>NC_011144.1:1280000-3996255 GCF_000017265.1 Phenylobacterium zucineum HLK1 | reverse complement strand
GAAGCTGGGGATGAAATCTGTGGACTCCCTCTTAGCGAACGGGAGCGCCGATGGGGATAGAGGCCGTGCGCGGAGGCGCCGTTCCGGGCCTCCGGGAATGACCGGGATGAATCGGGCCGTTTACGCTTCCTTAACCAACAGGGGCGGGCGCCGGAGGATGTTCCAGCCCGCGGATGTCGACAGCCCGCGGGCGGGGGCTCGCGGACCGCCGGTCCTCCCCTCCGTCCGTTAATGGATTCTTAATGCGCCAGGAGGGGTTCGGCGGTCCGTCCCCGCGATCCACAGGCCGGGAAAACGCCGCGCCGCCGGTGCGGACAACCTGGGGATTGAGCGCGGGATGTCGCAGGGATCGCCCCGATTATCCACGCCGCCGACAGGCCCTTCTTCTCCTGCCCCAATCCTTTTCAAGATTCTTAAGGTTTGAAGGGAAGAGGGCTTTCCGGATCGAAGGATCCCTCGCCCTGATGGGCCCTTGAGCCCCGGCGCGGGGCAGGCTTTAAGGCTCCCGATGAGCACCCCCCCGCCCAAGCTCCTGCGCGCCCTCGCCGGCGAGACGCTGGAGCGCCCTCCGATCTGGTTCATGCGGCAGGCGGGGCGCTCGCTGCCCGAGTACCGCGAGCTCAGGTCCCGGGCGAAGGACTTCATCGCCTTCTGCCTGGATCCCGAGATGGCCGCCGAGGCCACGCTGCAGCCGATGCGGCGCTTCCCGATGGACGGGGCGATCGTCTTCGCCGACATCCTGCTGATCCCCCTGGCGCTGGGCCAGGACGTCTGGTTCGAGGCGGGCGAGGGCCCCAAGCTCGGCGAACTGCCCCCGATCGAGGCCCTGCGCGACCAGGTGGAGGCGTCCACCGGGCGGCTGTCGGCGGTCGGTGAGACCCTGGCCCGCGTCCGCGCCGAGCTCGAGCCGGACCGGGCGCTGATCGGCTTCGCGGGGGCGCCCTGGACCGTGGCCACCTACATGCTCGAGCGGAAGGGTTCCGAGCGCGAGGCGGCCCGGGCCTACGCCTACGCCCATCCCGACGAACTGGACGCCCTGCTGGACGTGCTGGTGGACGCCACCGCCCGCTACCTGGTGATGCAAGCCAAGGCCGGCGCCCAGGCGCTGAAGCTGTTCGAGAGCTGGGCCGAGAGCCTGTCCGAGGACGTCTTCGAGCGGATCGTGGTCCGCCCTCACGCGGCCATCGTCGAGAAGGTGCGCGCCGCCGGCGTCACCGTTCCGATCATCGGCTTCCCCCGCGGGGCCGGCGCCCAGGTCGAGACCTATGCGGAAGGCGTGCCGGTGGAGGGGATCGCCCTCGACGTGCAGGCGACCGCCGCCCTCGGCCGGCGGCTGCAGGCCCAGGGGCGCTGCATCCAGGGCGCTCTCGACAACCTGCTGCTTCGGGAAGGCGGCCCCGCCCTCGACGCCCGCGTGGACCAGCTCCTGGCCCAGTGGGGCGACGGGCCCTGGATCTTCAACCTCGGCCACGGCGTCCTGCCCGACACGCCCATCGAGAACATCGCCCGCGTCGTCTCGCGGGTGACGGGGAAACCCGTCCGATGAAGCTCGCGGTCGTCCTCTTCAACCTCGGCGGCCCCGACGGGCCCGAGGCGGTGCGGCCCTTCCTGTTCAACCTGTTCCGCGATCCGGCGATCATCGGCCTGCCGGCGATCGCCCGCTATCCGCTGGCGGCGCTGATCTCGACCACGCGCGAGAAGACGGCCCAGGCCAACTACGCGATCATGGGCGGCCGCTCGCCCCTGCTGCCCGAGACCGAGGCCCAGGCCCGGGCGCTGGAGGCCGAGCTCGCCCGCCGCGCGCCGGACGTCGAGGCCCGCGCCTTCATCGCCATGCGCTACTGGAGGCCGCTGGCGAAGGAGACCGCCCGCCAGGTCGCGGCCTTCGCCCCCGACGAGATCGTGCTGCTGCCGCTCTATCCGCAGTATTCGACGACCACCACCGGCTCGTCGGTGAAGGACTGGGCCCGCGCCTACAAGGGTCCGGGCAAGAGCCGCACGGTCTGCTGCTATCCCAATGCGCCGGGCCTCGCCGAGGCGCACGCCCGGCTGATCCGGCAGACCTGGGAGAAGGCCGGAAAGCCCAGCGATATCAGGCTGCTGTTCTCCGCCCACGGCCTGCCGCAGAAGGTTGTGGACGCCGGCGACCCCTACGAGGCGCAGGTGCAGGCGAGCGCCGCGGCCGTGGCGGCCCTGCTGCCCGAGTTCACCGACTGGGGGATCAGCTATCAGAGCCGGGTGGGGCCGCTGAAGTGGCTCGGGCCCGCCACCGACGACGAGGTCCGCCGCGCCGGCGCCGAGGGCAAGGGCCTGCTGGTCTCGCCGATCGCCTTCGTCTCCGAGCATGTGGAGACCCTGGTCGAGCTCGACCACGAGTATGCCGCCCTGGCCAAGGAGTCCGGCGTGCCGGTCTATCTGCGCGCGCCGGCGCCGGGGGTGGCCGAGCCGTTCATCGGGACGTTGGCCGAGGCGGCGCTGGGGGCGCTGGACCGGAGCGGCGCTGCGCCGTTCGGGCCTTGGCTGTGCCCGGCGGCGCATGGAAGATGCGCCTGCCGGAACGGGGGGACTGCATGAGCTGGCCGGAATTCCTGAGCTATGACCTGCTGCGCGGGCTGCACATCATTGCGGTGATCGCCTGGATGGCCGGCATGCTCTACCTGCCGCGGCTCTACGCCTACCACACCGAGACGGCGCCGCCCGGGACCGAGTTCGACGCCCACTTCCAGGTGTGGGAGCGCAAGCTCCTGCGGATCATCATCAATCCGGCCATGACGATCACCTGGGTGCTCGGCGTGACGCTCATCCTCTGGCACGTCTACGCCACGGGGGCCGGCTGGGGCTTCCTCCTCCAGCCCTGGATGCTGGTGAAGCTGGCGGTGGTCACATTCCTCTCGGGCTGGCACGGCTTCCTGGCCGGAGCCCGCAAGAAGCTGGCGGCGGGTCAGCGCCCGAAGTCCGCGAAGTTCTGGCGGGCGACCAACGAGCTGCCGTTCGTCGCCGCCATCGTGGCCGTCCTGGCCGTGACCCTGCAGTTCGGCGGCTGAACCCGCCCTGGACAGCCGCCCGGCCGCACCCCACATGAGGGCCTACGCCGCCTGATCTTCTTGACCGGCCCGCCGGCATGTGGTTCCGCTGGGCCCACGCGACGCGGCGATCCGCGGCGCGCCCCGCCCTTCCGCCGGCCTTGCGCGGCTCCTCGCGCAGCGGCCCGGCTCCCGAAACGTTCACATCGGCGACCCGACGGACGCCGTCATCCCTTCCAGCCCGCGCCCGGACTCCGTCCCGGCGCGAGCGATTTCCCAAGTAGATTCAAGATGCAAGACGACACCCAGGACTTCCCCGAGGCCGAAACGGCCGACCCCGCCGCTCAAGACGCCGAGCCCCAGGTCGCCGAGACCCCGGCCGAAGAGACCGACGCCCACGCCGACGCGGACGAGCCGTCCGAGGCCGCCAAGGCGATCGCCGCCATGGGCCTGACGCGCATGAGCCTGCAGGAGCTGAAGGACAAGTCGCCCTCCGACCTGCTGGCCTTCGCCGAGCAGCTCGAGGTCGAGTCCGCGAACTCCATGCGCAAGCAGGACATGATGTTCGCGATCCTCAAGACGCTGGCCGAGGAAGGCGTCGAGATCGAGGGCTCGGGCACGCTCGAGGTGGTCCAGGACGGCTTCGGCTTCCTGCGCAGCCCCGAGGCCAACTATCTCCCCGGCCCCGACGACATCTACGTCAGCCCCTCGCAGATCCGGAAGTTCGGCCTGCGCACCGGTGACACCGTGGTCGGCGCGGTCCGCGCCCCGCGCGAGGGCGAGCGCTACTTCGCCCTGGTGAAGGTCGACCAGATCAACTTCGAGCCGCCCGAGAACGTGCGGCACAAGGTGCTGTTCGACAACCTGACGCCGCTCTATCCCGACGAGCGCCTGCGGATGGAGATCGACGATCCGACCCTGAAGGACCGCTCGGGCCGGGTGATCGACATCGTCGCTCCGCTCGGCAAGGGCCAGCGCTGCCTGATCGTGGCGCCCCCGCGGGTCGGCAAGACGGTGATGCTGCAGAACATCGCCAAGTCGATCGAGAAGAACCACCCCGAGTGCTACCTGATCGTCCTGCTGATCGACGAGCGCCCGGAAGAAGTCACCGACATGCAGCGGACCGTGAAGGGCGAGGTCATCTCCTCGACCTTCGACGAGCCGGCGACCCGTCACGTCCAGGTGGCCGAGATGGTCATCGAGAAGGCCAAGCGCCTGGTCGAGCACAAGCGCGACGTCGTCATCCTGCTGGACTCGGTCACCCGCCTCGGCCGCGCCTACAACACCGTCGTCCCGTCCTCGGGCAAGGTGCTGACCGGCGGCGTGGACGCCAACGCCCTGCAGCGGCCCAAGCGCTTCTTCGGCGCCGCCCGGAACATCGAGGAGGGCGGCTCGCTGACGATCATCGCCACGGCCCTGATCGACACCGGCAGCCGGATGGACGAAGTCATCTTCGAAGAGTTCAAGGGCACCGGTAACTCGGAAATCGTCCTGGACCGGAAGGTGGCCGACAAGCGGATCTTCCCGGCTATCGACGTGCTGAAGTCCGGCACCCGGAAGGAGGAGCTCATCACCCCGAAGGAGCACCTCCAGAAGACCTACATCCTGCGCCGCATCCTCAACCCGATGGGCGCCCAGGACGCCATCGAGTTCCTGCTCGACAAGCTGCGCGGCTCGAAGAACAACGATGACTTCTTCCAGTCGATGAACACGTAACGCGTTCTTCGAAATATCGAGCGATTTCAGGGGCTTCGGGAGACCGGAGCCCCTTCGTTATGGAAAATCGGCTCTGTCGCGAATTTAGCCGCGAAAACCGTACGGGCGTGCCTGTCCCTGCGCGACAGAGAGCGGCCTGTCCCTCCCCACGAGGGGGAGGGAAGGGTCCTCATGGAATCAGCAGGCTCGCGCCGACCGTGGCCCGGCTCTCCAGCGCCTCGTGCGCCCGGCGCGCTTCGGCGAGGGCGAAGGTCTGGCCGATGTCGATCTTCACCTTGCCCGAGCCGATCATCTCGAACAGCGCCGCGGCGCTCTCCTCCAGCTCCTGCGGCGTCGCCGTATAGTCGAACAGGGTCGGCCGGGTGAAGACGAGCGAGCCGCCGCGCATCAGCCGGATCGGGTCGACCGGCGGCGCCGGGCCCGAGGCGTTGCCGAAGCTGACGAACCAGCCGCGGCGGGCCAGGCTGGCCAGGGTGCCCTCGAAGGTGTCCTTGCCGACCGAGTCGTAGGCGACGGGCACGCCCTGGCCCCCGGTGATCCGGCGGACCTCGGCGGCCACGTCCTGCTCGCGGTAGAGGATGACGTGGTCGGCGCCCAGCGCGCGGGCCTTCGCCGCCTTGGCCTGCGAGCCTACGGTGGCGATCACCTCGGCGCCGATGGCCTTCAGCCACTGGACCATGATCTGGCCCACCCCGCCGGCGGCGGCGTGCACCAGCACGGTCTGACCCGGGCGGACCGGGTAGCACCGCCGCACGAACGCCTCGACCGTCATTCCCTTGAGGAGGGCGGCGGCGGCCACCCGCGTATCGATGCCGTCCGGCAGTTTCACCAGCCGGTCGGCGACCGCCAGGCCCGCCTCGGCGTAGCCGCCGAAGCCGCCGATGTAGGCGACCCGGTCGCCAGGCTTCACCCGCGTGACGCCCTCGCCGACGGCCTCGACCACCCCGGCCGCCTCGCCGCCGGGGATGCAGGGCAGCTTGGCCGGGTAGAGGCCGCTTCGGAAGTAGGTGTCGATGAAGTTGACGCCGATGGCCTCGTGGCGGACCAGCGCCTGGCCCGGGCCGGGGGAGGGCGTTTCCACCTGCACCAGCTCGAGCGCCTCGGGCCCGCCGGTGCGGGCGAACTGGACGGCGCGCATCAGCCGAGGGCCTTCTTGAAAAAGGCGAGGGTGCGGGTATTGGCCTGGCCGGCGTCGCCCTCGTGGTAGTGCTCGCCGCCCTTGCGCGCGAAGGCGTGGTCGCGGCCGGGATAGGTGTGGAGCTCGACCTGCGGGTGGTGCTTCAGCGCCTGGAGTATGACCGCCTGGGCCGCCTTCGGCACGAACTGGTCCTCCTCGGCCACGTGCATCAGCAGCGGCCGGGTCAGCTTCTCGGCCTCGCCGACGCGGTTCTCGATCCCCACGCCGTAGTACGAGACCGAGGCGTCGGCGTCGGTGCGGGCGGCGGTCAGGAACGCCAGCAGGCCGCCCAGGCAGTAGCCCACCGCGCCCACCTTGCCGTTGCAGGCCGGATCCTTGCGGACCTGGTCGATGGTGGCCCGGATGTCGCGGACGCCCTGGTCGACGTCGAAAGCGTTGAACAGCTCGAAGGCCTTCTTCCACTCGGCCTCGGACTGGTCGGTGATGTCGATGCCGGGCTCGATCCGCCAGAAGAGATCGGGGCAGACGGCCAGATAGCCCTGGGCGGCGAGGTCGTCGCAGATGTCGCGCATGACCTTGTTCACGCCGAAGATCTCCTGGATCACCACGATCGCCGGCGCCTTGGCCGCCTGCGGCCGCGCCACATAGGCGTCGAAGGCGCCGTCCGCGGCGGTGATGGTGATGCGTTCGCCCATGTCGTGGTCTCCCGGATGTTCAAAGCCCTCAGGATAGGGCTAGTAGCGCGAGACGGCCCGTTGCGGCCATACGCAAGCGGCAGGACTTTTACCCATGAAGATGACGATCGAAGTGGACTGCACCCCCGAAGAGGCCCGCCGTTTCCTGGGGCTTCCGGACGTCAGCGCCCTCAACGACCACCTGGTCCAGGAGATGGGCAAGCGCATCGACGCCAACATCCAGCTCCTCTCCCCCGAGGAGTTCATGAAGAACTGGATGAGCGTCGGGGCCGGGGCGCAGGAGCAGTTCCGCAAGATGATGGAAGCGGGGCTGGGCGCGGCCACGCCCAAGGAATGAGCGACACCATCTTCGCGCCCGCCACGGCCCCGGGCCGGGCGGCCGTGGCGGTGGTGCGGGTGTCCGGTCCCCGGACGCAGACGGCCGTGCGGACCCTCGCCGGCGACCTGCCCGAGCCCAGGCGCGCCAGCGTGCGGCGGCTGTTCGATGCGGACGGCGGGGAGATCGACCAGGCTCTGGTGCTCTGGTTCCCCGGTCCCGGGAGCTACACCGGCGAAGACGCCGCCGAGTTCCACGTGCATGGCGGTACTGCGGTGACCGGGGCGCTGGTCGAGGCGCTGGCGGGGCTGGGGCTGCGCCTGGCGGAGCCGGGGGAGTTCACCCGCCGGGCGTTCGAGAACGGCAAGCTGGACCTGGCCCAGGCCGAGGGCGTCGCCGATCTGATCGACTCCGAGACGGAAGGCCAGCGCCGCCAGGCTCTGGAGCAGCTGGGCGGCCGGCTGTCGCAGGTGCAGGCCCGCTGGCGCGAGGCCCTGACCGAGGCCCTGGCCCTGTTCGAGGCGGCCGTGGACTTCCCCGACGAGGAGGTGCCGGCCGACGTGGCCGCCCGCGCCCGGCCGGTGCTGGAGACCCTGGCGGCCGAGATCGAGGCGGCTGCGGCCGACGCGGCCCGCGGCGAGCGGGTGCGGGAGGGCTTCCGCATCGCCCTGGTGGGCGCGCCGAACGCCGGCAAGAGCACCCTGCTGAACGCCCTCGCTGGCCGCGAGGCCGCCATCGTCACCGCCACGCCCGGGACCACCCGCGACGTCATCGAGGTTCCGATGGTGCTCGCCGGCTACAAGGTCCTGATGGCCGACACCGCGGGCCTGCGCGACACCGCCGACGAGATCGAGGCCGAGGGGGTGCGCCGGGCCCGAGCCTGGGCCGAGGGGGCCGACCTGCGCCTGTGGCTGGTGGACGGCTCGTCGGAGGAGACCCCGGACCTGCCGGCCGAGATCGGGGAGGGAGACCTGTGCCTGATCACCAAGCGGGACCTGCCCGTCGGTAACGCGGGCGCCTGGGCGGCCGAGGTGGCCCGGCGGATCGGGATTCCCGCGGCCGAGGTCACCGCCAGGGGCCCCGGCGACATGGCCTGGCTGAAGGAGACTCTGTCCGAGCGGGTGGTGGAGTCGCTCGGCGGGGGCGAGCCGCCCGCGGCCACGCGGCTGCGGCACCGCGAGCTGCTGGCGGAAGCGTCCGAGCGCCTGCGCCACGCCATCGGCCACGATGAGCATGTGGAGCTGGCCGCCGAGGACGTGCGCCTCGCGGCCCGGGCCCTGGACCGGATCACCGGCCGCATCGACCCCGAGGCCGTGCTGGGCCGGATCTTCGCCACCTTCTGCATCGGGAAGTGACCGCGCGACGGGGCCATCCCGGCGAAAGCCGGGACCCATCCGCCGCCGGTGTTTCACGTGAAACACCGCAACGAGGCCAGGCAATCCGCGCGGCCTGGAGAGAGGGGCCGCGCGGACGCGCCTTGGCCTTTGGCTACCGGCCCCGCGCCCCGGCGGTCGGGGTTGGGGGGCTCGCGCCGCCGGGCGGGGTGCGCAGGACCGGCTCGCCTGAAGTGGGGCGGCGCGGCCGGAATTCCTACCTTCGCCATGGGGAAAGAATGCCGCACCCCTCGCCTGGGCCGCTTTCGCCGACGTTTCACGTGAAACAGCGACGGCCTTCGACTATATGAGCCGCCTCATGTCGACCTGGGACGTCATCGTCATCGGCGGCGGACACGCCGGATGCGAAGCGGCCGCCGCCGCGGCGCGCTTCGGCGCGCGCACCCTGCTGCTCACCCACAAGGTCGAGACGATCGGCGAGATGAGCTGCAACCCGGCGATCGGCGGCCTGGGCAAGGGCCACCTCGTCCGCGAGATCGACGCGCTCGACGGCCTGATGGGCCGCCTGGCCGACGTCTCGGGCATCCAGTTCCGGATGCTGAACCGCTCCAAGGGCGCGGCGGTGCGCGGACCGCGCTCGCAGATCGACCGCCGGCTCTATCGCGAGGCCATGCAGGCCGAGCTCCTCGCCACGCCGAACCTGACCGTCAGGGCCGAGGCGGTCGAGGACTTGGTCGTCCAGGACGGGCGGGTGACCGGCGTCGTCGGCGCCAGCGGCGAGACCTATCCCGCCGGCCGGGTGGTGCTGACCACCGGCACCTTCCTGAAGGGGGTGATCCACCAGGGCGAGACCCGCATCCCGGCGGGCCGGATCGGCGATGCGCCGGCCATCGGCCTGTCGGACCGCCTCTATGCCCTGGGCCTTTCCATGGGCCGGCTGAAGACCGGCACCCCCGCACGGCTGGACGGGAAGACCATCGCCTGGGACCGGCTGGAGATGCAGGAGGCGGACGCCGAGCCGATCCCGTTCTCGTTCCTGACCGAGGCGATCACCGTCCCGCAGATCCGCTGCGGCGTGACCTACACGACCGAGGAGACCCACCGGATCATCGCCGAGCGGCTGGAGGAGAGCGCGGTCTACGGCGGCCGGGTCTCGGGCCGCGGTCCCCGCTACTGCCCCTCGATCGAGGACAAGGTGGTCCGCTTCCGCGACAAGACCAGCCACCAGATCTTCCTGGAGCCCGAGGGCCTGGACGACGACACCGTCTATCCGAACGGCATCTCAACCTCGGTCTCGACCGAGACCCAGGACCTGTTCCTGCGGACCATCCCCGGCCTGGAGCAGGTGGTGGTCAAGCGCCACGGCTACGCGATCGAATACGACTATGTCGATCCGCGCGAACTCTACCCGACCCTGGAGGCCAAGCGCCTGCCGGGCCTCTATCTCGCCGGCCAGATCAACGGCACGACGGGCTATGAGGAGGCCGGCGCCCAGGGACTGGTGGCCGGGCTCAACGCCGCGCGCGCGGCGTCGGGGGCCGAGCCGGCGCAGTTCGCCCGCGACGAGGCCTACATCGGCGTGCTGATCGACGACCTGGTCACGCGCGGGGTCACCGAGCCGTATCGCATGTTCACCAGCCGGGCCGAGTTCCGCCTGACCCTGCGGGCCGACAACGCCGACCAGCGGCTGACGGGGAAGGGGGTGGAGCTCGGCGTCGTGGGCTCCGAGCGGGCCGGCGTGTTTCACGTGAAACAACGGGCGCTCGCCGAGGCCCGGGCGATGGCGAATGGCCTGTCGCTGACCCCGGCCGAAGCCCAGAAGGCCGGCCTGCCGGTCAAGGCCGACGGCCAGCGCCGGAACCTGCTGCAGCTCCTGGCCTATCCCACCATCGGCTTCGACGACCTCGCGCGGATCTGGCCGCAGGTCGGCGACTGGAGCCCGGCGGTGCGCGAGCAGGTGGAGATCGACGCTTCTTACGCCGGCTACCTCGACCGCCAGGCGGCTGACGCCGAGGCCTTCCGCCGGGACGAGGACCTGCGCCTGCCGGCCGACCTCGACTACGGCGCCATCGGCGGCCTCTCGAACGAGGTCCGTGAGAAGCTGGCCGCCGTCCGGCCGCTGACCCTGGGCCAGGCCGCCCGGATCGAAGGGGTCACGCCGGGGGCGCTGACCGCCCTCCTGGCCCACGTCCGCCGCCGCGCGGCATGAGCGATCGCCGCCCGCCAGCTTCTCCTCCCCCATCGGGGGTGATTATGCACCTGACAAAGGAGGCGCTGAGCGACGTCTCGGGGGGCTGGTCGGCGCGCCGGTGGGCTAGCCGGTTTTCTTGGGTTTTTCGGCCTTCGCCTTATCGGCCTTCAGCTTGGCCTCGTAGGCCGCCCAGCCCCCGGCTGGCGGCTTCACCGACAAGGCGCGCGTGATGGCGTCATCAAACGGGCGATCCACCTTCAGCGGACCATCTTGAGCGGCGGCGGGCCTGGGTTTCGGCTTCATCGATAGACGTCCTTGCGGTGGCCTATGTCGAGGATGACGATCTGTTTCGCATTGTCTCTCACCACATAGAGAATGCGGTAGTCGCCGGATCGGACGCGGTACACTTCGTCGGCAGCGTCGCTTTGACCCTTGAGCTTCTTGCACCCAGGGGGATGCGGAGCCGCCCCCAAGGTCTCGATCTTCTTTTTGATCTGTCCCTGAAACTTCGCCGGGACAGACTCCAGAAACCTCAGCGCAACCTCGGTGAAGGCGAAGCCGTAGAGCCCCGGCATCCTTAGCCCTCGATCTTCGCAAGCCTGTCGCGAAGCTCGTCACCCTGTACCAGCCGGGCCGGGCCATCCACGAGTTCGGCCAAGCGCGCGCGCGCCACCTCCAGGTCGCGCTCGTCCTCCATGTCCTCTCGGTAGGGGTCGAGGCTGGCCTCGATCACCCTTTCGAAGCGCCCGCAGAGGTCGGCGGTGTACGCGCGCAGTTGCTCGGAGAAGGCGAGCCGCACACCCGCAATTCGGGTTGGGGTGATCTTTCGGCCGTAGTTGTAGCGCCAGCGCTCAAGGCGGATGGCGGACGCCGCCAAGAGAAGGTCCGGGACCGATGCCCACTCAGGCTTGCGCGGGAGCAGCACCAAGCAATCAGAATTCGGGGCGCAGGGCTCCAGATGAACGAACGCCTCGCCGATGCTGCCCGTCCGAGCGACGGTGATAAACGGCGGCTCAAGAACGGTGTGGAAGTCGAGCCACCCGTAGCAGCCGTTGTATTGCTCCGTAGGCGAAACGATCAGCGTGCGTCCCGGCGCCATCCCCTCGCGCGATTCGATCTCACCGAGGCCGTAGAAGATATCGAACCGGCCGCCGATCTGATCAGCCGAGCCGGTGATCTCCGCAGCGTTCTTCACCTTCTGCTTCGAGAGGGTTGACCGATACGCCACCTGGGCGATGTCGCCGCTCGCGATAGCGTCCCGTTGTGCGAGAACCTCGGGGGCGTAGCGCGTGTAGAACGAGGCGAGGCGACGCTGAAGTTCATCGACCGCTTCGCGCATCTCGACGTCTGCCGGCGGCGCCGACTCGATATAGGCGCCGACCGCCCACTCCTGCGCGCCAGCCACGCTGGCCGCACCCGAGAAGCCCGGCTGTTCCGTCTTGTTCAGCAGCGCCTCGACGGCCGCGGGGATCTCGTTCGGCTCGCTCGCGCGCTCGATCCGCGCGCCCTTCCTCAGGACAAAGCCGTCATGATGCAGCCGGACAAAGGCCGTCTTGCGCTTGGGGTCGTGCGGACGGCCCTTTTCGAGAAGCACCACAGAGGTTGTGGCGGCGGCGAAGGGCTGGAACAGCTCGTCGGGGAGTTGGCACACGCCGAGCAAGCTATTGTGCTTGAGTATCTGCGCGCGCCAGCCGCCCTTGTCCTGCTTTACGAGCGTACTCGTCGGCAAGATCACTGCCAGCCGACCGCCCGTCTGAAGGCCCTCTAGGGCACGATCCACGAACGCCTCCGCAGGCGTATCCGTCTTCTTGTGCGGGAAGGGCGGGTTGGTCAGCGCGACGGTGGCCAGCCCGGCGGGAAACTCGGGGGACGTCAGCGCGTCTGCCTGGTGAATACCGGTCGAGCCGTCGCCGCGCAGGATCATGTTGGCGACGCACAGCGCCGCCGTCACCGGCTCGCTCTCGAAGCCGTTCAACTGCTTGGCGACCACCTTCACCATTTGCACACGGGAGATCGTGTGCTGATGGAGGATGCGGTCCATGCAGGCGATCAGGAAGCCGCCAGTCCCGCAGGCAGGATCAAGGATCACGTCGTCCTTACCGACCCCGCACAGGTCGGCCATCATCCGCGCGATGTGACGCGGCGTGAAATACTGCCCGATGGTGTTTCCGCCGGTGTAGCGGAAGAACGTCTCATATAGCTGGCCCAGGTAGTCGTGTTCGGCCGTGAGCACCGTGACATTGAGGCGCTCCAGAATGGTCGCGATCCGTCGCGCCCGTTCTGCCAGCTTCTCGTTCGCGGCGTCTACGCGAATGCTGTTCGCCAACCCCGCCTTGCCGGCCTTCACAAACGCCTCACGGCAGGCGGCGTTGATGTCCTTCAGTATCCACTGTTTGTCGCGCCGCAGATCGCCGCCGGACTGCCACAGCGCCAGCATGATCGCGGCGACAACGGCGGGGCGGAATTCATCCTTGATGTTTGCTTCGCGCAGAAGGCGGTTGATCTCGTCCGCTCGGGAGGCGAGCACCTCCTGCGGAGGGATGGAGGGGCGCAGTTCTGCGGGATGCGAGGGGGCGGTGAGGCGTGCAAGGTCAGCGCGGGTGGGGACCCAGCCAATCGGCTTGCCGTCGTACGTGATGGGCGCCCAGCCCGCGCCATCCCACTTGGATACGCGAAGCCTGAAGTCGTCATCCGAGACGCCCGCCAGACCGATGGCCAGCGTGGGGTAACCGGCGGCAATGAACGCGGCGGCGTAGTGTTGCGCCTCCGCGACCGCCTTATCGATATCCGAGGCTGACGCCTTGGCTTCGATGACGGCGGTCGCCGCTGTGGACGAGCGGTCGACGAGCAACGCTTCAGGGACCCCAGCCCCGCCGCCCGACTTGCTTGCTCGCCCCAAAATCTCCGCAAGCTCCGGGAAGCCGCGGTACTCGTGCTGAAAGAGGCAGTCGCCTTGCGGCGGGCGTCGCAAGTCCCACCCCTGCGTAACCAGAAGGTCATTCAGCAGATGTTCGGATCGTCGTTCCGAGGCGCGCTTGAGGACAGAGAAAGCCATGTCAGGGTCGCGGCGCGGCGCGGTGAAGCATGAGACGCTTGCCGCGAACCTTCTTGAGGCCTTCTCGCGTACGGGCGCCGTCCGAAATGTCACGATGGTTGTAGCGGAAGTCGAATTCGGCAAGATATTGATTGAGGTACTGCGGTCCGATGTGGTGGAAAGTACCGTTCAGGCCCCGCTTGAACAGGGAGAAGTAACCCTCCACAGTGTTGGAGTGAGCCTTCCCGCGAACATACTCGTCCTTACCGTGGTTGACGGTCTCGTGAGCCGCGAATTCCTTGCCGATATTACGGTACTGCCCTGCTTCGTCCGTCATAAGGGTCGCGTCGCTGCTGACGTGCGCGCGGAGAATGGGGTCGAGCGTCTTGCCCGTGACGTTGGGCACGCGGAAGGAACGAGCGCGCCCGCCGCGCTCCACCAAGGTGAAAACCACCTGCTTCCCCACGCCACCGATCTGGCCGCGCTTGCGCTTGGCGAGAGGCTTGTTCGTCTCTCGGCCGCCCACGTAGGTCTCGTCGGCCTCGACGGTTCCGCCACCGCCGCCGAGTTTATCGGTGAACGCGGGCTCGCGCAGCGCGAAGCGGATGCGGTGCATCATGAACCAAGCCGACCGATAGGAGCCAAGTTCAAGCATCCGCTGCATCTGAAGGGCGCTGATTCCCTTCTTCGAGGAACACAGCATGTACCAAGCGACGAGCCACTTGCGGAGCGGGATTTTGCTGTCCTCGAAGATCGTTCCCACGGTCACCGTGAACTGCTTGCCGCACTCCTTGCACTCCCGCAGTCCGGCGCGGACCTTCTTCGCGGGGTTCGCCGCGATCTCATAAACGCGGGCAGCGTCAGCGTTACCGCAGTGCGGGCACACCGGACCTTCCGGCCAGCGCACGGCTTCCAGATATGCCCGCGCCGCCTCGTCCGTCGCGAAACGGGTCATGATCTGGTCGAGCGTCAGGTCAGGCGGGGTGGGGAGCATTTGCGGCGGCCAGGGTGCTATTTTCCCTTAGAATCTAAGGGACAAGCCCACCTTTGTCAAGTGCATAATCACCCCATCGGGGGAGGGGGACCACCCGCAGGGTGGTGGAGGGGGCTTGCCGGAAGCGCTGAGTGGGCGGACGGCCCCCTCCACCGCTGCGCGGTTCCCCTCCCCCGATGGGGGAGGACGGGTGCTGGACGCCGCGTCCTTCGCCGCCGCGGCGGACGCGACAGCTGCACAGATCGCCGACCTCGAGCGCTTCCTGGCGAAGCTGGAGGCGGGGAACGCGGTGATGAACCTCGTCGGGCCCAAGACCCTGCCGGACTTCTGGAACCGGCACGCCTGGGATTCGGCCCAGCTGCTGAAGCTCGCCCCGGACGCCCGCGTCTGGGCCGATCTCGGGGCGGGCGCGGGGTTCCCGGGCCTGGTGCTGGCGATCCTCGGCAAGGGGCGGCCCGGCTTCCACGTCCACCTGGTGGAGAGCATGGCCAAGCGGTGCCGCTTCCTGACCGAAGTGGTCACCGAGCTGGGCCTCCCCGCGACGGTTCACAACGAGAGGGCGGAAAACCTCGACCTTGCTGTGGACATCGTCACCGCGCGGGCTTGTGCGCCGCTCGGAAGGCTGTTGGGGTACGCGCGGCCCTACCTGAAGGGTGGCGCGGTAGGCCTGTTCCTGAAAGGACAAGATGTAGCAGCCGAGCTCGCCGAGGCCGCTAGATCTTGGGATTTCCAGGCGGATGTCATACCGTCACAGAGTGACGAGCGGGGTCGGATCGTGCGCGTGACGAGACTCGGGAAGGAGCGGGGCCGTGGCCGCAAAGTCTGACCGGTCCCTGCGCGTCCTGGTGGTCGCCAACCAGAAGGGCGGGGTCGGCAAGACCACGACCGCGATCAATCTCGGCACCGCCCTGGCCGCCGTCGGCGAGAAGGTGCTGCTGATCGACAGCGACCCGCAGGGCAACGCCTCCACGGGCCTGGGCGTCGGCCGGGCCCAGCGCAAGCACACCCTCTACGACGTGCTGATGGGCGAGAAGCCCGTGCACGAGGCGGTGGTGAAGACCTCGGTGCCCGGCCTCGACATCGTACCGGCGGACCCGGACCTGTCGGGCGTCGAGCTGGAGCTGGGCCAGCAGGCCCGCCGCTCGTTCAAGCTGCGCGACGCGCTGTCGCCGCTGCGGGCCGAGGGCGGCTACACCTACGTCCTGATCGACTGCCCGCCGTCGCTGAACCTCCTGACCGTCAACGCCATGGCCGCGGCCGACGCCGTGCTGGTGCCGCTGCAGTGCGAGTTCTTCGCCCTCGAGGGCCTGACCCAGCTCATGCGCACCATCGACCTCGTGCGCGGCAGCCTCAATCCGGCCCTGGAGATCCAGGGCGTGATCCTGACCATGTACGACCGGCGCAACTCGCTGTCCGAGCAGGTGGCGCGCGACGTGCGCGGCCACTTCGGCGAGACGGTCTACCAGACGGTGATCCCGCGCAACGTGCGGGTGTCGGAGGCCCCGTCCTTCGGCAAGCCGGCCCTGGTCTACGACCTGCGCTGCGCCGGCAGCCAGGCCTATCTGAAGCTCGCGCGCGAAGTGGTCCTGCGCGAGCGCGACCGCCGCAAGCGCGCGGCGGCTGACGCGGTGGTGTGACGATGGCGGAGAACCGCAGGGGACTGGGCCGGGGCCTTTCGGCGCTGCTGGGCGAGGCCGAGGAGATCGAGCACGCGGGCGATCCGACGGCCGGGGTGCGCGAGATCCCGATCGAGCTGATCCACCGCAATCCCGACCAGCCGCGGGTGCATTTCGCCGAGGCCGAGCTCGCCGAGCTGGAGGCTTCCATCCGCGACAAGGGGGTGCTGCAGCCGATCCTGGTGCGGCCCTCGCCCAAGGCGCCGGGCGAGTACGAGATCGTCGCCGGCGAGCGCCGCTGGCGGGCGACGCAGCGCTCGGGCCTGCGCACCATCCCGGCGCTCGTGCGCAACGTCGCCGACGAGATCGCCTTCGAGATCGCCATCGTCGAGAACGTCCAGCGCGCGGACCTGAACGCGATGGAAGAGGCGAGGGCCTACCGGTCGCTGATGGGCCGGATGGGCTACACGCAGGAACAGGCCGCCGAGAAGGTCGGCAAGAGCCGCAGCCACGTGGCCAACACCCTGCGCCTGCTGCAGCTTCCCGAGGGCGTGCAGCAGCATGTCGTGCTGGGCCGGCTGTCGGCCGGCCACGCCCGGGCTCTCCTGGGGGCCGAGAACCCGGAGGCGCTGGCCGAGCAGATCCTGGAGAAGGGCCTGTCGGTGCGCGACGCCGAGGCCCTGGCCAAGCCCGGCGCTGCCGCCGGCGGGGCGGCGAAGAAGGCCAGCGGCCCGAAGCGGTCGAAGGACGCCGACACCTCGGCCCTGGAGGCCGACCTCGAGGACGCGCTCGGCATGAGCGTCGACATCGCCGACCGCGGCGGCGCCGGAGAGCTGAAGATCCGCTACGCGAGCCTGGAGCAGCTGGACGAAATCTGCCGCCGACTGACCCGGCGGTAGCAGTCCCGTCCTCCCATCTCGTCATCCCGGAAAGCCGCACAGCGGCTTGTCCGGGACCCATCATCGCCTGATCTGGCCGTTGGGGACGCCGCGGATGACGAAGGGCGGCTACAGCCCCAGGCGCCGGGCGCGGCCGGCCACGGTGAGGGCGAGGCGTTCGGCGATGAGACGGTCGGGGGAGCCGGCGGTCTTGCAGGCCTTGTCGGCGGCCAGCACCTCGGGCTGGATGCGGTCGAGCTCCTCCAGGCTCCAGGCGCGGGCCTGGCGGAGGAACTCACGCTCCTGCTTCCAGAACACCCCCGAGGCCTTGGCGGCCTCCTGCAGGCCGGCGCCCGCCTTGGCGAGCGTCAGCGTGCGGCGCAGCTTGCCCAGGTGCATGCCGATGGCGCGGACGGCGGCGGGGCCGCTCTCGCCTTCCTGGGCCGCGCGGCGCAGCCCCGCCTGCGCCTCGGCCAGGCGCCCGCCGAAGGCGTCGGCGGCGGCGTCGAACAGGCTGGCCTCGGGCTCAACGCCCAGGAAGTCCTCGAGCTGGGCGGGCGCGGCGATCGTCCCGCTGCCGGGGCCGAGGAACAGGGCCAGGCGCTCGATCTCCTGCCGGGCCACGCCGCGCTCCTTGGGCATGCGGGCGACGAAGAGGGCCAGGGCGTCGGCGTTCAGCCCGACGTTGTCGCGGGCCAGGGTCTCCTTGACGAGGCGGGCGACGTCGCCGGGCTCGTCCTCGTAGCAGGGGATGGTGGCGCAGGCGGGCTGCTTCTCGCCCACCTTCCGCAGCGCAGAGTCGCGGCCGAGATTGCCCGCCTCGATCAGGAAGAAGGCGTCCGGGTTGAGCTCGCCCTTGGCGTGCCGCTCCAGGGCCTCGGCGACCGCCTTGTCGACCGCCGGCTTCTCGGAGGACAGGCGCAGGCGCACCAGCCGGCGCCCGCCCATCAGCGACTGGGCGGCGAGTTCGCCCTCGAGGCGGGGCGGGTCGTCGGCGACGTCGACCTCGGTGAGTATGGCCACGTCGAACGGATCGTCGGGATTTGGGACGGTCTTGGCGGCGAGCTGATGCCCGCGGTCGCGCACCACGCCGAGGTCGCGGCCGTAGATCAGCGCCGCGCGGACCGCGGCGTCGGCCTTTGCGAGGAACCGCTCGATGTCGGGTCGGCGGCTGAGGATCATGGCGTCAGCGGCCGGACCCCGCGCCGTTGGCCAGCCAGACGGCGAGCTCGAGCTGGATGCGCCGGGCGGCCTCGGCGGCGGCCCGGTCCTGGGCGTCCTGCTGGGCCGCGATCGAGGCGTAGGGCTGGTCGGCGGAATCGTAGGTGAGCTCGACCCGCACCCGGCCCTGCTTGGCCACCGCGCCGGCGGGCTGGGTCCGCAGGACATAGTCGGCGGTCAGCACGTATTCGTAGCGGGTGGCGACGTTGTCGATCCGCACGCCGCGGGGATAGCGCGCCTCGCCCAGCGACAGGTCCATCACGTAGGCGGTGGGCGCGCCGCGGTTGCGGGCGAAGGCGTCGTCGAGGTGCTGGCGGATCAGGTAGCCGGTGCGCCCCTCGGGGGCCACGACCTCGATGGCCGCCAGGTTCGCGCCCACGCCCCGCTCGCCGTACAGCGGCTGGAACCCCGCGCACGCCGAGAGCGCGGCGGCCGACAGGGTGAGGGCGAGGAGCGCGGCCTTCGTCATGCCGCCACGATATTCACGATCCGGTCCTTGACCACAATGATCTTGCGGATCGTGAGGCCTTCCAGCCGCGCCTTGATCTCGGGGTCGGCCAGGACGAGTTGCTCGACCTCGGCCGGCTCGGCGCCCGCGGGGGCCGAGATCTCGCCCCGGCGCTTGCCGTTGACCTGCACCGGCAGGACCTTGACCGCGTCCTGCGTCAGGGCCGGATCGTAGGTCGGCCACGGCGCCTCGACGACCAGCCCCTGGCCGCCGATCCGCGCCCAGCATTCCTCGGCCAGGTGCGGCGTGAAGGGGGCGATCAGCAGCGCGAAATCCCTGAGCGCCGCACGATGCGCGTGGGCGAGCGCTCCGGCCCGACCCTGCGGCCGCTCGGCCTTCAGCACGTTCAGGAAGCTGTAGAGGTGGGCGATGGCCGAGTTGAACCGGAAGCCCTCGATGGCCTCCGTCACGGCCTTCACGGTCTTGGCGTGCTGGCGCCGCAGGTTGTCGGTCGCGACGCCGGTGACGGCCTCCTCCGTGCCCGGGACCGGCTCCTCCGAGGCGTCGAACTCGTCCCACACCCGGTTCACGAACCGCCAGGCGCCCTGGACGCCGGAGGTGGACCACTGGGCGTCCCGCTCGGGCGGGCTGTCGGACAGGACGAACAGGCGGGCCGCGTCGACGCCGTAGACGTCGAAGATCTCCTCGGGCGCCACGGTGTTCTTCTTGGACTTCGACATCTTCTCGACGTCGCCGATCACCACCGGCTCGCCGCTGCCGACCAGCCGGGCCCGCCGCGTCTTGCCCTCCGCCGTGACCTCGACCTCCTTGGGCTCGACCCACTCGCCGCTCTGCTTGCGGTAGGTCTCGTGGGTGACCATTCCTTGGGTGAACAGGCCCGCGAAGGGCTCGCGCACGCTCAGCATGCCGACGTCGGCCAGGGCCTTGGTGATGAACCGGGCGTAGAGCAGGTGCAGGACGGCGTGCTCGACGCCGCCGATGTACTGGTCCACCGGCAGCCAGTAGTCGGCCGCCGCCTTGTCGATGGGGGCTTCGGCGCCCGGATTGGCGAAGCGGGCGAAGTACCAGGAGCTGTCCACGAAGGTGTCCAGCGTGTCGGTCTCGCGGGTCGCCGGGCCGCCGCAGCCGGGGCAGGTGGTGTGCTTCCAGGTCGGATGGCGCTCGAGCGCATTGCCGGCCTTGCCGAACTCGATGTCCGCGGGGTGGGTGAGCGGCAGGTCGCTGCGGCGCACCGGCACGACGCCGCAGGCCTGGCAGTGGACCACCGGGATCGGGCAGCCCCAGGCGCGCTGGCGCGAGACGCCCCAGTCGCGCAGGCGGTAGACGGTCGCGCCCTGGCCGTCGCCCTGTTCCTCGATGCGGGCGATGGCCGCGGCCTTGGCGGCCTCGACGTCGAGCCCGTCCAGGAAGCCGGAATTGATGATCCGGCCGGGCCCGGTGTAGGCCTCGTTCAGCAGCTTCTGGACGATCGCCTCGGCCTGCGCCTCCTCGGGCGGCAGGACGACGGGCTTCACCGGCAGGCCGTACTTGCGGGCGAAGTCCAGGTCGCGCTGGTCGTGCGCCGGGCAGCCGAAGATGGCGCCGGTGCCGTAGTCCATCAGGATGAAGTTGGCGATCCAGACCGGCAGCTCCCAGCTGGGATCGAACGGGTGCTTCACCTTCAGGCCGGTGTCGAAGCCCTCCTTCTCGGCGGTCTCGATCTCGGCCTCGGACACCGCGCCGTGGCGGCACTTCTCGATGAAGGCCGCCGCCTCGGGGTTCGCGGCCGCCACCGCCTGGGCCAGCGGGTGGTCGGGCGCGACGCCGACGAAGCTGGCGCCGAACAGCGTGTCGGGGCGGGTGGTGTAGACCTCGACCCCGGCCTCATGGCCCGCGGGCGGCTGGCCGGCGAAGCGGAAGCGCAGGCGGGCGCCCTTCGAGCGGCCGATCCAGTTCTCCTGCATCACGCGGACCTTCTCGGGCCAGCGGTCCAGGGTCTTCAGGTCGTCGACCAGCTGGTCGGCGTACTGGGTGATCTTCAGGAACCACTGGGCGAGCTTGCGCTTCTCGACCGGCGCGCCCGAGCGCCAGCCCTTGCCGTCGACCACCTGCTCGTTGGCCAGCACCGTCTGGTCCACCGGGTCCCAGTTGACGACGCTTTCCTTGCGGTAGACGAGGCCGCGCTCGAACAGCTCCAGGAACAGGGCCTGCTGCTGGCCGTAGTATTCCACGTCGCAGGTCGCGAACTCGCGCGACCAGTCGATGGACAGGCCCAGCTCCTTCAGCTCGGCCCGCATCCGGGCGATGTTGTCGTAGGTCCAGGCCTTGGGATCGACGCCGCGCTCCATGGCGGCGTTCTCGGCCGGCAGGCCGAAGGCGTCCCAGCCCATCGGATGCAGCACCGAGAAGTCCTGCGCGCGCTTGTAGCGGGCGATGACGTCGCCCAGGGCGTAGTTGCGCACGTGGCCCATGTGGAGGCGCCCCGACGGATAGGGGAACATCTCCAGGACGTAGTACTTGCGCTTGCCGGGAGCCTCGACGGCGCGGAACGCCTGGGCCTCGTCCCAGCGCTTGCGCCACTTGGGCTCGGTTTCCTTGGGATTGTATCGGGTAGCGGCCATGACGGGCGGCCTTTGGACTGGAGTTCAGGTCCGGTCAACCGCCCGGCAGGAGGCCGACCTTCGAAACGCGCGGGAGCCTCAGCCCCGGATGTTCGAAAGTCGGAGCTGGCGCGCCCGCGTCAGGATGGCGTTCTCGATGTCCGCCTCGGTCTGCACCGCGGCCGGCGCGTCCACCCAGTTGCCGGCGGCGTCGCGGGTCTGCTTGAAGACCGCCACGTTCAGGCCGTCGGCGCGCAGCCGCGCGTCCAGGATGTAGACGGTGCACTTGAAGCGCTCGTCCGGCTTCTCGGGATTGATATACCAGTCGGTGATCACCACCCCGCCGTAGGGGTCGGCCGAGGCCAGCGGCATGAAGGACAGCGTGTCCAGCGTGGCGCGCCACAGGTAGCCGTTCACCGAGATGGAGCCTTCGGGGCGTTCGATCTTGTCGCCGCCGCCGCCCAGGAACCGGGGACCGCTCGAGCACGCGGCGAGGCTCAGGGCCGCCAGGGCCGCCGCGCCCGCGATCAGGCCACGCTTCAGGTCACCGCGCACAAACGGCATAGGCATCCGTCTCCAATTGATCTCCCCGCGGCGCGAACGCCACGGCGCCGCCCCCGCGCCGCGCCCTCTATAACAACGGCGCCAGCGGCGCCAAACAGGAATCGCGTGGCCGAAGGGCCACATGTCGGCGCGATCTTGGCGAGTCCGGAGCCCCGCGGCCTCGGAGTCGGTTGACGTCGTCGGCGGCGCTTCTCTAATCGCAACGAGATCGCGAACCTGTGCAGTAGCGCTGGGGTGCGATACCGGGGCTTGGGGACTATATGTTGCTTATGTCTGTTGGCCGGATCAGCGCGATCATCGCTGCGGCCGCGCTTCTCGGCGCGGCGGCGGGCGGCGCGCACGCGGCCGACAAGGGCAAGCGCATCGACTTCACCGTGAAGTCCGAGCCGGCGGCGGCGTCCCCCGGGGCGGGCCGGGTCCAGGTGTACGACGCCTCCAAGGGCCGCTTCGGCGTCACCCTGGGCGTGCGCCAGTCGGACGTGCGGGAATCCACCCTCAACGACGTGCAGGCGGGCGCCTACTTCCGCATCACCCCGTCGCTGCGGGTCGGCGGCTCGGTGGCCCTGGGCGACCAGGAGCTGACCCCGCGGGCCAACCAGGCCCGGCCGGCCGATGCGCCGAAGGTCCGGCTGGAATCCACCTTCAAGTTCTAGCGGACGTCTCGGGGCTCAGCCCTTCCACCGCTGCAAGACCGATAAGGCCCGCGTCCCTGAGGCGCCGGGCCGTTTTCATGTTCACCCCGCCCAGGGCGTAGGCCGGCCGCCCCGCGGCGCGCGCCAGGGCGGCCAGCCGCACGGGGCCCAGCGGCGGTCCGGCCGAGGGGCTGTTCGAGGGGAACGCCGCGGAGATCACCACCGCGTCGGGGCCGGGCGTGCGGGCGGCGGCCAGCGAATGGGCCGCGGCGGTGACGATCCACCCCGGCCGGGCGCGCTTCAGCGGCATGGCCAGGCGGGCCAGCCGCTCGGGCAGGTGGACGCCGTCGGCTCCGGCCGCCGCGGCCAGCTGCGCGTCCTGGCCCACCAGCAGGACGAGGCCGCGCGCGCGGGCGACCTGCTTCAGCGCCCGGGCCGTGGCGAGGGCGCCCGGGTCCCCGAAGGCGCGGTAGACGATCCCCGAGCCCGGCGGCAGCGCGCGCGCCGCGGCCAGCGGATCGGGGGTCCGCGCGGGGTCGGTGAAGAACAGCAGGGCGGGCAGGGCCTTTCGCAGCCGCCTGCGGGCCGGTAAGAGCCGGGCCGTCCGCTCCATGGTCCAGAACCCGTCCGAAATGGCCGCCGCTCCCACGCCCTACGCCGACGTCGTGGCCCGGATCGCCCGCGCCGCGCAAGCCTGCGGCCGCGATCCGGCCGAGGTGACCCTGGTCGCCGTCTCCAAGCAGCAGCCCTGGGAGGCGATCGAACCCGTGCTGGCCGCCGGCCAGAAGGTGTTCGGCGAGAACCGCGTGCAGGAGGCCATGGCCCGCTGGGAGGGCCGGGCGGAGGGCCTGACGCTGCACCTGATCGGCCCCCTGCAGACCAACAAGGCCAAGGAGGCGGTCGCCTTCTTCGACGTGATCGAGAGCCTCGACCGCGGGAAGCTGGCCCGGGCCCTGGCCGAGCAGGTCCAGAAGCAGGGCCGCACGCCGCGGCTCTACGTGCAGGTCAATACCGGCGAGGAGCCGCAGAAGGCCGGAGTCGTCCCCGCCGAGGCCGACGGGTTCATCGCCGCCTGCCGCGGCGACTACGGTCTGCAGGTCGAGGGGCTGATGTGCATTCCGCCGGCCGCCGAGCCGCCCGGCCCGCACTTCGCCCTGCTGGCGAAGATCGCCGCCCGCAACGGCCTGGCGAAGCTCTCCATGGGCATGAGCGACGACTTCGAGACCGCGATCCGCTTCGGCGCCACCAGCGTGCGCGTCGGCTCGGCGGTGTTCGGCGCCCGGTCGGCCGGCTAGGCCCTGCGCGGCCAGAGGCGGTCCGGCGGGGTGGCGGTGACCTGGCCGGCGAAGCGGGCGATGCGTTCGGGGGCGAGCTTGCCGCCGCGCGCGGCGGCCTCCATCCAGGCTTCGATGTCCCCGCCGGTGCGGTCGTAGCCCTCGGCCTTCAGCATGCCGTAGAGCGCCGCGGCCAGGACGTGCATGCCGTCGTCGGCGGTGCGCCAGCGCTCGGCCGGATCGCGGGCGACGCCCAGCCGCTCCGAGACGATCTGGTCCAGGGCCTGGACCGTGTCCTCGTTGAGGAGGCCGTCCATCGAATTGTAGCCGAAGCCGGGGTCGTGCTCCTTCAGCACCCGCACCATCAGCGGATCGGCCGCCAGCACCTTCAGGGCCGCCGTCGCCGCCGGCCCGTCCATGGGGAAGGGCGGGTGCAGCATCTCGTGGGCGGCGACCCGCACCACGGTGTCCAGCGGATAGTCGAAGTGCGAGAGCGAGCGCTGGCCGCCGACGCTGACGCCGTGGGGCTTGGAGAACCACAGGAGGACGACCCCGATGACGGGATCGAGCCGGCGGCCGATCAGCCGCTCCTGCTCGGCGATGACATCGTAGCCGGCCAGGCCCGCGGCGAGGCGGGGGCGTTGGATCGATAGCCGGTCGCCCACGAACTCGGCGCGGAACGACGGGAAGTCGGCGGCCCTCAGCTCGCCCAGCACGGCGGCGACGTCCGCTCGGCCGCCCGCGACGAACCGCCAGCTCGCCTCGTCCCAGTGCGAGCTCGCCCGGTAGGCCGGAAGGATGCGGCCCTCCAGGTCGGAGAGCGAGGCCAGGAGCTCGTCGATGCTCTCGGCCGGCCCGTAGGAGAGCACGTTGGCGAGAGTGGGCCACAGCAGCTTGCCCTCGGCGTCGGCGCGGGCCTGCAGCCGCCCGAGGGCGGCGGTCAGCACCGGGGTGCTCCGGGGCGCGAAGGCGTCGAGTTCCGCCCGGTAGCGCTCGGCGTACAGCGGCTTGCCCGACAGCGGCCCCAGGAAGGCGAGGGCGTCGAAGCCTGTCGAACTGCCGATGTCCCAGCGGGTGCGCGGGGGCTGGGCCGCCCGGACGGGGCCGGCGAACGGCAGGGCGGCGGCGGCGGCGAGGAAGGCGCGTCTGTCCATGCGCACTCACATGGAGCGGGCGGGCTCCCGCGTCTTGAACGGATTTGACCTGCGCCAGGCGCCCGGGGGGCGTCCCGACAACGCCGCCACCGCCCGGGTCAGGTGGGCCTGGTCGCTGAAGCCCCGGGCCAGGGCGATCTCGGCCAGGGACAGCTCGCCCGCCAGGGCGTCGGCCACGGCGGCCCGGGCTCGCGCCTCGCGGCCGAAGGCCAGGGGCCCGACGCCGAAGGCCTGGCGGAAGCCCCGGGCGGCGTGCTCGGGCGAAAGGCCGTGGGCCCGCGCCCACGCGCCGATCCGCACCGGCCCCTCGGCCAGGGCCCGGGCCAGGCGGTCGGGCCAGTCGCCTTCGGCGTCCGGCGGCCGCGGGGCGTGCTGGGCCAGCACCAGGGCGGCGGCCTCGGCCGGGTCGCGCTCGGCGGCCCGCACGACGGCGTCGGGATCGGCGATGCGGCCGAAGGCCGGCAGGGACCCGTCGGGCAGCGGCAGGTTCACGACCTGCGCCCCCGCCGGCCGCACGCGGTTCAGGTGCGCCTCGAAGCGGCCGTGGGCCACCACGTCGCCGGGGCCGATCCGTCGCCGCCCGCCCTCGCCCGCCTCCTCGTAGCCCCCGGCCAGGACCACCGCGAGGTAGCCCTCCGCGTGCCGGTGGCGCGGCAGCTCGCCGGCGGCCAGGATCTGGCGGAGGGGCGGGCGGCTCATCGCCGGATCTCGATCGCATCGCCCGGCTGGATTCCGTCCAGCAGGTCCTCGAGGTCCTCCCGGGCCAGGGCGACGCAGCCTTCGGTGGGCGCATAGCCGGGCTTGGCCACGTGCAGGAAGATGCATGAGCCGAGGCCCGGGACCGGCGGGTCGTCGTTGTGGCCCAGCACCACCACGATGTCGTAGAGCCCGTCCTCGCGCCACAGCCGCTCGTGGCTGGCGGGATAGGGCAGCTTGACGTGGCGGTTGTAGGCGGGGTCGGCTGGGTCGTCGCACCAGCCGTCGTCCTCGGCCATGGCGTGGACGCGCAGCTCGCAGGCCGGCGGCGGGCCGCGGTCGGGGCGGTACCAGACCTCGCGGATCGGCCAGACGCCGGCGGGCGAGGCCCCGTCGCCCTCGCGCTTGTCGGCGGCGGGCTTCACGCCCGCGGGCCCCAGCGCGCAGCGGACCCTGCGGTGACCGAGGTCGAGCCAGCCGTCCGACGTCGCGGTATAGATCAAAGCCTCAAATCCTTTTGCCCGACACGGCCGATATGGTGTTTGTTTCGGGGCATGGCTCAACGCAAGACCCTCCTCATCGTCGACGACGACCAGGACCTTCGCGGGGCGATCGCCGAACAGCTCCAGGCCGAGGGCTTCGAGACGATCGAGGCCCCCACCGCCGGCGAAGGCGTGCGCCTGGCGTCCGAGGCCAAGCCCGACCTGGTCCTGCTGGACGTCGACCTGCCCGACATGGACGGCCGCCAGGCCTGCCGGCAGATGCGCCAGAACGGGGTGCAGTGCCCGGTGATCATGCTGACCGCCGCCGCCGCCGACGAGGACACGGTCGAGGGGCTGGAGGCCGGCGCCAACGACTACGTCACGAAGCCCTACAAGTTCGCCGTGCTGCTGGCCCGGATCCGGGCCCAGCTGCGCAGCCACGAGCATTCGGAAGGCGCGGTGTTCCGGCTGGGGGCCTACGAGTTCCGCCCGGCGGCCAAGCTGCTGGTGGACGACCGGCAGCGGAAGATCCGGCTGACCGAGAAGGAGACCAACATCCTGAAGTACCTCTACCGGGCTGGCGAGAAGGCCGTCTCGCGCGAGGAGCTTCTGGCCGAGGTCTGGGGCTACAACGCCGGGGTCACCACCCACACGCTCGAGACCCACGTCTACCGCCTGCGGCAGAAGATCGAGCCCGACCCCGCCAACGCCAAGCTGCTGCTCACGGAGGCGGGCGGCTACAAGCTGGCGCCTTAGGGGCTACAGCACCAGGTCCGCCGTGACCGGCGCGTGGTCTGAGGGCCGCTCCCAGGCGCGGACGTCGTCGTGGACGCGGCTGGCGGCCGAGCCAAGCCGGAAGGCGGCCTCCTTGAGGCCGGGCGTGACCAGGATGTGGTCCAGCCGCAGGCCGCGGTTCGACGCGCGGAAGTCGGCGGCGCGGTAGCTCCACCACGAAAACACCTTCTCGGGCTCGGGCGTCTGGGCCCGGGGCAGGTCGATGAAGCCCAGCGAGGCGACCAGCTTGCCGAAGGCCTCCACCTCGGCCGGGGTGTGGCTGACGACCTTCGACATGTAGCGGTGGTTCCAGACGTCATGCTCGCCAGGCGCCACGTTGAGGTCGCCGACCACGGCCAGCGGCGCCTTCGGGTTGCGCTTCGCCAGTTCGGCGGTCAGCTTCTCGTAGAAGTCCAGCTTGTGGTCGAACTTGGGGTTCGGCTCGCGGTCGGGCGTGTCGCCGCCGGCCGGGATGTAGAAGTTGTGCACCTCGACGCCGGCCACCGTCCCGCCGACGCAGCGGGCGTGGCCCTCGCGGCAGACGTCGAGCCTGGGCGCGTCCTCGATCGGCAGGCGCGAGGCGATGGCCACCCCGTGCCAGCCCTTCTGCCCGGCGATGCGCACGTGCGGCAGGCCCATCTCGGCGAAGGCGTTCACCGGGAACTCGCCCTCGCGGCACTTGATTTCCTGCAGGCACAGCACGTCGGGCGCCTGTTCGCGCACGAAGCGGGCGACCTGCTCGACGCGCAGGCGGACGGAGTTGACGTTCCAGGTGCAGATTCGCAGTCGCATGCCGCTTAGATAGGCGCAAAGAAACGCCCGGGCGATGGCTCGCGCCCGGGCGTTGAAAGTTGTCTCTCATGCCGCCGCCGGGAGGGGATAGGTTCCGGCACGGGGTCCGACGGCGCGGCGCGCCATCGGCGTAGTGGCAATATCGCAACAGTATGACAGAAAGTCAAAGGCTCGCGCGGTAAAGCTTGCGTGTGCCTATCAAATCACACTTTTCCGCGGCCCACGTTCTTCGGGCGGGGGTCCTTGAGCACGAACAGCGAGCCCGCCAGCCCCGAGGCGCGCTGCAGGCCCTGGAGCTGGACGCGGGTCTGGCGGCCCTGGGCGTCGGTGATCGTCCAGCCGGTCAGGGTCATGGGCTCGTCCCGGAAGGTCAGCATGATCTGGCCGGCCGTGCGCTTGTTCCCGTCGCGGGCGGTGATCGAGAAGCCGTCGGCCATGCGCGAGACGCGGGTGACGGTCACACCCTTGTCCAGGCGGATGTTCTTGGCCAGGAACACCGACAGCGGCGTGGCCGACAACGGGTAGCGGTCGAAGGTCTTCAGCCGCGTGTCCTGCACCGAGACCACCCCGCCGTCCGAGACGACCAGCAGGCCCGACGGCGGGTCGTAGTCGAAGCGCGCCTTGCCCGGCCGCTTCAGGAAAACGTCGCCGCCGATCGAGCGGCCGCGGGAATCGGTCTGCACGAAGCGGGCCTTGGCCTCCTTGAGGCTCTCGAGATAGGCGGCGGCGCGCTCGACCAGCGCGCGGTCCTGGGCCGAGAGGCCGGCCTGGGCGAAGGCCGGGGCGGCCACGGATCCGGCGAGGGGCGCTGCGGCGAGCGCGAGCGCGAGGCTGCGGCGGGTCAGGGTCATGGGATTCCTCATGCGCGGGCTTCCTATCGCGCGCAAGCGGCGGCAATAGGGCTCAAATGGGGTCGGCGCTGCAACGCCGGAGCTTGGCGGGGTGTTCCGAGGTCATGGGCGCGATCGAGGACCTGGAACGGCGGATGAAGGCGGCGGCCGAGGCGGGCGACTTCGAGACCGCCGCCCTGCTGCGCGACGCCATCGCCCGCCTGAAGGCCGGCGAGAGCAATCTCGTGGAGCAGTCCCCCGGCCGCATGGGCCTGGGCTCCAGTCAGGAGGCCTACGTCCGCGATCCGACGAAGCCGCTGCCGAAGAAGCCCGACCTGATGACCAAGGGGCGCCGCCCGGGCGGCCGGCGGCGGGGCTAGACCCTCGCGTCGCTCGGCCCTCTCCCTACCCTCTCCCTCTCGGCGCTGCGCGCTCGGGGGAGAGGAGGCAGGCTCCCTCCTCTCCCCCCGCGAAGCGGAGAGGGAGAGGATCGAGGAGAGGGCCCGGCGCTGTCCCAGGCCGCGAACAAACCCGAACGGGCGGTCCGTGAGACGCCGCGCAAGCGGCGGCTGTCCCTAGGAAACACGAAGATCGCCAAGAGCACGAAGACCACGAAGGGCGGCCTCTTCGTGATCTTCGTGAGCTTCGTGGGCTTTGTGTCGAAAGACGGCTTCGCCGTCGTCCGGAAGCCCGCCTACGGCGGCGCGCCGACCAGGATCTCGCGCTTGCCGGTGTGGTTGGCGGGGCCGACGACGCCCTCCTGCTCCATGCGCTCCATGAGCGAGGCGGCGCGGTTGTAGCCGATCTGCAGGCGGCGCTGGATATAGCTGGTGGAGGCCTTGCCGTCGCGGGTGACGACGGCGACGGCGCGGTCGTAGAGGTCGTTGGCGTCGCCCGTGTCGCCGCCGAAGCCGAGGTTCGGCCCCTCGTCCCCCTCCTCCTCGCCGCCGGCGGTGACCTCGTCGAGGTACTGCGGCGTGCCCTGGTCGCGCAGGAACTTGGCCACCGCCTCGACCTCGCCGTCCGAGACGAACGGGCCGTGCAGGCGGGTGATGCGGCCGCCGCCGGCCATGTAGAGCATGTCGCCCTGGCCCAGCAGCTGCTCGGCGCCCTGTTCCCCCAGGATGGTGCGGGAATCGATCTTCGAGGTGACCTGGAAGGAGATTCGGGTCGGGAAGTTGGCCTTGATGGTGCCGGTGATGACGTCCACCGACGGCCGCTGGGTGGCCATGATCAGGTGGATGCCGGCGGCGCGCGCCATCTGCGCCAGGCGCTGGACGGCGCCCTCGATGTCCTTGCCGGCGACCATCATCAGGTCGGCCACCTCGTCGATGATCACCACCAGGTAGGGCATCGGCTCGGGAACGATCTTCTCGGACTCGAAGATCGGCCGACCGGCGTCGTCGAAGCCGGTCTGGACGGTGCGCTCGAAGTGCTCGCCCTTGGCCAGGGCTTCCTTCGCGCGCTCGTTGTAGGAGGCGATGTTGCGCACGCCGATCTTGGACATCCGCCGGTAGCGGTCCTCCATCTCGCGCACGGTCCACTTCAGGGCGACGATCGCCTTCTTCGGGTCGGTGACGACGGGGGCCAGCAGGTGCGGGATACCGTCGTAGACCGACAGCTCCAGCATCTTGGGGTCGATCATGATCAGCCGGCACTGCTCGGGCGGCAGCCGGTAGAGGATCGACAGGATCATGGCGTTCACGCCCACCGACTTGCCCGAGCCGGTGGTGCCGGCGATCAGCAGGTGGGGCATCTTGGCGAGGTCGGCGATGTAGGGCTCGCCGCCGATGGTTTCGCCCAGGGCCACGGGCACCACCTGGCCGCCGCGCTCGTATTCGGGGGCCGCCAGCAGGTCGCGCAGGTAAACGGTCTCGCGCCGCTGGTTGGGCAGCTCGATGCCAATGGCGTTGCGGCCCGAGACCACCGAGACGCGGCAGGCGGCGACGCTCATCGAGCGGGCGATGTCGTCGGCCAGCGCCACGACCCGGGCCGACTTCACCCCCGCGGCGGGCACCAGCTCGTAGAGGGTGACCACGGGGCCTGGGCGGATCTGGTCCACCTGGCCGCGGACGCCGAACTCGGCCAGCACGCTCTCGAGCAGCTGGGCGTTCTGGCGCAGGGCGCCCTCGTCGAACTGGGCGGCCCGGGGCTTGGGCTTGGCCAACATGGCCAGCTCGGGCAGCTTGAAGCCGCCCGGCTGGACGAATTCGAAGGTGGCCTGCGCCTCCTTCTGCTCGCGGACGCTCTCCTTGGGCGGCGCCTTGGGCGCGCGGACCTTGGGCTCGCCGGCGACCGGCGCGGGCGAGGCGTCGGCGCCCGTGTCGACGTCGGCCTCGTCGGCCGCGAAGGCCGCGGTGTCCGGGATGATGCTGTCGAGCCCCCGGCGCCGCGGCGCGCGGACCCGGCGCTCGGGACGCTCGGCGCCCTGGGGGCGTTCCGGCCGCGCGGCCTTCAGCTTGGGGCGGAACGCTTCGGCCAGCCAGGCGCCGGCCCCGCGCACGTCCACCTTGGAGAGGCCCAGGGCGTAGCCGTAGGCCACGGCGCCGAGCGCCGCGAGCGTCGTCCCGGCGACGATCGCGCCGGCCGGGAGGCGCGCGTAGGCGATCAGGCCCGTCAGGCCCGCGAACAGGGCGTCGCCCCAGAAGCCGCCCAGGCCCTTGGCCAGCGGCCAGGCGACCGGCGGCGCCGGCCAGGCCAGGAGGCCGGCCAGGGCCAGCACGCCGAGGGCGCCGAGCAGCGCGCGCAGGCGCAGGGCGCCGCGGCCCGCGTCGGGGGTCGGGTCGGCCACGCGGGCCAGGCCCAGCACGACGATCAGCAGCGCGAGCAGGCCGGCCGCGACGCCCAGCGACTGGACGCCGACGTCGGCCAGCACCGCGCCGGCCCCACCGAGGGCGTTCTGCGGCGCGGCCGCGCTGGCGGCGTTCAGGCTTGGGTCGGCCGCGTCGTAGGTGGCGAAGGCGACCGCCAGGATCACGCCGAACGCCGCGGTCACCCCGCCGCGCAGGCGCGCCGTCCCCGGGTGCGCCCAAACCAGCTTCGCGATGTGGAGGAAGAGCTCCACGCCGGTCTTCCGCGCCGCCCGCGCCATGCCTTCGAGATCCCCTTGCCGACTGGCCTCAGAACCCCCTGTTTCGCCGCTCCACGGTTAACGGGCGTTTACTCTGGGCGGCTCCGGCCCGCTCCCGGGCGCTTGCGGCGCGATGCCGCTTCCGCTCGGCAGGCGGCCGGATTAGGGTCGCGCGCCATGAACTGGTCCATGCCCCGTCCCGTGCTGCAGATCGTCGCCGGCCTGATCGGCGTCGCCGCGCTGGGCTCCTTCACCGCCGGGATCCTCTCGGCCGACGCCCCCGCGCGCCTGCCGGGCGAGCGGACGGCCGAGGCGGGCGCGGTGATCGAGGCGGCCGAGGCCACGCCGCTCGCCCAGGAGCGGATCGAGGGCCCCCCGCCCCCGCCCGAGAAGACTCCGGAGGAGAAGGCGCGGGAAGAGGCCGAGCGGAAGGCCCGCGAGGAGGCCGCCCGCGCCAAGGCCGAGGCCGAGGCCGCCGCCCAGGCGCAGCCGGCCGCCCCCGCCGCGCCCCAGGACCGCATCGGCGAAGTGCTGGAAAAGGCGCGGCCCGCCCCGCAGACGCCGCCGCCGGAAGAGCCGCTGTTCTGACCTGACGTGGGTCTGACCGGTCGGGCCGTCAGAAGTCGACCGCGATGCCCTTTCGCTCCCAGTCGCCGAAGCGCGTGGGCTCGGGTCCGCGCGGGCCGCCCTGCTCGGGGGCGCGCTCGGCCTCGGCGGCGGCCTTGCGGCGGGCCTCGGCCTCTTCCAGCGCGCGGCGGGCCGCAGGGGAAAGCGCCTTGCCGGGCGCGGCGTTGGGCAGGGTCTCGTCCATGGCCTGCATTTAGGCCCGGAAGATTGCCGATTCTACATTTGCATTGTTCGCGGAACGCTGGTTTACGACCCGCCCAATTTGGTTTCGGGGGAAACTAAGCCATGTCCCGTCTGTCCACCGCGTTCTTCTCAGCCGCCGTCCTCTACGCCCTCGCCGGCATGTCGCTCGGCATGTTCATGGGCGCCACCCAGGACTTCACCCTGCGCCCGCTGCACGCCCACATGAACCTGCTGGGCTGGGCGGGCCTGGCCCTGATGGGCGCCTTCTACGGCGTGGCCGGCGCGCACGCGCCGCGCCGCCTCGGCTGGGTGGTGTTCGTCGTCGCCAACGTCGGCAACGTGCTGCTGCTCGGCCAGCTCTACGGCATCCTGCAGGGCCGCCCGCCGATCGTGCCGCTGCTGATGGCGGCCGAGTTCTCGGTGCTGGGCGCGATGCTGCTGTTCGGCGTCTCGGTGCTGATGGCCGGCCGCAAGCCCGCCGCCTGAAGTTGCTTGCGCCCGCGGCCCGTTCCGGGCAGGCGGGCGCGGTGACCACGAACTCGCCCGAAGACCTCTCGAAGTCCGGGCCGGAGACCGCCATCGGTCTGCCGGCCCGGGCCGCCGCCCTCGACCTGCTGGACGCCGCGCTGTCGCGCCGCGCCGGCCTGGAGGAGGGGCTGACCCATCCCGCCCTCGGCCGCCTGGCGCCGCGCGACCGCGCCTTCGCCCGCGCGCTGGCCATGGCGGCCCTTCGCCACCTCGGCCCCATCGACGCGGCGCTGCAGGCCAGGCTGCGTAAGCCGCCGCCCGACCGCATCGTCCAGGTGCTGCGGCTGGGCGCGGCCCAGCTGCTGGTGCTGAAGACGCCCGCCCACGCCGCCGTCTCGGCGACGGTGGACCTCGCCGCCAGCCAGAAGGGCGGCCAAGCGTTCAAGGGCCTCGTCAACGCCGTGCTGCGGGGCCTCTCGCGCGAGCCGCCCGACCTTTCCGACCCCGACCTGCTGGCGCCCCAGTGGCTCGCCGCCCGCTGGCGCGCCGCCTTCGGGCCCGAGGCCGCACGGGCCATGGCCGCGATGGTCGCCGACGAGCCGGCCACCGACGTCACGCCGAAGGATTCGGCCGACGCCGAGGCGCTGGGCCAGATGCTGGAGGGCCGCGTCCTGCCGGGCGGAAGCGTGCGCGCGGGCCTGAAGGGCGAGGTCCAGGCGTGGCCCGGGTTCGCCGAGGGCCGCTGGTGGGTGCAGGACGCCTCGGCGGCGATCCCCGCCCGCCTGCTCGCGGTGAAGGCGGACGAGACCGCCCTCGACCTGTGCGCCGCGCCGGGCGGCAAGACCCTGCAGCTCGCCGCCGCCGGCGCCCGCGTCACCGCGGTGGACAAGGCGGCGGGGCGGCTGAAGCGGGTCTCCGAGAACCTCGCCCGCACCGGCCTTTCGGCCGAGGTCGTGCAGGCCGACGCCGCCGAGTGGCCCGACCGGCGCCGCTTCGATGCAGTGCTGCTGGACGCCCCCTGCTCGGCCACCGGCACCTACCGGCGCCATCCCGACGTGCTGTGGGTGGCGAGCCCGGCCGACATCCCCAAGCTCGCCACGCTGCAGGCCCGGCTGCTCGACGCCGCCGCCCGGCGGGTGAAGGCGGGCGGCCGCCTCGTCTACTGCGTCTGCTCGCTGGAGCCCGAGGAGGGCGAGGCGCAGGTCGAGGCCTTCCTGAAGCGGTCCCCCGAGTTCGCCCCGGAGCCGGTGGAGCCCGGCGAAGGCGGCGCGCCCGAGGCCAGCCGGCTGCCCAACGGAACCCTCCGCATCCTGCCCCACCACCTGGACGGCGGAACCGACGGCTTCTTCATCGCCCGCCTGCGGCGGTCGTGATGTCCACGAACTTGGCGGCCCTGCGCCCGGCCCTCTCTCAGGCCCTCTCTCAGGCCCTCTCCCCGGCCCTCTCTTTCTCCGGGCTGCGCCCGGGGGGCGAGGGGGCGTCTCCTCTCCCCCGCGAAGCGAGAGGGAGAGGAACAAGGAGAGGGGCCGAGCGGAGCGAGGCACGCAGGTCCTCGCCAGACGGCGGAGCCACCGCCCCCCTGGCCTCGCGGGCCGCATCACGTTAACACCCGGGCCATGGCCGCCCGTACGATCATCGCGCCCTCCATCCTGGCGTCCGACTTCTCGCGCCTGGGCGAGGAGGTGCGCGCCATTGAGGCCGCCGGCGCCGACTGGGTGCACGTGGACGTCATGGACGGCCACTTCGTGCCGAACATCACCATCGGGCCCGACGTGGTGAAGGCGCTGCGCCCGCACGCGAAGATCCCCTTCGACGTCCACCTGATGATCGCCCCGGCCGATCCCTACCTCGAGGGCTTCCGCGCCGCCGGGGCCGACATCATCAGCGTCCACCCCGAGGCGGGGCCACACCTGCACCGGACGCTGAAGCGCATCCGCGAGCTGGGCGCCAAGGCCGGCGTCGTGCTGAACCCCGGGACCGACCCGGGTCCGCTGGAGTGGATCCTGGAGGACATCGACCTCGTCCTCGTCATGTCGGTGAACCCCGGCTTCGGCGGCCAGAGCTTCATCCCGGGCCAGCTGCGCAAGGTCGAGCGCCTGCGCCGGATGATCGACGCGGCCGGCGCCGACATCATCCTCGAGGTGGACGGCGGGGTGACCCCGGAAACCGCGCCCCGGTGCATCGCCGCGGGCGCCACGGCGCTGGTGGCCGGTTCGGCCGTGTTCAAGGGCGGGCCCGACCGCTACGCCGCCAACATCGCCGCGCTCCGGGGCTGACCGGGGGGATGGCGCCGACGCCGCGACTGCCCGGACGCCGCCTCGCCCTGGCGGTCGGCGTCTGGACGGCGCGGCGCCTGCGGGAGGAATGGCTGGGCTCGGCCCCCTACGCCTGGACCGCGCCCCGCCCCGACGGCCTCGGCGCCCAGCCCCGCGACTTCCGCCCCGCCGACCCCGAGGCCGGCCGCCGCATCCTGGCGGGGGCCTTCGTGCTGGCCGGGGCGACGCTCACCGTCGGGCCGCGCGGCGATCCCTGGGACCGGCCCAGCCCCGACCGCCGCTTCGCCGTCGCCCTGCACCGGTTCGGCTGGCTGCGCGACCTCCTGGCGACCGGCGGCGAGGGCGTCACCGAGGGCCTGCGGCTGGCCCTGGAGTGGCGCCGGGTGTTCGCCGGCTGGAACAGCTTCGTCTGGGGGCCGGAGGTGCTGGAGCGGCGGGTGTTCAACCTCGCCTGCGCCGCCCGCCAGGTCTGCGCCGGGGCGTCCGAGGCCGAGACCGCGCTGATCGCCGGCGACCTCGCCCGCCAGGTCCGCGTGCTGCTGGACCAGGGCGGCCGGCCGGCCCGCGCCGCCGAGCGCGCCTGCGCCGCGGCGGTGGGCGCCGCCGCCCTTTCCGGCCCGGCGGCCGAGCGGCTGCTCGCCCGGGCGCTGGCCCGGCTGGAGCGCGCGCTGGAGGCGACCGTCCCGGAGGACGGCGGCCACGCCACGCGCAGCCCCGAGGCCGCGCTGGAGCTCCTCTTCGACCTGCAGACCCTGGACGAGGCCCTGACCCAGCTGGCCCGGCCGACGCCCGAGGGCGCGCTGCGGGCCATCGACCGGCTCTCGACCTCTGTGCGCGCCCTCACCCTGGCGGACGGCAGCCTCGTCTCGCTCCAGGGCGGCGACGCCTGTTCGCCCGCCTACGTCGCCGCGGCGCGGGCTGGGGAGGACGTGGCGGGCCGTCCCGTCCCCCACGCCTGCAACGGCTACCAGCGGCTGGACGGCGGCACGCTTCAGGCGGTGGTCGACGCCGCCGCCCCCGCGGCCGGGCCCTGGAGCGTGTCGGCCTGCGGCCAGCCCCTGGCCCTCGAGCTGGCGGCGGGGACCAAGCGGCTGGTGGTCGGCTCGGGCTGGTCGCCGGACGGCGGCGGCCACGAGGCCCTGCGGGTCGCCGACGCGGCCTCGACGCTGAACATCGCCGACCTGCCGTGCGGCGAGCCGCTGCGGGGCTTCCGCGCGGCCGCCCTGGGGGCGCGGCTGGTGGACGCCTGCGGCCCGGTGACGGCCGAACGCCGCGACGGGCCGGACGCCGTCTGGCTGGAGCTGGCCCACGACGGCTGGGTCCGGCCCTTCGGCCTGCGCCACGAGCGGCGGCTCTACCTCGACGCGGCGGCGGGCGAGCTGCGCGGCGAGGACCGGCTGACGGCGTTGCGGGCCGCCAAGGGCGAGGACCGGCGGTTCATCCCCTTTACCGTGCGCTTCCACCTGGCCCCCGACGTCAGCGCCCTGATCGCCCGCGACCGCAAGAGCGTGCTGCTGAAGCCCGAGGGGGACGAGGCGGGCTGGTGGCTGCGCTCGGACGCCCTGGAGGTCGCGCTGGAGCCTTCGGTGCACCATCAGGCGGGCGAGGTCCGCCGCACCCAGCAGATCGTGCTGCGCGGCCAGGCCCGGGCCGATTCCGGTGCGCGGGTGCGCTGGAAGCTCTCGTCGGCCGCGGCCGCGGTTGACCCGAAGGGGCCGGACGCCTAATCCCCCCGCCATCCGCGCGTGACTGGCGATGAAGGTGGGCGACCACCGGGGAGCGCGCGGGCGATAGACGCCGCTCGCCTGGGCCCCCTTCTTGAAGCTTCAAGCCAGGAGTCCGCCGTGCCCGCCGCCCCCGACTTTCCCCCCGCCCCGGACCGCGTGAAGGTCCGCCGCGCCCTGCTCTCGGTCTCGGACAAGACCGGCCTCGTGGACTTCGCCCGCGCGCTGGCGGACCGGGGCGTCGAGCTGGTCTCCACCGGCGGCACCCGCAAGGCGATCGCGGATGCCGGCCTGCCGGTGAAGGACATCTCCGAGCTGACCGGCTTCCCCGAGATGATGGACGGGCGGGTGAAGACGCTGCACCCGATCGTGCACGGCGGCCTGCTGGGCGTGCGCGACGCGCCCGAGCACAAGGCGGCGATGGAGGCGCACGGCATCGGCGCCATCGACCTCGTCTACGTGAACCTCTACCCGTTCGAGGCGACGGCCGCCGCCGGCGGCGACTATGAGACCTGCGTCGAGAATATCGACATCGGCGGGCCGGCGATGATCCGCTCGGCGGCCAAGAACCACGGCTACGTCGCCATCTGCACCGAGCCGGCCGACATGCAGGAGGTCGTGGACGGCATGGCCGAGGACGGCGCCACCTCGCTCGACCTCAGGAAGCGCCTGGCCGCCCGCGCCTACGCCCGCACCGCCGCCTACGATGCGGCCATCTCGCAGTGGTTCGCCGGCCAGCTGGGCGAGGCCGCGCCGGCCCGCCGCGCCTTCGCGGGCGAGCTGGTCCAGACCATGCGCTACGGCGAGAACCCGCACCAGGCGGCCGCCTTCTACCGCTTCCCGAACCCGCGCACCGGCGTGGCCACCGCGACCCAGCTGCAGGGCAAGGAGCTGTCCTACAACAACATCAACGACACCGACGCGGCCTTCGAGCTGATCGCCGAGTTCGATCCCGGCAAGGGCCCGGCCTGCGCCATCATCAAGCACGCCAACCCCTGCGGCGTGGCCACCGGCGGCTCGCTGCGCGAGGCCTATGAGCGGGCGCTGGCCTGCGATCCGACCAGCGCCTTCGGGGGGATCGTCGCCCTCAACACGCGCCTCGACGCCGCCACCGCCGAGAAGGTTCTGGAGATCTTCACCGAGGTGGTGATCGCCCCCGGCGCCGACGAGGACGCGGTCGCCCTGTTCCGCAAGAAGAAGAACGTCCGCCTGCTGGTCACCGAGGGCCTGCCCGACCCGACCGCGCCGGGCGAGGTGTTCCGCTCGGTCTCGGGCGGCTTCCTGGTGCAGGGCCGCGACGCCGCCCGCCTGACGCCCGCCGACCTGAAGGTGGTGACCAAGCGCGCGCCCACCGAGGCCGAGGTGCGCGACATGCTGTTCGCCTTCACCATCGCCAAGCACGTGAAGTCGAACGCCATCGTCTATGCGAAGGACGGCCAGACGCTCGGCGTCGGCGCCGGCCAGATGAACCGCAAGGACAGCGCCCGCATCGCCGCCTTGCGCGCCGCCGACTTCGGCCTGGACCTGACCGGCTCGGCCTGCGCGTCGGAGGCGTTCTTCCCGTTCCCCGACGGCCTGCTCCAGGCGGCGGACGCCGGCTGCACCGCGGTGATCCAGCCGGGCGGCTCGATCGGCGACGACAAGGTCATCGCCGCCGCCGACGAGCGCGGCCTCGCCATGGTCTTCACCGGCGTGCGCGTCTTCCGGCACTAGAACCGATGCGCGCCTTCTCCCCTTGAGGGAGAAGGTGTCAGCCGCAGGCTTACGGATGAGGGGTCGCGCGGTCTGTCCGCATGACCCCTCTTGCTCCGGCCGGGCTGGAGAAACCCCTCATCCGACCTGCTGCGCAGGCCACCTTCTCCCGCAAGGGGAGAAGGAAGCGCGGCTACCGCCGCTTCCGCCCGCTCGCGGCTTCCTGCGCCAGCTCGCGCAGGGCGGCGTTGGCGATGGTCAGTTTGGCGAACGTCCAGGCGCCGCCGGCGGCCTCGATCTCGTCCACCGTGCGCGTGGCGGCCAGCACCTGGTCGCGCCGCAGCTCGGCCCAGGAGGCGACGGCCGCCCGGGCTTGCTCGGCGTCGGCGCCGGCCTGCGCCGAGCCTGCGAAGGCCATGATCGCCCGGGCGAGCTGCGCCTGTTCGGCCAGCAGGTCCTCGATCAGCCGGCGCAGGGCCGTCCGCTCGAAGAGGTCGCCGGCGCGGAACTCGCCTGCGGCCGACCGCAGCCGGTCGAAGGCGAAGGCCTCGCCGGCGGCGTAGTACAGGCGCGCCACGTTCGGCAGCGGCCAGCTCGAGGCCTCGGCCAGGTCCACGAGGTCGGCGGTCACGGTCAGCGGGCCGGTGGCCGCCACATCGGCGGCGATCGCCTCGGGGGCCCCGGCCGCGACCAGCTGCCCGGCTCGCGCGTCGGTCGCCGCCCGTTCGACGGGCGAGAGGATCTGCGGCGTCAGCCGGTCCAGGCTCTTGAAGCCCGGCGCATAGCGGGCGGTCAGCTCGGCCACGTCCAGCCCCTCGCGCGCGGCCCGGCGGGCCAGCCAGAAGGTCGCCCCGCGCAGCGAGGCCACCAGCCGGCGGAACAGCGCGAGCTGCGCCGGCGCGGGGATCTGCAGGTCGAGGGCGCGCACGGCCTCCCAGCGGGTCTCGAAGTCGAGCACCACCTTGGCCGCCTCGTAGCCGGCCATCAGCGCGACGACGTCGCAGCCGGCGGCGGCCATCATCCGCGAGGGGAAGCTCGGGCCGCAGCGGTTGATCATGTCGTTGGCCGCGACCGTGGCGATGATGTCCCGCCGCAGCCGGTGGCGGCGGATGGCGTCCTTCCACTTGCGCAGGGGCTTGGGGAAATAGGCCTCCAGCCGCTGCTCGAACCAGGGGTCGTCCGGCGCCTCGGTGGCGACGATCTCGCGCTTCAGCTCGAGCTTGCCGTAGGCCAGCAGCACCGCCAGCTCGGGCCGGGTCAGGCCCCGGCCGGCCTGCAGCCGCTCGGAGATCGCCAGGGCGTCGGGCAGGCCCTCGACGGCGCGGTCGAGCCGGCCCTTGGCCTCCAGGTCGCTCATGAAGCGGGCGTGCGGCTCGAGCTCGCCGACCGTGTCCATCTCCAGCAGCGAGAGCGCCAGGGTCTGGTCGTAGTTGTGGGCCAGGACGTGGGCCGCCACGTCGTCGATCATCGAGCGCAGCAGGGCGTCGCGGCGCTTGCGGGTCAGCTCGCCCGTCCGCTCCAGCATCCCCGTGGCGATCTTGATGTTCACCTCGTGGTCCGAGGAATCGACGCCCGCGGAATTGTCGATGGCGTCGGTGTTCACCCGCCCGCCAGCCCCGGCGTTCCCCTTCTGGGCGAACTCGATGCGGCCGGCCTGGGTGAGCCCGAGGTTGGCCCCCTCGCCCACCACCCTGACCCGCAGGTCGGCGCCGTTGACCCGGACCGGGTCGTTGGCCTTGTCGCCGACCTCGGTGTTGGCCTCGGCCTTCGCCTTCACATAGGTGCCGATGCCGCCCAGGTAGAGCAGCTCGGCCGGGGCCTTGAGGATCGCGCTGATCAGCTCGGCCGGCGGCAGGGTCTCGGCCGTGACGTCCAGCATGGCGCGGACCTCGGGGGTCAGCGGGATCTCCTTCAGGCTGCGGGCGAAGACGCCGCCGCCCTTGGAGATCTTCTTCCGGTCGTAGTCGTCCCAGGACGAGCGCGGCAGGGCGAACAGCCGCTCGCGCTCGGCGTAGCTCACCGCCGGGTCCGGATCGGGATCGAGGAAGATGTGCCGGTGGTCGAAGGCGGCCTGCAGCCGGATCTGCCGGCTGAGCAGCATGCCGTTGCCGAACACGTCGCCGCTCATGTCGCCGCAGCCGACCACGGTGAAGGGCTCGGACTGGATGTCCTTGCCCAGCTCGCGGAAGTGGCGCTTCACCGCCTCCCACGCGCCGCGGGCGGTGATGCCCATGGCCTTGTGATCGTAGCCCGCCGAGCCGCCCGAGGCGAAGGCGTCGCCCAGCCAGAAGCCGTACTCTTCGGCCAGGCCGTTGGCGATGTCGGAGAACGTGGCCGTGCCCTTGTCGGCGGCGACCACCAGATAGGGGTCGTCCCCGTCGTGCGGCACGACGCCGGCGGGATGCTGGACGGCGCCGTCCGGCGTCAGGTTGTCGGTGATGTCGAGCATCCCCGACAGGAAGGTGCGGTAGGCGCGGATGCCCTCGGCGCGCACGGCGTCGGGCGCCCCGCCCTTCGGCAGCTGCTTGGGATAGAAGCCGCCCTTCGAGCCCACCGGCACGATGACGGCGTTCTTCACCTGCTGGGCCTTCACCAGGCCCAGCACCTCGGTGCGGAAGTCGTCGCGGCGGTCCGACCAGCGCAGGCCGCCGCGGGCCACCGGCCCGAAGCGCAGGTGCACGCCTTCGACCACTGTCGACCAGACGAAGATCTCGCGGAACGGCTTGGGGGCCGGCAGGTCCGCCAGCTCGCCGCTCGCCACCTTGAACGAGATGTAGGGCTTGGGTCGCCCGTCGGGGCCCGGCTGGTAGAAGTTGGTCCGCTGGATCGCCTGCACCAGCAGGGCCAGGCGGCGCAGGACCCGGTCGTCGTCCAGGCTCTCAACGGCCTGCAGGGCGCCGACGATCTCGGCCATCACCGCATCGGCCTGCCGTTTGCGCTCGGCCAGGCCGGCGCTGATCGCCGGGTCGAAGCGGATGCGGAACAGGTCGAGGATCAGGCGGGCGACGCCCGGATGGTTCGACAGCGCCTGCTCCTGCACGCGCTGGCTGGGATCCAGGCCCGACTGCTGGCGGTAGCGGGCCAGCGCGCGGACCAGGGCCGCGTCGCGCCACGGGATCGACAGCTCCAGCACCAGGCGGTTGAAGCCGTCGTTCTCGGTCAGGCCGCTCCAGACGGCGACCACCGCGGCCTCGAACGCCTCCTTCACCTCGGCGAACACCAGGTTCTCGCCGCGGGGGTCCTCGAGCTCGAAGTCGTGGATCCAGACCGGCGCCTTGCCCTCGCGGCTGATCGGGAAGCCGGCCTCGGCGACCGCCTTCAGGCCCATGTTCTCCAGGATCGGCAGCACGTCGGCCAGATGGGCCGGCTCGCCGCAGCGATAGAGCTTGAAGCGGAACTGCAGGGCGTTGTCGGACGGCGTACGGTAGGCCCGCACGCGGATCGGCTGGCCGGCCTCGAAGCCCTCGATGGCCGCCACGTCCTGAAGCGCCTCGGCGGCGTCGAAGCGGTCGCGGTAGCCGGCGGGGAACGCCTCGCGGTAGGCGGCGACGGTCTCGGCCACCTGCTCGGGCGTGCGGCCGCTGGCGCGCACGGCGGCCTCGAAGCGGTCCTCCCAGGTCCGCGCGGCCTCGGCGATGGCCGCCTCGACCTTGCGCAGGTCGGGCCAGGGATGCTGCCCGGGCGCGACGCCGATGATGTAGTGCACCCGCGCGAGCGGGGTCTCGGAGAAGCTCGGATAGAACGCCGAGACCCGGCCGCCGTAGGCCTGCGCGAGGATCTCGCCCGCCCGGCGGCGGATGTCGGAATCGTAGCGGTCCCGCGGCACGAACAGCAGCACCGAGGCGAACCGGTCGAACGGGTCGCGCCGCTCGAACAGCCGCACGCGCGGCCGGTCGTAGAGGTGCAGGATGCCCAGCGCCTGGGCCAGCAGCTGGTCCTCGGTGGCCTGGAAGAGCTCGTCGCGCGGATGGTTCTCGACGATGTTCCGCAGGCGCTTCTCGTTGTGGCTGCCGGGCGCCGCGCCGGCGCGCTGCAGCACGCGGGCGGTCTTGGCGCGGATCAGCGGCACGGCGCTGGCCGGCTGGTCGTAGGCCTCGGCGGTGAACAGCCCCACGAAGCGGACCTCGCCGCTGGGCCGGCCGTCCTCGCCGTACCGCTTGACCCCCACGTAGTCCATGTAGGCCCGGCGGTGGACGCGGCTCCTGACGTTCGACTTGGCGACGGTGACCGCCGGGTCGGTGACGAGGCGGTCCTTCACCTGGCCCATCAGCAGCGCCGGCTCGTGCGCGCGGCGCAGCACCGTGCGGGCCGGATCGCGCAGCACGCCCAGGCCGTCGGTGGGCTGATAGAGCGGCTCGGCGGCGGCGTAGTCGCCGTTCTTAAGGCGCGGGTACTCGTAGGCGCGGGCGCCCAGGAAAACGAAGTGCTCGGCGTGCAGCCAGGAGAGGAAGGCGACCTCCTCCTCGGTGGCGCGGCCCGAACCCTCCAGCTCGGCGACCGTGCGGCCCATCATCGCCAGCATCTCGGGGAAGTCGTCCACCGCGGCGCGGGCGTCCTGCAGGGTCGCCTTCACGCCGTCGAGCAGCATCTGCTCGCGGTCGGCGCCGATGGGCTCCAGGATCACCTGGATCATCGACTCGCGCCGGGGGGTCCCGGTCTCGCCGCGCACGCCGGCGCGGTCGCGGGCCACCTCGACCAGCGGGTGGAACATGGCGCGCACCGACAGCCCCTGGTCGGCGATCTCGCCCATCACCGAATCCACGAGGAAGGGGGCGTCGTCCTGGACGATCTCCAGCCGGTCGAGGCCGCCGGCGTGGGCGCCGATCACCGGGGCGATGCGGATCTGCGGGCCGCGGCCGCGGCGGCGCTCGGCGAAGCGCCAGAAGTCGGCCAGGTTGGCGGCGAGGTCCGCGGCGGAGAGCTCGGGCAGCTCGTCGGCGGCCGCGTCGGCGGCGGCCTGGGCGGCGAACGGCTTGGCGGCCGGCTCGCCGATGGCGTCCATGACCGCGCGCACGAGGGCGGCGCCGGAGGACTTGCCGGAAGACTTGGCGGGGGATTTGCCCGAAGAGGCGGCGGGGGTCTTGTCGATGGAGCGGTTCATCGCGCGATCCCCCACGCGAGAACGCCGCCGGAGGAGAGAGTCCGGCGGCGCGTGGTCCCGTCGTGGGGGGGCGACGGAACGCGGGGTGCTCGCTGCGCCCGCGGGGTTGGGGAGCGGACGCACCTGCCGGACGGGATTGCGGTCCGGCTCACCTTAGATAGGAAGCGCACAGTCACGATTTAAGACCCTGGTCACTGGAACGTTTCGTGGAGCGGCGGCCGCCGGATTTCGCCGGTGGCTTTTCGGGCGGCGTATCGGGAGGTTCGGCGGGATTCTTGTTCCTCAGGTCGTCGGGGTCGCCGTCGTCCGACAGCAGGACGGCGATCCAGTGCGTGCCCTTGAACTGGGCGAGGATCACCATCAGCATCACGGTCAGCGGCGTGGACAGGAAGGCGCCGGCGAGGCCCCAGATCACCGTCCAGAAGGCGAGCGCCAGGAGGAGGACGATCGGGTCCATGTTCAGGCTGCGGCCCTGCATCCGGGGCTGCACCACATTGCCGACGAACATGGTCACGCCCTGCAGCACGGCCAGCAGCACGATCGCCTGCCAGAGGGTGTCGAACTGCAGCAGGGCGAAGATTGGCGGGGCGGCCACCGCGACGATGCCGCCCACCACCGGGATGTACGAGGCGATGAAGATCAGGATCGCCCAGAAGACCGCGTTGTCGAGGCCGACCGCGGCCATGACGATCCACGAGGCGACGGCGATCATCAGGCCGGTCACCGTCTGGACCCACAGGTACTGCTCGACCCCGTTGCGGATGCGCAGGAAGGCGTTCACCGCCTCCTGGCGCTCGTCGCGCGTGGGGAACAGGCTGACGGTCTTGCGTTCCCAGCCGTGGCGCGAGGCCAGGATGAAGCCCAGGTAGACCAGCACGAAGGCGGCGGTGGAGACGAAGTCCTGCAGCCCGCGGGCGATCTGGCCGAGGTAGCGGGCCGGGTCGAGCTGGCGCAGCAGTTCGGTGACCGTCGGGGGCACGTCCATGCCCACCATGCCGGCGAACCGCGCGATCAGGCCGTTCAGCTTGGGCGTATAGGTGACGAGCTGGGCGCCGAAGCTGGCGGCGTTGTCGGCCACGAAGAACGCCGCGCCGCCGAAGATCGCCACCGACAGCACGACCGCCAGCGGCGTCGCCGCCCGCCGCGAGACCCCCGGCAGCCGGTGCTGCAGCACCCGCGCGAAGCCGTCGATCATCACCGCCAGGAACATGGCCAGCGCCAGCGGCGTCAGGATGTTGGAGAGCCAGTGGAGCACCGCCCCACCCGCGATCACCGCCAGGATCACCAGGGCGTTGCGGGAGACCGTGTCGGCGGCGGGGGCGGGCATTGCGGATCGACACTCTACAGCGGGGACGCCGCCGTCAACTCGGGCCTCCTCTACCCCACATCCTGGCGATTGGGGAGTTATTTTGCCCTTAATGCCAGAAACTTGGGGAATCATCGTTCTCCCTGGCGGGAGCGGCGGCCCGCGGCTAGCCTGCGGGGATGTTTCGGTGCTCGGCGACGGAGGCTTCATGACGGGCGAGGGCGTGCTGATCGGCTGGTCGGACCATGCCGAGGTGCTGCGGCTCGACCGCGCCAACCGCCACGGCCTGGTGGCCGGCGCGACCGGCACCGGCAAGACCGTGACCCTGCAGATCCTGGCCCAGGGGCTGTCCGACGCCGGCGTCCCGGTGTTCGCCGCCGACGTGAAGGGCGACCTGTCGGGCATCGCCGCGCCCGGCCAGCCGAACGAGAAGTTCCTGGAGCGCGCCCGCATCATGGGCCTGGAGCTGACGCCGGCCGCCGCGCCGGTGGTGTTCTGGGACCTGTTCGGCGAGGCGGGCCATCCGGTCCGCACGACCGTCTCGGAGATGGGGCCCCTGCTGCTCTCGCGGATGCTGGAGCTGAACGAGGTGCAGGAGGGCGTGCTGACGGTGGTGTTCCGCGCCGCCGACGAGGAGGGCCTGCTGCTCCTCGACCTGAAGGACCTGCAGGCGGCGCTGGCCTATGCGGCCGACAACGCCAAGGCCCTCTCGGCCCGCTTCGGCAACATCTCGCCGGCCACCGTCGCCACCATCCAGCGCAAGCTCCTGATGCTGGAGGACCAGGGCGGGGCCAACCTGTTCGGCGAGCCGGCGCTGTCGCTCTCGGACCTGATGCGCACCGACGGCGCGGGGCGCGGCTACGTCAACATCCTGGCGGGCGAACGGCTGATCTCGAACCCCCGGCTCTACGCGACCTTCCTCCTGTGGCTGATGAGCGAGCTGTTCGAGGAGCTGCCCGAGGTGGGCGACCCGGAGAAGCCCAGGCTGGCGTTCTTCTTCGACGAGGCGCACCTCCTCTTCCGCGACGCCCCCAAGGCCCTGCTGGAGAAGGTGGAGCAGGTCGTCCGCCTGATCCGCTCGAAGGGCGTCGGCGTCTATTTCGTCACCCAGAACCCGGCCGACATCCCCGACACCGTGCTGGGCCAGCTCGGCAACCGCATCCAGCACGCCCTGCGCGCCTACACGCCCGTCGAGCAGAAGGGGCTGAAGGCGACCGCCGGCAGCTTCCGCACCAATCCCGCCTTCGACACGGCCGAGACCATCCAGCACCCGGGCGTCGGCGAGGCGCTGGTCTCGGTGCTGGACGAGAAGGGCGCGCCCACGGTGGTGCAGAAGACCCTGGTCCGCCCGCCGGCGTCGCGGCTCGGGCCCCTCACCCCGGCCGAGCGGGCGCAGGCGATGGCGGGAAGCCCAGTGCGGGGCCTCTACGACCAGGTCCGCGATCGCGAGAGCGCCTACGAAATGCTGCAGGCCAAGACCGCCGCCACCGCCGCCGCGCCGGAGCCGGCGCCCGAGCCGAAGGCCGAGAAGCCCTGCGCCGCGCCGCGCGAGAAGCCGTCCGAGTTCGAGACCATGGGCAAGGCCTTCGCCACCTCGATGCTGCGCACCATCGGCAACCAGATCGGCCGCGAAATCATGCGCGGCGTCCTGGGCGGGGTGAAACGGCGCAGATAACGCCGCGCCAAGCGGAACTTTGAGCCGCGCTCCCGAGTCTCGCGTCCGTACCCAAACGGAGCAGCAGGGGAGCAGCAGCCGTGGCCTTCGTCGTCTTCGCCGGCCAGTCGAACACCGGCGGCGCCTATATGGACGCCTCGACCCTTCCCGGGACCTGGCGGCCCGACCCGCTGACCCTGATCTGGAACGACCACGCCGGCGCCTGGGAGGAGATGCGGCCGGGCGAGAATACCGGCTTCGGCCAGATGCCGCAGGCCTGGGGCCCCGAGGTGCAGTTCGCCATGGACTTCCGCGCCGCCCATCCCGACGAGGTGCTGCGGATCGTCAAGTCGGCCTGGGGCGGCGCCCGGCTCGAGCCCGACACCGGCGAGTGGGCCTTCGACTGGTCGGACCGCAGCGACGACGAGATCTTCGACATCACCCGGGCCATGATCGACCGCGCGGCCCAGGCGCTGGGCGGCGCGCGGCCCGAGGCGGTGTTCTGGGGCCAGGGCGAGGAGGACGCCAACCACGCCGGCGCCGCCGAGGCCTACGACGAGAACCTGCCGGCGCTGTTCCAGGCGATCCGGGACGAGTGGCTGCAGGACCCGGACGGCAGGATCGGCTTCTTCCGCATCACCGGCAGCGCCCCCTATACCGCCGAGGTCCGCCACGCCCAGGCGGCGACCGACCAGGCCGACCCCAACGCCGACAGCTTCGATGCGCGCGACTACCCCCTGCTGGGCGACGGGCTGCACTTCGCGCCCGCCGGGCACCAGATGTCGGGCGCCGACTTCTTCGCGCTGTTCCAGGGCTGGCGCGCCGGCGCGCCGGACGATGGCGGCGAGTCGGGCCAGGTGCTCACCTCCAACGGCCCCGGCGACGCCCTGGTCGGCGGCGCGGGCCCCGACACCCTGAACGCCAGCGCCGGGCCCGACCTGCTGACCGGCGGGGCGGGCGCCGACCGCTTCGCCTGGGCCGCCGCGCCCTGGTCTCCGGCCCGGGTCACCGACTTCACGCCCGGCGAAGACGGCCTGGACCTGGGCGCGCTGCTGGGCGGCTATTCGGGGGCCGACCCGATCGCCGACGGCTACGTCTATCTTTTCGACGACGGCGAGGGCGGGACCAAGGTGTTGGTCGACGCCGACGGTCCCGGCGGCGAGTGGCCCGGCTATGTCGTCCGGCTGGAGGGCGTGGCCACCGAGGGCCTGACCTGGTCGGCCCTCTCCGGCGGCGGCGCTGCGCCGCCTCCGCCGGAGGAGGAGCCCGAGGACCCGCCGCCTGAAGCCGAGCCCGGCGTGCGGCTGGAATCGTCGGGACCGGGGGATACGCTGCAGGGCGGCGCGGGCGCCGACACCCTGGTGGCCAGCCGCGGCTCGGACGTGCTGGTCGGCGGCGCCGGCGCGGACCGGTTCGAGTGGCCGCAGGAACCCTGGTCGCCGGCGCAGGTGCGGGACTTCACGCCCGGCGAGGACCAGCTCGACATCTCGGCCTGGCTGCGGGCCGCGGGGGTGAGCGGCGATCCCTTCGCCTCGGGCCACCTGCGCCTGATCGAGGACGGCGCGGGCGGCAGCAAGGTGCTGTTCGACCGCGACGGGCCGGGCCCCGATCCCCAGTGGGCCAACTACGTCATCCACCTGGAGGGCGTGGCGCCGGGCGCCGTGCAGGACTCGGACTGGGTCTTCGCCTAGCCGCTCCCCCGAAGCCCCCCCGATCTTGCGAACCCGGGCGCGGGTGGTAGCGTCGCCGCAGGTCACGTTTCCAACGACAAGAACACTCGGGAGGAACGTCTCATGCGGCTTCACGCCCTCATCGCGGCCGCGGCCCTGTCGCTGTCCGCCGCCCCCGCCTTGGCCCAGGATCGCCCCGCCTTCGTCAACGTGGACGAGCCCGTCTTCTGCAACGCCGCCGGGTTCGCCGATTCCCGCGAGCAGCCGGCGGGCTTCGAGCTTCCGGCCGACAAGGGCGGCGGCAAGCTGGAGTACGTCGACGCCAGCCGGGCCCAGTGCCACCAGGTCGTCGCCGGCAAGCCCACCGGCCAATACCGGCGCCCCACCATCTGCCCCCTGGGCTCGGGCCGCATCCAGCTGGACGGCGCCTGGGTCTGCCGCTCGCAGAAGCCGGCGGGCTCGTAGGGGCCCTAAACGAAAAAGCCCCCGGCCGGAGCCGGGGGCCTCGTCGCGTCGGCGATGGCCGGCGCCTAGCGCGGCGCCATGCGGATCGCGCCGTCGAGGCGCACGTCCTCGCCGTTGAAGTAGCCGTTGGTGATCATGGTCAGCGCCAGCTGGGCGTACTCCTCGGGATTGCCGAGGCGCTTGGGGTGCGGGACCTGGGCGCCCAGGGCGGCCTTCACCGCTTCCGGCGCGGCGGCCAGCAGCGGGGTGTTGAAGATGCCCGGCAGGATGGTGTTCACCCGGATGCCGTCGTTCGACAGGTCGCGGGCGATCGGCAGGGTCATCCCGACCACCCCGCCCTTCGAGGCCGAGTAGGCCGCCTGGCCGATCTGGCCGTCCTCGGCCGCCACCGAGGCGGTGTTGACGATGGCGCCGCGGTCGCCGTCCGGCAGCGGGTCCAGGGTCAGCATGCCGGCCGCCGACTTGGCGATGCAGCGGAAGGTGCCCACCAGGTTGATCTGGATGATCATGTTGAAGGCGTCGAGCGGGAAGTGCTTGATCTCGCCGGTCTGCTTGTCGCGGCTGGCGGTCTTGATCGCGTTGCCGGTGCCGGCGCAGTTCACCAGGATGCGCTCCTGGCCGTGGGCCGCGCGGGCCTTGGCGAAGGCCGCGTCCACGTCCTCTTCCGAGGTGACGTTGCACTTGCAGAACACGCCGCCGACGTCCTTGGCGACCGCTTCGCCCTTCTGTTCGTTCATGTCGAAGATGGCGACCTTGACGCCCTTGGCCGCCAGGGCCCGGACGGTGGCTTCGCCGAGGCCCGAGGCGCCGCCGGTGACGACCGCCGCGACGGATGAATTGAGTTCCATGGACGCTCCGCTCCCATATGATGACCCGAAGTCGGCGAAGGCTTTAGCCCGATGAACGCCAGCGAAAAAGCGTCACCCAACGTCAATTCCGGCGGGTTCGACCCGCATGCCGAGATCGCGCCAGGCAAGGCCCTGGTCCCCGCGGTCATGCGGGTGAACGAGCAGCGGGTCGCCCGCGGCTTCTGGCCCAAGATGCGCAAGGTGGCGGCGAAGGTCCCGTTCGCCCGCGAGGCCCTGGCCGTCTGGTTCTGCGCCCGCGACGACGAGACCCCGCTGGCCGCCAAGGGGATGATGCTGGCGGCCCTCGCCTACTTCGTCCTGCCGACCGATGCGGTGCCCGACTTCATCGCCGGCCTCGGCTACACGGACGACGCGGCCGTGTTCGCGGCGCTGATGAGCGTGATCGGCAAGAACCTGAAGCCGCGTCACCGCGAGGCCGCCCGCCGGGCCATCGAGGACCTGGGGAAGGACTAGCCCGCGCGCCGCGCCGCTGACCGGGCGGCCCTGGCCAGCTGGTGCTCGCGCCAGGTGATGAACAGGGTCGAGGCCACCACGATCCCCGCGCCGGCCACGGTCCAGGCGGTCGGGATCTCGTGGAACAGCAGGAAGCCGGCCGCGGCGGTGAACACCAGCCGCACGTAGTCGATCGGCGCCATGGCCGCGGCGTCGCCGATCTGCATGCCCTTGATGTAGCAGGCCTGGGTGATCGTCCCGATCACGCCCATGGCGCAGAGCAGGGCCAGGTCCACCGGCTCGGGCCAGCGCCAGGTCAGCACCGCGCCGGGGATCGAGAAGATCAGGCCCAGGGTCATGGCCCAGACCAGCAGCACGCTGGGCGAGTGGTCGCGGGTCATCACCTTCATGCCGGTGATGGTCAGGGCGAAGAGGAACGAGGCCGCCAGCATGGCCAGGGCCGGCCCGCCGACCGCGAACTCGCCGCCGGCGCCGGGGCGGATCATCAGCAGCACGCCCAGGAAGCCGACGACCGCCGCGCCGATCCGCAAGGGTCCGATTTTCTCGCGCACGACGAAGGCGGCCAGCGGCACGAGCCACAGGGTTCGGGTGAAGGAGAGCGCGTTGGCGTCGGCCAGCGGCATCTTCTGGAAGGCGTAGAACGACAGGATCATCGCCAGCGTCCCCGCCGCCGAGCGGAAGAACAGGATGCCGGGCCTTGTGGTGGCGTAGGCCGCCCGCCGCTGGCGCAGGATCAGCGGCAGCAGGACGGCGAAGCCCGCCGCCTGCCGGTAGAAGGTCTGCAGCGCCGCCGGATAGTCGTCGCCCAGGAACTTGATGAGCGTCGTCATCACCGTGAAGCCGAGCGCCGAGGCCAGCATCCACAGGGCGCCGCGGACGTTGGGCGTCAGCCCGCCGCCGGGCTGCGGCTCGACGATGACCGTCTCGACGCTCACGCTTCGGGGGGCGCGAACTCGGCGAACAGCTCCATCAGGGGCGAGGCCGCGGCGGGGTCCCAGCTGTGCCGGCCGCCGATGGTGATGCCGCCGTCCACGACCACGTGCGTGCCGGTGACGAACGCGGAGTCGTCGCTCGCCAGGTAGAGCGCGGCGCGGGCGATGTCCTCGGGCATGCCGGCCTTGGGGATGGGCTGGGCCTTGGGCGCGTTCTCGGCCACCCGGGCGGCCATCTGGTCGGCCACCGCGCGGGGCAGGCCGAGCGAGGCGCCGAAGATGGAGGTGGCGATCAGGCCGGGGCAGATGGCGTTCACCCGGATCTTCTGCGGCGAGAGCTGGGCCGCGGCGCAGCGGCTCATGTGGATCACCGCCGCCTTGGCCGACGAATAGGCCAGCGGGCCCCAGCCCGCCTGCAGGCCGGCGATCGAGGCGGTGTTGACGATCGACCCGCCGCCGCGCTCGGCCATCAGGGGCGCGGCGTGCTTCATGCCCAGCGCCGGGCCGCGCACCAGGATGTCGAACACCCAGCTCCAGCGATCGGCCTCGACCTCGGCGAGGGTCCGCATCATGTCGGAGATGCCGGCGTTGTTGAACAGCACGTCGAGGCCGCCGAATTCGGAGGCGGCGAGCTGCACGGCCGCGGCGATCTCGGCCTCGGCGGTGACGTCGCAGTGGGCGTAGCGCACCTGGCCGGGGAAGCGCTGCTCTAGCATCGCCCCCTTCTCGTCCTGGATGTCGGCGGCGACCACCTTCGCGCCCTCGCCGACGAACAGCTCGACGGTCCCCAGGCCGATGCCCGACACCCCGCCGGTGACCACCGCCACCTTGCCTTCCAGACGACCCGCCATGACGCTTCCCCGTTCCTGTTGGTTATCGGCGATCAGTAGGAGGGGCAGCCCGCCCTGGCAACCGCCCTGGCAACCGCCGTGTCGCCCGCCCGCGCCAGGGGGCCGACCGGAACAGACTTGGCCGTAGCGGCGTTCCGCCCGGAAGACGACGCATTGGAGCTCCCATGAAGACCAAGATCGCGGCCCTGGGCCTTTCGCTGCTGGCCGTGGGCGCCTGCACGACCACCGACCCCTATACGGGCCAGACCGTCCGCAGCAACACGCGGACCGGCATCCTGGCGGGCGCCGCCGGCGGCGCGCTGCTGGGCTACCTGACCAACACCAACAAGAGCGAGGAGGGCCGCACCAACGCCCTCATCGGCGCCGGCGTCGGCGCCTTGGCCGGCGGGGCCGTGGGCGCCTACATGGACCGCCAGCAGGCCGAGCTGCGCCGCGAGCTGGCCGGCTCGGGCGTCGAGGTCGAGCGCCGCGGCGACGACATCGTGCTGAACATGCCCTCGGACGTGACGTTCGGGGTCGACCAGTCCGACGTCCAGAGCCGCTTCTATCCGGTGCTGGACGACATCGCCGCCACCCTCAGCCGCTATCCGCAGACGCTGATCGACGTGGCGGGCCACGCCGACTCCACCGGCGCCGACGCCTACAACCAGGCGCTCTCGGAACGGCGCGCCTCGTCGGTGGCCAGCTACCTGGTCAGCCGCGGGGTCCTGCAGGACCGGCTCTACGTGGTCGGCTACGGCGAGAGCCGGCCGGTCGCCAGCAACGCCACCGAGCAGGGCCGGGCGCAGAACCGCCGGGTCGAGATCACCGTCCGGCCGTTCCGCGGCTAGGCCGGGTTCCGGAGCGGGGCCTCAGTCCACCGTCACCACCACCTTGCCCATGGCCTTGCGGCTGGCGAGGTGGCGGATGGCGTCGGCGGCGCGTTCGAGCGGGAAGCGTTCGGAGACGTAGGGCTTGATCTTGCCCTCCTCGTACATGCGCATCAGCTCGGCGACGCTCTCGCGGTGCCGCTCGGGGTTCTTGCCGACCCAGGCGCCCCAGAAGACGCCGACGATCTCGCAGCCCTTCAGGAGGGCGAGGTTCAGCGGAATCTTCGGAATCTCGCCGGCGGCGAAGCCCACCACGAGGTACTTGCCCTCCCAGGCGATGGAGCGGAGCGCCGGCTCGGCGTAGGCGTCGCCGATGGCGTCGTAGATCACGTCGGCGCCGTTCGGGCCCGTGGCCTCCTTGAACAGCTGCGCCAGCTGCTTCTGGCCGTCCTTGTCGAACGGGCCCTTCGGATAGACGACGCCCGCCGCCGCGCCCTTGGACAGGCACAGGTCCACCTTCTCCTGGCTGGAGGCGGCGGCGATCACCTTGGCGCCCACCGCCTTGCCGAGCTCGACGGCGGCCAGGCCGACGCCGCCGGCGGCGCCCAGGACCAGCATCGTCTGGCCGGCCTTCAGCTGCGCCCGGTCCTTCAGGGCGTGCCAGCTGGTGCCGTAGGTCATGATGAAGGCGGCCGCCTCGTCGAACGGCATCGAGTCGGGGATCTTCACCAGCCGAGCGGCCTCCAGGGCCAGCTCCTGCGCCATCCCGCCCCAGCCGGTGTTGCCCAGCACCCGGTCGCCCGGCTTCACGTGGGTCACGCCCTCGCCGACGCTCTTGACGATCCCGGCGATCTCGCCGCCGGGCGAGAACGGCCGCTCGGGCTTGAACTGGTACTTGTCCTCGATGATCAGCACGTCGGGGAAGTTGACGCCGATGGCCTTCACCTCGACGACCGCCTGGCCGGCCTTGGCCTGCGGGGCCGGCACGTCCTCCAGCACCAGCTTGTCCGGACCGCCGACTTCCTTGCTCAACAGGGCCTTCATGCGCGCCTCTCCCAATGCTGCAAGCCGCGGACGCTAGCCACTCGAACGCCCGTTTGAAAGGCCGGATTTGGTGCGGGCGGCGCGCTCACCTATATTCCGCGCCCTCAGCGAAGGACCTGATCCCTTGGGCGTGACCCTCGACCTTGCCCGCGCGCCGGCGCAGCCGCTTGCGCCGTCCAGACCCAACCTCTCGGGGATGACCCGGGCGGAGCTGGCCGCCTGCCTGGTCGAGCTGGGCGTCGTGCGGCCCGAGAAGGCCAAGATGCGCGCCTCGCAGCTCTGGCGCTGGATGCACCACTACGGCGTCACCGACTTCGAGAAGATGACCGACGTGGCCAAGGAGACCCGGGCGGCGCTGGCCGAGGTCTGCGCGATCTCCCGTCCCCAGGTGGTCGAGCGCCAGGTCTCCAAGGACGGCACGCGCAAGTGGCTGATCCGCATGGCGCCGGGCATCGAGGTCGAGACCGTCTACATCCCCGACGTGGGCCGGGCCGGCGCCCTGTGCGTCAGCTCGCAGGTCGGCTGCACCCTGAACTGCACCTTCTGCCACACCGGCACCCAGGCCCTGGTGCGCAACCTGACCGCCGCCGAGATCGTGGCCCAGGTGCAGGTCGCCCGCGACGACCTCGGCGAATGGCCCTCGCCCAAGGAGGACCGCCGGCTCTCGAACATCGTGTTCATGGGCATGGGCGAGCCGCTCTACAACCTCGACAACGTCGCCGCCGCCATCGACATCATCGCCGACAACGAAGGCATCGCCATCTCGCGGCGGCGGATCACCGTCTCGACCTCGGGGGTCGTGCCCGAGCTCGCCGCCCTGGGCGAGCGGACCCAGGCGATGCTGGCCATCTCGCTGCACGCCACCAACGACGAGCTGCGCGAGAAGCTGGTCCCGCTGAACCGGAAGTACCCGATCGCCGAGCTGATGGCGGCGATCCGCGCCTATCCGGGCCTGTCCAACTCCAAGCGGGTGACGTTCGAGTACGTCATGCTGAAGGGGGTCAACGACAGCCCGGCCGAGGCCAAGGCCCTGGTGAACCTGCTCAAGGGCGTTCCGGCCAAGATCAACCTGATCCCGTTCAACCCCTGGCCCGGCAGCCAGTACGAGTGCTCGGACTGGGGGACCATCGAGCGGTTCGCCGCGGTGCTGAACCGCGCGGGCTACGCCAGCCCGATCCGCACGCCGCGCGGACGCGACATCCTGGCCGCCTGCGGCCAGCTGAAGAGCGAGAGCGAGAAGCTGCGGGCCAGCGCCCGGCGCAAGCTGGCGGCGGGCGGCTGACCTGACCCGTCCACGCGTGCTAACGGTGACGCCTCAAGTTCCGGGGAGTGTGCATGCCTACGCCTTCGCCTGAGATCCAGGCATTCGCCACCGGCTTCCCCATCACCCTGCTGCACATCGCCGTCACCATCCTGATCCTGATGGGGGCCTCGGCGCTGTACATCCTGCTGACGCCGCACAAGGAGATCACCCTGATCCGCGAGGGCAACACCGCCGCGGCGGTGTCCCTGGGCGGGGTGATGCTGGGGCTGTCGATCCCGCTGGCGGTGTCGCTGCAGGCCTCGACCAACCTGATCGAGATCGGCCTGTGGGGCGCGGCGACGGTGGTGGTCCAGCTGCTGGTCTTCCGCCTGGTGGACATCCTGCTGCGCGGCCTGCCCCGCCGCATCCAGGACGGCGAGATGTCGGCGGCCGCCCTGCTGGTCGGCGCCAAGCTCTCCACGGCCGTGATCGTGGCCGCGGCGGTGACGGGCTAGCCCGATGCACTTCCCCCGCCTGCCGGACTGGCTGGTCTATTCGGCGGTCGTGCTGGCGCTGCTGTTCGCGGCGCTGGGCCGGGGCGAGCGGGCCGACGCGCCACCGCCGCCGCCGGACGTGGCCGCCCCGCTGGGCGAGGCGATCGGGCCGGCCTCGCCGTTCGACCCTTCGGTGGTGGTGGACGTGCCGAGCGAGAACGGGCCGGCGACCGGCACCGCCTTCTCGATCGCCGAGTCCGGCGTCTGGCTCACCGCCCGGCACGTGGTGGAGGGCTGCGCGCGGGCCGCCCTGGTGGTCGGCGACGGCGTCGGCGTGGCGACCACGGTCCGGGTCGATCCCCGCGGCGAGGCGGCCGTGCTGCTTACCGAGGGCGGCGCCGATCCCCTGCCGCTGGCGCTGAACGAGCCCCTGCGCCGGGGCCAGCGGGCCTATCATCCGGGCTTCCCGCAGGGCGAGCCGGGCGAGGCCACCTCGCGCCTGCTGGGCCGCGAGACGCTGGTGGTGCGCGGCCGCGGCGCGCGCAGCGAGCCGGTGCTGGTCTGGGCCGAGACCGGCCGTACCGAGGGCCTGGAGGGCACGCTCGGCGGCCTCTCCGGCGCGCCGGCGCTCGACGCCCAGGGCCGGGTGGTCGGGGTGACGATCGCCGAGAGCCCCCGCCGGGGGCGGATCTACACCACCGCGCCCGAGGTGGTGACGGCCACCCTGGCCTCGAGCGGCCGCCGCCTCGCGGCCCCCGCCGCCGCCACGGGCGAACCCATGACGCCGCAGAACTACTTCTACGTCGCCGACGACCTGCGCCGGCAGCTCCGCGTCGCCCAGGTGGTCTGCCTGACGGCCTGAGGCGGCCTAAGCCGGCGCCTGCGCCAGGCGGCGCTGCTCGCGCCGGTGCCGCACGCCCAGCATAGCGCAGAGGATCAGCGCCGGGATCCCCACGACCGCCGTGCCGGTGAAGAAGATGGCGTAGGCGGTCATCGGGTCGTAGGCCGCCTGCAGGCTCTCCACCACCTGCCCCGAGAAGCCCTTCAGCACCTTGCCGAGCAGGGCGTAGAAGCTGGACAGCAGTGCGTACTGGGTCGCCGTGTAGCCGAGGCTGGTCAGGCTGGACATGTAGGCCACCAGCGCCGCGCCCGCGAAGCCGGTCGCGATATTGTCGACGATGATGACCATGCTCAGCGTCTGGACGCTGCCGCCCAGGTAGGCGAGGGCGGCGAAGGCGAGGTTTGAGCCCGGCCCCAGGATCGCGCCCAGCACCAGCGTCGGGGTGAAGCCCAGCCGCACGGCGCTGAGGCCCGCCAGCGCGATGCCGACGACGGTGGCCCCCAGGCCGATGGTGGCGCGCACGCTGCCGACGACCTCCTTCGACAGGCCCACGTCCACGTAGAGCGGGCTGACCATCGGCCCCATCACGAAGTCGGGCAGGCGGTAGAGGCTGATCGCGGCCAGCATGAGCAGGGCGGCCAGGACGCCGTGGTCGCGGAAGAAGGCGATGAACGGGCCGACGACCGCGTCGAACAGGCCGCGGGGGGTCCAGAGCGGGGGCCCCGCCTGGGCCTTCGCCGCCTCGGGGTCGATGCGGGCCGGCTCGGTGGCGAACAGGGTCGCGGTCAGCCCGACGCCCACCGCGAGGGCGCAGAGGACGTAGGAGTTGTTCCAGCCGAGCTTGGCCGCGGCCAGCAGGATCAGTGCGTCGGTGGCGAGGATGGCGATGCGGTAGCCGAGCTGGAAGGCGGCGGTCAGCAGGCCCAGGTCCTCGTCGCTCTCGGCCCGCTCGATCCGCCAGGCGTCGACGACGATGTCCTGGGTGGCCGAGGCGAAGGCGACGACGAGCGCGAAGCCGGCGAAGGTGAGAAGGCCGCCGGCCGGCCCGATGGCGGCCATGGCGAACAGGCCCGCGCCGATGACCAGCTGGGACAGCAGGATCCAGCCGCGCCGGCGGCCCAGCAGCGGTCCCAGGATCGGCACGTCCACCTTGTCGATCACCGGCGCCCACAGGAACTTCATCGAATAGGCGATGCCGACCCACGACAGGAAGCCGATGGCGGCGAGCTCGACGCCCTCCTCCCGCAGCCAGTAGCCCAGGGTGTTGCCGGTCAGCATGAACGGCAGGCCGGACGAGAAGCCGAGCAGCAGGGTGATCAGCACGCGCGGATGGCGCAGGGCCGCGATCACCTCGCGCCAGGAATGGCCCCGGGGTTTCGAAGCGGGCTTCGGCGCGGCGGAGGTCGTGTCGGCCATGGAAGTCTCGGAAGGCGCCCCCCGGCGCCCGGTCAGCCGACCTTGGCGCGCGCCGCGGCCTTCGTCCAGCCGGCGGGCCGCGCGGTCCACCGCGTCAGGACCGCGCGCAGGGCGTCGGGCGACAGCGGCTTGACCAGGAAGTCGTTCATGCCGGCGGCCAGGCAGGCCCTGCGGTCGTCCTCGAAGGCGTTGGCGGTGAGCGCGACGATCGGCGCCTGCACCCCCTCGGCGCGCAGCCGCCGGGCGGTCTCCTCGCCGGAGAGGCCCGGCATGCGCATGTCCATCAGGATCAGGTCGAAGACGCCGATACGGGCGGCCGCCAGGGCCTCCTCGCCGCCGACCGCGTGCTCGACCGCGCAGCCCTCGCGGGTCAGCAGGGCCCGGGCCAGCAGGGCGTTGATGGGGTTGTCCTCGACCAGCAGCACGCGGGCGCCCGGCGCGGCCGCGGCCGCCACGCGCTCGTCGTCGCGCACGACGCCGGCCTTGGCGGCGGCGCCGGCGGCGATCAGCACGCGCTCGGCGAGCGAGCCGCGCCGCAGCGGCTTGATGAGATAGCCCGCGAAGCCCGACCGGCGCAGGCGCGGGATGCGGTCGCGCTCATCTGGGGCCAGCAGCACGATGCTGGCGCGTCCGGGCGGCGCGCGCAGGGGCTCGCCGGGCGGGGTCAGCGCCGCGTCCAGCAGCAGCACGTCGTCGGGTCCCGTCCGCTGCAGGACGGCGTCGAGCTCGGCCTCGGCCACGGCGCGGCCGCCGCTGGCCCGGACCTGCCGGCGGGCGGCCTCGCGGACGATGGCATTGGGCGAGGCGATCGCCACGGTGCGGCCCTTGAGCGGCTCGCCCGCCGCGGCCTCGGGCGCCGGCGGGAAGGCGGCCTCGAACCAGAAGCAGGCGCCGCCCATGCGGGCGGTCTCGACCCCCACCTCGCCGCCCATGGCGCGGGCGAGCCGGCGGGCGATGGCGAGCCCCAGCCCGGCGCCGCCCAGGTCGGCGTGCGAGGCCTCGGCCTGGGCGAAGGCCTCGAAGATGCGGTCGCGGGCGGCTTCCGAGACGCCGGGGCCGGTGTCCTCCACGGTGAAGCGCAGCCGGCCGGGCTCGGGCGTGGAGACCGCCAGCAGGACGCCGCCGGCCTCGGTGAACTTCACCGCGTTGCCGGCGAAGTTGAGCAGGATCTGCCGCAGCCGCCCCTCGTCGGCCCGCACCGAGCCCACGCCGGCCGGCGCGGCCCAGGCGATCTCCAGGCCCTTCTCGCGGGCGCGGGGCGAGAGCAGCTCGGCGACGCCGCGCAGCAGGCTCTCGACCTCCATCGTCTCGGGATGCAGCTCGACGCGCCCGGCGCCCAGCTTGGCGAAGTCGAGCACGTCGTTGACCAGGGTCAGCAGGTGCTGGCCGCTCTCGCGCAGGGCCGCCACATAGCTGCGCTGCTCGGCGGTCAGGCGGGTGCCTTCCAGGAGCCGGGCCATGCCCAGCACGCCGTTCAGCGGGGTGCGGAACTCGTGGCTCAGCGACGCCAGCTGTTCGGCGCTGATCTGGGCCCGCGCCGGGCGGCGTTCGGAAAGGGGTCGTAGCGGCTTGCGCATCCCGGCAGAGGTAGCCGCGAGGACTTAACGGTCGGTCAAACGCGCCCCAGCGGTTGCAGAACGCCGCCCCTGCGGCGAAATCGCGCCCGCCAAAGTAGACGACGCGGCGAAGCCGTCGTTTATTAGATGCGCCATGCCTACGCGCGCCGACGTCGAGACCAATCCGGCCGGGCTGCTCACGCAGCGCGAGCGCGAATGCCTGCGTCTCGTCGACCAGCACCTGAGCTCCAAACAGATCGCCCGCGAGCTCGGCATGTCGAAGACCTCGGTGGACACCTACTGCGACCGCGCCCGCCGCAAGCTGGGCGTGCCCGACCGCTACGAGGCCGCGCGCCTGCTGCGCCGCCACGACGGCGATCCTGTCCTGACCGGATCAGGACAGGACGCGATCAGGACAGACAACCCCGCCGCCCGCTGGCTGGATGACCCCGCAACAGAGGGGACGGCCCATGGGCGACCGGCAGAACTTCGACAATCGGCAAGTGATCGGCAAGGCGCTGCGCCTGCGCCGGGAGATCGACGACTTCGAGGCGCGCTGGCCGGCTCTGGCCCGCAGGGAGGAGAGCCTTCCGGCCTTCTCCTGGACCCAGCTGGAACGGCAGCTCGTCGACCTGTCGGCGACGCCCGCCCAGGCGGACATGGCGCGGCACCTGGTGTCCGCCACGCGGAAGCTGGCGCCGTTCAAGCCGGCCGAAATGGTCCTGCGGGAGATCCTCTGCATGACCTGGGTCCTGCTGGACGAGAACTTCCGGCCGGACGCGGACGATGGCTCGGGCCCAATGAGCTAGGCCCCGCCGCCCGGCTGGGCGCCATCGTGGCAGTGGCGATCCTGACCGCGCTCGCCTTCGGCGGGATGCTGGCAGGCCTCCACGCGCTGCAGGCGCTGGCCGTCAATTTAACCTAACGGCTGAACGGCCGAGAAACCCTAGTTATCTGAAACTTGCGGCGCGTCGCTCCCTCGACGCGCATGGAGACGACTCATGCTTAAGCAACGTCGAATGGTCGCCGAGCAGATCGCCGGCGCCCTGTTCGAGGCCGAAGCCGCCATCGATGCGGCCCTGGCCAAGACCGCCCACCTGACCGGCGTCATGCCCAGCCTGCGCAAGCAGGCCGGCGCCTCGGCCCTCATCGGCCAGGACGCGGTCGAGCGCGCCAGCCAGGCCATCATGGCCCTGGCCGAGGCCCGCCGCGCCATCGTCGAGACCCACAAGGAGCTGAGCGTCGCTCAGGGCCAGATGGGCCTGGGCGCGGTGTCGTTCGATCCCGGCAGCGGCGAGAAGCCGGCCCCCACCGCGGGCATGCTCGAGCGGACCGGCGGCCGCCGTCTGCGCGAGATCCGCGCGGCCTAGTTCCGCGGGCTTCCGCCTGCCGGAGAGCCATGTAGATTGGGCCCTCGGTCACAGCCGGGGGCCTTTTCTTTCGTGCAGACGCTGGCGCTCCCGCCCTGGTTCGGCCTCACGCTCATGGCCGTGGTCTGCGGCGCCGCCGTCTGGAAGGGCGGCTGGGAGGAGCGCCTGACGGCCATGGCGTTCCTGATCGCCTGGATCGCCACGCTCATCGGCCGCGACCGCGAGTGGCTGGGGACCCAGTGGGGCGCCTTCGCCGTCGACGTGGTGCTCCTGGGTTTCCTCGTCGTCGTGGCGCTGAAGAGCGCACGTTACTGGCCGATCTTCGCCGCCGGCTTTCACCTGCTGTCGGTCGCCACCCACGCGGCGCGGATCGTCGATCCCCAGGTCGGCGCCTGGGCCTATGCGACGGCGTCGGTGATCTTCTCGCAACTGACGGTCTTCGCCCTCGCGGCGGGCGTGATCGGGGTCCTTCGCGAGCGTCAGAGCGCCGAAGCCGGCGCTGCCGCCGGCGCCACGCGCCGGTAGATCAGCGCCTCGGCCACGTGGACGCGGCGCACGGCGTCCGAGCCCTCCAGGTCGGCGATGGTGCGGGCGAGCCTGAGTGTGCGCGTCCAGCCGCGGGCCGACAGGCCCCCCGCCTCGGCCGCCCGGGCGAGCAGGGCGCGGGCCGGCTCGTCCAGCGCGGCGACCTTTTCCAGGAAATCCCCCTCGGCGCGGGCGTTGAGCCTCGCCCCCTCGCCGCCCTCGGCCTTTGCGGCCCGCTCGGCCTGCAGGCCCCGGGCCGTCGCGACCCGCGCGGCGGCCTCTGCCGTTCCCTCGGCGGGCGGCGGCAGGGCGAGGTCGGCGGCGGTCACCGGCGGGACCTCCACCTGCAGGTCGATGCGGTCCATCAGCGGCCCCGAGATGCGGCCCTGGTAGTCCGTCTGGCAGCGGGGCGCCCGGCCGCAGGCGCCGCGGCCCGGTCCGCCCAGGCCGCAGCGGCAGGGATTCATCGCCGCCACCAGCTGGAAACGGGCGGGATAGCGCACGTGGGCGTTGGCGCGGGCGACGACCACCTCGCCGGTCTCGATCGGCTGGCGCAGGGAATCCAGCGCCTGGGTCCCGAACTCGGGCAGCTCGTCCAGGAACAGCACGCCGTTGTGCGCGAGGCTGACCTCGCCGGGCTTGGCCTTCAGCCCGCCGCCGGTCAGGGCGGCCATGCTGGCCGAGTGGTGCGGATTGCGGAACGGCCGCGCGCGGGTGAGCTGGCCCTTGGCGATCAGCCCGGCGATGGAATGGACCATCGAGGTCTCGAGCAGCTCCTCCGAGGTCAGCGGCGGCAGCAGGCCCGGCAGGCGCGCGGCCATCATCGACTTGCCCGAGCCCGGCGGGCCGACGAACAGGAGGTTGTGGCCGCCGGCCGCGGCGATCTCCAGCGCCCGCTTGGCGTTCTCCTGGCCCTTCACGTCGCGCAGGTCGGGCTGGCGTCCGGCGTCCAGCATCGGCCCCGGCGCAGGCGGCGCCAGCACCTGCGTCCCGCGGAAGTGGTTGACGAGGGCGATGAGCGAGGGGGCCGCCAGGATCCGCGTGTCGCCGGCCCAGGCCGCCTCGGCCCCGCACGCCTCGGGACAGATCAGGCCAAGGCCAAGGCCGCCTGCGGCCACGGCGGCCGGCAGGGCGCCGGCGACCGGGGTGATGCGGCCGTCCAGGGCCAACTCGCCCACCGCCGCCCAGCCCTCCAGGGCGTCGGGCGGGATGACGCCCATGCCGGCCATGATAGCGAGCGCCACCGGAAGGTCGTAGTGGCTGCCCTCCTTGGGCAGGTCGGCGGGGGCCAGGTTGGCGATGATGCGCCGGGCGGGGAGGGCTAGGCCCAGCCCCGCGAAGGCGGCGCGCACCCGCTCGCGGCTTTCCGAGACGGCCTTGTCGCCCATGCCGACGAGGAAGAACTTGGGCTCGCCGCCGGTGAACTGGACCTGGACGTCGACCCGGACCGCCTCCACGCCGCGGAACGCCAGCGTCACCACCCCCGCGCTCATCTCAATCCCTTGTGGTCGCCTGAGACTTATCCACAAACAGCAGCACGGACCTGGGATCGGATCAAGAACGAAAATAGAACTTATGCGGTAATCAATACGCTTCCGACACTTACGCCGGGGTCTTGATGTGGAGGCCTAGGCCCCGGCGCGAAGCGCTTCAATGCGCGTCCAGAGCACCTCGGCGGCGTCCACCCCGGTGAACCGCTTCAGCGCCACGGCCCCCGTGGGCGAGGTGACGTTGATCTCGGTGAGGTAGTCGCCGATCACGTCGATGCCGACGAACAGCAGGCCGCGGGCCTTCAGCTCGGGGCCGATGGCGGCGCAGATCTCGCGGTCGCGGGCGGTGAGCTCCACCGGCTGGGCCTTGCCGCCGACGGCCAGGTTCGAGCGGATCTGGCCCTTCTCGGGCACGCGGTTGATGGCGCCCACCGGCTCGCCGTCCACCAGCAGGATGCGCTTGTCGCCCTTGGTCACCGACGGCAGGAACTTCTGGACGATGACCGGCTCGCGGCCGATCTGGGCGTGCAGCTCGAGCATGGCGTCGATGTTCGGGTCGTCCTGCAGGTGGCGGGTCACGCCCGAGCCGCCGCGGCCGTTCAGCGGCTTCATGACGATGTCGCCGTGCCGGGCGCGGAAGTCGTAGATGGCGTCCCGATCCTGGGTGATCAGCGTCGGCGGCTGCAGGCCCGGGAACTTGGTCACGAACAGCTTCTCGGGGGCGTTGCGCACCTCGCGCGGGTCGTTGACCACCAGCACCCGGGGATGGACCGCCTCCAGGAAGAAGGTCGTGTCGATGTAGTGCATGTCGAACGGCGGGTCCTGGCGCAGCAGGACGACGTCGAACTCGGTCAGCTCGGTCCGCCGCCAGGGACCGAGGCTCGCGTGGTCGCCGGCCACCCGCTGGACCGTCACGTCGCGACCGCGGGCGAAGACCCGGCCGTCCTCCATGGCCAGCTTGTCGGTCGTGTAGACGAACAGCGAATGGCCCCGGGCCTGGGCCGCCTCCATCATCAGGAAGGTCGTGTCGCCCTCGATGTTGACGCCCTCGATGGGATCCATCTGGACGGCGACCTTCAGCGACATGGCGTTCCCCCGGGACGTTGGCGTCCCTGCGACATAGGCCCGCCGGGGCCCGAGCGCCAGCGCCCCCGGTCGGGCCTGGGGTCAGTTCAGCCGCAGCCGGACCCGTTCGCGCTGGGCGCGGGCGGCCAGCGCCACGCCGCCGTCGATCGAGGTCGCCCGCTGCAGCGCCTCCAGGGCGCCGGCCAGGGCGCCCTGGCCCTCGCGGGCCGAGGCCACGTCCAGCCAGGGGCGGTGGTCGCCGGGATCCAGCAGCGCCCGCCGCAGGGCGGCCCGCTCGGCGCGGACGTAGTCCCGCACGGCGCTGGCGCGGGCGAAGATGATGTTCTGCAGGCGCATCAGCACGGCCCGGTCGCTGACCGGGGCCATCAGCCGGTCCAGGCGGTCGGCGACGTTGGGGGTGAGGCCGGCGTGCAGCGCCCGCCGCGTCAGCTCCGACGGCAGCACCACGCGGCCTTCCGAGAACGGGTCGAGGGCCAGCGGGCCCTCCTCGGTCTCGATCCGCAGCAGGAAGTGGCCGGGGAAGTCCACCCCCTTGACCGTCAGCCCGCAGCGGCGCGCCGCGTGCAGGTAGAAGATCCCCAGGGTGACGGCCAGGCCCCGGCGCGTCTCGGCGACGGTGATGATGTCGGCGTTGCCGAGGCCTTCGGTGGTGAACAGGTCGCCGGTCAGCCGCAGGTCGCCGGCCATGGTCTCGGCCAGGGCCTCTTCGGGGCTTTCGCGCTTCAGCCGCTCGCCCAGCCGCACGACGCCCTGCTGGGCCAGGTCGCGGGCGAGGCCGGCGTCGCGCGCCGGGTCCTCGTGGATGGCGCAGGCGATCGCGGCCTCCATCAGCGGGAACTCGCCCTCCGGGGCGGCGCCTGCGTCCAGCAGGATGGTCTCGGCTTCTTCGCGGTCCATTCCGGCGTCTGGGGATCCGTCGTTCACGCGCCCTTCCAGGCGTCGGGAATATGCATAGGAAGACGCCCGGGCGCGAGGGCCAGCAAGTCGAGGCGAACCGACGCACCCTGAAGCGCCGGGCGGCGGGCGGCGAGGGCTGCGCCGGCGCGCCGCAGGCGGTCGCGCTGGTCGAAGCCGACGGCCTCCAGCGCCGCCTCGATGGTCCCGCGCCGCTTGACCTCCACCACCGCCAGGATCCGGCCGCGCACGGCCAGCAGGTCGATCTCGGCGATCGGCGTCTTCAGGCGGAAGCCCAGGATGCGGTAGCCCCTCATCATCAGCCAGAGCGCCGCCACGACCTCGCTGCGCCGGCCCGAGAGCCGCGCCGCCGCCCCCCGCGCCCGGCGCGCCCCCTGGCGCACGCTCACCGCTTGAGCTCCAGGGCGCGCCGGTAGAGGTCGCGCCGGGGCAGCCCCAGGGCCTTGGCCACCTCGGCGGCGGCGTCGGCCGGCTTCAGGCGGGCGAGGGCCTCGGCGAGGGCGGCGTCGGCGTCGGCCGCGCTCGCCTCGGTCTCGCGGCCGGGCCCGACCAGCACCACGATCTCGCCCTTCGGCGCCTCGAAACGCGGGTCGGCGGCGAGCTCGGAGAGGCGGCCCCGCACGATCGTCTCGTAGAGCTTGGTCAGTTCGCGGCAGACTACCGCCTCGCGCTCGCCGCCCAGCACCTCAGCCATGTCCGCCAGGCTGGCCGCCAGGCGCGAGCCGCCCTCGAAGAAGACCAGCGTGGCGCGCACGCCGGCGACCTCGGCCAGGAAGGTCCGGCGGGCGGCGGACTTCGGCGGCGGAAAGCCCGCGAACAGGAAGCGGTCGGTCGGCAGGCCCGCCGCCGAGAGGCCGGCGAGCAGCGCCGAGGCGCCGGGGATCGGGAACACCGGATGGCCCGCCTCGGCGGCGGCCTTCACCAGCCGGAAGCCGGGATCTGAGACCAGCGGGGTGCCGGCGTCGGAGACGAGGGCCACGCGCTGGCCCGCCTCCAGGGCCGCCAGGGCCTTGGGAAGGGCGCGCGCCTCGCCGTGCTCGTCGCAGCGCTCCAGCCGCGCGGTCAGGCCGTAGGCCGAGAGCAGCTTGGCCGCCACCCGGGTGTCCTCGGCCAGCACGAGGTCGGCCTGGGCCAGGACGTCGAGGGCCCGCAGGGTCACGTCGCGCAGGTTGCCGATGGGCGTGGCCACCACATAGAGGCCGGGCGCCAGCGGGGCGTCGTCGAGAACGGGCGGGGGCAGGGCGCGGGCCATGCCCGGAGGCTTCGCCGCTTGCGGCCCCGATGGCAAGGCCGGCTAGGCCAAGAGCGCGCGGGTGACGGCGTCCAGCAGCCGTCGGCCTTCAGCCGTGGCGCGCAGGCGCGAGGGATCGTCCGCTAGGAGGCCCAGCTCGACCAGGTGGGCGATGCGCCCCTCGGGCAGCGCCAGCGCGGCGATCTCGTCCCGGCCCACGCCCTCGGCGATCCGCAGGCCGCCCAGCAGCCGCTCCTCGGCGGCCTCCACGGGCGTCAGGCGCTCGCGCGAGCCGCCGGCGCCTTCGATGTAGTCCGCAGGCCGCGGCGCCGCGAAGGTGGCCAGCCGGCCTTCGGGAGTCGTGATCCGGCCGTGCGCGCCGGGGCCGACACCGACGTAGTCGAGGCCCTGCCAGTAGACGAGGTTGTGGCGCGAGCGCGCGGCCTCCCCCCGGGCGTGGTTCGAGACCTCGTAGGCGTCGAAGCCGGCGGCCTCCAGCACCGCCTGGGTTGTCTCGAACAGCTCTGCGGCCGGCTCCTCGGCGGGCGGGACGATGGTCCCCCGCCGCACCGCCCGGTCGAAGGCGGTGCCCGCCTCGATGGTGAGCTGGTAGGGCGAGACGTGTTCGGGGCCGAGGTCGAGCGCCGCCGCCAGCTCCCCCGCCCAGGCCTGCGGCGTCTGGCCCGGCCGGGCGTAGATCAGGTCCACCGACAGCCGCGGGAAGGCGCGGGCGGCGGCGCGTGCGGCGCGTCGGCCCTCCTCCGCGCCGTGGTTGCGGCCGAGGAGCTTCAGCGCCTCGTCGTCCAGGGCCTGCAGGCCGAGCGAGAGGCGGTTCACCCCCGCGTCGGCGAACGCGGCGAAGCGGTCGGCCTCGGCGTCGGTGGGATTGGCCTCGAGGCTCACCTCCAGGTCGGCGGCCGGGGACCACAGGCGTTTGGCTTCGGCGACGATCTCGCCCGCCCAGGCGGGGTCCATCAGCGAGGGGGTGCCGCCGCCGAAGAACACCGAGACCAGCTCGCGCGGACCGGTCAGCGCCGCCTGGGCCCGCAGGTCCGCAATGATGGCGGAGGCCAGCGCCCGCGCCTCGGCCTCGCGGCCGCGGGCGCGGTAGACGTTGAAGTCGCAGTAGGGGCAGATGCGCGCGCAGTAGGGCCAGTGGACGTAGACCCCCACCGGGCCCCCGAGCGGCCGCGGCCGGCTCGTCACAACAGCGCGGCCTTCAGCTTGGCGAACGCCCGGGCGCGGTGGCTCATGGCGTCCTTGGCCGCCGGCTCCATCTCGCCGAACGTCTGGTCGAAGCCCTCGGGGACGAAGATGGGATCGTAGCCGAAGCCCCGCGTCCCCCGCGGCGGGAAGACGAGCATCCCGTCCACCCGGCCTTCCACCACGACCGCCGGGCCGCCTGGCCAGGCCACCGCCAAGGCCGAGGTGAACCAGGCCGAGACGTCCTCGGCGCCCGCCTCCTCCAGCCGTTCCTCGACCTTGCGCATGGCGGCGGCGAAGTCCTTCTCGGGTCCCGCCCAGCGGGCGGAATAGACGCCGGGAGCGCCGTCCAGCGCCGCCACGGACAGGCCGGAATCGTCGGCCAGGGCGATGAGGCCGCTGGCCTCGGCCGCCGCACGCGCCTTGAGGAGGGCGTTGCCGGAGAAGGTCGCCTCGGTCTCGTCGGGCTCGGACAGGCCGAGCTCGCCCGCGCTCACCAGCTCGAAGCGGCCGTCCAGGATCTCGGCCAGCTCGCGCGCCTTGCCGGGGTTGTGGGTCGCCACCACCAGCCGCGTCCCGGGCTCGAGCTTCAGGGCCATCGCTTAACTCCATCTTTACCGGCGCGGGACCATAGCGCCGCCCCGCCGTGTTGCATTGCAAAAATTTAATATCGTTACTCGATGTTCATTTGATCGAGAAACGATGCGGCTGTATCGATTATCGCCATAGGGACATCGGGTCCCGCCACCCAGATGCTGCAGCGCAGCATCCAACACAAGGAGCGTCGACATGCTTTCGTCCGCCATGAACTTCATCGACCGCGCCGCCATGAGCTTCGTGGTCGTCCTGGCCGCCTTCCCCATGCTGGCCATCGTCTCCAGCCACCTCTAGGCTCCGGCGCGTGGGGTTTGTCCGACCCGTCCCGGCCCCGCTCCCGCCCCTCTTCCGGGCGACGACGAGCGGGCCGCGGCGGGTCTAGACGTTCTTGGGGGTCGGCATGCGCGCCTTGGGTCCGGGTTCCGTCTCGAGCTTCCTGAAGATCATCCTCGACGTGGTGTTCGGCGCCCTGTGGATCGGCGTCGCCGCGCTCGCCCTCATCACGCTCGCGGCCGTGCTGCTGAGCTTCAACCCCGATCTCCTGTCGGGCGTCACCCTGGACTCCGAGGCCGGCGAGGTCGTCCGGCGCGGTCCCGTCCTCGCCGCCGGCCTGATGGCCGCCGCCCTCTATCTCGCCGGCATCCTGGTCATCGTGGGCTGCCTGCGCCGCATCTTCGCCACGCTGACCGCGGGCGATCCCTTCCATCCCGACAACGTCGCGCGCCTGCGCCTCATCGGCGTCATCCTCGCGGGCCTCGAGCTCGGCCGCTACGCCCTCTGGGCCCTGACCGCCTGGGCGCTGCCCGACGTCTCGGACGTCGAGCCCAGCTTCAGCCTCACCGCCTGGTTCTCGGTGCTGGTGGTCTTCGTGCTGGCCGAGGTGTTCCGCGAGGGCGCGCGCCTGCGCCGCGAAGCCGAGCTGACGATCTGACCATGCCCATCCGCGTGCATCTCGACCGCGTCCTGCTCGACCGGCGCATGTCGCTCACCGAGCTGGCCGACCGCGTCGGCGTCACCATCGCCAACCTGTCGATCCTGAAGACCGGCAAGGCGCGCGCGGTGCGCTTCTCGACGCTGGCGGCCCTCTGCCGCGAGCTCGACTGCCAGCCCGGCGACCTGCTGGTCTACGAGGCCGGCCCCGACGACGCGCCGCTGGACGAGGAGCTGGATTAGCCGCCGGTCGCGGCGCGCTGCAGCTCGCACAGCTCGCCGATTCCCTTGCGCGCCAGGGCGAACAGCGCCTCGAATTCCGCCTCGGAGAAGCCGCGCTTCTCGCCGGTGGCCTGGATCTCCACGATGTCGCCGGCGCCGGTCAGCACGAAGTTGGCGTCGGCCTCGGCGTTGGAGTCCTCCTCGTAGTCGAGGTCGAGGACCGGCGTGCCCGAGAACACGCCGCACGAGATCGCCGCCACCTGGTCGAGGATCGGATCGGTGGCTATCACGCCCTCCTCCAGCAGGTAGCGGGTGGCCAGCCGCAGGGCGACCCAGGCGCCGGTGATGGCGGCCGTGCGCGTGCCGCCGTCGGCCTGGACCACGTCGCAGTCCACGGTGATCTGCCGCTCGCCGAGCGCCTTCAGGTCCACCACCGCCCGCAGGCTGCGGCCGATCAGGCGCTGGATCTCCTGGGTGCGGCCCGACTGCTTGCCCTGGGCGGCCTCGCGCCGGCCGCGGGTGTGGGTGGCCCGGGGCAGCATGCCATACTCGGCGGTGACCCAGCCCTGGCCCTTGCCGCGCAGGAACGGCGGCACGCCTTCCTCCAGGCTCGCGGTCACCAGCACCTTGGTGTGGCCGAAGCTCGCCAGGCACGAGCCCTCGGCGTAGCGGTTGACGCCGGTTTCCAGGGTGACGGGGCGAAGCAGGTCGGGGCGGCGGTCGGACGGGCGCATGGCTTGGGAACTCTCGGAAGGACCAGGCGTCTTGCGCCGGTGGAGGCCGCGCTTATCCTAGATCAGGAAGGTCCAGTCCATGGGCGCCCCGAAACCGGTTTCGAACGCTGACGTGACCCATTCGATCTTCGCCCCTGGGGCCGGCCTTGCCGAGCTCGACGAGCGTGCGCGGGAGATCTTCCGCCGCATCGTGGAGAGCTATCTGGAGACGGGCGAGCCGGTGGGCTCGCGGACCCTGTCCAAGGGCGGCCTGCCGCTGTCGCCGGCCTCGATCCGCAACACCATGCAGGACCTGACCCAGCTCGGCCTCCTGGGCGCGCCGCACGTCAGCGCCGGCCGCCTGCCGACCCATGCGGGCCTGCGGCTGTTCGTCGACGGCCTGCTGGAGGTGGGCGACGTGGCCGAGGCCGAGCGGCGGGACATCGAGGCCCGCCTGCGCGCCCACGGCCGCAACTACGAGGACGCGCTGAACGAGGCCTCGGCGATCCTCTCGGGGCTGGCCGGCGGCGCGGGGGTGGTGGTGACGCCGATCCGCGACGCGGGCGTGACACACGTCGAGTTCGTGCCGCTGTCCGGCGAGCGGACGCTGGCGATCATGGTGTTCGACGACGGCACGGTGGAGAACCGGCTGATCCGCCGGCCGATGGGCGTGACCCCCTCGGCCCTGCAGGAGGCGTCAAACTTCCTCAACGCCCGCATGCGCGGCCGCACCCTGGCCGAGGCCAAGATCGACCTGAAGAACGAGCTGGAGCGAGCCCGCCGCGAGCTGGACGACACCGCCGCCCGCCTCGTCGAGGACGGTTTGGCGGCCTGGGGCGGCGGCGAGGGCGACGAGCGGGCGCTGATCGTCCGCGGCCGGGCGAACCTCTTGGAGGACCGCGAGGCGATCGAGGACCTGGAACGGGTGCGCTCCCTCTTCGAGGACCTGGAGCAGAAGGAGCAGCTGATCCAGCTGCTGGACGGGGTGCGCGAGGGCGAGGGCGTGCGCATCTTCATCGGCGCCGAGACGCGGCTGTTCTCGCTTTCCGGTTCCGCCGTGATCGCGGCGCCCTATATGACGGGCACCCAGCGGGTGGTCGGGGCGATCGGCGTGATCGGCCCGGCCCGGCTGAACTATGCCCGGGTCATTCCGTTGGTGGACTACACCGCCCGCGTGCTTGGCCAGGTGATGAACGCGTAAGACCAGGTAGGACATGTCCGAAGAGAACACCCCGCCCGAGGGCGGCGACGAGGCCTTCGATTTCGGGGGCGAAGACGTTGCGGCGCTGAAGGCGGAGATCCAGGCCCTGAAGGATCAGGTGCTGCGCTATGCGGCCGAGGCCGAGAACACCAAGCGCCGCGCCGAGCGCGAGGCGAACGACGCCCGCGCCTACGCCATCCAGAAGTTCGCCCGCGACCTGCTGGGCGTCGCCGACAACCTCGACCGGGCGATGACCGCCGCCCCCGCCGACCACGCCGACACGGCGGTGAAGAACTTCGTCGTCGGGGTCGAGATGACCGCCAAGGAGCTGCTGGGCGCCTTCGAGCGCAACGGCCTGAAGAAGATCGACCCGCCCAAGGGCGAGAAGTTCGACCCGCACAAGCACCAGGCGATGATGGAGCAGCCGGGCTCGGACGTGGCCCCCGGCGGCGTCATCCAGGTGCTGCAGCCCGGCTACGAACTCCTGGGCCGCCTCGTGCGGCCGGCCATGGTGGTGGTCGCGGCCAAGGCCGCGGGCGCGGCGTCCGACGGCGGCGGCCAGAGGGACGCCCAGGGCAATCCTTACGCCTCCGGTGAGGAGGACGGGTCCGGCGGGTCTTCAGGCGGGTCTGTGGACACCCGCGCCTAAAGACGGCGCCGCCTCTTTCCCGACCGGGGATTTTGGCTAATGTCGCAGGTCCCTTCCTTTCGGGGTGCGGGCGCCCGCGGTTGATTCGCGCGCCCGCATAGAGGCGAGCCGGGACCTAAGAATGAAGCTGACGATCGAACGCGCCGCGCTGCTCCGGGCCCTGGGCCACGTGCAGAGCGCGGTGGAGCGCCGCAACACCATTCCGATCCTGTCGAACGTGCTGTTGTCGGCCGAGCGCGACCGGCTGACGTTCTCGGCCACCGACCTCGACATGGAGATCATCGACGAGGCGATGGCTCAGGTGGACCAGCCGGGCCAGATCACCGCCCCGGCGCACACCCTCTACGAGATCGTGCGTAAGCTGCCGGAAGGCGCCGACGTCTCGCTGAGCTTCACGGGCGAGGACCCGCGGCTGGCGGTCCAGGCCGGCCGCTCGCGGTTCAACCTGCCGGTCCTGCCGGCGGGCGACTTCCCGGTGATGTCGGCCGAGGGCTTCTCGGGCCGCATGGGCGTGGACGTCACCGACCTCATCCGGCTGATCGACAAGACCCGCTTCGCGATCTCGGCCGAGGAGACCCGCTACTACCTGAACGGCCTCTACCTGCACACGATCGTGGTGGACGGCTCGCCGCGCCTGCGGGCGGTGGCCACCGACGGCTCGCGCCTGGCCCTGGCCGACATGCCGGCGCCGGAAGGCGCCGCCGGCGCGCCCGGCGTGATCGTGCCGCGCAAGACGGTCGGCGAAGCCCGCCGCCTGCTGGAGGACGCCGGCGAACAGGTCGAGCTGCAGGTCAGCCCGCAGAAGATCCGCTTCGAGTTCGACGGCGCGGCCCTGACCTCCAAGGTCATCGACGGGAACTTCCCCGACTACGCGCGGGTGATCCCGAAGGACAACAACCGCATCGTCATGGTCGACGCCAAGCTGTTCGCCCAGGCGGTGGACCGCGTGGCCACCATCTCGGCCGAGAAGAGCCGCTCGGTGCGCATGGCCATCGAGGCCGGCAAGGTCGTCCTCACGGTCCGCAACATGGAGGCCGGCCAGGCGGTCGAGGAGCTCGAGATCGACTACGACGGCGAGCCCTTCGAACTGTCGTTCAACGCCCGCTACCTGCTGGACATCACCGATCAGATCTCGGGCGAGCAGGCCGAGCTGCGCTTCGGCGGCCCGAACGACCCGGCCCTGGTGCTCGATCCGGCCGACGCCGACGTCCAGTACATCCTGATGCCGCTCCGGGTCTGACGACCCGCCCTCTCCCCCTCGTGGGGAGGGACAGCGCGCCGAAAGGCGCGCAGGGTGGGGGAGTCACGATCACGCGCCGCATCGCCGGATAGGCCGCCCCACCCGTCTCGCTGCGCTCGCACCCTCCCCAGCGGGGAGGGAAGTCAGTGTCCGTGCGGGCCTTCGTAGACGCCCGGCGCCAGGCGCTCGTCCTCGGCGCCTTCGCTGCCCTCGGCCAGCACGAAGCGGCGGTCGCAGTAGGGGCATTCGACGAAGGTCGCCTCGCCCATCTCCAGCCACACCCGCGGATGGCCCAGGGCGCCGCCGACGCCGTCGCAGGCGATGCGGCCGGAGCGGACGGTCACCACTTCGGGCGGGGGCAGGTCGGGCGTCACCGCCGGCTTGGCGGGCGCCGGCTCGGGCCGCTTCTGCGCCTTGGCGGACTTGGCGGACACGAGTTTACGGGCCATCGGAAAACCAACCTCTGAAGCCGCCGCCTTGGCTCGGGCGCGGCGTGGGCCTACCTATGCGACCGCGGCTTTCGCCGTCAACGACGGCCCTCCCCAAAGTTGGACTCCATGGACCTTCCAGAATACGCGATCGAGGCCAGGGGCCTGGTCAAGACCTACGCCGCCACCAAGACCACGCCCGAGATGCGCGCCCTGAGGGGCCTCGATCTGGCCATTCCCCGGGGATCCATCTTCGGCCTCCTGGGACCGAACGGGGCGGGCAAGTCCACCTTCATCAACATCCTGGCGGGCCTGACGAAGAAGACCTCCGGCACGGTCCGCATCTGGGGCCGCGACATCGACGAGCGGCCCAGGGACGCGCGCGCGGCCATCGGCGTGGTGCCCCAGGAGATCGCCGCCGACCCGTTCTTCACCCCGCGCGAGGCGCTGGAGGTGGCGGCCGGCATGTACGCCGTGCCGAAGTCGGAGCGCCGGACCGACGAGCTGCTCGCCGCCCTTGGCCTCGCCGACAAGGCCAAGGCCTACGTCCGCCAGCTCTCGGGGGGCATGAAGCGGCGGCTGATGGTGGCCAAGGCCATGGTCCACAATCCGCCGGTGCTGATCCTCGACGAGCCCACCGCCGGGGTCGACGTCGAGCTGCGCCGCCAGCTCTGGAACTATGTGCTGGAGCTGAACCGCCAGGGCGTGACCATCGTGCTCACCACCCACTACCTGGAAGAGGCCCAGGAGCTCTGCGACCAGATCGCCATCGTCAACCGCGGCCAGGTGGTCGCCTGCGAGCCGACGACGACCCTGCTGCGCCGCATGGACACCCGCAACGTGCTCGTCACGCCCGAGTCCCCGCTGGCGGCCGCCCCCGACCTGCCGGGCTTCGAAACGAAGCTGCTCCGCTCGGGCGGCTTCTCGGTCGGCTACCGCACGGGCCAGTCCAGCGTCGAACAGGTGCTGGCCGCGATCCGCAAGGCGGGGATCCACATCAAGGACATCTCCACCGAGGACCCCGACCTCGAGGACGTCTTCGTCTCCCTCACCTACGCCGCCGAGGAAGCCGGCGCGATCTGAGCGCGGCGGTTTCCTTGCTGCGCTCGAACCCTCTCCCTGCCTCTCCCTCTCCGCTTCGCGGGGGGAGAGGAGAAGAAGGCCGTCCGCTCACCCCGTCACCGTCCGGATGTCCGGCCACACGTAGGGGACCTCGTGGACCGGGGTCCCGCCGGGGCCGGGCTCGCGCCGCGCCGGTTCGGGCTGGCCTCCCAGGTGCTCGTAGAAGCCGCGGGCGCCGTAGTTCTCGCGCAGCACCGAGATCATCAGCGAAGTCGCCCCGCGCGCCGCCAGCGCCCGGGCCGTCTGCGCCAGCAGCCGCCGGCCGAGGCCGACGCCCTGGGCCTGGCGCAGCAGGTAGAGGACGGTGATCTCGCCCTCACCGCGGACGCCGCGCCGCGAGGGACCGCCCGAGGCGTAGCCCACTAGGCCGAACCGGTCGCCGGCGGCGAGCGTCACCTCCTCGCCGAGGCTCAGCGCCCGGCCGAAGCGGCGCGCGAAGCCCGCCTCGGACATCCGCGCCAGGAAGGCTTCCGGCAGCAGGCCCGTGTAGGTCTCGCGCCAGCTCGTCACATGCACATGGGCCAGCGCCTCGGCGTCGGAGGGGCCGGCCGGGAAGATCACGTAGGCCGGCGCCGAGATCGAGTTCCTGGGGGCGGAGTGCGGCATCCATCCACAGCTTGGCGCTGCGGGGCCGGGGTTCAAGGGGTCGCCGGACTCGCCCGCACCCGTTAACCTCCGCCCGCCCATGAATGCGCCCACGACCACCGCCACGCCCGATCCCGCCGGCGCCTCGCCCGTGATGGCGCAGTTCTTCGAGGCCAAGGCGCGCCAGCCCGACGCCTTGGTCTTCTTCCGCATGGGCGACTTCTACGAGCTGTTCTTCGAGGACGCCCAGAAGGCGGCCGCCGCGCTCGGCATCACCCTGACCTCGCGTGGCCAGCACGGCGGCGCCCCGATCCCCATGGCCGGCGTGCCGGTCCATGCGGCCGAGGCCTACCTCGCCAAGCTCGTCCGCGCCGGCTTCAAGGTCGCGCTGTGCGAGCAGATGGAGGACCCCGCCGAGGCCAAGAAGCGCGGCTCCAAGTCGGTGGTCCGCCGCGACCTGGTGCGCGTCGTCACCCCCGGCACCCTCACCGAGGACGGCCTGCTGGACGCCCGCGGCGCGAACCGGCTGGCCGCTGTGTCCGTGCGGGCCGGGGCCGCGGCGGTGGCCAGCGTCGAGCTCTCCACCGGCGAGGTGGAGTGCATGGCCGTCACGCTCGCGGGCCTCGCCTCGACCCTGGCGGCCCTGGGGCCCTCCGAGATCCTCATCCCCGACCGGCTGTTCTCGGACGAGGCGGTGAACGCCGCGCTGAAGGCCGCCGGCGGCTTCGTCCAGCCGCTGCCGCAGGCGCTGGCCGAGCCCTCGGCCTCGGAGACGCGCCTGAAGCGCCTCTACGGCGTCGAGACCCTGGACGGCTTCGGCCAGCTCTCCGGCGCCGAGGTCTCGGCCCTCGGCCTGATCGCCGCCCACCTCGAGACCACACAGGCCGGCAAGGTCCCGGCGCTGTCGGCCCCGCGCCGCGCGGGCGAGGCCGACGTCATGGTCATCGACCCGGCCACCCGCGCCAGCCTGGAGATCGAGAAGGCCACGTCCGGGGCGCGCGAGGGCTCGCTGCTGGCGGCTATCGACCGCACCGTCACCGCTCCCGGCGCGCGCCTGCTGGCCGCGCGGCTGGCCCGGCCGCTGCTCGATCCCGCCGCCATCGACGCCCGCCTCGACGCGGTCGCCTGGTTCTGCGAGCACCGCCCCCAGCGCCAGAGGCTGCGCGAGGCGCTGCAGCGGACGCCCGACATGGCCCGCGCCCTCTCGCGCCTGGCGCTCGGCCGGGGCGGCCCGCGCGATCTGGGCGCCCTGCGCGACGGCCTGGCGGCCGGCGAGGCGGTGACCGGGCTCTTCGCGGCGACGAAGGACCCGCTGGTGGACCTTCCCGCAGAGGTTGCCGAGGCGGTGGCGGCGCTGGACGTCTCGCGCCGGCCCGAGCTCGCGGCGTTCCGCGACCTGCTGGCCGCCGGCCTCGGCGCGGACCTGCCGGCGCTGGCCCGCGACGGCGGCTTCGTGGCCGAAGGCGTCCGCCCCGAGCTGGACCAGGCCCGGGCCCTGCGGGACGACAGCCGGCGGGTGATCGCCCAGCTCGAGGCGCGGCTGGCCGAGGAGAGCGGCGTGGCCCTGAAGGTCCGCCACAACGCGGTGCTGGGCTATTTCGTCGAATGCACCGCCAAGGCGGCCGAGCCGCTGATGGCGCCGCCGCTGAACGCCACCTTCATCCACCGCCAGACGCTCGCCAACCAGGTCCGCTTCACGACCGTCGAGCTGGCCGAACTGGACGCTAGGATCGCCCAGGCCGCCGAGCGGGCGCTGGCCATCGAGGTCGAGACCTTCGAGGCCTGGCGTGAGGCCGCCAGAGCCGTCGCCGCCCCGATCCAGGCCGCCGCAGAGGCGGCCGCGCGGCTGGACGTCGCCTCGGGCCTCGCCGAGTGGGCCGAGGACGCCGGCGCGACCCGGCCGGTGGTGGACCGCTCCACCGCCTTCGAGGCCGAGGCCGCCCGCCATCCGGTGGTCGAGGCCGCCGTCCGCCGCGCGGGCGAGGCCTTCACCCCCAACGACTGCCGCCTCGACGGCCAGGGCGTGGTCGCCGCGCGGCTCTCGATCGTCACCGGCCCGAACATGGCCGGCAAGTCGACCTTCCTGCGCCAGAACGCGCTGCTGGCCGTGCTCGCCCAGGCCGGCTGCTTCGTGCCGGCCAGGCGGCTGCGGATCGGGGTCGTGGACCGCCTCTTCAGCCGCGTCGGGGCCGGCGACGACCTGGCCCGAGGCCGCTCCACCTTCATGCTGGAGATGGTCGAGACCGCCGCGATCCTGACCCAGGCCACGCCCCGCAGCCTGGTGATCCTGGATGAGATCGGCCGCGGCACCGCCACCTACGACGGCCTGGCCATCGCCTGGGCCTGCGTCGAGCACCTGCACGAGACCAGCCGCTGCCGGGCGCTGTTCGCCACCCACTACCACGAGCTCGCGGTGCTGGAGGACCGGCTGCCGTACGTCTCCAACCTGTCGCTCAAGGCCAAGGAGTGGAACGGTGAGCTGATCTTCCTGCACGAGGCCGGCCCCGGCCCCGCCGACCGGTCGTACGGCGTGCAGGTGGCCAAGCTGGCCGGCGTGCCGCCCGCGGTGGTCGCCCGGGCGAAGCAGGTGCTGGAGCGGCTGGAGCGCGAGGCCGGCGCGCCCGCGCACCTGGAGGACCTGCCCCTCTTCGCCGCCGTGGCCGAACCCGAGGCGAAGTACGGCCCCTCGCCGGTGGAGGAGGCCCTCCGCGCCCTCGACCCCGACGGCATGAGCCCCCGCGAGGCCATGGACGCCCTCTACCGCCTCAAGGGCCTGCTGGCTTAGTCCGCGGCCGCTTCCGGCGCACCACGGTCACGGTAAAGGCCTGGCGGCCGCCGGCTTTCAGGCGCTTGCGGGCCTCGCCCGCCACCCCCGAGCGGCCCGTGCTGGCGGCCGTGGCGGTGGTCACGCCGGTCTTGGCCTTGGGCTCGGCGATCCCGTGCCGCTTGCGGGCGCGGGCGTCCTGCTCAGCCTGCTCGGCGCGGCTCTGGGCGGTGCGGGCAGTGAGGTCCTTGATCAGGGCCTTGCCCTTGCGCGTGCGGCCGGTCAGCGAGGGCGCGACATAGCGGTTGGCGTTCCACCCCACCGGCGTCGAGCCGCCCCTGTACGATCCCCTGCTCATCCGACCCGAACGCCTGAACCTGCCGAACGGGCGGGCATAGCGCCGCGCCCCCGGCGGCGGAAGCGTCGAAGCGCTGCGCGTTTTCGCGGAAGTCGCCTATATGCGTCTCCAGAATGCCGCCCCGCCTCAGGCCCACCCACCTCGAATACGTCGTCGACGGCGTGAAGCTGCGCAGCCAGCTCTCGGCGGCGGCGCTGGAGCATGCGGGCGATGAGCTGGCCCAGCGGCGCGCGGCGCTGGAGATCCTGAAGAACGCCCTGTTCCGCGGCCGCATGATCGCCAAGGAGCGGCTGGAGAACGGGGCCGGCGGCATCGAGACCGCCCGCCTGCTCTCGGGCGTCACCGACGAGGTGGTCTCGGCGCTCTACGACTTCACGACGGTGCACGTCTTCCGCGCCCGCAACCCCACCGAGGGCGAGCGCCTGGCGCTGATGGCGGTGGGCGGCTACGGCCGCGGGACCCTGGCGCCGTTCTCGGACATCGACCTGCTCTTCGTGCGCCCCTACAAGCAGACCGCGCACGCCGAGAGCGTGATCGAGTACATGCTCTATGCGCTGTGGGACCTGGGCTTCAAGGTCGGCCACGCCTCCCGCACCATCGACGAGTGCCTGAAGCTCTCCCGCGAGGACTTCACCATCCGCACCTCGATCCTCGAGGCGCGGCGGCTGACCGGCGACGAGAAGCTGGCGGGCGAGCTGGTCGAGCGCTTCCGCAAGGAGGTGGTCAAGGGCACGGGCGCCGAGTTCGTCGCCGCCAAGCTGAAGGAGCGGGACGAGCGCCACGCCCGCGCCGGCGCCAGCCGCTACATGGTCGAGCCGAACGTGAAGGAGGGGAAGGGGGGCCTGCGCGACCTCAACACCCTCTTCTGGATCGCCCAGTACCTGCATCCCGGCGAGAGCCTCGAGAAGGTGATGCACCTCGAGATCTTCGACCGGCGCGAGGTCCGCACGTTCATCCAGGCGCTGGACTTCCTGTGGGCGGTGCGCTGCCACCTGCACTTCGCCACCGGCCGGCCGGAGGAGCGGCTGTCCTTCGACCTGCAGCCCGAGATCGCCCGCCGGATGGGCTACGGCGATCGGGGCGACGCGCCGGCCGTCGAGCGGTTCATGCGGCGCTACTTCCTCTTCGCAAAGGACGTCGGCTCGCTGACCCGGGTGTTCGCCGCCAAGCTGGAGGCCGACCGGGTCAAGACCGCGCCCAAGGGCATCTCGCGCTTCATCCCGGGCCGGGCCCAGAAGCGCAAGCCGCTGGACGAACCCGGTTTCCACGAGGTGGGCGGGCGCCTGGGCGTCGATCCGGAGATCTTCGAGGCCGATCCCGTCAACCTGCTCAAGCTGTTCCGCATCGCCGACCAGCGGAACCTCGACCTGCACCCGGACGCCTTCACCGCCGCCAGCCGCGCCAGCGGCCTGATCACCTCGGCTGTGCGCCGCGACCGCCACGCCGCCAAGGTGTTCCTCGACATCCTGGCCCGCGGGCGCGACCCGCAGCGGACCCTGGCGCTGATGAACGAGGCCGGCGTGCTGGGCCGCTTCGTCCCCGAGTTCGGGCGCATCGTCGCCCAGATGCAGTTCAACATGTACCACTCGTACACGGTGGACGAGCACACCCTGCGGGCGGTGGGGGTGATCGCCGACATCGCCGCCGGGCGCCTCGCCGAGGACCACCCGCTGGCGGTCCAGACCATGCCGCTGATCGCCGACCGCGAGGCGCTGTTCCTGGCCATGCTGCTGCACGACACCGGCAAGGGCGGGGCGGGCGGCCAGGAGCTGGCCGGCGCCCGCGCCGCGCGCCAGGCCTGCGAGCGCCTGGGACTGGAGCGCTCCAAGATCGAGCTGGTCGCCTGGCTGGTGGAGCACCACCTCGTCATGAGCGACTACGCCCAGAAGCGCGACGTCTCGGACCCGCGCACCGTCGCCGACTTCGCCCGCATCGTGCAGAGCCCCGAGCGCCTTCGCCTGCTGCTGGTGCTCACGGTGGCCGACATCCGCGCCGTGGGCCCGGGCGTCTGGAACGGCTGGAAGGGCCAGCTGATGCGCGAGCTCTACACCGCCACCGAGGCGGTGTTCCGCGGCGGCCGCGGGTCGGACGCCGCCGCCGCGCTCAAGCGCTACCAGGAGAACGCCGCCTACGACGCCCGCGTCAGCCTGGCCAAGGCCGATCCCCTGGCCGAGCCGTGGGCCGACGCCATGGAGGACGCCTACTTCACCGCCTTCTCCGAGGCCGAGGTGCTGGCGCACGCGCGGCTGGCCCAGCAGGCCGGGGGCGGGGCGGCGGCCGAGGGGCGCATCCGGTCCGAGCTGAACGCCGCCGAGGTGGTGGTCGCCGCCGCCGACCGGCCGAGGCTGTTCGTCGACCTGGCCGAGGCGATCACCGCCGCCGGCGCCAACGTCATGGGCGCCCGGGTCTTCACCTCGCGCGCGGGCCAGGCGCTGGACGTCTTCTACGTGCAGGACGCCTCGGGCCAGCCGTTCGGCTCGCACGATCCCCGGGCGCTGGCCCGCCTCGCCGAGACCCTGGCCTGCGCCGCCCGCGGCGAGCCGGTGGCGCGCGAGCCGCGCAAGCCGCAGGACCTGGGCCGCACGGCGGCCTTCGCGATCACCCCGGCCGTGATGCTGGACAACGAGGCCTCAGAGACCTCGACCGTCGTCGAGGCGTCCGGCCGCGACCGGCCGGGCCTGCTGGCGGCGCTGGCCCGCACCATCTCGGACGCCGGGCTGTCGATCCTCTCGGCCCACATCGACGGCTACGGCGAGCGAGCGGTGGACGCCTTCTACGTCGTCGACGCCGACGGCCGGAAACTCACCGACGCGCGCAAGCGCAACGCGCTGAAGAGCGCGCTCCTCGCCGCCCTCACCAAGGCCGAGGCGGAAACCGCCCAGGCGCGGCGGACCAATCTCCAGCGGGCGCGAGCCAGCGTCGCGCGTTAAAGGACCAGAATGCCGTTTCCAGACACCCACCCGGCGCTCGGCCGGGCGCTCGCCGCGCGCGGCTATGCCGAGCCGACCCCCGTCCAGGCCGCCGTGCTCGAGGCCGAGCCCGGCCGCGACCTGCTCGTCTCTGCCCAGACGGGCTCGGGCAAGACCGTCGCCTTCGGCCTCGCCGCCGCCCCCGCCCTGCTGGACGGAGGCGAGCGGTTCGAAGCGCCCGCCGCGCCGCTGGGCCTGGTGATCGCCCCCACCCGCGAGCTCGCCCTGCAGGTGGCGCGCGAGCTGGAGTGGCTCTACGCCGAAACGGCCGCGCGGGTTGTGACCTGCGTCGGCGGCATGGACGCCCGGCGCGAGCAGCGGGCGCTGGCCGCCGGCTGCCACCTCGTGGTCGGCACGCCGGGGCGCCTGCGCGACCACCTGGAGCGCGGCAACCTGGACCTGTCGGCCCTGCGGGTCGTGGTGCTGGACGAGGCCGACGAGATGCTGGACCTCGGCTTCCGCGAGGACCTCGAGGAGATCCTCGACGCGACCCCGAAGGAGCGCCGCACCTTCCTGTTCTCGGCCACCCTCGCCAAGGACATCGTCGCGCTCGCCCGGCGCTACCAGCAGGACGCCGTCCGCATCGACACCGTCCGCCGCGACGAGCCGCACGGCGACATCGAGTACCGCGCCGTCCGCGTCGCGCCGAACGAGCTCGAGAACGCCGTCGTCAACGTCCTGCGCTACTTCGAATCCCCCAGCGCGCTGATCTTCTGCGCAACGCGCGAGGCGGTGCGCCACCTGTACGGCGCGCTGCGCGAGCGCGGCTTCCCGGTGGTCGCGCTTTCGGGCGAGATGGGCCAGAAGGAACGCTCCGACGCCCTGCAGGCGCTGCGCGACGGGCATGCCCGTGCCTGCGTCGCCACCGACGTGGCCGCCCGCGGCCTCGACCTGCCGGACCTGGGCCTCGTCATCCACGCCGAACTGCCGGTCAACAAGGCCGCCCTGCTGCACCGCTCGGGCCGCACCGGCCGCGCCGGCCGCAAGGGCGTCTCGGTCCTGCTCGTCCCCTACACCCGCCGGCGCAAGGCCGAGATGCTGCTGAACGCGGCGGGCGTCGACGCCCAGTGGTCGGGCGCGCCCTCGGCCGACGAGATCCGCGAACGCGATCAGGTGCGGATGCTGGAGGATCCGATCCTCACCGAGGCTCCCTCGGACGAGGATCTGGCCCTCGCCCGCAAGGTGCTGGAGGGGCGCGCCCCCGAGGCCGTGGCCGCCGCCCTGGTGCGTCTCTACCGCGCCCGTCTGCCCGAGCCCGAGGAGATGTTCGAACAGGTCCAGGACCGGCCGTCCGGCCCGCGCGAGCGCCCGCCCCGCGAGCCCAACGTCGTCATGGGAGACGGGGCCTGGTTCCGCCTGCCGGTGGGCCGGTCCAAGAACGCCGATCCCAAATGGCTGGTCCCGCTGATCTGCCGCCTGGGCCACGTGACGAAGAAGGACATCGGCCAGATCCGCATCTTCGATCACGAGACGAAGTTCGAGATCGCCGCGGACGCCGAGTCCCGATTCCGTGAGGCGGTAGCCGCCGCCGGCGGCCGCGGCGAGATGCGCGTCGAGCCCTCGGGCCCGCCCGGCGAGCGGCCGCCGCCGCGGGGCGGCCCGCCGCGCCGCGGTCCGCCGTCCAGGGGGCCGTCGTCGAAGGGTCCGCCGCCCAAGGGGGCCCACCGCAAGGGTCCGCCTCCCCGCGGCGCCCCGCCGAAAGGCCGCAAGCCGGGCCCGCGCGAGCGCGCTTGACGGCGGGCGCCACTCAGCCGACCAAACAGGCCGTGACCGACAACCCCGCGACCAATCCGACGCCGAAGCGCGGCGGTCTGATCCGCTCCTCGGCGATCTTCGCGGGGCTGACCCTCGTCAGCCGCGTCATGGGCCTGGCGCGGGACCTGGTGGTGACGGCGAGGCTCGGGGCCAGCCAGACCATCGCCGCCGACGCCTACTACACGGCCCTGGCGTTCCCGAACCTGTTCCGGCGGATCTTCGCCGAGGGCGCCTTCGCGGCCGCCTTCGTGCCGAGCTACTCGCGCAAGCTGGCTGGCGAGGGCGAGGAAGCGGCCGACCGCTACGCCGCCGACGCCCTGGCCACGGTCGCCGCCGCGACGGTGGCGCTGACCATCGCCTGCCAGCTCGCCATGCCGTGGCTGATGTACGTCATCAACCCGGGCTTCGCGGACGACCCTGCCAAGTTCAAGCTGGCGGTGGTGCTCACCCAGATCACCATGCCCTACCTGCCGTGCATGGCGATCGCCGCGCTCTATTCGGGCGTGCTGAACGCCCACGGGCGGTTCATCGTCTCGGGCTTCTATCCGACCATACTCAACGTGGTGATGCTGGCGGTGGTCCTGCCCCAGCACGACCCGGTGCGCGCCGCCTATGCGGCCTCCATCGCCGTGGTCGTGGCCGGCGTGGGCCAGGCGGCCCTTTGCTGGTGGGGCGCGCGGCGCACCGGCGGGCGCATCCGTCTCGTGCGCCCCCGCCTGACGCCCGAGATGAGGGCCATGATCAAGCTGGCGGTGCCGGCGGCCATCGCCAACTCGGCGACCCAGATCAACATCTTCATCTCGGGCATCCTGGCCTCGCAGGTGGACGGCCTGCGGGTGTGGATGAACGTCGCCGACCGCCTCTACCAGCTGCCGATGAGCCTGGTGGGCGTGGCCATCGGCATCGCGCTGCTGCCGCGGCTCTCGGCCGCCCTGCAGAAGGACGACCACGACGACGCCCAGACGGCGATGGACCAGGGCCTGGTCTGGGCTCTCGCGCTCAGCCTGCCGGCCGCCGCCGCCCTGATGGCCATGCCGGTCTATCTGATCGACGGCCTGTTCACCCGCGACGAGTTCGTCCGCGCGGACGCCCTGGCCACCGGCCAGCTCCTGTTCCATTACGCCTGGGGGGTGCCGGCGTTCGTGCTGCTGCGGATCCTGCAGCCGGCCTTCTTCGCCCGCCAGGACACGAAGACGCCGATGCGCTTCTCGCTCATCTCGGTGGGGGTGAACATCGCCCTCGGCGTGGCCCTCTTCTACACGGTGGGCTTCTGGGGGATCGCCGCGGCGACCAGCATCGCCGCCTGGATCACCGTCTTCCAGATGTGGGCCGCGCTGGGCCGGCGGGGCGTCTACCGCCCCTCGGCGCGGGCCCTCTTCAAGATCGGCCGGGTGACGGCCGCGAGCCTGGTTCTGGGCGCCCTGCTGGCGCTCGCCAACCACTTCCGCCCGGCGCTGGAGGCGCCGCTCGCGGGCCTCCCGGCCAAGGAGATCGTGGTGCTCGCGCTCTCGGCCGCGGGCCTCGCCATCTATCCTGTGCTGCTGTTCTCGTTCGGCGGCGTCACGCTCGCCGAGGCCAGGGCCCTGCTGCGCCGCCGGCGCGGAAGTCCGGCGGCCGATCCCGCGCCGCCGGCGGACTTGCCGTGAGCCGCGCCAGAGCGTATGCGCCGGCCATGGCTTTGCTGACCTGGCGATGGCGGCCCTGACCCGCGACTGATCCCGTCCCTTCGGGCTTGCGCCCGCACGTCCATTTCTTCCAGAAGCCTCATCCCATGACCGACCAAGCTCCCGCCCCTTACGCGGGCCCCCAGCGCGTGCTCTCGGGCGTCCAGCCCTCGGGGGACCTGCACCTCGGCAATTATCTGGGCGCCCTCGCCAAGTTCGCGCGCATCCAGCACGAGGCGCCGACCTTCATCTTCGTGGCCGACCTGCACGCGATCACCGTCTGGCAGGAGCCGTCCAAGCTGAAGCAGCAGGTGCGCGAGATCGCCGCGGCCTATCTCGCCACCGGTCTCGACCCCAAGGTCGCCAGCATCTTCGCCCAGTCGGCGGTGCCCGAGCACGCCGAACTCGCCTGGGTGTTCAACTGCGTCGCCCGCCTCGGCTGGCTCGACCGGATGACCCAGTTCAAGGAGAAGAGCGGCAAGCACAAGGAGCGGGCCAGCGTCGGCCTCTACACCTACCCGGTGCTCCAGGCCGCCGACATCCTGATCTACAAGGCCACCCACGTGCCGGTCGGCGAGGACCAGAAGCAGCACCTGGAGCTGACCCGGGACATCGCCCAGAAGTTCAACAACGACTTCGCCGCGCCCGGCTTCTTCCCGCTGCCCGAGCCGCTGACCCAGGGGCCGGGAGCGCGGGTGATGAGCCTGCGCGACGGGTCGGCGAAGATGTCCAAGTCGGACCCGTCCGACTATTCGCGGATCAACCTGACCGACGACGCCGACGCCATCGCCCAGAAGGTGAAGAAGGCCAGGACCGATCCCGAACCGCTGCCCGAGACGATGGAGGGCCTCGAGGGCCGGCCGGAGGCGAAGAATCTGGTCGGCATCTACGCCGCCCTCTCGGGCAAGACCGACGCCGAGGTGCTGGCCGAGTTCGCCGGCCAGGGCTTCGGGGCGTTCAAGCCCAAGCTCGCCGACCTCGCCGTCTCCGTGATGGCGCCGATCGGAGGCGAGATGCGCCGCCTGCTGGCCGACCCGGGCGAGATCGACCGCGTCCTGGCCGAGGGCGCCGGCCGCGCCCGCGAGATCGCGGCCCCGGTCATGGCCGAGGTGCGGCGGCTGGTCGGCTTCTGGGCCGGCTGAGCCGCTTGCCTCGCAGGTCGCGGCGCCGCACCGTCCGTCCCGGGAAGGGCCAGCCATGAGCAGCAAGCGCAAGTTCCTGATCGTCGCCGACGACACGCCGGAGTTCGAGGCGGCCCTGCGCTTCGCCTGCCGGCGCGCCCGCTCGACCGGCGGTCACGTGGCCCTGCTGCGGGTGATCGAGCCGGCGGTGTTCGAGCACTGGTCCGGCGTGCGCGACGAGATCGAGCGCCAGCAGCGGCAGGAGGCCGAGGCCGCCCTGCAGAAGTGCGCCGAGTTCGTGCTGGCCGAGACCGGACTGCCGCCCGAGTTCCTGATCGTCAACGCCGACGGCGTGCGCGCGGCGCTGAAGCAGGTGCTGAGCGAGGACGAGGACATCAAGATCCTGGTCGTCGCCGCCGCGGTCGGCGGCCGCGGCCCCGGGCCCCTGGTCTCGTCCATCGCCAAGGACGGGGTGAAGTGGGGCGCGCGCAAGGTGCCGGTCACCATCGTCCCCGGCGACCTCACCGACGACGAGATCACCGACCTGGCCTGATCGGGGAACTTGCGTCGCGGTCGCGCGGACGCCACATCTGGCGCATGTTCATCCAGACCGAAGCCACGCCGAACCCCGAGGTCCTGAAGTTCCTGCCCGGCCGTGCGGTGCTGGGCGAGGGGACGCGCGACTTCGGCTCGATGGAGGAGGCGCAGGCCTCGCCGCTGGCGGCCGACATCTTCGACATCGAAGGCGTCACCCGGGTCTTCTTCGGGCCCGACTTCCTGACCGTCGGCAAGCACCCTTCGTTCGACTGGCCGCACCTGAAGGCGCCGGTGCTGGCGGCGATCATGGACCACTTCACCTCGGGCCGGCCGCTGTTCGCCGAGGCGGGCGAGCAGGCCGGCGGCCATGACGAGGGCGCCTACGAGGGCGAGACCGCCCAGATCGTCGCCGAGATCAAGGACCTGCTCGACACCCGCATCCGGCCCGCCGTGGCCCAGGACGGCGGCGACATCCTGTTCCACAAGTTCGAGCCCGACACCGGCGTCGTATGGCTGAACATGCGCGGCGCCTGCTCGGGCTGCCCCTCCTCGACCGCCACGCTGAAGGCCGGGGTCGAGAACATGCTGAAGCACTATGTGCCGGAAGTGACCCGGGTCGAGCAGACGCTGGGTTAGCCTTCCCGCGCCCCGGCCGATCGGCTAACCCGACCCGCGCATGATCGTCCTGGGGCTCGACACCTGCCTGAACGCCTGCTCGGTCGCCGTCGTGGACGGCGGGCGCGTGCTCGCGCACCGCAGCGAGGTGATGGCCCGCGGCCACCAGGAGCGGCTGGCGCCGATGGCCCAGGCGGTGATGGCCGACGCCGGCCTGCCGTTCGCGGCGCTGGGGCGGATCGGGGTCACCGTCGGGCCGGGCTCGTTCACCGGTCTGCGGGTCGGGGTCGCCTTCGCCAAGGGGCTGGCCTCGGCGCTGGGCCTCCCGGCCGTCCCGGTGGGCGCCTTGGAGGCGCTCGCGGCCGAAGGAGGCGAGGGGCTGGTGGCCGCCGCGATCGACGCCCGCCGCGACCAGGTCTACCTGCAGGCGTTCGATGCGGGCCGCCCGCTGATGGCGCCCGACGCCCTGCCGCTCGGCCAGGCGGCCGCCCGCATCGTCGAGCTCTCCATGGGCCGCCCGCTCACCCTGGTGGGCTCGGGCGCGCCGCTGCTGGCCGATGCGGCGCCGGCGGCCCGAGTGCTGACGCCCGAAGGCTGCGACGCGCGCAAGGTGGCGGAACTCGCCGCCGCCCGCGCCCCCGCGCCGCTGAAACCCCTCTACCTGCGCGCGCCGGACGCAAAGCTGCCCTCATGAGATTCCCGGCATGAAGCTGGAGTGGGCGACGGCCGAGCACGCCCCGGCCATGGCGAGCGCGCATGCCCCGGCCTTCGACCGCCCGTGGGACGAGGCGACCTTCGCCCGCATGCTGGGCGAGACCGGCGTCTACGGCTTCGTGGCCCTGGACGGCGATCCGCTGGGGGTCGTGCTCTGCCGGGTCATCGCCGGCGAGGCCGAGGTCCTGACGCTGGCGGTCCCGCCGTGGGCGCGCCGCAAGGGGGTGGCCAAGGCGCTGATGGCCGCCGCCCTCGGCGCCGCGCGGCAGGCCGGGGCGACGCAGGCGTTCCTGGAAGTGGACGTGGACAACGTCGCCGCCATCGGCCTCTACGAGGGCCTGGGCTTCGAGCGGGCCGGCCTGCGCAAAGCCTACTACGACCGGGGCGCGGCGGGGCGGGCCGACGCGCTCGTCATGCGTCTCGACCTCGCGGCGCAAGGCCAGTAGACCTATCCCTGCGTAAGGAGGAGTGGGAGAGCCGTGGATCGCATCGAGAAGCTTTGCCTCGAAAAGGGCATGCGCATGACCGAGCAGCGCCGGGTGATCGCGCGCGTGCTTTCCTCGTCCGACGACCATCCCGACGTCGAGGAGCTGCACCGTCGGGCGCACGCCATCGACCCGCACATCTCCATCGCCACGGTCTACCGCACGGTCCGCCTGTTCGAGGAGGCGGGGATCATCGACCGGCTGGACTTCCGCGATGGGCGCTCGCGCTACGAGGAGCATTCGGGCGAGCACCACGACCACCTGATCGACATGAAGACCGGCAAGGTGGTGGAGTTCGTCGATCCCGAGATCGAGGCCCTGCAGGAGGCGATCGCCCGCAAGCTCGGCTACAAGCTGGTGGACCACCGCCTCGAGCTCTACGGCATGCCGATCGAGGAATAGCCGGCGAGGCCGACGGGTCCGCCTGTCGCGCGTGCGGCGGGGCGGAAACTTGCGCCGGCCCCTGCGGAACCCCATAACGCGGCCCATGTCCGAGCCCGCGCCCGCCAAGCGCCTCTACATCAAGACCTACGGCTGTCAGATGAACGTCTACGACAGCGAGCGCATGGCCGACGTCCTTGCGCCGCTGGGCTATGGCGTGACCGACGATCCGGCCGCGGCGGACCTCGTGGTGCTGAACACCTGCCATATCCGCGAGAAGGCCACCGAGAAGGTCTATTCCGAGCTCGGGCAGATCAAGCGGCTGAAGGAGGCCCGGCGCGCCGAAGGCCAGGGCATGACCATCGCCGTGGCCGGCTGCGTCGCCCAGGCCGAGGGCGAGGAGATCATGCGCCGCCAGCCGGCCGTGGACCTCGTGGTCGGGCCGCAGGCCTATCACCAGCTGCCCGAGCTGATCGCCCGCGCCCACCGCGCCCGCGGCGAGCGGCTGGCGGCCGATTTCGCGCCCGACGAGAAGTTCGACGCCCTGGCGACCGAGCGCCGGCCGACGGGCGTGACCGCCTTCCTGACCGTGCAGGAGGGCTGCGACAAGTTCTGCACCTTCTGCGTCGTCCCTTACACCCGCGGCGGCGAGTGGAGCCGCCCGGCCGAAGCGATCGAGGCCGAGGCCCGGGCGCTGGCCGCGAAGGGCGTGCGCGAGGTCACCCTATTGGGCCAGAACGTCAACGCCTATGACGGCGCCAACGGCCAAGGGGCTGGGCTGGCCGGCCTTGTCCGGCGCCTGGCGAAGATCCCGGGGCTGGACCGCATCCGCTACACGACCAGCCATCCGCGCGACATGGACGACGACCTGATCGCCGCCCACGCCGAGGTCCCGGAGCTGATGCCCTACCTGCACCTGCCGGTGCAGGCCGGCTCGGACCGCATCCTGCGGGCCATGAACCGGGCGCACACGGCCGAGAGCTACCTTCGGGTGATCGAGAAGGTCCGCGTCGCGCGGCCCGACATCGCCATCTCGGGCGACTTCATCGTCGGCTTCCCCGGCGAGCGGGAGGCCGACTTCGAGGCCACCCTGCAGCTGGTGCGCGAGGTGGGCTACGCCAGCTGCTTCTCGTTCAAGTACTCGCGCCGGCCCGGCACGCCCGCCGCCGCCCTGCCCGGCCAGGTCGCCGAGGAGGTCAAGGAGGAGCGGCTGCAGCGCCTGCAGGCCCTCCTGGAGCAGCAGCAGCTCGCCTTCAACGCCGCCCAGGCCGGCCGCGTCCTGCCCGTGCTGTTCGAGAAGACGGGCCGCCATCCGGGCCAGCTCATCGGCCGCAGCCCCTATCTGCAGGCGGTGCATGCGCACGCGCCGGATCGCCTGATCGGCCAGATCGTTCCGGTGAAGGTCGAGAGCGGCGGGCGCAACAGCCTCGCCGGCGTGCTGGAACTGGAGACGGCGTGAGCCGAGCGCCCGAATTCATCGCCCTGTCCGACGCCGCGGTCCGCGCGGTGGCCGGCGCCAACAGCCGCCATGCGGCGCTGATCGAGGACGCCTTCGGCGTGCTGGTCGAGACGCCCGGCGGCGGCGTCAGCCTGAGCGGCGACGCCAAGGGCCGAGGTCTCGCCAAGAAGGCCGTGCAGGCCATCGCCGAGCGCGCCGACCAGGGGCTGGAGGTGGCCGAGGCCGACATCCGCGTGGCCATCGGCCGGGTGCGGACGGGCTCGGGCGGCGCGCCCGGCGCCCTGCCGGTCGGCCGGCGGGGCCAGGTGGCGCCCAAGACCGCGACCCAGGCCAAGTACCTCGACGCCCTGGCCAAGTGCGAGATGGTGTTCGGCCTCGGCCCCGCGGGCACGGGCAAGACCTTCCTGGCCGTGGCGCACGGCGCGGGCCTGCTGCTGCGCGGCGAGGTGGACCGGCTGATCGTCTCGCGTCCGGCCGTCGAGGCGGGCGAGCGCCTGGGCTTCCTGCCGGGCGACCTGACCGAGAAGGTCGATCCCTACATGGCCCCCGTCTGGGAGGCGCTGACCGACATCCTGGGCGCCGACCAGCTGCGCCGCCGGCGCGAGAAGGGCGAGATCGAGGTCGCGCCCATCGCCTTCCTGCGCGGCCGCACGCTCAGCCACGCCTACGTCATCGTCGACGAGGCCCAGAACGCCACCCGGCTGCAGATGAAGATGGTGCTGACCCGCCTGGGCGAGGGCGCCCGCATGGTCATCACCGGCGATCCGACCCAGATCGACTTGGTGAACGCCTATGATTCCGGGCTCGCCCATGCGGTGGGCCTGCTGGAGGACGTGAAGGGCATCGGCGTCGTCCGCTTCTCGTCCGAGGACGTGGTCCGCCACCCGCTGGTGGAGCGGATCGTGCGCGCCTACGACGCCGACGCGGCGCGCCAGCGGGGCGGACGCGCGGTTTGATCGACATCGAGGTCGAGGATCCGGCCTGGACGGCCGCGCTTCCCGACGCCGAGGCCCTGGTCCGGGCGGCGGCGAAGGCGGCGCTCGCGTCCGAGGGCGCGGGCGGCGAGGGCGTCACCCTGCTGCTGGCGGACGATGCGGCCGTGCGCGAGCTGAACGCCCGCTTCCGCGGCAAGGACAGCGCGACCAACGTGCTCTCCTTCCCCGCGCCGCCCAACCCCGAGAGGCACCTGGGCGACGTGGCCCTGGCCTGCGGCGTCTGCGCCCGCGAGGCGGCCGAGCAGGGCAAGCCGCTGGCGCATCACCTGCAACATCTGGTCGTCCATGGCGTCTTGCACCTTCTCGGATACGACCACATGAGAGAAGATGAGGCCGAGGCCATGGAGGGCCTCGAGCGCGACATCCTGGCCGGACTGGGGGTTCCCGACCCCTACGCGGTCAGCGAGGGAGAGCATGACTGACCCCGATCCTTTGAGTAGGCCCGGCCCGGGCCGCCGGCGTGGGCTCATGGGCCTCGTCGACTTCTTCCGGCGCGGCGCCGAGACCGCCGCCGCCGCGGGGCCCGAGCCGGAAACCGAATCCGCCGGGGAGCTGGTCAACCAGGCCCGCGCCTTCCAGGGGCTGCGGGTCGAGGACGTGATGAAGCCCCGGGCCGACATCGTCGCCATCGACCGGAGCGCCTCGTTCTCGGAGGTGGTGGCCCGCTTCCTCGAGGCCGAGCATTCGCGGATGCCGGTCTACAAGGAGACCCTCGACGAGCCCGTGGGCGTGGTCCACGTGAAGGACGTCTTCCGCCTGCTGGCGCGCAAGAGCCGCAAGCCCAAGCCCGAGGACCAGATCCTGCAGGGCCGCTATCAGCTGGTCCGCAAGGTGCTCTACGTGCCGCCCTCGATGGCCGCCGCCGAGCTCCTGGCCCTGATGCGCTCGCGGCGCACCCACATGGCCCTGGTGATCGACGAGTTCGGCGGGGTGGATGGCCTGGTGACCCTGGAGGACCTGCTCGAGAAGCTGGTGGGCGAGATCGCCGACGAGCACGACGAGGAGGGCGACGTGGGCTTCACGCCGATCGTCGAGGACGACGATGGCTGGGTCGCCGACGGCCGCGCCCCGCTCGAGGAGCTGGAGCACGCCATCGGCGAGGGGGTCGACCTGGCGCCCGACGACGTGGACGAGGAGATCGAGACCGTCGCCGGCCTCGTCAACGCGCTGGCCGGCCGGGTGCCGCAGAAGCGCGAGCTGATCCCGCATCCGGACGGCTTCTCCATCGAGGTCCTGGCCGCCGATCCCCGCCGCGTGAAGCGCGTGCGGGTCCGCCGCGCCGCGCCGGTCGAGGCCTGAGCCTTTCATTGCGCGGCGCCTGGCTTCCCCGACTCTGGACGCTGCTCGGCGGGCTGGCCGCCGGGCTGGCCCATCCGCCCTTCGGCCTGCTGCCTGGCCTGCTGGGCTACGCCGTCGTGCTCCTCGCGCTGGAGACGGAGGGGCCGCGTCCCCTGCGCTCGGCGTTCTTCCGCGGCTGGCTGGCCGGGCTGGGCTATTTCGGCGTCTCCACCTGGTGGATCGTCGAGCCCTTCCTGGTGGACGTCCGCGTCCACGGCTGGATGGCGCCCTTCGGCCTGGTGTTCCTGGCCGGCGGCCTTGCCCTCTTCTGGGGCCTGGCGGGACTGACCTACCGGGCGCTGAAACCGCAGGGCGCCTGGAAGGTGCTGGTGTTCGCCGGCTGCTACGCCGGTTTCGAGTGGCTGCGCGGCCACGTGCTGACCGGCTTTCCCTGGGACCTGCCGGGCGAGAGCTGGCGGGCGGGCTCGGCGCCCTCGCAGGCAGCCGCCCTCGTCGGCGCCTATGGTCTGAGCTGGATCACCATCGCGATCGCCGCGGCGCCGGCGGTGCTGGGCCTCTCGGTCGGGCGCCGGAGCCGGGCCGCGGCGCTGGGGCTGGCCCTTATGGCCCTGGCCGGCCTCTACGCCCACGGCCACCTGCGCCTGCGGGCCGCGCCGGCCGGGCCGGCCATCGCCGCCGACGCGCCCCTGATCCGCATCGTCCAGGCCGACATCGACCAGAAGGACAAGTGGCGGCCCGAGAACCTGCGGATGATCTTCGACGCCTACGCCGGGCTGACCCGCCGCCAGGCCGCCGCCAGGCCCGACATCGTCATCTGGCCAGAGGGCGCGCTGCCGGCGGTGATCGACGATCTGCTGGCGCCGCAGTCGATCTACGGACCCCTGCTGCGCGACACCCTGGCCGAGGGCCAGACGCTGCTGATGGGGGCCAACCGCGCCGAGGCGGCCCCCGACGGCGAGGTGCGGTACTTCAACAGCCTGGTGGCGTTCCGGCGCGAGAACGAGGGCCTGCGGGTCACCGGCGTCTACGACAAGCACCGGCTGGTGCCGTTCGGCGAGTACCTGCCGCTGGGCGACCTCGCCACGCGGGTCGGCTTCCGCAGCCTGGTCCACATGCCGGAGGACTTCTCGGCCGGCCCGCCGCCGCGGCCGCTCGCGCCCTGGGGCGTGCCCGCCCTGCAGCCGCTGATCTGCTACGAGGCCCTGTTCCCGGGCTTCTCCCGGCCGCCGCCGGCCGAGGGCGACGGGATCCGGCCGTCCTGGATCCTCAACGTCTCCAACGATGCATGGTTCGGCCGCACGTCGGGCCCGCTGCAGCACCTGAACATCGCAAGCTACCGGGCCATCGAGGAGGGGCTGCCGATCGTCCGCTCCACCCCGACCGGCGTCTCGGCGGTGATCGACGCGCACGGCCGCATCCTGCCCGGCGCGCGTCTTGGCCTGGGCGAGCTCGGGGTCATCGATGCGCGCCTTCCGCCGGCCCTGCCGCCGACCCTCTACGCGCGGGTGGGAGGCTGGCCGTTCGGGGGCATGCTGCTCCTGTCGGCGCTGGCCCTGCTGGCGTCGCGCGCGCGGAGACGGTGAGCCTGCGGCACGCTCGCACAGGTTGCGATTCCTTGAACGTCCGGTATGCATCGCCGCATGAAGACCTCGCACGACGCTGAGACCGAAGGCCCCAACCCCGTCGACCGGCACGTCGGCCTGCGCATCCGCATGCGCCGCAAGGAGCTGGGCATGAGCCAGGAGCGCCTCGCCGAAGCCATCGGCCTGACGTTCCAGCAGGTGCAGAAGTACGAGCGCGCCACCAACCGGGTGAGCGCCTCCAAGCTGTTCGAGATGGCCCGCGCGCTGCAGACCTCGATCGCCTACTTCTACGAGGGCCTGGAGGAGGCCGGCGCGGGCGAGGCTTCGCCGCCCAGCGACGAGGTGCAGACCTTCCTGATGTCGCACGACGGCATGGAGCTGGCCCACGCCTTCCCGCGCATCCGCCAGGCGCGGGTCCGCCGACGGATCCTGGATCTCGTCCGGGCCGTCGCCGAGACGCCGGAGACCGCCGAGGCGTAACGTCGCCCTCGGCGCGCTTGTTGGGACATAAAGATTTCTTTATAGGCTGGCCGACCTCTCGACCGGCCGCCGCTTCGCGCGGGGCCCAAAGTCTCCGGAGCTAAGCGTCTTGAGCCGTTCCAACTACATCTTCACCAGCGAGTCCGTGTCCGAGGGCCACCCCGACAAGGTGGCGGACCGTATCTCGGACACTGTCGTCGACGCCTTCCTGGCCGTCGAGCCCGAGGCCCGCGTCGCCTGCGAGACCCTGGTGACCACCAACCGCATCGTCCTGGCGGGCGAGGTCCGGGCGGGCCGTCCCGGCGCGTCCAAGGCCGAGAACAAGGCGCTCACCAAGGAGATCGTGAAGTCGCTCGAGCCCAAGGTCCGCGCCGCGGTCAAGGACATCGGCTACGAGCAGAAGGGCTTCCACTGGGAGAAGGCCAAGTACGCCTGCTTCCTGCACGAGCAGTCGGCCCACATCGCCCAGGGCGTGGACGCCTCGGACAAGAAGGACGAGGGCGCGGGCGACCAGGGCATCATGTTCGGCTATGCGACCGACGAGACGCCCGAGCTGATGCCGGCGACCCTGCAGTTCTCGCAGAACATCCTGCGCCGCCTCGCCGAGGTCCGGCACTCGGGCGAATGCCCCGTGCTCGAGCCCGACGCCAAGAGCCAGGTGACCATCCGCTACGAGGACGGCCGCCCCGTCGAGGTGCTGAAGATCGTCGTCTCGACCCAGCACAAGAAGCGCCTCGACGACCAGATCTGCACGCCCAAGCGCCTGCAGGCGGTGATCCAGCCGTTCGTCGAGAGCGTCTTCCCGGAGGGCCTCGTCACCCGCAAGACCAAATGGCTGGTCAATCCGACCGGCCGTTTCGAGATCGGCGGCCCCGACGGCGACGCGGGCCTGACCGGCCGCAAGATCATCGTCGACACCTACGGCGGCGCGGCCCCGCACGGCGGCGGCGCGTTCTCGGGCAAGGACCCGACCAAGGTGGACCGCTCGGCCGCCTACGCCTGCCGCTACCTGGCCAAGAACGTGGTCGCCGCGGGCCTGGCCCGGAAGTGCACCATCCAGATCAGCTACGCGATCGGCGTGGCCCAGCCGCTGAGCTTCTACGTCGACCTGCACGGCACCGGCGAAGTCGACCCGGCCAAGCTGGAGCAGGCGCTGCCGCAGATGATCGGCGGGGCCACGCCGCGGGCCATCCGCGAGCACCTGGGCCTCAACCGGCCGATCTACGCGCGCACGGCGGCCTACGGCCACTTCGGCCGCAAGCCGGACAACGAGGGCGGCTTCTCGTGGGAGAAGACCGACCTGGTGGACGAGCTGCGCAAGCTGGTCTGAGCCTTGGCGATGTCGTCCCGGTGTCCGCGGAGCGGAGCGCCGGGACCCATCGTCGCCAGATGTCGACGGCGTCGCTCAGCGGCGCCGTTTGCGTTTCAGGTAGGATCGATCTGATGACCGACCCCCATCCGCCGCTGCGGTCCTACGGCCGGCTGAAGTCGCGCGCCATCAAGCCGCGGCAGGCCGCGCTGATGGACACCCTGCTGCCGGCCATCCGCGCGCCGCTGGAGCCGTTCGCGCCCAAGGACCTCATGCCAGGCGCGGCGGAGACGTGGCTCGAGATCGGCTTCGGCGGCGGCGAGCACATGGCCGCCCAGGCCGCCCGCCGGCCCGACGTGCTGGTGATCGGCGCCGAGCCCTTCCAGAACGGGGTGGCCAGCGCCCTGCGGCATGTGGAGGAGCAGGGGCTCCAGAATGTCCGCATCCACGACGGCGACGTGCGCGAGCTGATCGCGCGGCTGCCGGACGCCAGCCTGGACCGGGTGTTCATCCTGTTTCCCGATCCCTGGCCCAAGGCGCGGCATAACAAGCGCCGCCTCGTCCAGGCCGAGACGGCAGCCGAGCTCGCCCGGGTGCTGAAGCCGGGCGGCGCCCTGCGTTTCGCCAGCGACTGGGCCGACTACGTGGACTGGAGCCTGGAGCGCATCCTGAAGGACGGCCGGTTCGACTGGACCGCCGGGCGCGCGGACGACTGGCGGCTCCCGCCGGCCGACCACGTCACCACCCGCTACGAGGAGAAGCGCCTGGGCGACTGCGCCCCGGTGTTCCTCGACTTCGTCCGCCGCTAGGCGGCGTCAGCCTTCCTTCTTGTAGCGCTCGATCGAGGTGCGGATCAGGTCGGCGGCCTCTTCCGGGTCGGCCCAGCGGACGATGTCGACGCTCTTGCCCTTCTCCAGATCCTTGTAGTGCTTGAAGAAGTGGGCGATCTGCTCGGTCAGGATGGCGGGCAGGGCGCGCCAGGAGTCCACGCCAGCGTAGAACGGGTGCAGCTTGTCCACCGGCACGGCCAGGATCTTCTCGTCGCCGCCGGCCTCGTCGCGCATGATCAGCGCGCCCACCGGACGGGCGCGAATGATGGCGCCGGGCACCACCGGGGTCGGGCCCACCACGATGATGTCCATCGGGTCGCCGTCGTCGGCCAGGGTGTGCGGGATGAAGCCGTAGTTGCCCGGATAGAACATCGCGGTGTGCAGGAAGCGGTCGACGAAGATCGCGCCGGATTCCTTGTCGATCTCGTACTTCACCGGTTCGCCGCCCTGCGGGATCTCGATGAGGGCGTTGACGTCGTACGGCGGGTTCTCGCCGACGGGGATCTTGGAGAGGTCCATGGGGAGCTGGCCTTATGGTGCGACACACAAGAGTCGAGGCGCGCCTCTTGGGCGAAGTCCCGGCCTGAGTAAAGGTCCGCGAAGGTCGAAAACGGAAGGGGGCCGGGGATGCTGCGGACGGCGACATGCGCGTGCGGCGCGCTGAAGGCCCACTGCCGGGGGGAGCCGGCGCGGATCTCGGTCTGCCATTGCCTAGACTGCCAGCGCCGCACCGGCTCGGCCTTCGGGGTCCAGGCGACCTTCGCCCAGGACCAGGTGGCGTTCGAGGGGGAGGCGCGCGAGTTCACCCGCCACGGCGACGAAGGCCACTGGATGACCGCCGCGTTCTGCCCGGCGTGCGGCGGCACGGTCTGGTACCGCATCGAGCGGCGGCCGGGGATGGTGAGCGTGCCGGTGGGCGGTTTTGCGGATCCCGGCTTCCCCGAGCCCCGGGTCAGCGTCTACGAGGCCCGCCGGCATCCCTGGGCGCGGATCCAGACCGAGGGCCCCATCGAACGTCTCGATTGACCCAGCTCAACACGGCCGCGCCGCGATGCGGTAGCAAGCGCGCGTGACCTTCGCCCTGCGCCTCAAGCGGAACCTGCCGGCCCTCGGGCTGGCGCTCGCCTGCCTGGCCCTGGCGATGAAGCTCCTCGTGCCGCCCGGGTTCATGGCCGCCGCGCCGGCCGAGGCCGCGCCCTTCCCCCTGGTCCTCTGCACGCCGCAGGGCATGGTCGCCGTCGGGGCGCACGCCTCGCCGGCTCATGACGGCGGCGAGCCGGCCGGTCCTTCGGGCCAGCGCGCAGACCATGTCCCGTGCGTCTTCGCCGCCGCCCAGCACCTCGCCCCGCCGCCGGCCCTCGACCATTCCACGAGGGTGGCGTTCGCCGCCTGCGCCGCGCTCACGCGCTCGGCTCCGGCGTCGCTGGCCCCCGGCCGCGGCCTCTGCGCGCCGCCCCCGCCGGCGCGGGGACCGCCGGGGCTCGCCGCCTGACCCTCGCGCCCGCCGCGGCGCCTCGTCTCTCAGCATCATCGAACAAGGACGCGCGCCCGCGAAGGCGCGCCGTGGACAGCATCATGAACCTTCGACTCTTCGCCTCGGCCGCGCTCGTGGCCCTGGGAGGCGGCATGGGCGCCGCCATGCCCGCCGCCGCCCAGGAGGCGCCCGCGCCGCTGCTCGACGTCATCGTCGTCACCGCCCCGCGCATCGAGCGCACGACGCCGACGGCCCAGACGATCGCCCCCCGCCCAGTGGAGGGCCCCGATCCCACGACCCTGCTGGCCCGCGTGCCCGGCGGCGCCCGGGTCGGCAACGGCGCCCTGTCGGGCCAGGCCCAGTACCGGGGCCTGTTCGGCCACCGGCTGAACCTTCGGGTCGACGGCCAGCGCTTCGCCTCGGGCGGCCCCAACCTGATGGACCCGCCGTTCCACTACGCGCCCACCTCCCTGGTCTCGGCGCTGGAGGTGGATCGCGGCGTCAGCCCGGTGCGGGAGGGGCCCGGCCTGGCCGGCGGCATGAACGCGGTCTTCAAGCGGCTGGACTTCACCCAGGGCGGCGAGCCCGAACTGGGCTACGACCTCACCGCCGAAGCCCGGTCGGGCGACGACAGCCGCTCGGTCGGCGGCATCGCCGGGGCGGCGGGGCAGGCCTGGCGGCTGAACCTGCTGGGCGCCTACGAGAAGGGGGACGACGCCGAGTTCCCCGGCGGGACGATCCGCGCCAGCCGCTTCGAGCGCAGCGTCTACGGGCTCTCGGCCGGCGCGCGGGCGGGGGACCAGGAGGTTTCGCTCGACGTGCGGCGCCAGCACACCGGCCCGACCGGCAACCCGCCGTTCCCGATGGACATCCGCTACTTCGACAGCGACTTCGCCCGCGTGGGCTGGCGGGGCGAGTTCGGCGAGGTGCAGGCCGAGGCTGCGTTCAGCTACGCCGGCGTCGACCACGCCATGAACAACTTCGGCCTGCGCCCGGCCCCGGCTTCGCCGATGGATCGGCGCGAGGCCCTGGCGAAGGCCTACACGCGGGCGGCGGAAGGCGCGGTCTCGTTCCCCGCCGCCGGCGGGCGCCTGCGCCTGGGGGCCGACGCGGAGGCCACCGACCGCAACGTCCAGATCCTCAATCCGGCCAACCCGGCGTTCCTGGTGACCTCGCTGCCCGACGTGGAGGCCACGCGGACCGGCGCCTACGCCGAATGGACCGGCGGCCTCGGACCGGTGATGGGCGAGCTCGGCCTGCGCTTCGACCGCCACGAGGCGGACGCCGGGCGCACGGTCCTGGGCCCGGCCCTGCCGGCGGGTCCCGTCTCCCTTGCGGCCGCGTTCAACGCCGCCGACCGCAGCCGCGACGACGACACGGTGGACGTCTCGGCCCGCTTCTGGACCCCCGAGCGCGACGGCCTGTCGTGGCGGCTCACCCTGGCCCGCAAGACCCGGGTCCCCGGCTATGTGGAGCGCTACAGCTGGCTCCCGGGCAACACGAGCGGGGGCCTCGCCGACGGCAACATCTACGTCGGCGACCTGGCGCTGGAGCCGGAGGTCGCCTGGATCGCCGAGGCCGGGTTCGACTGGGCCGGCGACCGCGCCTACGCGCGGCCGACCGTCTTCGTGCGCGAGGTCGACAACTACATCCAGGGCGTTCCCTTCGACGCCACCCCCGGCGTGCTGGACACCCTTCACGAGCGGGTGGCGGCGATGAACGGAGATCCCACGCCGCTGCGGTTCGCCAACGTGGACGCGCGGCTGTGGGGCTTCGACGTGGCCGGCGGGGTGAAGCTGTCCGAGCGCTGGCGCCTGGACGCGGTGGCCTCGTACGTGCGCGGCGAGCGGCGGGACGTCCCGGACGATCTCTACCGCATCTCCCCGCCCAGCCTGACCGCCGCCGTCAGCTACGACGCCGACGCCTGGTCGGTGACGGCCGAGACCCGGCTGGTGGCCGACCAGGACAAGGTCTCGGGCACCAACGACGAGCAGCGGACCGGCGGCTACGGCCTCGTGAACCTCTACGGCGACTGGCGGGTGCGCCAGGGCGTGCGGGTCTCGGCGGGCGTCGAGAACCTGCTGGATCGCCGCTACTCGGACCACCTGGCGGGCTACAACCGGATCGCCGGTTCGGACGTGCCGGTCGGCGCCCGGTTGCCGGGGGCGGGCCGGAGCGTGTTCGTGCGCCTGTCGATGGCGAGGTAAGGCCGTGCGCCCGCCGTCCCTGGACCTCGGTCGAGGCGACGGCGGGCGCAGGTCGTCGCGCCCCCGCGTAATGGGGCTGACAAGCGCCTGATCGGCCGCTATATTCCTTCCCAACATCGCTGATAGCGCTGGATGGCGCTTTCAAGCGGCGGGCTCCGGCCCGACCGCTTTTTTCTTTGCCGGAGGCCTGGGCCTTTCATGCGCGGGAAGACCGCCGAGGACCTGAAACTGCTGGACCTGCTCGATCCCGTGGCCGAGGCCGTGGGCTACGAGATCGTGCGCCTGCGCCTGATGGGCGGCGAGCGCAACCAGCGTCGCCTGCAGATCATGGCCGAGCGCCCCCTTCTTGAAGACGGAACGGGCGGCGACATGAACGTCGAGGACTGCGCCAAGCTGTCGCGCGCGGTTTCCGAGGTGCTGGACGCGGCCGACCCGATCTCGGGCGAGTACACCCTGGAGGTCTCATCTCCCGGCGTGGACCGGCCGCTGACCCGGCTGAAGGACTTCGACACCTACGAGGGCTACGAAGCGCGCCTGGAGCTGGACCGCCTGGCCGAGGGCCGCAAGCGGTTCCGGGGCGTGCTGGCCGGCGTGGAAGGCGACCAGGTCGCGATCGATCTGGAAGGCGAGGAGGAGACGGCGCTCGTCCCCTTCGCCTGGATCGTCGAGGCCAAGCTGGTGCTGACCGACGAGCTGATGAAGCGGGGGGCGCAGACGCGCGCCGCCCGGCTTGAATCCGACGAACAACAGACTTCCGAGTAGAGGGACGGACCCCCATGAGCCTGACCGGCATATCCGCCAACCGGCTTGAACTCCTGCAGATCGCCGAGGCCGTGGCCCGCGAAAAGGCGATCGACAAGGAGATCGTCATCGAGGCGATCGAAGAGGCGATCCAGAAGGGCGCCCGCGCCCGCTACGGCGCCGAGCACGACATCCGCGTGCACATCGACCCCAAGACCGGCGAGACCACCATCAAGCGCGTGGTCACGGTGGTGGCCGACGACGCCACCTTCGGCGGCGGGGTCGACCCCGAGACCGGCGAGGAGCTGCCCATCGAGGAGCCGCCGGGGATCATCCGCCTGGCCGAGGCCAAGCGCCGCGACAAGGACGCCGAGGTCGGCAAGGTCTACGAGGAGCTGCTGCCGCCGTTCGAGTTCGGCCGCGTCCAGACCCAGATGGCCCGCCAGGTGGTGATGGGCAAGGTCCGCGACGCCGAGCGCGAGCGCCAGTACGAGGAGTACAAGGACCGGGTCGGCGAGATCGTCAACGGCACCGTCAAGCGCGTCGAGTACGGCAATGTGGTCGTGGATCTCGGCCGCGGCGAGGGCATCATGCGCCGCGACCAGTCGATTCCGCGCGAGAACTTCAACATCGGCGACCGGATCCGCTGCTACATCTACGACGTCCGCCGCGAGACCAAGGGCCCGCAGATCCTGCTGTCGCGCGCGCACGGCGGCTTCATGGCCAAGCTGTTCGCCCAGGAAGTGCCCGAGGTCTACGACGGCGTCATTGAGATCCGCGCCGTGGCCCGCGACCCGGGCTCGCGCGCCAAGATGGCGGTGGTGTCGAACGACAGCTCCATCGATCCCGTCGGCGCCTGCGTCGGCATGCGCGGCAGCCGCGTCCAGGCGGTCGTGGCCGAGCTGCAGGGCGAGAAGATCGACATCATCCAGTGGAGCCAGGACGACGCCACCTTCATCGTCAACGCCCTGGCCCCGGCGGAAGTCTCCAAGGTGGTGATGGACGAGGAGGACGAGCGCGTCGAGGTCGTGGTGCCCGACGAGCAGCTCTCGCTGGCGATCGGCCGGCGCGGCCAGAACGTGCGCCTCGCCAGCCAGCTGACCGGCTGGCAGATCGACATCATGACCGAGAGCCAGGAGAGCGAGCGCCGTCAGCGCGAGTTCACCGAGCGCACGGCCCTGTTCCAGGAGGCCCTGGACGTGGACGAGGTCATCGCCCAGCTGCTGGTCACCGAGGGCTTCGCCACCGTCGAGGACGTGGGCTACGTCGATCCGTCCGAGATCTCGGCGATCGAGGGCTTCGACGAGGACACCGCCGAAGAGATCCAGACCCGCGCCCGCGAGTATCTGGAGAAGGAAGCCGCCGAGTACGACGCCAAGCGCCGCGAACTGGGCGTCGAGGACGGCCTGCTGGACATCGAGGGGATCACCCTGCCGATGGCGGTGGCGCTGGGCGAGGGCGGGATCAAGACCGTCGAGGATCTGGCGGGCCTGGTGCCCGACGACCTGCGCGGCTGGTTCGAGACCAAGAACGGCGAACGGGTTCGCGAGCCGGGCATCCTCGAGACCTTCGGCCTGGACGCCCAGGACGCCGAGCTGCTGATCATGCGCGCCCGGATCGTCATGGGCTGGGTCGAGGCGCCGGAAGAGCCCGAGGCCGAGGAGCCGACCGACGAAGACTTCGCCGAGGCCGAGATGGCCGGCGAAGCCCGCGACGCCTAAGGGTCGGAGAGGTGTCCGACCATGGAGAAATCCGCCGCTAAGGCTCCTTCCACCCACGCCGAGGCCTCGCGCCAGCGGCGCGACATCGTCTCGGGCGAGGTCATGGAGGAAGCGCGGCTGATCCGCTTCGTGGTCGGCCCCGACGGGCAGGTCGTTCCCGACCTGGCCCGCAAGCTGCCCGGACGGGGCCTGTGGGTCGCCGCCGACCGCGCGTCGGTGGAGACGGCGGCGAGGAAGGGCCTGTTCGCCCGCGCCGCCAAGGCCAAGGTCCAGGCGCCGCCCGACCTCGCCGATCGGGTGGAAAAGCTGTTGCGGGCCAGGCTTTTGTCGGCCCTGGGCCTTGCGCGGCGCGCCGGCGACCTTACCTCGGGGTTCGAAAAGGTTTCCGCCACAATCGCATCGGGCAAGGCCGCCTGGCTGATCGAAGCGCGCGACGGCGCTGCGGACGGCCGGCGCAAGCTCCTGGCGCTCGTCCGGAAGCAGCCGAGGCCACCGGGGCTGTTCGGCGTCTTCGCCGCCGAGGAATTGAATTTGGCCTTGGGCGGCGAGAATGTGATACACACCGCCTTCCTTGCGGGGCGAGCCGCCGAGCGCTGGACCTGGGATGTCCGGCGTTTCGAGGGGTTCAGTCCGCTCCTTCCTGAGGATTGGCGCGAGGAGCCTATCGAGGCTAGGCGGGAGCCTTAAGAGGGGTCCCGCCCTCGAACCGTTTGAGAAAGATGGGCCGGGATCCGCCCGGCCGGTGAGTAAAGCGAGCGCATGAGCGACGAGAACAACAACGGCCGCAACTCCGCCCCGGGCGGACGTCAGCCCCTGACCCTGAAGCCGCGAGCCGCGGGTTCGGTCAGCTCGGGCACGGTGAAGCAGAGCTTCAGCCACGGCCGGACGAAGACGGTGGTCGTCGAGACCAAGCGCGCCCGCACCCATGCGCCGGCGGGCGGGAACCTCGCCGCGCCGTCCGCCGCCGAGCGCCGCGTGTTCGAGCCGCAGAAGCCGGCCGGGCCCGCCCAGGCGCCGCGCGCCCCGCAGGGCGCCGGCGACGGCCTGTCGGCCGAGGAGCGCGCCGCCCGCCAGCGGGCGATCGAGCTCGCCCGCCAGCAGGAGGCCGACCGCCGCGCCCGCGAGGAGCGGGCCCGCGCCGAGGCCGAAGCCGCCCGCGCGGCCCAGCAGAAGGCGGCCCAGGCGGCCGCCGAGCCTCCCGCTGCGCCGCCGCCTGCACCTGCCGCTCCGCCCGCCGCCGCGGCTCCGGCTGCGCCGGCCGCCGAGGCGGCGCCCGCGCCCAAGCCGGCCCCTTCGCCCCGGCCGGTCCCGCCGTCCGCGCCTGCGCCGCAGGCTGCGCGCCCGGCCGCCGAGGCCCCGCCCCGCCAGGCCGGCGCCGGCCAGACCCGCACCTACCAGCCGTCGCCCGATCGGCGCGACGACCGGCCCAGCACGACGACCTATCGTCCCGAGCGTCCGAGCAACCGCTTCGACACCTCGACCTTCAACCAGCGCGCGCCGCGCCGCGACGACGACCGCGGTCCGCGTCCGCCGCGCCGTGACGACGACCGCGGCCCGCGCCGCGACGATCGTCCCCAGGGCGCCCGGCCCGAGGGCGGCGGCACCGTCCGCTATTCGGCCCTGGCTCCGCGTCCCGCGCCCGGTGGTCCTCGCGGCCCCGGCGGGCCCCGCGGTCCCGGCGGCCCGCGCATTGGCGCGGCCGCCCCGCCGGCGACCCCCGAGATCCAGCGCGCCGCCCGCCAGGCGCCGCGCCCCGGCATGGGCGTCGACCGCCGGCCGGACGAGGACGACCGCCGCCGCGATCCCGGCAAGGCGATCAGCCGCGCCAAGGGCGCGCCGAACCGCCGCGAAGGCCGGCTGACGATCCAGGCCGTGGCGGGGGACGCCGACGGCGCCGAGCGGATGCGGTCGCTGGCTTCGGTCCGCCGCGCCCGCGAGCGCGAACGCGAGAAGCGCAAGGGCGGCGCCCAGGAGCAGGCCCGCGTGGCCCGCGAGGTGGTCATCCCCGACGTCATCACCGTGGGCGAGCTCGCCAACCGGATGGCGACCCGCGGCGTCGAGGTCATCAAGTTCCTGATGCGTCAGGGCGTGATGCTGAAGATCAACGACGTCATCGACAACGACACCGCCGAGCTGGTGGCCACCGAGTTCGGCCACACCGTCAAGCGCGTGTCCGAGGCCGACGTCGAAGAGGGCTTCATCGGCGCCGAGGACGTTGACGATCACCTGCTGCCGCGTCCGCCGGTCGTGGCCGTGATGGGCCACGTCGACCACGGCAAGACCAGCCTGCTGGACGCCCTGCGCTCCACCGACGTCGTGTCGGGCGAGCACGGCGGCATCACCCAGCACATCGGCGCCTACCAGGTGCGTCTGGCCGACGGCCAGCGCGTGACCTTCCTGGACACGCCCGGCCACGCGGCCTTCTCGGCCATGCGGATGCGCGGCGCCAACGTCACCGACATCGTCATCCTGGTGGTGGCGGCGGATGACGGCGTGATGCCGCAGACGGTGGAGGCGATCCAGCACGCCAAGGCGGCCGGCGCCCCGATCATCGTGGCGATCAACAAGATCGACAAGCCCGACGCTGACCCGACCCGGGTGATCAACGAGCTGCTGCAGCACGAGATCGTGGTCGAAAGCCTGGGCGGCGAGACCCAGGCGGTCGAGGTCTCGGCGACCCAGAAGATGGGCCTCGACGACCTGATCGAGAACATCCTGCTGCAGGCCGAGGTCCTGGACCTGAAGGCCAACCCCGACCGCACCGCGGACGGCTCGGTCATCGAGGCCAAGCTCGACAAGGGCCGCGGCGCCGTGGCGACCGTGCTGGTCAAGCGCGGCACGCTGAAGCGCGGCGACATCGTCGTGGCCGGCTCGAGCTGGGGCCGCGTGCGCGCCCTGCTGAACGAGCGCGGCGAGCAGCTTCAGGAGGCGACGCCGTCCACTCCGGTGGAGATCCTCGGCCTCGACGGCACGCCCGATCCGGGCGAGCCTTTCGCCGTGGTCGAGAACGAGGCCCGCGCCCGCGAGCTGACGGAATACCGCCAGCGCGTGAAGCGCGAGAAGGCCGGCGCGCCGGTCGCCTCTGCTTCGCTGGCCGACATGATGGCCAAGCTCGCGGACAAGAAGGTCTCGGAGCTGCCGGTCATCATCAAGGCCGACGTGCAGGGCTCGGCCGAAGCCATCGTGGGCTCGCTGGACAAGCTGGCCACCGACGAGGTCCGCGCGCGGATCATCCTGTCGGGCGCCGGCGCGATCAACGAGAGCGACGTGCTGCTGGCCAAGGGCGCCGGAGCCCCGATTCTGGGCTTCAACGTCCGCGCCTCGAAGCAGGCTCGCGACCTGGCTGAACGCGAAGGCGTCGAGATCCGCTACTACGCGATCATCTACGACCTGATCGACGACATCAAAGGCGTGCTCTCGGGCATGCTGGCGCCGATCCAGCGCGAAACCTTCCTGGGCAACGCCGAGGTGCTGCAGGCCTTCGACATCACGAAGGTCGGCCGCGTCGCCGGCTGCCGCGTCACCGAAGGCGTCGTCCGCAAGGGCGCGCGGGTGCGGATCGTGCGCGAGGACGTGGTCATCCTGGAGCTGGGCGTGCTCAAGACGCTCAAGCGCTTCAAGGACGAGGTCAACGAGGTGCAGGCCGGACAGGAGTGCGGCATGGCCTTCGAAGGCTTCCAGGACATCAAGGCCGGCGACGTCATCGAGTGCTTCAACCTCGAAGAGGTCAAGCGGTCGCTGTAGCCCTGAGCTCTATGACGATGTGAAGCCCCGGAGGTCTCCTCCGGGGTTTTTCATTTCAGGCGTTTTTCGGTCTAGGGGCGCTCCAGGCGGTAGACCGCGCTCAGGCCCTTGCCGAGGTCGGCGTCCGGCTGACGGACCATGCCGATCTTCTCCAGCACCCGCTGGGAGCCCCGGTTCGCGAGGTCGGTGAAGCCGATGACATGGGTGGCTGCGGTGTTGGCGAACGTCCAGGCGGCGACCGCCCGCGCCGCCTCGGTGGCCAGGCCCCCGCCCCAGAACGCGGGCAGGAGCGCGTAGCCCAGCTCCAGCTCGCCCGTCGGGGGCCAGAAGCTCACGCCGGCCCGTCCGGCGAAGGCGCCGTCCCGCGTGAAGACCGCCCACTTCGAATGGCCCCGGGCCGCCTGTTCGGCGACGAACCGCGCCAGCGTCTCGGCCACCTGCGCGTCGCTCCAGACGCCGCCGAAGTAGCGGCCCACCTGGGCGTCCTGATGCAGGCGGGCGAGCAGGCCGAAGTCGTCCGCCGCGAACGGGCGGAAGACGAGGCGCTCGGTGGTCAGGATCGGTTCAGCCATGCCCTGGCCTTGTAGCCAGCCCGCGTGCGTTATGTCAGGGGAAGCGGCGACGGAGGTCCCATGCGCATCGTCATTCTGAGCCTGATCGCCCTGGCGCTCACCGCCTGCGCCTCGGTGCGCAAGCTGGACGCGGCGAACGACGTCCACGCCCTGCTGATCGCCATCCGCGACGACGACCAGGCCGCCTTCGACGCCCACGTGGACCGCGCCGCCCTCAAGCAGGAGATCGAGGCCCGGCTGGTGGCGGAAGGGCGCAAGGACGAGCGCCTCGGCGGCCTGGCGGCCATCCTGGCCCCCGCCCTGGCCGACCTCGCCGGCGAGACGCTGGTGCAGCCCAGCGTCTTCCGGGGCGTCGCCGAGTACTACGGCTACACGCGCGAGACGAAGATCCCCGGCCCTCTGGCCATCTCCCAGGCCCTGAAGCCCCTGCCGGACGGGCGGATCTGCGCCACCCGCAAGCAGGACGGCCCCTGCCTGCTGATCTTCACCAAGGGCCCCGACGACCGCTGGCGGCTCTCGGGGTTCGAGGGCGACATCAAGGAGCTGCGCCTGAAGGGCTGATGGGGCTAGGCTCTCCGCAACGGGGGAGGGCTTCCATGGCATACGCGGCCGCGCTGTCGGACTACGACCGGTTCAGCTTCGGGGACGGCCGCTGGGTGCGGGACGTCTACCGCCGCGGCTCGGGCCCGGCGGTGATCGTCATCCACGAGATGCCGGGCCTGCACCCTGACGTCATCCGTTTCGCAGACCGCGTGGCCGAGGCGGGGATGAGCGTCTACTGCCCGGTGCTGTTCGGCGCGCCGGGCCGGCCCGCGACCCATCCCGCGGGCGCGCTGACGATGCTGGGCGGCCTGTGCGTCCGCTTCGAGTTCAACGCCTGGCGGGCGGGGCGCTCCAGCCCGATCGTGGACTGGCTGCGGGCCCTGGCCCGGCAGGCCCATGCCGACTGCGGCGGCAGGGGCGTCGGCGCGGTGGGCATGTGCTTCACGGGCGGCTTCGCCCTGGCGATGGTGACGGAGCCCGCGGTCGTGGCCCCGGTGCTGTCCCAGCCCTCGCTGCCGCTCGGAAGGCGCAACGCCGCCGGGATCGATGCGGCCCCGGCCGGGGTCGCCTGCGCGCGCCGGCGGCACGCCGAGGAGGGCCTGAAGGTTCTGGGCCTGCGCTTCACGGGAGACCCTTTCGTGCCGGACGCGCGGTTCGAGACCTATCGGCGCGAGTTGGGCGAGGCCTTCGAGGCGATCGAGATCGATCCTGCCGACGCCCGGCCCGGCGGGCTGAAGCATCCGCACTCGGTGCTGACCATCAACCTGAAGGAGGACGGCCCGACCAAGGCGGCCGAACAGCGGGTGATTGCGTTCTTCCGGGAGCGCACGGGTGCGGCCTGACCCCCCCCTGAACTCTGGACTTCGCGGGTCGACCTCACTAGAAGCCCGCCCTTCCCTGACGGGCGCGTCCGACCCGCGCCTCAGGCCGAAAGGTTCGAGACCATGAAACGCCCCTCCTCACACGGCCGGCGCCCGCCGCAAGGCCCGTCCCAGCGCCAGCTCCGCGCGGGCGAGCTGGTGCGCCACGCCCTGGTCGAGATCTTCCGCGAGGAAGAGATCAACGATCCTGTCCTGGCCGGCGTCTCGGTCACGGTCACCGAGGTGCGGGTCAGCCCCGATCTGCGGCACGCGACGGTGTTCGTCGAGCCCCTGGGCGGCGAGCATGCGGACGAGGTCGTGCAGGCGCTGAACCGGCACGCTCGGTTCCTCCGGGGCCATCTCGGCCGCGCCATCGAGCTGCGCTTCACGCCCGAGCTGAAGTTCCTGCACGACGAGAGCTTCAACGAGGCCGCCCGCATGGCGAAACTGTTCGACGATCCCAAGGTGCGCCAGGACCTGACGCCGCAGCCGCCGTCGGACAGCTGGAAGGACGAGGACTGATGGCGCGTCGCAAGCGCGGCCAGGCCGTCTCGGGCTGGATCAACCTCGACAAGCCCTACGACCTGGGCTCGACCCAGGCGGTGAGCCGCGTGCGGCGGATCTTCGACGCCCAGAAGGCGGGCCACGCCGGCACGCTGGACCCCCTGGCCACCGGCGTCCTGCCGATCGCCCTGGGCGAGGCGACCAAGACCGTCCCGTTCCTGATGGACGCCGACAAGGCCTACCGCTTCACCATCGCCTGGGGCCGGACCACCGCGACCTACGATCGGGAGGGCGAGACCCTGGCCTCGTCGGACGTGCGCCCGACGCTGGCCCAGGTGGAGGCGGTGCTGCCGCGGTTCGTGGGCGAGATCCAGCAGGTCCCGCCGGCCTATTCGGCGATCAAGGTGGACGGCGAGCGCGCCTACGACCTCGCCCGCGCGGGCGAGACGGTGGAGCTGGAGCCGCGGACGGTGGTCATCCACGCGGCCCGGATCGCCGACGCCGTGGACGCCGATCACGTCACCCTCGAGGTGGAATGCGGCAAGGGCACCTACGTGCGGGCGATCGTCCGCGACCTGGCCGAAGCGCTGGGCGCCTGCGGCCACGTGAGCGAGCTTCGCCGGACGCGGGTGGGCTCGTTTACCGAGGCGAACGCCGTCACGCTGGATATCCTTGAGGATTTAGGGCATAAGGCCCGCCAATCGGAGGCCCTGCTTCCGGTCGAGACCGCGCTGGACGACATCCCGGCGCTGGCCGTGACCGACGAAGACGCCTTCCGATTGAAGCAGGGACGGTCGATCGTTCTCGTTCCCCGACAGGTCGAAACCGTGAAGGCCGGGCTCAAGCCGGGCTCGCGCACCGTTTCGGCGATGGCGGGCGGATCGTTGGTCGCTCTCTGCGAGATGCGTGCGGGCCGGCTCGAACCTTCGCGCGTCTTCAACCTTTGACGAGAGCGGAGAAACCCGATGTCGATCACGGCCGAACGCAAGGCTGAACTCATCAAGACCCATGCCCGCGGCGAAGCGGACACGGGCAGCGCCGAAGTCCAGGTGGCGATCCTTTCCGAACGGATTTCGAACCTCACCGAACACTTCAAGACGCACAAGAAGGACAATCACTCGCGCCGGGGCCTGCTGAAGCTGGTCTCCCAGCGCCGGTCGCTCCTCGACCACCTGAAGAAGGCCGACCAGGCCCGCTATCAGGACCTGATCGAGAAGCTCGGCCTGCGTCGCTAGTTGGTTTACCGAGGACCCGTTCGGCAGCCGCCGTCGGGTCCTCGCCACATTTACCGCTGCTCCTCCGCGACAGGCCGGAGGGCCAAGCGGCGGCCAGGGGGACCCGAACGTCGGGCTTCCCCTTTTCGTACGTGAGGGTTCGAACGAAATCCTCGCCTTGCCTGTCTGACCTGGAGAGGATTTCGGAAGTCCGACGCCCTGTCCGCCCCCGCCGGGAATACGCCCGCGGGATGAGAAAGAAGCCAAAATGTTCGATATCAAGCGCAAGACGATCGAGTGGGGAGGCAAGACCCTCACGCTCGAAACCGGCCGCATGGCCCGCCAGGCCGACGGCGCGGTGCTCGCCACCTACGGCGAGACCATGGTGCTGGCGACCGCGGTGTTCGCCAAGTCTCCCAAGCCCGGCCAGGACTTCTTCCCCCTGACGGTGAACTACCAGGAGAAGTTTTACGCCGCCGGCAAGATCCCCGGCAGCTTCCCCCGCCGCGAAGGCGCGCCCTCCCAGAAGGAGACGCTGACCTCGCGCCTGATCGACCGTCCGATCCGCCCGCTGTTCGTGAAGGGCTTCAAGAACGAAGTGCAGGTGATCTGCACCGTCCTGGCCCATGACCTCGAGAACGACCCCGATATCGTGGCCATGGTCGCCGCCTCGGCCGCCCTGGTGCTGTCGGGCGTGCCCTTCATGGGCCCGATCGCCGCCGCGCGCGTCGGCTACGTGAACGGCGAGTACGTGCTGAACCCCACTCTCGACGAGATGAAGGAAAGCGCGATGGACCTCGTCGTGGCCGGCACCGCCGAAGCCGTGATGATGGTCGAATCCGAGATCAAGGAGCTGACGGAAGAGCAGGTCCTGGGCGGCGTCACCTTCGCCCACAAGGGCATGCAGCCGGTGATCGACGCGATCATCGAGCTGGCCGAGCACTCGGCCAAGGAGCCGTTCGACTTCCAGCCGGACGACACCGACGAGATCGCCGCCAAGGTGAAGGACCTGATCGGCGGCGACCTGCGCGCCGCTTACCAGATCACCGGCAAGTCCGAGCGCCACGCCGCCATCGGCGCGGCCAAGGAGAAGGCCATGACGGCCTTCGCCAAGTCCGAGGCGAACCCCGAAGGCTACGACGCCAACAAGCTGGGCGGCGTCTTCAAGGAGATCGAGGCCGACATCGTCCGGCGCTCGATCCTGGAGACCGGCAAGCGCATCGACGGCCGCACCGTCGACCAGGTCCGTCCGATCCTCGGCGAAGTGGGCGTGCTGCCCCGGGCCCACGGCTCGGCGCTGTTCACCCGCGGCGAGACCCAGGCGCTCTGCGTGACCACCCTGGGCACCGGCGACGACGAGCAGCTGATCGACGCCCTCGAAGGCAAGTACTTCGAGAAGTTCATGCTGCACTACAACTTCCCGCCGTTCTCGGTGGGCGAGACGGGCCGCATGGGCTCGCCCGGCCGGCGTGAAGTCGGTCACGGCAAGCTGGCCTGGCGGGCGCTCCGCCCGATGCTGCCGTCCTACGAGGAGTTCCCGTACACGATCCGCATCGTGTCCGAGATCTTCGAGTCCAACGGCTCCTCGTCGATGGCCACGGTCTGCGGTTCCTCGCTGGCCCTGATGGACGCCGGCGTGCCGCTGAAGAAGCCGGTGTCGGGCATCGCCATGGGCCTGATCCTCGAGAAAGACGGCTTCGCGGTCCTCTCGGACATCCTGGGCGACGAGGACCACCTCGGCGACATGGACTTCAAGGTGGCGGGCACCGCCGACGGCATCACGTCCCTGCAGATGGACATCAAGATCGCCGGCATCACCGAGGAGATCATGAAGAAGGCCCTCGAGCAGGCGAAGGGCGGCCGTGATCACATCCTGGCCGAGATGAACAAGGCCATGACGGCGCCCCGCGCCGAGCTGGGCGAGTTCGCGCCGAAGATCGAGACCATCAAGATCCCGGTCGACAAGATCCGGGAAGTGATCGGCTCGGGCGGCAAGGTGATCCGCGAGATCGTCGAGAAGACCGGCGCCAAGATCGACATCGGCGAGGATGGCACGATCAAGATCGCGGCCGCCGAGCAGACCAAGATCGACGCGGCCAAGGAGTGGATCAAGTCGATCGCCTCCGAGCCCGAGGTCGGCCAGATCTACACCGGCAAGGTCGTGAAGATTGTCGACTTCGGCGCCTTCGTGAACTTCTTCGGCGCCAAGGACGGCCTGGTCCACGTCTCGCAGATCTCGAACGAGCGCGTGGCCAAGGTCTCGGACGTGCTGACCGAAGGCCAGCAGGTGAAGGTCAAGCTCCTGGGCTTCGACGACCGCGGCAAGACCCGCCTCTCCATGAAGGTCGTCGACCAGGAGACCGGCGAGGACCTGTCGAAGTCGAACGAGAAGGCCGAAGAGCCGGCGGACGCGTAAGCGCCCCATCCTTCGGGAATGCGAGAAGGCGGCCGGAGCAATCCGGCCGCCTTTTTCGTGTGGTTCGTGGCCGCCTCGCGGCGGCTCGCGCCTCCGCCGCGGCGAGGTGGCGGCAAGAGAAAAGGCCCGCCGTCGCCGGCGGGCCTCTCGTCAGTCGCTCTCCTGGAAACTTGTCAGCCGCGCAGCTTTCGCAGCAGCACGTCGATGTCGCGGGCGATGGCGGCGTCCTCGGCCTTCAGGGCCTCGATGCGGCGCACCGCGTGCAGCACGGTGGTGTGGTCGCGCCCCCCGAAGCGGCGGCCGATGTCGGGCAGGGACCGCGTGGTGATCTGCTTGGCCAGCCACATGGCGACCTGGCGCGGCCGGGCGACCGCGCGGGCGCGGCGCTCGGAGATCAGGTCGGCCTGCTTCAGCGCGTAGTGCTCGGCGACGGTCTTCTGGATCATGTCCACGGTCACCTTGCGCTCGGTGCAGGACAGGTGGGGCCGAAGGATCGCCTGGGCCTCGTCCAGCGTCAGGCGGGCGATGTCGCCGCCCACGCGGGCCACCAGGGTGTTCAGGGCCCCCTCCAGCTCGCGCACGCTGTCGGTGAAGCGGTCGGCCAGGAACTGCAGCACCTCGGGCCGCGCCGAGGGGTGGAAGCGGCCCTGGGTCGCCAGGGTCAGCAGCTTGCGCTCCAGGATGCCCAGGCGAAGGCTCCGGTCGGCCGGCTCGATGCCGCAGACGAGGCCCGCCTGCAGGTGCGAGCGCAGCCGCGGCTCCATCTCGGACAGCTCGGTGGGCGAGCGGTCGGCGGTCAGCACCACCCGGCGGCCGTCCTCGACCAGGGCGATGAGCGTGTGGAACAGCTCCTCCTGGGTCTGGGTCTTTCCGGCGACGAAGTGGACGTCGTCGATCAGCAGCAGGTCGGCGTTGCGCAGGTCGTCCTTGAACGCCTGCGTCTGGCGGTCCTGCAGCGCCTTCACGAAGGTCGTCGTGAACCGCTCGGCGGTCAGGTAGACCACCCGCTTGTCCGGGGCCGTGCGCATGGCTTCCCAGGCCAGGGCGTTCAGCAGGTGGGTCTTCCCGAAGCCGTAGGGCCCGTGGAACAGCACCGGGTTGAAGTGCCCGTCGGCCCAGGTGGCCACGCGGCGGGCCACGGCGAAGGCGAATTCGTTGGCGGGGCCCGACACGAAGGTGTCGAACGAGAACCGCTCCTGCAGGCCCTGCAGGCGGCCCTGGCGGGCCGCGACGGGCGCCACGGCCTCGACCTCGAACACCTCGGCGGCGGGCTCGGCGTTGGCGGCCCGGGGCGGGGCGGCGGGCGCGGGGGCGACGGCGCCAACGGATTCCACCTCCATCCGCGACTTCAGGTCCAGGCGCCGGCCCAGCGGGTCATTCTGCGCCCACAGCTCGCCGATACGGCGCCATGCATGGCGGCGGATCCAGTCGCGCGCGACGCCGGTGGCGGCCACCAGGCACACCTCGTCCCCGGACTCGCGCAGCGCGGCCTGGCCCAGCCAGGACCCGAAGGTCGCCTCGCCAAGTTCCCGCTTGAGGACCTGGCAGGTCTTCGTCCACACGGCCCCCGCCGGCGCACCTGCCATAGCTCCCGCAGCCCCCCTGCTCGTCATCCCTCGCAACCCCATCGACCTGTCGACATCCAGCCAGGGCCCCGAACCCCCCGACTGGAATTTTCTCAATACACACAGGCTCTTATCCGGCGAACGCAAGAGCTCCGCCGGCGTCTCGTTGTGACCCGAGAACAGTCCAAAGACGCCTGTAAGAACCCCGAGACTAGTCGGGGGGCCCCGTCGGTCAACGGTGATTCTTCGCGCTGTCGACGGATATTTTGATTGACTCCCAGCGGACCCTTTTGAGGCCAAGGGAAAGGTCGAAAAACCGGTCCGGGGGCTGAGCAGATTTGTCGCGGGGCCGGTTCCGGCGGCGTCTCGCGAGCACAAAAAAACAGCGCCCGAAACCGGGCGCTGCGTACCGAAATCCTAGTGGTGAAGGAGGGGAACGGCGCCCCCTCCAGGCCGGACTCAGGCGGCCGACAGCTTCTTCAGCCGGGCGGCCAGGCGCGAGACCTTCCGGGCGCCGGTGTTCTTGTGCACCACGCCCTTGCTGACGGCGCGCATCAGCTCGGACTGGGCCTGCACGAACGCCGCCTTCGCGGCGCCGGCGTCGCCCGAAGCCAGGGCTTCCTCGAACTTCCGGAGGAAGGTGCGCACGCGCGAGCGGCGGGCGGTGTTCACTTCGGTGCGGCGGGCGATCTTGCGGACCGCCTTCTTGGCGCCGGGCGTATTGGCCATTCGTCTAAGCTCTCGAAACGGATCGCGCCCGGCCGGGTAGCCGGGCGGGCAAAATTGGAGGCGCGGATATACGCAAGGCGGGCTCCCGGGTCAATGCCGGAAGCGGCCCTGCGGATCAGCGGCCCTTGAAGTCGGGCTTCCGCTTCTCGACGAAGGCGGCCATGCCCTCCTTCTGGTCCTCGAAGGCGAAGAGCGAGTGGAACAGGCGCCGCTCCACGGCCACGCCGGTGGAGAGCGTGGTCTCGTAGGCGGTGTTCACCAGCTCCTTGTTCATCATCACCGCCAGCGGCGACTGGGAGGCGATCTTGGCCGCCGCCGCCAGGGCTTCGTCCAGCAGCTTGTCGGCGGCCACCACGCGCGAGACCAGGCCCGCGCGCTCGGCCTCGGCCGCGTCCATCATCCGGGCGGTCAGCATCATGTCCATGGCCTTGGACTTGCCGACGAAACGCGTCAGCCTCTGGGTGCCGCCGATGCCGGGCATGACGCCGAGGTTGATCTCGGGCTGGCCGAACTTCGCCGTCTCGGCGGCGATGATGAAGTCGCAGAGCATGGCGAGCTCGCAGCCGCCGCCCAGGGCGTAGCCGGCGACCGCGGCGATCACCGGCTTGCGGAACTGCTCCAGCCGCCGGGCGGCAGGCGTGAAGAAGTCCATCGAGAACATCTGGGCGTAGGTCTTGTCCGACATCTCCTTGATGTCGGCGCCGGCGGCGAAGGCCTTCTCCGAGCCGGTCAGCACCACGCAGCGGACGGTCTCGTCCGCCTCGGCGGCGTCGAGCGCCTGCGAGAGCTCGCCCAGCAATTGGGTGTTCAGGGCGTTCAGCGCCTCGGGGCGGTTCAGGCGGATCAGGGTGACGCCCGCGCTGGGGCTCTCGACGAGGATGGTCTCAAAGCTCATGGCCGGCTCCGCTGATGGATCGCCCGCGGATTAAGGCCCCTCGACCGAATAGCCAAGCGCCCGGAGCCGCCCGGGCAGGCCGCCCTCGCCGATCAGGTGGCCCATGCCGACCACCACCACGGTCCGGCCCGCGCCCTTGAGCCGGGCGTCCAGCATCGCCGCCCAGCGCGCGTTGCGCTCGTCGACCAGCCGCCGGAACAGCAGCGGCGAGGCCTGCCGCAGCGGCCGCAGGGCCTTGCGCTCGAGGACGCCGAGGTCCCCGTCGGCCCAGGCGCGGACGAGGGTCTCGAAGGCCGCCGGATCGTCCTCCATCTCGGTCATCGTGACGCGCAGGGAGGCGATCTGCGCCTCGAGCGGCGCCTCGTCGAACACGGCGAGCTGCTGGGCCGGGGTCTCGAAGGCGCGCCGCTCGGCGGCGGGCGGGGCGGCGGCCTCGACCGCGGCCTCCACGCCGTTGGCGACCCCCGCGCCGGCCCGGCGGTAGGCGGCGCCCGCCAGGGCGAGCTCGGCCAGCCAGGGCTCCAGCCGGTCCAGCACGGTCTTGTCCACGCCATAGGCCTCGGCCACTCCGACCAGCCGCGCGACGTCGTCGGGCGGCAGGATGCGGAACAGCGACCGGTCGGGGGGCAGCACCCCCTTCTCCCCCGCCAGGCGGGCGCTCTCCTGGTCGGCTCCGGGGCCCGCGGGCAGCTCGAACCAGAGGTCGTCGGCGCGGGCGAGGGCGCGCGAGAGGGCCGGCGGGTTCCAGTCCAGGCCCGGCGGCAGGACATGCACCGAGCCGAACAGCACCATTTCGGAGTCGGCGTCCTTCACCACCCACACCGGCGGCCGCGCTGCGGCGGGGCCGGCAAGGCCGGCGCAGGCGAGCAGGGCGAGGACGAGGCGTCTCATTCGCCCGTCATCTCTGGCAAACGGGGCAATAGAAGGTCGAGCGTCCGGCCTGGACCTCGCGGCCGATCACGCCCCGGCAGCCGTCGTTCCGGCACGGCTGGCCCTCGCGGTCGTAGGTGCGGAAGCTGTGCTGGAAATAGCCCAGGGCGCCGTCCGCCTGGGCGTAGTCGCGCAGGGTCGAGCCCCCTGCGGCGATGGCCTCGCGCAGCACGTCCTTGATGGCGGCGACCAGGACCTCGATCCGGGGCCGCGAGATGCGCCCGGCCGGCTTGAAGGGCGAGATGCGCGCCCGGTTCAGGGCCTCGCAGACATAGATGTTGCCCAGGCCCGCGACGATCCGCTGGTCCAGCAGCAGGGTCTTGGGCCCCTGCCGGCGGCCGGTGAAGGCGGCCTTCAGGTGCGCGGCGTCGAAGTCGTCGGAGAGGGGCTCGGGCCCCAGGCCCGCGAACCACGGATGCAGGTCGAGCGTGGCCGTGTTGACGAGGGACATGTAGCCGAACCGCCGGGGATCGTAATAGGTGATCCGCACCCCCGCCTCTGTCTCGAAGACCACGTGGGCGTGCTTGGGGTCGGGGTCCGGCGCGTAGTGGAACCGGCCCGGCCGCTCCTCGCCTTCGGGGTGGGCGATTTCGAACCGGCCGCTCATGCCCAGGTGCATGACAAGGGTGTCCTCGCGGTCCAGCCGCCCCAGCAGGTACTTCGCCCGCCGCTCCAGCTTCACGATGGTCGAGCCGGTGAGGATCTGGACGAAGCCCGGCGGCAGGGGGAAGCGCAGGTCGGGCCGGCGAGCCTCGACGCGGACGAGCCGGCGGCCCTCCAGGACGGGGGCGAGGCCCCCGCGGACCGTCTCGACTTCGGGCAACTCCGGCATGGCCTTCGCTTGGCACGCGATCGCTGGCGCGTCGAGGGTTCAGCGGCTAAGACGCCCCCCATGACCGGACCGTCCGCCACCTTCGGCTTCCGCGACGTGGACGCCCGCGAGAAGCCCGGCCTGGTGCGGGGCGTCTTCGACCGGGTCGCCCGCCGCTACGACCTGATGAACGACCTGATGAGCGCGGGCGTCCACCGCCTCTGGAAGGACGCCGTCGCCGCCCGCCTCAATCCGCAGCCGGGCGAGACGATCCTCGACGTGGCCGGCGGCACCGGCGACATGGCCAGGCGTTTCGCCCGCATGGCCAGGCGGGCGCAGGAGCGGCGGGGCGGGGACGACGCCAAGGTCTTCGTGATCGACTACAACGCCGAGATGATCGCCGCCGGGCGCGAGCGCGGCTTCGAGCCCGAGATCTGCTGGACGGTCGGGGACGCGCAGCGGCTGCCGCTGCCCGACGCCTGCGCCGACGCCTATGTGATCAGCTTCGGCATCCGCAATGTCACCGACATTCCCGCGGCCCTGAGGGAGGCGCGCCGGGTGCTGAAGCCGGGCGGCCGGTTCCTGTGCCTGGAGTTCTCGCGCCCGGTCACCGAGCCGCTGCAGCGGGCCTACGACCTCTATTCGTTCAAGGTGATCCCCGAGATCGGCGAGCGGGTCGCGGGCGACCGGGAGTCGTACCAGTACCTGGTGGAGAGCATCCGCCGCTTCCCCGACCAGAAGCGGTTCGCCGGCATGATCGGCGAGGCGGGCTTCTCCCGGGTGGGCTATACGAACTTCACGGCGGGCGTCGCGGCCCTGCACACCGGCCGGGCGATCTGAGCCCATGGCCGGTCCCGGCGCCTTCGTCCGGCTGATCGGAGCCGGCTGGACCCTGCTCCGCAACGACGCCCTGCTGCCGCGCGAGCTGGACCCCCTCTATTCGTCGGGCGCGCGCACGCTGTCGCGCCTGCTGCGGGTGTTCGCCGGCCGTCAGGCCTACCAGGGCCGCCCGGGCGAGCGGCTGGCCCGCTCACTGGAGCGGCTGGGGCCGGTGGCGATCAAGCTGGGCCAGCTCCTCTCGACCCGGGCCGACATCTTCGGCCGCGAATTCGCCCTGGACCTGTCGCGGCTGAAGGACCGGCTGGCGCCCTTCCCGACCGCGGTCGCGCGGGCCGAGGTGGAGCTGACCCTCGGCCGGCCGGTCGAGAGCCTGTTCGCGAGCTTCGGCGAGCCGGTCGCCGCCGCGTCCCTGGCCCAGGCGCACGATGCGGTGCTGCTGGACGGACGGCGGGTGGCGGTGAAGGTCCTGCGGCCCGCCATCGCCCGCCGGGTGGCCGACGACGGCGAGGTGCTGTGGCTGGCCGCGCGGCTGGTCGACCGGTGGGTCCCGGCGGCCCGGCGGCTGGAGCCGAAGGGGTTCGCCGCCACGGTGATCCGCGCCACCGAGCTCGAGCTGGACCTGCGGCTGGAGGCCGCCGGCGCCGACGAGCTGGCCGAGGTGATGGGGCAGGACGGCTACATGTCCGCGCCCAAGGTGGTCTGGGAAGGCGTCGGCAAGCGCGTCCTGACCATGGAATGGGCCAAGGGGCTGCCGCTGTCCGAGGACGAGGCGCTGGAGCAGCCGGGCCTCGACCGCAAGGCCCTGGCCGACAACCTGACCCGCGCCTTCCTGGCCCAGGCGCTCGACCACGGCGTCTTCCACGCCGACCTGCACGAGGGCAACCTGTTCGCCGCCGCGCCGGCCCAGCTCACGGCGGTGGACTTCGGGATCATCGGCCGCCTGGGCGCGCCCGAGCGGCGCTACCTCGCCGAGATCCTGTGGGGCTTCCTGAACCGCGACTACGAGCAGGTCGCCCGCGTCCACTTCGAGGCGGGCTATGTGCCCGCGACCCACAGCGTCTCGGCCTTCGCCCAGGCGCTGCGGGCGGTGGGCGAGCCGATCTTCGGACGGGCCGCCGCCGAGGTGCCGATGAGCCGGGTCCTGACCCAGCTGTTCGAGATCACCGCCCTCTTCGACATGCGGCTGCGCCCCGAACTGGTCCTGCTACAGAAGACCATGATGACGGTCGAGGGCGTCGCCCGGCGCATCGACCCCGACCACGACATCTGGGCCGCCTCCGACCCGGTGGTGCGCCGCTGGATCGCCCGGGAGCTCTCGCCCGCGACGCGGCTGAAGCGGCTGGCGGGCGAGGCCGAGACCGCGGTGCGCAATCTCGCGCGGCTGGCCGAGCGGCCGCCCGTCCCCGTGCCGGTGGACATCCTGCGCGAGGACAAGCCGAACTTCTCGCCCCTGTGGTTCGCCCTCGGGGCCGCGGCGGCCGGCGTGGCCTTCCTCGTCGGCGCGCTGGTCGCCTAATCGAGCCGCGTCCGGCCGCGCAGCGGTGTTCTCGCTGCGCTCGCCCTCTCCCCGCCCTCTCCCTCTCCGCTTCGCGGGGGGAGAGGAGGCGGCTCCCTTCCTCTCCCGCGGGGGCGGAGGGGAGAGCATCACGCCTCGTCGTCGGCGTCGCGGCTGGCGGTTCGGCGGGACTGGGAGCGGCGGGCCTCGCGGGCCTTCACCTCGTCCCAGTAGGCGGGGCCGTCGTCGGGCTTGAACATCGTCCGCGGCGCGCCGTCCTTGGTGGCGATGGCGAAGACGTTGCCCTTGGGGTCGTAGAACAGCGTATCGCCGTTCGGGCGCGACAGCGTGAGCGTGCCGCGCGGCGGCGTCTCGACGAAGGCGTGGGCGGCCTTCACGAACTCGTCCACCGTGTCGGCCCCGAAGGCCTCGCCGTTGCGCTCGAAGGCGCGGCGGGCGTTCTCCTCGGCCGAGTAGCGCCGGCTGGCCGACCACATCGGCTTCCCGTCCACCAGCTTCACCGGATCGCGCCGGTGGTCGACCCGCGGCCCGGCGTCCGCCGCCTCGCGCGGCGGCGCGGCCGTGGCCATCTGCGTTCCGGCCGCCTGCTGCTGGGCCACCGCCGAGGGGCCGTTGTCGCAGGCCGCCAGCGCCAGGGCCGCCGCCCCGCCCAGCAGGGCCAGTCCCATCCTCACCCGAGCCATAGAAGATCTCCCGTCCAGTCGAGCTGGAACGAAGAGAGAACACAGCTACGCCGGTTTGTCGAGTCGGTCCGGTTGGCCTACATCAGGCCCTCCTGAACGCGGGGGCGAAGCGGCCTTGGACGACAAGCGGATCCTGCTGATCGTGGGCGGCGGCATCGCCGCCTACAAGGCGCTGGAGCTGACGCGCCTGCTGCGCAAGGCCGGCGTCGGCGTGCGCCCGATCCTGACGAAGGCGGGCGCCGAGTTCGTCACGCCGCTGTCCCTGTCGGCGCTGGCCGAGGACAAGGTCTATTCCGAGCTCTTCTCGCTGACCGACGAGGCCGAGATGGGCCACATCGAGCTGTCCCGCTCGGCGGACCTCGTCGTCGTGGCGCCGGCCACCGCCGACCTGATGGCCAAGGCGGCCAACGGCCTGGCGGGAGACCTCGCCTCCACGACCCTGCTCGCCACCGACAAGCCGGTGCTGATGGCGCCGGCGATGAACGTGCGCATGTGGGAGCATCCGGCCACCCGGCGGAACCTCGAGACCCTGAGGCGCGACGGCGTGCTTTTCGTGGGGCCTGACGAGGGGGCCATGGCCTGCGGCGAGTTCGGGCCGGGCCGCATGGCCGAGCCGGCCGCCATCCTCCAGGCGATCCTCGACGCGCTCACGGGCGCGGCGGCCCGGCCGCTGACGGGCCGGCGCGCCATCGTCACGGCGGGGCCGACCGCCGAGCCGATCGATCCGGTGCGGCTGATCACCAACCGCTCGTCGGGCAAGCAGGGCTACGCCATCGCCCAGGCGCTCGCGGCCCTGGGCGCGGACGTGACGCTGGTCAGCGGCCCGACGGCCCTGCCGGCGCCCGCCGGCGTCGCCCGCGTGGCGGTGGAGACGGCGCGCGAGATGCTGGCGGCCTGCGAGGCGGCGCTGCCGGCCGACATCGCCGTCTGCGTGGCCGCCGTGGCCGACTGGCGGCCCGAGAGCCTGGGCGCCCAGAAGATCAAGAAGGGCGACGGCGGGCCGCCGCCGATCTCGCTGGTGGAGAATCCCGACATCCTGGCCACGCTGTCGAAGGCGAAGGCCCGGCCGGCGCTGGTGGTGGGCTTCGCCGCCGAGACCAACGACGTGGAGGCCCATGCCCGGGCCAAGCTCGACAGGAAGGGCTGCGACTGGATCGTCGCCAACGACGTCAGCGTGCAGGGGACCATGGGCGGCGACGACAACGCCGTGGCCATAGTCTCCAAGGGCGGAATCGAGCGATGGGAGCGGGCGCCGAAGGCCGAGGTGGCCCGGAGGCTCGCCGCGCGCATCGCCGCCCATTTCGCCTGAGGAAGTCCAAGTGAATCCGACTGTCCCGATCCTGCGCCTGGCCCATGCCGAGGGCCTGCCGCTGCCGGCCTACGAGACCGCCCAGGCGGCGGGCATGGACCTGCGGGCGGCGGTCGCCGACGGCGAGACCCTGACGATCAAGCCGGGCGCGCGGGCGGCCGTGCCGACCGGCTTCGCCTTCGCCCTGCCGGCCGGCTACGAGGCCCAGGTGCGGCCGCGCTCGGGCCTGGCGCTGAAGTCGGGGATCACCTGCCTGAACACGCCGGGCACCATCGACGCCGACTACCGGGGCGAGGTGAAGGTGATCCTGGCGAACCTCGGCGAGGAGGATTTCCACATCCGCCGCGGCGACCGCATCGCCCAGCTCGTGGTGGCGCCGGTGGTTCAGGCCGCCTGGCGCGAGGTGGACAGCCTGGACGAGACCGCCCGCGGGGCCGGCGGCTTCGGCTCGACGGGCTCGGCGTAGGAACCCAGCGGCGGGCCGGCGCCTAGCCGTCCTTCATCCCCAGCACGTCCTGCATGTCGTACTCGCCCGGAGGGCGGCCCGCGACCCAGCGGGCGGCGGCTAGGGCGCCGCGGGCGAACAGGCTGCGGTCCCGGGCCGAATGGGAGAGGGTCAGGATCTCGTCCTCGGCGGCGAAGATCACGCTGTGCTCGCCGACGACGCCGCCGCCGCGGATGGCGGAAAAGCCGATCTCGCCCACCGGACGCTCTCCGGTGATCCCGTCCCGGCTCCGGCGGCCGACCTTGGCGAGGTCGGCGCCGCGCCCATCGGCGGCCGCCGCGCCCAGCATCAGGGCCGCGCCGGAGGGTGCATCGACCTTCCGCCGATGGTGGGCCTCGACGACCTCGATGTCCCAGGCCTCGGCCGGCAGGGCACGGGCGGCGCGGGCCACGAGGCCCATGAGCATGTTGAGCCCCAGCGAGAAGTTGCCGGCGCGCACGATGGGGATTTCGCGGGCGGCCTCGCGGATGACCGCCAGCTGGGCGTCGTCGAAGCCGGTCGAGCCGATGACCAGCGCCTTGCCGGCGGCGGCGACTTTCGGCGCGAGCTCGGCCGAGGCCGCAGCGATGGTGAAGTCGACGACCACGTCGCTGGCGGCGATGGCCTGATCGGCCGGTACGACCCCCTCGCCCGCGGCGCCCGGTCGGTCGAAGCCGCCCACGAGCCGGAAGCCCGGATCGTCGGCCAGCGTCGCCTGCACCACTTGGCCCATGCGGCCCAGCGCGCCGGCGACGGCGATCTTGATGACGTCGGCCACGACCCCTCCGGAAAGTTCGCCGGGAAAGTCCGCGAGCCCGCCCGCGGGGTCAAGCGGGGGATCGGGAGCGCCGCGACTTGTTTCCCCCGCGGCGCTCCCTCCGGCTCGCGCCGGGGCGGCGACGACCCGGATCTCAGGCGGCCTTGCGGTACTCGGCGAACTCTTCGCCCAGCGCCCGGGCCACCGCGGGCCGGGCCCGGAGCCGGTCCCGGTAGGCGATCACCGCCGGATAGCCGTCCAAGTCGAGCTGCACGGCCTGGGCCCAGTTGAGCACGGCGGCGAGATAGGCGTCGGCGACGCTGAACTCGTCCAGCAGCCACTCGCGGCCGGTCAGGTGGTCGTTCAGGTAGGCGAAGCGCTCGGCGGCGTTCTCGCGGGCCAGGGCCTTGGCGGCGGCGTCGTGGCGGGGGCTCAGCAGGGGCGTGAAGACGTACTTGTGCAGCTCGGAGGCGATGAAGTTCAGCCACTGCTGCAGGCGGTGGCGCTGGAAGCCTTGGGGCGCCAGCCGCGCGGCGGGATGGGCGTCGGCGATGTACTGCAGGACCGCGGCGTTCTCGGTCAGCACCTCGCCCTCGGGCGTGCGGATGGCGGGCACCAGGCCCTTGGGGTTGATCGCGCGATAGTCCTCGCCGTCTTCCGTGCGGCCGGCCTTGGTGTCGACGCGGTGGAAGCGCGCCTCGGCCCCGGCCTCGTACAGCGCGATCCGGCTGGCCAGGGAGCAGGCGAGGGGGGAATAGTAGACGTCCATGGGGAGGCTCCGTCCTCTCGGGTCTGGAATATTCGTACCGTTTCGCACAAAATAGCGGCGGTCAAGGATTCTTTGCGAAATGGTACAGAAAGAGGAGCGGGACGGCGGGCGCCGACGGGGGCGGCCGCGGAGCTTCGATCCGGACGCGGTGCTGGAGAAGGCGCGGGCCGTCTTCTGGAACCTGGGCTATGCGGCGACCTCGCTGGACGACCTCGCCGCCGCCACCGGCCTCAACCGCCCGAGCCTCTACGCCGCGTTCGGCGACAAGCGGGCGCTGTACCTCGCCGCCCTCGGCCGGTCGCGCGACGAGGCGCTGGGGGCGCTGGGCAGGGCGCTGCAGCCCGAGCGGCCCCTGCGGCAGGTGATCGCCTTCATCTTCGAACGCAGCATCGAGCTCTACCGGGCCGGCGAGGTGGGCCAGCGCGGCTGCTTCGTGGTGGGGACGGCGGTGACCCAGGCGGTGGAGGACGCCGAGGTGCGCAGCCTCGTGGCCGACTTCATCGAACGGACCGAGGCGGCGTTCCGGGCCCGCTTCGCGGCGGACGCCGGCCAGCTCGCCCCCGGCCTGAGCCCGGCGGCGGCGGCGGCGGTGGCGGCGGCGACCCTGCACACCCTGGCGATCCGCGCGCGCACGGGCGCCGACGGGCCCGAGCTGAAGCGCGTCGCCGACGCCGCGCTGGAGGCCCTGTTCGGGACGGTCTAGCCCCGCGCACGAAGACCCCGGGCACGAAAAAGGCGGCCGCGTCGCCGCGGCCGCCTCGATCGTCGGTGCGGACCGACCTACTTCTTCAGCATCTGCTGGATCTCGGCCTGGGAGGCGTTGATCATCGCAGAACCCCCGGCGACGCCGAGATTGGCGGCGTCCACGGCGAAGGACTCGGCGCCCATCTTGATGGTGGCCATGGTCTTGCCGCCCTCGGTCTTCACGTCGCTGACCTGGCCGATCGTCGCGCCGGTCTTGTCCTTGACCGTCATGCCGGTCGTCACGCTGGCGTCGGCGCCCGCCTGAGCGGCGCTGGCGGTCGCGCCCGTGGACAGGCCGGTCGACGTGCTCGCGCCGGCGTCGGTCGACGCGCCCGCGCCCACGCCCGCGCCCACGTCCGTGGAGGCGTCGGCCCCGGCGCCGGTCGAGCCGGACGTCGGCGGCGTCGCCGCATCGGTGGTCGTGGATTGCTGCGCGAAGGACGGCGCGGCGATGGCCAGCGCGGCGACGGCCGCGGCGGCGGAAAGGACTTCTCTCATGTAGGCATGCTCCCTGCACGCCCCCGCACCCCTGCGGGTCCAACAACACGCCGGCCTCGGGTTCGGTTCCAGGCGGCCCGAGAAACTTGCATCCCCCTCGGGAAAGCGGCGCCGATGGTTGTTCGCGGGGGCGCGTCTCTCTATAGGTTGCGCCTCTTCCTTCACCCGCGCCCAGCCAGGGGGAACGCGCGCGCATGAGCGACGCCGAAAAACGCACCTTCACCGACGAGGAAGCGCTGAGCTTCCACCGCCTGCCCCGCCCCGGAAAGATCGCCATCGCGGCGACCAAGCCCATGGCCACCCAGCGGGACCTGTCGCTCGCCTATTCGCCGGGCGTCGCCGTGCCGGTGCTGAAGATCGCCGACGATCCCGAGGCGGCCTACGACTATACCTCCAAGGGCAACCTGGTGGCGGTGATCTCGAACGGCACCGCCATCCTGGGCCTCGGCGACCTGGGCGCCCTGGCGTCGAAGCCGGTGATGGAAGGCAAGGGCGTCCTCTTCAAGCGGTTCGCCGACGTCGACGCCATCGACGTCGAGGTGGCCTCGAAGGACGCCGACGAGATCATCACCGTGGTCAAGAACATCGGCCTGACCTACGGCGGCATCAACCTCGAGGACATCAAGAGCCCCGAGTGCTTCCGGATCGAGACCGAGCTGCAGGAGCTGCTCGACATCCCGGTCTTCCACGACGACCAGCACGGCACCGCGATCATCACCGCCGCCGGCCTGATCAACGCCTGCGAGATCACCGGCCGCAAGCTGTCGGACATCAAGGTCGTGCTGAACGGCCCGGGCGCGGCCGGCATCGCGACCCTGGAGCTGATCAAGGCGATGGGCGTGCCGCACGACAACGTGCTGGCCGTGGACCGCAAGGGCGTGCTGTGGCGCGGCCGGCCCGAGGACATGAACCAGTGGAAGAGCGCCCATGCGGTCGACACCGACAAGCGCACCCTGGCCGAGGCGCTGGAAGGCGCCGACGTGTTCATCGGCCTGTCGGCGAAGGGCGCGCTGAACGGCGAGCTGGTGCGGGCCATGGCGCCCAAGCCGATCATCTTCGCCATGGCCAATCCGGACCCGGAGATCACGCCGGAAGAGGTCTACAAGGTCCGGCCCGACGCGATCGTGGCCACCGGCCGCAGCGACTATCCGAACCAGGTGAACAACGTCCTGGGCTTCCCCTACATCTTCCGCGGCGCGCTCGACGTGCGGGCCCGGCGGGTGAACATGGAGATGAAGATCGCCTGCGCCCGGGCGCTGGCCCAGCTCGCCCGCGAGGACGTGCCCGACGAGGTCGCCGCCGCCTATCACGGCACGCAGCTGAAGTTCGGGCCGGAATACATCATCCCGACGCCGTTCGATCCGCGGCTGATCTGGTACATCCCGCCGTTCGTCGCCCAGGCGGCCATGGACACCGGCGTGGCCCGCAAGCCGATCGAGGACATGGACGCCTATCGCGCCGCGCTGGCCCAGCGGCTCGATCCCACCGCGGCGTTCCTCCAGAAGCTGCAGGGCGCGGTCCTCTCGGGGCCGCGGAAGAAGGTGGTGTTCGCCGAGGGCGAGGAGCCCAGCGTGATCCGCGCCGCCTACGCCTTCCAGAGCGCCGGCCTGGGCGAGGCGATCCTCGTCGGCCGCGAGGAGCTGGTGCACGAGAACATGCTGCTGGCCGGGCTGTCGCCCGCCGAGGCCAAGCTGCAGGTGATCAACGCCCGCCTGTCGCCGTGGAACGAGGTCTTCGTCGACAACCTCTACGCCCGCCTGCAGCGCGAGGGTTATCTGCGCCGCGACGTCCAGCGCCTGATCAACCAGGACCGCAACGCCTTCGCCGCCTCGATGGTCGCCCTCGGCCATGCCGACGGCATGGTCACCGGCGTGACCCGCGCCTACGACCAGGTGCTGGAGGAGGTGCTGCGGGTGATCGATCCGGCGCCCGACGGCCGGGTGATGGGCATGAGCGTGGTGCTGGCCAAGGGCCGCACGCTGTTCATCGCCGACACCAACGTCACCGAGATGCCCGAGGCCCAGGACCTCGTGGAGATCGCCATCGAGGCGGCCCGGGCCGTGAAGACCCTGGGGTACCGCCCGCGGGTGGCCTTCCTCAGCTATTCGGCGTTCGGCAACCCCATGGGCGAGCGGTCCGAGAAGCTCCGCGAGGCCGTGGCCATGCTGGACGAGATGGACGGCGTCGACTTCGAGTACGAGGGCGAGATGCCCCCGGAGATCGCTCTCGAGCCCGAGCGGCGCGGGAACTATCCCTTCATGCGCCTGACGGGCCCGGCCAACGTGCTGATCATGCCGGCGATCCACTCGGCCGCGATCTCGACGGCGCTGCTCAAGTCGATGGGGGGGGCCACGGTGATCGGCCCGATCCTGCTCGGTCTCTCCAAGTCGGTGCAGATCTGCCCGCTGTCGGCCTCGGTGTCGCGCATCCTGCAGCAGGCGACCCTCTGCGCCTACGACCGTCCGCTGGCGGAGGTGGAGCTCTGATGCGGGGCCAGCGCCTCACCGCCTGACGGATCGCGCGCCGAGCGGGAAGCGGGCGGTCCGCCGTCCGTCCCCCGCCGCAAAGGAGCGCGTTCCATGACCTGGCCCAGTCGACCGTCCGACAGCTCGCCCGCCCACCTGGGGATCGACTTCGGCACCACCAACACCGTCCTGGCGCTCGCAGGCGGGGACGGTCCGGCCCACCTGGTGAAGTTCCCGGCGGCGGAGGGCGAGCTGTTCGCCTTCCGCAGCTGCCTGTCCTTCTACGCGCCGCCCGAGGCTCCGACGGAACGGCAGATCGCCGCCGGCCCCTGGGCGATCGAGGCCTATGTGGAGGACCCGGCCGAGACCCGGTTCATCCAGAGCTTCAAGAGCTTCGCCGCCCAGGAGAGCTTCACCGAGACCCAGATCCTGGGCCGGCGCTACCGCTTCGAGGATCTGCTCTCCACCTTCCTGCTGAAGGTGCGCGAATACGCGGGCGGCGAGCTGGCGCAGATGCCCGAACGGGCGATTGTCGGCCGGCCGGTCAGCTTCGTCGGGGCCCATCCGAACGAGGCCCTGGCGCTGGAGCGCTACGAGACGGCGTTCAGGCGCATGGGCGTGAAGGAGATCCTCTACGCCTACGAGCCGGTGGGCGCGGCGTTCTTCTTCGCCCGCGAGCTCGACCACGACGCGACGGTGCTGGTCGGCGACTTCGGCGGCGGCACCTCGGACTTCTCGATCATCCGCTTCGAGCGCCGCGCCGGCGAGCTGACGTCCACGCCCCTCGGCCGCTCGGGGGTCGGGGTGGCGGGCGACGCCTTCGACTACCGGATCATCGACCAGCTCGTCTCCCCGGCGCTGGGCAAGGGCTCGAGCTACACCTCAATGGGGAAGGTGCTGCCCACGCCGAACCGCTGGTACACCGCCTTCGCCCGCTGGGACCAGCTGGCCCTGATGCGGGCCAGCCGCGACATGCGCGAGATCCGCAAGCTGGTGCGCGACGCGGTGGAGCCCGAGAAGATCGAGCGCCTGGTCGAGGTGCTGGACGAGAACTACGGCTACCGGCTGTACCGCGCGGTCTCCAAGCTCAAGGAGACCCTGTCCTTCGAGACCGAGGCCGAGTTCCGCTTCGAGGCGGGGTCGATCTCGATCACGACCCCGGTCGCCCGGTCCGAGTTCGAGGCCTGGATCGCGCCCGAACTGGGCCTGATGGAGCAGGCGGTGGACCGCGCCCTGGCCGCCGCCGGCCTGCCGCCCGAGGCCATCGACCGGGTGTTCCTGACCGGCGGCTCGTCGCTGACCCCGGCGGTGCGGGCGATCTTCCACCGCCGCTTCCCCGCCGATCGGATCGAGACGGGCGCGGAACTGGAATCCATCGCCTCCGGCCTGGCGCTGATGGGCCGCGAGCGCGACCTCAGCGCGTGGACGATGCGCTCCGCCTGAGCGTGGGGCTCTCCAAGTCGAGCTCGGCGGCGGGGATCACCTGCAGGTCGGGCAGGCGCTGCTTCAGCCCCGTCGAGAACGCCTTGGCGTCCCCGGCGACGATGACGCTGGCCTGGGCGGGATCGAACAGGCGCCGGGCGAAGGCCTGCACCTCGCCGGCCTGCACCGACTCGACCTTGCGCGTGTAGAGCGTCACCTCGTCCAGCGGCACGCCGTAGAGCGCGAAGTTCCCCAGGATGTCCGCGAGCCCGCCGGAGGTGGCGAGGTCGCGGCCGAAGCCGCCCACCAGCACCGACTTGCGGGCCTTCAGCTCGTCGGGCCCCGCCGGCTCGGCGGCCAGCTTGGCCATCTCGGCCTTGATCAGGTCCAGCACCTCGGGCGCGGACTCGTTCTTGGTCTGCGCGCTGGCGCGGAACGAGCCGGTCGCGCGATTGGTGGAGAGCCCGGCGCGGGCGCCGTAGGACAGGCCGCGCTTGATGCGGATTTCGGTGTTCAGGCGGGCGGAATAGCCGCCGCCGAGGACGGTGCTGGCCACCACGGCGGGATAGTAGTCGGCGTCGGTGCGGGCGATGGCGGGCCGGACCACGTTGACCGAGGCCTGGCCCGTGCCCGGCAGGTCGATGGCGATCGCCCGTGGGCTGGCGCTGGGCCGCACGTCCGGCTGGGCGGGCGGCGGCGCGGCGGGCCGGGCCCAGTCGCCGAACGCCTGCTGGGCCAGGGCGAAGCCCTGCTCGGGGGTGATGTCGCCGGTCAGCACCAGGATGGCGTTGTCGGGCCGGTAGAAGCCGGCGTGGATCGCCCGCAGGTGCTGGGGCTGCAGCCGGGCGATGGAGTCGGGCGAGCCTTGGGTCGGATGGCCGAAGGGCGTGCCGCCGAACACCACGGGCGCCGTGGCGAACGCCGCCAGACTGCCGGGCTGCTGGTAGGCGACCTGCAGGCCGTCAAGCGTCTGCTGGCGCTGGCGCTCCAGCTCCTCGGCCGCGAAGGCCGGATTCTTCGCCACGTCGGCCATGATGGCCAGCGCCGGGGCCAGCTTGTCGGGCATGGCGTTCAGGGTGACCGACGAGGCCTCCAGGCTCGCCCCAGAGCCCAGCGTCGCGCCCAGGGCCTCGACCTCGCTGGCGATCTGCTGGGCCGAACGCGTCGTGGTTCCCTCGGTGAGCATGCCCGCGGTCATCGCCGCCGCGCCGGACAGGCCTTGCGGATCGGCCCAGGCGCCGGTCTTCACCGTCAGGTCCGCCGTCACCAGCGGCAGATCGGAGGAGCGGGCGACGATCACCCGCAGGCCGTTCGCGAGGGTGCGCTCGGCCGGCTGCGGCAGCACCGGCTCCACCGGCTCGGCCAGCGGCGGCGGCTGGGCCCGCTGGCCCTCGGGCGCGAGGGCGAAGACCGGCCCTTCGTAGCGGGTGACGGTCTTCGGCGGCGGCGGCTTCGGCGGCTCGGCCTGGCCGGCCGGCCGCTCGGAGTCCGCCCGGTAGCGGATGGTCATCCGGGTCTCGTCGGCCAGGTACTTGCGGGCGACGCGCTGGACGTCCTGCGCCGTCACCGCCTGCAGCTCGGCCAGCACGGTGTTGGCCCGCGCCGCCTCGCCCGTCAGCATCAGGGCCTGGCCGAGCGCGAAGGCGCGGCCGTCGATGGTCTCGCGCTCGCGCAGGCGCGCGGCGATCAGCTCGTTCTTCGCCTCGGCCAGTTCGGCGGCGCTGGGCGGGGCGTCGCGCAGGCGCTTGACCTCGGCCAGCAGCGCGGCCTCGCCCTCGCCGATGTCGTGGCCGCTGGCCATGATGGCGGCGACCATGAACTTGCCCGGGTCCTCCGGCAGGTCGGCCTGCGACATGGCCTCGGCGGCGATCTGCTTCTCGTAGACCAGGCTGTTGTAGAGCCGCGACGACTTGCCGGCCGACAGGATGGCGTCCAGCACGATCAGGGCCGGGGCGTCCGGGTGCGCGGCCTCGGGCGCCTGCCAGGTGATGGCGACCGCCGGCAGGGGCACGTTGGGGCCATAGCCCTCGAACACGCCGGGCTTCGTCCGCGACGGCTCCTTGGCGGTGATCTCGGGCATCGGGCCGGCGGGCGGCTTCAGCGGGCCGAAGTACCTGTCCACCCAGGCGTTGAGCTTCGCCTCGTCGAAATTGCCGACGACGATCAGGGCGGCGTTGTCGGGCCGATACCAGGTCTGGTGGAAGGCGCGCACGTCGTCGATCGTCGCCGCGTCCAGCTCCTCGATGTTGCCGATCCCCGGCCGTTTGTAGGGGTGGGCCGTGTAGCTGGCTTCCTGGATGTAGAGGCCGAACAGCCGGCCGTAGGGCGTCGACAGGTAGTTCTGGCGGAACTCCTCCTTCACCACGTCGCGCTCGGACTTGAAGGTGGCCTCGTCCACGACGAGGGACGACAGCCGCTCGGCCTCGACCCAGAGCAGGCGCTCCAGGTGATTGGCCGGCACCACCTCGTAGTAGTTGGTGAAGTCGTCCCAGGTGGAGGCGTTGTTGAAGCCGCCCACGTCCTCGGTCATCCGGTCGATGCTCTCGGCCGGCAGGTTGCGGGTGGCCTTGAACATCATGTGCTCGAACAGGTGCGCGAAGCCCGAGCGGCCCTGCGGATCGTCCTTCGAGCCGACGCCGTACCAGACCTGCACCGTCACGTTCGGCGTCGAGCGGTCCTGCGAATAGAAGAACTTCAATCCGTTCGGCAGGGTCCGCTGCTCGAAGCGGATCGGCGGGACCTGCGCGGCGGCGGCGGGCGCGCCCGGCTGGGCCAGAGGGACTTGGGCCAGAGCGGCGGCCGGCGCGAGGGCCGAGGTGGCGAGGAGCACGGCGAGGCCGGCGGCGCGGGCGGTGTGCAGCATGAGGGATCCCGGTCGGAAGACGTGCCGAACACCTAGCATCCCCGGCGCCCGGCGGAAGCTTACGAGCTTGTCATCTGACGGGGACTTCAAAGACCGCGGTTCTCCTTGCGGCGGCGGCCGGGGAGTCCGAAGTATAGGGCGATGTACGACTGGAACGACCTCAAGGCCTTCCTGGCCGTGGCGCGGGGCGGATCGACGCTGGCCGCGGCGCGTGGGCTCGGGGTCAACCAGACGACGGTCGCCCGGCGGATCGAGAGCCTGGAGGCGGCCCTCAAGCTGAAGCTGTTCGAGCGGGGCCAGACCGGCAGCCGGCTGACCGAGGCCGGGCACGACCTCGTCGCCGAGGCCGAGCGCGTCGAGCGCGCCGCCGAGCGGTTCGGCAACCGGGCCGCCGGCCACCAGCGGGGCATGGCCGGCGCCATCCGCGTGACCGCCGCCGAGATCCTGGCCAACCACATGCTGATGCCGGGCATCGCCGAGTTCCGGCGGCTCCACCCCGAGGTGCAGGTGGACCTGATCGTCACCGACCGGCCGCTGGACCTGGAGGCGGGGGAGGCCGACGTGGCGATCCGCTCGGCGCCGGCGCTGGCGGTCTCGGACCTCGTAGCGCGCAAGGTGGGCGAGTACGACTTCGCCCTCTACTGCAGCCGGGACTATGCGGCCCGCCGGGGCGTGCCGACGCTCGAGACCCTCGGCTCCCACGACCTGATCGGCGGCGAGCTGGAGATGGCGGAGGGGCCGGGCATGGCCTGGATGTTCCGGGCGGCGGGGGGCAAGGCGCCGGTGACCCGCTCCAACACCATGAGCAACCTGCTGCACGCGCTGAAGGCTGGGCTGGGCGTGGGGCCGATGGTCTGCCAGGCCGCCGACCTGGAGCGCGAACTCCTGCGCTGCTCGCCGGTGATCGAGGAGGCCCGGGGCGCCTCGTGGCTGATCACCCGGCGGGACCTGAAGGACACCCCGCGGGTGCGGGCGTTCATCGACTTCTTCGTCCCCTACCTGCAGCAGCTCGCCCGATCCCAGGTGGAACGCGGCGCGCGGTTGCAGGCCCAGGCCGCGGCGGCCAACGACGCCGCCGCGCCGGGCGAGGCCGCCCTCAGCTGATCAGCCTTCGAAGGGATCGCCCCAGCCCAGCCGCCGGGCCCGGGCGTAGGCCGCCTTGTCGCGCTTGCCGACGAAGCGGGTCTGCACGCCGTCGGGCCCGCAGAGCTTGAGCTCGATCCCCGGCTTGCCCGTCCGGGGCGGCGCGAGCACGCGCGGCGCCCGCGACGCGGCCTGGATCCCGGGCCGGGCGGCCAGAAGGTAGGCGAACCGCTCGTCCTCGAACGGGACCGCCGCGCCCTTGGCCAGGCGGTGGTCCCGCGAGCGGGGCAGGCGGACCGAGAAATGGCACCAGTCGGGCGTGGCCAGCGGGCAGGCGGCCTGATGCGGACAGGGCGCGAGGAGCACGGCGCCGGCCTCGATCAGCGCCGTGCGGGCCGCCAGGATGCGGGCGAACCCCGCCGGCGTGCCCGGCTCCACCAGCGCCAGCACGCCCTCGCAGGCGTCCCACAGCCGGGCGACCAGCGGGGCCTGGGCCGCCTCGGGGATTTCGGCCAGGGCGTAGCTGGTGAGCACGAGGTCGGCCTTCGGGAAGACGCCCTCGGCGGTGAGGTCGAGCCGGCGGGCCTCGGCGGCGCGCAGGGGCCCGGGGCCGTCCCCGGCCAGCCGGCGGGCGAGGTCGAGGAACGGCGCGCTGGCGTCCAGCCAGGTCGCGGCCGACAGGCTGGGCCAGGCCTCCAGCGCCGCCCAGCTTCCGCCAGCGGGGCCCGCGCCGGCGTCCAGCAGGCGGGCCGGCGCGAAGTCCTGGGCCAGGCGGCGGGCCTCGCCGAACACCGCCGCGCAGGCGGCGTAGGTGGCCGGCAGCCGGGCGAGGGCGTAGGCGAGGGCGTCCTCCGGCGCGCGGATCGCCGCCGCCGAGGTCCCGCCGGCGCGATAGGCGGCGCTGGTCGCGGCGGCGCGCTCGGCGAGCCCCTTGCGGGAGACGCCCTCCAGCTCGCGCGCGATGGCGCCCCTCAGCGCAGGCGGCAGGTCAGGCGACAGCTTCGGCCCGCGCCTTCAGCAGGTCGTCCAGCACCGCCGGGTTGGACAGGCCCTTCGTGTCGCCCACAGGCTCGCCCTCGGCGATGCGGTGCAGGAGCGGGCGCACGACCTCGCCGCCGGCCGAACGGGGCAGATCGCGGCCGACGTAGACGAACTCGGGAACTGCGTGCTCGCCGACCTGGCGCTTCAGCACCGCGCGGATGTCGGCCTTCAGGATGTCGCTGGGCTGGAAGCCCGGCTCCAGCGCCACGAAGCACCACAGGCCCTTGCCCCGCGGGCTCACCACGACCGCGTCGGCGACCGGGGTGTTCTCGACGATGAGCTGCTCGAGCTCGGCGGCCGGCAGCTTCCGGCCCGCGAGCTCGACGACGTCGCCCGCGCTCGCCCCTGCGCGATGGGCGACCAGGTCGTCGACCACCGCCGGATCGGCGAGGGTCGAGGTGTCGCCCAGGTTGCCGAGGTCGTCCTCGGCGATCTTGCGCAGGATGCGGCGCATGATCTTGCCCGACCGGGTCTTGGGCAGGCCGGGCGCGAACTGGATCACGTCGGGCGCCGCGAACGGGCCGATCTCGCGCCGGACCCAGCCCCGCAGGTCGGCCTGCAGCGCCTCGGAGGGGTGCTCGCCCACCTTCAGCGTCACGTAGCAGTAGATCCCCTGGCCCTTGATCTCGTGCGGGTAGCCGACGACCGCCGCCTCGGCGACGGCCTCGTGGCCCACCAGCGCGCTCTCGATCTCGGCCGTGCCCAGGCGGTGACCCGAGACGTTGATCACGTCGTCCACGCGGCCGGTGATCCAGTAGTAGCCGTCCTCGTCGCGGCGGGCGCCGTCGCCGGTGAAGTACTTGCCCGGATAGGTCGTGAAATAGGTGACGATGAACCGCTCGTGGTCGCCGTAGACTGTCCGCATCTGGCCGGGCCAGCTGTCGGTCAGGCACAGGTTGCCGCTGGTCGCCCCGTCCAGGACCTTGCCTTCGGCGTCCACCAGCTGCGGCTTCACGCCGGGCAGCGGCCTGGTGCACGAGCCCGGCTTCAGCGGCGTCGCGCCCGGCAGCGGGCTCATCAGGCACGCGCCCGTCTCGGTCTGCCACCAGGTGTCGACGATCGGGCAGCGGCCCTCGCCGACCACGCGGTGGTACCAGAGCCAGGCCTCGGGATTGATCGGCTCGCCCACGGTGCCCAACAGGCGGATCGTGGAGCGGCTGGTCCGCCGGACCGGCTCTTCGCCCTCGCGCATCAGCGCGCGGATCGCCGTCGGGGCGGTGTAGAAGATCTCGACCTTGTGCTTGTCGCAGACCTCCCAGAAGCGCGACGAGGTCGGATAGTTGGGCACGCCCTCGAAGATCAGGCTGGTGGCCGCGTTGGCCAGCGGGCCGTAGACGACGTAGCTGTGGCCGGTCACCCAGCCCACGTCGGCGGTGCACCAGAACACCTCGCCGGGCCGGTAGTCGAACACCAGCTCATGGGTGTAGGCCGCCCAGGCGAGATAGCCGCCGGTGGTGTGCAGCACGCCCTTGGGCTTCCCCGTCGAGCCCGAGGTGTAGAGGATGAACAGCGGATCCTCGGCGTTCATCGGCTCGGGGTCGCAGGTGTCGGGGACGGTCTTCTTCAGGTCGCCGTAGTATTCGTCGCGGCCCGGGGTCATCGGGACCTCGGTCTGGGTCCGGCGAACCACGATGACGTCGGTCACGCCCGGGCAGGTCTTCAGCGCCTCGTCGACGTTGGCCTTCAGCGGCACGACCTTGCCGCCGCGCAGGCCCTCGTTGGCGGTGATGACGATCCTGGAGTCGCAGTCCTGGATCCGGCCGGCCAGGCTGTCGGGCGAGAAGCCGCCGAACACCACCGAGTGCACCGCCCCGATCCGGGCGCAGGCCAGCATCGCCGCCGCGGCCGCCGGGATCATCGGCAGGTAGATGGTGACCCGGTCGCCTTTCTTGACGCCCTTGGCCTTAAGCACGTTCGCCCACCGGCAGGTCTCCGCGAGGAGCTGGCGGTAGGTGAGCTTGTCCGACACCTGGCCGTCGTCGCTCTCCCAGATGATCGCCACCTGATCGCCGCGGGTCTCGATGTGCCGGTCCAGGCAGTTGACCGAGACGTTCAGCGCCCCGTCCGCGTACCAGCGGATGCGGAAGTCCTCGCGGTTGAACGAGACGTCCTTCACCTGAGTGAAGGGGGTGATCCAGTCGAGCCGCTCGCCGACCTCGCGCCAGAAGCCTTCGGGGTCCTCGTCGGCCCGTCGGCACGCCGCCTCGTAGGCCGCGGCGTCCATGTGGGCCCGCTTGGCCCATTCCTCAGGAACCGGGAAAACCTCGCCGTCCGACATGGCCGCCTCCGAACTCGCTACCGTCCAGACGCAGTATTCCCGGAAGGCCCTCCGGCGCAACACGCCGCAGGGTCATCTTCGCATGGCTCAGCTTGCGGGGACTCAGGCGCCCCGGCATTTTCCGCCGATGCTTCGGACGGGTGTGGTCGTGGCGCTGGGGGCGCTGGCGTTGGGTCTTGGCGGCTGCGAGGGCCGGGCCAGGGCGGACGCGGCGCAGAGCGCCGCTCGGCTGCTCGCCGCGGCCGAGGCCGGCGACCGGGTGGCCTTCGAGGCAGAGATCGACCGCCCCGCCGTGCGTGAGGACGTCCGCCGCCAGATCGTCGAGCTCGCCCGCGCCGAGGGGCTGGAGGTGGACGGCGGCCCGTCGGACTTCGCCCTGGATCGGATGATCGGCCCGGCCGCCATCCGGGTGGTGCGCGCCGATGACGGCGAGCCGCTGGCGGCGCAGATGAAGATCACCGGTCGGGACCGGGCCTGCCTGCCGGACGAAAACGCCAAGGGGCGCTGCCTGCTCTCCTTCCGCAAGCGGGAGGATGGCTGGCGCCTGGTCGGCATGCAGGCGATGGACCTGACGGTCGAAGTCGCCGCGGTGGGCGACTAAGTAGGAAGACCAAGTACGACCTGGGGCGCGGCCGGCGCCCGATGACTGGAGCGCCCCATGCTGCTGCACCTTTCCACCTGGGCCGAGATCGAGGGCTTCCTCCAGCGGTCGGAGACGGTGGTCATCCCCATCGGCTCGAACGAGCAGCACGGCCCCACCGGCCTGCTCGGCACCGACTGGCTGTGCCCCGAGATCATCGCCCACGAGGCCGAGAAGCAGGGCGATATCCTGGTGGCGCCGACCTTCAACATCGGCATGGCCCAGCACCACCTCGACTTCCCCGGCACCATCGCCCTGCGGCCGTCGACCTTCATGCTGGCGATCGGCGACTGGTGCCGCAGCCTGGGGCATGCGGGGTTTGAGAAGCTCTATTTCCTAAACGGCCACGGCGGGAACGTGGCCACCATCGAGGCGGCGTTCTCCGAGCTGTACGCCGAGGCGAGCTACGCCGGCCGCAAGCGCGGCTTCGCCTGCAAGCTGAAGAACTGGTGGGACCTGAAGGGCGTGACGGCGCTCGCCAACAGCCAGTTCCCTACCGGCCACGGCAGCCACGCGACTCCCTCCGAGATCGCGGTGACCCAGTGGGCTTATCCGCAGGCCATCAAGTCGGCGAACTACGCGCCGCAGATCGCCCCCACCGGGCCGATCCGCGAGGCGACCGACTTCCGCGCCCGCTACGCCGACGGGCGGATGGGGTCGGACCCGGGGCAGGCGACTCCGGAGAAGGGCGGCGAACTCGTGCGCACCGCGGCGGCGGCCCTGCTGGAGGACGTCGCCGCCTTCGGCGCGGAAGCCGCGCCGGCCTGAGCCTGGAGCTGATCAGTAGGGCGAGAGGCCGGGGCCCGGGCTCGGCCAGGCGCTCGGGACGGCGATGCGGACGGGCTCGCGCGGCTTCGGCCGTCCGGCCCAGTCCAGCGTCTCGGGCCTGACCAGGGCGTCGGCGTCCGCGGCCACCACCTCGGCGGCGACCACCAGCGGCTGGTCTGCGTCCGGGGCGACCTCGGGCGCCAGCACGGCGGCCTCGACGGCCGGCGCCTGGACCGGCGGAGCGGCCGGGACCATCGCGGCGGTGAGCTGCAGGCGGGCCTCGTCCCCCGCGGCGAGGCCGTCCAGCTTCGCCATCTCCAGCGCCCGCTCGCCGCCTTCGTAGCGGCCGCCGAAGGCCGGGGGCAGGCCCCAGCCGCCGGTCCAGCGATAGAAGACGTGCGCGCCCACGCTGGCGACCTTCACGAGGTTCGGGCTCCAGTACGGCGCCACGTAGTCGGCGTGGTAGTGGGTGGCGTTGCCGACCTTCCGCATGACGTAGCCGTTCAGCGCGGCCGTCGCGACCCGCCGGGCGCGGGACCAGGCGGCCTCGTTCGGCGTCCGCGCGAGGGCGCCGTCGCAGGTGAAGGTGAACTGGCAACCGGTCCGCCGCTCGGATCCCTGGAAGACCACGCCGCAAACCGTCTTGGGGAAGGCGGGGTGGCGCACGCGGTTCAGGACCACCTGGGCGACGGCGCGCTGGCCTTCCGGGCTCTCCCAGGCCGCTTCATAGTAGACGGCCGCCGTCAGGCAATCGATCGCCCGGGCCTCGTCGAGCACGCTCTCGGCCTTGAGCCGGAAGGGCTTCGCCGCCGGGTTGGGCAGGTCGGCGATGGGATTGGCGGCGTTCCATCGGCGGGCCGCCTCCGGCGCCAGGTCCTGGAGGCGGACGACGGGATCGGCTGTGGCCGAGGGGAGGGCGGCTGGGATGGCCGGGGCGGTTTCGGCCGCGATGGGCGCCGTCGGCGCGGGGCCGGGCGCCGGCGCCGCCGCCAGCGTGACGGTTGCGGAGAGGGCGGCGGCGAGCGCGAGCTGGGCGCCCGTCAGGTGCAGGGCGTGATCGCGACGCCAGGTGCTGCGCAGCCAGGGGAGCACTCGCGGGTCCTCGACGGATGGCCGTTCCGAGGCGCGACCCTCTAAGGCCAAGCTGAGGCCGAGGCGAGTCTTTAGTTTAACGGAGGGTTAACGGCCGGGCGCCGGTTCAGGCCGTGAAGACCTCGCCGCCGCGCACCACGACCGGCCAGGGCGACAGCGTCTCGCCGGCGCAGGGCCCCGCCACGCAGGCCCCGTCCAGGGCGAAGAGCGCCCCGTGCCCGGCGCAGAGGATGTGGCGCCCGTCGCGCGTCAGGTAGCGGTCGTCCAGGGCCGAGAGCGGCCAGCCCGCGTGGGGGCAGGAGTCCACGAAGCCGCGCACCGCCTCGCCCTCGCGCAGCACGAAGCCGGCGAACAGGCGCGAGCCCTCGCGGAAGCGGAAGCCCCGGGTCCCGGGGTCTGCGAGGTCGGCCAGGGCGCAGAGCCGCACGCCTGGCGCCGGTCGAGCCGGATTGTCCTCAGAGCTGGCCAATGGACGCTTTGAAGGCCTTGATCGTCACCGAGCCCCAGAGGCCGGCCAGGGTGTAGGGGTCCTGGGCGTTGAACGCCTCTGCCGCGGCGCGGTCCGGAACGTCGAGGATCAGCAGCGAGCCGGCCATCTCGCCGGCGTCGTCCAGGAACGGCCCGGCCAGCTTCACCTGGTTGAGGCGCTCGCGGACGTAGGCGAGGTGCGCCTCGCGCGCCCCCAGGCGCACCTGCAGGGAATCGGGCCTGTCCAGGCAGACCAGGGCGTACAGCGCCATCGGCTACTCCATCTCGTCCTTCAGCGGCCGCGCCAGGAGGCCCTGGATCGCGGTGTCCACATCGATCTCGCCGGCGAGGATGGCGGCCACCGCCTCGCTGATCGGCGCGTCCACTCCGAGCCTGGCCGCGAGTTCGCGCACGGCGGGCGCGGAGGCGACGCCTTCGGCCACCGAAAGCTTCCCCGCCAGCGCCTCCTGCAGCGTCTGGCCGCCGCCCAGCGCCAGGCCCACGCTCATGTTGCGCGATTGCGCGCTGGAGCAGGTGAGCACGAGGTCGCCCAGGCCGCAGAGGCCGCGCAGGGTCTCGGCCCGGGCGCCCAGGGCCACCCCCAGCCGGGTCATCTCGGCGAATCCGCGGGTGATCAGCGAGGCGTGCGCCGAGCGGCCGAGCCCGCGGCCCTCGGAGATGCCGCAGGCGATGGCGAGCACGTTCTTGATCGCCCCGCCCGCCTCGGCCCCCACCATGTCGAAGGCGGCGTAGGGCCGGAAGGTCGGGGTGGCGATCGTCTGGGCCAGGCGCCGGCCCAGCGCCTCGTCCGGGCAGGCCAGGGTCACGGCGGTGGGCAGGCCGCGGGCCACCTCGCCAGCGAAGCTGGGGCCCGAGAGCACGGCGGGGGCGGCGTGCGGCGCCGTCTCGGCCAGCACCTGCGTCATCAGCTTCAGCGAGCGCTGCTCGATGCCCTTGGCGCACAGGACGATCGGCAGGCCGTCCCGGGCGTGGGGGGCGAAGGCCTCCAGCGTCGGCCGCAGGAACTGGGCGGGCGCGACCGCCAGGACGAGGTCGCAGCCAGCGAGGTCCGCGAAGTCGTGGGTGGCGCGCAGGGCGGGCTCCAGCGCCACGCCCGGCAGGAACAGCGGGTTCTCGTGGCTCTCGTTGATCCCGGCGACGACCTCGGGCTCGCGCGCCCACAGCACGGTCTCGAGGCCCGCGCGGACGCAGACCTGGGCCAGCGCGGTGCCCCAGGCCCCGCCGCCGATGACGCCGGCGCGCTTCATGCCTTGGCTCCCTTGCGGCCGGGAAGATGGGTCGGACTGGCGGCGGCCGCCGCCTCGTCCAGCGGCCAGCGCGGGCGGGCGACGGCGTCGAGCCCGTCGGCGAGCCCCAGCGCCAGGCGCTCGGCGCCGGCCAGCGCGATCATCGCGGCGTTGTCGGTGCAGTAGGCGAGCGGCGGGGCGTGGAAGCTGAAGCCCCGCGCCTGCGCGGTCTCGGTGAGCCGCGCCCGGACAGTGCGGTTGGCGGCGACCCCGCCGGCCACCACGAAACGCAGGCCGCGGCCCAGATGGCCCTGCGCGTAGCCCTTCATGGCCCGGTCGGAACGCTCGGCGAGCTGGCCGGCGATGGCGGCCTGCACCGCGGCGGCCAGGTCGCGCCGCTCGGCGTCGGTGTTCAGCCCCTCGGCGATGCGCGCGGCGGCGGTCTTCAGGCCCGAGAACGAGAAGTCGCAGTCCTTCCGGCCCAGCAGCATGCGCGGCAGGACGAACCGCGCCGCGTCGCCGCCTTCGGCCAGCGTCTCCAGCGCCGGGCCGCCGGGATAGGGCAGGCCCAGGGTCTTGGCGATCTTGTCGAAGGCCTCGCCGGCGGCGTCGTCGATGGTCGACCCCAGGCGGCGGCAGGCGCCGACCCCCGCCACCTCGAGCAGCTGGCAGTGGCCGCCGGAGACCAGCAGGAGCAGGAACGGATAGGGGATGTCGGCGCCGAGCCGGGCCGAGACGGCGTGGCCCTCCAGGTGGTTGACGGCGACGAGCGGCAGGCTCCGGGCCAGCGCCACCGCCTTGCCGAACGACAGGCCGACCATCACCCCGCCCACCAGGCCGGGGCCGGCGGTGGCCGCCACGCCGGTCAGGTCGCCGTAGCCGAGGCCGGCCTCGGCGAGAGCGCGCTCGACGATGGCGTCGATGCTCTCCACATGCGCCCGCGCGGCGATCTCGGGCACCACGCCGCCGAACGGCGCGTGCTGGGCCACCTGGCTGCCGACGACCGACGACAGGACCTGCGCGCGGCCATCCTCCAGGCGGACCACGGCGGCGGCGGTCTCGTCGCAGCTGGTCTCCAGGCCAAGGACGGTCTGGCCATGAAGGGTGGTCTGGGTGTCGGTCATCCGGTTGCCGGGGGCGGCCCGCTCCTGTAGCAGGCCCTTCTCAATCCTGGCCCCGAGGTAGACCGCCCACCGTGCCCACGCAACCTGTCGTCCGGATCGGAGCCCGCGGCTCCAAGCTGAGCCTGACCCAGTCGGGCATCGTCCAGCGCCGGATCGCCGCCGCCCTTGGCGTGGACCCCGACAACGCCGCCGAGGTGGAGCGGGTCGCGCCGCTGATCCCGATCACCACCACGGGCGACCGGGTGCAGGACCGCCGGCTGCTGGAGATCGGCGGCAAGGGGCTCTTCACCAAGGAGATCGAGGAAGCCCTGATGGACGGCCGCATCGACTGCGCCGTCCACTCGATGAAGGACATGCCGGCCGAGCTGCCCGAGGGGCTGTGCATCGCGGCCATCCCCGAGCGCGAGGATCCCCGCGACGCCTTCATTTCCCGCGGCCCCGAGCGGCTGGAGGACCTCACCGAAGGGGCCATCCTCGGCACGGCCAGCCTGCGCCGCCAGGCCCAGTGCCTGCACCGCCGCCCCGACCTGGAAGCCAAGCTGCTGCGCGGCAACGTGGAGACGCGCCTCGGCAAGCTCGAGGCGGGCGAGTACGACGCCATCCTGCTGGCCTACTCGGGGCTGCGCCGCCTGGGCCTCGGCCACCTGCCCAAGAGCCTGATCGATCCGAAGGAGGCGCCGCCGGCCCCGGGCCAGGGCGCCCTGGCGGTCGAGACCCGCGCCGCCGACCGCGACCTGCCGTGGGCGCAGGCGCTGCGCTGCCGCCCGACGACCCTGGCCGTCGCCGCCGAGCGCGGCGCGCTGATCGCGCTGGAGGGCTCGTGCCGCACGCCGATCGGCGCCCATGCCTGGTTGGAAGGCGGGACGTGCAAGCTGATCGTCGAGGCCCTGTCGCCGGACGGCAAGCTGCGCTTCCGTCATTCGGGCGAGGCCGAGCTGTCGCAGATGGCGGATCCCGAGGCCTCGGCGCGCGATCTGGGCCTCTCGCTCGGCCTGGCGGTGAAGGAAGAGGCCGGCGACGCCATCGTCCTCTAGCGCCGCCGCCACAGGAGCGGCAGGCCGAACACCAGCGGCAGGAAGACCAGGAACAGCCGTCCGCCCGAGGCCGCCCAGGCCGCGACGCTGATCGCGATCCCGGCCGCCAGGATCAGCAGGCTCGTCCCGATCCGCATGGGCTCTCCCGAAAGGTCCGCAGGGGAAGGTGCGGGAACGCCGCCGGGTTCCCGTCGCCGGCCGTCGCTTTAAGGTCACGCTTGGCGCGGCATCTGTGGCCTTCGCGCGCACCGGGATTGAACCCGGGCCTGCGGCGCTTCAGGGTCGTTTCCAAAAGCTAAAGAGGTTCGGGGCGACAAAGGGAGCAATGGCGGCCCGCCGACAACGCATCTGGATCACCCGCGCCCAGCCCGGCGCCGACGCCACCGCCGAGCGGGTGCGCGCGCTGGGCCACGAGGCCGTGGTCGCCCCTTTGCTGGCGGTCCGCGTCCTGCCGGACGTCGAGGTGGACCTGACCGGGGTCGCCGCCCTCGCCTTCACCTCGGCCAACGGCGTGCGCGCCTTCGCCGACGCCTGCGGCGAGCGGAACCTGAGGGTCTTCGCGGTCGGCGCCGCCACGGCGCAGGCGGCGCGGCAGGCCGGCTTCCGCTCGGTGCTGTCGGCCGACGGCGACGTCGAGGCCCTGGCCGAAGGCATCGGCATCCGTCGGGGCGAGCTGAAGGGCGCGGTGCTGCATCCCGGCGCCGCCGAGCCGGCCGGGGATCTCGCCGGCGCCCTCGAGAAGCACGGCGTCGAGGCCCGCCGCCTCGTCCTCTACGAGACCGCGCCGGTGGCGCTCAGCGACGAGGCCGCCGAGGCCCTGGTGCATTCCGATGCGGCCCTGCTGCACTCGCCGCGGGCGGCGCAGGTGCTGGCCAAGGTGCTGAAGGCCCACCCCGCGCCCGAGCTGCGCGCGCTCGGCCTCTCCAAGGCGGTCATCAAGCCGCTGGCCCGCACGCCGCTCGCCGCCAAGACCTATCCGCCGTTCCCGCTCGAAGCGGCGCTCCTCAACCTGATCGACCGCCGGCCATGACCGCCTCCACCGATCCCGCCCTGCCGAAGAACCCCGCCGAGTACCGCCGTCGGCCGCTGGGCCTGGGCCTCTGGTCGCTGATGGCGCTCTGCGTGCTCTGCGTCCTGGCCGGCGCCGGCGCCGCCGTGCTGGCGCCGCGGCTGTGGGAGGGCGCGCCCGCGCAGGAGCCGCAGCCCGCGGCCGAGATCGCCGCGCCCGAGCCCGCCCCGCCGCCCGAGCCGTCGCCGGAAGCCGCCGAGATCGACCGCCTGAACGCCCGCATCGCCGAGCTGGAGAGCCGCGGCGCCCGATCCAGCGAGGCCGCAGCCGCCGCCCTGGCCGCCGCGGCGCTGGTGGACGCCACCCAGGCCTCGACCCCGTTCGGCGGAGAGCTCGCCGCGCTGCGCGCGGCCGCGCCGGGCCTGCCCGAGCTGGCGGCCCTCGCCCCTGTCGCCGAGATGGGGGCGCCCAGCCGGGCCGCGCTCGCCGCCAGCTTCCCCGACTACGCCGCGCGCGCGGCCAGCGCGGCGCGGGCTCCCGACGCCGGGGACCGGCTGGCCGACCGCATCCTCTATGTCGTGACCCGGATCGTGAGCGTCCGGCGGATCAGCAACGTCTCGGGGTCGGGGCCGGACGCCGCCCTGGCCCGCGCCGAGCGCGCCTTGGCCGAAGGCGACGTGGTGGGCGCGCTGGAGGCGCTGGAGACCCTGCCGCCGGCCGCGCGCGAGGCCATGTCGCCCTGGCTGGCCCAGGCCGAGCGCCGGGCGGTGATCGACCGGCAGGCCGCCAGCCTCCGGGCGCGCGCGATCCGCGACTTCGGCGATGGAGAGGCTGAATGATCCGCGCCGCGATCGTCTTCTTCATGGTGGCCGCCGTGGCGGTGGCCGTCCTCGCCCTGACCGGCGATCCGGGGCGGGCCAGCGTGGTCTGGCTGGGCTGGCGCGCCGACATGACGGCCGCGGCGGCGATCCTCATCGCGCTGCTGGCCAGCCTGCTCGCCGCCGTCGCCTGGCGCACGGTGCTGTGGATCCTGGATGCGCCGCAGCGGGCCGAACGGGCGAGAGCCGAGGCGCGCCGGCGGCAGGCCAGCGACGTGCTCTCCCGGGGTTTCCTGGCCGCGGCGGGCGGCGACGGCTCCGAGGCGCGGCGCCTCGCCCGCAAGGCGGCCGACCTGGCGTCGGACGCGCCGGGCCTGGTCCGCGTGCTCGCCGCCCAGGCCGCCGAGGCCGCCGGGGACCTGGACGAGGCCCGCGCCGCCTACACGGCCATGCTGGGCTTTCCCGAGATGCGGCTGGCCGGCCACAAGGGCCTGATGCAGCTCGCCGCCGCCCAGGGCGCGCGCGAGACGGCGCTGCGCCACGCCCAGGAGGCCTATGGCGAGGCCCGCACCGCCCGCTGGGCCTGGCGGGCCCTGCTGGAGGCCAAGCTGGAGGCCGGCGACTGGCCCCAGGCGCTGGACCTCATGAAGGGCGCGCTGGACCGCAAGATCGTGCCGCCGGTGGTGGCCGAGCGGGCGCGCGCGGCGCTTCTGGCCGCCTCGGCCGCCCAGCTCGAGCATGCGCCCGAACCCAAGGCCCGGGCCCTGGCCATGGACCACGCCGTCGAGGCGGCCAAGCTCGCCCCCGGCTTCGCGCCCGGCGTGGTGATGGCCGCGCGCCTGCTGGCCCAGGCCGGCAAGGTCGGCCGGGCCGCCGCGACGGTCGAGAACGCCTGGCGGGTCGCGCCGCATCCGGCGCTGTGGCTCGCCTACCGCGACCTGCGCACCGACGAGACCCCGCGCGAACGGGCCCAGCGCCTGTCCGAGCTGGCCGCGGTCAATCCCACCCACCGCGAGAGCCTGATCCTGCACGTCGAGCGTGCGCTGATCGCCGGCGAGCCGGCCGCCGCGCACGAGGCCGCCGGCGCGCTGGAGGCCGAGCCGGTCACGGCCCGCATCGCCGGCCTGATGGCCCGGGCGGCCTTCGCCGCCGGAGCCCCCGACGAGGCCAGGGTCTGGCTGGCGCGGGGCATCAGCGCCCCGCACGAGCCGGACTGGTCCGACCTCGACCCCGAGGGCCGCGCCTTCGCCTACCACGCCTCGGACTGGGCCCGCCTCGTCATCACCTACGCCGAGAGCGGCGAGCTGATCCATCCGCGCCACGAGCGGGCCGAGCGCACCCTGCGCGAGCTGCCGGAGCTGCCGCTGGCCTATGACGACGAGCCCATGCTGACCGAGCCGGTCCTCTATCCGGTCGAGGCCGAGGACTACGGCGAACCCGAGCCGCCGGCCCTGCCCGGACCGGGAACGGGAAGCGGCCGCCGGGGCGGCGGACGGCGGCGTCTGGCGACCGGGCCCCGCGCCGCCAAGTAGCGCCGCCGATCCCCGTGACCCGATAAGAAAACGCCCGGCGAGGGACTCGCCGGGCGCTCGCAAGGCCCCCGGACCGGGGGCGCTGCTCTCCTCGGAACTCCTGCCCTAGAACTCCTCCCAGGAGTCCACCCGGGCGGCGGTCGCCGCGCCGGAGGCGTAGGCGACCCTGGCGCGCGGCGCTGGCGCCGGGGCGGCGGCGGAAATCGCCGGCCGGGCCGCTGCGGGCCTCGGCGCTGGGGCCCGCTCGGCCGGCGCCGGCTGCCCGGTGTCGAACTCGCCGATCAGGCGGCGCAGCTCGGCGGCCTCGCTGCGCAGCGCATGGCTGGCGGCGGTGGATTCCTCCACCATGGCGGCGTTCTGCTGGGTGAGCTGGTCCATCTGGTTGACGGCCGTGTTCACCTCGTTGAGGCCGGTGGCCTGCTCCTGGGCCGAGGCGGCGATCTCCGAGACGACGCTGTTGATCTCGGTGACCTTCGAGACGATCCGGTTCAGGGCCTCGCCCGCCTCGCCGACGAGGGTGACGCCCTGCCCCACCTGCTGGGTGGACGCCGAGATCAGGGTCTTGATCTCCTTGGCCGCGTCGGCCGAGCGCTGGGCCAGGGCCCGAACCTCGGAAGCGACGACCGCGAAGCCCTTGCCGGCGTCGCCGGCGCGGGCGGCTTCCACCCCCGCGTTCAGGGCCAGCAGGTTGGTCTGGAAGGCGATCTCGTCGATGACGCCGATGATCTGGCTGATCTCGCCCGAGGACTTCTCGATCTCGTTCATGGCGGCCACGGCGTTTCGGACCACCTCGCCCGAGCGCTCGCCGTCGTCCCTGGCGGCGGCGACCACGTCGCGGGCGTGGCTGGCCCCCTCGGCGGTCTTGCGGACCGTGGCGGTGATCTGGTCGAGCGCCGCGGCGGTCTCTTCCAGGCTGGCCGCCTGCTGCTCGGTGCGCTTGGACAGGTCATCGGACGCATTGGCGATCTGGTCGGCGCCGATGTTGATCTGGCCGGCGTTGGCCGCGATCACCTTCATGGCGTCCTCGAGCTTGGCCACGGCGCCGTTGAAGTCGGTGCGCAGCTGCTCGTACTCGGCGGTGAACGGGGTGGCGAGGCGATGCTTCAGGTCGCCCTGCGAGAGCCGCGCCAGGCCTTCGGCCAGCGCGTGCACGACCGCGACCTGGGCTTCCTGGGTCTTGGCGCGTTCGGCCTCGACCTGCTCGCGCATGGCCGCTTCCCGCGCCCGGCTCTCCTCCTGCTCCTTGCGCATGGCGTCCATGCGCTGGAGGTTTTCCTTGAAGACGCCGAGGCCGCGCACGATCGCGCCGAGTTCGTCGCCGCGCTGCAGCGGCTCGAGGTCGACGTCGTGGTCGCCGCCCGCCAGCGCCTCGGTGCCCTGGGCGATGCCGCGGATGCCGCGCCGCACGCCCATGATGACCGCCGCCGAAAGCCAGGCCACCGCCAGCAGGGTCAGCAGCGAGCCGCCCATGACGATCTTGCCGGTCATCGCCGCCTGGGCGGCGCTTTCCTTCGCCCGCCGGTCCGCGTCGGCCTGCACGACGTTGCGCGCCTGGGCGAGCGTGTCGGTCATCCGCGCATAGTGTTCCTCGAAGGGCTGGACGAACGCCACCGCGGTGGCGAAGTCGACGCCTAGCATCGAGCCGACCACCTCGATCCCGCCGCGGTAGTCGGCAAGGTCCTTGGTCACCTGGTCGAAGCGCGCCTGCTGCGCCTTCGGCAGGTCCTTCTTCAGCGTCTCGATCTCAGCCTTGATGGCGTCCACTTCGCCCATGAGGGCCTGCAGCCGCTCCGGCGCGTCCGACGGGCCGCCGGCGACGGCGCCGGCCTGGCTGGTCATCGCCTGGTAGATCTGCAGGTGGGCCGCGGTGATGCGGTTGGAGATCGCCGCCACACGCAGGCTGGCCGCCATGTCGTGCTTGACGATGCGGTCGAGCGCCTGGGCCTGCTGGTGCTGGCTGTAGAAGGCGCCGCCCGAGACGAGCGCCAGGACGAGCACGGCGACCGCGGGGGCGACCGCCATCTTCACGACGAGGGACAGGCCGCTGAAGCGGGGCATTTTCATGGGTAGTCTCCCAGGAAGGGGAAAGCGGCCCCGCCGCAGGGCGGGGCCGCTCGGGATCACCAGGCCTTGGCGACCGACAGGAACAGCCGGCGCTCGGCCTTCAGGCCGCTCGTCTGCTGCTGACGCTCGCTGAGCAGGTTCTGGCCGCTGACCGCGACCGTGACGCCGCCGTCGAATTCGCGGGCGACTCGGCCGGCGAGGCTCACGAAGGAGTCCACCGGGCGCACCGCGGCGGCGTAGTAGAGATCCTTCGAACCCTCGTAGCGGACGAAGCCGTCGACGGTCCAAGTCTCATTGGTCCAGCCGACATTCAGGTTGGCCCGGTGCTTCGGCGTGCTCAGCTCGTAGGCCGCATAGCGCGTCGCCGCATCGAAGGCCGCCAGGGTGTCGTCCTCGACGTCCGTGTAGGTGTAGTTGGCGTTCCAGTGCATGCCGTTGGCGTACTTGCCGCTGGCCAGCACCTCGACGCCCTTCAGCTTCGAGTCGCCGATGTTGCGGTAGGAGAAGCCCGGCAGCGACGTGGCGGTCGGCATGATGTCGAGCTGCGCCGAGTTCGGCTGGCCTTTGATGTCCTCGCTCTTCTGGACGAAGAACCGGATGCCGGCCCTGCCGCGGATCTGCGGCAGGTCGCGGTCGTAGCCGACGCCGAAGTTGGTCACGACGGTCGGCGCCAGCCCCGGGTTGCCGACGTAGGCGATGTTCACGCCCGGCGCGGCCGGGATGATCAGTTGCAGGGCGCCCAGGTCGACCAGGGTCGGCAGCTGCACGCCGCGGGCGTAGGTGGCCCGGAAGGTGTCGGCGTCGGTGGGGGTGAAGACCGCGCCCACGTTGTAGGTGGTCTCCTTGATCGTGCGGTCCCACAGCGCCGCGTTCTGGTTCGGCAGGCCGGGAGCCAGGTCGCCTTCACGCTCGAGGCTGAGCTTGTCGTGGCGGATCGCGGTGGTCAGCGCGAACTTCTCGGTGACCTGCCAGTTCCACATGCCCGAGGCCGAGAGCACGTCGTACTTGATCTTGGCGGTGTGGCCGGGCGTGGTCGGCGTTTCGTTCCGCCGGTATTCGCCCGCGACGCGGAAGGTGTGGTTCGCGCCGACCTTGAACAGATCCTGGACGTTGAAGACCTGGATCTTGTTCTCCCAGCGGGTGTCGATGCTGGCGATCTCGCTCTTGGCCGTGAGGTTGTTCTGGTAGGCGGTGGCCTGGATCAGACCGGCCTTGGATTCCCAGGTCAGGGCGGCCTTGAGCGACTCGGTCAGGTACTTCGACGGGCCGTAGGAGTAGGTCGAGATGAAGCCGGCCTGGCGGTTGTGGGTCCAGCCGCCTTCCACGCGCAGCTCGACCTTGTCGGCCAGCTGGGTGACGGTGTCGACGTTCAGGGTCGCCCGTTCCGGGTTCGGGATGAGGCGGTCGGCGACGCCGACCGAATTCCGCCACTGGTCCTGACGGCTGTAGCCGCCGGTCACGCGGGCGCTGAACTGCTCGCCCAGCTTCACGGTCTGGCCGACCGAGGCTTCGGCGTAGTCCTCGGTCCCGCCGCGGACGGTGATGAAGTCCGTGTCGTCGAACTTCGGGTTGTAGGTGATGATGTTCACCACGCCGCCGACGGCGTTGAAGCCGAAGAGCGCGGCGTTGGGGCCCTTCACGACCTCGATCTGGCGGATCTCCTCAAGGCGCACCGGCAGGGTGGCCCAGTTGGTGAAGCCGTAGTGGTCGAGGTAGCTCTGGCGGCCGTTGATCAGCACCAGCAGGCGGGCCGACATGGCCTGGTTGTAGCCGCGGACGCCCACGTCGGCGGTGTCGGCGCTCCACGCCAGCACGTCGACGCCGGCCACGCGCGACAGGATCGTCGGCAGGTCGACGGCGCCCGAACGCTCGATGTCCTCGGCGCTGATGATGTCCATGTCCACCGGCACCCGCGTCGAGCGCTGGGGCGAACCCGTGGCGCTGGTGGTGACCGGCTCGTTGAACAGCGCCTGCAGGGAGCCGTAGTCGATGGATTGCGCGCTCGCCGTCTGGGCGGCCGCGAGGGCCAGCCCGGCGACGCCGGCGGCCAGAAGGATCTTGTTCATATTCTTCAACTTTCTCGGGCCGCTCAGATTTCTTTGATCATCATCCGGAAGGCGGCCTTGAAGGCGGCGCCCACCGAAGCGGCGGCTGAACGGTTCACGGTGATCTCGACCTTCGGAGTGGTCGTCACGCCCATCACGCAGGCGCCCGAACCCACGCAGGCGGGATCCGAGCCGATGGTGACCAGCTTCTTGGCCTTGGCCGCGGCCCCGACGGCGGCGTAGTTCACGCCCTTCGTCACGTAGAGCGCGTTCACGCCCGAGGCCCCGGCGACGCCGCCGGCCTCGACCGGCTTGCCGACCAGGGTCACCGTGCCGGCGCTGTAGCCGCCGCCGATCGCAGCCATGACAGCGTCCTTCTCGGCCACGGAGGCCGGCTTGGACGGATCGAACACCACCCCCAGGGTCGCACGGCCCGTGGGCCCGTTCTCCAGGAAGGTCAGCGCGCGGCCGGCGACCTGCAGATCCTTGGCGGGATCGGCGAAGGCTGCGCCGGGCGCGGCGAGCACGCCGGTCGCAGCGACCAGAAGCGCGCAAGATGTGTAAGTATTTATGTGATTTCGTCGCATATCGTTCCTTGCCCCCCTCGGGCTGAGGCAAGGAGGGATGTGCCCTGCAACTTAAATGACAGTTAAACGACACAAATGCACATAATATAGGCGAATGCCAAAGGCGCTGTATATCGGCACGTAGCGGTATTGCTATGAGTATCGTGACCGTCTACGTCTCCAGTAATACCAAATGACGCGCGCCTACGCTTTACTATTGCTGTGAGAGTTTGAATTTTGAACCGCGTTGCGCCGGCGTGGCGGAAGTCGTCGCGGCCGGAATGTTCGCGTGTTTTCCGGCGCTACCGCGGCCCTACCGCTCGGCTGATCCAGCCGCCGGCCGCCCGGTGATCTGCCGCGGCGCGTGGTTTGGACAAACCGCCGCAACCAAATCGGCTGCGGCGAGGCCGGCGGCCCACGCCGCCGGCGCCGCCGGCCGCGGAAGCGTCGGCGCCGGACGTGTCGCGGCTGCGGTGGGGCAGCCCCGCGTCTCGCGCGGGCCTGGTCCTACCTGGCCCTACCGCCGCCGGCCGGGCGGCGTTTCCCCTCGGCGGGGACCGCTTGGCGAGGGCTGGACCGGGCCCGCGTCCGCAGACGCTTGGCGAACGGTCTGCGAGCCGCTAAATAGGCGCTCCCTCGCGGCCGGGCCTGACCCGTTCGCCGGGGAAACGCCCTTTGGGCCGCCTTAGCTCAGCCGGTAGAGCGGCGCATTCGTAATGCGTAGGTCGCGTGTTCGAGTCACGCAGGCGGCACCATTTCAGCCCGGCATCGACGATCTTCGTCGCCCGCTCAATCCAGCGGGCCGTCCCTGAGGCGCGCCTCGGGCGCCAGACGCATCCACACCTCCTCCAGCGCCGTGCGGAACCGGGCGTAGGACCATTGCTCGGCCGTGGCGCGGCCGGCCTCGAGCATGCTGGAGAGGGCGGGGCCCCCGGTCAGCACCAGGTCGGCGGCGCGGGCCAGGGCCTCGCCCGCCGCTTCGACGTCGTCCTCGGGCGCCCAGAAGCCGTTCTGCGGCGTGGCGAAGTCCCAGCCGCCGATGCCGGTGAAGCCCGCCACGACGCAGCCGCAGGCCATGGCCTCCAGCGGGGTCATGCCCACCGATTCGAACCGGCTGAGGCTCAGGCACAGGGTGCTGGCCCCGAAGACGCCCGCGATCTGCGCCTCCGTAGCGCCCTCGATCGGGATCCAGGGGAGCTCGGCGTGGCGCGGGTGGACTTGCCGCAGGTAGTTGCGGACCATGTTCATCTCGCCGGGCCGCTTGCGCGGCACGGTGGCGACGGCGTGCCGCCGCTCGGCGCCGGGGACGAAGATCCGCTCGTCGGCGAAGCACGGGATCACCTCGACCCGCGCCCGCGGGAACAACCGCTGGATCGAGCGGGCGATCAGCGGCCCCGGGACGATGAAGTCGGGCGCCCGCTCGGCGGGGAAGCGGTTGGCCGGCGCCAGGCCGATGTTCAGCAGCGAGTACTGGTTCTGGCAGAACAGCAGCGCCCGGTTCGGCAGGCGGGTGGCGACCGCCTCCATGGCGTTGGGCGCGTCGGTGGGCAGGACGAGGATGTCGTCGGGCCGGAAGGGCGTGTCGGCCTCGACGGGGGCCTTGTGATCGAGCCACGTCGGCAGGACGTTGTCGGCGCGGCGCCAGTACACCGCGTCGAAGCCGAGCTCCCGCAGGGCCTCGACATGGCGCAGGATCACCTTCTGGCCGCCCGAGACGGCGCCGGTCGGAAATCCCAGATAGACGATCCGACTCATGCTGCCCGCCCCCTCGCGCGGCGGCGTGTCTGCGGCGCCCGGCGGCCGGATGCAAGATGGCGGTCTAGCCGGCGAGGGCCATGGCCACGACCGCGATCCCCATGACCGCGGTGGCGGTCCAGCCGAGGGTCAGGACCGTGGGGCTGGCCCGGAACCGTCCCATCCGGTCGCGGCGGCTGGCGACCCACATCATGGCGGCCATGATCGGCACGGCGACGATTCCGTTGATCACCGCGCTCCAGAACAGGGCCCGGAGTGGCGGCATGGGCGAGAAGCCGATGCCGAGCCCCAGCAGCGTCGCCGCGCCGATGACGGCGTAGAAGCCCACCGCCTCCCAGGGCTTGTTCTCCAGCCCGCACTTCCAGCCCCGCGATTCGCCGAAGGCGTAGGCGGCCGAGCCGGCCAGGACCGGCACCGCCAGCAGGCCGGTGCCCACGATCCCGAGGCTGAACAGGGCGAAGGCGAACTCGCCCGCCACCGGCCGCAACGCCTCGGCCGCCTCGGCGGAGGTGCGGATGTCGGTTCGGCCGGCCGCATGCAGCGTCGCCGCCGCGCTCAGCATGATCGCGAGCGCCACGAGGTTCGAGACCGCCATGCCGAAGAAGGTGTCCACCCGGATGCGGTGCAGTTCGCGGGGGGCCTGGCGCGGGGCCTCGAGCAGCGGCTGCGCGCCGGCGTGGTTGCGGATCTCCTCCACCTCCTGGCTGCTCTGCCAGAAGAAGAGATAGGGGCTGATCGTGGTGCCGAAGACGGCGACGATCATCATCAGCGCCTCGCGGCTGGCCTCGAACCGGGGGACGACGATCGCGGTCAGCGCCTGCGGCCAGTCGATGTTCACCACCAGCACGACGGCGACATAGCTCAGCAGCACCAGCGTCAGCCACTTCAGGAACCGCGCATAGCGGACGTAGGGCACGAACAGCTGCAGGCTCAGCGACAGCAGCGCGAACGCCACCGTGAAGAGCTGGCCGCCCCAGCCGACGACCAGCTCGGCCGCCGCGCCCATGGCGGCCAGGTCCGCGCCGATGTTGATGGTGTTGGCGACGAACAGCAGGCAGACGAGCCCGAACACCAGGGGCCTCGGCAGGACCTGGGCCATGTTCTGCGCCAGGCCATGACCGGTCACCCGGCCGATGCGGGCGCTGACCAGCTGCACCGCGGTCATCAGCGGATAGGTGATCACGGTGGTCCACAGCAGGCCGTAGCCGAACTGGGCCCCGGCCTGGCTGTAGGTGGCTATGCCGCTGGGATCGTCGTCGGCCGCGCCCGTGACGAGGCCGGGCCCCAGCTCTCGGAAGGTCGCAGCGCCCCGCAGGCGCCTGAGGATCCGGACCATCCGGGCTCCGCTGTGGTGGGACCGGCAAGCGGCGGCAGCTTAGCCCTGCGGGCGGCCGCCGCGCCAGTAGGGTCCTGAGCGGCGCCTAGAACGGGGCGCAGGTCGTCAGGTTGACCGGCCGGGTCTCGGCCCGGGTCCACGCGTCGCCGGTCTTGGAGAACTCGGCGAACGCCGAGCCGGGCTTGCCCGTGCTGCCGTCGGCGTTGCGGCCGGAGAAGCGCATGGCCGCCACCACCTGGGCCGTGATCCCCTGCGCCTGCTCCTCGGCCGAGAGCTCCTGGGCGCCCTTGCACGTGACCTCGAAGCCCTCGCAGCCCTTGCCCTCGACCTTGGTCGCGCACGCCGGGTGGTTCGTCTCGATGTCGGTGCGCCAGGACAGCACCTGGGCGTCGAGGCCGGCGTAGGGATCGCTGGAGCTGGCCGAGTCGCCGCCCGAGCTGCAGGCGGCGAGAAGCAGGACGGCGCCCAGCGCCACGGGTCGAAGGATCAAGATGGGGAACTCCGCTGGATGAACTGGCGCAGCGCATAACCCGCCGATCAAGGCGAGGGTGTGACGAATCCGCCGAAGCGGCCCTGTTAGTCCGTCGCTGCCGCCGCCGTCATCACCGGACCGATCTCGTCGTGCAGGACGAGGTCCGCGTAGGGGTCGAGCTCGGTGGGCTCGCGGTTGACGATGACCAGCCTTGCCCCGTGGCGCTTGGCCATGATCGGGAACCCCGCCGCCGGATAGACCACCAGCGAGGAGCCGAGGACCAGGAACAGGTCGCAGGCCAGGGTCTCGGCCTCGGCGCGCTGCATCGGACCTTCCGGCATCGGCTGGCCGAACGAGATGGTCGCGGTCTTCACGAGACCCCCGCAGGCGCGGCAGGCGGGCAGGTCGCCGGTCGCCTGGTACAGCCCCTTCAGCTCATCCAGCTCATGGCGCTCGCCGCACTCCAGGCACGTGGCGTAGCTGGCGTTGCCGTGCAGCTCGATCACCTTCTCGGCCGGCACGCCCGAGGCCTGGTGCAGGTTGTCGACGTTCTGGGTGATGACGCTGGAGGCCTTGCCCAGGGTCACCAGCCGGGCGACGGCGTAATGTCCGGCGTTCGGCTCCCGGCCCACCCACCCGGCGCGGCCCGAGAACGCCCGCTCCCAGGCCTCGCGCCTCTTCTCCTCGCTGGCCACGAACTCCTGGAAGTAGATGGGCTTCATCCGGCTCCAGACGCCGCCGGGGCTGCGGAAATCCGGGATGCCGGACTCGGTCGAGATCCCCGCGCCGGTGAACACCACCATGCGCCGGGCCTCGGCGATCATCCTGGAGAGGTCGGCTGTGGACATGACGGGAAGATAGGCGCCGGGCCCCCGCCGGCGCCAGCCTCAGAGCGGCCGCCTGGGGCCGGGGCGGTGGACGATCTCGTTGCGGACCTCCCGCACGCCCGGCGTCTCGCGGGTCAGCATCTCGGCCAGCTGCGGATCCGACGCGCCGGGAACCTCGCCGCGCAGGGTGACCACCCCGCCCTCGACCGCCACCTCCACCTCGCGGGCGTCGAGCAGCCGGTCCTCCATCAGCCGCTCGCACACCTGCTCGCGCACGCGGCCGTCGGTGCGCGCCCAGCCCTTGGGCCCTTTGCCGCTGTGGGGGCCGCTGTCGGGCGCCGAACGCTCGTCGGCCCGCCGGTCGATCCAGGTGCGGTCGTCGGCCCCGAAGTCCTCTCCTCGGCCGCCGAAGCTGCGCTGGTAGTCGTCGCCGCTCATGCCGCCGCCGTAGGCCTCGCCGCCGAAACCTTCGCGGTAGTCGGTGGGGGCGACGCTGCCGCCGTACCCCTGGCCCCAGCTGCCGTCGAAGCCCTGGTTGAGTCCTCCGCCGCCGAAGTCGCGGCCGTAGCCGCGCCCATAGCCGGGCGGTCCGGAGTAGCCGCCGCCGGTCTCCCGGGTGGCCTGGCCGCCTTCGCTGCGGTTGTCGTGGGGCGTGTCGCGGTCGCCGGGGCGGGCCATGTCTCGTCTCCTCTCGGGTTCAGGAGGAGAACAGGCGAGGCGGGCGGCCGTTCCGGGGCCCGCGCGGGAGGGGGTGTGAGGGGGCGATCGGCCCGGCCGCGGTCGGGGGGATGCCAGGGGTGTGGGCCGGGCCGATCGGGACCGCCCTTGGTCCGACAGGCAAGTCGTTGGACGGTCCGCCAGATAACCTGTTCTCAAATGACAAGTTCCGGCGGGTCGCAGAAAATATCGGCCCAGGCGGGCGATCCGAGGCGCCGATCCCAGGACCCCGACCCCTAGGGCGGCGCTCCGAAGGCGCGGGCCGCGTCGGCCTCGCTCGCGCCGTCGATCTCCAGGCGCTTGATCCGGGCGGTCTCGCCGGCGGCGATGCGGACGGCGGACTTCGGCACCTTCAGGGCTTTGGCCAGCAGGGCGACGACGGCGGCGTTGGCGGCTCCGTCGGCGGGGGCGGCGCTGACCCGCACCTTCAGGACGGGGCGGCCTGCCTCGTCCGCGCCCCAGCCGTCGATGGCGTCGCGGCCGCCCTTCGGCGTCACCCGGACGGCGAGCTTGAGGCTCAGCCCAGGACCCCCTGCAGCGGCCGGAAGATCAGCGGCAGCAGGTAGATCTTGATCCCCTGCAGCACCAGGATCGCGACGATCGGGCTGATGTCCACGCCGCCCAGCGGCGGGATGATCTTCTGGAACGGCGCCAGGACCGGCCGGGTCACCGCGTCGAGGAAGCGGGTGACCGCATAGACGAAGTTGTTCCGCAGGTTGATGACGTTGAACGCCACCAGCCAGCTCAGCACCGCGCTGATGATGATCGCCCAGATCAGCAGCTCGAGCAGGCTGCCGACGATGAAGTAGAGAAAGCTGGCCATGCCACCGGTTTAGCGGGCTTTTGGCCGCAGGCAAGGCGAGGGTTGGGACGACGCTGGAACGGCGCGCTTGACACGACCCCCGCCAATCGCCTTATTCCGGCGCCTTCCTGGGGCCGTAGCTCAGTTGGTAGAGCGCCTCGTTCGCAATGAGGAGGTCAGGGGTTCGACTCCCCTCGGCTCCACCAGGAACCTTTCTCCCCCGTGACCGGCCCGCAAGGTTGACGCCGCGCAACGTGCGCAGGCGTGATCGGGGGCTACAGGGAAGGCTGGAGGCCCATCACATGCTGAACCGCCGAGCTCTCGTTGCGGCCCTGCCGCTGGTCGTCGTGTCGGGGGCCGGCCAGGCGGCGAGCCAGGCCGCCGCCCCGCCGCTCACCGTCTACAAGACCGCCAGCTGCGGCTGCTGCCGCGGCTGGATCACCGCCATGGGGCGGGCCGGCTTCGCCGCCAAGATCGTGACCCTGGACGACATCAGCCCCGTCTGGCGTCGGCGCGGCGTGCCGGACGAGCTCTCCTCGTGCCACGTCGCCGAGATCGGCGGCTATGTGCTGGTCGGCCACATTCCGCCGGCCGACGTGCGGCGGCTGCTGAAGGAGAAGCCCAAGGCGCTGGGGCTCACCGTCCCCGGCATGCCCTTCGGCTCGCCCGGCATGGAGCGCCCGGACGGCCGCACCGAGCCCTACGAGACCCTGCTGCTGTCGCCCGGGGGCCGCACGCGGGTCTTCGCGCGCCACGGCTGAGGCGCGTCAGGCGCCCACCACCTCGCGATAGGCGCGCCAGCTGGCGAGGCCCAGCCAGGGAAAGATCAGGATCAGGCCCGCAAAGCCGGTGGCGGCCGCCACCAGCAGCAGCGCCACGATGATGGCCGCCCAGAGGGTCATGGGCCCCGGGTTGGCCGCCACGCTGCGGACGCTGGTGGCGGTGGCCGAAAAGACGTCGGCCCTCGGATCGAGCAGCATCGGAGCCGAGACCACCACCAGCACGAACGTCAGGTAGGCGATCACGCCGCCCACGATCGTGCCGGCGATCAGCATCGTATGGCCTTCTGCGCTGGTCAGGGCGAAGCGGAGGAAGGCCTCGGCGGTTTCGTGGAGCTGGAAGGTCGAGAGGCCGTAGACGATCTGCGCGATGCGGCCCCAGAAGAAGTAGATGACCAGCAGGGCGAGGCCCAGGTAGGCGACGTCCTGGCGGAAGGCGGGCCGAACGAAGAGCACTTCGGCCAGGCCGGGCCGCTGGCCGGCCTCCAGCCTCCGGCCGGCTTCGTACGGCCCCATGGCGAGCACGGGGGCGACCAGCACGAAGCCGCAGCTCAGCGCCAGCACCCAGAAGGCTCCGTTGGAGACATAGAGGGCGTAGGTCATGGCGAGGCTCGCCGCCGCCACGACCAGGCCATAGGCCAGCATGGGGGCCGGGGCGCGCCACAAGTCCAGCCAGCCGCCGGCCAGCCAGCGGAACGGCGCCGAGAACCCGAGCGTGCGGATCGGCGGCAGGCGGGACGTGGCGGTCATGCATCCTCCTTGGCGCAGCGCGGCGCGGGCGCGTGGCGGGAGGCGGCGGAGACGCAGGCGAACGGGCGCCTCATCCGGTTCCCCCCATTCTGGTCTTGTTCTTTGTCGAGCGACGCTATGCGCCGTCCGGGCTCCGGCCTTGAGAATTGTCAAAGCTCTGCCTTGGCGGCGGCGTTCGTTGTCCGCGGGAAGCCGGACCTCTATCCTTGAGGCCGCATGTTCAACCTCTTCCGCAAGCGCGCGCCGGACCGGCCCCCGACCACCGGGGGACGGCTCGTCTATGCGGTGGGCGACGTCCACGGCCGACTGGACCTGCTGGGGGCGCTGCTGCGCGACATCGCCGAGGACGCGCTCGCCGCCCGGGCCGAGCAGGCGCCGCTGCTGGTCATGCTGGGCGACTATGTGGACCGCGGCCCGGAGTCCCGGGGCGTCGTCGACCTCCTGCTGGAGATGAAGGCCTTCGCCCGCCTCGAGACCCGGACCCTGAAGGGCAACCACGAGGAGGCGCTGCTGCGCTTCCTCGAGGATCCGAAGTTCGGCGCGGTCTGGATGGACAACGGCGGTGGCCCGACGCTCGCCTCCTACGGCGTGCAGCCGCCGGCCGGGCGCAGCGATTCCGACGCGTGGGTGCGGGCGCGGGACGCCCTCGCGGCGGCGCTGCCCGAGGCGCACCGGGCCTTCTACCGGGATCTCGAACTGATGGTCACCGAGGGCGACTACGCGTTCGTCCACGCCGGGGTGCGGCCGGGCGTGGCGCTGGAGGAGCAGGCCGAGCGTGATCTCCTATGGATCCGGCAGGAGTTCCTGGAGGCCAGCGGGCCCTTCGGCAAGGTGATCGTCCACGGCCACACGCCGACGGAAGAGGCCCAGCTCACCCGCCATCGGCTGGGCGTGGACACGGGCGCCTATGCGACGGGCGTGCTGACGGCGGTGCGGCTGCACCGCGAGGACCAGCGGCTGATGCAGGCCTTCGCCCGCCGGCCGGGCGCGGCCTAGCTGTCCAGCGCCCGTTCAGGGCGGATCGGCCTCAGCCAGCCCTCGAGGGCGGCGAAGACGCCGAAGGCCACCAGGCCCACGGCCGCCAGCGCCAGCACGGCGTCGCCGAACGGCTGGCGCTCCAGCGCGTCGAGGGCGGCTCCGAGGCCGCGGGCGTCCGACGCGCGAGCGCGCACGCCGGCGAGGACGAGAAAGAGGCCGGCGGGCAGCAGGGCCACGCCGCGGCCGAGATAGCCGATCCGGGCCAGTGTTCCGGCGAGGGTGCGGGTGTCGGGCCCGGCCGCGAGGCCGCGCGTGAAATGGTCCAGGGCCGCCCGCACGATGCTGCCGACCCCCGCGCCGGCGACGAAGAGGCCCGCGGCCGCCACGAGCAGGCCGCCCATGGGCATCTCCAGCGCCTGCTCGACCATCGCCCGGGTGGCGTCGCGGTCGTCGGCCTCGCCCAGGTCCTCGATGGCGTCGAGCAGGCCGAACACCGAGACAGCCGTGGCCGCGTAGACGGCGCCGCTGACCGCCTGGCCCAGCCGAGCGAGCAGGGCCTTGGCCGAGCGGCCCTGCCGGTCGACGTCGAAGACCGCCTGCAACGCGCGCCAGCCGGCGAAGCCGTAGAGCCCGACGCCGATCAGCCACAGCAGGAGGACGCCGGCGGGCCAGCGGCCCCAGGCCTCCAGCGCCCCGACCGCGCCCTCCGCATGCGGGGTGGCTTCCAGGGCGGCCATCAGGGCGATGATCCCGATGCTGACGTGCACCGCCCCGCGCGCCAGGTAGCCGGCGCGGGCCGCGATCTCGACCAGCGCGGCCAGCGGCCGCCGTTCGAGGCGGCGTCTCAGGTTCAGGACGGGGGCGAGCACGGCCATGCGCCGCGCAACGGCCGGTCCGTGGCCGAGGTTCCTGGAACGGCTAGTGCGCGTCGTCCCAGTTCGGCGCGGCGCGGGCCTCGACCACCAGGGGCACCGAGATCGCCACAGCGGGCTCGGCGGCCTTCTCCATGACCGCCTTGGCGATGCGGATCACCGCCTCGGCCTCGGCCTCGGGGGCCTCGAAGACCAGTTCGTCGTGCACCTGCAGCAGCATGCGGGCGGTCAGGCCCTCGGCCTTCAGGGCGCCCGGCATGCGGATCATCGCCCGGCGCATGACGTCGGCGGCCGAGCCCTGGATCGGGGCGTTGATCGCCGCGCGGTCGCCGAAGGCGCGCTCGGCCTGGCTCTTGGACTTCACCGCCGGGATGTTCACCTTGCGGCCGAAGATGGTGTGCACGAAGCCCTGGCTGCGGGCCGCCTGCTTCGTGCGGTCCATGTAGGCGCGGATGCCCGGGAAGCGCTCGAAGTAGGTCTTGATGTAGGCCCCGGCCTCGTCCTGCGGGATGCCGAGCTGGTTGGCCAGGCCGAACGCCGAGATGCCGTAGATGATGCCGAAGTTGATCGCCTTGGCCCGCCGCCGCGTCTCGGAGGGCATGCCCTCGACGGGAACCCCGAACATCTCCGAGGCGGTCATGGCGTGGATGTCCAGCCCCTCCCGGAAGGCCCGCTTCAGCTGCGGGATGTCGCCGATGTGGGCCAGGAGGCGCAGCTCGATCTGGCTGTAGTCGGCGCTGATCAGCACCTTGCCGGGCTCGGCGACGAAGGCGCGGCGGATCTTCCGGCCCTCCTCGGTGCGGATCGGGATGTTCATCAGGTTCGGGTCGGACGACGACAGGCGGCCGGTGGTCGTCGAGGCCAGCGAGAACGAGGTGTGCACCCGCCCCGTCTGCTCCGAGATCGCCGCCACCAGGGCGTCGGTGTAGGTGCCCTTCAGCTTCGAGAGCTGGCGCCAGTCCAGCAGGATGCGCGGCAGCTCGTGGCCCTGGGCGGCGAGGTCCTCCAACATCGAGGCGTCGGTCGAGAACGCCCCGGTCGCGGTCACCCGGCCCGAGGCCAGGCCCATCTCCTTGAACAGCACCTCGCCGATCTGCTTGGGCGAGCCCAGGTTGAAGGGCCGGCCGGCCAGGCGGTGGGCTTCGGCCTCCAGCTCGGCCATGCGCTGGCCGAACTCGTTGGAGAGCTGGCGCAGCCGCTCGGCGTCCACCTTGGCGCCGGCGCACTCCATGTCGGCCAGAACCTTGGGCATCGGCCGCTCGAGGGTCTCGTAGACCGTCGCCAGCCCCTCGTGCGCCAGGCGGGGCTTCAGGTGCTCCCACAGGCGCAGGGTGACGTCCGCGTCCTCGGCGGCGTAGCAGGTGGCCTCGGAAAGGCCGACGTACTTGAAGCTCTTCTGCGCCTTGCCGGTCCCGGCCACCGACTTGAAGGCGATGGGCTCGTGGTCGAGCCCGAGCTTGGACAGCTCGTCCATGCCGTGGTTGTGCAGGCCCGCCTCAAGCACGTAGCTGATCAGCATGGTGTCGTCGATCGGGCCCACCTCGATCCCGTACCGGGAGAGGACCGCGATGTCGTACTTGGCGTTCTGGGCCACCTTCAGGACCGAGGGGTCCTCCAGCAGCGGCTTCAGCCGGGCGATGGCCTGTTCGAGCGGGATCTGGGTCAGGTCGGCGGCGGCTTCGAGCTGCAGCCCCTCGGCCTCGCAGTGGCCCAGCGGGATGTAGCAGGCCTCGCCCGGCGCCACGGCCAGCGAAACGCCGCAGAGGCCCGCGGTCGCCGACGACAGCGCGTCGGTCTCGGTGTCGAAGGCGACGATCCCGCGTGCGTAGGCCTTGGCGATCCAGGCGTCGAGGGCGGGAAGGTCGCGGACGCAGGCGTAGGCGGTCACGTCGATCTTGCCGTGGTTCGGCTTCTCGGGGGCGCGGGTCTCCGGCCTGGGCGTGTCGGCCGCGGCCTGGCCGGCGGAGCCCGCCTTGCCGTCGCCCACCCGGCGGGCGAGCGTGCGGAACTCCATGCGCTCCAGGAATTCGGACAGGACCGCCGGATCCGGGTCGTCCACCGCGAGCTCGTCCAGCGGGCTGGGCAGGGGCGTGTCGCAGTCCAGCCGCACGAGCTCACGCGAAAGACGGATCTGGTCGGCGTATTCGATCAGGGTGTCGCGGCGCTTGGGCTGCTTGATCTCGGTGGCGCGGGCTAGCAGCGTGTCGAGGTCGCCGTACTCGTTGATCAGGGCCGAGGCGGTCTTGATGCCGATGCCGGGCGCGCCCGGCACGTTGTCGACGGAATCGCCGCACAGGGCCTGGACGTCCACCACCTTGTCCGGGGTGACCCCGAACTTCTCGATCACCTGCTCGATGCCGATGCGGGCGTTCTTCATCGTGTCGAGCATGAAGACCCGCGGGCCGACCAGCTGCATCAGGTCCTTGTCGGACGAGACGATGGTCACCTCGCCGCCCATGTCGCGCACCTTGCAGGCGTAGGCGGCGATCAGGTCGTCGGCTTCGTAGCCGGGCAGTTCCAGGCACGGGACGCCGAAGGCCTTGGTCGCCTCGCGCACCAGCGGGAACTGCGGCACGAGGTCCTCGGGCGGCGGCGGCCGGTGCGCCTTGTACTGATCGTACAGCTTGTTGCGGAACGTCTGCTCGGAGTGGTCGAAGACGACGGCCAGGTGGGTCGGCGCGTCGGCCTGGGTCTTCATCTCCACCAGCAGCTTCCAGATCATGTTGCAGAAGCCCGAGACCGCGCCCACCGGCAGGCCGTCGGTCTTCCGCGTCAGCGGCGGCAGCGCGTGGAAGGCGCGGAAGATGAAGCCCGAGCCGTCCACGAGATAGAGCCGGACCTTCGGCCCGTCCTGGGTGGTCTCGCGCGGAATCTCGCCCAAAGTCTCCGGCGGGGAGCCGGGCGGGGTTTCGGGCGCGGTCTCGGGAACGGCGTCGAGCGTGTCGGTCATGGCCGCAAGATAGGGCGGCGCGGGCCGAAGGTCATCTGCGGCGAGGCGTCAGCCGAACCGCTTCTGCAGGTTCGGGAAGCCCGCCCCGGCCGCGGCCAGCGCGTCGGGGTCGCCGTCGCGGACGAAGGCCTCCATCGCCCGCGCCAGCGCCGCGTAGGCGACGCGGAACGGATTGGTCGCCGAAGACAGCCGCCGCACGCCCAGCGCCTGCAGGCGCGCGGCGTTCGGCACGCCGGTCCAGCCCATCACGTTCAGCGGCAGGCGGACGCCGTCGGCCAGGCGGGTGATCAGGTCGGGATCGGCCGGCCCCGGGACGAAGATCCCGTCGGCGCCGGCCTCACGGTAGCGCTCGGCCCGCTGCAGCACCTCGGTGAAGGCGGCGTGCCCCTCGGCCAGGCCCTTGAGGTAGACGTCGGTGCGCGCGTTGACGAACAGCCGCCCGCCGGCGGCCGCCTTCACGGCGGCGATCTTTTCGGCGTGCAGGGCGGGGTCGCGGGTCCCGTCCTCGAGGTTGATCCCCACCGCGCCGGCCTCGATCACCTTGGCGATGTTCTCGGCCAGCTCGCCGAGGTGGTCGGTGTAGCCGCCCTCGATGTCGGCGGTCACGGGGACGTCCACCGCCCGCACGACCTCGGCGATCGTGGCGCAGACCTTGTCGAAGGGCGCGGCGTCGCCGTCGGGATGGCCGTGAGCCCAGGCGACGGCCGCCGAGGAGGTGGCCACCGCCCTGGCGCCGGCGTCGGCCATGATCGCCGCGCTCGCGGCGTCCCAGGCGTTGGGCAGCACGAGGATCTCGGCGCCCGTGTGCAGCTTGCGGAAGGTCTCGGCCTTGGCGGTCTGGTTCATCGTGCCCCTCTTGCGGTTCGAAGCTGAAGCTTGGACGTCGATATGGGAAGGGTTGTGACGCCGCGCTCGCGGAAATCGGACATGGACGGCGCCACCGACGGTTGGCTCGTGCTTTACGCCATCCGCACGGGCCCTTAGCGGAGGGGCGAGACGGGAGGACGGGCGCGGATGGCTTCGGGACTGGTCGCACTGCTCGACGACGTCTCGGCCGCCGCCGGCAAGGCGGGGACCAAGGCCGTCGGCGTCGTCGTCGACGACACGGCGGTGACTCCCAGCTACGCCATGGGCTTCACGCCCGAGCGCGAGCTGCCGATCGTCTGGAAGATCGCGCTGGGCTCGCTGCGCAACAAGTTCCTGTTCCTCGTCCCCGGCGCCCTGCTGCTCAGCGCCTTCGCCCCCTGGGCCGTCACGCCGATCCTGATGCTGGGCGGGACCTACCTGTGCTTCGAGGCCGCCGAGAAGATCATCGAGGCGCTTCGGCACGAGGACATCCCCGACGAGCCGGGCGAGTTCGCCCTCGGCTCGGCCGAGCTGGAGCGCCAGAAGGTCTCGGGCGCGATCCGCACCGACCTGATCCTGTCGGCCGAGATCGTCGCGATCTCGCTCTCCAACGTCACCGACCGCCCGCTCGCCGTGCAGGCCGCCGCCCTCGCGCTCGTCGGGCTGCTGATCACCGTCGGCGTCTACGGCGTCGTGGCGCTGATCGTGAAGATGGACGACATCGGCCTGCACATGGCCAAGCGGCCGAGCCCCTTGGCGAAGGCGGTCGGCTGCGGGCTCGTCCGCCGCATGCCGGCGGTGCTGAGCCTCCTGGCCACCGTCGGAACGGCGGCCATGCTCTGGGTCGGCGGCGGCATCCTCCTGCACGGACTCGAGCACTATGGAGTCCCGCTGATCCCCGAGCTGGCGCACGCCCTGGCCGCCCCGGCGCACGGCCTGCCCGCCATCGGCCCCGCGGCCGCCTGGATCGTGACGGCCCTGTTCTCCGCCGCGCTCGGTCTCGTGCTGGGCGGCGCCATCGCGGGCGGGCTGCACCTGCTGAAGCATCGGGCCGAGCATCGACGCTGACCGGGGCGGCGGCTAAGACCTGCGTCGTGCGCACGGCTCTCACCCGCCTGTCCCTGACCGACTTCCGCTCGTACGCCTCGGCCGAGCTCGCGCTCGACGGCCGCCCGGTGTGGCTGGCGGGGCCGAACGGCTCGGGCAAGACGAACCTGCTCGAGGCGGTCAGCTTCCTGATCCCCGGCCGTGGCCTGCGCGGCGCGTCCATCGCTGAGGTCGGCCGTCGCCTGCCCGGCGAGACCGTGGGCCGGGCCTGGGCCGTCTCCGCGACGGTGGCCGCCGCCGGCGACGAGGTGCGGCTGGGCACGGGCGTGGAGCAGCCGGGGGCCTCGCGCCGCGTCGTGCGGGTGGACGGCGAGCCGGCGCCGCCGGGGCGACTCGCCGAGCACATGCGCCAGGTCTGGCTGACCCCGGCCCAGGACCGGCTGTTCCTCGAGGGCGCAGGCGAGCGGCGGCGGTTCCTGGACCGCCTCGTCTTCGCCGCCGAGCCGGGGCATGCGGCTCACGTCCAGGCCTACGAGAAGGCGATGCGCGAGCGGATGCGGCTGCTCACCGAAGGGCCCGCAGATCCGACATGGCTGGACGCCCTCGAGGCCCGGCTGGCCGAGGCCGGTGCGCTGATGGCCGATTCGCGGTCCCGCACGCTGGCCGCGCTCGCCGCCGAGATCGGCGCCCGCGGCGAGCGGCCCTTCCCCCAGGCGCGGCTGTCGCTCACCGGGGCGTGGGAGCAGATGGCGGCCGAGGGGGCGGGGATCGCGGATGTCGAGGCGCGGCTCGCCCGGGCCCTGCGCGAGGCCCGCGACCGCGACGCCGCCGCCGGCCGGGCGCTGACCGGGCCGCACCGGGGCGACCTCGCCGTCGTCCATGCCGAGAAGGACCGCGCCGCCGCCGAATGCTCGACTGGCGAACAGAAGGCCCTGATCCTCAACCTGGTCCTGGCCCAGGCGGCGCGCCTCGCTAGGGCCGATTCGGCGCCCGCGCCCGTCCTGCTGCTGGACGAGGTCGCCGCCCACCTCGACCGCGTCCGCCGCGCGGCGCTGTTCGACGAGATCGAGGCCCTGGGGCTGCAGGCCTTCCTCACCGGGACCGACGAACACCTCTTCGAGGCCCTGGCAGGCCGGGGCCAGGGCTGGCGCATGGACGCGGGCGGATTCGCCCCCGCGTGACGCCGCGCAACCCAGGCGGCACACGCCTGAGCTGATTTTTATCATTCCATTAAACGTTAAGCTGCGCTGATTTGCCTCAATTCAGCACAGGTCGAAAAGCCGCCATTGTGGCGGGAATGCGGTCCTTCAGGGGTAAAGAGTTGGCCCAAGTCGCGCAAACAGTTGAGATGGCGGGCGCCCGCCCGTCGCGTGTCCAGCGTGTTCGGATCTTCTACTTGTTGGCGCACCTCCACGAACGGCGGGAACGCCTGCTGTCCGAGATCCTGCGGCCGCACAACCTGACGCTCGTGCAGTGGCGCATCCTCTACGCCCTCGGCAAGCTCTCGAACCGCACCATGAACGAGGTCGCCGACTTCCTGGTCCTGGACCGCACCAGCCTCACGCGGGCGGTGGACAAGCTCGTCGAGCGCGGCCTGATGCTGCGCGCCGAGGTCGCCCATGACCGCCGCCTCACCGAACTCAGCCTGACGGCCGCCGGCCGCGCGCTGCGGGAAGACCTGCTGGAGCAGAACATCGAGATGTGCGAGCGCCTGGTCGCCGAGCTCGACCAGGAGAGCCTCGACGACGCCTCGGGCGTGCTGACCCACATCCTGGAACGCCTGGTCGGCCACCGCGCCGGCGTCCGCCGGATCGCCGAGCTGGTCTGATCCGCCACCGTCATCGTGGTCCCGGAGCGGCGCGATCCTGACGCCCCGCCCTGTCGTACATCCTTAACGCGAAATGAGTGCCAACGCCGACTATCGCAAAATGCACTCGATATTCTGTGCAAATATAGAATAGTTTTGCGATCAAATCGACGGTATCAGTATACGTCGATTTTACAGATGGGCGTTATTCAAACCGCGACTGCTTATTCGAGGAATGCAATCGTGGTTCAGAAGAACAACCTAAAGGCGACCGTGGTCGCTTTTGGCGTGCTACTGCTAGCCGCCGCCCCCGCTGCAGCAAAAGCTGCCGATCGTTCCGACCAATTCTCGTTCGAGCTCGGCGCGGCCACCGAATACACGGCCAAGGGCGTGGGCAAGAGCGACGGCGAGCCCCATGTCTTCGGCAGCGTGACCTGGTCCCCGGGGCCGGCCTACGTGAAGGTTTTCGCGACCCCGGTCGAATTGTCGCAGGGCTCGGACGCCGAGATCCTGACGACCGTCGGCGTCAAGCCGAAGGCCGCCGGCTTCGACTTCGACTTCCACGCCATCTACCGCCTGCGTCCGGGCACCCGTGCGGGCGTGGACTCCACGTTCTGGGAAGCCGAGGCCGACGTCACCCGCAAGATGGGCCCGACCAGCGTGCGCCTGCGGGTGAACTACACCCCGAACGGCTTCGCCCGGGCCAAGGAGGCCTGGTGGGTCGAGGGCCAGGCGACGGTCAAGGTCGCCGAGAAGACCAAGGTCAGCGCGGCGCTCGGCCGCCGCGAGGTCGAGCGCGGCGTGGACTACACCGCCTGGAACGTGGGGGTCCGCCAGGGCCTGACCAAGAACCTCGACGCCGACGTGCGCTGGTTCGACACCAGCAAGGGCGACGACCTGAAGGGCGAGTACCGGGCCGGTCTCGTCGGCAGCCTCATCCTGAAATTCTGACCCGTCCCGCCCGCCGGCTTCGCCTGCGGCGCCGCGACGGCGCGCGGGCCCGGCGGCTCAGGACAAGGAGCCTTCCGTGTCGATCAAGAACCTTAAGATCACCCACAAGCAGGCGGCGGCGTTCGGCGCCATCATCGCCACCATCGTGGCGCTGGGCGTGGTCGTCCTCTTCAACCTGCGGGCCATCGAAAGCGCGCGGCAGGCCAACGACCACAGCTACGAAGTGTTGCGGACGATCGCCGGCGTCGAGTTCTCGCTGGCCCGCCAGGAGAACAGCTTCCGCGGCGTCCTCCTCTCGGGCGACGCCTACTATACCGAGCGCGTCCAGAAGCACCGCGGCACGTTCCTCGGCCACCTGAAGACGCTGCGCGACCTGCAGCGGGACGACGCCGAAGCCCAGAAGCTGATCGACGCCCTGCAGGCCGCCAGCGACGGCTGGTTCGAGCGCGTCGTCGTCGAAGGCTCGCGCCTGGCCCAGGACCCGCTCACCCATCCGGTCGCGGTTCAGATGGTGGGCCCCTCGGGCATCGCCGACGAGCAGATCGCGCCCGCCGAGACGGCCATCGAGAAGATGGTCGAGATGGAGGAGGCCCGCCTGAAGCAGCGTCTCGCCGCCATGGCCACGGCCAACCGGACCGTGGACCTCGTGGTGGCCGGCGGCGTCGGCCTGACGATCCTGATCGCCCTGGCCGCCGGCTTCCTGCTGGCGCGCACCGTGGCCGCGCCGGTGGTGGCGATGACCGCCGCCATGCGCCGGCTCGCCGAGGGCGACAACTCGGTGGAGATCCCCGCCGCCGACCGCAGCGACGAGATCGGCCAGATGGCCGGCGCGGTGCAGGTGTTCAAGGACGCCGCCATCGAGAAGCTCCGGCTCGAGGCCGAGGCGGCCGAACAGCGCCGCCAGGCCGAGGCCGAACGCGCCGAGCGCGAGCGCCAGAAGGCCGAGGAGGCCGCCGCCGACGCGGTCGCCATCTCCTCGCTCGCCGAGGGCCTCTCCAGGCTCGCGTCGGGGGACCTGACCTACCGGATCACCGCTGCTTTCGCGCCCAAGGCCGAGCAGCTGAAGACCGACTTCAACGGCGCCATGGACCAGCTGCAGGAGACCATGAAGGTCATCACCGCCGCGACCCAGGGCCTGCGCTCGGGCTCGGGCGAGATCAGCCAGGCGGCCGACGACCTGTCCAAGCGCACCGAGCAGCAGGCCGCGAGCCTGGAAGAGACGGCCGCGGCGCTGGATGAGATCACCGCCACGGTCCGCAAGACCGCCGAAGGGGCCCACCATGCCCGCGACGTGGTCTCGACCGCCAAATCCGACGGCGAGCAGTCGGGCGAGATCGTCCGCCAGGCCGTCGCGGCGATGAGCGAGATCGAGAAGTCGGCCCAGCAGATCAGCCAGATCATCGGCGTGATCGACGAGATCGCCTTCCAGACGAACCTGCTGGCCCTGAACGCGGGGGTGGAAGCCGCCCGCGCCGGCGACGCCGGCAAGGGCTTCGCGGTCGTCGCCTCCGAGGTTCGGGCCCTGGCCCAGCGCTCGGCCGACGCGGCCAAGGAGATCAAGACCCTGATCTCGGCCTCCACCCAGCAGGTCGGCTCGGGCGTCAGCCTGGTCGGCGAGGCGGGCGAGGCCCTGAACCGGATCGTCGCCCAGGTCGCCGACATCAACAACGTGGTCTCGGAGATCGCCGCCTCAGCCCAGGAGCAGGCCACCGGCCTCAACCAGGTGAACACGGCCGTCAACCAGATGGACCAGCTCACCCAGCAGAACGCGGCGATGGTCGAGCAATCGACCGCCGCCAGCCACAGCCTCTCCAGCGAGGCCGAGGAGCTGGCGCGGCTGATCGGCCGGTTCAGCGTCGGCGAGGCCGCCGTGCAGTCGCCGGCCGCGACGCCCCGCGCGCCTGCGCCGCGGACCGCGATGAAGACCGTCTCCACCCACGCCCGCGGCGGCGGCGCCGCCCTGAAGCCGCAGCCTCTCGCCGAGGCCGACAACTGGGAGGAGTTCTAGGCCATGGCCGGTGACGACGACAATGCGCCGGCCGCCCTGCGGCTGCCGCCCGTGCTGGATCTCAACGCCGCCGCGCCGCTCGCCGACGAGCTGACCGGACTGCGGGGCCGGCCGGTGACGCTGGACGGCTCGGCCGTCCAGCGGCTGGGCGCCCAGTGCCTGCAGGTGCTGCTCTCGGCCCGCGCGACCTGGGAGGCGGACGGCCTGGGCTTCGGCCTCAGCGAGCCGTCGGCCGAGATGGTGGCCGCGCTCGAGCTCCTCGGCGCGCCCGCCGAACAGACCTTCCCCATTCCGGAGCTCAGCCGATGAGCAAGACGATCCTGACCGTGGACGACTCCCGGACCATGCGCGACATGCTGCGGATGGCCCTGACCGACGCCGGCTTCAACGTCCTCCAGGCCGAGGACGGCGAGCACGGGCTGGAGGTGCTGCGCGAGGGCGCCCCCGACGTCATCGTCACCGACATCAACATGCCGCGACTGGACGGCTACGGCTTCATCGCCGGCGTGCGGGCGAGCCCGGTGCACCGGGCGATCCCGATCCTCGTGCTGTCCACCGAATCCTCGCCCGAGAAGAAGCTGCGGGCCCGCGAGGCCGGCGCCAGCGGCTGGATCGTGAAGCCGTTCAGCCCCGACAAGCTGGTCGCGGCGATCCGGCGCGTGGCCGCCTAGAGCCGAGGGACGCGTCCATGGACCCCATGCAGGAAATCCGCGCCACGTTCTTCCAGGAGTGCGAGGAACAGCTCGCCGAGCTGGAGACCGGCCTGCTCGCCATGCAGGACGGGGACGGCGGCGAGGAGACCGTCAACGCGGTCTTCCGCGCGGTGCACTCGGTGAAGGGCGGAGCCGGGGCGTTCGGTCTCGACGACCTAGTCCGCTTCGCCCACGTGTTCGAGACCACCCTGGACGAGCTGCGCGCCGGCCGCCTGGCGGCGGGACCCGAGATCGTGGCCGCCCTGCTGCGCGCCGCCGACGTGCTCACCGACCTAGTGCGCGCCGCCCGCGATGGCGGCGAGGTCGACCCGGCCCACTGCGACGCGGTGGCCGCCGAGCTGTCGGCGTTCACGGGCGCCGACGTGGGGGCCGCGGACGACGACGACGGCATGGGCGACTTCGACTTCCAGCCGGTCCAGATCGCGCTGCCCGCCGAGGCGCCCGCGCCGGCTGCGGCGGCCGAGCCCTCGGGCTGGACCGTGCGCTTCAAGCCGCGCGCCGAACTCTACAAGAAGGCCAACGACACCGTCCTGCTGCTGCGCGAGCTCGCGCGGCTGGGCGAGGTGGAGGTCGAGCTCGACCAGAGCGACCTGCCGCTGCTGCCGCACCTCGACCCCGAAGGCGCCTACCTGGCCTGGACCGTGCGCCTGCGCGGATCCGCCGCCCGGGACGAGGTCATGGAGGTGTTCGAGTTCGTCGAGAGCGACTGCGAGGTGACGGTCACGGCCGGAACCGACGGCGAGGCGCCGGAGCCGGATCCCGACGGCGCGCCGGCCCCGGACCCCGAGCTCGACATCGCCGCGCTGATCAGCAAGGCCCAGGAGGCCGTCGAAGCCGAGGTCGGCGCGCCGCCCGCGCCCGAGGCCGCCGAGGCTCCGAAGGACGCTGCGCCGGAGACCGCCCCGGCGGAGCCCGCCCGGCCGGCCGAGGCGAAGGGCGCCCAGGCCAAGCCGGCGGGCCCGGCCAACGCCGCCAGCCCCACCATTCGCGTGGACCTGGAGCGGGTGGACCGGCTCATCGACCTTGTCGGCGAGCTGGTGATCAACCAGGCGATGATGGCCCAGCGCGTCAGCGAGGCGGGCCTGATCCGCGACACCAACGTGGCCGTGGCTTTGGACGAGCTGGAGCAGCTCACCCGCGAGATCCAGGACAGCGTGATGGCCATCCGGGCCCAGCCGGTGAAGTCCGTCTTCCAGCGGATGCCGCGTCTCGTCCGCGAGGTGGCCAGCGCCACCGGCAAGCAGGTCCGGCTGGTGATGGAAGGCGAGGGCACCGAGGTCGACAAGACCGTCATCGAGCGCCTGACCGATCCGCTCACCCACATGATCCGCAACGCCATCGACCACGGGCTGGAGAAGCCCGAGGCCCGCGCGGCGGCCGGCAAGCCCGCCGAGGGCGTGGTGCGCCTGTCGGCCCTGCACCGCTCGGGCCGCATCGTGATCGAGGTCGCCGACGATGGCGCCGGCATCAACCGCGCGCGGGTGAAGGCGATCGCCATCGAAAAGGGCCTGATCGCTCCGGACGCCCAGCTCACCGACGAAGAGGTCGACAACCTGATCTTCATGCCAGGCTTCTCGACGGCCGACTCGGTCTCCGACATCTCGGGCCGCGGCGTCGGGATGGACGTGGTGAAGCGCTCGATCCAGGAGCTGGGCGGGCGCATCTCGATCACTTCCCGCCCGGGCGAAGGCTCCACCTTCATCCTCAGCCTGCCGCTGACCCTGGCCGTGCTCGACGGGATGGTGGTCTCGGCCGGCGGCCAGACCCTGGTCGTGCCGCTGAGCGCCATCGTCGAGACGCTGCAGCCGCGGCGCGGCGACGTGCACCCGACGACGGGCGGCGGCCGGGTGATCTCGATCCGCGGCGCCTACGTGCCGCTCGTGGACGTGGGCTCGGCCCTCCGCTACCGGCCCCAGCAGATCGAGGCCGACCAGGGCGTGGCCCTGCTGATCGAGGGCGAGGGCGGCGCCCGCTCGGTGCTGCTGGTCGAGGCCATCCAGGGCCAGCGCCAGGTCGTCATCAAGAGCCTGGAGGCGAACTACCGCCGCGTGCCGGGCATCGCCGCGGCCACCATCCTGGGCGACGGCCGCGTCGCCCTCATCCTCGACGTGGACACCCTCGTCGCAGCTTCCCGCAACGCCGACACGACTCGGCTCCTCCAGGCAGGATGACCCCCATCATGACCGACGTCGCCAACATCGCCGGCGCCCGCCGCGAACTGATCTCGTTCCGCATCGGGGCGCAGGAATTCTGCGTGGACATCATGGACGTCCGCGAGATCCGCGGCTGGACCCCCGCCACCGCCATCCCCGAAGCGCCGCCCTTCGTGCGCGGCGTGATCAACCTTCGCGGCGCCGTGCTGCCGATCCTGGACCTGGGCGCGCGCCTGGGCCTGGGGGCGGCCGATCCCACCGCCCGGCACGTGATCATCGTCGCCCAGGTGGAGAAGCAGGTGATGGGCCTGCTCGTGGACGCGGTCTCCGACATCCTCACCATCACCGACGACATGATCCAGCCGACGCCCGAGGTGGGCTCGGACCTGGCGCGGGCCTCGGTCCGCGGCCTGCTGGCGATCGACGGGCGCATGGTGAGCTTCATCTCGCTCACCGGCCTGCTGCCGACGGATGACCTGGAGTGCGCCGCGTGACGACAGCGCCGCCCGCGACCTCCGCCAAGAACGGCGGGCGCCTGGTCGACGGGGAATTCGTGTTCCAGGCCGAGGACTTCCAGCGCATCGCCGCCATCCTGCACGACGAGGCGGGGATCGCGCTGTCGGAGTCCAAGGCCACGCTGGTCTACTCGCGGCTGGCCAAGCGGCTGCGCAGCCTGGGGCTGGAGAGCTTCCGGGACTATTGCGCGCTGGTCGCCGGCGCCGGCGGCGCCGACGAGCGCCAGCAGATGATCGCGGCCCTGACCACCAACGTCACCCGCTTCTTCCGCGAGCCGCACCACTTCGAACACCTGAAGACCGTGGTCCTGCCGCCGCTGCTGCAGGAGGCCAAGCGGGGCGGACAGGTGCGGATCTGGTCGGCCGGCTGCTCCAGCGGCGAGGAGCCCTACTCCATCGCACTCACCATCCTCTCGCTGCTGCCCGAGGCGGCGGAGCTGGACGTGCGCGTCCTGGCCACTGACATCGACACCCATGTCCTGGCCCGGGCCCGGGAAGGCGCCTACGGCTCCTCCAGCATGCTGCAGATCCCCGGCGACCTGCGCAGCCGCTGGTTCCGCCAGCAGGGCGACCGCTGGGTCGTGGCCGACCCCCTGCGCCGGCTGGTGACCTTCAACGAGCTGAACCTGATGGGCGACTGGCCGATGCGCCGGACCTATCAGGCGATCTTCTGCCGCAACGTGGTGATCTACTTCGAGGAGGCCACCCAGGCCCGGGTCTTCAGCCGGTTCGTACCGCTGATGGCGCCCGGCGCGCGGCTCTACCTCGGCCACTCGGAACGGCTGGTCGGCGAGGCCGCCGGCCGCCTCCAGAGCGAGGGCGTGACCATCTACCGTCTGAAGGGAGCGGCCCGATGATACGGGTGCTGGTCGTCGACGACTCCGCCACCATGCGCAGCCTGATCTCGGCGGTGCTGGGCAAGGACCCCGAGATCGAGGTCGTGGGCCAGGCCGCCGACCCCTACGAGGCGCGCGAGGCCATCAAGGCCCTCAATCCCGACGTGATCACCCTGGACGTCGAGATGCCGAACATGAACGGCATCGACTTCCTCGAGAAGATCATGCGCCTGCGGCCGATGCCGGTGGTCATGGTCTCGACGCTCACGACGCGCGGGGCCGAGATCACCCTCGAGGCGCTCGAGATCGGCGCCGTGGACTGCGTCGCCAAGCCGTCCACCGGCGGCCTGGAGGGCTTCCGCGAACTGCCCGGCAAGGTGAAGGCCGCCGCCCGGGCCCGGGTGCGCCCGCTGGACCGCACGGCCGGCGCGCCGGCCCCGGCCCGCATCGCCCACGAGCCGGACGGGCGGCTGATCGCCATCGGCTCGTCCACGGGCGGCGTCGAGGCCCTGATCGCCATCCTGAGCCGCTTCCCCGACAACTGCCCGCCGACAGTCATCACCCAGCACATGCCGGAAGGCTTCACCCGCAGCTTCGCCGAGCGGCTCGACCGGCTCTGCGCGCCACGCGTGGAGGAGGCGAGCGACGGCGCGCTCCTAGACGTCGGTCGGGTGTTCGTGGCCCCCGGCGGGCTGAACCACCTCGAGGTGGCCGGCGGGACCCGCCTGCGCTGCCGCGTCGCCCCCGGCGAGCCGGTGAACGGCCACCGTCCGTCGGTGGACGTGCTCTTCTCGTCGGTGGCCAAGGCCGTCGGCCCCCGCGCCGTCGGCGCCATCCTGACCGGCATGGGCCGTGACGGCGCCAGGGGCCTGCTGGAGATGCGCGAGTCCGGCGCGCGCACCGTCGGCCAGGACGAGGCCTCGTGCGTCGTCTACGGCATGCCCAAGGCCGCTTTCGAACTCGGCGCCGTCGAGCGCCAGGCGCCGCTCGAGAAGATCGCTTCCGAGCTGCTCAAGGCGGCGTCCCCCCAGATCGTGGAGAATGTCTGATGCCCGTTGCGGCTTCCATGAACGTCGTCGTCGTCGACGACCAGCAGACCATGCGCTCGCTGGTCCGCACCGGCCTCCAGGAGCTCGGCTTCCGGGAGATCAAGGAGTGCGCCGACGGCGAGGCCGGCCTGCGCGCCCTGCTGACCAGCAAGGTCGACCTGGTGATCTCGGACTACAACATGCCCAAGCTGGATGGCCTGGGCCTGCTGCGGGCGATCCGGGGCCACGAGCCGATCCGCGGCACGCCCTTCATCATGCTGACCGGCCGCGCCGACCGCGAGCTGGTGCAGCGGGCCGTGCAGTTCGGGGTCAACAATTACCTCGTCAAGCCGTTCACGGTCGCGACGCTGAAGGAGAAGATCGAAGCGGTCTTCGGGCCGATCACGTGACCACGGCGCTCGCCCCCGACCTGGACAGCGAGGCCGCTCGCCCGCTGCACGTGGTGCAGGGCGAGTTCCGCGTCTCCGACGATCCCGCCGTCGTGCTCACGACGGTGCTGGGATCGTGCGTGGCCGCCTGCGTGCGCGACCCCGTCGTGGGCGTCGGCGGCATGAACCACTTCCTGCTGCCCGGGGCGCAGGACCCGGCCGCGACCGGCGACGCCCAGCGGTTCGGCGCCTACGCCATGGAGCTGCTGGTCAACGCCCTGCTGGCGCGGGGCGCCCAGCGCGGCCGGCTGGAGGCCAAGCTGTTCGGCGGCGCCCGGATGCTGGAGGGGCTGACCGACGTCGGCGCCCTCAACGGCGCCTTCGCCCGGGACTACCTGCGCCGGGAAGGCCTGGCCCACGCCGGCGGCAGCCTGGGCGGCGAGCAGGGTCGGCGGGTCCAGTACTGGCCGGTGTCGGGCCGGGCGCGCCAGATCCTGCTGCCGAAGCAGGCCCTCGCCCCCTTCGAGCGCGAGCGCCGCGCCCCGGCGCCCAAGCCGCTTCCCGTCGCGGGCGAGCTGGAGCTGTTCTGATGGACGAGGCGATGAACGAGATGGAACCCGTCGCCCTCCGCGAAGTGCTGCACGCCGCCGCCGGCGTCCTGCAGGACCTGGAAGGCCGCTGCGGCCGGCTCCAGTCGGCGCTGAGCCCCACCCTCGCCGGCAATCCGCACGCCGTGGCGCTGCAGGACCTGGACTACCTCACCCAGGGGCTCGCCAGCCTCTCCTGGTTCCTGTCGAACCTGGGCCAGGAGCTTCCGGACGAGTGGCGCGCCGACGCGGCGGCCGCGACCCGCGACCTGCCGCTGGAGGCCATGGCGGCGGCGCTGCGCCTGCAGCCGCAGGAGGCCTCGGCGGCGGCCGGCGACCTGGAGCTGTTCGAATGAGCCTCTCGGGCAAGCTGGGCGCCGACCCGCGCCTGAACCTCGCCAAGACCGTCGTCCTGATCGTGCAGAACAATCAGGTGGAGCTCGACCTGCTGGGCCAGGTCTTCATCGGCTTCGGCGTGAAAGCCATCCGCAAGTACATGTCGATCCCCGAGGCCGATGAGGTGGTCAAGCGGGTCGACTTCGACCTCATCGTGGTCGACGGCGACATGCCCAACGGCGACGGCTTCGAGTTCGTCCGCCGGATCCGCGCCGAGCGCGAGGGCCGCAACCGCCTCGCCCCGATCCTGCTGGTCGCCGGCCACACGCCGTCGAGCTCGGTCCTGCGCGCCCGCGACTGCGGCGCGAGCTTCGTCGTGGCCAAGCCGATCACGCCGAAGGTGCTGTTCGACCGGATGCTCTGGCTCGTGCAGGACGAGCGCGAATTCGTCGAGTGCGACACCTACGTGGGCCCCGATCGGCGCCACAAGCACTTCGGCCCGCCGCCCGGGATGAAGGGCCGCCGTCAGGGCGACCTGTCCCCCGAGGTCGGCTTCCCCGCCGGCCCCGACCTGGCGCAATCGGAGATCGACGCCTTGCTCAATCCCAAAAAGGCCGTGGCCTGATGACCGCCCGCACGTTCAAGTACGCGAACCGGCTGGCGAAGGCGCTGGTGCAGCGTTCGGGCATGAACCTGAAGGAGGCGGTGGCCGCCGCCGAGGTGCAGCTCGAGGTGCTGCGCGAGCCGACGCTGGAGGAGCTGGACCGCACGGTCCACGAGATCGCCGCCGCCGCGCCGGCCATCGACCGCCTGGACGACCCGCGCGTGGACGACGTCTACGTCGCCGCGAACCGGATCATCGCCATGGCCGGCATCTTCGGCCGCGACGAGTTGGGCGAGGCGGCCTACAGCCTCTGCGAGCTGATCACCCGGCTGCGCGCCTCGGGCAAATGGAGCTCGGCCATGGTGGCGGTCCACGTCGAGGCGCTGCAGGTGATGCGCCGGCCCCAGGACCACACCCCAGAGCACACCCGCGCCCTGCGCGACGGCCTGCGCAAGATCGTCAGCGCCGTGGCCTGACCGAAGGCCCGGCGGCGGGCCTTCGCGCCGCACGCGAAATGCGTGCAGAATCAGGTTCGAGCCCTATATAGAGGAGGTAAATCCCGCAGGCCGTCCGCGCCTGCCCATCAGGCGCGCCCGGGCCGCCGGCCCGAAGTCCGAACGCGCCTCATCGGACGAAGCATGAGCGAAGAGAACGAGACCCCAGAGAACGGGAACGGCGGCAACGGCCAGGGCGAGTATGGCGCGGAGTCCATCAAGGTCCTGAAGGGCCTGGACGCGGTGCGCAAGCGTCCGGGTATGTACATCGGCGACACCGACGACGGCTCGGGCCTGCACCACATGGTCTACGAGGTGGTGGACAACGCCATCGACGAGGCGCTCGCCGGCCACGCCACCAAGGTCGAGGTGATCCTGAACGCCGACGGCTCTTGCACCGTCACGGACGACGGCCGCGGCATCCCCACCGACATCCACGAGGGCGAGGGCGTCTCGGCGGCAGAGGTCATCATGACCCAGCTGCACGCCGGCGGTAAGTTCGACCAGAACAGCTACAAGGTCTCGGGCGGCCTGCACGGCGTGGGCGTGTCGGTGGTGAACGCGCTCTCCGACTTCCTGAAGCTGAAGGTCTTCCGCGGCGGGATGCAGCACGAGATGGAGTTCCGGCGCGGCGACGCGGTGGCTCCGCTGGCCGTCACCGGCAAGGCGCCGCTGCGCGACAACGGCGAGTTCCTGACCGGCACCCACGTCACCTTCCTGCCGTCGACCGCCACCTTCCGGTTCATCGAGTTCGACCTGAAGACCCTGGAGCACCGGCTGCGCGAGCTGGCGTTCCTGAACTCGGGCGTGACCATCTGGCTGAAGGACCTGCGCGGGGCCGAGCCCTTCGAGGAGGTCATGCACTACGAGGGCGGCATCGAGGCCTTCGTGCGCCACCTCGACAAGGCCAAGCATCCGCTGATGAAAGAGCCGATCGTCGTCCGCGGCCGCAAGGATACGGTCGAGGTCGACATGGCGCTCTGGTGGAACGACGGCTACCACGAGAACGTCCTCTGCTTCACGAACAACATCCCGCAGCGCGACGGCGGCACGCACCTGGCGGCGTTCCGCTCGGCCCTGACGCGGATCATCACCAACTACGCCGAGCAGTCCGGCGCGGCGAAGCGCGAGAAGGTCTCGGTCTCGGGCGAGGACGCGCGCGAAGGCCTGACCTGCGTGCTCTCGGTGAAGGTGCCCGACCCCAAGTTCTCCTCGCAGACCAAGGACAAGCTGGTTTCGTCCGAGGTGCGCCCGGCCGTCGAAGGCCTGGTCAGCGAGGGGCTCTCGACCTGGTTCGAGGAGCACCCCAACGAAGCCAAGCTGATCGTCCAGAAGATCACCGAGGCCGCCGCCGCCCGCGAGGCGGCCCGCAAGGCCCGCGAGCTCACCCGCCGCAAGTCGGCCCTCGACATCACCTCGCTGCCCGGCAAGCTCGCCGACTGCCAGGAGAAGGACCCGGCCAAGTCCGAGCTGTTCCTGGTGGAGGGCGACTCGGCCGGCGGCTCGGCCAAGCAGGCCCGCAACCGCGAGAACCAGGCCATCCTGCCGTTGCGCGGCAAGATCCTGAACGTCGAGCGTGCCCGGTTCGATAAGATGCTGTCGTCGGACCAGGTCGGCACGCTGATCACGGCGCTGGGCGCCGGCATCGGCCGCGACGACTTCGACATCGAGAAGCTGCGCTACCACAAGATCGTCATCATGACGGACGCCGACGTCGACGGCGCCCACATCCGGACCCTGCTGCTCACCTTCTTCTACCGGCAGATGCCCGAGGTGATCGATCGCGGCTACCTCTATATCGCCCAGCCGCCGCTCTATAAGGCGACCAAGGGCAAGTCCTCGCGCTACCTGAAGGACGACGCCGAGCTGGAGGCCTACCTCGTCGACGAGGGGACCGACGGCGCCATGCTGGAGCTGGCCTCGGGCGAGCGGCTGGCAGGTCAGGACCTGCTGCGGCTGGTGAACGCCTCGCGCACCGCCCGCGCCAACATCCAGCGCCTCTCGGCCCGCGCCCCGGCCTTCGCCATCGAGCAGGCGGCGCTGGCGGGCCTGTTCGGCGAGGGCGGCGATCCGGCCGCCGCGGCCAGGCGCTTCGACCTCTACGCCGAGGAGGGCGACGGCCCCTGGAGCGGCGAGAGGGGCGAAGGCGGCGGCTATGTCTTCAGCCGCGTCAAGCGCGGCGTCTCCGAGCGGGTCGTGCTGGACGACGTCCTGCTGCACGCCGCCGACGCACGCCGCATCGCCGAACGGGCCAAGGAGCTGGCCGAGACCTTCTCGGGCCCGGCCACTTTCACGCGCAAGGAGCGCACGGCCGTGGTGCGCGGGCCGCTCGACCTCGTGAACGCGGTCATGGAGAACGGCCGACGGGGGCTCTCCATCCAGCGCTACAAGGGCCTGGGCGAGATGAACCCCGAGCAGCTCTGGGAGACGACCCTCGACGCCGACGCGCGCACCCTGCTGCAGGTGAAGGTCACCCACGCCGACGACGCCGACGACATGTTCACCCGTCTGATGGGCGACCTCGTCGAGCCGCGCCGGGAGTTCATCCAGGAAAACGCCCTGGACGCCGAAGTGGACGTCTGACGCAGATCAAGGCCGGCTGCGCGCCGCGGCGGCAGGGTCACGCCAAGCTCAAGCTTGTTGGAGACCCGCCGATGCGCGCCGCCGCCGTCCTCGCGTTCGCGTTCCTCGCCGCCGCCGCCGGCCCGGCGCTGACCCAGACTGCCGGGCAGCCCGCCGGCCAGGCCGCGCCCGTGTCTGACGCGGCGCTCGCCGCCCGCATGGCGCGCGAGGCCGAGCTCGCCGACCAGAACCGGCGCAGCGAGCTGCTGAACGTCGAGGTCAACCGGAAGAACGCCGAGGTGGAGGCCCGCAACGCCGCCGCCCGGGCCGCCTACGCGACGGCGCTCGCCGAGCACGAGGCCGCCCTCGCGGCCCGCGAGGCCGAGGCCGCCCGGATCCGGGCCGAGGCCGAGAAGGCGCAGGCCGACCACGCCAAGGCGATGGCCGCCTGGGAGGCCGACGTCGCCGCCTGCCGGAAGGGCGACGTCAGCCGCTGCGGACCGAAAGGCTAGGCCGCGATACAGCTCTCGAAGCCGGCGCGAAGGCCCGCCTCGTCGAGGTTGCGGCCGATGAAGACCAGGCGCGAATAGCGCTTCTCGTCCTCGCGCCACGGGCCCTGGAAATCGCCCTCCAGGATCATGTGCACCGCCTGGAAAACCAGCCGGCGGTCGTCGCCCTTGATGTCCAGGATGCCCTTGGCACGCAGGATGTCGACGCCCTGGGTCTGCAGCACGTTGTTGAGCCAGGCCGTGACCCGGTTGGCGTCGATCGGCCGGTCGGCCGTCAGCGAGATCGAGCTGATGCCGCTCTCGGCCACATGGTCGTGGATGTGGCCATGGTCATGCCCATGATCGTGGCCGTGGTGGTGGTCGTGGCCATGGTCGTGATGATCGTGGCCGCAGTGCTCGTCGTGGACGTGCCCCGGCTCGCCGTGCGCCGGATTGAGGAACTCGGGCTGCAGCTCGGTGACCCGCGCCAGGTCGAAGGCGTGGCGGCCGAGGATCATCTCCAGCGGGACGTTGGAGCGCTGCGCCCGATGGATCGGGGCGAGCGGGTTCAGCGTCCGGATCGCGCGCTCCACCTCGGCCAGCTCGTCCTCGGAGACGAGGTCGGTCTTGTTCAGGATGATCTGGTCGGCGAAGGCGATCTGCTCGGCCGCCTCCTTAGAGTCCTTCAGCCGCAGCGGCAGGTGCTTGGCGTCCACCACGGTCGTTACGCTGTCCAGCTCGGTGCGGGCGCTGACGTCCTCGTCCACGAAGAAGGTCTGGGCCACGGGCGCGGGGTCGGCGAGGCCCGTCGTCTCGACGATGATGGCGTCGAACTTGCCCTTCCGCTTCATCAGGCCCGAGAGCACCCGGATCAGGTCGCCGCGCACCGTGCAGCAGACGCACCCGTTGTTCATCTCGAAGACTTCTTCGTCCGCGCCGACGATCAGGTCGTTGTCGATGCCCACCTCGCCGAACTCGTTGACGATGACGGCGTACGTCTTCCCGTGGTCCTCGGAGAGGATGCGGTTCAGAAGGGTGGTCTTGCCGGCGCCGAGATAGCCGGTCAGGACTGTGACGGGGGTCTTTTCGCTCATGGGCGTCCATGTAGGGCGAGAGGCCGAACTAATGAAGTGGCGTTCTCACGCTGGGATGTTATAAAGTAACACATGACCACGGCCGAGCGCCCCGAACCCGCCGCTGCGCTGGACGCCTTCCGCGAGGACCGGACCTATCTGGGGGCCGACCATAGCCGGAACGAGCGCCGCACCTGGATCGTGACCGCCATCTGCGCGGCGACCCTGGTCGCTCTCGTGGCCGGCGGCCTGCTGACCCGGTCCATGGCCCTGACCGCGGCGGGCCTGCACATGGCCGCCCACGTGGCCGCCCTGCTGGTGGCCGCCGCGGCCTACGCCCTGGCGCGGCGGCACGCCGACAATCCCGCCTTTAGCTTCGGCACCGGCAAGCTGGGCTACCTCGCCGGCTTCGCCAACGCGGTGGTGCTGGCGGTGACGGCGGTGTTGATCGCGGTGGAGAGCATGCACCGGCTCGCCGACCCCGAGGCGGTGGACTACCACGGCGCCCTGCCGATCGCGGTGGGCAGCCTCGCCGTCACCCTCATCTGCGTCTGGCTGCTGCGGCCGGGCCACAGCCATGCGGCGCGGCACGATCCCGACGGCGACCTCAACCTTTCGGCCGTGCACCTGCACCTGACGGCGGACGCGGCGGTGTCGGTGCTGGCGGTCGGGGCGATCCTAGCGGGCCGCTACCTCGGCCTGGACTTCTTCGACCCCCTGGCGGGCCTGCTGGCGGCCGGGCTGGTGGCCCAGTTCGCCTTCGTGCTGATGCGCAAGGCGGGCCGCGCCCTCCTCGACATCAACCCTTCGCGCAGCCTCACCGACGAGGTCCGCCAGCGGCTCTCGGCGGGCGGCGAGCGGGTCCTCGACCTGCACCTTTGGCGGCTCGGGCCCGGGCACCATGCGGTGATCGCGGTGATCGCCGCCGACCCGCCGGGACAGCCCGAGGCCTATCGCGCCCGCCTGGCTGGCCTTCCCGGCCTTTCCCATGTCACGGTGGAGGTGCGCGGCGCGGACGCCGGCTGCGGGCACGCGCACGGTCACGGTTGAACGGGTCGGGCGTTACGGGTCGATGGCGTTGCGGTTCTCTCGGATCCTGAAGGCGATGCGCCGCCGCCCCCGCGCCCTCGCGGCCGGGCTGGCGCTCGCCGTGGCGGCTGCAGGCGCCGGCGGCTTCGTGGCGCGCCAGCACGCCGGCGCGGACGGCGACGTCCGGCTGACCAGCGGGCCCCTGCCGGTCGTGGTCCCCGACCCGCCGGCGCCGCCGAAGGCGCTGCAGGACGAGCTGTCGGCCCTCGCCCTGGCCTATGGCGAGGAGGTGGGGATCGCCGTCACCGACCTCGACCAGGGCTGGACGGCCGGCGTCGATCCCGACGGCGTCTATCCCCAGCAGAGCGTCTCCAAGCTGTGGGTGGCGATCGCGGTGCTCAAGGCCGCGGACGAGGGCCGCCTCGAGCTGGACCGGACGGTGCTGCTCACCGACGCCGACCGCTCGGTCTTCTTCCAGCCGGTCGCCTACAACATCGGCCCGCAGGGCTATGCGACGACCATCGAGGCCCTGCTGCGCCGGGCGATCGTCCAGAGCGACAACGCCGCCAACGACCGGCTGATGCGCGAGGTGGGCGGGCCCGAGGCGGTCGCGGAGGCCCTAGATGGGCTTGGCCTGAAGGGCGTCACCGTCGGGGCCTACGAGCGCGACCTGCAGGCCAAGGTGGCGGGGCTCGTCTGGCGGCCCGAATACGGCGTCGGCTGGAACTTCCAGGCCGCGCGCGAGCAGCTCTCGCGGGCCGAGCGGGAGCGCGCGCTCGAGGCCTATCTCGCCGAGCCGATGGACGGGGCGCAGCCGGCGGCCATCGCCCGGGCTTTGGCGGCGCTGAAGAAGGGCGAGCTGCTGTCCCCCGCCTCCACCGACCGGCTGCTGACGCTGATGGAGGAGGTCCGCACGGGACCTCGCCGGCTGAAGGGCGGACTGCCGCCCGGCTGGAGCATCGGCCACAAGACCGGCACCGGCCAGGATTACCGGGGCGCCTCGGTGGGCATCAACGACGTCGGCCTGCTGACCGCGCCGGACGGGCGGATCTACGCCGTGGCGGTGATGATGCGGCGGACGTGGAAGCCGGTGCCCCAGCGGCTGGCCTTCATGCAGGCGGTCTCCCGCGCTGTCGCCGCCGAATGGGCGCGGGCGCGCGAGCCGGACTTCACGACGGCCGACTAGGGCCGCTCGATCCCACGCACGACGGTGATCCGGATCGGCTCGCCGGCCATGTCCTTGCCGGTCCAGACCGCGCCCACGCCGCCGTCGGTCGGGAAGTCGGTGCAATAGCTGATCGGGATGGGAATCGGCCTGGACTGCCGCAGGCAGACCTTGTCCCCCTTCTGCGTCCACTTCCCCGAGGTGGCCTTGCCGCGGCGGCCGACCGCGTCCCAGGTCCCGTCGGGCTTCAGCCAGATCCGCTGGTGCTTGCCGTCCGGGTAGAGGGCCTTGATCGTGTTGCCGAAGGCCGCCGTGATCCCCTTGGGCTCGGCGGGCGGGGCGGCCTGGGCGTTCAGGCCGAAGAAGGCGGCGTAGGCGGCGGCGGAGGTGCGGGCGAGGCCCAGAACGGAGGGACGAAGACGCATGACGGACTTGAACGCTGAAACCCAGGAATCGGCGCCGCTCGGGCGAAAGGCGGCTCGACATCTGGCCCGGTTCACGTGAACTGGAGCTGACCAAGCCGGGCCGCGAAGAGGATGACGATGGACGACCAACCGATCCCGCCCGACGCCGAGCGGGCGGGCATGCTGGCGGCGCTGCATGCGGTCATCGTGGGGACGCTGTCCACCCTCAAGCGCAAGGGCGTGCTGAGCCCCGAGGAGGTCGACCAGATCTTCGAGGCGGGTCTCGTCACCTTCGAGCGGGGGGAGCAGGACGCGACGAAGCAAGCCGCGCAGCTGACCCTGCAGATCCTCGCCCGCAGCCTGCGGGACTAGCGAGGCTCCGCCCAGGCCGCCGGGAACCCCGTCCCGGCCGGGCCGTTGCCCCGGGATGGCCCGGGCAGCGAACGATCGCGACGAGCAGATGAAGGCGGCCAGCTTCTTCCTTGGCCGTGCGCAGGAGGCGATGGCCGCCGCCGACGACGCCCCCAGCGAGGACGCCAGCGCCGCCTACTACAAGGAGGCCGAAACCTGGCTCTACATGGCCGGGCAGTGCCTCAACCCCGCCCGCGCCGCGCCGCCCCCGCTCCGCCTTCCGCCACCGCCGCCGCGCGTCGGCCGGGAGCGCCGGAGCTTCATGGAGGACTAGGAACATGATCCGCACCGCCATGGCCGCCGCCGCCCTCCTGGGCGCGGCCGCCTGCGCCGAGACCCCGTCGCAGACCCGCGACGCCGCGCCGAGCGGAGCGCCGGCCGACACCTCCGCCCAGTCGCCCCTGACCGTGAACCCGGCGCCGGAGGGCGCGCTCCCGGCGACGCCGCCGACGCTGCCGCCGGAGGACCCGGCCGGGATCCCGGAAGACGACGCCATGCCGCCCGGACCGGTCAATCCGAAGGGGTGACGCGCAACGGGCGCCCCGGCTCGGAGCCTTTCCCCGAGCCGGAGCGCCCGCCGCCCGTGGCGCGCGCGTCCTGGAGAGGCGGCGCACGCCCACGAGCCTGTCCGGGGGTCACATCGGCTTGCCGCCGCCTCCGGTCGAGGTGGTTCCGGTCACCGAGGCGCCGGTCGCCCCCGCGGGGTTGGGCGCCCCGCCCATGAAGCTGCTGCCGTATTCGCTTTCGCCGGCCGGCTGGATGCGCAGGTTGTTCTGCACGTGGCGCACGCCCGAGACCCGCTCGGCCAGGTCCTCGGCCCGCCGCTTGTCCTCGCGCCGCTCGACCGTGCCGGCGAGCGTCACCTCGCCGTCGCTGACCTGGACCTCGATCCCGGAGGCGTCGAGCCAGGAGTCGTCGGTCAGCCGGTCGCTGACGTCCTCGCGGATCCGATCGTCCGAGCGCTTGTAGTTCTTGGGGCCTCGGCCACGGTGGCCCGCCCCCGTCTCGTGTTCCCCGCCGCCGAACCAGGAGGCGACCCGCTCTCCGGCGCGCTCCATCCAGGTGCGGTCGTGGCTGTCCGGCCGCTCGCCGCCGCCGCCCTGCCCGCGATAGGCCTCGTCCTCATAGCCGCCGTACCGCCCGGTCCCCTCTCCGCGGCGCGGCGCCCCGTAGGAGCGGCCGCCATAGGATCCGCCGCCGTAGCCTTCATCGCCGCGGCCGCCGGGACCTTGGCCCCACTGCCCGCCGTAGCGACGGTCGGGTTCGCCGTAGCCGCGGCCCTCGTAGCCGTAGCCGCCCATGCCGTAACCGGCGCCGTACGCCTCGCCCCGTCCCGGCTCGAACGAGCGGTCCTCGCCGTAGGCCTCGGCGTAGCCCCGGCCGCCGTAGCCGGGGCGGTCGAAATTGCGCGGACCATCGTTCTCGTACCCCTGGCGGGATCTGTCCTCGCCGCCGTATCGGCCGCGCCGGCGATCCTCGATCCACCTGTCCTGGTCGGCCATGGTCAGTCTCCTGTGCTGGGGTGATCGGGGCGCGCGGACGCACGCCCCCTCGGCAGGGAGAACCGACGCCGGACGAGCGCTGTTCCGCGCTCCCAGCGATGTGATGGCCCGGCGATGTGATGGCTTAGGGGGCGACGGGCGTGGCCGCGAGGTTGGTCCGGCCGACGCCCTCGACGAGGTAGAGGCGCTCGAACTCGGTCTCGCCCTGTTCGGGCGCCGCCGCCGGATCGGCCGCGATCTCGGCGGCCTGCATCACCCCGATGTCGCGGGCGCCGGCGATCACCACGATGCGGTTTCCGGCCGGGCCCTGGAAGGCGGCGAGATAGCCGTAGTCGCGGTTGGGGCGGCCCGGATGGGCGGTCCCGGCGCCGCTGACGAAGACCCGCCCCGTCCGCCGATCGACCAGCTCGTCGTAGGTCTCGCCCACCTGGAAGCGGGAGCGCTCGAACACCGGCGCCTGCAGGAGGCGCAGGGCCGAAAGGTATCCGACGTAGACGATGTCCGAGCCCTTCAGCATCTCGGGCGTGAGCTGCGAGCCGGTCACCACCCTCACGCGCTCGGGCGCGCCCGCCACCCGCCGGACCAGCGGCATCAGCTCGCGCAGCGCCAGGGTCGCGCCGATCGGGGTGTAGTAGGTGTCGAGGTCGACGTAGCGGCCCTGCAGGTCTGGCCGACCCATCAGCAGGACGTCGAGGTCGGCGGGGGCGTTCACATCGAACGCCCGGATCATCCGCACAGGGGTCTCGCCTCCCTCGGTGTCGCCGAAGATGTAGTAGTCGCCGACCACCACCAGCACCGGCCGTTCCTTCCCAAGACCCGCCCAAAGGGGTGCGGCGGCGGCGCGGGCGAGGGTCCTGTCGGGAGCGGCCTGGCGGGCGAGCCAGGCCCAGGCGACGCCGTTCGCCGCCACGAGCAGCAGGGCGGCGGCCGCCGCGGCCCAGGCCCAGCGTCGGGCGGGGCGGGACGGCGCGCGCGGCGCGGCCGTCTCGACGGCGTCCAGGCGGTATTCGCCCACCGGAATGACCAGCCGGTGCGGCGCATCCTGGCCCGGTCCGGCGTAGAAGTCCTCGAGCTTGCGGCGCAGACGGTGGACGTAGACCCGCACCGAGGCGTCGCCGGTCAGGTCCAGCTCGCGCCCGAACACGTCCGCCGCAATGTCCGCCTCCCGGACCGGCCGTCCCGCCAGCGCCTGTTCGGCCAGGTAATCGAAGAGCCGCGACAGCCCCTGCGACCGGCCCAGGACGCCGCTCGCACGCACCCGCGCCACCTCCCGCTCGAGGTCCTCCATCTACGCCTGTAACCCCCTGTAACGTGGTCGGAACCGTAAAGTACGGGCGCGCAGTGCGCGAGGCCCCCTATGGCGTCCAGGTCAGGCTTGCCGCTCGAGATGTTATAACATAACACTCAGGGAGCTTATGACGCTCGAGGGCTGTCGGGGGAGACGGGATGAGGAGCAGGTGGTTGCTGGGCGTGGCGCTCGCCGCGCTCGCGCCGGCGGCGCATGCCGCGGAGGCCGAGGTCGAGGCGCTGGTGGTCACCGCCGCGCGGCTCGAGGAGACCCTGCCGCAGGAGCTGGCCCGCTATGGCGCCGACCTGTCGGTGATCGACGCCGCCGTGGTCCGCGACAACGTCTATGTCGACGTCTCCCAGGCGCTGCAGATGCAGACGCCGGGTCTCTTCCTGTCGCCGCGCAACGGTCCGTTCAGCTACGTGGACATCGCCGTGCAGGGCTCGCGGACCGGCGACGTGCTCTGGCTGGTGGACGGGGTGCGGATCAGCAACCGGCTCTACACCTCCACCAGCCCCGCCGACACCCTGCCGGCCAGCATGGTCGAGCGGATCGAGGTGCTGAAGGGCGGCCAGAGCCTGTTCTACGGGACCCAGGCGGTGGCCGGCGCGATCAACGTCGTCACGCGCGCCTATTCCGAAGATTTCGCCGGGCGGCTCACCGCCGGCGGCGACACCCACGGCGGCGTCCACGCCGACGTCTACGTGCGCGACACCGTGGGCCGCCACCGGTTCGTCGCGTGGGCCTCAAAGGACGAATCCGACGGCTACCGCACCTTCGACGTCTTCCAGCCCAGCGCCACCGACCGCAAGCGCGGCTATGACGTGGTCAGCTTCGGCGGCAAGTACGGCGTGGACCTGGGCGAAGGTCTTTCGCTGAACCTCTACGCCCAGCACACCGACGCCCACCTCGAATACCCGAACCCCCGGCTCACCCGGCTGGCGTTCAACGACCGCGACGAGGAGATCGCCAGCCTCAGCCTGGACTGGACCGCAAGGGACGACGTCCAGCTGTCGGTGAAGGGCTACTACCACGACTGGGACAGCGTCTATTCGACCGTGAACAACCGCCCGGACGGCGGGATCGAGATCGTCGACGACCTCACCTACTGGGGCTACGAGGACTACGGCGTCCAGGCGCTCGCCAGGCTGAACCTGCACCGCGGGCTCGAGTACCAGCTGGGCTACGATTTCCAGAACTTCCGCGGCCGGGACGACGTGCTGCTCATCGGCGAGCAGACTGAGACGGTGCACGCCTTCGTCGGCCAGGTCCGCACGACCGACGAGCTGTTCGACAATGCGCGCCTCGCCGCGGGCGTGCGCCACGACCGCACCGGCGGGACCGACGCCACCGTCTGGAACGTCTCCGGCCGCTGGGACTGGGCGCCGGGCCTCTACGTCGAGGGCATGGTCGGCACGGCCTTCATCCTGCCCAGCGCCGAGCAGCTGTTCGGCGTCGATCCCTGCTGCGCGGTCGGCAATCCGCAGCTGGCTCCGGAGAAGAGCCGGAACGCCAACCTGTCGGTGGGCGGCGAGGGCGCCCGCTTGAGCTGGAAGGCCACCGCCTTCGCCCGCGAGGTGAGAGACCTGATCGCCGACGCCGAGCGGCCCGGCTTCCCGGAGGGGATCTACGTCAACACCGAGGGGCAGGTGCGCTTCCGCGGCTTCGAGCTGCAGGGCGAGGCGCAGCTCACCGGGGCGATCCGCGCGCGTGCGTCCTACGCCCACACCCGCGCCCGCGCCGAAGGGAGCGGGGCGCAGTTCGACCGCGTGCCCAAGCGCCAGGCCAAGGCCAGCCTGGTCTACGCCCCGGCGGACCGCCCGTTCGGCGCCTCGGCGAGCCTGCTCTGGACCGGCGAGGTCAGGTCGAACGCCAGCGGCTTCGGTCGGGTGAACTACGGGGACTATCTGGTCGTGGACCTCGCCGCCCACGTCTACCTCGACGGCGTCGGCGGCAGCCGGCGGCTCACCGCACGGCTGGAGAACGCCTTCGACGAAGCCTACGCCACGCGGGTCGCCTCGGCGTTCGTCGATGGATCGGGCAGCGAGCGCTTCCTCTACCGCTTCCGCGGCGCGCCCCGGACCCTGCACGTGAGCTACAGCCATAGCTTCTGATCCCGCCCGCACGCCCACTCCCGCCCGAAAGCCGTGGGCGCCCCGATGGCTGGTGGTGGCCCACCGCTATCTCGGCGTGGCCGTCGGCCTGCTCATGCTGCTGTGGTTCGCGAGCGGCGTGGTCATGCTGTTCGTCCGCTGGCCCGAGGTGACGCCCGCCGAGCGGACGGCGGGTCTCGCGCCCATCCCCTGGGCGCGGTGCTGCGACCTTTCCGCGCTGGATCCCGCCCAGGTGGTGGACGGCGGGTCGGTGGAGGCGCTCGCCGGCCGCCCGGTCCTGCGGACCGGGGGCGAGACCTACGACCTGTCGACCGGCCAGGTCCTGGCGCCGCTGTCCCGCGCGGCGGCGATGCAGGCGGCCCAGCTCCACGCCGGCCGCGCCCCGATCTCGGCCCGGCTGGTCCAGCGCGACCAGTGGACGGTCACCGGCTATTTCAACGCCCGCCGCCCGTTCTGGCGGGTGGAGATGGGCGACCCCGTCCGCACGGTGATCCACGTCTCGGCCCGCACCGGCGAGATCAGCCAGGCCACAACCCGCAACGACCGCGTGCTGGCCTGGCTCGGGCCCATCCCGCACTGGCTCTACCCGCAGGTGCTGCGCCAGGATGTACGGCTGTGGACCCAAGTGGTGATCTGGGGCTCGCTCGCCGGCCTATTCCTGACAGTCACCGGAATCTATCTCGGCGTGATCGCCTGGAGGCCATGGCGGGACGCGCGGCTGACGCCGTTCCGCGGGCTCATGAAGTGGCACCACCTGACGGGCCTGGCGGCGGGGCTGCTGACCCTGACCTGGACGCTGTCGGGCCTGCTCTCGATGCAGCCTTGGGGCCTGCTGGACAGCCAGCCGGATCCGGCGGTCGCCAGTTACCGCCAGAGCCAGACGACGGCGGGCGAGCTGTCGCAGGCGCTGCAGGCGCTGAAGGCGCGGGACCTGAAAGCGCGCCAGGTCCGAATCGTCCCCTTCGAAGGCCGCCTGGCGCTTCTGGCGGACGGCGCGCGCCTGGACGCCGCCGGTCGCCCCGCGCCGCTCGCCCCGTCCGATCTCGCCCGCGCCGCGCAGGCCTTGGGCCCGATCGCGCGCCAGGGCCTGATCGCCACGGAGGACGCCTACTGGTACGGCCACCACGAGCCGGTCCAGCTTCCGGTCTGGCGGGTGATCCGCACCGACGGGACCCGCCACTACCTCGACCCGGCGTCCGGCGAGGTCCTGCGCACCGTGGACGCCGCCGGCCGCGGTTTCCGCTGGTGGCACCTGGCCCTGCACCGGCTGGACGTCGTGCCGGGCTTCGACCGCGGCGCGGGATGGGCGGCGGCCATGACGGTCCTGCTGCTCCTGGCGGGGGCCAGCGTGGCGATCGGCGTCTGGCTCGCCTTCCGGCGGATCCGCCACGACCTGGGGCGGCTGATCCCGCGCCGGCGCGCCTAGCTTTCGAAGGCGCCCACCACCTCGAGCACCGCCTCGCCGTAGTGGGCGAGCTTGGCCTCGCCGACGCCGCCGATCAGGGCCAGGGCCGCGCGGCTGCCCGGCCGCGCCTGGGCGATGGCGGCCAGGGTGGCGTCGTGGAAGATGACGTAGGGCGGCACGTGCTGGGCCTTGGCCTCGCCGGCCCGCCAGGCCTTCAGCGCCTGGAACAGCGGCGCGTCGTGCGGCGACAGCGGCGGCGCCTTCGCCTTGCGGCGCGGCCGACCTGAGCGGGTCGACGCATCGTAGCCCTCGGCCGGCCGGCGCATCGCCACACGCCGCTCGCCCCGGAACACCGCCCGCACGGCCTCGGCGTCGCCGATGCCCACCAGCGGACGCCCGTCGTTGGGGTCCTCGCGCAGCAGCCCCTCGAACAGCAGCTGCTCGGTCAGGTCGCGCCATTGGGCCAGCGACAGCTCCTGCCCGATCCCGTAGGTCGATAGCGAGGCCTCGTGGTCGGTGACGTCCTTGGTCTTGCCCAGCAGGTGGTCCACGAGCCGGCCGCGCCCGAAGCGCCCGCCGAGCCGGTGGGCGGCCGACAGGGCCTTCTGGGCCGCCTCGGTCATGTCGACGGTTTCCGGGGGCGAGACGCACAGGTCGCACTGGCCGCAGGGCGTGACGCCCTCCTCGCCGAAGTAGCGGCGAACGCTGGCCGCCCGGCAGGCCACACCGTCCAGCATGGCGTAGAGCTGGCGCACCTTGCGGACCTGCACCTGCTTGACCGCCTCGTCGACCTCGCGCTCGCCGATCCGGCGCAGCGCCCAGGCCAAGTCGGCCGAGCCGTAGAGGGTGATGCCCTCGGCGGGCTCGCCGTCGCGCCCGGCCCGGCCCACCTCCTGCCAGTAGGCCTCGATCGAGGCGGGCGGGTCGGCATGGATCACGAACCGCACGTCGGGCTTGTCCACGCCCATGCCGAAGGCGATGGTCGCCACCATCACGGCCGCGTCCGCCTCGAGGAATTCCTCCAGCCGCTGCTCGCGCAGCCGCCGGTCCAGCCCCGCGTGGTAGGCCAGCGCGGGCGCGCCCGCGTCGCGCAGGGCCTGGGCCAGCTTCTCCGTCCCATCGCGCGAGCCGGCGTAGACCACGCCCGAGCGCTCGGGCCGGGCGGTGACCAGCTCGACGACGCGCTTCTCCTTGGATCCCTTCTTGCGCTCGGCCGACAGGATCAGCTCGGGGCGGGCGAAGCTGGCGACGAACTCGCGCGCGCCCTCCAGGCGCAGCTCGCCGCGGATGTCCTCGCGCGTCCGGGCGTCGGCGGTGGCGGTCACCGCCAGGCGCGGGACCTCCGGGAACAGCTCGGCCAGGCGTCCCAGCATCCGGTACTCGGGACGGAAGTCGTGGCCCCACTGGCTGACGCAGTGGGCCTCGTCGATGGCCACGAGCGCCAGCGGCGTCTTCTTCAGCCGGTCCAGCATGGCCGGCTGCATCAGCCCCTCGGGCGAGACGTAGAGCAGGTCCAGCTCGCCGCGCTCGATCCGCCGCCAGGTCTCGGTGCGCTCGTGCAGGTCGATGTTGGAATCGAGCCGGGCGGCGGCCACGCCCGACTGCTGCAGGGCGGCCACCTGGTCGGTCATCAGGGCGATCAGCGGCGAGACCACCAGGCCCAGGCCCGGCCGCACCAGGGCGGGGATCTGGTAGCACAGGCTCTTGCCCCCGCCGGTGGGCAGCACCGCCAGGGCGCTGCGCCCGGCCAGCACCTCGGCGATCACCTGCGCCTGCAGGCCGCGGAAATCCTGGTGTCCGAAGGTGCGGCGCAGGATCTCGCGCGCGCGGTCGAGAGGCGGAAGCTGGGCTTCGGCGACGGCTGGCGGCATGGCGCCCTTATGGCCCAATTCGCGGCGAGGTCGATGCGACCTTTCCCTCCCTCCGCGGGAGGGCGGGGTTCACTCCGCCGCCATCCGCACGGGCGCGGCCTGCGCGCCGCGCAGCAGGCGGCCCGGCAGGGCGCCGGTGGGCTCGCCGTCGCGGTAGGTGACCTCGCCCGCCACGATGGTCGCCACATAGCCGTCCGCCCGCTGGATCAGCCGCCGCCCGCCGGCCGGCAGGTCGTAGGCCACCTGGGGCGCGTGCAGCTTCAGCCGGCCGTAGTCGATGACGTTGAGGTCGGCGCGGAAGCCCGGCGCGACCACACCACGGTCGAAGAGGCCCACCGTCTCGGCCGTGTCGCGGCACTGGGCCTTGATCATCCGCTCCAGGGGCAGCTTCGGCCCCCGCGTGCGGTCGCGCGTCCAATGGGTGATGTTGAACGTCGGGAAGCTGCCGTCGCAGATCATCCCCACGTGCGCCCCGCCGTCCGACAGCCCCGGCACGCAGTCGGGGTGGGTCAGCATCTCGTGGGCCGGATCGAGGTTGCCGAAGGCGTAGTTCAGGAACGGCAGGTACAGCATGCCGCGCCCGCCGTTCGTCAGCATGTGGTCCAGAGCCACCTCGGCCGGGTCGGCGCCGCGCGCGGCGGCCAGGGCGGCGATGGTCGTCTCCCGGGTCGGCTCGTAGTCCGGCGTCTCGCCCAGCGGCCACATGTTGTCCCAGGCTCTCGGCTGGGTTCCGGCGAAGCAGCGCTGGGCCTCGCTCTCCTCGTGCAGCAGCCGGGCGCGGAAGGCTGGGTCGCGCAGGCGCTCGACCCGGGCCGCCAGCGGCAGGTGCGCGATCTCCTGGTAGGCCGGATGCTGGCTGAAGGGGTTCATGGTCAGCTCGAAGCCGAACAGCACCCCCACCGCCCGGCCGGCCACCTGCGCCCGCATCGGCAGGCCCGCGGCGTTGGCTTCGGAGAGGCCGGCCAGCAGCACCTTGTAGCTCTCGGGCGCGCGCGGGCTCTGCACCAGGCTGAACGACAGGGGCCGGCCCGAGCGCTCGACGATCCGGCGCAGCATCGCCCATTCCGCCTCGGGGTCGGCGAAGTCCGAGACCACCTGCAGCACGCCCTTGCCGGCGGCGGAAAGGCCGAGGGCGATGCCGGTAAGCTCGTCCTCGCCCGCGGTGAGTGTGGGCGTCGGCTGGCCGTCCGAGGTGCGGTGGTTCAGCGTGCGCGAGGTGGAGAAGCCCAGCGCCCCGGCCTCGGCCGCGCGCCTGGCCAGCGCCGCCATGGCGTGGATGTCGGCCTCGGTCGCCGGCTCGCGGTTCGCGCCGCGCTCGCCCATGACGAAGACCCGCAGGGCCGCGTGCGGCAGCTGACTGCCGACGTCGACGTCGAAGCGGCGCCTCGCCAGGGCGTCGAGATAGTCGGGATAGCTCTCCCAGTTCCAGGGCAGGCCCTGGGACAGGACGGGGAAGGGGATATCCTCGACGCCTTCCATCAGCCGCACCAGCCGGTCGTGGTCCTCGGGCCGGCAGGGGGCGAAGCCCACGCCGCAGTTGCCCATCACCACGCTCGTCACGCCGTGCCAGGACGAGGGCTGCATGCGCTCGTCCCAGGTCGCCTGACCGTCGTAGTGGGTGTGGATGTCGACGAAGCCGGGGGTGACCAGCATCCCGCGCGCGTCGATCTCCTCGGCGCCCGCGCCCGCCAGCCTGCCGACCGCGGCGATCCGGCCGTCCTTCACGCCGACGTCCGCCTCGAAGGGGGCGCCCCCCGATCCGTCCACCAGGGTCCCGCCGCGGACGACGAGGTCGAAGGCCTTTTCCATGGCGCGCTCCCGGACTGTTCCACGCTTCTGCGAGCGTGTGCCGCCCCATCTAGCCGCCCCGACGCTGGGTCAGGTCAAGCGCCGGATCGCCGCCCCGGCCGCGGCCGGGATCCCACATTCGTGCGCCTGCGCCGTAGGAACCGCAGCATTCTGAGGGGGTTGCATGACCTTGACGAGAGAGGACCCATGCAGATCAAAGCCCTCATGGCCCTGGCTGCGCTCGCGATCGCGATCGGTTTCACCCTGCCCGGACGGGACGGGGGCGAGGCCCAGGCGCAGCAGGGCCAGATTCCGATGCTGGAACTGGACTAGCCGCCTTCGCGCGGCAGGTCGTCGGTGGGCGCGGCGCACCCGCGCAGCGCTTCGCCGGCCAGCTCCACCTCGGCCGTCATCGGATACGTCAGGTCGCTCATCCCGTCGGAACAGGTGGAGACGAATAGGGTCACCCGCATCGTCGTCCCGTCCTGCGCCGTCATCTCGTAGACCGCCCGCCCGGGCGAGATCTGCGCGCCCGGCGCCTCGAACGCCTTCTCGGGGTGGTCGGGCCGCAGCAGCACCGCCTTCGTGCCGTCGATCCGCACCGCCCAGAACGGCTCGGTCCCGCGCGCGGTCATCGGCCGGCTGAAGTCGCTGACGGTCGGGACCGGCTCCAGCGCCGGCGGGGCGTCGGCCGGGGGCGGGGCGGCCGCGCCGTCGGGGTCCTGCGGTTGGCAGGCGGCGAGGAGGAGCAGCAGCGGAAGCAGCGCGTGTCGCATGGAGCCTTCCCGGGTTTTCCACAAATCAGGCTAGCCTCACTTCCGTGGGCGCGACACCCTTCAGCTTCTACGAATTCTTCGCCGGCGGCGGCATGGCGCGCCTGGGCCTGGGCGCGCGCTGGGCTTGCGCCTTCGCCAACGACTTCGACCCGGTGAAGGCCGCGACCTACCGGGCCAACTTCCCCGACGCGGAAAGCCACTTCCGCGAGGGCGACGTCTGGAAGCTGGGGCCCGTCGACCTGCCCGGCCGGGCGGATCTCGCCTGGGCCTCCAGCCCCTGCCAGGATTTCAGCCTCGCCGGCGCCCGGGCGGGCCTGGAGGGCGGCCGCTCGTCGGCCTTCTTCGGCTTCTGGAAGCTGATCCGGGAGCTGGGCGGCGAGGGCCGGGCGCCGAGCCTGGTCGTCATCGAGAACGTCGTGGGCCTGCTGACCTCGCGCGGCGGCGCCGACTTCGCGGCGCTGGGCCGGGCGCTCGCGGCCGAGGGCTATGTGTTCGGGGCGCTCGAGATCGACGCGGCGCACCTGCTTCCGCAGTCGCGGCCGCGGGTGTTCGTCGTGGCCTCGAAGGTTCCCCCGCCCGCCCGCCTCGTCGGCGACGGCCCGTTCCACACCCGCGCGGTGCGCACCGCCCAGGCCGCGCTTCCGCCGGAGCTGGCGGCGAGCTGGGTCTGGTGGCGGCTCCCGGCGCCGCCCGCCCGCAACACCGACCTCGCCGCCCTGCTGGAGCCGGACGCGGCGGTCGCCTGGCACGCGCCGCATCAGACCGAGCGCCTGCTGTCGCTGATGGCGCCGGCGCACCGGGCGAAGCTGTCGGCCCAGCGCGGCCGGGCCGTGGGCGCCGTGTTCCGGCGCACGCGGATCGAGGAGGGGCGCAGGGTGCAGCGGGCCGAGGTGCGCTTCGACGGTCTCGCAGGCTGCCTGCGCACGCCCCGGGGCGGGTCCTCGCGCCAGGCGATCGTGGTGGTGGAGGACGGCGCCGTCCGCAGCCGCCTGCTCGCCGCCCGCGAGGCGGCGCGGCTGATGGGCCTGCCCGAGAGCTATCGCCTGCCGCCCGCGGCCACCGCCGCCCTGCACGTGGCCGGGGACGGCGTGGCCGTGCCGGTGGTCCGCTGGCTGGCGCAGGAGCTGCTGGAGCCGCTGCTGGCGCCCGCCGCCGCCATGGCCGCCGAGTAAATCTAAACGCCGCCTCAGGCGCGGCGCCTTCCAAAACGCCGGAGAAGTTCTAGGGTCGCGGGCAAGCTCCCGAATTCCACCCTGGAGGTCCTTCCGATGGACGCCACCCCCGACAAGGTCTACGACGCCGCCCGCTTCCGCCGGTCCGGCCGCGGCAAGATCTACGACTCCATCCTCGACACCATGGGCGACACCCCGCTGGTGCGCCTGCCGCACCTGACGGCCGCGCTGAAACCCAAGGGCGAGGTCGTCGCCAAGCTCGAGTTCTTCAACCCCGTCGCGTCGGTGAAGGACCGCATCGGCGTGGCCATGGTCGAGTACCTGGAGGCCAAGGGCGTCCTGAAGCCGGGCGGCGTGATCATCGAGCCCACGTCCGGCAACACCGGCATCGCGCTGGCCTTCGTGGCCGCCGCCAAGGGCTACAAGCTCACCCTCGTCATGCCAGAGAGCATGTCGATCGAGCGGCGCAAGATGCTGGTGATCCTGGGCGCCAAGCTCGAGCTGACTCCGGCCGAGAAGGGCATGGCCGGCGCGGTCGCCCGGGCCAAGGAGCTGGTGGAGGCCACGCCCGGCGCGGTGATGCCGCAGCAGTTCGACAACGTCGCCAACCCGCTGATCCACCGGGTCTCGACCGCCGAGGAGATCTGGAACGACACCGAGGGCCGCGTGGACGTGGTGATCTCGGGCGTCGGCACCGGCGGCACGATCACCGGCGTCGGCCAGGTGCTGAAGGCCCGCAAGCCCTCGGTGAAGATGGTGGCCGTCGAGCCCGACGCCTCGCCGGTGCTGTCGGGCGGCAATCCTGGCCCGCACAAGATCCAGGGCATCGGCGCGGGCTTCGTGCCCTCGATCCTGGACCGGGGCGTGATCGACGAGGTGGTGCAGGTCTCGAACGACGACAGCTTCGCCATGGCGCGCCGCGTGGCGAGCGAGGAGGGAATCCCGGTCGGCATCTCGTCCGGCGCCGCGCTGACCGCCGCCTTCGAGGTGGCGAAGCGCGACGACATGGCCGGCAAGCTGGTGGTGGCGATCATCCCGAGCTTCGCCGAGCGCTACATCTCGACGGCGCTGTTCGAGGGGCTGTGACGTCCCGCTCCGACGTATTCGACGCGGAGAAGCGCTCCGCCGTGATGCGGCGGGTGAAGGGCAAGGACACCACGCCCGAGATGACGGTGCGCCGGGCGCTGACCGGGCTCGGCGCCCGCTACCGGCTGCACCGCAAGGACCTGCCCGGCAGTCCGGACATCGTCATGCCGGGCCGGCGCCTGGCGCTGTTCGTCCACGGCTGCTTCTGGCACGGGCACGACTGCCCCCGGGGCGCGCGCGTCCCCAAGCAGAACCGCGACTACTGGACCGCCAAGGTCGCCCGCAACGTCGCCCGGGACGCGCGCGACCGCGAGGCGCTGGCCGCCGCCGGCTGGCGCGTGGAGACGCTCTGGGAGTGCGAGCTGAAGGACGCGCCGGCGCTGGAGGCGCGGCTGAGGGCGCTGCTCTAGGCGTCCGCCGGCTGGACCTCCTCGACCACGATCTCGGTCTTCACCGAGTTGGCGATGAAGCACTCCTCGTGGGCCAGGTGGTGCAGGTGGTCGGCCTCCTCCGGCGTGGGACGCCGGCCGGCGTAGGTGATCAGCGGGCGCAGCACGACGCGGGTGATGGCCAGGCGCCCTTCGGCGTTCTTCTCCATCACCCCCTCGGCGGCGTCGACGTAGCGGGTCACGGCGAACCCTTCGAGCCTGGCCATGTGGAGGAACGTCAGCATGTGGCAGGAGGAGAGCGAGGCGACCAGCATCTCCTCCGGGTCCACCGCCCCCTCGACCGCCCACTTTTTCCCGACCACGTGCCGCGAGGCGGTGGCCGGGACGGCGTGTTGCTCGAAGGCCACCGTGTGGCCGCGGCTGTAGCGCCCGTTGGGGAAGTCGGCGCCCTCCTCCAGCGTCCAGTCGATCCTCGCGCGGTAGACGGCCATCCCTGCTCCCCCTGATGTCAGAACGCTTCCGCCGGAAGCTTCATCATCAGATCGGCGCCCGTCTTCAGCTTGGCAAGATGGCCGCCGGTTTCCGGCAGGATCCGCTCGACGTAATAGCGGCCGACCGTGAGCTTGCGCTCGTAGAGCGGGTCCTTGTCGCCCTCGGCGATCTTCGCCTGGGCGGCCTTGGCCATCATCGCCCACATGTAGGCCAGCGCGGTCAGGCCGAAGAGCTGCAGGTAGTCGGTGGACGCCGCGCCGGCGTTGTCGGGATTGGCCAGGCCGTTCTGCATCAGCCACATGGTGGCCTCCTGCAGCTCGCCCTTGGCGCGGGCCAGGCCCTCCACGAACGGCTTCAGGCCCGGATCGCCTTCGTTCTCGGCGACGAAGGCGTCCAGCTCGGCGAAGAAGCTCATCACCGCCCGGCCGCCGTCGGCGGCGAGCTTGCGGCCCACCAGGTCCAGGGCCTGCACGCCGTTGGTGCCCTCGTAGATCAGGGCGATGCGCACGTCGCGCAGGTACTGGCTGGCCGGGAAGTGCTCGGTGAAGCCAGAGCCGCCATGCACCTGCATGGCGTCGGAGCAGACCTTGAAGCCGCGGTCGGTGAGGAACGCCTTCACCACCGGCGTCATCAGGGCCATGTAGTCGCGGCCCTTCTGGCGCACCGCTTCGTCCTCGCTGGCGTGGGCCAGGTCGCCGTGGAGGGCAGTCCAGGCCATGAAGGCGCGGCCGCCCTCGATGAGGGCGCGGCTGTCCAGCAGCATCCGCCGCACGTCGGGGTGGACGATGATCGGATCGGCCGGGCCGTCGGGGTTCTTGGGGCCCGTGAGCGAGCGGCCCTGCAGGCGCTCCTTGGCGAACTCGGCGGCGGCCTGGTAGGCGGCCTCGGCCTGGGCGATCCCCTGCAGGCCGACGCCCAGCCGCGCCTCGTTCATCATCACGAACATCAGCTTCAGGCCCTGGTTCTCCTCGCCGACGAGCCAGCCTGTGGCCTCCTCGTGGCTGATCACGCAGGTGGCGTTGCCGTGGATGCCCATCTTCTCTTCCAGGCCCAGGCACTTGACCGAGTTGCGCTCGCCCGGCTCGCCGTTCGCGTCAGGGATGAACTTCGGCACGATGAACAGGCTGATGCCCCGCACGCCGGCCGGCGCCCCCTCGATCCGCGCCAGCACCAGGTGGACGATGTTCGGCGTCAGGTCCTGCTCGCCGCCCGAAATCCAGATCTTCTGGCCCGTGATCTTGTAGGTCCCGTCCGCTTGCGGGACGGCCTTGGTGCGCAGCAGGCCAAGGTCGGTGCCGCAGTGCGGCTCGGTCAGGTTCATGGTCCCGGCCCAATGGCCCGAGGCGAGCTTCGGCAGGTACAGCGCCTTCTGCTCGGGCGAGCCGCCGACGTGGATCGCCGAATAGGCGCCGTGGGTCAGGCCCGGGTACATCGAGAAGGCCATGTTCGCCGAGGAGCTCATCTCGGAGAACGCCACGTTGACCACGTGCGGCAGGCCCTGGCCGCCGAAGGCGGGGTCGGCGCCCAGCGCCGGCCACCCGGCCTCGACCAGCTGGGCGTAGGCCTCCTTGAAGCCGGTGGGGGTCCGGACGGTGAAGTCCGGGCTCCACGTGCAGCCTTCCTTGTCGCCCACCGGGTTCAGCGGTGCGAGCACCTCGGAGGTGAACTTGCCGGCCTCCTCCAGGATGGCCTCGACGGTGTCCATCGAGGCGTCGGCGAAGGCGGGCAGGTTGGCGTGGCGGTCGAGCTGCAGCACGTCGCGCAGCAGGAAGACGTAGTCCCGCACGGGGGCCTGGTAGGTCATGGGGGCTCCGAATGTGAAGCGTCGGGCAGGTGAGCGGGGCGCGGCGTGCGCCGGGCCTCTGGGCTGGCCCTATGTCGCTCAGGCGGGGGGCCGCGGGCAATGCCGAAGTGGCGGCCGGAACGGGGGAGCCGGAAGGAGACGAGGCGGGACGCCGTCCCGCCTCGCAGGCGTGTCTCTTACGCCGCGCCGTCCAGCTGGCGGCGCATGGTCTGGTCATAGTCGGCCGCGCGCGGCAGCAGGTCGGGCCGGGTCGCGGCCAGGCGCTTCTCGGCGTCGGCGATGCCCTTCTGGAGCTGGGCGATGGCCGCGTCGATGTCCTTCTTCTGCTGCTCGAGGGCGACGATGCGCTCGTTGAACTTGCGCAGGCTCTTGGCCGCCTGCTGGGCGCCGGACTCGTCGGCTTCGTAGAGGTCGAGGATCTCGCCGATCTCGGCCAGCGAGAGGCCCACGCGCTTGCCGCGCAGGATCAGCTGCAGGCGGGCGCGGTCGCGGTAGGAATAGACGCGGTTCATCCCGTCGCGCGCGGGGGTCAGGAGGCCCTTGTCCTCATAGAAACGCAGGGCGCGGGGGGTGCATTTGAACTCGAGGCACAGCTGCCGGATCGTATAGGTCCGGGCGGGTCGGCGCAGGTCCGTCGGCATGGGGTTTCCTCCGGTCTGTTGTTTTGCGCTGACAGCGTAAGCGTACCTTTCCGTTTACGTCAAGGGTACGTAAACGTTGATCACCCAACGAGCCTGACCCAGGGTGAGGCGGCCCGCGGGCCGCTCTCGGAGACGTGATCGGGGCGAGCCCGCGGACGCGACTAGGCGGCGAGTTCGCCGCGCAGCGCGCGCTCGATCAGGTCCACCGTCCGGTCGATGCCGAAGATGGCCACGAAGCTGCCGAAGCGCGGACCCTGGCTCTGGCCAAGCAGCACCTCGTAGAGGGCGGCGAACCAGAGGCGGAGCGGCTCGAAGCCGGCCGCCTTGCCCACTTCGAACACCTCGTTCTGGATGGCCTCGGCGTCGGTCCCTTCAGGCAGGGCCTTCAGGCGCGCCACCAGGTCCTCCATGGCCGTCCGCTCCCGCTCGTCGGGGGCGCGGAAGCGCTTCGAGGGCTTCACGAAGTCCTCGTAGTAGTTGAGCGCGTAGCCCGCGAGCTGGTCCAGCAGCGGCTCGCTCTGCGGGTTCGCCCCCGGCTGGTAGCGCTCGAGGAAGCCCCAGAGGATCTCCTTGGTCGAGGCGTCGGCCGCCGAGACGAGGTTCAGCAGCAGGCTGAAGCTGACCGGCGAGCCGGTCGGCGGCGGGTTTCCCCGCGCCACGTGCCAGGCGGGGCTGTCGAGGTTGACCTTGCCGGCGGCCCGGTCGCGGTTGAAGGCGTCCAGGTGCGACAGGTACTCGTCCGTCGCCTTGGGGATCACGTCGAAGTAGAGCCGCTTCGCCGACTTCGGCGACTGGTACATGTAGTAGGCCAGGCTCTCGGGCGTGCCGTAGCGCAGCCACTCCTCCATGGTCAGGCCGTTGCCCTTGGACTTGGAGATCTTCTGGTTGTTCTCGTCCATGAAGAGCTCGAAGTGGAACGCCTCGGGCGGCGTGCCGCCCAGCGCCTGGCAGACCCGGTTCGAGACGCGGACGCTGTCCACCAGGTCCTTGCCCGAGGCCTCGAAATCGACCTCCAGCGCGGTCCAGCGGGCGGCCCAGTCGGGGCGCCACTGCAGCTTCACATGGCCGCCCGTGACGGGGACCTCGGTCCGCGTTCCGTCCTCGTCGGCGAAGACGATGGTCCCCGCCTCGAGGTTCCGCTCCAGGGTCGGGACCTGCAGCACCTTTCCGGTCCTGGGGCTGATCGGCAGGAACGGGGAGTAGGTGGCTCTGCGCTCCTCCCCCAGGGTCGGCAGCATGATCGCCTGGATCTTCTCGAACCGCTCCAGGACCCGCAGCAGCACCTCGTCGAACCGTCCGCTCGTGTAGCAGTCGGTCGAGGACATGAACTCGTAGTCGAAGCCGAAGCCGTCGAGGAAGGCGCGCAGGCGGGCGTTGTTGTGGTGGGCGAAGCTCTCGTGCTCGCCGAAGGGGTCGCGGACCTTCGAGACCGGCTTGTCGCGGTCCTCTTCCAGCATCGCCCGGTTCGGCACGTTGTCCGGGATCTTCCTCAGGCCGTCCATGTCGTCGGAGAAGACGATCAGCTTGGTGGGGATGGCGTCCTCGGTCAGCGCCCGGAAGGCGTTGCGCACGATGGTCGGCCGGGCCGCTTCGCCGAAGGTGCCCATGTGCGGCAGGCCGCTGGCGCCGAAGCCGCACTGGAAGACCACGGGCCGGGCCAGCGCCGGCAGGGTCGCCACGGCCTCGAGGAATTTGCCCTGGGCGAACAGCGTCGAGGCCAGGTCACGTTCGGCGTCGGTGAGGCGCAGGCGCAGGATCCGGTCGAGCAGGATGCGGGCCTGTTCGAACGGCCAGCTCTTGGCGTCGCGCGCCTGATGGGAGAGACCTTGCAGCATGGCGGGCGGCCTAGCCCCCCAGCGCCGCGGGCTCAAGGGGTTTCGCCGAACCGACACATTGCCGGGCTAATCGCCCGCCGGGGGAGACCTTGCATGTTCCGACGCCTTGCCGTGCTCGCCGCCGCGCTGATCCTGGCCGCCTGCTCCCAGCAGCCGGCCGGCGAGGGCGGGGCGCCGAAGACCGAACTCGCCTTCTCGATCCTGTCCGCCGAGAGCCAGCAGAGCGCCCAGCGCGACTGGGAGCCGTTCCTGGCCGACATGTCCAAGGCGCTCGGGATGCCGGTGAAGGCCTACTACGGCAACAACTACACCGGCCTGATCGAGGCGATGCGCTTCAAGCAGACCGACGTGGGCTGGTTCACCAACCAGTCGGGTCTGGAGGCGGTGCGCCGGGCGAACGGCGAGGTCTTCGCGCGGTCGGTGAATCCGACCGGCCCCGACGGCTACGAGGCGGTTGTCATCGTCCGCAGGGGTTCGGGGCTGACCCTGGAGAAGCTGCTGGCCTGCGACCGCAGCCTCAACTTCGGCATGGGCGACACCAAGTCGACCTCGGGCACGCTCGCCCCGATGACCTATCTGTTCGCCCCGCGCGGGATCGATCCGGCGACCTGCTTCAAGACCGTGCGCTCGGCGAACCACGAGGCGAACCTCTTCGCCGTGGGCTCGGGCACCCTGGACGCGGCCACCAACAACACGGCCTCGATGGAGCGGATGGAGATGCTGGACACCCCGCTCGCCCGGCGGACGCTGGGCGCGGTCGAGATCGTCTGGCGCTCGCCGCGCATTCCCGAGGACCCGCTGATCATCCGCAAGGACCTCGATCCCGCCCTGCGCCGGAAGATCGAGGCGTTCATGTTCAGCTACGGCGTGGGCTCGACGCCCGAGGCGGCCCGGCAGCGGGCGATCCTGGCCCGCATCCAGACCCTGCCGTTCAAGCGGGCCGACGCCTCCCACCTGCTGCCGGTGCGCGAGATGGAGGCGACGGGCGAGCTGCTGCAGGCGAAGGCCAGGGGCGACCAGGCCGGCGTGGCCAAGGCCGAGGCGGCGCTCGCCGAGATCCGGCGGGAGCGGGCGGCGGTCGAGCCCGGCTAGGGCGGCTCAGGCGTCGCGCAGCAGGAAGTGTCCGCGCAGAGCCGCGACCGGCTTCTCCGGGGTCTCCTGCCAGGCCTCGACGTGGACGTTGGCGATCCGGCGGCCGACCTTGCGCAAGGCGGCGCGGCCGTACAGCGGCTGGGCCCGGCCGGGGCGCAGGTACTCGATGGTCACGTCGATGGTCTTGGGCCGCTTGCGCGAGGGCTCGGCCACGGCGAGCTGGGCGAGGGCCGTCATCTCCATGAAGGCGCCGATCACGCCCCCGTGCAGGGCCGGCAGGAAGGGGTTGCCGATCAGGTGCTCGGCGAACGGCAGCAGGGTCTTCACCTCACTGCCGTCCAGCTCGGCCTGCATGCCGAGGAACTGCACGTAGGGGGACCGGAGCAGGAAGTCCTGCAGCAGCTGGCCGGACGAGGTCTCGCTCATCGGCTCACGCGCCTCCCTGCAGGATGAACGCGGCCTGGGCGGTGGCCACGAGGTCCGCGCGGTCGACGTCCCAGGCCTCGGCGCGGACGAAGGCGATCGAGCGGGTGATCTTGTAGCAGTGCGCCTCGGCGGTGAGGCCGGCGCCGGGGGCGGCGGGGCGCATGTAGTCGATCCGCAGGTCCAGCGTGGCCGTCGGGAAGGCGTCGGACTTGGCGGCGTGAACCGCGAGGCCGCAGACGTGGTCCAGCAGGGCGGTCACCACGCCGCTGGCGATCACGCCGGTGTCGGGGTCGCCAACCAGCTCATCGCGGAACGGGGCGCGCATCACGCCCCGGGCCTCGCCCTGTGACACCACCTCAAGCCCCAGGGCCTTGGCGTGCGGCACCACGCGGGACATGTGTTCGGCGATGTCGCCGGGGATGTTGAAGCTCATGCGCCTCGCCTAGGTCCTTGCCTGAGGGTCCGTCAATGCGGAGCCTGTCGGCTGCTCCTACATTGTAAAGGCGATGATCCGGCCCCAGGACCTGCTCTGTCCCAAGCCCGAGGGCCTCTACTGCGCCCCCGGCGACTTCTACATCGACCCCGTGCGGCCGGTGGCCCGGGCCGTCATCACCCACGGCCACTCCGACCATGCCCGGGCCGGCCACGGCGCCGTGCTCGCCACCGCCGAGACCCTCGACATCATGGCCGAGCGCTATGGGCAGGGATTCGCCGAGGCGCGGCAGGCCGCGGCGTATGGCGAGGTCGTGGCGCGGGACGAGGTGGAGGTGACGCTGGTCCCGGCGGGCCATGTGCTGGGTTCCGCCCAGGCGGTGGTGCGCTGGAAGGGCCTGACGATGGTGGTCTCGGGCGACTACAAGCGCCGGCGCGACCCGACCTGCCCGCCGTTCGAGCCGGTCCCCTGCGACGTCTTCATCTCGGAGGCGACCTTCGGCCTGCCGGTCTTCCGCCATCCCGACGACCGGGAGGAGATCGCCCGACTGCTGCGCTCGGTCGCCCAGTTCCCCGAGCGCAGCCACATCATCGGCGCCTACGCCCTCGGCAAGGCCCAGCGGATCATCCGGCTGCTGCGCGAGGCGGGCTGGGAGAAGACCATCTACGTCCACGGCGCCCTGGAGCGGCTGAACGCCCTCTACGAGACGCACGGCATAGACCTGGGCCCGCTGGCGCCCGCCACCATGGCGCGCAAGGCCGACTTCGCCGGCGCGATCATCGTCGCGCCGCCGTCGGCTTTGCAGGACCGCTGGAGCCGGCGGTTTCCCGAGCCGGTGGCCGCCTTCGCCTCGGGCTGGATGCAGATCCGCGCGCGGGCCCGCCAGCGCGGGGTCGAGCTGCCGCTGGTGATCTCGGACCATGCCGACTGGGACGAGCTGACCGCCACGGTGGACGAGCTGCGCCCGGGCGAACTCTGGATCACCCACGGCCGCGAGGAGGCCCTGGCCCGCTGGGCCACGCTGCACGGCGTCCCCGCCCGCGCCCTGGCCCTGATCGGCTACGAGGACGACGACGACTGACCCTCCCCCAGCGGGAAAGGGCGGGAACGGGAACGAGCGGTCGGTCTCGCCGTTGGCTCCGGCGGAAGGAGCCCACCATGTCCGAATCCCAAGACCCCGGAAGCGCCGGCGGCGAGGGCGGCCCGCTCGGGCGCCCGCACGGCGAAGGCGTGCCGCCCAAGACCGGCGGCGGCGAGGTCCGCCACATCGGCCCGGAGGACAGCCGCGATCCCGGCATGGCCGGCGAAGGCGACATCGGGTCCGACGCGCCCGGCGGCATGATCGGCGAGGGCGACGACGGCCGGGACGTCTGATTTGGCGGCGGCCCCCGGCGAGCCTAGCTATTGAACCATGCGGGCGTTCGCCGAGCTGCTGGACCGTCTGTCGCTGACGCCTTCGCGCAATGCGAAGCTGACGCTCGTGCGCGACTACCTGCGCGAGACGCCGGATCCGCACCGGGGCTGGGCCCTGGCCGCCCTGACCGGCGACCTGACGTTCGATGCGGCCAAGCCCACCTTCATCCGCAAGGCCATCGAGGCGCGGATGGACCCCCAGCTCTTCTGGTGGTCCTACGACTATGTCGGCGACTTGGCCGAGGCGGTGTCGCTGTGCTGGCCGAGACGCCCCGGGGCCAACCGTGAGCCCGATCTCGCCGAGGTCGTTGAGGGGCTGCGCGACGCCTCCCGGGCCGAGGTCCAGGGCCTGATCGAGGGCTGGCTCGACGCCCTGCCCGACCCGCGCGAGCGCTGGGCGCTGCTGAAGCTGATGACGCGCGAGCTGCGGGTGGGCCTGACCGCCCGCCTGGCCAAGCGCGCCGCCGCCGAGATGGGCGGGGTCGATCCCGCAGAGATCGAGGAGCTGTGGCACGCGCTGCACCCGCCCTACGAGGACCTGTTCGCCTGGCTGGAGGGGCGCAGCGAGAAGCCCTCGTCCGAGAACCCCGGCCGCTTCCGGCCCGTGATGCTGGCCCAGGCGATCGACGAGGCCGTGGACTTCGCCCGGCTCGACCCCGCCGACTACGCCGCCGAGTGGAAGTGGGACGGCATCCGGGTGCAGGCGGTGCACGAGGGCGGCGTGCGGCGTCTCTACACGCGCACCGGCGACGACATCTCGCGCACCTTCCCCGACATCCTGGGCGCCCTGGAGCGGGAAGGGGTGCTGGACGGCGAACTGCTGGTGGTCCGCGACGGACGGGTGGCCAGCTTCGCCGACCTGCAGCAGCGGCTGAACCGCAAGGCCGTGGATGCGAAGCTGCTGGCGGCCTATCCCGCCGGCATCCGCGCCTACGACCTGCTGCAGGAGGGCGAGGAGGATCTGCGGCCGCTGCCGTTCGCCGAGCGCCGCCAGCGGCTGGAGGCCTTCGTGGCCCGCGAGGCGAGTCCGCGGATCGATCTGTCGCCCATGCAGCCGTTCGACACCTGGGCCGACCTGACGCAGCTGCGGGCCAGCCCGCCCGCCGGCGATGCGCAGATCGCCGAGGGTGTGATGCTGAAGCGGTGGGACTCGATCTACGAGGCCGGCCGGCCGAAGGGGCCCTGGTTCAAGTGGAAGCGCGACCCGTTCCTGGTGGACGCGGTGCTGATGTACGCCCAGCGGGGCCATGGCAAACGCTCGAGCTTCTACTCCGACTACACCTTCGGGGTCTGGTGCGACGATCCCCTGGGCAAGCGGGTGCTCACGCCGGTCGGCAAGGCCTATTTCGGCTTCACGGACGAGGAGCTGAAGCAGATCGACAAGTTCGTCCGCGACCACACCGTCGAGCGGTTCGGGCCCGTCCGCGCCGTGCGCGCCGAGCCGCACGCCGGCCTCGTCTTCGAGGTGGCGTTCGAAGGTCTGCAGCGCTCGTCCCGGCACAAGTCGGGCGTGGCCATGCGCTTCCCGCGGATCAGCCGCATCCGCTGGGACAAGCCGCCCGGCGAGGCCGACGAGCTCGCCACGCTGGAGCGGCTGCTGGAGCGGATGGAGGCGCGCTAGGCCTCGGGCAGCAGGTCCTGCTTGGCCAGGAAGTCGCGGAGGTTCCCGCCCTCGAACAGCAGCCCGCGGACGCCGGCGCGCAGGGCCGCCTCCAGATCGGAGGGCTTGTCGCCGATCAGGATCGAGCGTTCGCGGTCGATCGGCCACTCGGCCAGCGCCTGCAGGATCATGCCGGGATTGGGCTTGCGGTTCGGCGGGTCGGGATGGCGGTAGCGCTCGACCGGCGCCTCGGGATGCTCGGGGCAGAAGTAGATGGCGTCCACCCGCGCCCCGGCGCCTTCAAGCTCCTCGTTCATCCGCGCGTGGAGGGCGTGCATGTCCTCCTCGGTGTAGTAGCCGCGGCCGATGCCGGACTGGTTCGTCACCACGACGACGATCCAGCCCGCCCGGTTGAACGCGGCGATCGTCTCCCGGGCGCCGGGAATCCAGTCGAAGTCGTCCCAGCGGTGGACGTACCCCCTGTCCTCGTTGAGCACCCCGTCGCGGTCGAGGAACAGCGCCGGTCTCTGGATCGGGTCGGGTGACGAAGCAGGCACGGCCGGGGTTATAGCCGAACGGCCGCCGGCGGCGACGCCAAATCGCCTCACCCTTTCCGTAGGGACGCTGCATTGCAGCAGAGCCTTGGCGCCGCTAGGTTGCGCGACCTTCCAGGGACCCCCGCCGCCTCCATGAGCCTGACCTTCGACGACATCATGGCCGCCAAGGAGCGGCTGCAGGGTCACATCGAACGCACCCCCTGCCGCTATTCGCGCACGCTGTCCGAGATCACCGGGGCCGAGGTCTGGGTGAAGTTCGAGAACCTGCAGTTCACGGCCGCCTACAAGGAGCGCGGGGCGCTCAACAAGCTGCTGCAGCTGGGCGAGAACGTGAAGAAGCGCGGCGTGATCGCCGCCTCGGCCGGCAACCACAGCCAGGGCCTAGCCTACCACGCCGCGCGGCTGGGCATCCCGGTCACCATCGTCATGCCCAAGGGCACGCCGTTCGTGAAGGTGCAGCAGACCCGCGCCCACGGCGCCGAGGTGGTGATCGACGGCGACGGCTACGACGAGGCCTCGGCCTTCGCCCGCAAGCTGTGCGAGGAGCGGGAACTGACCTTCGTCCACCCGTTCGACGACCTGGACGTCATGGCCGGCCAGGGCACGGTGGCGCTGGAGATGCTGGAGGACGCCCCCGACCTGGAGATCCTGCCGATCCCGATCGGCGGCGGCGGGCTGATCGCCGGCATGGCGACGGCGGCCAAGCACCTGAAGAAGGACATCCGCGTCGTCGGCCTGGAGCCGGCGATGTTCCCCTCGTTCACCGCCAAGATGCGCGGCGTGCGCACGGCGGCCAACGCCGGCGCCTCCACCATCGCCGAGGGCATCGCCGTGCGCGAGGTGGGGGAGTCGAGCTACGCCATCGCCCGGCCGCTGATCGACGAGGTGCTGCTGGTCGAGGAGCCGTTCTTCGAGCGCGGCATCGCCCTCTACTGCAACGTCGAGAAGACCGTCGCCGAAGGCGCGGGCGCCGCCTCGCTGGCGGGCCTGCTGGCCTATCCCGAGCGTTTCCGCGGCAAGAAGTGCGGCCTGGTCATCACCGGCGGCAACATCGACACGCGCCTGCTGGCCTCGGTGCTGACGCGGGAACTGGTGCGCGAGAGCCGCATCGTGAGCCTGCGGATCATCGGCGACGACCGGCCGGGCCTCCTGGCCAATGTGTCGGCGATCATCGGGACCATGGGCGCCAACATCATCGAGGTGGCCCACAACCGCCTCGCCCTCGACGTGCCGGCCAAGGGCGCGGAGTTCGACGTGATGATCGAGACCCGCGACGCCCAGCACACCCAGGAAGTCATGGATGCGCTGCGCGACCGCGGCTATCCCCCGAGAGTGGTCTGATATGCGACAAGCCCTGATCGTGTTCGCGGCGGCCCTGGCGCTCGCCGCCTGCCAGCCCAAGGCCAAGGGACCGGACATGTCCGCCGAGTCCGCCGCCTTCATGAAGAAGGTCGCGGCCGAGGAGGGCGTGAAGCTCCTGCCCTCGGGCGTCGCCTACAAGGTGGTCCGCTCGGGTCCCGAGACCGGCATGAAGCCGACCCTCAAGGACGAGGTGAAGGTCCACTACGAGGGCAAGCTCGTGAACGGGCGGGTGTTCGATTCCTCGTACGAGCGCGGGGCGCCGGCGGCCATGCCGCTGAGCGGCCTGATCCCGGCCTGGCAGGAGGCGCTGGTCCAGATGCGCCCGGGCGACGAGTGGATCCTCTACGTCCCGCCCGAGCAGGGCTACGGGGCCGAAGGCGCCGGCGGCGAGATTCCGCCCAACGCCGCCCTGATCTTCCGCATCGAGCTGATCGACGTGCTGCCCGGCCCCGGCCGGGTGATGCAGGGGTAGCTCTGTCCCCCGGCCAGGGTCTATGCCTTGGCCATGTCGGCCGATCTCTATCCCGCCGCCCGCGAGCTGCTCGGCAAGCTCGTCAGCTTCGACACGACCTCGCGGGGCTCGAACCTCGCGCTGATTGAATGGGTCGAGGGCTACCTCGACGGCCTGGGCGTCCCGCACCGCCGCGTGCCGAACGCGGACGGCTCCAAGGCGAACCTCCTGGCCACCCTCGGGCCTGCCGAACCGGGCGGCGTCGTGCTTTCCGGCCACACCGACGTGGTGCCGGTGGACGGCCAGCCGTGGAGCACCGATCCCTGGACGGTGGTGGAGCGGGACGGGAAGCTCTACGGGCGGGGGACCTGCGACATGAAGGGGTTCGTCGCCCTGGCCCTGGCGGCCGCGCCCGAACTCGCCACGGGCCGCCGGCCGGTGCACCTGGCCCTCTCGTTCGACGAGGAGATCGGCTGCCTCGGCGCGCCCCTGATGATCGACGTGATCCGCCGCGAGCTGCCGAAGCCGGCGCTGGTCATCGTGGGCGAGCCGTCCGACATGGTGGCGGTCAACGGCCACAAGGGGATCGCGACCTTCAAGGTGACGGTCACCGGCCGCGAGGCGCACTCCAGCCAGACCCAGCAGGGCGTCTCGGCCGTGATGGCGGCGGCCCGGCTGATGAATTCGCTGACCGACCTGTCCGAGAGGCTGGAGCGCGAGGCCGACCCGGCCTCGCCGTTCACGCCCAAGGGGGCGACCCTGACGATCGGCCTGGTCGAGGGCGGCACGGCGCACAACATCATCGCCCGGCGCTGCGAGTTCGTCTTCGACCTGCGCTGTCCGCCAGGGCTGACGCCCGAGGGCGCGCTGGCGGGCTTCCGGGCCGAGGTCGAGGCGATGGACCGGGCGCTGAAGGCCCGGGCGCCCGAGGCCGGGGTGGTGCTCGAGAAGCGCACCGACGTGCCGCCCTTCGCGCCGGAGCCCGACGGGGCGGCTGAGGCCTTCGCCCGGCGGCTGGCGGGCGACAATGGCCCGGCGCGGGTGGTCGCCTACGCCGCCGAGGCGGGGCAGTTCCAGGGGGCGGGGTTCTCCACGGTCATCTGCGGGCCGGGCTCCATCGCCCAGGCGCACCAGCCGGACGAATATGTCGAGGTCTCGCAGATGCAGCGCGGCGCGCTGTTCATGCGCCGGCTCATCGACTGGGCGACAGAGACCTGATCACCGCCCGGCGACCCGCGAGGTCGCGGGGATTCCAGGTCATCGCCCGGGCGATAGCGAAGGCCGACCGCCGCCGCGTCCGCTGCACCTCGCGCCGGCGCCGCAGCACCGCCGGCAGGCCCGCGAGCGCCGCGCGATAGGCCCTGAGCGTCACCCCGAGGTAGCGGCGGTTGGGGCCGCGCAGGGCGATGTAGGCGGCGGTCAGCAGGTGCCCCGGCAGCACCAGGGGCAGCAGCAGGGCCGGGGTGTCCTTCACCAGCACCCAGAAGCGGTTCCGGTAGCCGTGGAAGAGCGCGAACTCCGACTTCGAGCCGCCCGAGGAGGCCGAACCCACGTGCCGCACGACCGCCGAGGGCACGACGACGGTGGGCTCGCCGGCCAGCTGCAGCCGGTACCCCAGGTCCACGTCCTCGCAGTAGCAGAAGAAGCTCTCGTCGAAGCCGCCGAGCGCCAGGAACAGCTCGCGGTCGATCATCATCGCCGCGCCGCAGGGACTGAACACCTGCCCCTCGGGCGTGTCGCCCGGATCGCGGGCGAGATAGCCGCCGCGGTAGGGGATGCAGGGGATGCTCATCACGTCGCCCAGGCCGTCGAGCACGGCCGGGTCCTCGTCCATCACCTGGCGGGAGGTGAAGCTGCGGACCTGCGGCCAGCGGCCGGCGGCGTCCACCAGCTCGGCCAGCCAGTCGGGTTCGGGATAGGCGTCGGGATTGAGCAGCACCAGCCAGCGCCCGCGGCCGGCGGCGGCGGCCTGGTTGCAGGCGCCGGCGAAGCCCAGGTTCTCGGCGTTTTCGATCAGCCGGGTCCCCGGGACGATGGCGGCGGCCGCCTGCGCCTCCCCGTCGGGCGAGGCGTTGTCGACCAGCACCAGCTCGAAGTCCCGGAAGGTCTGGGCGGCCAGCCGCTCCAGGCAGCGGGCCAGCGTGGCGCCGCTGCGATAGGCGACCACCGCGACCGTGATGGCGGGCCTTTGCGGCTTGTCTTCCCTGTTCCGCTGGGCCATGCGGGACCCGTCCAACTCCCTGAAAGCCTTATGACCGCGATCAAGCCGCTAGCCCTGTCCGACGTCCTCCTTATCACGCCGAAGCGCCACGGCGACGCCCGCGGCTGGTTCTCCGAGACCTGGAGCCGGCGGGCCATGTCGGAGGCCGGGGTCGAGGCGGACTTCGTGCAGGACAACCAGGCCTTCAACGCCAGGAAGGGCACCCTGCGCGGGCTGCACTTCCAGGCCGCGCCCCATCCGCAGGGCAAGCTGGTGCGCGTGCTGCAGGGCGCGATCTACGACGTGGCGGTGGACATCCGCCCGGGCTCGGCCACCTACGGCCGGTGGGTCGGCGCCACCCTGACCGCCGAGGGGGGCGAGCAGCTGTGGGTGCCGCGCGGCTTCGCCCACGGCTACTGCACCCTCACCGACGATGCGATGCTGTTCTACAAGGTCGACGGCCTCTATGCGCCGCAGACCGAGGGCGGGGTCGCCTGGGACGACCCGGACCTGGCCATCGACTGGCCGCTGGAGAGCGAGCCGGTGCTCTCCGAGAAGGACAAGACCCTGCCGCGCCTGAAGGACCTCGGCGAGGTGGCGTTCTAGGCCGCCAGCCACTCCTCGCGGACGCCCGGATCGGCCTCGGCGGGCAGGCGGGCATTGCGAAGGCTCACGAAATCGGCGCTCGCCAGCAGGCGCGAGAGGGCCCAGACGGCCGCGCCGCGGACCAGCGGCGAGGGGTCTTCGAGCAGGGTCGCCGCGGGCTCCGCCAGGGCCGGATCGCCCGAGTTGCCGATGGCGTAGAGCACGTTGCGCACGAAGCGGTCGCGGCCGATCCGCTTGACCGGGCTCTTGGTGAAGAGGGCGCGGAAGGCCGCATCGTCCAGGCGGGCGAGGTCGGCGAGGGCGGGGGCGGTGAGCTCGGGCCGCGCCGCCAGCTTCTGCTCGCGCGCGGCCTGCGCGAACTTGTTCCAGGGACAGACCGCCAGGCAGTCGTCGCAGCCGTAGATGCGGTTGCCCAGCATCGGCCGGAGCTCGCGCGGGATCGGCCCCTTCAGCTCGATGGTCAGGTACGAGATGCAGCGCCGGGCGTCGAGCTGGAACGGCGCGGGGAAGGCGTTCGTCGGGCAGGCCTCCAGGCACGCCGTGCAGCTGCCGCAGTGCATGGGCTCGGCGGCGTCGGGGGCCAGGTCCAGGGTGGTCAGGATGGAGCCCAGGAACAGCCACGAGCCGTACTCTCGGCTGACCAGGTTGGTGTGGCGGCCTTGCCAGCCGGCGCCCGCCCGCTCGGCCAGCGGCTTTTCCATCAGGGGCGCGGTGTCCACGAACACCTTCAACTCGCCGCCGAACCTGTCCTGCATCCAGCGGCCGAGCGCCTTGAGGCGCTTCTTGACGAGGTCGTGGTAGTCCTCGTTCTGGGCGTAGACGCTGATCGCCCCGCGGTCCGGCCCGCCCAGGACCTCCAGCGGATCGTGGCGGGGGCCGTAGTTGATCCCCAGCACCACGGCCGAGCGCGCGCCGGCCCACATGGCGCGCGGGTGCGACCGTCGCTCCAGCGTCTCGGCCATCCAGGCCATCTCGCCGTGGCGGCCGGCCTCCACGTACTGCGCCAGGCGCGCGGCCGCCGGCCAGGCGTCGTCGAGGTCGGTGAAGCGGCAGAGGTCGAAGCCCAGCGCCAGGGCCTCGGCGCGGATCAGGTCTTCGGGGGGCTCAGAAGTCGAGATCGTCATAATGCGGCGCGGGCGTCAGGCCCGGCCAGCGGTCCGTCAGAAGCGGCCGGAAACACGGCCGGGATTTCAGCTTCATGTACCACGTCTTCACGCCCGGGAAGTCCTTCCAGGGCACGTCGCCGAAGTAGTCGATCACCGACAGATGGGCCGCCCCGGCGAAATCCGCCAGGGACAGGCGCTTGCCGGCCAGCCACTCGCGGGTCTCGAGCAGGCCTTCGATGTAGTGCAGGTGGCTGCGCAGCCCCTCGCGGCCCTGGCGCAGGTTGGCGAGCTCGGGCGCGCCCAACCCCAGGAGCCGCTTCTCCATCTTCTCGTGCAGGATGTAGCCGCCGGCCTCGTACTCGAACTTGCGGTCGAACCAGGAGAGCAGCCGGCGCGCCTCGGCCCGCTCGGCCGGGTCGCGGCTCAGGAGGGCGGGCTCCGGGGTCGTCTCTTCGATGTGGTCCAGGATCGCCCGGCTCTCGCACAGCACCAGCGGGCCGGCGCCGCCGGCGGTCTCCACCAGCACCGGGATCAGCCCCGAGGGGTTGAGCCGCGTCAGCTCCTTCGGCCGCTCCCAGTAGCGCACCTGGACCTCCGCGAACGGCAGCCGCTTCTCGCCCAGGGCGAGCCGCACCTGGCGCGAGGCCGGGTCGAGCGGGAAATGGTGCAGGGTGCGTTCGACGCTCATGGCGGGGGCGGCGTCTCTCTCGCGCGAATCGATTCCAGCCTCAACTGCGGCTGGTCGCCTTAAGGGCTCGTTTACGCTGTCAGGTTTTCGCCTCGGCGAAGGCGCCGCCATGCGGCTCGGCCCGGCCGCGCGGGTCGGCGTGGATGAGGATGTCCGCCGACGGGAAGCGCTCGAGCAGCCGCTTCTCGGCCGCCACGATCACCCCGTGGGCGGCCTCCAGGCTGAGGTCCGGGTCGAGGTCCACGTGCATCTGAATGTGGACGAAGGGGCCCGATGTCCGCGTGCGCAGCTGGTGCACGCCGGTGAGCCGCGGATCGGCGGTGATCAGCCGCACGATCTCGGCGCGGGTCTCGTCGGGCAGCTCCCGGTCCATGAGCTGCGCCGAGGCTTCGCGGAACACGCCGACCGCGCCCCAGAGCAGCAGCGCCGCCACGGCGATGGCGGCGATCGCGTCCAGCCCGTTGACGCCCATCAGCGCCGCGCCCGCGATGCCGACGAGCACGATCAGGTTGGACGCCAGGTCCGAGAAGTAGTGCGCCCGGTCCCCTGAGACGGCGACGGAGGACGTGCGGCGCAGGACCCGGGTCTGGGCGGTCACCAGCGCCAGGGTCAGCGCGATCGAGACCACCATCACCGCCACGGCCCAGCCCTCCCGCTGCAGCGGGTGCGGGTCCAGGAGGTCGCCGATGGCTTCGCGGGCGATCAGGGCCGCCGACGCGAACACCAGGCCCGCCTGCATCAGGCTGGCGAAGGCCTCGGCCTTGCCGTGCCCGAACCGGTGCTCGGCGTCGGGCGGAGTGGCGGCGTAGCGGACGGCGAAGAACGTGACGAGCGAGGCCACCAGGTCGAGGCCCGAGTCCGCCATCGAGGCCAGCAGCGCGGTGGAGCCCGACGCCGCCCAGGCGATCGCCTTGATCGTCACCAGCACCGCCGCCGTCGCCACGGACAGCGCGGTCACCCGCCGGGTCAGGGCCGCCGTCTCCTGCGGTGAAAGGGCGTGCATCCCGCTCATGGCCCACCCATATCGCTGCTTGCGGCGGTCGCGAAGCCGTCCCGAATGCGCTCGGGGGGCCTCGGCGGTTGACCTTGGGCGCTTCGGGCCTAGTTTGCGCCCCCATTTCGGAGACTTGAGCGGACCGATGGCTGAGACCACCACCTACGACGTCGTGATCATCGGGGGCGGGCCCGGCGGCTACAACGCCGCGATCCGGGCGGGCCAGCTGGGCCTGAAGGCGGCGTGCGTCGAAAGTCGCGGGACCCTGGGCGGCACCTGCCTCAACGTGGGCTGCATGCCCTCGAAGGCGCTGCTGCACGCCTCCGAGCTCTATGCGGCGGCGGGGAACGAGTTCGCCAAGCTCGGCATCGAGGTCCAGCCCAAGCTCAACCTCGGCCAGATGATGCAGCAGAAGGCCGACAGCGTCGGCCAGCTCACCAAGGGCATCGAGTTCCTGTTCAAGAAGAACAAGGTCGACTGGGTGAGGGGCAAGGGCCGCATCGCCGGCGCCGGCAAGGTCGAGGTGACCGCCGAGGACGGCGCCGTCACGACCCTGCAGGCGAAGAACATCGTCATCGCCACCGGCTCCGAGCCTTCGACCCTGCCGGGCGTGACCGTGGACCAGCAGCGGATCGTCGACTCCACCGGCGCGCTCTCGCTGCCCGAGGTTCCCAAGCACCTGATCGTCATCGGCGCCGGCATCATCGGCCTGGAGCTGGGCTCGGTGTGGCGCCGGCTCGGCGCCAAGGTGACCGTGGTCGAGTACCTGGACCGCATCACCCCCGGCATGGACGCCGAGGTGGCCAAGACCTTCCAGCGCTCGCTGACCAAGCAGGGCTTCGAGTTCAAGCTGGGCGCCAAGGTCACCGGCGCGAAGGCCTCGAAGAAGGGCGTCACCCTCACCTACGAGCCGGTCGCGGGCGGCGCGGCCGAGACCCTCGAGGGCGACTACGTCCTGCTGGCCATCGGCCGGCGTCCCTACACCGACGGCCTCGGTCTGGAGAGCGTGGGGATCACGCCCGACAAGCGCGGCTTCATCCCGACCGACCACTTCCGAACCTCGGCCGAGGGCGTCTGGGCCATCGGCGACGTGATCCTGGGCCCGATGCTGGCGCACAAGGCCGAGGAGGACGGGGTCGCCTGCATCGAGATGATCGCCAAGGGCTACGGCCACGTGGACTACAACCTGGTCCCGAGCGTGGTCTACACGGCCCCCGAGGTCGCCTGGGTCGGCAAGACCGAGGAGCAGCTCAAGGAAGAGGGCCGCGCCTACAAGGCCGGCAAGTTCCCCTTCACCGCCAACAGCCGGGCCAAGATCAACCACGAGACCGAGGGCTTCGTGAAGGTGCTGGCCGACGCCGCCACCGACGAGATCCTGGGCGTGCACATGATCGGCCCGCACGTCTCGGAGATGGTCGGCGAATACTGCGTGGCCATGGCGTTCCGCGCCGCGTCCGAGGACGTGGCCCGCACCTGCCACCCGCATCCGACCCGGTCCGAGGCCCTGCGCCAGGCCGCCATGGGCGTCGAAGGATGGACGATGCAGGCCTGAAGCCCGGCCCCCTCAAGGGGCTGACGGTCCGCCCCGCGAGGCCGGGGGACCTGCCCGCCTGCGCGGACCTGTATGTGCGCGTCCTGCGCGAGACCTTCACCTGGCTGCCGCCCGAACGGCACCGCGCGGCGGATTTCCTGCGCGCCGCGCGGGTCGAGGAAATCTATGTGGCGGTGGAGGGCGCGCGGATCCTCGGGCTAGCCGCCTTCTACCGGCCGCAGAACTTCATCCACTCGCTGTACGTGGACGAGCGCGGACGGGGGATAGGCCGGGCGCTGCTGGATCACCTGGCCGCCGTCGCCGACGGGCCCCTGTCGCTGAAGTGCCAGGCGGCGAATGTCCGGGCCCAGGCCTTCTACGTCCGCGAGGGCTTCCGCTGCACCGAGACCGGCTGCGACAACGAGGTCGCCTGGCTGCGCTTCGTGCGTGGCTGAAACTTCACTTGGCCACCTGCGGTTGAGGGGGCAGCATGAGGCTCAGACAGGAGGCCCGAGATGCTCGCACTTCTCGCCGCGACCGTAGTGGCCGCCGCCCAGCCGGCGCCGCAGGTAAAGGTCTATCGCGGAGCCCCGCCGGCGGGTGCGGAGCTGCCGATGCACATGCGCGCCGTCGCGTGCGGGGTCTGGGACGCCCAGCCGGTCCGTCGGGACGCGCCGTCCGGCGATGCGCAGCGGTTGGACGAGCTGCCGCCCGCCAACCACGAGCTGACCGTGCTGCGCCTCGACGAGAAGGGGTGCTCCAAGCCGGTGGTCGTGCGCGAGAACGTCAGCGGCGACGGGCGCTTCGCCAAACCGCGGGATTGAGCCTCAGGCCCTCGGATGGGCCGCCGAATAGGCGCTGAGCAGGGCGGCGGCGTCGACCTCGGTGTAGCGCTGCGTCGTCGACAGCGAGGCGTGGCCCAGCAGCTCCTGGATCGACCGCAGGTCCGCCCCGGCCCCCAGCAGGTGGGTGGCGAACGAATGGCGCAGGGCATGCGGCGTGGCGCTGGCGGGAAGTCCCAGGCGGCCGCGCAGCTGCTGGACGGTCGCCTGCACGTGGCGCGGGCTCAGGGGGCCGCCGCGCTTGGCCCGGAACAGCGGCTCGTCGGGAGCGAGCCCGAAGGGGACCTGGGTCAGATAGGCGTCCACCGCTTCGCGAACCGCTGGCAGGACCGGCACGATCCGGGTCTTGGCCCCCTTGCCGGTGATGCGCAGCTGCTCGGGGAGGGGCGCGTCGGACCGCCGTAGCGAGAGCGCCTCCGAGATCCGCAGGCCGCAGCCGTAGAGCAGGGTCAGCACCGCCTGGTCGCGGGCGGCCTCCCAGCCCTCGCGGTCGGGGTCGAACGCCGGCTCGGCGATCAGGCCGATCGCCTGGTCCTCGCTCACCGGCCGCGGCGCGCCGGGCTTGACGCGCGGGCCGCGCACGAGGCCGACGGCGGCGTTCGGAATCTCCAGCCGCCGGTCCAGGAACCTGTGGAAGGTGCGGATGGCCGACAGCGCCTGGCTGAGCGAGCGCGGCGACAGGGGCGTCTCGCCCGAGCGAAGGTGGGCGAGCCAGGCGCGGACCTCCCCGGCGGTGACCGATCCCAGGTCCTTCGCCGACAGCGCCTCCCCGCGATGCCGCTCGAGGAAGGCGAGGTAGCGGGCGACGACGAAGCCGTAGGCCTCCAGCGTCCGGGGCGAGGCGCGCCGTTCGTGCTCCAGGCGCCCAAGCCAGGCGGCCCGGGCGTCGAAGGCGGTCAGAGGAGCGGCCATCGCTCGGCCGTGCGCTCGACCACGCGGGCGAGGAAGGCCACGAGTTCGGAGCCCATGTCGGGGGTGAAGCCTTCGGGATCGGCCGAGCCGAAGGCGAGCAGCCCCGTGCGCGAAGGCTCCCAGATCGCCATCCGGACCATAGCCATCGAACCGATCTCGGGGCCGACGTCGCCGAACAGGCCCAGGGCCGTAGGGGCGAAGCCCATGCGCGCCAGGCGCTGCGGCCCGCCCAGGATCATGTCCACCTGACCATCCACCAGATGCCGCCAGCCGGCGGGCGGGGCGCCCTCGACCTCCAGGGCGATCAAGCCGGCGGCGAGGCCGAAGCGGGTGCGCGCCAGCTCGTCCACGCGCCGGGCGAGGTCGGAATGGTTGCGCGAGTCCAGCAGGTCCACGACGGCGCCGTGGGTCTGGGCCTGGGCCGAGAAATTGGCCCGCGCGGTCTCCTCCAGCAGCTGGCGCATCTCGGCCTCGCGCTGGTGCGCGGCGTGGACGCGGGCGAGCGCGGCGGGGCCGAAGTCGACGACGTTGCCGGCGGCGACCTTCAGGCCGAGCTCGGCCAGCAGGCCGTCGTCCTCGCGCAGGAACTCGGGATTGTCGGACAGGAACCGGCGGACCTCGTCGGGCGAGAGCGCTTGGGCCGTCAGCTCACCCTGGGATCCGTCCATTCCGCTACGCCTTTCCTACAGGATCGACTGGCCCGTCTTGGCCCAGTCGGCGAGGAATTGTTGAAGCCCCTTTTCGGTTAACGGGTGCTTGAAGAGGGCCTGGAACACGTCGGGCGGGATGGTGGCGCAGTCGGCGCCGGCGAGGGCCGCTTCCTTCACGTGGGCGGACGTGCGGATCGAGGCGGCGAGGATCTCGGTGTCGAAGTCGTAGTTGTCGTAGATCGCCCGGATCTCGCTGATCAGGTCCATGCCCTCGGCGCCGTGGTCGTCGAGGCGGCCGATGAACGGGCTGATGTAGGTGGCGCCCGCCTTGGCGGCGAGCAGCGCCTGGGCCGCCGAGAAGCAGAGCGTCACGTTGGTCTGGATGCCCTCGGCGCAGAACTCGGACGTGGCGATCAGGCCCTCCCGGGTCAGCGGCACCTTCACCACGACGTTGGGGGCGACGCCGGCCAGCTTGCGGCCCTCGGCCAGCATGGTGTGGACGTCGGTCCCGGCGACCTCGGCGCTGACGGGCCCCTCGACGATGCCGCAAATCTCGGCGATCACCTCCAGCATGTTCCGGCCGGACTTGGCGATCAGCGACGGATTGGTGGTGACGCCGTCCACCAGGCCGGTGGCGGCGAGGTCCTTCAGGACGGCGACGTCGGTGGTGTCGAGGAAGAGCTGCATACTTGGCGCCTTGAGCTTGTTCGGCCCGCTTGTAGCCGCCAAGAGGGGCGGAGCGAACCCCCGATGAGCCGCATCGCCTCCGTCCTCATACCCATGCCCCTGCCCGAGGCCTTCGACTACGAGGCGCCGGAGGGGATGGCGCTCGCGCCCGGCGATCAGGTGGCCGTGCCGCTGGGCCCGCGGCTGATGCGCGGCGTGGTGGCCGCGATCCGCGACGGCCATGGGGGCAACCGGCCGCTGAAGCAGGTGGCCGAGCGCCTGGACGAGCCGCCCCTGCCGCCCGGGGCCCTGGAGTTCGTCCAGTGGGCCGCGCGCTATTCCGTCGACGCGCCCGGCCAGCCGCTGGCGATCGCGCTGCGGGGCGCCCGCGCGCCCAAGCCGAAGCCCGTGCGGATGCTGGAGGCCACCGGCCGCGCGCCGGGCCGCACGACCCCGGCCCGGACGAAGGTGCTGGAGGCGGCGACGGGTCCCATGACCGCGGCCGACCTGGCGCGGGCCGCCGGCGTCTCGGCGGGGGTCGTGAAGGGTCTGCTGGACGAGGGGTGCCTCGCCGAGCGGCTGGTGACAGAGGACGCCGCCTTCGATCCGCCGGACCTGGCGCGCAAGGGCTCGGAGCTCAACGCGAGCCAGGCCGCCTCGGCCGGAGCCCTAGCGGACATGGTCCGGGCGGGCGGGTTCTCCGTCGCCCTGCTGGACGGGGTGACCGGCTCGGGCAAGACCGAGGTCTACCTCGAGGCCGCCGCCGCGGCCCTGGCGGCGGACCCCGAGGCCCAGGTCCTGATCCTGCTGCCCGAGATCGCCCTGACCCAGGCGGTGATCGCCCGGGTGACGCACCGCTTCGGCGCCCGTCCCGGCGAGTGGCACTCGGACGTCGCGCCACCGGCCCGCCGGCGGGTCTGGGAGGCGGTCGCCTCCGGAACCTGCCGCATCGTCGTGGGCGCCCGCTCGGCCCTGTTCCTGCCGTTCCGCAAGCTGCGGCTGATCGTCGTCGACGAGGAGCACGACAGCTCGTTCAAGCAGGAGGACGGCTTCATCTACCAGGGCCGGGACCTCGCCGTGGCCCGCGGCAAGATCGAGGGGGCGGCGGTGGTGCTGGCTTCGGCGACGCCGTCGCTGGAGACCCTGCGCAACGCCGAGGCGGGCCGCTACCGCTGGCTGCGGCTCTCAGCCCGGCACGGGACCGCCCGGCTGCCGGACATCGAGCTGATCGACCTGAAGGCCACGCCGCCCGAGCACGGCCGCTGGCTCTCGCCGCCGCTGGTCGCCGCCATGGCCGAGACCTACGGACGCGGCGAGCAGACGCTGCTGTTCCTGAACCGCCGGGGTTATGCGCCCCTGGTGCTGTGCCGCGCCTGCGGCGAGCGCATGACGGCGCCCGACACCGACAGCTGGCTGGTGGAGCACCGCTACTCGGGCCGGCTGGTCTGCCACCTGACCGGCTTCTCGATGCCGAAGCCGTCGGCCTGCCCCCACTGCGGGGCGAAGGACAGCCTGGTCTCCATCGGTCCCGGCGTGGAGCGGGTCGAGGAGGAGGCGCGGCAGCTCTTCCCGCAGGCGAGGATCGCCGTCTTCTCGTCGGACACGGTGTTCGACGCCCGCGAGGCGCGGCGCCTGGTCGAGGCGATGGCGGCCGGCGACATCGACATCCTCGTGGCCACCCAGGCGGCGGCCAAGGGGCACAACTTCCCGAAGCTGACCCTCGTCGGCGTGGTGGACGCGGACCTGGGCCTGCGCGGCGGCGACCTGCGGGCCGCCGAGCGGACCTACCAGCTGCTGGCCCAGGCCACGGGGCGCGCGGGCCGCAAGGACCGTCCGGGCCGCGCCCTGCTGCAGACCTACGCGCCCGAGCATCCGGTGATGCAGGCGCTGAAGGCCCAGGATCGGGACGCCTTCGTGGAGGCCGAGATGGCCGAGCGCGAGGCGGCCGGCCTGCCGCCGTTCGGCCGGCTGGCCGCGGTGATCGCATCGGGTCCCGACGCCGCCCAGCTCGACGCCTTCACCCAGGCCATGGCCCAGGCGGCGCCCAACACGCCGGGGGTCGAGGTCTACGGCCCCGCGGACGCCCCGCTCGGGCTGGTGCGGGGGCGACGGCGCAAGCGGTTCCTGGTGCGCGCCGACCGCGGCGTGGACCTGTCGGCCTACATGGCGGCCTGGCGGGCCCGGGTCCGGCCCCCCGGACAGATCCGGGTGGCCATCGACATCGACCCGTACAGCTTCCTGTAGCGGCTAGTGCCTGGCTTCGGCGTCGGCGCCTTTCCGCGCCACCGCCTTGCGGGCCAGCATATTCAGCGCCTCCACGCCCGCCGAGAAGGCCATGGCCGCGTAGATGTAGCCCTTGGGCACGTGGAAGCCGAAGCCGTCGGCGATCAGCACGGCGCCAATCATCAGCAGGAAGCCCAGGGCCAGCATGACCACGGTCGGGTTCTTGTTGATGAAGTTCGCCAGCGGGTCGGCGGCCAGCAGCATCACGCCCACGGCGACCACGACCGCGGTGACCATGATCGGCAGGTGGTCGGTCATGCCGACGGCGGTCAGGATCGAGTCCACCGAGAACACCAGGTCCAGCAGCAGGATCTGGAAGATCGCCGAGCCCATGTTGGAGATCACCTTGGAGTCGGCGTCCATCACCCCGTGAGTGGCGGCCGGGTCGACCTTCTCGTGGATCTCGTTGGTGGCTTTCCACACCAGGAAGAGGCCGCCGGCGATCAGGATCAGGTCGCGCCAGGAGAACGACAGCTCGAACATCGGCTCGCCGTGCTCGCCGGGCGGGCCCTGCCAGGGCAGCTCGAAGACCGGCTGGGTGAGGCCGACGATGAAGGCCAGGGTGGAGAGCAGGGCCAGGCGCATGATCAGCGCCAGCGAGATGCCGATGCGCCGCGCCCTTTGGCGCTGATGCTCGGGCAGCTTGTTCGAGAGGATCGAGATGAAGATCAGGTTGTCGATCCCAAGCACCACCTCCATCACGATCAGGGTGATGAGGGCGGCCCAGGCGGCCGGGTCGCTGAGCAGCGCGGCGATGTCCATTCAGGGGGTCTCCGAAAATCCAGCTTCGCTAGATAGCGTATCGGGCGGTCGCGCCTAGTCCTGCCGAACGGCGGCGTGCGGGCGCCCGGAAATGCGGCGTTCCGCCGCTGCTCTCAAGTTCGTGATCGCAATGTCTTTTGTCTTGGCGACCCGCCGTAGTGACGGCCGCCGGGGCGGGCGGCGCGCGTGTTTCGATTTGTTTCAGCGCGCGCACATGGGCGACATCGCGGCAGCGCGAAGTCCAGATCCGCTGAAGACCGGGGCCCGTCGAGCTCAAATACAGTTCATCCGCGATGTCGCGCTGGCGAACGTGCTTAAGTTCATGAAGATGAACGGTCTGTTCTTCTGGCATGACTTGAGGTGTTCGATCCGGATCGGCGGGCGCCGCCGGCGGGGCTGTGGATAAGTTCCTCTGGCCGACCGGGCGGGGCCCGTAAACCCTCTTTTCACTCAAGCGCAGATAAGGTTATCCCTTCGCCCAGTTTCGGGGAGTCGCCAGAACATGCGCAAACGGATGAGGACCCTTGCGGGTTCCTTGGCCGCTGCGGCCGTTATGGCCTTCGCGCCGGCCGGAGCCATCGCTGACACCTACTGGCAGTGCGTGCCGTTCGCGCGCCTGATCTCGGGCATCCAGATCTTCGGCGATGCGCGCACTTGGTGGCAGCAGGCCGCCGGCAAGTACGAAACCGGTTTCCAGCCGCGGGCGGGCGCTGTCCTGTGCTTCAAGCCCACGTCTCGCATGCGGCTGGGCCACGTGGCCGTGGTCAGCCAGGTGCTGACCGACCGCGTCGTCCAGATCACGCATGCCAACTGGTCGCCGATTGAAGGCTCGCGCGGCAAGGTGGAGAAGGACGTCACGGTGATCGACGTCTCCCCCGACGGCGACTGGAGCCAGGTGAAGGTCTGGTACGACCCCAGCGGCGACCTCGGCGGCTCCACCTATCCGACGCATGGGTTCATCTATCCCGACGCCACGGCTCGCGTGCTGGCCGCCTCGGGCCTGTCGAAGGTCCAGAACGGCATGATCGCGGTCGCCCAGTCGGCCGCCAGCCAGATGGGCGCGGCGGTGCGTCCCGGCGCCGGCCCGATCGGGGTGCTGACCCAGGCCGCCGACTCCACCGACCGCATCGCCGCCCTGATCGCGGCGGCCGCCCGCGGCGAGACCCCCGGCAACTAAGTCTTCTTCCTGGCTGAGCGTTCGGCCCGGGCGTTCGCGGCGAACGCCTGCCGGCGCGCTCGCGCATGGGGCCCTGCGCGCCCGGGCGTGGAGCGGGCGCTTGCGTAAACGGCTCTTAGGGTTGTCGCGAAACCGTTCCTTAAGCGCGGGACGAGCATGGTCGCCGCCTCGAAGGACCCCATGCAGAGCCAAGCCCAACAGCACCATCTGGCCATCGACGCCCAGACGTTGCGCGAGGCGCTGGAAGCCCATCAGCGCTACCTCGCCGGTCGCTCGGGCGGCCGGCGGTTCTCGATGACCTACGCCGACCTGTCGAACTGCTCGCTCGAGGGCGTCGACCTGCGCGATGCGGATCTGGCGGGCGTGAAGCTGGAAGGCGCCATGCTGGCGCGGGCCAATCTCTCTCGCGCCATCCTGTTCGGAGCCGACCTGCGCGAGGCGGACCTGCGCGGCGCGAACATGAAGCGGGCCGACCTGCGCGGCGCCTGCCTGAAGGGCGCGAACCTGTCGGGCGCCGAGCTCGCCGGCTGCGACCTGCGCGAGGGCCGCATCGCCCTGCAGGACAAGCTGGACGGCTTCCGGATCCTGCGCCACGAGCACCGCCCGGGCGAGCTGAACTACGCCGTGCTGTCGGGGGCGAACCTCGCAGGCGCCCAGATGGCCGGCACCGTGGCCATGGCCAGCGACTTCACCGACGCCAATCTCACCGGCGCCGTCCTGGCCGGCGCGCGCCTGACGCGGGCGGTGCTGGACGGGGCGGACCTGTCGGGCGCCGACCTCGGCGGCGCCGACCTCACCGGCGTTTCGCTGAAGCGGGCCGTGCTGGCGGGCGCCAATCTCGACCAGGCCCGGCTCGAGGACGTCGACCTCTCGGAGGTGCTCCGCGCGCCGCCGCCGATCGTCTACGTCGACGACCGGTCGCTGGAAGAGGTGCTGGCGGACCACGAGGCCTACTGCGACAGCGACGGCGCCCGCGGCGCGGTCATGAAGCTGGAGCAGGTGGACTTCCGGCCGCTCAAGAGCCTGCGCCGCCGCAAGCTGACGGCGCTGTCGGCGCCGCGCTCGATCTTCTTCGGCATGGACCTGGAGGGCGCCCAGCTGCAGGGCGCCGACCTGACCGGCTGCGACTTCCGCGGGGCGATCCTGCGCGAGGCCGATCTGCGGGGGGCCCGGCTGATGGACGCCCAGCTCACCCGCGCCGACCTGCGCGGCGCCAAGATGGGCCCGCTGATGATCGCCCCCGGCCGGTTCGTCCGCACCGATCTGACCCGCGCGGGCCTGAAGCAGGCCGACATGCGCGGTGCGCACGCCCACAAGGCCCGCCTGCTGGAAGCGGACATGCAGGGCGCGCTGATGGCCGGCTGCGACCTCAGCGCGGCCGAAATGGAAGTCTAGCCGCCGCGGGCGGCGTCACATCTCCTTGCGGAGCGGGGCGAGGTCCGGGAAGTCGGCCTCGCGCTTCTCGGCCTTGGCCTTGAACGCCTCGGCCATGTGCGGCCCCGAGAACATCCCCGTCTGCCAGACCGCGATGTAGTCGAGGGCGTCGGCGATGGAGTGGTCGCGGGCGTAGTTGATCATCACCTTCGAGCCGGTCACCGCCAGCGGCGCCTTGGACGCGATCTCCCGGGCCGTGCCGAGCGCGTGCTCCAGCAGTTGCTCGTGGGTGTCGAACACCTCGTTGACGAGGCCGATCTCGCGCGCCTTCTGGGCCGGCAGCCTGCGGCCGGTGTAGGCCAGCTCGCGCACCCAGCCCTCGGGGATCAGCTTGCACAGCCGCGGGAAGGTCCCGACGTCGGCGGTCATGCCGATGTTGATCTCCTGGATCACGAAGAAGGCGTCGGCGGTGCAGTAGCGGATGTCGCAGGCGCTGGTCATGTCGACCGCCCCGCCGATGCACCCGCCCTGGATCGCCGCGATCACCGGGATGCGGGCCTGGTCGAGGCAGGAGAAGGAGTCCTGCAGCAGGCGGACGTGGTAGCGCATGGCCTCGGCGTTGACGTGCTTGTCCTGCGACGCCGGAGCCGAGGTCGAGCCGCCGCCCTGGAACACCGCCAGGTCCATGCCGGCGCAGAAGTGCTTGCCGGTGGACGAGATCACGATGCAGCGGGCCCGCGCGTTGTCGCTGATGTCGCGCACGATCTGCGGCAGCTCGTTCCAGAACGCCCGCACCATGGTGTTCAGCGCCTCGGGCCGCTTCAGCCGGATATGGGCGACCTTGTCCTCGATCGTGACGTCGAAGCAGGTCCACTCGGTGGTGGTCACGTCGATGGCCGAGACTGGGGCGTTCATGGCGTCCTCCTTGCGCGGCGCCATCATCGGCCCGTGACCCGCGGGAAGCCAAGCGGCTAGAGGTCCTCCACCTCGAAGGGGAGGGCTTCGCACATCCGTTCAGCCACGATCCGGCGGTGGCAGCCGCGGGCCTCGGCGCAGAAGCAGAGCAGGGCGGCCTTGCGGTCCCTGGCGATCTCCACGGCCTGGGCGAGCTGCAGCTGGGCCTGGGGCTCCTTCAGGTGCTCCTCGAAGATCGCCCGCATCTCGGCGGTGCGGCCCTTCCGGGCGGCCTCGCGGCCGGGCTTGGGCGTGCCCAGCGCCCGCAGGTGGACGTAGTCGACGCCTGCGTCCTCGAGGCTGGCCGACAGCAGGCCCTTGGAGAAGCCGGCCCGGCGCGAGGCGGCGACGGCGCGCACGTCGATCACCACCTCGATCCCGGCGTCCTGCAGCTTCCGGATCACGGCGGCCTGGGGCGCGGCCTCATAGCCGATGGTGGCGAGCTTCATGGCTTCTCCGGACCTGAACAGCGGTTATATGGGTCCGATGCAGGTGATCGACGAGCCCCGCGCGGGGCGCATGCCGCTGCCGGACCGCGGCGGGGAGATGGCGTTCCTGGACTTCGGGCCCAAGGACCGGCCGGTGGACATCGTCTTCTCCCACGCCAACGGCTTCAACGCCCGGACCTACCGGACGATCCTGGCGCCCCTGGCGGACCGGCTCCGGATCCTGGCGATCGACCTGCGCGGGCACGGCGCCTCGACGCTGCCGGCCGATCCCGTCCATCGCGAGGGCTGGAACGAGTTCCGCGACGACCTGCTGGCCTTCCTCGCCGCCGTGGCCGAGGGGCCGGTGACTCTGGCCGGCCACTCCATGGGCGGCACGTCCAGCCTGCTGGCCGCAGCCGCCGAGCCGCAGCGGGCGAAGGCGCTGGTGCTGTTCGACCCGGTGATCTTCTCGCCGGACATGCTGGCCGGCCGCTCGCAGGACAATCCCGACATCGCCGAATCGCCTCTGGTGCAGGGCGCCCTGCGCCGGCGCGCGCGCTTCCCGAGCAAGGCCGCGGCCATGGACGCCTATCTTGGCCGCGGCGCCTTCCGCACCTGGCGGCCGGAACAGCTGGCCGACTACGTGGAGGCGGGCTTCCGCGAGGCGGACGGCGAGGTCGTGCTGGCGTGCACGCCCGAGTGGGAGGCCTCGAACTTCAAGATGCACAACTACGACCCCTGGGCGGCCTTCCGCGCCAGCCGCTGCCCGATCCGCATCCTGAAGGCGGCCGAGGGCTCGACCGCCCGGCTGGAGGGTCACGAGGCCGAGCTCCTGGCGAGCGGCCGGGTCACCATCGAGGTCGAGCCCGGCACGACCCACTTCCTGCCGATGGAGCGCCCCGAGCGGGCGCGCGAGCTGCTGGCGGCTACAGCGTAAGGCCCCTCACGGCCGCCGCCTCGACCCGGGCCAGCTCCTCGTCGGAGAGGGCGACGATCTTGCGGGTGTCGAGGTCGAATGAGACGGCGATCGCCTCGGCGCTGCCCCAGGGCCGGCCCGTCTCCGGGTCCAGCAGCCAGTGCACCAGCCGCCGGAAGCGGGCGTCGCCGCCCGCCGATCCGGATCGAAGCTCCACGCGGTCCCCCGCCCGCGGCCAGTCGTGGTGCACCAGCCGGTACTCCAGCGCCGCCCCGCCGATGCGCCGCTCGTCCCCTGCACCCGGTCGTCGGCCCTCGAAGAAGTGCGGAATGCCGTCCGAGATGCGCGCCATCATCAGCTCGGTCCGCATCCGGCCGAAGACGTCGCAGTCACCCGCGCCGACCGCGCCCAGGGCCGTGCGCTTCAGGCCCAGCGCCTCGGCCCGGGCCAGGCTGGCCGACGTCACCACCGGATCCAGGGAGATCGACTTGGGCGCCGCGGCCGCAGGCACGTCCATCCGCAGCGCCTCCGCCCGGGCGCGCACCCGCTCAGGCCACGGGAAAGGCCGGCCGTCGGCGGCGGTGGCGTGCGCCACCAGCGTCTGGAAGCTGGCCGCCAGCGCCCCGTCCTGATGGTGCATCAGGAGCAGCAGCCGCGCCGTGTCGTCTCCGATCTCCACCACCCCGCCGTTCATGTGCAGCGCCGCGCCGGGATGCGCCTCCTTCAGGAAGCGGATGTGCTGCTCGCGCACGATCAGGGTGGACGGCGTGCGCGGGGCGAAGGCGTGCGGCATCCCCAGCTCGGCGGCCAGACCCGCCAGGGCCTCCATGGACTTGCTCACATAGAAGCCGACGTTCAGGTGGCCCATGTGGTCGCATTCCCACGCGGCCACGCCGCCCCGCCACACTTCCACGCCCTGTCCGCCCAACGCCCGTTCCTCCCCGTTCGCTGGGGAGATTACGGAGCGCCGTGACCGCGGGCTAGCGCCGCTTGCCTTCGGCCGGGTCCGCGCCGGGGCCGAGGCGGCCCTCGTTGGCCGAGGGGGGCACGGTGGAGTCGCCCGCCCCCTGGCGCGGTTCGGGATTGCCGGTGGACTCGAAGCTGCGCGCCTCGCCCTCGATGGCGTCGTCCTGCCGAACGGCGGGATAGCGCTCGGGCCCGCCCTTGTCGTCGGCGGCGTTCAGCGGCTGGGCGGCGTTGTCCTTGCGGCCTTCGCTCTGGATCTTGTCGTCGCCGGCCATGGCGGTCTCCTCTCGTGTCTGGAACGTCGGAGAGGAAAGCCCGGCAGGGGGCTCGCGTTCCGCCCGCCGTGCGTCCGCGCCGGCCTCGCCGCCGTAGGATCGGTGTGGCAGACTCAGCCCCGCGGGAGGAGCAAGCGCGATGGCCGACAAGCCGCGCCAGGGGCGGATGCTGATCCGGCGCCACAGCCTGGCGACCCGGACAACGCACTGGATCAACGTCCTGGCCCTCGGCCTGCTGCTGATGAGCGGGCTGCAGATCTTCAACGCCCATCCGGCCCTCTACTGGGGCCACGCCTCGACCTTCGCCGACCCGTGGCTCTCGATCCGCCTGTACGAGACCGCCGACGGCCCGCGGGGGATCACCACGCTGGGGCAGGCGCGGTTCGACACCACCGGCGTCCTCGGCTGGACCGGCGTTGAGGGCGACCGGCGCAACCAGGCCTTCCCCGGCTGGGCGACCATTCCCAGCTACCGGGATCTGGCGAGCGGCCGGCGCTGGCACTTCTTCTTCGCCTGGCTCTTCGCCATCAACGGCCTGGTCTATCTGGCCTTTGGGCTTCTCGGCGGCCATATCCGCCGCGACCTGCTGCCGACCCGGGCGCAGCTTTCGCCGCGCCACGTCCTGCGCGAGATCGCCGACCATGCGCGGCTGCGGTTTCCGAAGGGCGAGGCGGCGCGGACCTACAACGTGCTGCAGAAGGGCTCGTATCTCGTCGTGGCCCTGGTGCTGCTCCCGCTGATGGTGGTGACCGGCCTCTGCATGTCGCCGGGGTTCAACGCCGCCGTCCCGTGGCTGATCGACCTGTTCGGCGGTCGCCAGGGCGCCCGCAGCGTGCATTTCATCTGCGCCGGCCTGATCGTCCTGTTCGTCGTCGTCCACCTGGCGATGGTCGTGGCCTCGGGGGCCTGGAACAACATCCGGTCGATGATCACCGGCCGCTACGCCGTCGAGCTTCCGGAGGCCCGCCCATGAGCACCCATCGCCGCGGCTGGCTGAAGGGCGCGGGCGCCGCCATGGCCGGTCTGTGGGCCAGCGCCTGCGACCGGCTGAACGAGAACCCAGGCGTCACGCGCGTGCTGGAGAGCGCCGAGGGGCTGACCCTGCGCGCCCAGCGCCTGGTCATGGACCGCAAGGCCCTGGCCCGCGAATTCGCCCCCGCGGACATCTCCGCCGACTTCCGCGCCAACGGCTCGATCGACCCCGACGATCCCGAGTACCTGGCCCAGAAGGCGGGCGGCTTCGCCGGTTACCGCCTGGCGGTGGGCGGCCTCGTGGAGCGGCCGCTGTCGCTGTCGCTGGCCGAGCTGCGGGACCAGCCCGCGCGCACCCAGATCACCCGCCACGACTGCGTGGAGGGCTGGTCGTCGATCGGCAAGTGGACGGGCGCGCGCCTGGGGCCGCTGCTGGACCGCGCCGGGCTGAAGCCCAATGCCCGCTACGTGGTCTTCCACTGCGCCGACAACCTCGGCGGCGGGCCGGGCGGGCGCTACTACGAGAGCATCGATCTGGTCGACGCCTACCACCCGCAGACCATCCTCGCCTACGACATGAACGACGCGCCCCTGCCCGTGCGCCACGGCGCGCCGCTGCGCCTGCGGGTCGAGCGCCAGCTCGGCTACAAGCACGCCAAGTACGTCATGCGCATCGAGGTCGTGGAGGACTTCGCCCACATCGGCGGCGGCCAGGGCGGGTTCTGGGAGGACCGCGGCTATGCGTGGTACGCGGGGATCTGAGGCGTAGGCCACGACCCCGCGCCTCGCTAGAGTGCGCGCCTGACCTTCGGAGTTTGGAGCCCATGTCGCAGAGCCCCTGGAGCCATCACCGCAACCCCAACGTCGCTGACGACGTCGATTTCGAGATCAAGGGCCAGGAGCTGCAGTTCGTCGAGATCGAGCTCGATCCCGGCGAGAGCGCCGTGGCCGAGGCCGGGGCGCTGGTCTGGAAGGACGCCAGCGTCGAGATGACCACGGTGTTCGGCGACGGCTCGGGCGGCCAGGGCGGCGGCTTCATGGGCAAGCTGCTGGGCGCCGGCAAGCGCCTGATCACCGGCGAGAGCCTGTTCACCACGGTCTTCACGCACCAGGGCCAGGGCAAGGCCCGGGTGGCGTTCGCCTCGCCCACGCCGGGCGCGATCCTGCCGCTGAACCTCGCCGAGGTCGGCGGGACGCTGATCTGCCAGAAGGACAGCTTCCTCGCCGCCGCCCGGGGCGTCTCGATCGGCGTGCAGTTCCAGCGGCGCGTGATGACCGGCCTGTTCGGCGGCGAGGGCTTCATCATGCAGCGCCTGGAGGGCGACGGCTGGGTGTTCGTTCAGATGGGCGGCACGGTGGTCGAGCGCGAGCTCGCCGCCGGCCAGGAGATCCACGTCGATACCGGGTGCCTGGCCGCCTACACGCCCTCGGTGGACTTCGACCTCGTCATGGCGGGCGGGGTGAAGAGCGTCTTCTTCGGCGGCGAAGGGCTGTTCTTCGCCAGGCTCCGCGGGCCGGGCAAGGTCTGGGTGCAGTCGCTGCCGTTCTCCAGGCTCGCGGGCCGGATGATGGCCGCGGCGGGCGGCTACGGCGGTCAGAACCGCGGCGAGGGCTCGGTCCTGGGCGGCTTCGGCGACCTGATCGGCGGCAACAGATAGGGAGGCTGCGATGCTGGGGGGCGAGCGACCGGTCGGCTTCATCGCCACGACCGACTACGAGCGGGCCCGGGCGTTCTACGTCGGCGTGCTGGGCCTGGAGTTCGTGCGGCAGGACGACTACGCGCTCGTCGTCCGCTCCGGCGGGGTCACCGTGCGGATCACCCGCCTGCCCGAGGTGCATCCGCCCCGGAACACCGTCTTCGGCTGGGAGGTCGCCGACGTGCGCGAGGTCGCCGCCGCGCTCGCGGACCGTGGCGTGACGTTCGAACGCTACGACTTCCTGGGGGCGGACCAGGGGGCCGACGGAATCTGGACCGTGCCCGGCGGGGCGGCCCAGGTCGCCTGGTTCAAGGACCCCGACGGCAACCTGCTCTCGATCTCTTCCGCCGGGGGCTGAGTCCCAGGAAAAAGGCCCCGGATCGCTCCGGGGCCTTCATCGTCGCTACTTCTGGAAGAGGTCGTTCCAGCGGCGGCGCTGGCGGGTCTTCCAGGCGCCCAGGTGCCAGGCGTTGGAGGCGATCAGCGGCACCACGGTGGTGGCTTCCGCGAACACCATCTGCTCCCAGGTCACGTCCACCTTGCCCCAGGAGCAGGCCTCCTTGAGGGTCGAGGACGAGCAGGCGCCGTCACGCACGTCGGCCACTGTGATCTGGATGGCGTATTTGTGCATGTCGACCTCGTGGCCGAGGATCTCGGCGCAGACCACGGTGTCCTGCGCGAAGTTCTTCGGCACGCCGCCGCCGACCATGAACAGGCCCGTGGCGCCGGCCTTCAGCTTGATCTCGGTCAGCTCGCGGAAGTCGGCCACCGCGTCGATGGTGAGGTAGGGCTTGCCCGCCTTCATCCGCTCGACCTGGTGCTTGACGAGGCCAAAGCCGGCCGAGGAGTCCACAAACGCCGGGCAGAAGATCGGCACGCCCTCGCGGTAGGCCACCTCGATCAGGCTGTCGGGCTTCTTGGCGTTACCGGCCGCCAGCCACTTGCCCATCTCGTAGATGAACTCGCGGCTGGAATAGGGGCGCGGCTCGAGCGCGTTGGCGATCTCGTAGATCGTCGCGTCGCACGCCTGCAGCTCTTCCTCGTCGATGTAGGTGTCGTAGATCCGGTCGATGTAGAGGTCGCGCAGGTCGCGGTCGTCGACGTTGGACTGGGCCTGGTAGTGCTTGAAGCCGAGGGCCTCGAAGAAATCCATGTCGACGATCGAGGCGCCGGTCGCGACGATCGCATCGATCATCCCGAACTTCACCATGTCACGGTAGATGTGCATGCAGCCGCCGGCCGAGGTCGAGCCCGCCAGCGTCAGCCAGGTGGAGCAGTCGGCGTCCTCCAGGCTCATCTGCCAGATGTCGGCCGCACGGGCCGTGTCGCGGCTCGTGAAGCTCATCTTGCGCATGGAATCGATGATCGGCCGGGCGTCGTACTGGTCGATCGCCACGTGCTCGACGGTGTTGGCCAGCAGCTCGGCCTTGCGGTTCGTGTTCTGAACGGGAGCGTTCATCGTCGGAAGTTCCCTTCTGAAGGTGATCGCCCGTCGTGAAAACGAAAGGCGCGACCGGGACGGAGCGACCGGCCGCGCCTATAACACTTCAAGCCCGCGGGTTGTTACCGCTTGCGGCCCCTCTTGCCGGCCGCGCCCTTGGGACGCGACAGGCGCACGACCTTGCGCTCGTCCTCCTGGCGCTCGCGCGGCAGGCGGATGGAGCGGCCGGCCAGGCCGAACATGGAGGCCATCGGCGCGTCCCCAACGGCGACCGTCTCGGCGTCGCCGAAGCCGTTGAAGCGGGTGCTCATGGCGATCCCGTAGGCGCCCAGCATGCCGATCTCGACGTAGTCGCCCTCGCGGATGTCCTCGGGCAGCCAGAAAGGACCGGGCATGTGGTCGATGGAATCGCAGGTCGGACCATAGAAGCGGTACGGCTTCAGCGGGCCTTCCACCTCGTGCGCCGCCTCGCCCTCGCCCCGGTACAGCTTGACCGGGAAGGGCCACTTCATGTGCGCGGCGTCGAACAGCGAGCCGTAGCTGCCGTCGTTGAGGTAAAGGGCGTCGCCCTTGCGCAGCTCGACCTTGGTGAGCAGCGAGGTCGCCTCGGCCACCAGCCCGCGGCCGGGCTCGGCCCACAGCTCGGTGTCCTCGTGCACGCTCATCTCGGCGAAGCCGCGGTGGATCGAGTCCGTGTAGTCGGCCATGTCGGGCGGCATCATGCCCGGGTAGACCGACGGGAACCCGCCGCCCACGTCCACGACATCGACCAGGACGCCGGCGCGCACGATGGCGCGGTTCGCCTGGGCCATGGCGGCCTGGTAGGCCGTCGGCCGCATGCACTGGCTGCCCACGTGGAACGACACGCCCATGCGGTCCTGGGTCGCCCGGCGGGCGGCCAGCAGGAGCGAGGGGGCTTCCCACGCATCGACCCCGAACTTGCCGGCCAGCGAGTAGGACGCGCCTTCCGCCGACACGCCCAGGCGGACGATCAGCGACAGGTCGTCGGCCCCGCCGGTGGCCTCGAGGATCTTCTGCAGCTCCTCATGGGTGTCGAGGGCGAAGGTCTTCACGCCGTGGTCGAAGTAGGCCTGGGCGATCGCACGCCGGCTCTTCACCGGATGCATGAACGCCATCCGGGCGCCCGGCGCATGCGCCGACACCAGCTCGATCTCGGGGACCGAGGCCACATCGAACGAGTTCACGCCGCTCTTCACCAGGGTCTCGATGACCCACGGCGAAGGGTTCGCCTTCACAGCGTAGAAAACGTCGCCTTGAAAATTGTCCTGGAACCAGCGCGCCGCTACGGCCACCGCGTCCGGTCGCGCAAGTGCGACAGGACGTTCCGGGGACCGCTCGCGGACCAGGTCCAGGGGCGTATGGTACGTGTGCACCTCACGCAACCCCCAACGGATTGTTGAACCCAGACCGGCGTTAGCAGCGCTTGTTAGGACATCGGGTCCGCCGGAAGCCGCGCAAATAGGGTCTCCCGACCGCGATGTAAAGGGACAAGATCCTGCGACGTCCCGTCACTATACCGAACATCGGTATTTAACCCTGGCGGTGTGTCGCCGCGGGGACAGTATTCTCAAGGAGAAAACGGCGCCCCCGCAGGTCGTTCGGGGAGGGGCCGCCGCCCGTCGGGCGCGTTCTGCTGGCCCCGCACGCCAGAGTTTCATGGCGAGTTCCATCCGGACGCCTGCGGCGCCTTCACGCGCGCCGGCATCTGGACCCGGGCCACGGCGGCGTGCCATGTAGCCCCCCGCAGGACGGCCTTCACCGCCCACGCCCTGCCTGATCGTGCCTGACCGGGAAAGCGCCGCCCCCCATGTCCGACGCCGCCGTTCTGTCCGTACGGAACGCCTCCAAGACCTTCGGCTCGCGCCGGGCCCTCGACGCGGTGTCGCTCGAGGTCCGCAAGGGCGAGATGATCGCGCTGATCGGGCCGTCGGGCTCGGGCAAGTCCACTCTGCTGCGCTCGATCAGCGCGCTGCAGACCATCGACGCGGGCGAGGGCCGTATCGAGGCCTTCGGCGCGCCGGTGCAGGAGAACGGCCGGATCGGCTCGGGCGTGCGCAAGGCGCGCACCCGCATCGGCATGATCTTCCAGCAGTTCAATCTGGTCGGACGGCTGTCGCTGTTCACCAACGTCGCCCTGGGTTCGCTGGGGCGGATCCCGATGTGGCGCGGCGTGCTGGGCCTGTGGCCGGCCGAGACCAAGCACGCCGTGATGGCCTCGCTGCAGCGCGTCGGGGTGTCCGACTACGCCGCCCAGCGGGCCAATACGCTGTCGGGCGGCCAGCAGCAGCGCGGCGCCATCGCCCGCGCGCTGGTCCAGAAGGCCAAGGTGATCCTCGCCGACGAGCCGGTCGCCAGCCTCGACCCGGTCTCGGCCCGCCGGGTGATGGAGATCCTCAAGGAACTCAACGCGACGGACGGCCTCACCGTCGTCGTGACCCTGCACCAGGTGGACTACGCCCTGCGCTACTGCGAGCGGGTGGTCGCCCTGAAAGCGGGCAAGATCGTCTACGATGGCCCGGCCGAGGGCCTGCGCCGCGAACAGCTCATCGACATCTACGGGCCCGAGTTCGAGGACGTCTTCTGGGAAGGAGCGCCCCAATGATCCGCCGCCGCATCCTGGGCCTGGCCCTGATCGCCGCCACCCTCGGCCTCGCCGCCTGCGGCGACGGCGGGGAGACGGCCGCCTCGGGCGGGACGCCCAAGGAGCTGAACTTCGCCATCACCCCCGCCGAGGGGCAGCAGTCGATGCAGCCCCTGTGGCAGCCGCTGCTGGACGACATGTCCCGGCAGATCGGCGTGAAGGTGAAGCCCTACTTCATCTCGAACTACACCTCGATGATCGAAGCCATGCGCTTCAACCAGGCGCAGGTCGGCTGGTTCTCGGCCCTGCCGGCGCTGGAGGCCACCCGCCGGGCCGACGGCGAGGTGATCGGCCGCGTGGTCGACGCCAGCGGCGAGGGCTCGTACCAGTCGGTGCTGATCGTCCGGAAGGGCAGCGGCGTCACCCTCGAGGACGTGCTGAAGTGCGACCGCACCCTGGCGCTGGGCATCGGCGACGCCAAGTCCACCACGGGCACGCTGGCGCCGAAGGCCTACCTCTTCACGCCCAACAACATCGACCCGGCCAAGTGCTTCAAGGCGGTCCGCGCCGCCAACCACCAGTCGAACTTCATGGCCGTGGCCAACGGCCTGACGGACGTGGCGACCAACAACACCATCGGCCTGCAGTTCTACGAGCGCGACAATCCCGAGCTGTTCCAGCGGATCGAGATCATCTGGCGCTCGCCGCCGATCCCGGAATCCTCGATCCTGGTGCGCAAGGACCTCGATCCGGCGGTGAAGGAGAAGATCCGCCAGTTCTTCCTGACCTACGGCACGGGAACCGACGAGGTCGCCGAGAAGCAGCGCAAGGTCCTGGAGGGCCTGAAGTACGGCGGCTTCCGTCCGGCCGACAATTCCTACCTCGACCCGATCCGCGAGATGGAGGCCGCCGAGGCGCTGGCCGACGCCCGCCGCTCGGGCGACGCCGGCCGCATCCGCAAGGCGCAGGCCGAGTTCGACAAGGTGCGGGCCGACGCGGCCCAGAAGCGCGCCCGGGAGCCCGCCGTCTGATGAGCCACGCCGCCGCGGACGTTCCCGCGCCCCCGACCCGCACGCTGATGCAGCGCGGCCCCGACTTCCTGGTCTGGGGCGGCGTCATCCTGCTGCTGCTGATCAGCTTCGGCCCGGTCGAGATGAGCAACTTCTCGAAGCTGTTCACCAACTCCGAGAACATGCGCCAGTTCGGCCGCGAGTTCCTGCGGCCCGACTTCACCGACTGGAAGCTCTACGTCTCGAAGATGTGGCTGACGGTCCAGATCGCCATCTGGGGCACGGTGCTGGCGGTGGTCCTGGCGATCCCCTTCGGCCTGGCCTGCGCGCGCAACGTCTCGCCGATCTGGCTGCAGCAGCCGATGCGCCTCCTGATGAACCTGCTGCGCTCGGTCCCGGACCTGGTGCTGGGCACGCTGTTCCTGGTGGCCGTGGGCCTTGGCCCCTTCGCCGGCGTCATGGCGCTGACCGTCAACACCGGCGCGGTGCTCGCCAAGCTGTTCTCCGAGGCGGTCGAGGCGATCGACAAGGGCCCGGTCGAAGGCGTGCGCGCCACGGGCGCGACGCCGCTGCAGGAGGTCATCTGGGGCATCATCCCGCAGGTGGCGCCGCTGTGGACCAGCTACGCCCTCTACCGCTTCGAATCGAACTCGCGGTCGGCCACCGTGCTGGGCCTGATCGGCGCCGGCGGCATCGGTCAGCTGCTGTTCGACGCCCTGAACGGCTTCGCCTACGCCCAGCTCGCGGCGATCATCGTGGTGATCATCGTGGCGGTCAGCCTGATCGACCTGCTCTCGCAGGCGATGCGCAGCCGGCTGCTCTAGGGGGCTCTAGCGGGCTTCTAGGGCTGGAAGGCGGCGAGGAGCTTCTTCAGCTCCTTCTCGTCCACCAGCTCGGCGGCCTCGGCAGGGCTCGTCCAGCGGCGCTCGCGCTCGGCCATCTCGGGCCATTCGTCCCGCACCTCGGCCACCTCCAGGCCGTAGACGAACACCCGCACGTGCTGGGTGCGGCCGCTGCGCAGGCGCTTGTCGTAGTGGTAGAGCCCGATCGCCTTGCCGCGGGTGCGGCCGGTGACGCCGGCCTCCTCGAAGGCCTCCTGGGCGGCCGAGGCGTCGGGCTTCAGCTTCTTGATCGGCCAGCCTTTGGGAATCACCCACCGGCGGGTCTCGCGCGAGGTGATCAGCATCACCTCCACCGCCTCGCCGGTCCGCCGCCACGGCAGGGCCGCGTACTGCGTCTTGGGCTCGCGATCGGGTTCGGGCCGCAGCCGGTCCTTGTCCTTGGCCATCCTAGCTGAACGCCCGATCGAGGAGACGGGCCGCCCAGTAGAACAGCGCCCCGGTCAGGCCGGCCATGGGGATCGTCACGACCCAGGCCCAGACGATGCTCTTGGCCACGCCCCAGCGCACGGCCGACATGCGCCGGGCCGCGCCGACGCCGACGATCGAGCCGGTGATGGTGTGGGTGGTGGAAACCGGGATGCCCAGGTTGGTGAAGAAGAACAGGGCGATGGCGCCGCCGGTCTCGGCGCAGAAGCCCTGCTGGGGCGTAAGGCGGGTGATCCGCGATCCCATCGTGTGCACGATCCGCCAGCCGCCGAAGAGGGTGCCAAGGCCCAGCGCCGCCTGGCAGGTGATGACCACCCAGAAGGGGACGTGGAACTCCGCCCCCAGGTGGCCGTGGGAGTAGAGCAGCACGGCGATGATGCCCATGGTCTTCTGGGCGTCGTTGCCCCCGTGGCCCAGCGAGAACAGGGCGGCCGAGACGAACTGCAGCTTGCGGAAGACGCTGTCCGCCAGCGGCGGGGTGGCCTTCACGAAGGCCCAGGAGGCCAGCAGCACCAGGACGAGGGCCAGGCTGAAGCCCAGGGCGGGCGAGATGACGATGCCCGAGACGGTCTTCCACACCCCCGCCCAGACGATCGGGTCGAGCCCCGCCTTGGCGATGCCCGCGCCCAGCAGGCCGCCGATCAGGGCGTGCGAGCTGGAGGAAGGGATGCCGATCAGCCAGGTGAACACGTTCCAGAAGATCGCCCCGCCCAGCGCTCCGAAGATCACCGCGTCCGAGATCACGTCGGGGGCGATGATCCCCTTGCCGATGGTGTTGGCCACGTGCAGGCCGAAGAACAGGAAGGCGATGAAGTTGAAGAACGCCGCCCAGATCACCGCCCAGCGGGCCGGCAGCACCCGCGTCGAGACGATGGTGGCGATCGAGTTGGCCGCGTCGTGCAGGCCGTTCAGGAAGTCGAATAGGAGCGCGACCCCGATCAGGAAGATCAGGATGAGGCTCATGCCGCCGATGTCCACGCGCGCGGGCCTCCTAGAGGTGCTCGATCAGCACGCCGCTGATCCGATTGGCGACGTCCTCCAGGCGGTCGACCACCTTCTCGAGGTGGTCGTAGATCTCGGCGCCGACGATGAACGCCATCGGATCCTCGCGCGCCGGGCCGCGGTAGAGGGCGCGCATGCCGTCGTCGTAGAGGTGGTCGGAATCCTCCTCCAGCCGGGTGACCTCCTCGGTCAGGCTGTTCAGCAGGCCGGCGTTGGCCTTCATCTGCCGAAGCAGCGGGACGGCCTGGGCGGTCAGGTCCGAGCACCGGACGATGATGTCGCCCAGCCGCACCATGTCGGGTTCGAACGCGCGCACGTCGAACAGCGTCACGGCCTTGGCGGTCTTGTGCATCTGGTCGACCGCATCGTCCATCGACCCGATCAGGTTGCGGATGTCGCTGCGGTCGAAGGGCGTGATGAACGTCCGCCGCACCGCCAGCATCACCTCGCGGGTGACCTCGTCGGCCGCCTCCTCCTGGCGGGCGACCTCGGCGCAGAGCTCCGGGACCCGGTCGCCGCCGTTCAGCAGCTCGCGCAGCGCCCGCGCCCCGGCGCAGGTGACGCGGGCATGCCGCTCGAACATGTCGAAAAACGCCGCCTCTTTCGGCATGATCGCGTTGAACCAGCTCAGCATCGGGGACCCTTCGGGCGACCGGCGTTAGCGCCGTGTACGGAGGAAAGAGGCCTCTACACCGGCGGACGGCGCGCCGCCACCGTCGGCTGTCATCGCTCTGTCATCGAACCGCCATTCAATTGTCGTCGAACCTTGGCCGGGGCGTCACGGAAGACCCGTAATCCGCGCCTCGTCCGGACAACCAGAGCAACGGGACCACGCCAGATGAAGACTAAGAGCGCCGTGATCGGCGGAGCTGGGGCGGCCGCCCTGCTGGCCCTGGCCGCCGCAGGCGGGGCCCAGGCGCAGGACGCGCCGCGCGAGTTCAAGGGCGCGCCCGAATTCGAGTTCGGCGACTTCACGATCAAGCCGCGCGGGCGGATCTACCTCGACCAGGTCTGGCAGGAGGTCGATCGCGAGACCCTGTCCCCGGTCGACCTCAAGGACACCCGCATGCGGACCGCCCGGCTGGGCGTCCAGGGCGGCTACGGCGAGCACTGGTCCTACGTGGCGGAGGTCGACATCAAGGAGGACGGCGCCGTCGACTGGGAGGACCTCTACGTCGAATACAGCCCCACGGACGGCGCGGCCTTCACGGTGGGCCAGTTCAAGACGGTCTCGCTCGAGAACCTCACCTCCTCGCGCTACATCACCTTCATGGAGCGCGGCGCGTTCGCCGACGTGCTGGGCGTGGGCCGCACCCTGAACGCCCAGGCCCGCGTCGGCGGCGAGAACTGGTCCGCGGCGGTCTTCGTCTCGGGCGACAACATCAACAATCCCGAGGTCCCGTCCGGCCGTCCGACCGGCTCGGAGGAGCAGTACGCCTACGGGGCGCGGGTCGCCTACGCGCCGGTCGTGACCGACACGACGAAGGTCCACCTGGGCGCCTGGGTCCGGCGCCGGGACCGCGCCGACCAGGCCAACTTCAGCTATGGGGCGCGCAACAACACCAACTTCGGCTCGCGCTATGTGACCACGGGGAGCGTCGGCGTGCGCGACACGCAGGTGGGCCTCGAAGGCGCCGTGGTCCGGGGGAACCTCTCGCTGCAGGGCGAGTGGGCCAACGCCCGGGTCGAGCGCTTCGGAGACGTCGAGGACGACGTTCGCGCCTGGTACGTTTTCGCCAGCTGGTTCCCGACGGGCGAATCCCGCCGCTACAACGCCGCGGACGGCGAGTTCGGGCGCATCAAGGTCAAGCGTCCCGTCACCCAGGGCGGGATGGGGGCGCTGGAGCTGGCGGTGCGCTACGACAGCGCCGACCTGACGGAGGTCTCGGGGGTGTCGACCGCGGGCGAGTACTCGGCCTGGACGCTGGGCGCCAACTGGTACCCGCACCCCTACGCGCGGCTCATGGCCAACTACACCTATTCCCAGAACGACAACCGCCTGGCCGGCCTGGACGTGGACGTGCAGACCTTCCAGCTGCGGGCGCAGTTCGACTTCTAGCGCGCGTCTCCACCCGCGCGTAACGGCGCCGCGGCGTTCCCCCGCCGCGGCGCTTTCCTTTTCAGCCCTAGGCGGCCTCGGGGCGGCGGCGGCGCACCCGGGCGAGGCGGCGCAGGCGGCGCCAGAAGCGGGTCTTCTGGGGCTCGGGATAGGGCTGCAGGTTGCGCACGAAGTCCTCGGCGCACGCCCGCCACGAGAAGGTCTCGGCGAACGCCCGCACCTGGCGGCGGTCCAGCTTCAGGGCCTCGAGGCAGGCCTCGCGCAGCCCTTCGGTGGCCGACGGCGCCAGCGCGCCCGCGCCCGAGCCGGGGATCAGGTCGATGGGGCCCGGCGCCGGATAGGCGGCCACGGGCGTTCCCGAGGCCATGGCCTCGAGGATCACCAGGCCGAAGGTGTCGGTCAGCGAGGGGAAGACGAAGACGTCGGCGCAGGCGTAATGGGCGGCGAGATCGGCGCCGGACTTCGATCCCGTGAACACCGCCTTCGGGTGCTTGACCTTCAGCTCCTCGAGCTGCGGCCCGGGGCCCACGACCACCTTCGTCCCCGGCAGGTCCAGGGTGAGGAAGGCCTCGATGTTCTTCTCCACCGCCACCCGGCCGACGTAGAGGAAGATCGGCCGCGGCAGGTCCTCGAAGACGTCGGGCTCGCCCTCGCGCCGGGGGCGGAAGGCCTCGGTGTCCACGCCTCGCGACCAGGACGAGATATTGCGGAATCCATGGCGCGTGAGCTCGTCGCGCATGGTCGGCGTGGCCACCATCAGCCGGCCCGACGGCTTGTGGAACCACTTCATGTAGGCGTAGCCGGCGGCCAGCGGCAAAGGCAGGCGCGCCGAGACGTATTCCGGGAAGCGGGTGTGGTAGCTGGTCGTGAACGGCAGCTTCCATTCGACGCAGATGCGTCGCGCCGCCAGTCCGATCGGGCCCTCGGTGGCGATGTGGATGGCCTCGGGCTCGAACGCCTTGAAGCGTTCCTGCACCGGTTCGTAGACGCCGATCGCCACCTTGATCTCGGCGTAGGTGGGCAGGGGGAAGGTCTTGAACTGGCCGGGGTGGATCACCTCGACCGTATGGCCCATCTCCCTCAGCTCCTGGACCACGCGGGTCAGCGTTCGGACCACGCCGTTGACCTGCGGCTCCCAGGCGTCGGTGGCGAGCAGGATCCGCATGGGCCGCTGGGCGTCGCGCGGCGCGGTGATCGCCTCGCGCAGGCGCCGGTCCGAGGGGCGGGTGGGCCGGCCGCGCTCCTCCTGCTGGCCGAGGGCCTTGCTCTGCATCCAGGCCCAGAAGGCGCCCAGCAGGGCCTCCTTGGTCGGGAAGTGGCGGTAGACGGTGCGCTCGCCGACGCCGGCGTCGCGGGCGATCTCGCCGAAGCTCAGGTCCTCGAGCGAGCGCGTCTCGAGCTGGGCGCCCACGGCCCGCAGGATCTGCTCGCGCGTCTCCTCCCGCTGGCGGTCGCGCTGGCTGGGCTGGGGCGTCGTCATGACAGGCGCACTGTCATGAGTTCCGGGCGCAAGTCAACGAAGCGGCGGGAGGTCAGGCCGCCAGCGGCTCGGGGGGGGCGGCCGGCGCCGGCGCGGCCCGGTCGATCACCGACCACGAGCGCAGCTTGGCCCACTCTAGAATCTCGAGGCGCCCGTCGGCGTGCTCCACCAGCGCGGTGCAGCTCTCCACCCAGTCGCCGTCGTTGACGTAGGCGATCCCGTCGATGTCGCGCATCTCGGCCTTGTGGATGTGGCCGCAGATCACCCCGTCCACGCCGCGGCGGCGCGCCTCGGCGGCGACGGCGGCCTCGAAGTTCTCGATGAACTGCAGGGCGTTCTTCACCCGCGTCTTCAGGAAGGCCGAGAAGCTCCAGTAGCCGAAGCCGAGACGCCGGCGGATGCGGTTCATCAGGGTGTTGGCGGCCAGGATCGCGCGGTAGCTCCAGTCGCCGACGAAGGCGAGCCAGCGGGCGTGCTGGACGATGCCGTCGAACTCGTCGCCGTGGGTCACCAGGAATCGGCGGCCGTCCGCGGTCTCATGGATAGCGTCCCGCGCCACCACCACGCCGCCGAAGTGGACGCCGCAGAAGTCGCGCACCCGGTCGTCGTGGTTGCCGGGGATGTAGATCACCTCGACGCCCTTGCGCGCCATGCGCAGGATCTTCTGGACCACGTCGTTGTGCGCCTGCGGCCAGCACCAGCCGCTCTTCAGTTTCCAGCCGTCCACGATGTCGCCCACCAGGTAGAGGCGGTCGCACTCCATGTGCCGGATGAAGTCGAGCAGGAGTTCGGCCTGGCAACCCCGGGTCCCGAGGTGGACGTCCGAGATGAACACGCTGCGGAAGCGGCGGAGACCGGGATCGCTCACCTTGAACCCTTTGGCGGCCACGCGACGCCTAGCCGCTAGGCTGATTGCGTGTCAGTTGCGTGAACCCCCTTGAAACCCTGGCGGGGATTTCCCTTGTCCTGCTAGGGAAGCCCCGGAAGAGCAGACCCTCCCCAGGTCGCCGGAACATTGGGTCTCATGGACGCCCGAACCTATCCCGCGAAGGCGACGCCGAAGTCGCAGCGGACCCGTGCGCGCATCCTGGACGCGGCCATGCGGCTGTTCGCCGAGATCGGCTATCACGCCGCCACCAACGCGGTGATCGCCGATGCGGCCGGCCTGACCCGCGGCGCGATGCTGTACCATTTCGCCACCCGCGAGGAGCTGGTCGAGGCGGCCATCGCCCACATCGAGCTGAACCGCGCGCGCCTGCTGGAGCAGGTCGCCGCCGCCCCGCCGCCGGCCGGCATGGACGCGGCCGAGCACGCCATCGACGCCTACTGGTCGCTGCTGCACGAGGTCCCGTTCATCGCCTTCGCCGAGCTGGAGGCCGCCGCCCGGACCGACGCCATGCTGCGCGAGCGGCTGGGCGCGGCGCAGAACGCCTTCGACCACGCCCAGGTGGGCGGCGACCGGTTCGGGGCGATGGTGCAGGCCGGCGCCGATCCCCGCTTCCAGACCAGCCGCGACCTCGGCCGGTTCCTGCTGGAGGGCCTGGCCCGCGGCGCCATGACCTACGACGTCGACGCCCGCCGCGATCGGCTGATCGCGGTGGTGAAGCGGGCGGTGCGGATGCTCAACCGCAAGGGCGACAAGCAGGAGCTCTGGAGCGAGTAGCGCCGCCCCGAGCGCCCGGCCCAATTGAAAAAGGCCCCGCGGTCGCCCGCGGGGCCTTTCCGTTCAGTCGCCCGGTTCGGCTCAGCGGCCGCCGGCGGCCGGCTTCGGCGCGGCCGGAGCCTGCTGCTGCTGGGCCTGGTCGGCGTTGCGGCGCCGGCCGAACATGCTCTGCACGGCGGCCAGCTCGGGCTTCTCGATCGATCCCGAGCTGTCGCGGTCGATCTGGCCGAAGTAGGCCAGCAGGCGCTTGCCCATCTCGCCCTTCAGCTCGGCCTTCTGCAGCTTGCCGTCGAGGTTGTCGTCGAGCATGCCCAGCATGCGGGTCTGGTTCATCAGCTCGTCGTAGTTGACCGGGTTGGCGGCGGTCTCGTCGACCCAGCGGTAGCGGACGTTCGTGAAGAACATCTCCTCCCACGACTGGTCGCCCCACACGATCTCCTTGGTCGGGTCCGGGTTGGCCGGATTGCGCTTGGAGTTGTCGTACCAGTAGTGCGCCACCAGCCTGGAGCCGGCCGGCACCTTGATCGGCTTTTCGAAGACGTAGTCCCGCTGCCAGTTGAAGTCATACCGCGGCAGCGAGAGCAGCATCTCCTTCTTGCCGTCCGGGTAGTGCAGCCACAGGTCCGAGGCGTAGCCGCGGTAGTGCGCGTGCGGGAAGGCCGAGTAGAGCAGGGCCTCCTTCGGGAACTCGAGGTAGGCCACCTCCTTGTGCCGCGAGGCGCCCGGCGGGATGACGATGGTGTTGTCGATGACCACCGCCCCGCGCATCACCAGGTCCGGCTTCTCGTCGTCCTTATAGAAGTAGAGGCCGAGCTTGGACTTGTCGGTCACTTCCTTGCCGAACGGGGTGTAGTGGGCCTGGATGCCGATGGCGCCGCCGGGCGGCAGGAAGGTGCCGACGTTGGTCGGCCACAGCACCGATTCCGAGCCCACGGCGTAGCCGCCGACCGACGAGCCCCAGCGGCTCTCGTTCGCCGGGCCGGTGGGGATGTCCTTCATGTAGCCGGTCAGGAAGTGGTGGACCGCCTGGCGCTGGTCGACCTTGAAGGTCGACGCCTTGATCCACCGGCCTTCCTTGAGCGGGTTCACGATGTGCGGCCGCTGGTAGTCCACCACGCCCGAGGCGGGGATGGTGTAGGACGGCACCTCGAGGATCAGGTCAGGCTTGCCCAGCGGCCACTCGGGGGCCTCGCGCTTGGCCAGCGCCAGCGGGTCGGGACCCTCGCCGCGCGGCGCGCCGGCTTCGATCCAGTGGACCAGTGTCTTGATCTCGGCCTTGGTCAGGCTCTTGTCGTCCTCGAACTTGCCGACGTGCGGGCTGGCGTTCCAGGGCGGCATCCGGTCGGTGCGGATCACCTCGCGAATCATCGGCGAGAAGCCCTTCACCATCTCGTAGCTGGTCAGGGCCATGGGGCCGATCGAGCCCGGCTGGTGGCAGGTGACGCACTTGGCCTCGAGGATCGGGGCCACGTCCGTGGTGTAGGAGATCTTGGCGTGCTGCGCCTTCTTCGCCCGCTCGGGGAAGTCGATCAGGCAGCCGGGGCTCTGCTTGCTGGCCGCCAGGGCCGGGCGGCCGGCGATGGTGGCGTCGATGGCGTCGGCGGCCCAGGTGTGGTTCGCCTTGGCCTTCTGCACGCCGTAGTCGAAGCGGTCGTCCAGCGGGCCGCGGTAGGTGACCTTCCACGTCTTGGGGTCGATCACGAAGAACTCGCCCGTGCGGGTGACGCCCAGCTGCTCGCCGACGAGCTGGTTGGAATCCAGCAGCACCGGGATGCCGAAGTTGAACTCGGCCGCTTCCTTGGCGATGGCCTCGCGGCTGTCCTGCAGGGCCGAGTTGAGCATCAGGAACTCGACGCCCTGGCCCTCGTACCTGGCCTTCAGCTCGCGAACATGCGGGGCGAGGGTGCGCGAGATCGGGCAGCCGTTGGCCTGGGTGACGATGACGATCGCCTTGGCGTCCGCCAGCCGGTACAGCTCGTGACCCATCAGGGTCTCGTCCGGCAGCATGAAGTTGTCGATCGTGACGGGCATCGGCGCGGAGGCCGTTTCCGTCGCCGCGGCCATCGTGCCGTGCGCGGCGGCGCTCATCGCTCCGTCGTCGGTGGCGCAGCCATAGACCAGGCCGGCGCTCGCCAGCAGGCCCAGCACGGAAATGCGTGCCTTGCTCATACCCAATCTCCTCCCCAGGCCGTCACCGCTTAGGCGGCGTTCGGTCCACCTGAATTCATAAGTCGAGTATGATAGCCGAGCAGAACCACGTTGCACGAATATTTCTGAACAGCGTTCACGCAGCCGGTTTCTGCGCCGCGATCCAGGCGTCCACGCGGGCCTCCAGCACATTCATCGGCAGCGGACCGGCCAGCAGCACCGCGTCGTGGAAGCGGCGGATGTCGAACCGCTCGCCCAGCGCGGCCTTCGCCTTGTCGCGCAGCCGCACGTAGGTCAGCTCGCCCACCTTGTAGGCCAGCGCCTGGCCCGGCCAGGAGACGTAGCGGGCCACTTCCACGTCGATGTTCAGCGGCGACAGGGCGGTGTTCTCGAGGAAACAGGCCTTGGCCTGATCGACGCTCCAGCCCTTCCAGTGGAGGCCGGTGTCGGCCACCAGGCGGCAGGCGCGCCACATCTCGTAGCTGAGCTGGCCGAACCGCTCGTAGGGCGTGCGGTAGATGCCCATCTCGCCGGCGACCTTCTCGGAATAGAGCCCCCAGCCCTCGACGAAGGCGGAATAGCCGGCCTCGCGGCGGAAGGCGGGGACGCCCTCCAGCTCCTGCGACAGGGCGATCTGCAGGTGGTGGCCGGGGACCGCCTCGTGCGCGGTGAGCGCCGGCAGCTCGTAGAGCGGCCGCTGGTCGAGCGCGTAGGTGTTGACCATGTAGCCGCCGGCGACGCCCAGCTCGGGGCTGCCCTGGAAATACCGGCCGGTGGTGTAGGCGGCCTCGATCTCCCTGGGCACAGGGCGCACGCCGTAGGGCAGGCGCGGCAGGGTGGCGAACCAGGCGGGGAGCTGGTCGTCGATGCGCTTGGCGATCTCGGAGGCCTTCTCCAGCAGGTCCTGGCGGCTCTCGGCGTAGAAGCCGGGCTCCTTGCGCAGCATGGCGAGGAAGCCCGCGAGGTCGCCCTCCCATCCGGCCTCCTTCATCGCCGCCTCCATGCGGGCGCGGATGCGCGCGACCTCGGAGCGGCCGATCTCGTGGATCTGGTCGGGCGTGAGTTCGGTGGTCGTGTGGTCGCGCACCACGAAGCGGTAGTAGGCCTCGCCGTTCGGCAGGGCGCGAGCGCCCAGGCCCTTGCGGGCCGCCGGCAGGTACTCTCCCTCGACGAAGGCCAGGATCTCCTGCCGGACGGGCGCCAGGCGCTCCACGGCGGCCCTGGCCCGGGCGCGCAGGGCGGCCTGGTCGGCGGGGGCGATGGTGTCGGGCAGCCGCGCCAGGGGCTTCAGCAGCGGATCGTCGTCCAGCGGCACGGCCTGCCGGTCGCGCAGCTGCTTGATCACCGCCTCGACCGTGCCGCGCGGCTGGGTGAAGCCGGTCTTCACGCCGCGGCGGGCGTTGGCCAGGTGGTCGCGCCACAGCCCGGGCGCGCCCTCCAGCCGGGCGATCCAGGCCTCGGCGTCCTCGCGGCCGCGGATGCGCGTCGTGGAGCCGAAGTAGTCGAGGGTGTCGTAGAAGCCGCCGTCGCTGGAGAGCGGCATGCGGGCTTCGTCGAACGACAGGCGGGAAAGCTGGCTCTCGACGGTCCAGCGCAGGAGGTCGCGGTTCAGCTTCGCCTCGTCGGACAGGCCGGCGTCGGGCGTGGCGGCGAGCCGCGCGCGGAAGCCTTCCAGCGCCGCCTTGCGGCGGGCGTCCGCGGCGGGCGTGACGTCGGGCAGCCGCGCGAGGGCGGCCGCGTCTCCCAGCCGGCCGGCGGTGAACGGATCGTCGGCCAGCCACCAGGCCTCGTAGTCCGCCACCAGCCGGCTGACGGCCGAATCGTCGGCGAGGGCCGGGGCGGCATGGATCGACAGGACGGCGGCCAGGACCGGGACAAGGCGGCGCATTCGATGTTCCCCCGAGCGAAATTATTGCGCCGCCAAGCTACTGCCACGGCAAGGCTTGTCCAGCACGGGCGGCTCGGCCATGGTCCCCCGCCGATCGTCGTTGGGGGAACTACCGGATGAGCTTCGCCACCCGCCGCAAGCCGCTTGCGGCCTCGCAGTCTCACGAGGGCGCGCATGCGCTGAAGCGCACGCTGAGCTGGCCTCACCTCGTGGCCCTGGGGGTCGGCGCGATCGTCGGGACCGGCATCCTCACGCTGACGGGCGTCGGTGCGGGCCTGGCCGGCCCCGGCGTCATCCTGTCGTTCGTCATCGCCGGCGCGATCTGCGCCTGCGCCGCCCTGGCCTACGCCGAGATGGCCACGCTGATGCCGGCGGCCGGCAGCGCCTACACCTATTCGTACGGCGTCCTGGGCGAGCTGCTCGCCTGGATCGTCGGCTGGAGCCTCATTCTCGAATACACCGTGGTGTGCAGCGCGGTGTCGGTCGGCTGGAGCGCCTACGCCGTGGGGTTCCTGCAGAACCAGCTCGGGGTCGCGCTGCCCGACGCCCTGGTGGCCGGGCCGCACGCGGGCGGGATCGTCAACCTGCCGGCGGTGTTCATCGCGCTCGCGGTCACCGGTCTGCTGCTGGCGGGCACCCGCGAGAGCGCCAACGTCAACTTCCTCCTGGTGGTGCTGAAGCTTCTGGCGCTGGCGGTGTTCGTCGCTGTGGCGGGGATGGCGTTCAACGCCGACAACTTCCAGCCCTTCATGCCCTACGGGTTCGCGGCCACCGAGGGCGCGGACGGCACGCGGGTCGGCGTCATGGCCGCCGCGGCGATCATCTTCTTCGCCTTCTATGGCTTCGACGCCATCTCGACGGCGGCCGAGGAGACCAAGAACCCTGGCCGGGACCTGACCATCGGCATCGTCGGCTCGATGCTGATCTGCACCGCGATCTACATGGTCGTCGCGGCCACGGCCCTGGGCGCGATGCCCGCCGCCGAGCTGGCCAAGAGCGAGGAGCCGCTGGCGCTGGTGCTGCGCGCGCTCGGCCAGCCGCTGGCCGCCGGCATGATGGCGGCCACGGCCTTCGTGGCCCTGCCGACCGTCATCATGGCCTTCATGTTCGGCCAGAGCCGGATCTTCTTCGCCATGGCTCGCGACGGCCTGCTGCCGACCGGCCTCGCCAAGGTGAGCGACCGGGGCGTGCCCGTGTTCGTGACCATCTTCACCGGCCTGGTCGCGGCGGCCATCGCCGGCGCCTTCCCGCTGGGCGAGATCGCCGCCCTGGCCAACGCAGGGACGCTCGCGGCCTTCGTGGCGACGGCCGCCTGCATGATGATCCTCAGGGTCCGGGCGCCCGAGCTGAAGCGGCCGTTCCGCACGCCGCTGTGGTGGCTGGTCGGCGCCGCGGCGATCCTGGGGTGCATCTGGCTGTTCACCAGCCTGCCCCTCGGCACGATGGTTCGGTTCCTGATCTGGAACGTGATCGGCGTCCTGGTCTACCTGGCGTACGGGCGGACCAAGAGCCGGCTGGCGCTCTCCTCTCCCGCCGCGTAGCGGGAGGGGCAGGGCCTATTCCGCCGCCGGCTCGCCCGGCGGCCGCTCGGCCAGCTCGCGCAGGTAGCGTCCGTACTCGCTCTTGGCCTGGGCGTCGGCGATGCGGATCAGCTGCTCGCGGCCGATCCAGCCCTGCTGGTAGGCGATCTCCTCCAGGCAGCCGATGCGCAGGCCCTGGCGCTGCTCGAAGGTGCGGATCAGCTCGCCGGCCTGGATCAGGCTGTCGTGCGTGCCCGCGTCCTCCCAGGCGAAGCCGCGGCCCAGCAGCTCGACGTGCAGTTCGCCCTGCTCGAGGTAGATCTGGTTCAGCGACGTGATCTCGAGCTCGCCCCGCGACGAGCGCGTGAGGGTCTTGGCGTATTCGCTGGCCCGGCCGTCGTAGAAGTAGAGCCCCGTGACAGCATAGTTGGACTTCGGCGTCTTCGGCTTCTCCTCGATGGAGAGGGCGCGGTTGTCGGGCGACAGCTCGACCACGCCGTAGCGCTCGGGGTCGTGCACCGGATAGCCGAACACCGTGGCTCCCGTCTCCCGTCCGTGGGCGCGGCGCAGCATCTGGCCGAAGTTCTGGCCGAAGAATATGTTGTCGCCGAGGATCATCACGCTGGGCTCGCCGCCGACGAACTCCTCGCCCAGGATGTAGGCTTCGGCCAGGCCGCCTGGCGTGGGCTGGACCACGTATTCGAACCGCACGCCGATCTGGCTGCCGTCGCCCAGCAGGCGCCTGAAGGCGGGCTGGTCCTCGGGCGTGGTGATGATCAGGATCTCGCGCACGCCGGCCAGCAGCAGGACCGACAGCGGATAGTAGATCATCGGCTTGTCGTAGACGGGCAGGAGCTGCTTGGAGACCGCCAGGGTGAGCGGGTGCAGCCGGGTGCCCGAGCCCCCGGCCAGGATGATTCCGCGCCTCATGCGGGGCTAGCCTCCGTCTGGTTCTGCAGCTCGGCCACGATCTCGGCCAGCGCCTCGCGCCAGGGCCGGGGCGTGACGCCGAACACGGCCTCTGTGGCCGAGGTGTCGAGGGTCCCGCGCGCGGGCCGGGCGGCGGGCGCGGGGCGGTCGGCGGTGGCGATGGCGCCCACCGCCGGCGCGCGATCGCCATACGCCAGATCGAAGATTCCTTCGGCGAAGCCGCGCCAGCTGGTCTCGCCGGCGTTGGCGAAGTGGTGCAGGCCGAAGGCCGGGTCGCCGGCCGGGGCGTCCGCCAGCCGGCGCGCCTGGGAGAGCACGAACCCGGCCAGGTCCGCCGCCGAGGTCGGCCGGCCGAACTGGTCGTCGACGACGTTCAGCGGTCTGCCCTCGGCCGCCAGCCGTAGCATGGTCTTCACGAAGTTCCGGCCGTGCGCCGACACCACCCAGGACGTGCGGACGACGAGCGCGCGCGGGCAGGCGTCCAGCACCTTGCGCTCGCCCTCCAGCTTGGTCAGGCCGTAGGTGTTGAGCGGACCGGTCGGATCGTTGGGCAGGTAGGGAGCGCCCTTGGCCCCGTCGAACACATAATCGGTCGAGACGTGCACCAGCGCGGCTCCGCACGAGGCGCAGGCCCGGGCGATGGCCCCCGGCGCCTCGGCGTTGACCCGGCGGGCCAGCAGGGTCTCGGTCTCCGCCTGGTCCACGGCGGTGTAGGCGGCGGCCAGCACGACCACGTCCGGCCGGTGCTCGGCCACCCGCCGGGCGGCCTTGTCCGGATCGGCGAGGTCGGCCTCGGCGCGGGAGAGGGCGGTCAGGGCCACGTCGTGGTCCGGCGCCTGGCGGATCACCTCGCGGGCGAGCTGGCCGGTGGTCCCGAACTGCAGGACGCGGACGCTCACGCCTTCACCAGCCCCGGGTCCACGAGGCCGAGCCGCTCGGAGTGGAATCCGCGCGCGCGGATGCGCTCGACCCAGCCGTAGTTGTCCACGTACCAGCGGACGGTCTCGGCCAGCCCCCGGTCGAGCGCGATCGAGGGTTTCCAGCCCAGCTCGCGCTCGATCTTCGACGCGTCGATGGCGTAGCGGAAGTCGTGCGCCGGACGGTCGGTGACGAAGGCGATCTTGTCGGCGTGCGGCGTGTTGGCCGGCGCCACCTTGTCGAGCTCGGCGCAGATCATCCGCACCACGTCGATGTTGCGGTGGTCGGCGTCGCCGCCGATGCAGTAGGTCTCGCCCAGTTCGCCCTTGGTCAGCGCCAGCAGCAGGGCCTCGGCGTGATCGTCCACGTGCAGCCAGTCGCGCACCTGCCGCCCGTCGCCGTAGACCGGGATCGACTTGCCCTCCAGGGCCCGGGTGATCACCGTCGGGATCAGCTTCTCCGGGAATTGGTAGGGGCCGTAGTTGTTCGAGCAGTTGGTGATCACCACCGGCAGGCCGTAGGTGCGGCCCCAGGCGCGGACCAGGTGGTCGGCCGAGGCCTTCGAGGCCGAGTAGGGCGAGGTGGGATCGTAGGGTGTCTCCTCGGTGAACTCGCCGTCCTCGCCGAGCGCGCCGAACACCTCGTCGGTGGAGACGTGGTGGAAGCGGAAGGCGTCCTTGCGCGCGCCCTCCAGCCGCGACCAGTAGGCGCGGGCGGCCTCCAGCATCACGGCCGTGCCCATGACGTTCGCGCGGACGAAGTCGAGCGGACCCTCCACCGAGCGGTCGACGTGGCTCTCGGCGGCCAGGTGCATCACCGCGTCCGGCTGGTGCTGGGCGAAGATCGCCTCGACACGCGCCTTGTCGCAGATGTCGGCCTGTTCGAAGGCGTAGGCGGGATGGCTCGCGACGCTCTCGACGTTCTCGAGGTTGGCGGAATAGGCGAGGACGTCGAGGTTCACCACCTCGTGCCCCTCGCGGACGGCCCGGCGGACCACCGCCGATCCGATGAAACCGGCTCCGCCCGTGATCAGGATCTTCATGCGGCCTTTCTGACGTTCGCTCTGCGGCGCCCCGGCCGCGGGAACAGCAATCTCTCACCCCTCGGGCGCCGTCTTACAGCGAAACGCCGCGCGCTCAACCCTCGCGCGGGGGCCCGCGCTGATGCGCGCGCTCTGGATTCTTGCTGCGGGCGGCCTTAAGCGCCGGGGTCGGGGCGGGGGGAGCGCAAGGTGCAGGGGCGGAGCGGAACGGCCAAGGGGCGCGACCTGACGACCGGCCCGATCGGCAAGACGCTGGTCCTGTTCGCCCTGCCCGTGCTGGGCGCCAACGTCCTGCAGTCGATCAACGGCTCGGCCAACGCCATCTGGGTCAGCCACATCCTGGGCGAGGCGTCGCTGGCGGCGATCTCCAACGCCAACCAGATTTTCTTCCTGATGCTGGGGGCGATGTTCGGCCTGACCATGGCGGCCAACATCCTGATCGGCCAGGCCATCGGCGCCGCCGACCAGAACCTGGCGCGGAAGGTGGTCGGGACCTGCACCGGCTTCTTCGTGCTGGTCTCGAGCCTGGTGGGCGTCGCGGGCTTCCTGCTGACGCCGCACATCCTGGACCTGATGGGCACGCCGCCCGACGCCCGCGCCCAGGCGATCGCTTATCTGCAGGTGATCTTCGCGGCCATGCCGCTCGTCTTCTTCTTCTCGTACCTGATGATGGCCCTGCGCGGGACGGGGGATTCCCGCACGCCGTTCCTGTTCGCCATGGTCTCGGTGGGCCTGGACGTGATCCTGAACCCGCTGCTGATCCTCGGCGTCGGGCCGCTGCCCAGGCTCGGCATCGCCGGATCGGCGAGCGCCACCCTGCTCGCGCAGCTGGTCGCGCTGATCGCCCTGATGGCGCACCTGTACCGCACGAACAGCATGCTGGTGCTCAGGCCCGGCGAGCTGAAGGCCCTGGCGCCCGACCCAACCATTGTGCGCACCCTGGTGCTGAAGGGCCTGCCGATGGCCTTCCAGATGATGGTCATCTCCCTGGCCGCCACGACGATGATGAGCCTCGTCAACGGCTTCGGCTCGGTCACGGCGGCGGCCTACGGCGCGGCGGTGCAGATCTGGACCTATGTGCAGATGCCGGCCATGGCCCTGGGTGCGGCGGTCTCGTCCATGGCGGCCCAGAACGTCGGCGCCGGCCGCATGGACCGGGTCGAGGAGGTCGCGCGCAAGGGCGTGCTGTTTTCGGCCGCCGGCACGACGGTGCTGGTCGTGCTGCTGATCCTGGCCGAGCCGGTGGTGATCCGCGCGTTCCTTCCCGCCGACAGCCCGTCGCTGCCGATCGCCGGCCATATCAACCTGATCGTCCTGTGGGGCTTCATCCCGTTCGGCGTGGCCTTCATCCTGAACGGGGTGGCGCGCGCGACCGGGGCCGTCTGGCCGCCGCTGGTGGCGATGATCGTGGCGCTGTGGGGCGTGCGGGTGCCGTTCGCCACCGTGCTGCTGCCGCAGTGGGGCGCCGACGCGGTCTGGTGGAGCTTCCCGGCGGGGGCCCTCGTCATGGTGGCCCTGGCGGCCGGCTACTACCGGTTCGGCAACTGGCGCAGCGCCCGGATGCTGCCCGAGGCCGCCCCCGAGGCGCCGGTCGAGGGCGAGGCGGCGGACACCGGCCTCGCCATGCCGGTCAAGGAAGGCGAGCCGGCCACGCGGTCCCGCTAGGCGTTTGAGTCCATCAGCGCCGAATAGACGAGCGTCCGAAGCTCGCGCCGGATCGGATAGGTCGAGGACGGGACCAGCTGGGTCATGAACACCGCCGTGACCTCCTCCACCGGATCGACCCAGAAGGCCGTCGAGGCCATGCCGCCCCAGTAGAACTCGCCCGCCGAGCAGGGGATCAGCGTGCGCGGCGGGTCGAACACCACGGCGAAGCCGAGGCCGAAGCCGACGCCGGCGTTGGTGCTCTCCGAGAACAGCGAGCGCGACATTTGGGTGAGGTCCGCCCCGCCTGGCAGGTGGTTCGAGGCCATCAGCCGGATGGTCTTCGGCGCCAGGATCCGCGCCCCGTCCAGCTCGCCGCCGTTCAGCAGCATGCGGGAAAAGCGCATGTAGTCGGCCGCCGTGGAGACGAGGCCCCCGCCGCCGGAATAGAGCTTCGGCGCGCCGAGGAACGGGCTGGCCGCAGGATCGTCCTGCAGCTTCATGCCGCCGCCGGGGACCGCCTCGTAGCAGGCGGCGAAGCGGCCGCGCTGGTCCTCGCGGACCGAGAAGCCGGTGTCGGCCATCTTCAGCGGATCGAAGATGCGCTCCTGCAGCGCCTGGGCCAGCGGCCGGCCCGAGAGCTTCTGCACCAGGTAGCCGACCACGTCGGTCGACACCGAGTAGTTCCAGGCCTCGCCGGGCGAGAACTCCAGCGGCAGCCGGGCCAGCGCCTGGATCATCCCGTCCAAGTCGTAGCCGTCGAAGATCTGGTCGAGGTTCTGCTTGCGGTAGGCCGCGTCGACGTTGGTGCGGTTCTGGAAGCCGTAGGTCAGGCCCGAGGTGTGCCGCAGGAGGTCGACCACCTGCATCGGCCGGGCGGGCGGGGTGGTCAGGTAGGGACCGGCGCCGGCGGAGAAGACGCCGAGGTCCGCCCACTCCGGGATGTGCCTGGCCACCGGATCATCGAGGGCCACCGCGCCCTCTTCGACCAGGGTCATCAGGGCCACGCTCGTGACCGGCTTGGTCATGGAATAGATGCGGAAGACCGTGTCCTCGGCGAGCGCGACGCCGCGCTCGGGATCCTGCCGGCCCAGCACGCTCTGGTGGACGGTCTCGCCCCGGCGGGCGAGCAGGAACTGGGCGCAAGGGATCCGGCCCGGGCCCACATACTTCTCCTGCAGGAACCGGTCGATGCGGGCGAGACGGTCGGGCGCGAACCCGAGGGACTTGGCCTTGCTCATGCGAAGCCTTTTGCCCTTGCCTTCCCCGCCGTCGCAAGCGCGACGATGCCCGGCGGGAGGATCCACAGCCATGCAGACCGTCAGCTTCGAGCGGCAGGACCGGATCGCGATCGTCACCATCGAGCGGCCCGAGCGGCGCAACGCCGTGGACGGGCCCACCGCCCGCCAGCTCTACGAGGCCTTCAAGGCCTTCGACGCGGACGAGAGCCTGGACGTCGCCGTGCTCACCGGCCGCGGGGGCTATTTCTGCGCCGGCGCCGACCTGAAGGCGATCAGCGAGGACCGCGGCAATCCGGTCGAGCGGGACGGCGACCTGGGGCCCATGGGCTGCACGCGCCTGAAGCTCGGCAAGCCGGTGATCGCCGCGATCGAGGGCCACGCCGTCGCCGGCGGCCTGGAGGTGGCCTGCTGGGCCGACCTGCGGGTCGCGGCGCAGGGGGCGGTGTTCGGGGTCTTCTGTCGGCGCTTCGGCGTGCCGCTGATCGACCTCGGGACCGTGCGCCTGCCGCGGCTGATCGGCCACTCGCGGGCCATGGACCTCATTCTCACCGGGCGGCCGGTGGAGGCGCAGGAGGCCTACGAGATCGGCCTCGCCAACCGCTTGGCGCCGACGGGCGGCGCCCTGGCGGCCGCGCTGGATCTCGCCCGTCAGATCGCCGCCTTCCCGCAGGCCTGCCTGCGCGGGGACCGGATGAGCGCTATCGAGCAGTGGTCGCTGGACTGGGAGGCGGCGACCGCCAACGAGCTGACGTACGGCATGGCGGTGCTGCGCTCGGGCCAGTCGCGGGAGGGCGCCAGCCGGTTCGCGGCGGGCGAGGGGCGCGGCGGCGCGTTCTGAGGCCCCGGTTGCACTGAGCGCCCCGCCGTTGATAATGCCCGCGAGATACCGAGAATTCGAAAACGAGAACGCCGAGACGAGACCGCCGGGGAGGCGCGCGCATGGCTTGGGACTTCGAGACCGACCCTGAGTTCCAGAAGAAGCTGGACTGGATCGAGGACTTCATGCGCGAGGAGGTCGAGCCCCTCTCGCATCTCGGCGTCGCGCCCTATTCGTCGGTCGGCCGCGAGAAGCTGATCAAGCCGCTGCAGCAGCGGGTGAAGGACCAGGGCCTGTGGGCCTGCCACCTGGGCCCTGAGCTGGGCGGCCAGGGCTTCGGCCAGCTCAAGCTCGCCCTGATGAACGAGAAGCTGGGGCGCAACAGCCTGGCGCCCACCATCTTCGGCTGCCAGGCGCCCGACACCGGCAACGCCGAGATCATCGCCCACTACGGGACGCAGGCGCAGAAGGACCGCTGGCTGAAGCCCCTGCTGGAGGGCGAGATCCGCTCGGCCTTCTCGATGAGCGAGCCCACCGGCGGGTCCGATCCGCTGACCTTCCGCACCACGGCGGCGCTGGACGGGAACGAGTGGGTGATCAACGGCGAGAAGTGGTTCTCGACCAACGCCAGGTACGCCAAGCTGCTGGTCGTCTACGCCGTCACCGACCCGGACGCGAAGGACCCCTACCGTCGCACCTCGATCTTCCTCGTGCCGACCGAAACGCCCGGTGTGGAGATCGTCCGCAACGTGGCCGTGGGCGCCGGCGGCGAGATCGGCGGGGGCAACGAGGCCTACGTCCGCTACACGAACGTGCGAGTGCCCCGCGACGCCCTGCTGGGCGACCGGGGCGCGGCCTTCGTGATCGCCCAGGTGCGGCTGGGGGGCGGGCGCGTGCACCACGCCATGCGCACCGTGGGCGCCTGCAAGCACGCCCTGGACCTGATGTGCCGGCGCGCGGTCTCGCGCACGACGCGCGAGGGGCGGCTCTCGGACCTGCAGATGGTGCAGGACCAGATCGCCGAGAGCTGGATCGCGGTGGAGAGCTTCCGCCTGCTCGTCCTGCGCACCGCCTGGCTGATCGACAAGCACAAGGACTACGCCAAGGTCCGCAAGGACATCGCGGCCATCAAGGTGGCCATGCCCAAGGTCTACCACGACGTCGCCACCAAGGCCGCGCACCTGCACGGGGCGCTGGGCGTCTCGAACGAGATGCCCTTCATGCACATGGTCACGTCCAGCCTGGTGATGGGCATCGCCGACGGCCCCACCGAGGTGCACAAGGTGACCTTGGCCAAGCAGATCCTGAAGGACTACCAGCCCGAGAACGACCTCTTCCCCAGCTACCACATCCCGCGCCTGCGGGAGGAAGCGCACAAGCGGTTCGCCAGGGAGCTGGAGGAGATCAAGTCGCACTACGCCGGCCGCTCGCGGGCGGCGGCGAACGCCCAAGTGGAGTAGCAGAGCATGAACGACGCGGCGCCCGTCTGGCCGGTCATGTCCATCGCCGAGGCGCACGCCCGGCTCACCGCGCCCGGCGCCCCCTTCGAGATCGCGGAGGCGACGATCCGGGGCGTCCCGACTCGGACCTGGAAGAACGCCCCGCCGACCCTGCGCGACGTGTTCCTGAACGGGATGCGGTTCAAGGATCGCGAGTTCCTGGTGCACGAGGACGAGCGGGCCACCTTCGACGCCTTCGGCCGCGCGACCCTGACGCTGGCGCACCGGCTGATCGCCGACGGCGTGAGGAAGGGCGACCGGGTCGCGGTGATCATGCGCAACCTGCCGGAATGGCCGGTGGCGTTCTGGGCCGGCCAGCTGGCCGGGGCGATCGTCACGCCGCTGAACGCCTGGTGGACCGGCGCCGAGCTCGAGTACGGCCTGGCCGATTCCGGCGCCAAGGTCGCCATCGTGGACGATGAGCGGCTGGAGCGCCTGTCCGCGCACCTGAAGAGCCTGCCGGGGCTGGAGCGGGTCTATGTCTCGCGCCTGCGGACGGCGGCGGGCGACGACCGCTGCCGGCGCTTGGAGGAGGTGATCGGGGCGGTGAACGACTGGGGCGGCCTGCCCGAGCTGGCCCTGCCCGACGTGCCGCTGGCGCCCGAGGACGACGCCACCATCCTCTACACCTCGGGCACGACGGGGAAGCCGAAGGGGGCCCTCGGCACCCACCGCAACATGACCTCGAACATCGGTGCGGGCGGCATCTCGGCGGCGCGCAACTTCCTGCGGGCCGGCCAGCCGCTGCCCGAGCTGGACGCGACCAAGCTGCCCCAGCGCTGCACCCTGCTGGTGATCCCGATGTTCCACGCCACCGGCCTGTCGGCGACGCTCTCCCCGGCGCTCAACGCCGGCGGCAAGATCGTGCTGATGCGCAAGTGGGAGGCCGAGCCCGCCATGCGGCTCATCGAGCGCGAGAAGGTGACGGCCACCGGCGGCGTGCCGACCATCGCCTGGCAGCTCATCGAGCACCCGGCGCGGGCCAAGTACGATCTCTCCTCCCTAGTGACGGTGACCTACGGCGGCGCGCCCTCGGCCCCCGAGCTGGTGCGCAAGATCGCCGAGACCTTCCCGGGCTCGCAGCCCGGCAACGGCTGGGGCATGACCGAGACCACGGCCACCTTCACCTCGCACCTGGGCAAGGACTACGAGCACCGGCCCGACAGCGCCGGCCCCGCGGCTCCGGTGGGCGAGATGCAGATCCGCGACCCGGCCGACGGCCGCACGGTCCTGCCGGCCGGCGCCGTCGGCGAGCTCTGGGTCAAGGGGCCGCAGGTGGTGAAGGGCTACTGGAACAAGCCCGAGGCCACGGCCGAGACCTTCGTGGACGGCTGGCTGCGCACCGGCGACCTGGCGCGGCTGGACGAGGAGGGCTTCCTGTTCATCATCGACCGGGCCAAGGACATGCTGATCCGCGGCGGCGAGAACATCTACTGCGTCGAGGTGGAGAACGTCCTCTACGAGCACCCCGACGTGATGGACGCGGCCCTGATCGGCATCCCGCACAAGACGCTGGGCGAGGAGCCGGCGGCGGTGGTGCACCTGCGCCCCGGCGGCCGGGCGACCGAGGAGGAGCTGCGCGAGCTGGTGCGCTCGCGGCTGGCGGGCTTCAAGGTCCCGGTGAAGATCGCCTTCTGGCCCGAGACCCTGCCGCGCAACGCCAACGGCAAGATCATGAAGTCCGAGCTGAAGCACGCCTTCCCGCGCGAGACCGAGGCGGCCTGACGCACGCCGGTTCAGCCGCAGGACTGGCGCGGGCCGCGCCCGACGCCTAGAGGTGGCCCATGAACGTCGGGAAGATGCGATGAGCCGGCCCCTGATCGTCGGCCTCGGCGGGACGGTGCGGCCGGGCTCGTCCAGCGAGCGGGCGCTGGCCGCCAGCCTGCGGCGCTGCGAAGCGCTGGGCGCCGAGACGCGCCTGCTGGGCGGCGAGTTCCTGAGCCGGCTGCCGATCTTCGACCCGCGGCCGGTCGAGGTGACGGCGGCGCAGCAGGAGCTGGCGGACCTGGTCTGCCGCGCCGACGGCGTGATCGTCGCCAGCCCCGGCTATCACGGCTCGATTTCCGGCATCATCAAGAACGCCCTCGACACGCTCGAGCTGACCCGGGGCGAGGCGGCGCCTTACCTGACCGGCAAGCCGGTCGGCGCGATCATCACCGCCGATGGCTGGCAGGCCGCCGGCACCACTTTGATGGCGCTGCGCGCGATCATACATGCACTGCGGGGCTGGCCGACGCCGTTCGGCGCCGCCCTGAACGCGACCTCCGAGCTGTTCGGACCGGACGGCGAGCCCAGCGATCCCAAGGACACCTGGCAGCTCGCCACCGTCGCCGAGCAGGTAATGGACTTCGCCCAGATGAAGGCCCGCTCATGAAGCGCCCCTACCTCGTTCCGCCCGCCTCCGAGGGTCCCGACGGCGACGTCGCCTCGGCCATCAGTCCGATCGAGGAGATCATCGAGGACGCCCGCAACGGCCGGCCGTACATCCTGGTCGACGCCGAGGACCGGGAGAACGAGGGCGACGTCATCATCCCGGCGCAGTTCGCCACGCCCGACCAGATCAACTTCATGGCCAAGCACGCCCGCGGCCTGATCTGCCTGTCGATCACCGGCGAGCGCGCGCGCCAGCTCCGCCTGCCGCCGATGGCCACCGACAACCAGTCGGGGCACGGCACCGCCTTCACCGTCTCGATCGAGGCGCGCGAGGGGGTCACCACGGGAATCTCGGCGCACGACCGGGCCCACACCATCGCGGTGGCCATCGACCCCACCAAGGGCTGCGACGATATCGTCTCGCCGGGCCACGTCTTCCCGCTGGTCGCCAAGGACGGCGGCGTGCTGGTCCGCGCCGGCCATACCGAGGCGGCGGTGGACATCAGCCGCATGGCCGGCCTCAACCCCGCCGGGGTGATCTGCGAGATCATGAAGGACGACGGGTCGATGGCGCGCCTGCCCGACCTCGTCGCCTTCGCCCAGCTGCACGGGCTGAAAATCGGCACGATCGCCGACCTGATCGCCTACCGCCGCCGCACCGAGCGCCAGGTGGAGCGGGTGCTGGAGGCGCCGTTCGAGAGCGCCTTCGGCGGCAAGTTCCGGATGGTGATCTACCGCAACGTGCTCGACCAGACCGAGCACGTGGTCCTCACCCGCGGCAAGATCGATCCCGACAAGCCGACCCTGGTGCGCATGCACCGCGTGGACCTGGCCGCCGACATGCTGGGCGCTGTCGAGGCCCGGCGCGAGTACGTGCCCAAGGCGCTGCAGGCGCTGGCCGACTACAAGGGGGCGGGCGTGGCGGTCTTCATCCGCGACTCCAACCCCCACTGGCTGTCGGAACGCTACGGCCAGCCGCAGGCCGACCACGCCGGCAACATCCTGCGCGACTACGGCATCGGCGCGCAGATCCTGCTCGATCTCGGCGTGCGCGACATGCAGTTGCTGACCTCGTCAAAGACGGTCCTGCCGGGCTCGGCGGGCTACGGCCTGAAGATCACCGGCCGCGTACCGCTGGACTGACCTGCCGCAACCGGCGCCGCGGCCCGGGCATTCCCCGGCCATGGGCCAGCTTCGCATCGGCTGCTCGGGCTGGGTCTACAAGGACTGGACCGGGCCGTTCTATCCGCCGGAGGTGAAGGACCGGGCGCGGCTGGAATACTACGCCACCCGGTTCGACACGGCCGAGATCAACGCCAGCTTTTACCGCCTGCCGTCCGAGAAGATGGTGCAGGGCTGGGCCGAGCGGACGCCGGCGGACTTCCTGTTCGCCTGGAAGGTCAGCCGGTTCATCACCCACAACAAGAAGCTGAACGACTGCCGGGATCCGGTCGCCCTGGTCTTCGGCCGCATGGCGCCGCTGGGGCGCAAGCTAGGGCCCGCCCTGGTGCAGCTGCCGCCGATGCTGCACCGGAACGACGAGCGGCTGGCGGGATTCCTGAAGCTGCTGCCGCCCGGGCGGGTGACCGTCGAGTTCCGGCACCCCTCCTGGTACGACCCGGCGGTCTTCCGCATCCTCTCGGACTTCGACGCGGCGCTCTGTATCTCGGACCACCACCACGCGCCGGCGCCGTGGGAGCTCACCGCGTCCTGGGCCTATGTGCGCGGCCACGGACCCGGCGGGCGCTACTTCGGCCGCTACGGCGAGGCCGAGCTCGCCGCCTGGGCCGAGCGTATCGCCGCGTGGCGCAGCCGGGGCCTGGACGTCCACGCCTACTTCGACAACGACGTGAAGAGCGCCGCGCCCCTGGACGCCCTCGACCTCAAGGCGCGGCTCCTGGGGCGTCAACCGGCCGCAGCCGCCACGGGCTGACTTCCCCGCCGCCGCATCCACATAGAGCGGCCCGCAAGTGCGGCTGCGCGCAAAGGGCGCGGCCTGCCCGCATTGCGAGTGTTTCCCCATTCCCTTAAGCATTTGAACGGGATGGGTCAGCTAGGGTGCGACGGATGCCGACTGACGCCTATCCCGGATTCTCTCTCGACGACGGCGCGCCCGGCGGACAGGGCTTCCTGAACGCCGACGTGCGGGGCGGCTGGACCGCCGGCAAGGAGAGCTTCACCATCGACCGGGCGGCCAAGCAGCTGACCGGCTTCGATCCGGTGAGCGGCGTTCCCTACGGCGGCTGGGGGCCGGTGGGCCAGGCCGTGACGGTCAGCTACGCCTTCCGCTCGAACGCGCCTTTCGAGATGCCCACCGACACCACGGGCTTCTCGCGCTTCAACGCCGCGCAGATCGCCCAGACCGAACTGGCGCTGCAGGCCTGGTCCGACGTCGCCAACATCCGATTCGTCCGCTCGGGCTTCGGCCTGTCGGGCGAGGGCGCCTATTCCGACAACGCCCAGATGCTGTTCTCGAACTACTCGGGGGGACAGGACGGGGCGTCGGCCTTCGCCACCTTTCCGGGGCGGAGCGCGGCGGCCGGGGACGTCTGGATCAACATCACCGCGCGGGACAATTCGGCGCCGGCCAGCGGCAACTACGGCGCCCACGTGCTGGTCCATGAGATCGGTCACGCCATCGGCCTGATGCACCCCGGCGACTACGACGCCGACGCCACTTCGAACTTCACCTGGTCGCAGCACGCGGAGTACTTCGAGGACAGCCGCCAGTACACGGTGATGAGCTACTTCTCGGAGAGCAACACGGGGGCGTCCTACGGCCTCCGCTACCCGGCCACGCCGCAGCTCGACGACATCGCCGCCGCGCAGATCGAGTACGGGCCCAACTGGACCACTCGCACCGGCGACACGGTCTACGGGTTCAACTCCACGGCGGAGCGGCCGTGGTTCGAGGCCGGCTCCGCCTCGAGCCGGGTGGTCTTCGCGGTCTGGGACGCGGGCGGGACCGACACCTTGGACTTTTCGGGCTATGGCCAGAACCAGCTCATCGACCTGCGCGAGGGCTTCTTCTCGAACGTCGGCGGTCTGACCGGCAACGTCGCCATCGCCAAGGGGGCGGTGATCGAGAACGCCCGGGGTGGCTCCGGCGGCGACCTGATCAACGGCAACGCCCAGGCCAACGCGCTGTTCGGCGGGGTCGGCGGCGACACCCTGAACGGCGAGGCGGGCCAGGACTTCCTGCGCGGCGAGGACGGGAACGACAGCCTGTTCGGCGGCGCCGAGTTCGACGACCTGCACGGCAACTGGGGCGAGGACACGGTCTCCGGCGGCGACGGCGGCGACTGGGTGGTCGGTGGCCAGGGAAACGACCGCCTGTTCGGCGACGAGGGCGGGGACGCCGTCCTCGGCAACCTCGGGAACGACACCCTTGAGGGCGGCGCCGGGAACGACGTGGTCCGCGGCGGCCAGGGCGACGACCTGATCGCCGGCGGGACGGGCGACGACTACATGGCCGGCGACCGCGGGAACGACACCATCTCGGGGGGCGCGGGCGCCGACCTCTTCCACACGTTCGGCGGCGCGGGGCTCGACCGCGTGCTGGACTTCAACGCCGCCGAGGGCGACCGCGTGAACGTGCTGGCCGGGACCGGTTACGAGGCGCTGCAGATGGGCGCGGACGTGGTCGTGCGGATGGGCGGCGGCGACCAGCTGGTGCTGGTCAACGTCCAGCTCTCGTCCCTTCCCGCAGGCTGGCTGATTTAAAAGGCCGTTTTCAGGCCGGGCGATCCGGCCTATATGACGAAACCTCACCGCCCGGCCGAAAGGCCGGGCGCCTTCGTTTCGGGAACGCCCCCATGACCCAAATCCTGATGCCCAAGGCGACCGCCGTCTGGCTGGTGGACAACACCTCGCTCACCTTCGACCAGATCGCCGATTTCTGCGGCCTGCACCCCCTGGAAGTGAAGGGCATCGCCGACGGCGAGGTGGCGCGCGACATCCGCGGCGCCGACCCGATCGCCAACGGCCAGCTCTCCCGCGACGAGCTCGACCGGGCCGAGAAGAACGACAAGTACCGGATGGTGGCCCAGAAGAGCCGCCACGCCGAGCTGCTGAAGCCGGTGAAGAAGGCTCCGCGCTACACGCCGGTGTCGCGCCGCCAGGACCGTCCGGACGCCATCGCCTGGTTCATTCGCAACCACCCGGAAGTGCCGGACAGCCAGGTCGCCCGCCTGCTGGGCACGACCAAGGCGACCATCGACCAGGTGCGCAACCGCACGCACTGGAACAGCGCCAACATCAAGCCGGTGGATCCGGTGACCCTCGGCCTCGCCACCCAGCTCGAGCTGGACGCGGTGGTCCGGAAGGCCGCCGACAAGAAGGCCAAGGACGCGGCCCGCCGCGGCGACGTCGATCCCGACGGCCCGACCCTGCGTCCGGCGTCCGAGACCGGCGCGCCGGACGCCGCCGTATCCGAGGACGTCGCGGACCTGCCCGAGGACCAGGCGCAGGACGAAGCGGCCTTCGCCGACGAGTACGAAGGCGACGAAGACTGATAAGCGAAACGCCCTCGCCGTGCGGCGAGGGCGCTTGCGCCTCAGTGAATCTGGCTTCTCAGAGCCTCGATCTGTTCCTTGAGCCTGAGCTTCTGTCGCTTGAGCTCCCTGAGTCTGAGGTCGTCGGCGTGAGGCCTGCGCATCTCGTCCTGAATGGCTTGTTCCAGGGACTGGTGACGGGACCCGAGTTCACGGATCCGGGCATCTAACGCCATGGCGAAGTGCCTCCTCAGTTGTTCGACCGCTGACGAGTGAACACCCGCTTCCCGGCGCTGTCAGATCACATATGTTTGCAGGCGGCGCAGCTGAAGCTTCGCCGCCTGTCCGGACGTTGGGGACCTTCGCGCCATGTCCAAGAGTGAACGGCTGGTCGTGGGCCTCACCGGCGCCTCGGGCGTGGTCTACGGCCTGCGCGTCCTCGACGCCTGCCGCGAGCTGGGCGTCGAGACCCACCTCGTCGTCAGCCGGTCGGCGGTGCTGACGCTGTCGCAGGAGACCGGCCTGTCGCCGGCCGAGGTGCAGGCCAAGGCCGACGTGGTGCACAAGGTCGGCGACGTGGGCGCCGCCATCGCCTCGGGCTCGTTCCGCACGCTTGGCATGATCGTGGCGCCCTGCTCGGTGCGGACCATGAGCGAGATCGCCACCGGCGTGACCTCCTCGCTGCTGACCCGGGCCGCCGACGTGACGCTGAAGGAACGGCGGCCGCTGGTGCTGATGGTGCGCGAGACGCCGCTGCACCTGGGCCACCTGCGCACAATGGTGCGGCTGGCCGAGATGGGGGCGGTGATCGCCCCGCCCCTGCCCGCCTTCTACGCCAGGCCGGCCTCGATCGAGGAGATGGTGGACCAGTCGGTGGGCCGGGCGCTGGACCTCTTCGGCCTCTCCTGGGCGCCGGTGAAGCGCTGGGGCGAGGGCGTGGGTCCCATCGCCGGCGAGGCTTGAGGCATGGACATCTGGGACTGGGCCCTCGCGGCCTACGGCCGGCCGGGCGTCCCCGAGGCCTGCCTCGCCCTGCAGGACGACCATGGCCAGAACACCTGCCTGCTGCTGTGGGCCGCCTGGGCCGGCGCGTCCGGGCCCGAACTGCTGCGACGGGCGGCCGAGACCGCGCGCGCCTGGGAGGCCGCCGCCGTCCTGCCGCTGCGCCAGGCGCGACGGGCGATCAAGGCGCCGCAGCCGGGAATCGCGGACGACGCCCGCGAGGCTTTACGGACCGAGGTGAAGGCCTGCGAGCTGCATGCCGAGCGCGTCCTGCTGCAGGCCCTGGCCGGCCTCGGGGGAACAGGCGGCGGAACGCCTGCGCTCGAGGCGCTGGAGGCGGCCAGCGCCGCCTGGGGCCCCGTGGCCCCGCGGCGGGTCCTGGCTGATTTGGCCGCGGCCCTGGGCTAGGATCGGTCCCGCGCATGATCGACTACTCGACCTTCTCCGAAGAGGCGCTGATCGCCCGCCTCAAGGACCTGCGGCAGGACCACGCCGACTTCGACGCCGCCATCCACGCGCTGTCGGCGATCCCCATGCCCGACCTGCTGCTGATCGGCCGGCTGAAGCGCAAGAAGCTGGCGCTGAAGGACGAGATCGCCCGGGTCGAGAACTACCTGACGCCCGACATCATCGCCTGAAATCGTCGCCTGAAATCGTCGCCTGGGCCTCAACCGGCCGCCCGGCGGGCGCGCTTGCGGGCGTACATGGCCGCGTCGGCGTCGGCCAGCAGCGCCTCGGCCGGGGCCTCCGGGCTGATCTGGCGCACGCCCCAGCTCAGGCGGACCGGCGCCGACCATTCGCCGAAGCGCATGGGCGTGGCCTCGATGGCGCGGGCGAGCGCGGCGGCCTTGGCCTCGGCCGTCGCGTGGTCGGCCTGCGCCAGGATGACCCCGAACTCGTCGCCGCCGAGACGGCCGACGACGTCGCTCTCGCGGACGTTGGCGGCCAGGCGCTCGGCCACCGCCTGCAGGGCCGCGTCGCCGGCCGCATGGCCGAAGCGGTCGTTCACCCGCTTGAACCCGTCGAGGTCGAAGAACACCAGGCTGGCCGGCGCGCCGTAGCGCTGGGAGAACGTGCGCACCCGCGACAGCTCCCTGAGGAACGCCCGGCGGTTGAGCAGCGGGGTCAAGGAGTCCCGGTCGGCGAGCCCCTCCACCTCGGTCAGCCGCGCCTTCAGCCGGCCCACCTCGCCGCGCAGGTCCTCGATCTCGGAGAGCAGGGCCTGGACCGAGGCGGGATCGCGCTCGCGGATCTGCGCGAGCGGCTCCGTGGGCCTGGCCGTGGTCTTTCCGGTGATCTTCATGGGCCATCCTCGGATTCCGCCAGCAGAATCAACGCTTGCCGGGGAACCTCGGGGAATCTAGCCGTGCTTGGTTGCCCGCGCAAAGCCGGCGCCTATACTCCGCGCCCTTCCGGACCAGGGACCGGAGGGGCAGGGACCAGGACATGAGCGCAACCGCCGCGCCCGTCGCGATCATCATGGGCAGCCGGTCCGACTGGCCCGTGCTGCGCCACGCCGCCGAGATGCTGGAGGGCCTGGGCGTGGCTTACGAGGCCAAGGTCGTCTCGGCCCACCGCACGCCCGACCGCATGTACGACTTCGCCAAGTCGGCGAAGAACCGCGGGGTGAAGGTGATCATCGCCGGCGCCGGCGGGGCCGCCCACCTGCCGGGCATGACCGCCTCGCTCACCGACCTGCCGGTGCTGGGCGTGCCGATCGAGTCCAAGGCGCTGAAGGGCATGGATTCCCTGCTGTCGATCGTCCAGATGCCCGCCGGCATTCCGGTGGGGACCCTGGCCATCGGCGAGGCCGGCGCCAAGAACGCCGGCATCATGGCGGCCAAGATTCTGGCGCTGTCGGACGCCGGGGTCGCCGAGCGCGTGGCCGCCTTCACCGCCCGCCAGACCGAGAGCATCCCCGAAACCGTCGAGGACGCGTAAGGAGCCCCATGGCCGAGCTTCCCCTGCCGCCCGGCTCGGTGATCGGCGTCCTCGGCGGCGGCCAGCTCGGCCGCATGCTCGCGCTGGCGGCGGCCCGGCTGGGCTTCGACGTGGCGATCCTCGAGCCCGAGCCGGACTCCCCCGCCGCCCGCGTGGCCGCGCACGCCATCGTCGGCGCCTACGACGACCCCGCGGCCCTGGCCGAGCTGGCGAAGCTGGCGAGCGTCGTCACCTACGAGTTCGAGAACGTCCCCGCGGCCGCCGTGGCCCGCCTGGCCGAGATGGGCGTCGACGTCGCCCCGGGCCCCCTGGCGCTCGCCGTCGCCCAGGACCGGTTCGAGGAGAAGACCTTCCTCAACGCCAACCAGGCCCCGACCGTGGCCTTCGCCCCGGCGGACACCGCCGCGGAGGCCGAGGCCGCCGTCGCCCGCATCGGCGCTCCCGCCCTGATGAAGACCCGCCGCGAGGGCTACGACGGCAAGGGCCAGCGCTGGGTCGAGCACGCCGCCGACGCGGGCCGCGTCTTCGCCGAGCTGGGCGGGGTCCCCGTGATCGTCGAGGCGCCCGCCGAGTTTGTCCGCGAGCTGTCGGTGATCGCCGCCCGCGGCCGGGACGGCGCGACCGCCGTCTATCCCCTGGCCGAGAACCATCACGAGAACGGCATCCTCCGCCGCAGCCTCGCGCCCGCCTTCGCCTCGCCCGCGCTCGCCGACCAGGCCGAGCGGATCGCCGCGCGGGTCCTGAAAGGCCTGGACTACGTGGGCGTGATCGGCATTGAGCTGTTCGAGCTGAAGGACGGCCGGCTGCTGGTGAACGAGATCGCGCCCCGGGTGCACAACACCGGCCACTGGACCCAGGACGGCTGCGAGGTCGACCAGTTCGAACAGCACATCCGCGCCGTCGCCGGCTGGCCGCTGGGGCCCACCGCGCCGGCCGCCCGGGTCGAGATGCTGAACCTGCTGGGCGAGGAGATCGAAGGCTGGCGCAAGCTCGCCGCCGAGCCCGAGACCCGCATCCACCTCTACGGCAAGCGGGAAGCCAAGCCCGGCCGCAAGATGGGCCATGTGAACAAGGTCAAGCCGCTGCGCTGAAGGCTCAGGCGCCCGGCGTCCGCCCGTAGCGCATCCGGCCGAGAGCCCCGGCCGCCTGGGCCAGCCAGGCGCCCGGCCTGAACCCGCCCGTGGCCTTCCACTTCTCGTAGGCCATGACGTTCTCGATCCGCCGGTCGACGAAGGTCAGCGCCGCCTGCCGGCCCGAGGAGATCCGGATGGCGTAGGCGCCGGTCAGGATGCCAGCCAGGATCGCCCGCTTGGAATAGTGGTTCTCGTCGGTGGCCGTATCGCCGGCCCACCGCCAGAGGACGTCGGCGCTTTCCCAGGCGAGCCGGCCGCCCAGGGCCATGTTCTGCGGCAGGCTGAGCCAGCCCAGCCAGCGGCGGAAGGCCGGCTCGTCGGGACCGGCCGCGTCGATGCGCGCCTCGCAGGCGCGGCGGATGCGCTCGCGGATCTTCAGGTCGGCGGGGTCGACGTCGGCCAGGATGGCGAGGGCGCGGGCGTCGTGCCGGCGGGAGAGCAGCGCCGCGAGGTCGGCGGGGCCGTTGGGGAGCAGCAGCTCCACCTCGCCGGGGGTGAGGCCGAGCCTTGCGCCGGCGCGCCCGACCATCAGGCGTGTCCAGCCGTCGGCGGGCGCGAGCTTCAGCGCCTCGTCCAGCAGCTTCTGTTCGGTCTCTTCGGCCCAGGCCTGTGCGTCGGTCATCGTTTGATCCTAGCGCCTTGCGAAACCTGCGTCTCGCCGTGGACTCGGCCGTCCGCTTCTGCTATCTCGCCGCGCTCAAACCCGAAGGCCCAAAACCTTCGGGCGCAGTTTTTTTGTTTCGCTCGCCGCTCTTGACCGGGACGGGGCGGGCGGCCGGCGACAACAGGAGAGAGACCTCTGGTTCAGATTTTCGTCCGCGACAACAACGTCGATCAGGCCCTCAAGGCGCTGAAGAAGAAGATGCAGCGCGAGGGTTCGTTCCGCGAGATGAAGCGGCACGTCCACTACGAGAAGCCCTCCGAGAAGCGCGCCCGCCAGAAGGCGGAAGCCGTGCGCCGGGCCCGCAAGCTGGCCCGCAAGCGCGCCCAGCGCGAAGGCCTGATCGTGGCCCCGAAGAAGCCCGGCCGCTGAGCCGAGCCCAGCTTCGCTGACGTTCAAGGAAGGCCGCGCCGCCCGGGCGCGGCCTTTCTCATGTGGGGCCAGGTCCCATATGCGGGCCAGGAATTGATCCAGCGCATCGCCGCAGGCCCCCCCGTGGCGATAGGTGGCGGCGCCCATGCGAGGGCAATAGGTCGCGCCGGCCACGGCCGCGCTGGTGGAACAAGGGTCTCGCCCCTATCTTTAGCCTCGACGGATTTCCGAAAGCGGTCTGGAACGGATGAACCTGCGCAACTTCGTGATCTGGGGCGTCATCGTCGTCGTCCTGATCGGCCTCTACAGCATGATGACGGGCGGCGGCCGGACGGCCGGAGCCGCCGAGGTCAGCTATTCCCAGCTCCTGGACAAGGTGAACGCCGGCCAGGTCGACAAGGTGGTCATCCGCGGCGCGGCCGTCGAGGTGACCGACAAGGCGGGCAAGACCTTCACCACGGTCACCCCGGCCAACCAGGAAGACCTGGTGAAGCGGCTCGAGGCCCAGGGCGCCGACATCGCCGTGAAGCCGGCGGGCGGGTTCACCTTCATGGGCCTGCTGCTCAACATGCTGCCGATCCTGCTGCTGATCGGGGTGTGGATCTTCTTCATGCGCCAGATGCAGGGCGGCGCGCGCGGAGCCATGGGCTTCGGCAAGTCCAAGGCCCGGCTGCTGACCGAGAACAAGAACCGCGTCACCTTCGAGGACGTGGCCGGCGTCGACGAGGCCAAGGAGGAGCTGCAGGAGGTCGTCGACTTCCTGAAGGATCCCCAGAAGTTCCAGCGTCTGGGCGGCAAGATCCCGAAGGGCGCGCTGCTGATCGGTCCGCCCGGCACGGGCAAGACCCTGATCGCGCGGGCCGTGGCCGGCGAGGCGGGCGTGCCGTTCTTCACCATCTCGGGCTCTGACTTCGTCGAGATGTTCGTGGGCGTCGGCGCCAGCCGCGTGCGCGACATGTTCGAGCAGGCCAAGAAGAACGCGCCCTGCATCATCTTCATCGACGAGATCGACGCCGTCGGCCGGCACCGGGGCGCGGGCCTCGGCGGCGGCAACGACGAGCGCGAGCAGACCCTGAACCAGCTGCTGGTCGAGATGGACGGCTTCGAGGCGAACGAGGGGATCATCCTGATCGCCGCGACCAACCGCCCCGACGTGCTGGACCCGGCCCTGCTGCGTCCCGGCCGCTTCGACCGCCAGGTCGTGGTGCCGAACCCCGACATCAACGGCCGCGAGCGCATCCTGCGCGTCCACATGAAGAACGTGCCCCTGGCCGCCGACGTGGACGTGAAGGTGATCGCCCGCGGCACCCCCGGCTTCTCGGGCGCGGACTTGGCCAACCTCGTCAACGAGGCGGCGCTGATGGCCGCGCGGAAGAACCGCCGCATGGTCACCATGCGCGACTTCGAGGACGCCAAGGACAAGGTCATGATGGGCGCCGAGCGCCGGTCTATGGTCATGACCGAGGACGAGAAGAAGCTCACCGCCTACCACGAGGGCGGCCACGCCCTGGTCGCGCTGAACGTGCCGGCCACCGACCCGGTGCACAAGGCGACCATCATCCCGCGGGGCCGGGCGCTGGGCATGGTCATGCAGCTGCCCGAGCGGGACAAGTTCTCGATGTCCTTCGAGCAGATGACCTCCCGGCTGGCGATCCTGTTCGGCGGCCGGGTGGCCGAGGAGCTGATCTTCGGCAAGGACAAGATCACCTCGGGCGCCTCGTCCGACATCAGCCAGGCGACAAAGCTCGCCCGGGCCATGGTGACGAAGTGGGGCTTCTCGGACCGCCTGGGCGCGGTGGAGTACGGCGAGAACCAGGAGGAGGTCTTCCTGGGCCACTCGGTCGCCCGCAACCAGAACGTCTCGGAAGAGACCGCCAAGATCATCGACGAGGAGGTCCGCCGCCTGGTCGAGGCCGGCGAGAGCGAGGCGCGGCGCATCCTGACCGAGAAGATGGAAGAGCTGCACACCCTGGCCAAGGCGCTGCTCGAGTACGAGACGCTGACGGGCGAGGAGATCGTCAACGCGCTCAAGGGCGTGCCGCCCAAGCGCGACGACGCCGAGGCCAAGCGGCCGAGCGGTCCTGCGGTGGCGGTGCCGATCTCGCCCCGGCCCAGCGCCGAGCCGGCGTAGCGAACACGGGAAGGGCGGTCCGCGAGGGCCGCCCTTCTTCGTATCGGGGCCGCGCCGAAGGCTGCTATGAGCCGCCGGACGGCAGACGGGCGCCCCATGATGGACCTCCACCGAACCGAGCTTCCCCCCGTCCGGGTGATGGGGGTGATCAACATGACCCCCGACAGCTTCTCGGACGGCGGACGGCTGTCCGGCGTGGAGGCGGGGCTGGTGAAGGCCCGGCGGCTGATCGCCGATGGCGCCGACATGCTGGACGTGGGAGGGGAGTCCACCCGGCCCGGCGCGGCGCCCGTGCCGGCGGAAGAGGAGATCGCCCGCGTGGTCCCGCTGATCCGGGCGATCCGCGCCGAGAGTGACGTGGCCATTTCGGTCGACACCATGAAGCCCGCAGTGGCGCGGGCGGCGGTGGCCGCCGGCGCGACGATGTGGAACGACGTGGCGGCGTTGCGGGGGGAGCGCGCCCTCGAGGCGGCGGCCGAGCTGGGCTGCGAGGCCGTGCTGATGCACATGCAGGGCGAGCCCGGCACCATGCAGAAGGAGCCCCGCTACGACGACGTCGTCGCCGAGGTGGCGGATTTCCTCGCCGCCCGGGCCGAGGCCGCCATGGCCGCGGGCGTGGCGCGCGAGCGGATCTGGCTCGATCCGGGCATCGGCTTCGGCAAGCACATGATCCGCCACAACCTGCCCCTGCTGGCGGGCTTGTCCCGCATCGTCGAGCTGGGCTTCCCCGTCCTGCTGGGGGTGAGCCGCAAGAGCTTCATCGGCGCCCTGGACGCCGGATCCCCGCCGGACGCGCGGCTGGGCGGCTCGATCGCCGCGGCGCTCGCCGGCGCCGCCCGGGGCGTGGCGGCGGTGCGCGTCCACGACGTCCGCGAGACCGTGCAGGCCCTGCGCGTCTGGACGGCGATCGCGCAGGCGGGCTAATCGGCCCCATGCAGTCGCTCGGCCGAGTTCTCATCATTGCGGGTTCCGACTCCGGCGGCGGCGCCGGAATCCAGGCGGACATCAAGACCGTCACCGTGCTGGGCGGCTACGCCGCCACGGCGATCACCGCTGTCACCGTCCAGAACACCCTGGGCGTCACCGGCGTGCATCCGATCCCGCTGGAGGTGATCGAGGCCCAGGCCCGGGCGGTGCTGGACGACATCGGCGCCGACGTCGTCAAGACCGGCATGCTGGGCGATGCGCCCACGGTGGAGCTCGTCGCCCGCCTGATCGCCGAGGCCGGCGTTCCGGCTGTGGTGGACCCTGTGATGATCGCCAAGGGCGGGGCGCCGCTGCTGGCGCAGGCCGCGGTGGCGGCGGTGCGCGAGCGGCTGGTCCCGCAAGCGGCGCTGCTGACCCCCAACGCCCCCGAGGCCGCCGCCCTCACCGGCCAGCCGGTTGAGACGACCGACGACCTGCGCCGCGCCGGCGAGGCGCTCCTGGCCGCCGGCGCCAAGGCGGTGCTGATGAAGGGCGGCCATGTGCCCGGCGACCGCGTCGTCGACGTTCTGATGACCCCGGCGGGCGAGACCGTCTTCGAGACCGAGCGCATCGAGACGCGCCACACCCATGGCACCGGCTGCACCCTGGCCTCGGCCTGTGCGACCGGCATGGCCCAGGGCCTGCCGCTCACCGAGGCGGTGGCGCGCGCCTGGGCCTATGTGCAGGAGGCCATGCTGCGGGCGCCGGGGCTGGGCAAGGGCCACGGCCCGCTGGACCACGGCTGGCCGGTGCGGAGCCGGACATGAGCCGCGAGGACGAGCTGCGCGCGATCCTTGTCCGCTCCGAGCCGCTGATGCAGGTGCTGCGGACGGCGCGCGACCTGGACCTGCCCGACTGGCTGGTCTTCTCGGGCGCCGTCTACCAGCGGGTGCTCAATCACCTCACCGGGCGCGACATCGATTACGGGATCAAGGACTACGATCTCGGCTACTTCGACGCCTCGGACGTCTCGTACGAGGCCGAGGACGTGGTGATCCGGCGCGTCGCCGCGGCCTTCGAGCCGCCGCTGCGCGAGATGGTCGAGGTGCGCAACCAGGCCCGCGTGCATCTCTGGTTCGAGGGCAAGTTCGGCGAGCCCTATGCGCCGCTGGCCTCCAGCGGCGAGGCGCTGGAACGGTTCGTCAGCCCGCTGTTCGCGGTGGGGGTCCGGCTGGAGCCGGACGACCGCCTGACCGTCATGGCGCCCTTCGGCCTCGACGACCTGTTCGCCATGCGGCTGCGGCCGAATCCCTGGCGGAAGACGGGCGGCTTCGCCCGCACGGCGGCCTCGGCGAGCGCCCGCTGGCCCGAGATCGAGGTGATCCCCGGCTAGGAAGAGCGGCGGTAGACGTCGGGATCGCGGATCTCCATCCAGGCGTCCACGCCCGTGAGCGGGACGAACCCGAACCCGGCGTAGAGGCCGTGGGCGTCGCGGGTCGCCAGGTGCATCCGGCGAAATCCCTGCAGGTCCGGGTGGGCCTTCAGGTAGGCCATCAGCATCTTGCCGACGCCGGCGCCGCGGTGCGCCTCGTCCACGAAGACGTCGCAGATCCAGCCGAAGGTCGCCCGGTCGGTGACGACGCGGGCCATGCCGGCCATGTCGCCCGAAGGGGCGTAGGCGCCGACCGTCAGGCTGGCCTCGCAGGCGCGGCGGAAGGTGTCGAAGGGAATGCCCTGCGCCCAGTAGCTCCGCCCGCCTATCCAGCCATGCGCGCGGGCCAGGTCGAAGCGCGCGGGATCGTCGCTGAGCAGGTAGCCGGCCTCGCTCGTCTCGTGCGCCATGGTCGCGTCTCCCAGGGCCGCAAAGGTCCGGCCGCTCGCAAGTGGCTCTTGCTGGCGGCGGCCGCGGGTCGCAAGAGCCGGTCATGCGCCAGTGGACCGTAGACGCCTTCGCCGCCGAGCCCTTCCGGGGCAATCCCGCCTGCGTGGTCGAGCCCTTCGACGCCTGGCCGGCCGACGCCTGGATGCAGGCCCTGGCCGCCGAGAACAACCAGGCCGAGACCGCCTTCCTGCTGCGGACGGCCGATCCGGCCCGCTTCGGCCTGCGCTGGTTCACGCCCCTGCTCGAGGTCCCGCTGTGCGGCCACGCCACCCTGGCCTCGGCCCATGTGCTGTTCGCCGAGCTCGGCGTCGACGCCGAGCGGGTGGTGTTCGAGACGAAGTCCGGGGCCCTGACTGTCGCCCGGACCGCCCAGGGCTATGAGATGGATTTCCCGGCCCAGCCGCCGCGGCGGGTCGAGCACCCGCCGGGCCTGGCCGAGGCCCTGGGGGTCGAACCGCGCGAGGTCTGGGCCTCGACCTACCTCGTGGCGATCGTCGACGACGAGGCCGCCGTGCACGCGCTCCGGCCCGATCTCGTCGCCCTCAACGCGGTGTCCAGCGCGGCGACCGGCGGCCGCGGCAACGTCGGCGTGGCGGCCCTGGCGACGGACCGGCCCTATCAGGTGGTCAGCCGCTTCTTCGCGCCCGGCTCCGGCATCCCGGAGGACCCCACGACCGGGTCGCTGCACTGCATCCTGGCCCCGCTGTTCTCCGAGCGGCTGGGCCGTCCTGCCCTGCGCTACCACCAGGCGTTCCCCGGCCGGGGCGGCGACCTGGAATGCGAGGTGCGCGGCGAGCGGGTTCTGATCCGCGGAGCGGCGGTCACGGTCCTGGAGTCCCGCCTCCGCACGCAGCCTTGATTCTGGGCCCTGATCCTGGGCCCTGATCCTGGGCCCTGATCCTGGGCCCTGATCCTGGGCCCTGACCCTAGGCCCTGACATGACGACGCCCCCGGATCGCTCCGGGGGCGCGTTTCCCAAGTCAGGCAGGGCGGGGGGCTTAGCGCCAGCCGTTGTAGCCGTACTGGTTGTCTTGCCGCTCCCAGCGGAGCCTGGCCTCGAGCCGATCGAAGCGACGGTCGAGATCGGCGCGCTCCCACGACGAAAGGCCGTTGTGGCGATAGCGCTGCTCCAGCCGGGCGATGCCCCAGAACTCCCGGCGCAGCTGGTCGGCCTCGCGGCGGGTGAGCTGGCCGCGGCGAACGCCCTGGTCGATGCGGCGGTCGATGCGCGCCTGGCGCTGGTTGATGTTCTGCCAGCCGCCGCGATCGTGGTCGCGGTACTCGCGGTCGTAGCCGGGACGGCCGTAGTCCCACGGCTGGGCGGCGGCGGGGGCGGCGACCGCGGTCACGGCGGCGACGGCGGCCAGAGAAGCGATGATCTTCTTCATTTGCGGTCCTCCAGAACCTCGGGGGCGGCCGCATGGGCGGCCTCGATGGTCGGAGGAAAACACGCGGCCCCTGAAGCCTGCCTGAGCTTCGCGGTTGTGCGCCGTTCAGCTAGGTGAAGGCCGCGTCAGGCGGCTTGGCCGGCCTTCGCCTTGCCCGCTTTCGCCTCGGCGACGGGCGCCTTGCCGGCCGCTGCGGCGGCGTTGAGCGTGGCGGCGATGGCGTCGTAGAGCTTGGCGATCTCGATCGGCTTGGCGACGTGGGCGTCCATGCCGGCCGCGAGGTACTCTTCCACCTGATGCGTCAGGGCGTTGGCCGTCAGCGCCACGATCGGCGTGCGCCGGCGGCCCTCGGCGATCTCCTGCTCGCGGATCGCCCGCGCGGCCGTGATGCCGTCCATCACCGGCATCTGGATGTCCATCAGGATCAGGTCGTAGGCGCCGGTCCGCCAGGCCTCCACCGCCTCCTTGCCGTCGGGCACGATGTCGACTTCGATGCCCAGCGAGCCCAGGACCGCCGCGAGCACCTGCTGGTTGGTGGGGTTGTCCTCCGCCGCGAGCAGGCGAAGGTCGCCGTCCTCGCCCGCCGGCGGCGTCTCGTCGGCGGCCAGGCTGGTCGGCTGCCCCCGCTGCAGCGGCAGCTCGACGGTGAAGGTCGAGCCGTCGCCCTCGCGGCTCTCGACGTCGATCGAACCGCCCATCATCTGGGTCAGCTCGCGGCAGATCGCCAGGCCCAGACCCGTGCCGCCGAACCGGCGGGTGGCCGAGTTGTCGGCCTGGGTGAATTTCTCGAACAGGGTAGGCAGCTTCTCGGGCGCGATGCCGACGCCGGTGTCGCTGACCACGATCCGCAGCGCGCCCGCCGGCGTCAGGTCCACGTGGGCGCGCACGCCGCCCTGCATGGTGAACTTCACGGCGTTGGACAGCAGGTTGCCGACGATCTGGCGCAGCCGGTCGGCGTCGCCGCGCCACCAGCCCTGCGCCTCTTCCGCCACCGTCACCTCGAAGCCCAGGCCCTTGCCCAGGGCGACGATCCGGAAGTTGTCGCGAACCTGGTCGAGCTCGGGCTCGAGCTCGAAGTCCTCATCGAGAAGGGTGAGCTTGCCAGCCTCGATCTTCGACAGGTCCAGGACGTCGTTCAGCACCGCCAGCAGCAGGCCGCCCGAACGGCGGATCACGTCCAGGCGCTCGCGCTGCAGCGGCGCGAGCTCGCCCAGGGCCATCACCTCGGCCATCGCCAGGACGCCGTTCAGCGGCGTGCGGATCTCGTGGCTCATGTTGGCCAGGAACTGGGTCTTCAGCACGTTGGCCGCATTGGCCGCGTCGCGGGCGGACTCCAGCTCGCGCATGGCCGCGCGCAGGTCGCCCTCGCGCTCGCCCAGCTTGGCGAGCAGGTGGTTGAAGCTGTCGGCCAGGCTCTCGAACAGCTCGTCGTGGGTCTCGATCTCGACGGGCGTGAAGCTGCCGCCCGCCGCCACGTCGTGCATGGCCTTCGACAGGGTCTCGACGGGCTGGATCACCCGGTGCGCGAGGCTGCGGGCCAGGAACAGCGCGACGCCCACGCCGCCGAACAGCAGCACGGCGGTGAGCGCCAGGAACTTGGGCAGGAGCGGGGCGAGCTGCGGCCGCCGCACCGTCATGCTGAACCGGCCGACGGGCTTGCCGTCGACCAGCACCGGCTTGTCGATCACGGCGACGTCGCGGGCCTCGGTCGCGGGCCGCGCGAAGCTCGCCACCTCGCGGCCCGCAAGATCGGTGAGCCGGGCCGAGAGCACGTCGGGGCTGGCCTGCACCGCCGAGATCGCCGCTTTCACATGGACCCGGCTGTCGAGCGCCATCGTCGGGGCGGCCATCTCGGCCGCGATGGCCGCCAGGCCCTCATGGATGCGGTGCGACTGGGTCCGGGCCACCGCCCACTGCTGCAGCATGAACGTGAGGCAGGCCGCGAGGAGCACGACGACGGTGGTGATCAGCCCGACCCCGGCCACCCGCGCCTGGAAGGTCGCGTTGGTCGGCGTCTGGGTCGCGGACCGGTTCGGGTGGGCGGAGTCCTGGGCCATCGCGCCTGCTCATAGGCGTAATAGTCCTAACGCTTCGCTTCTCGGGAGAGTCCGGCGCCCAGGGATTGTGCCCTCGGCGCCACGGTACAACCCATGGCCGATAAAAAGTGGTTAACAACTCATGAATCGTTTGCGCGCAGCTTAACTATACATTTACCTTAACGCGTGTCGGGCAACTGGAGGGTGTTCCCATGGAGAAGGTTTTCGTTGCGCAGCGCGTGGCCAACAAGCTGTTCGCCACCGAGGCGGCGGTGGACGGCGCCCTGGCCGAGGCGGCCGAACTGATGAGCGTGATGCTCGCCGCGCGGAAGGACGTGGACGCCTCGCTGGTGTTCGCGGACGACGCCCAGGTGAAGCTCATGGAGGCCATGAAGGCGCTCAGCGAGGCGCGGTCGGCCATGGTCGGCGTGCATGCGCAGCTGGGCGAGGCCAAGCTGCGCCTCGGCATCCGCACCAAGATGGCGGGCGAGATGCACAAGAACCTGTCGTCGGCGACGGGACAGGTGGAGATGCGCGACGTCGGCTGAGTTCGGCAGTTAGGGTTGCAATAGTTTAACTGGTTTCGCGCCCCTAATCCGCGTTAGGGGCGCGAAATGTTTCACACCTTCTACACGCAGTATTCGCTGCTGGCGGTGATCGGCGCCTGCGCCGTCTTCGCGGTGTGGAAGGGCGGCTGGCCCGAGCGCGTGGGCGCCGGCGTCAATCTCATCATCGCGCTCTGCATGGAGATCGCCCAGCGCAACCTCGCCGGCGACAGCCTGGCGACGGCGGCCCTGGCGATCGACGGTGTGCTGGCGCTGAGTTTCCTCGCCCTTGCGGTGCGGTTCGCCAAGGTCTGGCTGGGGCTGGCCATGCTGCTGCAGGCGGCCCAGTTCTCGCTGCACGCCTACTACTATGTGATGGAGCGGGCGTTGGACACGCCGTTCGCCGTCGTGAACAACCTCGTCAGCTGGGGCGTGATCTTCTGCATCGTCGGCGGCGTGGCCGGTCACTGGCTGAACAAGACGCGCCGGCGCCGCGCCGCGACCGCCTGAGTCCCGCGTCACAGCGCCGCTATCGGGCGCCCCCGGAAAGTTTTTCTTGCGCTGCAGCAAGAACGCTGGCTTTTGGCCGGCGGGCCACGCCCCCCCAACGGGGCGCAGCCCATCTGCAAGGATGGGAGACATCGCTGTGACGACTCTGCCGAAGCCGGCCATGCGCCCGGCTCGACCCGAATTTTCATCCGGTCCGTGCGCCAAGCGCCCCGGATGGGCCCCCGAAAACCTCGCCAACGCCGTCCTCGGCCGGTCGCACCGCTCCAAGCTGGGCAAGGCGCGGCTGAAAGAGGCGATCGACCGCACGCGCGCCGTGCTGCAGGTCCCGGACGACTTCCTGGTCGGCATCGTGCCGGGCTCGGACACCGGCGCCGTGGAGATGGCGCTGTGGTCGATGCTGGGGCCGAAGCCGGTCCAGCTGCTGGCCTTCGAGAGCTTCGGCAAGGACTGGGTGACCGACGTCACCAAGCAGCTGAAGATCCCCGCCGAGGTGCTGGATGCGCCCTACGGCAAGCTCCCCGACCTGTCGAAGGTCCGCAAGGACGCCGACCTCGTCTTCACCTGGAACGGCACGACCTCGGGCGTGCGCGTGCCGAACGCCGACTTCATCGCCGCCGACCGCGACGGGATCGTCATCTGCGACGCCACCAGCGCGGCCTTCGCCCAGACGCTCGACTGGGCCAAGCTCGATGTGGTGACCTTCTCCTGGCAGAAGGCCCTGGGCGGCGAGGGCGGCCACGGCGTCCTGGTCCTCGGGCCCCGCGCCGTCGAGCGGCTCGAGAGCTACACGCCCGCCTGGCCGATGCCCAAGCTGTTCCGCATGACCAAGGGCGGCAAGCTGAACGCCGAGATCTTCGAGGGCTCGACCATCAACACGCCCTCGATGCTCTGCGTCGAGGACGCCATCGACGCCCTGAAATGGGCCGAGGGGATCGGCGGCCTGGCCGAGATGAAGCGCCGCGCCGACGCCAACCTCGCCATCCTCGCCGACTGGGTCGCCAAGACCCCGTGGGTCGAGTTCCTGGCCGAGGATCCGGCTACGGTCTCGAACACCTCGGTGTGCCTGAAGGTGGTGGACCCGCGCGTCACCGGCCTGCCCGACGCCGCCCAGGCCGACTTCGCCAAGAAGCTGGCCTCGGCGCTGGAGAAGGAGGGCGTGGCCCTCGACGTGGGCGGCTACCGCGACGCGCCCCCCGGCCTGCGGATCTGGTGCGGCGCCACGGTCGAGACGTCCGACGTCGACGCCCTGACGCCCTGGCTCGACTGGGCCTTCGCCACCGTCGCCGCCGACCTTCAAGCCGCCTGAGCGGCCGCCGCTTCCCCTGACATCAACGCACCCCTCCCGCCCGGCGGGAGGGGACCGCCCAAGGAGCATCCCATGCCCCGCGTTCTCATCGCCGACAAACTGAGCCCCGCCGCCGTCGAGATCTTCAAGCAGCGCGGCGTCGACGCCGACATCAAGACCGGCCTTCCCAAGGACGAGCTCCTGAAGATCGTCGACCAGTACGACGGCGTCGCCATCCGCTCGGCGACCAAGATCGACAAGGACGTCATCGCCGCCGCCAAGAACCTGAAGGTGGTCGGCCGCGCCGGCATCGGCGTCGACAACGTCGACATTCCCTCGGCCACCGCCGCCGGCGTGGTGGTGATGAACACCCCCTTCGGCAACTCGATCACCACGGCCGAGCACGCCATCGCGATGATGTTCGCCCTGGCCCGCCAGCTGCCCGCCGCCGACGTCTCCACCCAGGCCGGCAAGTGGGAGAAGAACCGGTTCATGGGCGTCGAGCTTTACGGCAAGACCCTGGGCCTGATCGGCGCCGGCAACATCGGCTCGATCGTCGCCGACCGGGCGCTGGGCCTGAAGATGAAGGTGGTGGCCTACGATCCCTTCCTCTCGCCCGAGCGCGCCCTCGAGATCGGCGTCGAGAAGGTCGAGCTGGACGAGCTGCTGGCCCGCGCCGACATCATCACCCTGCACACCCCGCTCACCGACAAGACCCGCAACATCCTGTCGGAAGAGAACCTGAGGAAGACGAAGAAGGGCGTGCTGATCGTCAACTGCGCCCGCGGCGGCCTGGTGGACGAGGCGGCCCTGCGCAAGCTGCTGGACGAGGGCCACGTCGGCGGCGCGGCCTTCGACGTCTTCATCGAGGAGCCGGCCAAGGAGAACGTGCTCTTCGGCGCCGAGAACTTCATCGCCACTCCGCACCTGGGCGCCTCGACCCTGGAGGCCCAGGAGAACGTGGCCCTGCAGGTCGCCGAGCAGATGAGCGACTACCTGCTGACCGGGGCGGTGACGAACGCCCTGAACAGCCCGTCGGTCACCGCCGAGGAAGCCCCGCGCCTGAAGCCCTTCGTGGCCCTGGCCGAGAAGCTGGGCGCCTTCGCCGGCCAGATGGTCGACTTCGGCGTCACCGCCGTGGACATCGCCTTCGAGGGCGAGGTCGCCAAGCTGAACACCAAGCCCCTGACCGCCGCGGCGCTCGCGGGCGTGCTGCGTCCCATGCTGGCCGAGGTGAACATGGTCTCGGCCCCGGCGGTGGCGAAGGAGCGCGGCATCACCGTCTCGGAAAGCCGGCAGGAAGAGAGCCCGATCTACGAGAGCCTGATCCGCATCACCGTCACCACCGAGAAGGGCAAGCGCTCGTTCGCCGGCTCGGTGCTCGCCGGCGCCCCGCGGATCATCGAGGTCAAGGGCATGGACCTGGACGCCCCGTTCGCGCCGCAGATGCTGTACGTGAACAACCTGGACAAGCCGGGCTTCATCGGCGCCCTCGGCGCGCTGCTGGGCGATGCGAAGATCAACATCGCCACCTTCAACCTCGGCCGGATCGATGCGGGCGACGACGCCATCGCCCTCGTCGGCGTCGACCAGGCCCCGGACGAGGCGCTGCTGGCCAAGATCCAGAAGCTGCCGCACGTGAAGGAAGCCCGGGCCCTCCGCTTCTAACTGGACCTTGCCCCTCCGCGGCCGGCGCATGAGGCTCCGGCCGCGGAGGTCATCCATGAAGATCATCGGCAGCTACGTCAGCCCCTATGTCCGCAAGGTCCTGGCCTGCATGGCCCTGAAGGGGCTGGCCTACGAGATCGACCCGATCACGCCCTTCTTCGGCGGCGAGGCGTTCGAGCGGATCAGTCCGCTGCGGCGCATCCCGGTGCTGGTCGACGGCGACCTGACGCTCTGCGATTCCTCGGTCATCTGCGCCTACCTGGACGAGGCCTATCCGGGCCACGCCCTGCTGCCGGCGGCCCCCGCGGCCCGGGCCCGCGCCCGCTGGCTGGAGGAATTCGCCGACACCCGGCTGGGCGACGTGTTCATCTGGGGCCTGTTCTACCAGCGCAACGTGAAGCCGATCGTCTGGGGCGAGCCCGCCGACGAGGCCCGGGTGGGGAAGAGCCTTTCCACCGACATCCCGGCGGCGCTGGACTACCTCGAGGGCCAGCTTCCCGCGGACGGCTTCCTGTTCGGCGAGATCGGCCTCGCCGACATCGCCCTGGCCAGCTTCTTCCGCAACGCCGCCTACGCCGGCTTCGAGCCCGATCCCGCCCGCTGGCCGCGGACAGCGGCCTTCGTGGCGCGCACCCTGGCCCACCCGTGCCTCGACAGCCTCCTGCGCTACGAGGACATCCAGCGCAGCGTCACCCCGGCCGGACGCCGCGCGGCGCTGCTGGAGGCCGGCGCGCCGCTCACCGCCCAGACGGTCGGCACGCGCACGCCGAAGCGCGGCGTGATGGCGCTCTAGCCGCCCGACAGGGCCCCGAAGATCAAGAGCTCCTCGCCCGGCGCGATGGAGCGGCGGACGTCGCGGGTCTCCTCCTGGCCGACGAACAGGCGCATGTGCCGGCGCACGCGGTCCTGCTCGTCGATCACGCGGAACTTCAGGCCCGGATAGGCGCGGTCGAGGTCGTCCAGCACCGCGCCCACCGTTCCGCCCTGGGCCTGCACGCGCGTGACGCCCCCGGTGTAGGCCGTCAGCTGCGAGGGGACGAACACCGAAATCATGCGAGGGGCGCCGCCACGACGGAGTAGATTTCCGGCAGATGGGCGCAGATCTGCCGCCAGCTCTCGCCCTCGTCGCCGCTCATCCAGATCTCGCCCCCGGTGGTGCCGAGGTACAGGCCCATGGGATCGGCGCGGTCGCCGCAGAAGGCCTGGCGCTTGACCGTGAACCAGCCCTGCTCGCGGGGGAAGCCGACGTCCTGCCGCTCCCAGGTGGCGCCGCCGTCGCGGGTCCGGTAGGCGGCGGGCCGCCCGCCCGGGCTGACCCGGGGCCACACGTCGGTCCCGTCCATGGGGAAGACCCAGGCGGTCTGGTCGCAGCGGACGTGGGGGATGATCGAGAAGCCGATGTCGCCGATCTCGGGCGGCATGGCCTTGCCGATCCGTTCCCACCGCTCGCCGGGCCGGTCGAGGCGATAGATGCCGCAGTGGTTCTGCTGCCAGATCCGGTCGGGGTTGGTGGGGGCGAGGGCGATCTGGTGGCTGTCCTGGCCGTACTCGGGGAAGGGATCGGGCAGGAAGTTCGCCTCGACGTTCTGGTTCAGCGGCCGCCAGCTCGCGCCCTGGTCGGTGGTCTCCAGCACGCCGGCCGAGCAGGTGGCGAGATACATGTGGCGGGCGTCCCGGGGATCGATGGCGATCCCGGCCACGATGGCGCCGTCGGGCGTGCCGCCGTCGGGCGGGAGCCAGTCGAGGATCTTCGGGTGCTCGTTCAGGCCCCTGACGCTCTCCCAGGTGTCGCCATCGTCCTCGCTGCGGAACAGCGCCGGGGGCGAGGTCGCCGCCCACCAGACGCCGGGCTCGGAGGCGTGGCCGGGCTCGAGCCAGAAGGTGTGGTTCACCGAGCGGCCGTGCGGCTCGCCTTTGGGAAACGCCGGCGGCGCCTTGGCTTCGGTCCAGCTCGCGCCCCCGTCGGTCGAGCGCAGGATGGTGGGGCCGAGGTGGCCGGTGGACGCCGCCATCAGCATCACCGCGGGGTTTCGCGGGTCGGCGACGAAGTGGTTGATGATCTGGCCCAGGAACTGCGGGCCCTTCACGGTCCAGGCCCTGCGGGCCTCATCGCTTTCGAGCGTCCAGGCCCCCTTGCGGGTCCCGACGAGCAGACGGATCGCCTCGGTCATGCGTGATGTCCTCCCGACCGAAGGACGAACCATACCACCGGTTCCCGACATCCGCCGTCAGTGGAAATCGCGGCTGCGGATCAGGCGGGCCGAGACCTTCGAGCGGGTCTCGATCGGCGCCGTGTCTTCGCGCATCTCGGACAGCCGCTCGGACAGGTCGGTGAAGCGCTCGGCCACCACGTGGACGACCCCGCTCTCGCTCTGCACACGGCCGTGGACCACCAGGAAGGCCGCTGTCATCACCGTGCGCCGGTTGGCCTCGAAGACGTCCTTCCAGACCACGATGTTGGCGATGCCGGTCTCGTCCTCCAGCGTCAGGAACACCACGCCCTTGGCGGTCCCGGGCCGCTGGCGCACCAGCACGAGCCCGCCCACCGACAGCCGCCTTCCGCCCCGCGCGTCCTTCAGCGTCCCGCAGCGGACCGCGCCCATGCGGTTCAGATCCTCGCGGAAGAAGCCCACCGGATGGGCCTTCAGCGACAGGCTGGTGGTCCGGTAGTCCTCGGCCACGTGCTGGGCCGGGCTCATGAACGGCAGCAGCACCTGCTGCTCCTTCGCCGACTGCCGGGCGAGGAGGGGCGCGGCCTCCAGCGCGTTCAGCTCGCCCGCCAGGCCCTTCACCGCCCACAGCGCCTGGCGGCGGTCCATGCTCAGGCTGCGGAAGGCGTCGGCCTCGGCCAGCAGCTCCAGCGCCCGGCGCGACAGCCCTGCCGCCTGGGCGAAGTCCTGGATCGTGCGGCAGCCGGCCTCGCGCGCCCGGACCAGCCGCTCGGCGTCGTCCTGCCGGAAGCCCTTGATCTGCCGGAAACCCAGGCGGACGGGGCGGCGGCGGAGACCCCCTCCACCGCTTCGCGGTCCCCCTCCCCCGACGGGGGAGGAGGAGGCCCTTTCCGTCTCCTCCAGCGTGCAGTCCCAGACGCTGGCCATCACGTCGGGCGGGCGGACCTCGACCCCGTGTTCGCGGGCGTCGCGGACCAGCTGGGCCGGCTGGTAGAAGCCCATCGGCTGGCTGTTCAGCATGGCGACGCAGAAGACGTCCGGGTGGTGGCGCTTCACCCAGGCCGAAGCGTAGACCAACAGGGCGAAGCTGATCGCGTGGCTCTCCGGGAAGCCGTACGAGCCGAAGCCCTCGATCTGCTTGAAGCAGCGCTGGGCGAACCCCTCGTCGTAGCCGCGGGCGGTCATGCCCCGGATGAACTTCTCGCGGTATTCCCAGAGCCGCCCGTTGGCGCGGAAGGTGGCCATGGACCGCCGCAGGCCGTCGGCCTCGCTGTCGGTGAACTTCGCCGCCTCGATGGCCAGCCGCATGGCCTGCTCCTGGAACAGCGGCACGCCATAGGTCTTCCCCAGCACGGCCCGGAGCTCGTCCGGGGGGCCGTGCGCGGGCGAGGGGGCCGGGAACTCGGCCGGCTCCAGGCCCTGCCGGCGCTTCAGGTAGGGGTGGACCATGTCGCCCTGGATCGGACCTGGCCGGACGATCGCCACCTGCACGACCAGATCGTAGAACCGGCGGGGCTTCAGCCTGGGCAGCATCGACATCTGCGCCCGGCTCTCCACCTGGAACACGCCCACGGAATCGGCCCGGCACAGCATGTCGTAGACGCCCGGGTCCTCCTGCGGGACGTGGGCGATGTCGGTGATGCGGGTCCCGTCCGGCAGGGGCGGCAGCAGCTCGAAGCTCTTCCTGAGCGCCGTCAGCATGCCGAGCGCCAGCACGTCGACCTTCATCAGCCCCAGAGCGTCGATGTCGTCCTTGTCCCACTCGATGAAGGTGCGGTCCTTCATGGCCGCGTTGCCGATGGGGACCGTCTCGTCCAGCCGCCGCTTCGTCAGGACATAGCCGCCCACGTGCTGCGACAGGTGCCGGGGAAAGCCCAGCAGCTCCTGGGCCAGGGCCGTGGCCCGGCGGATCTCGGGGGCGTCGGGATCGAGGCCGCACTGGCGGATGTGCTGGTCGGGGACCCCGTCGCCGTAGCTGCCCCAGACGGTGTTCGCCAGGGCGGCGGTGACGTCCTCGGTCAGGCCCAGGGCCTTGCCCACCTGGCGGATCGCCATGCGCGGGCGGTAGTGGATCACCGTCGCCACGATGGCCGCCCGGTCGCGGCCGTAGCGGTCGTAGACGTACTGCATCACCTCCTCGCGCCGCTCGTGCTCGAAGTCGACGTCGATGTCCGGCGGCTCGCCGCGGTTCTCGGAGATGAAGCGGGAGAAGAGGAGGTCCTGATCCTCCTTGGTGGGGTCCACCGCCGTGATCCCCAGGCAGAAGCAGACGCAGGAGTTGGCCGCCGAGCCGCGCCCCTGGCACAGGATCTTCAGCTCGTCGCGGGCGTAGCGGACGATGTCGTGGACGGTCAGGAAGTAGTTCGGGAAGTCCAGCTTCTCGATCAGGTCCAGCTCGTGGGCCACCAGCTTGCGGACCTTCTCGGGCACGCCTTCGGGATAGCGCCACGCCGCGCCCGCCCAGGCGAGGTCGCGCAGGTGCTGGATGGCGGTCTTGCCGGGCGGCACGGGCTCGTCCGGATATTCGTAGCGGAGCTGGGAGAGGTCGAAGCCGATGCGGCCGGCGATCTCCACGGTGCGCTCCACGGCCCCCGGGAACCTGGCGAACAGACGGGCCATCTCGTCCGGGGCCTTCAGGTGGCGCTCGGCGTTGGCCTGCAGCCGCAGGCCCGCCTCGTGGATGGTGCATTTCTCGCGGATGCAGGTGAGCACGTCCTGCAGCGGCCGCCGCTCGGGGCCGTGGTAGAGGACGTCGTTGGTGGCGACCATTGGCGCGCCGCTCGCCTCGGCCAGGGCCTGCAGGTGGGAGAGGCGCTTCAGGTCGCGGGCGCCGTACCGGCGGGCCGCGGCCAGCCAGACGTCGGGCAGATCGCCGGCGAGGCGCTTCAGGGCGTCCCCGAACGCGGCATCCAGCCGGTCGGGGGGGACCGCCAGCACGAGCTGGCCCTCGGCGTGGTCCAGGAAATCGGCAAGGCGAAGGGTGCAGGCGCCCTTCTCCGAGCGGCGTTGGCCCAGGGTGAGCAGGCGGGTGAGCCGGCCATAGGCCTCGCGGTCGGACGGATAGACGAGCAGGCTGGGGGAGCCGTCCACGAAGTCCAGCCGACAGCCGGTCAGGGCGCGGACCGCCGAGCCGCCCTCGTGCAGCTGCCGCATGGCGCTCCAGGCCCGCACGACGCCGGCCAGGGAGTTGTGGTCGCAGATCCCCACGGCCTCCATCCCCAGGGCGTCGGCGGCGACCACCAGGTCGCCCGGGTGGGACGCGCCGCGCAGGAACGAGAAGTTCGTCACGGCCTGCAGCTCGGCGTAGCGGGTCATGGCCGAACTCCAGCCCTCCTCCCCCATCGGGGGAGAGGGACCATGCGCAGCATGATGGAGGGGGTTTGCCGGAAGCTCGGCGGATGGGGCCGGCCCCCTCCACCGCTACGCGGTCCCCCTCCCCCGACGGGGGAGGAGGAAAATTCGACTTGGCCGAGCTCCCTCATCCGAACAGCCCGTGCAGCCACCACTTCGCCGGCTGGCCCGGCTCGTAGAGGCCGGCGCGGAACAGCCAGAAGCGGGCGCCGTCCTGGTCCTCGACCCGGTAGTAGTCGCGCACGTGGGCGGTGGAGGCCTCCTCGATCCCCCGCTTCCACCATTCCTCGCCGACCCGCTCGGGCCCCTCGGCGCGGCGCACGCGGTGCAGCCGCCCGCGCCAGCGGAACTGGCTGGGCGGGTCGTCGGGCGTCAGGGCGATGACGCCGTCCAGCGGCTCGGGCCGGCGGAACAGGCGGGCGGGGCGCGGCGCCTCCGGGTCCCACGGCGCAGGGGCGGGGACGGCGGATGGTGCGGCGGCGGCGGCCAGCGGCGCCGCGCGCCTCACCGACAGCTCGGGGACGTGGCTCTCCACCGGCGCGGCCCGCCAGACGCGCTCGGGCCCCAGGCGGTTGGCCAGGCGGTCCACGAGGGGCGCGAGGCCGTCCTCCGGCGCGGGGGGCAGGCCCGTTTCGAGGCCCGTCTCAAGGCGCGTCTCAAGGCGCGTCTCGAGACCTGCTTGGCGGCCGGCCAGGGGCTCGACCTCGTAGGCGGCGACCAGCACCGCATCGATCCCGAAGCCCGGATCGACCGCCTCGACCTTGGGCGCGAACAGCCGGGCGATCCGGCGGGCGTCGCGTCCGGGCAGGGCGAGGCCTACCTCGACCGGCGCGATCTTCCCGTCCACGCGGCAGAAGCCGACCTCGAACCGGCGCGCGCCCTGGCCCTCGGCCTCCAGCCGGGCGCAGAGCCGGGCGCAGACGTCCCAGGTCACCCGGGCCATGTCCTCGGGCGCGCTGATCGGCTCGAAGAAGGCCAGCCGGTCGACCCAGGGCGTCGGCGGGCGGCGGAAGGTCAGCGCCTCGGCGTGGCGGCCCAGGGCCTGGTCGAGGCGGGTCAGGGTGCGCGCGCCGAACCGGCGGCCGAGCGGGGCGCGGGGGATGTCCAGGAGCTGACCGATGCGGCGCAGGCCCAGCCGCTCGATCTGGGCGGCGTCCTCGGGGAGAAGCCGCAGCGCCGCCGGCGGCAGCGGCGCCAGCAGGTCGGCCTGGCCGCCCGGCGGGGCGATGGTCCCGTCCCGGCCGTGGCGGGCCAGCGCCCAGGCCGCGCCCGGCGTGTCGGCGATCGCCAGGCGGAACGGCAGGCCGTTGGCGAGGAGGCGCTCCCGCAGCTCGGCCATCATCCCCGCCTCGCCGCCGAACAGGTGATCCACGCCGGTGATGTCGAGGAACAGCCCGTCGGGCGGATCGGCCGCCACGGCGGGGGAGAAGCGCACGCACCAGTCCGCGAGCGCCGCGAGGGCCGCGGCATCGGCCTCGGGCTCGGCCTCGGCGGTGACGAGGTCGGGGGCGATGGCCGCCGCGTCGGTCGCCTTCTGGCCGGGGTAGAGGCGCAGGGCCCGCGCCTCGCGGCTGACGGCCGCCAGCCGCCGCACGCCGCGGACCGTCTCGACGAGAGCGAAGGGCGGTTCCGCGCCCTCAGGCGGCGCGGAGGTCGTTCGCCGGCGCCAGTTCGCGATCGCCCAGTCCGGCGACCAGGCGCAGAGGATGCGCGCCATCGGCTGTCTCCCCGTAGAGGGTGTCTTGGGAATAGGCCCCCGCCGCTTCCAGGACCCATGCGCCGGTCCGCCCGCCCCGGCAGCGCTCCAGCGCGACCCGGAAGCGCGGCGCGCCCAGGCCGAACTCGTGGGCCGGCGGCTCGGACGGCGCCGAGAGCACGCGCCAGCGGGTGGCCGACGCCGAGCCCGCGGCCTCGCGCCGGGCCGTCCCTCCGAACGGGCGGCGGCGGATGACGAAGCCGGTGGTCCCGCGCCGCTCGCAGGCCAGCTGCAGCCGCCGGCCGGCGGTCAGGTCCACGGCCTCGACCTCGCCCACCACGCAGGCGACGCCCGGGGTGGCGAGGGCGTCCTCCATCACCGCCAGGGCCTCGGCCTCGTCGCGGGCGCAGACCTGGATCAGCCGCCCCGCGGGGAAGCCCAGCCCGGCCAGGCCGGGGGCCCACAGGTCGTCCCGGCGCACCACCCACACCGCCTCGCCGCGGCGGGCGAGGGGCGCGGCCAGCAGCGCCGTGAAGGCGGCCGGCGCAGCCCCGGTCTCGGCCTCCAGCCCCTCGCCGCCGACCTCGTGCCAGCGGCCCATCGGCAGGCCGCCGCCGGGCAGGCAGGCGTCGATGGCGGGGGCCCCGAACGGCAGCACGCCGAAGCCCGTCCGCCCGCCCGTCTCGAGGGCGGCGATCTTCGCCTGCAGGGCGGCGAGCCGCTTGCCGCGAAAATCGGACATGGCTTTGGGGACTCCTTTTGTTCCACTTCCGTTCTCATAACCGGAAGGGCGGAGTCAAGTTCCGAACGGAGGGTCTAGTCGCCCGTGTGCGGGGCGCCGCCGAAGGCGTCCACGGCCTGCAGCGTGGCGCCGATCAGCTCGCGCTCGGCGGCGCTGAGCTCGGGCCGCCAGATGTCGAAGATCAGCACCACCCGCAGCTGGTCGGGGTGCCGGTTCCAGGCCTCGTGCTCGATGCTGTCGTCGAAGACGCAGGCCTTGCCTTCCACCCACGGCCGCGTCTCCGAGCCCACCCGCATGGCGCAGTTCCCGGGCACGATCAGCGGCAGGTGGCAGATGTAGCGGGCGTTGGTGAAGCCGTGGTGCGGCGGGATGTGCGCGCCCGGCCGCAGCAGCGAGAACAGCACCGACGGCGTCCGCCCCGGGATCGTGCAGAGCGGGACCCCTTCCATCGCCCGCACCACCGAGGGGCAGCGGGCGGCGTTCTCCGGGACGATCGCCCCGTCCTTCCAGATGTAGAAGGCGCTCCACTCCGGATTGCCCATCAGGCCCAGGTTGTCGAAGTTCGGCCGGCCTTCCGCCGCCTGTACGTAGGGCTGGAAGGCGGCGTCCTCCTCCAGCACCTGCAGCAGCTCGCGCCGGATGTCGTCGGCGGCCGCCTCGACCCTGTCCAGCCAGGGGAAGTCGCCCCGCTCGGCCCACTCGATGTTCGGCAGCTCGGGGAAGTAGAAGTATTTCGGCTGCTGCAGATAGAGGCTGGTCTTGCCCAGCAGCAGATCCACGGCGCGGCGCATCCGCCGACCCTCGGGGCCGTCCAGGCCGTGCGCGTCCAGCACGCCTCGCAGGTGCGCCTCGTAGTCCTGGGCGTAGCGCTCGCGCATCCGGGCGGCCCGGGCGACCTCGGGCTGCAGCGCCGGGTCCACGGGCCCCATGGCCGCCAGCTTCACCACCGCGTCGTAGAAGGCCGTCGCCGCCTTGGCGTCGCCCGTCGCGGCATGGCTGTCGCCGCTTATCATCAGGGCGTGGATGTTCCGCGGATCGAGGGCCAGCGCCCGCTCCAGCGCCGCCCGTTCCGCGCTCCGGTCGTCCAGCGCTCTGTGGGCCATGGCCACGCCGATCCAGACCGCCGCCGTCGGCTGGCCCTCGTCGGTGATCCGGCGGAACATCGCCAGCGCCTCGCCGGCCCGGCCCTCGCGCAGGGCCCGCGCCCCGTCGCGCCAGGCGGCCTGAAGGTCGGCGGGGTCGGCCCAGAGAATCTCGGTCATGGAGCATAGGCTCCCGAACGCCGGTCTCCGGTCAAGCCGCTACGGTGTCGCTTTGCGCTACTGCGCGGGCGGGCCCCCGCCGAACTCGAAACCGGGATCCCGCTGGCGGCCGCCGCCGAAGGTGCGGGTGAAGCCGACGTAGACGCCGCGCAGGCTGAACTCGCGCCGGGTGCGGCCCTGCAGCGTGGGCGTGTCCAGCACCTGGGTCTCCCGGAAGGTCCCCAGCACGTCCTGGGCGGTGATCACCAGCGAGAGCTTGTCGGTGAACTTGTGGCGATAGCCGATGTTCAGCATCGAGAAGCCCTGCACGTGGCCCTGCGCGGTCAGACGCTTGCCGCTGACGAAGCCGTTGAGCTGGAGGAAGTCCTTGTCCGTGACCTGCCAGTTCAGGTTGCCGCGGCCGCTGACGGTGAAGGCGTCGCGCTTGTCGGAGAAGCCGAGGCTGGAGGCGTCGATCTCGTTCCAGAAGACGTTGCCGCTGAGGTTATAGGTGAGTTTCGGCGTCAGCCGTCCGTTAGCCACCAGCTCCAGCCCGCCCGAGCGGCTTTCGCGCAGGTTCTCGCGGGTGGTGAGGAAGACGCCATTCCCCAGGTCCTGGACCACGTCGGTGATCCCCTTGTCGCTCTGCCGGTAATAGAGCGTGGTCAGGTAGTAGGTCGCCCCCTTGCGGTGCTGGTAGGCGAGCTCGAAGGCGTCGGTCTCCTGCGGCTTCAGGTTGGGGTTGCCGGCCCTGAGGTTGAAGGGGTCCAGCTCGACGCGGAACGGGTTGAGGTCGTCCGCCGTCGGCCGCTGGACGCGGCGGCTGTAGCTGGCGGTGAGCTGCCGGCCTTCGCCGAACTCGTGCTGGAGGTGCAGGCTGGGATAGGCGCGGAAGTAGTCGTTCTTCGCGCTCACCGGGCCGCCGGTGGTCAGGTCGAGGTCCAGCCGCACGTCCTCGAGCCGCAGGCCCGCCAGCACGCTGAAGCCGTCGCCCAGCGGCTGCTGGTAGGTGGCGTAGGCGGCGTTGATCGCCTGGTCGTAGTCGAATTCGTACGTCAGCCGCGGGTCCACGGGCGGGGCGGCGCCGGCCGGCCCGCGCCGGCCGACCTGTTCGTAGCGGTTGTCGTCGAGCTGCAGGAGGTAGCCGGCCTTCAGCTTGGCCTCGAGCGGCATCGGCCGGGTGTAGTCGACCTTCAGCTCGGTCTTCCGCGTGCGGTTGTCGTAGGCCGAGACCTCGGCGAGGTCGGGGGCGGGCGGCAGGCTGAGGAAGGTGGCCCGCTCGAAGTCGCGCTCCACCCGGCCGAACTCCTGGCCGAGGTTGGCGACCAACTCGTGCTCCTCGCCCGCGAACTTGCGGCGGTAGCTGGTGGAAAGGTCGAGCCGGTCCCGGGCCTGCTCGAAGTCGGAGACCCGATCGATCACCCGGGCGAGGGCGCCGGCGGCGTCGTCGGTCTCCAGGTGCTCGAAACCGTCCGAGGTCGGCCGCATGACGTGGGCTGTCGCCTGGAGCGTGATGCGGGTCTTGTCGTCGGGATCGTAGTCGAGGCCGCCGCGGGCGAAGACCATGTCGATCTCGTTGAGGGAGGTGAGCTGCTGGCGGTTCTCGATGAACGCGCCCGTGGCCCCGTCCAGCCGCGCGCGGCGGTCGTCGATCTCGGCCTTCTGGGTGTCGTGCCGGTAGCTCAGGTCGCCCGAGACGGTGAACCTGCCGTTGTTGCGCGCGCCGCTCACACCGGCGTTCCAGCGCCCGTCCGAGCCGACGTTGGCGCGGACCGAGCCGGATGCCCCAAGCTTGCGGTTCTGCTTGCTGACGAGGTTGATGATCCCGGCCGAGCCCTCGGGATTCATGGCGGCGGACGGGTTGGTCAGCACCTCGACCCGCTCGATCTGGTCGGCCGGCAGGGCCTGCAGCGCCGCGGCCCGGCCCTCGCCCTGGAACATGCCCGAGGGTTTGCCGTCGATCATGATGGTGACGTTGGAATCGCCGCGCAGACTGACGTTGCCCTGCACGTCCACCTGCAGCGAGGGGATGTTGCGCAGGGCGTCGCTGATCGAGCCGGTGGTCGCCTGCAGATCGCCGGCCACGCTGTAGCTGCGCCGGTCGATGTCGGTGCGCAAGGTGCTGCGCTCGCCGGTGACGACGACGCCCTCCAGCGACTGGCCCGGCTTGCCCTCCTGGGACTTGGCGGGCGCGGCCGGGGCAGGCTGCGCCTGGGGTTGGGACGGGGCCTGGGCCTGCGCGGCCGCCGGCGCGGCGAGCGCCGCCGGGGCGACGGCCGCGAGCAGCAGGAACCTGGGGCGGAGCCATCCGCCGGCCTTCCGATCTTCCAAGCAGATCTCCCCCGAGAGTCGCGGCATGCGTGCCGCGGACGTCCGATTCAATTGTGAAGCTTAGCGGCGAGATCGTGGCCGAGATTGCGCAGGCGACGGTTCGGCGGGTTAATTCGCGTTCATGTCGGGCAGGCCTGTGGGGCAGGCCTGTGGGGCAGGCCTTTGGGGAGGCGGCGATGAAGCGGTTCTGGATCGGAGTTTCGGCGGCCCTGGCGGTCGCGACGGGCGCGGCCCGCGCCCAGGAGCCGGCTCAGGAGCCGCCGCCGCCGCCCCGGGTCGAGGTCGAGACCGGCGTGCTCGTCGGCCAAGCGACCGAACGGGCGAACGTGTTCCGCAACATCCCCTATGCGGCGGCGCCGGTTGGCGAGCTGCGCTGGGCCCCGCCGCGGCCCGCGCGGGCGTGGAAGGGCGACCGCGACGCCGTGCATGCCGGCCCCTCCTGTCCTCAGCCGATGAACGCGAACGGGACCCCCAACTCCGGCGGCGCCAACGGCGCCGTGTCGGAGGACTGCCTGCAGCTCAACGTCTTCGCGCCCAAGGATGCGAAGGGGGCGCCGGTGATGGTCTGGATCCACGGCGGCTCGCACCGCACGGGCGCCGGCTGGATCTACGACGGCCAGAACTTCGCCCGCGACGGGGTCGTCCTGGTGGCGATCAACTACCGCCTGGGCGCGCTGGGCTACTTCGCCCATCCCGAGCTGACGAAGGCCGCGGGGAGCGAGCCGGTCGGCGCGTACGGCCTGATGGACCAGATCGCGGCCCTCAAGTGGGTGCAGCGGAACATCGCCAGGTTCGGGGGCGACCCGGGGAACGTCACCGTGTTCGGAGAGTCGGCGGGCGGGGCCAGCACGCTGGCGCTCCTCACGACGCCGGCGGCGCGGGGGCTGTACCACAGGGCCATCGTGCAATCGGGCCTGGGCTGGTTCGAGCCCAAGAGCCTCTCCGAGAAGGAGGCCGAGAGCGCCGCGGCCCTCGCGCGCGCCGGGATCGCCGCGCCGGACCTCACGGCGCTGCGGGCGCTGCCGTTCGAACGGCTGGTGGCCGTGGACGGCCCGTTCGGCCCCTTCGTGGACGGCATGCTGCTGACCGAAACCACGACCCAGGCGCTCGCCGCCGGGCGCTTCGACGACGTCCCGCTGATCATCGGCTGGAACTCGGGCGAGGATTCGCTGCTGGGGCCCGGACCGCTGCCCGCCGGCCGGCTGGCGGCCGTGCGGCTCGCGGCCCGCCACTATCCCGCAGAGGCGGCGCAGGGCGACGAGGCCCTGGCGCGGGCGCTGTTCACCGACCGGGTGTTCGGCGCGCCCGCCCGCTGGGTGGCGGCCCAGGCGGCGGGCGGCCGCCCGGCCTGGCTCTACCACTTCAGCTACGTGGCCACCCGGCTGCGCCCGACTGTGAGGAGCGCCGCCCACGCCGCCGAGATCCCCTACGTCTGGGAGTACTGGGGCCGGCGCACGCCCATGAGCCTGGTGAGCGAGGAGGACCGCGCGATGGCCACCCTGATGCACGCCTGCTGGGTCACCTTCGCCAAGGCGGGCGAGCCCAAGTGCGGCGCCCAGGACTGGCCCGCCTACGACCCCGCGAGCGACCGGCTCATGGAGTTCGGCGTCCAGAGCGGCGTGCGCTCGGGCTTCCACAAGCCACGCCTCGACTTCCAGGAGGCCGTGGCGCTGCCGGGCCTGGGGCTAAGCCGCTGATCCGACTCACGAACTGAATCGATACGGCCGCGTTTCCGGAGTCTGATCCGGAGACCTTCATGGCCACGCGTCCGTCCTGGCAGGGCTATCTGCGCCTGTCCCTCGTGAGCTGCCCGGTGGCGCTCTACACCGCCACCTCGCGCAGCGGCGAGGTGCACTTCAACATGCTGCACAAGGACACGATGAACCGGATCAAGATGATCCCCACCGACCCCGAGACGGGGCCGGTGGACCGGTCCGACATCGTCAAGGGCTACGAGATCGAGAAGGGCCGCTACGTCGTCGTCACCAGCGAGGAGATCCAGAACGTCCGGCTGGAGACGACCCGCACCCTCGATATCGAGCGGTTCGTCGGCGAGGACGAGATCGACCGGCTCTACTGGAACGATCCCTACTTCCTGGTCCCCGACGGCGACATGGCGGTGGAGGCGTTCACCGTGATCCGTCAGGCCATGGAAAGCTCGGGCAAGGTGGCCCTCGGCCGCCTCGTCATGCACCAGCGCGAGCGGCTGATGGCTCTCGAGCCCCGCGACAAGGGCATCCTCGCCTACACCCTGCGCACCAACCGCGAGGTGAAGGATGCGGCCGAGGTGTTCGACCGGATCCCGGAGGTGAAGGTCGACAAGCAGATGGTGGATATCGCCGCCCGGATCATCGAGCAGCAGGAGGGTCCCTTCGACCCCTCCCAGTTCAACGACCGCTACGAGGACGCCCTGCGGGCCCTGATCAAGGAGAAGGAGAAGGGCCACACGGTGAAGGCGCCGGACCAGCCGAAGGAGGCCGAGGTCATCGACCTGATGGAGGCCCTGAAGCGCAGCCTGGGCCAGGGCGGCGAGCGGCGGAAGGCGCCCCCGCGCGCGGCGGCGGCCACCAAGAAGTCCTCGGGCAAGACCGCCGGCTCCGCCAAGAAGCCGGCGGCGAAGAAGGCGCCCGCCAAGAAGCGCGCGTGAGCGGCCGATGGCCGAGGCCCTCGACCTCCTGCATCAGCTGGTGGGCCGCGACGACGAGCCGATCCTCTGGTGGCAGATGTGGGTCCGGGCCACGGTCATCATGCTGGTGGGCCTGGTCCTTGTCCGCGTCGCCGGCAAGCGGATGTTCGGCAAATGGGGCGCCATCGACACCGTCGTCGCGGTGATCCTGGGCTCGAACCTCAGCCGCACGCTGACGGGCGGGGCGCCGTTCCTGCCGACGTTGAGCGCCACGGCGCTGCTCGTGCTGCTGCACGGGGTGTTCTCGGCCCTGGCCGTGCGCTTCTCCTGGTTGGGGCCGGCGGTGAAGGGCCGGTCGGTCCGCATCGTCAGCGACGGCGAGCCCGACCAGGAGGCGATGCGCCGCCAGGGCGTCGGGACCAACGACCTGGAAGAGGCCCTGCGCAAGGGCGGGGTCCTCGACTGCCGGGATGTGAAGGAAGCCTGGATCGAGCGGGACGGGCAGATCAGCGTCGTCCGCCGCTGATCCGCCCCTCGCCGCCTACTTCGGCTGCATCGCCTCGACCAGGTCGAGACGGGCCTTCAGGTGCTCGCGGCGGACCTGGACGCCGTCGTTCCCGAACTCGACCGAGGTCTCGCCCGGCAGGAACTTCGGCCAGGCCGCGCCGGGCGCGCCCGTCTTGGCGAAATTGGCCCACAGCTCGTTCATCGCCCCGGACAGCGGCAGGTCCTCGGGCGCGAAGCCGGCGCGCGGCGCGCCGAACACGAAGCGGATCTCGTCGGTGTGCGCCGCCCCATAGGGCTTCTGCGCAGCCTTGGACGGCGGCACGTACGAGAAGTAGTACAGCCACGTCGGCTGGCCCGCTCCCGCGTGCAGGCGCGCGAGGTTGCGGTCGGGCTCGGTGATGAGCTGGGCCGTCTGCAGGGCGTGGACGATCCTCGCCTTGTCGCCCGTCCCCTCGGGATCGAAGGCGGACGAGACCGCCGCGCGCGCCGTCTCGGGCAGCGAGTCGAGCAGGGCCGGCTGCGGCCGGAACAGGCTGGCCTCGTTGGAGTTGCCGCCGATCATCAGCGGGACCTTGGCCTGGCGGCCGGCGGCGTAGCCCTGGGCGATCCCGCCGGTGATGTAGGTTCCGTCGAGGATCGGGCCGGCGCGACCGACGAAACCGCCGGTGTAGGGCAGGGACGCGAGGGGAAGCTTGCGCAGCGCCGCGGCGGCGGCGGCGTCCTCGCCCTCCACGCCGGCGGCCTTCGCGGCCTGCACGCCCTTGGCCTCGGCCTTGGCGAGCGGCTCGGGGACGTGCCGGGCGAAGCTGGACTGGCCGATCGCCTTGGCGAACAGCCCCTTCGCCTGCGGCGCCAGCATCAGGTAGTGCACCGAGACGCCGCCGGCGCTCTCGCCGTAGATGGTGACGTTCGCAGGGTCGCCGCCGAAGGCCGCGATGTTGTCCCGCACCCACTGCAGCGCGGCGACCTGGTCCATCATCCCGTAGTTGCCGGTGGGACCTTCCCTGGTCAGGGCCGGGTGGGCGAACCAGCCGGCGCGGCCCAGGCGGTAGTTCAGGCTGACGTGGACGATCCCCCTCTTGGCGAAGTTCGTCCCCTCGGTGTCGCCGCCGAAGGCGCCCATGCTGGTCCCGATCACATAGGCGCCGCCGTGGATCCACACCATCACCGGCAGCTTGTCGCCGGCCTTGGCGCCGGCCGGGCGCACGACGTTGAGGAACAGGCAGTCCTCCTCGGCCTGGCAGCTCGCGCCCGGCGCCGAGGCGTCGCGCTCGCCGCTCCAGCGGGGTCCGGCGGCCGGCGGCTTCCAGCGCAGCTCGCCGACCGGCGCGGCGGCGTAGGGGATCCCGAGGTGGTAGGCGATCGCGTCCTTCACCGTCCCCTTCAGCGCGCCCTGCTTCACCTTGACGGTCTGGGACACGTCCGAGGCGAAGGCGCCGGCGGGCGCCTGGGCGAAGGCGGCGGGCGACAGCGCCAGGACGGCGAGCGCGGCGCAGGCGGCGAGACGGCGGCTGATCATGGAATATCCCCCCGGATTCTTCGTATGGCCGGTATGTAGCCCCGGCCGTGTTTCGCGATTGTGTCCGGCACGGGTGCGGCGGAGGCGGGGAACCGAACAGGCTCTGCCGCTGTTGGCTCCGGCGGAACTGCTGGAGGAACCCCCATGCGAGCGGCTGTGGTCCTGGGGTGCGCGGCCCTGGCCTGCGCCGGACTGACGCTCGGCGCGTGCGCCACGACGTCGCCGGACAAGACGGTGGCCGGCCTCGATCGCAGCGACGCCAAGTGGAAGTCCAAGCGCTGCGTGGCCGCCCGCAAGGAGGCCGCCGCCTTCGACGAGAACAAGGACGGGCGAATGGCGATCGCCGTCGTCGGCAACCTGGTCGTGCCATTCGCCGGCAGCGCGGCGTCCTACGCCATGAGCCGTCTGAAGGACGACGAGCGGCAGGCGCTGAACCACAAGGTCCGCGCCGCGTGCGTCTCGGACCCGCTGGCGAAGCGGCGGGTGGCGCGGCGCTAGCGGCGGCTCACTTCAGCTTCCGGATGGCGTCCTTCAGCGGGCGCTCGGCGTCGCAGTAGTCGGCCCAGGCCTTGGTCTTCTTCAGCAGGGCGGGCGCGGTGCGGATCGTCCACCGCTTCGGCTCGAGGCCCGTCTTCACCTGGTCCCAGGTCAGCGGGAAGGACACCGGCGCCAGGGGACGTCCGCGCGGCGAGAGCGGGGCCACCGCCGTCGACATCCGGTCGTTGCGCAGATAGTCGAGGAAGATCCGTCCCTTGCGCTTGGCCTTGGCCATGTTGACCACGTAGCGGTCGGGGGCGTCGGCGGCGATCGCCAGGCAGACGTCGCGGGCGAACGCCTTGGCCGTCGGCCAGTCCATCTCGCCTTTGCCGGCTTTGAGGGGCGTGACCACGTGCAGGCCCTTGCCGCCGGTGGTCTTGCAGAAGGCGGCCAGGCCCAGGCTCTCCAGCCGCTCCTTCACCTCCCAGGCCGCGTCGATCACCCGCTGAAACGGGATGGCCTCGTCGGGATCAAGGTCGAAGACGAGCCGCCCCGGGACCTCGGGCTGGCCGGGCTGGCAATTCCACGGGTGGTATTCCACGGCCCCGATCTGGGCGAGGGCGGCCAGGGCCTCGATCCGGTCGATCTGGATGTACGGCTTATGGTCGCCGAAGACCTGCACCTCGGAGATCAGCGCGGACGATCCCTTGCCGGCGTGGCGCTGGAAGAACCGCTGCTGGCCCTCGATCCCGTCCGGCATGCGGATGATCGAGCAGGGCCGGCCCTTGATGTGCTCCATCATCCACGGGCCGACCGTCTCCAGGTAGCGGGCGAGGTCCAGCTTGGTGACCACGCCGCCCTTGCCGTCGTCGGGCCAGAGCGCCTTGTCCGGATTGGACAGGACGACGCCCATGACGACGTTGTCTCCCGCCCTGGGCTTGGCCCTGGGCTTGGCCCTAGGCTTGGTCGCGGGTTTCGCCGGCGCCGTTCTGGGCCCGGCTTTCGCCTTGCCGGCCGGCGCGGGCTCGGCGAGCTGCGTCTTCGCAGGCGTCTCGGCCTCCACCTCGGCGGCGGGCTTGTCCTCGCGCAGGCCCTTGAAGGACGCTTGGCGGACGTTGCCGTCGCCGGTGAAGCCGGCGAACTCGATCTCGGCGACCAGTTCGGGCCGGGCCCAGTTGATGTCGCCGCTCTTGCGAGGGGCGTTCGGGCCCGTGAAGGGGCTCTTGTCCGAGGCGACCTTCTCCAGGCGCGGAAGCACGCGGCCCACCGTCTCGCGGCCGAAGCCGGTGCCTACCCGGCCGACATAGACGAGCTTGCCGTCGCGGTTCACGCCCACCAGCAGCGAGCGGAGCTGGCCGCGCTCGCCGGTCCAGCCGCCGATCACCACCTCGTGGCCGGCGCGGCACTTGGACTTCTGCCAGGTATCGGAGCGGCCCGAGCGGTAGGGCGCGTCCAGACGCTTGGAGACGATGCCCTCCAGCGACATGCGGCAGGCCGACTTCAGCACCGCGTCGCCGGCCGTCTCGAAGTGGGCGACGTAGCGGATCCGCCGCTCCAGGCGCTTGCCGGCCGCCGCCACGGCCGCCTCCAGCCGGCTCTTGCGCTCGGTCAGCGGCAGGGCGCGCAGGTCCTCGCCGTCCAGGAACAGGGCGTCGAACACGAAGAACACCAGGTCCGCGGTCCTGTCCTCGGACAGCGCCGCCTGCAGGGCCGGAAAATCGGGCGAGCCGTTGTGGTCCAGGGCGCAGGCCTCGCCGTCGTAGAGGCCGTCGGGCAGGGGCTTCGCGTCGGCGGCGATCTCCTTGAACTTGGCCGTCCAGTCCAGGCCCGCGCGGGTCTTCAGCGTCGCCTTGCCGTTCTCCACGCGCAGCTGCAGCCGATAGCCGTCGAACTTGATCTCGTGGCCCCAGCCGGCGCCCTGCGGCGGCCGGTCCACCGACTTGGCGAGCTGGGGGGCCACGAACCCGGGCAGGGCAGCGGCCTTCAGCTTCGGCGCCGGCGCGGCCTTTTCGGCGGCGGGCGGCGGAGCCTTCGGGTCGGCGCGGTTGGACTGCCAGACGTCCTTGCCCGAGGCGCGGCCCTTGCCGGTCATGAATTTCGTCGGACCCTTGCCCTTGCCGGCCTCGATCTCGTCCATGGCGCGGCCCGAGGCGACCGAGCTGGTCTCTCCCTCGACGAGGAACTCGCCGTGGTCCTCCACCGACCAGCCGTCGTGGTGCTTGATCAGCAGCCAGTTGTCGCGCTTCTCGCGCTCGCGGCGCTTCATGCGGACCAGCACCCACGAGCCCTTCAGCCGCTCGCCGTCCAGGGTGAACTTCAGGTCGCCCTTCTTCAGCATGGCCCTGGCGTCGCCCTCGGGCTCCCAGTAGCCGCGGTCCCACAGCATCACCGTGCCGCCGCCGTACTGGCCCTTGGGGATCGTGCCTTCGAAGTCGCCGTAGTCGAGGGGGTGGTCCTCGGTCTGCACGGCCAGCCGGCGGTCGGCGGGGTTCAGCGACGGCCCTTTGGTCACCGCCCACGACAGGAACACCCCGTCCAGCTCGAGCCGGAAGTCGTAGTGCAGGCGGGTGGCCGCGTGCTTCTGGATCACGAAGCGCAGGCGCCGGGAGGCCTTCGTCTTCTCGGCCCCGGCCGGCTCGGCCGTCTTGGAGAAGTCGCGCATGGCCCGGTAGCGGGCGAGCTTGTCGGCCAAGCGCTCCTCCTCAGCTGGCCAGGGCGGGCGCCTGCGCCTTCTGGCCGGCGAGGGCCTGGACGAAGGCGTCGCGCCAGGCGGTGACGTCCTCGCGCTGGACGGTCTCGAAGAGCGCGCTCCAGCGGCGGATCCGCTCGGCCTTGTCCATGGCCAGCGCCCGCTTGAGGGCGTCGGAAATCTCCTCGGCGCTGTTCGGGTTGACCAGCAGGGCGTCCGGCATCTGCCGCGCCGCGCCGGCGAAGCGCGAGAGGACCAGCACGCCCGGATCCTCGGGGTTCTGCGCCGCCACGAACTCCTTGGCGACCAGGTTCATGCCGTCGCGCAGCGGCGTGACGAGCCCGACCCGGGCCGCGCCGTAGATCCCCGCCAGCTCGTCCCGGCGGTAGTTCTTGTTCACGTAGCGGATCGGCGCCCAGTCCACGTCGGCGAAGGCGCCGTTGATGCGGCCGGAGAGGGAATCCAGCCGCTCGCGGATCTGCTGATAGGCCTCGACGCTCTCGCGGCTGACCGGCGCGATCTGCAGCATCAGCACCTCGCGGCGCATGTCCGGGTTCTCGGTCAGGAACCGTTCGAAGCCGAGGAACCGCTCCTCCAGGCCCTTGGAGTAGTCCAGCCGGTCGACGCCCACGATCAGGTGGCGGAAGACGGTGCAGGCGGTCATCAGGTCGCGCATGCGCCGGGCGCGACTGTTGCGCAGCAGGCGCGCGAAGTCCTCGGCGTCGATCCCGATCGGGAAGGCGCCCACCTCCACCCGCCGCCCGAAGGCCTCCAGCACCCCGGGCTCGGGCTGGGAGCCGCCGGCCTCGCTCAGCACGTACTCCTCGAAGGCCTGCTGGTGCTCGGCCGTCTGGAAGCCGACGAGGTCGTAGTCGAACATCGCCTCCACCAGCTGGCGGTGGCGCGGCAGGTTGATGAACACCTGGTGGGCCGGCCAGGGGATGTGCAGGAAGAAGCCGATCCGGTTCTTCACGCCCAGCTTGCGCAGCTCCCGCCCCAGCGGGATCAGGTGGTAGTCGTGAATCCAGATCAGGTCGTCGGGCTCGATCAGCGGCGCCAGCGTGTCGGCGAAGCGGCAGTTCACCCGCCGGTAGCCCTCGCCGTAGCTGCGGTCGAAGGCGGCCAGGTCGTTGCGGTAGTGGAACAGCGGCCACAGCGTCTTGTTGGCGTAGCCGTTGTAGTACTCGTCGAGGTCCGTCTCCTCGAGGTCGACCGTGGCGGCGGTGACCCCGCCGACCTTCTCGATGTTGAGCTGGCCGGTGAACTCGGGCGTCGTCTTGCCGCTCCAGCCGAACCACAGGCCCGAGTATTCGCGCAGCGCCGCCGCCAGGGCCATGGCCAGGCCGCCGACGCTCTCGTCGCCTTCGCCCGAGGGCGGGTTCACGCGGTTCGAGACGACGATCAGCCGGTTCATGACGCCGCCTCCAGCCAGGCGATCACCGCGTCCACGCCAGGCAGGCGGAACTGGGCGTGGGTCCGCCGCTCGGGGCCGACCAGGACGCCGAAGCCGCCGAGCCGCGCCGCCGCCTCGAAGCCGTGCTCGTCCGTGGCGTCGTCGCCCACGAAGATCGGCCTTGCGCCATCGAACAGGCCGGCCTGCATGAAGGCGCGCACGGAATCGCCCTTGGTCGGGCCGGGGGTGCGCAGCTCCTCGACCATGTCGCCGTCCTGCACGGTCAGGCCGGTCTCGCCCGCGATCTCGTGGGCCAGCGCGCGGGCGGCGTCGGCCTGGCTGCGGGCCAGACGGAAGTGCAGCGCGACGCTGGCGCCCTTCTCCTCGACCAGCAGGCCCGAGTCGCGGGCCGCGAAGTCGCGCAGCCGCTGCACGGCCTCGGCCAGCCGCGGATGCGCCGGCTCCTCGTGCACCTGGCCGTCGGCGCCGCGCCGGACCAGGCCATGGACGGCGGCCACGCAGGGAACCCGCCGCTCCAGGATCCGGTCCACGTCGGAAAGGGTGCGGCCGCTGACCACGGCGAGGCGGCCGTCCAGCCCCGCCTCCAGCTTCTCCAGCAGCCGGGTGCGCCTGGGATCGGGACGCACGTCCTGCGGCCGGGCGGCGATGGGCGCGAGGGTGCCGTCGAGGTCCAGGAACAGCGCCGCACCGCTCAGACGCAGCGGTTTCGGCGCAGGCAAACCGATTTTAAGAGCTTCCACTGACATGCAGGATCCCAACCCCCAGGCCGCTGCTTAACGCTCGGGGGCACATATTCGATCCGAGCTTGGCTGTAGCGAGGGCGGCGGCTAGGCCTTGACGCAAGGGCGCCCTTCGCGCTGCCTTCCCGGCTCCGCGCGCAGTCTAACCGAAGGAAACCAGATGGCAGAGACGCCACAGGCCGATGCGATCGTGCTGTTCGGCGGCACGGGGGACCTCGCGCGGCGGATGCTCCTGCCCTCGCTCTACTTCCTCGACGCCGACGGCTTCCTGCCGGACGGCTTCCGGGTCGTGGCCACGGCGCGCCAGGAGATGAGCCGCGAGGCGTTCCGCGACGAGGTCCACGCCGCCCTCAAGGCTCGCGCCGAGGGGCTGGACGAAGCGGCCTGGCGCCGGTTCGCCGAGCGGCTGGACTATGTGGCCGCCGACGCCACCCATGCCGAGGGCGCGGCGGCGCTGAAGGAGGCCCTGGGCGAGGCCCGCCGGCCGATCTTCTACCTGGCCCTCTCGCCCAGCCTCTACGGGCGCGTCTGCGCGGCCCTGGCGGGCGCCGGCCTGGCGGGCGAGGGGACCCGCATCGTGCTCGAAAAGCCGATCGGCCGGGACCTTCAGAGCTCGCGGGTGATCAACGCCGCCGTGGGCGAGGTCTTCGAGGAGGACCGGATCTTCCGCATCGACCACTACCTCGGCAAGGAGACGGTCCAGAACCTGATCGCCCTGCGGTTCGCCAACACGCTGTTCGAGCCGCTCTGGAACAACCAGCTCATCGACCACGTGCAGATCACCGTAGCCGAGACGGAAGGGGTCGGCGACCGCTGGCCCTACTACGACGAGTACGGCGCCCTGCGCGACATGCTGCAGAACCACATGCTGCAGCTCCTCTGCCTGGTGGCCATGGAGCCGCCCACCGACATGGAGCCGGACTCGGTCCGCAACGAGAAGGTGAAGGTGCTGAAGAGCCTGCGGCCCTTCACCCGCGCCGACGCCCAGAACGCCTCGATCCGCGGCCAGTACGCCGGCGGGGTGGTCGGCGGGGCTGCGGCCCAGGCCTACGAGGCCGAGCGGGGCCAGCCCAGCGGGACCGAGACCTTCGTGGCGCTGCGGGCCGACATCGACAACTGGCGCTGGGCCGGCGTGCCGTTCTTCCTGCGCACCGGCAAGCGCCTGCCCGAGCGGCGCACCCAGATCGCGATCCAGTTCAAATGCGTGCCGCACTCCATCTTCGGCGAGGACAGCCGGCACGACCTGGTGGCCAACCGCCTGGTCATCGACCTGCAGCCGGACGAGGACATCGAGCTGCTGCTGATGAACAAGGCGCCGGGGATCAGTCAGGGCGGCATGCGCCTGCAGTCCCTGCCCCTGTCGCTGTCGCTGCTGCGGGCCTACTCGGGGCCCGGCGCACGCCGGCGGATCGCCTACGAGCGGCTGCTGCTGGACGTGATCCACGGCAACTCCACCCTGTTCGTCCGCCGCGACGAGGTGGAGGAGGCGTGGAAGTGGGTGGACGGGGTGGCGCAATCCTGGGCCGACGCCGGGATGGCGCCCAAGACCTATCCGGCCGGCTCCTGGGGACCGCCGGGCGCCTTCGCGCTCATCGAGCGCGTCGGGCGGGCCTGGTCGGACTAGCCGCGTCTTCGCTCTAGCCCGTGTTGTCTCCCGCCGCCGCGGGCGTCGGGTCGCCGAAACGGAACGGGTCGTCGTCCAGCGCCATCCGCACCTTGGAGATCTCCTGCGAGGTCTCCAGGATCTCGACCACGTCGTAGAAGGCGCGCGCCTCGTCGAACTCGCCCTTCTGCGACAGCCTGTCGGCGACCAGCTCCTGCAGCCGGCCGATCAGCGCGTTGGCGGCCTGCAGCGCCTCGCGCAGCTTGGTCTCGTCGGTCATGCCGGAACTACCCGCGACGACGGCGAAGGTTCCCGGGAGGGGGTCTCGGCTCGGTCCTACCGGACGCTCGACCAGGGCTCGGACAGCAGCATGGCGCAGTTGATCAGCCCGACCAGCGAGTAGGTCTGGGGGTAGTTCCCCCACAGCTCGTCGCCGGTGAACGAGATGTCCTCCGACAGCAGGCCCGCGGCCGTCCGGCGCTCCAGCATCTCCTCGAACAGCGCGCGCGCCTCGTCGCTGCGGCCCGACAGGTGCAGGGCCTCGATCAGCCAGAAGGTGCAGAAGTTGAACGCGGTCTTGGGCACGCCGAAGTCGTCGGCGATGGCGTAGCGCAGCATGAACGGGCCGCGGCGCAGGCCGTGCTCGACGGCCGCCATGGTGGCCTGCATGCGTGGGTCGTCCGGCGACGCGAACCGCACGTCCACGAGCTGCAGCAGCGAGGCGTCCAGCTCGTCGCCGTCGAAGGTGGCGGCGAAGCGGCCCTCGGCCTCGTTCCAGGCCCGCGCCTCGATGGTGGCGCGGATCCTGGCGGCCCGGTCGTTCCAATAGGCCGCCCGCTCGGTCAGGCCCAGCTTGACCGCGGCGTTGCCCAGCCGGTCGCACGCGGCCCAGCACATGACCGACGAGTAGGTGTGCACCGCCTCGCGGCCGCGGAACTCCCAGAGGCTGGCGTCCGGCTTGTCGTGCAGCTCGAAGGCCCGCTCGGCGATCGGCTCCAGGGCGCAGAAGTCGTCCACCGTGGCGGGGCGCAGCAGCCGCTCGTCGAAGAACGCCTGCACGGTGGACAGGATGATCTGGCCGTAGACGTCGTGCTGCATGTGCTCGTGCGCCTGGTTGCCCACCCGCACGGGCCCTATGCCGCGATAGCCGCGCAGGTGGGGCGCGATCCACTCGGTCAGCACCGGCTCCATGCCGACGCCGTAGACGGGCTGCACGTGGCCGGCGCGGCCCCGGTCGACGCCGCAGGGCCCGAGCCCCGGCAGGGCCGGCTGGCCGTTTCCGTTCGGACCGCCCTCGATCGAGCCGCGGCCGGCCTGGTCGACGATGTTGCGCAGGTAGCCCAGGTAGTTCTCCAGGATGTCGGCCGCGCCCAGCCGGTTGAGGGCCTGGACGACGTAGTAGGCGTCGCGCAGCCAACAGTACCGGTAGTCCCAGTTGCGGCCGGCGCCGTCGTCGGCGGCGTGCTCCGGGACCGAGGTGGTGAGGGCCGCGACGATGGCCCCGGTCTCCTCGTAGGTGCACAGCTTGAGCGTGATGGCCGCGCGGATCACCGCCTCCTGCCACTGCAGCGGCACGGACAGGGTGCGCACCCAGCGCCGCCAGTACTCGGTGGTCTCGCGCAGCATCCGCTCGGTGACGGTGGCGACGTCGGCGTCGAGGCCCTCGTCCGGTCCGAGGAAGAAGCCCAGCGGCTCCTCCAGCCGGAAGGTGCGCGCCTCCTGCACGTGGCTGACCGGGCAGTCGGTGGTCAGGCGCAGGGTCATGACCTCGCCGACGAAGCGGATGTGGTTCGAGCCGGCGGTCTGGTAGCAGGCCCGCTCGCCGTAGTTCATCATCGGGCTCAGCCGCACGCGGATGCGCGGCGCGCCGGCGAGCGGACGCACGATCCGCACGAAGGCCATCGGCCGGTACTGCCGGCCCAGGTGGCGGTAGCGGGGGCAGAAGTCGATGATCTCCACCGCAGCGCCGTCGGCGGTGCGGATCTCGGTCCGGAGTATGGGGGTGTTGCGCAGATAGGCCTGGGTGATCTCGGCGGCGCCCTCCACGTCGATCGCCCACAGGCCCTGCGCCTTCTCCGCCGCCGGATCGCGGCCGTCCAGCAGGGCGCAGAACACCGGGTCTCCGTCCACCCGGGGAACGCAGGCCCAGATGTAGCGGCCGGTCCGGTCGATGAGGGCGCTGGCGGCGCAGTTGCCGATCGGGAACAGGTCAAGCGTCTGGCTCAACAGGCGTATCTCCATGCTGCGGGCGCGGTCACGTCATAGCCCCCCGTTTCCGCTCGACGTGAGTTAAACGTGATTGGATAACTTTGGCGCCGGAAGCTCGCGACTCGCTTGCGCGTTCGTCAGAGCCCGCTCCCAGGAAGACCGACGGAAGATTATGATCCGAGCCCGCCGCGCGCGCATCGTCGCGACCCTTGGCCCCGCCAGCCGCGACCTCGACAAGGTGCGCGAGCTCGCCCTGGCCGGCGCCGACGTGTTCCGGGTGAACTTCAGCCACGGGACCCACGCCGACCATGCGCGCACGATCCAAAACGTGCGCAAGGCCGAGCAGGCGGTCGGTCGCCCCATCGCCGTCCTCGCCGACCTGCAGGGGCCCAAGCTGCGCCTCGGCCGGTTCGCCGAGCGTTCGGCGCCGCTGAAGGCGGGCCAGCGCTTCCGCATCGACATGGACAAGACGCCGGGGGACTCGGAGCGGGTCGGCGTGCCCCACCCCGAGGTGTTCGCCGCCATCCGCGAGGGGGCCGTGGTCCTGCTGGACGACGGCAAGGTCCGGCTGCGGGTGGTCAAGCACGGCCCCGACTGGGCCGACACCGTCGTCGAGGCCGGCGAGCAGCTCTCGGACCACAAGGGGCTGAACCTGCCGGGCTCGGCCATCCCCATTCCCGCGCTCACCGAGAAGGACCGCAAGGACCTGGCGTTCGCCCTGCAGGAGGGCGTCGACTGGGTGGCGCTGTCGTTCGTCCAGCGGGCGTCCGACATGGCGGAGCTGCGCCAGATCGTGGCCGGCCGGGCCGGGGTTCTTGCCAAGATCGAGAAGCCGGCCGCCCTCAACGCGCTCGACGAGATCCTCGACCTCTCCGAGGCGGTGATGGTCGCCCGCGGAGATCTCGGCGTCGAGCTCGCGCCCGAGGAGGTGCCGGTCGCCCAGAAGCAGCTCATCCGCGCCGCCCGGATGCGCGGCATCCCGGTGATCGTGGCCACCCAGATGCTGGAGTCGATGATCCACTCGCCGACCCCGACCCGCGCCGAGGCCTCGGACGTGGCCGGCGCGGTCTACGAGGGCGCCGACGCGGTGATGCTCTCGGCCGAGACGGCGGCGGGCGACTATCCGCTCGAGGCGGTCTCGATCATGGACCGCATCATCACCCGGGTGGAGCAGGACCCGCGCTGGTCCGAGCTGATGCGCGCCCAGCACGAGGTGGGCGACGCCGACGCCCTCGTCTCGGCCGCCTTCCACGCCGCCGAGACGGCCTCGGCCGCCTGCGTGGCCGCCTTCACCCTCACCGGCCAGACGGCGCTGCGGCTCGGGCGCGAGCGGCCGGTGCAGCCGACGCTGGCGCTGACACCCCGGCTCGCCACCGCCCGCCGGCTCGCCCTGGCGTGGGGCGTCGAGGCGCGCGTGGTGGCCGACATCCGCGACCCCGAGGACATCCCCAAGCTCGCCTGCCACGAGGCCATGGCCGCGGGCTTGGCCGGCCCCGCCCAGCGGATCCTGATCCTGGCCGGCCTGCCGATGGGCGCGCCGGGCGCGGCCAATATCCTGCGGCTGGCGCACACCCCTCGGCGCTAGGCGCCATCCGCCGCGCGGCGCGTTAAGGTGGCCTGGATGCTGGAAACCTATTCCTCCGCCGACGCCCTGGGCGAGGCCTGCGCGCACGCCGTCGCCGCCTGCCTGTCCGAGGCCCTGAAGACCCGCGGACGGGCGGGGCTGGTGGCTACCGGCGGCCGCTCGCCGGGCCCCGTCTACGACCGGCTGGCCAAGGCCAGGCTGGACTGGGCGCGGGTGGTCGTCACGCTGTCGGACGAGCGCTGCGTGGAGGCTTCGTCGCCCGACTCCAACGCCCGGCAGGTCCGCGAACGGCTGCTGGTCGGCGAGGCGGCCAAGGCGCACCTGCTGCCGCTCTGGCCAAGGCCCGATCCGGCGGCGATCCGGGCCCTGCTTCCGTTCGATGCGGTCCTGCTGGGGATGGGCGAGGATGGCCATGTCGCGTCGCTGATCCCGGGCGATCCGGGGCTTGCCCATGCGCTCTCCACGAAGGAGCATCTCGTCGATGTGCCGGAAGGGCTCGGCAAGCCGCCGACCGCCCGTGTCAGTCTGACGATGTCTGCCCTGACCCAGGCTCGCAGCGTCTTCCTCTTGATCGCGGGGGACGCTAAGCGCGAGGTGATCCGGCGCGCCCAGGCCGGCGAGGATCTGCCCGTGGGGCGGCTGCTCGCGGGCTCGGCGGCGCCGGTGCGAATCTTCTGGTCGCCCACCCACTAGCCCCGCAAAGGACGCGCCCATGCTGCATCCCGTCACGGCCGAGGTCACCCAGAGGATCGTCGAACGCAGCCGGGAGAGCCGCGCCGACTACCTGGCCCGGATGGAGGCCGCCCGCGGCCAGTCGCCCGGCCGGGGCAAGCTGTCCTGCGCCAACTGGGCCCACGCCTTCGCCGCCTCGCCCGAGGGCGACAAGCAGCGGATGCGCGACCCCGCGGCGCCGAACGTGGCCATCGTCTCGGCCTACAACGACATGCTCTCGGCCCATCAGCCGTACGAGCGCTTCCCCGCCATCATCAAGCACGCGGCTCGCGAGGCCGGCGCCACCGCCCAGTACGCCGGCGGCGTGCCCGCCATGTGCGACGGCGTCACCCAGGGGCGGCCGGGCATGGAGCTGTCGCTGTTCAGCCGCGACGTGATCGCCATGTCGACGGCGGTGGCCCTGACCCACGACGCCTTCGACGCGGCCCTGATGCTGGGCATCTGCGACAAGATCGTGCCCGGCCTGTTCATCGGCGCCGCCGCCTTCGGCCACCTGCCGGTGATCTTCGTGCCGGGCGGGCCGATGACCTCGGGGATATCCAATTCCGAGAAGGCGCGGGTCCGCGCGCTGTACGCCGAGGGCAAGGCGACCCGCGACGAGCTGCTGGACTCCGAGATGAAGTCCTACCACGGCCCCGGCACCTGCACCTTCTACGGCACGGCCAACTCCAACCAGATGATGATGGAGCTGTCGGGCCTGCACCTGCCCGGCGCGGCCTTCGTCACGCCCAACACCCCGCTGCGCGACGCCCTGACCGCCGCGGCTCCTCGCCGGGCGCTCGAGATCCGCGACGGGACCAACGGCTACGCCCCGTTCTCGGCGGTGGTGGACGAGAAGAGCCTGGTGAACGCGATCGCCGGCCTGCTGGCCACCGGCGGCTCGACCAACCACACCCTGCACATCCTGGCCATGGCCCGCGCCGCCGGCGTGCGGATCACCTGGGAGGACATGGACGACCTCTCGCGCGTGACGCCGCTGATCGCCCGGGTCTATCCGAACGGGACCGAGGACGTGAACGCCTTCCACGCCGCCGGCGGCATGGCCTTCGTCACACGCCAGCTGCTCGACGCGGGCCTGGCCCACGAGGACGTCATGACCGTCGCCGGCCCCGGCCTTCGCCGCTACCAGCAGGAGCCGTTCCTCGACGGCGGCCGCCTGGTCTGGCGCGAGGGGCCCGCCGCCACCCTCGACCGCGACATCCTGCGGCCGGCGGACGACCCCTTCCAGGCCGAGGGCGGCCTGCGGCTGCTGACCGGCCCGCTCGGCCGCGGCGTCATCAAGACCTCGGCGGTCAAGCCTGAGCACCGGATCGTCGAGGCCCCGGCCCTCGTGTTCGACGACCAGGAGGCGCTGCTGGCGGCGCACAGGCGCGGCGAGCTGAACCGCGACTTCGTGGCCGTGGTCCGCTTCCAGGGGCCGAGGGCGAACGGGATGCCCGAGCTGCACTCGCTGACGCCCGCGCTCGGCGTCCAGCTCGACAAGGGCTTCAAGGTGGCCCTGGTCACGGACGGGCGGATGTCGGGCGCCTCGGGCAAGGTGCCGGCGGCGATCCACATGACTCCCGAGGCGGCGGACGGCGGGCCGCTGGCCCGGGTGCGGGACGGCGACGTCATCCGCCTCGACGCCGAGGCGGGACGGCTGGAGATCAAGGTGGAGGTGAAAGAACTGATGGCCCGCGAGCCGGCGACCGGCCGGTCCTCCGAGGTCGGCTACGGCCGCGAGCTGTTCGGCTGGATGCGCCGGGCGGCCGGGCCCGCCGACACGGGCGCCTGCGCCCTGTTCGAGGCGGCCTGATGAAGCCGCAGTACGCAGGCCTGGTGGGCGACGTCGGCGGCACCCACGCCCGCTTCGCCCTGGTGGACGTCGAAGGGCGCATCCGCAACCCGCGCACCTTCGAGTCGCGCGAGTACGGCAGCCTCACCGACATCGTCGCCGAGTACATCCAGACCACTGCGGGGAAGCGGCGGCCGCCCCGGGCGGTGATCGCGGTGGCCGGGCCGGTGCTCGACGGCGAGATCGAGTTCACCAACCTCGACTGGCACGTCACCGAGGGCGACCTCCTGGCCCACTTCGAGTTCGAGGCGGTCAAGCTGATCAACGACTTCGCGGCCCAGGCGCTGGCGTGCCCGCGGCTGGACGCGGGCGACCTGCGGGCCATCGGTCCCGACCTCGGCCGCGGCGCCTACGACTGTCCGGTGGTGGTCCTGGGCGCGGGCACGGGCTTCGGCGTGGCGGGCGTGGCGCGCAGCGAGCGCGGCGACGTGGCCGTGGCGACCGAGGGCGGCCACGCCGCCTTCGCCCCCACCGACGAGATCGAGGTCGAGCTCTGGCGCCGGCTGAAGGCGCGCTACGGCCGGGTCTCGATCGAGCGGCTGCTGTCGGGGCAGGGGCTGTTCGACATCTACCAGGGGCTGGCGGACATCGAGGGCCGTCCCGCGCCGCTCGCCGACCCGCCGGCGGTGATGACCGAGGGGCTGGCGGGCGATCCCCTGGCCGGCGCGGCGCTGGACCGGTTCGCCGGCATCCTGGGCTCGGTGGCCGGCGACCTCGCGCTCAGCTTCGGGGCCCGCGGCGGGGTCTATGTCTCGGGCGGCATCGCCCCGCGCATGGCCGACCGGCTGGCCGCCGGCCCCTTCCGCGCCCGCTTCGAGGACAAGGGCCGCCTCTCGGACTATGTTCGCGGCGTCCCGACCTATCTCGTGCTGCATCCCTATCCGGCCATCGTCGGCGCCGCGCGCGAACTTGAGCAGATGGAGCGTCTATGACCCTGCCCGACATCCTGACCCGCGCGCCCGTCATCCCGGTGCTGGTGGTGGACGACGTGGCCCACGCCGTGCCCCTCGGCCGGGCGCTGGTGGCGGGCGGCCTTCCGGTGCTGGAGGTCACGCTCCGCACGCCCGTGGCCCTGGACTGCATCCGCGCCATGTCCGGGATCGAGGGCGCCATCGTCGGCGCCGGCACCGTGCTGAACCGTCAGATGCGCCGCGCCGCGGCCGAGGCGGGCGCGAAGTTCGTGGTCAGCCCGGGCCTGATCGAGGGCGAGGGCCCCGACGGCCCTGCGCCGCTGCTGCCCGGCGTCGCCACGGCCACCGAACTGATGGCGGGCCTCGCGGCCGGCTTTACGCACTTCAAGCTCTTCCCGGCGAACATCGTCGGGGGGGTCGACGCCCTGAAGGCCTACCAGAGTCCCTTCCAGCAGGCGAAGTTCTGCCCCACCGGCGGGGTCGGCGCGAAGAACGCCGCCGAGTACCTGGCCCTGCCGAACGTGATCTGCGTCGGCGGCAGCTGGGTGGCCCCGGCCGACGCGGTCCGCGCCGGCGACTGGGACCGGATCACCGCGCTCGCCCGGGAAGCCGCGGCCCTGGCGCCCCGCGCCCCGGCGCCGGTGGAGGGCTAGGGGTGGCCGACCGGGCCAACGAACAGCTCCGCTGGGTGGTCACCGCCCGCGCCCGCCCGGGCGAGCCCGGCTCGGCCGTGGTCAGCGTCCTGGGCCGCAACGCCATGATCCCCGAACTGGCCTTCGACATGGCCGTGGACTGGCATCCGGGCGCCGAGGCGGCCGACGTGGAGGGCAGGGCGCTGGTGATCCTGTCGCTGCTGTTCAAGGAGCTCGCCGCCGAGTGCGAACGCGCCGCCGGCGAGCGGTTCAACCTGGGCTGAGCCTCAGCGGCCGACCCAGTTCCCCGGGCGGCGCTCGGCGACGGCGCGGACGCCTTCCTTGAAGTCCTCGGTCTGGCGCAGCAGCGCCTGCTCCTGGTGCTCGTGCGCCGTCTGGGCCTTCACTGCGGCGGCGAGGTCGGCGCGCAGGGTCTTGCGCGTGGAGACGACCGCCAGGGGCGCGTTCTCGGCGATCTCGTGGGCGAGCCGCAGGGCGGCGGCGCGCACCTCCTCGGCCGGGACCAGTTCGTCCACCAGGCCCCAGGCCAGCGCCTCCTCGGCCTTGATCCGCCGGCCGGTCAGGAACATCAGGCTGGCGCGCTGCTGGCCGATCACCCGCGGGAGGGTGTGGGTGAGGCCGAAGCCGGGATGGAACGCCAGCTTGACGAAGTTGGCCACGAACCGCGCCTCGGGCGCGGCGACGCGGAAGTCGGCCGTCAGCGCCAGGCCCAGGCCCGCGCCCACCGCCGCGCCTTGCACGGCCGCGACGATCGGGGTCTCCACCGAGAACAGCCGCACCGCCTGGGCGTAGAGCGCCTGCACCCCGTCCATGCCCGAGGCCACCTTGTCGTCGGGCGAGGAGAAGTCCGCCCCGCCGCAGAACGTCCGGCCCTCGGTCTGCAGCACAATGGCCCGGGCCGTGTCGTTGTTGTCGATCGCGTCCATGGCGTCGGCCAGGTCGCGCATGAACTCCACCGAGACGAAGTTGTGCGGGGCCCGGTCCAGGGTGACCACCGCCACGTGTCCGTCCATCGCCACGGTCACGTGGTCGCCGAAAGCCGATTTCATCTTCTCGTCCCCAGGAGGTTTCGGGCCACCACCCATTTGTGGACTTCCGTGGGCCCGTCGTAGATCCGCATGGTGCGGAGCTTGGCCTGCATCAGCTGCAGGGGCAGCTCCTTGGTCATGCCCATGGCGCCGAACGCCTGCATGGCGCGGTCGACCGTCTCATAGGCCATCTCGGTCGCATACCACTTGATCATGCTGATCTCGGAGCGGACGTCGCGGCCCTGGTCCAGCTTCCAGGCGCAGTCGTAGGTCATCAGCCGCGCGGCGTGGATCTTCGTCGCGGCCTCGGCCACCCACCACTGGATGGCCTGGCGCTCGGACAGCGGGACGCCGAAGGTCTTCCGCTGGGGCGCATAGTCCACGACCATGTCCAGCGCCCGCTGCGCCATGCCGACCGACCAGGCGGCCATCTGGATGCGCCGGGTCCCCAGCCGCGTCTGCATGGGCGCGAAGCCTGCGCCCTCCTGGCCCAGCAGCTTCCAGCCCTCGACCCGGCAGCCCTCCAGGGCGATCTCGTAGGTATACTGTCCGCCCAGCATGGGGATCCGGCGCAGGACGTTGAAGCCGGGAGTCCCCTTGTCGACGAGGAAGGCCGAGACGCCCCCGCGGGCGCCCTTCTCCTTGTCGGTGACCGCCATCAGGATGGTGAAGTCGGCGTGGTCGGCGCGGCTGATCCAGATCTTCCGGCCGTCGATCACCCAGTCGTCCCCGTCGCGCACGGCGCGGGTGGTCATGGCCGCCGGGTCCGAGCCGGCGCCGGGCTCGGAGATGCCGATCGCCGAGACCGTCTTGCCGGCCACGTAGGGCGCGAGGTAGGCCGCCCGCTGGCGCTCGTCGACGGTGGCCATCAGCATGCGCAGGTTCGGGCTGTCGGGCGGCAGGGTGTAGGGCGTGACGGTGCGGCCCAGCTCCTCCTCGACGCCGACCATGGCGACCATCGGCAGGTCCGAGCCGCCGACGTCCTCGGGCGCGTCCAGGCCCCAGAGCCCAAGACGGCGGGACACCTCGTCCAGCCGGGCGTGCTCCTCGGGCGCGAGATAGGCGCCCTTGCCCTCGGCCTCGCGGGCCATGACTCCGGCCTCCAGCGGCGTGAGCTCGTCGCGGACGAACCTGGCGACCAGGTCCTTGAGCATGCGGTGCTCTTCGGACAGCTCGAAGTCCACTGGCCTCCCCCGGCGGAAATTGGTGTTGTGGTGGCATCATAGCGATGCGCCGGTCACAGGGGAGACGTAACGTGGGGGAAGCCAAGCGGCTTGCGGACAAGGCCACCGGACCGCTCGCCGGGATCCGGGTCCTGGACCTCACCAGCGTCGTGAACGGCGCCTACGGCACCCAGATCCTGGCCGACCAGGGCGCCGATGTGATCAAGCTGGAGGACCCCGGCTCGGGCCGCGGCGACGGCGGCGACATCATGCGCTGGGCGGGCCACACGCCCGAGGGCTGTCCGCGCGACATGGGCCCGATCTTCCTGACCATCAACCGCAACAAGCGCTCGATCCTCTTGGACCTGAAGCAGGAGAGCGCGCGGCGCGCCCTGCGGCGGCTGATCCGCACCTGCGACGTCTTCGCCACCTCGATCCGCTACGAGGGCCTGAAGCGCCTGGGCCTGGCCTACGAGGATGTGGCGCAGGTACGGCCCGACATCGTCTACGCTCACGCCGCCGGCTACGGCTCGGACGGGCCCTATGCGGGCGAGCCCGCCTACGACGACCTGATCCAGTCGGCCTCGGGCATGGCCGACATCCTGCCGCGCACGGACGGGAACCCGGTTCCGCGCATCCTGCCGACGCTGATCGCCGACAAGGTCTCGGGCCTCTTCTTCGCCCAGAGCGTCACCGCCGCCCTGCTGCACCGCCAGCGCACCGGCGAGGGCCAGTTCGTGGAAGTGCCGATGTACGAGTGCGTGACGAGCTTCCTGCTGGTCGAGCACCTCTACGACCGCGCCTACGAGCCGCCGACCGGCCAGTGGGGCTACCAGCGGGTGATCAATCCCAACCGCAAGCCGTTCCGGACCAAGGACGGCTACATCGGCCTGCTGCCCTACACCGACCGGCAGTGGGACCAGTTCTTCGACGCTGCGGGTTTCGGCGAGGCGGTGAAATCCGATCCCCGCTTCGCCGACTATGCGACGCGGGCGAAGCACACGCGCGAGCTCTACGGCCTCATCGAGCAGGCCGCGGCCACCAAGACGACCCAGGAGTGGCTCGACATCCTCAAGCCGCTGTCGATCCCGGTGGTGAAGACCAACACGTTCGAGGACCTGGACGCCGATCCGCACCTGCAGGCGGTGGACTTCTTCCAGACCTACGAGCACGCCGAGGTCGGCCGCTACCGGATGATCAAGCCGCCGGTGAAGTTCTCGAAGTCGCCGGCGAACATCCGGCGTCACGCGCCCAGGCTCGGCGAGCACACCGAGGAGGTGCTCGCCGAGGTGAGCGACCCGGCGAAGGCCGGGTAGCCGGGTCCGCCTACTGCGGCGGGGTGGTGGTGGAGCCGGTCGTGCCCGTGCCGTCGGTCGGCGGCGGGGTCGTGGTGGGGGGCGGGGTCGTCGCGCCCATCGTTCCCGTGGTGTCGCCCATCGTGCCGGTCGTCCCGGTCGTGTCGCCCATCGTCCCCGGGGCCGGAGCGGGAGCCATGGCGCCGGTGTCGCCCATCGTGCCGGTGGTCGCCGCATCGGCGGGCGGCGCGGTCACTTCGGCGGGCTCTTCGGTGCGCTGCTGGCAGGCGGCGAGGCCGGCGGCGGTCGCGATCGCGGCGACGGTGATCAGTCGAAGCTTCACTTTCAATCTCCCTGAACCGTAACCCCCCGACCGTGACGCCACTCTATACACAAAGCGGCCGTCGCAAAATCGTGAATTGGCGCAAGGTCTTCTACTTTGATGACCGCTCCAGGTGATCGAATACTCATTTGATGGGTCGGGTCCACGCGGCTTCGATCTTGGTCGCCGCCCTTAGGCGGGGGCGAAAACCGGCGCCGGCGGGCCTTCGCCCTCGGTCTCCTGGAAGCGCACTTTCACCCGCATGCCGATCCTCAGGTCCTCGGGCGTCACGTCCACGATGTTGGTCAGCACTCGGGGGCCCTCGTTCAGGGTGACGTAGGCCAGGGCGTACGGGCCGGTCGGCGAGCGGCGCATGATGGAGAAGCTGTAGACCTCGCCCTCGCCGGGGCTTTCCTCCCACACCGTCGCGTCCGAGGCGCAGAAGGGGCAGATGGTCCGCGGATACCAGTGGGCCTTCGCGCACGCCGTGCAGCGCTTGATGAGGAAGCGTCCCTCGGAGGCGGCGTCCCAGAAGGGCTTGCTCTCGACGGTGACCGGCGGGGCCGGGATCGGCCGGCTCATGACCTCGGACATGCTCAAGCCTCCCGTTCCAGGATCACGGTCGCGGAGCCGTGGCGGATCCCCAGCGAGCCGCCGGTGCCGTGGGCGATGGCCAGGTCGCAGTTCGGCGCCTGCACCTTCGGATGAGCCTCGCCGCGCAGTTGGCGCACGGCCTCGATCACCTTGGTCATGCCGCCGCGGTTGGTGGGGTGGTTGTTGCACAGGCCGCCGCCGTCGGTGTTGAAGGGCAGCTTGCCGACGCCGGAGATCAGGTTTCCGTCGGCCACGAACCGGCCGCCCTCGCCCTTGGCGCAGAAGCCCAGGTCCTCCAGCTGGATCAGCACCGTGATGGTGAAGCTGTCGTAGATCGAGGCGTACTTGATGTCGGCGGGCGTGACGCCGGCCTCCTCGAACGCCCGCGGCCCCGACCACACCGCCCCCGAATAGGTCAGGTCGAGGTCCCCGCCCATCTGCCCCTTCGGCGCCTCGCCGGCGCCCAGCACGCGCACCTTCGGCCGGTTCAGGCTCTTCGCGATCTCGGGGCTGGTCACCACCAGGGCGCCGCCGCCGTCGGTGACGACGCAGCAGTCCAGGAGGTGCAGCGGATCCGAGATCATCCGCGAGTTCACCACCTCCTCGACGGTGACCACGTTCTTCAGGAAGGCGTGCTCGTTCCACTGGGCGTGGTGGCTGGCGGCCACCTTGATCCAGGCGAGCTGTTCCGAGGTCGTGCCGTACTCGTGCATGTGGCGCATGGCGGCCATGCCGTAGGTGTTGTGGGTCGAGCCGCCGTAGATGTGCTCGAAGCCGGCTTCGGGCGGGCCGTCCGACAGCCCCGTTCCGCCGCCGCCGGGCCGCATGCTCGCGCCGGGCCGGTTGCCGCCGTTGCGCGGCCGCCCGGCCAGGGTGATCAGCGCGACCCTGCACTTGCCCGCCGCGATCGCCTGGGCCGCGTGCCCCACGTGGGCGATGTAGGACGAGCCGCCCATCTCGGTGGAGTCCAGGTGCCGGACGTTGCGCAGGCCCATGTAGTCGACCATCGACAGGCCGCCGAACCCAGGGGCGTCGCCTGCGCAGAAATAGCCGTCGACGTCCGCGAACGAGAGGCCGGCGTCCGCCAGGGCGCCGCGGGCGCTCTCGGCGTGCAGCTGTGCGGTGGTCTTTTCCGGCGCATCGCGCGTGGGGTGCTCGAACGCCCCCATCACATAGGCCTGGCCCCTGATGCTCATGCGCCTCCCCAAACCCGGCTTTCGAAGGATCGGACGAGGGCTTAGCGCGCCGGGCCTCAGGCCTGCAATCGTGACGGCGGGGAACCCGCGCGCGAAGGGGCTGACGCCAGGTCTTGGTTTCCGCAAGGTCCGCTTCCTACCTCGACCGTGAAGGCGTGGGGGAATCACGATGAGCGAGACAGCCGAGCCCGGGTTCGCGACGATCCGCGAACGCATCCATGCAGGCCTGAACGGCCAGGGCATGCTGCACCACCTGGACGTCCGCATCGACGAGGTCGCGCCGGGGCGGGTCGTGCTGTCGCTCCCGTTCCGCAAGGAGGTGGCCCAGCAGAACGGCTTCTTCCACGGCGGGGCGATCGGCTTCCTGGTGGACGACGCCACGGCGGCGGCGGCCGCGACCGTCGTGCGCGACGGCGAGACGGTGCTCACCGCCGAGTACAAGATCAATTTCGTCGCGCCCGGCGTGGGCGAGCGGCTCGTCTGCCGGGCCGAGACGATCAAGGCCGGGCGCACGCTGATCCCCGTGGAGGCGCGGGTCTATGCGGTGAAGGACGGCGTCGAGACGCTCTGCGCGGTGGCGCTGGCCTCGATGGCGGTCCGCGCCTTCGACCGATTGAAGGGAGGCCAGGCATGATGGACGGCGATTTGGCGGCGCAGTTCGCCGAGCGGCAGAAGGGCACGCTGCCGGGCGAGCTCGGCCTCGAATGGGAGGAGGTGGCGAACGGCCGCGCGCGGGGCCGCTTCACGGTCCGCAAGGGGCACACGGCCCCGAACGGCTTCCTCCACGCCGCCTCGGTGATCGCCCTCGGGGACTCCGCCTGCGGCTACGCCTGCATGGCCTCCGCGCCCGAGGGGGCGAGCGGCTTCACGACCATCGAGCTGAAGGCCAACTATCTCGCCACCGCAAAGGAGGGCGAGGTCGTCTCCTGCGAGGCCCGGCTGGTCCACGGCGGGCGCATGACCCAGGTCTGGGACGCCGAGGCCAGGAACGAGACCACCGGCAAGACCATGGCCCTGTTCCGCTGCACGCAGATGATCCTCTATCCGAAGTGACGCAGCCCCTTGCGGAGCCGAGGGCGGATGAGTAGGTTCCGCCGCTCACTCGGCAGGCCCCCTCCGCGGACGGCCTCGCACCCGGCTCGGAGAGGTGGCTGAGTGGTTGAAAGCACCGCACTCGAAATGCGGCATACTCGCAAGGGTATCGAGGGTTCGAATCCCTCCCTCTCCGCCATCTCCTGAAGACCATCGATCAGGATCGGCTCTCTCCCGCAGGGTCCAATGATCCACGCCGCGCTCAGCTTCACGCCCGACACCTACGGCCTGAAAGGCCGAGCGCTGGGGCGGCGGGTGGCGAACGCCGCATTCCTGCGGGCCGCCGTGCAGGCCACTGCCCCAGCCGGGGGCGGCGCGCCGGTGACCGGCTACGGCTACGAGGACCACCACGGCCCCGAGTTCGCGAGCGCGGTCCGGGCGATCGACCCGGCGGCCGAGGCGCGGTGGCTGCTGACGACCGACGTCGAGGCCCTGGCCGCCCAGGGGGTGATCCACCGCCTCGATCCCGGCGTGCAGGCCGAGGTCTGGACCCGCGCCTGGACCGGCGTCGGGCGCTATTCGATCACTGCGGTGGCGCATACGGTCTTCGACCGCCTCGCCGACCTCGCCCAGCTGGTGCGCGAGCCCCTCATGCCCTGGGACGCGCTGGTCTGCCCCTCCCGGGCGCTGCAGTCGGTCGTCCGCGAGGTGTTCGCCGCCGAATGCGAGTATGCGCGCTGGCGCTACGGCGCGGCGGCGGAGCCCCGGCTCCCGCAGCTTCCCGTCATTCCCTTGGGCGTCCATTGCGACGACTTCGCGCGCCTGCAGGAAGGCCGTGCGGCGGCGCGGGCGGCGCTCGGGCTGGCTGAGGACGAGGTCGTTGCTCTCTTCGTCGGACGGCTGTCGCTGATGTCGAAGACCCATCCAGGGCAGACCTACCAGGGCCTCGCAGCCGCAGCCGCGCGCGCCGGCGCCCGGGTGGCGCTGATCGAGTGCGGCTATCCCAAGACTCCAAACGACGAGGAGGCCTTCCGCACCGGCCCCGCGCTGCTCGCACCCGGCCTGCGCCGGATCTCGGTCGACGGAAACGACGCGGCGGCGCGGTCGCTCGCCTGGTCAGGCGCCGATCTGTTCGTCTCGCTTTCGGACAACATCCAGGAGACCTTCGGCCTGACCCCCTGGAAGCGATGGCCACGGGCCTGCCGGTCGTCGCCAGCGACTGGGACGGCTATCGCGACACGGTGCGCGACGGGGTGGACGGATTCCTCGTCCCGACCTGGGCACCCTCGCCGGGTCTCGGAAACCACCTGGCGTTCGCCCATCAGGGGCGGACGATCACAGACGACATGCTCAGCTGGGGCGCGGCGGCCGCCACCTCGGTGGACGCCGAGCGGCTCGTGGCGGCGCTGGCCGAGCTGATCGCCAGTCCCGGGCTGCGGCGCCGCATGGGCGCGGCCGGCCAGGCGCACGCCCGCGCGATCTTCGACTGGTCGCACGTCTACGCGGCCTATGGCTCCCTGTGGGCGGAGCTGGACGCCCGCCGCCGCACCGAGGGCGGGGACGTCCAGACCCCGCGCAGCGGCGGGCAGCTCGAGCCCTTCACCGCCTTCGCGAGCTACCCAACCCGTGCGATTTCCGGCGAGACGACGATCGCGTTGCGGCCGGAGGCCGACCCCGCCGCCTACCGCGTGCTCGCTGGGCATGCGCTTTATCCAGGCGGAGCCGCCGCGGCCGGCGCGGTTGCGCCGCTATGGGGTCTCCTCGAGCAGGGGCCGCTGACGGCGGCTGCGGCGGCCGAGGCGCTGGGGCGGCCCCTGCGCAGCGTGGTCAACGCGGCCGGCGTCTTGGCCAAGATGGGGTTCGTGACGCTGGGGCCCGGCTGACGCCGGAGATTGCCAGCCGGCGGCGCCGTGTTATCCGAGGGCGATGCTGGACTCCACGATCGCCTACGGGCTCACCTTCCTCGTTCCGGCCGGCGACAGGGCCATCGGCCTGTCGCTGCGGCTGTACGGCGAGTTCGCCCGGCCCGAGGTGGACTTCCTGCTCGCCTGCGCCGGCGAGCCGGGCGTGTTCATCGACGTGGGGGCGAACGTCGGCGCCATTTCCCTGCCGTTCGCCAGGCGCCGGCCCGACTGGCGGGTGATCTCGATCGAGGCGCACCGCGGGCTCGCCGGGCTGCTCACCGCCAACGCGCTCAACAACCAGCTCTACAATGTCGAGGCGATCCACGCCGCCGCCGGGCCGAAGGAGGGTCTGGCGCGGTTCCCGGCTCCGCCGCTGGACGCATCCCTGAACTTCGGCGGCGTCGGTTTCGGCTTCGACGCGCCGAAGGAGACGGTGCGGATGCTGACGCTGGACGACCTCGCGCCGCCCGAGACCCGGCTCGTGAAGATCGACGTCGAGGGTTTCGAGGCCCAGGTCCTGGACGGCGCCGGCGGGCTCATCGAGAGCCGCCGGGCGATCTGGCTGATCGAGGCGGCGGGGCGCGATCGGGAGGCGCGGGCCTCGACCATCGGCCGGTTTCAGGCGGCGGGCTACGACGTCCACTGGTTCTACGCCCCATTCGCCACCCCCGCCTCTCCGAAGGGCAAGCCGGGCAATCCGGTGGTGGGCGACGTGAACGTGGTGGCGACGCCGCCGGGCGTTACGCCGCCCTGGCCGCTGCAGCGGGTGCAGGACCCTGGCGAGCCTGCGCCGCCCAGCGTCGCGGGCTACGACTACCTGCTGTCCTACGGTTATGCGCCGCTGACGCCCGGCTGAGCCGCCGCCGCGTTCAGGGCCTCGACCAGCCGGTCCACCTGCACGGGCTTGGCCACCACGTCGTCCATGCCGGCGTTCCGGTACTCGGCGATCTGGTGCTGCATGGCGTTGGCGGTCAGGCCGACGATCGGCGTGCGCGGCCGCCCTTCGGCGGCCTCCCGGCGGCGGATCACGCCGGTGGCGGTCGGTCCGTCCATCTCGGGCATCTGGACGTCCATGAGGATCACGTCCCAGGGTTCCCGCTCCCAGGCCGCCACGGCGGCGCGGCCGTCCGGGGCCACGGTGGCGGCGACGCCGAGCTGCTCCAGCAGGGTCTTCAGCACCACCTGGTTGACCGCGTTGTCCTCGGCGACCAGCACCTTCAAGGCGGTCTCCCGCGGGGTTGGCGGCGGCGGGGCGGCGGTCGGCGGGGCTGGCGCGCGGGCGATGCGCTTCAGCGGCAGGAGCACGGTGAACGTTGCGCCCTCTCCGGGCGCGCTCTCGACGCCGATCGAGCCGCCCATCATCTGGGCCAGGTCGCGGCAGATGGCGAGGCCGAGCCCCGTGCCGCCGAACCGCCGGGTCGTCGAGGCGTCGGCCTGCTCGAACTTCTGGAACAGGCGGGCGGCCTTCTCGGGCGGAATGCCGATGCCGGTGTCCTGGACGACGAGCGACAGCGCCCCGCCGCTGCGGCCGACCGTGACCCGCACCGACCCGGCCTCGGTGAACTTGAGCGCATTCGAGATCAGGTTGTGCAGGATCTGCCGCACCCGCAGCGGATCGCCGCGATAGACGCCGCGGGCGGCGGGGGCGACGGCCACCTCGAACGCCAGCCCCCTGGCCTCGGCGACGGCGACGAAGGTGGCGTGGGCGCCGCGGGCCAGCTCCTGGATGTCGAACTCGGCGTCCTCGAGCTCCAGCTTGCCGGCCTCGATCTTCGAGAGGTCCAGGAGGTCGTTGAGGATGGCGAGCAGGCTCTCCCCGGACTGACGGATCACCTCCAGCCGCTCGCGCTGGTGCGGCGGCAGGTCCTCCATCGCCATGGCCTGGGCCATGCCCAGCACGCCGTTCAGCGGCGTGCGGATCTCGTGGCTCATCGCCGCCAGGAAGGCGCTCTTCGCCTGGTTGGCCGCCTGGGCCTCGGCGGCGGCGAGGGCGAGGGCCTGTTCGGCCTCGCGCCGGTCGGAGACGTCGCGCAGCAGGGCCGTGTAGATCTGGCCCTTGGAGGTCATCAGCTTCGAGAGCCCCACCTCCAGGGGGAACACCTCGCCGTTGCGACGCAGGCCGAAGATGTCGCTGCGATCGCTCATCCGGCGGCTCTGCGCCTCGCCCGCCGCGAAGGCCTCGACGTGCTTGCGGTGCGAGGCCCGCAGGGCCGGCGGGATCAGGCGCTCGATCGACTGCCCGACCATCTCGTCCGCCGACCAGCCGAAGGCCGCCTCGGCGCCGGGGCTGAACACCAGGATGCGCAGCCGGGCGTCCAGCACGACGATGCCCTCGGACGAGATGTTGAGGATCCCGTTGAGCACGTCCTCGAGATTGTCGTTCAGGCCGGCGCGGGCGGCGAGCGCGCGCCGCAGGGCCGCGCCCATGCGCCGGCCCCGCTGGCTCAGGACCTGCCGGATCGCGCCGCGGGTCTTGGGAGGATCGGAAACGCTCACGAACTCTACTCAGCCGATCTGGGGCCGTTGTGGCCAGCACCCTAGGGACGAATGCGCGCAAGCGCCGGGATGTCGGCTCGCTCAGGCCGCGGGGCGGGCGCTGTCCAGGCCGCCTGCGCCGGCGCCGTGCTGCAGGTCGCGCAGGATGCTGAGCAGGCCAAGGGAGGAGGCCGGCGTCAGGGTCTCGGGGCGGAAGCCGTCGCGCATGGCCGGCTCGCCGGCGAAGGCCTCGTCGTCCGGGCGGAAGACGCCGCAGCAGAGGCTCCAGTCGCCGAACTGCCGCACCGCCGCCGGCCGGTTCTCGATCAGCCGCAGATCCGTGTGGCGCCGGTCCGAGGAGACGGCGCCGTAGACCTGGCGCACCGACTCCTTCGGCCCTTCCAGGAGCTGGAGGAACCAGCCGTCGCAGACGAGCAGGGCGCCGGTCACCCCCAGCGCGGCGTTGCACGCCCGGCCCGCCTGGAGGATGTCGTCGAGGACGCCGGCCATGTCCGCCGCGGTCTCGGGCGTCGCCGCGCTGGCGTAGATCAGCCGCTGCAGGGCGGGCGCCGGACGCTCGTCGGTCCGACGCGCCGGCGCCACCAGCGTCGCCGGCGGCGGGCGCAGACCATGGCCGCCGACCGCGGGGCGGCAGACCCCGACGCCGCCGTCGGCGCTGCCCTCGAAGAACACCCCGATCGCCTCGAACGCCCGCGAAGATGGCGTTCAGCGTCCGGACGTTGGCGTCCACCGGCCCGCGGATTCGCTCCAGACGCTTGATCGTCTCGAGGCTGAGGCTGCTGCGCCTGGCCAGCTCGGCCTGCTCGATGCGCGCCAGGGCCCGGGCGGCCCGGATCTGTTCACCCGTCAGCATGAGCGAACGGAACGGCATGCTACCTCCAATATATGTCAATACACTTCAGGTGTAATTTACCCCGTAGGTGCAACGACTTGGGTCTACGACCTCATGCTTACCCATATTGAGGTTTTGTATATGCACATACTAGCTAGACACGATTTCCGGAGTCGCCCCACCAATCAAGGGTTGCCGTGGGTTAACTAATAATTCGCGCGACAGGCACAGATTTGACCTGTGCGATTGCTTGGTTTTTCCCTTGATCGCGCGAGGCGGAACGATATTCGGCGACCGTTGGTGCGGATCGCCAGGAGGAGTGGGGACTTGTCAGCAGGTGCGAACGCCGTGGCTTCCGACGTCCGGGCGCGCGTCATGGTTGTCGACGACTCGGCCGTGGTGCGCGGCCTGATCACCCGGCAGCTCGAATCGGATTCTCGGCTGGAGGTGGTCTGCACCGCCTCCAACGGCGAACTGGCGCTGCGCGAGCTGGCGCGCCACCCGGTCGACGTGGTGGTGCTCGACATCGAGATGCCGGTGATGGACGGCCTCACCGCGCTCCAGCGCATCGTCGCCGAGCACCCGGGCGTGCGCGTGATCATGGCGTCCACCCTCACCCTCCGGAACGCGGAGATCAGCCTGAAGGCCCTGCAGCTCGGGGCCTCGGACTATGTGGCCAAGCCCGAGAACGGCCTCGCCGGCGCGCAGGAGTTCCAGCGCGAGCTGACCTCCAAGATCCTGGCGCTCGCCCCCCGCCGAGCCCGGCCCGCGCCCGCGCCGGCCTCGCCCGCCGCCCGCCGTCCGATCGTCCCGGCCCTGCGGCGGACCCTGCCTCAGGTCCTCGCCATCGGCGCTTCGACGGGCGGGCCGCCGGCCCTGCTGCAGGTCTTCGAGGCGCTGAAGGGCGCCGTGCGCCTGCCCATACTGCTGACCCAGCACATGCCCGCGACCTTCACCGCCCTGCTGGCCGAACAGATTGGCCGGGCGGGAGACCGGCCCTGCGCCGAGGCCCGCGACGGCGAGCCGGTCGTCCCCGGCCGGTGCTACGTCGCCCCGGGCGGCTGGCACATGACCGTCGAGCGCGAGGGCGCCGGCGTGTTCATCCGCCTGAACCAGGAGCCGCCCGAGAACTTCTGCCGCCCGGCGGTCGATCCGATGCTGCGCAGCGTCGCCCAGGCCTACGGACCCGCCGCGCTCGCGGTGATCCTGACAGGTATGGGCTCGGACGGCGCCAAGGGCTGCGAGGCCATCGCCGCCGCCGGCGGCCGGTTCATCGTCCAGGACGAGGCGACCAGCGTGGTCTGGGGCATGCCCGGCGCGGCCGCCGCCACCGGACGGGCCGAGGGGGTCTTGCCCCTGTCCGAGGTGGGGGGCTGGATCCGCCGTGCGACCGAGGTGGCGGCATGACCGGTCCTGACTTCGAGCATTTCTGCCAGCTGATCCGGGCCCGCTCGGGCCTCGTGCTGACGCCCGAGAAGGCCTACCTCGTCAACAGCCGCCTCGGGCCGGTGGCCCGGGCCGAGGGCCTGGCGGGCGTGCCCGAGCTGCTGGCGCGGCTGCGAGCCGGCGCGCCCGAGCCGCTGATCCAGCGGTGCGTCGAGGCGATGGCCACGCACGAGTCGTTCTTCTTCCGCGACGGCGCGCCGTTCGAGCAGCTGGCCAACCGCCTGCTGCCCGAGCTCATCGAGGCCCGTCGCGCGGTCCGCACACTGCGGATCTGGTGCGCCGCCTGCTCGAGCGGCCAGGAGCCCTATTCGGTGGCCATGGTGCTGCAGGAGGCGGGAGCGCAGCTCGGCGGCTGGCGGCTGGAGATCGTCGCCACCGACATGTCCGAGCCGATCCTGTCGAAGGCCCGCAGCGGCCTCTACAGCGACTTCGAGGTCAACCGCGGCCTGTCGGAGGAGCGCCTGAAGCGCTGGTTCACCCGCGAGGGCGGCTCGTGGCGCATCGCGCCCCAGCTGAAGCAGATGGTGAGCTTCCGCACGCACAACCTCCTGCACGGCGTGGGCGGCCTGGGCATGTTCGACGTCATCTTCTGCCGCAACGTGCTGATCTACTTCGACGTGGCCCAGAAGCGGACCATCCTCGCCGAACTGGCCCGCAGCCTGGCGCCGGACGGAGCCCTGTTCCTGGGCAGCGCCGAGACGGTGATCGGGATCACCGACGCCTTCACGCTCTCGCCCGCCGCGCGCGGGCTCTACCTGCCCAGCTCGGCGCGCCTCGCCCGCTCGGCCTGAGCCGTCGACGCGTCCTCGCAAGCCCCGCGCGTCAGGCGCGGGGCTTTTTCGTGCGGCCGCCGCGGACCAAAGAAAAGCCCCGCAGCCCGGAGGCTGCGGGGCGTCTTCCCGGGCGGCGCGGCCGGAGCCGCCGTGGCCCTACTTCTTCATGAAGGCTTCGATCTCGGCCCGCAGGGTGTCCAGCTCCTCGGCCTTGGTGGCCAGGGCGTTGGTCGCCCCCAGCATGTCGGAGGCCGACTGCGAGTTCTGGGCCGCCGCGTCGGTGACGCCCGAGATGTTGGCCGAGACCTCCCGGGTGCCGGAGGCCGCCTCCTGCACGTTGCGGGTGATCTCCTGGGTGGCCGCGCCCTGCTCCTCCACCGCCGAGGCGATGGCGGCCGAGGCCTCGTTGGCCTGCTCGATCGTCCGGCGGATGCTCTCGATCGCCGAGACCGCCGCGTTGGAGGCCTTCTGGATCGAGCCGATCTGCTCGGCGATCTGCTTGGTCGCCTTGGCGGTCTGGTCGGCCAGGTTCTTCACCTCCGAGGCCACGACCGCGAAGCCCTTGCCCGCCTCGCCGGCGCGGGCCGACTCGATGGTGGCGTTGAGGGCCAGCAGCTTGGTCTGGGAGGCGATCTCCTGGATCAGGCCCACCACCTCGCCCACCCGGTCGGCCGAGTCGGCCAGGCCGCGCATGGTCTCGTCGGTGGCGAGCGCCTCCTCCACCGCCTGGCGGGCGATGCTGGACGACTGCTCGACCTGGCGGGTGATCTCCTGGATCGACGCCGACAGCTCCTCGGCCGCCGAGGCCACGGTCTGGACGTTCGAGGAGGCCTCGTCCGAGGCGGCGGCCACCGCCGCGGCCTGGTTGCTGGTCTCCTCGGCGCTGGCGGCCATGGTCTGGGCCATGCCGCGCATGTTGTCGGCCGCGTCCGCCACCTCGCGGCTGAAGTCGTTGACCCGGCCGATGAACCGCAGCTGCTCGGTGATGACGCTCCAGCTCAGCATGACGCCGATGTAGGCGCCGCTGTCGCTCTTCAGGGCCTGGACGTTCAGGTCCATCATCTCCTCGCCGAGCTTGATCGTCGCCCGGTGCGGGAGGTTGTTCGGATCGGCCAGCAGCCGGCGCTGCATCTGCGGGTTCTTGTGGAAGATGTCGATCGACTCGCCCAGCAGCTTGTCGGCCGGGACCGGGATCAAGCTCTGGAGGCCGCGCAGGGTGTCGATCGTGCGCTTGTTGACGTAGTTGATCCGCAGGTCCTGCGGCTCGCAGACGATGACGTTGAACGGCGCCTGGTCCAGCACGCGGCTGAGGCGGTCGTTCTCCTGTTCGCGCAGCACCTGCTCGGTGATGTCGGTGGCGTACTTCACGACCTTGAAGGGCCGGCCCGAGGCGTCGAGGATCGGGTTGTAGCTGGCCTGGATCCAGATCTCGCGGCCGCCCTTGCCGATCCGGCGGTAGCGGCCGGCGTCGTACTCGCCCCGGCCCAGCTTGTCCCAGAACGCACGGTACTCGGGCGAGGCGCGCAGCTCGGCGTCGACGAACATCGAGTGGTGCTTGCCGCGCACCTCGTCGGCCGTGTAGCCGACCGCGCCCAGGAAGTTGGCGTTCGCCTCGATGATGGTGCCGTCCAGCTCGAACTGGATCACCGCCTGGGCCTTGTCGATCGCCGCCAGCTGGCCGGCCGCGTCGGCGGCGGCGAGCTTCTCGGCGGTGATGTCGGAGGCGTACTTCACCACCTTGTACGGCTTGCCCGACGCATCGAAGACCGGGTTGTAGCTGGCCTGGATCCAGATCTCGCGCCCGCCCTTGGCGATCCGCTTGTACTGGCCGGCGTCGAACTCGCCGCGGCCCAGCCGGTCCCAGAAGGCGCGGTACTCGGACGAGCTGCGCTCGGCCGGATCGACGAACATCGAGTGGTGCTGACCGCGCACCTCGTCGATCGTGTAGCCCAGGGCGTTCAGGAAGTTGTCGTTGGCGTCCAGGATCTTGCCGTCGACGCCGAACTCGATCACCGCCTGCGATCGGCGGATCGCGTCGACCTGCCCCTTGTAGTCCTCGAGGAGCGCCTGGAGGTCGGTCGAGCCTTCCGCCGCCTCCCACCGCTCCTGAACCGCGCGCGCCACGGCGTTGCTGCCGGCCATCTCGTCCTCCGTATCCCGATTGAGCACATCGGCGCGGGCGGATTCCGCCAGGGCGCCGGCTTCAGCGATGTCGTCCTCGGCCGCCCCGAGCTCCCGCAGCGTCTGGGCGAGGTGCCCGACCACGGCGTCGAAGTGGCTGTCGTCCAGCCCGGCGGCGACCAGCTTCCGGTGGCCGAGCCGCAGGTTCTGGCCCGTGTAGGTGTTGGGCCCGCCCATCAGCATGGTCAGGAACGCCTTCTGGCGTCCCGCCTGCCGCACCATGTCCACGCCCTGGAAGAACCGGTTGATCCGGTCGTCGGCGAGGACCTTGGCGTAGAAGAGCTCCACCGCCGCATCGACCGCCGGGGCGCCGCCCAGGCGTTCGAACAGCGTGGGCGGCTCGACGGTGCTCGCCTTGCGTACGGCGGCCGATTTGCTGGCCATCACTCCCCCTCCCGTTGGATGGTCCCAAGTAGGTCGCGTGCGACCGGGCTCATGCCGCGGTCTCCACGGGTTCCGGTTCCGGCTCCCTGGCCGGCGTCGCCTGACCGCTCGCGGTGGCGGCCGCCGGCGGCGCATGGCGGCTCAGCGCCAGCACCTCCTCGACCTTCAGGACCAGCAGCAGCTCGCCCTCCAGGCGGTAGAGGCCGCTGCACAGCCCCCGCCACTCGCTGGACAGCGTGATCGGCGGCGGCTCGTGCGAGGACTGGGGCAGCCAGAGGACGTCGCCGACGTCGTCCACGAGCAGGGCGTAGAGCTCCCCGTTGCGCTCGACGATCACCGACATGAAGCCGTCGTCGGCGCCGCGCGGCTCCATGCCGAGGCGCCGGCGCATGTCGATCGCCGTGACGATGCGGCCGCGCAGGTTCAGCGAGCCGGCCACCTCGGGCGGGCCCAGCGGCACGCGGTTGATGGCGGTCTGGGCGATCACGTCCTGCACCTGCAGGACCGGCACGCCGAACGCCTGGCGTCCGATCCGGATGGACACCAGGCCCTCGGCGGCGCCGTCGGCCGGCGCCGCCGCGTCGTTCCCGAAGCTCATGCGGCCCCCTTCATCTCGTCGAGCGCGCCGGACACGGCGTCCAGCAGGGTGGTGGTGTCGAGCCCGCCGGCGCCCGCGGCCTTGAGGTTGTGCAGCGCCAGGCTGAGGAGGGGCGTGCGATGCCACTCGGGCGCCTGGGCGAACGCCTTGGCGAAGGCTTTCATGTCGGGCTCGCCCGAGCTCGTGTCCGCCATGATCAGGTGGAAGTGCTCGCCGCTCTCGTAGAGGCCGAGGGCCGCCTCGGGGTCGGTGGCGACGGTCACGTCGTAGCCCGCCTGGGCCAGCAGCGGCCGGAGCAGCAGCTGGGAGAAGGGGCTGGAGTCGATGACCAGCAGCCGCTTCATGCTGGCGGGACCGGCGGCCGGGCCCGCGGACGTCGCCTGGCCGGCCGGCCGCGCCGGCTCGTCGTCGTTCACGGCCCGGGCCCAGTAGTAACCGACGTCGATCAGCTCGGTGGCCTTGCCGCCGATGATCAGGCTGCCCGCCGCGCCCTCGCCGCGCGATCCCAGCTCGGATTCGGTGGAGCTCTCGACGATGTCGACGATCTCGTCGACCAGCAGGCCGACGGCGCGGTCCTCCTGGGCGAACACCAGCAGGGGGCGGCGGCCCTCGCCTTCCCAGGCCGCCGCCGGCTGGGCGTCGACGCCCAGGACCGGCATCAGCCGCCCACGGTACTGGACCACCGCGCGGCCGTCGACGCGCTCGATCTGGTCGGCGGCGAGCTCCTCGATGCGCGAGACGGTGGCCAGCCGGGCGGCCTTCAGCGTCTCGTTGGCGGCCCGGAAGACCAGCAGCGCCTCGCGGGACGTCGAGCCCGCGCCGCCGAGGGCGTCGGCGTCGTCCTGGGCCAGGGAGCCGGTCTGGCCGGCGCCGGCCTCCAGCGAGATGCCCTTGGGGTCGAGGATCAGGATCACCGACCCGTCGCCCAGGATGGTGGCGCCGGAATAGAGCTTCAGGTGGCGCAGCACCGTGGCCACGGGCTTGACCACGATCTCCTCGGTGTCGAACACCCGGTCGACGATCACGCCGAAGGTGAAGGCGCCCACCCGGGCCACCAGGATGCAGGTCTCGTTCGACGGTTCGCCCACGGGCTCCAGGCCCAGCAGGCTCTGCAGCGAGACCAGCGGCAGCAGCCGGTCGCGCAGGCGCAGCACCGCGCTCCCGTCGATGTACTCGATGGCGTGGCCCGAGGCGCCCGAGGCGCTGACCAGCTCGACGACGGCGGACTGCGGCATGGCGAACCGCTCGCCGCAGCACTCCACGATCAGGGCCGAGACGATCGTCAGCGTCAGCGGAATGCGGATGGTGAACCGGGTCCCGCCGCCGTCGGTCGCGCCCACTTCGATGGCGCCGCCGATCTTCTCGATGTTCGTGCGCACCACGTCCATGCCGACGCCGCGTCCGGAGACGGCGGTCACCTGCGAGGCGGTCGAGAAGCCGGGCAGGAAGATCAGCTGGCGCGCGTCGGCGTCCGACATCTGCTCGGCCTGGGTCGGCGTGATCAGGCCCGAGGCGAGCGCCTTGGCGCGGATCTTCTCGGCCGAGAGCCCGCGGCCGTCGTCGGCCACCTCGATCACGATGGCGCCGCCTTCGTGCCGCGCCTGCAGGGTGATGCGTCCGGTCTCGGGCTTGCCGGCCGCGCGCCGCTCGGCGGGCGTCTCCAGCCCGTGGTCGGCGGCGTTGCGGATCATGTGGGTGAGCGGATCCTTGATCAGCTCCAGCACCTGGCGATCCAGCTCGGTCTCCTGGCCCAGCATGACGAGGTCGATGCTCTTGCCGAGGTCCTGGGCGAGGTCGCGGACCAGGCGCGGCAGCTTGGCCCAGGCGCCGCTGATCGGCTGCATGCGGGTGGTCATCACCCCTTCCTGCAGCTCGCTGGTCACCTGGTTCAGGCGATTGAGCGGGGCGGCGAAGGGGCTTTCGGGCTCCAGGCGCAGGGTCTGGATGAGCTGGTTGCGGATCAGCACCAGCTCGCTGACCACGGTCATCAGGTGTTCCAGCGCATCGACGCTGACCCGGATCGTCTGGGCGGGGCCGGCGGCCTCGCCGCCGGCGGCGGGGGGCGCGGAGCGGGCCGCCGGCGCGGTCGCAGCCACCGGCGCGGGGCTGGCCTCCAGCGCGGGCTCCGGGTCGGGCGCGGACGAGGCTTCGGGTTCGGCCTCGGCCAGCGCCGGTTCCGGGTCCGCTTCGGCCCGGGGTTCCGGGGGCGGGCAGGCGAGGCTCCGCAGGGCCGCGATGGCGGCGGCGTCCACCTCGAGGTCGGCCAGCGCCGCGGCGGCCACGTCGAACACGGCGCCCACCGCTCCAGCGTCCACGGCGCCGTCGGCGACCTGGGCCAGCGCCCGGGCCAGGGCGTCGCTCGCCTCGCCCTTGCGGGCGATCCCGCAGAGGCCGTCGCGAACCGCGGCCAGCAGCCGGTCCGTGTCGGCGCGGGCGAACAGGCCGCCCAGCCGCGCGTCGTCCCGCAGGCGGGCCAGCGACATCTCGGCCGCGGCGTCCAGCGTCGCGTCGCCGCCCAGCTGTTCGATCAGGCTGCGGGCGTCCTTCGCCGCCGGCTGCGGCGCCTCGGCCGTCGGCGCGGCGGCGGCCGGTTCATCCCCTGCGGCGGTCTCCATGACCGCCTCCAGGCGGCCGATGAGGGCGCTGTCGTCGCCTTCCGGCTCGGCGCCCGTGGACGCGAGCGCATCCACCAGCGAGCGGATCAGGTCCACCGTGTCGAGAACCGCGGAGACGGCGGTCGGCGTCACCGGCACGACGCCGTCCCGGAAGCCGCCGAGCACGTTCTCGGCCGCATGCGCGACCGTCTGCAGGCGCATCAGGCCCAGGAACCCGCACGTGCCCTTGATGGTGTGGATGAGCCGGAAGATGCCGCTCAGGGTCTCGGGGTCGTCGGGCTGCTGCTCGAAGCGCACGAGTTCGCTGTCCAGCGCTTCGAGGCCCTCCCGGGTCTCCGCGATGAAGTCGCTCACCAGATCGTCCAAAGCCGCCCCCGCTGGAATCACAGCCTTCCCGGTGTCCCAAAGCGAGGCTGAAGCGGTTAACGGAAGCCTAATCCGGAAGTAAAAGTGGCGGTGAAATGAAGATATCGCGCGGGACGCGTACCGATTTCACGTGGAAGCGCGCGAGCACCATCGGTCTAGTTCATCGATTGCGAGGCTGATGATGCGCCTGTAGAGCTGACAAATGCTCTTCAGGTGCAATTTGATAACTGAAACGGGACGGGTGCGACCCACACTTATAAGTAATGTTACCGTTTATTAGTCACTTTGCGAGACTCGTTTGCAGGACAGGCGCCCCAGTGGCGACGGCTCACAGCGAGGGACGCGGATGGCGGTCGACAAATCGATGAACGTGCTGGTGGTCGACGACTACAAGACGATGATCCGGATCATGCGCGGCCTGCTGGAGCAGCTCGGCTTCCGGAACGTCGACGACGCCACCGACGGCCCGACCGCGCTCGAGAAGATCAAGCACAAGGACTACGGGCTGATCCTGTCGGACTGGAACATGCAGCCCATGACCGGCTACGACCTGCTGAAGGCCGTCCGCGCCGAGCCGCGGACGAAGGACGTGCCGTTCGTGATGGTCACGGCCGAGGCCAAGACCGAGAACGTCATCGCCGCCCGCCAGGCCGGCGTGAACAACTACATCATCAAGCCCTTCAACCTCGCGGTGTTGAAGCAGAAGCTCACGACCGTCTTCGGGGAGCTCTGACATGGCGGAGGCCGAGGCGCGCGCGATCATCGCCAACGTCCGCCGCGAGATCGAGGAGGCCGCCGACGCCATGCTGGCCGCCGCCGAGAAGGGTCTGAAGGACGTGCAGGCGGCGCGCGACGGCGACGCCTCGGCGCTCGACGGCCTGGAGCGGATGCTCTGCGCCATCCTCGAGGCCTGCGCCTTCCAGGACCTGACGGGCCAGCGGCTCGCCAAGCTGGACGCGATGATCGGCGATGTCGCCCTCGGCCGGTCGGAAGGCGACCCCCTGTTGAACGGCCCGGCCCTGGCGGGCGAGGGGCTGGACCAGGCCGCGGCCGACGCCCTGATGGATTTCGACAAGCCCTAAGGACCGGACCCCCGCAGGCGGATGAATGAGGATGCTGTCGTCGTCGACTCGCCTGGATCTGCGGAAGGCCAAGGTCCTGCTGGTGGACGACAATCCCCAGTCGCTGGAGCTGATGAGCCAGGTGCTCGTGGGCTTCCGGGTGGGGCGGATCGCCACCTGCCGTTCGGCCGAGGAGGCGCGCGAGACGGTCGCCGCGGTCGCCTACGACCTGATCATCATCGACGGGGAGATGCCTGAGGAGGACGGGATCTCGCTGGCCCGGCACATCCGCAGCCAGCGCGAGGCGCCGAACTTCACGGCCCCGATCGTGGTGGTCAGCGGCCACACGCCGGTCGAGAAGGTGACCACCGCCCGCGACGCCGGCGCGAACTTCGTGGTCAAGAAGCCGATCGCGCCCGGCGTGCTGCTCAGCCGCATCGAATGGCTGGCCCGCAACTCGCGCCAGTTCGTCACCACCCAGTCCTATTGCGGACCCGACCGCCGGTTCAAGAACCAGCCCCTCCCGGGCGACGTCGCCGAGCGGCGGTCGGACGCGATCGCGCTGACCGCCAACCCTGAACGGGCCATGTCCCAGGACGAGGTCGATTCGCTTTTTGGCTAGGAGCCGCCGATGACCGTGGCCCGCATCTTCACGCCCGAGAACCGGCTGGCGAAGATCCTCGAGGCGATCCAGGCGCCGACGGCGGCCGAGCTGATCGCCGACGCCGAGAGCCGCGTCGAGGCGCTGGGGGACGCGATCCGGACCTACGTCGCCGAGAAGCTGGAGGAGATCCGCGCCTTCGCCGAGCAGAGCGAGGACGTGCTCTTCGCCGAGTGCCGGACCCTGGGCGAGACGGCGATGAACGTCGCCGAGGTGGCCGGCGCGGCGGGCCTCGAGGCCGTGGGCGAGGTGGCGCGGGGGATCAGCGCCATGGTCGACAACCTGATCTCCAGCGGCGTCTGGCACACCGACGCCCTGCGCCTGCATCTCGACGCGCTGGCCCTGGTCAACGCCTCGGGCGGCGGGATGACGCCCGAGAACGAGGTGATCCTGATGCGCCTGCGGGGCATGCGCGAGGCGGTGGGCGTGGTCGAGTAGACCGCCCCGGGCCGCCTAGTGCAGCCGGAACTCGGCGCCGATGGCCTTGAGCTCGGCCGGCCGGATCAGCTTCTGGTGGCCGACCGTCACCTTGAACAGCGGGCCCTCCAGGCTGGTCTCCCAGAAGCCCAGGAACTTCTTCAGCACCGGGAATTCCGGGAAGACGTCGTAGTCCTGCCAAATGTAGCTCTGCAGCAGGGCCGGATGGTCGGGCAGCCGGTAGAGGATCTCCGCCGTGGTCAGCCCATAGCCTTCGAGCTGCTTCCGGAATTCGGGCGACGCTTGCATCACGCGACCTCGTCACTGTGGATCCGAGCGCCGGCGCATCGCCGTGCGCACCACGAGGATATGCGTGATTCTGGTGAAAGTTCCGCTAATTCAAATTGTTAGCACTCAGCATACGGAGCTGCTGCCAAGCGCTCAGGGCCGGAACAGCCGCGGCTCCAGCCTGACCCTGACCGGGGCGTCCAGCGGCCGCCAGCCGTGCTGCCGGATCACGTCGTTGCTCTCGACCGCCCGCCGGCCGTCCGCCAGCGACCAGGTGATGTGATAGGTCGAGCCGTCGGGCCGGTCGGTGGTCCCGGCGATGCGCACCACCATCGCCTGCACGCCCCGGCCGTCGTCGGCCTCGCCGACGATCTCGCCGGACGTTTCGGTCGGCAGCGCGGGCTCCGTCGGCTCGAAGGCCAGGGTCACGTGGTCGGCCACCGCCCGCGCGTACCTCGCCGGGAAGCGCGCCAGCAGCGCCTCGCGCTCGCCGCGGTCCAGGGCCCAGCCGACATAGACGCCCATCGCCGCCGCCTCCTAGACGACGGGCCGCCGGGCCATGTGGCCCTCGGTCCCGAACACGCGCTTGTAGCGCTCCACCTCGGCCGGATCGCCGGTCGCCTTCTCGGGATTGTCCGACAGCTTCACCGCCGGGCGACCGCCCGCCTCTGTCACCTTGCACACCAGCGAGATCGCCTTCAGCCCGGGCGCCTCGGCGCAGCCTTCCAGGTCGTTGGTCAGCCGGGTGCCCCAGCCGAAGCTGACGCCGACCCGGCCGTGGAAGCGGGCGTGGAGCTGCTCGATCCGGTCGACGGTCAAGGCGTCGGAGAAGACCAGCGTCTTCTCGCGCGGATCGCGGCCCATCGCCCCCCACCAGTCGATCAGGGCCTCGCCGGCCTCCAGGGGCGGGGCCGAGTCGGGCCGCACGCCGGCCCAGTCCGCGACCCAGTCCGGCGCCTCGCGGAAGAACGCCGCCGATCCGAAGGTGTCGGGCAGGACGATGCGCAGCGGCTGCGGGTAGAGCTGCGCCCATTCCTCCAGCACGCGGTAGGGCGCGCGCTTCAGGGCCGCGTCGTCCGGGGCGAGGGCGGCCAGCACCATCGGCAGCTCGTGGCCGTTGGTGCCGACCGCGGGCATGTCCAGCGTCCGGGCCAGCAGGACGTTGCTGGTGCCGCGGAAGGCCGGCCCCAGCCGCTCGCGCAGCACCTCCAGGCAGGTGCGCTGCCAGGCCAGGCTGTGCCGCCGGCGGGTGCCGAAGTCGCTGAGGGCCAGGCCGGGGAGCGCCGCCAGCCGCTCGGCCTTGGCCTCGAGTCGTCCGAGGGCGCAGCGGTAGAGGGTCTCGCGACCCGCCCCTCCCGGCGCCTCGCCCAGGGCGTTCACGACCCGGCGCGCCCGCAGGGCGGTGACGACCGCCAGGGCGGGGATCTCCCACAGCGTCGTCTCGGCCCAGGTCCCGTGAAACGCCAGCGCGATCTGCCCGTCCCGCGCCTCCAGCGCGTACTCGGGCAGGCGCAGGCCCGCGAGCCAGGCCAGGAAGTCGGGGGCGAAGAGGTCGCGGCGGCCGTAGATCTCGGCGGCGCCCAGCCAGGCGAGCTCGTCCGCGGCGAACCTCAGGCTGCGGACATGGTCCAGCTCTTCCCGCAGCTCGGAGAGGTCGATCTCGTCCGCGATCCGGACGCTGCGGCTGCGGTTGACCAGCGAGAAGACCACCGGCACGTCCGCGTGCCGGCGCCAGATCAGCTGCAGCATCAGGAGCTTGTAGAGGTCGGTGTCCAGCAGCGAGCCCACCGCCGGCCGGTCGGGCGCGCGGTTCATGGCTCGAACAGCTCCGGCCGGCGCACCTTCAGGGCCAGGATCAGGGCCAGGGTCTTCAGGTCCTCGATCCGCCGCTGCTCGACCCAGGTCCAGAGCTGGGCCAGCGGGACCTCCTCGACGGTGATGTGCTCCTGCTCCTCGGCAAGGCCGCCGCCGTCCCCGACCCGGTCGGCCGTGGAATAGGCCGCCAGGAACAGGTCGATCCGTTCGCTGGAGACGCCGGGGGAGGAGAACGGCGAGCCCACCGCCTCCAGCCGGCCGAGCTTCACGCCCGCCTCCTCCAGGGCCTCGCGGGTCGCCGTCTCCTCGGCGTCCTCGTTCTCGACCATGCCGGCGGGCGCCTCGAGGAGCTCGGGCGGCCCGCCCGCCCAGATCACCGGCGGCCGGGGCAGGTTGACCATAAGGGCGCATCGCCGCTCGGGGTCGTACGGCAGCACGGCGGCGGCCCGCCCGTGGTGCTCGATCTCGCGGGTGAACGTGCTTCCGTCCGGGGCGGCGAGGGTGGCCAGCATCAGGGTGGAATAGCCCTGGTGGATCGTCTCGACCTTGCGAAGTTCGACCGGCATCCGCGCTCCTGGCTCCTGTCTCGCCCTGCGGAACCGCCGGCGCGGCCCGCGGTTGCGACAGCTCAAGGACGGAGGCCGGCATGCCTGACATTGATCGCCGCGTCGAGGAGGCGAGAGACGTGCGCGGAGGCGCCTCAGCCCTGATCGCAGCCAGGGCAGAACCCCTGCCGGAGATCGACGATCCGGCCTTCGGGCGCCTGTTCGACCGCTTCGGCGACGCCCGCATCGTGCTGCTGGGCGAGGCTAGCCACGGCACATCCGAGTTCTACCGCGCCCGGGCGTCCATAACCCGCTGGCTGATCGAACAGCGCGGCTTCAACGTGGTGGCGCTGGAGGCCGACTGGCCGGACGCGCGGGTGCTGGACGCGCGGGTCCGCCACCGTAAGCGCCCGGCGGGGGCGAAGGACGCCTTCACCCGCTTCCCGACCTGGATGTGGCGCAACCGCGAGTTCGACCGATTCCTGGAATGGCTCGCCGACCACAACCGCTTCCGCAGCCCCCGGCGGCAGGCGGGGATCTACGGCCTCGACCTCTACAACCTGTCGGGCTCGATGCGGGCGGTGATCGACTACCTGGACCGCGAGGACCCCGAGGCGGCGCGGGTCGCCCGCGACCGCTACGGCTGCCTCACCCCCTGGGCCGACGAGCCGGCGGCCTACGGACGGATGACGGTGTCGGGACGCTACGCCGGCTGCGAGGGGCCAGTGACCGCCATGCTGTCCGAGATGCTGGCCCGCCGCCTCGACGGCGCGGCCGAGGACGAGGAGGCCCTGCTGGACGCCACCCAGAGCGCGCGTCTGGTGCGCGACGCCGAGCGCTACTACCGGGTCATGTACTACGGCGGCGCCGAGAGCTGGAATCTGCGCGACACCCACATGTTCGAGACGCTGGAGGCGCTGCTGGCCGCCAAGGGGCCCGACGCCCGGGCGGTGGTCTGGGCCCACAACTCCCACATCGGCGACGCCCGGGCGACCGACATGGGCGCGGTGCGCGACGAGCTGAACATCGGCCAACTCTGCCGGGAGCGGTGGGGCGACGAGGCGCGGCTGATCGGTTTCGGGACCCACGCGGGGACGGTCGCCTGCGCGAGCGACTGGGACGAGCCGATGGAGGTCAAGGCGGTGCGCCCGTCGCTGGAGGGCAGCCTCGAGCGGCTGGCGCACGAGGCCGGCGTGAAGCGGTTCCTCCTCGACCTGCGGCCCGGCGTCCACGACGACGTCCGCGCGGCCCTGGCCGAGCCGCGGCTGGAGCGGTTCATCGGGGTGATCTACCGGCCCGAGACCGAGCGCTTGAGCCACTATGTCGAGGCGCGGCCGGCCCAGCAGTTCGACGCCTACGTCTGGTTCGACGAAACCGCCGCGGTCGCCCCGCTGCCGGCCCGGATCCGCGAGGACCACGAGGCGGGCGACGAGGAGACCTGGCCGTTCGGGCTCTAGCCCGTCCTCAGCCCAGCGAGGCGCGCAGCATCCAGGCGTGCTTCTCGTGCGCCTCGATGCGGTCGTCGATGACCGCGGCGGTCACGTCGTCGGCGCCCTCGCGGGCGGCGCGGGCGGTCTTGATCAGCGCCTCGTGGTCGGCCAGCAGCTCGCGCAGCATGCCGTCGGCGTCCTTCTCCGGGTCGCCATCCCGGATGGACGAGAGGTTGCCGAAGGTTCGGTAGCCCTGCGGCGCGAGCTCGCCCAGCGCCCGGATGCGCTCGGCGACCGTGTCGATCGCCTGCCACATCTCGGTGTACTGCTCCATGAACATGCCGTGCAGGGCGTGGAAGTTCGGCCCCCGCACGTTCCAGTGGTAGCCGTGGGTCTTCAGATAGACGGCGTAGGTGTCGGCGAGCAGCTTGGACAGGCCCGCGGCGGCGTTTTCCTTGTCGGCCATGGTGGTCTCCCTTCGCATGTTCAGGCCCGCGCCGAACCCGCCAGGCGGGGGGTCGTTCCCTCCCTGGCTTCCTGGGTCCGGGCCGGCGCGAATTTCATCCACGCCCGCTCGTGTACGGCGAAGGCGATGGTCTGGAATATGGGCTCGATCAGACCGACCGCGAGCGCCGCGCGCCAGTTCTGGGTCAGCGCATAGGCGACGGCGATCGCCACGATCATGTGGGTCACGGACCAGCTGGCGGTCTTCATGGCGAAGCGCATGACAGGCGTCCTTATTGCGAACGGTTCTTAATATAGCCCTCGCCGATCAAAACGCAATTATCGAAAGAAAGTTTCTTTCACCGGCCTCTTTCCGGCACCGTCCAGCGGTAGATGACGCCGCCGCCGGGGGTCTGCACCGTCTGCTCCGGCGCCCAGTCGCCCATCGGGAAGGCGTGGCTGACGATCCGCGTGCCGGGCTTCAGCTCGAGCAGCCGGGGCGCCAGCTTCTCGTTCAGGCTGGGCAGCAGGTAGAGCGTGATGACCGTGGCGTCGCTGAAGTCGGCCTCGAACAGGTCCTCGTTGCGGAACTTGACCAGCTTGGTGACTCCGGCCGCTTCGGCGTTGGCGTTCGCTTCGGCGATGCGCCGGGGGTCGATGTCGATGCCGACGGCGCGGACCCCGAACTGCCTGGCCGCGGCGATGGGGATGCGGCCGTCGCCGGAGCCCAGGTCGTAGAGCACGTCGCCGGGCCTCACCTCGCCCAGCTTCAGCATGGCGTCGACGGTCTCGTGGGGCGTCGGCACGTAGATCACGTCCGGTCCCCGGGTCGGGGCGGCGGCGGACCTGTCCTGGGCGTTGGCGTCCTGGACGGCGGGGGGCGCCTGGCAGGCGATCAGCGCGAGCGCGGCGGCGAAGGCGTACGCATGGGCTTTCACGAGGTCGTCTCCTCTGTCTTCCGGGTGCGAAGGGGGATGAGCAGGAGGCCGCCGGCGGCCAGCACGGCCAGGCCCAGCAGGGCGCCGCGGCCGGTGTAGGCGAGGCTGGAGTAGAGCAGGTAGGCGTTGGTGACGATGAAGACGCCGGGCAGCAGCGGATAGAGCGGGGTGCGGAACGGCCGATCGGCGTGGGGCTCGATCATCCGCAGCCGGATCAGCGCGACGCCGACCAGCAGGAAGAAGCCCCAGAACACCGGTGCGGTGTACTCGACGGCGAGCTGGAAGCCGTCGCGGGCGAAGGCGCCCAGCCCCACCAGCGCCAGGGCCGCCGCGCCCTGCAGCAGCAGGCCGTTGCGCGGCGTGGCGGCGCGCTCGTCCCAGCGTCCCAGCGCCGCGAGCCGCGGATGGTCGCGCCCCAGCGCCCAGGCGGTGCGCGCGCCGGTGAACACGGTGGCGTTGGCCGAGGTGAGGGCTGCGACCGCCACGAACAGGCTGACCAGCGTCGCGCCGGGGGCGCCGAAGGCCAGCCACATGAGGTCGGCGGCCACGGCGTCCGATCCGGCCACGCCCGCCAGGCCCAGGGCCCGCAGGTAGGCGGCGTTGGCGAGCAGATAGAGGGCGGTGATCAGCAGCAGGCTGGCCACCAGCACCGGGGCCATGCGCCGGCGGGCGTCCTTCAGCTCGGCCGAGACGTAGGCCGCCTCGTTCCAGCCGCCGAAGGTCAGCAGCACGAACACCATCATCAGCCCGAAGGCGGTCGTCTCGGAGGGCGGCGGCGCCGGGGCGGCGGCCGGCGCGATCAGCAGGCCTGCCACGATCACCGCGCAGAGGCCGACGATCTCCGCGAGCGTGAGCCAGGCCTGGGTTCCGGCGCCGGCGCGCACGCCGATCCACTGAACGGCGGTGATCGCGACCACGGCGCCGGCGGCGTAGAGGGCGCTGGAGAACGGCCCCAGGTGCAGGAGCTGGCTCGCATAGTCGCCGAACACGAACGCCAGCAGCGCCACCGACCCCGTCTGGATCACCGCCAGCCGCGCCCAGGCGTAGAGGAAGGCCAGTTTCCGGCCGAAGGCCCGGCCCAGGTAGTGGTAGTCCCCGCCGGCGTGCGGGTAGGCCGACGCCAGCTCGGCGTAGCAGAGGGCGCCCACCAGCGAGATCACCCCGCCCGCCGCCCAGGCCAGCAGCACGCCGGCCGAGCTGTCGGCGGCGCCGGCGACCAGGGACGGGGTTCGGAAGATGCCCGCGCCGACCACGATGCCGACGGTGATCGCCATGGCGTCGCGGACGCCGAGGGTCTCCCGCAGGCCGCCGCTCCCGACCGTCCCCATCCGCATCCGCCCCTTCCGGCCGCGTCGGCTCCGAGGGGGCGAGTTTGGGTGCGGGGAGGCGGGCGGGGTCAACCTCGAATGGCGGGCGCAGGCCCGCCAGCGGTTCACGGCCGCGTGAGCCGGGGCCGCATCTTCCGCCGGCCGCCGGTCGTCCCCACCTGATCGGAACCATGCCCGCCGCCCAGCCCAGCCTGTTCGAGGCCCCGCCCCCCGCGCTTCCCGCGAGGGCGCCCGAGGGGCTCGCCTACCGCCCGGATTTCCTGACGGCGGCCGAGGAGGCGGACCTGCTGGACCGGCTCTCAAGGCTGCCGTTCGAGCCCTTCCAGTTCCGCGGATACGAGGGGCGGCGGCGGGTGGTCTCGTTCGGCTGGCGCTACGACTTCAACGGCCCCGGACTGGTGGAGGCCGAGCCCATGCCCGGCTGGCTGCGGCCCGTCCGCGACCGGGCGGCCGACTTTGCCGGCCTGCCGCCGGAGGCCTTCGGCCACGTGCTGATCAACGAGTACCGCGAAGGCGCCCCGATCGGCTGGCACAAGGACCGTCCGGTGTTCGAGAAGGTGGCCGGGATCTCCCTGGGCGCGCCCTGCGTGATGCGCTTCCGCCGCCGCGCAGGGGAGCGGTTCGAGCGCCTGAACGTCCCCCTGGCGCCGCGCTCGATCTACCTCCTGGACGGGCCGGCGCGCACGGAATGGGAGCACAGCCTGCCCGAGGCCAAGGCCCTCCGCTACTCGATCACCTTCCGCAACCTGCGCGCGCGATAATTTCGGTTCCGGAATCAGTCCTGTCCCGGCCGGGCGCATTATCATCCCGCCGCGGCAGCCCATATCTCGGGACTTCCGTTTTCATAGTCTGAGGAGTCTCGATCTTGAACCGCATGCACCTGTCGCTCGCCGCCGGCGCCGCCGCCCTGCTCGTTTCCGTGGGGGTGGTCCAGGCCCAGGACGGCCTGACCCGCGAGCCGGCCCAGGTCCGCGCCGGGACCTACACCCTCGATCCCGAGCATTCGAAGATCACCTGGTCGGTGAACCACATGGGCTTTTCGACCTACGCCGGCCAGTTCGCGGGCGCGACCGGGACGCTGACCATCGACCCGAAGGCGCCCGAACGCTCGCAGCTGCAGGCGACGGTGAAGATCGACGACGTCGGCTCACTGAACGCCGCCCTCGACAAGCACCTGAAGTCCGCCGACTTCTTCGACGCCGCCAACCACCCGACGGCCACGTTCCGCGCGACCCGCATCGTCCTCACCGACAAGGACGAAGCCGACATCCACGGCCAGCTCACCCTGCGCGGCGTGACCAAGCCCATCGTCATCGAGGCCGAGTTCAACCAGGCCGGGCCGAACCCGATGAACAAGGTCTACACCGTCGGCTTCGACGGCGAGGCCAAGATCAAGCGGTCGGACTTCGGCATGACCTACGCCCTGCCGGCGGTCGGCGACGAGGTCACCCTGAAGATCGAGGCCGAGTTCATCGCCGCCTCCTGACGCGAAAAGGGCCGCCCCGAAGGGCGGCCCTGACGCTCCTGTCCGGGGCGTGGATCAGAAGATCTCGAAGAGACCCGCCGCGCCCATCCCGCCGCCGACGCACATGGTGACGACGCCGTACTTCGCGCCGCGGCGCTTGCCCTCGTAGAGCAGGTGAGCGGTGCAGCGGGCGCCGGTCATGCCGTAGGGGTGGCCGATCGAGATCGAGCCGCCCGAGACGTTCAGCTTCTCGTTCGGGATGCCCAGCTTGTCCCGGCAGTAGAGCACCTGGCTGGCGAAGGCCTCGTTCAGCTCCCACAGGTCGATGTCGTCGATGGTCAGCCCGTTGCGCTCCAAGAGCTTCGGGATCGCGAACACCGGGCCGATGCCCATCTCCTCGGGGCCGCAGCCGGCCACGGCCATGCCGCGGTAGGCGCCGAGCGGCTCGAGGCCGCGCTTCTCGGCCTCCTTGCGCTCCATCAGCAGGACGGCGGCCGCGCCGTCCGAGAGCTGGCTGGCGTTGCCGGCGGTGATGAACTTGCCCTGCGGCACGTAGCGGCCGCCCCGGAACACCGGCTGCAGCTTCTGCAGGTCCTCCAGGGTGGTCTGGGGGCGGTTGCCCTCGTCGCGGTCGAGGGTGATCTCCTTGTCGGCCGTCTCGCCGGTCTCCTTGTTCACAAGCACCTTCATGACGGTGGTGACGGGGACGATCTCGCTGGCGAAGCGGCCCTCGGCCTGGGCCTGGGCGGTGCGCTGCTGCGACTGCAGGGCGTATTCGTCCTGCGCCTCGCGGCTGACGCCGTAGCGATCGGCGACGATCTCGGCCGTCTCGATCATCGAGCAGGCCAGCTCGGGCACGTTCTCGGAGAGCCACGGGTCCGAGGCCATGAAGCGGTTCATCTTGTCGTTCTGCACCAGGCTGATCGACTCGATGCCGGCGCCGATGGCGATCGGAGCGCCGTCGACGGTGATGTACTTGGCCGCCGTAGCGATCGCCATCAGGCCTGAGCTGCACTGCCGGTCGATGGTCATGCCCGAGACGGTGTTCGGCAGGCCGGCGCGCAGGGCCGCCTGGCGGGCGATGTTCTGGCCCGTCGTGCCCTGCTGCATGGCGCAGCCCATGGCCACGTCGTCCACCTCGCCGGGATCGATGCCCGCCTGGGCGACCACGGCCCTGATGGGTTCGGCGCCGAGCGTCGCGCCGTAGGTGTTGTTGAACGCGCCGCGGTAGGCCTTGCCGATGGGGGTCCGCTTGGCGGCGACGATGACGGCTTCACGCATGGGGAGGATCCTGACGTTACGTTAGGCGGTAGGTGAAAAAACGGCGGGGCGACCGCTGGGCCGCCCCGCCGCGCTATGCTGATCAGGCCTTGAGGTCCGAGAACTTCTTGCCTTCGGCGACCAGCTTCTCGAGCAGGGCCGCGGGCTTGAAGTCGTCGCCCATGGCGCCCTGGAACTCCTTCATCTTGGCCAGCACCTTGTCCGGGCCGACGAAGTCGCCGTAGTGCATCGGCCCGCCGCGGTAGACCGGCCAGCCGTAGCCGTTGACCCAGACCACGTCGATGTCCGACGGGCGGATGGCCTTGCCCTCTTCGAGGATCTTCGCGCCCTCGTTGATCATCGGATAGATGCAGCGCTCCAGGATCTCCTCGTCGGAGATGGTGCGGGCGTTGATGCCCTTCTTGGCGCGGAAGTCCTGGATGATCTTCTCGGTGACGGGGGAGGGCTTGGCGGTGCGGTTCTCGTCGTAGTCGTAGAAGCCCGCGCCGGTCTTCTGGCCTCGGCGGTCCATTTCGCAGAGCACGTCGCGCAGGGTCTCGCCCTTCGAGTTCTCCTTCACCCAGCCGATGTCGAGGCCGGCCAGGTCGCTCATGGCGAACGGGCCCATGGGGAAGCCGAAGTCGTACAGGACCCGGTCGATGTCCCAGGGCATGGCCCCTTCCAGGACGAGCTTGTTGGCCTCGCGCTGGCGCTGGCTGAGCATGCGGTTGCCGATGAAGCCCGGGCAGACGCCAGCCAGCACCGCCACCTTGCCGATCTGCTTGGCCAGCTTCATGGACGTGGCGATCACGTCCTTGGCGGTGTGGTCGGCGCGGATCACCTCCAGCAGCTTCATCACGTTGGCCGGCGAGAAGAAGTGCAGGCCGATGACGTCCTGCGGCCGCTTGGTGGCCGAGGCGATCTCGTCGATGTTCAGGTAGCTGGTGTTGGTGGCCAGGATCGCGCCGGGCTTGGCGATGCCGTCCAGCTTGGCGAACACGTCCTTCTTGATGTCCATCCGCTCGAACACGGCCTCGATGATGAGGTCGCAGTCGGCGAAGTCGTCCATGCTCAGCGAACCGGTCAGCAGGCTCATGCGCTGTTCGGTCTGCTCGGGGACCGCCCCGCGCGAGCGCTCGTAGTTCTTGCGGATGGTGGCCAGGCCGCGGTCCAGCGCGTCCTGCTTCAGCTCGACGATCGTCACCGGGATGCCGACGTTGAGGAAGTTCATGGCGATGCCGCCGCCCATGGTGCCGGCGCCCAGGACGCCGACCTTCTTGACCGGGCGGGTGGGGGTGTCGTCCGGCACGTCCGGGATCTTCTGGGCCGTACGCTCGGCGAAGAAGTAATAGCGCTGGGCGGCCGACTGCGGGCCGGTCATCAGCTCCATGAACAGCTTGCGCTCGACGGCCAGGCCTTCCTCGAACGAGTTCGAGTTCACCGCCGCCTCGATGCAGCGGATGTTGTACTCGGGGGCCAGGAAGCCGCGGAACTTGCGGGCGTTCTTCTTGCGGAATTCGGCGAAGATCTCGGGCTTGCCCTTGGCCTCTTCGAGCTTGGCGTTGTTCTCGCGCACCTTCACCAGGGGCTTGTTCTCGGCCACCAGCTTGCGGGCGAAGGCGACCGCGCCGTCCTTCAGCTTGCCCTCCTCGACCAGCTCGTCGACCAGGCCCATGGCCAGCGCCTCCTTGGCCGGGGCGTGCCGGCCCGAGGTGACCATCTCCAGCGCCTTCTCGACCCCGGCGATGCGGGGCAGGCGCTGGGTGCCGCCGGCGCCCGGCAGGAGGCCGAGGTTCACTTCCGGCAGGCCGAGGCGCGCCGAGGGGACCGCCACGCGGTAGTGGGCGCAAAGCGCCACTTCCAGGCCGCCGCCCAGAGCGGTGCCGTGGATCGCCGCCACCACCGGCTTGGGCGAGTTCTCCATCATCGCCTGGACGTCCGGCAGGCTCGCGCCCTTCATGGCCCCGCCGAACTCGGTGATGTCGGCCCCGGCGATGAACGTGCGGCCCTCGCAGATCAGCACGATCGCCTTGGCGTCGCTGTCGATGGCCTGCTTGAAGCCCTCGTAGAGGCCGTCCCGGACGTTGGCCGACAGGGCGTTCACCGGCGGCGAGTTCAGGGTCACGATCGCCACGTCGCCGTCGCGCGTCAGGGTGGTCACCGAATTGATCTCGGTCATCGAAGAGCGTCCCTCAAATATCGCTGGCAGACCGCCTGTTCGAAACTTGCCGCGGCCCGGAATTCAAACGCGTGTTATAGGCCTCGCCAGGGGCGGCCAAGTCAATCGTGCCGCTGAGGAAACGGGAGGTGGAGATGGCGTCGGGTCTGTTCTCGCTGGAGGGGCGCGTGGCCCTGGTGACCGGCGGCTCGCGGGGCATCGGCAAGATGATCGCCCGCGGCTTCGTCGAACAGGGCGCCAAGGTCTACGTCAGCTCGCGCAAGGCCGACGCCTGCGACGCCACGGCGGAGGAGCTGGGCCCCAACTGCATCTCGCTGCCGCAGGACATCTCGACGGTGGAGGGGGTGAAGGCGCTGGCCGCGGCGCTCGCCGAGCGCGAGCCGAAGCTCGACATCCTGGTGAACAACGCCGGCGCGGCCTGGGCGGCGGACTTCGACGAGTTCCCCGAGCACGGCTGGGACAAGGTGATGAACCTGAACCTGAAGTCGCCCTTCTTCCTGACCCAGCAGCTCCACGGCGCCCTGAAGGCGGCGGCCAGCGACGAGCGGCCGGCCAAGGTGATCAACATCGCCTCGATCGACGGCATGGCGCTCAATCCGCTGGAGACCTATTCGTACCACGCCTCCAAGTCGGCCCTGATCTACCTGACCCGGCGCATGGCCGCCCGGCTGGTGAAGGACCGCATCGTGGTCACCGCCATCGCCCCGGGCCCCTTCGCCTCCGAGATGAACCGCGCCGCGCGCGACCATGGCGACGAGATCGCCCGCCGGGTCCCGCTGGGCCGCATCGGCCGCGACGACGACATGGCCGCCACGGCGATCTTCCTGGCCTCGCGCGCCGGCGACTACGTGGTGGGCGCCACCATCCCGGTGGACGGCGGCGTGGCGCTCGCGACCCTGCCGCGAGAGGCGATCGCGGGATAGGGCGCCACGGTTTGGCTCGTTTATGCGCTATCAGGTGTTCCTGAGCCTGAGACGAGCCTGCCCTTGACCGACGCCGCCGCCGCCAAGCCCCGACGCCTGCGCCTCTTCCTGGCGCTGTTCGGCGTGGCCCTGGTGGTGTTCGCCGCCCTGCTCTACCTGAACCGGCGGATGCTGGCGCGGGAGGCCCTGACCGGCTGGCTGCGCTCGAAGGGCGTGGCTTCCGAGGCCGAGGTCTACGCCTTCGGGCCGTCCACCTTCACCGCCCGCCTGCGGATCGGCGACCCCGGCCGGCCCGACTTCACCGCCGCCCGGGCAGAGGTGCGGTATCGGGTCAGGGGCTTCGGTTTCGAGGTGGTTTCGGTGACCCTTCGCGAGCCGGTGCTGCGCGCCAGTCTGCGCGGCGGGCGTCTCAGCGTCGGCTCGCTCGACCCCATCGTCGAGGAGTTCCGCAGCCGCCCGCCCAGGCCCGATGCGGCCCGGCCGCGCATCCTGGTGGATGGGGGCGTCCTGTGGCTGGCGACCGACTACGGTCCCCTGCGCCTGCGCGCCGACGCCAGGGTCGAGGACAACAAGCTGATGTGGCTGCAGGCCGGCGCCGAACCGGCGACGCTGGCCGGCCGCGGCGTCACCCTGCGCACCGGCCGCGCGGCCCTGGCCGTCACGACCCGGGGCGCGCGGACGTCCGTGCGGTTGGACGCGCCGCTGTCCGTAGCGGGGCCAGAGGGCCTGGCGCTCGATGGCGGCCTGCTGCGGATCACCGCCGACGGCCCCTATCCCGACCTGCAGAACCGCCGTGGCGATGGCGGCGTGACGCTGAACGCGAGCCTCGCCGCCGATGCGCTGGCGGCGGGAGACCGACGGCTGGAGGACGTGGAGGCGCAGGCCGCCTTCGTGGGCCAGGCGACCGGCTGGATCCCCGACCTGACCCTCGCCGGCCGCGCCGTCGCCGACGTGCGCGCAGCCTCGGGGGAGATCGGCGGCACGCAGGGCCGGCGGATCCTCGCGGCGGCGGTGAGCGATGACCTCCGCTGGACGCGCCGGGGCGGCGATCGCCTGGCCGCCACCCTGCGCCTGACCGGCTCGCTGGGCCAGGTCCAGGCCGCCGACCTGACCCTGGAGCGCCTGGCCGCGAGCTTCTCAGGGCCCCTCTCGGCCGACAAGGCGGGCGCCCGACTGACGCTCTCGGGCGACGTCGTCGGCCGCGGCCGCTACGCCGGCCTCGGCGCGCCCGCCGCAGAGGATTCGCCCGAGACGGCGGCGATCAAGCGAGCGGCGGCCGGCTTCCGGATCGCCGCACCGGGGGTAGGCCTCTCGCTCGCCCCCACCCCCGGCCCCGGCGCCGGCGTCTCGCTGCGGCTGCCGCGGCCGGTGCGCCTGCTGCCGGACCGGGGCGGGGAGGTCGTGCTGTCGTCCACCGGCGCCGACGACTGGCGGCTGGTCTCGGCCGGCGGCGGCCTGCCCGAGGCGGACGTGGCGGTGACCGACCTGAGGCTCGCGAACGGCGGTGCCAGCGCCGGCGTCTCGGCCAAGGCGCGGCTGTCGTTCGGGCCCATCCAGCACGGCGCCCTCGACGCCGCCGGCCGGCTCCGGATCGGCGGCGGGGTGGTCGGCTTCACCGCCAGCCGCTGCGCCGCGCTGTCCGCCGAGCGGCTGGAGCTGGGCGAGAACGACGTGGAGCGGCTGGCCGGCCGCCTCTGCCCCGGAGGCGGGCCGCTGTTCCGCATGGCCGACGGTGGCTGGCGCCTCTCGGGGCGGGCCGAGGACGTGCGGGCGAACGCCCCCTTCCTCCAGGCCCGTGTGGAGCAGGCCGCCGGGCCCGTCGCCTTCGGCCAGGCAGCGGGGCGGCTGCAGGCCCGAGCCGCCATCGAGGGCGCCCGCGTCGAGGACGCCGCGCCCGAGACCCGTTTCAACCCGCTCGTCATGACCGGCCGGGCCGAACTCGCCCGGGACGTCTGGACCGCCGACCTCGCCTTCCGCACCCTCGCCGGCCAGCCGGTGGCGACCGCCGTCCTGCGCCACGACGCCGTGCGCGGGCAGGGCGGGGTGGACATCGACACCGGCGCGCTCGTCTTCGCCGAGGGCGGACTGCAGCCCGAGCAGCTCTCCCCCCTCACCGCCGCCCTGGGCTCGCCTGCGACGGGCCAGGCGCGGTTCACGGGCCGCTTTTCCTGGACGGCCGAGGGGGCGACCAGCGGCGGCGAGCTCGCCATCCCGCGGCTGGATTTCGAAAGCCCCGCGGGCGCCGTCACCGGCCTTTCGGGGACCATCGCCCTCGCCAGCCTCGCCCCGCTCGACGCCGTGCCGGGCCAGACGCTCACGGTCGAGCGGCTGGACGCCATCGCTCCCCTCACCAACGTGACGGCGACCTTCGGCCTGAAGGACGAGGTGGTGAGGATCTCGGGCGGCGAGGCCGAGGTCGGCGGGGGCAAGGTGCGGATCGAGGCCCTGGAAGTCCCGTTCGACCGCACCGCCCCAACCCGCGGGACGTTGCTGTTCGAGGGCGTGCAGCTGCACGACGTCGTCGAGGCCTCGCCTTTCGGAGACAAGGTGGAGCTGGACGCGCGGGTCAGCGGCCGCGTCCCGTTCGAGGCCAACGGCAACCAGGTCCGGATCACGGGCGGCGACCTTCGGGCCATCCAGCCGGGGCGGCTGTCGATCGACCGTTCCACCTTCACCGGCGGCCTCGGCTCGGCTGTCACGGAGTCCGCGGGCGTCGCAGCGCCCGGTGCGGGAGCGCCCGCGGACGAGTCTTCCACCTCGGACATGATCACCGAGTTCGCCTACGAGGCCATGGAGAACCTGTCGTTCGACCGGCTCGAGGCCGGGCTCAATTCCCAGGCGGACGGCAGGCTGGGGGTGCTGTTCCACATCCGCGGCCGGCACGATCCGCCCAAGCGGCAGCAGCTGCGCCTGGGGATCTTCGAATTGGTCCAGCGGGACTTCATGAACAAGGCCCTGCCCCTGCCATCGGGCACGGAAGTGAACCTCACGCTCGACACGACGCTGAACCTGGACGATCTCTTGGCCGATTACGCGGAGTACCTGCGGCTGCGCAGTTCAGGCCCGGTTCAGCCGTGACCGTCCAACGAGAACGCTAGACACGGAGACCGATGCATGACCCTCCGCAGACGATCCCTGGCCTCCCCAGCGGCCGTCCCACTGGCTGCCCTGGGAGGGGTGGTCCTCCTGGGCCTGGGCGCCTGCACCCCGACCGTCCGGGTCGAGGTGGCCCCGATCAACATCTACGCCAAGCTGGACGCCGACGTCCGCTTGCGGCTGGACGAGGACGTCAAAGCCCTCATCCGGCAGAACCCCGAGCTGTTCTAGGAGACCTGGCGATGCAGGGACGCGACTTCTTCAACGTGGGCGCCGCCGTGCTGCTGGCGCTCTCGGCGGCCACCCCGGTGGCGGCCCAGGCGGCCAACGCCAAGGCCGTGGTCGACGCCGCCAAGGCGAGCGGGATCGTGGGCGAGCAGGCCGACGGCTTCCTCGGCTACGTGAAGCCGACCACCGATCCGGCGCTCCGGGCCGCGGTGGAAGAGATCAACGCCGGCCGGGCCGAGCTCTACCGCCAGGCGGCGGCCAAGAACGGCGTCTCGCCGGCCGCCGCGGGCGCCTCGGCGTTCACGACGGTGGTGCAGAGCCGGCTGAAGCCCGGCGAGTACTTCAAGCCCGCCGGCGGCGACTGGACGCGCAAGTGAGCGGACGGAGCCCGGCCCGTCCCGGCGGCGTCGCCGAGGGCCGGAATCCGATCTAGTCTCGAAGAGCGCTCGGGGGGGCGATCGCATGACCGGAGGGATGAGCCGAAGGGCGCAGGGCGTCCTGATGATGGCCCTCGCCATGTTCATCATCCCGGCGGTCGACGGGCTGGCGAAGCACCTGTCGTCGACCTACTCGCCGCTGATGATCGGCTGGGTCAGCTTCGCCGCCTCGGCCTGCCTGGTCACGCCCGTCGCCGTGCGGCTGCACGGGCTCTCCCTGCTGCCGCAGACCCAGCGGCGCCTGCACCTGCTGCGGCTGGTGTTCCTGCTGGCGGCGGCGACGCTCTACTACATGGCCATCGCCCGCATCCCGCTGGCGACGGCGGTCAGCGCCTACTTCATCGGCCCCGTCGTCGCGGCCCTGCTGGCGGTGGTGGTGCTCAAGGAGCGGATGACGCCGGCCAAGCTCGCGAGCCTGGCGCTCGGCGTCGGCGGGGCGGCGATCATCCTGCAGCCCGGCGGCGGCGCCATCGAGCCCGGCCTGCTGCTCGCCTTCGGCTCAGGCGTCGCCTACGCCTGTTTCCAGGTCGTCACGCGCAAGATCGCCGAGGGCAGCTCGCCCTTTCAGACGCTGGCGTTCCAGTACCTCGTGGGCCTCTTCCTGCTCGCGCCGCAGGCGGCGCTGAACTGGACCACGCCCAGGGTTTCGGACCTGTGGCTGTTCGCGGCCATGGGGACCTTCGGGGTCCTGGCCCACGTGCTGTCGGTGCTGGCCTTCCGCCGGGCCGAGGCCTCGACGCTGGCGCCGCTCAGCTACCTGGAGCTGCTGGGCTCGGCCGCGATCGGCTACCTGGCGTTCGGCGACGTGCCGGGCGGCCCCGTGCTGATCGGCGCCGCCCTGATCGTCTCGGCCGGGGCGCTGCTGCTGCCCCGGCGAGCGGTCGTCAATCCAGCACCCGGTACGCCGGCAGCGTGAGGAATTCCTCGAGGGTCTCGGCGAGGCACATCTCGACGAAGATTTTCTGGGCCTCGGCGAAGCGGCCAGTCTCGAACGACCCGCCCGGCAGGGTCTGGCGCAGGCCCGCCATCTCCTCGTCCAGCACCTGGCGGAACAGCTCGGGGGTCACCTCGCGGCCGTCGGCCAGCTTGGCTTTGTGGTGGATCCACTGCCAGATCTGGGTGCGGCTGATCTCGGCCGTCGCCGCGTCCTCCATGAGGTTGTAGAGCGGCACCGCGCCGCGGCCGCGCAGCCAGGCCTCGATGTACTGCACGCCCACGCGGATGTTCTCGCGCAGGCCTGCCTCGGTCCGCTCGCCGTCGTGGACCTGCAGCATGTCCTCGCGGGTGACGGTGATGTCCTCGCGCAGCTTGCCGAGCTGGTTCGGGGTCGGCATCAGCCGGTCGAACACCTCCATGGCGACGGGCACCAGGTCGGGGTGGGCCACCCAGGTGCCGTCGTGGCCGTTGGTCGCCTCGCGCTCCTTGTCGGCGCGGACCTTGGCGAAGGCGGCCTCGTTGGCGGCCGGATCGCCCTTCACGGGGATCTGGGCGGCCATCCCGCCCATGGCGAAGGCGCCCCGGCGGTGGCAGGTCTGGATCAGCTTGTACGAGTAGGCCTGCAGGAAGGCCTTGCCCATGGTCATCACCGCCCGGTCGGGCGTCAGCGCGTCGGGATGGGCCTTCAGGCGCTTGATGAACGAGAAGATGTAGTCCCAGCGGCCACAGTTGAGGCCCGCCATGTGGTCGCGCAGCTCGTAGATGATCTCGTCCATCTCGAAGGCGGCGGGCAGGGTCTCGATCAGCACGGTGGCCTTGATCGTGCCCTGCGGCACGCCCAGCGCGTCCTGGGCGTAGACGAACACCTCGTTCCACAGCCGCGCCTCGAGGTGGCTCTCCATCTTGGGCAGGTAGAAGTAGGGACCCGAGCCCGCGGCCAGCGAGGTCTTGGCGCAGTGGAAGAAGTAGAGGCCGAAATCGAATAGCCCGCCGCTCATCTCCTCGCCGTCGACGAGGGCGTGGGCCTCCGGCAGGTGCCAGCCGCGCGGGCGGACGATCAGGGTCGCGACCTTGTCCTTCAGCGCATAGCTCTTGCCGGTGTTGGGATCGGTGAAGCCGATCCTGCCCCCCCAGCGGTCCATCAGGTTGATCTGGCCGTCGACCATGTTGCGCCAGGTGGGGGCGCTGGCGTCCTCGAAGTCGGCCATGAACACCCGCGCGCCCGAGTTCAGGGCGTTGATGATCATCTTGCGGTCGACGGGGCCGGTGATCTCGACCCGGCGGTCCTGCAGGTCGGCGGGGATTGGGGCGACCTTCCAGTCGCCGTCGCGGATCGCCTTGGTCTCGGCCAGGAAGTCGGGCTTGGCGCCGGCGTCGAAGCGGGTCTGGCGCTCCTCGCGCAGGGCCAGCAGCTCGAGGCGGCGGTCGTTGAAGCGGGCGTGCAGCTGGCCGAGGAAGGCCAGGGCCTCGGGCGTCAGCACCTCGGAATCGCGGCCCTCGAACGGTTGGGTCAGCTTCACGGCAGGCCGCGTGGCGAGGTCGACGGACATGGGACGCTCCGGGGTCGAAAGCAGGGCCGAGGGCACGTGCGAAAAACCGGCCCCCGCGCGGGCCCTCGGAGAGGCGCGGGGGCCGTCAGATCTTAGACGACGTCAGGCCGGCAGGACGAGATGCTCGGTGGCGATCGCGTAGCGGGCCGTGGCGCAGGCGCGGGTCTCGTCCGACTTGCGCCGCCAGGCCGCGCGGGCCTCCTCGCGGGTGTCGTAGGGACCAAGCACCTCGGGCGCGCCGCTCTTCAGAGACTTGAAGGCCAGGCAGCTGTATTCGCCGCCGACCACCCAGAACCTTTCCTTCGTCATCATGGTCACTCCGGCGGCCCGGCCTTGCGGCCGGGCGCGCTCCTTCAAGCGGTTAGGCGAACTGGTTCATCGTGTTGTGGACGCCGCCGGCCTTCAGGGCCGCTTCGCCCGCGAAGTACTCCTTGTGGTCGTCGCCGATGTCCGAGCCCGACATGTTCTGGTGCTTCACGCAGGGCAGGCCCTTGCGGATCTCCTGCCGCTGGACGCCCAGGACGTAGCCCAGCATGCCCTGGTCGCCGAAGTACTCCTTGGCCAGGTTGTCGGTGCTGAGCGCGGCCGTGTGGTAGGTCGGCAGCGTGATCAGGTGGTGGAAGATGCCGGCGCGCTTGGCCGAGTCCGCCTGGAAGCTGCGGATCTTCTGGTCCGCTTCGATCCCCAGCGGGGTCTCGTCGTACTCGGCGCTCATCAGCTTGGACTTGTCGTAGGCCGACACGTCCTTGCCTTCCTTGGTCCACTCCTCGAAGACCTGCTCGCGGAACTTCAGGGTCCAGTTGAAGGACGGGCTGTTGTTGTAGGCGAGCTTGGCGTTCGGGACGACCTCGCGAATGCGGTCGACCATGCTGGCGATCTGCTCGACGTGCGGCTTCTCGGTCTCGATCCACAGCAGGTCGGCGCCGTTCTTGAGCGAGGTGACGCAGTCCAGCACGACCCGGTCGACGCCGGTGCCTTCGCGGAACTGGAACAGGTTGGAGGGCAGGCGCTTCGGACGCAGCAGCTTGCCGTTCCGGGTGATCACCACGTCGCCGTTGCCGACTTGGGCCGGATCGATCTCCTCGCAGTCGAGGAAGCTATTGTACTGGTCGCCCAGGTCGCCCGGCTCCTTCGAGAAGGCGATCTGCTTGGTCAGGCCGGCGCCCAGGCTGTCGGTGCGCGCGACGATGACGCCGTTGTCGACGCCCAGCTCCAGGAAGGCGTAGCGGACGGCCCGCAGCTTCTGGATGAAGTCCTCGTGGGGGACGGTGACCTTGCCGTCCTGGTGGCCGCACTGCTTCTCGTCCGAGACCTGGTTCTCGATCTGGATGGCGCAGGCGCCGGCTTCGATCATCTTCTTGGCCAGCAGGTAGGTCGCCTCGGCGTTGCCGAAGCCGGCGTCGATGTCGGCGATGATCGGAACGACGTGCGTCTCGAAGTTGTCGATCTTGTCCTGGATCTGCTGTTCCTTGGCTGCGTCGCCGGCCTTGCGGGCGGCGTCGAGGTCGCGGAACAGGCCGCCCAGCTCGCGGGCGTCGGCCTGCTTCAGGAAGGTGTAGATCTCTTCGATCAGCGCCGGGACCGAGGTCTTCTCGTGCATCGACTGGTCGGGCAGCGGGCCGAACTCCGAGCGCAGCGCGGCGATCATCCAGCCCGACAGGTAGATGTAGCGGCGCTTGGTCGTGCCGAAGTGGCGCTTGATGCCGATCATCTTCTGCTGGGCGACGAAGCCGTGCCAGCAGCCGAGGCTCTGGGTGTACTGCGAGGGGTCGGCGTCATAGGCCGCCATGTCCTTGCGCATGATGTCGGCGGTGTACTTGGCGATCTCCAGGCCGGTCTTGAACCGGTTCTGCAGGCGCATCCGCGCCACGGCCTCGGGATCGATCCCGTCCCACGCGCCGTTCTTCGCCTGAACGAGCTGGCTCATCTCGATGATGTGGTCCTGATACGCCATCTGCCTCTTCCACAATTCCGGTCATGGCTTTTTGACAAGCCGTCCGGGGCCACTAACGCTTGAAATCCCTTGGGGTCGAGGACGTTGGCGCGGGCAAAAGGCGCAGTTGTCACAGACGAACCTTGTAAATCATGTAAATCTGTGACAATCGCACAGGCATGGCCCTGGCCCCGACAGACCGCAAGCTCTTCCTCGGCGCGCGCCTGAAGCGGCTGCGGCGCGACCTGGGCCTGACCCAGACCCGGATGGCCGAGGATCTGGGCGTCTCGCCCAGCTATCTGAACCTGCTGGAGCGCAACCAGCGGCCGGTGACGGCCCAGGTGCTGCTGCGGCTGGCCGAAGCCTACGACCTCGATCTGAAGACCCTCTCGTCGGATCCCGAGTCGGCCAGCGCCACGGACCTCGCCGAAGTGTTCTCGGACCAGATGTTCCGCGACCTGGGCGTGGCCCGGCACGAGGTCGCCGAGGTGGCCGACAGCGCGCCCGGCGTCTCGGAGGCGATCGTGCGGCTGTACCGCGCCTACCTCGATCAGCGCCGGCTCAGCGAGCTCGGCCAGGTGGGCCGCCCCGAGGAGGGCGCGTTCGAGAACTCGGTCGTCACGCCCTCGGACTGGGTGCGCGACTACATCCAGGCCCAGAAGAACTATTTCGGCGAGCTGGAGGAGGCCGCCGATCGGCTGGTCGCCGACCTGAAGCCCGAGCCGCAGGACTTCGCCGCCGCCGCCCGCGAGCGGCTGCTGCGCAAGCACAACGTGCAGGTCCGCGTCGTGCCCGTGGACGTGCTGCCCGAGAGCGTCCGGCGCTTCGACTACCACCGCAAGCGCCTGTTCCTGTCCGAGGTGCTGACCGGCGCCGGCCGCTCGTTCTCGCTCGCCTACCAGCTGGCGGTGCTCGAGAACGGCGAGCTGCTCAACGGACTGGCCGACCGGGCGGGGCCGCCCGACCGGCCCACGCGCTCGCTCCTGAAGGTCAGCCTCGCCAACTACCTCGCCGCGGCCCAGCTGATGCCCTACGGCGCCTTCCACGAGGCCGCCGAGCGGACCGGCTACGACATCGAGCTGATCCGCGCCCGCTTCGGCGTCTCGTACGAGCAGGCCTGCCACCGCCTGACGACCCTGGCGCGCCCCGGCGCGCGGGGCGTGCCCTTCTTCATGGTCCGGGTGGACTCGGCCGGGAACATTTCCAAGCGCTTCGCCGGCGGCAACTTCCCGTTCTCGCGCTTCGGCGGCGCCTGCCCGCGCTGGAACGTGCACTCCAGCTTCCGCACGCCGGGACGGATCGTCACCCAGATCATCGAGACCCCGGACGGCCAGCGCTACTTCACGCTGTCGCGGACCGTTTCGCGGATCGCGACCCCCTACGCCGGCGACGACGCCGAGCTCGCCATCGGCATGGGCTGCGAGCTGAAGTACGCCGAGCGGCTGGTCTATTCCCGCGGCCTGGACCTGAAGGAGCCGGTCGCCACGGGCATCGGCCCGGCCTGCCGGATCTGCGAGCGGCCGGCCTGTCCGCAGCGCGCCGCCGAGCCGATCAGCCGCACGCTGACGGTGGACGACTTCACCAAATCCATCTCGCCCTATCCGTTCGCCTCCACCTGACGGGGCGTCACCCTTTGCGCGCGGGCCCGTTCCGGGGCAGAAATGGCGTTGCAACGGAGTAACAAGGCTTCATGGCCCCACGCGGCGCGGCGGCGCGATCAACGGACCGGTTCGAACGCAAGCGCGAGGCCATCCTGGATGCGGCGACCCGCATCCTGAACCGCAAGGGCGTCAAGGGCCTGACGCTGTCCGACGCCGCCGCGGCCGTGGACCTCTCGACGACCAGCGTCACCTACTACTTCAAGCGCAAGGACGACCTGGCCGCCGCCTGCATCATCCGCGGGGTCGAGGCGCTGCACGACATGGCCGAGCAGGCCCTGGCGCCCGCCACGCCGTCCGACCGCCTGCACCGCCTCCTGACGCTCTATTTCGAGCGCATGCGCCAGACCGTCGCCGAGGACGCCGCGCCCCTGCCGGTCATCTCCGACATGCGGGCGCTGAGCTCGCCCCGCCGCGAGGAGGCCTCCACGGCCTACGGCAAGCTGTTCCGCAAGGTCCGGCAGATCTTCGACACCCCCGATCTCGCCTGGATGTCGCGCGGCCGGCGCACGGCGCGCACCCGCATGCTGCTCGAGCAGCTGTTCTGGGCCCAGACCTGGCTGCCGAAGTACGATCCCGAGGACTACTCCCGCGTCCGCGACCGGATGCACGACATCCTGGTCCACGGGGTCGCCGCGCCCGGCGACACCTGGACCCCCCAGCCGATCCCCATGGAGGAGCTGGCCGCGCGCGAGGGACCCGAACTGGCCCGCGAGACCTTCCTGCTGGCGGCCACCCGGCTGATCAACAAGCGCGGCTACCGGGGCGCCTCGGTCGACAAGATCTCGGCCGAGCTGAATGTCACCAAGGGCAGCTTCTACCATCACAACGAGGCCAAGGACGACCTGGTGGTCGCCTGCTTCGAGCGGACGTTCGAGGTCATGCGCCGGGCCCAGCGGCTGGCCATGGAGCTGCCCGGCAACCAGTGGGAGCGGCTGTGCGCCTGCGCCGCCGCCCTCGCCGAGTTCCAGCTCTCGGAGCACGGCCCGCTGCTGCGGACTTCGGCGTTGACAGCGCTGCCCGAGCAGATGCGCCGCCAGATGGTCGAGCACGCCAACCGGGTCTCGGACCGCTTCGCCTCGATGATCTCGGACGGCATCGCCGAGGGCTCGATCCGGCCGGTGGACCCGGTCATCGCCGCCCAGATGCTCAACGCCACCCTGAACGCCTGCGCCGACCTCGGGGCGCTCGTGCCGGACGTCCGGCCGAAGGCCGCGCCGGCGGTGTTCGCCAAGCCCATGATGATGGGCGTCTTCCTGCACTGACGGGGGGATCACCCCGCGGTCAGGATCACCTTGCCCACGTGCCCGCCGCTCTCCAGGTGGGCGTGCGCCGCCGCCGCCTCGGCCAGCGGGAAGGTGCGGTCCACCTGCGGCTTCACCTTGCCGGCCGCGATCCAGGGCCAGACGATGCGCTCGACCTCTGCGGCGAGGCGGGCCTTCTCGTCGGCGTCGCGCGGCCGCAGGGTCGATCCCGTGATCACCGCCCGCTTCTGCATGATCCGGAAGATGGGCACGGTGATCTCGGCCCCCGCGAGGCTGGCGATGTAGACGATGCGCCCGCCGGTCTTCAGCGCCTCGAGGTTCTTCGCGAAATAGTCGCCGCCCACCATGTCGAGCACCACGTCGACGCCGCCCGCCGCCTTGGCGACCGCCCCGAAGTCCTCGGCGGCGGCGTCGATCGCGATGTCGGCGCCGAGGCGGCGGGCCGTCTCGGCCTTCGCCGCCCCGCGGGCGGTGGCGATCACCCGGGCGCCCGCCGCCTTCGCCATCTGGATGGCGGTGGTGCCGATGCCCGAGGTCGCCCCGTGCAGCAGCAGGGTCTCGCCGCTCTTCAGGGCGCCATGCTCGAAGACGTTGGCGAAGACGGTGAAGACCGTCTCGGGCAGGCCGGCGGCCTCCTCGAACGACAGGCCCTCGGGGATCGGCAGGGCGTGGCGGGCGTCGCAGACCGCGTACTCGGCGTAGCCGCCGCCGCCCAGGAGGGCGCAGACCCGGTCGCCCGCCTTCCAGCGCCCGGCGCCCGCCACGACCTCGCCGGCGGCCTCCAGGCCGAGCGTATCGGGCGCGCCGGGCGGCGGGGGATAGAAGCCGTTGCGCTGGACGATGTCGGGACGGTTCACGCCCGCGGCCCGCACGCGGATCAGGATTTCGCCGGCGTTCGGCTGCGGAACCGGCGCGCGCACCGGCTTCAGCGCCGCGGCCGGGCCCTTGCCGCCCTCGATCGCGATGGCGGTCATCTCGTTAAGGCTCATGCGACGCTCCCGAACTTGCGCTTCCGCGGCTTGCGAGGTTGGATAGCGCCCATTGCGGGGGGCCGAAAGGGAGGCAGGCATGGATGAGCCGGCGGACGTCCGGATCGGCCGCGGTCAGCGCCTCGCGGAGGCGGTGCGCGAGGACCTCGAACTCTACGCGGTGGCCGAGCTGGAAGAGCGCATCCGGGTGCTCGAAAGCGAGATCGCCCGGGTGAGGGCCCAGCTCGACCGCAAGCAGGCGGGCCGCGCGGCGGCCGACGCCCTGTTTTCTCCCCGGTCGGGCTGACGCGCTGGCACGGCCGTTGCAACGTCCCGCAGGACACGGATCAAATCGGCCTCGCGCCGGAGAGAAGCTGAAGAACGACAGATGCCCGAAACCACCGCCTTCAGCCCCGCCTGGCGCGCCGACGTGATCCAGGACTTCGCCCGCTCGGAGCTGTTCGAGCGGACTTTCCAGGAGGGGATGGAGCTGGTCGAGGAGACCGCCGCCTATCTCGACGGGGCGGGCCGGCAGGAATCCAAGCTGCTCTCGCGCAACGCCGCCCTGGCCTACGCCTCCGAGAGCATGCGGCTGACCACCCGGCTGATGCAGGTGGCCTCGTGGCTGCTGGTCCAGCGGGCCGTGCGCGAGGGCGACATGCCCCCGGCCGCCGCCTGCGAGGACCGCTACCGCCTCTCGGAGGAGTACGCCCGCGAGCACGAGGAGGCGATCGAGGACCTGCCCAGCCCGCTGCTCCTGCTGCTCGACCGCGCCGAGCGGCTCTACGAGCGGGTCCGCCATCTGGACCGGCGCATGTATGTCGAGGGCGCCACCGCCCAGCCGCACAATCCGGTGCTGTCGCACCTCGACCGGCTGAAGACCGCCTTCGGGGCCTGAACCCGCGGGGAGCGATTTCTTCCTCGTCATCGTCCGGCCGACCCAGCCCGGCGCGGCCCCGCCCCCGGCTGCGGACCGGCGTCGGGATGGGTGGCCCGAACAGGTCGGGCCATGACGACGGGAAGGGACGAGAGCCGACGCGGCCCACGAAAAACGCCGCGAAGGGCGGTCCCCTCGCGGCGTTCGAATCTCTGCAGACCCCTCGGATCCCCGCCGTCGCGGGGATGGGTCCCGCTGAAGCGGGCCTACTTCCGGGTGAACGCGCCGAACTTGGCGTTGAAGCGCGACACGCGACCGCCGCGGTCCAGAAGCTGGTGACCGCCGCCCGTCCACGCCGGATGGGTCTTCGGGTCGATGTCCAGGTTCAGGGTGTCGCCCTCTTTGCCGAGGGTCGAGCGGGTCTTGTAGGTGGTGCCGTCCGTCATCACCACGGTGATGAAGTGGTAGTCGGGGTGCGTGTCTTGTTTCATCGCGTCGGCGCCTGACGTAAAGGAGCGGCCAAATTGGAACGGCCGCCGGCGAGGGCGGCCGCGAAAGGAAGCCGGGCGTATAGAGAAACCCCGGCCGGATTGCAAGGTGCGTGACGTATGAGTGAGCCTGGCCCCGAGGTTTCCGCGCCAGGACGGCCCAGCGCGGGCCAGACGCTGGCCCAGAACCTGGCCGAGGCCGCGGACCGCCGGGGCCGCAGCCGCAACGTCGGCGCCCTGCGCCGGCTGCTGCCGTTCATGGCCGCCCACTGGGGCGACGCGAGCTGGGCGGCGGTGTTCCTGCTCACCTCGACCGCCGCGACCCTGGGCATGTCGGGCGCGATCCGGCTGGTGGTGGACCACCTCACCTCGGGCGACCCCACCGGCGCGTCGGTGGACCGCTGGTTCCTGCTGGTGGGCGCCGTCGCCCTGGCGCTCGCGCTGTCCTCGGCCCTTCGGTATTTCTTCGTCACCAAGCTGGGCGAGCGGGTCGTGGCCGACCTGCGCAAGGCGGTCTACGCCCACATCCTCACCCTCGACGCCGCGTTCTTCCTGCAGACCCGCACGGGCGAGGTGCTGTCGCGCCTGACCACCGACATCGCCATCGTCGAGAACCTGCTCGGCACGTCCATCTCGGTCGCCCTGCGCAACCTGCTGACGCTGGTCGGCGCCATCATCCTGCTGCTGATCGTCAGCCCGAAGCTGACGGGCTTGGTGCTGCTGTCCTTCCCCGTGGTGCTCGCGCCGCTGTTCCTGTTCGGCCGCCGCGTGCGCAAGCTCACCGCCACCGCCCAGGACCGGTTCGCCGGCGCGGTGGGCCACGCCGGCGAGAACCTCGACGCCCTGGAGACGGTGCAGGCCTTCGGGCGCGAGGACGCCGCGGCCCGCACGTTCGGCGAGGCCGTGGAGCAGGCCTTCCGTACCTCGGTGAAGCGGATGACCGCCCGCGCCGTCATGACCGCCCTGGTCATCGCCCTGGTGTTCGGCGGCATCGTCGGCGTCTTCCTGCTGGGCGTGCACGCGGGCCTCCGCGGCGAGATCAGCTGGGGCACGCTGTTCCAGTTCGCCTTCCTGTCGGTGATCGCCGCCGGCGCCGTGGGCGCCCTCGGGGAGACCTGGGGCGACGTCCAGAAGGCCGCCGGCGCCATGGAGCGGGTGGGCGAGCTGCTGGACGCCCGGCCCGGCGTCGCTCCGCCCGCGCGCCCACGTCCGCTGCCGACGCCGGCGCGGGGCGAGGTGGAGTGCCGCGACGTGACCTTCGCCTACCCCGGCCGGCCGGACCTGCCGGCGCTCAGGGGCTTTTCGCTGCACGTGCGCCCGGGCGAGCGGGTGGCTCTGGTGGGCCCTTCGGGATCGGGCAAGAGCACGGTCTTCCGGCTGCTGCTGCGCCTCTACGATCCCCAGGCCGGCCAGGTGCTGCTGGACGGGGTGGACCTGCGCGATGTCGATCCCGCCGAGGTGCGGGCGCGGATGGCCCTGGTCGCCCAGGAGGCGCCGCTGTTCTCGGGATCGGCGCGCGAGAACGTCCGCTTCGGCCGGGCCGAGGCCGGCGACGCCGAGATCCTGGCGGCGGTCCGCGCCGCCCACGCCGACGGCTTCCTCGAGGCCCTGCCGCAGGGCCTGGACACGCCGCTGGGCGAGCGGGCGCGCAGCCTGTCGGGCGGCCAGCGGCAGCGGCTGGCCATCGCCCGCGCCCTGATCCGCGAGGCGCCCGTCCTGCTGCTGGACGAGGCGACCAGCGCCCTCGACGCCGAGAACGAACAGGCGGTGCAGCAGGCGCTGGACGAGGCGATGCAGGGCCGCACGACCCTCGTCATCGCCCACCGCCTGGCGACGGTGCTCAAGGCCGACCGCATCGTGGTCCTGGACGAGGGGCGGGTGGTGGAGGCCGGCACGCACGCCGAACTCGTCGCCGCCGGCGGCCTCTACGCGCGCCTGGCCGCCCTGCAGTTCGGCGACGCGGCCTAGCCGCGGGCCTTCACCGCCAGGGCGGGGAAGTCGCTGAACACCCCGTCCACGCCGGCGGCGTAGAGCGCCTTCAGCAGGGCGGCGGCGTCGCCGTGGCCGGCGGGTCCGCCGGGCCCCTGCAGCGCCTTCGGCAGGAAGTGGTTCTCGGCCCGCACGGTCCAGGGATGCACCTGCAGGCCCGCGGCGTGAGCCTCGCGCACCAGCGGGCTGGGCGGGGCCAGCGCGCCGTCGGCCACGGGGATCACCAGCGGCCACTCCGGTCCCAGGCCCTCGGCGAACCCGGCGACTTCCTTGAGGCCCGCGGGGGTGAGCATCTGGGCGTAGGTGGTCCCAGGCCGGTCCGCCGGGCCGCCGTCCAGCGAGACGAGGAACACCCGGCGCGCCTTCGACAGCGTCCCGAAGGTCTTCAGCGGCCCGGCCTCGAAGCACTGGACGAAGACCGGCGCGGTCCGGCTGTCGAGGCCGTTCGCCTTCAGCACCTCGGCGACCCGTCCTTCGAGCGCAAGGCCCAGGCGGCTGAAGTAGCCGGGGTGCTTCATCTCGGGATAGACGCCGACGCCCCTGGCCTTGGCGAGCTCCAGCACCTCCTGGAAGGTCGGGATCGCCTCCTGGCCGTCGAACTTCGCGCTTCCCGGCCGAAGCTGCGGCAGGCGCTCGCGGGCCCGCAGGGTCTTCAGCTCGGCCAGAGTGAAGTCCTCGGTGAACCAGCCCTCCACCGTCTCGCCGTCGATCACCTTCGTCGCCTTGCGGGCGGCGAACTCGGGGCGCTGCGCCACGTCGGTCGTGCCGCCGATCTCGTTCTCGTGCCGGGCGACGAGATGGCCGTCCCGGGTGGGGACGAGGTCAGGCTCGATGAAGTCGCAGCCCTGTTCGATCGCCAGCTTGTAGGCCGTCAGGGTGTGCTCGGGCCGCTCGCCGCTGGCTCCGCGGTGGGCGATGACGAGCGGGCGCCCGGACTTCGCGAGCGCAGGCTTCGCGAGGGCAGGCTTTGCGAACGCGGGAGCGGCGACGGCGACGAGGCCGGAGATGGCGAGGGTGCGGCGGGTCAGGCTCATGGCCCGAACCTTACCGGCTTCTGTGACGATTCCACCCGCCCTCAGCCGGCGGCGCGAAGGCGGTCCAGCAGCAGGGGATGAATGTCGAGGTTGCCGGCGACGATCGAGCCCTGCTTCAGCATGTCCGACCCGCCGTCGGCGTCGGTGACCTTGCCGCCGGCCTCGGTGACCATCAGCACGCCGGCCGCCAGGTCCCAGGCCTTCAGGTCGCGTTCCCAGTAGCCGTCGTAGCGGCCGGCCGCGACCCAGGCGAGGTCGAGGGCCGCCGAGCCGAACCGGCGCACGCCCGCCACCCGCTGGGTGACCTGGTGCAGCTCCTTCAGGAACCGCGCGTGCTGGCCGTGGCCCAGGAACGGGATGCCGGTCGCCAGGACGCATTCGTCCAGCCGCTGGCGGGCGGCGACGCGCAGGCGCTTGTCGTTGACGTAGCAGCCCTTGCCCTTCTCGGCCCAGAACAGCTCGTTCGTGGCGGGGTTGTAGGTCACCGCGGCCACGACGCCGGCGCCCTCGCGCTCCAGGGCGATGTTGATGGCGAAGTGCGGGATGGCGTGCAGGAAGTTCGTCGTCCCATCGAGCGGGTCGACGATCCAGGTGTGGGTCTTGTCGGTGCCCTCGATCATGCCGCGCTCTTCGCCCCAGAAGCTGTAGCCGGGGCGGGCCTTGGTCAGGGCCTCGAACAGCACCTGCTCGGCCTTCAGGTCGGCGGCGGAGACGAAGTCGGCGGGCGCCTTCTTGGCCACCTGCAGCTCGGCGATTTCGCCGAAATCACGGTTGAGCCCCCGCGCGGCCTTGCGCGCGGCGTCGCTCATCACTTTCAGGAGGGCCGATTGGGCGATCATGGGCGGCGGAACCTAGTGGTCGGACCTTCCCAAGGCAAGGCGCGCGCTCACGCGCGGTCCGCCAGGCCTTTGGCGATCTCGTCGTTGAGGGCCTTCACGGCGGCTGCGGGACCCTCGCCATGGCTCCAGACGCCGGCCGACACGGCCAGGAAATCGGCCCCGGCGGCGGCCAGCGCGCGGGCGTTCTCCACGGTGATCCCGCCGATGGCGACGCAGGGGGTCTCCATGGTCTCCTGCCAGATGGTCAGGATCTCGGGGTCGGCCCGGGTCTTCGGCTCCTTGGTGGCGGTGGGGTGGAAGGCCCCGAAGGCGACGTAGTCGGCGCCGGCCTCGGCCGCTTCCATGGCCAGGTGGCGGCTGTCGTGGCAGGTGACGCCGACGATCTTGTCCTTGCCCATGATCCTCCGCGCCTCGGCGTAGGGGGCGTCGTCCTGGCCGACGTGGACCCCGTCGCAGCCCAGGCGGGCCGCCAGGTCCGGCCGATCGTTCAGGATCACGGCCACCCCGCGGGCCTGGGCGATGGGGGCAAGGGCGTCCACCGCCGCGGCGACCACCTCGTCGGGCTGGTCCTTCAGGCGGATCTGCAGGGCCGCGACGTCGCCGGCGTCCAGGGCGTGGGCCAGCACGTGGCCGAACGCCGCCAGATCGTCGATCCGGGGCGGGGTGATCAGGTAAAGGCGGCAGAGCGGCTCGGCCATGGCCCGCCCTAGAGCCTACTTCAGGAGCGCTTTCAAGGCGTACGCGACGGCCGCGGTGGCCAGGAGGGTCCCGGCGGCCAGGCCGAAGAACCAGGCCAGGCGCTTCCATAGCGGCGGCAGCGGCGCGCCCGGTTCGGGCGGCGGCTCAATGATAGCCGGCATCGGCGCTGACCTTGCCGCGGAACACCCAGTAGACCCAGGCGGTGTAGCCCAGGATGAACGGCAGCAGGATCGCCACGCCCACCAGCATCAGCCCCAGCGCGTTGTCGGCGGACGCGGCCTGCCGGAAGGTCATGTCGTAGGGCACGATGTTGGGGAAGAAGCCCACCGCCAGCCCCAGGTAGCCGGACAGGAAGATCGCGAAGGCGCCCAGGAACGGCAGGCCGTGGGAGCGGCGGCGCAGACCCGCGGCGACCATGATGAGACCCGCGAGGCCCACCAGCGGGATGGCCAGCAGGGGCAGGATCTCGCCGGTGTTGATCCCGCCGTCCTGGAACCCCCACCGCTCGGCGATCCGCGGGTGCACCAGGAGGGTCGCGACGCTGACCACCGCCAGAAGGGCGGCCGTGGCGGCGGTCGAGAGCCAGGCCCAGCGGCGGGCGCGGCCGTGCAGTTCGTCCTCGGTCTTCCAGATCAGCCAGGTCGCGCCCAGCAGGGCGTAGCCGGCCAGCAGCCCCGCGGCGACCAGCAGGGTGTAGGGGGTCAGCCAGTCGAACGCGCCGCCGGCGAACTGGCCTTCGCGCAGGGTCACGCCCTGGATGAAGCCGCCCAGCACGAAGCCCTGGGCCAGGGTGGCGGCGATGGATCCGCCGGCGAAGGCCGCCGTCCAGAACCGCTTGCCGCGCCGGCGGCCGCGCAGCCGGAACTCGAACGCCACGCCCCGCAGGATCAGCGCCATCAGCATGATGAGGATCGGGATGTAGAGCGCCGGCATCAGGGCGCCGTAGGCAGCGGGGAAGGCCGCGAACAGGCCGCCGCCGCCCAACACCAGCCACGTCTCGTTGCCGTCCCAGACGGGGGCGACCGAGTCCATCATCGTGTCCCGCTCGGCCGGGGACCCCGCGAACGGGAACAGGATGCCGACGCCCAGGTCGAACCCGTCGAGCAGGACGTACATCAGCACCGCGATCGCGATGATCCCGGCCCAGATCAGCGGCAGGTCCAGGTCCATCACCGCGCCTCCGGATCGGGGGCCGCGCCCAGGGCGTAACCGGGCGGGCGGGGCTTCGTGGGCGGTTCGGTGTCCTCGGCCTCGGGCGGCTTCGGCCCCTCGGCGATCAGGCGCAGGATGTAGAGCGCGCCGACGCTGAACACGACCGCATAGACGACGATGAAGGCGAGCAGCGAGGCCGAGACGGGCCCCGCCGCGACCGGCGAGACCCCGTCGGCGGTGCGCAGCACGCCGTAGATGACATAGGGCTGGCGGCCTACCTCTGCGACGATCCAGCCGGCGATCACCGCGACGAAGCCGGCGGGCCCCATCGCCACGCAAGACCAGAGGAAGGGCCGGACCGTTTCGGGCCCACGCGTTCGCCAGATCAGCCAGGCGCCCCACAGGCCTAGGGCGATCATCGCCAGGCCCAGGCCCACCATCACCCGGAACGACCAGAAGACCAGGGCCACGGGCGGGCGATCTTCGGGCGGGAAGGCCTTCAGGCCCTTGATCTCGGCGGTGCTGTCGCCGGCCACGATCCAGCCGCCGACGCTGGGGATCGACAGCTCCCAGCGGTTGCCCTCGACGGCGCGGTCGGGCCAGGCGGCGATGTGGAACGGCTGGTCGGTGCGGGTCTCCCAGAACGCCTCGATGGCGGCGAGCTTGGCCGGCTGGACGCGAAGCACCTCCTTGCCCGAGAGGTCGCCGACGAAGAGCTGCAGCGGGGCGACGATGGCGAACATGCCGATGGCCATGCGCAGGGCGATGCGCGATTCCGGCTCGTCCGGCTGCTTGAGCAGCCGCCAGGCCGAGGCCGCGCCGACCACCAGCGAGGTGGTCAGGTATGCGGCGAACACCATGTGGGCGAACCGCTCGGGGAAGGTCGGCGAGAAGATCACCTGCCACCAGTCCACCGCGCGCAGGGTCCCGTCCGGCATGTGCTCGAAACCGGTCGGATGCTGCATCCAGCTGTTGGCCGAGATGATCCAGAAGGCTGAGATCAGCGTGCCGATGGCCACCATCAGCGTGGCGGTGAAGTGCAGGCCCGGCCCCACCTTGCGCCAGCCGAACAGCATCACGCCCAGGAAGCTGGCCTCGAGGAAGAAGGCGGTCAGCACCTCGAACGCCAGCAGCGGCCCGATCACCGGCGAGGCGATGGTCGAGAAGACGCTCCAGTTCGTGCCGAGCTGGTAGCTCATCACCACGCCCGAGACGACGCCCATCCCGAACGAGATCGCGAAGATCTTCACCCAGAAGAGATAGAGGGTCTTGAACGCCTCGTTCCGGGTCGTGAGCCAGAGTCCCTCCAGCACCGCCAGGAAGCTGGCCAGGCCGATGGTGAAGCTCGGAAAGATGATGTGGAAGGCGATCGTGAACGCGAACTGCAATCGCGACAGCAGCAGGGCGTCGAGTTCCATGCGTGGCCTCGCAGGCTCCTAGAGGGCGCGCCCCGGAGCGTTTCTCCCGTCCACTTGTTCAACGCCTGAACCTTCGCCTTGAACCTGTGACATCCCGTCGCACCCGCGGGCGATCCGTCGCAGGCTTATCGGCTGCGAATGACTTGCAAAAGCGTTCGCAGTCCGCTAGCTGTGGGATCGTAGATCAGGAGCGCCTGCGCCCCATGTACGTGTGCAACTGCAACGGCATCCGCGAACGCGAAGTCCGCGACGCGATCGCCGCGGGCGCCTCCCGCCCGGTCGAGATCTTCAAGGCTTGCGACGCCCGCCCGCAATGCGCGCGCTGCGTCTGCGACATGCGCGAGATGCTCGACCAGGAGCAGGACGCGCTGCGCTACGCGGCCGAATAGGGCCCCGCCGCGCGGTTCCGGGCGAGCGAAAATCACTTGCAAACATAGGCTTTGACAGGCCGGGCGCGTCGCCCGAGTTTCCGCGTTTCGTAGGACGAGGAGACTGGCCGTGCAGGGCGACAAGGCGATCATCCGGCTGCTGAACGCGGTGCTCACCAACGAGCTGACGGCGGTCAACCAGTACTATCTGCACGCCCGGATGTACGAGAACTGGGGCTTCGCGCGCCTCGGCAAGATCACCTACGAAGAGTCGATCGGCGAGATGAAGCACGCCGACAAGCTCATCAAGCGCATCCTCTTCTTGGACGGCCTGCCCAACCTGCAGGACCTGCACAAGCTGGCCATCGGCGAGAGCGTCGGCGAGGGCCTGGCCGCCGACCTGGCGCTGGAGGTTCGCGGCCGCACGACCGTGGTCGAGGGGATCAAGCAGTGCGAGGCCGCCGCCGACTTCGTCTCGCGCGAGGTGCTGGTCGAGATCCTCGAGGACACCGAGGAGCACATCGACTTCCTCGAAACCCAGCTTTCGCTGCTAAAGAGCCTGGGCGAGCAGAACTATCTGCAGAGCGCCATGGGCGAGCTGGGCGAGACCGAGTAGGCCTCAGCCGAACCAGTTCGCCTTGGCCAGCGGGGCGTCGGCCACCTTGCGGATGGTGTCGCCCGTCCGCCGCTCGACCTCCAGGCTCTCGATCTGGCCCTGGATGTCGATGTCGCCGCGGTTCAGCGCCGCCGCCAGCCGCCGCGCCTCCGCGTAGTCCGCCAGCGTCGCCACCGTGATGTGCGGGATGTAGGGGCGCTCGGGGTTCAGCGCGGCCTCCACGGGGCCGGTGTGCAGCGCCTCGTGCAGCCGCAGGATCGCGCCGAAGCCTTCGTCCGGCACGAGGAAGACGTGGAAGCGCGCCACGGTGGGCTCGGGCGCCACGAGGGCGGCGCGCAGGCGGAAGCGGATGCGGGGGATGTCCGCCGCCGCCGCACGGACGTGGGCGGCGAAGTCGTGCGCCGGCATCTCGGCTCCGGCGAAGACGAGCGTGAAGTACGGCGGTCCCCGGTTTCCGGCGCGGCGCGAGCGGATGTCGGTCAGCCAGGCCAGGTCCGGCTTCTCGAACTGGGGACGCGCGATGACCTCGAGCGACTCCATGGACGACTCCCGGCCGTCCGGGCCTGGACGGATGGCCCGGCCCATGGGCGGCGCACAAGCATAGTCCCCGCCGGGTTAACCGAAAGGCGCCCGCTCTGGGGCTCCTCTGGAACTCCTCCGGGGCTCCTCCGGGAGACCGTTCAGGGCGGCCCCTCGGGATCGACCCGGTCGTCATAGCCGTGCCGGGCCGAATAGAATGCCAGCCACATCAGGAAGCCGGCGAGCGCAGCGACCACCGCCGCCCCGCCCAGCACGTACGGCCAGACCGGCCCCAGGCTCGCCCACCCGCCGCCGAGCTGCGAGCCCTCGTAGAACGCCCAGCCGGCGAAGACCGCGAAGGCCGCGAGGCCGGCGAAGGTCAGTCCCAGGACGACGGCGTGCTTGCGCATGCCGCCACAACCTGCGGGCGCGAGCCGCTGTTCCTGTGCGCCCGCGGCGCAGCTGTGAGGCGTTTCGTGCATTATGCAGCCGGAGGAACACATGAGATTCATTCCGATCGCGGCGGCCGGCGCCGCCGGCGTCCTCGGCCTTGCCGCCTGCGCCTACAACGAGGACCTGGGCCGCAGCCAGTTCCTGCTGGTCAACGACGCCGCGCTCGCCCAGTCGGCGCAGCAGGCCTGGGCCCAGACCTTGGCCACCAGCAAGGTCTCCAACGACCGCGCGGCCCAGGCCAGGGTGCAGCGCGTCGCCGCCCGACTCGTCGAGGCCGCGGGCCTGGGCGACCGGTCCTGGGAGTACGTGGTCTTCGAAGACCCGCAGGCCAACGCCTTCGTGCTGCCGGGCGGCAAGATCGGCGTGAACACCGGCATGCTGTCCGTGGTCGAGAACGACGACCAGCTCGCCGCCGTGATCGGCCACGAACTGGCGCACAGCGTCGCCAACCACGCCGGCGAGCGCTACTCCCAGACCGCCGCGACCCAGCTCGCCCTCGGCATTGGCCAGTCGGCCCTGGGCGGCCGGGTCGGCGCCGAGACGGCAAAGCAGATCTCGGCCTTCGGCGGGGTCGGGGCCCAGCTCGGGGTGCTGCTGCCGTTCTCGCGGCGGCACGAGCTGGAGGCCGACCGCCTGGGGGTCGACTTCATGGCCCGCGCCGGCTACCGCCCCGCCGAGGCGGTGAAGCTCTGGCGCAACATGCAGGCCGCCAGCACCGGAGGCCGCCCGCCGCAGCTCCTGTCCACCCACCCTTCGGAAGCGACCCGGATCGCCGAGCTGGAGCGCTACATCGCCGGCATGCCCGCCCGGCCGCGGTGAAGCGGTCGGCCGCAACGGAAACGGCCGCGCCGGAGGTCCGACGCGGCCGTGATGACGGCGTTGGCTTGCGGCCTTACTCGGCGGCGACCTTGGTGAGGCCGATCTTCGGGGCGAGCTCGCCCGAGGCGTAGCGCTTGGCCATGGCCGACATCGGCAGCGGCTTGATCTTCGAGGCGTGGCCGGCGGTGCCGAACTCCTCGAAGCGCTGGACGCAGACCTTGCGCATGGCTTCCTTGGCGGGCTTCAGGTAGCCGCGCGGATCGAACTCGCCCGGCTTCTCGGCGAACACCTTCCGGATGGCGCCGGTGATCGCCATGCGGTTGTCGGTGTCGATGTTGATCTTGCGCACGCCGTGCTTGATGCCGCGCTGGATCTCCTCGATCGGCACGCCCCAGGTCTGGGGCATCTGGCCGCCGTACTGGTTGATGATGTCCTGCAGCTCCTGCGGCACGGACGAGGAGCCGTGCATGACGAGGTGGGTGTTCGGCAGGCGCTGGTGGATTTCCTCGATCACGTTCATCGCCAGCACCTCGCCGTCCGGCTTGCGCGTGAACTTGTAGGCGCCGTGGCTGGTGCCCATGGCGATGGCCAGGGCGTCGACCTCGGTGGCCTTCACGAACTCGACCGCCTGGTCGGGGTTGGTCAGCAGCTGGTCGTGGCCGAGCTTGCCCTCGAAGCCGTGGCCGTCTTCCTTCTCGCCCATGCCGGTCTCCAGCGACCCCAGCACGCCGAGCTCGCCCTCCACCGAGGCGCCGACCCAGTGGGCCATATCGACCACGGCGCGGGTGACGCGGACGTTGTAGTCGTAGTCGGCCGGCGTCTTGCCGTCCGCCATCAGCGAGCCGTCCATCATCACGCTGGTGAAGCCGTACTGGATGGCCGTGGCGCAGGTGGCTTCGTTGTTGCCGTGGTCCTGGTGCATGCAGATCGGGACGTGCGGGTACATCTCGGCCATGGCATCGATCAGGTGCTTCAGCACTATGTCGTTGGCGTACGACCGCGCGCCGCGCGAGGCCTGCATGATGACGGGCGAGTCGGTGGCCTCGGCGGCCTCCATGATCGCCAGCGCCTGCTCCATGTTGTTGATGTTGAAGGCCGGCACGCCGTAGCCGTGCTCGGCGGCGTGATCGAGAAGCTGTCGAAGCGTAATTCTAGCCATGGCCTAACCTACCACCCCGCTCTGTCTATTTTTGGGCCAGGGCCGCCACCCCGGGCAGCTCCTTGCCTTCCATCCATTCCAGGAACGCGCCGCCGGCGGTGGAGACGAAGGTGAAGTCCCCCGCCGCGTGGGCCGCGTTCAGGGCCGCCACGGTATCACCGCCGCCCGCCACCGCCACCAGCTTGCCGGCTTTGGCGAGGGAGGCGGCCTGCCGCGCAGCTTCAACGGTGGCCTTATCAAAGGGTTGCACCTCGAACACCCCCAGAGGGCCGTTCCAGATGAGGGTGCGGCATTCGGCCATGGCCTTCAGCAGCTCGGCCAGGGTGTCGGGGCCCACGTCGAAGATCTTCTCGTCGGCCGCGACGCCGCCGTCCTTGGCCAGCTGCACCGTGCGGGTCGGGACGCCCGGCGCCAGGTCCTTGGCCACCACCGCGTCCGAGGGCAGGATCAGCTTGCAGCCGCCGGCCTGCGCCTTGGCGATGATCTCGCGGGCGGTGTCGGCCATCTCCTTCTCGCAGAGCGAGCCGCCGATCTCGAATCCTTGCGCGTAGCGGAAGGTGTTGGCCATGCCGCCGCCGATGGCGAGATAGTCGAGCTTGCCGACCAGGTTGTTCAGCAGGTCGAGCTTGGTCGAGACCTTGGCGCCGCCGACGATGCCCAGCACCGGCCGCTGGGGATTGCCGAGGGCGGCGTCCAGCGCCTCCAGCTCGCGCCGCATCTGCTCGCCCGCGTAGGCCGGCAGCAGGCGGGCGAGGCCTTCCGTCGAGGCGTGCGCCCGGTGGGCGGCCGAGAAGGCGTCGTTGACGTAGAGGTCGCCGTTCGCGGCCAGGGCCCTGGCGAACTCCGGATCGTTCTTCTCCTCGCCCGCGTGGAAGCGGACGTTCTCCAGGAGGAGGACGTCGCCGTCCTTCAGGGCCGCGACGGCCTTGGCCGCATCCCCGCCCACGCAATCGTCGGCGAAGGCCACCGGCGCGCCGACCAGCTTCGCCAGCGGCTCCACCACCGGCTTCAGGCTCATCTCGGGCACGCGCTTGCCCTTGGGCCGGTCGAAGTGGGCCAGGAGGACGACCTTCGCGCCGCCCTTCCTGAGCTTGTCGATGGTCGGCAGCGCCGCGCGCAGGCGGGTGTCGTCCGACACGCGCCCGTCCTGCATCGGCACGTTGAAATCCACGCGCACCAGGGCGCGCCGGCCCTGGAGATCGGCGTCGTCGAGGGTGCGGAAAGCCATGGGATCCTGCGGCTTAGAGGAACTTCGCCATGTGGACGGCGGTGTCGCTCATCCGGGTCGAGAAGCCCCACTCGTTGTCGTACCAGGACAGGACGCGGCCGAGGCCGCCGTCGATCACCTGGGTCTGCGGCAGGGCCACCGTCGAGGACGCCGGGTTGTGGTTGAAGTCCATGGAGACCAGCGGCTCCTTGGTGACCGCCAGCACGCCCTTCAGCGCGCCGTTCGCGGCCGCTTCCAGGGCCGCGTTGATCTCCTCGACCGTCACCTTCTTGCCGGGGACGAACTTCAGGTCGACCACCGACACGTTCGGAGTCGGCACGCGGATCGAGCTGCCGTCCAGCTTGCCGGTCAGTTCGGGGATCACGAGGCCCAGGGCCTTGGCGGCGCCGGTCGAGGTCGGGATCATCGACATGGCCGCGGCGCGGGCGCGGTAGAGGTCCTTGTGCAGGGTGTCCAGGGTCGGCTGGTCGCCCGTGTACGAGTGGATCGTCGTCATGTAGCCGCGCTCGATGCCGCAGAGGTCCTGCAGGACCTTGGCCACGGGCGCGAGGCAGTTGGTGGTGCACGAGGCGTTGGAGATGACCAGGTCGTCCTTGGTCAGGGTCTCGTGGTTCACGCCGTAGACGATGGTCTTGTCGACGCCGTCGGCCGGGGCCGAAACGATCACCCGCTTGGCGCCGGCCTCCAGGTGGGCCGAGGCCTTGTCCTTCGAGGTGAAGATGCCGGTGCATTCCAGGGCGATGTCGACGCCCAGGTCCTTGTGCGGCAGCTCGGCCGGATTGCGCACCGCGGTCACCTTGATCGGGGCGTAGCCGGCGACCTCGATGGTGTCGCCCACGACCTTCACCTCGGCCGGGAAGCGGCCGTGCACGCTGTCGTAGCGCAGCAGGTGGGCGTTGGTCTCCACCGGGCCCAGGTCGTTGATCGCGACGACCTCGATGTCGCGGCGGCCATGCTCGACGATCGAGCGCAGGACCAGGCGGCCGATGCGACCGAAACCGTTGATGGCGACGCGGACGGGCATGCGTGGATCTCCTGAGTGCGGCGTATTGGCGCTGTGTGCCGGGCGTTCTTCTAGCCGGGGGGTGGGAAGTCAACCCCCCGGGCCGGAAAGGCCAGAACACGAATGGCGACAATGGATTGCCGGATGAATGGCGGGGGCGCCGGTCCCCTGACCAGCGCCGCCGTTTCAATGCCCAAAGGTCAAGCCTGTTCCCGCGGCTAACCTTTGATGGGACGGACCTTGCCGGCCGCCTCGCGGGCCCGGGCGCGGGCCTCGTCCACGTCGCCGCCCCTCGCCAGCGCCACGCCCATTCGGCGGCGCTCATAGGCCTCGGGCTTGCCGAACAGGCGAAGGTCGGCGTGGGGCACGGCCAGGGCCTCGGCGACGCCCTCGAAGGCGATCCCCTTGGCCTCCATGCCGCCGTAGATGACGGCGCTGGCGCCCGGCTCGCGCAGGGAGACGTCGGTGGGCAGCCCCAGGATCGCCCGCGCGTGCAGGGCGAACTCGCTGAAATGCTGGGCGGCCAGGGTGACGAGGCCCGTATCGTGCGGCCGCGGCGAGACCTCGGAGAACCAGACCTCGTCGCCCTTCACGAACAGCTCCACGCCGAAGATCCCCAGTCCGCCCAGGGCCTCGGTGACGGCCGCCGAGATCTCGCGGGCCCGGGCCAGCGCCGTCTCGGACATCGGCTGCGGCTGCCAGCTTTCGACGTAGTCGCCCTTGACCTGCCGGTGGCCGATCGGGGCGCAGAAGCTGGTCTCGACCTTGCCCTCCCGCAGGCTGCGGACGGTGAGCTGGGTGATCTCGAAGTCGAAGTCCACGCGGCCCTCGACGATCACCCGCGGCTGCTCCACCCGGCCGCCCTCAAGGGCGTAGCGCCAGGCGCCCGCGATCTCCTCGGGCCTCTCCACATAGGACTGGCCCTTGCCGGACGAGCTCATCACCGGCTTCACGAAGCAGGGAAAGCCGGTCACCTCGGCCGCGGCCCTGGCCAGCTCGGCCTCGGAACCTGCGAAGGCGTAGGCGCTGGTGGGCAGCCCCAGCTCCTCGGCGGCCAGCCGGCGGATGCCCTCGCGGTTCATGGTCAGCTGGGCGGCGCGGGCGGTGGGGATGACGCTCGCCAGCCCCTCGGCCTCGATGCGGACCAGCTCGTCGGTGGCGATCGCCTCGATCTCGGGGACCACCAGGTGCGGCCGCTCGGCCTCGATCACGCGCCGCAGGGCCGCGGGGTCGGTCATCGTCACCACGTGGCTGCGATGGGCCACCTGCATCGCCGGCGCGTCGGCGTAGCGGTCGACGGCGATCACCTCGCAGCCCAGCCGCTGCAGCTCGATGGCCACCTCCTTGCCGAGCTCGCCCGAGCCCAGCAGCATCACCCGGACCGCGGTCGGCGAGAGCGGCGTGCCGAGACGCATCGTCCTACAGCTTCGCCTTGGCCGCCGCCGCCACGGCCTCGGCCGTGATGCCGAAGTGCTTGTAGAGCGCCTTGTCCGGAGCGCTGGCGCCGAAGCCTTCCATGCCCACGAACACCCCGTCCGAGCCGATGAAGCGGTCCCAGCCCATGCGCACGCCGGCCTCGACCGCCACCCGCACGTCGGTCTCGCCGATCAGGGTCTCCTGGTAGTCCCGGGGCTGGGCCTCGAAGAGCTCGAAGCAGGGGACCGAGACGACGCGGGCGCCGATCCCTTCGGCCTCCAGCAGGTCCCGGGCCGCGAGCGCCACGGGCACTTCCGTGCCGCTGGCGAAGATCGTCACCAGCGCCGGCTTGGTGGCGGCGGCGAGCTGGTAGGCCCCGCGCGCCGACAGGTTCTCGCCGATCGGCTGGGTGCGGACGGCGGCGGTCTTCTGGCGCGACAGGGCCAGCACCGAGGGCGTCGCCTTGGCGTCCAGGGCCAGCTTCCAGCACTCGGCGGTCTCCACCGCGTCGGCGGGGCGGAACACGTTGACGTTCGGCATGGCGCGCAGGGACGCCAGGTGCTCGACCGGCTGGTGGGTCGGGCCATCCTCGCCGAGGCCGATGGAATCGTGGGTGCCGACGTGGATCACCCGGATGCCCATCAGTGCGGCCAGTCGGATCGCCGGGCGGCTGTAGTCGGTGAAGACCAGGAACGTCCCGCCGTAGGGGATGACGCCCCCGTGCAGGGCCAGGCCGTTCATGGCGGCGGCCATGCCGAACTCGCGCACGCCATAGTTCACGTAGCGGCCGGCGTAGTCGGGCGCGTCCAGGATCGGGGTGTTCTTGACGAAGGTGTTGTTCGAGCCGGTCAGGTCGGCCGAGCCGCCCACCAGTTCGGGGATTTCGCCGAAGATCTTCTCCAGCACCGCGCCGGAGTGCTGGCGGGTGGCGGCGGCCGGCGCCTTGGCCTCGGCGTCGGCGATGAACTGGTCGAGGGCGGCGAAGGCGGTCTTGGGCAGCTCGCCCGCCATGGCCCGCTCGAACTCGCCGCGCAGGGTCGAGGCGGCGAGGCGCGCCTCCCAGGCCTTGCGGACCTTGGCGCCGCGGCGGCCGGCCGAACGCCAGGCGCGCGCGATCTCGTCCGGCACCACGAAGGGTTCGTGCGGCCAGCCGAGGTTCTCGCGGGTCTTGACGACCTCGTCCTTGCCCAGGGCCTTGCCGTGCACGTCGTGGGTGCCGGCGAAGGTGGGCGAGCCCTTGCCGATGATCGTCTTGCAGGCGATCAGGCTGGGGCGGTCCTGCCTGGTCGCCCAGGCCAGCGCGCGGCGGATCTGGCCGAAGTCGTGGCCGTCGATGCGCTTCACGGCCCAGCCGGCCGCCTTGAAGCGGGCCAGCTGATCGGTGGCGTCGGACAGGCCCACGTGGCCGTCGATGGTGATGTCGTTGTCGTCCCAGAGCACCGTCAGCTTGGCGAGCTTAAGCCGGCCGGCCAGGCTGATGGCCTCGTGGCTCACGCCCTCCATCAGGCAGCCGTCGCCGGCCAGCACCCAGGTGCGGTGATCGACCAGGTCGCCGCCGAAGCGGGCGGCCAGGTGCCGCTCGGCCATCGCCATGCCGACGGCGGTGGCCAGGCCCTGGCCCAGCGGGCCGGTGGTGGTCTCGACGCCGGGCGTGTGGCCGTACTCGGGGTGGCCCGGAGTGTTCGAGCCGAGCTGGCGGAAGTTCCGCAGGCTGTCGAGGGTGACCGCCTTCACGCCCGACAGGTGCAGCAGGCTGTAGAGCAGCATCGAGCCGTGGCCGGCCGACAGCACGAAGCGGTCGCGGTCGGCCCAGTCGGGGCGGGCGGCGTCGTACTTCAGGAACTTCGTCCAGAGCACCGCGGCGACGTCGGCCATGCCCATCGGCATGCCGGGGTGGCCGGAGTTGGCCTGCTCGACGGCGTCCATCGAGAGTACGCGGATGGCGTCGGCCATGGTGTTGAGCGGCGCGGGCATGGGTCCTTGCGAGTCGTTAACGGCGGGGGCTGCGGGCGCGCCCTCGCACGTAGGGGCGCGGGGGTCAAGAAAAGGGCCGATTCACATTGGAGACGACGCGCTTTAGAAGAGGCTCGTAAGCCTTTGGGGAGTCACGCATGAACCCGGGCGAGAGCGCACTGGATCTGGCGGCCAAGCGGTTGGAGCGCGCCGTCCACGTGTTGGAGCAGCGGCTGGCGGAGAAACTGCGGCAGGCGGGGGCCGAGGCCGGCGGCCTGTTCGACCAGGACCGCGCCAACCTCGCCGCCGAGCTCGACCGCGCCAAGGCTCGCGAACGCGAGCTGGAGGAGGCGGGCGCCCAGGCGTCCGAGGCGCTCGGTCGCGCCATCGAAGAGATCAAGGCCGCCCTGAACGGTCAGGCCGCGGGAGATCGATAGCCATGGCCCAGGTGAGCATCGAGGTGAACGGCCGTCCCTATGCGGTCGGCTGCGAGGACGGCCAGGAGCACCACCTGCAGGAGCTGGGCCGCATGTTCGACCAGCAGGTCCGCCATGTCTCCGCCGACATGGGCCAGCTGGGCGACACCCGCCTGTTCCTGATGGGCGCCCTGCTGCTGGCGGACGAACTGGCCGACGCCAGGAACCGTCTCGCCGCGCTGCAGGTCGAGGTCGGCAAGCTGCAGGCCGACCGCTCGCGGCTGGAGACCCGCGCCGTCGCCGCGCTGGAGACCGCGGCCCGCCGCATCGAGAAGCTGGCGAGCGACGAGGCCGCCTAGGCCCGGCGCGCCTTCCGGGCCAGCTTGGCCAGGGCCGGGACCAGCTCGGCCTCCTCCACGCGACGGTAGGGGCTGGTCGCCGGGACCTCGGCCACAAGCCGCCGATGGGCCTTGCCGAGGTTGTGGTAGGGCATCCGGGGCAGCAGGTGGTGCAGGGCGTGGTAGCGCAGGCCCACGGGCGCCCAGAGGAACGGCAGCAGCGCGGGCGGCGGCACGTTGACGCTGTCCAGGAACTGGCCCTCGAAGCTCATCTTCGAGCCGTCGTTCTCCCAGTAGTGCGCCACCGCCGTGCGGAGCTGGTTCACCAGGGCGAAGACGGCGTAGACCGCCACCGCGGTCAGGATCGCCCGGAGCGGAATGACGCCCGCGGCGGTCAGGCCGATCACCGTCCAGCTCCACAGCCAGCAGGCGATCTCCTGGGCCAGCCACGGCGCCCTGCCGGCCCGGTCGAGGTCCTCGCGGGAAAAGGCGGTGTTGATGGTCATGGCCGAGGTCTTGGCGATCACCCAGCGGCGCAGCGCCGGGACCAGGAACGAGACCGGCGCCAGCACGGCGAACCGCAGGATCACGCCCACCGGCGCGAGGAGGGCGATCAGCACGAAGCCCAGGAGGCTGGAGAGCGGCAGGCGCGCCAGCGGCATGTACTCGGGATCGCGCGTCGTGCCGTAGCGGTCCTTGGCGTGGTGCAGCATGTGCACGCCCTCGTACAGCAGCGAGGGGGTCAGGAAGGGCACGCCGATCAGCAGGTTCCAGCCGAAGTGGAAGCCCGGCAGTTCGTCGCGCCGCTGGTGCGTCAGCTCGTGGATGAAGCTGACGCCGCGGTAGAGCGCCAGGACGCAGACGGCGGCGGCCGCCAGGGCCCACGGCGGGCTCGCCGTCGCGGCGATCCAGAGGCTGAGCCAGGTGACGGCCGCGGTGGCGACGAGGTCCAGCCAGTAAATCCGCGGGTTCGGCCGCATCAGGTCGCGCGTCAGGTCGTTGGCCAGGCGGGCCAGGGACGGCGAGGCGGCGGCGGAGGCGAGCGTTTCGGTCACAGCGGCAGACTTAGTGATGCGGCCGGCGGCCCCCAAGCGAAATTCCGCGCCCGCGCGCACCGGCCGCGCTTGAGGCCGGGGGGCGGGCGCACTACCTTCCCTCTCCGGCGGGTCCTGCTGCGGCTCGCGTCGAAGGCGACATATCCCAGCGACCTTAATTCACTCGAAGGGAGCTGTCCCTGCCCGGGGCCGTGGTCTCGGGTATACGGCGCCCACCTGGTACGCCAGGTCGAGGGGATTTACGGACCTTCACGGCTCACGCGGCGCCGCCACCTTCTTTTCCGCTGCCGGGCGGCTTTCCGCTATAGAGCGGGGGTGGAGACGAACCTCGACAAGACCGCCCTGCGCAAGCGCCTGCGAAGCCGGCGGCGGACGCTCGCGGCCGAGCGGCGGGACGCGGGCGAGCAAGCCGCCGCCCGCCTGCCGCTGGAGGCGCTGCCGCCCTTCGACAGCTTCGCGGTGTACCGGCCGCTGGGCTCGGAGATCGACCCCGGCCCTCTCCTGGCCCGCCTGCTGGACACCGGGGCCGAGCCCGCGCTGCCCACCGCGATCGCCCGGGACCAGCCGCTGGAGTTCCGCCTGTGGGACAGCCGCACGCCGCTGCAGCTGGACGCCCTCGGCATCCCCGCCCCGCCCGCCTGGGCCGACACGGTGGAGCCGGACCTGGTGGTCTGCCCGCTGCTCGCCTTCGACCGCCGGGGCGGGCGCCTGGGCCAGGGCGCCGGCCACTACGACCGGACGCTGTCGAACCTTCGCGCCACCAAGCCGGTTTTCGTCCTGGGCCTGGCGTTCGCCGGGCAGGAGCTGGACGAGATCCCGATGGAGCCGCACGACCAGAGGCTCGACGCCATTCTGACCGAGACGGATTTCATCTCCGTCGCTAGAGACACCCGATGAGATTCGCCTTCTTCGGAGACGTGGTGGGGCGGTCGGGCCGCGAAGGACTGGCCTCGCACCTGCCCAGCCTGAAGCGCCAGCTCCAGCTCGACTTCGTCATCGTCAACGCCGAGAACGCCGCCGCCGGCTTCGGCATCACCGAGGCCACGGCGAACGAGCTGTTCGACGCCGGCGCCGACTGCCTGACGCTCGGCAACCACTCCTGGGATCAGAAGGAGGCGCTGACCTACATCGTCCGCGAGCCCCGGCTGATCCGCCCGCTCAACTACCCGCCCATGGCCCAGGCGCCAGGGCGCGGCGCGCAGCTGTTCGACACGCCCTCGGGCCAGCGCATCCTGGTCGTGAACCTGCTGGGCCGCGTCTACATGGACCCGCTGGACGACCCCTTCGCCGCCGTGGACCGCGAGCTGGAAGCCTGCCCGCTGGGCGCCGTCGCCGACGCCGTGGTCGTCGACATGCACGCCGAGGTCAGCTCCGAGAAGATGGCCATGGGCCATTTCTGCGACGGGCGGGCCAGCCTCGTGGTGGGCACCCACACCCACGTGCCGACCGCCGACGCCCAGATCCTGCCGGGCGGCACCGCCTATCAGACCGACGCCGGCGCCTGCGCCGACTACGACAGCGTGATCGGCAACCAGAAGGAGGAGCCGCTGCGGCGGTTCACCACCAAGATCTCGGGCGGCCGCTACAAGCCCGCCGAGGGGCCGGCCACCGTCTGCGGCGTGTTCGTCGAAACCGACGCCAGGACCGGCCTCGCCCGCCGCATCGAGCCGATCCGCGTGGGCGGGCGCCTGAAGCCGACGGTGCCGAGCCTGGAGGTCGTGGCGGCCGACTAGGACCGCCTCAGGCGACGTCGCGGGGCTGGTGGCGGGCGGCCATCACCCGCTCGATCGCCGCGAACAGCTCGGCGGGCTGCACCGGCTTGCCCTGCAGGGCGTCGAAGCCCAGGGCCTTCAGCCGCTCCTCCTCGCCCGGCGCGCCGTCGGCGGTCAGCGCGATCACCGGGATGTCCTGCGGCCCCGCCGTCCCGGCGCGGATCCGCCGAACGGCCTCGAGGCCGTCCATCACCGGCATGTGCACGTCCATCAGCACGAGGTCGAAGAGATCCACCTGCAGGCGCTCCAGGGCGTCGGCGCCGTGGACCGCGGTCTCCACCGCCGCGCCGGCGGCTTCCAGCAGCGCGCGGGCGACCGCCAGGTTGATCGGGTTGTCGTCGGTCACCAGCACGCGCAGCGGCGGCAGCGCGACCTCCGGAGCCTCGGACACCTCCACCGGCCCGCCCTCCGCCGCCGGCAGCGGCAGCCACACGCGGAAGGTCGAGCCGCGGCCCGGCTCGCTCTCGACGCCGATCTCGCCGCCCATCATCGTGGACAGCCGGTGGCAGATGGACAGGCCCAGCCCGGTGCCGCCGAACCGCCGCGCCGTCGAGGCCTCGGCCTGGCTGTAGGGGCGGAACAGGCGGGCCACCTGTTCGGCGGTCATGCCGGGGCCGGTGTCGCTGACCAGGATCTCCACGCCGCCCTCGCCGTCGGCGTGCGGCGCCCGGCGGAGCGCCAGGGCGACGCGGCCCGCCTCGGTGAACTTCAGCGCGTTGGAGAGCAGGTTCAGGATGATCTGCCGCACGCGGGTCTCGTCGCCCAGCACGTGCGCCGGCAGCTCGGGGTCGATGTCGCAGTCGAGCTCCAGGCCCTTGGCGGCGGCGGCCTCGGTCCACAGCTGCAGCGACTGCTGGCTGACGGCGCGCAGGTTGAACGGGGCGACCTCCAGGTCCAGCCGGCCGGCCTCGATCTTCGAATGGTCGAGCACGTCGTTGAGGATGGCGAGCAGGCCGTCGCCCGAACGGACGATGGTGTCGGCGTACTCCCGCTGGCGGGGCGACAGGTCGGTCTGCTGCAGGGCCCGCGCCATGCCCATGACCCCGTTCATCGGCGTGCGCAGCTCGTGGGTGACCATGCTGAGGAAGGCCGACTTGGCCTCGTTGGCGTCGTTGGCCCGCCGCTCGGCGTCGGCCAGGGCGGCCGCGCTGCGGGCCGTGGCCCTGGCCGCGATCGCCACATAGGACAGCGCCATGGTGAAGCCGAAGCCGACGATAGCCAGGCTCTGCGCGTCGTAGCCGCCCCCGACCAGCGGCAGCAGCATCCAGAGGAGGGCGGCGGGAAGGCCCATCGCCGCCAGCGCCGCCGGGGTGCGGGACGAGAACCCCTGGGCGTGGACGAGGACGGTCACCAGGATGGCCATGGCGGCCAGGCGCAGCGACTCTTGACCCGACAGCCACCCGCGCAGGGCCAGGGCGCACCAGGTCAGGCCCGCGAGGGTCATCCAGGTCAGGTACCAGAAGCGGGCCGGGCGGGTCAGGGCGCCTCCGGTCCAGGCCGCGCGGGAGGCGATCCGCGCGCCGGCCTCGGTGGCGGCGAAGGCGGCCAGCCAGCCCATGCTCCAGGCCAGGCCGAAGGGCTGCACGCAGAGCAGCGCGGCGACGACGCCGGCTGCGACGCGGACCGCCACCACGTCCCACGAGGTGCGGGCCACGATGTCCAGCCGCTCGTCCAGCACCTTCCAGCGCGCGCCCGCCACGCCGTCCCCCGATTGTCGCCCCGTCGCCTGGGGACCCAAGCCCCCAGTATAGTTAATATTTTGAACTGTTCGCCTGATACAGTCCAGCTTGGTGTAACCGGGCGTCCCTCGGTTGCAGTCGCGGGGAAACGCCGCTCTAGTGCCGCCAGGAACGGGAGGCGCCCATGCTGGCCAGGTTCATCGTCCGGGCGATCTTCGCCGCGCTGGGTCTCTGGGCGGCCTCGAAGATCGTCCCGGGGGTGCGGGTGGACGACACGGGCACGCTGATCGTCGCCGCCGTGCTCCTGGGCCTCGTCAACGCCTTCGTCAGGCCGGTGGTGGTGCTCCTGACCCTGCCGATCACCATCGTGACGCTGGGGCTGTTCCTGCTGGTGGTGAACGCCGCCATGATCGGCCTGGTGGCCATGATGCTGGGCGGCTTCCGGGTGGACGGCCTCGTCCCCGGCGTCCTGGCGGCGATCGTCACCGGCGTCGTGAGCTGGATCGGCAACATGGTGGCGCGCGAGCCCGAGCGCGGCTGAGACCGTTTGCGCCGGACGGCCGTTTGGGCGAAGGAGCCCGCAACACGCCGGAGGCCGCCTTTGTCGATCGAGAACCATCCCGGATACGCCCGCTGGCAGGCCGCCAAGGAACGGCTCGAGGACGCCAAGCTGCTGCTCGACCAGGTGACGACCGACGCCGAACGCGCCGTCGTCCAGCGCGAGGTGGACGACGCCCAGGAGGAGTACGACGCGGCCGTGGACGCCATCGTCGGCTAGGCCCGCGCCAAAGAAAAAGGGCGGAGCCTCGCGGCCCCGCCCTCCATCTTCATGCTGAGCGTCGGACTTAGAAGTCCATGTCGCCCATGCCGCCGGGCATGCCGCCCGGAGCGCCGCCGGCGCCGCCCTTCTTGGGGGCCTCGACGATGGCCGCTTCCGTGGTGATCAGCAGGCCGGCCACCGAGGCGGCGTCCTGCAGGGCGGTGCGGACCACCTTCGCCGGGTCGATCACGCCGGCCTGCACGAGGTCGACGTACTCTTCCGTCTGGGCGTTGAAGCCGAAGGTCGGCGAGGCGTTCTCGAGCACCTTGCCCACCACGATCGAGCCCTCGACGCCCGCGTTCTCCGAGATCTGACGGATCGGAGCCTGCAGGGCGCGGCGCACGATGGCGATGCCGGCTTCCTGGTCGTCGTTGTCGCCCTTGAAGCCGTCGAGCACCTTCGAGGCCTTCAGCAGGGCGACGCCGCCGCCGGGGACGATGCCTTCTTCCACCGCAGCGCGGGTGGCGTTCAGGGCGTCGTCGACGCGGTCCTTCTTCTCCTTCACCTCGACTTCGGTCGCGCCGCCGACGCGGATCACCGCGACGCCGCCCGCGAGCTTGGCGAGACGCTCCTGGAGCTTCTCCTTGTCGTAGTCGGAGGTGGTGTCCTCGATCTGCTTCTTGATCTGGGCGATGCGGCCTTCGATGCCGCTCTTGTCGCCCGAGCCGTCCACGATCGTGGTGTCTTCCTTGGTGATCGTGACCTTCTTGGCCCGGCCCAGCATGTCGAGGCTGACGTTCTCGAGCTTGATGCCGAGGTCTTCGCTGATCAGCTGGCCGCCGGTCAGGATCGCGATGTCTTCCAGCATGGCCTTGCGGCGGTCGCCGAAGCCTGGAGCCTTGACGGCCGCGACGCGCAGGCCGCCGCGCAGCTTGTTGACCACGAGGGTCGCCAGCGCTTCGCCCTCGACGTCTTCAGCGATGATCAGGAGCGGGCGGCCCGACTGGACCACGGCTTCCAGCACCGGCAGCAGGGGCTGCAGCGAGGAGAGCTTCTTTTCGAAGAGCAGGATCAGCGGCTCTTCGAGGTCGGCCTCCATCTTCTCGGCGTTGGTGATGAAGTACGGCGACAGGTAGCCGCGGTCGAACTGCATCCCCTCGACGACGTCGAGCTCGGTCTCGGCGGTCTTGGCCTCTTCGACCGTGATGACGCCTTCGTTGCCGACCTTTTCCATGGCGCGGGCGATCATCTCGCCCACTTCCACGTCGCCGTTGGCCGAGATGGTGCCGACCTGGGCGATCTCGCTGTTGGCCGAGACCTTCTTGGAGGTCGCCTTGATCTCCTCGATGACCTTGGCCACGGCCTTGTCGACGCCGCGCTTCAGGTCCATCGGGTTCATGCCGGCCGCGACCGACTTCAGGCCTTCCACGACGATGGCCTGGGCCAGGACCGTGGCGGTCGTGGTGCCGTCGCCGGCCTTGTCGTTGGTCTTCGAGGCCACTTCACGGATGAGCTGGGCGCCCAGGTTCTCGAACTTGTCCGACAGCTCGATTTCCTTGGCGACCGACACGCCGTCCTTGGTCGAGCGCGGGGCGCCGAACGACTTCTCGATGACGACGTTGCGGCCCTTGGGGCCGAGGGTCACCTTCACCGCGTTGGCGAGGGTGTTGACGCCGCGCAGCATGCGGTCGCGCGCGTCGGAGGAGAAATAGACGTCTTTGGCAGCCATGTGTGCTGTCCTTCTTCTGATTGGGTGCGTGGAAAGCGGTGCGGCGCCTTAGGCGGCCTTCGCGGCCTTGTCGGCCTCGAGCACGCCGAGGATGTCGCTTTCCTTCATGATCAGCAGGTCTTCGCCGCCGAGCTTGACCTCGGTGCCCGACCACTTGCCGAACAGGATGCGGTCGCCGACCTTCACGTCCAGCGGCTGGACCTTGCCGGTCTCATCGCGGGCGCCGGGGCCGACGGCGATGACTTCGCCTTCCTGCGGCTTTTCCTTGGCGGTGTCGGGGATGATGATCCCGCCCCGGGTCTTCTCTTCTTCCTCGACGCGCTTGACGAGGACGCGGTCTCCCAGAGGACGAAACGCCATGATGATCTTTCTCCGTTCGAGACGGTGCCAAATTCAAAGGGGACGGAAGCGCCGAAGGGCCGCCTGTTAGCAGTCTCGGCCCTTGAGTGCTAACGTCGGCGGGGAGGTAAGAAAGAGGCGAACGGGAGTCAAGACGGCGCCTGCAGGATCCACGTTCGGGAACCTTGGCCGTAGCGGCGCCGTTCCTATCTTCGGTCGGAGATGTGGGGTGCGGTGATGAGCCTGCAATCCTTTCTGCGGAACACCGTCCGCGAGGGCGACCTGACCCTCGAGCTTCCGGGCGGGCATGTCCTGAAGCTGGGCGACGGCTCGGGCCCGCCGCTGAAGGCCAGGATCACCAGCGCGGCCTGGGCGGCCCGGATCGCGGCCAAGCCGGGCCTCGGCGTGGGCGAGGCCTATGTGGACGGCGGCCTGGTGCTGGAACAGGGCGACATCGCCGACTTCATCGACCTGATCGGCGCCAACGCCAAGTTCAAGAAGCGCAAGAAGCGCGGGCCGCTCGCCCGCTGGTGGCGCGACCGCCGCCGCGAGGCCAATCACCGCCGGGCAGCCCGCCGCAACGTGGCCCACCACTACGACCTCTCGAACGAGCTCTACCGGCGCTTCCTCGACGAGGACATGCAGTACTCCTGCGCCTACTTCGCCCGGCCGGACATGACGCTCGAGGAGGCCCAGCTCGCCAAGAAGCGGCACATCGCCGCCAAGCTGGCCCTCCAGCCCGGCCAGACGGTGCTGGACATCGGCTGCGGCTGGGGCGGCATGGCCCTGACCCTCGCCGAGGAGACCGGCGTCGAGGTGGACGGAATCACCCTGTCGACCGAGCAGCTCGCCCTCGCCCAGCAGCGGGCCGAGGCCAAGGGGCTCTCGGGGCGGGCGCGCTTCTCGCTCACCGACTACCGCGACGTGCCGGGGCCGTACGACCGCATCGTCTCCGTCGGCATGTTCGAGCACGTCGGCCGCCCCAACTACCAGGCCTATTTCGACGGGGTCGCACGGCTCCTGAAGGACGACGGCGTGGCCCTGATCCACTCCATCGGCCGGCCGGAAGGGCCCAACGTCACCAACGCCTGGGTCGCGAAGTACATCTTCCCCGGCGGCTACATCCCGGCGCTGTCCGAGGTGCTGCCGGCGATCGAGCGGGCCGGCCTCTACGTGACCGATATCGAGATCCTGCGGCTCCACTACGCCGAGACGCTGAAGAACTGGCGCGAGCGGTTCGCCGACCGGCGGGAAGAGATCGCCGGCATGATGGACGAGCGCTTCTGCCGGATGTGGGAATTCTACCTCGGCATTTCCGAGATGGCCTTCCGCCATCGCGGCCACTTCGTCTTCCAGGTGCAGCTCGCCAAGCGGATCGACGCCCTGCCGGTCACCCGCGACTACATGGGCGAGGCCGAGCGGGCGCTGACCTCGCCGGCCCGTCGGGTCGCCTAGGCGGCCTCGCCGCGGCTGGCGGCGATCCCCAGCTGCAGGCTCTGGGCGATCATCTCCGCGCGGACCTTGAACAGCGCCGCGGCGGGCGGCGGGCAGACCTCGTCGGCGGTCTGGCCGAACAGATGCAGCCAGTGGGCGAAGTGCGTCCCCCGGATCCCGCCCACCTGGATGTGGGCGGCCATCGGCGCGCCCTTGAAGCGGCCGGTCATCAGCAGGACCGAGGACCAGAAGTCGCACATGCGCGCCAGGTGCTCGTCCCAGCCGTCGCCGATCACGCGATCGAAGATCGGCCCCAGCGCCGGGTCACGGCGCACCTTGCCGTAGAAGGCGTGCACCAGGGCCTCGATCATCGGCTCGGTGACCCCGGCGGCGGTTCCGGGCGCGAGACGGGCTCGGTCGGCGGCGTCCATGGTGGGCCTGCTTCTAAAGATGCATAAGAAATATTGCTTCTAAGTAGACGACGCGCTAGGTGAGGGCAAGCGCGAGGAGCCGCCGTGCTCATCCTCACCGAAACCACGCCCAACCCCGAGGCCCGCAAGTTCCTGCCGCATGCCCGGCTGACGGACGGGACCGCCCACGCCTTCGATCGTACGGGGTTCGACCCGGCGGCCTCGCCGCTGGCGGCGCGGCTGTTCGCCCTGGGCTCGGTGCGCCACGTCCTGATCGCCGAGGACTTCGTGACCGTCACGCGCGAGACGGACGGCGAGGCCTGGACCACCTTGCGGATCAAGGCCATCGCCGAGATCGCCGACCACCTCGAGAGCGGCGCGCCCGCCGTGGCGGCCGAGGGCGCGGACCCGCCCGACCCCGAAGAGAGCCAGGTGGAAGGCGAGATCCGCCAGGTGCTGGGGCTGTACGTCCGGCCGGGCGTGGCGCGCGACGGCGGCGACGTGCTCTTCGACCGTTTCGAGCCCGACACGGGGGTGCTGTGGATCCGCATGCAGGGCGCCTGCGGCGGCTGTCCCTCCTCCAGGCTGACGCTGAAGGCCGGCATCGAGCAGATCGTGCGGCGCTACGTGCCGGAGGTGCTGCGGGTCGAGGAGGCGACCGACGAGGCCGAGGTCCAGGAGGGCGCGGCCTCGCGGCTGAAGCGATGGGCCGAACGGTTGCGCGGCGGAGCGCCCGGCGGGCCGCCGAAAGCCATCTTCACCCACAAGGGCCAGGTCGTCCGCGCGCCGGCCGAGCCGGGGGCCTAGGCCTCGGCGAGGGCCGGCTGGCCCAGCAGGGCCCGCAGCGACTCGGGCTGCCGCGCGAGGTCGGCGATGGTGTAGCGGTCCAGCACGTCCATGAACGCGGTGCGCGCCTCGACCAGCACCCCCTTCAGCCGGCAGGCCGGCGTGATCACGCAGCCGTCGGCGCGCCCCAGGCAGGGCGCCAGCGCCATGTCGCCCTCGGTGCGCCGGACCAGTTCGCCCACCCCGATGGACTCGGCCGGCCGGGCGAGCCGCAGGCCGCCGTTCTTGCCGCGCACCGTCTCGATATAGCCAGCCCGCCCCAGGTCGAAGACCACCTTCATCAGGTGGTTCTTGGAGATGCCGTAGCCGGCGGCGATCTCGGCGATGGTCGGCCGCCGGTCGGGGTGGACGGCGATGTACATCAGCACCCGCAGGGCGAAGTCGGTGTAGCCGGTCAGACGCATGTTACCCGCCGTGTCGCTTCAGCCGACCATGCTAGCCCCCCGGACCCGCGGCAGGATAGGGGCGCGGGCGCGCCCTTCCGTCCCAGGTCCGGCTTCAGGTCTGACTTCAGGGCTTGTCCCCCGTGATGACCGGCAGCTCGTTGAAGGTGTGGTGCGGCGGCGGCGACGGCAGGGTCCACTCCAGCGTCGTCGCCCCCTCGCCCCAGGGGTTGGCCTCTCCCTTCCGCCGGCGGATGGCCGCCTCCAGCACCACCAGCAGGAAGACCCCCATGCTGGCCGCCATGATCACGTAGCCGATGGACGAGACCTTGTTCCACAGGGCGAAGGCCTCGGGATAGTCGACGTAGCGCCGGGGCATGCCCTGCAGGCCCAGGAAGTGCTGCGGGAAGAAGATGATGTTCGTGCCGATCAGGAACACCCAGAAGTGCAGGTTCCCGAGCGCCTCGTTGTACTTCACCCCGAAGATCTTCTCGAACCAGTAGTAGAAGGCCGCGAAGATCGAGAACACCGCGCCCAGGCTCAGCACGTAGTGGAAGTGGGCCACCACGTAGTAGGTGTCGTGGACGCCCTGGTCCATGGCCGCGCTGGCCAGGACCACGCCCGTCACCCCGCCGATCACGAAGACGAAGATGAAGCCGATGGCCCACAGCATCGGTGTGCGGAACGAGATGGACCCGCCCCACATCGTGGCGATCCAGGAGAACACCTTGATCCCGGTCGGCACGGCGATGACCATCGAGGCGGCCGAGAAGTAGGCGGTGAGCGCGAGGCTCATGCCGACCGTGAACATGTGGTGCGCCCACACCACCGAGCCCAGCACCCCGATGGCGGCCATGGCGGCCACCATGCCCAGGTAGCCGAACACCGGCTTGCCCGAGAACGTCGCCACCACATGGCTGATGATCCCGAAGCCCGGCAGGATCATGATGTAGACCTCGGGGTGCCCGAAGAACCAGAACAGGTGCTGGTACATCACCGGGTCGCCGCCGCCCGCCGCGTCGAAGAAGTGGGTCCCGAAGTTGCGGTCGGTCAGCATCATGGTGATGGCCCCCGCCAGCACCGGCAGGGTCAGCAGCAGCAGGAAGGCGGTGATCAGCACCGACCAGGCGAACAGCGGCATCCGCAGCAGCGTCATGCCCGGCGCGCGCATGTTCAGGATGGTGGTGATGAAGTTGATCGCGCCCAGGATCGAGCTGGCGCCGGCCAGGTGGATCGAGAGGATCACGAGATCGACCGAGGGGCCGCTGTGCCCGCTGGTGGAGAGCGGCGGATAGAGCGTCCAGCCGGTTCCCGCGCCTTTGCCGGGACCGCCGTCGACGAACAGGGACAGCACCAGCAGCGTGAAGGCCGCCACCAGCAGCCAGAACGAGACGTTGTTCATGCGCGGAAAGGCCATGTCCGGCGCGCCGATCATCAGCGGCGTGAAGTAGTTGCCGAACGCGCCCATCTGGGCCGGCATGACGGTGAAGAACACCATGATCAGCGCGTGCGCCGTCACGGCCACGTTGAACCCGTGCTTGCCCTCGAACGCGCCGAGCTGGGCCAGCCACGAGCCCTCGCGGAACACCTGCACGCCCGGCTCGTAGAGTTCCCAGCGCATGAGGCCGGACAGCGCGCCGCCGATCAGTCCCGCCACCACGGCGAAGACCAGGTAGAGCACGCCGATGTCCTTGTGGTTCGTCGAACAGAACCAGCGGGTCCAGAAGCTCGGGGCGCCGTGAGGCCCGGAGTCCCCGATCGCGCGTGTTCCAGCCATCGCCATAAGCTCCCCAGCCATGTTGAAGATATATCGGGGATACATCTTAGGCGTCGCCATAAGCAATATCTGGAATGTTCCTTTTGCTGCTTTTCCTGCTGGAGGGCGGCGGGCGGGGCCGCTAGGTTCGGTCGAACGACTGTATGGAGATCCCGCATGCGCCGCGCCGTCACGCTTGCCGCCGCCTTCGCCCTCGCCGCCGCCGGCGGCGCGGCCGCCGAGACCTGGACCAAGTTCGCCGACGGCCCCAACGGGACGGAGTGGTCGTACGACGCCGACTACACCTACAAGGATCGGCAGAGCGGCCGGATCGTCGTGATGCAGGCGGTCTCCAAACCGTCGGCCAATATCGGTCCCTCGGGCCCCGGCAAGCCGGACGGCGTCGGCTACGTCTACGCCATCGACTGCGCCAAGAAGAACCTGATCACCGTGGCGTCCTACAAGCCGTCCGTGGCGCTGGAGATCCGGCGAATTGGCGCGACGAGAAGCCGAAGAAGGCGAGCGGCCCCGAGAACGAGGCCCTGGTGGCGGCGGTCTGCCCGCACGCGGCCCATGTTCCGGTGAAATAGGCTCGCCGGGGCGATCCGCCATGCTCGACCACGTCACCCTCAGGGTCGCCGATTTCGACCGTTCGCGGGCCTTCTACGACGCGGCGCTGCAGCCGCTGGGGCTGACGGTGGTGATGAGCGAGGGCCGCGCGGCGGGCTACGGCAAGGACCGGCCGTTCTTCTGGATCGGCGAAGGGGCAGGCGGGGCAGGAGCCCATGTCGCCTTCGCGGCGCAGGATCGCGCGAGCGTGGACGCCTTCTACGCCGCCGCCATCGCCGCCGGCGGCCGGGACAACGGCCCGCCCGGTGTGCGCGCCCACTACCATCCGACCTACTACGGCGCCTTCGTGCTGGACCCCGACGGGAACAACATCGAGGCCGTGCGCCACGCGCCGCCGGCGTAACAAAGTTCGTCCGGCTTAACGCAAGCTTGACCTTAGCGGGCGCAGACTGCTCCGCATGGGATGGTGGGTGAAACTGACGCCGGCGGTGGCGGTGATCGGCCTGGTGGCGATCGCCGTCGCGATCACGACACGGCGTCCTCTGTACATCTGAGGGCCGCGCGCCCTTGACCTGGCAGGTAATCGACGGGCGGCCACCCGCGAGGGAGCCTTCATGCGTCCGCGGCCCCCGTCCATGGGGCCGCTCTCGTGAAGGAGCCTTCCCATGTCCGCCGTCCGTTCGAACTTCCTGCGCGCGGTGATCGCGCTGGACGCCGCCGCATGCGGCGTCCTGGGGCTGGGCCTCGCCGCCGGCGGCGCGGCGGTCGCGGGCCTGCTCGGCCTGCCGCTCGCGCTCACCCAGCCCGTCGGCCTCTTCCTGATCGGCTATGCCGGTCTTCTCGCCTGGCTGGCGCTGCGACCCTCGCTCCCCCGGGCGGTCGTCTGGTGCCTGGTGGGCTTCAATGTCCTCTGGGCGATGGAAAGCGTCCTGCTGGTGGTCCTGGGGTGGGTCCACCCCACCGCGCTTGGAATGGCGCTGGTGGTCGGCCAGGGCCTCGCCGCCCTGGTGGTGGCCGACCTGCAGTTCCTCAGCCTGCGCCGCGCCCGCGCGGCGGCCTGAGGGGGGCTCCTGAGGCGGGAGAGGGCGGCCCGGGCGGCCGCCCTCGCTTCGTTCTACCGGATGCCGACGGCGATCCGCTCGGCCTCCCGCTCGGCGCGGATCTTGGCCTGCAGGTCGCCGTAGCGGGACATCTCCAGCCGGGCGATGGTGCGGTTGTGGACCTCGTCGGGACCGTCGGCCAGCCGCAGGGTCCGCTGGTTGGCGTAGGCGCGCGCCAGGCCGAAGTCGTCGGCGACCCCGGCCCCGCCGTGCGCCTGGATGGCATCGTCGATCACCTGCAGCGCCATGGTCGGCGCCTGGACCTTGATCATGGCGATCTCCAGTCGGGCGACCTTGTTGCCGGCCTTGTCCATCATGTCGGCCGCCTTCAGGCACAGCAGGCGGGTCATCTCGATGTCGATGCGGGCGCGGGCGATCCGCTCCTCCCAGACCGAATGTTCCGACAGGTACTTGCCGAACGCCTTCCGGGTCATCAGCCGCTTGCACATCTTCTCCAGCGCCACCTCGGCCGCGCCGATGGTCCGCATGCAGTGGTGGATGCGCCCCGGCCCGAGCCGGGCCTGGCTGATCTCGAACCCGCGCCCCTCGCCCAGGATCAGGCTCTCCTCGACCGGCACGCGCACGTTCTCGAGCACGACCTCGGCGTGGCCGTGCGGGGCGTCGTCGTAGCCGAACACCGGCAGCATCCGGACCACCTTGATGCCGGGCGCGTCCATCGGGACCAGCACCTGGCTCTGCTGCTGGTGCAGGGGGGCGTCCGGGTCGGTCTTGCCCATGACGATGGCCACCTTGCAGCGCGGGTCGCCCACGCCGCTCGACCACCACTTGCGGCCGTTGATGACGTAGTGGTCGCCGTCACGCTCGATGCGGGTCTCGATGTTGGTGGCGTCCGACGAGGCGACCGCCGGCTCGGTCATCAGGAAGGCCGAGCGGATCTCGCCCTCCATCAGGGGCTTCAGCCAGCGGTCCTTCTGCTCGCGCGAGCCGAAGCGCTCCAGCACCTCCATGTTGCCGGTGTCGGGCGCCGAACAGTTGAACACCTCGGAGGCGAAGCCCACCCGGCCCATGATCTCGGCGATCAGGGCGTATTCCAGGTTCGAGCACTGCAGACCCTCGAACCTGAACGTCTCGTCCACCGGCGGATAGCCGGGCGAAGGCGGCATGAACATGTTCCAGAGGCCCTGGGCCTTGGCCTTGGCCTTCAGCTCCTCCACCACCGGGATCACCTTCCAGCGATCGCCCTCCTCGTGCTGGGCCTCGTAGGTCGGCACGGCGGGATAGACGTGGGCCTCCATGAACGCGGAGACGCGCCCGATGAGCTCCTTCTGGCGGGGGGAGTACTCGAAATCCATCTGCGGCCTCCGGTTCAAACGCTTGTTTGAATGTGTTATGGGCTGCGCGGACGAACAGTTGTTTGATTTTCCGCAATTCTGCGCCCATGGTCGGTCACCCCGATGACTGACGCCAGCGCTCTGGGAGGAGTGAGCATGAACAACATCGCTGCGGAACGCGCGAATTCGAGTTTCGGCCTTAGCCCGCAGGACGAGCTCAACGACCTGCGGATGTCCGACAAGGCGCTGCCGCTCTACAACCAGGTGAAGGAGTTCATCCGCGAGGTGGTCGAACCCGCCAGCGAGGAGTTCCACCGCCTGGGCGAAGGCCGTCCCGACGTCTGGGACTACGCCCCCGGCCAGCTCGAGGTGCTGGAAGCGGCCAAGGACAAGGCCAAGGCGGCCGGCCTCTGGAACTTCTTCCTGCCGAACGCCGAGACCGGCGAGGGCCTGTCGAACCTCGACTACGCCTACATCGCCGTCGAACTGGGCAAGAACCGGCTGGCGTCCGAGATCATGAACTGCGCCGCGCCCGACACCGGCAACATGGAGGTGCTGGAGCGGGTCGGCACGCCCGAGCAGAAGAAGCAGTGGCTGGAGCCGCTGCTGCAGGGGAAGATCCGCTCGGCCTACTGCATGACCGAGCTGAACACCGCCAGCTCGGACGCCAAGAACATCGACACCCGCGCCGTGCGCGTCGGCGACGAGTACGTCATCAACGGCGAGAAGCACTACATCTCGGGCGCGGGCGACCCGCGCTGCAAGGTGATGATCACCATGGTGCGGACCGGCGGCGAGAACGACCCGCCGCACCTGCAGCAGTCGCAGATCCTGGTGCCGCTGCCCTGCGAGGGCGTCGAGATCGTCGGCGGCCAGCAGGTGTTCGGCGACTACGACGCCCCCCACGGCCACATGCACATCCGCTTCAACAACGCCCGCGTGCCGGCCTCGAACATCCTGCTGGGCGAGGGCCGCGGCTTCGAGATCAGCCAGCTTCGCCTCGGCCCCGGCCGGATCCACCACTGCATGCGCGCGATCGGCTCGGCCGAGAAGGCGCTGGACCTGATGGTGATGCGCGGCATGCAGCGGGTGGCGTTCGGCAAGCCGATCATCCAACTGGGCGGCAACCTCGAGATCGTCAGCCGCGCGCGGATCGAGATCGAGGCCATGCGCCTGATGGTGCTGAAGGCCGCCAAGGCGATGGACGTCCTCGGCAACCGCGAGGCCCGGGTCTGGATCCACATGGTCAAGGCCATGGTCCCCGAGCGGGTCTGCAAGATCATCGACCAGGCGATCCAGATGCACGGCGCCCTGGGCGTGTCGCAGCACACCCCGCTGGCCCGCATGTACGCCAACACCCGCACCCTGCGGATCGCCGACGGTCCGGACGAGGTCCACCACATGGTCGTCGGCCGCAACGAGCTGCAGCAGTTCCGCGAGGGGCCGCACGACAGCTCGATGTCGGCGGTGTTCCGCAACTAACCTGAACAGACAGCCCTCCCCCCGCGGAAGGGGGAGGGCTGTAAGTTACCGCTAACATGTGCTGAACTCCCCGCATAACGATGTTGGGAGGACGGGCTCATGCAGGCGCTCGACGAGGCCCGGGTGCTGCGCAAGGTGGCGCTGCGCCTCCTGCCGTTCATCGGCCTCCTCTATTTCGTCGCCTATCTGGACCGGGTGAACGTCGGCTACGCGGCGCTCACCATGAACGCCGACATCGGCCTGTCGGCGGCGGCCTACGGCGCCGGCGCCGGCATCTTCTTCCTGGGCTATTTCCTGTTCGAGGTGCCCTCGAACCTGATCCTCGAGAAGGTGGGCGCGCGGCGCTGGATCGCCCGCATCATGGTCAGCTGGGGCCTGTTGTCGGCCGGGATGGCCCTTATCGACGGGCCCGTCGCCTTCTACGTCGTCCGCTTCCTGCTGGGCGTGGCCGAGGCCGGCTTCTTCCCGGGCATGATCCTCTACCTGACCTACTGGTTCCCCTGGAGCGAGCGGGGGCGGATCGTGGCGGCGTTCATGCTGGCGATCCCGATCTCGGCGGTGGTCGGCGCGCCGCTCTCGACGGCGCTCCTGGACGTCTCGGTGTTCGGCCTGGCCGGCTGGCGGACGATGTTCCTGTTGGAGGGCCTCCCCGCGGTGGTCCTGGGCGTCGTCGTCTTCTTCTGGATGACCGACCGGCCCGCCGCGGCCGCGTGGCTGAGCGATCCGGAGAAGGCGACCCTGCAGCAGGCGTTGGACCGCGACCATGTGGCGGCCGAGGACAGCCACCTGCATTCCCTCCGCCACGCCCTCACCAGTCCTAAGGTCTGGAAGTACGCCTTCGTCTATTTCGGCGCGGTCATGGGCAGCTACGGCCTGGGCCTCTGGATGCCGCAGATCGTCAAGGGCTTCGGCGGGCTCACCAACCAGCAGACCGGCCTTGTGACGGCCGTTCCCTACCTGCTGGCGGCGATCGCCATGCTGCTCTGGGGCCGGCACGCCGACCGCACCGGCGAGCGGCTGTGGCACTTCATCCTGCCGGCGCTGCTGGCGGCGGGCGGCTTTCTGCTGGCGGCGACGAGCCGTGAGACGGCGGTGCAGTTCGCGGGCCTCGCCCTCGGCGCGATCGGGGTGAACGGGGCCTGCTCGGCGTTCTGGGCCCTGCCCACCCGCTTCCTCCGGGCCAGCGCGGCGGCGGGCGGGATCGCCCTGATCAACTCGGTCGGCAACCTGGCCGGCTACCTCGGCCCCTACGTCATGGGCTTCCTGCGCGAGCGGACGGGCGCCTATGGCGCGGGCCTGCTGGCGCTGTCGGCGGCGCTCGTCGCCTCGGCCCTGCTCGCGCCCGCCTGGAGCCGACGCCGAAGCCTGGCCCTGACCCCCGGCTCCGTGTAAGCGAACGCCGTCAGATGACCGGCCACGACGCCATCCCTCACGCCCTTTCCTAAGGCGCTCGCCCGATGCGGCTCGCAGCGCCTCCCGCTCTCCGCGCACGGTGCGCTGGAGGCCCGCCGTCCGGAGGAGCCTGTGCCTCCTCCGCGAGGCGGGCTCCACATCCGGAGGATGATCATGACCCTTCTGACCGGCGGCTTCGTCGTCGCCATGGCCTTCATCACGGCCACCCTGTCCGGCGTCTTCGGCATGGCCGGCGGGCTCGTCCTGATGGGGGCGCTCGCCCTGGTGCTGCCGGTGCAGGCGGCGTTCGTCGCCCACGGCGTGCTGCAGCTCGTCGCCAACGGCTGGCGGGCGGTCCTGCATCGTAGGCACGTCCGCTGGGACATCGTCGGCTGGTACGCCCTGGCCTCCCTGGTCGCGGGCCTGGCGGTGGCGCTGCTGGCGTTCACGCCGTCCAGGCCGCTGCTGTTCCTGCTGCTGGGCCTCGTGCCGCTGCTCACCTGGCTGCCGCAGCGGTGGGTCCGGCTGGACGCGGCCCGCCCGCCTCAGGCGTTCCTTTCGGGCCTGTCGGTCACCGGGCTGAACCTGACGGCGGGCGTCGCCGGGCCGCTGCTCGACATCTTCTTCGTCCGCACCGAGCTGTCCCGCCACGCCATCGTCGCCACCAAGGCCGCGACCCAGGTGTTCGCCCACCTGGCCAAGATCGTGGTCTACGGCGCGCCCCTGGCCGTGCGCGCCGGGGCCGGGGGGCCGGGGGAGGGCCTGCCGCCCTGGCCGGTCTTCGCCCTCGCCATCCCGCTCTCCATAGCGGGGACCGTCGCCGGCGGCATGGTGCTGGACCGGATGAGCGACGTGAACTTCAAGCGCTGGACCCGCTGGATCGTGACCGCGATCGGCCTCGTCTACCTCGTCCAGGCGGCGCGGCTGCTGGCCGCGTGAGGCGCAAAAAAAAGAGCCGGGCCAAAAAGGCCCGGCTTGGGAAGTTCATAGGGAGGAAACGCCCAGGATGGGCACGCCTTCAGGTATGTCTGCGCCCCCATCCCGCAAGGCCGCTGTCGAAAAAATTTGGCCCCACGCCGGAAAAAAGAGTTTCGGCTGCCGAAGTGGTCCGGGGCTCTTGCCGCAACTGGACCTGTCGGCCAGTCCACTTGCCGGCTAGCCAGGCCTCAGAAGGAGCCGCGCCATGTCCGAACCCGTCCTCGCCGGAGCGCCGACCCTCGCCGCCGTTCCGCCCCCGCTGCGGCTGGAGCCCCGGCCGCTGGAGAACCGTTTCGTGCGGCTAGAGCCGATGGCCGAGACGCACCGCGAGGGGCTGAGGGCGGCCGTCGACGCCGACCAGCGGATCTGGACCGAGCTCTATCCCTATTCCTGGGCGAACGAGCACTTCGACCCGGCCTGGGCCAAGCTGCAGGCCGACCAGGCCCGGGGCGACACCGTGGCCTATGCGGTGATCGCGGGCGGCGAGGTCGTGGGGATCACGACCTTCTACGGGATCGACCGGGCGAACCACGTGCTGGAGGTCGGCGGCACCTACTACCGGCCGGGCGCGCGGGGCGGGGCCGTCAATCCGGCGGCCAAGCGGCTGATGATGGGCGAGGCGTTCGACAGCGGCGTGCGGCGAGTGGTCTACCGGGTGGACGCGCTCAACGCCCGCAGCCTGGCGGCGGTGACCAAGCTGGGCGCGGTTCAGGAGGGGATCCTCCGCCAGGACCGGTTCACCTGGACCGGCCGCATCCGCGACACGGTGATCTTCTCCGTCTTGGCGGACGAGTGGCCCGCCGTGCGCGAACGGCTCGACGCGCGCCTGGCCGCTTACTCGGCGGCGTTCACCTGACCCGTCGGTAGCGCCACTCCTCGCGGCGGGGCTTGCCGTCCTGCAGCCCCTCGATGCCGGCGCAGAGGTCCTCGCCGCAGCGGCGGTAGAAGACCCGCTGCGGGAAGTCGTGGGCCTTGTTCTCGAACACCGCCTCGCCCTCGGCGCCGCCCTCGGCCCTGGGCAGCATCACGAACGCCGTCGGCGCTTGGCCGGGCAGGAGGGCGGTGAAGATGATCCCCGCCGGTTCGGCGCTGATCCGCACATATTCGACGAAGGGCTTGCGGCCGGGGCGGTTCGTCTGGCTGACGCCCGCCATTACGCCGTCCCGCGGGGCCAGCCAGGTCTCCTGGACGAGCGTCCCGTCCGGCCGCTCCTGGACCCAGGCGCCGCTCATCCACGAGAGCTCGCCGACATCGGCGGCGGCTCCGGCCAACACGGCGGCGGCGACCAGGCCCGCGACGATCATGCCTTGGCTGCCGTTTTCCGCCGGGCGCGGAAGAAGGCCTTCAGCATAGCCGAGCTCTCCTCGGCCAGCACGCCCCCCGTGACCTTGGGCCGCCAGTGGCAGGTGGGCTGGTCGAAGAACCGCGGGCCATGGACGACCGCGCCGCCCTTCGGGTCCTCCGCCCCGAACACCAGCCGGCCGATGCGGGCGTGGCTGATGGCGCCCGCGCACATGGCGCAGGGCTCCAGCGTGACGACCAGGGTCAGGCCGGTGAGCCGGTAGTTGCCGAGCCGTTCGGCGGCGGCGCGCAGGGCCAGGATCTCGGCGTGGGCGCTCGGGTCGTGGGCGGAGATGGGGCTGTTGGCGCCGACCGCGATCACCTCGCCGGTGGCCGGATCGACCACGACCGCGCCCACCGGCGTCTCGCCCGCCGCGGCGGCGGCTTGCGCGGCTTCGAGCGCGATGCGCATGGTGCGGCAGTCATGATCCACGATCCGCACCGAACCGGCCGGGGCCCCTCCGGTCAAGCCCGCCTGTCCGACGATCCCCCTGAGTCCGGGAGCGAACCTGGGGGCGAACCCGGGACCGAACTCGGGGGCGAACGTATCGCCAAGCTCCTGGCGCGCTCGGGCGTGGGCTCGCGCCGCGACGTCGAGCGCCTGATCGCCGAGGGGCGGGTGGCGATCAACGGCCAAGTCCTGACCACGCCGGCGGTGAAGGTCGAGCCGGGCGACATCCTCACCGTTGACGGCGCCGTCGTGGGCGAGCCCGAGCCGGTGCGCGTGTTCCGCTACCACAAGCCCGTGGGCCTGGTGACGACGCACAAGGACCCGCAGGGGCGGCCGACGGTGTTCGAGGCGCTGCCCGAGGGCCTGCCGCGGCTGATCTCGGTGGGACGGCTCGACCTCAACTCCGAGGGCCTGCTGCTGCTGACCAACGACGGCGGCCTCGCCCGGGCCCTCGAGCTGCCGGCCACCGGCGTCGTGCGCCGCTACCGCGCCCGGGCGCACGGCCGCATCACCCAGGAGCGGCTCGACACGCTGAAGGACGGCATCACCGTCGAGGGTGTGCGGTACGGCGCCATCGAGGCGCGGCTCGACAAGGCCAAGGAGGGCCACCAGGGGGCGAACCTCTGGCTGACGGTCACCCTGCAGGAGGGCAAGAACCGCGAGGTGCGCCGGGTGCTGGAAGCGCTGGGGCTGAAGGTGAACCGGTTGATCCGCCTGTCGTACGGCCCGTTTGCGCTGGGCACGCTCGATGTCGGCGAGATCGAGGAGGTGGGGCCGCGGGTGATCCGCGAGCAGCTGGAAGGCCATATCCCGCCTGAGAACATGCCCAAGGGCGACCGGCCGCAATACCGCTCGCCCGCCCGCAAGTCGCGGCGCGCCCAGGCCGAGAGCCGGCAGGCCGAGCTGGTCCCGCCCCGCCCCGAGGCGCCGGCGAAGAAGGCCTACAAGGCCGGCTGGGCCAAGCCGAAGGCCAAGGCGAAGCCGCACGCCAAAACCGCCGGCAAGGCGGCTAAGGCCAAGCTGCAGGCCAAGATCGAGGGGAAGACCATCGGGCCGCGCCACGAGCCGGCCGCCGGCAAGCGCACGGCGTCCCAGGGAAAGCCGCCGGGGCGGCCGAAGGGCGGTCCCCAGCGTGGTCCCCCGCGCGGACCCGCCAATCGAGGAGGCGGGCGGCCGCGCACCACGGCTCCGCGGGGCCGGGGATAGCCATGCGCATCGTCTCGGGGGAATTCCGCGGCAAGGCCCTGGTCACGCCGCCGGGCCAGGGCACGCGCCCGACGTCGGACCGCGCCCGTCAGGCCATCTTCAACATCCTCGAGCACGCGCCCTGGTCGCCGGGCGTGCGCGACCTGCGGGTGATCGATCTGTTCGCCGGTTCGGGGGCGCTGGGCTTCGAGGCGCTCTCGCGTGGGGCGGCCTTCTGCCTGTTCGTCGAGACCGACGAGGCCGCCCGCGGCGCGATCCGCGAGAACGTGGACGGGATGGGGCTCTTCGGCCGCACCCGCGTGCACCGGCGCGACGCGACCCAGCTGGGCGTCCGCCCCGGCGCCGACGGCCCGGCGTTCGACCTGGCCTTCCTCGACCCGCCCTACGGCAAGGGCCTGGCCGAGGTGGTGCTGGCCCGCCTCGTCGAGGGCGGCTGGCTGGCCAAGGACGCGGTGGCGGTGGTGGAGCGCGGGGCCGGCGAGCCGCCGCTCGAAGCGCCCGGCTACGAACTGCTGGACGCGCGCGAATACGGCGCGGCCAAGGTCTGGTTCCTGAAGGCGCCCTAGCGCCGTCCGAACAGCCGCTCGATGTCGGCCAGTTTCAGCTCGACGTAGGTGGGGCGGCCATGGTTGCACTGGCCGGAGTGGGGCGTGGCCTCCATCTGGCGCAGCAGGGCGTTCATCTCGGGCGCCGTGAGCCGGCGGCCGGCGCGCACCGAGCCGTGGCAGGCCATGGTCCCGCAGACCTCCTCCAGCCGCTCCTTCAGCGCCAGGGCCTGGCCGTTCTCGGAAAGGTCGTCGGCGATGTCGCGCACGAGGCCCGCCGCGTCGGTCTCGCCCAGCAGGGCCGGCACCTCGCGCACCAGCACCGCGCCGGGGCCGAAGGCCTCCACCACCAAGCCGAGGGCCGCCAGCTCGTCGGCGCGGGCGACGACCCGTTCGGCCTCGGCGGGATCGAGCTCCACCACCTCGGGCAGCAGCAGGGCCTGGCGGGCGACGCCGCCCTCGGCCATCTCGGCCTTCATGCGCTCGTAGACGAGGCGCTCATGGGCGGCGTGCTGATCGACGATGACCACGCCGTCGCGGGTCTGGGCGACGATGTAGGTCTCGTGCACCTGAGCGCGGGCGGCGCCCAGCGGATAGTCCACGGGATCGAAGACCGGGGCGGGCGAGGCCGCCTCGGCCATGCCTCCAGCGGCGTAGGCGTCGAGGGCCTCGGGCTCGGCCCGGGCCGAGACTTCCGAGAGGCCGGGCAGGATCTGCGCTGCGGCGGCGGCGGGCGAGGGCGTCCAGCCGCCCTGACGCCAGGCCGAGAAGCCGGCGGCGGACGGCTGCGGCGGCGGCATCGATTGGGGCCGGAAGCCGCCCAGGGCGGCCATGGAGACGGTGGTGGAGGCGCGGTGGCCGGCGGCGGCGAGCGCATGACGCAGGCCGCCGACGATCAGGCCGCGCACCAGGCCGGGGTCGCGGAACCGCACCTCGGCCTTGGCCGGATGGACGTTCACGTCCACCTGGCTGGGGTCCAGTTCCACATAGAGCGCCGCCAGCGGATGGCGGTCGCGGGCCAGGAAGTCGGCGTAGGCGGCCCTGAGCGCGCCCTGCAGCAGCCGGTCGCGGACTGGCCGGCCGTTGACGAACAGGTACTGGTGGGCGGCGTTGCCGCGGTTGAAGGTGGGCAGGCCGGCGAAGCCCGACAGGCGCACGCCCTCGCGCTCGTGGTCGATGGCCAGGGCGTTGTCCGAGAACTCGCGGCCCATGATGGCCGACAGGCGCGCCAGCCGGCCGTCTGGACCGGCCGCCTCGGCGGGCAGGCGCAGGGTGCGGCGGCCGTCGACGTCGAGGGCGAAGCTCACCGCCTCGTGGGCCATGGCCTGGCGCTTCAGCTCCTCGGTGATGGCGAGGGCCTCGGCGCGCTCGGACTTCATGAACTTCAGCCGCGCCGGGGTGGCGTAGAAGAGGTCGCGCACCTCGACCCGGGCGCCGTGCGGCCCCGGGAAGGCCGCCGGCGAGACCGCTCCGACCGCGCCGCCTTCCACGAAGATGGCGTGGGCCTCGGCCTGGCTCCCATCGGCCTTGCGCGCGCGGCTGGCGATGGAGAGCCGGGCGACCGAGCCGATGGAGGGCAGGGCCTCGCCCCGGAAGCCGAGGGTGCCGATCCGCAGCAGGTCGTATTCGCCGTCCTCGCCCGGGTTGAGCTTGGAGGTCGCGTGGCGCTCGACCGCCACCGGCAGCTCCTCGGCCGAGAGGCCGCAGCCGTCGTCGGCCACCAGGATGCGGGTCAGCCCGCCTCCGTCGGCCTGCACCTCGATCTTCGTGGCGCCGGCGTCCAGGGCGTTCTCGACCAGCTCCTTCACCGCGCTGGCAGGCCGCTCCACCACCTCGCCGGCGGCGATGCGGTTGATGAGTTCGGGCGGGAGGCGGCGGATCGGCATGGCTGTAATTCGCAGGGATCGCCCTAGATAGTACGATTCCGAGGTCCCCGATGCGTGCGCTGAATCGTCTTGCCTGTCTCGCCGCCGTCGCTGCGGCTCTCGCCCTGCCGGCGAGAGCCCAGGCGCCCGAGGCGCAGGTCCCGCCCGATCCCGACGCGGCCCTGGTCGAGGAGCTGGTGGTCGTCGGCCGCCTGCCGGGGCCGGCGTGGTGGCGGGTCTCGGACGCGGACACGACGGTCTATGTCCTGGGCGTCCCCTCGCTGGCGCCCAAGCGGATGCAGTGGGACCGGACCATCTTCGAGCACCGACTGGAGGGCGCGAACGCCGTCGTCCTGCCGTTCACCAACATTCGGGCGAAGACCACGGGGATCCTGGGGGCCGGGTTCAACCTGCTGCGGCTGCGCTCGGGCGGCCCGTTCGAGAAGCACCTGGATGCGGCGACCCGCGCCCGGTTCGTGGCGGTGCGCGAGCGGATGGGCCTCGAGGCGAGACACTATCCGACCTCGAATCCCCTCGCCGCCGGCGTCCAGCTCGCCTCGGACTACCGGGAGGGGGCGAACCTGACGACCACCGACCCGGCCAAGCTGGTCGAGCTGCTGGCCCGGCAAAAGGGCGTGCCGGTGGTGGAGAAGACCTACGACATCGGGCCGCTGCTGGGGGCCATCATCCGCACCTCGCCGCAGATCGGGCGCGTCTGCTTCGAGGAGGTGCTGGCCCAAGCCGAGGCGGGGCCGGGCGTGACGCTGCAGGCGGCGCGGGCGTGGGCCGAGGGGGACGTTCCGGGCGCGCTCGAGAACGAGCGGACCTACGAGCGGTGCCTGACCATGATTCCCGGGGGGCGGGCGTTCGACGAGCGGATGAAGGCCGACACCGCCGCCGCCGTGGTCCGCCAGCTGGAGCGGCCGGGCCACGCCATCGTGCTCGTGCCGCTCAGGCCCCTGCTGGCGCAGGGCGGCGTGCTGGACCGCCTGCGCGGGCAGGGCTTCGAGGTGACGACGCCCGGAGAGCTGTAGGCCGCCTCGCGGGTTCTAGAGCCCGGGCAGCTTGATCCGGCTCTTGCCTTCGCGCTGGATGATGATCGGCTTCGATCCGGTGAGCTTGGCCACCCGCTCGGCCTCGGCCTCGGGATCGAGCGGGGCGGTGCTGTTGTCGAGGCCCGCGCCCGCCGCGGTGGCCGGCTCGTCCTTCTTCCAGAACATCACCCGGTCGGCGAAGCTCTTTTCCTTGTGGGCGATGTCGCCGAACTCGTCGTCGACGACGTAGCGGATCAGCGGGTCGGCGCGCTCGGCGCCGGCCTTGGCGACCAGCAGCTTCTCGCCCTCGGAGCGCAGCTCGGCCTCACGCTGGCCCAGCAGGGCGTTGCGCGCGGCGCTTTCCGGCTGCAGCTCCTGCGGGCGCGGCTCGCCGGGCGCCGGCGGACGCAGCGCGTAGTCGGGCGGCACTACGAGGGGCGCCTTGGTGACGACGCGGAACTCGTCCGGGGTCACCTTGGACATGCCCAGCGCCTTCTGGGTCGACTGGCAACCCGCCAGCCCGACGGCCGCAAGGGCCGCGGCGGCGACGATCACTCGGTTGACGCTCATGAACTTGAACAAGCTCCTTGGGCCGCCCCCGGCCTCGGACGGAAGGGAATAAACCAAACGGGCCGGTCCGCCAACGGCGTCAGGCCGCCGGGCGCGCCGCTGGGCGTTCCGGTCGCATGCTGTCGAGCAGCAGCAGGATCACGCCGATGGTGATGCCGCTGTCGGCGATGTTGAAGATCCACGGGAAGAAGCCGAGGCGCTGGACGTCGATGAAGTCGACCACCGCGCCGAACCGGGCCCGGTCGATGGCGTTGCCGATCGCCCCGCCGATGACGAGGCCAAGGCCCGCGGCCGGCAGCAGCCGGTCGGTCTTGCGCGCCCAGAGCGCCAGCAGGACGCCCACCAGGATCGAGAAGACCACGAAGCCCCAGCGCACCAGGTCCGAGCCGGCCTGGAAGAGGCCGAAGCTGACCCCGTTGTTCCAGATCCGCGTGAACTGCAGCGGCCAGACGACCTCGTGCGGCACCCGCTCGGGCAGGGGCAGGATCAGCGCCTTGGTGATCTGGTCGACCACCAGCACGACCGCGGCGATGGCGTAGGCGGTCCAGCCCTGACGCGTGACGGCGCTCATGCGGTCACCTTTCCGTGGGCGGCGTCCCAGGCGGCGACGGCGTCGGCGTCGCGCAGCGACAGGTCCGGATAGCGGGGGTCCTGGCCCACCTCGGGCAGGATGCGCCACGAGCGGGCGCACTTGCGGCCCTCGGCCTTCAGCGGCTCGACGGCCACGCCGGGAACCTCGGGCAGGCGGAAGGCGCCGGCGGGGCCGTCGCCGGCGACCAGCGTGGCCTGGCTGGTGCGGAACACCTCGGCCGGATCCAGCCCCTCGAAGGCTGCCAGCAGGTCGGCGTCGGCGACGTGAACCCGCGGCGCGGCCTCGAGCGCGGCGCCCAGCCGCTTCTCGCGCCGCTCGACCTCCAGGGCGCCGGTGACGACGGACGTCGCCTTCTGCACCTTGGCCCAGCGGGCGGCCTCGGCGTCGTCGCGCCATTCGGCCGGCGTGTCGGGGATCACCCGCAGGCAGTTCGAGCCGGCGTCCGGATAGCGGGTGAGCCAGGCCTCCTCCATGGTGAAGGGGATCAGCGGGCTGAGCCAGGCGGTGATGCGCTCGAACACCGCGTCCATCACCGTGCGCGCCGCACGGCGGCGGAGGGCGTCGGGCCGGTCGCAGTAGAGGCTGTCGCGGCGCACGTCGAAGAACAGCGCCGACAGGTCCTCCTGGCAGAAGTCCAGCACCGGGCGGATCACGTCCTGGAAGGCGTAGGCCTCGTAGGCGGCGCGCACCTGGCCGTCGAGCTCCCACAGCCGGTGCAGGATGAACCGTTCCAGCGGCGGCATCTCGGCCAGTTCCACCGCCTCGTCGGGCGCGTAGTCGGCCAAGGCCCCCAGCATGTAGCGGACGGTGTTGCGCAGCTTGCGGTAGGCGTCGGAGGTGGTCTGCAGGATGGTCTTCCCGATCCGGCAGTCGTCGGAATAATCGATCATCGCGGTCCAGAGGCGGATGATCTCGGCCCCGCTCTCGCCGATCACCCGCTCGGGATCGACGACGTTGCCCTTGGACTTCGACATCTTCTCCCCGTGCTCGTCCATGACGAAGCCGTGGGTGAGGATGCTGTCGTAGGGCGCGCGGCCGCGCGTGCCCGAGCTTTCCAGCAGGCTCGACTGGAACCAGCCGCGGTGCTGGTCGGAACCCTCCAGGTAGAGGTCGGCAGGCCAGCGGGTGTTGGCGCGGTTCTCCAGGGTGAAGGCGTGGGTCGAGCCGGAATCGAACCAGACGTCGAGGATGTCCTCGACCTTCTCGTAGCGGTCGGGATCGTGGCTCCCAAGGAAGTCCGTGGCGGGCCGGTTGAACCAGGCGTCGGCGCCCTCGGCCCGGATCGCCTCGATGATCCGGCGGTCCACCTCGGGATCGTGCAGCGGCTGACCGGTCTCCTTGTCGACGAACATGGCCAGCGGCGCGCCCCAGGCCCGCTGACGGCTGATCAGCCAGTCGGGCCGGCTCTCCACCATCGAGCGGATCCGGTTCTTGCCCTGGGGCGGATAGAAGGTGGTCGCCTCGATGGCCTCCAGCGCCGTCTCGCGCAGGGTGCGGTCGCCCAGCGCCTCGGTGTCCACCGGCTCGTCCATGCGGATGAACCACTGGGGCGTGTTGCGGAAGATCACCGGCGCCTTCGAGCGCCACGAGTGCGGATAGGAATGCTCCAGCCGGCCGCGGGCGAGCAGCCGGCCCGCCTCGATCAGCTTGCCGATGACCGCATCGTTGGCCGGCCCGAATTTGCCCGCCTTCTTGCCCTCGGTCTCCAGCACCTTCAGGCCGCCGAACAGCGCCACGTGCGGATAGTAGGCGCCGTCGGGATCGACGGTGTCGGGGATCTCGCGGTGCCCGTGGGCAAGCCAGACCTGGTAGTCGTCGGCGCCGTGGCCCGGCGCGGTGTGGACGAAGCCGGTGCCGGCGTCGTCGGTCACGTGGTCGCCGGCGAGCAGCGGCACGCCGAAGCCGTAGTGACTGTCGAGGCCCGCGAGCGGGTGCTCGCATTCCATGCCCTGGCAGTCCACCGCCTCGACCTTGCGGTGCCTGGCGACCTTGGCCGCGGCCATCACGTCGGCCACGAGCTTGTCGGCGACGATCAGCCGGTCGCCGGGCTTTGCCCACGGCTCGAACGCCAGGCCCTCCTCCATCGCCTCGACCTCGTAGACCGAGTAGGCGACGTCGGGGTTGTAGCTGATCGCCCGGTTGGCCGGGATGGTCCAGGGCGTGGTCGTCCAGATCACCACCGAGGCGCCGCGCGCCGCGTCCGAGCCTTCGGTCACCGGGAACTTCACCCAGATCGTGGGGCTGACATGGTCGTGGTACTCGACCTCGGCGTCGGCCAGGGCGGTTCGCTCCACCGGGCTCCACATCACCGGCTTGGAGCCGCGGTACAGCTGGCCCGAGGCGACGAACTTGTGGAACTCGGCCACGATCGCCGCCTCGCTGGCGAAGTCCATGGTCGCGTAGCGGTTCTCCCAGTCGCCGATCACGCCCAGGCGCTTGAAGCCCTCGCGCTGCACGTCGATCCAGTGGGCGGCGTACTCGCGGCAGCGCTGGCGGAACTCGGCTTTGGAGACCTCGTCCTTGCGGCGGCCCTTGGCGCGCAGCTCCTCCTCGATCTTCCATTCGATCGGCAGGCCGTGGCAGTCCCAGCCGGGCACGAAGTCGACGTCGTAGCCCAGCAGGAAGCGCGAGCGGACGACGAAGTCCTTCAGGGTCTTCTGCAGGGCGTGGCCGATGTGGATCGCCCCGTTGGCGTAGGGCGGGCCGTCGTGCAGCACGAACAGCGGCGCGCCCGCGCGGCGGCGCTCGGCGCGCATGGCGTGGTAGAGGTCGGCCTCGCTCCAGCGGGCCAGGATCTGCGGCTCCTTCTGCGGCAGTCCGGCGCGCATGGGGAACGGCGTCTCCGGGAGGAAGACGGTCTCGCGGTAATCGCGCGAAGGCTTTTCGGCGTCGTCGGCCATAACTCTATCCAGCAGGTTCGGGTCGTTTGAGGTGCGGGGAAATCCCGGCGCGCGCTGGAACGAGCTCGTCCGGCGGCGTCACGCCGGGCGGATAATTCGCAGGCTCGTCCGACCCGAGGTCATGGGGCGAGGCTCTAACAGAGAGAGGGCCCGAACCCAAGCGCGGGCTTGTCGTCAGAAGTCCGGCATCAGGAGGGCGCGGGCGGCCTTGGCGTCGGCCATCACCTGCCGGGTCATGACCTCCAGGCTCGGGAACTTCTCCTCGGGCCGCAGGAAGGTGATCAGGTCGGTCTCGATGACCTGGTCGTAGAGGTCCTCGTCGAAGTCGAACAGCCACACCTCCAGCAGCGGCCGGGTGATCCCGTCGACCGTGGGGTTGATCCCGATGTTGGCCACGCCCGGCACCTCGCGGCCGTCGGGCAGGCGCGTGCGGGTGGCGTAGACCCCGAACCTGGGAGTCACATAGTCGTCGAGCGCCACGTTGGCGGTTGGGAAACCCAGCTTGCGGCCGAGCTGGCGGCCGCGTTGCACCGGGCCCTCGATGGCGAAGGGGCGGCCCAGGATCTCGGCGGCGATCTCGGGCCGGCCGTCGCGCAGGGCGTCCCGCACGTCGGTGGACGAGAACTTGCGGCCGTCGCCGTCGCCCACCGGGTCGGCCACCGAGACGCCGAAGCCCATCTCCTCGCCATAGACCCGCATGGTGGCCGGGCTGCCGGTGCGGCCCTTGCCGAACGAGTTGTCGAAGCCCACGGCGACATGGCGCGCGCCGATCCCCCGGTGCAGCACCTGCTCGGCGAACTCGCGGTCGGTCATGCCGGCCACCTCGGCGTCCATCGGCAGGACGTAGAGCATGTCCACGCCCAGCGCCTCGAGCGCGCGGGCCTGCTGGTCGGGCTTCATCAGCCGGAACGCCGGCTCGTCGGGCCGGAAGTAGACGCGCGGATGCGGATCGAACGTGATGACGCCCAGCGGCGCCTTCAGGGCGCCGGCCGCCTTGGCCGCCAGGGCGATCACCTGCTGGTGGCCGCGGTGGACGCCGTCGAACGAGCCCATGGCTACGGCCGCGCCGCGGTCGGCCGGCGGCAGGGTCTTCCAGCCGCGTATGACCCGGATGCGCTTCATGCGGGGCGGCGCGGAGCCATCGCCAGGGCCTCCCCGTCCACCACGGCCTTGCCGCCGACCTCGCAAACGGTCTCCAGGGTCACGTGGCCGCGCCGCTCGTCCAGGGCCTTCACCGTCACCCGCGCGGTGACGGCGTCGCCGATGCGCACCGGCCGGCGGAAGCGCAGCGACTGGTTCAGGTAGATGGCCCCGGGGCCCGGCAGCTTCGTCCCCAGCACGGCCGAGATGTAGGCGCCCGACAGCATGCCGTGGGCGATCCGCTCGCCGAAGCTGGTCGTCTTGGCGTATTCGGCGTCCAGGTGGACCGGGTTCTCGTCGCCCGAGACGGCGGCGAAGGCCTGGATGTCGGCCTCGCCCACCACGCGGGTCATCTCGGCGCTCTGGCCGACGCTCAGGTCTTCGAAATAGAGGCCCTGCACAGATGCCCTCCTGCGGCTGTCCCGGTTCTTACCAGACGAGGTCGGCCATGGCCCAGGCGGCCGCCAGCCCTTCGATCGCCAGCAGGTGCTCGACGACCGAGGCGTCCAGCCGCCCGTCGCGGACCGTCTCCTTGCCGTGGATGCCGTTGGCGATGAACAGCACGTCCAGGGCCTGGGCGTTCGCGCCGCGGATGTCGGTGCCGAGGCCGTCGCCGATGCAGAGCACCCGCGCGCGGTCCACGGGCCGGCCGAGGTGGGCGGCGGCCTTCGCGAGGGCCAGGTCGTAGATCGCCTGGTGCGGCTTGCCCGCCATGTGGACGCGGCCTTCCAGCGCCTCGTAGAGCTGGGCCAGCGCCCCGCCGCAGTAGATCAGCCGGTCGCCCCGTTGGACGACGATGTCGGGGTTGGCGCAGATCATCTCCAGGCCCCCCGCCACCGCCGCCCGGAAGCGCTCGCGGTAGTCCTCCGGAGTCTCGGTCTCGTCGTCGAACGGCCCTGTGCAGGCGATGTAGCGCGCCTGCTCCAGCTCGGTGAACGACAGGCCCAGGCCCTCGTAGAGCGGCCAGTCTCGGTCGGGGCCCAGCTTCCAGAACGGACCGGGCGCGCGCTCAGCCAGCAGCGTCCGGGTGGCGTCGCCCGATGTGACCACCTCGCTGAAGGCCTCCGGACCGACGCCGAAGCCGGCGAGCTGTTCGATCACCGGCGGGTTCGGCCGCGGGGCGTTCGAGATCAGCACGACCGGACCCCGCTCGGCCTTGAAGCGGGCGAGCGCCCGGCAGGCCTCCGGGAAGGCTTCCCGGCCGTTGTGGATCACGCCCCACACGTCGCACAGCAGCACGTCGTAACGCTCGGCGATCGCGGAGAGGCCTTCGGCCAGCACGGGTGGCGGAAGGGGGCCGGGAGAAGGGGAAGTCATGGGCGGCGGCGGTATCGGTCCCCCGCGCCCGCGTCAACGACGGAAGCTAGCCGAAGGCCGCCCGGCGCTGGACCTGGGGGAACGGCCGGACCACCGACGGCGGGGCGCCGGCCTCGGCCAGCACCTGGTCCTTGATGGCGCGCGGCTCGCCGAACAGGTGCCCCTGGCCGAAGCCGATGTCGAGCTCGAGGATGTCCACGACCTGGCGCTCGCTCTCGACCTTCTCGGCGATCAGTTCGATTCCGTAGCGCCGGGTGAGCTGGGCGAAGTCCTCGGCGGCGAGGTCGGGCAGCGACTTCAGCACGAGGCGGCCGTCGATCTCGGTGAGTTCGTCGAGCAGGCCCTGGGCGCCGATCTTCACGAACTTCACGTCGGCCCGGGTCAGGTCCTGCAGGTCGAGGTCGAGGTCGGTGACCTTGTCGAGGCTGAAGCGGAAGCCCAGCTCGGCCAGCTTGCCCATGTTGCGGGCCTCGACCGAGCCGCGGGCGTCGAAGGCGGTCTGCCCGATCTCGAAGATCAGCGCGCCCGCCAGGTCGCGGTTGGCCGACAGCAGGTCCAGGAACTGCGGGAAGAACGTCTCGTCGGCGAGGCTGGCCATCGAGATGTTGCAGAAGATGCCGATGCGGCGGTCCTGCTTGGCCAGGCGCCGCACGATCTGCACGCAGCGGAACAGCAGCAGGTTGTCGATGGCCGTCACCAGGCCCGCCGGCTCGGCCACGGACAGGTATTCGGCCGGCATGATCACCCGGCCGGTGGCATCGCGCAGGCGCGAGAAGCTCTCGTAGAAGACCGTCTTGCGCTGGGGCAGGGCGACGACGGGCTGGAGGTAGAGATCCACGCGGTTCTCGGCCAGGGCCTCGCGGACCACCTCGAACAGGCCGGCCGACCGGCGGGGCTCGGCGGCGCCGCGGACCGGCGCCGTCAGGGCGATCTCGCCCTGCTCGTCGAGGCGCTGCTGCATGCGGGCCACCAGGGACTCCAGCATGTGGACCTCGTCCGACAGCTCCTCCGAGCGGTGCTGGTCCACCTCGACCGACTGGGCCACCTGGCTGAGGCGGGCGTCGAGGCGCTCGACCTGGTCCAGCAGGATCTTGTGGGCCTCGCGGACGGCGTCGATCTCGCCCTTGATCTGGCCCGACTCCAGCGCCCGCGCGATCAGCCCGTGGAAGGCGAAGCAGAGGCCGAGGCCACCGACCAGGGCGGCCACGCCCGCGCCCCATCCGCCGCCGTTCCTCCACAGGGTGAGGGCGACGATCAGCGAGAGGCAGAGATAGGTCGCGCACAGAAGCGCTAGCGTGAGCCGCCGCATGGGTCCGCCATCCGAATCACCCAGGAGTATCCGACGCGGAATCCCGGGAAGTCGAATGGATTAACGCCGCGCCCCGCCTGCCTCCCGGGCGCCCTCAGCGGCGCACGGGGAACAGCTCGCGCAGCTTCGGGTCGCGCAGCCACAGGCCGCCCCAGGCGAAGACCGCCAGATAGGGGCCGAACAGCATGTGCGTGAACAGGGGATCTCCGGCCAGGAGATGCACCGCGCAGGTCCCGCCGAACAGGGCCGTGAACAGCACCGCGCCCAGCACCGACGTGCGGGGATAGAGATAGAGCCCGAGCAGGATCGCCTCCATCACCCCGATCGCGAAGCCGCTGCCGGGCGGCAGGCCGAGCTGGGCGCCAGTCACCTCCACGATCGGCAAGCGCGCCAGCTTGATGCCGACATCGAAGAGCATGAAGGCGGTGAAGAGGCCGGTCAGCGTCCATCCGGCGATGGGGCGGGCGCGGCCGGCGGGGACCGTCGCCGACGGGTGGGTGATCTCGGTCATGGCTATGTTCCAGGAAGGCTGAAGGGTGGCCCGCGGCCGGGGGAGGACGGCCGCGGGCTGCGGGCGCTCAGCGGTCGGGCTGGTCCATCGACCACGAGACGCCGAAGGGGTCGCGGACCTCGGCGTAGAAGTCGCCCCAGAACATCTTCTGCACCGGCTGCACCACCTCGCAGCCGGCGTCCACGGCGCGCCTGAACCAGGCCTCGATGTCGTCCACCGGCAGCATGAGGCTGAACGCCTGCGGCTTGACGGGACTGAAGCCGTGCTCGGGGTAGAAGTCGCTCAGCATCACCGAGCTGCCGTTCACATAGAGATGGACGTGCATGCTGCGGCCTTGCTCGTCCGGCGGCATCTGGGCGGCCACGGTGGCGCCGAACGCCTTCTGGTAGAACTCGGCCGCCCGGACGGCGCCCTCCACGTTCAGATAGGCGACCACGCCGCCCTTGACCTCGACGGCGGCGGGAACTTGGGCTTCCAGGGTCTCCGACATCGGACGTCTCCTTTGCTGTCCTGCCCCGAGGACGAACGAGAGCACGCCGGTCCGACACCGGCTCGCACAAATCGATGTCAGCGGGCCGGCGTGGCGGCTTCTGCAGGGGCGTGGTCGGCGGCCAGGCGGTCCAGGTGCTGGCGGATGTGGGCCGCCTCGGCCGGCGTGTTGGCCAGGGCGATGGCCCGGTCGAAGGCGACCCGCGCCTCGGCGTTGCGCCCCAGCTCCAGCAGGAGCGCGCCCTTCAGGCCGTGGAAGTGGAAATAGCCCGACAGGCGGTCGGCCAGCGGCTCGATCATGGCGAGCGCCGCCTCGGGGCCTTCGACCTTGCTGACCGCCACCGCGCGGTTCAGCGTCACCACCGGCGAGGGCTGCAGCCGCTCCAGGGTGGCGTAGAGGCGGTCGATCTGCCCCCAGTCGGTCTCGGCCGGCGTCTCAGCCCGGGCGTGCAGGGCGGCGATCGCCGCCTGCACCTGGTAGACGCCGGGCCGGCGGTGGCGCATGGCCTTGTCGATCAGCGCCAGGCCCTCGGCGATCAGCTTGCCGTCCCACAGCGCGCGGTCCTGGTCGTCCAGCAGGATGATCGAGCCGTCCTCGGCGAACCGGGCGCTCGTCCGTGCGTGCTGCAGCAGCATCAGCGCCAGGAGGCCCATGATCTCGGGCTCGGTCTGGAACAGCCGCAGCAGCAGGCGGCCCAGCCGGATCGCTTCCTCGGCCAGGGGGGCCTTGGGGCCGCCGACCGAGTAGCCCTCGTTGAAGACCAGATAGACCATGGCCGCCACCGCCGCCACGCGCTCGGCGCGCTCGACCGGTCCGGGGGTCTCGAAGGACGTTCCGGCCTGGGCGATGCGGGCCTTGGCGCGGGTGATCCGCTGCTCCATGGCCGCCTCCGAGACCAGGAAGGCGCGGGCGATCTGCCTCACCGACAGGCCCGAGACGATCCGCAGGGCCAGCGCGATCTGCTGGGTGGCCGGCAGGTCCGGGTGGCAGCAGATGAACAGGAGTCGCAGGACGTCGTCGCGGTAGTCCGAGCCGTCGATCTGCTCGACCGTGCGGGCCTCGGCGTCGTCGAGGTCGGACAGCGCCTCCTCCGACGGCAGGGCGGTCATCCGCGCCTGCCGGCGCACTCCGTCCAGGGCGGCGTTGCGGCCGACCATGATCAGCCAGGCGGCCGGATCGCGCGGCGGGCCGTTCTTGGGCCAGTTCTTCAGCGCGCGAAGGCAGGCGTCCTGGAACGCCTCCTCGGCCGTATCCAGGTCCCGGAAGTAGCGCAGGAGGGCGCCCACGGCCTGGGGCCGGGCCGCCGCGATCGCGCCGTTGATCCAGGCCAGGTCGGTCATGGCCTAGGCGCTCGTCTCCAGGGCCGCGGCGTCCTCGAAGACGCCCGGCAGGAACAGGCGGATCGGGCGGATCTCGTACGAGCCGCCGGGGTTGGCCTCGCCGAGGTCGCGGGCGACCTCCAGCGCCTCGTCCAAGTCCTTGCAGTCGATCACGTAGAAGCCCAGCAGCTGCTCCTTCGTCTCGGCGAAGGGGCCGTCGATCACCAGCGGCGGATCGCTCTTGCGCAGGGTGGTGGCGGCCGTCGTCGGCAGCAACCGGAGCGAGGGGCCCATCTTGCCCGCCTTGCGCAGGCGTTCGTGGACCACGTCCAGGCGGGCCATGACGGCGTCGTCCTGCTCCTTCGTCCAGGAGAAGACCACGTCCTCGTCGTTGTAGCAGAGCAGCGCGTACAGCATGGGTTCGACCTCGTCCGATCCTCAGGACGGACGAGCATGCCGCAAGCCGACGCCGTCGGCGAAAATTTTAGCGCGTGGGGACGGGCTTCTCGCCGCGGTAGTCGTAGAAGCCGCGGCCGGTCTTGCGGCCCAGCCACCCCGCCTCGACGTACTTCACCAGCAGCGGGCAGGGGCGGTACTTGGAGTCCGCCAGGCCCTCGTACAGCACGTTCATGATCGACAGCACGGTGTCGAGGCCGATGAAGTCGCCGAGCTCCAGCGGGCCCATCGGGTGGTTGGCGCCCAGCTTCATGGCCGTGTCGATGGCGTCGACGGTGCCCACGCCCTCGTAGAGGGTGTAGATCGCCTCGTTGATCATCGGCACCAGGATGCGGTTGACGATGAAGGCCGGGAAGTCCTCGGCGTTCGAGGTGGTCTTGCCCAGCGACTTGGCGAAGTTGACGGCCGTCTCATAGGTCTCGGCGTCGGTGGCGATGCCGCGGATGATCTCCACCAGCTTCATCAGCGGCACCGGGTTCATGAAGTGCAGGCCGATGAACCGCTCGGGCCGGTCCGTCGTGGACGCGAGCCGGGTGATCGAGATCGAGGAGGTGTTGGAGGCCAGGATCGTCTGGGGCGAGAGGTGCGGGGAGAGCGCCTTGAAGATGGTCTTCTTGACGTCCTCGTCCTCGGTGGCGGCCTCGATGGCGAGGTCGGCGCCGCCGATCGACTGAAGCTCGGGGGCGGGCTTGATCCGCCCCATCGCCGCTTCCATGACCGCGGGCTCGATCAGGCCGCGCGACACCTGGCGGGTCATGTTCTTCTCGATGGTCGCGACGCCCTGCTGGATGCGTTCGCCGCTGACGTCGTGCAGCAGGACGTCATAGCCGCCCAGGGCGCAGACGTGCGCGATGCCCGAACCCATCTGACCGGCGCCGATGACGCCGACCGACTTGATCTGAACCATACCGCCTAAGCCTCGATAACCGGCGCTGGCACGCGCGCCCGATCTATGTGACGGCTTTCTAACATGGCCGGAGCGCAGTGCGGCAAGGTATTTGCTGCGCCGCAGCACCGCTTGGGCGAGGCGTATCGCCCCGTCTGCGAGAGCGTCTCGGTCGCCTCAACTCCAGCGTGTCGGCGGGCGCAAAGAAAAAGGGCGGCCCGCGAGAGCCGCCCTTTCAACTGAAGTCAGATGGCCGGAGCCGTCTACTTGCCGACCTTGGACAGCTCGTCCATCAGCTCGGGGACGGCGGCCTTGTAGTCGGCCACCAGGCCGTAGTCGGCGACCTGGAAGATCGGGGCGTCGGGATCCTTGTTGATCGCGACGATCACCTTGGAGTCCTTCATGCCGGCCAGGTGCTGGATGGCGCCCGAGATGCCGACGGCGACGTACAGTTCCGGGGCCACGACCTTGCCGGTCTGGCCGACCTGGTAGTCGTTCGGCGCGTAGCCGGCGTCCACCGCGGCCCGGCTGGCGCCGACCGCCGCGCCCAGCTTGTCCGCCAGCGGCTCGATGACCCGCTGGAACTCCTCGGCCGAGCCCATGGCGCGGCCGCCCGAGACGACGATCTTGGCGCCCGAGAGCTCGGGACGCGCCGACTTGACGATCTCCTGGCCGACGAAGCGCGCCTTCGCGGGCGCGGCCGGGGCGGCGATCGTCTCGACCTGGGCCGAGCCGCCTTCGCCGGCGGCCTTGAAGACCGTCGGGCGGACCGTGATCACCTTCTTGGCGTCGGACGACTGCACCGTCTCCAGCGCGTTGCCGGCGTAGATCGGGCGCACGAAGGTGTTGGCGTCGACGACCTCGACCACGTCCGAGATCTGGGCCACGTCCAGCTTGGCGGCGATGCGCGGGCTGATGTTCTTGCCCTGCGAGGTCGCCGGGGTCAGCACGGCGTCGTAGTTCGCGGCGAGCGGCACCACCAGCGCCTCAAAGGCCTCGGCCAGGCCCTGGCCCAGCTCGGCGCTCTCGGCGGCCAGCACCTTGCGTACGCCGGCGATCTTGGCGGCCTCGGCGGCGATCGCCGCGGCGTTCGTGCCCCCCACCAGCACGTCGACGTCGCCCGACAGCTTCTGGGCCGCGGTGACGGTCTTGTGGGTGGAATCCTTCAGGCTCTGGTTGTCGTGATCGGCGATGACGAGAACGGCCATTAGAGGACCCCCGCTTCGTTCTTCAGCTTCATGACCAGGTCGGCGGCGGTCTCGACCTTGACCCCGCCCGCGCGCTTCGGCGGCTCGGTGACCTTCACCACCTTCAGGTGCGGCGCGGTGTCGACGCCCAGCGAGCCCAGCTCCTTGACGTCGAGGGGCTTCTTCTTCGCCTTCATGATGTTCGGAAGGGAGGCGTAGCGCGGCTCGTTCAGGCGCAGGTCGGCCGTGACGATCGCCGGCAGGTCGACCTCGATGGTCTGCAGGCCGCCGTCGACCTCGCGGGTCACCTTGGCCTTGCCGCCCGACACCTCGACGGCGCTGGCGAAGGTCGCCTGCGGCCAGTCGAGCAGGGCCGCCAGCATCTGGCCGGTGGCGTTGTTGTCGCCGTCGATGGCCTGCTTGCCCATGACCACCAGCTCAGGGCTCTCCTCGGCCACGATGGCCTTCAGCACCTTGGCCACGGCCAGGGGCTCGAGGTCCTGGTCGGTCTGGACGAGGATGGCGCGGTCGGCGCCCATCGCCAGGGCCGTGCGCAGGGTCTCCTGCGCCTGGGTCGGGCCGACGGAGATGGCGACCACCTCGGTGGCGGCGCCCTTTTCCTTCAGCCGGACAGCCTCTTCCACGGCAATCTCGCAGAAGGGGTTCATGGACATCTTAACGTTCGCGAGGTCGACGCCCGTCTGGTCGGCTTTAACCCGAGCCTTGACGTTGTAGTCGATCACCCGCTTGACCGGGACCAACACCTTCATGGGTCGCTAGCGCCTCAAATTTGCATTGCGAAAAAATGGGACGCCCGGGGCAATAAAGGTTCCGGCGCGCTTTGCAAACCCGCGGCCTTCGCAGGCGCCGCAATTCGGCCCGCGCGAGGCGCTAGCCAGGAGGCCGCCAACTCTCCTAGAAGTGATCCATGAACCCGACGATCGAGCGGCTCAAACTGATCTTCCTCGGCGTGTTCGCCCTCCTGGTGGTGGGCGTCGCCGTCTGGACCTTCGGTTGGGCCATTCCCGAGAAGAACTGCAAGGAAGCCCGCAAGTGGTGGGATCCCGGCCAGCGCGTCTGCGCCCAGCCGGTGCTGATCTCCGACATCACCGGGCGCACGATCCAGGACAAGCAGGCCGAGGCCGAGGCCCGCGCCGCGATCGGCCGCCCGGCTCCGGCTCCGGCTCCGGCTCCTGCGCCGCAGCAGCAGCCCTAGCGGGTCGCCCCGGACTTCCAGAAGACCTCCGAGCGGCCCAGGTCGTTGGCCGCGCGCGCGGCCACGAACAGCAGGTCCGACAGGCGGTTCAGGTAGCGCAGCGCCGCGGGGCTGACCGTCTCCCCCGCCTCCACCAGCCGCACGGCCTCGCGCTCGGCCCGGCGGCAGACGGTGCGCGCCAGGTGCAGGGCGGCGGCCGCCGGCGTCCCGGCCGGCAGGATGAAGGACTGCAGGGGCGGCAGCCGGTCGTTCAGGGCGTCGATCTCGGCCTCCAGCCGCTCCACCTGGCGATCGGAGACCCGCAGCACCGCGCCCTCGGCCTCGTCCGGCCTGGGCGGCGTGGCGAGGTCGGCCCCCAGGTCGAACAGCTCGTTCTGCAGACGCGCCAGCAGGGTGTCGAGCTCTGGGTCTGCGGCGGTGTGGACCCGGGCCATCCCGAGGCAGGCGTTCGTCTCGTCCACGGCGCCGTAGGCCTCCACGCGCGCGGCGGCCTTGCTCACGGGCTCCCCGGTGGCGAGCCGGGTCGTCCCCTGGTCGCCGGTGCGGGTGTAGATGCGGTTCAGCGTGACCATGCCGGATCTCAGGACTGGGTGCGCCACCAGACCGCGGCGACCAGCACCGCGATCGCCACCGCCTGCAGGACCACCCGCAGGCGCATCAGCTTGTTCGAGTACGAGCGCCCGAAATCGCCGCCGCGGAACAGCGCGTAGATGCCCAGCGCGAGCACGAGGCCGACGGCGACGAGCGCGGCGGGGATCAGGATGTCGAAGAGGTCCATGTCCATAATCTAGGCGCGTACCGCCGCGGCGGCCATCGGCAAACCCCAATGTCGGGTTCGACCTTGACATTTTGGTCGTTGATCATGTTCAACGAGCGTCGCTCCAAGCCGAACGTCGAGATTCGGCGCTGCTTCAACACCTGATTGTATTAGGGACCGAGTACGTTCGCGCGATGGCCGACAGGCCCTTGCGCAACGCCGCGAAGATCGCCACCTTGGCGCTTGAGTAACAGGTTATTTGAACGCGTTCATCGACGCTTGCTCGGCAGGCGGCGGTGCAAATAAGAGCAACCCACCCGATCCTCCCCGATCAGACCACGAGAACGATGAAGCACATCTCCCCCACCCAGGTCGCAGCCGAATCCCCGGTCCGCGCTCCCACCCGCCGCGCCCTCGCCAAGCAGCAGACCCGTCAGAAGGTGCTGGCCGCCGCCCGCCGGCTGTTCGCCGAGCAGGGCTACGAAGGCGCCACCATCCGCGACATCGCGGCCGCCGCCGGGATGTCGACCGGCGCCGTGTTCGCCAACTTCACCGACAAGTCCGACCTGTTCCGCGAGATCATGACCGCGGACTGCGAGGCGCTGCTCGACGCCATGCGCGAGGCCGCCGGCAAGGCGCGCAACGTCGAGGAGGCCCTGCTGAAGGTCTTCATGGCGGGCTACGGCTTCTACAAGAGCCGCCTGCCGCTCGCCCGGGCCGCCTTCGGCGTGTCGTGGAGCCCCGACGGCGGCCCGACGCTGCGCGGCCTGGGTCCCGTCCAGGGCATGAGCGAGCTGTTCGCCGAGCAGCTCAACCTGGCGGTCGAGCGCGGCGAGCTGCGGCAGGAGGCCGAGGTGAAGCTGCGCAGCCAGATGCTGTTCGACGCCTATCTGTCGAACTACGTTCAGGCGATCTTCGAAGGCTGGAGCCTCGAGGCGCTGCAGGCTCGGGCGCGGGATCAGATCCGCATCCTGCTGGCCGGCGCCCGCCGCGGCTAGGCCTTTAGACCTGGGGGGGTCATGAAGGCAGACGCCGACAACGGCTCGGAACGGACGCCCGCTCGGCGGTCGCAGAAGGAGGCGACCCGCCAGCGGGTGCTTGCGGCTGCGCGCGAGCTGTTCGACACCCACGGCTACCAGGGCACCACGATCCGCGAGATCGCGCGGCACGCCGGGGTGGCCGTGGGCAGCGTCTTCACAACCTTCGCATCGAAGGGCGAGATCCTTTCCGAGGTGATGCAGAGCCGGCTGGACCGGCTCTACGGCGAGCTCGACCGCGTGATGCCGCACCTGCGCGGCTCGACGGCGGACCGGCTGCGGACCATGTTCGCCATCCACTTCAACTTCGAGGCGCCGAACGTGCGCCTGTTCCTCTCCCACATCGCTGCGGCCTACGACTGGACCCTTCCGCCGACGGCGCGGCCCTATGGGCGCACCCCACGGCTGCAGGAGATCATCCTGGAATGCCTGGACAAGGGCGTGCACCAGGGCGACGTGCGTCCCGAGGCGCGGCTGCAGGACATCGTGGACCTGCTGATGTCCGCCTATGCCTGGACCTACCGGCTGGTGGTCACCGAGGGTGCGGACGCCAAGCGCCTGACCGAGGTGATGGACCGGCAGATCGGCCTCATCGCCGAGGGCTTCCAGCCCCGCTGACCGGGCTCCGCCGGCGCCCTCAGTTCGCGCCTTCGAGCAGGCGCGCGCCTTAGTTGGCGCCTTCGAGCAGGCGCCGGGCGATCACCTGCGCCTGGATCTCGCCGGCGCCCTCGAAGATGTTGAGGATGCGGGCGTCCGCCAGGACGCGGCTCACCGGCTGCTCGACGGCGAACCCGGTCCCCCCATGGATCTGCACGGCGTTGTCGGCCGCCGCCCAGGCGATGCGCGCCGCCGTCAGCTTGGCCATGCCGGCCTCCAGGTCGCACCGGCGGCCGGCGTCCTTGGCCTCGGCCGCGAACCAGGCGAGCCTACGGGCCCCGAGGATCTCGGCCGCCATCATCGCGAGCTTGTCGGCCACCCGCGGGAAGGCGGCCAGGGGCTGGCCGAACTGGCGCCGTTGCAGGGCGTAGTCGAGCGCCAGGTCCAGGGCGTTCTGCGCCACGCCGATGGCCCGCGCGGCGGTCTGGATGCGGGCGCTCTCGAAGGTCGCCATCAGCTGGATGAAGCCCTGGCCCTCGCGGCCGCCCAGCAGGTTGGCGTGCGGGACCTCGAAGCCTTCGAAGGCCAGTTCGTACTCCTTCATCCCGCGATAGCCGATGACCGGGATCTCGCCCCCGCCCATGCCGGGCGCCGGGAAGGGATCGGCGCTCGTCCCGCGCGGCTTCCCGGCCAGGAACATGGACAGGCCCCGGTGGTCGCGGCTGGCCGGATCGGTCCGCACCAGCAGGGTCATCAGGTCGGCGCGGGCCGCGTGGGTTATCCAGGTCTTGGCCCCCCAGACCTTCCACACATCGCCGTCCCGTTCGGCGCGCGTACGCAGCGAGCCCAGGTCCGAGCCCGCCTCGGGCTCGGTGAACACCGCCGTCGGGATGACTGCGCCCGAGGCGATGCCGGGCAGGAAGCGCTGCTTCTGCTCGTCCGTGCCGTGGGCGACGATCAGCTCGGCCGCGATCTCGGAGCGGGTGCCCAGAGAGCCGGTCCCGATCCAGCCGCGGGACAGAGCCTCGGAGACGACGCACATGGCCACCTTGCCGAGTCCCGAACCGCCGTAGGCCTCGGGCGCGGTGAGGCCGAACACGCCGAGGGCGCCCAGCTCCTCGATCAGCGGCAGCGGGATCAGCTCGTCGCGCAGGTGCCAGCCGTGCGCGAAGGGGGTGATCTTCTCGGCGGCGAAGGCGGTGAACTGGTCGCGGATCGCCTCCAGCGTCTCGTCGAGGCCGCTCGCCTCCAGCGAGGGGCGGCCGCGGGCCTGGTCCAGCAGCTCGACGATCCGCAGCCGTACCGCCGGCGCGGCGCCGGGCCGGAGGGCGGCGATCACCGGCTCGAGCCGGGCGGCCGAGACCTCCAGCGTCGCGGGCCGGAACATCTCGCCCTGGTTCATCGGCAGGCCGCCGGCGAGCTGGCTGAGGTACTCGTGCGCCAGAAGCTGCGCCGGCAGGGCCTCGGCCTCGCCGAACCGGCCCTGGGCCTCCAGCGCGTGGGCCCAGGCGGCCGTCTGGCGCAGGGTCTCGGCGTAGGCCGCGGCCCAGGCCAGGCCGTGGGCTGCATGCTGCTCGGCGTCGAGGGCGGCGCGGTCGGGCCGGCCGTCGGGACTCACCCGCCGGGCCACGGCCGCCTGCAGGTCGGCGGTCAGCGCCGCGGCCGCCGCGGCGGCGCGGTCCAGGAGGTCGATCAGATCGGGCAGGACAAGACTCATGGCCCGACTATAGGTGGCGCCGTGGCGCAGGGTCAGCCAAGCTCCCGTCCTGCGAAAAGGAACTCCGATGATCGTCGTCCATCACCTCAACGACTCCCGCTCCCAGCGCGTCCTCTGGCTGCTCGAGGAACTGGGCGCGCCGTACGAGATCCGGCGCTACGAACGCGACGCCGTCACCCGCCTTGCTCCGCCCGAGCTGAAGGCCGTCCATCCCCTCGGCAAGTCGCCGGTGATCACCGACGACGGCCGGACGGTGCACGAGTCCGGCGCGATCATCGACTACCTGATCCGGCGCCATGGAGGCGGGCGGCTGGCCCCGGCGGCGGGATCCGACGCCTACGAGATCTACAGCCAGTGGATGCACTACGCCGAAGGGTCGGCCATGCTGCCGCTGATGCTGCAGCTCTACGTGGGCCGGCTGGGCGAGGCGGGCGCGCCGCTGCAGCCGCGCATCGACAGCGAGATCGCCAACCACGTCGGCTACATCGACCAGGCGCTGGCCGGCCGCGACTGGCTGCTGGGCGCCGAGCTGACCGGGGCCGACATCCAGCTCAGCTTCGTGGGCGAGGTCGCGGGCGTGTTCGGCCGGCTGGCCGCGTTCCCGAACGTCGCCGCCTGGGTCGAGCGGTTCCAGGCCCGCCCGGCCTACAGGACGGCGCTGGAGAAGGGCGGCGCCTACAGCTTCGCCCGCGGCTAGAACCGGCCCTCGAAGGGATCGTCCAAGAGGCCGTCCAGGAAATCGAACACCGCGGCCTTGGTGAGCGCGTGCGGGATGGCCGAGAAGTGGTCGCAGCCGGCCACGGTCACCGACCGGCCGTCCGCGAAGGCGCGCGCCAGCTCTTCCGGGTCGCCCGCGAGGTGGTCTCGCTGGCCCGCGACCACCAGCACCGGCATCGGCAGGGCGGCGAGCGATTCCCGCGCCGGCGGCGGGTTCGGCGCCTCGCTGAAGGCGGCCAGCGCCTGCCGGTCCTCGCCCTGCTCGTCGGCGAAGTGGCGGAAGCTGCGCAGCAGCGGATCGGCGATGGAGTCGGGATCGTCGGCCAGCATCGCCCCGACCAGCGCCTCGGCGCGTGCGGGATCCGAGGGCTCGAACATCCGCCCGCCGACGCCGCCCAGGATCAGGTTCGAGAACCGGTCGGGCGCGGACAGGGCCATGGCGATCGCCGTCCGCGTCCCCATGGAATAGCCGATCAGGTCGCAGCGGCCGACGCCCAGGACGTCCAGCAGCTCGAGCATGGCGTGGGCCATGTGGGCCCGCTCGTAGGCGGCCGGGTCGTGCGGCTTGCCGCTCTCGCCGTGGCCGGGGTGGTCGATGCCGATGACCCGCATGCCCCGCCGCTCGAAGGCGCCGTACCAGCCCGTCCGCCGCCAGCCCTCGGCGCGGTTGGAGGCGAAGCCGTGCAGCAGGACGACCGTCCGCCCCGGCTCTCCCGGCGGCATGATGTCGTCATAGGCGAGGCTCGCGCCGCCAATGGTCAAGCTCGGCATGGGCGGGACCCTAAGGGCGCAACCGGCACGTGCGCAATACACGGGATGGCCCTGGACGCCTCACGGCCGCTCGCCCGTCCATTCCCAGTGCCAGGGCTCGAAGGGATAGTTCACGAAGCCGTAGCGGTGGGCGTTGGCCAGCATCCAGCGGTAGGTCGCGGTGCGGGTCATGAAGAGCCGGTTCGGATCGGCGCTGGAGTCGGGCGGAAAGCCCGGCGCCTGGCCCACGTAGAGATCGAGGGCCAGGCCCGTGCGATGGGGCGAGCAGCGGGCGCGGGCGATGCCGTCGCAATTGCCCTCGGCCGCGCACCGCGCCGCGTCGGCGGCCGGCGAGCGGTAGCCGGAGAAGATCGTCAGGTTGCGGGGATCGGCGGCGATCTCGGGGACCTCGGCGCGGGCCGCGGCGACCATCCGGCGATAGGCCGAAAGGGCGCCCGGGCGCAGGTGGATCAGCTTGCCGCCGTAGCCTTCCTCGGGGCGCGCCGCGGCGATCACCTCCGGCGTGTCCGGACATATCCCTTCCGCCGACAGCTGGACGACCGGCCGGCGGCTCTGCACCGCGTTCTTCAGGAGCTGGAAGTCGGCCTCGCCCACCACCCCGTCGGCCGGCAGGCGCTGCTCGTCCTGCCAGGCGGCGAAGGCGGCGGCGAACCCCTCGGAGTCCGGCGGGCAGGCGGTGCCGATCTCGCGCTGGAGGAGCGGGGCGTAGGTCTCCCATCCGACCTCGGTGCGGCCGAACGGCGCCCAGGCCCGGTCCGTCAGGGTCTGCGCGTTCCGCCGGGCGGCCGAACTCCAGCCCGGCCGGGCGCAGCCGGCCTCCGCGGTTGGCGGCGGCGGCGCGGTCCCTGGCGCGGGGCCCGCCTTCTCCAGGGGCGTGCAGCTGGTCACCCGCAGCGCCAGGAGCAGCAGCAGGACGAGGCACGCGGCGAGCGCGCCCAGGAACCGCAGGACGTCTGAGACCTTCACAATCACGCCGCCCACAAACGCGCGGCGCAGTGCAGAGGTCCAGCATGAACTCGGTGAAGGCGGCTTTCCTGGCGGGCGCGGCGGCCCTGGCGCTCTCGGCGTGCAGCGACGGCGGCGGCCAGGAGCAGGCCCAGGCGCCGGCCCAACCCCCGGCGCCCGCGGCGCCGCAGATCGTCGCGTCCTCCTCGCCGCTCGCCCAGGCGATCGACCGAGCCGCCTTCTCGGCCCAGCCCCTGCCGCCGGACGCCCACCGCGCCATGCTGATCCGCGCCCAGGTGCTGCTGTCGCGCGCCCACTTCTCGCCGGGGGTGATCGACGGCGCCGACGGCGAGAACCTGATGAACGCCGTGGCCGCCTTCGAGCGGGCCCGGGGCCTGCCAGAGGACGGCCGCCTCGACGCCGAGGTCTGGGCGCTGCTGGTCCGCGACACCCGGCCGGTGGTGACCGACTACGTCATCACCGAGGCGGACGTGGCGGGGCCGTTCACCGAGGAAATCCCCAGCGACTACGAGGAGATGGCCGAACTGGACGCGCTCGGCTTCACGAGCCCGCGCGAGGCGCTCGCCGAGAAATTCCACATGGACGAGAGCCTGCTGGCCGCGCTCAACCCGGGCGCCGACTTCTCGGTCGCGGGGACGCGGATCGTCGTCGCCGCGCCGGGGCCCGAGACCCTGCCCGCGCCGGTGACGCTGGTGGAGGTGGACAAGAGCCGGAACCAGGTCCGCGCCTACGGCGCCGACGGGGCGCTGCTGGCGTCCTATCCCGCTACGGTGGGCTCGTCCGACATGCCGACGCCGGACGGGGAGTGGGCGGTGAACCTCGTCGCCTACGATCCGCACTGGAACTATGACCCCGACAAGCTGAACTTCGGCGACAAGTCGGCCGGCAAGCTCGACATCAAGCCGGGGCCCAACAACCCCGTGGGCGCCGTCTGGATCGACCTGACGAAGGAGACCTACGGCATCCACGGCGCCCCCGAGCCGCGGCTCGTCGGCAAGACCGCCAGCCATGGCTGCGTGCGCCTGACCAACTGGGACGCCCGCCAGCTGGGCGGGGCGGTGAAGAAGGGCACGCGCGTGGTGTTCACCGGCTCGGAACGCCCGGCGAAGGCGAAGATCTAGCTCCGCCAGCGCAGGATCGCCGGCTCGACGGGATTGCGGAACGGCCGCCCCTCGCCGCGGCTGGCCGCCCATTCCCGCTTGAGCTGCTGGTACCACTTGGCCTGGCGGTCGGCGTCGTCGATCCACAGCAGGGTGGGGTCGTAGCGCAGGCCCTCGTTCTGCAGGTCGACCATGTGCGCGTCCTGGCGCAGGAAGGCCCGGGCGCCGGCGGCGATGAAGGGCTTCAGCAGCACGAAGGCCGGATGGTCGGACCAGACGATCTGGGTGATCCGCGTCCGGCGCGCGTCGACGGGGGTCAGGCAGGTCAGCGACAGCACCTGCCGCTTGCCGACCGTCACGTGCTCCCAGCGCAGGCCCGGCAGACGGAAGGTGATCTCGGTCAGCGGCTGGCCGCCCAGGATGGCATAGGCGCGGCTGTTCTTGGACGGCTCGTGGCGGACCATGGCGAAGCCGGCCTCGCGCGGCTCGAACCGCTTGGCCTTCTCGTGCTGGCTCTTGGCCGAACGCCACCACCACTGCTGGTGCACGTAGGGGCCGTGCGCCGGGTCCATGAGGCCCACGACCGCGTGGTCGATGTGGGCGTCGAACACCATCCGGTCGACCAGCTTGGGCGGCCCCCCCACAACTCCGGGGAAGACCGGCGGCGGCTGGTCGGGCTCGCTTGCGGCGTCGCGGCCGATCCAGACGAACACCAGCCCCTGGCTCTCGGCCACCGGATACCGGCGCACGCGGATGCGGCCGATGTCCATGGCCTGGTCGGCGGTCAGCGAGGGGATAGCCGTGCAGCCGCCGTCGGCGCCGAACTTCCAGCCGTGATAGGGGCACTCCACCGCCTCGCCCTGGCCGTCGCGGACGATGCGTCCCGCCGACAGCGGCGCCGCCCGATGGGGGCAGATGTCGCGCAGGGCGAAGAGCTGGCCCGACGGGCCGCGGCCCAGCATCACCGGCTCGCCCAGGATTTCGTATCGCGCCGGCCGGCCCGGCTTCAGGTCGGACGAGAGCGCGGCGAAGTACCAGATGTCGGTCAGGAACCCCTGGCCGAACTTCACACCCTTGCGCGCGATCGTGGCTTCACCCTCGGCCATGGCGGGCTTTTAGCCGCTTAAGCGAGTCTGAGGAACGCCGCCGCGTGGGGCGACAGCCCGATGGAGCCGCCGCGCAGGTCGGCGTCGCCCGCGCGAACCGGCAGGAGCTGGGCGCCCGCCAGCTGCGGCGCGTCGAGGAAACGCGGCTCGGCGCTGAAGTTGAACAGGCAGGCGATCCGCTCGCCGGCATGCTCGCGCACGAACGCCAGCACCGGCTCGGCCAGGTCGAGGAAAGTCAGTTCGCCGAGGCGCAGGGCGGCCGAGTCCTTCTTGAAGGCGATCATCCGGCGGGCGAAGGCCAGGGTGGAGTCGGGGTCCTTCTCCTGCTCGGCGACGGTCAGGCCGCGGTGCTCGGCGGCGGGCGGCAGCCAGGGCGTTCCGGTCGTGAAGCCGAGCGTCTCGCCCGGCTGCCAGGGCATCGGCGTGCGGCAGCCGTCCCGCCCGCCGTCGTAGGGCCAGTAAAGGTCGCCGACGGGATCGCGCAGTTGGTCGCGGGTCAGCGTCGCCTGCGGCAGGCCCAGCTCCTCGCCCTGGTAGACCAGGGTCGTGCCCTTCAAGGCGACCAGCAGGGCGAACAGCATCCGGGCGAGATCGGGCGTGTCGGCCCCGCCGCCGAACCGGCTGACCGTGCGCGGCACGTCGTGGTTGGAGAAGCTGATCGTCGGCCAGTGCAGCGGGTAATCCGAGAGCGTGCGGTAGTGCTCGCGCACGAAGCCGGGGTCGAGCTTGCGGGCCAGCAGCATCACGAAGGTGTAGCCGCTGTGCAGCCCGTCCTCGTGGCTGCAATAGGCGCCGCAGCGAGCCTCCTCCTCCGAGAACTCGCCGAAGACGAAGCGGTCTTCGCCATGCGCCTCGACGCGGCGGCGGATGGCGTCCAGCACCTCGATGTTCTCGGGCAGGTTGGAATCGTGGAGGTGCCGCTGCAGGTTGCCCGCGTGGCTCCAGTGGAGGCGCGTGCGCTCGTCCACCGGGACCGGCGGATTGTCGGTCAGATCGGCGTCGTGGAGGTAGGTCCCGGCGACGTCCAGGCGGAAGCCGTCCACCCCCTTCTCCAGCCAGAAGTCCAGCACCGAGAGAGCCGCTTCCCGGGCCGCGGGGTTGCGCCAGTTCAGCTTGGGCTGCTGGCGCAGAAACTTGTGGTGGTAGTGCTGCCGGCGCTTGGGCTGGTAGGCCCAGGCCGGCCCGCCGAACACCGACAGCCAGTTGTTCGGGGCGGTCCCGTCGGGCTTCGGGTCGGCCCAGACATACCAGTCGGCCTTGGGTCCGGTCGGACCGCCGGTCAGGCTCTCCACGAACCAGGGATGCTCGTCCGAGGTATGGCTCAGCACCTCGTCCAGCACGACCTTCAGGCCCCGCCGGTGGGCGGCGTCCAGCAGGCGCCGGAAGTCCTCCGGGCGGCCGTAGTCGGCCTGCACGCCCTCGAAATCGGCGATGTCGTAGCCCCAGTCGCGGTTCGGCGAGGGGTGGATCGGCGACAGCCAGATCCCGTCCACCCCGAGGCTTGCGATGTAGTCGAGCTTGGCCTGGACGCCGGGCAGGTCGCCGTGCCCGTCGCCGTCGCTGTCATAGAAGCTGCGGACGTAGACGTGGTAGAGGACCGCGCCCTTCCACCACGGCGTCATGACCGGCTCAGATCTCGGCCGTGTTCTTGATGATCCGCGAGACGAGGCCGTACTCGACCGCCTGCTCGGCGCTCATCCAGAAGTTCCGGGTCGTGTCCTTGTCGACCTTCTCGTAGGACTGGCCGGTCTCGCGGGCGATCATCCGGTTCACGCGCTCGCGCATCTTGATGATCTCCTCGGCCTCGATCTCGATGTCCGAGGCCTGGCCGCGCACGCCGCCCGCCGGCTGGTGCAGCAGGAAGCGGGTGTTGGGCAGGCAGAGCCGGTGCTCCTTCGGCGCGCCCAGGTAGATGTGCGCCCCGGCGCTGGCGACCCAGCCGGTGCCGATCACGGTGACCGGCGCCGGGCTGAACTGGATCATGTCGTGGATGGTGTCGCCGCTCTCCACGTGGCCGCCCGGCGAGTTGATGATCATCCGGATCGGCTTGTCGCTCTCGGCCGCCAGCGCGGTGAGCTGGGCGGTGACCCGCTCGGCCAGGCGCATGTCGATCTCGCCGAAGACGAGGACGGTGCGGGACTTGAAGAGGGCGTTCTGGACCGGCCCCGACGTCATCGGCATGTCGGGCAGGCGGCCCTTGTCCTCGTCGTCCCCGTCTTCGTCCATGTAGGCGATCCACTTCAGCATGGCGGCTCCTTCGCGCCGGCGGAAACGCGCATGTCGCGCGAAGGTCCCGCGGGCAGATTTCGTCTCCTACCGAGTTATTGGTCCGCGGGCGTTCCGGCAAGCGGGCGCCGCCGGGAAATCGCCTCAGCCGGCCGCCGTGGCGATCAGCCGGGCGTAGAACTGCACCATGGCCTCGAGGTTCTTCAGGCTCAGGTGCTCGTTCGTGCCGTGGATCATCTGGATGTCCGACATCGCGAACTCGACCGGCTGGAAGCGGTAGACGTCCTTGGCCACCGGATGCATCCAGCGGCTGTCGGTGGCGGCGGTGACGAGGCTGGGGGCGACCGGCGCGCCGGTGACGTCGCGGGCGACGGCCGCGAGGGTCTTCCATGCCCAGGAGTCCGTGGACGACACCGGCGAGGGCTCGCCGGGCGTCGCATTCCAGGCCAGCGTGACGGGCAGGTCGCCCACCGCCGCCTTCGCCTTCGCCATGACGCTCGCCGAACTGTCGCCGGGCGCGATGCGGTAGTTGATCCAGGCCGTGGCGTCCTGCGGCAGGACGTTCTCCTTGGGACTGCCCTTCAGCATGGTCGGGGCGATGGTGGTGTGCAGCAGGGCCGCGCCCGCGGGCGTCGCGCCGACCTGCCGGGTCAGCAGCGGGCCGAACAGCCACTCGTTGGCCACCGCCATCCGCACCGCGAACGGCGCGTCGGGCGCGACCGTCTTCAGCATGTCGGCGCCCGGCCCGCGGAAGGCGAGCGGGAAGGGGGCCTCGACGATGGCCGTGATCGCCTTGGCCAGGGTCGCCACCCCGCCGGCGTCCGGCGGCGGGGCCGAGGAGTGGCCGCCGGTTGCGCGGGCGGTGACCTTCAGGGTGCCGTAGCCCTTCTCGGCCGTGCCGATCACGGCCAGCCGCCCACCGGTGATCGGGTTGTCCGAGAGCACGACGAGCCCTTCGTCGAGGACGAATTCGGCCTTCACGCCGCGGGCCTGCAGCAGGCGGGCGGCGGCCTGGGCGCCCGAGCCCAGCACCTCCTCGTCGCCGCCCGACAGGAGGATGACGGTGCGCTTCGGCTTGAACCCCTGGCCGGCGAGGATCTCGATCGCCTCGAAGAGGCCGATCAGCGAGCCCTTGTCGTCGATCGCCCCCCGGCCCCAGACCGCGTCCTCGGCGATGACGCCGGCGAAGGGCGGGTGCTTCCAGTCCGCCTCGGTCCCGGCGGTGACCGGCACCACGTCCTGGTGCGCCATCAGGATGATCGGGGCCAGCGACGGGTCGGTCCCGGCCCAGGTGTAGATCAGCGTCTGGGCGTCCACGACCTCGCGGGTCATGGCGCCGTGGGCGGCGGGATAGGCCGCCTGCAGCAGGGCGTGCAGCCGGTCCCACTCGGCGGGCTGGTCCTCGGCCCTGTCCTGGTGGCGCACGGTGGGGATCTGGATCGCGGCGCTCAGGCGCTGGGCGGCGCGGGCGACGTCCACCGGCACGGGCCCCGCCAGCACCACGTCCGACGTGTCCGCCCCCGCCGGCGCCTCGTAGGTCAACGTCCGCACCACCACTACGGCCGCCAGCCCCAGCGCCACGGCGAGCAGGCCGAGCGCGATCCGCCCCAGGATACGCATGTGAGGTCCCTCCCGACTGGCCCGAAGCTTGGCCGCTGGCCTCCTGAACCGCAAGCGCCGGCGCCCGTTGGGACCTCGTGCGGCTGCGTTTCCCCAGTTTGAAGCCCGTCCCGCCCGAGGCGCTGGCGCTCTCCGCCCTCTGGGCGACCCTGCTCGACTGGACGTTCGCGGGACTGCTGCTGCTGATCGCCGTCGACCGCTGGGCTCCGCCGGAGGACCTGCCCTGGAAGCCGCTGCGCCTGGACCAGCCGGTGGGCCTCGCCACTCAGGTGAAGTTCGCCCGCGCCGCCGCCGATCCGGAGCTGTGCCGCAAGGTGCTGTCGGAGGGCGAGGTCGCCTTCGTCGAGGAGCCGGACCGCGACCTGGGCGAATGCGCCACGCGGAACACGGTGCGAATCCGCGACGGGGCGGCCGCGCCGCTCAGCCCGGCGGCGCCGGTGGTCACCTGCCCGGTGGCGCTGGGCTACGCCTTCTGGAGCCGGCACGTCCTGCAGCCCGCCGCACGCCAGGAGCTGGGCCAGCCGATCGCGCGGGTGGAGCACTACGGGACCTACGCCTGCCGGAACGTCTATGGCCGGAGCGAGGGCCGGCGCAGCGAGCACGCTTTCGCCAACGCGCTTGACGTGGCCGCCTTCCGCACGGCCTCGGGCGAGCAGGTCAGCGTCCTGCGCGACTTCCGCTCGGAGGGGCCCCGGGGCCGCTTCCTGCGGCGGGTCCGCGACGGAGCCTGCCCATGGTTCCGGGCGGTGCTGAGCCCCGACTATAACGCCGCCCACCGCGACCACCTGCACCTGGACTTCGGCCGCTACGCCGTCTGCCGCTGAGCGCTTGACCGGGCGGCAGGGCCCGTCGCAAATGGCGGCCGAGTCAAACAACTGTTTGGGAGAGCGCCGTGAGCGAGACGATGGACAAACTGAAGGTCGGCGCGGGCGGTCTGTTCGACCTGACGGGCAAGGTGGCGGTGATCACCGGATCGTCGCGCGGCATCGGCCGGGCCATCGCCGAGCGCATGGCCGAGCAGGGCGCCAAGGTGGTGATCTCGTCCCGCAAGGCCGGCCCCTGCGAGGAGGTCGCCGAAGCCATCAACGCCGCGCGTCCGGGCCACGCCATCGCCGTGCCGGCCAACATCTCCTCGAAGGAGGACCTTCAGCGGCTGGTGGACGAGACCCGCAAGGCCTTCGGCAAGATCGACATCCTGGTCTGCAACGCCGCCTCGAACCCGTTCTACGGCAGCCAGCTCGACATCACGGACGATGCGTTCCGGAAGATCCTCGAGAACAACATCATCGCGAACAACTGGCTGGTGGGCATGGTCGCGCCCGAGATGCGCGAGCGGAAGGACGGCGCGATCATCATCGTCTCGTCCATCGGCGGTCTGCGCGGCTCGACGGTGATCGGCGCCTACTGCATCTCCAAGGCGGCCGACATGCAGCTCGCCCGCAACCTCGCCCAGGAGCTGGGACCGGACAATATCCGGGTGAACTGCATCGCGCCGGGCCTGGTGAAGACCGACTTCGCCCGCGCCCTGTGGGACACGCCCGAGGGCGAGAAGCGCGCCAGTTCGGGCACGCCGCTGCGCCGCCTGGGCGAGCCCGACGACCTGGCGGGCGCGGCTATCTACCTGGCCTCGCGCGCCGGCGCCTGGACGACCGGTCAGACGATCGTCGTCGACGGCGGCACGACCTGCTGAGTTGATGGTAGAGGGGCGGGCCAAGCGCACTGCAGAACCCTCGTCCCTCCCATCATTCGCTCAGCGCTCCATCAGCCGGCCTTCGCACGCGAGAGCTCGCGCGCGCGGGCCAGCCGCCTTACGCCCTCGTCCAGAACGGCGTCGGCCTTGGCGAAGCACAGCCGCATGATGTGGGTCACCGGCGCCACCTCGTAGAAGGCCGAGACCGGAATGGCGGCGACGCCCGCCTCATGGACCGCGCGAAGGCAGAAGGCGCGGTCGCCCTCGGCCACCCCCGAGGCGGCCAGGTCCACGTTAAGGAAATAGGTGCCCTGGCTGGGGAGGACGGCGAAGCCCTCGCGCCGCAGACCCCCGGCCAGCCGGTCGCGGGAGGCTTCGAGCTGCCGCGGCATGGCCTCGAACCAGTCGCCGGAATTGTCCAGGCCCCAGGCCACCGCCGCCTGCAGGTTGGGCGCGGTGGTGAAGGTCAGGAACTGGTGCGCGCGGGCCAGGCTGTGGGTGAGCGCCGGTGCGGCGCACAGGAACCCCACCTTCCAGCCGGTGAGGCCGAACATCTTGCCCGCCGAGCCGATCTTCACCGTGCGCTCGCGCATGCCGGGAAAGGCGATCAGCGGCCGGTGGCGGGCGGCGCCGAACACCACCTGCTCCCACACTTCGTCGCAGATGACCGTGGCGTCGAAGCGCGCGCAGAACTCGGCCAGCAGCGCCAGGTCCTCCTCGGGAAAGACCACGCCGGCCGGATTGATCGGATTGTTCAGCACAACGAAGCGGGTGCGGTCCGAGAACGTCGCCTCCAGCATGGCCCGGTCGAAGCGCCAGTGCGGCGGGGCGAGGCGCACGAGACGGGGGATGCCGCCCGCCAGCCGGATCATCGGCAGGTAGCTGTCGTACAGCGGCTGGAACAGCACCACCTCGTCGCCGGGCCGGATCAGCGCCAGGAAGGCGGCGGTCAGCGCCTCGGTCGCGCCCGAGGTGATGGTGACCTCGGCCTCCCAGTCGAGGTCGAGGCCCTGCGTGCGGGCATAGTGCGCGGCCACCGCGCGCCGCAGGTCCGGCAGGCCGCGCATGGGCGGATACTGGTTGTAGCCGTTCAGCACTGCGTCCGCGGCCTTCGCGCGGACGGCTTCGGGGCCGGGATCGTCGGGGAAGCCCTGGCCGAGGTTGATCGCGCCCAGGTCGCGCGCCAGGCCCGACATCTCCTCGAAGACGGTGGTGGGCAGGTTGGAGAAAATCGGATTGGCCATCACATCAACCTTGGCCCCAGAGTCGGGCCAGCGCCACCATCCGGAGGGTTCCATGGAGATCGTCGAGTTCGAGCCCCGCTACGCCGAGGCCTTCCGCACCCTCAACGAGGCCTGGATTTCGCGGCACTTCACCCTTGAGGCCAAGGACCGCGAGGTGCTGGAGGATCCCCAGGGCAAGATCATCGACCCGGGGGGGCGGATCTTCATCGCGCTGCAGGACGGTCGGCCCGTCGGCTGCGTGGCCCTGATCCGCATGGCCGACGGCGGCTACGAGGTGGCCAAGATGACGGTGTCGGAGGCGGCGCGACGCTCGGGCCTGGGCCGCCGGCTGATGGAGCGCTGCATCGAGGCCGGGCGGGAAGCGGGTGCGCCGCGGCTCTATCTGGAGACGAACTCGGGGCTGGCGCCGGCGCTCGGCCTCTACCGCGCCATGGGCTTCCGCGACCTGGCCCCGACCGACACCGAGTACGCCCGCTGCGACGTGTGGATGGAGCGGCCGCTCTGACGCCCCGAATCTCCCGGCAGAGAGTTGTTGCGAACGATTCTCAATAGCACTACCGTCGGCTCCCAACGCAGGAGTCGGCCATGTGCGATCAGGACCTGTCGCTATTCCTGTCCCTGTTCCGGGGCGAGCGCCTGCTGGTCGGGGCGATCCGCCGGCTGGCGCTGGGGACCGGTTGTCCCGGCGCGGTGGCGCAGTTCGAGTTCGTCTGCGGCTGGACGGGGCAGGAGGCCTGCCGGACGCTGGAGGTGTTCCTGCAGCAGCTCGCCCTGCACGGCCGGCGACGCCTCACGGTCTCGAGGCCGGGCGACCCGGCGGTGACGCGGGACGAGCGGGCGATGCTGGACGTGTTCGCCTTCGCCCAGGCCGAAGCCTACGACGCCATGGACGCCAGGCTGTCGGACCTGCTGGACGCGGTCCCGCCGGCCTCGCTGGGGGCCGCGGCCTGCATCGTGGCCCAGGTGCTGGCGATGAACGGCTGCTTCGTCGAGGCCGAGGTCGAGGGCGAGATCGGGGCTCAGTGCTGGGCGGCCAGCACCACCCCCAGCAGCACCGCCGCCCAGTGCGCGCCGGCCGCGGCCACGACGTGGCCGTGCCAGATGGCCCGCGAGAACTTCAGCCGCTTGTTCACGTAGAAGATCACGCCGGTCGAATAGAGGACCCCGCCCGTCACCAGCAGGACGAAGGCGTACCAGGCCAGGCTGTCGATGATCGGCTTCAGGGCGATGACCACCAGCCAGCCGAGCGCCAGGTAGACGCCCACCCAGAACTTCCGGTCCAGGCCCTTCAGGAACAGCTTGCCGAGCGCGCCGAGGGTGGCGATCGACCAGACGGCGGCGGTCATGCCCCAGCCCCAGGCGCCGGGAAGGCCGAGGGTGAAGGGCGTGTAGGAGCCGGCGATCATCAGGAAGATCCCGGCGTGGTCCAGCCGCCGCAGGGTCGGGCGGTGCTGGGGCCTGGCGAAGTTGTAGGCCGTGGAGAAGGCCAGCATGGCGATGATGCCGGCGGCGTAGATCGAGACGCCCACGACCTTGCTGATCGAGCCGGCCTGCACCGCCAGCGTCAGCAGCACGATCCCCCCCACCAGCGCCAGCGTCAGCCCGACCACATGCACCACCAAGTCCGCGCATTTGGCGGCGGGGGTCGGGTAGTGGCGGGGCGGCTTGGCGTGCGCGGCGGCTGGGGCGGGAAGCGTCATCTCGGAGACTCCATACGCTTCCCAAGTGTCACGGGTGTGGCGCCGGCGTCTACTCTTCCCTGACGCGCTTCTTGCGGAAGGAGGGGTTCAGCACCTCCTTGCGCAGGCGGATCGATTTCGGCGTCACTTCGACCAGCTCGTCCTCCTCGATGTAGGCGATGGCCTGTTCGAGGGTGAGGCGCCGCGGCGGGGTCAGGCGCACGGCCTCGTCCTTGCCCGAGGCGCGGACGTTGGTCAGCTGCTTGCCCTTGATCGGATTGACGTCGAGGTCGTCCGAGCGGGAGTTCTCGCCGATGATCATGCCCTGGTAGGTCTTCTCGCCGGCGCCGACGAACATCACGCCGCGTTCCTCGAGGTTCCACAGGGCGTAGGCGGCGGTCTCGCCGTCGGAGTTGGACACCAGCACGCCCTTCGGACGGCCCTCGATGGCGCCCTTGTGCGGCTCGTAGTGGCTGAACACGCGGTTCAGCACCCCCGAGCCGCGGGTGTCGGTCAGGAACTCGCCCTGGTAGCCGATCAGCGAGCGCGACGGGCACATCAGCTGGATGCGCGTCTTGCCGGCGCCCGAGGGGCCCATGTCCTTCAGCTCGGCCTTCCGGGCCGACAGCTTCTCGATGACGATGCCGGTGTACTCGTCGTCCACGTCGATGACGACGTCCTCGATGGGCTCCAGCCGCTCGCCGTTCTCGCCGGTCTGGTAGACCACCCGCGGGCGGGAGATGGAGAGCTCGAAGCCCTCGCGGCGCATGTTCTCGATCAGCACGCCCAGCTGCAGTTCGCCGCGGCCGGCGACTTCGTAGGCGTCGGCGCCGGGGGTCTCGGACACCCGGATGGCGACGTTGGCCTCGGCCTCCTTCAGCAGGCGGTCGCGGATCACGCGGCTCTGCACCTTGTCGCCTTCGCGGCCCGCCAGCGGGCTGTCGTTGACGCTGACGGTCATCGAGATGGTCGGCGGATCGATCGGCTGGGCGTCCAGCGGCTCGGTCACTTCCAGCGCGCAGAGCGTGTCGGCCACGGTGGCCTTGGACATGCCGGCGATGGCGACGATGTCGCCGGCCTCGGCGCCCTCGTCGATCGGCTGGCGCTTCAGGCCGCGGAAGGCCAGCACCTTGGTGATGCGGCCCTGCTCGATCTGCTTGCCGTTGCGGTCCAGCGCCTTGATGGCCATGCCGGCCACGGCCTTGCCGCTCTCGATGCGGCCGGTCAGCAGGCGGCCCAGGAAGGGGTCGCTCTCGATCAGCACGTTCAGCATCCGGAACGGCTTGTCCTTGTTCGCTTCCACGGCCGGCGGCGGCACGTGGTCGACGATCAGGTCGAACAGCGGGGTCAGGGTGTCGGACGGCTGGTTGAGGTCCAGCGTCGCCCAGCCGTTGCGGCCCGAGGCGTAGATGTGCGGGAAGTCGAGCTGCTCGTCGGTGGCGCCGATCGCCGAGAACAGGTCGATGGTCTCCAGGTGCACCCGGTCGGGATCGGCGTGGGCGCGGTCCACCTTGTTGATGCACAGGATCGGCTTCAGGCCCATCTTCAGGGCCTTGGTCAGCACGAACTTGGTCTGCGGCATGACGCCTTCCTCGGCGTCGACCAGCAGGACGCAGCCGTCCACCATGCCGAGGATCCGCTCCACCTCGCCGCCGAAGTCGGCGTGGCCGGGCGTGTCGATGATGTTGATGCGGGTCTCGCCGGCCTTCCCGTTCCACAGCACCGAGGTGCACTTGGCGAGGATGGTGATCCCGCGCTCGCGCTCCTGGTCGTTGGAGTCCATGGCGCGTTCGACCGTCGCCTCATTGGCTCGGAACACGCCGGACTGGGCGAGCAGCTGGTCCACGAGCGTTGTCTTGCCGTGGTCGACGTGGGCGATGATGGCGATGTTGCGGAGCGACATGAAGGGCGTGCGGAAACGGGGTTCGATGATCTGGGAGGGCGCGCTTGTAGGGGACGGCGGGCTTCGCCGCCAGCAAGAAGTCGTTGAAGGGCTTATGAGCCGCAGGGGATGAACATTGTGCGACGCACGATATCCAAGCGGCAGGTGTGCTGCGCGTAGGTGGAGATCGCGGGCACGAATTTCAACTTCGCCGCCTGGGCGTGGCAATTTTGATGCTCAGCACACTTGCATTTTTGTGCGCTGCAGCGTATGTAGCGCTTGTTAGGCGTCGCTGACGCCTTTGCCCTTCCTGGGCGTTTCCTCCCTATTGAACTGCCGCGCCTCCGGGCGCGGCTTTTTTTCGCCCGCAGGCGCGAGGCGGCGGTTCAGCCCGGCTTCAGGGCTGACCAGTCGGCGGCCGCCAGGGCGCTGGTCAGCTGCTCGATGTGCGCCTTCAGCGAAGAAAAGCCCGCCGTGGGGGCGAGGCTCGCCTCGTCCAGGTAGAGCGCCCGGTTGATCTCGATCTGCAGCGCGTGGGTCCGCCGGGCCGGCCGGCCGTAGTGTTCGGTCGTGTAGCCGCCGGCGTAGGGCGTGTTGCGCGCCACCCGATAGCCGACGCCCTCCAGCTCGCGCTCGACGCGGGCGGGCAGGACGCCGGCGCAGGCCGCCCCGAACCGGTCGCCGAGCACGATGTCGCAGGGCTTGTCGCGCCCGCCCGCCCGGGCCGCCGCGGCGGGCATCGAATGCCAGTCGACCAGAATGGCGAAGCCGTGGGCGGCCTGGGCCTCGGCCAGCAGGCGCTCCAGGGCGCGGTGATAGGGCCGGTGGGCGCACTCGATCCGCTTGCGGGCCTCGGCGAAGGTGAGCTTGCGCCGGTAGATCTCCTGGCCTTCCGAGACCACGCGGGCGATCGCCCCCAGTCCCGCCGCGACGCGGGCCGTCCGGGCGCGGGCGAACTCGGGCAGCTCGTCGACGAACATGTTGGGGTCGAGCTCGAACGGCTCGCGGTTCAGGTCGATGTAGGCGCGGGCGTAGTTGGCCGTCAGGGTCGCCGCGCCATAGCCGGGCGCGGCGGCGATCAGGTCGTCGACCAGGGCGTCTTCGGAGCGCCGGATGCTGACGGCGTCCAGGGCCGCCGCCGACATCATGTCGTCGGGATAGAACCGTCCGGAGTGGGGCGAGGCGAACACCAGCGGAGTCGGCGGCGGCTCGCCCTCGGGCGCCGCGCGGCGCAGGTCGAAGGGCGCCGCGCCAACAGGCGCTTGCTCGCCGCCGAGACGCTCCCAGGCATTCATCATCTGCATTGAACGCTGAGCGCCTTCCTGGGTCAAAGGGTTCATGGCGGGTTTACGGTTGGGGCGCTATGGTCGGCGGCTGAACCCTGAACCGACCGCCATGCCCCGTATCCTGCTTGCCGAAGACGACGATTCCCTGCGCGGCTTCCTCGCGCGCGCGCTCGAACGCGCCGGCTACGAGGTGACGGCCTGCGCCGACGGCGACGAGGCGGCGACCTACCTCGACGAGCCGTGGGACCTGCTGCTCACCGACATCGTCATGCCCGGCCTCGACGGCATCGAGGTCGCCCGCCAGGCGGCGGCCAAGCATCCGGGCCTGCGGATCATGTTCATCACCGGATTCGCCGCCGTGGCCCTGGCCGCCGGCGAGCGGGCGCCCGCCGGATCGAAGGTGCTGTCCAAGCCCATCCACCTGCGCGAGATCGTCTCCGAAGTGGAGCGGATGATCGCAGCCTAAGTCTGGCGCTTGCGCCGGCCGGGGCGCCCCGTTATATCCCCGCCTTCCCGACGAGACGGTTCGGACGCGTAGCTCAGCGGGAGAGCACTACGTTGACATCGTAGGGGTCGCTGGTTCAATCCCAGCCGCGTCCACCATCCCCCCGAAAAATCCAGGCGTCACAATCCCTTGGCGGGATTGATCAGGTACTTCTCGCCGGTCGCGCGGCGGCTGTAGGCGGCGATGACCTTCGGGTCGAGCGCCTCGGCCAGGCCGATTTCGGCGGTGTAGCGGCTCTGGAAGGTGGTCTTCAGCTCGGCCGCCACGCGCTGGCGTAGCCGTCCCGCCGCCTCGGGGCCGATCTTCGCCAGGAACGGCGTCAGCAGCCAGCCGCCCACGCCCCAGGCGAAGCCGAAGTTGCGGACGAGCTCGGTGGGCCGGGTGTCGAGGCCCCCGTAGATGTAGAGCTGCTTGTGGGTCGAGGAGCCGTAGCGGCTGTAGGCCCCGGCGGTGCGGTTGGCCGCCGCCTCCATGGCCGAGAGGATCTGGCCGCCGATCCGGCCCCCGCCGATGGCGTCGAAGGCGAGCGTCGCGCCCGTGGCGGCCACGGCGTCGGTCAGCCTGTCCATGAAGTCCGGCGCGGTGGAATCGACCACGTGCTCGGCGCCCTGGTCGCGCAGCAGCCTTTCCTGCTCGGCGCTGCGGACCACGTTCACCAGCGGGATGCCGTCCGCCTTGCAGATCCGCACCAGCATCTGGCCCAGGTTCGAGGCCGCCGCGGTGTGGACCAGGGCCTTGTGGCCCTCGCGGCGCAGGGTCTCGGTCATGCCCAGCGCGGTCAGCGGATTGACGAAGCAGGAGGCGCCCTCGGCGGGGGTCGCATCGTCGGGAAGCGCCAGCACGTCGGCCGCGCGGACGATCCGGTACTGGGCGTACATGGCGCCCCCGATCATCGCGACGGTCTTGCCCATCAGCGCCTGCGCCTCGGGCGAGGCCCCCGCGGCGATCACCACGCCCGCGCCCTCGTTGCCCACCGGCATCGACTGATCGAGCCGGGCCTTCAGCGCCTTCAGCCCGGCCGGCGGCACGGTGGCGGTGACCACCGGCCGATCCTTCGAGCCCGCGGCCCTCAGGGTGGAGAGGTCCGCCGGACCGATCAGCAGGCCGAGGTCCGAGGGGTTGATCGGCGTGGCCTCGACGCGCACCAGCACCTCGTCGGGACCGGGGTCCGCAACCTCCACCTCGGCGAGCGACAGCTCCAGTTCGCCGTCCGACTTCACCAGCGAGCGCAGTTCCAGGCCCTTGTGCGTCATGTCCGTCCCCTCGTGTCCTGCGCCTGTCAGGCCGGCGCTGCGTCCCACATAGGACGGCGCAAGGCCGAGCTGAAGGGCGGAGTGTGGGTCGGCGGCCGGGCCTTGGCCTAACCTCCGGGCGTCGCTCGCTTTTTCGCGACTCCGGTATGTTCGCCGCCGGCGGTCGAGCGGCGTGCCGGCCGGTCTGCAGACCGGGCGTTCGAAGGGAAAGCATTGCCGGTCAAGACGTTGTCCCGGCGGGTCTGTTCACATTTCAGTGTTTGCCGAACCGCGAAATACGTATGGCGCAGGTCCGCCATTTGGTCCGTAATTCCGCCACTCAGGCCGCCCGTCCAGAGGCGCCGAGGGGAGGAAAACCAAATGACCAAGAGCAGGTTCTTCTGCAGCGTATCCGCCATGGCCGCTGTCGCGGCCCTCGGCGCAGGCGGCCAGGCGCTGGCCCAGCAGTCCCCAACCCAGGTCGGCGAGGTCGTCGTCACCGGCTCGTTCATCCGCGGCACGCCCGAGGATGCGGCTCTGCCGGTGGACGTGATCAGCCAGGACGACATCGAGCGTCAGGGCGCGCCGTCCACCCTTGAGCTCATCAAGCAGCTGTCGGTCTCCAGCGGCGTGCTGGGCGACACCAACCAGTTCGACACCCGCGCCCAGGGCTCGGAGGGCTCGGGCTCGATCAACCTGCGGGGGCTGGGCGCGCAGCGCACCCTGGTCCTGCTGAACGGCCGGCGCATGTCGCCCAACCCGTTCGGCCAGGCCGGCGCCGGCATCGTCGACACCAACACCCTGCCTACCGTGGCCATCGGCCGGGTGGAGGTGCTGAAGGAGGGCGCCGCGGCGACCTACGGCTCGGACGCCATCGGCGGGGTGGTCAACTTCATCACCCGCACCAACTTCGACGGCCTGGAGGTGTCGGGCAGCTATCGGCACATCGACGGCTCGAAGGGCGATTACACGGGCGGGCTCCTCTGGGGCCACACCTTCGACAACGGCAACATCCTGCTCAGCGCCGGCTGGCAGCACCGTTCCGAGCTGAAGGTGACCGACCGCGACTGGGCCGTGCGGCCCTTCGCCGAGAACCCCGAAGGCGGCTGGTCCGGCGGCTCCAGCGTCACCGGCTTCCTGCCGGTCGCCCAGACGCCGACGGGCGCGTGGGTTCCGGCCGGCGCGGGCGTTCTCGACGCGGGCTGCGCGCCGCTCGGCGGCATCCCGGTGGCTGGGGCGCTGCCGCAGTGCCGATTCCACTACATCGAGTACGACAACATCACCGAGGCCGAGGACCGCATCCAGCTCTACGGCGAGTTCAACGCCGATCTCGCCGAGGGCCACCGGCTGCACGTCGAGGCGCTCTACGCCAAGACCGAGGTGCCCAACTGGAAGACCTCGCCGTCCTACCTGACCCTGCAGACGCCGACGGCGACCACCAACCCGACGGTGGGCTCGCTGACGCCGGCGGTGCTCCGCGGCTGGTTCGTGCCGGCCAACAACCCCGGCTTCGTGGCCTATCGCGCCGCCAACCCCGGAGCCATCCCGGCCGCCGCGACGGGCGCTCACTTCCCCGGCGTGTTCTACCGGCCGCTGTCCTTCGGCGGCAATCCGATCTTCGACGGCAACGAAGGGGCGTCCGAAGGCATGCGCCAGTACGAGGCCGCCCGCGTCTCGGGCAGCCTGCGCGGCGACCTGCCCTGGATGGGCATCGGCTACGACGTCGCGGTCACCTACGGCCAGGAGACCGGCTGGCGGACCGGCTACGACACCGTCGTCTCGCGCCTGCAGCTCGCGCTGCGCGGCTACGGCAGCGCTGCGACGGGAGCCGGCGGAGGCTGCACCGCGGCAGAGACCAACAACTTCACCACCAACGCCGGCAACGAGGCGATCGGCTGCTACTGGTTCAACCCGTTTTCGAACGCCTTCGCCTCGAACGCGGTCTCGGGCGCGTCGAACCCGCAGTTCAGCGCGGCGGCGGCCAACAATCCGGACGTCATCCGCTGGTTCTTCGACCAGGTCTCGACCAAGCAGACCCAGCGGATCTTCGTCACCGACGCGGTGCTGAACGGGACCACGGGCTTCGAACTGCCCGGCGGCGAGGTGCGGTGGGCGGCCGGCTTCCAGTTCCGCCGCGACGGGTTCGAGTCCGAGTACAACGACCTCAGCGACATCGACGCCAACCCCTGCATCGACACCCCGGTCACCGGAACCGGCTCGTGCGCGGTCCGCAACGGCCCGCTGGTGTTCCTGGGCACGGGGGAGGAGGCCGACCTGTCGCGCGACGTCTGGGCGGCCTTCGCCGAGCTCAGCGTGCCGGTCAGCGACGCGATCCAGGTGCAGCTGGCCATCCGCTACGAGGACTACGAGGCGGTGGGCACCACCACCAATCCCAAGGCCAACGTGCGCTGGCAGGTGGCGGACTGGCTGGCCCTGCGCGGCTCGGTGGGCACCACCTTCCGCGGCCCGCCGCTGACCCAGCTGAACAACAGCAGCGTGACGGCGCTGAGCTTCATCGCCGGCTCGTTCCGCGCCATCGACCTGTTCGGCAACCCGGACCTGGAGCCCGAGACCGCCGACAACTTCAGCCTGGGCGCGATCTTCGACGTCGGCCGGTTCAAGGCCACGGTCGACTGGTGGCGGTTCGACTTCGACAACCCGATCGTCGGCGAGCCGTCGGGCTCGATCGTCAACACCATGTTCCCGGGCGGGGCGACCACCCGCTGCGGCACGGCCGAGTACGCCGGGCTGCAGTCGCGGTTCGACTTCCAGGGCGCCTGCTCGACCGCCACGATCGCGCGGGTCCGGACGCAGTGGGTGAACGGCCCGAAGATCAAGACGTCGGGCATCGACGTCCTGGCGGACTACGACTTCGGCGAAGTGTTCGGGGGCAACCTGCGGGCCGGCCTGTCGGCGACCTACACACTCGAGTACAAGATCGACGACTTCGAAGTGGAGGGCGTCACCGTCGAGCAGGCCTATGACGCGGCCGGCTTCCTCAACTACCAGCTGATCGCCACCTCGCTGCCCGAACTGAAGGGGTCGGGCTACGTCGAGTACTCCACCGGGCCGCACAACCTGCGCTTCACGGTGAACTACATCGACTCCTACGTGGACCAGCGTGCGGCGATCACCGGGCCGGGCAAGACCATCGACGAGACCTGGCTGGCCGAGATCGACTACCGCGTCCTCCTGCCCTGGGACACGACGGTCACCCTCTCGGTCGACAACGTCTTCGATGAGGACCCGTCGTTCGCCCGGCTGGACCTCAGCTACGACCCGTTCACGGGCAGCCCGCTGGGACGGACCTTCAAGGTCGGCGTCCGCAAGCGGTTCTAGGGACTGGCGCCGCCGGAGCCTCTCCGGCGCGCTTCCTTCTCAGGGCCGCGCCCGCTTGGGCAGGGCCGCGATCTCGGCCGGGGTGAGCTTGCGGATGTTCTTCACTTGGCAGCGCTGCGGCCCGAGCGGCGATTCCGCGACGATCTCGGCGTCGAAGCCGGTGCAGATCGAGCCGCTGCGCGAGACCAGCGCGATCTTCTGCGACCAGTCCACGTCGTGGCACGGGCCGAACATCTCCATCTGGTAGACGTCGCGCACGCCGACCCGCACGTTGACGATCCGGTTGTCCGCCGAGGCGAAGCTGTTCACCTGGTGGTTCCAGAAGCACTGGCGGTCCGGCCGCGCGCCCGGCTCGGCCGTCGCCGCGGCCCGGGGCGCGGCGCAGCCGCCCAGGGCCAGCAGGCCCGCGGCCACGGCTACGGGTGCGATCTTCCAGTTCATGTCTCGGATCCTCCTGGCGGATAGGACGTCCCCCGAGCAACGCCACTATAGGGTCCGCGCCGCTCGTTAGGAACGCACGCGCCGGCCGAAGCGGTCCGGCGCGACCAGCGCCTGCTGGGCCGCGGTCAGAGGCGAGGGCGCGCCGAGGGCGAGGGCGGCGACGTGCTCGGCCAGGAGCGGCGCCATGGAGAGCCCGCGCGAGCCGAAGCCGGTCAGGAGGAAGCGGCCGTCCGCCCCGCCCGCGACCGGCAGGCGGTCGGGCGTGACGGCGCGGACCGAGGCGCGGCCCTCCAGCGGCCCCTGCGAAAGCCGGGCCGCGAGCCGGGGCAGGGCGCGGGCGAGGGTCTCGAGGTTACGGGCGTGGTCGGCGGGGCGCAGGTCGCGGCCGGCGTCGTCGCGGTCGTGCGTGGCGCCGAACAGCACGCCCTCGCCGGTCGGCAGGACATAGCCGCCCCAGGCCGCGGCCGAACCGACGCTCTGCCCGCGCGCCCAGCTCGCCTGGCCCCGCACCGGCTGCAGCGGCACGTCGGGCGCCAAGTCCCGCGAGTCCAGCGCCGCCGCCAGGATGACGGCGCCCGCGCGGACGATCTCGGTCCCCTCCGGGTCCATGAGGCGCCAGCCGTCGTCGGCCCGCTCGATCCGCGCCACGCGGGCGGGACGGACGTCCGGGGCCCAGGCGGCGAGGATGCGGGCAGGGTCCACCACGAGCGCCGGCCGCTGGTCCAGGGCCGCGGGGGCGGGCTCCCCCAGCCTGTCGGCGGCCTCGGCGGGCTCCAGCAGGGTCAGGGCGCCGGGCTCGAAGAGGTCCGAGGCCGCGATCTTCCCGAAGCGGGCGGGGTCCCGCTCGGCGGACGCGAGCTGCAGCACGCCGCGGGCCACGATCGCCTCGGGCAGCGCCTCATAGAGGCCGACGGCGCGGGCGAAGGCGCGAGCGAACAGCTGGGCGGGAGGCCCGAGGCCGGCGTCGAGCCGCGGCGTCACCAGCCCCGCGGGATTGCCGGACCCGCCGGCGCCGCGTCCTTCGGCGTCGAAGACCAGCGCCTCGCCGCCCAGGGCGCGCACGGCCCGCGCGGCGGCGGCCCCGGCGATCCCAGCCCCGACGATGGCCACCCGGCCCGGCTCGAAGTCGGCCGGCGCGCCAGGCCTGCGGGCCTCCAGGCGCTCGCGCTTGCGGCCGAAGCCGGGGCGCTTCTCGACCTCGAAGCCCGCGGCGGCGAGGCCGCGGCGCACCTGGCCGGCGACGGTGAAGGTGGCGGCCCGCGCCCCGGGCGCCGAGCGCGCGCCCACCAGAGCCAGGACCTCGTCGCTCCACATCTGCGGGTTCAGGGCGGGCGAGAAGCCGTCGAGGAACCAGGCGTCGGCGCGGCCGGTCCAGCCCTCCAGGGCCTCGCGCACGTCGCCGACCGCCACGTCGACGATGGCGGCGTACTCGGGCAGCTCCAGCCGGTGGACGCCGCGCGCGCGGCCCGGCCAGCGGCTGACCAGCGCCTGCGCAGCTTCGGCCAGCTCGGGCCAGCGCGAGAGCGCCCGTCCGGCCTCTTCCGCGGTGATCGGAAAGCCCTCGACGGTGAAGACGTGCAGGCGGCCGCCGGCGGGAGCCTCGCGGCGCCAGAGATCCAGCAGGGCGGCGATGTTCAGGCCTGTGCCGAAGCCCAGCTCGCCCACCGTGAACCGCCGCCGGCCGGCCCAGGCCTGCGGCAGGCCGCAGCCCTCCAGGAACACCGTCCGCGTCTCCGCCAGGCCGTCCTGGGCGGAGAAGTAGACGTCGCCGAACAGCCGCGAGCGCGGCTGGCCGTCGTCGGTCCAGGCGAGCGGGCTATGCGGCGGGGGGACGTCGGTCATGGGCCAAAAGAAAAGGGCCGCCCCCTCGGGAGCGGCCCTTCCTTTACGCGAAATCGCGTGAAGAAGCTTAGTGCTTCTCGGCCGGAGCAGCGGCGTCCGCGGCCGGAGCGGCCGGGGTGGTCGCAGCGGCGGCGTCGGCGGCCGGAGCAGCGGCGCCTTCGGCGGCGGCGGCGGCGTCAGCAGCAGCAGCGTCGGTCGCGGCGGCGGCGTCGGCGGCCGGAGCTTCGGCGGCTTCCGGAGCAGCTTCCGGAGCGGCTTCGGTGGTTTCGGTCTTCTGGCAGGCGGCCACGGTCAGGGCGGCGACAGCGGCGCCGGCGACGAGCAGCTTGCGGAGCATTTCGTTGGTCATGTCCCTAGTCCTCTTTGAGTGTCACTCGCGGTCCCCTCGCCAGCGGAGCAGGCCAGGGGCGCAGCGGAGGAATAAGCCGGGGCAGGGCGGCTCCGCAAGGCGAAAAATCACGCGTTTGTGATCGAAATTCTTAACATATGACGGCGCCCGCAGGGGCGGGGCGTCACGCCTCGTTCGGGATGTTGGAAAGGGCCTCTTCCAGCTCGATGAAGCTGGGCTGCGCGCCCGAGGGCACGCTGCCCCGGCCGATCTCGACCGAGATCTGCGCGGCGTTGCCGTGCAGGTGCGCCACCAGCACCGACTGGATGATCCGGTAGAACGAGCCCTCCTCGTCGATCACCTCGCGCATCCGGGTGGCCATCGGTCCCACGAGGCCGTAGGCGAGGAACACCCCGAGGAAGGTGCCGACCAGGGCCGAGCCGATCATGCCGCCCAGCACTTCCGGCGGCTCGGTGATCGAGCCCATCGTCTTGATGACGCCCAGCACGGCGGCCACGATGCCCAGGGCCGGCAGGGCGTCGGCGAGCGTCTGCAGGGCGTGGCTCGGCTGCTGCGCCTCGTGGTGGTGCTTCTCGAGCTGCTTCTCCATCGCGTCCTCGACCTGGTGGGGGTCCTCCAGGTTCATGGTCATCATCCGCAGCGTGTCGCAGATGAAGTCGATGGCGAAGTGGTCCTTCATGATCTTCGGGAAGCGGGTGAAGATCGTGCTTTCGGTGGGGTTCTCGATGTGGCTTTCGAGGGCGATCACGCCCTTCGACTTCATCGTCTTGGTCAGCAGGAACAGCAGGCTGAGCAGGTCCCGGTAGTCGGCCGCCTTCCACTTGGGACCGCCGAACACCTTTCCGAAGTTGCCCACCGTCGCCTTGATCACCGGCAGGGAGTTGGCGATCAGGAAGCTGGCCACGCCCGCGCCGCCGATGGCCATCATCTCATGGGGAAGCGCATGGAGGATGACCCCCATGTTGCCGCCCGAGATGATGTAGCTGCCGAACACCAGAGCGAACAGCAGCACGATGCCGATGATCTGAAACATCAGGTCCCCCGAAGGTCGGAGGAGCATGGCGGTTAATGTTTAATGGCGGGTGAGCGTCATTCCCGGTTTGCGGGCGCGGGCTTGACGGGCATAACCCGGCCCACGATGCCCAATCCCGAGCCTCCGCAGGGCCTGGCCCGCCGGCCGTTCGCCATCATCTTCGGCGTCTCTCTGGCCACGGCCCTCGGGAACACGGGGCTGATCTCGGTCCTGCCGGCCATCGGCCGCTCGATCGGCATCCCCGACCCGATGGTGGCGGCGATCTTCTCGCTCTCGGCGGTGCTCTGGGCGGTCTCCTCGCCCTGGTGGGCGCGCGCGTCCGACCGCTATGGGCGCAAGCCGCTGATGCTGGTCGGCCTCTCGGGCTTCATGGTCTCGATGTTCATGTGCGGACTGGTGGTCAGCGCCGGGCTCCGGCACATGGCCGCGCCGATCGTGATCTTCGTGCTCTTCCTGCTGGCGCGCTCGCTGTTCGGCCTGTTCGGGGCCGCGTCCAATCCGGCGACCCAGGCCTACGTGGCCGAGCGCACGCCGCCGGAAGGGCGGACCCAGGCCATGGCCAGCCTGGCCGGCGCCTTCGGCCTCGGCACCGTCATCGGCCCCTTCCTGGCGCCGCTCTTCATCTATCCGGTGATCGGCCTGGCCGGGCCGCTCTTCACCTTCGCCCTGATCGCCGCGGCCATGCTGTTCGTGGTCTGGCGCTACCTGCCCGAGACGCCCGTCTCGGCCGAGGCCAGGCGTCCGCGCAAGCCGGTGGTGGCCGGCGCCCCGAAGGAAAAGCCCATGTGGCGCGATCCCCGGGTCACGCCCTTCCTGCTCTACGGCTTCATCGTCGCCACCTGCCAGACGGCGCAGGCCCAGACCCTGGGCTTCCTGATCATCGACAAGCTCGGCATGTCGCCGACCCAGGCCCAGTACTTCATCGCCATCGCCATGATGTTCGGGGCCGTCGCGGGCCTGCTGGCCCAGTGGGGCCTGATCCGCATGTTCCAGATGACGCCGCGCCAGCTGCTGCGCTGGGGCGTGGCGGTGGCGGCGCTGGGCAACCTGGTCGTGGCCCTGGCGCCGGACTACTACATCGTGGTCGCCGGCTATGCGATCTCCAGCCTCGGCTTCGGCTTCGCCCGACCCGGATTCACCGCCGGCTCGTCCATCGCCGTGGACATGGACGAGCAGGCCCGCGTCGCCGGCGCGATCGCGGCGGTGAACGGGATCAACGTGGTGCTCGCCCCGCTGTTCGTCTGGCTCTACCAGCACGTGGGGCCCGCGCCGTTCCTGCTGAACGCGGTGCTGATGGGCGCGATGCTGGTCTACGCCTTCCGCAACCGCCAGCTGCGCAATGCCGACCCCGAGCCGGCCACGCGCGCGGCCACCGCCATCGCCACCCTCGAGAAGCGCGACGAGGGCGGCAGCTAACTGACGCCCGCCTCGGCCTTCAGGCGCCGGACCATCTCGGGCGAGAGATAGCCGTCGGCGACGACGCCGCGCGCCTTCTGCCAGTTGCGCAGGGCGGTGCGGGTGTTCATGCCCACGACCCCGTCCGGCGCGCCCGGATCGAAGCCCAGGGCCGCCAGGGCGCGCTGGGCGGTCATGCGGTCCACCAGCGACAGGGGCTGCTCGTCCGGCCAGGGACGCACGGTCCCGTTCATGCCCAGGAAGCTGTCCGCCAGCATGCCCACGCCCAGGGCATAGGCCAGACTGTTGTTGTACCGGCGGATGGCGAAGTGGTTCGGGAACAGCAGGAACAGCGGCCCCCTGGCGCCGGCGGGCGCGACGAGCTGGGCCTGCGCCTGCAGGTCGGCGTCGGTCCATGGCTGGCCGTCGGCGCGGGTCACGCCCCGGGCGGCCCACTCGGCCGGCGTCAGGCGCGGCCCTTCGGTGAGGCTGAAGTCGAAGTCCGCGGGCACGGTCACCTCGCGGGCCCAGCTCTGGCCGCGGACCCATCCGGCCTTCGACAGCAGGTTGGCGGCCGAAGCGAGGGCGTCGCCGCGCGAGCCCCAGATGTCGCGCCGGCCGTCGCCGTCGAAGTCCACGGCGGTGGAGAGGAAGGTGGTGGGGATGAACTGGGTCTGGCCCATGGCCCCGGCCCACGAACCCTTCAGGCGCGCGCGCGGGTGCTCGCCCGACTGGATGATCTTTAGCGCGGCGATCAGTTCGCCCTCGGCCCAGGCCCGGCGTCGGCCCTGGGCGGCCAGGGTGGCGACCGAGCGGATCACGTCCATGTCGCCCTGGATGGCCCCGAAGCCGCTCTCCAGCGCCCAGACGCCCAGCAGGATCTCGCGCGGGACGCCGTAGCGGTCCTCGATGGCGGCGAACTCGGTCACGTCGGCGCGGCGGCGCTGGCCGATGGCGGCGCGGTCGGCCGTCACGACGCCCTTCAGGTAGGCGCTGACGGGCTTGGAGAATTCGGGCTGGCGGCTGTCGAGTCCGGCGACGCGCGGATCGGGCGTCAGGCCCGCCATCTCGCGCTCCAGCACGTCGGGGCGGACGTCGGCGGCCAGGGCGCGGCCCTGGAACTCGGCGGCCCAGGCGTCGAAGATCATGTCCCCCGACGCGGTCGGCGGCTTCACCGAGACCGGCGGCGCCGGCGCTGGGGCGGGCGCGGCGGCCTGCGGCGGCGGCGGGGTGACGGGCGGGGCGGGCCTGGGCGGGGTGGCGCATCCGGCCAGGACGTAGAGGGCGAGCAGGTAACGGCGGCGCATCATTCGATATCTAGTCCGCGTCGGCGGCCGCCCCAATCACAACGCCGTCAGGTTGACGAAAGGCGCCTGCCCCCGTATATGCGCGCCCTCTTGTTGAAACCGGCCGCCCCTAGGCCCTCTGAAGTAACGGTCATGAAGGTCAGAAGCTCGCTCAAGTCGCTCAAGACGCGTCACCGCGACTGCAAGCTCGTGCGCCGCAAGGGCCGGGTCTACGTCATCAACAAGACCGACCCGCGCTTCAAGGCCAAGCAGGGCTAAGCGCCCCGTCGATGCCGAAGGCTCTCCTCTGGGACTTCGGCAACGTCATCGTGCGCTGGGATCCGCGCACGCTCTACTCCAAGATCTTCGAGGAACCGGCCGAGCTCGACCGGTTCCTTAGCCATGTCTGCACCATGGACTGGCACGTGGCCCATGACGCCGGCGTGACCTTCGCGCAGAACCGTGCGCCGCTGCTCGAGCGCTTCCCCGCGCACGCCGAGGCGATCTGCGCCTGGGAGAGCCGCTGGTGGGAGATGTTCTCGGGGGCGATTCCCGAGACGGAAGCCGCCATCGAGGACCTGCACGCCCGGGGCGTCCCCCAGTACGGCCTGTCGAACGTCTCACACGAGACCCTGGAGGGAACGATGGCCCTCAGTCCCGCCTTCGGCCGGCTGCGCGGCGTGGTCGCCTCGGGGCTCGAGGGCGTGATGAAGCCCGATCCCGCCATCTTCCGCATCGTGTGCGAGCGCTTCGGCCTCGAGCCCGGCGAGATCCTGTTCGTGGACGACAGCGCCCGGAACGTCGCCGCGGCCGAGGCGCTGGGCTTCGACGTCCACCACTTCACCGATCCGGCGGGCCTGCGGCCGGCGCTCGAGGCGCGCGGCCTGCTCTAGGCGCCGTTCCGGACCAGCTCGAAGAACTCGGTCCGGGTGCGCGGATCGTCCCGAACCTCGCCCAGCAGGTGGCTGGTGGTCAGGCGCGAGCCCGGCGTGTTCACGCCCCGCATGGTCATGCAGCTGTGCTCGGATACGATCACCACGCCCACGCCCTTCGGCTGCAGGATGTCCTGGATGGCCTCGGCGATCTCGGCGGTCAGCTTCTCCTGGATCTGCAACCGCCGGGCGAAGCCGTGGACCACCCGCGCCAGCTTCGAGATGCCGACCACCCGGTTGCGCGGCAGGTAGCCGACGTGCGCCTTGCCGAGGAACGGCAGCATGTGGTGCTCGCAGAAGCTGACCACCCGGATGTCCTTGAGGATCACCAGCTCGTCGTAGCCGCCGACCTCGTCGAAGGTGCGCTGGAGGTACTCGCGCGGATCGGTCTCGTAGCCGGCGAACAGCTCCTTGTACGACTTCACCACCCGGCGGGGGGTGTCGAGCAGGCCCTCGCGGTCCGGATCGTCCCCGGCCCACTCGATGAGGGTCCGCACGGCGGCGAGGGCCTCGGCCTCGCTGGGGCGTCGCTTCTCGTCGGACATGCTCAAGGACCCTCCGCGTCGATGCGTCTCAACGGCCTGGTTCTAGTCGAGGTTCATGGTCCGATGACAGTCCCGATCCGGACCGCTATGACCGCCGCTTCCCGATCACCCTCGAACTCGATATGAGCTTGACCATGGCCGACGACGCTTCCGCCCACTCCGACGTGCTGAACGCCACCGCCCAGGGGCAGCTCAAGAGCATCATCGAGCGCATCGAGCGGCTCGAGCAGGAAAAGGCCGAGATCTCCGAGCAGATCAAGGAAGTGAAGGCCGAGGCCAAGGGCAACGGCTTCGACGTGAAGATCATCAACAAGGTGATCCGCATCCGGAAGCAGGACCGCGCCAAGCGGCAGGAGGAAGAGGCGATCCTCGACCTCTATCTCTCGGCGATCGGAGAGATTTGAAGCGCAAGACGCCCCTCTCGCCCTACGAGGCCCAGAAGGCGGCCGCCAAGCGCGCCGCCCTCAACGCCCTGAAACGCGCCCGCCGGACCGCCGAGAAGGCGGGCGTCACGCTCTCCGAATGGGAGGGCGAATTCCTCGGCAGCGTCACCGAACGCGTGAAGACCTACGGCCGCGCCTTCGGCGATCCCGAGAAGGGCGCGCCGGGCCAGGCGCTCTCGGCCATGCAGGCGGTCAAGCTCAAGGAGATCGCCGCCAAGGCTAAGGGTGAGAAGAAGACCATCCAGCGTAAGCCCTTCCGGAAGAAGGACGCCTCTCCCCCGAAGAAGGGCTGAGGGAGAGGCGGGCGGGAAGCGCGCCGCGCCCCGCCAGTCGGACCACCACCACGCTGGTCTCTTGTCGTCCGGTTATTGTCTCTCTAGGCGACGGCTTCCGCCCCGCCTTTGATCAGCCCTTCCAGCCCATTCTCGCGGACCTTGCGGTAGAGCGTCGAGCGGCCGATGCCGAGGCGGCGGGCCACCTCGCTCATGTGGCCGGAGTAGACCTCGATGGCGTGCTGGATCAGGTCGCGCTCGATCTCGTCCAGCGGCCGGATGTGGCCGCGGGCGTCCAGGATCGGCACCGGCGCCTGGGGCTGCGGCAGCTCCGCGGCCAGCTCTCCGGCCGACGGCACGGGACCCGGCGCGGACGCGGTGACCGCCTTCGGCGCCAGGGCTTCCGGCGGCGGGGCGGCGATGCCCGAGATGGCCGGGAAGTCGTGCGGCTGCAGGTAGGGGGCGTCGGCGAGCACGATGGCCCGGTAGACCGCGTTCTCGAGCTGGCGGACGTTGCCGGGCCAGTCGAAGCCGGTCAGGCAGGCCAGGGTCTCCGGGGCGGCGCCCACCACGGCCTTGCCTTCCTCGACGTTGAAGCGGCGGATGAAGGCGTCGACCAGGGCAGGGATGTCCTCCTTCCGCTCGCGCAGCGAGGGCGCCTCGATCGGGAAGACGTTCAGCCGGTAGTACAGGTCCTCGCGGAAGCGGCCTTCGGCCACCGCCTGCGAGAGGTCGCGGTTCGTCGCGGAGACGATGCGCACGTCCACCTTCACCGAGCGCTTGGAGCCGATCGGGTCGATCTCGCTCTCCTGCAGGGCGCGCAGCAGCTTGACCTGCATGTCGAGGGGCAGCTCGCCCACCTCGTCCAGGAACAGGGTGCCGCCGTTGGCCTCCTGGAACTTGCCCAGGTGCTTGTCGGTCGCGCCGGTGAAGCTGCCCTTCTCGTGGCCGAACAGGATGGATTCCACGAGGTTCTCGGGGATCGCCCCGCAGTTCACAGCCACGAACGGCTTGCCGGCGCGGTCGGACGAGCCGTGGACGGCGCGCGCGATGACCTCCTTGCCGACCCCGCTTTCGCCGGTGATCAGGATGGGGATGGACGATCGGGCCGCCCGTTCGCCCAGGCGCTTGACCATGACCATGGCCGGCGAGGCGCCGATCAGGTCGTCGAAGGTGGTCCGCCCGCTGGCGTGCTTCTTCAGGCGGTCGACCTCGCCCTTCAGCGCGCCCATCGAGAGCGCGTTGCGGATGGAGACGATGATCCGCTCGGGCGCGGCGGGCTTGACGAAGAAGTCGACGGCGCCGGCCTGCATCGCCTGCACGACGGTGTCGATCCCGCCGGTCGCGGTGACCACGATCACCGGCTGGGAGAAGCCGCGGGCTCGCATCTCGACCAGGGTGTCCTGGCCCGAGATGCCGGGCATGACGAGGTCGAGCAGCACCACGTCGGCGGCGGCGCCGGACGCCAGGCGCGAGATCGCCTGGTCGCCCGATTCCGCGTGGGCCACGGCGAAGCCCTCGCGCTCCAGGACCGCCTGGATCAGCCTGCGTTGCGTCGGGTCGTCGTCGACGACCAGGACCGTTTTGGCCATTTGAAAACACCCACCGATTGAGCGCCCGTCTCGTTGGATCAGGCCTTCTTGTTGTCCCCGTTTGATACAGGGGACGGGTAAAGGCGGGGTTTCGGAGAGCTGAGTCGTAGGTTAACGGCCGCGGCTACTCGGCCGGCACGGCGGCGGCGGGCCTCGCGGGCGCCTCGCGGATCGTGCAGACGCCCAGGAAGGCCTGCACCAGAGGGCCGATGGCCAGGGCGTAGAGGACGGTGCCGACGCCGACGGTCCCGCCCAGCAGCCAGCCCGCGGCCAGGACCGCCAGCTCGATCGCGGTGCGCACCCGCCGGATCGGCCAGCCGGTGCGCCGGTGCAGGCCGGTCATCAGCCCGTCGCGCGGGCCGGGCCCTAGCCCCGCGCCGATGTAGAGACCGCCCGCGAGGCCGTTCAGGAGGATGCTGGCGACCAGCATGGCCGACTGCAGCGGCAGGCCCTGGAAGTCGGGCAGGACGGCGAGGCTCGCATCCGCCGCCAGGCCGATAACGACGACGTTGGCCACCGTCCCGATCCCCGGCCTCTGGCGCAGCGGAATCCACAGCAGCAGCACGGCCGCGCCGACCACGCAGACGATCAGGCCGAACGACAGCGGCGTGCGCCCGGCCAGGCCCTGGTGGAACACGTCCCACGGGTCGAGCCCGAGCCCCGCTCGGATCATCAGGGCCATGGAGAAGCCGTAGAGCCAGAGGCCGACGAGAAGCTGGACGAGGCGGCGGATCATCATGCCGGCAAGGTGGCTTCAACTGGCCTTGAAAAACAGGTCCAGTCGCCGTAGCGTGGCCTTATGGGACCTCGTCGCATCCGCGCCGCCTCGCTCACACGCCTGCTGGGCGCCTGGCGCGGCGAAGAGGCCGGACCGGCCTACCGCCAGCTCGCCGACGGCCTGCGGCTGCTGATCCTGGACGGGCGCCTGCCGCTGGACGTGGTGCTGCCCGGCGAGCGCGAGCTGGCCGCCGCCCTGGAGGTCAGCCGCACGACGGTGACCGGCGCCTTCGCCCGCCTGCGCGAGCAGGGCTTCCTTCAGAGCCGCCAGGGCGCGGGCGCGCGGACCCGCCTGCCGGCCGGGCCGGGCCAGCGGGCCTCCACCCCGCTCATGCCGCCCAGCGAGCCCGGGGTGATCGATCTGATCGCGGCGGCCATGCCGGCCGGCGAGTTCGTGCACCAGGCCTACGCCAAGGCCATCGAGGCCCTGCCGGCGCACCTGCCGCACCACGGCTACGAACCCGTCGGCCTGCCGGTCCTGCGCGAGGCCGTGGCGGCGCGCTACACCCGCCGGGGCCTGCCCACCACGCCGGGCCAGATCCTCGTCACCCATGGCGCCCAGCACGCCTGGGCCCTGATGCTGCGTCTACTGGCGGGGCCGGGCGACCGGGTGGTGATCGACCATCCCACCTATCCCAACGCCATCGACGCGATCCTGCGGGCCTCGGGGCGACCGGTGCCGGTCAGCCTGCCGTCCGACGGCTGGGACGTGGACGGCGTCGTCGCCGCCTTCCAGCAGAGCGGGCCGCGGCTCGCCCACCTTGTGCCGGACTTCCACAATCCCACCGGCCGCTGGATGGACTTCGCCGCCCGCGAGGCGATCGCCGCGGCCGGCGCGCGCACGCGCACCATCGTGGTGTTCGACGAGACCATGCTCGATCTGGCGCTGGACGGCCCGCGCGCCGCCTACGGCTTCGAGGAGCCGCCCGGCTCGGTGGTGCGGTTGGGCTCGACCGGCAAGAGCTTCTGGGGCGGCCTGCGGATCGGCTGGATCCGGGCCGAGCCCGAGACCATCGCCGCCCTGGCGACCATGCGCGCCTCCATCGACCTGGGCACGCCGGTGCTTGAGCAACTCGCCGCCGCCGCCCTGCTGGCCGACGACGAGGCGGCGCTCGCCGCCCGGCGCGAGTTGCTGCGCGAGCGGCGCGAGCGGCTGCTTCGGCTGGCGGCCGAGCGCCTGCCGGACTGGCGGCTGCAGGCCCCGCCGGGCGGGCTGTCGGTGTGGGCCGAGCTGCCGGCGCCGGTCTCCACCGCCCTGGCCGCCACCTGCGAGCGCTTCGGGGTGCGGATCGCCGCGGGGCCGAGGTTCGGCGTCGACGGCGCCTTCGAGCGGTTCGTGCGCCTGCCCTTCACCCTGCCGCCCGATCAGATGGAGGCGGCGATCGAGCGCCTGGCCATGGCCTACGCCCGCCTCCGGCCCAGCGCGCATGCGGCGACCGCCCCCGCGCGGGCGGTGGTCTGAGGCCGTCTCCTTCCGCCGGGGAACGCTTGCGGGGCGCGGCCGCGCGGGCATAGTGCCGCCCAAGGCCGGGCTTCGAAGACCCAACGGCCAAGTGGGAGGGCGAGATGCGGATCATCACTCTGGGCCTGGTCATGGCTGCGGCGCTGACGGCGGCGGCCTGCCAGAAGGGCGACGGCGGCGCGGGCCAGGTGGACGGCGCGCGGATCGCGGCGGCCGATGCGAACGCGGAGTGGCTCTCCTACGGCAAGGGCTATTCCGAGCAGCGCTTCTCGCCGCTGGACGAGGTCAACACGGGCAATGTGGGCCAGCTCGGCCTGGCCTGGTTCGCGGAGTTCGACACCGACCGCGGCCAGGAGGCGACGCCGCTGGTGGCCGACGGGGTGCTCTACACCACCACCGCGTGGTCCAAGGTCTACGCCTTCGACGCCAAGACCGGCGAGCAGCTCTGGTCGTTCGACCCCAAGGTCGAGGGCTCGAAGGGCTTCCACGCCTGTTGCGACGTGGTGAACCGCGGCGTCGCCCTGTGGAAGGGCCGGGTCTATGTCGGCGTGCTCGACGGCCGGCTGATCGCGCTCGACGCCAAGACCGGGCGGCAGGTCTGGTCGGTGCAGACGACCGACACCTCCAGGCCGTACACCATCACCGGCGCCCCGCGGGTCATCAAGGACAAGGTCCTGATCGGCAACGGCGGCGGCGAATACGGCGTGCGCGGCTACATCACCGCCTACGACGCGGCCACCGGCAAGCAGCTCTGGCGCTTCTACACCGTGCCCAATCCGACCGGTCAGCCCGACGGGGCCGCGTCGGACAAGGTGATGGCCGAGAAGGCGAACGCCACCTGGAGCGAGGGCGAGTGGAAGAAGACCGGCGGCGGCGGCACGGCCTGGGATTCCATCGCCTACGACCCGCAGCTCGACCTGGTCTATTTCGGGATCGGCAACGGCAATCCGTGGAACCACAAGATCCGGTCGGGCGGCAAAGGCGACAACCTCTTCCTCTCCTCGATCCTGGCCCTGAAGCCCGACACCGGCGACTACGTCTGGCACTACCAGACCACCCCCGGGGAAAGCTGGGACTACACCGCCACCCAGCACATCATCCTGGCCGACCTCTCGATCGGCGGGCAGCCGCGCAAGGTGCTGATGCAGGCGCCGAAGAACGGCTTCTTCTATGTGATCGACCGGGCGACCGGTCAGCTGATCTCGGCCAAGAACTACACCAACATCACCTGGGCGACGGGGGTCGATCCGAAGACCGGCCGGCCCATCGAGACGCCGCAGGCGCGCTACCAGGGCGAGGCGAACCTTCAGATCCCGGGGCCGCTGGGGGCGCACAACTGGCAGCCCATGGCGTTCAACCCGAAGACGGGCCTCGTCTACATCCCGACCAACGTGACGCCCTTCGCCTACACCGACGACACCGGCTTCTCGTACAAGCCGGGGGCGTGGAACGTGGGTGTGGACTTCCTGACCAACGCCCTGCCGACGGACGCGGCGACGCTGAAGGCGCTGACGGCGATGATCAAGGGCCAGATCGTGGCCTGGGACCCGGTGCAGCAGAAGGCGGTCTGGACCGTCGACCACCCCTACTTCTGGAACGCGGGCGTGCTGACCACGGCGGGCGGCCTCGTCTTCCAGGGCGCGGCCGAGGGCCAGTTCAGCGCCTATGACGCGGCCAAGGGGACGAAGCTGTGGACCTACAAGACCGGCAACGGGATCATCGCCGCGCCGATGACCTATGAGCTGGACGGCGAGCAGTACGTGGCGGTCATGGTCGGCGTGGGCGGCGGCGGCCAGATCTCGGCTCCGGCCTCGATGCCCCAGCGGCCGCGCCTGCCGGGCCGGCTGCTGGTGTTCAAGCTGGGCGGCAAGGCTCAGGCGCCCGCCTTCCCCGAACCCGCGCGGCCCGAGATCGACCTGGCGATGATCCAGCCCTCGAGCGGCGATACGAAGAACGGCTTTGCGGTGTTCCACCAGCACTGCCAGGTCTGCCACGGCCCCAACGCCTCGGGCGCCTGGCTGCCCGACCTGAAGGCCTCGCCGATGCTGATGACGGCCGACAACTGGAAGGGCGTGGTGATCGACGGCGCCAGCGCCTCGCGCGGCATGGCCAGCTTCGCCAAGTACCTGTCGCCGAAGGACGCCGAGGACGTGCGCGCCTACGTCATCCAGGAGGCGCGCAACGCCGTCGCCCTGGCCCAGCCCGCCGCCCCGGAGGCCACCCAGGGAGCCAAGGCGCCGACCCCCAAGAGCTAGCGGGGCAGGACCTCGGCGAAGTGGCCGGCGATCCAGTCGGCCTGCTCGTCGGTGAGGATCAGCGGCGGGGCGATGCGGATGGTGTGCTCGTGGGTCTCCTTGGCCAGGAGCCCGCGCGCCTGCAGCGCCTCGCACACCCGCCGGGCGCCGCCGGCCTCGGGATGCAGCTCGACGGCCAGCATCAGGCCGCGGCCGCGGACCTCTTTCACGCCGCCGGCCTTGATGGCCGCGAGCTGGCCCTTCAGCCGCTCGCCGACCCGGGCGGCGTTCTCGACCATGCCCTCCTCGACCAGCACCCTCAGCGCCGCGCGGGCGACCGCGCAGGCGAGTGGATTGCCGCCGAAGGTCGAGCCGTGCTCGCCGGGATGCAGCACGCTCATCACCTCGGTGTTCGAGAGCACCGCCGAGACCGGATAGAAGCCGCCCGAGAGCGCCTTGCCGATCAGGGTGAGGTCGGCCTCGATCCCCTCGTGCTCCTCGGCCAGCAGCTTGCCGGTGCGGCCAAGGCCGGTCTGGATCTCGTCCAGGATCAGGATGACGTTCTCGCGCGTGCAGAGCTCGCGGGCCGCCTTCAGGTAGCCGGCCGGCGGGATGATCACGCCCGCCTCGCCCTGGATGGGCTCGAGCAGGATGGCCACGGTGTTCGGAGTCACCGCCGCCTCCAGGGCCTCGGCGTCGCCGAACGGCACGACCTTGAAGCCCGGGGCGAAGGGCCCGAAGCCCCCGCGCGACTGCGGATCGGTGGAGAAGCCCACGATGCTGATCGTGCGCCCGTGGAAGTTCTCGGAGGCGACGATGATCTCGGCCTGACCGTCGGGCACGCCCTTGACCTCGTAGCCCCACTTGCGGGCCACCTTCAGCGCGCTTTCCACCGCCTCGGCGCCCGAATTCATCGGCAGCACCTTGTGCGAGTTGGTCAGGGCGCAGAGCTCTTCGTAGAAGGCCGCCAGCTGGTCGTTGCGGAAGGCCCGGGAGGTCAGCGTCAGGCGCTGCGCCTGCTGGACCATGGCCTCGAGGATCTTCGGGTGGCAGTGGCCCTGGTTCACGGCCGAGTAGGCCGAGAGGCAGTCCAGGTACCGGCGGCCTTCCACGTCCCAGACGTAGACCCCTTCGCCGCGGGTCAGGACCACGTCCAGCGGCTTGTAGTTCTTGGCTCCGTACAGCGCCTCGAGGGCGATGTAGCTGTCGGTGAGCGAGTGCTGCAGCGTGATGTCGTTCATGGCGGGCTCCCCCCTTTATTCGGCCGCGAGGACGGAGGCGGCCGGGGCGCTGGCGCGGTCCAGCCGCAGGGTCATGCAGTAGGCGGCGCCGCCCGACAGGATGAACGGATCGAGGTCGACGGCCACGACGGTGTAGCCGTGCGCCTGAAGCTTCTCGCGCAGGCTCTGGGGCGGACGGGCCATGACCACGCGCTCCCCCAGGTTCACGGCGTTGACGCAGAAGGCGGCCGCCTCCTCGTCGCTGGCCACGATGCGGTCCGCCTCGGCCACGCGGGACAGGATGGTGGCCTGGGCCTCGGGCGAGAAGGCCGGCGGGTAGTAGAGCACCTTGCCGCCCGCCAGCGGGCAGAAGCAGGTGTCCAAGTGGTAGAAGCGGTCGCTGGCCAGCTCCAGCGGCACGATCTCCTGGCCGAAGGTCTTGCGGAGCACGGGCAGGGCGCCGCGGCTGGAACGGGGGCCGAAGCCGGCCCAGAACAACTGGCGGTCCCGGTCCCAGATGGCGTCGCCCGCGCCCTCGTGGAAAAGGCCGTCCGGCAGGTCGTGGATCTCGTCGACCAGCCCCCGGGCCTTCAGCCGGTGGAACACGGCGCGGAACACCGCCTCCTCGCCCTGGCGCTCGGGATAGCGGAAGCGGGCCAGCAGCACCTTGCGGTCCAGCACCACGGCGGCGTTGGCGGGGAAGACCAGGTCCGGCAGGCCCTTCACCGCGCCGATCGTCTCGACCCGCGCGCCCTCGGCCTCAAGCGCCCCGCGCAGCGTTTCCGAGGCGGCGCAGGCGGCGGCGGTCTGCTCGGCCGTCCAGGTCTCGGGCTTCATCCAGGGGTTGATGCGGTAGCTGACATCGAAGCAGCAGGGGTCGGTCATGACGAAAAGCGGCCGGTCGGCCATGCGGGATCTCCTCTGGCGTCGACGTGAACAGGGATGAGGGTGTCTCGCGGCGGCGCTAGCGAAAAGCGGCCAAGCTGCTACCTTGTGCGAGTTCGATTGGCATTCTGTCACAAGATGTTGGCGAAATGGTGGACGACCTCGACCGACGGCTGATCGCCCTCCTGAGGGCGGATTCGCGCACCCCGGCGGCGGCGCTCGCCAAGGCGCTGAAGGTCTCGCGCGGAACGGTGCAGAACCGCATCGAGCGCCTGACCCAGCGCGGCGTGATCCAGGGGTTCACCATCCGCACCCGGCCCGAGATGGAGGCCAACCGGGTGCGGGCGATCATGTGCGTCGCCATCGAGGGCGAACGGGCGCGGGCGGTGACGAACGCCCTGCGCGGCTTTCCCGAGGTGGACAAGATCCACTCCACCAACGGCCGCTGGGACCTGGTGGTGGAGCTGGACGTCGAGACCCTGGCCGGCTTCAGCCAGGCGCTGGACCGCATCCGCGAGATCGAAGGGATCGCCTCGACCGAGACGTCGATCCTGCTGGCGACCCAGAAGGCCTAGGACTATCTGACGAGGCATGAACGCCCCCTTCAAGACCGATGCGCTGCCGCAGTGGCGGCTGGACGACCTCTACGCCGACCGCGAGGACCCGAGGATCGAGGCCGACCTCGCCTCCGCGGCCCAGGCGACGGCCCAACTGGCGGCCCTGAAGGGGCGGCTGGTCGGCGCCCGCGCGGCCGCCGCCGAGCTGGGCGCGCTCCTGGACCAGGGGATCCGGCTCTACGAGGACGCGACCAACCATCTCTGGAGCGTCGGCGCCTACGCCTCGCTCGCCGCCTCGACAGCGCGAAACGACCCGGCCTGGTCGAAGTTCGAGGCCGATCTGCGCGCCCGCTCGGCGCAGATCGGGGCCGAGAGCCTGTTCTTCACGCTGGAGATCAACCAGCTGGAGGACGCCGAGCTGGAGGCGGCGCTGCAGGCGCGTCCGGAAGCCGGCCGCTGGCGGCCCTGGCTGCGGCGCGTGCGGGCGGCGCGGCCCCACGAGCTGTCGGCCGAGCTGGAGCGGATGCTGGTGGACCGCGGCCCGGCGGTGGCCAACTGGATGCGGCTGTCGGACGAGACGCTGGCCGCCCTGACCGCCCGGGTGGGCGGCGAGACCCTGACGCTGCCTGAGATCCTGAACCGCCTGTCCGATCCGGAGGGCGCGCGCCGCAAGCAGGCGGCCCAGGCGCTGGCGAAGGCGCTCGAGGCCCGCAATCCGGTGCTGGCGCTGTGCCTCAACACCCTCGCCTTCGAGAAGCAGGTGGAGGATCGCTGGCGGAAATATCCGAGCCCTGCCGCCTCGCGTCACCTGGCCAACGAGGTGGACGCCGACGCCGTCGAGGCCCTGGAGGCCGCGGTGGTCGAGGCCTACGGGCCGGTCAGCCATCGCTACTACCGCCTGAAGGCCAGGGCGATGGGCAAGGACGTCCTGGACCACTGGGACCGCAACGCGCCGCTGGAGACCACGGCGCCGCGCACCTACGGCTGGGACGAGGCGCGTGGGATCGTGCTGGAGAGCTTCCAGGCTCTGGCGCCCCGCTTCGCCGACACGGCCCGGACCTTCTTCGCCCAGCCGTGGATCGACGCCCGGCCGCGGGCCGGCAAGCAGTCGGGCGCCTATTCGCACCCTGTCACCGCCAACCGCCACCCCTACGTCTTCATGAACTACATGGGCGAGCGGCGCGACGTGCTGACCCTGGCGCACGAGCTGGGCCACGCCGTCCACCAGACCCTGTGCGCGCCGCTCGGCACCCTCTTGGCCGATACGCCGCTGACCCTGGCCGAGACCGCCTCGATCTTCGGCGAGGGGCTGGTGTTCGAGCGCCTCCTGGCCGAGGCCCCGCCCGCCGAGCGCCGGGGGCTTCTGGCCGGCCGCATCGAGGACGGGCTGAACACGGTGGTCCGCCAGATCGCCTTCCACCGCTTCGAGGCCCAATTCCACGAAGCGCGGGCCCAGGGCGAACTCTCGGCCGACGAGATCGGGAGCCTGTGGCTGCAGGTGATGGGCGAGAGCCTCGGGCCGGCGGTCCGGCTCAACGCCGGCTACGAGCACTACTGGGGCTACGTCAGCCACTTCGTGCACGCCCCGTTCTACGTCTACGCCTACCCCTTCGGGGATCTCCTGGTGCGCGGCCTGATGGAAAAGCGCCGCGAGGATCCGCAGGGCTTCGCCCCGCTCTACGAGCAGCTGCTGGCCGCCGGCGGGACGAAGACCTACGTCGAGGCGCTGGCCCCGTTCGGCCTCTAACCCGCGCGAAAAGGCCTTCTGGGCCGCGGGCATGAAGCAGCTCGAGCGGCTGGTCAACGAGTTCGAGGCGCTGGTCTGAGACGCAGCGCGCCCGACGTAGGCCTCAGGCCGCCGCCCGAGGTTCGAACGCCAGCAGGCGGTGGTGCGGCTCGTCCTCGACGCCCAGCACGCGGCGGCACAGGCGCACCAGCTGGGGATCGCCGCTGATCGCGGCCATGCCCTCGCGCTGGGCCGCGCTGAAGCCGGCATAGCCCATCCAGACGCGGATGAAGGTCTCGAGGTCGGCCGAGACCACCACGTCGACATCCTGCTCGGGCGCCTTGAAGCAGACCTCCACGTCGTCGGGCCGCAGGATGATCCACCAGTAGCGGCGGGCGGCGTGCGCCTTGGGCACGCCGCGGAACTCCAGGCGCACGACCACGTCCCGGTCGGGCAGCTCCCTGGGGTCCACCTGCCGCTTCATGCTCCAGACCAGCATGGTGGGGTCGAGGTCGGCGGGACCCAGACGGCCCTGCCCGTAGCGCTGCCCCCAGGCCGACATCTGCACGATGATCTCGCGCAGGCATTCGCCCGCCGGCGTGAGCCGGTACAGCTTGCCCTGGCCGATCGGCTCGGTGGCGATCACGCCGGCCTCTTCGAGCTCGGCGAGCCGCTGCACCAGGAGCGCCCGCGACATGGTCGGCACGCCGGCGTGCAGCTCCGAGAAGCGGTGGGGCCCGAAGCACAGCTCGCGCACGATCAGCGGCGTCCAGCGCTGGGCGAAGATCTCGGCCGTCTTGGCGACCGGGCAGAATTGTCCGTAACCCTTCATGCGGAAATCGTCGCTAGCGGAACGATGTTCGGCAAGTTCATTCTTCGAACTGGAGCGGCGCGGACCGCTTCGGTCATGAGAGCCCGGCGCCGCGAAGGTCCAGGCCATCAGGGCCGTCCCGGCGGCGCGAGGACTTCGGACGATGACCACGACCATGACCAAGACCAAGGCGGCCGCCCGCACCGACTGGGAGCGGATGGCCCATGAAGTCGGCCCCGAGCTCGCGGCGCGTGCGGCCCAGGCCGACGCCGACGACGCCTTCGTGGCCGAGAACCTGGCCCTGCTGAAGGACCGCGGCTTCCACGCCGCCGGCGTGCCGGCCGAACTGGGCGGCGGCGGGGCGAGCCATGCCGAGCTCGCGGCGATGCTGCGGACCCTGGCCCGCTACTGCGGCTCGACGGCGCTGGCGCTGTCCATGCACACCCATCAGGTGGCGTTGCCGGCCTGGCGCTGGCGGCGCACGCCCGAGGCGGTCGAGGGGCTGCTCGCCCGCATCGTCGGCCAGAAGCTGACGCTGGTCTCCTCGGGGGGCTCGGACTGGCTGGACGGCTCGTGCCGCGCCGAGCCGGCCGAGGGGGGCTTCCGCGTCTACGGCCGCAAGGTGTTCGCCAGCGGCTGCCCGGCCGGCGACCTCCTGATGACCATGGCGGTGCTGGACGCGCCCGAGGGGCCGACCGTGCTGCACATGGCCCTGCCGCTGCGGGGCGAGGGCGTGCGGATCCTCGACACCTGGCAGACCCTGGGCATGCGCGGCACGGGCTCGCACGACATCGAGCTTTCCGGCGTGTTCGTGCCCGAGAGCGCGGTCACGGTGCGGCGCCCGGCGGGCCGGTGGCATCCGGTCATGCACATGGTGACGCTGATCGCCTTCCCGCTGATCTACGCCGTCTACGTGGGCCTGGCGGAGGCGGCGCGCGACAAGGCGCTGGACCTGGCCGCGGCCCGCAAGCCCTCGTCCGATCTGGAGCTGATCCTGGGCGAGATGGAGACCGAGCTGGCCGCGGCCCGCCTGGCGCTGGCCGACATGCTGGCCTGCGCGGCGAGCGAGGAGCCCGGTCCCGCCGCCTCCAGCCGGATCATGACCGGACGCACCCTGGCCGGCCGCGCCGCGATCCGGGCGGTGGAGAAGGCGATGGAGGCCGCCGGCGGGGCGGGCTTCTACCGCAGGACCGGCCTGGAGCGGATCTTCCGCGACGTCCAGGCCGCCCGCTACCACCCGCTGCAGGAGAAGGCCCAGGCGCGGCTGGCCGCGCGGCTGGCCCTGGGTCTCGACATCGACGGCTGACCGGCCGGGCGGCTCCCCCGCCTCTCCCTTCCATGACGAACACGCGGCGCCCGATCCCGGGCGGCAGGCGCCGCACGCCCTCCCACGCCCGAACGCCTGCCAAAGGAGCAATCGCCTTGAAGAGCCTCGTCGCCATCGCCTGTGGAGTCACGGTCGCCCTCGCCACCCTGGCGCCCGCCGCCCGGGCCAACATCCCCGACCCGGCGCGCCCGCACCTGCAGCACGACCGGTGGGTGGCCGACGCCAAGCGCCGGCTGGAGCGCGAACTCGACGCCAGTCCCGCCCATCAGCCGCGGCGCGGCGTCGCCGAAGTCCGCTTCGACGTCGACGCCGCGGGCGCGATCGCGGCGCCGACCCTCGTGACCTCGAGCGGTTCGAAGCCGCTGGATGCGGCGATGCTGAGGGCCGTTCGGCGCGCCCGCGCGCTGAAGCCGCCGCCGCAGGAGATCGCCGGTCGTCCGGTGCTGTTCCGTCTCGAGGCGGAGCGCCCCCGGACGGTCCTTCCGAACCGGTGGTGACGCGATAGCGCGCCGCCGATCCCCGCGGGGCGGAGTCGTCCCCCGAACAGCGCCGTCCCGCGGGGAGCTTTCCATTCACCGCCTTCCGGCTCCCGGAAGGCGGTTGCCATTTTTCAAACGGCCGTTAGACCCGAATGGGCATGGCCAGAGACGATGACGACAAGCCGGCGCAAGGGGCGGAAACCTACGACGACCGGCCGTTCCATTCGGGCGACCTGCCGCCGGAAGTGCGTGCGCCGCTGGCCGCGTTCGACGGCGCCGAGCCGCCCGCACCGCAGTGGTTCAAGGACGCCATCGCCGACGCGCCCGAGCGCTCGTTCGTGCAGTCCAAGGGAACGCGGCTGGAGCTGCTCACCTGGGGCGAGGTCGGCAAGCCCGGCCTCCTGCTCGTCCACGGCAACAGCGCCCACGCCGACTGGTGGAGCTTCATCGCCCCCTTCCTCGCCAGGGACTACCGCGTCGCGGCCATGTCGCTGGCCGGCATGGGCGAGTCGGACTGGCGTGACCGCTACGCCTTCGGCGACTTCGCCGACGACGCCGAGGCGTGCGCGCGGGCCGCGGGCCTTTACGCCGACGGCCGCCCACCGATCTATATCGGCCATTCCTTCGGCGGGGCCCAGGTGTTCTTCGCCGCCGTCCGCCACCCTGAGCGGATGCGGGCTGCGGTGCTGGTGGACACCGGCTTCGGCGGACCGCCCCCCGAGGTGGAGGCCGAGCGCAAGCGCCGCCGCGAGCAGGTGCGCAACATCCCCACCGCCGACCGGCCCAGCCGGGTCTATGCGAGCCTCGCCGAGGCGCTCGGCCGTTTCCGGCTGATGCCGCCGCAGCCGGCGGGCAACCTGTTCGTGGCCGACTTCATCGCCCGCCGCTCGCTGAAGCGCGCACCGCTTCCTGCCGAGGTCGAGGGCGGCTCGGGCGAGGGCTGGACGTGGAAGTTCGATCCCACGATGTGGGAGAAGCTGGACCGCAAGGGCTTCGAGGACAGGGGCGGCCGGGCGCCGACGGTCCGCGTGCCGATGGTCCACATCTACGGCGCGCAGAGCAGCATCATCGCCCGGCGCAAGGGCGGCGAGCGCGGCTTCCTCGGCCCCGACGTGCGCGAGATCGAGATCCCGCAATCCGAACACCACGTCATGATCGACCAGCCGCTGGCGCTGGTCTCCTCGCTCCGCACCCTGCTGGCCGTGTGGCCGGCTTGAGCGGCGCGGGCGCATCGTGTAGCACCCGCCCGACGACTTTACTGGAGAGCGCCCACGCCATGGCCGGACCGGCTTCCGACTACCACCGCGGCGAGATGGACATCGCAGAGCAACGCTCGACGTACCATCTGGTCATGCTGATGACGAAGTGGGGCTCGCTCTACACGGCCGCCCTCATCCTCCTGCTGACGATGTGGTTCGCCACAGAGGCGGGCTTCCTGGCCTCGTTCGTGGCGGCCGCCGTCATGGTCGTGATCGGCACCCTGGTGCTGCGCGAGAAGAAGTCCTCCGGACACTAGCGCTACCTTCGCGGAAGGTTCGCGGGCGCTCTGCTCCTTCGGGCGGAGCGCCTTTGTGCGTGGGCTCCGCGGACCCGATAGCTCAGCTTAAAACACTCGTTTGAAAACTGTGGTCTCTCGGCTGGACAAGGCCGGGAGCAGCCCCCTATGGTCGCGCCCGATCAGACAAGGGGGGCGCCGCGGATGGCTGTCATCGCCGTCATCAAGGAACGACGCGCAGGCGAGACGCGCGTAGCCGCCGTTCCCGAGACGGTGAAGAAACTCGCCGCCGCCGGGTTCTCGGTGGTGGTCGAGGCGGGCGCGGGCCTTTCGGCCTCGTTCCAGGACGCCGACTACGAGGCCGCCGGCGCCGCCCTGGCCAAGACCGCCAAGGACGCGCTCGGCAAGGCCGACATCCTCTTCAAGGTGCGCGCGCCCGAGGCCGACGAGGTGAAGGCGCTGAAGAAGGGCGCGCTCGTCGTCGCCCTGCTGAACCCCTATCAGGACCGGACGACGCTGGACGCCCTGGCGGCGCAGGGCGCCACCGCCTTCGCCATGGAGTTCGTGCCGCGGATCACCCGGGCCCAGGTGATGGACGCGCTGTCGTCGCAGGCGAACCTCGCCGGCTACCGGGCGGTGATCGAGGCGGCCTGGGCCTACGGCCGGGCGCTGCCGATGATGATGACGCCGGCCGGCACCATCGCCCCGGCCAAGGTCTTCGTGATGGGCGTGGGCGTGGCGGGCCTGCAGGCGATCGCCACCGCCAAGCGCCTGGGCGCCGTGGTCACGGCGACCGACGTGCGCCCCGCCACCAAGGAGCAGGTGGAGAGCCTGGGCGGCAAGTTCGTGGCCGTCGAGGACGAGGAGTTCAAGGCGGCCGAGACGGCCGGCGGCTACGCCAAGGAGATGAGCGCCGAGTACCAGGCCAAGCAGGCGGCGCTGATCACCGAGCACATCAAGAAGCAGGACATCGTCGTCACCACGGCGCTGATCCCCGGACGGCCCGCGCCGAAGCTGGTCTCGGCGGCCCAGGTGGCCTCGATGCGGCCCGGCTCGGTCATCGTCGACCTGGCGGTGGAGCAGGGCGGCAACGTCGAGGGCTCGAAGCCGGGCGAGGCGGTCGTGACGGCGAACGGCGTGACCATCGTCGGCCACGCCAACCTGCCGGGCCGGATCGCGGCGGACAGCTCCGCCCTCTACGCCCGCAATCTCACCGCCTTCGCCGAGCTGCTGAAGGACAAGGAAGGCCAGTTCGCGCCGGACTTCGAGGACGAGATCCTCAAGGCCGCGCTGGTCACGAAGGACGGCGCCGTCGTCCACCCCTCGCTCAAGGGCTGATCCATGGAAGCCGTCGATCCGACCGTCTTTCGCCTGGCGATCTTCGTGCTCGCCATCTTCGTGGGCTACTACGTGGTCTGGAGCGTCACCCCGGCGCTGCACACCCCGCTGATGGCCGTGACCAACGCCATCTCGTCGGTGATCATCGTGGGCGCCCTGCTGGCGGCCGCGGCCCATGGCCAGGACGGCGAACTGACCCGCAACGTGCTGATCTCGAAGGGCGCCGGCGCGGTCGCCGCGGCCTTCGCCGCCGTCAACATCTTCGGCGGCTTCCTGGTCACCCAGCGGATGCTGGCCATGTACAAGAAGAAGGACCGCGGCAAGTGAGCCGCGGCTACGGTCGCAACGCCGAGCTGTCCCGCGCCGTCGTGGTGACGGCGGCCGGCGGCGCGGTCATCGCCATGTCGCAGCAGGCGGCCGTGGGCTACGGGCCGACCGGCCAGATCATCCTCGCCGCAGGCGGCGCCGTCGTCGCCTTCGGCCTCTACCTCGCAGTTCGCACCATGCTCCGGCGCCGGGGGGACGCTGACCAATGAACGCCAATCTCGCGGCCATCCTCTATCTCGCCTCGGGCGTGCTCTTCATCCTGGCCCTGCGCGGCCTGTCGAGCCCCGAGACCAGCCGATCGGGCAACCGCAACGGCATGATCGGCATGGCCATCGCCGTCGGCACGGTGCTGGCCACCCTCTGGAGCCAGGGCGCGCTGGACGCCCTGACGCTGGCGCTCATCGTCGGCGGCGTGGCGGTCGGCGGCGGGATCGGCGCGGTCATCGCCCGCAAGGTCGCCATGACCTCGATGCCGCAGCTGGTGGCCGCCTTCCACAGCCTGGTCGGCATGGCCGCCTGCCTCGTGGCCGTCGCCGCCATCCACACGCCCGAGGCCTACGGCATCGCCGGCCCCGAGGGCGTCCACCTGATCTCGCTGGTCGAGCTCTCGCTGGGCCTGGCCATCGGCGCCGTCACCTTCACCGGTTCGGTGATCGCCTTCGCCAAGCTGAACGGCAACATGAGCGGGGCGCCGATCCTGCTGCCGGCCCGCCACCTGCTCAACATCGCCATCGCCGTGGCGATCGTGGCCCTAGTCGTGGTGCTGGTGATGAGCGGCGGCTCCGCGCTCTGGGCCTTCTGGGCGATCTTCGCCCTCTCGCTGCTGATCGGCGTCACCCTGATCATCCCGATCGGCGGGGCCGACATGCCCGTCGTAGTCTCGATGCTGAACAGCTACTCGGGCTGGGCGGCCGCGGCCCTGGGCTTCACCCTCGAGAACACCACTCTGATCATCACCGGCGCCCTGGTGGGTAGCTCGGGCGCCATCCTCAGCTACATCATGTGCAAGGGGATGAACCGCAGCTTCATCTCGGTGATCCTGGGCGGCTTCGGCGCCGACGAGAGCGCCGCCGCCGGCGGCGGCCGGGTCGAGACGCGGCCCGTCAAGCAGGGCTCGGCGGACGATGCGGCCTTCATCATGAAGAACGCCTCGAAGGTGATCATCGTCCCCGGCTACGGCATGGCGGTGAGCCAGGCGCAGCACGCCCTGCGAGAGATGGCCGACACGCTGAAGGAGGAGGGCGTCGAGGTGAAGTACGCCATCCACCCCGTCGCCGGCCGCATGCCGGGACACATGAACGTGCTGCTGGCCGAGGCCAACGTGCCCTACGACGAAGTCTTCGAGCTGGAGGACATCAATTCCGAGTTCTCGACCGCCGACGTGGCGTTCGTGATCGGGGCCAACGACGTCACCAACCCGGCGGCCAAGACCGATCCGCAGAGCCCCATCTACGGCATGCCGATCCTGGACGTGGAGAAGGCGCGCACCGTGCTGTTCGTGAAGCGCGGGATGAGCTCGGGCTACGCAGGCGTCGAGAACGAGCTGTTCTTCCGCGACAACACCATGATGCTGTTCGGCGACGCCAAGAAGATGGTCGAGGGGATCCTGAAGGCCCTCTAGAGGCCGAACGGATCGGTGTCGCCGAACGCGCGGCCCACCAGAGCCTCCATCTGGTCGGGCGGCACGGGGTGCGGCAGCACGTCGAGCGGATCGCTGAGCACCACAGTGCGCCAGGGCGTGGCGTAGAGCAGGACGTAACCGTCCATCACGCCGTCGCCGTCCAGGTCGACCTCCACGCGTCGGGCGTCCGGGCCGAAGACGTTGGTGGAGGGCGGTCCCGCGTCCTCCGCGCCCGGGGGCGCCGGCCGGCCGGAATCGGTGACGCCCAGGTCCCAGGGCGGCGTGAAGGCGGGCTCGGACGCCTCGCGGGGCGGAACGGCGATCGTCTCGCCGTTCCAGACGATCCGGTCCCCGGCGGCCTCGTCGAAGTCGGCCACCACGCCGAGCAGGGTCTCGGCGCGGCCCATGGCCTCGGGCCGGACCAGGACGAAGGTGTCGGCGCCCTCGCCGCCCACCGCCACGACCTCAGCGCCAAGCTCGATCCGGTCGTCGCCGGCCCCGCCCAGCAGCAGGTCCCGGCCGCCGCCGCCGACCAGGGTGTCGTCACCGGCCCCGCCCACCAGGCGTTCGTCTGCGGCCGTGCCCGTCAGGAGGTCGTCGCCGCCCGTGCCCTGGATCGTCTCCACGACCGCCGCGCCGGCCGCCAGCACGACGGCTTCCGCGCCGGCCGGGGCAAGGGGTTCGGCCGCTTCGACCGGCGGCGCGGCGAGCGGCGCCTGGGCCTCCTCCAGCGCAGCGACGGACGGAGCCGCGGCGTCCTCGGCGGGGGCGGCGGCGACCAGCGCCGCGGCGGCCGCCTTGGCCTGGGGCTCGGTCAGGGCGGCGCCCTGGACCGCCAGCTCGCGCTCCTGGGTCGGCGTCTTCAGGTCCGCGGGGGGCGGAGGCGGATCGGTCGGCGGCGGCGGGGCGGGCGGCTCGGCCGCCTCGGCCACGTCGGCGGGGCCGACCGTCTCGTAGAAGAAGGCCGTCGCGATCACGAGCGCGAGGATGGTCTGGGCCTGGCGGCCGGCCAGGCTGAACGGCACGACCACGCCCTCATCGGCGGCCTCGGCGGCGCCGATCTGCTCGCGCAGGGCTGCGGGAAGGTCCGTCCCCTCGCTGACGACGTCGTCGACCGCGGAATGGACCACGAAGCGTCCGCCGATCCGCGCGACGTGGATCAGGACCTCGCCGTCCTCGTCGGTCACCACGCACCAGGGGTCGCCGGCGTCGGTGGCGCCGAAGATCGCCTCGACCTTCGCCCCGCCCGCGGAGAGGCGGTCGGCCAGCTCCTCCAGGCGCGCGCGCTCGGCGGCGCTCCAGTCGCCGCTGGACCGCACCTTGGCGATGAAGGGAACGACGTCACCCATGGGGGCGGGAGGTCTCCTGGTCTACGCTTCAGGCCGTCGCGCGGCCCTGGGCGGAGTCGGTCTCGAACAGAAGCCGGAAGAGCTCGGGTTCGTAATAGCGCAGGAGCGTGCGGGCGAACTCGCCGGGGTCCAGCCCCAGCGCCGTGGCCCACGCCGCCTGGGTCTCGATCGGCAGCCGGCCGAGGCCGCTCTCCACCTGCGAGACGAAGGTGTAGTAGCGCAGCCCCACCTTTTCCGCCAGTTCGGCCTGGGTCATCCCCGCCGCCTCCCGCGCCGCCTTGAGCCAGCGTCCCGCCTGCTGGCGGAGCGCCTTGATCTGGGCGGCCTTGGCCGGGTCGGTCGCGGGTCTGGGCATCGGGGGGTCCCTTAAGGCCCTCCCACGCCTCTTGCGGGAGTCGCGGGAGCGGACTACTACAGTTTTTTCGAAACTCACTAATACACAATATGGCCCTGCTGACCAGCGGGTCCGCCCAGCATCTCGGAAAACGGGGTAGTGATGAAGCGTCTGTTCGTCTCCGCGGCCGTGCTGCCGCTCCTGCACGCCGCCGGCGCCCACGCCGAGACCAAGATATCCACCGCCACGACGACCCCTGTCCGCACCTCCACCGTGTCGGGCGGTCAGCCGGATTCGATCCTCATCGAGGCCAACGGGTCGATCAAGCCGACCGCCGCGGGCGCGGCGGTGACGATGGACTCCGCCCATGCAGTGAAGAACTCGGGCGCCATCGGCTTCACCGGCGTCAGCAACGCCACAGGCGTACTGCTCGTCGGCGGGGCCTCCGGGGCGTTCACCAACTCCGGGACCATCGACATCGTCGAGGACTACACCGCCGAGGACGCCGACAAGGACGGCGACCTCGACGGGCCGCTGGCTCAGGGCGCCAACCGCTTCGGCGTCCGCGCGACGGGGCCCGGGGCCTTCACGGGCGACGTGCGCAATGAGGGCGCGATCAACGTCGAGGGGAACGATTCCGGCGGCGTCTCGCTGGAGACGCGGCTGCAGGGTTCGCTGACCAATGCGGCTTCGGTCGGCGTCGTCGGCGACCGTTCGGTCGGGGTCCGGGCCGACTCGGTCTCGGGCGACGTGCGGATCACCGGCGCGGTGGCGGTGCGCGGCCAGGGCTCGGTCGGCGTCCAACTGGGCGACGTGGACGGCGCGGTGGTGCTGCAGAATGGGATCACGGCCACCGGCTACCGCTCCACCCAGCGCGCCGACGACGCCACCCGGGCCAAGCTCGACGCCGATGACCTGCTCCAGGGCGGGGCCGCCGTGCGCCTCACGGGCAATGTGGGCAAGGGTCTGCTGCTGGACCGGCCGCCGACGGAGAGCAACGCCGACGACAAGGACGAGGACGACGACGGCGTCGACGACACGCTGGAGGCGACGGCCCAGCTCGCCTCGTCGGGCTCGTCGCCCGCGCTGGACATCGGCGGCGCCCAGGCGACGACCTTCGGCCTCGTCGGGACGGGCGACCGGGCTTTCGGGATCGTCAACCGCGGCCAGATCACCTCGGACGGGGTCAACGACGCCGTTTCGGCCACCGCCGTGCGGATCGGCCAGACCGGCGGCGGAACGACCACCATCCAGGGCGGGATCTACAACGACAAGGCGGTGATCAGCGCCAAGGCCTACGGCGCCGAGGCGACCGGCCTGCTGCTCAACCCGGGCGCCGTGGTCAACACGCTGCGCAACACCGGCACGATCGCCGGCGACCAGATCGGCGGGGCGCACGAGGGCCGGGCGATCGTCGACCTGTCGGGCACGCTGAACATCATCGACAACTCGGGCGTCATCCGCGGCTCGGTCACGCCGAAGAGCGGAGAGACGGCGACGGCGCGCGGCGTCGCGCTGGACCTGCGGGCCAACGCCAACGGCGTCGCCCTGACCCAGGCGAAGGTCGGTTCGGACGACAAGCCCCAGATCATCGGCGACGTGCTGTTCGGCTCGGGCCGGGACGTGCTGACGGTGCGCGCCGGGACCGTCACCGGCGACCTCAGCTTCGGCGCGGGCCAGGACGAGCTCGTTATCGACGGCGGCGCCCAGGTCGCGGGCCGCCTGTCGGACTCCGACGGCCGCCTGACCGTCAACATGGGCGAGGGCCGGCTCACCGTCACCAACACCGACACCGTGAACGTCAACGCCCTCCACCTGGGCCAGAAGGCGGTCCTCGCGGTGACGATCGACCCCGCGGCCGACGAGGCCACGCGCTTCAGGGTGGCGGGCCAGGCGACCTTCGCCTCGGGCTCGCAGCTGGACGTCGAGCTCAGGTCGCTGCTGCGCGGCTCGCACTCGTACGAGGTGGTCCGCGCCGACCAGCTCAGCGTCGCCGACGCGGCGGCCACGATCTCGGGGGCGCCCTACCTCTACAAGTCGGCGTTGCGGGCCGACATCTCGACGGGCTCGCTCTACGTCGACATCCAGCCCAAGACCGCCGCCGAGCTGGGCATGAACCGGTCGGGCGCCCAGGCCTACACGGCGGTGTTCGATAACCTCGACACCAGCGAGGCGCTCGAGCAGGCGTTCCTGGCCCAGACCACCGAGGACGGCTTCTTCGGCCTCTACGACCAGATGCTGCCCGACCACTCGGGCGGGGCCATCATGTCGGCGGCCGCCATTTCCTCGGCCATCTCGGCGGCCACGGCCCAGCCGATGACGATCGACCGGGAGTCGGGCACGGGGATCTGGGCGCAGGAGATCCTGTTCGAGATCCGCCGCGGACGCGAGGATGCGCTCGGCTTCAAGTCGCAGGGCTTCGGCCTGGCCGGCGGGGTGGACCTGCTCGGCGACGCCAACGCCCTGGGCCTGTCCGCCGCCTTCGTCGCCACCGAATACCGCGACCGGGGAGCTGCGGCCGGCGAGCAGGTGTCGATGAACGTGCTGAACGGCGGCGGCTACTGGCGCTACAGCGCCGGCGCCCTGCAGGCCAGCGCGCGGGCCGGCGTGGGCTATGTCTGGTTCGACGGCGACCGGCGGCTGGTCGGCTCCGGTCTCGAGCTGCGCGCGGAGTCCGACTGGACGGGCTGGATCGCCGACGCCCACGCCGCCGTGTCCTACACCCTGGACGTGGGTGCGTTCTACGCCCGGCCCGAACTGGCCCTGGACTACCTGCGGCTCAGCGAGGACGGCTACACCGAAAGCGGCGGCGGGGCCGGGTTCGACCTGACCGTCGAGGACCGCAAGGGCGACCTGCTCACCGGCCAGGCCGCGCTCGCCGTCGGCTGGCGCTTCGGCGAGGAGTTCTACTGGGCGCCCGAGCTGAAGGTCGGCTGGCGCCAGCGGCTGGCCGGGAATCCCGGCGAGACGACGGCGCGCTTCGGCGACGGAAATCCCTTCACCCTCGACGCCGAGCAGGTGTTCGACGGCGGGATCGTGGCTCGCCTCGGCCTGCGGGGCGGCTCGCCCAAGGCCGTCTACGCGCTCGACGCCGGTGGGACGTTCGAGGACAAGTATCGCGAGTACGATATTCGCGCCACGGTCCGCTTCCAGTTCTGAGGCGACGCTTCCTCTCCCGTCCCGGCGGGAGAGGGCGGCTTTCGGAAAGTAGTTTGATGGACGGGTTCCAGCATTCGGCGCCCGTCTGACCCGGCCTCGGCCATGACCGCAGAACAACGGTTTGCGGCATGCCTACTTTTTGCCTAGAAGGCCCGCCAGTTAACCACCCCCTTGCTGTTGGGTTCTGCCGAAGCTTGGCCGTTCGACGTGAGCGGCGCCCGGAAAGCTCGGCTATTGGTGGAGTTGCAGCCTTGACGGACCTGAGCGTGGCCCAGGACGGGCGTGTGCGGCACTGGCTCCTGGACGCGGCGCTTGGCGGCGCGGCGGCGCTGGGGGCGATCACCCTGGCCCATGCGGCCCTGCCGGACAGTCCCCCTCCGGCGCCGGTTCCCACGGTGGAGAAGATCGTGCTCACCGAGGCGCCCGCGCCCGAGACGCCGCCGGTGCTGATCGCCTTCGCGGACCCTGTCCCGGGCCGGCAGATCGTCTCGCCGTTCGGCCTGCGCCAGCTCCCCTGGGAGGAGGGCGGGCGGTTGCACGCAGGCGTGGATATATCGGGGCGGCCGGGCGAGCCCGTGCGGGTGGCCGCGGACGGCGTGGTCACCGAAGCGGGACGGAACGGGTCCTATGGCCGCTATGTCGCCGTGCGTCACGCCGAGGGGCTGACCACCTTCTACGCGCACCTCGGCCATGTGGCTCGCCACGTGCGCCCCGGCCTGGCCGTCAAGGCCGGCGCCACGCTGGGCGGCGTCGGCTCGTCCGGGACCTCCACCGGGCCGCACCTGCATTTCGAGATCCGCGACCGCCGCGACCGGCCGCTCAACCCCACCCTGTTCCTCGGGCGCACGTTCGCCGAGGCCGACGACCTGCCCCTGCGCCAGGCCCAGCGCTTCCCCCGCAAGGTGCGCGTCGCGCAGGTCTCGTTCATCCCCAGGCACAAGCGCGCCCTCATGGAGGCGAAGCTGGAGCGCGAGGCCGACAGGAAGGCGCAGAAGGCGACCCAGCTCGCGGTCCAGGACGCGCCGGCGCCCTCCGCCCTCGACGACGGCGCCGCCAAGGACGCCGCGGCGGTTGAGCGGTTCGAGGGGCTGAAGGTGCTCCCGCTGGGCGAGGACGGCCGCCCGCGCGGCCAGGTCAGCTCCTAGGCCTGCTCGACGCCGACCCTTCGAGCCGCCTAGATGGGGCCATGAGGGGGACCCTGGTCGACATCGGCGGACGCCGCCTGCGGTGCGTTCGCGCCGGGCCGCCGGCGCCCGCCCCGCTCGTCGTCTGCGAGCACGGCGCGTTCGGCTGCGCCGCCGACTGGGCCGTGGTGCAGGAGAAGCTGACGGCCAGGGGCCTTCGCAGCCTCGCCTACGACCGGGCCGGCATGGGGCTCTCCGATCCGGGTCCGGGCGTCCGCGACGGCCGCGCCGCCAACGCCGATCTCGCCGCCCTGCTGCAGGCCCTGGGCGAGGACGGCCCCCTGGTCCTCGCCGGCCATTCGATGGGCGGGCTCTCGTCGCGGCTCTTCGCCCTGGCCCATCCCGGCCGCGTGCGCGGCCTGGTGCTGGTGGACGCGGTGACGCCCGACGCCCTCGGACTGCCCGGCGCGCCCCTGGCGATCGCGGGCTTCGGTCAACTCCTGCGGCTGGCCAGCGTCGCCGGACGGGCGGGGCTGATGGTCCCCGTCTCGTTCCTCACCGGCAACCTGATCGGCCTCACCGGCGAGGCCAAGCCCGAGAAGCGCAGGATCCACGCCTCGCCGGTCCACGCGAGGTGGGCGGCGGCCGAGGTGCTGCAGTGGCCGGCGACCTCGGCCCTGGCGGCGGCCGCCGAACTGCCCGACGACCTGCCCGTGGCCGTAGTGACGGCCGGGGCGGCGCAGCTCCGCGGCGGCCTGCGGGCCCTGCAGGAGGCGCCCGCCCGGCGCTCGCGCTTCGGACACATCGACCATGTGGCGGGGTCGACCCACGCCAACCTGCTGGGACCGCGCCACGCCGGCGCCATTGTCCGCGGCGTGGAGCACGTGCTGTCGGCTAGTCCGGCTCGCGGGTGACGAGGCCCGCGGCGGCGCGGAGGCGGTCGGCGACGAGGCCGCGGACCTGGACCGCCGGCGTATCCGACAGCAGCGGGCAGCTCACGCGCTCGCCGTCGAGGATGGTCGGCAGGGCGCCGCGGGCGGCGGCGGGGACCGCCTGCAGCCGCCGCCGCTCGGCGTCGGGCAGGCGGCTCGCAAGGCCGGCGAGCCGGCGGACCTCAAGACCCGGCCGGGGGGCGAGGAGTTCGAACCGCCCATCCCAGACCACCGCCTGGCTCCTGGGCAGGGACAGGGCTGCGAGCCCGCCGCGGGCCGCCTCGCCGGCCTCGCGGAAGATGCGGATAGCCGTCGTGTCCGCCTCGATGCGCCCGCCGGCCAGGGTGGCGAGCACCGGCCCGTCACCCCGCAGGGCGGCCGAGAGGCGGGCCGCTCGGACGCCCGGCGGCCGTCGCGATCCGCCGCCCGCGCAGACGCAGGCCATGGCGAGCCAGCGTTCCGCCAGTCCGGCCGGCGATGCGCGGAACGCGGCGCGGGCGACGTCGAGCACGCCGAGCCGTTCCTCGAACGGAATGGCGGCGGGCGCCGGCTCTTGCCGCTCGAGCGGGGTGTCCGCGGGCAAGGCGCGCCGCGCGCGGGCGCGGGCGAACCGCGGATCGGCGTTGGCGGGGTCCTCGATCCAGGTCTCGCCGCGGGCCGAGAGCCAGTCGCGCAGCTCGGCCCGCCGCACGTCCAGCAGCGGGCGCAGGACGAAGACCCCGCGCCCCTCGGGCCAGGCGGGGGAGGGGGCCCAGACGCGGGGCTCGGGCGTGGTGGCGCCGGCGGCGCGCATGACCTGCGCCTCGGCCACGTCGTCGGCGGTGTGGCCCATCAGAATCACGCGGGCGCCGGCCTCGCGCGCGGCCTCCGCGAGCAGGCGATGCCGGGCGGCGCGGGCGGCGGCTGGCAGGCCCGAGGCCGGCTTCGGCCCCGTCCATGCGAGCGCGCGGAACGGGCGGCCCAGCCGCTGCGCCAACGCCTCGCAGCGCCCCGTCCAGGCCGCGCTGTCGGGATTGAGCCCATGGTCGAGCGTGAGCAGCAGGAGGTCGCGGCGCGACCGCCGGGCCCAGCCCTCGGCGATCAGCGCGAGCGCGACGGAGTCGCCGCCGCCCGAGACGGCGACCGCGAGGGGCCGGCGACTGCCCTTCAGGAGATGGCGGTCGAGGAGCGCTTCGGCCCGGTCGGTCAGGCCGCGCACTTCGCCTGGGTGCGGGTGGCGGCCGCCCGGCTGGTGATGTTCGCCGGAGCCTTGGGATAGCGCTTGGGCAGCTCGGCCAGGGTTCGGCAGGCGTCCTGCGGCTTCTTCAGCGCCACCAGCGAGCGGGCGAGCTCGACGACGGCGTCGGGCGCCCAGCTGGTCTGCGGCCAGCCGCGGATCGCGCCGATGTAGGCGGTGGCGGCGTCGTTGTGGGCCCCGCGCACCGACAGCGTCTTGCCCCACCAGTAGCGGGCCTCGGGCGTGCGCTGGCCGTCGGGCCAGGTCTCGACGAAGGCGGCGAAGGCGTCCTCGGCGCCGTCGTAGTCGCCGGCGAGCATCAGCTGGCGGGCCCGGGTGAAGGCCTCGGTGGGGTCGGCGGCGGGCGCCGGCGCAGCGCCGGCGTCCTCGCTGGGCGGCGGGGGCGGCGGCTCGACCACCGTCAGGCGTTGGGTGAGCTCGTCGACCTGGGTCTTCAGGGCGGCGTTCTCGCGTTTGGTCTGCTGCAGCTCGAAGGTGGCGGTCTCCAGCGAGCCGTTGATGCGCTGGAGGGTCCGCTCGAGGTCGTCGATGCGCGCGGCCAGCTCGGCCATCCGGGCGTCGGCGTCGGAGGGCTGGACCACCACCGGCTTTCCGGTGTCGCGCATCTGGAAGACGATGGCGCGCAGCTCGCGGACGACCTTCTCCATCCGCTCCACCCGGCGGGCGTCGCGCGAGTCGAGCGGATCCTCGGCCGGGGTCGCCGGGAAGGGCGTCTGGGCCGTGGCCGGCGCCGCCGTCGCAAGGACGGCGAACGCCAGGGCGGGAAGGACGAAGCGGCTGCGCGTCATCTGACTCATGCGGTTACTGGCGGGCGCCGCTCACGATGGCCGTGCGGGCGTTCCGGTTCTTCTGATAGGCCTCCTCGGTCGTGCCCGGATCGAGGGGCTGCTCCTTGCCGAAGGAGATGGTCGAGATCCGGTCCGAGGTGACGCCGCGGTTCACGAGGTAGTCGCGCACCGAGTTCGCCCGGCGCGCGCCGAGGGCCAGGTTGTATTCGCGGGTGCCGCGCTCGTCGGCGTTGCCCTCGATGCGCACGCGCACCTGGGGATAGCGGCGCAGCCATTCGGCCTGGGCGTCGAGGAGCGGCCGCGCGTCGGTGCGCACGTCGTGCTGGTCGAGGTCGAAGTAGACCCGGTCGCCGACGTTGACGACGAAGTCCTGGGCCGAGCCCGGCACGGGGGCCAGCGGCTGCTGCGCGACCGGGGGCTGCGTCGGGGCGCCCTGGTCCGCCGGCGGCGGCGTGGTGGGCGGGGCGGTCTCGTACTGCGGCTTGGGCCGGCTGGCGCACGCGGCCAGCGAAGTCGCCGCCGCGGCCACCAGGGCCAGACGCAGGGCCGCGCCCGTGTTCACGCTTCGCAACATCTGGGTCTCCTCGTGTCTCGGATGGAATTCCATCGTCAGGGTCTATCGGGCGGAATCTGGGCGCAAGCTAGTTAAGGAGCGGCGACCATGCCGGGTCCGAGCCCGATCCCGGATACGGCATAGGCTGTAGAACGCGCCCGGTCACGTCTACGCTCCACAGCCGCGGCGCGCCGCCGGGCGTTTCGCGCGAGAACATGAGCACGCGGCCGTTCGGCGCCCAGGTCGGGCCCTCGTCTAGATAGCTGGAGGTGAGCAGCCGCTCGTCCGAGCCGTCGGCGCGCATGACGCCGATGTGGAACTGCCCGCCCGTCTGCTTGGTGAAGGCGATGAACTCGCCTGTCGGGCTCCAGACCGGGGTGGTGTAGCGGCCCTGGCCGAAGGAGATCCGCCGCGGGTTCGAGCCGTCGGCGCCCATGACGTAGAGCTGCGCCGAGCCCGACCGGTCCGAGTTGAACACGATCCTCTGGCCGTCCGGCGAGAACGACGGCGAGGTGTCGATCGACGGATCCGACGTCAGCCGCGTGCTGGAGCGGCTGGAAAGGCTCATCACATAGATGTCGCTGTTGCCGCCGCGCTCGACCGAGAACGCCACCCGGCCGCCATCGGGCGAGAAGCGCGGGGCGAAGACCATGCCCTGGAAGTTGCCGAGGCTCTCGCGGCGGCCGGTCTCGAGGTTGAACAGCCAGATGGACGAGCCGTCGGGCCGCAGCGACATGTAGGTGATCTCCTGGCTGTTCGAGGAGAAACGGGGGGTCATGACGATGTACGAGCCGTCGGTCAGGTAGCTGGGGTTGGCCCCGTCCTGGTCCATGATCGCCAGGCGCTTGACGCGCTTGCCGCGGGGGCCGCTCTCGGCGACGAACACCACGCGGGTGTCGAAGTAGCCCTTCTCGCCGGTCAGCCGCTCGTAGACGGCGTCCGAGATCTTGTGCGCGACGCGGCGCCAGTTCTCGGGGCTGGAGGTGAACTGCAGGCCGAGCAGCTGCTGCTCGGCGAAAACGTCCCACAGGCGGAAGTCGACGCGCAGCCGGCCGCCCTCGACGGTCACCTGCCCGTTCACCAGGGCCTGGGCGTTGATCTGCTTCCAGTCGGCGAAGCGCGGCTGGACGGCGATGTTGACGTCGCGCTCGATGAACGCCGCCGGGTCCAGCGGCTGGAAGAGTCCCGAGCGCTGGAGGTTGGCGCTGATCACCTGGGCGATGTCGGCGCCCTGCTGGCCGCCGAAGGCCGGCACGGCGATCGGCAGCGGCTGGACGTCGCCGCGGTTGACGTTGACCTCGATCTCGGCCCGGGCGGGCTGGACGGTGAGGCCCGCGGCGAACAGGCAGGCGAGGGCGAGCATCAAGGGCTTCAGCCGCATGCAAAGGCTCCGGATCGGTTCGGTCATCGGTCGGCGCAGGCCTCCCGGGCGTTGAAGTTCACAGCGATGCGCTGACCATAGTAGTCGCGCGAGAGGCCGCGGAAGGGCGAGGCGGCGTAGACGGCGCGCTCGGCCCGCTCGGCGGCGGCCTGGCCCACGGCGTCGCGGGGGCCGCCGGTGATCTGGGACGTGACCTGGCCGACGAGCTGGCCGCCCGAGCCGATGTTGAACACGACCCGGACGATCACGTCCCGGCCGCCCTCCACCGTGCAGTTGGGATTCCAGCGGCGCTGCAGCTCCTGGACGAGGCCCTGCATGTCCGCGCCGGCCGCGAGACCCCGGCCGGCGGTGTTGCGGGCGTCGGGCGCGGTCTCGGCGCGGGAGGGCCCTTTGGCGGCGGGCGAGGGGCGGCTCTTGGCCAGCGAGCTTTCGAGGCTCGCGAAGAAATCCTCGCTGGACTCCTTGGTCTTCGGCGTCGGTCGCGCGGCCTTGGGGGCGGGCGCCTTGGCTGCGGGGGCGGGCGTCTTGGGCGTGGGCGCGGGCTGCGGCTGCGGCGGGGCCGGCGGGGGCTGGGGCTGGGGCGGCTCGGGCGTCGGCGCGGCGTCCGGGACGGGCGTCTCGGCCATCGCCTCCTGGGTCTCGGGAGCCTGCAGCGCGGGACGGGTGTCGAGGTCGGGGGCGGACGAGACGATGGTAACGGGCACGACCGCGCCCACCTTCAGGTCGCGCGCGCCCCAGGAGATCATCAGCGCGGCGGCCACGCCCGCGTGCAGCGCGAGCGAGCCGAAGGCCGCGGGCGAGACCTCGATGCGCCTCACGGGCCGGCCTGCTCCTCGGCGCCCGACGAGGGGCCGCCCGTGTCGGTGATCAGGTTGATGGATGAGAAGCCCGAGGTGGACAGCGCGGCCATCACCTGGGCCACCACCTCATAGGTCGCATGGCGGTCGGCGCGGACGTAGACCGGCCGGCTCTGGCCCTCGCTGAGCGCCTGCATGCGGGGGGCCAGGCCGGCGAACGGCACGGGATCCTCGCCGAGATAGATCGAGCCGTCGGCTCGGATGGAGACGGTCAGCGGCTCGGGCTGGTCTTGGATCGCGCCCGCCTCGGTCTTGGGCAGCTCGACCGGCACCCCAGCGGTCAGCAGCGGCGCCGAGATCATGAAGACGATCAGCAGCACGAGCATCACGTCCACCAGCGGGGTGACGTTGATCTCGGAGAGCGCGCCGCGCCGGCCGCGGCCGTAACGGCGACGGTTGCGGCGCCCGCCGCCGGCGGCGAAGGCGTCGTTGGCCGACAGCGCCATGTCAGGCCCGCTCCGCCAGCCGCCGCTGGATGGCGGTGGACAGGTCGTCGGCGAAGCCCTCGAGGCGGGCGGCGTACTTGCCGGCCGAGGTCGAGAACGCGTTGAAGGCGATGTAGGCCGGGATGGCGGCCACCAGGCCGATGGCGGTCGCGAACAGCGCCTCGGCGATGGCCGGGGCCACCACGGCCAGGGAGGTGTTCTTCTGGATGGCGATGGCCTGGAAGGAGTTCATGATCCCCCAGACCGTGCCGAACAGGCCGATGAACGGCGAGGCGGTGGCGACGATCGCCAGGGCGCCCAGGCCGTTCTCCACCCGCGCGCTCTCGCGGGCGATGACCGCATCGAGGTGGCGGTCGATGCGCTGGATCAGGAAGGCCACCTGGGCCTCGGTGGGCGGCCCCTTCTGGCGCGCGTCACGCCACTCCTTCAGCGCGCCCTGCAGCATGCGGGGCAGGGCGTGGGCGGGCCGCTCGCCGGCCTCGGCGGCGACGTCCTCCAGGCTGCGGCCCGAGGCGACCTGGTCCTCGAAGCGGGTCGCCTCGCGGTTCAGGGCGGCGAAGCGGAACAGCTTGTCGAGGATGATCGTCCACGACCAGAGCGAGGCCAGGGCCAGGCCGATCATCACCAGCTTCACGACCCAGTCGGCCTGGAAGAACAGGTTGACGATGTTGAAGCTTTCGGGAGTGACGGCGGCCGGGTCCATCGAGGTCCTTCTCGTCTTCTTTGCGGCGTGCTTGGCGGGGATCGGTGGCGAACTTATGGCGCGGCGAAGAGCGGCTTCAGCCGCTCGACCAGGCCTGGCGGCGGGCGTCGGGCGCGGCCGTCCAGGCCGATGCAGGCGGCTTCGACGCTGGCCTGCGCGATCAGATCCTGCCCGCGCAGGATTCGCTGGCTGACGAACAGGCGCGGCCCCTTCACGGCGTCGTAGGTGGTCCGCACATGCAGGGCGTCGTCGATGCGCGCGGCGCGCTTGAAGTCGATGGCCATGTGGGTGACCGCGAAGGCGGCGGGCTCGGGCAGCTCCAGCAGCGCCTGGTGGCCGATCCCGCAGACGCGCAGGAAGTCGCTCCGCCCCCGTTCGAAATAGCGCAGGTAGTTGGCGTGGTAGACGACGCCGGTGAAGTCGGTGTCCTCGTAGTAGATCCGCACCGGCAGGACGTGCTCGCGGCCTTCCAGCCACCCCGCGCTGGGCTCGTGGCTCATTTGTCGAACAGATCCGCGGGCGGCGCGGCTCCCCCGAGGTTTCGCGGCGCCTGGAGGCCCAGGTGCTCGTAGGCCTTGGCGCAGGCCATGCGGCCGCGGGGCGTGCGCTGGATGAAGCCCTGCTGCAGCAGGAAGGGCTCGATGACGTCCTCGACGGCGTCGCGGGCCTCGGCGATCGCATAGGCCAGGGTCTCCACCCCGGCCGGGCCGCCGGCGTAGTTCTCGATCAGCGCCCGCAGGTAGCGGCGGTCGAGGGCGTCGAGGCCCACCTCGTCCACGTCCAGTCGGGCCAGGGCGGCGGCGGCGGCCTTGCGGTCGATCACTTCGGCGCCGTCGGCGGCGGCGAAGTCGCGGACCCGGCGCAGCAGCCGGCCGGCCACGCGCGGCGTGCCCCGAGCGCGGGCGGCGATCTCTCGCGCGCCCGACGGATCGAGCGGCGCGCCCATCTTGGCCGCGGCGCCCAGCAGCACCCTGGCGAGCTCGTCGTGGGTGTAGAACTCCAGCCGCACCGGGATGCCGAACCGGTCGCGCAGCGGCGTCGCCAGCAGGCCGGCGCGGGTCGTGGCCGCCACCAGGGTGAAGGGGGCGAGGTCGATCCGCACCGACCGGGCCGAGGGACCTTCGCCGATCACCAGGTCGAGGACGTGGTCCTCCATGGCCGGGTAGAGGATCTCCTCCACATTGGCGGCCAGGCGGTGGATCTCGTCGATGAACAGGACGTCGCGAGGCTCGAGGTTGGTCAGGATGGCCGCCAGGTCCCCCGCCTTGGCCAGCACCGGCCCAGAGGTGGCGCGGAAGTTCACGCCCAGCTCGCGGGCCAGGATCTGGGCGAGCGTGGTCTTGCCGAGGCCCGGAGGGCCGAACAGCAGCACATGGTCCAGGGCCTCGCCCCGACCCCGGGCGGCGTCGATGAACACCGAGAGGTTCGCCTTGGCCTGCTCCTGGCCGACGAATTCGGACAGCGTCTGCGGCCGCAGCGCCCGGTCGGCCGGCTCGAACGGCTGGGCCTCCCCCGAAACGATCCGGCTCACCGTCCCAGCTCCTGCAGCGCGGCCTTGATGAGCGCCGGCGGTTCGGCCTCTTCACCCAGGCGCAGGGCGGCGCTCTCGACCACCCGGCGGGCCTGCGGCTCGGCGATCCCCAGGCCCATCAGGGCGGCGACCGCCTCGCCGGCGGCCGAGACCTTGATCGGCTGGGGAGTCGTCGCCTGGGCGTGGAAGGCGGCGACGGGGCCGTCGGAGATCGGCTTGTCCTTCAGCTCGACGACGATCCGCTGGGCGAGCTTGGGGCCGACCCCGTTGGCGCGGGCGACGGCGGCCTTGTCCTCGCGCGCGACGGCGGCGGCGAGCTCGGGCGGGGCGAGGACGTCGAGGACCGCGAGCGCGGCCTTGGGCCCCACGCCCTGGATGGTGCGCAGCGTCACGAACGCCCGGCGCTCGTCGCGGCCGAGGAAGCCGTAGAGGGTCACGCCCGTCTGCTCGCCGAAGACGCTCTCGACGTGGATCACCGTCTCCTCGCCCACCGCCGGCAGGCGCGAGAGCGTCCGCGATCCGCAGCGCACGACGTAGCCTACGCCCATCACGTCGATCAGGGCGTCCTCCTCGCCGACCTCGGCGACGAGCCCGCGCAGGCGGCCGATCAAGGCGCGCGCTCCAGCGGTTGGAAGGGGCGAATCACGTTCGGCATGCGTTCCCGCTCACGTACCGCGCGCCCGCGCGAGGGGGAACCTCGGACACGGTGATTTGTCCGCCGCTTCAGGCGACCCGCCATGTCCGGTTGGCGGCCGTGCGGGCGTGGGCGTGGGCGATGGCGACCGCCAGCGCGTCGGCGGCGTCGGCGGTCGTCTTGCCGGCGGCGGGCAGCAGGCGGGCGATCATCCAGCCGACCTGCGCCTTGTCGGCGCCGCCGGTCCCGACGACCGCCTTCTTGACCACGGTGGCGGCGTACTCGGCGACGGGCAGGCCGGCGCGCGCGGGGGCCACGAGGGCCATGGCGCGGGCGTGGCCCAGCTTGAGGGCCGAGCGGGCGTTGTCGTTGACGAAGGTCTCCTCGACGGCGGCCTCGTCGGGGGCGTGCTCGGCGATGATCGCCTCGATCCCCGAGAGCAGCACCAGCAGGCGCTCGGCGAAGGGCAGCTTGTCCGGCGGGGCGATGACCCCGTGGGCGACGTGGCTCAGGCGCGCGCCCTCGCACGCCACCACGCCCCAGCCGGTGCGGCGCAGGCCCGGATCGAGCCCCAGGATGCGGACGGGTCGAATCGCGTTCATCGTCTGTTCCAGCATGCCGCAGATGAACCGTGAAAGCTTGCCGAAAGGTGACCTACGCCGGCCGGGCCGGAAGCGGAGCCATAAGTCCGCTCTATGCTGCACTGCAAAAAAGTCGATTGGACGCCGGTACGCGACGGCGCCAGATAGGACGCCTCCCAGGTTCGAGGTTCCCTATGCGCCGCGTCGAGCACTACCTGAAGCAAGCCGCCCTCGCCGAGACGGCGGCGGCGAAGACCGCGGACGCGGCGGCGCGCGACCACCTCAGGCGGATGGCCGAACGGTACCGCGAGCTGGCCTCGATCGTGCAGGCCGAACTGCGGGAGGCGGACCGCGATGCGTCCCGCCGCCCCATGCTTTCGCTGGTCTAGCGCCAGAACTGGAAGGCCTCGAAGCCCGCGACGATAGCCGGCCGCGGCACGCCCAGGCCGGCGGCCAGGTCGGCGGCGGTCCCGAACAGCAGGGCGCCGAAGCCGGGGACGAGGAAGATCGCCGCCAGCAGGATCAACAGGCCCAGGCCTTCGGCCTTCCGCAGGCCGGGATCCCAGCGCTTGGGCAGGAACGGGCGGACGGCGTTGAAGCCGTCGAGGCCCGGGATCGGCAGCAGGTTCAGGATCAGCGCCGTCGCCTGCAGGAAGGCGAGGAGCGCGACCGCCGCGAACAGCGGGCCCGAGGCTGACCCGCCCCACATCGCCAGGACGCCGGCCAGCACCAGCAGGACGACCAGCGTGCCGAGGGGGCCGGCCAACGAGGCGGCGGCCCGCCAGGCCGGGCTGCGCATCAGGTCGTGGCGCAGCCAAACCGCGCCGCCCGGGAAGCCGATGCCCCCCAGCGCCAGGGCGATCAGCGGGATGACGAGGCTGGTCGCGAGATCGCCGTACCGGCGCGGATCGAACGAGAGATAGCCCTTCTCGCGCACGGTGTGGTCGCCGGCGAGGTAGGCGACGAACGCATGGCCGAACTCGTGGGCCATGACCGCCAGGATCCAGCCGCTCATCACGAAGCCGAAGGTCAGCAGGCCCAGCGCGCCCGGCGCGGCGGCGGTCGCCAGCGCCGCCCCGCAGGCGGCGAAGGCGCCCAGGATCGCAAGGCCCACCAGGTTGTTGGGGGGCGGCGGAGCGGCGGTCGTCGAAGCGGTCATGGCGTCTATATGGACCATTCCCGGCGCGATTGCCGAGGGGGACGAGGAGCGCTCCGGAACGGCCAAGGTCGAACGGCGTTAGCTCGGCTTCACGACGGAGGAGAAACCATGCGTCCGATTCTGATCAGCGCCGTGCTCGCCGCGGCGGCCGGGGGGCTCGGCGCCTGCGCCAGCACCGGCTACGACAGCTACGCCTCGGCCTGCGAGCGCGACTACCAGCGCAACCGCGCCGCCGCCACCGCGGCCGGCGCCGTGATCGGCGGCGCGGCCGGCGCGGCGGTGGCCAAGGACGACGCCGCGGGCGCGGCCATCGGCGCGGTGGCGGGCGGCATCATCGGCAACCAGCTCGCCAAGCGCGACGATCCCTGCGGCTACGGCTTCGGCGGCTATCCCGTCGATCCGGCCTACGGCTACTGGGACGAGCGGCGCGGCCGCTGGGTGCGGCGCTAGGCCGTCACGCCCTGAAGGTGACCCGGCCCTCGGCGTCGATGGGCCAGGCCGGGTTCCAGGCGATCTCCCAGGCGTGGTCGTCGGGATCGGCGACATAGCCGCGGAAGCCGCCGTGCGGCGGGGCGTCGCCGTCCCGCAGCCGCCGTCCGCCCGCCGCGACGAGCCGATCGATGAGCGGTTGGACCTCGTTCTGGCGCGCGACGTTGTGGGCGAGCGCGAAGGCGCCGGGCCGTGCAAGGCCGGTCCGGCGCATGTCGGCCTCCAGCGCCTGCTGCAACCACAGCCCGAGCACGAAGCCGTTCATCTGGTAGAAGGCGATTTCCTCGTTCTCGAACACCGGCGTCCAGCCGAAGCCCTCGGCGTAGAAGCGCCTGGAGCGCGCCAGGTCGCCGATCCCGAGAGTGAGCACGGCCATCTGTGGCTGGACCATGGGGTCGTCTCCCGCGGGTCAGGTCGGCAGGGGCGCGAGGATTTCGCAGACCACCCCGGTGGGCAGGTACTGGATGTTGACCTCGCCGCCCAGCTCCTGGGCGAGGGCCCGTTCGATCATGCGCGAGCCGAAGCCGCTCCGGGCCGGCGGGCGCACCAGCGGACCCCCGCTCTCCTCCCAGCGCAGGCGCAGCCAGTTCCCCTCGCCCACGCTCCAGGCGATCCGCACCACCCCCGTGGGGTTGGACAGCGCGCCGTACTTGGCCGCGTTGGTGCCGAGCTCGTGCAGGGCCAGCGCCATGCTGACCGCCACCTGCGGCGGCAGGCGGACCGACAGCCCCTCGACGATCGCGCGCCGCTCGACATCGGCCACCTGGCTGACCTGATCGCGGACCACGTCGCGCAGGTCCGCCGCCTCCCAGCTCGCGTGGGTGAGCAGGTTGTGGGCTCGGGACAGGGCGCCCAGCCGCGCCTCGAACGCGTCGCTCGCCCGGGCGAGATCGGTCGCCCCGCGGAAGGTCTGCCGGGCCAGGCTCTGCACGACCGCCAGGGTGTTCTTCACCCGGTGGTTCAGTTCGTTGAGCAGCAGCTGGCGATGCTCCTCCGCGCGCCGGCGGGCGGTGATGTCGACCGACGAGCCGATCAGACCCACCACCTCGCCCGCCTCGTTCAGCAGGGGCGCCTTGGTGGAGTGCCACCAGGCGACGGTCCCGTCGGGGAAGGTCACCTGTTCCTCGAGCTGCTGGGTCTCGCCGCTCTCCATGATCCGGCGGTCGTTGGCCATGACGGCGGCGGCCTCGGCCTTGTCGTCCAGCAGCTCCATGTCCGTCCGGCCCACGAAGTCCTCGAACGGACGGCCCAGCAGGGCCTCCACGCCCCGGTTGCCGACCAGCAGGCGCCCTTCGCGGTCCTTGGCGTAGACGACGCCCGGCACGGCCACCATGAACGTGCGCAGCAGCCGGTTGGCCTGGAGCAGGGCTTCTTCGGTGTTGCGGCGGTCGTTGATGTCGACCAGCACGCCGGGGAACCGGGTCGGCCGGCCCTCGGGATCCAGCTGCACCTCGCCGGTCGCCTCCACCCAGCGCCACACGCCGTCGCTCCGCAGCACCCGGTACTCGCAGCGGTACCCCCCGCCGCGCCCCAGGGCCTCGCCGATCGCGGCGTTCACGCGATCGGCGTCGTCGGGATGGATCGAGCGCTTGACCTCCTCCAGGGGCAGGCCGCGGCGGCAGAGCTCAGGGTCGACGCCGAACGAGCGGGCGAACTGCTCGTCCGCCAGGAACACGTCGGACGGCACGTCCCAGACCCAGGTGCCGACGATGGCGCCGGCCTTCAGCGCCAGGTCCACCCGTTCCGCGGCGGTGAGCTGGGCCACCGGCCGCTCCGGCGGGGCGGGGGCGGCGTTCGCACGATCGTGACCGTCGCCGGGCCGGCGTCGGTCATGCGGAAGGGTTGTCGTCTCGCGCGTCAGTTGAAGGTTCCCGGAAATCGACCTCACCATTGGCCCATCCAGGGCCGCGAGTCACGCGAAGTCGGGATCGAAGCGGCGCGGCGGACATTTCTAGCCCCGGGCAGTGAAGGTCGCATCGGAGGCGCCCTGAGATGAGCCAATACCCGGACGCACACCCGGGCCCCGATCCGGGCCTGGCGCGCGCGGTCTCGGCGGACCTGGAAGGGATATTCCGTCCCGCTGCGGCGCCGGCGGCCGCCCGCGGCGCGCGCGTGCGCAGCCTGCGCCCGGCGGGCGAGCCGCGGGAAGGGCGGCGGGCCCGGCTCGGCGCGATGGCCGCGACCGCGCTGGCGGGCCTGGCCATCGGCGCCCTCGCGGCCAAGCTGCCGAATACGGACCGGGAAGCCTCTCGTGGCGCGGTGCTGGCCGCCGCGCCCGCGCCGGCCGCCCGCATCGCCGTGCCGCCCATCGACCCGGCGCCGCCGGCCGTTCCGCCCACGAAGGTCGAGCCTGCGCAGGTGAAGGTCGCGGAGGCCGTGGCCGAGCCCGCGCCCACCAGGCTCCGGCCTCAGAAGGCCAAGGCGACGGCGGGGCCCGATCGCGCGCGCTCCGCCCGCTACCGCTGCGCCGGCCTTCGCGGCGACGCCGAGGCGCGATGCGCCTACCCGGCCGTGATGGCGGCGGACCGCAGCCTGCGGGCCGCCTATGATCGGGCGGTGCGGGCGGGCGTGCCGCGCAGCACCCTGGTCAGCTACCGCAGCCGCTGGGCCAGGCTGCGCCATCGGGCGGACGATCAGCCGGCGCGGGTGATCAGCGACTACCGCCGGATGGCCGAGGATCTGAACCGCCTGTCGCGGGACGTCGTGTGAGGCCCGCATGAGCACCGAAGGCGAGCTGGTCTATGCGGTGGGCGACGTCCACGGCTGCTACGACGAGATGAAGGCGCTGCTGGGCAGGATCGCTGCGGACTACGCGGCCCGCGCCCGCGGCCGCCGACCCGTGCTGATCTTCCTCGGCGACTACGTGGACCGGGGCCCGCAGTCGGCCAAGGTCCTGGAGGCGCTGGTCTGGCTGAAGCGCCGGCCCGACCTCGAGGTCCGGCTGCTGAAGGGCAACCACGAGCAGGCGATGCTGGCTTTCCTCGACGATCCCGAGGCCAACCGCCCCTGGCTGACCTGGGGCGGGGCCGAGACGCTCGCGGCCTACGGCGTCGCGCCGCCCGAGGAGGCCGGAGCCGCGCCTGGAGCCGCGACCCGCGCCCGGGACGCCCTGCTGGAGCGCATGCCCGCCGGGCATCTGCTGCTGCTGCAGCGGCTGGAGCTGATGGTCGCCGTCGGGGACTACGCCTTCGTGCACGCCGGCGTCCGCCCCGGCGCGCCGCTCGCCCAGCAGACCGAGGCCGACCTGCTGTGGATCCGGCAGGGGTTCCTCGACGCCCCCGGACCGTTCGAGAAGGTCATCGTCCACGGCCACACCTGGCTGGACGAGCGGCCCCAGATGCTGGAGCACCGGCTGGGGCTGGACACCGGCTGCTACCGCACCGGCGTGCTCACCGCCCTTCGGATCGACGGGGGCGAGCGCGCACTGATCCAGGCCGGCGAGGCCTGGGCCGGAGCGCAGGCGGCCGCGCTCTAGTCGTTCTTGAAATAGCCGTTCCAGTCGGGCTCGCCGCGCAGGCGGCGGATCACCCGCTGCATCCGCGGCCGGGTGAGCAGGAACGCCAGCCAGGCGCCGGCGAGCGCCAGGCTGACGAGCACGCTCTGCAGCAGCACGTACGACCCCGCCAGGAGCAGGAACGTGGTGGCGGCTAGAAACAGAATGGCCCGGACGTCGCGTGCGCGCATGCGGATCGAACCCCTCCCGGAGCTGGTCCCTCCACCGCCTAACGTCGGACGCTCGACTTAGGCTCCCGTGGATTTGACGGGTCGCAAGGCGCACGGCGCGGACCCGTGGCCATCTTCGCCGTCGCCGTCCCGAGGAGGTCCCGCCATGCCGACGCCGCACGAGGAGATCCTGGCCATCCTGCGCGAGGGGAAGGACATGACCCTCGCCACGCTGCGGCCCGACGGGGCGCCGCACGCCACCACCGTCAGCTACGCGAGCGACGGCATCGGCATCTACTTCGGCTGCGGCGAGGGATCCCAGAAGGCCCGCAACCTGGCGCACGACGAGCGGGTGTCGCTCACCATCGACCTGCCCTACGCCGACTGGAGCCAGATCCGCGGCCTGTCGATCTTCGGCCGCGCGCAGCGGGTGACCGATCCGGACGCCCTGATGCGGGTCGCCGAGACCTTCCTGGCGAAGTTTCCGGAGGTGGCCCAGTACATCCGGGCCGGCGAGGCGGGGCCGGCGATGTTCCGGGTGACGCCCGAGCTGGTCTCCATCCTCAACTACGCCAAAGGCTTCGGCCATACCGAGCTGGTGCGGGTGACCGACGCCTGGGGACGAGGCCGGGTGGAGCCCGCCTGCGACTGAATCGGAACCCCCGATCGGAACGCATTGCCGAACGCGGTCCAGAATCGTAAGTTCGGTATGACAACGCCGCGCAGACTGCGGCGAAGAGATCATTGGGGAGCCCTTGCCGTGAAACGCGCCGCCACACTTTTCATCGGAACCGCCCTGTGCGTCGCGCCGCTGGCGCTGATGTCCGCGGCGCCGGCGGCCGCCCAGGCCAAGGGCGAGGCCAAGGCCGCCGCCAAGTCGTCCTACAAGGCCCCCCGCAACGCCTTCGGCCAACCGGACCTCGCCGGCTTCTGGACCAACAACACCATGACGCCGATGACCCGGCGCGCGGGCGTCACCAGCCTCGTCTACACCGAGGAGCAGGTGAAGGAGATGGAGGCGCTCGCCGAGCAGGAGGTCGAGGAGGGCAACCGGCCCACCGATCCCAACGCGCCGGCCGAGGCTCCGGCCCAGCGGACCGACAACGTGCGTCCCGAGTTCGCCGCGGCCGGCGGCGACGTCGGCGGCTACAACCGTGGCTGGCTGGATCCGGGTCACACCGTGATGCGGGTGAACGGCGAGCCGCGCAGCTCGCTGCTGACCACCCCGAACGGCCAGATCCCCAAGCGCAAGGCGGGCGCCCCGGCCCCGCAGGGCTTCGGCCGCGGCATGGGCTCGTTCGACAGCTACGAGACCCGTTCGCTGGGCGAACGCTGCGTCATCGGCTTCGGCCGCAACGGCGGACCGCCGATGTTCCCGAACGGCTTCTACAACAACAACTACGAGTTCGTTCAGACGCCGGACACCTTCGTCATCCACGTCGAGATGAACCACGACCTGCGGATCGTGCGGCTGAACGGCAAGCACCGCACCGACGGCGTGCGCCCGTACTTCGGCGACTCCATCGGCTGGTGGGAAGGCGACACCCTCGTCGTCGAGACCACCAACATCCCGCGGACCCAGGCCTTCGCCGGCTCGTGGGAGAACCTGAAGGTCACCGAGCGCTTCACCCGGGTGGGTGAGAACCGCCTCCACTACGCCTTCCAGATCGACGATCCCACGCTGTGGGACGCGCCCTGGGGCGGGGAGTACGAGTTCGCGCCGCTGAACGGCCGAATCTACGAATACGCCTGCCACGAGGGCAACTACGCCCTGCCGGGTATCCTGGGCGGCGCGCGCGCCGAGGAGCAGGCCGCGGCCGAGGAAGCCGCCGCCAAGGCGAAGGCCGACGCCAAGCCGGCCAAGGGCAAGAAGTCGGGCGACTGATCCGCCCCCGGGCGCCGGCTCCCCGAAATCCTGGGGGCCGGCCGTCCGACGGCTACTGGACCCGCCGGACGCGGACGATCCGCACGGGCTTGACCAGCATTTCGCCCTTCATGGCGCCGGTCCCGGCCTTGGGGTCCACCGGCTTGCCGAGGATCGTCTGGGCGACGTCCATTCCCTCGACCACCTTGCCGAAGGCGGCGAAGCCGGGGGTCTTCTTCGGATCCTTGGGGTCGGCGTCCAGGTAGTCCTGGTCGCCGATAACGATGAACCAGTCCGCCTGCGCGGTGCCTGGCGCATGCCGGCCCATGGAGATCACGCCGCTGACGTGCTTGATCCCGGTCTGGGTGGTCGGCTCGTGGGCGACGGGCGGCAGCACCTTCTTCGGATCGTTCTGCAGGCCGCCCTGGATGACGCCGTAGTCGTTCGGCGCGTAGCCCGGGGGCTTGGAGGCCCGGTAGAAGCTGGCGCCGTCGAACAGGCCGCGGTCGACGTACTTCAGGTAGTTGGCCACCGTCTTGGGCGCCTTGTCGGCGTAGAGCTCGAGCACGATGGGCCCTTCCGCGGTCTCGATCCGCACGCGCGGATTGGGCGCCTGGGCCTGGGCCTGAGTCTGGGCCTGAGTCTGGGCGGGGGCGGCGGTGGAGAGGGCGAGGGCGGCGGCGAGGCCGAGAAGGGCGCGTCTTGCGAACATGGCGGCGAGCTTATTCGGCGGTCCGGCAGCGGACCAGGGTGTCGGTCTGCGAAAGCGTCCTCAGCCGTCCGCCCGCTCGCGCGAACGTCATCAGGCGCTCGGCGCAGCTCAGCCGCGTGCGGCCGCCCGTCTCGATGCGGGTGCGCACATGGGCGGACAGCGCCCCGCCGGTCCGGCGCGGACCCAGGAACACCTTCCGCACCTGCACCGTCTCGGCGACCTTCGACCTGGCCAGCGTGCGGGCGAGCTGGGCGCGAGCCTGGGGGACCGTGCTCGTCCCGTAGGGCACGATGGCGTTGTCCGAGCCGAGCGCCTGGGACGTGAACACCGCCTGCGGCGCAAAGCCGGCGAAATAGCCGTCGAGGTCGCCGGCGTTCAGGGCGCGGACCTGGCCGGCGGCGAAGGCGCGGACCTCGGGCTCGGTGAGCGGCGCCGGAGCGGCCGATGCGGCGGAGGCGGCGGCCGCCAGGGCGGCGGCGCAGGCGATGGCGGCAGGGCGCATGGTCAATCCTGACGGGCGAGCCATCGCATGCGATAGCCGTTCATGGCCGTCTCGCCCAGCCGGTCCAGCAGCCGCCAGTTGACCACCGCGCCGACGGGCGCGCCGATCACCGGCACGAGCTGGGCCAGCTTCGCCAGGTCGATGTAGTCCCGGTATTCCTGCTGGAAGCTGCGCCAGTCGAAATGCTGGAAGTCGGCGGGATGCTCGCGGCCGTCCCAATCCTCGAGGCCCTGGAACACGCGGCCCCGGTGTTCGGCGCTGGAGAAGGCCAGCTGGAAGAGGTGCAGGATGTAGAGCCGTTCGGCGAACGCCTCGCCGTCGCGGCCGTAGACGCCGGCCAGGTCGAACAGCAGCCGGATCTTGATCATGAGCAGCGCCGGGAAGTCGGCGACCGCCAGCCAGAAGCCGCCGGCGCCCGCCACCCCGCCCTCGACCGCGGCGATCCGGCGGTAGTCGTGGATGGTCTTCAGCGCGCGCCGGTCCCGCTCGGCGAGGCCGGCGTCCCGCAGCGGCGGGCCCGACGCCAGGTCCGAGCCCACGAGGATGGTGCGGGTCAGCTGACGCATCACCTCGGTCACCGCGGCGTGCGCCTTCTCGGGGATCGCGCGGTTGATGCGCTGCTGCAGGCCGCGGGCGCCGCGGGCGAACGGCCCGGCCGGCTTCAGCACCCCGGCGCGCCAGCGCGCGACCTCCTCGGCCGCCCAGGCCTCGTAGGCGGCGGGCGGGGCGTCGAACGGCGGGGTGGCGGCGGGCATGGCCGCCTGAAGATAGGGCCTAGGTCAGCGCCTGCACCAGCCAGGCGATCAGGGCGGTGACCACGCTGCCGGTCAGGGCGCCGCGCACGAAGGCGCCGTTGCGGTCCCACCAGATCCGCCGCGCGCGGATCCGTTGGGCGCGGTCGAGCTTGCGTCTCTGCATCTTCTTGTTGGCCCCTCCCCGGGCCGCGCCTTTTAACCCGCCATGGGCGGCGTATGGAACCTTGACCGTCGGTCGGGGTTTACGCGTTCACGGGAAGGCTCTCGGAGCCAGGGAGACAGACTTCATGCGCACGGCGCTCATCGTCGCCGCCATGGCCGCCGCCGGCGGCCTTGCAGCCTGCGACCGCTCGCCGCAGAATGCCGACGGTACGACCCAGAGCGGCGACATGGGCGTCGCGGGGGCGACCCCCGACGGCGCGGTGGCCGACACCGGCAACGACAACGCCGGCGCCGATATCGGCGGGGCCGGTCAGCTGGCCGAGCCGGGCGGCGCAGTCGATGCGGGCGGGGCGACCTCGCCCAAGAGCGAATGAGCGTCAGGCTGATGCTCGCGGCGGGCCTCGCGCTCAGCGTCGGGGCCTGCGCAACCCAGGACGGCGGACAGGCCAAGGCCGAGGTGGACGCCGTCGTGATAGACGAGAAGGCGCGGCAGGCCGCCCAGGCGGTGGCCGCGCAGGAGGCCGACAGCAAGGCGGCGATGCAGGCCGCCGACGACGCTTCGACGCGCGAGCCGGCGACGCCGCGCTGAGGCGAAGGGGAACATATCCGGCAGGCCGGGACTTTCGGTCCGCACCTGCCGGAGGGGGATAAGGGCGTTGTCCGACGAACAGGAATTTGCAGCTTTCGTCCGCGAGCATATCCGCTCGGTCTGGGCGGTCGAGCTGCTGCTGCTTCTGAAGCGGGATCCCGAGTTCTGCTGGCCCGCGCCCGAGCTCGTGCGCGAACTGCGCGCGTCCACCACCCTCGTGAACGACAACCTCCAGCGCTTCGAGCGCAGCGGCCTGGCCATCCGCGACGACGCGGACTGCTGGCGCTATGCGCCGGCCAATCCGCTGCTGGCCAAGCTCGCGGAGCAGCTCGAGCAGGCCTACCGGGAGCGGCCGGTCTCGATCATCAACCTCATCGCGGCGCCGCCTGACCCCGTGCAGGGCCTCGCCGACGCCTTCAAGTTCCGGGGGGACAAGTGACGAGCGAGATGGGACCTGCCCTGGTCTATACGCTCTGCCTTCTGGCGAGCGTCCTTTGCGCGGCCCTGCTGTTGCGGTCCTGGCGGCAGAGCCGGTCGCGCCTCCTGCTGTGGACCGCCACCGCCTTCGTGTTCCTGGCGATCAACAACCTGTTCCTGGTCGCCGACATGGTGGTCTTTCCGAACGTCTTCCTCTGGCCCTGGCGCCAGGCGGCGTCGCTCGTGGCGGTGGGCGTGCTCGTCTACGGCTTCATCTGGGAGGCCGAGCAATGAGGGTCGATCCCGTCATCCTCGCCTTCTTCGGCGGCGCGCTGACGCTCGGCTACCTGATGGCCGCCGCCTTCTTCCTGAAATTCTGGCGGCGGACGCGCGACGCCCTGTTCCTGAGCTTCGCCGCCGCCTTCGCCCTGCTGGCGATGAACCAGGCCGCGCCGGTGATCTTCAACATCCCGCGCGAGGACCAGGCGCCCGTCTATCTGCTGCGTCTCGCCGGCTTCGCCCTGATCATCTGGGCCATCCTGCGCAAGAACCTGCAGCGCGGACGCTAGGGGGCCTCGGCGATCTGCACCATGGTCTTCAGCACGCCGGCGAACATCCGGGTGCGGCCGGCCTTGTTGGCGTCCCGCTGCTCGGCCGGGATCGAGGCCTGGTCGTAGAACAGAGTGTAGACGATCTTCGAGGTCTTCGGGTCCACCGGCCGGACCTCGACCGTGCCGTGGTAGAGGATCTTCGGATCGATGTCGGCGTAAGTGTAGGAGAGCGGCGTGCGCGCCACGATCACCTCCTCGACCCGCCCGGCGATCTTGCGCAGCGCGCCGACCTCGCCATCGGCGCCCTGGGTGATCTCGCAGGTGGTCTTCAGCCAAGCGCCGATGTCGCAGTAGCCGCCCACCTTCTTCCAGACCGCGTCGGCGGGCGCGTTCACCGGCGCCTCCTGCACGATGGAGACATAGTCGCCGGCCGCCGCCGGCCCCGCCAGCGCAGCCGCCGCAACCGCGGCCGGGATCAGGCGCTTGATCATGGTGTCGTTCCCCCCAACGTCTTCGTTGCGGACACTGTGGGGCATGGCCGGGGCGCCGCCAAGCGCGACGCAGCGTCAAGCGTGAGGATGGATGTTCGACTGGATCCTGGGCGTGATCGTCGCCGGCGGCCTGATCGGCGTGGCTTTCCTGATGCTGGCGGAGAACGTGGCGCCGCCGATCCCCTCGGAGGTCATCATGCCGCTGGCGGGGTTCGCCGCGGCCCAGGGGATGCTGAGCTTCCCGGGCGTGGTCGTCGCCGGCACCGCGGGCGCCCTGGCCGGGGCCTGGCTCTGGTACGAGGTGGGCCGGCGCGTGAAGGACGAGCGGCTGCGCCGGTTCGTCGAGCGGCACGGCCGCTGGCTGACCCTCGATCTCGACGATCTGGAGCGTTCGCAGCGGTTCTTCCGCGAGCGCGGCGGCTGGGCGGTGTTCCTGGGGCGGCTGCTGCCGGGCGTGCGCACCTTCGTCTCGGTGCCGGCCGGACTGATGCGGATGCCGCAGCTGGCCTTCCTCGCCTGGAGCCTCCTCGGTACGGCGCTATGGACCTTCCTGCTGGCCGCGGCGGGTTATCTGCTCCAGAGCCAGCACCATCGCGTGGAGGCCTGGCTGGACCCGATCGCCTACGCCGTGACGGCGCTGGTCGTGGCCCTCTACGCCTGGCGGGTGATCCGCTTCCGGGCCCGCGGTTGAGGCGTCAGTCGTTGCGGGGCGAGATCTCGAAGCGGGTGATCCGCGGATCGTCGCACAGGCGCTCGGCCAGCGCCCGGGTCTGCACGGTGCTGGGGCCGCGCAGCGTGGCGCCCAGCTCGATGGCCTCGCCGCTGCTGATCAGCCGGTGGCGTACGGACCGCGGCTTCAGCTTCAGCTCCCGCATCAGCTCGTGGAACGCGTCCTCGGGAAAGGCGCCGTCGCGCCTGTAGCGCACCGAGACGTCGATGATGTTGCTGGCCGGCATGTGCTCGTCGATCCACCGGAAGGCCACCAGCACCACCAGCGTCGCCACCGTGCCGATCAGCGCCAGGCCGAAGAAGGAGACGCCGTAGAGCGTACCGAGCGCCGAGGTGACCCACAGCGAGGCGGCCGTCGTCAGCCCGTGCACCGACAGGCCCTGGCGGAAGATCACCCCGCCGCAGAGGAAGCCGATGCCCGTCAGGATGCCGTGCGCCATCCGCACCGGATCGATGCGGATCACCTCGGACGAGGTGTCGCCCATCCATTCGGTCTGGTGCACCGCCGCCAGCATCAGCAGGGCGGAGGCCAGGCAGACGAGGGTGTGGGTGCGCAGTCCCGCCGGGTGGCCGCGCGCTTCGCGTTCGACGCCGATCAGGATTCCGGCGAAGCCGGCGCCCAGCAGCGGCAGCGCGTAGTCGCCGAGCTGCGATACGAAATCCATGCCTCAAGTCACTCCGCTCGCGGAGGATGATAGCGCAAAGCGCCGCCGTGGGTTGCGTTGTGTCAGGCGGTTCGCGTGTAGGCGAAGCAGCCCGCCGGCAGGCCCGAGCCGGCGACGATCATCGCGCCGCGGGCGTAGAGCGACAGGGCGGCGGCGGGCCCGTCCAGTTCGACGACCGCCAGCCGGCCGCCGGCGTCCATCCAGGCGAGCCGCCCCCCGGCCTGGGCGATCGCCAGCGCCGCCTCGGACCCGTCCACGCCGGGGGCGAAGGCGACGGTGGACAGGCCGCCCGGCGGCGGCTTCAGCGCCTGGGCGCCCGCGCCGAGCACGAGGCCGGCCGCAAGGCCCGCGGCGATGATCGAGCCGCCCCCGCCGCGCCGTCCGCGCCGCAGGGCCCAGCCGAGGGCGAGCGGCGCCAGGCCGAAGGCGGCGAACCAGATGAGGTCCCACAGCAGCGGGTCGGCGCTGTCCATGCGGATGCGGTGGATGCCCAGCACCCAGTGCGAGAGCACGCTGTCCAGCACATGCCAGGCGCCGAAGCCGAGCAGCATGTCGGAGACCAGCCGCCATCCGGCCCGGCCGGGGCCGCGTCTGTGCTCGCGCCACAGGAGCCACAGGCCCGCGGCGGCGATCACGTACATCAGGGCGTGGAACCAGCCGTCGGCGGCGACCTGGAAGGTCACGTCGGCGGGCCCGACCGCGCTCAGCAGATGATGCCACTGCAGGATCTGGTGCAGCAGGATCCCATCGAAGAACCCGCCGAGCGCGAAGCCCAGCAGGAGGCCTGGCGCGCTGCGCATCTGCGTCCCTCCGGTTGCCGGACGAGGGAACGCGGCGCCGGGGCGGAGGCTCCGGCTAGCGGACCAGCAGCGGCCCGAGCCAGAGGGCGGCCAGGACCGCCAGCACGATCGCCAGGATCAGGCGCGCGCGCGGGTTGGCCCCCAGCAGCCGCTGCGACGGCGGGCGGGGCGGCGGACGGCGCGCGGCCTGCTCGCGCGCCTTGCGGTAGCGCCGCAGGTCGGTGATCCGGGGATCGTCCGGCGGGCGCCTGGCCATCAGCTCGCCAGCTTTTCCAGCTCCTCGGCCGAGATGTCGGCGTTGGAGTAGACGTTCTGGACGTCGTCCTCGTCCTCGAGCGCCTCGATCAGCTTCATCAGCGTGGCGGCGGCGTCGCCCGACACCGGCGTCATGGCCTTGGGGCGCCAGGCGATCCGGGTCGCCTTGGCCGCGCCCAGCGCCGCCTCCAGCGCCTGGGCCACCTCGTTGAGGGCGTCGTAGGCCGTCCAGATGGTGTGGCCGTCCTCGTCCGATTCCACGTCGTCGGCGCCGGCCTCGATGGCGGCCTCCATCACCTTGTCCTCGGACCCGGCCTCGGGGCCGTAGACGATCTGGCCGACCCGATCCCACATGAAGGCGACCGAATTGGTCTCGCCCAGGTTGCCGCCGTTCTTGGTGAAGATGGACCGCACATTGGCCGCCGCGCGGTTGCGGTTGTCGGTCAGGGCCTCGACGATCACCCCGACGCCGCCCGGGCCGAAGCCCTCGTAGCGGATCTCCTCGTAGGTCTCGGCGTCGCCGCCCTGCGCCTTCTTGATCGCCCGGTCGATATTGTCCTTGGGCATGGACTCGGCCTTGGCGTTCTGCACCGCCAGGCGCAGGCGCGGGTTCATGGCGGGATCGGGCATGCCCGTCTTCGCCGCCACGGTGATCTCGCGCGAGAGCTTGGAGAACAGCTTCGATCGGGCCGCATCGGCGCGGCCCTTGCGGTGCATGATGTTCTTGAACTTTGAGTGTCCGGCCATTCGTCCGTCGGCTGGCTAGAGGGGAAGTTGGCCGCGCTTCTACCCCGAAGCGCGGGGCGCGCGGAACCCCCGACCGGCGCGCGGGTTAGCGGGGAAGCCCAGCCGGAGCACAGCCATGAGCCTGCCGACCGACGACATCCTCCCCGAAGAGCCGACCGGCGAAGTGGTCCACTGGATGGAGCCACGGCCGATGCAGGTCGGCCCCGCCGGGATTTCCGCCGCCGCGGCGACCGCCTTCTTGGTAGGCGTGGCCGCCACGGTGGGGGCCTTCCTCCTGTGGCGCTACATGGCGCCCCGCCGCGAGGGCCTGCCGCCCTGGCGTTGGGGCCGCGGCCCCCTCCACTAGGCCCCCGCCATCGCCCGCCCGCAGGCGGCGGTCTCCTCGGGCGTCATGCCGCCCTTCAGCTCGATCTTGCGCACCTCGCGGTCCTCGTCGCCGTAGGGCCAGTAGCGGATCGTGCGCTTGCGGCCGCGCGCGTCCGCGACCCGGGCGACCACCTCGCGGCTGGTGTCGCCGGGCGTGACGCTGAGGCTCTCCAGCCGCATGCCGTTGCGCAGGCCGCTCATCCAGGCGGGACCGCCCCGGACGACGCCCCGGACCGTGCGGGCGCCCTGCGATCCCTGGTGGTCGAAGCCGGCGTCGAATCCGTGGGTCAGGGTGGTGGTGGCCGCCACGCAGCCGCCGAACAGGCGCTCGGGCAGGCTCACCCGTTCGCGGCCCGTGACATAGCGGGCGATGTCGCCGCGCAGGTTGAGCTGGGCTCCGCCCCAGGCGGCGTTCAGGATCCGGTCGGTGAAGCCGGTGGTCTCGTCGGGGACCTGCGCCCGTCGCGCGTGCGCCGCGGCCATCACGTCGTCCAGGTCGTGGCCTGCGCCCTTCTGGCGGATCTCCTCGTCCCACTTCAGCGCCAGCAGCATGGCGCGCGCCGCGTTCGGAGCGGCTGGGGCCGCGTCGTGGGCCTTCAGGGCCGCGTCGAACTCGCGGACCGCATCCTCCGGGGCGACCAGGCCGGCGCGCAGGCGAGCCCGGACCGCCAGGAAGTCGCCCAGGCCCTCGGCGATCCAGCCGGACTGCGGCTCGGGCTTCGAGGGAGCCGCCGCCAGGCTCCAGACCCAGCCGCGCATCCGCTCGCTCGCCACCTTCGCCCGCTCGTCCGGGGCGGCTTCCTTCGCCGCCGGCAGGATGACGGCGAGGTACGGGTCCTGGGGCGCGGGCGGCGCGACCGTTGCGGGCGAGGTGGCGCAGCCGGCGGTCAGCAGGGCGATGGCGAGGAACGAACGACGCATCCGCGCACCTTAGCCCGGCTCGGGGCGGAATTGAGTCTCAGTCGATCGGCTCGCAGTCGAACCGGTCCACCTGTCCGCCGGCCAGCCGGTAGACTGCGTCCTGCGGCACGTCCTGGGCCAGGGTTTCGGCGCGCGGGAGGCCGGCGTAGGCGCCGCGCAGCAGCCGGCCGGTGACGCCGTGACTGACCACCACCATCCGCCGCCGGGGCTCGGGCGGCAGGTCGGCCAGGAAGCTCTCCACCCGGGCCATGACCTCCTCGAAGGTCTCGCCGCCCGGCGCGCCGAAGAACCACTCGGGCCCGCCCGCGCCGACCTCCGAACGGAGCTTACCCTCCCAATCGCCGCAGCAGATCTCGGCAAGCCGCTCGTCGGTGTCTATGCGAAGGCCCGCCCGCGCAGCCACCGCCTGCGCCGTAGCCTGGGCGCGCAGGAGCGGGCTCGCCGCCAAGCGCCAGTCCGCCGGCGGCTCCATTCGGATCAGGTCGGCCACGAGACGCCCCATGGCCGCCGCCTGCCGTTCGCCCCGGGGCGTCAGCGCGGACTCCCGCCGTCCCTGGATCCGCCGCTCGACGTTCCAGTGGGTCTCCCCGTGACGGAGCAGCAGGATCACTTCTTGCGGCGCACGACCGGGTGGGAGGAGGACAGGCCGCCGTCCACGGCGATGGTCTGGCCGTTGACGTAGGAGGCGTCGTCCGAGGCCAGGAACAGGCCGGCGCGGGCGATCTCCTCGGGCGCGCCGTAGCGGGTCAGCGGATTGAGCTGGCCGATCTTGTCCTCGTTGCCGCGGGCCCGCGCGCCGTCGAAGATGGGCTTGGTCATGCCGGTCTCGATCAGGCCCGGCGCGATGGCGTTCACCCGCACGCCCGTTCCGTAGAGCTCGTTGCAGGCGGTCTGCACCAGGCTGATGACGCCCGCCTTCGAGGCCGAGTAGGCCGCCCCGCCCGCGCCCGAACGGATGCCCGCCACCGAGGCGGTGCAGATGATCGAGCCGCGGCCGTTCGGGATCATCGCGGCGGAAGCGTGCTTCACGCCCAGGAACGCGCCGATCAGGTTCACCCGCAGGATCTCGGCCCAGTAGTCCGGCGCCTGCTCGTGCAGCGGGGCGAAGCCGCCCGAGATCCCGGCGTTGGCCCAGAACACGTCCAGGCCGCCGAACTCGGACTGCGCCCGGTCCACAAGGCCCTGCACGAAGCCCTCGTCGCCCGCATCCCCGACGAGGGCCGCGACGCGGCCGCCGGCCTGGGTGATCGCATCGGCCGTTTCGGCCACGGCGTCCGCGCGGTCGGCGATGACCACGCTGGCGCCCTCGGCGGCGAAGAGCCTGGCCGCGGCGCGGCCGATGCCGCTGGCGGCGCCGGTGATGACGGCCGTGCGGCCTTGCAGGCGGGCCATGGTTCCTCCTTCAAACGCTTGTTTGAGCGAGGGATGGCACGGACGCCTGCCGCGGTCTAGCCGTTCCCCCGCACGTGCGCCCGGATCGCCTCGATGATCCGGTCCTGGATGTCGGGCTCCAGGTAGGCGTGCATCGGCAGGCTGATCACCCGCCCGGCCTTCTCCTCGGTGACTGGCAGGCCGCCGGGCTGCGGATAGCCGGCGTAGGGCGGCTGCCGGTGCAGGGGCATGGGATAGTAGACGGCGGTGGGGATCCCCTGCTCGCGCAGGGCGGCGGCGAGGCCGTCGCGGTCGTCGGTCTCGACGGTGTACTGGGCCCAGACGCTGACGCCGCCGTCGATCACCTTCGGCGTGGTCACCACGCCCGCCAGGCCCTCGGCGTAGCGGGCGGCCACCCGGTTCCGCGCCTCGATCTCGTCGGCGAAGATGGTCAGCTTCTGTAGCAGGACGGCCGCCTGGACGGTGTCCATCCGGCTGTTCGTCCCCACCCGCATGTTCAGGTACTTGGGATCGTGGTCGAAGGTGCGGCCCTCGAGGTCGGACTTCACCGCCTGGCCGTGAACGCGCAGGGACACGAGCAGGTCGTGGAGGCGCGCGTCCTTCGACAGCACCGCGCCGCCGTCGCCGTAGCAGCCTAGAGGCTTGGCCGGGAAGAACGAGGTGGTGGTCGCGTCGGCCCAGTGGATCGGGTGATGGCCGTTCAGGGTGCAGCCGAAGCCCTGGGCGCTGTCCGCGATGAGCTTCAGGCCGTGCCGCTGGGCGATCTCGAACAGGGCCGGATAGTCCGCCGGCTGGCCGAACAGGTCGACGGCGATGATCGCCTTGGGCGTCAGCGCGCCCTTGGCCTTCACGGCCTCGATGGCGGCTTCCAGCTTCCCGGGGTCGAGATTGTAGGTGTCGGGCAGGACGTCCACGAACACCGGCGAGGCGCCCACCAGCGGCGCGGCCTCGGCCGTGGCGGCGAAGGTGAACGAGGGGCAGAAGACCGCATCCCCGGGCCCGATCCCCCAGGCCATCAGCGGCAGGACGAGGGCGTCGGTGCCCGAGGCGCAGGACAGGGCGTGAGGCGCCTGGCCGAAGGCGGCGAGCTCGGCTTCCAACTGGGCGATCTCGGGGCCCATGATGTAGGCGCCCGAGCGGACCACCTTGAGGATGGCGTCTTCCAGCGGCTGGCCCAGGCGCGCGCGCTGAGCCTGCAGGTCGATGAACGGGATCATGGCCGGGCACATGCCATGCGTCGGCAGGCCCGGCCAAACAAGCTTGGTGACGGTGTGTTGCGGGCTACTCCTTGTGGATCTGGCCGCCCTTCATCACGAAGGAGACGGACTTCAGCGCCGAAACGTCCGCCAGCGGGTCGCCCTTCACCGCGATGATGTCGGCGGTCTTGCCGGGCGTCAGGGCGCCGATCTCGTCCTGCAGGCCGAAGTGCGTCGCCGCGTTCACCGTGGCCGCCTGGATGGCCTCCATCGGCGTCAGGCCCGCCTGCACCAGCAGCGCGAACTCGCCGGCGTTGTCCCCGTGCGCCGAGACGCCGGTGTCGGTGCCGAAGGCGATCTTCACGCCGGCCTTGTGGGCCCGGCGGGTCATGTCCAGCATCAGCGGACCGGCCTGCAGCGCCTTGGCGGTCTGGGCCGGGGTGAAGAAGTTGTTCGGCCCCTTGGCGATGCCGACCACGAAGTCGCCGGCCATCAGGGTGGGCACCAGATAGGCGCCGTTCTTCTTCATCAGGGCGATGCCGTCGGCGTCCAGCCAGGTGCCGTGCTCGATGGAATCACCGCCGGCCGCGAGGAAGCTCTTGATGCCGTCGCCGCCGTGGGCGTGGGCGGTCACCTTGCGGCCCATGCGATGGGCGGTGTCGACGATCGCCTCCAGCTCCGGGTTGGAGAACTGCTGGCCCAGGCCCGCGGCGGTGTTCGACAGCACTCCGCCCGTGGCCGTGATCTTGATGATGTCGGCGCCCTTCCAGACCTGCTCGCGCACCGCGCGGCGGCAGTCGTCGGGGCCCGAGCAGACCGAACCGGGACGCAGGACGTGCATCACGTCCTCGCGGTAGCCGTTCACGTCGCCGTGGCCGCCGTGCACCGAGATGGCCGAGCCCGAGGCGATGATCCGCGGGCCGGCCACGTCGCCCTGGGCGATGGCCTTGCGCAGGGCGAAGATCGCCTCGTTGTCCGCGCCGAGGTCGGCGACGGTGGTGAAGCCCGCCAGCAGCGTCTTCTTCGCGTAGCGCGCGCCGACCATCGCCTGCTCGGCCGAGGATTGAGTCACTTCGTCCAGGCGCGCGGTCGGGCCCTGCTGGCCGGTGATGTGGACGTGGCTGTCGATGAAGCCCGGCAGGACGAAGCTGTCCTTCAGGTCCACGACCTTGCCGCCAGGCTCGGCGACGTAGCCGTCGAGCACCCGCACGACCTTGCCGTTCTGGACGACGAGGGTCTTGGCCGTCTCGACCTTGCCGCCTGCAGGGTCGAGCAGCACGCGGCCCGCCTGGACGAAGGTGGCGGGCGTTTGCTGCGCCAGGACGGCTTGCGGCGCGGACGAGGCGAGCAGGGCGGCGGCCAGCGCGCCCAGGACGAAGTGCTTCACGTGGAAAATCCCCCAGGAACCGAGGGCGCGATCTAACCGCCGAAAACCGCCAAGGCCAAGCCCGGACGCCGCCCGGCTCAGATCTGCCGCGCGCGGCCTTCCCAGTAGGGCGCGCGCACCTTGCCCCGCTGGATCTTGCCGGCCTCGGACCGCGGCAGCTCGGTCACGAAGTCCAGGCTGCGGGGAACCTTGAAGCTCGGTAGGCTGTCACGGGCGAAGGCCAGGATCTCCTGCGCCAGCAGGTCCGACGGCGCGTAGCCGGGCCTCAGCAGGATCACCGCCTTGACCTGCTCGCCCCACTCGTCGTGCGGCACGCCGACCGTCGCGCTGTCGGCCACGGCGGCGTGCTGGATCAGCACGTTGTCGATCTCCTGCGGGTAGATGTTCACCCCGCCCGAGATGACGGTCTCCGCGCTGCGGCCGGTGAGGAACAGGTAGCCGTCCTCGTCGAAGTAGCCCATGTCGCCCATGGTGAAGTAGTCGCCCACCCGGCTGGCCTGGGTCTTCTTCTCGTCCTTGTAGTAGGTGAACGCCCCGCCCGGCGGCAGCTGGTGGTAGATGGTCCCGGCGACGTTCGGCGGGCATTCGTTCCCGGCCTCGTCCAGGATCTTCGAGCCCAGCAGGGCGGGGCGCTTGCCGACCGACCCCGGCTTCCTCAGCCATTCGTGGCTGTCGATCATGAACCCCGCGCCGCCTTCGGAGCCCGCGTAGTACTCGGTCAGCACCGGGCCGAACCAGGCGATCATGGCGTGCTTCACCTCGGGCGGGCAGGGCGCCGCGCCGTGGATGATGAACTTCACCGACGAGGTGTCGTAGCGGGCTTTCACCGCCTCCGGCAGGGCGAGCAGCCGCTGGAACATGATCGGCACCAGGTGCATGTGCGTGACCCGCCGCTCGGCGATGGTCGCCAGCGTCCGCTCCGAGTCCCATTTGTCCAGGAACACGAGGGTCGCGCCGGCCCCCATGGCGGCGCGCACGTCGAAGGCCAGCGGCGCGGCATGGTAGGCCGGCCCGGCGCAGAGCTGCACCGAATGCTCGTCATAGCCGCGCTGGGCGTAGACCGCCTGGGGCGCGATCACCGGGTTCTCGCGGAACACGCCCTTGGGCCGTCCGGTGGTGCCCGAGGTGTAGAGCATCTGGTTGCCGAGGACGGGGTCGGCGATATCGGCGGGGGCGATGCCGGCCAGCGCCTCGTCATAGTCGAGAAAGCCCTCGATATCGCCGCCGATCGCGACCTTGAGGACCAGGCCGGGCGCGAGTTCCGCGGCCGGTCCCGACGCGGCGATCCGCGCCTCGGCGAACACCGCCCTGGCCTCGCAGTCGTTCAGGATGTAGCCGATCTCGTCGGCGGTGAGGTGCCAGTTCACCGGCGTGATGCGGAAGCCGCCGCGCAGGGTGGCCGCCAGCACCTCGACGAACTCGGCGCGGTTGGACGAGACCAGCGCCACGGCGTCGCCCGGCTTGAGCCCTGCCGCCCGGAGCAGCCGCACGATCCGGTTCGCGGCGGCGTTGACCTCGGCGAAGGTCCGCGTGCGGCCGTCGGGGTCGATGACGCACGGCTTGTCCGGCTGGACCTGCGCCCAGACCGCCAGGGTCGTCCCGGCGAGCGCCGCCGCCTCCAGTCGCGCCGCCAGGCCGGCGCGTTCCTTCACCGCCTCCATCCTCGTCCTCCCCGCGGGATCGCGCCCCGCTTGTGCTTATGCGGGGACTATGCGGGGCCGGAGGCTGGGCGGTCTACTCAGAACATCCGGTACGCCCAGCGCCAGGCCAGCCACCCCGCCGCCGCGCCGGAGGCGGTCAGGAAGGCGCCCCAGCCGATGTCGATCAGGGTGATGCGGGTGGACCAGACCTTCAGCGTCGCCTGGTTCGTCAGGTCATAGGTGGCGTAGGCCAGGGCGCCCAGCATCGCGCCGGTGACGGCGGTCTTCACCAGCCCCGCGTCGCGGTTCGGCCAGACGGCGAGCAGCACCACGCCCAGCACATAAACGAGGTAGAAGGCGAGGGCGGCGGTCATGTTCGGCTTGTCGGCCAGCACTGGATCCAGCGTCGGCCGGTAGAGGCGGGGCCCGACCTGGGTCAGCCACAGGGCGTCCAGCACGGCCAGCGCGGCGCCGGCGCCCAGGTAGGCGGCGAGGAACGGCAGCATCAGGCGGCCCTCAGGCGGTAGTGGCTGACGCCCCACTCGGCGCCGCCCCGGTGGCCGAACAGGCCGGCCGTGGCCAGGAAGAACAGCCGCCAGCGCCGCCGCCACAGCGCCGCGTCGTCGCCGTAGACGTCCTCGAGGATCGGCCGGATGCGGTCCTGGTTGCGGTCGTAGAGCGAGAGCCAGTCCAGCGCCGTCCTCTCGTAGTGGATCCCGCTCCAGCGCCAGTCGGCCTCGACGGCGAACAGGTCAGGGAACTGCCGGATCAGCCCGTGGCTGGGCATCACCCCGCCGGTGAAGAAGTGGCGCGCGATCCAGTCGGCCTCGTCTTCCACATCGAAGCGGTAGGGCGTCGTGCGGTGCGTGAAGACGTGCAGGAACAGCCGGCCGGACGGCTTCAGCCACCCCCGGATGCGGCCGAGCAGGGCGCGCCAGTTGGCCATGTGCTCGAACATCTCCACCGAGACCACGCGGTCGAACCGGCGGTCGGGCTCGAAGTGGTTCATGTCGGCGGTGACGACGACGAGGTTCGTCAGGCCCTGCGCCCTCGCCCGCGCGCGGATGAACTCGCCCTGGGAGGCCGAGTTGGAGACGGCGGTGATGCGGGCGTTCGGATAGGCGCTGGCCATCCAAAGCGTCAGCGAGCCCCAGCCGCAGCCCAGCTCCAGGATCTCCTGGCCGTCCTCCAGGGCCGCGTGCTCGGCGGTCTCGGCCAGCGCGCGCTCCTCGGCCTGGGTCAGGGTCGCGCCCGGCAGGTACAGGGCGCAGGAGTACTTCAGCCGCGGGCCCAGGCAGGCCTGGAAGAAGCCCGCCGGAAGTTCGTAGTGCTGGGCGTTGGCGGCCTGCGCGTGCTCGGCGATGGGGCGGTGCGACATCTCGGCGGCGAAGCGGGCCTCGGCGCCCGGTCCGGCGGCCTGCAACTGCCGGCGGGCGTTGGCCACCAGGAGGGCGATCGCCGCCTTGCGCATGGCGTCGGGCAGCGGCGCGCCCTCGAAGGTCTGCACGGTCGTGGAGATCAGGCTCATCTGAACCTCTTGAAGGGATTGGGGAGGAAGGCGGGGACGCGGGCCTGGTAGGCGCGGTAGGCCTCGCCGCGGGAGCGCAGCATGGCCTCCTCCAGCGGGGGGACGCCCGAGACGCGGGTGAGCAGCAGGTACATCACGGCGGGCGCCACGAGGGTCAGCCAGGAGACCGGGCGCGCGGCGTCGAAGGCCATCACGGGATAGGCCCACCAGGCCAGCCATTCGAAGACGTAGTTGGGGTGCCGCGACCAGGCCCAGAGGCCGCGGTCCATCACCTGGCCCTTGTTCCGGCGGTCCGCCCGGAAGCGGCGCATCTGGCCATCGGCGAGCGCCTCGCCGGCGAGGGCGGCCGCGAAGACCAGCACCGCGGCGGCGTCGCGCAGGTCGAGGGGGCCCGGACGGTGGGCGGCCGCCACGACGCTCAGCGCGAGCAGCGCGCTCGCCGGCGCCTGGGGCAGGGCGACCCCCAGCATCTTCCAGGGGTAGCCGCGGCCCCACGTCTCCCGGAAGCGGGCGTAGCGGGGATCTTCCGGACCGTGCGCCACCCGCGGGGCGAGGTGGCTCCCCAGCCTCAGCGCCCACAGCGCGACCATGGCGGCGACCAGCCACTGGCGCGCCTCGGGCCCGCCCGCGGAAAGCGGCCAGAGCGCTGCGCCCGCCAGCGCTCCGCCCGAGCCGAAGGTCCAGAAGACGTCCGTCCAGCCGCCGTTGCGCGCCTTCAGCCCATAGGCCCAGGCCGCCGTCATCACGACGCTCATCAGGATCAGCACGGCAAGGGCGAGGATCAGGGTCACGCCCTCCATACGGCCGCGCCGTTCGGCCGGACGCATCCGCCGTGAGCTGCGCCCCGTAGCTAGGCCGCGGACGCCGCCGGGGCGTCGGATTTCGGAGCTGGCGAAGGTGAACCAAGGGCTGGGCGAACGTCGAAGGATCGCCGTGGTGGGCGCAGGGATCGCGGGTCTGTCCGCCGCCTGGCTGCTGTCGCGGCGCCATGAGGTGGTGCTCTACGAGGCCGATCCGCGCCTGGGCGGACACGCCCACACGGTCGAGGTTCCCGGCCGCCGCGGTTCCGTGCCGGTGGACACCGGCTTCATCGTCTTCAACGAGGCGAACTATCCGAACTTCACCGCGCTGCTGGCCCACCTGGGCGTTCCGAGCCGCCACGCCGACATGGCCCTGTCGGTCTCGCTCGACGACGGGGCGTTCGAATACTCCAGCTACGGGGCGCTCGGGATCTTCGCCCAGAAGCGCAACCTGTTCTCGGCCCGGTTCTGGGCCATGCTGCGCGACGTCACCCGCTTCTACCGGCAGGGGCCGAAGGACCTGGCGGCGCTGGAGAAGCCGCTGACCTCCCTCGAGGCCTACCTCGAGGAGAAGGGCTACTGCCAGGCCTTCCGCGAGGACCACCTGCTGCCCCAGGCGGCCGCCATCTGGTCGACGCCGCTGAAGGAGATCGGACAGTACCCCGCCGCGGCGCTGATCCGCTTCTTCCTGAACCACGGCATGATGAGCATCTTCGGCCGCGCCGCCTGGCGGACAGTGGCGGGCGGCAGCCGGACCTATGTGGAGAAGCTCGCCGCCGAGTTTGCGGGCGAGGTCCGCGGCGGCGCCCGGGTCGCCGGGGTCCGGCGCGACCCGAACGGCGCCTGGGTCCGCGACGCGCACGGCCGCGCCGAGCGCTTCGACGAGGTGGTGATCGCCGCCCACGCCGACGCCGCGCTCACCCTGCTGGAGGACCCGACGCCCGAGGAGGCGCGCGTGCTCGGCGCCTTCCGCTACAGCCGCAACCTGGCCGTCCTGCACACCGACAAGACGCTGATGCCGAGGCGCCGCCGGGCCTGGGTGAGCTGGAACCACATCGGCCGCCGCGACGCGCCGGGCGAGGGCTGCGTCACCTACTGGATGAACCGCCTCCAGGGGTTGAAGGACGTGGACGACGTCTTCGTCACGCTGAATCCGACGAAGCCGGTGGACCCCGCCGCCATCCTCAGGACCGAGGTCTACGACCACCCGCTGTTCGACGCCGCCGCCATCGCCGCGCAGGACGAGCTGTGGGGCCTGCAGGGCGCGCGGCGGACCTGGTTCTGCGGCTCGTACTTCGGCCACGGCTTCCACGAGGACGCCCTGCAGGCCGGCCTGGCGGTCGCCGAGCAGCTGGGCGGCGTCCGCCGGCCCTGGACGGTCGAGGGCGAGTCCGGCCGCATCCGCATCGCTGCCGACCGTCCAGCGCCGGCGCGGATCGAGGCCGCCGCGTGATCTCGGGCCTCTACCCCGGGCTCGTCGTCCACGCTCGGACACGTCCGCGGCGCCACCGGCTGCGCTACCGCGTCTTCATGCTGCTGATCGACCTGGACGAGGTCGAGGCGCTGGACCGGCGGCTGAAGCTGTTCTCGGCGGGCAGGCGCAACCTGATCGGCTTCGATCCCCGCCGGCACGGCGACGGCTCGGACCGGCCGCTCAAGACCCAGGTCGCCGAGGCGCTGGCGGGCGCCGGCCTGCCGGCCGGCGGCCCGGTGCGGATGCTGACGCTGCCCACCGTGCTCGGCCAGGGCTTCAACCCGCTGACCGTCTACTTCTGCCACAGGCCCGACGGGGCGCTCGGCGCCATCCTCTACGAGGTGACCAACACCTTCGGAGAGCGGCACAGCTACCTGATCCCCGCGGGCGAGGCGGGACGGCTGGTGCGCCAGGGCTGCGGCAAGGGCTTCTATGTCTCGCCGTTCATGGACATGGACCTCGCCTACGCCTTCCGCGTGCGGCCGCCGAGCGAGGAGGTGGTCGTATCGGTCGACGCCCGGGACGAGCGCGGCCTCGTTCTGGCGGCCAGTTTCGCCGGCCGCCGCGTGGAGCTGTCGGACTGGGCGCTGCTGCGGGCCTGGGCGAGCCACCCCTGGATGAGCCTGGGCGTACTGGCGGCCATCCACTGGGAGGCCCTGAAGATCTGGCTGAAGGGCGAGCGGCTGCGCCCGCGCCCGCCGCCGCCAGCCCGGCCGATCACGGTCGTCCCTGAGGCGAAGCTCGCGGCCTAGGCCTTGCGGAACACCCAGACGTCGCCCGCCCCGCCCAGCGGCTGCGGCGGGCGATCGAGGACCAGGCCGGCGGCCGCGGCGAACGGCTCGGGATCGGCCATCCAGTAGCTGAGCCGCTCGGGCGAGCGCTCGACGATGCGGCCCGCGGCGTCTGCCAGCGCGTACTCGATCACCTGGTCCAGCCGTCCCGGCGGCGCGCGGAACGACCGCTCCTTGACGAACAGCAGCAGGCGGCGGCCGTCGCCCAGCGCCTGGTCCATCACCGGCACGGCCGCGTTGACCGGCCCCAGGCCCCGCATCACCTCCAAACGCGGCAGGTGGAAGGCGGCGAGGCCGCCGGGCGGGAGGTGGCGCGCGGCGACAGCGAAGGCGTTCTTCCAGGCGGCGCCCGCCGGCACGTGCGCCAGGGTGAAGAACGGGCAGATCACCGCGTCGAAGGTTCGCTTCAGGTCGAGCGCGGTCATGTCGCCGCGCTTCAGCTCGATCCGCCCGGCGACCTCCGGCGGCAGGGCCGCGCGGCGCGCCTCGGCCCGGGCGAGCATGGCGGGCGCGATGTCGACGCCGGTCACCCGCAGGCCCCGCTCGGCCAGCGCCTGGGCCACCCGGCCCGAGCCGGTCCCCAGCTCCAGCACCGCGCCGCCGGCCGGCGGCAGGCCGGCGTAGAGTTCGACGTCCCCCGCGAGGGTGGCGTCCGCGGCGGTGACCACGTCGTAGAACGCCGCGCTCAGCCCGCCGTCGGCGTAGTAGGGCCTCACCTTGGCCAAATCGGAACCTCCCCGCCCTCCGCGGCGCTTGCGGGAGCCTGTGTGGCGCGTCACGTTGCACGGGATCAAGGACGTGGCCACATATCGCACGGCCCAGCTTCGTGCTGGCCTCACATGGGGAGCTCGATGAACACCCTCTTCCGCCGCCTCTCGCGCCTTGCGCTGATCGTCGCCGCTCCGGTCTTCCTGGCCTCGTGCGGCATCAACGCCATCCCGACCAAGGAGGAGACGGCCCGCGCCCGCTGGGGCGACGTGCAGAGCCAGTACCAGCGCCGGGCCGACCTGATCCCGAACCTGGTGGAGACCGTCCGGGGCTACGCCGCCCAGGAGCGCGCCGTGCTGACCGAGGTGACCCAGGCCCGGGCCTCGGCGACCCAGGTGCAGGTGGACGCCTCCACCATCACCGATCCGGCCAAGTTCCAGCAGTACCAGGCCGCCCAGGACCGCCTGACCGGCGTGCTCGGCCGGCTGATGATGATCCAGGAGCGGTATCCGGACCTGAAGTCGAACCAGAATTTCCTGGCGCTGCAGAGCCAGCTCGAGGGCACCGAGAACCGCATCGCGGTGGCCCGGCGCGACTACAACGAGGCCGTCCGCGACTACAACACCTCGCTGCGGACCTTCCCGACGGTGATCTGGGCCAAGACCATCCACTCGGGCTCGCAGCCGATGCAGCTCTTCCAGGCCTCGGCTGCGGCGCAGTCGGCCCCGACGGTGGACTTCGGCGGCGTCGGGGCGCCGCCTCCCGGAGCGGCGCCGGGCTCGGCTCCGCCCGCCCCCGCCCCCGCCCCCGCCCCCGCCCCCGCCCCCGCCCCCGCCCCCGCTCCGGCGCCGGCTCCGGTTCCGGCGCCGCAATGACCCTGATGCAGGGAGCGCGGGGCCTCGTCCTCGCGCTCCTGGTCTTGCTCGTTCCGGCGGGCGCGCTGGCCCAGCCGAAGTTCCCGGCCCTCACCGGGCGGGTCGTGGACAACGCCAACCTGCTGTCGCCGCAGGTCGAGCAGCAGCTCACCGAAGAGCTTGCCGGCCTGGAGACCCAGACCGGGCGGCAGGTGGTGGTCGCCACGGTGCCCGACCTGCAGGGCTACGAGATCGAGGAATACGGCTACCAGCTCGGCCGGACGTGGGCGATCGGGCGCAAGGGCGAGGACGACGGCGTCATCCTGCTGGTCGCGCCCAGCGAACGGAAGGTGCGCATCGAGGTGGGCTACGGCCTCGAAGGCGTGCTGACCGACGCGCTGTCCAGCGTCATCCTGCAAAGCGCCGTCCTGCCCGAGTTCCGCGAGGGAAATTACGAACAGGGGATCGTCAACGGGACGAACGAGATCGTCCGCCAGCTGGCCCTGCCCGACGCCGAGGCCCGCGCCAACGTCGCCCGCGCCGAGCAGGCGCGCGAGGCCCGCTCCAGCGACGGCGGTTCGATCATCCCGGTCATCTTCGTGATGCTCGTGATCTTCTGGATCCTCGGCGGGATCCTGCGCGGCTTCGGCGGCGGGCGGGGACGCCGGCGCGGCGGAAGCGCCTGGTGGCTCCTGCCCCTCATCCTCTCCAGCGGCGGCGGACGCCACCGCGGCGGCGGCTGGGGCGGCGGAGGCGGCTTCGGCGGCGGGTTCGGCGGAGGCGGCGGCTCGTTCGGCGGCGGCGGATCCTCGGGGAGCTGGTGAGATGGAAAAGCCCTTGCTGAGCCCGTCCGACGTTGCCGCCATCCAGGCGGCGGTGCGCGAGGCCGAGACCCGCACCACGGGCGAGATCTACTGCGTTGTGGCCGAGGAGAGCGCCGACTACCGCGAGACGCCGCTGGCCTGGGCCGCGGGCGTGGCCCTGCTGGGGCCGGCGCTGCTGCTGCTGGGCGGAATCCACGTCGAGGCGCCCGACCTGCTCGGCGGCTGGACGGCGGCGCAGGTGGCCGACGCCGCCGAGGCCGCGGCCCGGCGCGCCCTGATCGGCGCCGTCATGCTGCAAGGGGCGCTGTTCGCCGTCACCCTGGCGCTGGCGTCCATCCCTCCCGTGCGCCGGGCGCTGACGCCCAAGGCGCTGAAGCGGGAGCAGGTGCGCCGCAAGGCCCACGAACAGTTCGTGGCCAAGAACCTCGCGGCGACCCGCGAGCGGACCGGCGTGCTGATCTATGTCTCCTTCGCCGAGCACATGGCCGAGCTGATCGCCGACGAGGGCATCGCCAGCCAGGTCGAGCCGGATGCGTGGGACCGCGCCATGGCCGCCCTGACCGCCGGGCTGAAGCGGGGCGAGCCCGCCGCGGGCTTCGCCGCCGCCATCGGCCTGTGCGCGGATGTCCTGGCCGCCCGCTTCCCGCCGCGCCCCGGCGACAACCCCAACGAGCTGCCGGACGCGGTGATTCTCCTTTCGCGCGAGTAGGCGACTGAAAACGCGGTGGAATGTGTCCTGTGCGGCGAATCGCCTGTGCGGGGCGCCGATGTAACATTGGAGGTTGCCGCCCACTTCCCGGCGTCCCAATGTGCCCGTCTTGGTCCGGCAGCGGAGCCGTTGGGGGCGCGATGGACGAGGACAGGCCAGCGGCGGGCGGCGACAATCCCTCCTTCGTCGAGCTGGCCGACGCCCTGCACCTCGGCATGGCCTACCAGGTCCTCTCGTCCGCCGACGGACGGTCCCGCCGCTTCACCCACGTGGGCTCGCTCTGCCGCGAGATGACCGGCCTCTCTCCCGAGGAGGTGATGGACGATCCGGGCCGGATCTACGACCAGATCCTGCCCGAGCACCGGGCCGCGTTCGACCGGGCCGAAGCCGGGGCGATCGCCACGCTCTCGGGGTTCGAGGTCGAGGTGCGGATGCGCGGGCCGGACGGGGCCACGCGATGGCGGCGCATCGCCTCGCGCCCCCGCCCGCAGCCGGACGGGGCGGTGATCTGGGACGGGCTCATGACGGACGTCACCGAGGCGCGCCATGCGACCGAGGCGTTGCGCGAACAGCGGCGACGCCTGGAGGTCGCGGTCGAGGCGACCGGCCTCGGCTTCTGGGAATGGGATGTGCGCAACGACCGCATCACCTGGTCCGAGCGCAACCGCGAGCTGTTCGGGGCCGGCGAGAAGGGCGTCTTCGACATCGCCCGCTACGCCGAGCTGGTCCATCCGGACGACCGGGACGCGATCCGCGACGTCTACCAGCGGACCCTGGAGGCGCCCGGCGACGGCGACTTCGTCGTCGAGCATCGCACCGCGCTGCAGCCCGGCGGCCGCGAGCGCTGGCTGCAGACCCGCGGCCGGCTGGTGAAGGACGCCGAGGGCGTGCACCTGGTGGTCGGCACCACCCTCGACATCAGCGAGCGCAAGGCGGTGGAGGACGCGCGCACCCTGCTGCTGGGCGAGCTGGCGCATCGGGCCAAGAACGGCATCCAGGTCATGATGGCCATCGTGGCCCAGACGGCCCGCAGCGTCTCCACGGTCCATGAATTCGAGACGGTGCTGAACGCGCGCCTGCGGGCGATGGCCGAGAGCCACGACCTGGTGACCGCCTCGGGCGGGCGGCCCGTCGCCCTCGCCGACGTGGTGGCGAAGACCCTGACGCCGTTCGATACGGCGAGGTTCGAGGTGGACGACCTGGGCGGGACCACCATCGCCGGCGACGTCGCCGTGGCGCTGGCGCTTCTGCTGCACGAGCTGGCCACCAACGCGGTGAAGTACGGCGCCCTGTCGGCCCCCGCCGGGTGCGTGAAGATCCGGAAGACCCCCGCGGCCGAGGGCGAGGCCGCGCTGGCCTGGACCGAGGAGGGCGGACCCATCGTCGCGACGGTGGGACGCAAGGGGTTCGGCTCGCGCCTCCTGGAGGTGTCGCTGCGCCAGCAGGGCGGGCGGGTGGAGTCCCGGTTCGAGCCCGGCGGCTTCCAGGCGGCCATCCATTTCCCCGTCGCCGCCGCCTGGGACTGAGATGACCGATCGGTAATGTGCGCCGGCTGCGCCTTGCGGCCCGAGGGCGCGCGGCCTTACGATCACCCGCGAAAATGCGGGAGGCGCTTGGGATGGCTTTCACCCTCAATGTCAACGGGAAGGCCCTGTCGGCCGACGTGGACCCGGACACCCCGCTGCTGTGGGTGCTCCGCGACAGCCTGGGCATCGTGGGCCCCAAGTTCGGCTGCGGCGTCGGCGCGTGCGGCGCCTGCACGGTGCACGTGGACGGCCAGCCGATGCGCTCGTGCCAGATCCCGGTCGAGAGCCTGGGCGCGGCCAAGGTGACCACCATCGAGGGGATCGGCGCCTCCGCCGTCGGCAAGAAGGTCCAGACCGCCTGGAGCGAGTTGGACGTCGCCCAGTGCGGCTACTGCCAGCCCGGCCAGATCATGTCGGCCACGGCCCTGCTGTCGCGGAACCCGAAGCCCACCGACGCGGACATCGACGCGGCGATGGCCGGGAACATCTGCCGCTGCGCCACCTACACCCGCATCCGCGCGGCCATCAAACAGGCCTCGGGCCAGAAGACGGAGGCGTAAGGCCATGAACGCCCCCCTCAACCCCCGCCAGTTCGCCGCCAGCCGGCGGCAGGTGCTCAAAACCGCGAGCGCCGGCGGCCTCGTCCTGTCGTTCTCGATCGCGGCCAAGGCCGGCGCCCAGGACGGCGCGGCCCAGCCGATCAACGCCTACGTCCGGGTGGCTCCGGACGGGATCGTCACCATCGTCAACAAGAACCCCGAGATCGGGCAGGGCATCAAGACGATGCTGCCGATGCTGATCGCCGAGGAGCTGGACGTTCCCTGGGAGAAGGTCCGCATCGAGCAGGCGGACAACGATCCCAAGGCCTATGGCCGCCAGTTCGCCGGCGGGTCGATGGCCACGCCGCTGCATTGGGAAGAGCTGCGCCGCGTCGGCGCCGTGGCCCGCGCGATCCTCGTCGAGGCCGCCGCCCAGGCCTGGAACTGCCCGGCGGGCGAGTGCGTCACGACCGCCGGCGCCGTTGTCCACAAGGCCTCCGGCCGCAAGGCGACCTACGGCTCGCTGGCCGGCCGCTGCGCCGGCATCCCCGCGCCCGATCCCAAGAGCCTGCCGCTCAAGGATCCCAAGGATTACAGGATCATCGGCCGGGCGATCCCGCAGTACGACACCCCGAAGATCGTCACCGGCCAGCCGCTGTTCGGCATCGACGTGACGCGGCCGGGGATGCTGTTCGCCGCCTACGAGAAGGCGCCCGTCTTCGGCGCCGGCGTGGAAAGCGCCGACCTCGCCGCCGCCCAGTCGGTGAAGGGCGTGCGCAAGGCGTTCGTGGTGAAGGGCGATAGCGCGGCCCTGCACCCCGCCGCCGGCCAGATCGGCGCGGGCCTGCTGCCGGGCGTGGCGGTCGTCGCCGACACCTGGTGGGCGGCCAAGAAGGGCCGCGACCGGCTGAACGTGAAGTGGGCCGACCATCCGACGCAGGCCCAGTCCAGCGAGGGGTTCGCCGCCAAGGCCAAGGAGCTCGCCGCCGGCAAGCCCCAGCGCACGCCGCGCAACGACGGCGACGTGGATGCGGCCCTCAAAACCGCCGCCAAGACCGTCGAGGCGGCCTACGCCTATCCCTTCCTGGCGCACGTCGCCATGGAGCCGATGAACTGCACGGCCGAGTGGAAGGACGGCAAGCTCGAGCTCTGGGCGCCGACCCAGAACCCCGAGCCCGGCCGCCAGCTCTGCGCCAGGACCCTGGGGATCAAGCCCGAGGACATCACCATCCACATGGTCCGCTGCGGCGGCGGCTTCGGCCGCCGGCTCGCCAACGACTACATGGTCGAGGCGGCCTGGATCGCGCGCGAGGCCGGCGCGCCGGTGAAGCTGGTCTGGACGCGCGAGGACGACGTCCAGCACGACATCTACCGCCCGGCGGGTTTCCATTTCCTGCGCGGCGGCGTGGATGCGCAAGGGAACGTCGTGGCCTTCCACGACCACTTCGTCTCGTTCGGCGAGGGGCAGGGCTTCGCGCCCAGCGCCGGCATGAGCCCGGCCGAGTTCCCGGCCAGGTTCGTCCCGAACTGCCGCTTCGACGTCAGCGTCATGCCGCTGGGCGTGCCCACCGGGCCGCTGCGGGCCCCCGGCTCGAACGCGCTGGCCTTCGTCATGCAGTCGTTCATCGACGAACTGGCCCATGCGGCGGGCGAGGACCCGCTCGCCTTCCAGCTCCGCCTGCTGGGCGACAAGCCCGTGGTCGGCGAGCCGCCGGCCGCCTACGCCGCCGGCCGCATGGCCGGGGTGCTGAAGGCCGTGGCCGAGATGTCCGGCTGGGCGAACCGCGGCAAGCTGCCGAAGGGCGAGGGCATGGGGGTCGGCTGCTATTACAGCCACCTCGGCTATTTCGCCCAGGTGGCGCACGTGGCCGTCTCGCCGGCGGGCGAGGTGAAGGTGAAGAAGGTCTGGGTGGCCGGTGACGTGGGCCGCCAGATCATCAACCCGCACGGGGCGTTGAACCAGGTGCAGGGCTCGGTGCTGGACGGCCTGTCCGAGGCGCTGCACCAGCAGATCACCATCAAGGACGGCCGCACCCAGCAGAGCAACTTCCACGACTACCGGCTGATGCGGATCAACGAGGCGCCGCCGATCGAGGTGAAGTTCGTCAAGACCGACAACCCGCCGACGGGCCTCGGCGAGCCGGCCCTGCCGCCGGCGATCCCGGCGCTGACCAACGCCATCTTCGCGGCCACGGGCAAGCGCGTCCGCAGCCTGCCGATCACGCCGGAGATGCTGAAGGCCTAGGGCGCGCCTCCTCTCCCTCTCGGGCTTCGCCCGGAGGAAAGGAGAGCGTGTGCGAAAGCTCTTGGCGGGCCGCGACGTCTCGGCATGATGCGTTCCCAACAAGTGTTTGAGGGGACGCGTCCGTGAAGAAGCTGCTGATCGCCAACCGCGGCGAGATCGCCGTCCGGATCGCGCGCACCGCCGCCGAGATGGGGATCGAGAGCGTGGCGGTCTTCTCCGAGGACGACGCGGCCTCGCTGCACGTCAAGCGCGCCGACGCCGCCGTGCCGCTGCCCGGGTCGGGACCGGCGGCCTACCTCGACATCGCCCAGGTGGTGCAGGCCGCGAGGACGGCGGCTTGCGATGCGATCCACCCCGGCTACGGCTTCCTCGCCGAGAACCCCGCCCTCGCGCGCGCCTGCGCCGAGGCCGGGCTGGCGTTCGTCGGCCCGGCGCCCGAGACCCTGGAGCTGTTCGGCGACAAGGCCCGCGCGCGGGCGCTGGCGACCTCGTGCGGCGTTCCGGTCCTGCCGGGGACCGAGGGGCCCACGACGCTGGAAGAGGCGCGGGCGTTCCTGGCCGAGCATGGCGCGGTGATGGTCAAGGCCGTGGCCGGCGGCGGCGGCCGTGGCATGCGCCCGGCGACGACGGACGACGAGCTCGCCCAGGCCTTCGAGCGCTGCGCCTCCGAGGCCAAGGCCGCCTTCGGGGACGAACGGCTCTACGTCGAGCGCTTCCTGCCCCACGCCCGGCACGTGGAGGTGCAGGTCGTCGGCGACGGCCGCAGCGTGGTCCACCTGTTCGACCGCGAATGCTCGCTGCAGCGCCAGCGCCAGAAGCTGGTGGAGATCGCTCCCGCCGACATGCTGCCCGCCGAACTACGCGAGCGGCTGTTCGCCCATGCGGTCGCCCTGGCCCAGGCGGCTGGTTACCGCGGCCTCGGCACGATCGAGTTCCTGGTGGACGGCGACGAGGCGGTCTTTATCGAGGCCAACGCCCGCCTGCAGGTGGAGCACACCGTCACCGAGGAGGTGACCGGGCTCGACCTCGTGCGCCTGCAGCTCCAGCTCGCCGCCGGGCGCACCCTGCACGACCTGGCGCTCAGCCAGGAGCGCGCGCCGCAGCCCCGCGGCCACGCCGTGCAGGTCCGGGTGAACCTGGAGACCATGGCGCCCGATGGCTCGGCCCGGCCGGCCGGCGGGGTGCTGGCGGTGTTCGAGCCGCCGTCCGGACCCGGCGTGCGCGTGGACGGCTTCGGCTATGCGGGCTACGCCACCTCGGCCCGGTTCGACAGCCTGCTGGCCAAGCTGATCGTCCATGCCGGCGCCGGCGGCCTCTCCCGCGCCGTGGCCAAGGCGTACCGGGCGCTGTCGGAGTTCCGGATCGAGGGCGCCGAGACCAACATCGCCTTCCTGCAGAACCTGCTGGCCCATCCCGCCGTCGTGGCGGGCGAGGTCCACACCCGCTTCATCGAGGCGCACATGGGCGAGCTGGCCGGCGAGCCGGAGGCGCACCCCAGGCTCTACTTCGACGCCGCCGCCCAGGGCGCCGCGCCCGCGGCCCGTCGCGAGGCCGAGGGGCCGCCGGGGACCACCGCCGTGCGCGCGCCGCTTCAGGGCACCGTGATCAACGTGACCGCCCATGCCGGCGAGCCCGTCCGCGCGGGCCAGACGCTGCTGGTCCTCGAGGCCATGAAGATGGAGCACGTGGTCGAGGCCAGGGCCTCGGGCGTGGTGCGCGCCCTGGCCGTCCAGCCGGGCGAGACGGTCTTCGAGGGCGACCCGCTGGCCTTCGTCGAGGAGACCGGCGGCGCCGGGGCGGGCGGAGAAGCCGAGGCGGCCGTCGACCTGGACGCCATCCGCCCCGACCTGGCCGAGGTGATCGAACGCCATCGCCTGACCCTGGACGAGGCGCGGCCCGAGGCGATCGCCAAGCGGCGGCGGACCGGCCAGCGGACCGCGCGCGAGAACCTCGCCGACCTGTTCGACCCCGGCAGCTTCAGCGAGTTCGGCGCCCTGGCCGTCGCGGCCCAGCGCCGCCGCCGCAGCCTGGAGGACCTGCGCGCCAACACCCCGGCCGACGGCATTGTCACGGGGGTGGGATCGGTGAACGGCGACCTGTTCGACGAGGACCGCGCCCGCTGCGTGGGGCTGGCCTACGACTTCACGGTGCTGGCGGGCACGCAGGGCCACTTCAACCACAAGAAGACCGACCGGATCCTGGAATTCGCCGAGCACTGGAAGGCGCCGATCGTCTGGTACACCGAAGGCGGCGGCGGCCGGCCCGGGGACGTCGACGGCGGCCAGCTCTCGGCCTCGTCCCTGGACACCACCAGCTTCACCACCTTCGCCCGCCTCTCGGGTCTCGCCCCGCGCATCGCCATCAACTCGGGGCGCTGCTTCGCCGGCAACGCGGTCTTTTTCGGCTGCGCGGACGTGACCATCGCCACGCGCTACTCGAACATCGGCCTCGGCGGTCCGGCGATGATCGAGGGCGGCGGCCTGGGGGTCTTCACCCCGGACGAGATCGGCCCCTCGGACGTGCTCTACGCCAACGGCGCCGTCGACCTGCTGGTCGAGGACGAGGCGGCCGCCACCGCGGCGGCCAAACAGATCCTCGGCGTCTTCCAGGGGCCCGTTCGCGACTGGACCTGCGAGGACCAGCGGCGCCTGCGCCACCTGATCCCCGAGAACCGGGTCCGCGCCTACGACGTGCGCGAGGTGATCCGCACCCTGGCCGACGCCGGGACCTGGCTGGAGCTGCGCGGCGGCTACGGAAAGGGGATGATCACCGGCTTCCTGCGGGTCGAGGGCCGGCCCCTGGGCCTGATCGCCAACGATCCCCGCCATCTGGGCGGCGCCATCGATTCCGAGGGCGCGGAGAAGGGCGCCAGGTTCCTGCAGCTGTGCGACGCCTTCGACACGCCCGTGCTGTCGCTCTGCGACACACCCGGCTTCATGGTGGGCCCGCAGAGCGAGACGACCGCCGCCGTGCGCCGCGGCTCGCGCCTGTTCGTCACCGCCACCAGCCTGACCGTGCCGCTGTTCACGGTGGTGCTGCGCAAGGGCTACGGCCTGGGCGCCCAGGCGATGGCCGGCGGCGACTTCTCGGCCCCCGCCATGACCATCGCCTGGCCCACCGCCGAGTTCGGGCCCATGGGCCTGGAGGGCGCCGTGCGCCTCGGCTACCGCAAGGAGCTGGAGGCCGAGGCCGATCCGGTGGCGCGTCAGGCGCTGTTCGAGAAGCTGGTCGGCAAGATGTACGAGAACGGCAAGGCGCTGTCGGTGGCCTCGGTGGTGGAGATCGACGCGGTCATCGATCCGGCGCAGACCCGGGCCTGGCTGGTGCGGGGCCTCAAGGCCTGCCCGGTCCCGCAGCGCGCGGCGGGCAAGAAGCGGCCCTTCGTGGATGTCTGGTGACGCCGAACGCGCGCCCGTCTAGCGTCCCGGGGGAGGAGCCCGTTTGACCGAAGCCACGCCGCCCGAGCCGCAGCTGAAGCCGCCGTTCGGCGTAAAGCTCTCCTACGGTCTGGGGGCCGTCGCGGACTCCGCCTGGACCGCCGCCTCCGGGTTCGTCTTCTTCTACTACACCGCAGTGCTGGGCCTGCCCGGCAGCCTGGTCGGAGCGGCGGTGTTCATCGGCCTCGTGGCCGACGCCGGAGTCGATCCGTTCTTTGGCTCCTGGTCCGACAACATCCGCTCGCGCCTCGGCCGGCGCGTGCCGCTGATGCTCGTGGCGGCGCCGCTCATCGCGATCTCCGTCGGACTGCTGTTCAGCCCGCCGCCGGGCGCATCCCAGCCGGTGCTGTTCGCCTGGCTCGCCGTCACCTCGGTGGCGGTGCGCAGCTTCGTCTCGATGTTCCACGTCCCCTACGTCGCCCTGGGCGCGGAGCTGTCCGGCGACTACCACGAGCGCAACGCCGTGGTCGCCTGGCGCACCATCTTCGCCGTCCTGGCCGCGGTGGTGGTGACGGGGCTGGCCTATTCCCTGTTCTTCCAGGGCGAGGGCGGCCTGCAGAAGCCCGAACGCTACCCCGGCTTCGGCTGGTCGGCGGGCGCGCTGATGCTGGTCTGCTCCCTGGTCTGCGGGGTGGGGGTGCTGCGCTTCGCGGCCGGCCTTAAATCGGTCCCCGCGGTGCCGATCCATCTCCTGCGCCGCCTGCCGGGCGAGGTGGTCGAGATCTTCCGCAACCGCTCGTTCCGGACCCTCTTCCTCTCGGCGGCCGTCTGCTACGCGGCCGTCGGGGTGAACGGCGCCTTCAACAGCCACGCCTACGTCTTCGTCTGGCGCCTGCAGCCCGAGATGATCCGGGACGTCACCTTCGCCTTCCTGGGCGGCATGTTCGCGGGCGTGCCGCTGACGCCGCTGATCGGCCGCCGTCTGGAGAAGCGCACGACGGTCCTGATCGGCATGGCGCTGGTCGTGCTGGCCTGGCTGCTGCTGGGCGTGCCGCGGATCACCCAGACCTTCATGCCCGCGGGCCAGGCCGCCGAGGCGCCGATCGCGGTCCTGGTCGCCCTGGCCGGGGTCGGCGCCGGCATCTGCGCCATCGCCTACTACTCGATGATGGCCGACGCCGCGGACGAGCATCACCATCTGTTCGGCCGCCCGCGCGAGGGGCTCTACTTCGCGGGGCTGGGCTTCGCGTTCAAGGGCGCGACCGGCGTCGGGGTGCTGATCTCGGGGTTCGCCCTGGACCTGATCCGCTTCCCCAAGGATGTGGGCCGGCAGGTGGGCGCCGTTCTGCCCGAGCCGCTGCTCCAGCGGGTGGTGTTCTCCTGGACGCTCGTGCCGGCGATCCTGGTGCTGGTCGGGATGGCCATCCTGCTGGGCTACGACATCTCCCGGCGCCGGCACGCCGAGATCGCGGCCGCCCTCAATGGGGCACATAGCTCCTGAGCACGTCGTCGATGACGCGCTCCAGCTGCTGCAGGGTCCCGCACTGCTTGGCCACGTGGCAGAAGCGGGCGTAGCGGTCCATCACGCTGTCGCCCTGGCCCCAGTAGCTCTCGGGCTCGGGGTTCAGCCAGATCACCGCCCGGCTGCGGTCATGGATCTGCTTCATCAGGTCCAGCCGCGGGTCGGCGTAGTTCGACCGGCCGTCGCCCAGGACGATCACCGTGGTCTTGCGGTCGAGGCTGGAGAGGTGCGCGTCGCAGAAGTCGGCCAGCGCCTGGCCGTAGTCGGTGGACTGGAAGCCGATCTCCTGCAGCACCTCGAGGATCGCGCCTTCGACGCTGTTCTCGTCCAGGATGTCGCCCACCGGGATCAGCCGCCCGGAGAACGCGAAGGCGTCCAGCCGCTCCACCACCTCGTTCAGGGAGTAGAGGAAGGTCAGCAGGAACTGGGCGGCGGCGGCGACCGACTTCGAGACATCGACGATCACCACGATCGACGGCTTTTCGACCTTCTTGACCTTCCAGGCCACCTCGAAGGGCACGCCGCCGTAGGCCGTGGAGCGCCGCAGCGTCTTGCGCACGTCCAGGTGTCCGCGCTGGGCGACGCGGCGGCGGCGGGCGTACTTGGCCGCCAGCCGCTTGGCCATGCGCCGGACGAGCTGCTGCATCAGCCGGTAGTCCACGGGATCGAGCCCGCCGTCGGCGTTGATCTGCTTGCGCGCCAGCCGCTCCTCGCGCAGCTCCCGCGCCGAGTTCGCGGCATAGAGGTCGTGCTGACGCTGGACGTAGCTCCTGGCCTGGTCAAACAGGGCCCGGCGGCCGGCCTCCAGGCGCTCGGCGAGGCCCTCGCCGTCCCCCTCGGGCAGGCGGCGGGCGCGGGCGATGATCTGCTCGATCTCCTCCAGGCCCATCTCCTCCAGCAGCCGGCGCGTCATCCGGCTGCGCTGGGTCGTCATGCGGATCTCGGCGACGCCGGCGCGGGCGGCGGCCTCCTCCATCGACTGCTGGATCGCGGCGGCGTCGCCCTCCAGCAGCGCCTGGGCCAGGGGACTGTCGGCCGTCTGCTCGGCCTCGGCCGGCGAGAGCTCGCCGCCCGGCTCGGGCGCCTGTCCCGCGTCGCGGGCGAAGAACGCCTCGAACGTGGCGTCGAACCGTTCGACCTCCTCGGCCGACTTGGCCAGGGTCGCGCACAGGGCGTCCTTGAACAGCGTGCGGTCGGCGTAGCCCACGACGGCCGCCGCCCGCGAGGCGTCGATCGCCTCGGCCGGCGAGACGCGTACGTCGGCGGCCCGGAGCGCCCGGAAGAACTGCTCCAGGGTGTGCTGCATCACCGCCGGTGGAGCAGCTCCACCACCTGCGGCTCGACCGCGGCGATGTCCTGCTCGAACTTCAGGATGACGTTGAGCGTGTCCCGCACCACCTCGGCGCTCAGGCTGTCCGCGTGCAGGAGCACCAGCGCCCGGGCCCAGTCCACCGTCTCCGAGATCGACGGCGACTTGCGCAGGTCCATCGTCCGCAGCGACTGGACGAAGGCCACCAGCTCGCGGGTCAGCTTCGCCTCGATGCCGGGCACGCGGCTGGCGACGATCTTCTCCTCGAGCGAGGCCTCGGGGAGGGGGATGTGCAGGTGGATGCAGCGGCGCTTCAGCGCATCGCCCAGGTCGCGGACGTTGTTGGAGGTCAGGAACACCAGCGGCGGGACCTTGGCCTTCAGGACGCCCAGTTCCGGCACCGAGACCTGGTAGGCCGAGAGCACCTCCAGCAGGAAGGCCTCGAAGGCCTCGTCGGACTTGTCGACCTCGTCGATCAGCAGCACGCAGCCGTCGTCCTGCTGCAGCGCCTTCATCAGCGGCCGCGGCTCCAGGAACGGCTCGGAGAAGAACAGGTCACCCATGCCGTGGAGGCGGTCCATCGCCGCGTCCATCGAGCTCGCGTCGGCCAGCGCCTCGCCCATCCGGTCCTTCAGGATCTGGGTGTAGAGGAGCTGCTTGCCGTACTTCCACTCGTACAGGGCCTTGGACTCGTCGAGGCCCTCGTAGCACTGCATCCGGATCAGCGGCTGGCCCAGCATGGTCGCCGTCGAGAGGGCGAGTTCGGTCTTGCCGACGCCGGCCGAACCCTCGACCAGGATCGGCTTCTGCAGCTTCACGGCCATGTAGAGCGCCGTCGCGATGCGCCGCGAGGCGATGTAGCCCACGCCCGCCAGGCGCTCGATCAGGGCGTCGACCGAGGCGAAGGGATCGCCGCCGGCGTTGGCGGCCTCAGGAGCAATCGTCAAAGGAAACAGCTTTCGAAATCGCGGGGAAAGAACGCCGGCGATTGTGCCAAGCGCTCTCCCGCGAAGCAAACGACCGTTTAAGGGGCCGTCTTGATCTCGAAGCTGACGCCCTGGGCCAGCGGCAGGGTCTTGCCGTAGTTCAGGGTGTTGGTCGCCCGGCGCATGTAGGCCTTCCAGGCGTCCGAACCCGACTCGCGCCCGCCGCCGGTCTCCTTCTCGCCGCCGAACGCCCCGCCGATCTCGGCGCCCGAGGGGCCGATGTTGACGTTGGCGATGCCGCAGTCCGAGCCGCGCGCCGAGATGAAGAGCTCGGCCTCGCGCATGTCGTTGGTGAAGATCGAGGACGACAGACCCTGGGGCACGTCGTTCTGCAGGGCGATCGCCTCCTCGATGTCCCTGTACTTCATGACGTAGAGGATCGGCGCGAAGGTCTCGCGCTTCACGACGTCTGTCTGGCCGGGCATCTCGACGATCGCGGGACGCACGTAGAAGGCCTCCTCGCCCATCTCCACGCGCTCGCCCCCCTGCACCTGGCCGCCCGCGGCGCGCGCGTCGGCGAGGGACTTCTGCATCCCGTCGAAGCTGGCGGCGTCGATAAGGGGGCCCACCAGGACGCCGGCCTGCCGCGGATCGCCCACCGGCACCGAGGCGTAGGCCGCCTTCAGCGCGCCGACGAAGCCGTCGTAGATGCTCTCGTGGACGAACAGGCGCCGCAGCGTCGTGCACCGTTGGCCCGCCGTCCCCATGGCCGCGAAGGCGACGCCGCGCAGGGCGAGGTCGAGGTCAGCGGTCGGCGCGATGATCGCCGCGTTGTTGCCGCCCAGCTCCAGCAGCGCGCGGGCGAACCGCTGCGCGAGGCGCGGGCCGACGGCGCGGCCCATGGCCGTCGAACCGGTGGCCGACACCAGCGGCACCTTGGGGTGGTCCACCAGCGCCTCGCCCACTTCGCGGCCGCCGAGGATCACGGCCGAGAGGCCCTTGGGGGCGTCGCCGAACCGGGCCAGGGCGCGTTCGAACACCGCCTGGGTGGCGAGCGCCGTCAACGGGGTCTTCTCCGACGGCTTCCAGACGCAGGGGTCGCCGCACACCAGCGCCAGGGCCGAGTTCCAGCACCACACGGCGACCGGGAAGTTGAAGGCCGAGATGATCCCGACGACGCCCAGCGGGTGCCAGGTCTCCATCATCCGGTGGTCCGGACGCTCGGTGGCGATGGTCAGGCCATAGAGCTGGCGCGACAGGCCGACGGCGAAGTCGCAGATGTCGATCATCTCCTGGACCTCGCCGAGGGCTTCGGAGGTGATCTTGCCGGCTTCCAGGGTGACGACGGCGGCGAGGTCGGCCTTGGCCGCGCGCAGTTCCTCGCCGAACAGGCGGATCAGCTCGCCGCGCCGCGGCGCGGGCACGTTGCGCCAGGCGCGGAAGGCCTCGTGCGCCGTCTCGATGGTCTGCGCCACCGCGGCGAGCGGGGTGTCGTGGACGTCGGCGATGATCTCCCCGGTCACGGGCGAGCGGACGGCGCGGGGGCCGCCGGTCCACAGGGCGCGGTCGACGCCCAGGCGTCCCAGCACCGCGGCGGCTTCGGTCTTGGCGGAAGCGATGTTGGCGGGAGCGTTCATGTCCTACTCCGCAGCGGCCTTGAGGGCGGTCTCGTCTTCAGGCGCGTAATAGCGGCCGAAGCGGTTGGCGAGGAAGTCGGAAAGCCCGATGTCTTCCTGCCGGATGAAGCCGGTCTGCGGCAGCTTGCCGTCGGCCAGCATGTCCAGCACGGCGCAGACCGAGCCGGCGGTGGTGATCTGGATGGCGCTCTTCACCTCCCCGCCGATCTCCTGGGCGTAGACCTTGTTGACGTAGGTCTCCTGCATCAGCCGGCCGCCCTTCATCCCCGAGACGGTGACGAAGACGATGACCACGTCCTGCATGGTCGCGGGGACAGCGTTCTCCAGGATGTCCTTCAGCACCTCGCGCCGGTTGCGCAGGTTCAGGTCGTTGAGCAGCGCCTTCATGATCTGGGCGTGCCCGGGATAGCGGATGGTCTTGTAGTTGAGGTTGCGCACCTTGCCGTCGAGCGTGTGGCACAGGGTGCCGAGCCCGCCCGAGGTGTTGAACGCCTCGTAGGTCACCCCGTCGAGGGCGAACTCCTCGCGCTCCTCCAGCGCTGGGGTCTCGCGCAGCTTGCCGTTCACGATCGCCTCGCACGGCTCGCAGTACTCGTTGATCACCCCGTCCGTGGACCAGGTGAGGTTGTAGTTCAGGGCGTTGGAGGGGTAGCGGGGCAGGGCGCCGACACGCAGGCGCACGTCGTGCAGCTCGTCGAAGTGCTTGGCGAGGTCCCAGGCGGCGATGGTGATGAAGCCGGGCGCCAGGCCGCACTGCGGGATGAAGGCGGTGTCGCTGTCCGCGGCGAGTTCGCGGACCACGCGGCTGGAAGCCACGTCCTCGGTCAGGTCCAGGTAGTGGGCGCCGGCGGCCTTGGCGGCCCGGGCGACGGCGGTGGTCAGCTGGTAGGGCGCGCAGTTCACGACCGCGAAGCAGCCCTTCAGGCGCGCGGCCACGGCCTCGGGATCGTCGATCGCCATGGCGGCGGTCTCCACCCGGTGGCGGCCCTCCATCGGCTTCAGCGCGGCGGCGGCCTGGTCGACGACCAGCACCTCGTAGCTGCCCGAGCCGACCAGCAGATCGACGACGGTCGATCCGATCTTGCCTGCCCCGATGACGGCGACTTTCCGCATGTGCTTCACTCCCTGCTTAAAGAACGAGATTCGGTGGAAGCGGCGCCGCATTCAACTGGCGCATCGGCGTTTCGTTCGGATATTCTGGGCGGATCGCCGAGACTGCTGGACAAAGCGCCGATGGATGACCTTGACGAGCACCTGCTGGCCAGGCTGCGCGAGAACGCCCGGGCGCCCGTCGCCGAGCTGGCCCGGGCGCTGGGGCTGTCGCGGACCACGGTGCAGAGCCGGCTCGCGCGCCTCGAGCGCAGCGGGACGATCGCCGGATATTCGGTGAAGCTGTCGCCGACCTATGCCGAGGCCCGCGTCCACGCCTTCGTCATGCTGACCGTCGAGCCCAAGCAGGCCGCCGCCGTCACCGCCGCCCTGAAGCGGATGCCTGGCGTGCGCCGGCTCCAGTCGGTCAGCGGCCCCTTCGACATGATCGCCACGGTCGAGGCCGCCGGCGTCGCCGAGATGGACGCGATCATCGACGAGATCGGAGCGGTGCGCGGCGTCGAGCGCACCAACACGTCCCTGGTCCTCTCCACCAAGTTCGACCGCTAGCCGGCGCGCCGCAGCCGGTTGTGCACGTCTGTGGCGGCGATCGCCCCTTCGCCCTCGGCGGTGGAGATCTGATTGAGGCCCCGCACCACGTCGCCGGCCGCGTAGAGCCCCGGGACCGAGGTCTCCTGGTGGTCGCTGACGACCAGCCGGCCGCTCTCGTCCAGCCTGGCGCCGGCCTGCACCGCGAGCTGCGCCCGGGGGGTGACCCCGAGGGCCGAATAGACCACGTCGAAGGTCCGGGGCTCGTCCGCGCCGAAGTCGAACGCGGCCACCTTCCGCTTGCCGATCTTCACGCCCTGGATGGCGCTGTCGATGACCTGCACGCCGGCCGTCTTCAGCCGCGCCAGCGTCTCTGGCGGCAGGGGCTCGGCGCCCACGTGGACGTGGGTCACGTCGTCGGACCAGGTGCGCAGGAAGATCGCCTCGTTCGCGCAGTGGTCGTCTCGGCCGATCACGCCGACCCGGCAGCCGGTCACCTCGTAGCCGTCGCAGATGGGGCAGATGCGGACGAGCCCCTTCTCGACGCCGTGCTCCAGGCCGGGAATGTCGGGGGCGTTGTCGATCACGCCGGTGGCCAGGATGACGGTCCGCGCGCGCAGCGCGCCGGCCTCGGTTTCCACCTTGAAGCCGGACGCCAGCGGGCTCAGCGTCTCGACCCGGCCGCGCCGGATCTCGGCGCCGTACCTCTCGGCCTGGCGGCGCATGCGGGCCAGCAGGGTCTTCCCCCGGACCCCGTCCGGGAACCCCGGATGGTTGTGGCTGCGCGGGATCCACGCCGCCCGGCTGGCGCCGGACTCGATCACCACAAAGTCGCGCTTGAAGCGCGCCAGATAGATGGCGGCGGTCAGCCCCGCCGGGCCTGCGCCGATCACGACGCAATCGAGGATTCGGTCACCCATGGCCCCGCTGCAACGCGCTCAGGGGGCGGCGGGCTCCAGATAGATCGGATTGCCGAGCAGCCAGAGCTTGCCGTCGGGGCCGCGGACATCGGCGCGCAGCCAGCCGCGCGCGCCGTCGGCCTCCACTTGGAAGGTGCGGGTCTCGCCAGCGGCCAGCGGCGCCGCGTCCGCCCGCACGCCCGAGGCGGCCGGTCCCGCGAAGGTCACGCGCCCCCCGGCCACGCCGGCCGTGGCCACCTGCAGCCGCACCGTCTGGCCGGGGCGGACCTTCAGCACGCCGCCCATGTGCGCCGCCTGTCCCACGGTCCGGGCGACGACGTCCAGCAGCCGATCCCGCGAGCCCTCGACGTCCACGAACGCCCGGCCCGCGCGAAGGCCCGCGAGGATCGCCGGCTGCGACAGGCCCTGCGCGTGGACGACGGTCGTCGGGGAGCCCACCGACTGGATCGCGGAGAGCGGCATGGCGCCGTCGTGGTTGTCGGACCCGCCGACGGCGGTGAGGCGGAAGCCGGCGTTCAGCCGCGCCTCCCAGAACGGGATTCCGGTCCCCGGCCCCTCGGGCCCGAAGCGCAGCGAGCCGCCGTTGACCGCCTCGACCGCGGCGACCCCCGTCCAATCGGTCTGGGCGGTCCAGCCGCAGCCCATGCAGGCCTCGCCGGACGGCAGGCCGGGATGGTTCACCGAGATGACGCCGCCGGCGGCCTCGAGCTGGCTCAGGATCGTCCCGAGCTCGGGGGCGCGCGGCCCGCCGAGCTGGAAGTCCAGCGGCGCCGTCGTTCCGAAGACGTTGGCGTGCCCCTGGAAGGTGGTGATCTCCCGGCCGGGGATCAGCAGCATCCGGTCGTAGTAGGGCTGAAGCTCGGCGAGCGCCTGATGGTGAGACGTGGTGTTGTGCTCGGTGACCGCGATAAAATCGAGGCCCCGCGCCGCCGCCGCCTCGGTGGTCCTGAACAGCGGGCAGGGGACCCGCGCCCCGCTCTGGGCGGCGCACGAGCCGTCGGAGTGGCCCGAATGCAGGTGCAGGTCGCCGCGGTACCAGCCGGGGCCGGTCTTCAGCGGCGCGGCCGCGAAACCCTTGAAGTCCGAGGGCCGGCGCTCGAACCAGATCCTGGCGGTGTACGGGGCCTTCGAGGCCTTGCGGATCGCCGGCACGCCCAGGATCAGCTTCCATTCCCCGGCCGGGATCGGGCCCGGCAGGTAGGACGGCGTGGCCCAGGTCTCGGCCACGGTGAAGCGCGCCTTGTTCCCTCCGCTCCAGCCGCGGAAGCGGGCTGGGTCGCGGACGCCCAGGTCGATGACCGAGCGCTCCTCGCGGCCCTGGTAGTCGAACTCCACGGTGAGCGCCGTCACCCCTGCCGGCACGCGGAACGGAACCTCGCGATAGGTCGCCAGGTCCGCATGGGTCATCACGCCGCTGAGCGTCAGGTCCTGCGCCGAAGCCGGCGAGGCGATGAGGAGCGCGGCGACGATCGGTATCGCCAAGCCGGCCGCACGCGCGAGGACATCGCCGATCATCTCTGGACACTCCCCCGTCCGGCCTGCTTCGCCGGCCACCTTCCCACAAGGGGAGAGGGAATCCACCTTCCGGCTCGTCGCGTCCGACCCCTCGGGGCTGCGGGAACCTGTTTCCGGGATCGGCATTCTCTCAGCCGCAGCGGCGTGAGACGCCCCCCGACACACCTCCCGACGCCTCGCCTGGCGAGGCCCCGCTGCAGCCATCAGGCCCCCGGTCCGCCGTCACGGACCGGGGGTCTTTCCTTTGCGCCGGACGTCCGCAGGGGCCGACCGGCTCGCGCCGTCAGCGGCGGCGGAACTGGGGACGCCCCGCGCCGGCGGGGCGCGCGCCCTCGGGCTTGTGGCGATAGGTGATGCGGCCGCGATCCATGTCGTAGGGCGTCATCTCGACGGTCACCCGGTCGCCGACCATCGACCGGATCCGGTTCTTCTTCATCTTGCCGGCCGTGTAGGCCAGGATTTCGTGATCGTTTTCGAGCCGCACGCGGAAGCGGCCTTCCGGCAGCAGTTCGGTGATCTGGCCGTCGAATTCGACGAGGTCTTCCTTCGCCATGTGGATTCCTTTCCAGTCGCGCGATCGTGCGCGTTATTGGCGGGCCTTGCGAGCCGCATAGCGTGCGTCCCGCTTGGCCTTGGCTTCGGCCTTGGTGAGGGCCTTGCGTTCCTTGCGCTCGCTGCGCTTGGCGTCGAGGGCGGTGGCGGCGTCCGTGGCGGCGCTCAGCCGGGCCGCTTCGATCGCGTCGGCGGCGGCCTGGACGCGGGCGGCCTTGGCGGCGGCGCGCGCCTCGCGGACCTGCCGCAGCTCGGCGGCCTTTGCCACGGCGCGGGAGGGCGCCTGGGGAGCGACGACGGTCGGGCGCGGCCGGAACTTGGCGAGCAGCGCCTGTTTGGCGTCGGATGCCCGCTTGAGGCGGTCCGACAGGGTGGAGCCGGCGATGGCGTCGCTCATGAGGGGCCTTGGCCTTTCGAGATGGGTGGGGCGGCGTCCTGGCTCGAGGCGGCGGCGCAGATGGCTTCCAGGTGTCCCCGGAGGCTGCGGGCCGAGAGCAGGGCGTCGACCGCCCGGCAGCCTTCGGCTTGCAGAAGCCGCTTCAGGCTGGCGAAGTCAGCCGCCTGGCCGGACCGGGCGACCTGATAGGCGCGTTCGATGGTCGAGGGGGTCATGCGTCCGCAACGGCGTTGGAGGCGGCGGACCCGCCCCCAAGCCATCTCCGTTCCTTAGGCCGCTTGCAGCTGGCCGGCGGACGTCTTGCCGCTGCGCTGGTCGCGTTCCAGTTCGAAGCCGACCTTCTGGCCTTCGCTGAGCGAGCCGAGGGTCGAGCGTTCCACGGCCGAGATGTGGACGAAGACGTCCGGGCCGCCGTTGTCGGGCTGGATGAAGCCGAACCCCTTGGCGGGGTTGAACCACTTCACGGTTCCGATGGTCATGGTGTTTATCTTTCAAGCACGAGTTGTCGCGCGTCAGACTGGCGCGCGGCGTCAAATTTTCGCAGAAGTTCTTGGATGGCTCGGGCTCGATCCGAAGAACAAGCGCGGAGAGCAACCGAACCGAAATCGACATTCGACTTCTGCTGTATCGCACATTTTTCGCCCGAATTCCAGGTCTAACTTCCCTAGGCGGCCGGACGGTTGGCGAACGCCTTCTCGAAGGCTGCCAATCCGGGGGCGGTGAACCGGATCACGCGCCCGTCCGGCGCGCGCCGGGCCCAGCCCAGGTCATAGATCCGCGCCAGCAGGGCCGCTCCCAGCGCGCCGGCCAGATGGCTGCGCCGCTCGCTCCAGTCGAGGCAGGCCTTGCAGAGCGGCCGGCGGCTCGCGTCCGGCAGGGTGATCCCGAAGTCGCGGGCGAAGGCGCGGCCGGTCTCGGTCAGGACCAGCGAGCCGTCGGTCTCGGCGACCCGTCCCGAGGCCACGAGGCCGTCCAGCATGGCCACGCCCAGTTCGCCGGCGAGGTGGTCGTAGCAGACCCTCGCCCGCCGCAGGGCGGGGTCGGCGGGGCCGGGCCGGGTGCGCCGGTGTCCGGCGCGGTCGGCGACGGCGATGAGCTGCTCCAGCGCCTCGGCCACGTCGGTTCCGGCCAGGGCGAAGTAGTTGTGGCGGCCTTGCACCCGCCGGATCAGCAGCCCGCCCTCTTCGAGGCGCCGCAGATGGCCGCTGGCTGTCTGAGCGGCGACGCCGGCCTCGCGTGCGAGCTCTCCCGCGGTCAGGGCCTGCCCGCCCATCAGGGCGATCAGCATGTTGGCGCGGGCGGGCTCCCCCAGCAGCGCGGCGATGCGGACGATGTCGGGACCGGCCTTCATGCCTGCCAGCCTAGCGCGTCCCACGCGTCGATGCTTCGGTCGCGGCCGAAGCATCGACGCGCGCGGGCGGGATAGGACGGCGGCGACCGCAAACCCGGGAGCGTCCCATGACCGTGACCTGCTGCATCCGCTACGTGATCGATCCCTTCCAGCGGACGGCCTTCGAGGCCTATGCGCGCAACTGGCTCTCGATCATCCCGGCCTGCGGCGGCGAGCTCCTCGGCTACTTCCTGCCGCACGAGGGGACCAACGACGTCGCGCTGGCGCTGATCTCGTTCGACAGCCTGGCCGCCTACGAGGCCTACCGCGCCCGCCTGAAGGGCGACCCGGCGGGCGCGGCGAACTTCCGCCTGGCGCAGGAGAAGCGCTTCATCCTGTCCGAGCGCCGCACCTTCCTGACCCCGGTGAAGCCGTGATCGCGGTGATCTTCGAGGTGGAGCCGGCGGATGGCCATGAGGGCGACTATCTCGACCTCGCCGCAGGGCTGGCGCCTCGGCTGGCGGGCGTCGACGGCTTCGTCTCCATCGAGCGCTTCCGCAGCCTCGCCGCCCCGGAGCGGCTGCTGTCGCTCTCGTTCTGGCGGGACGAGGCGGCGGTGCGGGCCTGGCGAGAGTTGGACGCGCACCGGGCGGCCCAGACGGCGGGGCGCGGCGGGGTCCTGCAGGCCTACCGCCTGCGGGTCGCCGAGATGGTGCGGGACTACGGGCCAGGGGATCGCGCCCAGGCGCCGGCCGATTCCCGCGCCATGCACGGCGACTGAGCTCGGCCGATCGGGTTATGATGGGGCTATGGACGATCCCTTCGACCTCGAGCGGTTCGTGCAGGCCCAGGCCGGCGCCTACGACCGGGCCCTGGCCGAGCTGCGCGCCGGAGAGAAGCGTAGCCACTGGATGTGGTTCGTCTTCCCCCAGGTGGCGGGGCTGGGCTCCAGCACGATGGCCCAGCGGTACGCGATCTCGGGCCTGTCCGAGGCCCGCGCCTACCTGGCCCATCCGGTGCTGGGGCCGAGGCTGCGCGCGTGCGTGGACGCCATCCTGGACATCGAAGGCCGCTCCGCGCACGAGGTCTTCGGCGCGCCCGACGACCTCAAGCTCCGCTCCAGCCTGACGCTCTTCGCGCAGGCTTCGGACGAGCCCCGCTTCACGGCGGCGCTGGCCAGGTACTTCGGCGGCGAGGAGGACCCGCGGACGCTGGCGAGGCTGCGGGACGCCTAGACCGGCGCGCCGGACAGCCTGCGCCGCTCGGTCCCGGCGATCAGCTCGGCCCAGATCGCCTCGCAGGCAGCCGCGTCCCCCGCCGCCTCGGCCGCCGCGTGACGTTCGATCAACAGGCCGCGGAGCCGGTTGTTCTCGGCGGTGAGGGCCGAGACCCGCAGGTCCGCGTCCTCGCCCGCCTCGCCCAGCAGCGCGCGGACGGCGCGGTTCTCCTCAACGAGGATGTGGGCGGCGCGGTCCCAGGTCTCGGCGGCGGTCATCAGCAGCATGGCCGACAGCATCAGGTCGCTAGCCCGCTCGGCCTGCGGCGCGGTCGGGTCGGCGTACTTCATCAGGAGGCCCGCGAGCTCTCCCAGGACGGCGGGGATCTGCGGCGTCATAGGCGGCCCATCACCTTCAGCATGGCGCGTTCCTGGGCGTTGATGAGCATCCAGGCCGGATAGACCATGATCGGGGCGCGGTTGCCGCCCGACAGGAACGCCTTGGCGCTGCCGACCCAGATGCCCTGGCCCTTCACGCAGTTGAACAGGATCCACCACTTCAGGGCCGCTGGGTCGGCCTTCAGGCCGCTGGCCCGCTCCCAGACCGCGACGGCGTGGTCCTGGTCGCAGAGGCCGCCGGCGGTCCCCTCCCGGCCGAAGCACCAGACGGGCTGCAGGCTCCAGCCGAGGTCCTCGAGCGGGTCGCCCAGGTGGGCCATCTCCCAGTCCAGCACGCCATGGATGCGGCCCTCGGCGTCGAACAGGAAGTTGCCGGTCCGGTAGTCGCCGTGGACCACGCTGATCTTCTGGGCCGGCGGCGGCGGGTTGGCGCGCAGCCAGCGGATCGCCGCCCGGGTGATCGGCAGGGGCTCGACGGCGTCGCGGTCGATCAGGCCTTCCCAGTGATCCAGCTCGCGCCTCCAGCAGGCGTCGGGCGCCGGCGCGTCCATCACCTCGGTCAGGCCCACGGCGGCGGGGTCGGCGCGGGCGATCTCGCCCAGGATGGTCCACTTCGCCTCGGCCACCTTCGGCAGGACGGCGTCGTAGAGGCCCGACAGCAGCACCTGGGGCGAGGCCTGGTGGCCCGACAGCTCCTCGGCGATGAAGAAGGGGTGGTCGAGGGCGTCGTCCTCCTCCTCCAGCCACAGCATCTCGGGGACCGGCACGGCCGAGCCGCGAAAGGCGCGGTAGGCGGCGAACTCCACCCGCCGCTCGGTCTCGATCAGGCTGGCGGGCGGGTCGCGCCGCAGGATCAGCGGCCGCTCGCCGCCGTCCCAGGTCAGCCTGAACCGATAGGTCTCGCGCGAGGCTCCGCCCGAGATGCGCTCCAGGCCAGAGACGGCCACGTCGCGCGCGTCAGGCATCTTCCTGGCGATGTAGGCCGCCAGGCGCGGCTCGAGCGGGTGAGACACCAGAACTTCGCCGTCGGATGACGCGAGGTCACCGGAGACGACGCCTCCCTTTTCTTCTTATCTTCGATCAGTTGATACCCGCGGACGCCCGGTCGCAAGGCTGACGGAGCGTCAACAGAAAGGCGGGACCTTCAGGAGGAGCCGCGCGATGCTGACGAAGGGCGACGACTATCCGATCCACCAGACGCCCGAGCCGATCGCCTACGCAGGCTCGGACCGGAATTTCTACGACCGCTACTTCTTCAACGCCTACTCGCCCGACGGGACCGAGTTCGTCGCCGCGGCCTTCGGGGTCTATCCGGCGCTCAACGTCGCCGACGCCCACGTCTCGATCGTCAAGGACGGAGTGCAGCGGTGCCTGCACGCCTCGAAGGTCCTGAACATGGAGCGGATGGACCTGACGGTCGGGCCGATCCGCATCGAGGTGCTGGAGCCGCTGCAGCGGCTGAAGGTGACGGTCGAGCGGGCCGAGGGGATCGCCTGCGAGCTCACGTTCGAAGGGCGCGCCTTCCCGATCGAGGAGCCGCGCTTCGTCAAGCGCATCGGGCCGCGCCTGTTCATGGACTACACGCGCCTGACCCAGAACTGCCGCGTCTCGGGCTGGGTCGAGATGGACGGCCGGCGGCTGGACGCGGCGGGCTGGCTGGGCACCCGCGACCGATCGTGGGGCATCCGGCCGGTGGGCGCCCCCGATCCGCAGCCGACGCCGGGCGCCGGCGTTCCCGGGTTCTTCTGGCAGTGGACCCCGGTCAACTTCGACGACCGCTCGGTCTTCTTCCACGTCAACGCCGATCCCGACGGCCAGCCCTGGAACACCCGCGCGGTGATCCTGCCCGACGGCGCGGGACCCGAGGGCGGCTGGGAGGCCGACGGGCCGTCGATGGACGTCACGCTGCGCCAGGGCCTGCGCCACGCCGAGCGCGGGACCCTGACCATCCCCCTCGCGGACGGCGCGGCGACGGTGGACCTCGAGCCGGTCACCACCTTCCTGATGCGCGGCATCGGTTACGGCGGGGAGTGGCGGCACGGCGGCCTGAAGGGCGAGCTCGCCGTCGCGCGCGAGGACATCGACCTCTCGGCCGCCGACATGGGGGCGATGGAGAACCTGCATATCCAGGCGATCTCAAAGGCCGTGCTGCGCGCGCCCGGCGAGCCCGAGCGCCAGGGCGTGGGGGTCTTCGAGCAGCTGATCCTCGGGCCCTATCGGCCCTACGGGCTCGGCTAGCCCAGCACCTTGATCATCCGCACCGCCGCCGGGAGCATCAGCGCCGTCAGCAGCGACGGGAAGATGAAGAGGATCAGCGGCACGGTCAGCTTGGCCGAGAGCGCCAGGGCCTTTTCCTCGGCGCGCAGCATCCGCTTCTGGCGCATGTCCTGAGAGAACACCTGCAGGGTGTCGCCCAGGCTGGTGCCCATCTCCTCGGCCTGGCGCAGCATGGTGGCGAGCGCCCGGGCGTCCTCGATGGCGAGGCGGTCGGCGAAGGCGCTCCAGGCGTCCTTCCGCGCCCGCCCGGCGCGCAGCTCCAGCACCAGGAAGCGCAGGTGCACGGTGAGGTTGGGGTAGCGGCGCTCCAGCTCGTCGGTCACCCGTGTCACGGCGGCGTCGAGGCTGAGGCCGGCCTCCACCGAGGCGACCAGCAGGTCGAGCAGGTCGGGGAAGCCGTCGGCGTACTCGCGCTCGCGCGTGGCCTTGCGCGACTTGAGCACCTGGTCGGGACCGTAGAGGGCCGCCAGCGACAGGCCCACGGCCATGGCCAGGCCCATCATGTTGCCGCCCTTGGCGCCGATCATCACCGGCAGGGTCATGAGCACGCCGACGGTGGCCGCGGCGATCAGGGCCGCCTTGATCCCCAGGAAGATCACCGGGGCCTCGCGGCTGAAGAAGCCGGCCTGCATCAGGCGCGAGCGCAGCAGCGAGACCTTGGCGGGATCGCGGACGGCGCTCTGCTGGCCAAGGCGCCGGACCGTGGAGACCACCTGCTCGGGCAGCAGGCCGGCGCCCTTGTCCGCCACGGGCCCGCCGGCGGCGGCCACGGCCGAGGCGAAGCGGTGCCGGCGCAGGGCGCGCAGGCGCAGCTCGGAGACGCCGAGGAAGGCCAGTCCCGCGACAGCCCCGCCGACCATGAGCAGGCCCGCGCCGTAGATGATGCTCGTCAGGTCCATGGGGCTAGAGCTTCATGTCGATCATGCGCCGCATGACGAGGTTGCCGATGCCCACCCAGACGGTGAGGCCGAGCAGCCCCCACTTCACGGCGGGCTCGTGGATGACGTCGCCGTAGAATTTGGGGGAGATGATCATGATCATCCCCACGGCGATGAACGGGGCGGCGGACAGGATCATGGCCGAGGCGCGGCCCTCGGCGGAGGCGGCCTTGATCTTCAGCCGCATCTTGTGCCGCTCGCGGATCGTCGAGGCGTTCAGCTTCAGGAGGCCCGTGAGGTTGCCGCCGGTCCGCTCCTGCAGGCGCACGGTGGCGGCGAACAGGTCGACGTCCGGATGCTGGCAGCGCTCGGCCATGCGCTCGATGGCCTGCTCGAGGTTGGCGCCGTAGGCGATCTCGTCGGCGGCCATGCCGAACTCGGTGCCCACAGGATCCGACATCTCCCGTCCCACCAGGGCGATGGCGGTGGGCACCGGATGGCCCGCCTCCAGCGAGCGGACGATGATCTCCAGCGCCTGGGGCAGCTGGAAGCCCAGGGCCGCGGCGCGCCGGCCGGCGACGAACTTCAGGACCAGCACCGGAACGCCCACGCCGCCCACGAGCGCGCCCGGAACGATCATCAGCGGATTGCGGGTCAGCACCGCCAGGCCCGCGCCGCCGATGCCGGCGGCGAGCAGGACATAGGTCAGCCACTTGCGGGGGTCGTAGGGCAGGCCCGAGGCCACGATCAGATCGGACAGCCACCGCAGGCGGCCGCTCTTGTTCCCGGCGGCGTTCAGGCCCCGCTGCTTGCGCAGCTCCACCACCAGGGCCGAGATGCCGTCCACCTTCTCGGCGACCTTCAGGCGGCGGTTCACCAGGCGCTTCTGCGCCGCCGAGCCGAGGATGCCGATCAGGGCCTGGGCCGCGGCGAACACCGCGGCGAACACCAGCACCAGGAAGATCGTGTTCGCGTCGATGGTCATGTCGTGGCGAGCGGCTTCGAGGGATCGAAGTTGGCCGTGTCGTAGGGGATGCCCCGGCGCAGCATCTCGTCGAGGCAGCGGGGCCGCAGGCCCGAGGCGCGGAACTCGCCGTGCACCGTGCCGTCGGGCGCGGTGTGGGTGCGGTTGAAGGTGAAGATGTCCTGCATCTGCACCACGTTGCCTTCCATGCCGACGATCTCGGTGACGTAGGTCACTTTCCGCTTGCCGTCGGCCAGGCGCATGACCTGGACGATCAGGCCGACGGCGGAGGCGATCTGGCCGCGCATGGCCTCGTAGCTGATGTTCATCCCGCCCATGGCCACCATCTGCTCGAGGCGGCTGATCGCCTCGCGCGGGTTGTTGGCGTGGATGGTCGCCATCGAGCCTTCGTGGCCGGTGTTCATGGCCTGCAGCATGTCGAACGCTTCTTCGGAGCGGACCTCGCCCAGGATCACCCGGTCGGGCCGCATCCGCAGCGCGTTCTTCACCAGCTCGCGCTGGCGGATCTCGCCCTTGCCCTCGATGTTCGGCGGGCGGGTCTCCATGCGCACGACGTGCGGCTGCTGGAGCTGCAGCTCGGCGGCGTCCTCAATGGTGATCAGGCGCTCGCCCTCGCTGATCGCCGAAGAGAGGGCGTTGAGCAGGGTGGTTTTGCCCGAGCCGGTGCCGCCGGAGATCACCGTCGAGACCCGCGCCCGCACGGCGCCGTAGAGGAAGTCGGCCACCGCCTGCGGCATGGCGCCGAACTCGACCAGCTTCTCGAGCGTCAGCGGCTTCTTCGAGAACTTCCGGATCGAGACCGAGGCGCCGTCGATCGCGATGGGCGGGATGGCGGCGTTCACGCGGCTGCCGTCGGGCAGGCGCGCGTCCACCATCGGCTGGCTCTCGTCGATCCGGCGACCCACGCCGGCCACGATCCGCTGGACGATGCGCAGCAGGTGGTCGTTGTCGCGGAAGTGGACGGGGGTGAGCTCCAGCTCGCCGCGCCGCTCCACATAGACCTGGTAGGGGCCGTTGATGAGGATGTCGTTGATCGACTCGTCCTTCAGCAGCGGCTCGATGGGGCCAAGGCCCACCATCTCGTCGTAGATCGAGGCGCCCAGCTCCTCGAGCTCGGCGGTGTTCAGCGCCATGCGCTCGGCGCGGGCGAATTCCACCACCTGGCCCATCACCTGGCGGCGCAGCTCGGCCTCGTCGAGCTTGTCCAGCTTGGCGAGGTCCAGCTCGTCGATCAGGCGCGAATGCAGGCGCAGGCGCAGGTCCAGCCGCTTGGAGTCGGCGGCGGGCGGCGCAGGCCGCACGGCCTCCTTGGGAGCCGGAGGAACCGGCGCGGGCGCCTTGGGCGGGGGCGCAGGCTGCGGCGTCACCGACGCAGGCTTCGGCTCGGCTGCGGCCTGGGGCGCGGCGCGGGCGAGGCTGAAGCGGGCCATCAGGCGGCCTTCGCGCCCTGGCGGGCCGGCGCCTCGGCGAGGCGCTCGACCAGCAGCTGGACGTCCTTGACGATCTTCGACTTCGGCCGGTGCTGGGCGATGGGCCCGCCCAGGTTCGCCGAGGCGGCGGCCGCTTCCCAGTCCGAGCTGACGCCGGCTTCGGCCTTGCGCTGCAGGGCCCGCTCGGCCTCGGCCATGGAGGGCGCCGGGCCGAACATGCGGCTGGCCAGGCGGTTCAGCACGATGCGCGGCTTCAGGCCCTTGCCGAGCGCGTGCTCGATCTCGTCGGAATAGGCGCGGGCGGCCAGCAGGGCCGGGACGGTGAGCTCGGAGATGACCAGCACCTCGTCGCAGCCCGCCAGGGCCTCCAGCGTCCAGGGCCGGCGGTGGCGCGGCACGTCCAGGATCACCCAGTCGTAGCACTCGCAGGCGACCTCCAGCACCCGCAGCACCGCCTCGCGCGAGACCGCGTCGAAGCCGCCGGGATCGCGGACGCCCGCCAGCAGGTCGAGCTGCTTGGAGACCGGGGTGATGAAGGCCTGAAGCATGGCCGCGTCCAGCCGCTCGGCGGCCTGGCCGAAGTCGGCGAGGCGCATGGCGGGCTGGGCGCCGAGGTAGGCGGCCGCTGCGCCGTCGGCGAGGTTCAGGTCGATCAGGCAGACGCTGCGGTCTTTCTTGGAACGCGCGGCCAGGGCCGTGGCGATCTCGATGGCCAGGGTCGTCGCGCCGGCGCCGCCGACGGCGCCCGAGACGGCCCAGCAGCGGCTCTCCCCGCCTGCGCTCGCCTGCGGCGCGGGCGTGCTGGCGGCCAGAAGGCCGAGCACGGCTGCGGTCAGCTGTTCGCCCGTGAAGGGGGCCTCCAGCACGTCGGAATCGCCAAGGCGCAGCAGGTTGCGCACCAGCCCGGCGGGCAGGCTCTCGCCGACCAGCAGGACCGGCGGGCAGGCCTTCAGGCCGGACAGCGTCTTGACCGCCGCGGCGAGCTCGGGCGCGGCCCAGGCGTCGGCGTCGATCAGCACGAGGTCGCGCGGGACGCTGGCCAGTTCGGCCAGCTGGTCGATGCCGCCCAGTTCGAGGTCGGCCCCGGCCAGGGGGCCCTTGGCGTGCGGGGCGAGCGCGGCGCCGAGCGCCAGGATGCGGCGGCCGTGCAGGCTGTTGACGCTCATGGCGCGCCCTCCTCGGTGATGGACTTGTCCAGGGCGCGGCCGCGCAGGAGCAGGTCGGGCGTCGTGGGCTCGCGCCCGGGCGGCGTCCGCATGGCCTCGGCGGCGGCCATGTCGGCGGTCGAGGCGAACTTGGGGGTCACGATCACCACGAGCTCGGTCTCGGCCTTCTTCCACCGCGCCGAGCGGAACAGCGAGCCCAGTACAGGCACGTCGCCGATGCCCGGCACCTGGCGCAGGGCGTTGGTGTATTCGCGCTGGAAGAGGCCGCCGATGGCCAGGGACTCGCCGGGCTTCAGTTCCACCGTCGTGTGGGTCCGGCGCACGATCAGGCCCGGAACGGTGAAGCCCTGCACGCGCAGAGAGTTGGTGAAGTCGAGCTGGCTGACCTCGGGCTCGACGTCGAGCCGGATGAGCCCGTTGTCTTGCACCACGGGGGTGAAGGTCAGCTCCACGCCGTACTTGCGGAATTCCAGGCTGATCAGGTCGTCGCGCTGCGGGACCGGGTAGGGATATTCGCCGCCGGCGTGGAAGGTCGCCTTCTGGCCGGGGATGGCGACGAGGTTCGGCCGCGCCAGGGTGCGGACCACGCCCTTTTCCTCGAGCGCGGTGAGCATGAGGTCGATGCGCGTGTCGCCCCAGCCGCCCGAGATTCCCAGGGCGCCCGCCGCGGGGCTCGCGCCGATCAGGCCGTTGCCGAAGGCCACCGCCCAGGAGTTGTTGCCGATCGCGCCCTCAACGCCGATGTCCTGCAGCGCCGAGCGGGTGGCCTCCAGCACGCGGACTTCGAGGACGACCTGCTGCGAGGCGCGCACGCTGACGCGCGAGATCAGTCCGTCGGGCGCATAGCGCTGGGCGATGGCCTCGGCCTTGTACTGGACGCCGGTGTCGGTCACCTCGCCGGTCAGCATGAGCGCCTCGCCCAGGTTGCGCACGCGCAGGGGCTCGTTCGGGAAGGCCGCCGCCAGGTCCTGCTGCAGGCCCTCGGCGTCGTAGCCGACGCGGATATCCAGAACCTCGAGCAGGCGTCCGCCCGGCCCGTAGACCAGCATGTTGGTCGAGCCGAACTCGAGCCCCTGGACGTAGAAGCTGCGGTCGGAGGTGGCGGTCACCTTGGCGATCTCTGGCTGCGAGACCACGATGCGCGCGGCCGGCTGGGCCAGGCGGAACGATAGGGACTTGTCGCGCGGCACGTGGATGGAGCGGCGGGGCGCAGGCTCGCTGCGCAGCTCCTGGGCCGGGGCGGCGTGGGGGACGGCGGCGGCCAGCGCGAAGGCGCAGGCGAACGCGCCGAGGGCGGTGCGGGTGTTCAGCATGGGGCGGGGCTCAGGTGGCGGACGGCGCGGCGTGCGCCACGACGGGCGGGACGGGCGGAACCGGCTGGACCGGCGCCTGGGCGCCGCGGCCGCCGCGGGGCGCGCGCTGGCGCTTCACGGACTCGCCCTCGATGATCAGGATGCCGGCCGGGGCGCGCGGGCCGCCGCTGCTGGCGGCGCGGACCGGGCCTCTGCCGCCGCCGCCGACCAGGAAGTCCCCGGTGCGCAGCGGTCCGGCGTCGGCGATCTCGGCCTCGCCCGAGCGGCGCAGGGCCAACGACAGGGTCCCCAGGGTGGCGGCGATCGCCAGCTTCTGGGACTCCTCCACCGAGACCTCGAGCGTGGCGGTCGAGGGCGTGGCCGGCTTCTCCGAGGTGGGGTCGGCGTTCAGATCGACGCCCAGGACGCGGGCGTTCTGGACGACGACATAGGAGATGAAGTTGCGGTCGGGGCCGCTCGGCGTCAGGTCGCGCAGCAGCACCACGTCCACCCGGTCGCCCGGCAGGGCGTGGCCGCCCACGCCGCTGGAGGCGTCCACCTTGAGCGTGTAGGCGCGCATGCCTTCCCCGACCTCGGCCGAGACCGTCGGCCGCGAGCCGGGCCCGGAGATCTTGGTCGGCAGCACGGGTTCGCGCGCGGCGAGCCGGGTGAGCGCCACTGGCGGGCCCCCCTTGTCGGCCGACAGGACCTGGTCGACCGTCTGGAACGCGCCCTGCGGAACGAGACCGGCCGGGGCGTTGACGATGGTCAGCATGCCGGGGACGAGCTTGTCGCCGTACTTGATCTCGCGCGCCGCGACCACGACGGGAACGCCGGGCGCTTCCTGGACGACCGCCGCGCCCTTGGCGGCTCCGGCGCCCGGCAGCACGGTCTTGGCGACCACCAGGGCTCCCAGGCCGAGCACGGCCGAGGCCGCGAGGCTGACGATGGTGACGACGCGCATCCGCTGAGGCTCTCTCAAGAATTCTTCTTTGAGATCGTGAGGTTAACGGCCGGGGACTTGCGATATCCCCAACAAACGCGGTGAACGGCTGGAAAGCATGTTGAACGGCCGCGCTTGGCGGACGCAGGGTCAGGGCGGCAGGGTGCGCGCCGACGAGGAGACCAGATGTACGACCTGCTGAAGGGCCTGCGCGTGGTGGAGGGCGCCGCGTTCGTGGCCGCGCCCACCTGCGGCCTCTACCTCGCCCAGATGGGCGCCGAGGTGATCCGCTTCGACAACATCGGCGGAGGGCCGGACTTCCGCCGCTGGCCGCTCGCGGACAACGGCGCCAGCCTCTACTGGGAGGGGCTGAACAAGGCCAAGAAGTCGGTGGCCATCGACCTGACCCGGCCCGAGGGGCGCGAGATCGCCCAGCGGCTGGCGGCCGCGCCGGGCGAGGACGGCGGGCTGTTCGTCACCAACTTCCCGGTCGATGGCTTCCTCTCCTACGAGACGCTGAGGAAGCTGCGCCAGGACCTGATCTGCGTGCGGGTGATGGGCTGGGCCGACGGCTCCCAGGGCATGGACTACACCATCAACTCGGCCATCGGCCTGCCGCAGATGACCGGCCCGGTGGACGACCCGCGGCCCGTGAACCATGTGCTCGCCGCCTGGGACCTCCTGACCGGCGCCTACTGCGCGTTCGCCCTCGTCTCGGCCCTGCTGGCCCGCCACCGCACGGGCGAGGGCCGCGAGATCCGCGCGCCGCTGTCGGACATCGCCGCGGCCACCATGGCCAACCTGGGGTTCACCGCCGAGACCCTCTTGGCCGGCCATCAGCGGCCGCGCATGGGCAACGACGTCTACGGCGCCTTCGGCCGCGACTTCCTCACCCGGGACGGCCAGACCCTGATGCTGCTCGCCATCACCCCCAAGCAGTGGTCGAAGGCCCTCGAGGTGTTGGGGCTGAAGGAGGCGGTCGCGGCGCTGGAGGCCGAGCTCGGCGTCTCGTTCGCCGCCGACGAGGGGCTGCGCTTCGCGCACCGGGCGCGGCTCTATCCGCTGTTCGAGCGGGCCTTCGCCGCGCGGGACCTTGCCGAGCTGGCGCCCGCCTTCGACGCCGGCGGCGTCACCTGGGGCAGCTACCAGCCGCTGGAGGCGGCCCTGGAGGACCCGCGACTGTTCAAGGGCAATCCGCTGTTCGAGGCGGTGCGCCATCCCAGCGGCCTGACCTATCCCGCGCCGGGCGCGGCGGCGACGATCCCGCAGGACGCGCGCGGCCCCGTGCGGCCGGCCCCGCGGCTGGGCGAGCACACCGACGAGGTGCTGGCCGACGTGCTGGGCCTGGGCTCGGGCGAGATCGGCCGGCTGCACGACGCCGGCGTCGTCGCGGGGCCCGCCTAGGTCTCCGCTTCCGACAGCCGGACCAGCAGGGTCCCCTCGCTGACTTGGGCGCCCAGGCTGACCGCCACCTCCTCGACCTTGCCGTCGAAGGCGGCCTGGAGCGCGTGCTCCATCTTCATGGCTTCGAGGACGACCAGCGGCTGACCCTTGGAGACGGGGTCGCCCGGCTTCACCGAGAGCTGGGTGACCTTGCCCGGCATCGGCGCGCGGATCTGGCCGTCGCCGGCGCTTTCCAGGTCGGCGGCCGGCGGATGGTCCTTGAAGACGAAAGCCTCGCCGGCCTCGAACACCACGATGTCCCCGTCGTCGGTGAGCAGCACCGAGCGGTCCGGGGCGTCGGGCAGGCTCTCGCAGATCATCGCCTTGCCGTTCGCGAACAGCCGCACGCCGGTATAGGGCTCGGCGTTCAGGCGGAAGCCGAACAGGCCCTTCCACGGATCGTCGGCCGCGCCTTCCTCGAGGTTCAGGGTGGCCGCGTCGGCGGCGGCCGAGCAGGCGGCGGGCGACGGCTCTGCGGGGGCGACCAGCTGGTCCAGCCGCCGCTCGATGAAGCCGGTGTCCACCTCGCCGGCGATGAAGTCCGGCTCCTCCAGGCAGCGGGTCAGGAAGGCGGCGTTGGTCTTGACCGGCCAGACCTCGACGCGGTCGCAGGCCTCGCAGAGGTCGGCGATCGCCTGCTCGCGCGTCTCGGCGTGGGCGATCAGCTTGGCGACCATCGGATCGTAGAACGGCGTCACCTCGCCGCCCGCCTCGACCCCGGCGTCCACCCGCAGGTGCTCGGGCAGGCGGAAGTGGTCCAGGCGTCCGATCGACGGCAGGAAGCCCGAGGAGGGGTTCTCGGCGTAGAGCCGCGCCTCCACCGCATGGCCGGTCAGGGTGATCTGGTCCTGCGACAGGGGCAGGGGCTCGCCCTGGGCCACGCGAATTTGCCATTCCACGAGGTCGAGACCGGTGACCATCTCGGTGACCGGGTGCTCCACCTGCAGGCGGGTGTTCATCTCCATGAACCAGATGCGGTCCGGCTTAAGGCCCTCGCTGGCGTCGGCGATGAACTCGACCGTGCCTGCGCCGACATAGCCCACCGCCTGGGCGGCGCGGACGGCGGCGGAGGTGACCGCAGCTCGGGCCTCGTCCGACATGCCGGGGGCCGGCGCCTCCTCGATCACCTTCTGGTGTCGGCGCTGCAGCGAGCAGTCGCGCTCGTAGAGGTGGACGACGTTCCCCTTCGTGTCCCCGAACACCTGCACCTCGATGTGCCGCGGGCGGGTCACGTAGGTCTCGAGCAGCACCCGGTCGTCGCCGAAGGCCGCGGCGGCCTCGCGCTTGGCGGCCCCCAGGGCGGCCAGGAAGTCCTCGGGCTTCTCGACCTTGCGCATCCCCTTGCCGCCGCCGCCGGCCACGGCCTTGATCAGCACCGGATAGCCGATGCGGTCGGCCTCGCGCTGCAGCACGGCCTCGGACTGGTCCTCGCCCAGGTAGCCGGGCGTCACCGGCACGCCGGCCTTCTGCATCAGGTCCTTGGCGGCGTCCTTCAGGCCCATGGCGCGGATCGCCGCGGGCGGCGGGCCGATCCAGGTCAGGCCCGCCTTGGCGACGGCCTCGGCGAACTCGGCGTTCTCGGACAGGAAGCCGTAGCCGGGATGGATGGCGTCGGCGCCGGCCTCCTTCGCCGCGGCGATGATCTTCGCCGGAACGAGGTAGCTCTCGCGCGCGGCGGCCGGGCCGATGTGGACCGCCACGTCGGCGTCCAGGACGTGCGGCGCCTCGGCGTCGGCGTCCGAGAACACCGCGACCGCGCCAAGCCCCATGCGGCGGGCGGTGGCGAAGACGCGGCGGGCGATCTCGCCGCGGTTGGCGACGAGGATGGAGGTGATCTTCTTCGCCATGGTCACATCCGGAAGACGCCGAAGCGGGTCTCGGGGATCGGGGCGTTCAGCGCCGCCGAGATGGAAAGGCCCAGCACGTCGCGGGTCTGGGCCGGGTCGATGACGCCGTCGTCCCAGAGGCGGGCGGTGGCGTAGTAGGGATTGCCCTCGTCCTCGTACTTCTGGCGGATCGGCGCCTTGAACGCCTCCTCCTCGTCGGGCGTCCACGTGCCGGCGTCTCGGTGGACGGTGGCCAGGACGCTGGCCGCCTGTTCGCCGCCCATGACGCTGATGCGGCTGTTCGGCCAGGTCCACAGGAAGCGCGGGGAATAGGCCCGGCCGCACATGCCGTAGTTGCCGGCCCCGAACGAGCCGCCGATCAGGACGGTGAACTTGGGGACCTCCACCGAAGCCACGGCGGTGACCAGCTTGGCGCCGTCCTTGGCGATGCCGCCGGCCTCGTAGCGGCCGCCGACCATGAAGCCCGAGATGTTCTGCAGGAAGACCAGGGGGATCTTCCGCTTGGCCGCCAGCTCGATGAAGTGGGCGCCCTTCAGCGCGCTCTCCGAGAACAGCACGCCGTTGTTGGCCAGGATCGCCACCGGGAAGCCCCAGATGCGGGCGAAGCCGCACACCAGGGTCGTGCCGTACAGCGCCTTGAACTCGTCGAACTTCGAGCCGTCGACGATGCGGGCGATCACCTCGCGCACCTCGTAGGGCGCGCGCACGTCGGTGGGGACGATGCCGTACAGCTCCTCCGGGTCGTAGGCCGGCGGCTCCGGCGCCTCCAGGGTGATGTCCACCCGCTTGGTGGTGTTCAGGTTGGCGACGATGTTGCGGACGATGGAGAGCGCGTGCTCGTCGTCGTGGGCGACGTGGTCGACCACGCCCGACCGGCGGCCGTGGGTGTCGGCGCCGCCGAGCTCCTCGGCGGTGATGACCTCGCCCGTGGCGGCCTTCACCAGCGGCGGGCCGCCCAGGAAGATGGTGCCCTGGTTCCGGACAATCACCGTCTCGTCGCTCATGGCGGGGACGTAGGCGCCGCCGGCGGTGCACGAGCCCATGACGCAGGCGATCTGGGCGATGCCCTCGGCGCTCATCCGGGCCTGGTTGTAGAAGATGCGCCCGAAGTGCTCGCGGTCGGGAAACACCTCGGCCTGGTGCGGCAGGTTCGCCCCGCCGCTATCCACCAGATAGACGCACGGCAGGCGGTTCTGGATCGCGATCTCCTGCGCCCGCAGGTGCTTCTTCACCGTAATCGGGAAGTAGGCGCCGCCCTTCACCGTGGCGTCGTTGGCCACGATCATCACCTCGCGGCCCGACACCCGGCCGATGCCGGTGATGACGCCGGCCGCCGGCGCCTCGTCGCCGTACATCCCGAAGGCCGCCAGGCCCCCGACCTCAAGGAACGGAGAGCCGGGATCGAGCAGCCGCATGACCCGCTCGCGCGGCAGGAGCTTGCCGCGGCTCGTATGGCGCTTGCGCGACGGCTCGGGCCCGCCCAGCGCCGCTTCGCCCGATCGCTGGCGGAGCTGTTCGACCAGGGCGCGGTTGACCTGCGCGTTGGCGGCGAAGCCGTCGGAGGCGGGGTCGATCGCGGTAGAGAGCTTCCTCATGCGGAGCGGTCTTCCCTCCCTTTGGTTGGCCCTGTTGGCTGGCCTTTGGCTGGACGGTGTTTTCGAGCAGAAGCACAAGTTATGCAACCACTGCTTGGCTTGCGGCAAAGCATGCCGAGAATTCCGGAATGGGCGAGCAAGAACGCCCGAACGGTGCTTCCAGGTTGGAATTTTCTGACTTTCGACGCTGCCCTTGCGGCGCCCTTGGGCCCCGTTCGCCGTCGTGGCAGAGAGGGCCCGTGAGCGAGACCTTTCCCGAAATCCGCGAGGCCGTGCGCAGGCTCTGCGCCCGCTTCCCCGGCGCATACTGGCGCGACCTGGACCGTGAGCGCGCCTATCCCACCGAGTTCGTCCAGGCGCTGACCGAGGCGGGCTTCCTGTCGGTGCTGATCCCCGAGGAGTACGGAGGCTCGGGCCTCGGCCTGAAGGCCGCGGTGGCGATCCTCGAGGAGGTGCACCGTTCGGGCTGCAACGGCGCGGCCTGTCACGCCCAGATGTACACCATGGGCACGGTGCTGCGGCACGGCACGCCGGCCCAGAAGGAAGCCTACCTGCCGAAGATCGCCACCGGCGAGCTGCGCCTGCAGGCCTTCGGCGTCACCGAGCCCGACGCCGGCACCGACACCACCCGCATCTCCACCTTCGCGAAGAAGGTCGGCGACAAGTACGTGGTGAGCGGCCGGAAGATCTGGATCTCCAGAGCCGAGCACTCCGACCTGATGGTCCTGTTGTGCCGCACCACCCCGAGGGACCAGGCCAAGAAGCCGTCCGACGGCATGAGCGTCCTCTTGGTCGACATGCGCCAGGCGGTGGGCAACGGCCTGACGATCCGGCCGGTGCGCACCATGCTGAACCACGCCACGACCGAACTCTTCTTCGAGGACCTGGAGGTCCCGGCCGAGAACCTGATCGGCGAGGAGGGCAAGGGCTTCAGGTACATCCTCGACGGGATGAACGCCGAGCGCATCCTGATCGCGGCCGAGTGCCTCGGCGATGCGCGCTTCTTCATCGACCGCGCCAGCCAGTACGCCAAGGACCGCGTCGTGTTCGGCCGGCCGATCGGCGAGAACCAGGGCGTGCAGTTCCCGCTCGCCCGCGCCCATGTCCAGATGACCGGCGCGAGCCTGATGGTGGACCGCGCCGCCGAGCTGTTCGAGGCCGGCGAGCCGTGCGGCACCGAGGCCAACATGGCCAAGCTGGTCGCGTCGGAGGCTTCGTGGTTCGCCGCCGACATGTGCCTGCAGACCCACGGCGGCTTCGGCTTCGCCGAGGAGTACGACATCGAGCGCAAGTTCCGCGAGACGCGCCTCTACCAGGTGGCGCCGATCTCCACGAACCTGATCCTGTCCCACGTGGCCACCCACGTGCTGGGCCAGCCGAAGAGCTTCTGATGACCTACGAGACCATCAAGCTGGAGGAGGCGGCGTCGGGCGTGGCGGTGATCGCGTTCGATCGCCCCGAGGTCGCCAATGCGCTGTCCACCCAGATGGGCCGCGAGCTGCTGGACGCCTGGAGCCGCCTGGCCGGCGAGGCGGGCCTGCGCTGCGTGATCCTGCGGGGCGAGGGCAGGCACTTCCAGGCCGGGGCGGACCTGAAGGAACGCAACGGCATGACCGATGAGGCCTGGGCCGAGCAGCATCGGCTGTTCGAGGCGATGATCCGCGCCCAGCTCGCCTGTCCGGTCCCGGTGATCGCGGCGGTCCACGGCGCGGCCATGGGCGGCGGCTGCGAGATGACGCTCGCCTGCGACTTCGCCTACGCCGCGCAGGGCGCGCGCTTCGGCCTGCCCGAGGCGGGACTGGGCATCCTGCCCGGCCTGGGCGGCACCCAGCTCCTGACCCGGGCGGTGGGGCCCCGGCGGGCGATCGAGATCATCGCCACCGCCCGGCCGTTCAGCGCCGAGCAGGCGCTCGCCTGGGGGCTCGTCAGCGACGTCGTCCCGGCGGAGGAGCTGCTGCCGCGGGTGCTGGAGGTGGCTGGAACGATCGCGTCCAAGGCGCCGCTGTCGGTGCGCGGCGCCAAGCGGGTGGTGCACGGCGGCCAAGACCTGGACCTGGCCCGCGCCATGGACCTAGAGCTCGAGGTCTACAACCACCTCTTCACCACCCACGACCGCCGCGAGGGCGTGGCCGCCTTCAACGAGAAGCGGGCCGCGAACTTCGAGGGTCGCTAGGTCTGGAGCCCGGCCCCGAACGCGGCGATAAGGACGTCCCATGAGGATGCCCGCGCCGGACGCCGCGCTGATCGCCCGCAAGGCCGAGATCGTCCGTGCGCTGCGCCGGATCGTGCCGGGCGAGGGCGTGGTCAGCGAGCCCGAGGCCCTGGTTCCCTTCGAGTCCGACGGACTCTCGGCCTATCGGCAGACGCCGCTCGCGGTGGTGCTGCCCGAGACCACGCAGCAGGTCTCGGAGATCCTGAAGTGGTGCTCGGCCGAAGGCGTGAAGGTGGTGCCCCGCGGCGCCGGCACCTCGCTGTCGGGCGGGGCCCTGCCGCTGGCCGACGGGGTCGTGCTGGGCATGGCCAAGTTCAACCGCATCCTGGAGGTGGACTACGCGAACCGCTGCGCGGTCGTGCAGCCGGGCGTCACCAACCTGGGCGTCACCCACGCGGTGGAGGCCGACGGATTCTACTACGCCCCCGATCCCTCAAGCCAGATCGCCTGCACCATCGGGGGCAACGTGGCCGAGAACTCGGGCGGGGTGCACTGCCTGAAGTACGGCCTGACCACCAACAACCTGCTCGGCTGCGAGCTGGTGCTGATGAACGGCGAGGTTGTGCGGCTGGGCGGAAAGGGCTTCGATGCAGCCGGCTACGACCTGCTGGGCGTCGTCACCGGGTCCGAGGGGCTGCTGGGCGTGGTCACCGAGGTCACCGTCCGCATCCTGCCCAAGCCCGAGACCGCCAAGGCCCTGCTGCTGGGCTTCCCGTTGGTGGAGGCCGCCGGCGCGACCGTGGGCGACATCATCGCCGCCGGCATCATCCCGGCCGGGCTGGAGATGATGGACAACCCGGCGATCCGGGCGGCGGAGGCTTTCGTGGGCGCCGGCTACCCGGTCGACGCCGCGGCCCTGCTGATCGTCGAGCTGGACGGCCCCGAGGCCGAGTGCGCCGAACTGACGGGCCACGTCCGCGCGCTGGCCTCGGCCCGCGGCGCCGACTTCGTCCGGGTCTCGCACTCGGAGGCCGAGCGCCTGGCGTTCTGGGCGGGGCGCAAGGCGGCGTTCCCAGCCGTCGGCCGGATCGCGCCCGACTACTACTGCATGGACGGCACCATCCCGCGCGGGAAGCTGCCGCAGGTGCTCTCGGCCATGAGCGAGATGGCGCGCAGCTACGGCCTGGGCGTGGCCAACGTCTTCCACGCCGGGGACGGCAACCTGCACCCGCTGATCCTCTACGACGCCGACAAGCCGGGCGAACTGGAGAAGGCCGAGGCGTTCGGGGCCGAGATCCTGAAGCTGTGCGTGGCGGTCGGCGGCGTCCTGACCGGCGAGCACGGCGTGGGGGTGGAGAAGCGCGACCTAATGGGGACGATGTTCGATCCCACCGATCTGGCCTGCCAGCAGCGGGTGAAGTGCGCCTTCGACCCGGCGCTGCTGCTCAACCCCGGCAAGGTGTTCCCCACCCTGCACCGCTGCGCCGAGCTCGGCCGCATGCACGTCCACCGCGGGAAGCTCGCCTTCCCCGACCTGCCGAGGTTCTGATGGCGGCCGCCGCGATCCAGGCCCGCCCGCCGCAGAGCGCCGAGGACGTCCAGCAAGTCGTCTCCGAGGCCGCCGCCCACGGCCGCCGGATCGAGGTGGTCGGCGGCGGCACGAAGCGCGCCGTCGGCGGCGCGCCGGCCGACCTGACGCTGTCGCTGGCGGGGCTGGACAAGGTGGTCGACTACCAGCCGGACGAACTCGTGCTGACCGCCCAAGCGGGCGCCCGGCTGGCCGACATCGAGCGGCTGCTCGCCGGCCACGGCCAGATGCTGGCTTTCGAGCCGCCGCGCTGGACGGGCCTGCTGGGCGCGTCCGGAGAGCCGACGCTGGGCGGGTCGCTGGCGGCGAACCTGTCGGGCCCGCGCCGCATCCGCGCCGGCGCCGCCCGCGACCACTTCCTCGGCTTCCAGGCGGTGTCCGGGCGCGGCGAGATGTTCAAGGCCGGCGGCAAGGTCGTGAAGAACGTCACCGGCTACGATCTGATGAAGCTGATGGCCGGGTCCTGGGGCACGCTGGCGGTGCTGACCGAGGTCACGGTCAAGGTGCTGCCGGCGCCGCGCGACGAGACGACGGTGCTGCTGTTCGGCCTGTCCGACGCCCAGGCGGTCGCGGCCATGGCCCAGGCGATGAACGGCCCCTTCGAGGTCTCGGGCGCCGCCCACCTGCCGCCGCCCGCCGCCGCCCGCCCGCCGCTGGCCGCCGAGATGGCGGTCACCGCGCTGCGGCTGGAAGGGTTCGAGGCTTCGGTGGCCGCAAGGGCCGAGGCCCTGGCGGCGGCGCTCAAGCCGCACGGCCGTTTCGAGCGGCTGGATCCCGCCCATTCGCGGGAGTTCTGGGGCCAGGTCCGGGAGGTGGAGGCCTTCGTCCCCGATCCGCGGCCGCTCTGGCGGCTCTCGCTCCCGCCGGCCTCGGGCTGGAAGGCGGTCGAGGCCCTCCCGGGCGAGGCGCTCTACGATTGGGCGGGCGGGCTCGCCTGGCTGCTTACCGAGGCAGAGCCGGCCCAGGTGTGGGCCGCGGCGCGCGCGTTCGGCGGCCATGCGCTGAAGGTCCGGGGACCCGGGCCGGCGTTCGAGCCGCTCGCGGGGCCGCTGGCCGACCTCAGCGCGAGGGTGAAGGCCGCCTTCGACCCCCTGCATGTGCTCAACCCGGGTCGGATGGCGGCCGCATGAAGACGAACTTCAGCCCAGAGCGGCTGGCCGACCCAGAGGTCGCCGCCAGCCAGCAGGAGATCCGCCGGTGCGTGCACTGCGGCTTCTGCACCGCCACCTGCCCGACCTACGTCCTGCTCGGCGACGAGCGCGACAGCCCGCGCGGCCGCATCGAGCTGATCCGGGCCATGCTGGAGAGCGACGCGCCGCCCACGCGGGCGACCGTCACCCACATCGACCGCTGCCTCTCGTGCCTGTCCTGCGTCAGCACCTGCCCGTCGGGCGTGGACTACGGCCGGCTGATCGACCACGCCCGCGCCCACGTGGAGGACACCTACCGCCGGCCCTGGCCCGAACGCCTGCTCCGCGCGGCGATCCCCGCGGTGATGACCCGGCCGGGGCGGCTCTCCGCGGCCCTGGCGCTCGGCCGGCTGGCGAAGCCGCTGGAGCGGCTGTTGCCGGGGCCGCTGAAGGCGATGCGGCGGCTCACGCCCGCCGCGACCGGCCGCCGTGCGAAGGCCGGCGTGATCCCGGCGGCGGGGGAAAGCCGCGGCCGGGTGGCGCTGCTGCAGGGGTGCGTCGAGCCCGCCCTGGCCCCCCAGATTCGCGAGGCGGCGATCCGGCTCATCACCCGCGCCGGCTTCGACGTCGTGCTGGCCGAGGGCGAGGGATGCTGCGGGGCGTTGTCCGAACATCTCGGCCGGGCCGAGGAGGCGAGGGGCCTGGCGCGCGCCAACGTGCAGGCCTGGAGCCGGTCGGGCGAGCTCTCGGCCATCGTGACCACGGCGGCCGGCTGCGGGACCATGATCAAGGCCTACGGGGAGAAGCTGGGCGAGGCGGGCGCGGCCGTGGCGGGGCGGGCGCGGGACGTGCTGGAGTTCATCGCCGAGGTCGGCCTGCCGCCGGTGGTCAAGCCCCAGGGCCTCGCCGTCGCCTACCACGCGGCCTGTTCGCTGCAGCACGGCCAGCAGATCAAGCTGCAGCCCCCGGCGCTGCTGAGCCAGGCGGGCTTCGACGTGCGGCCGGTGGCGGAGGGCCATCTCTGCTGCGGCTCGGCGGGGGTCTACAACATCCTGCAGCCCGAGCTCGCGGGGCGCCTGCGCGACCGCAAGGCCGACAACATCGCCCGCACGGGCGCAGCCGTTCTCGCCGCCGGCAACGTCGGCTGCATGGCCCAGCTCGCCCCGGCGGTGGGGATGCCGGTCGTCCATCCGGTGGAGCTGCTGGACTGGGCGACGGGCGGTCCGCGGCCGCCGGCCCTGACGCCTGACGCGCCGCTGCGGCCGCGCGCGGCTGTAGTCGCCCACGGCTGAAACGGAAGACGGCGGGCGTCGCCGCCCGCCGTCCCTTCATCGAAGTCTCTGGCCAGGGTCTGGGCCTGGGATCAGGCCGCCTCCTTCCAGTGCGGCTGGAGCTGCTCGTGCGGCCAGACCGCCGGGACGATGGCCTGCGGCAGGCCGCCCAGCTCGTTGGCGAAGCCGTGGTTCACGTCGCGGTGGTGGGCCTCGTCCGCGCGGACCACCTCGACCACGTCCCGCAGGGTCGCATCCTCGGGCAGGTTCCAGTAGCGCTTCGCCAGCTCGGGCGCGGCCACGTTCTCCGACCGCCCCTCGTCGATCTCGGCGAGATAGTGAGTGTAGCTGATCACCGCCTCTTCCTCGAAGTAGCCCACCACCCGGTGAGCCGTCTTGGGGCTGATCAGGTAGAGGAAGAAGAAGAACAGGTAGAAGACCCACTGGGCCGCCACGACGACGAAGCGTTCGAAGAGGGTCGGCTTGGCCACCTCGATGAAGGTCATCAGGTGCATCCGCTCGTTCTCGGCCTCGTCCATCAGCGTCTTGATCCAGCCGCGGTCGTCCTCCATGCGGCGCAGGCACTTCAGGTGGTTGAGGGTCGCCCCGACCATGCCGGGCACGGCCGCGACGGTTTCCAGCACCACCGCACGGTGGCCGTAGCGCTTGGCGAAGAAGGTGTCGGCGCAGAAGCGCAGCGCCTTGACGAATCCGTAGGCCACGCGATCCGACAGCCCCCGGGGCTTGTGGTGGACGGTCAGGTCGGCGAGCGGGGCGATCATGAGAGAAGCTCCTCAGCGGGATGTCGTTCTTGCTGAGGGGGAGATAGGCCGCCGGGCCGCCGGGGGATATTCGGGGCGAACCCCTACGTAGTCCTCCGGAGAACGGAGCCGTGGGCGGAACGCAATCGCCGCGGTGCGCGATCAGGGCCTGTGCGGATCGCCACCTACAACATCAGCAACGTCGTAAAGCGCCTGCCGAACCTCCTCGAGTGGCTGGACGAACGCCGGCCCGACGTCGTCTGCCTGCAGGAGCTGAAGGCGGCCGACGCGCTGTTCCCGCAGGCCGAGCTGGAGGCCGCCGGCTATGGGGCGGTATGGCAGGGCGAGCGGACCTGGAACGGGGTGGCCATCCTCGCCCGCGGGGCCGAGCCGGTCGCCACCCGCTATGGCCTGCCGGGCGATCCCACGGACCGCCAGGCGCGCTACGTCGAGGCGGCGGTGAACGGGGTGCTGGTCGCCTCGATCTACCTGCCGAACGGCAATCCGCAGCCCGGGCCGAAGTTCGCCTACAAGCTGGCCTGGTTCGACCGCCTGATCGCCCACGCCGAGGGGCTCGTGGCCAGCGGCGCCCCCGTCGCGCTCGCGGGCGACTTCAACGTCGTGCCCACCGCCCTCGACATCTATCGGGTGAAGCCGCACACAACCGACGCCCTGCAGCAGCCGCAGACCCGGGCGGCCTGGCGCCGGTTGCTGGACCAGGGCTGGACCGACGCCGTGCGCGCCCTGCATCCGGACGCGCCGATGTTCAGCTTCTGGGACTATCTGCGGAACGCCTGGGACCGGGACGCGGGGATGCGGCTGGACGCGGTGCTGCTCAGCCCCTCGCTCGCCCCGCGCCTGCGGGCGGCCGGGGTCGACCGGGACGTGCGCGGAAGGCCGGGCGCCAGCGACCACGCGCCGGTCTGGATCGAGCTCGACTGAACAAGCTTCGCCGTCCGGCGTTTGAGGCTGGATGTCGGTCCGGATGGCCAATGAGGAAAGCTACGCGCGCGGCCTCGCCCGCGCCGCCGCCGGCGCGATCGTCTTCAGCCTGCCGTTGATGATGACGATGGAGATGTGGGCCTTCGGCTTCCACATGGACCGGCTGAAGTTGGCGCTCTTCCTGGCCGTCAATGCGCTCACCGTGTTCGGCCTGGCCCGGTTCGCCGGCTTCCGCGATCCCAGCGACTTCGCCGACGACCTGCTGGACGCCCTGGCCGCCCTGGCGGTGGGCTTCGTCGTCTCGGCCGTCATGCTCGCGCTCCTCGGCCTGCTCACCCTCGAGACCGGGCTGCGGGAAGCGGTGGGGATGGTCGCCATCCAGGCCGCGCCAGCCAGCTTCGGCGCGGTGCTCGCCAACAAGCAGCTCGGGACCCACGATCCGGGCGCGGAGAAGGAGGACCGGGCGGGCTATCTCGGCCAGCTGTTCCTGATGGCCGCCGGCGCGCTGTTCTTCGCGTTCAACGTGGCCCCCACCGAGGAGATGATCCTGATCGCCTTCAAGATGACCCCCTGGCACGCCCTGGCGCTGATCGCGGCCTCGATCGCCGGGCTCCACGCCCTGGTGTTCACCGTCGGCTTCGCCGGCCAGGAGGCGCACGAGCGGCCGACGCTGGCGTTCTTCCATTTCACCCTGGCGGGCTACGGGATCGCCCTCATCGTCAGCCTCTACATCCTCTGGACGTTCGGCCGGCTGGACGGGCCGATCAGCGACGCCGTGCGGGCGGTGGCGGTCCTGGGCTTTCCCGCCGCCCTCGGCGCCGCGGCCGCGCGGCTGGTGGTCTGATGGCGACCCGCAAGCCTCCCTCGCGGAAGAGCCTGCTCGAGCGCACGCCGGTGGCGGAATGGACGGCCGCCGCGATCGGCCTGGTCCTGACCCTGGGCGTGATCGGCTATTCGCTGTGGGAGGGCCTGGCCGCGCGGCCGGGAGCGCCAGAGCTGTCGGTCATGTCCGAGCCCGCCGAGCGGACGGGGGGCGGCTACGTCGTCCCCCTGACGATCCGCAACGAGGCCCCCGCCACCGCCGCGGCGGTCGAGGTCCGGGGCGTGCTGAGCCAGGGCGGGGCCGTCGTCGAGGAGCGCCGCGCCACCTTCGCCTATGTCCCAGGACGCGGCCAGGCGAAGGGGGGGCTGCTCTTCGAGCGCGACCCCTCGGACTACGAACTGCGGATCGTCGCCGAAGGCTACGAGGCGCCCTAGGCCGGCTCGACCATGCGGAAGGTGTCGCGCAGGTAGTCGACGAACTTCGGGCTGACGCCCTCGCCCTGCAGGTAGTCGGCGCTGACCGGAACCGGGACCTGCCGGAACGCCGGATCGCGGGCGCGCTCGGGGAAGTCGTGGTGCAGGATGGCGGCCCGGCCGATCAGGACGTAGTCGGCGCCCTTGTCCAGCATCTCGGCCGCGATGGCGGCGGTGGTGATCTTGCCGGCCACGCCCAGCCGCACGTCCCCGCGGTCGAGCTCGGTGAAATAGGACATCAGGGACCAGCCCTTGAATTCCTCTTCGACCGGCTCCTTGAAGACGTCCCACAGGGACATGTCGAGGTAGTCGATGCGGCCGTCGCGCAGGATCGCCTGGGCGACCTCGACGATCTCGGCCAGCTTCAGGCCGAACCGCTCGGGCGACAGGCGCAGGCCGAGCTGGAAGTCGGGCCCGGTGCGCCGACGGATCCCGTCGATGATTTCGAAGAAGATGCGCGAGCGGTTCTCGAGGCTGCCGCCGTAGCGGTCGTCGCGGCGGTTGATCTCGGGCGAGAGGAACTGGGCCAGGATGTAGCCGTGGGCGCCGTGCATCTCGACGCCGTCGAAGCCGGCCGTCTCGGCGCGGACGGCGGCGGCCACGAAGTCCTCGACGAGCTGTTCGACCTCGCCGGTGGAGAGCCCGCGCGCGCCGGTCTCTGGATCGTCCGAGGCGCTGACCGGCTGGCCCACCAGCTCCTTGGGCGAGCGGTTGCCGGCGTGGTGCAGCTGGACCGACGAAAGGCTGCCCGCCTCGCGGATCGCCGAGGCCAGGCGCGTCAGGCCTTCCAGGTGGTCGTCCGAGAAGACGCCGAGCTGGCCGGGGAAGCCCTGGCCCTGCGCCTGCACGTGGGCCGCGCAGGTCATGGTCAGGCCGAAGCCGCCCTTGGCGCGCATGGTCAGCCAGTGGAACTCCTCGTCCGACAGCCGCCCGTCGGGATGGCTCTGCTGGTTGGTCAGCGGCGCCAGCATGAGGCGGTTCTTCATGGGCTTGCCGTGCTGGAAGGACATCGGATCGAAGAGGGTCGGGTTGGCCAAGGCTCGGGTCTCCGGTGGCTCGCGTGTCGGCGTCAGAGCTATGGGCCCGGCCGGGGGCAGGCAAGCCCAGGGATTCTGCGCAGCCCCTCAGGCCCCCTCGCCGCGCCTTGGGCCGGGTTCAGGCGGGCGTGACGAAGATGGGGCCGCCGATCCGCTCGTAGGCGCGTCCCTCCAGGGGGCGGCGGGCGGACAGCTGCATCACCCGGGGCGCGCCGTCGGCGCGCGACCAGGCGCCGCCCTGGGGCGTGCTGGCTTCGACGGCCTCTGGCACGGCCTGCAGCGCGGCGGCGAACTCCCGCGCGCTCGGGCGGAAGGGGAACGGCTGCGGCAGGGTGAGCACCGGCCGCGCATAGAGCCCGGCCAGGTAGTCGCTGTCGCCGATGCGGACGAGGCCGAAGCCGGCGTGGGTGTGGCCGGGCTTCAGCAGGTTGCGCCAGTGGGGCGGGCTTCCCCGCCAGTTGCGCATCAGGCCGGCGGGGTCGGCGCGGCCGCTCCCGCGGTGAAGGGCGAGGTTCTCGGACGGCGAGCCGATGGTCCGCCGGGCGAGCAGCCAGAACCGGTGGCTGGGATCGAAGGCTTCGGGCGAGAGGTGCTCGAAATAGTTCCGGTGGGCGAGGTCGGCCGCGTGCGCCCGCGCCGTCTCGGCCAGCTCCTCGTCCCACCGGAGCGGCGGCGCGCCGGACGCCGCGCGGGCCGCGTTGGTCAGGTCCAGGATCTCGCGCTCGGCCGGGCCGTCGAAACGTCCGCCGCCGGCGTCGGCCAGGCGGGCGCGCAGGCGCGATTCGTAGGCGATCCAGGGCGAGGCGTCGGCGATGCCCGGCGCGGCCCGCGCGCCCTGCGCCACGCCGGCGGCGGCCAGGCCCCCCGCCAGGACCAGCCGCCGGGTCGGCGCGGCGGGTCGGCTCACGGCGCCTTCAGGCTGCGGACGTATTCGCGCACCAGGGCCAGCCCCTCCTCGTGGACCACCGATCGGCCGAGCTCGGGCATCATCACGCCGGGCTCGTTCGAGGCCATCCGGTGGACGAGGATTGAGGCCTCGGGATGGCCGGGGGCGATGGCGAACTCCAGCCCGCCCGAGCCGCGCCCGGCGGCCACCGGCCGCTTGCCGACCCCGATGGCGACGGGGTTCGTCTCCTCCCACTGCAGGAAGAGGCCGCTGTTCGAGGCGATGGCCCGCGGATGGTGGCAGTGGGCGCAGTTGGCGTCGAGATAGGCCCGCGCCCGCGCCTCCAGCGGCTCGGCCGGGTCGTCCCAGCGGGCGGTCCGCGGCGCGGCCGCCGGCTGCGGCGCCCCGGCCAGCAGCCCCAGGCGGGTCCAGTGGGCGAGCTGGTTCTCGCGCCCCGAGGCGTAGGCGAACTCGCCGTTCAGGTTGCGCGCCTTGGGGCCCAGCGGCTGCACCGCCTTGTCGAGCTGGTGGCACTCCTTGCACTGGTTCTGGTTGGGGACCGCGTAGTCCACCGTCCGCGGCCGGCCGGCGGCGTCGACGAACGCGACGTCGATCCGCGCGCCGGCGCGCTTCAGCACCGCCTCGGTCTGGTCGGCGTTCCAGGCGTAGGCCAGGGCGACCCAGCCCTCGGCCTTGCGGATCAGGAGCCGGGTCTCCAGCGAGCGGACGCCCCGGTCCGGCGCGCGGAAGTCGGCCGGATAGGCGAAGGTCTTCACCAGGGTGGTCCCCACCGGGAACTCGAACGCGCCCTGCGCGCGGTATTCGGCCTTGGCCCCCGGCGGCAGGTACACGAAGCGGAACTTCTCGGCGTAGTCGCTGAATAGCGGCGTGTTCAGGTCGTAGGGCGTCAGGCCGGGACCCGCGGCGCGGCCGCCGTCGCGCAGCGGCAGGCGGTAGTCCGAGAGCTTCGGCGCCGGCGCCTCGGCGAGCAGCAGGTCCAGGGCCGGCTCGGCCGGCTTCGGGGCCGCGCCCAGCGCCGCCAGCGCGGCGAGGCCGGCGAGCAGCCGCCTCATGCGCCGAGGTCGATCTGGCGCTGCGGCAGGACGACGGGCTCGGGCTCGGGCAGGGCCGCATCGCCCCAGGTCGGCGCAACCTTGGGCTTGGCCTTGTCGAGCTGGCCGGGGCCGGGCAGCTGCAGGTTCATCACCGGGCCGTCCACCAGCCGGATGCGCGCCGGCTCGCCGCCGTTAAAGGTCGCCACGCCGTCCCAGAGCACCGGCGGAACGGCGCCGCCGCCGATCAGGGCCAGCATCTTGCCGCCGTCGAACTGCGGGTCCCAGCCGTTCCGGCCCAGCCGGTTGTCGCGCACGACGATGTCGCGGGGCAGCGGGTTGTAGCTCTTGTCGTCGAACGCCTCGGTGTAGCTGACCAGCATCACGGCCGAGGACTGGTTGCCGTCGATCTCGTTCTCGAAGACGTGGACGTTGCGGTTGGCCATCACCATCACGCCGGTGCCCGTCGGCACGTTGGCGACGATGTTGCCTTTGGGCGCGAAGTTCGGCGTGTCGTTCTGCACGACCTTGTTGCGGAACACGCGGGTGGAGTGCCCGCCCATCTGCGGCAGGTTCGGCAGGTCGAACACCAGGATGCCGCCGGCGTTGCGGGTGGCGACGTTGTCGAAGACGTCGGCGTTGTACGAATTCTCGATCTCGATGCCGGCGACGTTGAACTCGGCGACGCTGCGCTTGACCACGATGTTCTTCGACTGGCCCACGTAGATGCCGGCGTCGGACGCGCCCCGCACCACCACCTTGTCGACCAGCACGTTCGTGGAGCTGACCGGATAGACGCCGTAGGCGCCGTTCTTCTCGTTCGGCCCTCCGGTCCATTCGACCCGCAGGTTCAGGAAGCTGATCTCGTCGGACCCCTTGGCCTTCACCCCGTCGCCGCGGGTGTCCTCCACCGCGAGGTCGCGCACGGTGACCCGGTCCGAGGTGATCAGCAGGCCCTCGCCCGCGCCCTTCTGGCCCTTGAACGAGAGCACCGTGGCGTCGGGGCCCGCCCCCTTCACCGTCACGTCGTCCACGTCGAGCGATAGCCCGTCGGTCAGCTCGTAGCGGCCGGCGGCGAGCTGCACCACGTCGCCGGGCCTGGCGTCGAGCAGGGCGATCTGCAGCCGCTCCTGGGCGTCGGGGCCGGGCTCCACGGCGATGGTCTTGGCGTGGGCCGCGCCGGCCAGAAGCGCGGCGGCGGCGGTCGCGGCGGCGAACCTCAGCATGTCGTTCCATCCCTCATCGTTCGGCGACGTGACGCGCCGTTCAACTTTCGAGATGACGCGGTTCCGCCGAACCTTTCAAGGGGGCGCCGCGAAGGCGTCAGGCGGGCGCGGCGCTCCGCTGAACGTAGGCGTCGATGTCGGCCACGTGGCGGGCGACGACCTCGGGCGGCAGGAAGGCGCCGGTGAAGCTGTTCTTGGCGAGGGTCACCAGCTCGTCGCGCGTCAGGCCCAGAGCTTCAGCGGTCTCGGTCCAGTTCTGGGCGAGGTAGCCGCCGAAATAGGCCGGGTCGTCCGAGTTGATCGTGGCCTTCAGCCCCAGGGCCAGCATCCGCTTCAGGGGGTGCTGCTTCAGGTCGTCGACCACGCAGAGCTTCAGGTTCGACAGCGGGCAGACCGTCAGGGTGATCCCCTCGGCCACCAGCCGGCGGACCAGGGCCTCGTCCTCCAGGGCCCGGTTGCCGTGGTCGATCCGGTCGACGCCCAGGACGTCCAGCGCCTCCCAGACGTACTCGGGCGGCCCCTCCTCGCCGGCGTGGGCGACCAGCTTCAGCCCCCGCTCACGGGCGGCCTTGAACACCCCGGCGAACTTCGACGGCGGGTGGCCGACCTCCGAGGAATCCAGACCCACGCCCAGGATGCGGTCGAGGTAGGGCTCGGCCATGTTGAGCGTGGCGAAGGCGGCGTCCTCGTCCAGGTGGCGCAGGAAGCAGAGGATCAGGCTGGAGCTGACGCCCAGGGTCTTCTCGGCCTCGGCCATGCCGCCCATCAGGCCATCGGCCACCACCTGGAACGGGACGCCCCGGTCGGTGTGGGTCTGGGGATCGAAGAACAGCTCGACGTGCCTGGCGCCGTCGGCCGCCACCCGGCGGAAGTAGGCGAGGGCGAGGTCGTGGAAGTCCGCCTCGGTGCGCAGGACGTTCGCGCCCTGGTAGTAGATGTCGAGGAAGTCCTGCAGGTTGGAGAACGCGTAGGCGGCGCGCACCTCCTCCACGGTCCTGAACGGCAGGTCCACGCGGTTGCGGCGGGCGAACTCGAACATCTGCTCGGGCTCGAGGCTGCCCTCGATGTGGAGGTGGAGCTCGGCCTTGGGCAGGCCGCGGATGAAGTCGGCGAGCGCAGTCATGCCGCAAGCATCCTCCGATGCCGCCGGGCGTCAAGCGCGCAGGGATCGGAACGCCGCCACGGCCAAGGCGTTCGCCCGGCATGGACTTCGACGAGCTGCAGGGCGTCGTGCTCTTCGCCATCGGCCGCACGCCGGTCACCCTGGGCGGGGTCGTCGCCGGGATCGCGGTCATCGTCCTGGGCTTCGTCGCGGCCCGGCTGGCGGGCGGCGGGATCCGGCGGCTGCGCCGGCGGGCGCGCCACGGCGTCGGCGCCCTCTATATCGTCGAGAAGCTGGTCACCTACGGGATGGTCATCATCGCCGTGGTGATCGGGCTGTCCACCGTCGGCCTCAACCTGTCCTCGCTCGCCGTGTTCGCCGGCGCCGTGGGCGTCGGCGTCGGCCTGGGCCTGCAGGGCGTGGTGAAGGAGTTCGTCTCGGGCCTGGTGCTGATCTTCGACCGCGCGCTGAGCGTCGGGGACTTCGTCGAACTGGAGGACGGCAAGCGCGGCGTGGTCCAGGAGGTCGGGCCGCGGGCGGTGCGCATCCGCACCAACGACAACATCGACCTCGTCATCCCCAATTCGAAGTTCATCGAGGGGCCGGTGGTCAACTGGACCCTGCACGGGGGGACCCGGCGCATCCACATCCCCTTCCAAGTCGGCTACGGCTGCGATCGCGAGACGGTGCGGGACGTGGTGCTGAGCGCCGCCCGGACGGTGCCCTTCACCCTTCCGGAAACCGAGACGCAGAAGAGCCAGGTCTGGCTGGTGGGGTTCGGCGAGTCCGGACTGAACTTCGAGCTGGTCGTCTGGCCAAGCCTCGAGGCGGTGAAACGGCCGGGATCGGTGCATGCCGCCTACACCTGGGCCATCGCCGAGGCGCTCGAAGGCGCCGGCGTCGAGGTCCCGTTCCCGCAGCTCGACGTGCGCCTGCGCAGCCTGTTCGGGCGCGAGGGCGAGGCCGCCCGCAAGGCGCTGGGCCTGGAAGAGGCGGCGCCCGAGCCTGCGGCCGAGCCGCATCCGCCCAGCGTCAATGACGCCGCCGAGGACCTGGCGCGGCCGTTCGCCGGGCCGCAGGACGACAACGCCCCCATCTTCTCGGACCCTGAGGGGACGGCCCCCGGCGGCCGCCGGGACGGCCCGGGGTGACGAGGCGCGCCCTGCGGCGGGCCGCCGCCGCGCTGCTCGCCGTGCTGGGGGCCGTGGTCCTCGTCGTCTTCTTCCGCCTCGCATGAGGCCTGTCGACGCCCGCCCTGCAATGCAGGAGAAGAGGGGCCTGATGGGTCCCGACCTCCGCCTCCGGCCCGAACGCCTGCGCCTGCGCGCGCCTTTCCGCATCTCGCGCGGGGTGAAGACCCATGCCGAGGTCGTGGTGGTCGAGCTCCATCAGGACGGTCAGGTCGGCCTGGGCGAGTGCGTCCCCTACGCCCGCTACGGCGAGACCGTCGCCTCGGTGATGGCCCAGCTCTGGGGGCGCAGTCCGGAAGACCTGCTGGCCACCCTGCCGCCGGGGGCGGCCCGAAATGCGGTCGACTGCGCCGCCTGGGACCTCCGGGCGCGGCTGGAGGGCCGTCCGGTCGCCGAACGGCTGGGCCGGCCGGCGCCGAAGCCCGTCGCCTCGGCGGTGACCATCAGCCTGGACTCTCCCGAGGACATGGCCGCGGCGGCCCGGGCCGCGGCCGATGCGCCGCTCCTGAAGGTCAAGCTGGGGGCGCAGGGCTCCGCCGAGCGCCTCGCCGCCGTGTCCGAGGCGGCGCCGGGCGCCGACCTGATCGTCGATCCGAACGAAGGCTGGAGCCGGCCGCTGCTGGAGGCGATGGCCGAGCCGATCGCCCGCCATCGCGTGGTGCTTGTCGAGCAGCCGCTGCCGGCGGCCGAGGACGCCGCGCTCGCCGGCCTGGACTATCCGGTCCCGATCTGCGCCGACGAGAGCGTGCACACCTGCGCCGACCTGCCCGCCGCGGCCGAACGCTACCGGGCCGTCAACATCAAGCTCGACAAGGCCGGCGGCCTTACCGAGGCGTCGGCGATGATGCAGCAGGCAAGGGGGGTGGGCCTGAAGGTGATGGTCGGCTGCATGGTGGCCAGCTCCCTCGCCATCGCGCCGGCCCTGCTGCTGGCGGCCGACGCCGACTTCGTCGATCTGGACGGGCCGTGGTGGCTGGCCGAGGACCGCCCGGGCGGCTGCCGCTTCGAGCGCGGCGTGGTTCTTCCGCCACAGGTGGGCTTCTGGGGCGAGCCGGGCGCCCGGCCATAGATTGACAGTGTCAGCGCATCAGCCGCTTCATCCGAACACTGTTCGATGGAGGGGGCTTGGGCAGCGCGACCGCAGACCCGGTTGGGACGGCTCCTGTTGGGACGCTCGAGGTCGCCCTTGCGCACGCCGCGCGCCTGCTCGCCCAGGACGCGCGTCTGGCCGAGGAACAGGCGCGGGAGATCCTCAAGGCGGCCCCCGAGCATCCGCAGGCGCTGCGCCTGCTGGGGGCGGCGCTTCGCCGGCAGGGCGACGTTGCGGGCGCGGAGGCGGCCTATCTCCGCTCGGTCAAGGCCTCGGTGAACGATCCCGAGCTGGTCGTCGCGGCGACCGCCCTTTCCGAGAACCGGCTGGCCGCGGCCGAACAGATCCTGCGCGGCGTGCTGAAGGCCCGGCCGACCGACGTGGCCGCCATCCGGATGCTGGCCGAGACCGGCATGCGCCTCGGCCGCTACGACGACGCCGAGAAGCTGCTGGCGCGCTGCCTCGAGCTGGCGCCCGGCTTCACCGCCGCCCGGCACAACTATGCGACGGTGCTCTACCGCAACAACAAGCCCGTCGAGGCGATCGGACAGCTGGACCTGCTCCTGGCGGGCGAGGCGGACAATCCCGCCTACCTGAACCTCAAGGCCGCGGCCCTCGGCCGGATCGGCGAGTACGAGGGGGCGATCGAGCTCTACGCCAGGGTGCTGCGCACCCACGCGCGCCATCCCAAGACCTGGATGAGCTACGGCCACGCGCTGAAGACGGTCGGCCGGCAGGCCGACGCGATCGAGGCCTACCGCAGGAGCCTGGCGCTGGCGCCGCAGCTGGGCGAGGCGTGGTGGAGCCTGGCGAACCTGAAGACGGTGACGTTCTCGAGGGAGGACATCGCCGCCATGGAGGCTGAGCTCGCCCGGACCGACATCGGAGACGAGGACCGCTTCCACCTGCACTTCGCGCTCGGCAAGGCCCTGGAGGACGAGGGCCGCTGGGAGGCGTCCTTCCGCCATTACGAACAGGGCAACGCCCTGCGCCGCCGCGACCTCGGCTACGAGGCCGACGAGACCAGCCTGCACGTGAAGCGCTCGAAGGCGCTGTTCACGCCGGCGTTCTTCGCCGAACGGGCAGGGCAGGGCTGTCCCGCGCCGGATCCGATCTTCATCGTGGGCCTGCCGCGCTCGGGCTCGACGCTGGTCGAGCAGATCCTCTCCAGCCACAGCCAGGTGGAGGGCACCCAGGAGCTGCCCGACATCATCGCCATGGCCAAGCGGCTGGGCGGGCTGGCGAAGCGGTCCTCGGCCGGCCGCTATCCCGACGTGCTGGCCGAGCTGTCGCCCGCCGATCTGAAGGCGCTCGGCGAGGAGTACCTGGCGCGGGCTAAGGTGCACCGGAAGCTGGGGCGGCCGTTCTTCATCGACAAGATGCCCAACAACTGGGCGCACCTGGGGCTGATCTGCCTGGCCCTGCCGAACGCGAAGATCGTGGACGCCCGCCGCCACCCGCTGGGTTGCGGGTTCTCGGGCTTCAAGCAGCACTTCGCCCGCGGCCAGGGCTTCACCTACGACCTGACGGACATCGGCCGCTACTACGCCGACTACGTGGAGCTGATGGCCCACTTCGACGTCGTGCTGCCCGGCCGGGTCCATCGCGTGATCTACGAGCAGATGGTGACCGATCCCGAGGCGGAAACGCGCCGGCTGCTCGACTACTGCGGTCTTCCCTTCGAGGAGGCCTGCCTGCGGTTCTACGAAAACGAGCGGGCGGTGCGGACGGCGAGCTCGGAACAGGTCCGTAAGCCGATCTTTACCGACGCCGCCGACCACTGGCGTAACTACGATATCTGGCTCGGCCCGCTGAAGGCCGCGCTGGGACCTGTGTTGAACGCGTACCCGGAGGCGCCTGAGTACTGACGCCGCCACCTGCCGAACGAGGGGGCTTGGATGAAGGTGAGTGGACGAAACGTGTCGCGCTGGTCGATGGGCCTGCTCGCGACGACCATGCTGACGGCCGTCGCGGCGCCTGCCGCCGCGCAGACCGGCGGCCCGACGCTGGAAGAGGTGGTGATCACCGCCCAGAAGCGCAGCGAGAACCTGCAGGACGTGCCGATCAGCGTGCAGGCGCTGGGGACCGAGCGGCTGGACCAGCTGCAGGTCTCGGACATGGCGGATTACGTGAAATTCCTGCCGAACGTGACCATCCAGTCGGGCGCGCCCGGCTTCACGACCATCTACATGCGCGGCGTCGCCTCGGGCGAGAACAGCAACCACTCCGGGCCGCTGCCCAGCGTGGCGGTCTATCTGGACGAGCAGCCGGTGACGACTATCACCGGGCCGCTGGACATCCACGTCTACGACATCGAGCGGGTCGAGGTTCTGGCCGGCCCGCAGGGCACGCTCTACGGCGCGAGCTCTCAGGCGGGCACGATCCGGATCATCACCAACAAGCCCTCGCCCGCGGGCTTCGCGGCCGGCTACGACCTCGAGGTCAACAGCGTCAGCCACGGCGGTATCGGCTATGGCGCCGAAGGCTTCGTGAACCAGCCGCTGGGCGATCAGGCCGCCGTCCGCCTGGTCGGCTGGGCGATCCACGACGCCGGCTACATCGACAACGAGGCGGCGACCCTCACCTATCCGACGGGGCCGGTGACCATCGACAACGCCGACCTCGCCGACGACGACTTCAACGAGGTCGACACCTACGGCGCCCGTGCGGCGCTGCGCATCGACCTGGACGAGAACTGGTCGATCACGCCGGCCATCCAGGGACAGCGGACCGAGGCCGACGGCGCGTTCTTCTACGATCCCGGCCGCGGCCGGCTCGACACCGCCCGCTTCCGGCCCGACCGCTCGGACGACAAGTGGTTCCAGGCGGCCATGACCATCGAGGGGACGGCCTCCAACCTCGATCTCGTCTACGCCGGGGCCTACATGCGGCGCTGGATCGACAGCGAGTCCGACTATTCGGACTACGCCTACTTCTACGACACCCTCTACGGGTACGGCGCCTACTGGACGGACGACGCCGGCAATCCGAACGACATCAGCCAGTACATCCAGGGCAAGGACTACTTCACCAAGCAGTCCCACGAGTTCCGGGTGAGCACGCCGGCGGACGAGCGCCTGCGGGTGACCATGGGCCTCTTCTACCAGAAGCAGACCCACAACATTCAGCAGCGCTACAAGATCGACAACCTGGCCTCGGGCGTCGAGGTGACCGGCTGGCCCGACACCATCTGGCTGACGAAGCAGTTGCGGGTCGATCGCGATCTGGCCGCGTTCGCGGACCTCGGCATCGACGTGACGGACAAGCTGACGATCAACGGCGGCATCCGCTTCTTCAAGGCCCGCAACGGGCTGGAGGGCTTCTTCGGCTACGGCTCGGGCTACAGCTCACGCACCGGCGAGGCGGCCTGCTTCGGCCCCGAGATCGTCGAGGGCAGCCCCTGCACCAACCTGCTGCAGCTCACCGAGGACAAGGGCGACACCTACCGCCTGAACGCGACCTACGACTTCGACGACAACCGGATGGTCTATCTGACCTATTCCACCGGCTATCGTCCCGGCGGGGTCAACCGGCGGGGCGGCGATCCCTACGAGCCCGACTACCTGAAGAACCTGGAGTTCGGCTGGAAGACCACCTGGCTCGACAACCGGCTGCGGTGGAACGGCGCGATCTTCAAGGAGAAGTGGAACGACTACCAGTTCTCGTTCCTGGGGCAGAACGGCCTGACCATCATCGCCAACGGCGGCAAGGCCAAGATGAAGGGGATCGAGACCGACGTCTCGTGGGTGCTGGCCGAAGGGCTGACGGTCAACGGCGCAGCCAGCCTGATCGACGCCGAGCTGGCCCAGGACTACCGGGCCGATCCCGCGGGGCCCATCCTGGCGCCCAAGGGCCAGTCCCTGCCGGTGACGCCGAAGTTCAAGGGCAACCTGAACGTCCGCTACGAGTGGGCGATGGGGGGCTACGACGCCCACGTCCAGGGTTCGGTCGTCTATTCGGGCTCGGCCTATTCCGAGCTGCGGAGCGCCGACCGGGCCCTCGTCGGCAAGATGCCCGAGTACACCACCTTCGACATGACCGCGGGCCTCACCAACGGCTCGTGGCGCGTGGAGGCCTTCGCCAAGAACCTGTTCGACGAGAACGGCCAGCTCGACCGCGCGGTCGCCTGCGTGGTCTGCTCCCGCGTCTGGGTGACGCCGATCCGGCCACGGATCATCGGCGTGCGGTTCGGCCAGTCGTTCTAGGAGGCGGCGTTCCGGCGCGCGGCGGCGGGGACCAGCTCCGCCGCCCGCGCCGGGATGTCCTTCGACACCTTGCCGGGGAAGACCGGCTGGCGCTTCTCCAGGAAGGCGGCGACGCCTTCCTTGACGTCGGGCCCGGCGCCCAGCTCCATCGACAGCGGCCCGTCCAGCTTCAGCAGCTCCCAGGGATCAGGGGCGGCGGCGTACTTCCACAGCATCTGGCGGGTCAGGGCGACCGACACCGGGGCGGTGTTCTCGGCGATCTCCAGCGCGATCTCGCGGGCCCTGGCCAGCAGCGCCTCGGGTTCGACCACCTCGCTGACGAGGCCGCCGGCCAGCGCCTCCTCGGCTGGAATAAGCCGGCCCGACAGGCACCAGCGCAGCGACTGCGGCAGGCCGACCAGCCTGGGCAGGAACCAGGCGCTGCCCGCCTCGGGCACCAGGCCGCGCCGGGCGAACACGAAGCCGAAACGGGCGTCCGTGGCGGCGATGCGGATGTCCATCGGCAGCGTCAGGGTCGCGCCGACGCCGACGGCGGCGCCGTTCACCGCCGCGATCGACGGCTTGCGGCAGGCGAAGATGGCCCCCACGAACCCGCCGCCCTCCTCGCGCGGCTTGCCGGGGGCGGAGAAGGCCACCGACCCTGCGGTGCTCGTGTCAAAGGCGCCGGCGCCCGACGAGATGTCCGCGCCGGCGCAGAAGCCGCGGCCGGCGCCGGTCACGATCACGACCCGGACGCCGTCGTCCTCGTCGGCGCGGCGGAAGGCGTCGGCCAGTTCGGCGCCCATCTGGCCGGTGTAGGCGTTCAGCTTGTCGGGCCGGTTCAGGGTGATCGTCAGCACCGGGCCGTCGGTTTCCCAGAGCAGGGTCTCGTAAGCCTTCGCCGCCATCGTCGCCTCCCTTCGTCGGTCGTTCCGGCGATTACGCGCGCTTGACGAGACGGCAGGCAACAGGGGCGGCGGGAGCGGCTAGTCCAGGCGGAAGGGCACCGTGCGCCGCTCGTGCGGCGGCACGCGCAAGGGCCGGTCGACGGGCGGGAAGGCCCGCTGCGGGCAGTCGTTGCGCTCGCAGATCCGGCAGCTCACGCCGATCCGGGCCGCCGGGCCGGCCAGGTCCACGCCGGCGGAATAGACGAGTTGGTCGGCGTGGGCGATCTCGCAGCCGAAGCCCAGGACGAAGTGCCGGTCGGGCTCCAGGTAGCTGCCCGACGGCTTGGCCACGCTGCGGGCGACCGAGAGGTAGCGCGCCCCGTCCGGCATCTCGGCCACCTGCACTAGGAAGCGGTCCGGCGCGCCCACGGCCTGGTGGACGTTCCATAGCGGACAGGCCCCGCCGAAGCGGGCGAAGCGCAGCCGGGTCGCCGAGTGGCGCTTGGTGATGTTGCCGGCGTAATCCATCCGCACGAAGAAGATCGGCACGCCCCGCAGGCCCGGCCGCTGCAGGTTCGACAGCCGGTGGCAGACCTGCTCGAGGCTGGTGTGGAAGGCCAGGCCCAGGGCCTCTACGTCGTGGCGCAGCGCGCGCGCGGCGGTGTGGAAGCGCCGGTAGGGCATCAGGAGGGCGCCGGCGGCGTAGTTGCCGAGGCCGACCCGGCACACGTCCACCGCCTCGGCCGTGCGGAAGCGGGCCCGGGCAAGCTCGGCCTCGATCACTGCCGAGAGGTCGGCGGCGGCGAGGTGGTAGGCCAGCTGGAAGGTCTGGGTCTCGGGCGGCTGGCGCGGATTGACCCAGAGCGTGCGGGTCTCGGGATCGTACCGCCGCATCACCTCGCCGGGCGCGCCGCGCACCACCGTCACGCCCTGCCGCGCCTTCAGCCAGCCGACGATCCGCTCGTCCGGCGCCTCGCCGTCGGCCAGGCCGATGGCCTCGGCCAGATCCTCGGTCGCGCGGTCCAGCCGGTCGACGTAGTTGTCGAGGTCGTGGAAGAACTCGCGCACCTCCTCGTAGGGCAGCAGCGAACTGGCGGCGGTGGCCTCGTCCAGCGCGACCGCCTCCTCGGTCAGGTTCAGCCGCTCGGTCAGGCGCTGGTTGGCCCGGTGCAGGTCGAGGAACCGGCGCGCGAAGGCGGGGGCCTGCAGAGCCACGCGGCGGATCTCGGACAGGCCGACCGGCGCGCCGGGATGGGCCGATTCCGCCACGGCTTCGCGAAGGTCGGCGATCAGCCGCTCGTCCTCGCGGGCCTCGAACACCTCGGGCGCGACGCCGAACACCTCGGCGATGGACGCCAGCACCCGCGAGGTGACCGGCCGCTGGTTGGCCTCGATCTGGGACAGGTAGCTGACCGAGATGCCCAGCCGCGCGGCGCAGGCCTGCAGCTTCAGCCCCTGCTCCTGGCGGAGGCTGCGCACCTGCGGGCCAACGAACAGCTTGGCAGACATTTCACAATTTCACAGAAGTGGTCGGGCGAGGGGCGAAACCTTCGCACGTTCTCGTTTGAAATCCAGAGGGAAAGGGCGCTTTCTCCCTGCCCGAGGGTGACGTGCAGTTTTGCAAAATTCAGCGCGGCGCCGCTCAGCGCGATCATTGAGTTCGGCGAGGATCGACATGCTCGGACGGCGCGGCGAGACGCTGCATCACCTGCCCAGGCTCGGGTTCGCGGACGCCTGCCGCCTCTTCGGCATGACGCCCCGGGCGCTGCGGTTCTACGAGGAAAAGGGCCTGATCGAGGCCCGCCGGGACCGGCTCAACCACCGCTACTACGACGGCTGGACCCGCCAGAAGCTGGCCTGGATCAGCCGCCTGCGCTCGGTGAGCCTGTCGCTGCGCGACATCCGCCAGGTGCTGGAGGCCGAGCAGCGCGCCGGCGCCGGCTCGCAGACGGCCCTGCGCAAGCTGCTGGTCCGCCGCGAGGAACTGGCCAAGGAGCTGGCCGCCGTGGACGCTCTGATCCCCGCCCTGCAAGGCGAGACGGGGGGCGAGGCCGCCGCGGCCTGAAGCCGGCTCAGCGGAACGAGGTGGTCAGCACCTGCACGATCGCGGGGCCGATCAGCACCACGAACAGCGGCGGCAGGATGAAGGCGATCATCGGCACGGTGAGCGTGGCCGGCAGCCGCGCGGCCTTCTCCTCGGCCTTCATCATCCGGGTGTCGCGGAACTCGGCCGCCAGCACGCGCAGGGCCTGCGCCAGCGGCGTGCCGTACTTCTCGGTCTGCACCAGGGTGTTCACCAGGCCCCGCACCTGAGGCGCGGCGACCCGGCGGGTCAGGTTCAGCAGCGCCTCGCGCCGGTCCGGCAGGAAGCCGAGCTCCACCGCCGTCAGGCCCAGCTCGTCCGCCAGCTCGGGCGCGGCGGGGCCGATCTCGCGCGAGACGCGGGCGAGGGCGGCGTCCAGGCTGAGGCCTGCCTCGGCGCAGATCACGAACAGGTCCAGGGCGTCGGGCAAGGCCCGCTGGATCTTCAGGCTGCGCTTCTGGATGGCGTTCTTCAGCATCAGCCGGGGCAGGTAGAGCCCGGCCACCGCGCCGCCCAGCGTGGCGGCGAGGCGGCGCAGCGGGTCGTCGTCGTGCAGCACGCCCGGAGCCAGCAGCCAGGCCGCCGCCGCCAGCGCCAGGGGCGCCAGCACCTTCAGCGCCAGGAACACGTGCATCGCATCGGGCGAGCGCCAGCCGGCCTGGACGAGCAGGGCGGCCGCGCCGCCCGCCCGGCCGTCGCGGTTCAGCTTCAGCAGTTCCACCAGCCGCCGCGCCAGACCCACCGAGCGCGGGCGAGCGCCGCGCCGCGGCTGCAGGAGGGCTGCGCGCAGGTCGTTGCGCCGCCGGGCGTGGCTGCGGGCCCGCTCGCGCACCAGGTCCTTGGGGGAGAGCGCCCGCAGCACCGCCAGGATGGCGAGGAAGTTGGCCACGCCCACGGCGAGCGCCACGGCCGGCGCGGCGGTCCCGCCGGGCATCAGGTCCTGCGGGCTCATATCTCGAACCTCACCATCTTGCGCATGATCAGGCCGCCGACGGCGAGGCTGGCGAGGCCGGCGGCGATCATCAGCCGGCCCAGCGGTCCGGTGAACAGAACCCGCATGTAGTCGGGGCTGGCGATGCTCATCAGCACGGCCATGGCGAACGGCAGGACGCCGATGATCAGGGCGCTGGCGGTCGCCTCGGACGACATGGCCTTGATCTTCAGCCGCATCTGCTGGCGGCGGCGGAGGATGTGCTCGAGGTTCTCGAGGGACTCGGCGAGGTTGCCGCCGGTCTCGCGCTGGACCGCCAGGCAGATGGCCAGGAAGTCGAACTCGGGCAGGCCGATGCGGCGGGCCGCCTCGCCCATGGCCCCCTCGATCGGCGCGCCCAGGCGCACTTCGTCGGCCACGCGGCGGAACTCCTCGCCGACCGGCCCCTCGATCTCGCGGCCGACGACGCCGACGGTCTCGGTCACTGGCAGGCCGGCGCGCAGGCCCCGGACGATCAGGGCGATGGCCTCGGCGAAGGTCTTCAGGAAGCGCCCGCGCCGCCGGCCCATCAGGATCCCGACGCCCAGGTGGGGCAGCAGCAGGCCGTCGGCGGCGGCGGCCAGCAGCGCCAGGATCGGCGGCGCGCCCGCGGCGAGCGCCAGGGCCCCGAAGACCACGCCCACCGCGACGCTGGCCACAGCGTAATGGCCGAGGGTGATCGGCAGGCCGGTGGCGGCGAGCCGCGCCCGCAGGACCGCGGGTCGGGGCAGGATGCGCTGGGCGAGCGCGTCCAGCCGCGAGGCGCCGGGCCGCCGCAGGGACAGCCTGGCCGCCTGGACCGCCGGCGCGCTGCGCGCCTCGGTCAGCGCCCTGGCCCGACGGGCCAGCCGGCGCTTGCCCGTCCCGCCGCCGCCGGCGAGCGCGGCCAGCAGCATGGCGCCGCCGGCCAGGATCATCAGGAGGGGCAGGCTCACCCCACCGCCTCCAGCAGCAGCCGGTCGAGGCCGAAGTACTCGGCCCGGCTCGCGAAGTGCGGCCGAAGGCCCGCGGACTCGAAGCGGCCCTTCAGCATGCCGTCGGCGCCCTCGCCCTCGAAGCGGTAGGCGAACAGCTCCTGGTTGGTGATGACCTCGCCTTCCATGCCGACGACCTCGGTGATGCTGGTCACCCGGCGCACGCCGTCGCGCATCCGGCTGATCTGCACGATCAGGTGAACGGCCGCCGCGATCTGGGTGCGCACGGCCTGGGCGGGCAGGGCGACGCCCGACATGCCGACCATGTTCTCCAGCCGGGTCAGCGCCTCGCGCGGGCGGTTGGCGTGGATGGTGCCGAGCGAGCCGTCGTGGCCGGTGTTCATGGCCTGCAGCATGTCCAGCGCCTCGCCGCCCCGGATTTCGCCGAGGATGATGCGGTCGGGCCGCATGCGCAGCGCGTTCTTCACCAGCTCGCGCATGGTGATCTCGCCCCGGCCTTCCAGGTTGGCCGGCCGGGTCTCCAGGCGCACGACGTGCGGCTGCTGGAGCTGCAGCTCGGCGGCGTCCTCGATGGTCACCACCCGCTCGTCGGCGGCGATCATCTGCGAGAGCGCGTTCAGCAGGGTGGTCTTGCCCGAGCCGGTGCCGCCCGAGATCAGGATGTTGAGCCGCGAGCGGGAGGCGATCTTCAGCACCGTCGCCATCTCGGGCGAGAGGTTGCCCTGGCGGGCCATCAGGTCGAGGTCGATCCGCCGCTTGGAGAACTTCCGGATCGAGATCGAGGGCCCGTCGATGGCCAGCGGCGGGATGATGATGTTCACCCGGCTGCCGTCGGCCAGGCGCGCGTCCACCAGCGGCGAGGACTCGTCCACGCGCCGGCCCACCTGGCTGACGATCCGGCCCGCGACGGCCATGACGTGGGCGTTGTCGCGGAAGCGGGCGCCGGTAAGCGTCAGCTTGCCCTTTCGCTCGACGTAGATCTGCTTCGGGCCGTTGACCATGATGTCGGTGACCGCCTCGTCGGCCAGCAGCGGCTCGAGGGGGCCCAGGCCCAGCATGTCGTTCAGCAGCAGGTCGACGAGCTCGCCCTGCTCGCGCTGATTGAGCTGCAGCTTCAGCTCGGCCGCCAGTTCGGCGACGACGCCGGAGAGCTCGCGCCCCAGCTCGGGACGTTCCAGGCGGCTCGCCGCCTCGCTGTCGATGCGCTGCAGGACCAGCGGCTGGACCGCGCGGGCCGCCTCCTGGACCTTGTCGTCGACCGGGGCGGGCGCCGGCGGCGGCGCGTCGGGCGCCAGGGCCGGGGCGGCCGGCTCGCTGCAAACGACGGTGAGCTTCGGCGGCGGGCGCGTGGCTGCGCCGGCCGGCGGTTCGGGACCGATCCCCCGGCGACCGAACATCGGCTATCTCCCCAGCACGCGCTTGAACCAGGCGGCGCGCCCGGCGGCAGGCGCCTCGTCCACCCCGGCGACGCGCCGCGTCAGCGCGCGCAGGCCGGCGCCGAGGGCGCTCTGGCCCGCGATGGCCGGCAGCGCCCTGGCCTGCGCCGCGGCGGCCTCGGCCGCCCTGGCGTCGAACGGGAGTACGAGGTCCAGCTTGCGGCCGAGGCCGCGCTCGAACTCGGCCTGGGGAACCTCGCCGGCCACGCCGCCCACGCGGTTGGCGACGACCAGGATCTCGCCCTCGGCCCGCATCCCGCCCAGCAGCGCGAGCAGGCGTTGGGAATCCCGCAGGCCGGCCAGGCTGAGGTCGGTGACGACGATCGCCACGTCGGCGGCCGCGAGCGCGGCGCGGGCGGGCGCGTCGAGACGCCTGGGCGCGTCCAGGATCACCGCGTCAGAGCCTTCGGTCACGGCGGACAGCAGGGCCTCGAGCCCCGCGCCGCTCAAGGCGGGTTCGGCGTCCAGCGGCTCCTCGGCGGCCAGCACGCGCAGGCGCGGGCTCTCCTGGCTGGCGGCCGAGCCGATCAGCAGGCTGTCGATGCGGTCGGGATGGGCCAGCAGTTCGCGCAGGCCGCGGCCGGGCTCCAGATCGAGGCTGAGGGCGGCGGCGCCGAACTGCAGGTCGAGGTCGATCAGCACCGTCCGGCGCTCGTGCTCGTGCGCCAGGCTCCAGCCCAGGGCGACCGCCAGGCTGGTCGCGCCCACCCCGCCGCGCGCCCCGACGAGCGCCACCGTGCGGCAGGCCTGTTGCGGAGCCGCCGTGACCGGCGCGCGGCCCGCCCGCTCGGCCTTGCGCAGGGCCTCGGCCAGGGCGACCGGCGAGACCGGCTTGACGAGATAGTCGCTGATCCCGAGCCCGATGAGGGCGCGGTAGAGGTCCACGTCGTTGGCCGTGCCGACCGCCACGACGGAAGTGTGCGGTTCGCAGACCTCGGCCAGGGCGTCCATGCCGGCGAGCACGTCGGCCGCGTCGCTGACGTCGACCAGCAGCACGCCGGGAGCGGCCTGGGCTTGGGTCTGGAGCAGGGCGCAGGCGGCGGAAAGGCCGCCCTCGCGGATCCGGTTCTGCGGCCAGCCGAGCTGGGCGGCCACGGCCCGGACGGTCTCGCGGGTGACCGGGTCCGCGATCACGGCCAGCGGCTCGGCCCGCCGGTCGGGTCCGCGCTCGCCTTCGGGCAGGATGCGGGGCAGGGCCATCCTACAGCCCTCCCATGGTCTGGACGGCGAGCGGCTTGGTCTTGCCGGCGCCATGGCGTTGGGCGGCCTCCACCGCGGCGTCGCCCGTGGGCGCGCCGGGCTCCACGCCGCGCTCCAGGTCGGCGGGGTCGGCCGCCATGGCCGCGCGGTTCCGGGCGTTGGCCCCCGTGGTCAGGTCGGCGGGCGTCGCCAGCGTCCGGCTCGCCGGCTTCACCAGGTAGGGCGTGACGATGATGACGAGCTCGGACTCGTTCTTCTGGAACTCCTTCGAGCGGAACAGATTGCCCAGCACCGGGATGTCGCCCAGGCCCGGGAGCTTGCGCAGCGTCTCGTTGGAGGTGTTCTGCAGGAGGCCGGCGATGGCGAAGCTCTGGCCGCTGCCGAGCTCGACGGTGGTCTCGGCCCGGCGGGTGGTCAGCGCCGGGACGGTGAGCCCCTGGACCGTGATCGCGCCGGCTTCCGAGAGCTGGCTCACCTCGGGGCGGACGTTCAGGCTGATCCGGCCGCCGTCCAGCACCGTCGCCACGAACGACAGGCTGACCCCGAACTGCTTGTAGTCGATGGTGATCAGGTCCTCGCCCCGCTGCGGCACGGGGATCGGGTACTCGCCGCCGGCCAGGAAGCTGGCGGGCTCGCCCGAGACCGCCGTCAGGTTCGGCTCGGCCAGCACCTTAACGAGGCCCTTCTGCTTCAGGGCGTCGACGAGGACGTTCAGGTCGAGGTCGCCGTCCTGGTAGCTGCCGACGATGGTGTCGGTCCCGTTCAGCCGCGAGAAGGTCTCCCGGCTCGCCGGATTGGTGAAGATCTGCCGGCCGGTGGCCAACCCCACCATGCCCTCGCCCAGCAGGCCCATGGCGTCCCAGTTCACGCCCAGCACCTCGCGCGCCTGCTTGGAGACCTCGGCCACCCGGACGTGCAGGTTGATCTGGTTCGGCTGCTCCACGACGATGCGGTTGATCAGGCGCCCGGCCCGGGCCTCGCCCTCGCCCGGCACGAACTCGGCGGCGATGCGCAGGATGTCCGCGCCCTCGGCCGCCGAGCCGGCCTTGCCCGACAGGATCAGCGCCCCATCGACGCTCTCGACCTGAATCTGGCTGTTCGGCGCGTGGCGCTTGAGCGCCTGGTCGAGACGCGCGGTGTCGATCCCGACGTTGACGGCCAGGTCGGCGATCATCCGCTCGCCCGCGTCCAGGGCGAACAGGCTGGTGGCGCCGGGCGCCTTGCCCAGCACGTAGACGAGCGTCGGCGACTTCACCTGGACGTCGGCGATCTTCGGGTCGGCGATGAAGACGGTGGCCGCCGGGCGGTCCAGCCGGATCAGCCGGCCCTTGCCGGCCTCTACGGCCAGCTCGGAGGACGGGCCGGCGACGACGGCGGCCGCGGCCAGGGCGGACTGTGGGGCGAGCGTTCCGGCGCCGACGGAGAGGGCGGCGGCGATCGCGGCGAAGCGTTTCATTCGGCGCCTCCGACGGTACTGACGGTGTTCCCGCGGACGACCACGACCGACGCGGCGGGGCGGCGGACCGGGCGGGCGTTCGTCGGGGCGGCGGGACGGGGGGCCGCGAGGCCGGTGGCCTCGGAGTCCCAGGTGCGGCTGACCGCGTGGCGCGGGACGCCCTCGCCGGCGTCCGTCGCCAGGCTGCGCAGGCTCAGCGACAGCTTGCCGAGCTCGGGCATCAGCGCGACGATCTCGGCCTGCTTGGGGGTGACTTCGAGCGTCGCAGTCTGCGGGACCACGACCTCCTGCTTCTCGTTGGCGACCCGCTGGTCGATGCCGACCACCCGCACATCGGTGAGCACGGTCTCGCTGACATGGCGGTCGTCGCCGATCCGGCGGCTCAGGACGAGGTCCACCCGGTCGCCGGGGAAGATGAAGCCGGCCACGCCGCTGGCCGCCGAGACGTTGACGGTCACGGCCCGGTGGCCGGGCTTCAGCACCGCGGCCAGGAAGCTGCGGTCGCCGGGCTGGACGACGCCGGTGGTGGTGAGGGGCTGGCCGGGCTGGAGCTCGCCGCGCACGACCGCGCCGGCGATCTGGGCCGGTCCGCTGGCGGCGCTGGTGAGATAGCCGGCGGTGGGCGCGTCGGCGGGCCAGGCCTGCCAGCGCACGTGCGAGGGCTTGAGGATCGTGCCGGGAGGCAGCGCCTGGGCGGCCACCAGCACCTGGGCCTCGGCCGCCGCGGGCGCGGCGCCGGCGCGCGCGGAGGCGGTCGCCTGGCTGAGCTGGCCCTGCAGCCACTGCTGGGTGAGGAAGACGGCGCCGCTGGACAGCAGGGCCGCGGCGCCGAGGTACATCATGCGGCGCGAGACAACCATCGGAGCGGCTCCCTAGAAGAGGCTGGCGAGATGCTGGGTCAGCACCCAGCCGCCGCCGGCGGCCAGCGGCACGCCGAACGGCATCGGTTGGCGCAGGCCCTCGGCGAGGGTCTCGCCGGCGGGCCGCGGCATCAGGCGGCGCAGCGGGCTCAGCATCGCCACCGCCAGGGCCGCGCCCGCGAGCGAGGTGACGAAGGCGAAGCCGGACAGCAGCGCAGGTCCCGCCCAGAGCGACAGGGCTGCGGCGAGCTTCACGTCGCCGCCGCCCACCCAGCCGCGGGCGAACAGGATCGTCCCGAGCGCCAGGGCGGCGATCCCCACGCCCAGGCCGCCCACCCAGGCGGAAAGCGCCAGGGCGGGGAAGGCCAGAAGGTATGCGCCGGCGATGAGGGCGCAGACGCGGTTGGGGATCAGGTAGCGGAAGAAGTCGCTGGCCGCGGCCCAGACGAGGCTGGCGGCGAAGAGGACGAGGGCGAACGCGAGCGCCGCGTGGGGTGCGTAGGTCATCGTTCGCCCTCGGCTGTCAGGTCCGGCGGATCCCGTCCGGTCCGCCGAGGTCGGCTTCGGTTAGTCGGCCTGAGCGGTGTCGAGACCGCCCTGGATGGTGCCGAAGGTTTCGGTCAGGCTGGTGCGGACGTTCGGCAGGGCGGCGGCCAGGGCCACGGCGATGAAGGCCGCGATGAGGCCGTATTCGATGGCGGTCGCGCCGCTGCGGTCGCCGGCGAGCTTCTTGATCAGCTTGGTCATTGGAGGTGTGTCCTTCTCTCGACTTTCGTCGGGACAGGACACGAGAACTTCGCGTCGCCGCCCGATGGACACGCAGATAAATAGGGCGTTAACCAGTCGCAATGGTTGCAGAGTGCGACATAGTGTTCATCCCTAGCGTGTGGCGCAGGTATATCTTCAGTAGATGAGTTATGAACGAAAGTCGTAGTGCGACATTCTGGCGCCAATCTAATGGCTTAGCTGTACCTAAATCATCAAATGTTATTCATTGATGGTGCGCCAGTACATGGCGCAGCCAAATGTGAGGCTTTCCGGCCTGGCTGCTACTCGATCAGCGCGGCCGCCGAACCTCCAATGGGGCGCACGCCCACGCCCGCGCAGTCGAGGCCCAGGGTCGAGCCGCCCGTGAACTTCACCGTCCGGGCGATCACCTGCAGGCAGGCGCCGCTGCCGGTCGACGAGCCGCCGGTGAACGTCATGTGCTCGCCCGGGAAATAGATAGCGCCGCGCAGGCGGGTGCTCGCGCCGCCGGTGAAGTCGATCTTCCGCCCGCCGCTCTCCGAGGCGTGCTGGAAGAAGACGAGGCCGGCGTAGGTCCCGGCTCCGGGCGCCGTCAGGTCGACGTTGGCCCCGCCGGTGAGGTCGAGCGTCCCGCCGTCCGTGAACACGAAGGTCACGGGACCCAGCGCCTTCAGCGTCCCGCCGCCGGTGACGCTCAGCGCCCCGCTGCGGATCACATAGACGCCGGGCGCGAGGATCGCCGTCCCGCCCCCGGTGACGGTGAGCCCGCCGCAGAAGAACTCGGCCTCCACCCCGTCGTTCGGGAAGGAACGGGTCTTCCCCGAGGTCACCGTCGTGCGGCTGGGATAGTCGCAGCCGCCGAAGCCGGGCGAGGCGGGCAGGGCGGCGTAGGGATCCAGGGTCGGCGCCTGGCGGGTGCGCACCCCATCCCGGGCGTTGATGGCCGCGCCGCCCCGCACGCGGTAGTCGCCGCCCAGGGCGACGCCGTCGGCGTTCAGGCGCGCGCCGCCGGTGGCGTCGAGGGCCGTGGCGCTGGTCGAGTTGGCGACCAGGTCGCAGCCGTTCAGGTTGACGCTCGCCCCGCCGGTCAGACTGGCGGCGGCGTCGGCCTTGGGATCCAGGGCCAGCACGCAGCCGTCGCCGCCCTCGCCCGTCTGGGCGACGGCGCGGGCGCGGATCACCCCGTCCTGGTCGCGGTAGAGGCGCGAGAAGAAGCGGCGGGCCGGCCGCTCCACGATCACCTCGACACGATCCGCGGTCGGGCGGTTCACGCGCACCGTCACGCCGTCCTCGCCGTGGGTCGCGCCATAGGTCGCGGCGATCGCCCGAGCCTCGCCCGTCGCATCGCCGCCGCCCGCGTGGACGGCCACGGCGGCGCTGAAGGCGGCGGAGTCGGCCGCGTGCTGGGCGTCGCGGCGGGCGGCGTACCAGGCGCCCGCGTCGGTCCCCAGGCCCACGAAGCCCAGGATGACGACCATCGACAGGCCGGTGGTCAGGGCGCTGGCGCCGGAGCGATCGTCGCGCAGGCGGCGGAAGAGAGGGGCGTGTCGCATGTCAGGTTCGGCAGACTTCGGCGGCGAGCGTCGGGGCGGCGCCGACGAAGCCCGCGGCCACGAAACGGAAACGGTGCGCGGCCCGCACGCGCACGCCGCAGGCCGGGTCGCTGGCGACGGTGAAGGCGCTGGCGGGGACGCCTGCGGCGCTGGCCTTCGCCGCGGCGACGTTCCGGGCGTTGGCGAGCGCGCCGCAGGGATCGGCGCCGCCGCTCGTGCAGCGGCTCAGGTCCAGCGCGCCCTGTCGGGCGGCCTCCTGCACGGCGAACTCCAGCGACGTGCGGGTCCAGGCGAGCCGGCCGCCCTCGACCAGGCCGGTCAGCATCAGCACGAGCAGCGGCAGCGCGAAGGCCGCCTCGACCGCCGCCGCGCCCCGGCGGCAGCGCGCCAGACGGCGGAGCTGGCGAACGGGCGGGCTCATCGGATGCGCACCACGGCGCTGGCGCGGACCTCGTCCGGCAGGACCACCTCGGGCCACGGCGCGAGCGGCCGGAACGGCGCGCTGGCGGCGACGGCTACGAAGCTCCCGGGGGGCGCGCCTCCCGCGCAGGCCGCGCCGGGCGCCGGTACGATCCCGCCGGCGCTCGCGCAGCCCTGGAAGGCGGCGGGCGCGGCGGTCACGCCGGCCAGGGGCGTGGCGCTCCGGGCGGCCGTCTCGACCTTGGCCGCGTCCCACCCGTGGGTCCGGGCGAAGTCGGCGCCGGCCTGGGCGGCGGCGCGGACCTGCATCGAGGCCGAGATCAGCCGCGAGACGTCGATCAGGCCGGCCAGCAGCAGCGCCAGCATCGGCAGCAGCAGGGCGAACTCCACCGCCGCCGCGCCGCGGCGGTCCGCGGGCAATCGGGCGAGGGCGCGCGCGCCGGTGCGACCGAAGGTCGGCATGGGGATCGGGGTCCTCGGGTCGATCCCGCGGCGCTGGCGCGCGCGGGCGGCCGGCATGCGCCGGTCGGGACCGGGCCATATATCGCGCAGGGGTTGCGCTCAAAGCGTGGCCACATCCGCTGCGCGCAGAGGTCGCAGCCGATGGCGGCCTACGGATATCGGAGGACTAGGGAGTGGTGGAGGCCGTCGAGAGGCTGGCCGTCTCCACCTGGCTTGCGGTCGGTTCCGCCTTTGTTCTTGACCACGTCCTCGCAGCGACGTTGTCTGGTCAAGCTTCCAGCGACGGGAGGATGAACTATGGGGTTGTCGATATCGTGGGTCGCGGCCGAGGGCGTCAACAGGAGCGCCATGCTCGGCGCGCTGGGTTTGGCCGATGTCGGCCGCCCGGCCAGGGGCCATCCCGTTCCGCCGCCGGCGAAGCTGGCTGCGTTTGAGCTGGGCGGCTGGGTGTTCGTCATATCGCCCGATCGCCGTTTCGCCAGTCGCGAGCGCGTCAGCGCCGTGTCTCAGGCTGGCTCCGCCGTGGGGGCCTATCTCGAAGAGCATGTGATGGTCAGCGGCGCGTTCGGCGCATCCGACGGGCGCCTGGCCTGGTCGGTGCAGCATGATCCGGAGTTCGGCCAGGAACACTTGGACGTGTGGGGTGAACCGCCGGCCGCCTTGACGGGAATCCGGGCGCGGCTGCTTCAGGAGCTCAGAACGGACGATGACGATGACGTTGACTACCTGTTCGACGCGCCAACGGAGCTTGCGGCGACGGTGTGCGGCTTTGATCCCAACCAGTTCTCCGGCGAGGTCGATATGCTGGAACTGAGCGTCGTGCGTCGTGAGTTGATGAAGCTCCGTGACCAGCCCCTCGCCAGCGCCTTGGCCGATCCGGGCGGCTCGGAGCTCCCTACGCCGCGCAAGCCGGGCCTGCTCGCGCGGTTCTTCGGCCAACGCAGAGGTTGATGCCGCCTATCGGCGCCGCGGAAAGGTCCCGGTGTTTCCGCAGCTTGGCGGTTCAGCGTCCGAAGGAGACGAATGCGCCCGCCTGAGTGGCGGTGAGGGCGGTCGACAGCCAAGTGTCCTCCGCCCAACGCGATGACCGTCCCGCCGCCCGCCAGCCCAGCCATCCTCCTTCTGATCGTTCGATTCAGATTCAGAATGGATATGGGGCCTCGTCCAGAAAGACGTTCGGCGCGGGAATGCCGAGATAGCCTCCGAACTGACCATAGAGACCGAGCTTTCCGTTTCTATACGCGGCTGAACCATAAAGCGCCGCGGAAAGCGCTTTCATCGCGAGCGCAAGAGCCTGAAGGCTGGATTCTCCGTGCACATCCAGGCCGTGATCGATCCGGTCGCCGATTTCATAACGACACACCCACGAGCGCTCCCGCTTCTCCGGAGCGAATAGCCGAACCGGCACCGCGTCGCCTGATTCAGCGAAGTCGAGCGCCAGTTCAGCTATGATCGTCATCTGCGCGGTCCTTGAGGGTGAGTGAAGAGCCGCGGCCAACCGACCTCACCGTTTGTCTTTATGCAACGCGCATTACGCTCGTTCGCACTTGCGTGACACATCGAGCGCGAGGCCGGATTCGGCTGACCATTGCAGACCTCTGTGTCGCGCGCGAGTTGGATGTCGCACTGCTTCGGATGTTCTGGCTTGGGCGGGCCTGAGGGAGGTGACCCCGGCACGTCCCGCAGCGCTGGACGACTTGGCCAAGGGAATGGAAAAGGCGGTCGAGGCAGCCGGTGGCAACTTGTGCAAGTGCTACCGGCCGCAAATGCAGTAGTTCGGGGCTGGGAAGGTGCGCCGGTCTCCGTTCCGAAATGCCCTTCAGTCTGCCTCGCGTCAGCGGATGATGGCGATCGCAGGTGTCCGAAGAACGCCTGATGTTTCTGCTCTACTAACTGTCGCCGCTGCTTCTCGATTTCCTGCGGGGAGCGCAGATACTACTGTGTGAGCGCGGCGCCACTCAGGCGCGCGGGATCGATCTGGCCATAGGCCATCTTGCTCTCCTTGAACGAAGGCATGCGCGAGCTTTCGTGTGGCTTGGCGCTGCTATTGAGCTGTGGAGTGCGTGGCTCTTGGTTTGACGCCTTGTCCGCTCAAGAGCGGGTGGCGTGGCGCACTGATCGACGCTCCGGCAGCGTGACAGATGCTCCAACGGGAGGCAAGAACAAAGAGAGAACAAATGACTCCGCTCTCTTCCTTCCCGGAATGCACATTAGGCGAGGATGACGGGCCCCGGAGTTTCCGCAGCTTGGCGGTTCAGCGTCCGAAAGAGACGAACACGACCGCCTGAGTGGCGGTGAGAGAGGGATTCGAACCCTCGATAGGCTTTCACCTATACACGCGTTCCAGGCGTGCGCCTTCAACCACTCGGCCACCTCACCCCACGTCCGCGGCCCCGGGAGGCCTGCGGCGGAGAGGGCGCGAATATAGTCAGGATGCCCCGGGGGGCAAGCGGCGCGTGGAGGCGGGCTCCGGCCGCGTGCAAAAGCCGCGGCCGCACCCTATTTTACGACGCCAGCCCACACCCGCCCGGAGGCGCCGATGCTGTTCGCCAAGAAGTCCCTCGATCTGCCGACCCCCGAGGAGGCGCTGCCCGGGCGGCCGAACGCCATCCCCACCGCCGAGACCCACTTCGTGAACGGCCATCCGCTGAAGGGGCCCTACCCGGAAGGCGCCGAGATCGCCTATTTCGCGATGGGCTGCTTCTGGGGCGTGGAGCGCAAGTTCTGGCAGGTCCCCGGCGTCTGGGCGACCGCCGCCGGCTACCAGAACGGGATCACGCCCAATCCGACCTACGAGGAGGTCTGCTCGGGCCGCACCGGCCACGCCGAGGCGGTGATGGTGGTCTACGATCCCAAGGTCGTCGGCTACCAGGACCTGCTGAAGGTGTTCTGGGAGAACCACGACCCGACCCAGGGCATGCGCCAGGGCAACGACATCGGCACCCAGTACCGCTCGGGGATCTATGTGGCGAACGACGCCCAGGCCCAGGCGGCGGAGGCCTCGCGCGAGGCCTACCAGCAGGCGCTGGCGCGCCAGGGCTTCGAGCGCATCACCACCGAGATCGCCCCGGCTGGCCCGTTCTTCTTCGCCGAGGACTACCATCAGCAGTACCTGGCCAAGAACCCGCACGGCTACTGCGGCATCGGCGGCACGGGCGTGACCTGCCCGATCGGCGTCGGCGTCGAAGCCTAGGGGCCGGGTCGGTGGGGGCGCCGACGCACGAGACCGTGGCGCGGACGGCCCTGGGCCTGCCCGCGGCCACCCACGTGGTCCAGTGGGGCGGCCACGACGTCTACAAGGTGGGCGGCAAGGTGTTCGCCATCTGCGGCGACGAGGCGGTCTCGTTCAAGGTCACCGAGATCGGCTTCGTGGCCCTGACCGAGGGCGGGCCGGCGCGGCAGGCGCCCTATCTCGCCAAGGGCCAGTGGGTGAGCGTCAACCTCGCCGACGTGGATGAGGCCGACCTCGCGGACTGGATCGCGACCTCCCACGGCCTGATCGCCGCCAAGCTGACCCGGGCCGTCCGCGCCGAGCTCGGCCTGACCTGACCTAGCCTGATCTAACGCTCCAGCATCTCGCGCAGGTCGCGGATCGCGGCCGCCGCGGGCGAATGGCGCTGGCGCCAGAACAAGAGGCCGATGGCGCCCACCGTGGCGGCCATGAAGGCCCAGGGGCCGAACAGCCAGGCCGCGGCCGCCAGGGCGAAGTAGTAGCCGCGCACGCCGGCGTTGAACGACGACAGCGCCGGGTTCAGCAGGCGCGCGATCGCCTGGCCGTAGGCCTTGCGCTGCTCCTGGTCCTCGAGCGGGTCGGGCACCGCGCCCACGGCGGCGATGCAGTAGTTGATCTGGCGGATCGCCCAGATGAAGTCGAGCAGGCCGCGGGCCAGGGCGATCAGCACCAGCGCCAGCTGCAGCTCGAACAGCATGCGCGAGGAGGTGCGGATCACCTCCAGGGCCGAGACCGAGCGGAAGGTGTTCTCGCCGCCGAACAGGGCGCCGGCGGCCGCCGCGATCAGCAGCAGGTTGGACGAGGCGAAGAACGAGGCCGAGTTGAGCGCGTGCCCCAGGAGCTGGCCGTCCATCAGCCGCGGGTCGCGGCCGGTCATGTTGGTCATCCAGGCGTTGCGGATGACGGTCATGTCAGTGTTCAGCACCCCGCCGCGCTTCTTGGCCACCAGGGTCAGGACCGGCTCGTAGAACAGCCAGGCCAGGACGAAGACCCCGAAGGCGGCGACGTTCAGGCCATCCACGTCAGTCCTCCCGGATCAGGCTGTGCACGTTGGTGTTGCGCAGGCGGACGGCCACCAGGAAGCCGGCCGCCATCATCCCCGAGACATAGACGTAGAATCCGCTTTCCGCCCCCACGTCCTTGAACCAGAGCGCGACGTACTCGGCCGTGCCGCCGAACAGGGCGTTGGCCAGGGCATAGGGCAGGGCGACGCCCAGGGCCCGCACGTGCGCCGGGAAGAGCTCGGCCTTCACCAGGCCGCTGACCGCCGTGTAGCCCGACAGCACCACCAGCAGCAGGGTGACCAGCGCCAGGGCCTCGCCCTGGCTGGGGCCGCCGGCCAGGGCCGACATCACGGGATAGGTGGCGAGCGCGCCTCCGGCGAAGGCGAAGGCGATCGTGGTCTTGCGGCCCAGCTTGTCCGACAGCCATCCGAACAGCGGCTGGCAGCCCATGTAGACCACCAGGGCCACGGCGGTGACGGCCGTCGCCGCGCTCTTGTCGAAGCCGGCGGTGTTGACCAGGAACTTCTGCATGTACGTGGTGTAGGCGTAGAAGGCCAAGGAGCCCGCCGCCGTCAGCACGAAGATGATGGCGCTCTCGCGCGGGAAGCGGGCGAACAGCATCATGGTCCGCGCGCGCTCGGCGCCTTCGGCCTTGGCGGCCTCGTAGGACGGGCTCTCGTCCATGCCGGCGCGGATCCAGAAGACCACCACGGCCAGGAGGCCGCCGATGACGAACGGGATGCGCCAGCCCCAGTCCTCGAGCACCGCCGGGTCCATCACGTTCTGCAGCAGCACGAGCACGCCCAGCGCCAGGAGTTGGCCGGCGATCAGGGTCACGTACTGGAAGCTGGCCCAGAAGCCGCGGCGGGCGCGGCCGGCCATCTCGGACATGTAGGTGGCGCTGGCGCCGTACTCGCCGCCCACCGACAGGCCCTGCAGGATGCGGGCGGCCAGCAGGCCCACCGGCGCCAGGGCCCCGATCTGCCGCGCGTCGGGCAGGATGGCGATGGCGAAGGCCCCGGCGCACATCATGCCGACGCTGACGGCCAGGGCGGCGCGCCGGCCTTTCCAGTCGGCGTAGAGCCCCATCAGCCACGCGCCGAGCGGCCGGGCGAAGAAGCCCACCGCGAAGATGGCGGCGGTCTGCAGCAACTGGGCGGTGGTGTCGCCCTCTGGGAAGAAGTGCGGGGCGAAGTAGAGGGCGAAGGAGGAGTAGGCGAACCAGTCGTACCATTCGACGAGGTTGCCGGCCGAGCCGCCGACGATCGCCTTCGCCCTCTGCAGCGGCGTCAGCCCCGCGGTCGTCAGCGCGGCCGGCGCCTGGCTGTCAGCCCCGGTTTCCGTGGCCGTCATGCATCTCCCCCCAACTTGGCTTTGGGGGCGGATGCTAGAGCGCGCTCAGCAAAAGTGGGAACCGGTTTTGCGTCCGAGCGCGCTCAAACTGTGAAAGAGCGCGCCGTCCGGGCGGCGAACCGGGCCCACTTCGCCTGACGGCGCGCGGGGTGTTGCGCGGCCTGCGCCAAGGGCCGCGACGTCAGATCCGTCCCAACAAGACCAGGATGATGACGATCACCAGCACCAGACCCAGGCCGCCGCTCGGGAAATAGCCCCAGCCGCGCGAGTAGCCCCAGCTCGGCAGCGCGCCGATCAGGAGCAGGATCAGGATGATGATCAGGATGGTGCCAAGGGACATTCAGCTCTCCTCGTGCTGTCCCCGACCTGCGCCGTTGCTGCCAACGTGCGCGCCACAGTCGAGGTTCCGGAGAACCGCGCCCCAATCGGCGCCGGCGCCTAGTCCGCGGCGTCGGCGGTGTGCAGGCGCGCGTCCTGGTCGTTGACCCCCAGGGCGTACATCAGGCCGATCCAGCCCCCCTTCACGCGCGGCAGGGCCGCGAGCATCAGGATCGTGAGGGACCCCAGAATGATCGGCACCGAGTAGATCGGATCGGATTCCCAGACGATGGGGAACAGCAGGAGCGGGGCGATGATCAGGTGGCCGGTCAGCAGGATCGTCACATAGGCCGGACCGTCGTCGGCCGGGTACTGCGCCAGCCGGTGCTCGCAGGCGGGGCAGGCCTCGTTCACCTTCAGGTAGCGCCGGAACAGCGGAGCATCGCCGCACGAAGGGCACTTGTGGCGCAGGCCGCGGCCGATCGAGCGCAGCAGCGGGTGGACGATCTCGGTCATGGGCCCGCCATATGCGCTTTCGGGAGCTGCGGCGAAAGAGGCGAGGGCGTTCCGCCGCAGCTATTTCGCGACCGCCGCTATGGGTTGGTGCGGTAGGTGTCCCGCGGCTTCGGCGCGCCGGTCGCGTCGGCGTCCTCGCCCACGTCGCCTTCCTCGGTGTTCTCGCCCTCCTCGCGCAGGATGTGCGGATCCTCGCCGGCCATCGTCGTCCCGCGCGAGGCGCCGATGCCCGGATCGTCCTCGAGGTCGTCGCGGGGCGGCTGGGCCTCGCCGGGGGCGGGGTGCTTGGACGTGGACATCGGGGCCTCCTTCGTTCGGTGTCGAGACCCGAACCGCGGGAGGCCCGCCCGGTTCCGTCAGCGCTTGACGTCTTCCGCCGCGCCGGTGACGGCCCGACCCACGGCCTCGGCGTCGCGGCCCAGGCCCGAGACGGTGTTGCAGGCGCCGACCAGCAGCGCGGACGCGGCGGCGGCGAGCACGATCAGTTTGCGCATGGCGAGCTCCTCGGAAATGTCTGTCCCTAGGTCCGGGACGCCGCTTCTCTAGTCAAGCTTGCGGCGGCAATGGGGCGCCGTTGGAAAGTCCCTCCAGCCGCTCGCCCATCCGCCGCACGTGGCTGCCCGGCCAGTAGAGCCGCCCGCAGGCCGGACAGGCGCGGAACGGGCCGCGGCCCGCCCGGGCGCTTTCGGGCATGCGGTCGATCTCGTCCAGCGAGGCTTGGCGCAGCCGGGCGTTGTCCATGACGCAGCGGGTGAAGGGGGCGAAGTTCCAGTCCAGGACGACCGCGCGCGACAGGCTCTCGGCCTCGGCCATCGCGCCGCGGCCCTCCACCAGCACCGACTCGGGCGCCGCGGCCGCCAGCCGCTTGTCGCGGGTGAGGAGGATGCGGCCCTCGTCGCGGGCCAGCCGGAGCAGCGCGGCGTCCGCCTCGCCGTCCGTGGCCAGGTAGGTGTCGTATCCCGCCGCCCGGAGCAGCCGGGCCAGGCGCACGAGCATCTCGTCGCACAGGAAACGCATGGCGGTTCAACGCATGGGGCTTAGGCTCGTGGCATGAACGCCGCCCTCGGCCAGCTGGTCCTCGCCCTGCATCTGGCGGTCATCGCCTTCAACGTCGTGGGCCTTTTCGCAATACCGCTCGGCGCGCGGCTGGGCTGGACCTGGGCGCGCATACGCTGGTGGCGGGCGCTGCACGTCGCCTCCTGGGTCGTGGTGGCCGTCCAGGCCGTCCTGGGCCGCGCCTGCTTCCTGACTTTCTGGCAGGACGGCCTGACCGGCGGCGGGGCCGAGGACCCGATGATCATGCGCCTCGTCAACGGCCTGATCTACTGGGACCTGCCGATGTGGGTCTTCACGGCGCTGTACCTGGCGCTGTTCGCCCTGGTCCTGTGGCTGTGGAAGGCCGTTCCGCCGGTCCGCCGCTGACCGGAAAGGCGGCGCCTTCGTGAAACTTTCAAGAAGCCTGTCGCTGCGCTGCAACGAAGGCTTGCCAGGATCATTGTGCGATGCGAAGTCGCAGCCCCTGCGTACAGGAGTAACCCGTGCTCGCCGTTCCCATGCGTACCTTCCCCGGCCTGTTCGTCGGCCGCCGCACCGTGATGATGGCCCAGGAGGTCGTCGATACGGCGGAGGGGACCGCGGCCTACCGCTGCGGGGCGTGCAACGAGCTCATCCTCGCCGGTCCCGAACAGTCCGAGCTGCGGGACGTGGTCGTGAAGTGCCGCTGCGGGGAATACAACCAGATCTGATCCGGGCCGCGGCTGACCTCTGCGGTCAGTCCGCGTCCATCTTCAGGGCGGCGATGAACGCCTCCTGCGGGATCTCCACCTTGCCGAACTGGCGCATGCGCTTCTTGCCCTCCTTCTGCTTCTCGAGGAGCTTGCGCTTGCGGGTGATGTCGCCGCCGTAGCACTTGGCGGTCACGTCCTTGCGGAGGGCGCGCACGGTCTCGCGCGCAATGATCCGCCCGCCGATCGCCGCCTGGATCGGGATCTGGAACATGTGCGGCGGGATCAGCTCCTTCATCTTCTCGACCATGCCCCGGCCGCGGCTCTCGGCGCGGTCGCGGTGGACGAGCATGGACAGGGCGTCCACCGGCTCGGCGTTGACCAGGATCGACATCTTCACGAGGTCGCCCACCCGGTAGCCTTCCACCTGGTAGTCGAAGCTGGCGTAGCCCTTCGAGATCGACTTCAGCCGGTCGTAGAAGTCGAACACCACCTCGTTCAGCGGCAGGTCGTAGACCACCATGGCCCGGGCGCCGACGTAGGACAGCTCGCGCTGCTCGCCGCGGCGGTCCTGGCACAGCTTGATGATGGCGCCCAGGTACTCGTCGGGCGTGAAGATGGTCGCCTTGATCCACGGCTCGGCGATGCTGTCGATCTTCACCGGATCGGGCAGGTCGGCCGGGTTGTGCAGCTCGATCTCCTCGCCGTTCGTCAGCTTCACGCGGTAGACGACCGACGGCGCGGTGGCGATCAGGTCGAGATCGAACTCGCGGGAGAGCCGCTCCTGGATGATCTCCAGGTGCAGCAGGCCCAGGAACCCGCAGCGGAAGCCGAAGCCGAGCGCCGCGCTGGTCTCCATCTCGTAGGTGAAGCTGGCGTCGTTCAGGCGCAGGCGGCCGATGGCGGCGCGCAGGTCCTCGAAGTCGGCTGCGTCCACGGGGAAGAGGCCGCAGAACACCACCGGCTGCACCTCGCGGAAGCCCGGCAGGGGCTTGTCGGTCGGCTTGCGCAGGTCGGTGATGGTGTCGCCGACGGCGGCGTGGGCGACTTCCTTGATCGAGGCGGTGATGAAGCCGACCTCGCCCGGCCCCAGCTCGGGCATCTCGGTCTGCTTGGGCCGGAACACGCCGAGGCGGTCGATCTGATACTCGGCCCCGGTCTGCATCATCTTGACCTTCTGGCCGACCTTCAGGGTCCCGTCGAAGACCCGGACCAGCACGACCACGCCCAGGTACTGGTCGTACCAGGCGTCGACCAGCAGGGCCTTCAGGGGCGCGTCCCGGTCGCCCTTGGGCGGCGGCAGGCGGGTGACGATGGCCTCCAGCACGTCGTGGATGCCGACGCCGGACTTGGCCGAGCATTCCACCGCGTCCGAGGCGTCCAGGCCGATGACGTCCTCGATCTGCTGGCGCACCCGGTCGGGCTCGGCGGCCGGCAGGTCGATCTTGTTCAGGACCGGCACGATCTCGTGGTTGTTGTCGATCGCCTGGTAGACGTTGGCCAGGGTCTGGGCCTCGACGCCCTGGGACGCGTCGACCACCAGGATCGAGCCTTCGCAGGCGGCCAGCGAGCGGCTGACCTCATAGGCGAAGTCCACGTGGCCGGGAGTGTCCATCAGGTTGAGGACGTAGGTCTCCCCGTCGTCGGCCTTGTAGTGCAGCCGCACGGTCTGGGCCTTGATGGTGATCCCGCGCTCGCGCTCGATCTCCATGTTGTCCAGCACCTGCTCGGACATCTCGCGCGCGGTCAGGGCGCCCGTCTCCTGGATCAGGCGGTCTGACAGGGTCGATTTGCCGTGGTCGATGTGCGCCACGATCGAGAAGTTGCGGATCTTGTCGAGCGGAGTGGTCATGTCGCGCGTGCGTCTAGCACATTCCGCGCAGCGCGCGAGGACGCGCGGCGTCGCGCCACGTCGAAGGTGGTTAATCCGCCATTAAACTGACGCGCCGCACAGAGAGCCCAAGGGACGGGGAGCTGGCAACTTCAAGGAGGCAAGCCGCCCAATGGACCGCCGCACGCTCATCATCGCCGGGGTGACCAGCCTCGCCGCGCCCCTCGCTGCGCCCGGACTCGTGCGGGCGCAGGAGGCCGCCACGCAGGGGCCGCCGACGCCCGTGCCGCCGCAGCCGACCTATTCGGCCGGCAACGAGGACAAGACCTACAGCCAGGACGAGATCGTCCGCGGCGTCTCCGACTTCATGGGCGTCACCGCCGAGACGGCCGGCGGCGTGGTCGAGAAGCTGTTCGCCAACAACGGCCGCCCCACCGCCTACATCGCCGGCGAGGAGGGCTCGGGCTCGTTCATCCTCGGCGCCCGCTACGGCCGCGGCCTGCTCTACATGAAGGACCGCCAGCCGATGGAGGTGTTCTGGCAGGGGCCGAGCGCCGGCTGGGACTTCGGCGGCAACGCCTCGCGCGTCTTCACGCTCTGCTACAACCTCTGGGAGCCCGAGGTGATCTTCCAGCGGTTCCCGGGCGTGGAGGGCTCGGCCTACCTGGTCGGCGGCCTGGGCGTGAACTACCAGAAGGCCGGCGGCGTCACCCTGGCCCCGATCCGCGCTGGCGTCGGCCTGCGCCTGGGCGCCAACGTGGGCTATCTCTCCTACAGCCGCAAACGGCACGTCCTGCCGTTCTGACCTGGCGCCTCGCCGCCCAGGCGGTGAGGCCGCTCAGTGCTTGCCCAGTCCTCGCTGCCCAGCGGTGAGGACGTTCAGTGCTTGTCCGTCTTGGACGCCAGCCAGTCCATCAGGGCCAGCAGCACGCCCGAGACGACGAACGTCAGGTGGATGCCCACCAGCCAGCCGAGGGTGCGGTCCGAGATCTCCGCGCCCTCGGAGAGCTGCATGAACGACCGCAGCAGCGCGATGGCGCTGATCGCCACGATCGAGGCGATCAGCTTCATCTTCAGGCCCGAGAAGTCCACCGTGCCCATCCACCCCGGCCGGTCCTCGTCGTCGCCCGTGTCGATCTTCGAGACGAAGTTCTCGTAGCCCGAGAAGATCACGATCAGCAGCAGGTTGCCGGCCAGCGACAGGTCGATCAGCGCCAGCACCATCAGGATCGCCTCTTCGGGCGACATGGACGTCAGGTGCGAGAGCTCGTGCCAGGCCTCGTTGACGAAGACCACCAGCAGGGCGCCCAGGGCGATCACCAGGCCCACGTAGAACGGGGCCATCAGCCAGCGGGCGCGGAACAGGCCGGTCTCCAGCCAGCGCTCGGCGGCGGGCTTGCGGATCGTCTCGGGAAGCTTGGGCATGGCGGCTAGTTAGCGGCTGGGCCGCCCTCGCGCAAACCCAGCCGCCGGACGTGGGGCTAGCCCCTCAGCTTCGCTCCCGCGGCCTTCTCGGCCGCCGCCACGATCCGGGCCGACAGGGCCTCGATCTCGGCGTCGGTGAGGGTCTTCTCCCGCGGCTGGACGGTGACCTCGATCGCCACCGACTTCTGCCCCTCGGGCACGCCCGGGCCCTGGTAGACGTCGAACACCCGCACGTCGGCGATCAGCTGCTTGTCGGCCCCCAGGATCGGGCGGACGAGGTCGCCGGCGGGCGTGTCCGCCGACACCACGAAGGCGAAGTCGCGCTTCAGCGGCATCAGGGGCGAGAGCTCCAGGGCGGCCCGGGTCTTGAGGCCCTTCTTCTTCGGCTCGGGGATGGCGTCGAGGTTCACCTCGAAGGCCAGCATGGGACCCTCGGCGTCGAGCGCCTTCAGCACCTGCGGGTGCAGTTCGCCGAACTCCGCCACCACCACTTTGGGTCCGAGCTGCAGCCGGGCCGAGCGGCCGGGGTGCCACCAGGGGCTGTTCTGGCCCTGGACCACCTGCAGCTGGGGCGCGCCCAGCTCGTCCAGCAGGGCGATGAGGTCGGCCTTCAGCGCGAACAGCGGATCGGGCGCGGTCTTGGTCCACGACTTGGGCGCATGCGGCGCCACGAGGGCGGTCACCGCCGTCCACTGGTCGCCGGGGGCGTCGCCGCGGAAGTTCGGCCCGGCCTCGAACAGCGCCGCGTCGGGGAAGCCCCGGCGGGCGTTGCGCGCCGCCGCCTCGATCAGGTTGCCCAGCGCCGAGGGGCGCATGCAGTCGAGATCGGAGGCGATGGGATTGGCCAGCACGAGCTCGGCCTGGCCGCCGCCGAACAGCTCGGCGAAGGCCCGGCGCATGAAGCTCCAGGTGATCGCCTCGGAGTAGCCGCGCGCCGCCAGGCTGCGCCGCGCGTCGCGCAGGCGGCGCTGGCGCAGGGTCAGCACCCCGCCGGCCGGTGTTGCGACCTCGGGCAGGGGCTCGGTCGGCAGGTTGTCGTAGCCGGCGATGCGGGCCACCTCCTCGACGAGGTCGGCCTTGCCCTCCACGTCGCGGCGCCAGCTGGGCGGCGTGACCGCGTTCCCCGCGACCTCGAAGCCGAGGTCCGTCAGGATGGCGTCGATGCGCTGGGCCGGAAGGTCCAGGCCCGCCAGCTTCTTGACGTAGGCGCGGTCGAAGGCGATCGGCGCGGGCGGGGCGGGGGCCTCGCCCGCCAGCCGGATCTCGGACGCCTCGCCGCCGCACAGCTCCAGGATCATCGCCGTGGCGAGCTCGAGCCCCGGGACCACCGACTGCGGGTCGACCCCGCGGGCGAAGCGGTACTGCGCGTCCGAATTGATCCCCGTGATCCGGCCGGTCTGGGCCGTGACGATCGGATCGAACCAGGCGCACTCGACGAAGACGTCGGTGGTCGTCTCGGAGCAGCCGGTGGACTCCCCGCCCATGACGCCGCCCAGGCCGATCGGGCGCTGGCCGTCGGCGTCGGCGATGATGCTCATCTCCGGCGTCAGGTCGTAGGTCTTGCCGTCGAGGGCGATCAGCTGCTCGTCCTTGTGGGCGGCCGGGCTCGCCGCGTCGGTCGCGCTGGGCTCGGCCGGGCCTTTGCCGAGGCGCGCCTCGATCACGTCGCCGACCATCAGGGCGCGGTCGTAGACGTGCAGCGGCCGGGCGCGGTCGTGGGTGATGAAGTTGGTGATGTCCACGAGGGCGTTGATGGGGCGCAGGCCGACGCTGGCCAAGCGCTTCTGCAGCCACTCGGGCGAGGGGCCGTTCTTCACGCCGCGGATCAGCCGGCCGCCGAACACCGGGCAGGCGGTCCCGTCCACCCGGATCTCCACCGGGCAGGGGAAGCTCCCCTTCACCTGCGGGACGGTCTCGGGCTTCAGCTTGCCCAGGCCCGCCGCCGCCAGGTCGCGCGCGATGCCGCGCACGCCCAGCCAGTCGGGACGGTTCGGCGTGACCTCGAAGTCGATCACCGCCTCCAGACCGAACGCCTCGGCCGCGCTCGCGCCCACCGGCAGGGCCTCGGGCAGTTCGACGATGCCGTCGGACTCCTCGGCCACCTCCAGCTCCTTGGCCGAGCAGAGCATGCCGTTGGAGACGACGCCCCGCACCGGCCGCGGCTCCAGGGTGATGCCGCTGCCTGGCACATAGGCGCCGATCGGGGCGTAGATGGTGGTCAGGCCCGCCCGCGCGTTCGGCGCGCCGCAGACGATCTCCAGCCGGCCGTCCTTGGTGTCGACCTGGCAGACCCGCAGCTTGTCGGCGTTGGGGTGCTGCACGGCCTCGACGATCTTGGCGACCGTGAACTTGGCGAGCTTGGCGGCCGGGTCCTCGACGGACTCCACCTCGAGCCCCGCCATGGTCATGGCTTCGACGACCTGCTCGACCGTGGCGTCGGTCTCCAGGTGCTCCTTCAGCCAGGAGAGGGTGAACTTCATGTGCGTCTCTCCCTTAGCTGAGGCCGGTGGCCGGGTTCGGCGCCTGGAAGGCCGAGAAGCCCCAGTGCTCCAGCCAGCGCACGTCGGACCCGAACATGTCGCGCAGGTCGGGCATGCCGTACTTCAGCATCCCCAGGCGATCGACGCCGAGGCCGAAGGCGAAGCCCTGCCATTCGTCGGGATCCAGGCCGCAGTTCCTCAGCACGTTGGGATGCACCATCCCGCCGCCCAGGATCTCCAGCCAGTCGCTGCCCTGGCCGATCTTCACCGACCCGCCCGAGCGGTCGCACTGCACGTCCATCTCGCAGGACGGCTCGGTGAACGGGAAGTGGTGCGGCCGGAAGCGGGTCACCACGCCCTCGGCCTCGAAGAACCGGCGGGTGAAGGTCTCCAGCGTCCACTTCAGGTGGCCCATGTGGATGTTCCGGTCGATCACCAGCCCTTCCAGCTGGTGGAACATGGGCGTGTGGGTGGCGTCCGAATCCGAGCGGTAGACCCGGCCCGGCACGATCACGCGGATCGGCGGCGCCTGGCCGTTGGCGATCCAGGCGGGCAGCTTCTCGTTCGTGCCGCGCATCACCCGCACCTGCACGGGGCTGGTGTGGGTGCGCAGCAGCTTGCGCTCGCCGGCCTCGTTCTGCGGCAGCCAGAAGGTGTCGTGCATCTCCCGCGCCGGATGCTTGGGCGGGAAGTTCAGGGCGGTGAAGTTGTGGAAGTCGTCCTCGATGTCTGGGCCTTCCGCGAGGCCGAAGCCCATCTCGGCGAAGACGGCGATCATCTCGTCCAGGACCTGCATGGTCGGATGGACGCGGCCGCGGCGCTCGGGCGGCGGCGGCAGGGTCAGGTCCACCCGCTCAGCGGCGAGCTTGCGGTCCAGCTCGGCGGCCTCGAGCGCCGCCTTCTTCTCGGCGATGGCGGTGGCCACCGCATCGCGCAGGCCGTTGATCTTCGGGCCCTGCTCGCGGCGCTCGTCGGGGCTCATCTTGCCCAGGCCCTTGAGCATTTCCGAGATCGAGCCGGACTTGCCGAGCGCCTCGACGCGGATCGCCTCGAGGGCGGCCACGTCGGCGGCGGCCTCGATCCGGCCGATGAGGCCGGCCTGGAGTTGGGTGAGGTCTGTCATGGGACGGGTGTCCTAGCCTTACGTCTTCACGGGGTGAAGAGGGCCACGAAAAAGCCCTCCGGCGGCTGCGCCGGAGGGCTCTTCAAAAGCGTCAGGATCGAACGATCCAGGCGACCTCAAGCCAGCGCGGCGCGAACCTTGTCGGCGATGGCCTTGAAGCCGGCGGGGTCGTTCCCGGCGATGTCCGCAAGCACCTTGCGGTCCATCTCGATCCCGGCCTTCTCAAGGCCGAAGATAAATCGGGAATAGGTGAAGCCTTCCAGGCGCGCCGCGGCGTTGATCCGCTGGATCCACAGCGAACGGAAGTTGCGCTTGCGGACCTTGCGGTCGCGGTAGGCGTACTGGCCGGCCTTGTCCACGGCGGCCTTGGCCGCGCGGATGGTGTTCTTGCGGCGCCCGTAGAAGCCCTTGGCCTGCTCGAGAACCTTCTTGTGCTTGGCGTGGGCGACAACGCCCCGTTTCACGCGAGCCATCTGTCAGTTCTCCTTAGAGGCCGTAGGGGAGCCAGGACTTGATGATCTTGGCGTCGGCCTCGCTCATCACCTTGGTCCCGCGGTTCTGACGGATGTACTTGCCGTTGTGGCTGATGAGGCGGTGGCGCTTGCCGGCCACGCCGGCCTTCAGCTTGCCGGTCGCCGTCATCTTGAAGCGCTTTTTCACGCCCGACTTGGTCTTCAGTTTCGGCATTTCACTCGGAGTTCGTAAACCCCGTCCTCTGGTCGTGTTGATGAACCGCCATGGCATGCCTTGGGGCCAGGCGGTTCCGAAGGGGCGGGCTAATACGGGAAAGGGGCGCGAAAGGCAAGCCGGCGGCGCTTCGCAGACCCGCGTTATGCTTTCCCGGGATTCACCCCGTAACTTAAACCAGGGTTATCCGAGACGCTCTATTTCGGGCGCCATCGGCCGCGAAGCGGTCGCTGGAGACCAGAATGTCTAGCATTTCCCCCGTTTCGTCGGCCGCGGCGTCGCAGCTCTACGCGCCCGCCGCCGACAACAGCCGCGCCAAGGCGGCCGCTTCCGAGAAGGCCGACAAGGCCGCCGAGAAGAGCGCCGAGAAGGTCAACGAGCTGACCGCCACGGCCGTGGCCGCCGAGTCCATCAAGGATTCCCGTAAGGGCGGCGTCCTGGACATCCGCGTCTGACGAAGACCAGGGGCACGGCGGGACAGGCTCCCGCCGTGCCCTAGGCCAGGCGCTGCACCTTGCCGCGGACCTGCAGCGCGAACCACAGCGCCGGCAGCACCATCAGCGCCGAGAACGCGAAGGGCGAGCCGGGCGAGACCGCCGAGAACAGCTGGCCCGCCAGCACCGGGCCGCCGATGCGGGCCAGCGCCATGCCGCTCATGTTCAGCCCCAGCATCTCGCCCTGCCGGTGCGGCGGGGAGGACTGCGAGATCAGCGCCGCCACGTTCGGGAAGCAGATCGACTGGCCGACGCAGACCAGCGCAAAGCCGGCCATCGCCACGTGCCAGGTCGGCGAGACCCACTGCACGACCAGCCCCAGTCCCATCAGCACCAGGCCGGCCGACAGCGTCCAGGCCTCGCCGTAGGCGCGCGCCAGTCGGCCCGAGAGCCAGCCCTGGCAGACCGCGCCCAGGCTGCCGATCACCATGAACGCCAGGCCGATCTGCCTGGGGCCCCAGCCGAAGCGGGCCTCGGTCCACAGGCCGTAGGTCGCCTCGATCCCGGCGAAGCCCACCACCACGATGAAGCTGATCATCACCACCCGGCTGATCACCGGATGGGCGAAGGCGTCGCGGACGCGGGCGGGCTTGGGCCCGCGGAGCGCCGGCGGTCCCTCGGGCCGGCTCTCGCGCACCAGCAGCACCACGGCCAGGGCCGAGGCCAAGGCGAAGCCGGCGGCCACCAGCAGCGGCAGCTGGAAGCCCAGGGTGCCGCGGCTGGGCTGGGCCAGCAGGCCGCCGATGGCCGGGCCGGTCATGAAGCCGGCGCTGAAGGCCGCCCCCATGATCCCCATGCGCTGGGCGCGCTTCTCGGGCGGGGTGATGTCGGCCAGCGCCCCCTGCAGGGTGGAGATGTTGCCGGCGAAGACGCCGGTGAGGAACCGCAGCCCGAAGGCCCACAGGATGTTCGGCGCGAAGGCCAGGGCCGCGTAGCTGAGGCCGACCATCGAGATGGTGACGATCAGCACCGGCCGCCGGCCGATCCGGTCCGACAGCTTTCCCCAGAAGGGCTCGCCGATGAACTGGCCCAGCGAGAACGCCGAGAACAGCAGCGTCACCTGCCAGGCCGGGGCGTCGAACGCCTGGGCGAAGAACGGCAGCAGCGGGATGACCAGGCCGAAGCCCGCGATCATCAGGAAGATGACCGTCAGGAGGACGATCAGCGCGCGGCGCTCCTCGGCCTCGCTTCTGGGCGTGGCCGGCGCGGCGGCGGAATCGGAAGGGACGGGCGTCGCGCCGGAGGGCGGCGTCGCCTCCCCGGGCGCGAGGTCGGACATGGGGCGCAGGTAAGCTGCGCCTCACCCTGCGGCAACGCCGGGCGCCGACGACGCCCTGCGGTTGTGGCGCGAAAGCCGCAGGTTCAGCGGTCGGCGGCCTGCTGCTGGCGGGACAGGATCGCCTTGAAGCCGGCGTAGCCCTTTTCGAAGAAGGCGCGGCAGCCCTCGGGGTCCATGAATGCGTCGGGGCGGCCCGACTTCGCCTTCTCGTGCGCCCGAAAGAACATGGCGTGGCTGGCGAGGAACACCTCGCACGGCGCCTGCCGCCACACCGCGTAGCTCTTCTCGAAGTCTGCCGCGATGCCGGGATAGCTCTCCTGGCCCGTCAGCCTGTAGCCCGGCAGGACGGTGTTCGAGCACAGGATCATCGCCTGGCGCTCGACGCCGGCGACCGTCACCGGGAAGGTCCAGGTGGTGCAGCCGCGGGTGTGGCCCGGCGTCAGGCGCGCGGTGAGCGTCCGCTCGCCCAGCTTCACCTTCTGGCCGTCGCGCAGCGTGCGGTCGGGTTTCACCGGCGGATAGGCGTACTTGTCGCCCAGGAAGAAGTCGCCCTTGCCGCCGCGCGCCATCAGCCTGCCGTCCTCGGCGCTGGCGTAGAGCTTTGCGCCCGTCGCCGCCTTCAGGGCCGAAAGGCCCCCGGCGTGGTCCACGTGGGCGTGGGAGTTCAGGATGATCTTCACCTGGCCGGCCGGGTCGAAGCCCAGCCGCCGGATGTTGTCGAGGATTTGCGGTGCGGTGCTCTCGTACCCGCCGTCGATCAGGATCAGGCCCTTGTTCGACTGGATCAGGTAGGCGGCGACGTCGGATGCGCCCACCCACCAGACCCCGTCGGCCACCTGGAAGGGCTTCACCGGCGCATTGCCGGGCTCCGGGGCTTGGCCCTGGGCGGCGGCGGGACATGCGAAAGCGGCCGCCCAGAGGACGGCCGCTCCCGAAATTCCGTAGGTCCGGCGGATCAAGCCTTCCGCCTCACCGCGGCGCCAGGATCATGATCATCTGACGGCCCTCCATGCGGGGCTCGTACTCGACCTTGGCGACCTCTTCGAAGTCGACCTTTACCTTCTGCAGCAGCTTCATGCCGAGCTCAGGGTGGGCCAGTTCGCGGCCGCGGAAGCGCAGGGTGATCTTCACCTTGTCGCCTTCCTCGAAGAACCGGTGCATCGACCGGGCCTTCACCTCGTAGTCGTGCTGGTCGATGTTCGGACGGAGCTTGATCTCCTTGAGCTCCACCACCTTCTGCTTCTTGCGCGCCTCGTTCTTCTTCTTCTGTTCCTGGAACTTGAACTTGCCGTAGTCCAGGATCTTGCAGACGGGCGGATCCGCGTTGGGGACGATCTCGACCAGATCGAGCCCCGCCTCTTCGGCGGCCTCGATGGCGGCGGAGGTCGGCATCACGCCCTGCTTCTCACCGTGCTGGTCGATGAGGAGGACGCGGGGAACGCGGATATCTTCGTTCATGCGCGGCCCTTCTTTGACGGGCGGCGCTTGCATGGGGCGGCGAATAGGCAGTGCTCCGTGGGTTGTTGAAACGCAAAAACGCCGGCGCGCGACAAGCGCTCCGGACGTAACGGTCAGTATATGACGAAGGACTACTTCCGTATCAAGGTCGCGCGGGGGGCGCCGGGGCGAGAGAATTGGCCGCCTGCGCCACCTGGGCCACAGTCAGGTCGGTCAGGTCGTCCGACTGGAGGATGGCCACCCGGCCCCGCGGCGCCGACAGGCTGGGGTCCGAGGTCTTGCCGAAGATGACGATGGCGGGCGCCCCGGCCGCGGCGGCCAGGTGCAGCGGGCCGGTGTCGTTGCCGACCGCCAGCGCCGCGCGCGAGGCCAGGACCGCGATCCGCGCGAAGTCCGTCCGGCCGGTCAGGTCCCGGGCCCTGGGCGTCTGGCGCTGGATGGCGTGGGCGAGCGAGGTCTCCTGCGGCCCGCCGATGATCACGATGTCGAAGCCGCGCGAATAGAGGATGCGGGCGAGTTCGGAGTACCGCTCCAGCGGCCAGCGCTTCTCCATCCGGTGGGCCGAGCCGCCGGGCACGAACATCACGTAGGGCCGGGGCTTCACCCCGCCCGGCACCGGGCGTTCGGCCGGCGCCTGCTTCAGGATCCACGACAGGTCGGGCGGCGGCGCGGTTCCGGGCTCGGTCGGCGCGTCGGGCCAGATCCCGGCGTACATCAGCTGGTCGGCCTGCCGCTCCAGGGTGTGCATCTGGTCGCGCAGGGGGTTCCTGTGCGGCAGCGAGCAGCCGAAGGCGATTCCCGACCAGGCCGGCGGGTTCGGCCGCAGGATCTGGAAGATCCGGTTCGACTGGCTGGAGGTCTGCAGGTCGTAGACCCGCGAGAAGCCGGCGGCCCTCAGCCGCTTGCGCAGCGCCATCCACTCGGGGAAACCCTCGGGCCGCCCGCCTACGTCCACGGCGTTGAAGTAGGGGCAGGACTTCGCCAGCGCCTCGAAGGGCGGGGTGGTCAGCAGCGTGATGTGCGCCTTCGGGTGCGCCTCGCGGATCTTCTTCATGGCCGCCAGGGCCAGGACGAAGTCGCCCAGCGCCGAGAGCTTGATCACCAGGATCCGTTCGACCCGCCGCGTCATCCCCGGCGCGCCTCCAGCACGCGTTCGTAGGCGGCCAGGGTGGCCGCGCACATGGCCTCGGCCGAATAGAGCTGCCGCGCCCGCTTCTGGCCGGCCTGGCCCATCTCGCCCCGCTTGCCGGGGCCGATGTCGATGGCCCGGCCCAGCGCCGCGGCCCAGCCTTCGGCGTCCTGCGGCGGGACCAGCCAGCCGGTGACCCCGTCCAGCACCGTCTCGGTCACGCCGCCGTGGTTGGAGGCGATCACCGGCCGGCCCATGGCCTGGGGCTCCACGGCGGCGCGGCCGAACGATTCCGGCACGGTGGTCGGCAACAGGGCGAAATCGGCGAGCAGGTAGGCGGCCGGCATGTCATCACAGTGCCCGACGATCCTTACGGCCTCCTGAAGACCGGCGGCGGCGATCGCCTGGGCGAGCTCCTCGGAATAGCCCGTGCGGCCCTGGTCGTCCCCGGCGAACAGGATGAGGAAGTCGCGCCGCCCCTCCGCCGCCAGCCGCCGCGCCGCCTCGATGACCGTCAGGTGGCCCTTGATGCGGGTGAGCCGGCCCGCCAGCAGGATCTTGGTGCGCGTATCGCCGGGCGCGATCCCCCAGGCGGCGCGCAGGTCCTCGATCCGGTTCGCGGTCACGAACGAGGGGTTGAAGCGGTCGAAGTCCACCCCCCGCGGGATGGTGACCACCTTGGCCGGGTCGATCCCGTGCTCGGCCAGGATGTGCTCGCGGGTGTAGTCCGAATTGGCGATCACGAGGTCGCCGCGGGTCATCACCGCGTTGTACCAGCGCTTCAGCCCGCTGCGGGCCTTGTAGACCCCGTGGTAGGTGGCCACGAACGGCGTGCCCGTGGCGTGCGCCGCCCACAGCGCCGAGAAGGCGGGCGCGCGGCTTCGGGCGTGGACGATGCTGACCTTCTCCTGGCGGATCAGGGCCACGAGGCGGGCGGCGTTGCCCAGCATCACCAGCGGGTTCTTGGTCTGCACCGGCATCTGCGCCAGGCGCCCGCCGTCGGCTTGCAGGCGCGAGGTCATCCGCCCGCCGCGCGCCGCCACCAGAGCCACGCCGCCGGCGCGGACCACCGCCTGGGCGATGTCGATCGTGCTCTGCTCGGCGCCGCCGGTCTCGAGCTCCGGGATGACCTGCAGCAGGGTGAAGTCCGGGGGGAGGGCCACGCCCCTCTGATAGCCTGAAACCATGGCGCGTAAACCCTGCGGCGCGCTAAGAGGCGGCCATGAGCGAACGCAGCGGATTTCTGGAGCGTCCCGGCGGTGCGCGGCTGGCCTGGCGGAAGGTGGACGGGCGCGGCCCGACGGTGGTCTGGCTGGGCGGCTTCAAGTCGGACATGGCGGGCACGAAGGCGCAGGCCCTCGCCGACTGGGCCCTGGCGCGAGGGCGCGCCTATGTGCGCTTCGACTACTTCGGGCACGGCGAGTCCTCGGGCGACTTCCGCGACGGCACGATCACCCGCTGGCGCGAGGACGCCCTGGCGGTGCTGGACGCGCTGGTGGACGGCGAGGCCGTGCTGGTCGGCTCGTCCATGGGCGGCTGGATCGCCTGCCTGGCGGCCATGGCCGCGCCGGCCCGGGTGAAGGCCATGGTGCTCGTGGCCCCCGCGCCCGACTTCACCGAGAAGCTGATGAAGCCCGAGATTCCGCCCGAGGGCCTCGCCGACCTCGCCCGCGACGGGGTCTGGCTGCGGCCGTCCGAGTACGGCGAGCCCTATCCGATCACCCGCGCCCTGCTCGAGGACGGCGCCCGCTGGAGCATCCTGGAAGCCCAGGAGGTCCCCATCGCCGCGCCGGTGCGCATCCTCCAGGGCGGGGAGGACCCCGACGTGCCCTGGGCCCACGCCCTGCAGCTCGCCCAGGCGCTCAAGGGCCCCGACGTGGTCTTCACCCTGGTCCGCGACGGCGACCACCGGCTGTCGCGGCCGCAGGACATCGCGCGCCTGCTGGCCGCCGTGGACGAGGCCGTGTCCTGAGCCCCGCCGCCCTCTGGCGCAATGCGCCGCTGCTCCTGTGCCTGACGGTCCTGTTCTGGGCGGGCAACTCCATCGCCGGCCGGGCGCTGGCGGGCGAGGTCCCGCCCGTGGCGCTGTCGTTCTGGCGCTGGGCCCTGGCGTTGGTGCTGGTCACGCCGCTCGCCTGGCCGCACCTGAAGCGCGACCTGCCCGAGCTGAAGCGCCGCTGGCGCACGCTGGCGGCCCTGTCGGCCCTGGGCGTGGCGACCTTCGGGGTGCTGCTCTACTACGGCCTGCAGACCACCACGGCCCTGAACAGCGTGGTGATGCAGGCGGCCATCCCGCCGCTCGTGATGCTGTTCGGCTGGCTGGGCCTGGGCGACCGGGTCGGGCGCTGGCAGGTCGCGGGCGTGGCGCTCTCGCTGGTCGGGGTCCTCGCGGTGGTCACCCGCGGCCGGCCATGGGACCTGCTGCACCTGGGCCTCAATCCCGGCGACGGCCTGATCCTGGTCGGCGTCGTGTTCTACGCGATCTATTCGCTGGTCCTGCGCCGGCGGCCGCAGGTGCACGCGCTCAGCCTGCTCTTCGCCACCTTCGCGATCGCCCTGGTGCTGCTGGCGCCGCTGTACCTGATCGAGATCGCCGCCGGCCGGCGCATCGTCGTCTCTCCCGAGAGCCTGGCGGGGATCGCCTACGTCGCGGTGTTCCCCTCGTTCCTGTCCTACCTCTTCTACAACCGCGGGGTGGAGCTCTCGGGCGCGGCCCGGGCCAGCCAGTACCTGCACGTCCAGCCGCTCTTCGGGGCCGTCCTGGCCGTCCTGCTGCTGGGCGAGAGCTTCCGCCTGCACCACGCGGCCGGCCTGGTGCTGATCCTGGCCGGGATCCTGATGTCGGCCCCCCGTCCCAGTCCCGCGGCTAGCCATCCGCCGACAGGATCGCCCTGAGGCCCTCGCGGTAGGTCGGATAGGCCGGCCGCCAGCCCAGCTCGGCCTTGGCCAGGGCGTTCGAGACCCTTTTGCTCTCGGCGTAGAAGCGCAGGGCCGCCGGCGGCAGCCGGGCCTCCTCCAGCGACACCTCCGGCGGGACCGGCAGGCCCAGCAGGCCCGCCGCATAGGCCACCACGTCCGAGTTCGGCGCCGGCTCGTCGTCGCACAGGTTGTAGATCCCGCCCGCCCGCGGCCTGTCGATCGAGGCCTCCAGCCCCGCGGCCAGGTCGTCCACGTGAATCCGCGAGAACACCTGGCCGGGCGCCGCGATGCGCCGGGCGCGGCCCTCGCGCAGGCGGTCGAAGGCCGAGCGGCGGGGGCCGTAGATGCCGGGCAGGCGGAAGACGGCGATCGTCAGGCCCATGCCGCGGCCGGCGTCCAGCCAGTCGCGCTCGGCCCGCACCCGCCGGGCGCCTTCCACCGATTGGGCGGCGAGGCGGCTCTTCTCGGTCACCCAGCGGCCGCGCCGGTCGCCGTAGACCCCGGTGGTTGAGAGATAGCCGGTCCAGTCCGGGAAGGCGCCGGCGCTGGCCAGAGCGGGCACGAGGGCGTTCAGCGCCGGGCAGCCGTCCGCCTGCGGCGGGGCGGTCGCCAGCAGCGCCCGGGTCGTCGACAGCGCCTCGGCCAGCCCCTTTCGGTCCTCCACATGGACGGGGCGCACGCCGTCGGCCTCCAGAGGCTCGGGGCTCGTGCGGTAGCTGGCCGCAACGTCCCAGCCCCTGGCCTTCAGGCGTCGCGCCAGCGCCGCGCCCGAGAAGCCGTAGCCGAAGACGAACAGCCGCAACCGCTACTCCGCGGCGACGCGGGACTGGCCGGCCGCCAGCGCCTGCGCCCGCTCGGCGTTCCAGGCCGAGACGCAGGGGATCTTCGACAGGTCCGCGCGGTCGGCGTAGGCCCGCGCGATCTCGGCCGCCTCCAGCAGCAGCCCCTCCTCCAGCGTGATCGGCTCGAGCCCGTAGCCCAGCAGGCGCTTGTTCTCGACGCAGAGCTCGTTCTCGTCGGCCTCGGCGCGCGGGTTCGGCAGGTGGGCCACCTGGGCGCCGGTGAGGCGGGCGACCATCTGCGCCAGGTCCCGGACCCGCCAGCATTCGGTCATCTGGTTCATCACCTTGACGCGGTCGCCGCGGGCCGGCGGATGGAGCAGGGCCAGCTCCACGCAGCGCACCGTGTCCTGGATGTTGATGAACGCCCGCGTCTGGCCGCCCGCGCCGTGGACGGTGAGCGGATAGCCGACCGCCGCCTGCATCAGGAACCGGTTCAGCACCGTCCCGTAGTCGCCGTCGTAGTCGAAGCGGTTGATCAGCCGGGGGTCCATCCGCGTCTCGGCCGTCTGGGTGCCCCAAACGATGCCCTGGTGCAGGTCGGTGATCCGAAGACCGTCGTTCTTGGCGTAGAACTGGAAGAGCAGGGCGTCCTGCGTCTTCGTCATGTGGTAGATCGAGCCCGGATTGGGCGGATAGAGGATCTCCTTGGGAATCCAGCCGTCGGCGCCCTCCACCTGCACCGTCAGATAGCCCTCGGGTATGGCGACGCCGGCCGTGCCGTAGCCGTAGACTCCCATGGTCCCCAGGTGCGCCAGGTGGATGTCCTGGCCGCTCTCGACGATGGCCGCCAGCACGTCGTGGGTGGCGTTCAGGTTGTTGTCGACGGTGTAGCGCTTGTGCCTGGCCGACTTCATCGAATAGGGCGCGGCGCGCTGTTCGGCGAAGTGGACCATCGCGTCGGGCCGGAACCGCGCCAGCAGCTCGAGCAGCCCCTCGAAGTCCTTGCCGACGGTCAGGTCGTGGGTCTCGATCGTGCGCCCCGAGACCTCGCGCCAGGCGTCGGCGCGGACCTCCAGGCTCTCGATGGGCGTCAGCGATCCGGCGCCCAACTCCTCGTCGATCCTGCGCCGCGACCCGTTGTCCACCACGGCCACCTCGTGGCCCCGCGCCGAAAGGTGCAGCGCGGTCGGCCATCCGCAGAAGCCGTCCCCGCCAAGGATCAGTACCCGCATCGTCGCTCCCAGTCCCGAGAGCCCCGCCCCGCCGCTAGGGCTAGCGCACCGGCGGGGTTTGGCAAAGTCCTGCGCCCGCGCCGCGGCGGGCCAAGCGCGGATCAGGCGTCAGAGCAGCGCCTCGATCGCCTTGCGGGCGGCGTCCTTCAGCTCGGGACGCATCAGGGCGAAGGCCACGTTGGCGCGCAGCAGGCCGATCTTGTCGCCGCAGTCGTAGGTGGTCCCCTCGTACTCCAGGGCGTGGAAGTCCTGGACCTTCATCAGGTTCGCCATGCCGTCGGTGAGTTGGATCTCGCCGCCCGCGCCGCGCTCCTGGGTCTCCAGGATCTCGAAGATCTCGGGCTGCAGGATGTAGCGGCCCGAGATGAACAGGTTCGAGGGCTCGGTCCCCGGCTTCGGCTTCTCGACCATGCCGGTCATCCGGTTCAGCCGGCCGTCCTGGCCCTGCAGGGCGACGATCCCGTACTTGTGCGCCTCGCCCTCGGGGGCGGGCTCGACCACCACGATGTTGCCGCCGACCCTCTCGTAGGCCGCCACCGCCTGCGCCAGCGCGCCGGGCTCGGCGGCCATCAGCATGTCGGGCAGCATGACGGCGAAGGGCTCGTCGCCGATCACGTCCCTGGCGCACCAGACGGCGTGCCCCAGGCCCAGGGGCGCCATCTGGCGCACGAAGCTCATCTGGCCGGGCTGGGGCAGGTCGCGGCGCACCTCGGCCAGGATGTCGGTCTTGCCCTTGGCCTCCAGCGCCTGCTCGATCTCGGGACTGGCGTCGAAATAGTCCTCGATGGCGCCCTGGCCGCGGCCGACGATGAAGACGATGTGCTCGATGCCGGCCGCCCGCGCCTCCTCGACGATGTAGGACAGGATCGGCCGGTCCACGACGTTCAGCAGGTTCTTGGGAGTGGTCTTCGCTCCGGGCAGCACCCGGGTTCCCAGTCCCGCCACGGGCAGGACGGCCTTGCGCACGCGCTTCGTCATTCATCCCCTCCGAAGGCCCCGGCCCCTCGCCGAAGCTCCGCCATTCAGGCGGGTCTCAAACGCGCTTCCCCGCCGAGCGATCCCGCCGCCAGCGTCCTGGCCGCACTAGAGGAGGGCCGGGACGAAATCCACAGGCGGGGCGACAAAATTCCACGACTTGTCGACGATCACGATTTTGCGATCACGAGAAGTTGTGTACGGTGGAGGCGTCGGGGGATTCACCCTCAGGGGAGCCAACTCAATGAAGCTTCGCATTCTGACCGTCGCCGCCGCCGGCGTCATGGCCCTGGGCCTGGCCGCCTGCCAACAAAAGACCGAAGAAGCCCCGGCGCCGGCCGCCGAGGCCCCGGCCATGGAAGCCGCTCCGGCCGACGCCGCCGCTCCGGCTGCCGACGCCACGGCTCCGGCCGCTGACGGCGCTGCCGCTCCGGCCGCCGACGCCGCTGCGGCCCCGCCGGCCGACGCTGCTGCGACGCCCGAGCAGAAGTAAGACTTCTGCCAGGTCGAAAGACTGGAACGGCCGCCCCTCGGGGCGGCCGTTTTGCTTTGCGGGCTATTCCACCGTCACCGACTTGGCGAGATTGCGGGGCTGGTCCACGTCCGCGCCCTTCTGCACCGCCACCTGGTAGGCCAGGAGCTGGATCGGGGCGGACATCACCAGCGGGGCGATCAGCGGATCGCAGCGCGGCGCGGTGACGACCACCTTCGCCCCTGCCGGCGCATGGCGTTCGCCCTCGGGGTCGGTGATGAACACCACCTGGCCGCCGCGGGCCATCACCTCGCTCATGTTCGAGGCCGACTTCTCGAAATAGCTGTCGTAGGGGGCGAGGATGACGATCGGCGTCTCCTCGTCGACCAGGGCGATGGGGCCGTGTTTCAGCTCGCCGGCGGCGTAGCCCTCGGCGTGGATGTAGCTGATCTCCTTCAGCTTCAGCGCCCCTTCCAGGGCCAGCGGGTACATCGGCCCCCGGCCCAGGTAGAGGACGTCGCGCGCCTTCGACACCTCGTGGGCGATCCCCTGCACCGCCTCTTCCAGGTTGATGGACTCGGCGATCAGCCGCGGCGCCTCGACCAGCACGCCGACCAGCCGCTTCTCCTCGGCCGCGTCGATCCTGCCGCGGGCGCGGGCGGCCGCGACCGCCAGGGCGGTCAGCACGCTCACCTGGGCGGTGAAGGCCTTGGTGGAGGCCACCCCGATCTCGGGGCCGCAGTAGATCGGCCACACCACGTCGGCCTCGCGGGCCATGGTGGAGCCCTGGGCGTTGACCACGACGGCGGTCTGCAGGCCCTTGTCCTTGCAGTAGCGCAGGGCCGCCAGCGTGTCGGCCGTCTCGCCCGACTGCGAGATGGCGATCGTCAGGGTGTTCTCCCGCAGCGCCGGCTGCCGGTAGCGGAACTCGGAGGCGACATCGACGTCCACCGGCAGGTCGGCCAGGGGCTCGATCAGGTACTTGCCGACCAGGCCCGCCAGATAGGCCGTGCCGCAGCCGACGACCTGGATCCGCTCGACGCCGGCCAGGTCCACGCCCTCGAAGGTGGTGGCGCCGGCGACCATGTCCACATAGGCCGCGATGGTCCGCTGGCAGCCCTCGGGCTGGTCGTGGATCTCCTTCTCCATGAAGTGGCGGTAGTTGCCCTTCTCCATGAGCGCCGGGGACTGGGGCACGACCTGCACCGGCCGCTCCACCGGCTTGCCGTCCTCGTCGAAGATCTGCGCCTTGTCGCGGCTGAGGGCCACGTAGTCGCCGTCCTCGAGGTAGGCGACGCGGTTGGTGAACGGGCCGACCGCCAGGGCGTCCGAGCCCAGGAACATCTCGCCCTGGCCGTAGCCGACGACGAGGGGCGGGCCGCGGCGGGCGCCCAGCAGCAGGCCCTCCTCGCCCTCCACCATGATCACCAGGGCGAAGGCGCCCCGCACCTGGTCCAGGGTCGCCTTGAAGGCGTCGATCGGCGCCTTACCGGACGCCAGCTCGCGGTCCAGCAGCTGGGCCACGACCTCGGTGTCGGTGTCGGTGTCGAACGTCCGGCCCTCGGCCTGCAGCCTGGCCTTCAGCTCGGCGAAGTTCTCGATGATGCCGTTGTGGACCAGGGTCACGCGCCCCGCGTGGTGCGGGTGGGCGTTGCCTTCGGTCGGCGGACCGTGGGTGGCCCAGCGGGTGTGGCCGATGCCGACGACCGCCTCCAGCGGCTGGGCCGCCAGCACCTCCTCGAGGTTCTTCAGCTTGCCGGAGGCGCGCCGCCTCTGGACGCCGTCCTTGGTGAAGCCGGCCACGCCGGCCGAGTCGTAGCCGCGGTATTCCAGGCGCTTCAGGCTTTCGATCAGCCGATCCTGGACGGGACTCGCGCCGACGATGCCGATGATGCCGCACATGAGGGCTTGATTCCTTTATGGTAGAGCGCCGACTTGCGCACGGGGCCTGTAACGCCGGGGCTTTAGCATCGGCTAAGCTCCCAGCCACTAAATCTGCGTTTCCGATAGTTTCGAGGGCAACCGATGAGCAAGCGCGCCTATTTCGGCACCGACGGCATCCGCGGCCAGGCCAACCGGCACCCGATGACGGCCGAGGTGGCGCTGCGCGTCGGCATGGCCGCCGGCAAGCTGTTCATGTCCAAGGACGACCGCCGCCACCTCGTGGTGATCGGCAAGGACACACGCCTGTCGGGCTACATGATCGAGCCGGCGCTGGTGGCCGGCTTCACCAGCGTGGGGATGGACGTGCGCCTGTTCGGCCCGCTGCCGACGCCGGGCGTGGCGATGATGACCCGCAGCTTGCGCGCCGACCTCGGCGTGATGATCTCGGCCTCGCACAATCACTTCGCCGACAACGGGATCAAGCTGTTCGGCCCCGACGGCTACAAGCTCTCGGACGAGAAGGAACTGGAGATCGAGGCCCTGATGGACCAGGGCCTGCAGGAGGGCCTGGCCACGCCGGACAAGCTGGGCCGCGTGCAGCGGATCGACGACTGCCAGGCGCGCTACGTCGAGATCGCCAAGGCCACCTTCCCCAAGGGGCTCAGCCTGGCCGGCATGCGCATCGTCATCGATTGCGCCAACGGCGCCGCCTACAAGGTGGCCCCCGAGACGCTGTACGAGCTGGGCGCCGAGGTGATCCGGGTCGGCGTCGAGCCCAACGGCTTCAACATCAACGAGGAGTGCGGCTCCACCCATCCGGCGGCCATGTCGCGGCTGGTGAAGGAGTACCGCGCCGACATCGGCATCGCCCTCGACGGCGACGCCGACCGGCTGGTGATCTGCGACGAGAAGGGCCAGGTGGTGGACGGCGACCAGATCATGGCGCTGATCGCCGACAGCTGGGCCAAGGCCGGCCGGCTGCAGGGCGGCGGCGTGGTGGCCACGGTGATGTCGAACCTCGGCCTCGAGCGGTTCCTGAAGGCCCGGAACCTGAAGCTGGAGCGGACCCAGGTGGGCGACCGCTACGTCATGGCCCGCATGCGCGAGGGCGGCTTCAACGTGGGCGGCGAGCAGTCGGGCCACGTGATCCTCTCCGACCTGTCCACCACGGGCGACGGCCTGCTGGCGGCGCTGCAGGTGCTGGCGGTGCTGCAGGAAAGCGACAGGCCGATGAGCGCGCTCGCCCGCCAGTTCGAGCCGGTGCCCCAGAAGCTGGAGAACGTCCGCTTCGGCTCGGGCAAGCCGCTGGAGCACGACGCGGTGAAGAAGGCCCTGGCCGAGGCCGAGCAGCGCCTGAACGGCTCGGGCCGGATCGTGGTCCGCGCCTCGGGCACCGAGCCGCTGATCCGGGTGATGGCCGAGGGCGACGACGAGAAGCTGGTCAGCCAGGTGGTGAAGGAGATCGTGGGCGCCGTGAAGAAGGTCGCCGCCTGACGCTACGTAACTTCACGATGACCTGATCTCCCAAGGCCAGGCCAAGGTCACGGCTGGGCCGTGGCAACCCTACCCAAGGCTTAATTCTTATGTCAGTCTGGAAGCATCCGGCGGCTCGACCCGCCGGTGTCTAGACAAGACAGAGCAAGACTTGGGGAGGAATTGATGCGCGACCTCGTCTTCCGAGGTGCGGCGCGGCAGGCCTGGCGTCCCGCCAGCTCGATCGCCTGTCTCGCCTTCGTGGCGCTGCTGGCGGTCGCCTTCTGGGCCGGAGCCGTGCGGATCGTCCAGGCGTTCCTGCCGCTGGCCAGCATGGGCTTCTAGAGCGGCCGCACCCGCTTTCTACAGTCGGCCCACGCTGCTGTAGACGAACCCGCGGACGCGCATGTCCTCGGGTTTGTAGATATTCCGCAGGTCCACCAGGACGGGCTTGCGCATGATCAGCTTGATCCGGTCGAGGTCCAGCGCCCGGAACTGATCCCATTCCGTGATGATCACCAGGACGTCGGCGCCTTCGGCGACCGCGTAGGGGTCGTCCTTGAAGGTCACGCCCTGCAGCATGTGCCGGGCCTCGGCCATGCCCTCGGGGTCGAACGCCTGCACCTGCGCGCCCTTGTCCTGCAGCGCCGGGATGATCGCCAGCGACGGGGCGTCGCGCATGTCGTCGGTGTTGGGTTTGAAGGTCAGGCCGAGGACCCCGACCGTCTTGCCCTTCAGCTCCCCGTCGAGGGCGCGGACGACCTTGCGGGCCATGGCGCGCTTGCGCTCGTCGTTCACCTTGACCGTGGTCTCGATCAGTTCGACGGGCGCGCCGGCGTCGCGGGCGGTCCGCACCAGCGCCAGGGTGTCCTTCGGGAAGCACGAGCCGCCGTAGCCGGGGCCGGCGTTCAGGAATTTCGCCCCGATCCGCCCATCGAGGCCGATGCCGCGGGCCACCTGCTGCACGTCGGCGCCGACCGCCTCGCACAGGTCGGCCATCTCGTTGATGAAGGTGATCTTCATCGCCAGGAAGGCGTTGCCGGCGTACTTGATGAGCTCGCTGGTGCGCCGGTTGGTGAACAGGATCGGCGTCTCGTTCAGATAGAGCGGGCGGTACAGCTCGCGCATCACCTCGCGGGCCCGCTCGTCGTCGGTGCCCACCACCACCCGGTCGGGACGCTTGAAGTCCTCGATCGCCGCGCCTTCGCGAAGGAACTCGGGGTTCGACACCACGGCCACGTCGGCGTCGGGCCGCACGCGCTGGAAGATGGCCTCGATCTCGTCGCCGGTGCCGACCGGCACGGTGGACTTGGTGACCACGAGCGTGAAGCCGTCCACCAGGCCCGCCACCTCCTCGGCCGCCGCGTAGACGTAGGAGAGGTCGGCGTGGCCGTCGCCGCGCCGCGAGGGCGTGCCGACGGCGATGAACACCGCGTCGGCCTCGCGCACCGCGTCCTTGGCCTCGGTGGTGAAGAACAGGCGGCCGGCCTTGACGTTCTGAGCCACCAGCACGTCCAGGCCCGGCTCGTAGATGGGAATGCCGCCCGACTTCAGCCGGTCGATCTTGCCGGCGTCCTTGTCGATGCAGGTGACGGTGTGGCCGAAGTCGGCGAAGCACGCGCCGCTGACCAGGCCCACGTAGCCCGTCCCGATCATCGCAACCTTCATGCGCGGTATCCCCGACCTATGTTACGGCGTGCTGCTACGGCCGCGCTTTGGCACGCGGCGGGCGAGGTCGCCACCTCAGATTTCCTGGTTGTAGGCGCCGACCTGGGAGCGCCTGGCGAGCCTGGGCTTCACCTCCTCGCGGAACAGCCGGCGCATGTCGTCCTCGGACTGGGTGCTCTCGACCACCACCACCAGCTCGGGCTTGTTGGACGAGGCGCGCACCAGCACCCACGAGCCGTCCTCCAGCGCGACGCGCACGCCGTTGACGGTGACGAGGTCGGTGATCTTCCGCCCCAGAATGGTCCCGCCGCCATTGGCGAACTCGGTGTACTCGCGGACCACGTCCTCGACGACGCCGTACTTCTCCTCGTCGGCGCAATGCGGGCTCATGGTCAACGAGGTGAAGGCGACCGGCAGGGCCTTCTTCAGGTCGGACAGCTTCTTGCCGGGGTTGCGGTCCAGCATCGACAGGATGGCGGCCGCCGCGACCAGGCCGTCGTCGTAGCCGCGGCCGATCGGCGGGTTGAAGAAGAAGTGGCCGCTCTTCTCGAAGCCGGCGAGGGCGCCCAGCTCGGCGGTCTTGCGCTTGATGTAGCTGTGGCCGGTCTTCCAGTAGACCGTGCTGGCGCCGTTCGCCTTCAGCACCTCGTCGGTGGCGAACAGGCCCGTGGACTTCACGTCCACCACGAACGTCGCGTCTTTGTGCAGGGCCGACAGGTCCCGGGCCAGCATCAGGCCGATCTTGTCGGCGAAGATCTCCTCGCCCTCGTCGTCCACCACCCCGCAGCGGTCGCCGTCGCCGTCGAAGCCCAGCGCCACGTCGGCGTCGTACTCGCGCACGGCCTTGGCCATGGCGTGCAGCATGACGCTGTCCTCGGGGTTCGGGTTGTACTTCGGGAAGGTATAGTCGAGCTCGCAATCCATCTCGACGACCACGGCCACGCCCATCCGGCGCAGGGCCTCGGGGGCGAAGGCGCCGGCGGTGCCGTTGCCGCAGGCGGCCACCACCTTCAGCGGCCGCGTCAGACTGGCGCGCGAGGCGACGTCGGCGATGTAGCGCTCGGCCACGCCGGCGACGTGGGCCACCGAGCCGCCGGGCCGCTGCTTCCACTCGCCCTTCAGGACGATCTCCTTCAGCCGGCCCATCTCGTCCGGCCCGAAGGTCAGCGGGCGCTGGGCGCCCATCTTCACGCCGGTCCAGCCGTTCTCGTTGTGGCTGGCGGTGACCATGGCCACGCACGGGGCGTCCAGGTCGAACTGGGCGAAATAGGCCATCGGCGAGACGGCCAGGCCGATGTCGATCACCTCGCACCCGGCGGCGACCAGGCCGATGGTCAGCGCCTGCTTGATCGACAGCGAATAGGACCGGAAGTCGTGGGCGACCACGATCCGCTTCTGGCCCAGCTCGTGGATGTAGGTCCCCAGCCCCAGGCCCAGCGCCTGGACGCCCAGCAGGTTGATCTCGGGTCCGAACAGCCAGCGCGCGTCGTATTCCCGAAAGCCGGTGGCCTTCACCAGCGGCAGGTTCTCGTAGTCGAAGGTGTTCGGCTTCAGGTCGGCGCGAGGTGCGGACAGCATCGGAACTCCGGCGTTACGGGTCGCGGGTCTCTATTAGTTGGCGGAATGATCCCCGGCCAGCCGAACGCACAAGGCGCAGCTTGGGTCCGTCCCTGTCATTTGATCCGGGGGGTCGCCGATTGGCGCCTCTACATGACGCCGGCGCGCAGCAGATCGTGGACGTGCAGCACGCCGACCGGCCGGCCGTCCTCGACGACGAACAGCACGGTGACCGGCGGCGGCGGATCGCTCATCAGGGCCAGGGCCTCGGACGCCAGCATGCCCGGCGGCACGACCTTGCGGGGGCCCGGGGTCATCACCTCGCCGGCGGTGTGATCCATCAGGCCGTCGATGTGCCGGCGCAGGTCGCCGTCGGTGATCGCGCCGATCAGGCGGCCGTCGGCGTCCAGCACGCCCACGATCCCCCAGCGCTTCTCGGTCATCACCAGGAGGGCCTGGCGCATCGGCGCGCCCTCCGGAACGAGCGGCAGCTCGTCCTGACCGTGCATCAGGTCGCGTACGGTGCGCAGCATGGCCCCCAGCTTCCCGCCCGGGTGGAAGACGTGGAAGTCCTGGGCCTTGAAGCCCCGCCGCTCGAGCAGGGCCACGGCCAGGGCGTCGCCGAGGGCGATCTGCAGGGTGGTGGAGGTGGTGGGCGCGTTCACCTGCGCCGTCGCCTCGGACCTGTCGGCCAGCTGCAGCACGACGTCGGCGGCGCGGCCCAGGGCGCTGGAGGGATCGGCGGTGATGGCGATCAGCGGGATCGAGAAGCGGCCGGCGTAGGCCAGCACGTCCGCCAGCTCGCGCGCTTCGCCCGACTTCGACAGGGCGACGATCGCATCGGCCGGGCCGATCATCCCGAGGTCCCCGTGGCTGGCCTCGGCGGGATGGACGAAGAAGGCCGGGGTTCCGGTGGAGGCGAAGGTGGCGGCGAGCTTGCGCGCCACGTGCCCCGACTTGCCCATGCCGGTGCAGATGATCCGGCCTTCGGCGGCGAACAGCAGGTCCACGGCCCGGGCGAAGGCCGCGTCCAGGGCGGCGGCCTGGGCGGTCAGCGCCGCCGCGCCCGCCTGCAGCACGCGCCGGCCGACGGCGAGGGTGTCGTCGCGGCTCATTGGGAGGGGGCGATCGCCTGGTTCTGGAGGTTGCGGACCGCCTCGCGCGCCTCTTCCACCCGGCGCATCGAGGCCTCGTGCTCGCGCTTCATGGCGGCCTGCATCTCGGGGGTGCGCTGCACCGGCGTGTGGCCGAACGGCTCGGGCGAGCGGTCGCCCAGGCCCTGGGGCCAGACCAGCGACAGCGCGACGGCCGCGAGCGCGGCGAGCGCGAGGAACGGCAGGTAGAGGCGATCCAGCATCGGGGGTTCTATAGCGCCTGCGCGGCCGCGCCGCTAATCCGCGGTCTCGATGTCGGCGACGGTCAGGTGCGGCGGCAGCGGCAGGCCGAGGTCGCGGCCGCCCAGCCAGGTGACCGCCAGCCCGTCGCGGCGGGCCTGCAGCAGGTCGATGTGCGCCTTGGCCAATGCCAGGACCAGCGCCTGGACCTGATCGATCCCCATGGCGTGGTCCCGCCGATCGAAGCCGGCGCCCTGCAGCGTGAAGGCGCATCGGAAGTCCTGCCCGTCGGGCTGCGGGGCCTCCACGACGAGCCGGATCGTCTCGTCGCCGGCCTCGAAGAGGCGCTCGATCATGGCCATGGTCCTTCGCGCTCGTTGCTTGACGAAGCCCCCCGCCTTGCCTAGCCGGACCCACCGCCCGTCGTAAAGGAGCCCGCCTTGCCCACCCTGATCCTGCTGCGTCACGGCCAGAGCCAGTGGAACCTCGAGAACCGCTTCACCGGCTGGGTGGATGTCGACCTGACCGCCCAGGGCGAGGCCGAGGCCGCCAAGGGCGGCGAGCTGATCGGGCAGGCGGGCCTGGCGATCGACCGCTGCTTCACCTCGGTGCTGACGCGGGCGATCCGCACCTCGTGGCTGGCCCTGGCCGCCGCGGGCCAGACCTTCGTGCCCGAGGTGAAGGACTGGCGGCTGAACGAGCGCCACTACGGCGGCCTGACCGGCCTCAACAAGGCCGAGACCGCCGAGAAGCACGGCGAAGAGCAGGTCAAGATCTGGCGCCGCTCGTACGACATCCCGCCGCCGCCGCTGGCCGCCGGCTCGGAGTACGACTTCTCGAAGGACCGCCGCTACGCCGGCGCCGACCTGCCGGACACCGAGAGCCTGAAGACCACCCTGGAGCGCGTGCAGCCCTACTGGGAGAGCGACATCGTCCCCTGCCTGCAGGCGGGCGAGACCCTGCTGGTGGCGGCGCACGGCAATTCGCTGCGGGCGATCGTCAAGCTGCTGTTCGACGTGGGCGACGAGGCCATCGTCGGCGTCGAGATCCCTACGGGCAATCCGCTGGTGGTCGAGCTGGATGCGGACCTGAAGCCGACGGCGGCCAGATACCTCGACGCGGACCGTGCGCAGGCGCTGCCGCAGGTCTAGGCTCGTCCCATGACGGACGAGGAGGCCATGCGCCGGGCCATCGCGCTGGCCCGGCCCCAGGTGGGGCGGACCGGCGAGAACCCGGCCGTCGGCTGCGTGATCCTCAAGGACGGCCGCGTGCTTGGCGAGGCGGCCACCGGCGACGGTGGTCGTCCGCATGCGGAGGAACTGGCCCTGGCGCAGGCGGGGGAGGCGGCCCGCGGCGCGACGGCCTTCGTGACCCTCGAGCCCTGCGCCGAGCGCTCGTCGGGTGCGGCGTCCTGCAGCGAGAGGCTCGCGGCCGCGGGGATGTCCCGGGTGGTGGTCGCCTGCGCCGATCCTTCGGTGTTCGCCGCCGGCGGCGGGGCGGCCCGGCTGCGTGCAGCGGGGATCGTGTTCGACCAGGGGTTGCTGGAGGCCGAGGCGGCTCCCCTCTACGCCTCCTACGTAGCGGCTAAATCTCTGGAAATTCGTCGTTAATCCGTCGGCGATACCGTCGGTCGAGTTCCACAGGGATGGCCCCGCCGGATGCCCGTCACCCACGCCAGGAACCTCGTCACCGCGCGCCTCAGCCAGGCCGAGGTGGACGCGGTCTGCGCCAAGCACGACCGGCTGTGGCTGTCGAAGCCGGGCGGCGCCCGCGCGGTGTTCGCCTGGAAGGACCTGACCGGCCTTGATCTGTCGGGCCGCAATCTCTGCGACGCCGACTTCACGGGCGCGATCCTGACCGACTGCCGGCTCAACGGCGCGCGGCTGGACAACGCCACGCTGTTCGGCGCCGACCTGCAGAACGCCCGCCTCGTCGACGCCTCCCTGCGCCGGACGGACCTGCGCGGCGCCTGCCTGCGCAATGCGGACCTGACCGGGGCCGACCTGTTCGAGGCCGACCTGCGCGAGGGCGCCATGGCGGCCGCCGACCGCAAGTTCGGCTTCCGGCGCCTGGAGACGGGCCATCCGGTGGCGCCGGGCGAGGTGCAGGGAGCGATCCTGGCGGGCGCCAACCTCGAGCGCTCGCGCCTGTCGGGGGTGATGGCCTTCCGGGCCGACTTCACCGACGCCATCCTGCGCGACGCCAAGCTGGTGCGGGCCAATCTGAAGCAGGCCTCGATGAAGGGCGCGAATCTCTCGGGCGCGGACCTGTCGGGCGCCGATCTGGCCGGGGCGGACCTGCGGGACGCGGTTCTGGTGGGCGCCGTGATGACTGCCTGGAACGTCACCGACGCCAACCTCTCGGGCGTGCTGACCGACGAGCCGGCGGGCAAGGTCCTGGCCGACCTGCCGTACGAGAAGATGATCCGCGACCACGCCCGCTGGTGCGAGACCGGCGGGGAGGAGGGCGCGCCCTCGGTGTTCGACGGCGCCGACCTGCGGGGGCTCACCAGCATCCGCGGCTTCAACCTGACGGCGCTTTCGGCGAAGGGCACGGTGTTCTACGGGCTCGACATGGAAGGCGTGCAGCTCCAGGGAGCCCATCTCGAGAACGCGGACCTGCGCAACTGCAACCTGCGCCGGGCCGACCTGCGCGGCGCGCGGCTGGTGGGCGCCAAGCTCTCGGGCTCCGACCTTCGCGAGGCCCAGATGGGACCGCTCCTGCTGGGCGGCGACCGGGTGCTGCCTTGCGACATGACGGGGGCCCAGCTGAAGAACGCCGACCTCTCGGGGGCCGATCTGCGCCAGGCGGTCCTGATCAACGCCGACGTCAGCCGGGCCAATTTCCAGGGCGCCCTGATGCGCCAGGCCAACGTCACCGGCGTCACGCGGCAAGGCGCCCGCGGCCTGGACGAGGTCATCTGAGCCCGTGAACGCCGTGACGGAAAAGGCCGCCCTGCCGGGGCGCCGCCGCCTGTCGGAGGGCGAGCTGGAGCTGCTGCTGGACGCCCACGGGCGCCATGCGGCGGGCCGGGGCGGCAAGCGGGCCTCGCTGCCCTTCGTGGACTTCACCGGCCTCGATCTGTCCGGCCGGGACCTGTCGGGCGCCAACCTTTCGGGCTCGGTGTTCGACGGCGCGCGGCTGACGGGGACGAAGCTGGCCGGCGCGGACCTCTCGGGCTGCGACCTGCGCAGCGCCGACCTGCGGGGCGCCGACCTCAGCCGGGCGAACCTGCGCGGCGCCTGCCTGTCGGGCGCCAACCTGTCGGGGGCGGACCTCACCGGAGCCGACGTGCGCCCCGGCAAGGTCGCCAAGCCCCACCCCAGCCGGGGCTTCCCGGCGGTGGTGGAGGAGCCCCGCGCCGGGTTCATGGACGGAACGCGCCTGGCGGGCGCCACCCTCGACGGCGCGCTGCTCGAGGAGCTGCATGCGGTGGAGGCGGACTTCACCGACTGCTCGCTGAGAGGCGCGCGGCTCGCCTCGTCCAACCTGCGGGGGGCCAACCTGACCGGGGCGCTCCTCGCCGGGGCGGACGTGGGCGGCGCCAATCTGGAGGGCGCGGATCTCTCGGACGCCGATGTCTCGGGCGTCGTCCTGGCCACGGCGCGCACCCGCGGCGCCAGGCTAGGGGCTGTGAAGGCGCCGCCGGGCGGCCCAGCGCTCCGCCGCTGCGAACAACTCGTGCGGCAGGCCGTGGCGCACGACGCCTGGGTCCGCTCCGGCGGCAAGGAAGGCAAGCCCGTTCGTCTGGAAGGCGAGGACCTGCGTCCCGCCGGTCACCGGCTGAAGGGCCTGCGCCTCACCGCCGTCGACGCCCGCGGCGCGCAGCTGGCGGGACTGGACCTGACGGGCGTGCACCTGCAGGGCGCGAACCTGGAGGGCGCGGACCTGACCGCCGCCAGGCTGGCCGGCGCCGATCTGCGCGGGGCGCGGCTGGCAGGCGCGAACCTGACCCGCGCGGACCTGACCGATGCGCTGCTCTCGCCCCTGCCGCTGGGGTCCGGCCGCGAGACCCCCGTCGACCTTTCGCGCGCGCGCCTGCGCTACGCCCGCCTCGAGGGGGCCAACCTGACGGGCGCCTGCCTCGAGGGCGCCGACGTCCGCGGCTGCCGTCCGCCGCTGCGCTGAGCACGAAAAGGGCGGCGCCCGCGAGGACGCCGCCCGGTTCGGACTGAGAGGCCGAAGGCGCCTTAGGCGGCCTTCTCGCCTTCGATCAGCTTGGACTGGCCGCTGGTGATCTCGATCCGGCGCGGCTTCAGCGCCTCGGGAAGCTCGCGCTTCAGCGAGATCGAGAGCAGGCCGTCGGCTAGGTTGGCGTCGGTCACGACCACGTAGTCCGCCAGCTGGAACCGGCGCTCGAAATTGCGCTCGGCCAGGCCGCGGTGCAGGAACCGGCGGTCGTCCTCGTTGGCGGCCTTGCGGCCCTGGACGGTGAGGAGGTTCTCCTTCACCTCGACGGTGAGTTCTTCGGGACGGAAGCCCGCCACCGCGATGTCGATGCGGTAGGCGTTCTCGTCGGTCCGCTCGATGTTGTACGGCGGATAGCCCGTGGCGGCGTCGGCGGCGGCGGTCTCGAGCAGCGAGGCCAGGCGGTCGAAGCCCACGACGGAGCGATAGAGGGGGGAGAAGTCGATCGTACGCATGCGGTTCACATCCTTCTTCATCAAGCAAGGTTGCGTATGGGTGGAGCCTGCGCGAGCCGGGATCGGCCTCGCGGCGGCCCGGAAGGCCCGGATGTCCAGCGCCTTCCGTTCGAAGAGGTAGGCGCCGCAAAACCGCGTTCAAGGCCTTGCGCCGCAAGCGTCGCCACGTAGGCTCGCCGCCGAAGAACACCGGGAAAACGCCCAGGGAGGCTTTGCAATGCTCCGTCCGATCCTCGCAGCCGCAGCCGCGGTGGCGGTCCTCGCGCCCGTCGCCTACGCCCCGGCCGCCTACGCCGCCGACGCCCAGCTGCAGGCCGCCGTCGCCGGGCCCCAGCGCAGCGAGGCGCACAAGGCCCGCGACGCCCACCGCCATCCCGTCGAGTCGCTGAGCTTCTGGGGCTTGAAGCCGAACCAGACGGTGGTCGAGATCTCGCCCGGGTCGGGCTACTGGACCGAGATCCTCGCGCCCTACGCCAAGGCGACCGGCGGGACGTACGTGGCGGCCGTCGCCGACCTCGACAATCCGAAGCTCTCGGACGGCGCGCGCAAGGGCCGGGCCGACTTCGAGGCCAAGTACGCCGACGCCGACAAGTACGGCCAGATCACCTACGTGGGCTTCGGCCCGGCGTCGAAGCCGCTGGGCGCCCCCGGCTCGGCCGACCTCGTGCTGACGGCGCGCAACCTCCACAACTGGGCGACCCAGCCCGGGATGCTGGACAAGGCCATGAAGGACTTCCACGACGTGCTGAAGCCGGGCGGCGTCCTGGCCGTCGAGGAGCACCGCAAGGACCCCAAGCCCGAGGCCGCCAACTGGTCGGACGGCTACATGTCGGAGGCGACGGTGATCGCCGCCGCCGAGAAGGCCGGCTTCAAGCTGCAGGCCAGGTCCGAGGCGAACGCCAATCCAAAGGACACCAAGGACCATCCGTTCGGCGTCTGGACCCTGCCGCCCACCCGCCGCACCTCGCCGTTCGGCCAGCCGGCCGATCCGAACTTCGACCGCACGAAGTACGACGCCATCGGCGAGAGCGACCGCATGACGCTGCGCTTCGTGAAGGCTGGCTGAGCCTGACGCTTTGACCCGCGGCGCCGATCCGGGCTAGGTCCGGACGTCGGCTGCCGGGGGGCGGACGAGACAGGTAGGGCCGATGACCAGCTTTTCCCGCCGTGCGGTGCTGGCGAGCGCGGCTGCGCTCGCCGCCTGTGGACCGAAGGCTCCGGCCGAGAAGGGCCAGGCGCCGCCTGCGCCGAAGAAGGCCGACCCGCGGACCATCGAGGGCGCCGTGGCCGGGGGCTGGCGCCTGCCTGCCGACCGCGCCCGCGACCCCTTCCGCCATCCGGTGGAGAGCCTGAAGTTCTGGGGCCTGAAGCCCGGACAGACGGTGGTGGAGTTCTGGCCGGGCGCCGGCTGGTACAGCGATATCCTGGCCCCGTTCCTGGCGGCCACGGGCGGCAAGCTCTATGCCGCCCAGCAGCAGGTCACCGACCCCGCCGACACCGCGACGCGCGCCATCATCGACGCCTATACGGCGCGCTTCGGCGGGACCCCGCGGCTGTACGGCAAGGTGGAGATGACGGCGTTCGGTCCCACCAGCGGACCGGTGGCGCCGGCCGGCTCGGCCGACCTCGTCCTCTTCCTGCGCAACCTGCACAACTGGATGGCCCTGGGCATCGCCGAGAAGGCGTTCCGCGACGCCTTCGTGGCGCTGAAACCGGGCGGCGTGCTGGGGATCGAGGAGCACCGCGCCACGCCTGGCGGGGTGCCCGACCTGCTGGCCGAGGACGGCTATGTCGAGCAGGCCTATGCGATCAAGCTGGCGGAGGAAGCGGGCTTCCGCCTCGCGGCCGCCAGCGAGATCAACGCCAATCCGAAGGACACCAAGGACCATCCGTTCGGGGTCTGGACCCTGCCGCCGGTGCGGCGCTCCTCCGCGTTCGGCGAGCCCGCCGATCCGGCCTTCGACCACGCCAGGTACGACGCCATCGGCGAAAGCGACCGCATGACGCTGAGGCTGGTGAAGCCCGCCTGACGCGGGTTCCCCGCTGCGGCCAATCGACTGCGCGCGTAACGGGCGGTTTACAGGTTTCGCGCCTAAGGCGAAGCTCACCCTGAGTCGGGGAGAGGCGCTGGGGGGCGCATGGCCACGCTTGAGGAATTGACCGAGCGCATCCGGGCGGCGGCCGCGTCCGGCGCGGGCCTGTCGCGCACGGTCAAGATCGACCTCAAGGGCGAGGGCGTCATCCACCTGGACGGGCCCACGGTCACCAACGACGACCGTCCCGCCGACCTGACGGTCACCATCAGCCGCGCCGACCTGACGGCGCTGGGCAAGGGCGAGCTCGATCCGACGCGCGCCATGATGACCGGGCGGCTGCGGCTGTCGGACATGGGACTGGCCTTCAGCCTGCAGCCGCAGATTCAGGCTCTGTTTTCCAAGGCCGTGTAAGCGAGCGCCCCATGGCAGAGCTTGCGCCCCTTCTGGACATCCCTGCGGACCCGGTCCCGCCCGGCGGCGTCGCCGAGTGGTTCACCGGCGCGGGCGGCGCCAAGCTGCGCGCCGCGCTGTTCACGCCCAAGGGGTATGTGGGGGCGCGCGCGCGCGGGTCGGTCGTGCTGTCCGGCGGCCGCACCGAACCCATCGAGAAGTACTACGAGACCATCCGCGACTTCCTGGACCGGGGCTTCGTCGTCCTGGCGCACGACTGGCGCGGCCAGGGCCTTTCGGTCCGCGAGCTGCCCGACCGGCTGAAGGGCCACGCCCGCGGCCACCGCGCCTTCCTGGAGGACTTCCGCCGCCTGCTCGACGCCTACGAGGCGCGGCTGCCGAAGCCGTGGATCGCCGTGGCCCACTCGATGGGCGGCTGCCTGACCCTGCTCGCCCTGGCGCACGGGGAGAAGCGCTTCTCGGGCGCGGTGCTCTCGGCGCCGATGCTGGGGGTCCAGTTCGGCAGGAACCCGCGGTTCGCGGTGCTGGCGCGCACGCGGCTCAACATGCTGTTCGGCGGCGCCGGCCGCTACACGCCCGGCGGTCCCGGCAAGCCGCTGGAGGAGGCGTTCGAGGGCAACGTGCTCACCCACGACCGGCGGCGCTTCGAGCGCTACCGGGCGCAGGTGGCGGCCAATCCCGACCTGGCGCTGGGCGCGCCGACCTGGGGCTGGCTGGACTTCGCGCTCCGCGCCACCGCCTTCCTCGCGCGGCCCGAGCGGCTGCGCGGGATCACCATTCCGATCGAGATCGTCTCGGCGGCCGAGGACCGCCTGGTCGACAACGCCGCGCAGGCCGCGGCGGCCCGAAACCTACCGCAGGGACGGCTCGTGACCGTGCCCGGCGCCTACCACGAAATCCTGATGGAGACGGACCACATGCGTAACATCTTCCTGAAGGTCTTCGACGCGCTCACCGGCAAGACCACGCCGAAGCCCTCCGAAGGCCCCAAGGCCGCCGCGGCGACGCCGCCCAAGCCGGCCGAAACCCCCAAGCCCGTCGAGGCGCCGAAGCCCGCGCCCGCCCCGGCTGCGGCTCCGGCCGCCGCGCCCGCGGCCGCCGCCGCGGCCAAGCCGGCGGCGACGAAGCCCGCTGCGGCCAAGAAGCCTGCTGCGGCCAAGAAACCTGCTGCGGCCAAGAATCCGGCCGCCGCCAAGAAGCCCGCGGCCGCGAAGAAGCCCGCCGCGGCGAAGGCCGCCAAGGCTCCGGCGGCCGCCAAGCCGGCCGCGGCCAAGCCTGCCGCCGCCAAGGCCGCTCCGGCCAAGAAGCCCGCCGGGGCGAAGAAGCCGGCGGCCAAGGCTGCGGCAAAGCCCGCGGCGGCCAAGCCGGCCGCGGCCAAGAAGGCTCCCGCGGCGAAGAAGCCGGCCGCCAAGCCGGCGGCGGCCAAGAAGCCTGCGGCCGCCAAGCCCGCCGCCGCCGCCAAGGCGCCGACAGCGAAGAAGCCTGCCGCCGCTAAGAAGCCGGCCGCCAAGAAGGCCCCGGCGAAGAAGTGATCCTGCGTCCCTCCCCCTCGGGGGGAGGGCGTTTCTGGTCGGCCGACCGCTTCAGTTCGCGGACCGTCTCAGGGCGACCAGCGCCTCCTCGAGGCAGGCGCGGTCGCCGGCGATGGCGATCTGGCCGCCGTTCGGGCCCACCGGCCGCCCGCGCCAGTCGGTCACCACCCCGCCCGCCCCCTCGATGAGGGGGATGGCGGCGTCGATGTCCCATGCCTGCAGGCCCGCCTCGATGACCATGTCCATCGTCCCCGCCGCCACCATGGCGTAGGCGTAGGCGTCGCAGCCGAGCCGGGCCAGGCGCGCGGCGGCCCGCACCTGGGTCCAGGCCCCCAGTTCGGCGCCGGTGAAGCAGCCTTCCGGGTCCGTCGTGGCGATCACGGCGTCGGTCAGCCGCGGGCAGGGCCTGACCTTCAGCGGCGTCTCCGCGCCCCGCGACACCAGCCGCGAGCCGGCCTGCGAGCCGATGTAGACCTCGTCCAGGAACGGCTGGCCGATCGAGCCCAGCACCGGCCGGCCCTCGTGCCGGAGCCCGACGAGCACGCACCACAGCGGCAGGCCCGAAATGAACGCGCGCGTGCCGTCCACCGGGTCGAGCACCCAGACGAACTCGGCGTCGGGGCGGTCCTCGCCGTACTCCTCGCCGATGATCCCGTGCTCGGGGTAGCGCTGCGCGATCAGCGCGCGGATCGCCCGCTCGGCGCCGCGGTCGGCCTCGGTGACGGGATCGAAGGCCTTGTAGCCCTGCGCTCCGGCGATCCCCTTGTCGTGCAGGCCGTGGTCGGCCCGGAACAGCGGCAGGATCGCCTCGCCCGCCGCGCGGTTCAGCTCCAGCAGGAAGGCGTCGAATTCGGCGAGGCGGGCGGGGGAGAGCGGCATGCGCCCGCTTTAGCGCGCCTTGCGCCCGGACTTAACCCTCGCCGTCGCCGTTCATCGCCTTGGCCAGCTCCAGCAGCTGCCGGCGCGGGCGCTCGTCCAGAGCGTAGTAGGCCTGGATGAGTTCGCGGGTCTCCTTGCGCGTGAAGACGTCGTCCGGCTCGCGGAACGCCTCGTGGGCCTGCCGCTGGGCCTCGGACAGGCCCTCGTAGAAGTAGCTGACGGGCGCGTCGAGGATCTCGGCCAGCTTCCACAGCCGGGCCGCCGACATGCGGTTGGCGGCGCACTCGTACTTCTGGATCTGCTGGAAGCGGACGCCGCAGGCCCCCGCCAGCTCCTGCTGGGTGAGGCCGAGCATCTTGCGCCGCCGCCGAAGCTTGCGGCCGAGGTGAAGGTCGATTTCGTCCATGCGATGACGCCTACGCATTGCCCCCCGGACGTCCCGGATCGGGACGCCGCGGGTCTTTCCCGGCAAACCGGGCGCCACTAAGGAGGGGCGATGGCCGAGACCTCCGCCTTCGCCCGAGACGTCGCCCAGGAGCTCGCCCAGCGGTTCGCCTGGCGGCTGGAGGCGCTCGCCTTCGACGCCGTCGCGGGGCTCGCCCGCCTGTTTCCGGTCGAGACAGTCTCGGACTTCGGGGCCTGGTTCTTCCGCACCGTGGGGCCGCTGACGGGCGCGCGCCGCGTCGCCGAGCGGAACCTCAGGATCGCCTTCCCCGAGGCGTCCGACGCCGAGATCGCCCGCCTGCTGGCCCTCCAGTGGGAGGAGCTGGGCCGCTGGATCGCCGAATTCCCGATCCTGGACCGCATCGTCGCCGACCCCTCACGGCTGGAGGTGGAGGGCGCCGAGCGGCTGGCCGAGATCGCCGCCGGCGCGGGGCCGGTGGTGTTCATTTCGGGTCACCTGTCCAATTTCGAGATCATGGCCGCCGTGATCGTGCGCGCGGGCGTGCCATGTCAGATCACCTATCGGGCGATGAACAACCCGTACGTGGACGCCCGGGTGCGCCGCAGCCGCTTCCGCTACGGCGTGCGCCTGTTCGCGCCCAAGGGGCTGGAGGGCGCGCGCGAGCTGATGCGGGCGCTGGGCCGGGGCGAGTCCGTCGCCCTGATGAACGACCAGAAGTTCAACGGCGGGGTGGCCGCGCCCCTGTTCGGCTTGACGGCCCACACGGCGCCGGGGCCGTCCACCTTCGCCCTGCGGTTCGGCGTGCCGCTGCAGCCGATGAGCGTGCAGCGGATCGGCCGGGTGCGGTTCAAGGTGATCGTGCATCCTCCCATCCACCTGGAGGACACGGGCGATCGCGACGCCGACATCGCAGCCGGCGTGCGGAAGGTGAACGCCTTCATCGAGGACCGGGTGCGCGCCCGGCCCCACGAGTGGTTCTGGGTTCACAAGCGCTGGCCGAACGAGATCTACAAGCGCTGAGCGCCGCGCCAGCAAACCGGCGCGTCAGACGTTCGGGTGCGTCTCGCGCCAGCGCTTCAGGGCCTCGCCGGGGCCGGCGTAGGCCTCCTGCAGCTCGGCGCTCCAGTAGCGGAGCTGCTCCAGAGGCACCTTCTGGCCGGTGACGGCGCAGACCACGTAGCGGCCGGGCTTGAGCACGGCGAAGTCGCCGTCCCCGTAGTGCAGCTTGGCGATCTCGGCGCCGGCGAAGTCGCTGTCGTGGGCGTTCATGGCCGCCTATTTAGTCCGCCTTCGGGCCTCAGAACAGGTCGCCCTGCAGGGGCGGCGTCATTTTCGGCTTCTTCGCCGCCGCGGGCGTCGGGGGCGCCGGCGGCGCGCCGTCGGCGCCGTCGATCACCGCCTGCCGGGTCACCGCGTCTCCGAACTTGATCGCCACCTCCTCGCCGCTGGCGAGCGAGGCGCCGGCATGGACGATCGAGCCGTCCGCGCGGGTCACCCGCGCGAAGCCGCGCTGCAGCGGCCGGTCGGGATCGACGCTGGCGTACAGCTTGGCGAGCGCGTCCAGCCGTTCGGACAGCCGCTCCAGCCGCCGGTCCATGCAGGGCTTCAGCCGCACCGACAGGGCCTCGAGCCGCTCGCGCTGCACCGCCTGCGGCCGCTGGAGCAGCAGCGGCGACAGGCGCGAAGCCACTCGCACCAGGTCGCGCTCATGGGCGGCGGCGTTGCGCGACAGCCCCGCCGCCAGCCGGCCCGAGACGATCCCGAACCGCTGGGCCGCCAGCTCCACGAGGTCGGGGACGCGCTTCAGCGCCCGGTCCGCGTGCTGCACGCGCCCGCGGCGGTCCTCGACCACGCGCCCGGCGCAGCGGTGCAGGCGCGCGCCGTGGTCGCCGACGGCGGCCTTCAGCTCGGACAGCACGGGCGTCGCCATCTCGGCGGCGGCGGTCGGCGTCGGCGCGCGGCGGTCCGAGACGAAGTCGATCAGGGTGGTGTCGGTCTCATGGCCCACCGCGCTGATCAGCGGGATGGTGCAGCCGGCGACCGTGCGCGCGAGGGTCTCGTCGTTGAAGGGCCACAGGTCCTCCACCGAGCCGCCGCCGCGCGCGACGATCAGCACGTCGGGGCGCGGTACCGGGCCCGCCGGATCCAGGGCGCAGAAGCCGCGGATCGCGGCGCAGACCTGGCCGGCCGCCGCGTCGCCCTGCACCACCACCGGCCAGACCACCACGTGGCAGGGCCAGCGGTCGCGGATGCGGTGCAGGATGTCGCGGATGACGGCGCCCGTCGGGCTGGTGATCACCCCCACCACGGACGGCATGGTGGGGAGCGGCTTCTTGCGCTCGGCCGCGAACAGGCCCTCGCCCGCCAGCCGCGCCTTCAGCCGCTCGAGCTGGGCCAGCAGGGCGCCGACGCCGGCCGCTTCCATCGTCTCGATGACGATCTGGTAGCGCGAGCCCTGCGGATAGGCGGTGATCTTGCCCGTCACCACGACCTCCATCCCCTGCTCGGGGCGGATGGAGAGGTTGCGGACCTGGCCCTTCCAGACGACGCCGTCGATCGCCGCCTTGTCGTCCTTGAGCGTCAGATAGACGTGACCGTTGGAGTGGTGGGTCACCTTCGACAGCTCGCCGCGCAGGCGCACGAAGCCGTAGGCGTCCTCCAGCGTCCGCTTCAGCGCGAACGCCAGCTCCGAGACGGAGTAGGGCCGGGCGTTCCCATCCGTGGGGCCGGCGGCGTCGGTGGTGGCGTGCGCTTCGCTCATCGTCGGAAGGTAGCGAGCCGGGGGCGGAATGGGAAAGGGGCGCGTCCGGCGCCGGAGGCGGAGGCCGCCCCGGCGCCGGACGCGCCCCCCATCCCCAACGGATCGGTCAGGCCGCGCGTTCGCGCGGATCTCAGATGTAGCGGCGCAGGCTGCGGGCGAGCTCGGCGGCGCCGGACTTCTTCTTCGCCTGGGCCGGCTGGTAGGCCACCTGGGCGTGCTCGCAGCAGTAGGGGCCCTCGTCCGTGCGCCGGCCGCAGAAGGTGAAGTTGTCGAGGGCCGGGTCGCCGATCGGCCACTTGCACATGTGGGCGCCCAGAGTCAGCACGGTGGCCATGCCGGGGGCCTCGTCCACGTAGCGGACCGGCGCAGGCGCCGGGGCCGCCGCCGCCGGCTCGGCGATGCGGCGCGGAGCCGACGGGGCCGCGGTGGCCACCCGGGCCGGCCGCGGCGCCTTGAACACCGTGCGCTGCGGCTTCGAGGGCGTCGCCCGGCCCGAGAGGCCCAGGCGGTGCACCTTGCCGATCACCGCGTTGCGGGTCACCCCGCCCAGTTGTTTGGCGATCTGGCTGGCCGAAAGGCCGTCCTGCCAGAGCTTCTTCAGAAGTTCGACGCGTTCGTCGGTCCAGCCCATCTCTCGCCTCCCACCCAGAGGGCCGAGGACGTCCCCACGTCCTCGGGATTCAACATCTTGTGGCGCCCGGCTCTCTCGCCGCCCACCAGCCACTATCAGTAGTAAACAACTCCTTAAGAGCCACAATAGGCGCCCTATCGTTCGTCCACAGGAACTAGATGTAGAGGACGTTGCTGCGCCGGACGGTCGCACCCTTGCGGCCCGGGTCCGCAGCGCGCATGTCTGCGCCATGCGAGACCTGCCCGACGCCGAAGTCGCCCTGCCGCCCGCTCCCCGCGCCTATCCGGGCGTGAACTGGGAGGGGCTGAAGACCCTGTACCTGCGCGAGGTCCGCCGCTTCATGAAGGTGGGCATGCAGACCCTGGCCGCGCCGGTCGTCACCGCGCTGCTCTACATGCTGGTGTTCGTGGTCGCCGTGGGCGGCGGGCGCGAGGTGCACGGCGTCGACTACGGGACCTTCGTCGCCCCCGGCCTGGTGATGATGCAGATCCTCTCCAACGCGTTCGCCAACTCCTCGTCCTCGCTGCTGCAGGCCAAGTTCAACGGGCTGATGGGCGACTTCCTCACCCCGCCGCTGACGCCGGCCGAGCATGTTGTGGGCTTCGGCGCGGGCGCGGCCACGCGCGGCGTGCTGGTCGGGGCGATCAGCCTGGCCGCGGTGCTGCCCTTCGCGCGCCTGCCGGTCGCCCATCCCTGGGCCATCGCCTACTTCGGCGTCGGCGCGGCGCTGATCATGGGGTTCGTCGGCATCATGGCCGGGCTGTGGAGCGAGAAGTTCGACCACATGGCCGCGGTGACCAACTTCGTGATCATGCCCATGACCTTCCTGTCGGGCACCTTCTACCTCGTCGAGCGGCTGCCGGAGCCGTTCCGCACGGCCAGCCACTACAACCCGTTCTTCTACCTGATCGACGGCTTCCGCTACGGCTTCGTGGGCCAGGCCGAGAGCAACCTCTGGGTCGGCGCGGTCATGACCGCCGCGCTGGTCTTCGGCCTCGGCTTCGCCTGCCTGCGGCTGTTCAGCGTCGGCTACAAGATCAAGACCTGAGCAGTTCGCCCGGCGTCACGCCCAGCAGCCGGCGCGTCCAGCGGGCGAGGTGGCTCTGGTGGGCGAAGCCGCTCTCGATGGCGACCTCGGCGATGCTCGTGCGGCCGGCCAGCAGCAGGTCCCTGGCCCGGCACACCCGTCGCTCCATGACATAGGCGTGGACCGACTGGCCCATGGTCCGCCGGAACAGGCTGGTCAGGTGCGGCACGCTGAGGCCGGCCACGGCGGCGATCCCGGCCAGGGTCAGCTCGCCCTCCAGGTTGGCCTCCACGTGCTCGACGATGCGCCGCAGCTGCGGCTTGGACAGGGTCTGGCGGCCGCCGCGCGCCTCGGGGGCCTCCTGCAGCAGCCGCGTGGCCAGGGCGAGCGCCAGACTGTCGGCGTAGAGGCGCGAGGCCCCCTCGGGCGCCTCGACCTCGGCGGCGAGGGCGAAGACGAGGCGGCTCACCAGCGGGTCCCGGGCCCCAAGCCGCGGCGCGAGATCGGCCCGCGCCTCCGGAACGCCCAGCGCCTCGGCGGCCTCGGCCACCACGGCCGGCGCGAGGCGGACCGAGATGAAGTCCACGGGCCCGTGGTCCTCCCAGACGCCCGAGGCGCCCGCCGGCACGAGGTCGAAGTCCGCGGCGGCCAGCACCCGGCCGCCGCCGACGCCTTCGCAGGCGCAGTCGGCCCGCACGTCCGAGGTCAGGTAGAACAGCAGCCGGTGCTCGCCGCTCGCCGCGCCCGGATGCCGGCCGGGACTGGCGCGCACGCGCACGGCGCTCAGGCCCTCCCAGGCGCGCGTAGGGCCGAACGCCAGATGCGGATGGGGTGTGTCGCGGAACCGGTGGACGTAGGTCATCGAGGCCTCGCCCCCGACACCACGCCTTCGCCCGCGCGCTGTCAAACGCCCAGCAGGCTCCGGCGCCGCCCGGGAGCGACGCCGTCATCGGAACGTGCTCGCGCGGCCGCCACGCACGGCCCAGCCTGACCCCCGACAAGGAGGCGTCCCATGACCAGCGTCGCCGCGGGGCCGGACCCCGCCCCGCTCCCGGGCCGGAGCATCGCCGCGGCGGCCCTCGCGGGCGGCCTCGTGGACCTCGTCTACGCCAGCGCCGTCGGAGCCCTGGACGGACGCGGCGTGCTCAAGGTCTGGCAGGGCGTCGCCTCGGGCTGGATGGGCCGGGCGGCCGGCGACCACGGCTGGGCCTCGGCGGCGCTGGGCATCGCCACCCACTTCGGCATTGCGACGGCCATGGCGGGGACCTACGCGGTCGCCGCCGCCCGCCTGCCGATCCTGCGCCGGCGCCCCCTCGCGTGCGGGGCGGTCTACGGCCTGGGGCTCTACGGGGTGATGTACGGCCTGGTGCTGCCGCTGCGCTGGCCCGGGGCGTTCCCGAAATGGGAGGGCGCCCGCTCGGCGGCGGACATGGCGGCGCACGTGGGCGTGGGGCTCGCCATCGCGTGGGCGGTCTCCAGGACGGCGCCGAAGCCAAATCATTGACATCACGGCGTTCGAAGCCGAAAAGGCCAGGCCTTCCGGTCCCCGCAGCGAACGCGCGGGGACGCTTCCGTTTTGGAGGGCCCCTCCCTTGTCCGAGAAGACCGCGAGCCAAGCCGCCGCGCCCGTCCCCAGCGACCACATCATGGGCGTCTATGCGCGCGCCCCGCTGGCGTTCGAGCGAGGCGAGGGCGCGCGCCTCTACACGGCCGAGGGCGAGGCCTACCTGGACTGCATGGCCGGCATCGCGGTCAACGCCCTCGGCCACAGCCATCCGCGGCTGATCCAGGCGCTGAAGGACCAGGCCGACAAGCTCTGGCACACCTCCAACATCTTCCGGATCCCGAACCAGGAGAAGCTGGCCGACCTGCTCACGCGGAACACCTTCGCGGACGTGGCCTTCTTCACCAATTCTGGCGCCGAGGCGATCGAGTGCGCGATCAAGACCGCGCGCAAGTATCACTGGGCGAAGGGCCAGCCTGAACGCATCGACATCATCGGCTTCGACGGCTCGTTCCACGGCCGGACGATCGCGGCCATCTTCGCCGCCAACAACCCGTCCTACGTGGAAGGCTTCGGCCCGCCGCCCCCCGGCTTCGTGGGGGCGAAGTTCGGCGACCTCGAAGGACTGAAGGCGCTGGTGGGCCCCACCACCGCGGCCATCCTGCTCGAGCCCGTGCAGGGCGAGGGCGGGGCGCGGCACTGGACCGAGGCCCAGCTCAAGGAGATCCGCCGGCTCTGCGACGAGACCGGGACCCTGCTGATCTACGACGAGATCCAGTGCGGCCTGGGCCGGAGCGGCAAGCTCTTCGCCCACGAGTGGGCCGACGGGCAGGCCGATCCCGACATCATGGCGGTGGCCAAGGCCCTGGGCGGCGGCTTCCCGGTGGGCGCGTGCCTGGCCACGGCCGAGGCGGCCAGCGGCATGACCCCCGGCTCCCACGGCTCGACCTACGGCGGCAACCCGCTGGCCATGGCGGTGGGCATCGCCTCGGTCGAGGAACTGGTGAAGCCCGAACTCCTGGCGCACGTGCGCGAGCTCGCCGGCTACTTCGGCCAGCAGCTCTCGGGGCTCAAGGACCGCTACCCCGACGTGGTGGCCGACATCCGCGGCAAGGGCCTGCTGATCGGGGTGAAGCTCGTCACGCCGAACCGCGAGTTCATGCAGCACGCCCGTGACGAGAAGCTGCTGATCGCCGGGGGCGGCGACAACTGCGTGCGCCTGCTGCCGCCGCTGACGCTCACCTTCGAGGAGGCCCGCGAGGCGATCGAGAAGCTGGAGCGCGCCTGCGAGACCGCCCGCGCCAAGGCCCGGAACGCCGAGGCCGCAGCGTGAGCGTTCAGCCTCCCCGCCACTTCATCGATCTGTGGAAGCTCGACGGGACCGAGCTGCGGACGATCCTCGAGGACGCCAAGGCCCGCAAGGCGGCCCGCGCCGGCTGGCCCAAGGGCCGCCCCGACGAGGATCGCCCCGCCGCCGGCCGGACCCTGGCGATGATCTTCGAGAAGAACTCCACCCGGACGCGCTTCTCGTTCGACGCGGCCATGCGCCAGCTGGGCGGCGACGTGATCATCTCGAACGCCGTCGATATGCAGCTCGGCCGCGGCGAGCCGATCGAGGACACCGCCCGGGTGCTGTCGCGGATGGTCGACGCGGTGATGATCCGCTCGAACGTCCACGAGGACGTCGAGCGCTTCGCCCACTGGTCGTCGGTTCCGGTGATCAACGGCCTGTCGGACAGGAGCCATCCCTGCCAGATCATGGCCGACCTGATGACCTTCGAGGAGCATCGCGGCTCGGTCCACGGCCGGACCTTCGCGTGGATCGGCGACGGCAACAACGTCTGCGCCAGCTTCATTCACGCCGCGCCGAAGCTGGGCTTCAAGCTCAACATCGCCACCCCGGCCATCTACCACCCGGACCTCGTCGACCTGGCCCGCGCCGCCGAGCAGCAGGGCCATGTGACGACCACCTCCGATCCGCGCGAGGCGGTCCGGGGGGCGCACTGCATCGTCACCGACACCTGGGTCTCGATGGGCGACACCGACCACGACGAGCGCTTCGAGGCGCTGGAGCCCTATCAGGTGGACGACGCCCTGATGGACGAGGCCGCCGAGGATGCCGTGTTCCTGCACTGCCTGCCGGCCCACCGCGGCGAGGAGGTGACGGACTCGGTGATCGACGGGCCCAGGAGCCTGGTCTGGGACGAGGCCGAGAACCGGCTCCACGCCCAGAAGTCAATCCTGGCCTGGTGCTTCGGCGCGATCTGAGGCGGAGCGCCGCGCTCGCAACCGGCGCGACGCATCCTATATTGGCGCCCATGTCCAATCCTCCCGTTCCCGACGACCTGGTCGGCGCCTTCCAGATCGAAGGCGAGCCCGTGCGCGGCCGCGTGGCCCGCATGGGGCCCGCGATCGACGAGATCCTGCGCGGCCACGACTACCCCGAGCCGGTGGCGAACCTGCTCGGCGAGGCCTGCGCGCTCGCCGCCCTGGTGGGCTCGAACCTGAAGTTCGACGGCCGGCTGATCGTCGAGGCCCGCGGCTCGGGCGCCGTGCGCTACGTGGTCGCCGACTACGACACCTCCGGCGGCCTGCGCGGCTATTGCCGCTACGACGCCGACGAGGTCGCCGCCGCCAGCCAGGGCTTCCAGCGACCGGGCGCCCGCAGCCTGCTGGGCGACGGCGTCTTCATGATGACGGTGGACCAGGGCGCGGACATGGACCGCTACCAGGGCATCACCGCCATCGAGGGCGAGACCCTGGCCCTGTGCGCCGAGCAGTATTTCGCCCAGTCCGAGCAGACGCCCACCCGCGTGCGGCTGGCCGTGGGCCAGGCCGCCCCGGGCGAGGGCCCGGGCGAAGGCGGGCAGGCCTGGCGCGCCGGCGGCTTCCTCATCCAGTACATCGCCGAGGACGAGTCCCGCGGCTCGACCATCGAGGCGTGGGAGCGCACCCAGGCCCTCTTCGAGACCCTGGGCGAGGAGGAGCTGCTGGACGTCGACCTGCCGTCCAACACCCTGCTCTGGCGCCTCTTCCACGAGGACGGCGTGCGGGTGTTCGGCTCGAAGATGCTCCGCGCCTTCTGCCGCTGCTCGCAGAGCCGCATCGAGACGGTGCTGAAGTCGTTCCCGGCCGAAGACCGCGAGGGCATGGTCGAGCCCGACGGCAAGATCCACGTGACCTGCGAGTACTGCTCGCGCGTCTACGCCGTGGAGCCGGCGTCCCTCGAGACGGCGGCCTAGGCCCGGTCCAGCGCCCGGGTCACGTCGCGCACGAGGTCGCGGGCGCCTTCGAGGCCGACGCTCATCCGCACCCAGCCTTGCGTCAGGCCGATGGCCTCGCGCTCGGCTTCGGGCATCGAGCGGTGGGTGGTGGTCGAGGGGTGCGTGGCCATCGACTTGGCGTCGCCCAGGTTGTTGGAGATGTCGACGATCTCCAGCGCGTCCAGGAACCGCCACGCCGCCTCGCGGCTGCCGAGGTCGAAGGCGATGACGTTGCCGCCGCCGCTCATCTGGCGGGCGATCACGGCCGCCTGCGGGTGGTCGTCCCTGCCGCAGTAGACCACCTGGCGGGCCTTGGCGTGGGCGGCGACGGCGTCGGCCACCGTCGCGGCGGTCTCGGTCTGGCGGCGGACCCGCAGGTCCATGGTCTCCAGCCCCTTCAGCAGCACCCAGGCGTTGAACGGCGACAGGGCCGGGCCCGTGTGCCGATGCATGTCCTTGTAGGCCTCGGTGATCAGCTCGGCCGAGCCGAGGATCGCCCCGCCCAGCACCCGTCCCTGGCCGTCGATGTGCTTGGTCGCCGAATAGACGACCACGTCGGCGCCCAGCGCCAGCGGCTTCTGGAAGACCGGCGTGGCGAAGACGTTGTCCACCACCAGTTTCGCGCCGGCCTCCCGGGCGATCTGGGCCACGCCGGCGATGTCGGTCACCTCCAGCAGCGGGTTCGCCGGGCTCTCGATCAGGAACGCCCTGGTGTTCGGCCGCACCGCGTTCTTCCAGGCGGAGAGGTCCGTGGCGTCCACATAGGTCGTCTCGACCCCGAACCTCGGCATCCATTCCGACAGGATCCAGCGGCACGAGCCGAACAGGGCCCGGCCCGCGACAATGTGGTCGCCAGCGCGGACCAGGCCCATCAGGGAAAGCTGCACGGCCGCCATGCCCGAGGCGGTCGCCCGGCAGGCCTCGGCGCCCTCGATCAGCGCCAGGCGGCGCTCGAAGATGTCGGTCGTGGGGTTGCCGAAGCGCTGGTAGATGAAGCCGGGCTCCTCGCCCGAGAAGCGCCGGTCGGCCGCCTCGGCCGACTCGTAGGCGAAGCTCTGGGTCAGGAAGAGGGCTTCCGAGATCTCGCCGTAGGGCGTGCGTGCGAGGCCGCCGCGCACCGCCTGGGTCTCGATCTCCCAATCCTGCGGGTCCTCCGCCATCACGGCCTCCAGCGCCTCTTCGAAAAAGCTGAGGGCAGGAACGCCCCGGCGCCTGGGCGGTCAAGGGCCGGTTTCGGCCAAGCGGCGCCATCGCCCTTGCCACATCGCCGTTCTCGGCTAAGTCTGCGCCGCCCATGAGCGAAGCCAACCGCCCGGGCATCCTGCCCTGCCAGTCCATCGAGAGCCTGATCGCGCAGGGCGCGATCGTCTCTGAAAGCCCCTTCGATCCCGACCAGGTCCAGCCGGCGAGCCTGGACCTGCGCCTGGGCGCCCGCGTCTGGCGGGTGCGGGCCTCGTTCCTGCCCGGCCGCCACACGGTGCGCGAGCGCATCGCCGAGGTGGCCATGCACGAGTTGGACCTCACCCGCGGCGCGGTGCTGGAGCGCGGCTGCGTCTACATCGCCGAGCTGCAGGAGCGGCTGGCGCTGCCGCCGGGGATCTCGGCGCGCGCCAATCCCAAGAGCTCCACCGGCCGGGTCGACGTGTTCGTCCGCCTGCTGACCGACGCCGGCGCCGCCTTCGACGACGTGGCCGAGGGCTACGTCGGGCCCGCCTTCATCGAGATCGCGCCGCAGACCTTCTCGGTGCTGGTGCGCACCGGCACGCGGCTGAACCAGCTGCGGCTGAAGGCCGGCGTCCCCGAGCGCCTGCGCATCGAGAGCGTCGGCGTCGATCTGACCGGCGAGGTCGCCGGCTTCCGCGGCCGCCGCCACGCCGGCGTCGTCGACCTCGACCACGTGGACGGCCACGACCCGCGCGACTTCTGGGAGCCGCTGGTCCCCCGCAACGGCCAGCTGCTGCTCGATCCGGGCGAGTTCTACATCCTGGCGTCCAAGCAGCCGGTGGAGATCCCCGTGCTGGAGGCGGCCGAGATGACCCCCATCGACCCGTCGGTGGGCGAGTTCCGGGTCCACTACGCCGGCTTCTTCGATCCGGGCTTCGGCACCGACGAGGCGCACGGCAAGGGCTCGAAGGGCGTGCTCGAGGTGCGCAGTCACGAGACGCCGTTCATCCTGGAGGACGGCCAGACGGTCGCCCGGCTGGTGTACGAGCCGCTGACCGAGCGCCCGACGCGCCTCTACGGCGACCTCGGGTCGCATTACCAGCGTCAGGGACTGAAGTTATCCAAGCACTTCAAGGTTTGGAGCGAGTAGGCGGCCGGAGAGCTTAGGACCGCCTTTCGGGGGCGGGAGCCGCCGGGGCGGCAAGGGGCCGCCCCGGCGCTCTCTTGAGGCTTTTCCGTCAAGCACGCCACTCTTTATGTCGCGTATCCTTGACAGGCGGGAAGTGTCGTGCTTCCTTGTCATCTAGACAAGGAGACTTGCTATGTCGAAACTTCTTCCCGGAGGCGTCCTGCCCAAGCTTGGGCTCCTCGGCCTGATGGGCCTCGCCGTCGGCCTCGTTCTGGCCCGCGGCGCGGGGCTGGAGCTCTCGCCCGCGCTGCGCTGGGGCGTCTTCGCCGTCTCGCTGGTGATCGCCGTCTGGCTGACCCTCGCCTATTGGCGCCAGATCGACGAGGCGGCCCGTGAGGCCCAGAAGTCCGCCTGGTTCTGGGGCAGCGGCAGCGGCGCCATCCTGGGCTTCGCCGCGGTCACGGCGCTGGCGATGCGCGACCCCGCCCTCGGCGGCTGGGTGGCGCCGGACGCCCCCGCGGCGGTTCTCGTCCAGGCAGGCGCCATCGCCGTCCTCGCCTCCCAGCTCGTGGGCTTCTTCATCGCCTGGGCCATCTGGTGGTGGAGGATGCGATGAGCGACCGGGTCGCCAACCTGACGCTCGCCGCCTCGGCGCTGGTGATCGGCCTCTTCTGCGCCGGGTTCGCCGCCGCCCAGATCGCGCCGCCGTACGCGGTCATCGCGAGGATGCTGCCATGAAGAATCGCCTGAAGGTGCTGCGCGCCGAGCGCGACTGGAGCCAGGGCGACCTCGCCGAACGGCTGGGCGTCTCGCGCCAGAGCGTCAACGCCATCGAGACCGGCAAGTACGACCCCAGCCTGCCGCTGGCCTTCAGGATCGCCCGGGTCTTCGGACTGCCGATCGAGGCGATCTTCGAGGACGGCGGCGCCTGAACCCCGACGAAGGACCTGATGCTCGCCCGCCTGAATCGCCTCGCCCGCCGGACCGCCGCCGCCCTCGCCCTCGCGTCCGCGCTCGCTTCCGGCCTGGCCGCGCCCGCCGCCGCCGCGCCCGCCCTGTGGGCGATCCGGGACGCGGACTCGACCATCTACCTGTTCGGCACGGTGCACGTGCTGCGCCCCGACACCGCCTGGCGCACGCCGGGGATCGAGGCGGCCCTGGCCGAGAGCGACGAGCTGGTGATCGAGGTGCTGGGCGCCGACGATCCGGCCGCCGCCCGGCCGCTGATCCTGAAGTACGGCGTCAGCACAGACGGTCCGCTGTCGTCCAAGCTGTCGCCGCAGGACCAGGCCCGGCTGGAGGCCGCGGCGGCCGCGGCGGGCCTGCCGCCCCAGGCGCTGGAGCCGCTGCGCCCGTGGCTGGCCGCCATGTCCCTGTCGATCGCCCCGGTGATCAAGGCCGGCTACCGGGTCGGCAGCGGGGTGGAGACGGTGCTGACCGCCGAGGCCAGGGCGAAGGGGCGGCCGGTCGAGGGGCTGGAGACGCTGGAGCAGCAGATCGGCTTCTTCGCCGGCCTGCCGCCCGAGACCGAGCTGGCCATGCTGAAGAGCACGCTGGAGGAGGTGGACGAGGGCCCCGCCAAGCTCGACGCCCTGGTCAAGGCCTGGGCCGACGCCGACCTCGACCTGCTCGAGCGGGAATTCGTCACCGAGATGCGGGAGAAGCACCCCGAGGTCTACGAGGCGCTCGCCGCCCGCCGCAACCGCGACTGGGCCGACCAGCTGAAGGCGAAGCTCGCCGGCTCGGGCGTCAGCTTCGTGGCCGTCGGCGCCGGCCATCTCGTCGGCCCCGACAGCGTGCAGGCCGAGCTCGCGAAGCGCGGCGTCACCGTCGAGCGGCGATAGCAGGCTCTCCCTCCTCCCCCATCGGGGGAGGGGGACCGCGAAGCGGTGGAGGGGGCTGGCCCCCGTCCGTCGCGCCCGCCGGCAAGCCCCGCCACCCTGCCGCACAGGGTCCTGTCCCTCGGAGGAGGGGCGGCGCTACCCCAGCACCTCTCCACAGATCCCGCAGACCCGGTCGATGTCCCCGGCGTCGTGGTAGACGGAGAGGCCGATCCGCAGCACGTCGTCGCGCACGTCGGTCACCACGCCTTTCTCCATCAGCGCCTGCTTCCAGGCCGGCGCCCGCGGGTGGCGCAGGGCCAGGAACCTGGCGTGCGGCCGCCCGTCCGGCGGATTGATCACCTGCGCCTCCGCGAGCCGCCGGCCTGCCCCCGAGGCCGCCCCCGAGGCGATCCGCTCCAGCAGCCGCGCCTGCAGGCCGCCGACGTGGTCGGCCACCGCCGCCGTGGTCAGCCCCTCGGCCTCCAGCATCCGCCCGGCCGCCACGAACCGGTAGAAGCCCGAGGGATCGAAGGTGGCTCCCAGGAACCGGCTGGCGTCGCGGGCGTAGCCGACGCCGCCCGGCGGCCCCTCCAGGTCGCCGAACTCGGCGTACCAGCCGGTCAGCGCCGGCCGCGGCGCGAAGCCCGGCGGGGCGTGCAGGAAGGCCGCGCCTTCGCCGGCCATGGCGTACTTGTAGCCGCCGGCGATGTAGAAGACCCGGTCAGAGACGGCGGACAGGTCCGTCGGGATCGCCCGGAAGCCGTGGTAGCCGTCCACCACCACCCAGGGCCCTTCCGGCTTCGACAGCTCGGCCAGCTCCCACACCCGGTCGAACACGAAGCCGCTCTTGAAGAAGACGTGGCTGGCCAGGATCAGGTCGAAGCCGCCGCCGCGCGCCGCGGCCAGGAAACGCTCGGCGAAATCCGGCGCCTCGGCCGCCACGAGGGTCAGCTCGATCTCCCCGGTCTCGGCCCAGCGCGCCGCCTGCCGCCGGAACGAGTGGAACTCCCCGTCGGTGGCCAGCACCCGCGCCGGCCGCCGCTCGATCGCCGAGACCAGCACCGCCAGCAGCGTGTGGGTGTTGGGCGCGAAGACCACGCTGTCGGGCGAGGGCAGGGCCAGCTCCCGGGCCACCAGCGCCTGGGCCTGCGGGTAGACCTCGCCTAGCGCCCGGTCCCACTTGCGGTCGGCCAGGCGCGCGGCGTCCTCCCAGGCCTGCATGTGGGCCTCGTAGGTGGCGTCGGGCCACAGGTGGTGGCTGTGGGCGGCCATGTGCAGCCGCCCGGGATCTGCGGCCAGGGCGCGGGAGAACAGGTCCTTTCGAGCCGTCAAAGTCTGGTCCTCAGGGACCACAGCTCGGGGAAGCAGCGCCGGCGCAGGGTCTTGGCCAGGTAGCCGACCCCCTCGGTCCCGCCGGTGCCGGGCCGCCCGCCGATGATCCGCTCGACGGTCAGCACGTGCTTGTGCCGCCAGGTGACCAGGGCGTCGTCCAGGTCCACCAGCTTCTCGGCCAGTTGGTAGAGCTCCCAGTACCTCGCCGTGTCGCGGTAGACCTCCAGCCAGGCCGCCTCCACTGAGGGCGTGGCCTCGTACGCCTTGGCGAAGTCGCGGTTCAGCACCGTCTCGGGCACGGGCAGGCCGTGCTTCGGAAGCTGGGCGATGGCCACGTCGTAGAGGCTGGGCGCCTCCAGCGCCGCCGTCAGCTCGGCCAGGGCCTCGGGGCGCTCGGCGTGGAAGCGCAGGAAGCTCTCGTCCTTCAGCCCCAGCAGGTACTCCAGCGTGCGGAACTGGTGCGACTGGAAGCCCGAGCTGGTCCCCAGGCTCCCGCGGAAGCTCAGGTAGTCGGCGGGCGTCATGGTCGCCAGCACGTCCCACGACAGGGTCATGATGGTCTGGATGCGCGAGACCCGCGCCAGGGCCTTGTAGGCCGGCTCCAGGTCGCCGGCGGCCACCAGGCGCTTGGCCAGGTTCACTTCGTGGATGATCTCCTTGAGCCACAGCTCCTTGGTCTGGTGGATGACGATGAACAGCAGTTCGTCGTGACGGTCGCTCAGCGGCTTCTGGGCCGCGAGCAGCTCGTCGAGCGCGAGGTAACGCGCATAGGTCATGGGTTCGGACATGGCGCGGACCCTATGCCAGCCCCCGCCCCGCATGAAGCGCCGCGTGAACGGCTTGAGGCCGCCACAAAGACGGGCTAAGGCAATCGACCCGGCCGCAGAGGCCGCGCGCGGGTGTAGTTCAGAGGTAGAACGTCAGCTTCCCAAGCTGAATGTCAGGGGTTCGATTCCCCTCACCCGCTCCAACTTCCCACCGCCTAACCGCATCGACGCCTCCCTCGCCGCTGCACTGCCGGAGGGGCTGGTAGCGCTATCATTTCGCTGCTACGGTCGCCCTAACGAAGAAGGGTTGGGAGGAACGATGACCCGCAAAGGATGGATGCTGTGCGCCGCCGCGGCGGCCGCGATGCTGGCCGAACCCGCGCTCGCCCAGGCCCCGGCGGCCCCGCAGGCCCCTCAAGGCTCCCAGGCCGAACAGGGCCAGCCGGCCTACCGCGACACGCGCCTGCCGGCCGAACGGCGCGCCGCCGACCTCGTCGCCCGCATGACGCTGGAGGAGAAGTCCCGCCAGATCGGTCACACGGCGCCGGCCATCCCGCGCCTGGGCGTGCCGGCCTACAACTGGTGGAACGAGGGGCTGCACGGCGTCGCCCGCGCCGGGATCGCCACGGTCTTCCCCCAGGCCATCGGCATGGCCGCCACCTGGGACGTCGACCGCATGCGCGGGACCGCCGATGTCATCGGCACCGAGTTCCGCGCCAAGTACGCCGAGCGCGTCCACCCGGACGGGAGCACGGACTGGTACCGCGGGCTCACCGTCTGGTCGCCCAACATCAACATCTTCCGCGACCCGCGCTGGGGCCGGGGGCAGGAGACCTACGGCGAGGATCCGTACCTGACGGGGCGGATGGGGGTCGCCTTCATCCGCGGGCTGCAGGGCCAGGACCCGAATTTCTTCAAGACCATCGCCACGGCCAAGCACTACGCGGTGCACTCGGGCCCGGAGTCCAACCGCCACCGCGAGGACGTCCACCCCAGCGCCTACGACCTGGAGGACACCTACCTGCCGGCGTTCCGCGCCGCGGTCACGGAGGGCAAGGTCCAGGCGGTCATGTGCGCCTACAACGCCGTGGACGGCGTGCCCGCCTGCGCCAGCGAGGACCTGATGGACCAGCGCCTGCGCCGGGACTGGGGCTTCTCGGGCCACGTGGTGTCGGACTGCGGCGCGGCGGCCAACATCTACCGCGAGGACAGCCTCGCCTATGTGAAGACCCCGGAGGAGGGGATCACGCGGGCGCTGAACGCCGGCATGGACCTCGTCTGCGGCGACTACCGCGCCGACTGGAACACCGAGGCCGAGGCGACCGTCTCGGCGGTGCGCAAGGGGATGCTGGACGAGACCGTGCTGGACGGGGCGCTCGTGCGCCTGTTCGCCGACCGCATCCGGCTTGGCCTGTTCGACCCGCCCGCCGAGGTCCCGTTCTCGAAGATCACGGCCGCCCAGAACGACACCCCCGAGCACCGGGCCATGTCGCTGGAGATGGCCAAGGCCTCGATGACCCTGCTGAAGAACGACGGGGTCCTGCCGCTGAAGGGCGAGCCGCGCCGCATCGCCGTGGTCGGGCCGAACGCCGACAGCGTAGACGCCCTGATCGGCAACTACTACGGCACGCCGTCGAACCCGGTGACGGTGCTGGCCGGGATCCGCGCCCGCTTCCCGAAGGCCGAGGTAGTCTACGCCGAGGGGACGGGCCTCGTGGGTCCCGCTTCCCTGCCGGTGCCGGACGCGGTGCTCTGCGCCGACGCCGCCTGCCGCACGAAGGGGCTGAAGCAGGAGGTGTTCGAAGGCGTGGCGCTGGAGGGCGCGCCGGTCGAGACCCGCACCGTCGCCAACGCGACTTTCGACTGGACCGGCGACCGCCAGAGCTCGGCCCGCTGGACCGGCTACATCACCCCCACCAGGACCGGCGAGCACCGGTTCCGCTTCGCCAGCGACAACGGCTACCGGGTCTTCATCGACGGCAAGCCGGTGGTGGACGAGTGGGGCGTGGGCGATGCGCCCTCGATCCTCGACGGCGCGATCCGGCTCGAGGCCGGCAAGCGCTACCCGATCCGCGTCGAGGGGTTCCAGCGGGGGGTGAAGGGCCGTCAGCGGCTGATCTGGAGCCCGCCGGGCCAGGACGGAAGCGACGCCGTGGCCGCAGCCAAGGCCGCCGACCTGGTGGTCTTCGTGGGCGGCCTCACCGCCCGCGTCGAGGGCGAGGAGATGAAGCTGCAGGTTCCGGGCTTCGCCGGGGGCGACCGCACCAGCCTCGACCTGCCGGCGCCGCAGCAGGACCTGCTGAGACGCCTCCACGCCACCGGCAAGCCGGTCGTCCTGGTGCTGATGAACGGCAGCGCGCTGTCGGTGAACTGGGCCGACGCCAACCTGCCGGCCATCGTCGAGGCCTGGTATCCGGGCGGGGAGGGCGGGCACGCCGTCGCCCAGCTGCTGGCCGGCGACTACAGCCCGGCCGGCCGCCTGCCGGTCACCTTCTACCGCTCGGCCGGCGACCTGCCGCCGTTCGCCGACTACGCCATGAAGGGCCGCACCTACCGCTACTTCGGCGGCGAGGTCCTCTATCCCTTCGGCTACGGGCTATCCTACACGCGGTTCAGCTACGGGGCCCCGCAGCTGTCCGCCCGCAGCGTGTCCGCCGATGGCGAGATCACCGTCACGACCCAGGTGACCAACACCGGCGGCATGGACGGCGAGGAGGTGGTCCAGCTCTATGTCTCGCATCCCGGCAGGGACGGGACCCCGATCCGCGCCCTGCAGGGCTTCCAGCGGATCGGCCTGAAGCGCGGGGAGACCAGGCCGGTCAGCTTCACCCTCAAGGACCGCCAGCTCAGCGTGGTGGACGCCGAGGGAAACCGGCGCGTCGAGCCGGGCCGCGTCGAGGTCTGGGTCGGCGGCGGCCAGCCGGTCTCCCGGCCGGGACTTCCCGAGGTCGCTGGCGGGAAGGCGGAGTTCCGGATCACCGGCTCCAAGACCCTCCCGCGCTAGCGCCTCAGCGCGCGCGGCGGACGGCCAGTACGGCGAGGCCGCCCGCTGCGGCGGCCGCTGCGGCGGCGGCGTACAGCCAGGCGTAGCCGTGGGCGGCCTCCAGCAGCGCCGCCCCGGCCAGCGGCGCGATCATCTGCGGCAGGGTGTTGGCGAGGTTGCTGAGGCCCAGGTAGGCGCCGGCGTCCCGCGCCGAGGGCAGCACCTCGGTGATCAGCGCCGCGTCCAGCGCCTGGAAGAGGCCGTAGCTGACGCCGAACACGGCGAAGGCCAGGGCCATCAGCCGCCAGTCGGGACCGAAGGCCAGGGCGAGTGACGCCACCGCCGTCAGCAGTCCGGCGGCGAGGACGAAGGGCTTGCGGCGGGCGAGGTGGTCCGAGAGGAAACCGCCGGCGAGGCCCGCGATGGCCTGCACGAGGCTCGAGCCCACCACCAGGAGCGCCAGCAGGGCCTCGGGCGCGAGGCCGCCGGGCGGCGCGACCCGGTCCTGGATGTTGAACAGCGCGAACAGCGTCACGATGGTGATCGCGGTCTGGATCAGCAGGCGCGAGGCCCAGGCGGCCGCGAAGTCCCGGGTCATGGGCGGGGCAGCGGCGGCCCTCCGCTTCAGCCGCGGCGGGCCGCTCAGCTGCAGCAGGCCCGGCCCGGTGGGCGCTTCGCGCGCCAGCAGCAGGATGGGCAGGGCCGAGGCGAGCAGCAGGGCGGCGATAGCGCCGTAGCGGACGCCGTCCTGCGGCAGGGCCATCCCCGCCAGCAGCGCGCCCGCCATCGCCCCGGCCGGCGGCGCCAGGCCGATGAACGCCGCCGCGCGGCCGCGCTGGGCCGTCGGCACGCGGTCGGCCAGCAGCGCCAGCAGCGGCCCGAACATCAGGTTCAGGCACAGCTGGAACAGCAGCACCGAGGCCACCAGCCCGCCGGTGGTCCCAGCCATCATGATCGCGAAATAGGAGCCGGCGGTGCCCGCCGCGCCGAGCGCGATCCAGGGCCGGCGACGCCCGAAGCGCGAGCGGGTCCGATCGCTGAGCGCCCCGGCCAGGATGTTCGAGGCGCCCGCGGTCAGCGCCCCCCAGAAGCTGACCTGGGCCAGGATCCACGCCTTCTGTCCGGGGTCGATCGCCGAGGCCTTGAGCGGCGCGAGGATCGTGAGCAGCGGCATGAACGAGAGGAAGGCGCCCACCTGCGCGACCGCGAGCGCGGCGATGAAGCCGGCGCTGGCCGCTTGCGGCCGGGGCGGGACATCTGCAAGGAAAGCGCTGGACACGGGCGGCATCCTGGGACGGGCGCCGCCGTCGCGCAATCGGCCGGCGGGTTCCTGCAAGGGGGCCGCGGCCGGCGCGGTCCATCCCCATCCCGGCCGGGAGACGCAAGTGGGCGCGGTGACGATCTACGACGTGGCGGAGCGCGCGGGCGTCTCCATCAAGTCCGTCTCGCGGGTGCTGAACGGCCGGCCTAACGTGACCGAGGAGCTGCGCCGCAAGGTGCAGGAGGCCGCCGACGCCCTGGGCTACCGTCCCAGCCTGTCGGCCCGCGGCCTGGCCGGCGCGCGCTCGTACCTGATCGCCGCCCTGGTGGACGCCGAGCTGACCATCGAGCACTGGCGCTCGGGGCGCGGCAACGACTACCTCAGCCGCATGGAGCTGGGGGCGCTGATGGAGTGCCGCCAGGCCGGCTACCACCTGCTGATCGAGCTGGTGGACGTCGCCTCGCCGACCCTGGAGCGGGACATCCTGGCCATGGTCTCCTCGTTGCGGCCGGACGGGCTGATCCTGACGCCGCCGGTGTCGGATTCCACCGTGGTCCTCGACGCCCTCGACAGCCGCGGCGCGGCCTATGTGCGCCTGGGCGCCGAGCGCGAGCCCTCGCGCGGCGGCCGGGTCTGGATGGACGACCGCCGCGCCGCCTACGACATGACGGTCCACCTGATCCGCCTCGGGCACCGTGACATCGGCTTCGTCGTCGGACATCCGCGCTACGCCGCCAGCCGCGCCCGGCGCGCCGGGTTCGAGGCGGCCATGGGCGACCACGGGCTGGCCGTGCGGGCCGAGTGGGTCGCCGAGGGCGACTTCACCTTCCCCTCGGGGCTGGCCTGCGCCGAGCGGATCCTGGGCGCCGCCCGGCGACCGACGGCGATCTTCGCCAGCAACGACGACATGGCCTTCGGCGTGGTGCAGGCCGCCGCGCGGCTGGGCCTGTCGATCCCGCGGGACCTCTCGGTCGCCGGCTTCGACGACGCGCCCGGCGCCCAGTTCTCCACGCCCCAGCTCACGACCGTCCGCCAGCCGGTGTCCGAGATGGCGGAGGCGGCGGCCCGCATGCTGATCGCAGGCGCGGCGGGCCAGGCTGCGCCCGGTCCGGCCGAGGTGGCCTACGCCCTGGTCCTGCGCGACTCGACGGCCGCGCCTCGCGGCTGAGGCGGCCGCACGGTGAATGTTACCGCTACCGAAAAATGTTGACAGCGCTGTCAATGCGCCGCAGGGTTGCATCATAACGACGGCCGCGACCCCAACGACGGCCGGGAGGAAACATGATGATCCCGCCTGGCGACCGCCGGGACGCGACCGCGTTCGGCTTCCTGTCTTGCTTCCCCACTACCTGGCGCGGCGGGCTCGTCGCCGCGCCGTCCTTTTTCCGCGCCTGAGGCGGACGGGGGATGGGGGAGCGGCTCCTGCGCCTGGCCTGCGCCGCGGCGGCCCTGGCCACGGGCTTCGCGCCCGGCCCGGCCGCGCCCGCCGAGGCGATCGACCCGGCCCTGTGGCCGGCCGCGCGCAGCCGCGGCCTCGTCGATCCGCGCACCGAGGCGTTCGTCGACGAGCTGATGGGCCGGATGAGCCTCGAGGAGAAGGTGGGCCAGCTAATCCAGGGCGACACGACCACCGTCCGCCCCGAGGACCTTCGCGACTATCCCCTGGGATCGGTTCTGGCGGGCGGAGACAGCCCGCCCCTGGGCGCGCCCGACCGCTCGCCGGGCCAGGCCTGGCTCGACACCGCCCGCGCCTTCCGCAAGGCGGCGCAGGAGTTGCGGCCGGGACGCCCCTACATCCCCCCGATCTTCGGCCTGGACGCCGTGCACGGGAACAACAACGTCGTGGGCGCGGTGGTCTTCCCCCACAACATCGCCCTGGGCGCGACGCGCGATCCCGAGCTGATCCGCCGGATCGGCGAGGTCACCGCCGTCGAGGCCGCCGCCGTCGGGATCGACTGGGCGTTCGGGCCCACCGTCGCCGTCGTGCGCGACGACCGCTGGGGGCGCACCTACGAAAGCTATTCCGAGGACCCGCAGCTCGTCGCCACCTACGCCCGCGCCCTGGTCGAGGGGCTGCAGGGGGCGCCGCGCGACTGGCCCGCCCTGCGGAACGGGCGGGTGGTCGGGTCGGCCAAGCACTTCCTGGGCGACGGCGGCACCGAGAACGGCCGGGACCAGGGCGACAATAAGGACAGCGAGGCCGACCTCGCCCGCGTCCACGCGCCGGGGTACGCCGCGGCGATCGACGCCGGGGTCATGACGGTGATGGCCTCGTTCTCGAGCTGGCGGGGCGAGAAGCTGCATACCCACCGGGGCCTGCTCACCGACGTGCTGAAGGGTCGGATGGGCTTCGAGGGCTTCGTCGTCGGCGACTGGAACGCCCACGGCCAGGCGCCGGGCTGCACCACCGAGACCTGTCCCCAGGCCTTCAACGCCGGCATGGACATGCTGATGGCCCCCGACAGCTGGAAGGGGCTCTACGACAACACGCTCGCCCAGGCGCGGTCCGGCGCGATTCCGATGGCGCGGCTGGACGACGCCGTGCGCCGCATCCTCCGGGTGAAGGTCAAGGCGGGCCTGTTCGGTCCCCGGCCGCTGGAGGGCCGCCTCGACCTCGTGGGCGCGCCCGAGCACCGCGCGGTCGCGCGCCGGGCGGTGCGCGAGTCCCTCGTGCTGCTCAAGAACAACGGTGGCGTGCTGCCCGTGCGCGGCTCGGCCCGCGTGCTGGTGGCCGGCTCGGGGGCGCAGGACTTCGGCAAGCAGACCGGCGGCTGGACCCTCAGCTGGCAGGGGACCGGCAACAGGCCGTCCGACTTCCCGAACGGCGAGACCATCTGGGACGGGATTCGCCAGGCGGTGGAGGCCGGCGGCGGCCGGGCCGAATTCAGGGCGGACGGCGAGTTCCAGGAGCGGCCCGACGTGGCCGTCGTGGTCTTCGGGGAAGATCCGTATGCGGAGTTCCAGGGCGACCGTCCGACGCTGGAGTACCAACCGGGCGCCAAGTCCGACCTCGCCCTGCTGCGCAGGCTGAAGGCCCACGGCCTGCCGGTGGTGGCGGTGTTCCTCTCGGGCCGGCCGATGTGGGTGAACCCCGAACTGAACGCGGCCGACGCCTTCGTCGCCGCATGGCAGCCGGGGACCGAGGGCGGCGGAGTGGCGGACGTGCTGATCGGCGACGCCCGCGGCCGACCGCGGCACGACTTCCGCGGCAAGCTCTCGTTCTCCTGGCCCAGGCGGGCCGACCAGTACCGGCTGAACCGGGGCGATCCCGGCTACGATCCGCTGTTCGCCTACGGCTACGGCCTCGCCTATGGCGACCGGACCGAGGTTCCCGCCCTCTCGGAGGACCCCGGCGTCGCTGCCGGAGTGGAGAACCTGGACCGCTATCTCGTCGGCGGGCGGGTGGTGGAGCCCTGGCGGCTCGTGCTGCGCGACGCTGCCGGCGAGGCGATCGCGCCCAGCGCTGGCGAGGCGGCCTCCCCCGGCGGGGCGTTGTCCGTCCGGCTGGTGGATGCGGGCGGCGTGCAGGGCGCGGGCCGCGCCTTCTCCTGGACGGGCCCGGGCCGCGCCGCGTTCTCAGGTCCGGCGGCGGACCTCAGCCGCCAGGCGAACGGCGACATGACCCTGCTGGCCGCCTACCGGGTCGACCGGCGGCCGGCCGGCGAGGTGCGCCTGGGCGTCGGCCGCGCCAGCGTGCCGCTCGGGGGGATCCTGGCGGCCGCGCCCGTGGGCGAGTGGCGGACGATCAAGGTCCGGCTGGCCTGCTTCCGCGCCGCCGGCGACGACCTTTCGGCGGTGGCGAGCCCGGCCTGGATCGAGGCCGGCGCCGGCCTCGAACTCTCGCTGGGCGAGCTGCGCCTTGCGCCGAACCAGAACGACGGGGTGTGCCCGTGACCGCCCGCCCCCGCGTGTCTGCCGCGCTCGGCAAAACCGCATCCGCTCCCATGACGGAAATGTGGCGGTGTGGTCAAAAAACAACGCTCTTCAGATTGACGGGGCTGAAATGTTAGTGATAACGCTACCATATCACGGACGAATGAGAAAACGCGCCGCCTGCGACCAGTAAACGGCGCGCGGTAATGTTGCACTGCAAAAATATACGCGACCTTTTGGCTCATAACACCGGGGGGATGGCCCATGATCCGGCGTAAACGTCTTCGTAATTCTGCTTCGTTGCTTGCGATCTCGACGGCTCTGTTCGCCGGCGCCGCCGCCGCCCAGGAGGCTCCGGCCGAGGTCGAGGAGATTGTGGTCACCGGCTTCCGGGCCTCGATCGAGCAGGCGCTCGACATCAAGCGCAGCAGCAGCGGCGTGGTGGACGCGATCGTCGCCGAGGACATCGGCAAGTTCCCCGACACCAACCTGGCCGAGTCGCTGCAGCGCATCCCGGGCGTGGCCATCGACCGCAGCAACGGCGAGGGGAGCGAGGTGACCGTCCGCGGCTTCGGCGGCGGCTTCAACCTGGTGACCCTGAACGGCCGCACCCTGCCGACCGCCAACGTCCAGACGGTCGGCGGCGACCAGAACGCCGAGTTCCAGGCCGCCACCAGCCGCTCGTTCGACTTCTCGAACGTCGCCTCGGAAGGCGTCAGCGCGCTGGAGGTCTACAAGACCGGCCGCGCCGCGATCCCGTCGGGCGGCATCGGCGCCACGATCAACGTGCGCACCGTCCGCCCGCTCGACGCGGCCGAAGGCCTCTCGGGCAGCATCGGCGTCAAGGGCCTCTACGACACCGGGGTCGAGGAGAGCCTCGACGGCGCAGACAAGATCACGCCCGAGCTGTCGGGCGTGGTCACCTGGAGCGACCCCAGCGACATGTTCGGGGTCAGCCTCTTCGGCAGCTATCAGAAGCGGAACTTCACCAGCCGCAGCGCCACCGCCAACGACTGGAACATCCGCCGCTATTCCGAATTCATCGATCCCGCGAACGGGTTCGTCCGCAACAACGGCACGACGCAGATCACCAACGCGCCGACCGACCCGGACACCCTGGTGGCGATCCCGAACGACAGCCGCTACCACTTCGCCGAGGGCGAGCGCGAACGGCTGAACGGCTACGCCACCGTGCAATTCCAGCCGACCGAGAACTTCACCCTCACGGCCGACGCCCTCTACGCCAAGAACAAGGTCCGCGAGCACCGGAACGACCAGGCCAACTGGTTCAACCGTCCGTTCGACCGGGTGACCTTCGACGACAACCCGGTGGTGGCGACGGCCATCTTCCTGCAGGAGGCCCTGTCGGGCACCAAGGACGCCGGCTTCGAGCAGCAGTACCGGGCGACCGACGACACCCTGGAATCCTACGGCCTGAACGGGCAGTGGCGGTTCAACGACCGGATCACCGTCTCGCTCGACGGCCACATCTCGAAGGCCAACAGCAAGCCCGGCGCCCGAAACGGGACCAACTCGACCCTGGTGTCGATCGGGGCGCCGATCATCGCCGCCCACTCGGTGGACTTCTCGGGCGAGGCCCCGGTCCAGACCATCACCATCAACGACGCCCTGCCGCGCGGCAACGGCAACGGCGTGCTCGACGCCGGCGACCTGGGCAGCCAGGTGGGCCGCACCTTCTCGCAGCGCCAGTCGCAGAAGGTGAAGGAGGTCCGCGCCGATGTGGTGTGGGAGCTGGACGACGACGGCAGCCGGCTGGACTTCGGGGTCAACTACCGCGACTCCGACATGCGCCAGGCGAACACCGTCACCCAGCAGGACCTCGGCAGCTGGGGCATCTCGAATCCGCGCGACGTCGAGGCGCTCGCCCCGGGGCTGGTCGAACAGTTCTGCCAGGCCTGCGCCTTCGACGACCTCGATCCGGGCCTCAGCGGCGCCGGCCTGATCTCGTTCCGCGCCGACCCGATCGCCCTCTACGACACGCTCTCCGCCGCCTATCTGGCGCAGGGCAACGCGATCAACATCAACGAGCAGACCGACAACCGGGTCGGCGAGAAGATCTGGGCCGCCTACGGCCAGCTGACCTGGAACGGCGAGATCGCCGGCCGCTCGGCCAGCATGGTCGCCGGCGTCCGCTACGAGCGGACCGAGGTGGACGCCACGTCGCTGATCCTGGTGCCGCGGGCGATCGTCTGGACGGCCGACAACGACTTCATCGTCTCGACGTCTGACCAGGAGGAGCCGGTCTCGGGCAAGGGCAAGTACAACAACCTCTTGCCGGCGCTCGACTTCCGCGTCGAGCTGCGGGAGGACCTCGTCGCCCGCGCCTCGTTCAGCCGAACCATCGCACGACCCGACTTCGGCCAGCTCTTCGCCTCCATCGACGCCGACGCGCCCAACCGGCCGACGGCCAACGGAGCGATCCCGCTCGCCGACTCGGGCAACCCGAACCTCGAGCCCCTGGTCTCGGACAACTTCGACCTCTCGCTGGAGTGGTACTACAAGCCCGGCAGCTTCATCTCGGCCGGCGTGTTCGAGAAGCGGGTCGACAACTTCGTCGGCCAGGGGACCTTCGAGGGGCCGCTGTTCGACCTGCGCGATCCGGCCTCCGGCGCCGCCGGCACGCGGTCGGGCCTGGCGCGGCAGATGCTGACCGACGTCGGCGCCGACCAGACGGACGTCAACCTGTTCACCGCCACCGCCCTGATCATCCAGAACGGCGGCGACGTGGCGGCGGCCCAGGCGCAGTTCCAGGCCAACCGGACCCCGCTGCCCGGCGGCGGCCTCGGCGACCTGAACCAGGGGTTCGTCGACCAGATCCTGTCGTCCGTCGACATCGAGGCCAACGCCAGCGACCCGCTGTTCAACTTCCAGATCGCCCAGCCGATCAACACCCGGCAGGCGAAGATCTGGGGCTTCGAGCTGGCGGGCGCCCACTTCTTCGGGGACACGGGCTTCGGCGTCGCCGCCGCCTACACCTTCGTGGACGGGGACATCGGCTTCGACATCGGCGCCGACCCCGGCGAGGACCAGTTCGCCCTCCTCGGCCTCAGCGACACGGCCAACGTGACCCTGATCTACGAGAAGTACGGCGTCTCGGCCCGCGTCGCCTGGAACTGGCGGGACAAGTTCCTGGCCCAGACCAACCGGGGCGGGGACCGCAACCCGGTGTTCGTGGAAGCCTTCGACCAGGTCGACCTGAACGTCAGCTACGACATCACCGAGGACCTGGCGGTCTCCTTCGAGGCGATCAACATCTTCAAGGAGCGCCTGCGGACCCATGGCCGCGACAAGAACCAGCTCTGGATGGTTCAGGAACTCGACACGCGATACCTTCTGGGCGCGCGGTACCGGTTCTAGCCTCCCCCTCTGGGACCGGACCGGAACGGGAGAGGCCGCTCGGCGCAGCGGCCTCTTTCGTCCGGGCGTGGAGGCGAACGTGACGAACAGGGTGCTGCTCAACAACGTCGATCATGCGGACCTGCGGGTGATCGCCCGGCATGGGCCGGAGTTCGGCGACGCGATCAACCAGGCGCTGGTGTTCCCGACCGAGTTCGAGGCGCTGCAGCGCGAGTACCCCATCTTCTTCCGCAAGGACGCCAACGGCGCCTTCCAGGCCATCGTCCTCCTGGGCCTAGACCGCGACGAGAACCTGTTCCTGGACGGCGGCGGCTGGAACGCCCGCTACGTGCCCGCCGTCCAGCAGCGGGGGCCCTTCTCGATCGTGCTGCAGCCGCCGCGGGCGGGCGAGGGCGGCGAGCCCCAGCCGATGATCCACGTCGATCTGGACCATCCGCGGATCAGCCGCGAGGAGGGCGAGCCGCTGTTCCTGCCCGCCGGAGGCCACGCGCCGTACCTGCAGCACGTCTCGCGGGTGCTGGGCGCCATCTACGACGGGCTGGAAGTGGGCGGCCCGTTCTTCGCAGCGCTGGACGGCCTGGGCCTCATCGAGCCGGTCGAGGTCGAGGCGCAGGTCGAAGGCGGGCGGACCTATGTGATCCCCGGCCTGTTCACCGTGGGGGAGGCCGGCCTCGCGGCCCTGGGCGGCGAGGACCTGGAGCGGCTGCACCGCTCGGGCGCCCTGCGCGCGGCCTACGCCGTGCGATCCTCGATGGCCAACCTGCAGCGCCTGATCGACGCCAAGGTCTGCAAGGAGGCGGGGCGGTGAGCGCCGCCCTTCAGGCCGTGCCGGAGGGGGCCGCCGCCGGGGCGGGGGACATCCCGCTGGATGCGCTGCTGGCCGGTCAGCGGCCGACGGTCTACCGCGGTCTCGCGCGGGACTGGCCGCTGGTGCGGGCCGGGCTCTCCTCGGCCGGGGACGCCATCGCCTGCCTCAAGCGCTGGGACGCGGGGCGGCCGGTCACCGGCTACACGGGCCGGCCCGAGATCGGCGGCCGGTTCTTCTACGCCGACGAGGCGCTGACGCAGCTCAATTTCCGGGCCGAGCAGGTGGGGCTCGGCGCCTTCCTGGACCGCATGGCGGCCGGGCTGGACGAGCCGGACGGCCCCTCGCTCTACATCGGCTCCACGGACATCGACACCTACCTGCCCGGCCTGCGCCAGGAGAACGACCTGGGCCTGGACGCCGCCGTCCTCGGGGCTGAACCCATCGTCAGCATCTGGATCGGCAACCGCACGGTCGCGGCGGCCCACTACGACATGTCGAACAACATCGCCGTCTGCGTGGCCGGCCGCCGCCGCTTCACCCTGTTCCCGCCGGACCAGGCCGCGAACCTCTATCCCGGGCCGCTGGAGCCCACCCCCGGCGGCCAGGTCGTCAGCCTCGTCGATCTGCGCGACCCGGACCTCGACCGCTTTCCGAAGGCCCGCGAGGCCTTGGCCGCGGCCCAGGTGGCCGACCTCGAGCCCGGCGACGTCCTCGTCTACCCGGCCCTGTGGTGGCACCAGGTCGAGGCGCTGGAGCCGTTCAACATCCTGGTGAACTACTGGTGGAACCCCTCGCCGGGGTTCATGGACACGCCGCAGACGACGCTGCTGCACGCGCTGCTCAGCCTGCGCGACCGCCCCGAGCACGAGAAGCAGGCCTGGAAGGCGCTGTTCGACTTCTATGTCTTCGGCCCGGCCGAGGCCGCCGCCGGCCATCTGCCCGAGCCCGCCCGCGGCCCGCTCGGCCCGCTGGACGAGATGAAGGCCCGGCGCCTGCGCGCCCAGCTGCTCCACCGCATGAACCGTTGAAGCCAGAACCCTTGCCCAAGCCCTTGCCAAAGCCCTTGAAGGGGGGACCCATGGAACAGGTCGTGAAGAAGGTCGTGGTCGCCGGCGGCGGGTCGGCGGGCTGGATGGCGGCCGCCGCGCTGTCGCGCCAGCTCGGGGGCCTGCTCGACATCACCCTCGTGGAATCCGACGCCATCGGCACGGTCGGCGTGGGCGAGTCCACCATCCCCACGGCGCGGACGTTCGTCGCCCTGCTCGGCCTCGACGAGCGCGAGTTCATGCGCGAGACGGGCGCCACCTTCAAGCTGGGCATCCTGTTCGAGAACTGGGGCGAGGTGGGCGACCGCTACATCCACTCGTTCGGTCAGGTGGGGAAGTCCACGCTGATGGCCCACTTCCACCACATGTGGATGGAGGCCAGGGCCCAGGGCTTCGGCGGCGACCTCGGCGACTACTGCCTGGAGCTGCGGGCGTCGGAGGAGGGGAAGTTCTACGCCGCCGACGACTTCCCGATGAACTACGCCTACCACATCGACGCCACCCGCTTCGGCCGCTTCCTGCGCCGGCGCTGCGAGAACAACGGCGTGCGCCGGGTCGAAGGCAAGATCCAGCGCGTCGAGCAGCACCCCGAGACAGGCTTCATCACCGCCCTCGTCCTGGAGTCCGGAGAGCGGGTCGAGGGCGACCTGTTCGTGGACGCCACCGGCTTCCGCGGCCTGCTGATCGAGCAGACGCTGAAGGCCGGCTTCGAGGACTGGGGCCAGTGGCTGCCCAACGACCGGGCCGTCGCGGTCCAGACTGCCACGAGCGAGCCGCCGCTGCCGCTCACCCGCGCCATCGCCCACCGCGCCGGCTGGCAGTGGGGCATCCCGCTGCAGCACCGCGAGGGCAACGGCTGGGTCTACTGTTCGGAGTTCATGTCGGACGACGAGGCGCGGGACTCGTTCCTCGGCCAGCTCAAGGGCGAGAAGCTGACCGAGCCCTGGTTCCTGCGCTTCCGCCCCGGCCGGCGCCGGAAGGCGTGGGACAAGAACTGCGTCGCCATCGGCCTGGCCGGCGGCTTCATCGAACCGCTCGAGGCCACCTCGCTGCACATCACCATGATCGCCATCACGCGCCTCTTGCAGCTCTTCCCCTTCGCCGGGGTCAACGCGGCGCTGCAGACGCGCTTCAACTTCCTGGCCGACCAGGAGATCCAGCGCGTCCGCGACTTCATCATCCTGCACTACAAGGCGACCGAGCGGACCGACAGCCCCTACTGGGACCGCTGCCGCACCATGCAGATCCCGGACTCCCTCGCCGAGCGGATCGAGCTCTTCCGCGAGACGGCCCAGCTCTACCACGTGCCGGGCGAGCTGTTCCTGATCGACTCCTGGCTGCAGGTGATGCTCGGCCAGCGGATCCGGCCGAAGACCCATCACCGCATGGGCGCCCTGATGCCGCCCGAGCGGCTGCGCGGCGCCCTCGGCGACCTGAAGGGCAACGTCGACCGTGCGGTCGGAAAGCTGCCCAGCCACCAGGAATTCCTGGACCGCTACTGCCCGGTCTCGCCCGCCGAGGCGGCGGCCTGACCGCTCGGCCGGCATTGCGCCGGCCGGCGGAGACCGCGCATGGTCAAGCCATGTCATCGGACTCCGCCATACGCCTGCGGCCCGGCCGGGCTTCCGACATCGACGCCGTGCGCGAGATCGAGCGCGTGTCGGCCGACCGGTTCCGCGGCACGCCCGACGCCTGGATCGCCGACGACGAGCCCACCGCGCCCCAGCTCCTGGCCGAGCGGGCGGCTCAGGGCGCGCTGATCGTCGCGTGCGAGGCCGACGACGCACCGGTCGCCTCGATCATCTTCCGGCCGGTTGAGGACGGGCTCTACATCGAGCAGGTGGACGTCCTGCCCAGCCACGCCGGACGGCGTATCGGCGCGGCCCTGATCGACGCGGTGGCGGACGCGGCCCGCGCGCGCGGCGCCTCGGCCCTGACGCTGTCCACCTTCCGCGACGTGCCGTGGAACGCGCCGTGGTACGCACGGCTGGGGTTCGAGGTCCTGGATGTCCTCACGCCCGGCCTGGCTGCGATCCGCGCGGCCCACGAGGCCCGCGGCCTCGACGAGAGCCGGCGGGTGTTCATGCGCCGGCCGGTCCTCTAGCCGGTCGTCTAGCCGGGCGGACCGCGCCGCGGCGAACTGGCCGTTGACCGGGCCGCCGCATCCGCCCAAACCCCCTCGCCGTGGCCGCCGCTCCTCCCCATCCGCACGCGCCGACGCACCGGCCGCTGCTCGGCATCGCGCTCCGCATCGGAGCGATGGTGTGCCTGGCCCTGCTGTGGGCGCTGGTGAAGTGGTGCGGCGAGCGCGGCGTGCCGATCTTCGAGATCATCTTCTTCCGCAACGCCTTCGCCTTCCTGCCGCTCGGCCTCTACATCTGGCGCACGACCGGCTTCGAGGTGCTGCGGACGAAGCGGCCGATGGGTCACCTCGTGCGCTCGGCGGTCGGGCTGAGCGGGATGGTCTGCGGCTTCTCGGCCGTGCAGCACCTGCCGCTCACCGAGGCCACGGCGCTGCAGTTCGCCTCTCCGCTGTTCATGACCGCGCTCTCGGCCCTGCTGCTGGCCGAGCCGGTGGGCCGCCACCGCTGGGGCGCGGTGATCGTCGGCTTCGTGGGCGTGATGATCATGGCCCGCCCCGTGCCCGGACACATGAACGTGCCGGGCGTCGTCTTCGGCCTGCTCGGCGCCCTGGGCGCCGCCGGCGCCATGGTGGCGATCCGCCAGATCTCCGACACCGAGCGCGGCCCCACCATCGTCTTCTACTTCACCCTGGCCGGCTCGGCCCTGGGCCTGGCGGGCGCGGCCCTGTTCGGCTGGATGACGCCCGATCCGCTCACCCTGGGCATGCTGGTGCTGTCGGGGATCGTCGGCGGCGTCGCCCAGATGCTGCTGACCGAGGCGCTGCGGGCGGCCCCCATCGGCGTGGTGGCGCCCTTCGACTACACCCAGCTCGTCTGGGCCGCGGGGCTGGGCTTCCTCATCTGGGGCGAGCTGCCGCACGTGGCGACGCTGGTCGGCGCCCTTCTGGTCGCCGCCAGCGGCGTCTACATCCTCCACCGCGAGCTGCGGAAGTTCCGCGCCCCGGCCTGACGGGCCTTCAGTCCCTGGGCCGCAGCCGGCGCTGGGCCGCCAGCAGGGCGAACCCGGCCAGCGGCAGGAAGAGGTCGGTGTAGAAGATCGGGCCGGCGTTGCCCGGCGCGAAGTTGCGGGCCTCCACCATCTGCACGACGTGGCCGGCGGCCGCGCCCCAGAGGAAGCACGCGATCCCGCTCACGGCCGCCAGCCGCATCTCGAAGCCGCCGCGGAAGGCCAGGAAGCCCAGCACCGAGAAGCCGAGGCTGGCGAACCCGACCTCCTTCTGGAACGGGCTCGTCTCCCAGCCGATGAACGCGGCCGCCGTCTCGCTGAAGAAGACGTGCATGACGAAGTTGTAGAAGAAGCCGATCCCCACCGAGACCAGCAGTCCCCAGGCGAACACCGCCTCAAGGACCCGCCCGCGGGTGACCGGCCTCGGCCCCGCCGCCAGGGCGATCGCCGCGGCCAGCAATCCCGCCGCCAGCAGCGTCAGGGTGAAGTTCGACAACGCGTATCGGATCAAGGCTTCCATGCGATCCCTCCCAAGAAGATCGGGGGCCCGCGGGCCCCCGATCCCCCTTCGGCCGTTCGGGCGACCCTCAGGTCCCCGGCTTGGCCATCCAGATCCGCACCCGCTTGGGCTGGGTGCAGGGCGCCACCCACGTGCTGGTGGGGCTGTAGCTGTCCAGGCACGAGTTCAGCTGCGAGGGCGTGCTGCGGTCGGCGACGACGAGGTAGGCGCCGGTGTTGTCCCAGCGGCCGCCCGCGTCGGTCGAGTCGCGGAACGTCCAGGTCCGGCTGATGTCCTCCTGGTTGTTGGTCGCGCCGCAGACGGCGAGGCCGACGATCGCGAAGCCCGGCGTCGTGGTCGCCGTGCGCATGGCGTAGACGCACCGGTTCGGCTCCTCCGAGACCAGCGTCTGCTGGACCGGGTCCCACTTCACGAAGAAGCCGGCGTCCGTCGGCCTGGACGGGCACGGCTGGGCCGAGACGTAGCTGGTGATCGTGCCCACGTTCAGGCAGCGGCCCGGCTGGTCCACCAGCTCCAGCGCGGCGTAGCCCGGCGCGGCGACGTTGATCCGCTGCCGGAGCGGCGCCAGCTCGCTGCTGTAGCGGCAGTAGGTCGGGTCGGCCGGGTGCGACCAGCAGCGGTTCTGGTTCACCTGGTTGATCCAGCGGTTGAAGACCACCGTGCGGTAGGCGTCGGCGTCGCTCCAGAGGCCGTTGACCACGTCGCTGACGTTGCCCGGCCCGATCGGCAGCGGGAAGTCCGTGCGCGGCGACAGGTCGTCGAACTGGGTGGTCTGGCAGACGCTTGCCGCCTGGCTGGGGCTGGCCGCCATGCAGGCCTTGGCCACGTTCTGCAGGGCCGTCATCCGCTGGCCGGCCGCCTGCTGGGTGTTGTTGAGCGCCCCGGCCTGCGAACCCCACCGCGCCGTCAGGTACCTGGCCTTGGCCTGCGGGTCGCCCAGGTCGCTGATGATCTGGCTGACCGTCGTGTAGAGGGTGTTGGCTTTGCCGTACTCCCACGCCAGCTTCTCGAACGGGCTGAGCGAAGGCATGCCGATGCCGCCCTGCGGGTAGTTGGCCAGCCGGCGGTAGTCCATGACCATGATCTTGTACGGCTGCGGCGCGCGCTGGACGGCTGCGGCGAAGCTCTGCACCTGCGCGTCGATCTGCTCGAGCGTCGTCGGGATCACCTCGCCGCTGCCGCCGCTGCGGTAGAAGTCGATGCTGGTGCTGATCGTCTTGCCCCACGAGCCGATCGCCTGGGCGACCGAGGCGCTGGCGGCCACATTGGTGAACGGCGTGCCGTAGCTGACGTTCAGCGAGGCGCCGATCTGCTGCTGCTCCTCCTGCGAGGTGGTCATGAAGGTGTAGGTGACGGCCATCTCGCCGCCGGAGTTGATCGCCGCCACGAAGCCGTCGCCGCACTGGGCGCGGAACTGGTCCGGGTTGGTCTGGGCCAGCTTCAGCGCCTCGGGCGTCAGCAGCACGCTGGCGGTGATCGAGGGGGCGTCCCGCAGCACGGCGCCCGGCGGCGGCGCGGCCGGTCCGCGCAGCGGCATCAGCGCCGCGGGCGAGGCGGCGGCGGGCCCGCCGGCCCCCTGGCCGATCATCCGCTCCAGGCCGGACACGATGGCGGCGTCCCGCTGGCGCATGGACTTGGCCGTGACGGCGGCCTGGAAATAGACCGCGTCGGAGGCGTCCACCGGCGGTCGTCCCAGGGCCGTCGGCGCGGTCGCGCCCAAGGGGGCGCCCAGGGGGGCGCCCAGGGGGGAGTTCAGGGCGGCGCCGGGCTTCGGCGCATCGGTGTAGGTCCAGCCGTTGTCGACGTAGACCAGGTCGACGACGTTCAGATAGGTGGAGTTGAAGGTCTTCTTGTTGGCGTAGGTCGCCTTCACGTCGACCGCCGCGCCGGTCATCGACTTCACCTGCACGTCCGCCGAGACGTTCAGGGCGTTCGAATAGCCGTACTTGTCGGACACCAGGGTGCGCTCATGGCGCACGTCCTGCGGCGAGCCGGGCTGCTGCGAGGCGACGAAGCTCACGCACTTGGAGGTCTTGGGCTGCACGCCCTGGCTGTCCCAGCCGGCGCCCAGGTCCACGCCCGGGGTGGGATAGCTGAGGATGCGGGTCTCGCTCGGGCCGGCCTGGGCCAGGGCCGGCCCTGCGGAGCCCAAGGCGGCGAGGGCGCATCCGGCGCCCGCCAGCAGTCGATCGATCCTGAACAGCATGAGGTCCCCTTTTCGGTGTTGGGTCGGACTCAGAAGGCGAGAAGCCGGGTGAAGTCGTTCAGCGCCTGCTCGACGCGGTCCCGCTCGCGCCAGCCGCGCACGTCGATGTCGCCGGCGCGCAGGGCGCGGAACAGGCGGTTGCGGTCCATGTGCGCCAGCGCCGCGGTGAGGTTCGGCCACTGTTCGGCCAGGCCGGTCCGGGCCCGGGCCCGGGCGTCGCGCAGGGCGGCGGGCTCGGGCGTCGCCGCCGCGGCCGCCTCCGCGAGCTGCGCCGCCAGCCCGGGAACCCGGCGCGGGGTCAGCATGATCACCACCGAGCGCGTGTAGTCGCGGTCCTCCTTGGTGGCGAACAGGTGCTGGACGCCGGGGATGTCGCCCAGCAGCGGCGTGCGGCTGTCGATGCTGGTCACCTCGCGTTCGCTCAGGCCCGACAGGACCAGCGTCTGGTCGAAGCGCAGCAGGACGTTGGCCGTCACCATGTTGCGCGAGGTCTGGACCGACTGGACGAAGGTGGCGCTGTCGGCGGTTTCCTCGAAGAACGAGCGGACGGCCTTGACGCTGACCAGCATGCTGTCGTCGTCGACGAAGGTCGGCGTCACCGACAGGCTCACGCCCACCGGCTGGTTCTGCACGCTGCCGTAGCTGCCCGGGCCGCCGTTCAGCGCGATGGTGACGTTCGAGCCCGAGAAGAACTGCGCCGGCTGGCGGTCCAGCGCGAGCAGGGTCGGCTGCGCCAGGATCTCGGCCCGCTGCTCGGTCGCGTTGGCGATGTTCAGCGAGTACGAGAGCACCCCGCCGACCGACGAGCCGAGCCCCAGGTTCTGGGTGACGACGCTGGTCTTGGTGGCCGGCTGGCCGGTGCTCCAGCTCCGCGTGACGGTGATCCCGTTGCCGACGTAGGCCGACAGGTTCTTCAGCAGGTTCACCCCGTTCGTGGCCGAGCGGGTGTCGTCGGTGCGCAGGATCACGGCGTCGACCATCGCCATCCGCGGCAGGGGCTGGCCGCGGCACGGCGCCGGCAGAGCGGGCAGGGCCGAGGTCTCGTCCGCCGACGTCGAGGCGCCGTAGCCGTAGCTGAACGAAGGCGGCGGGGCGGCGAATCCGCCGGGGTTCAGCTGCTGCTGGCAGTCCCACCAGGCGTAGCTCGCCGCGCCCGACGCGGGCTCCGGCGCCGGCGCGTCCGGCGGGTCCGCAAGCGGGAGTCCGGGCAGGGATGCGGGCGCCTGCGCGGGGGCGGCCCCTCCGATGGCGCCGGGCGGCGCGTCAGGAAGCGTGCCGGCCGGGCGCTGGAAGGCGGCCTGCACATGCAGATCGCGCCATTGGCCGAGCCGCCGCGCCAGGGCCTCGCGGCGCTGGTCGGGAATGGCGCCCGCGGCCAGCCCCTGGGCGAGGGCCTGGTCCGCCTCGGCGGGCAGTCCCGCGGCGGCGAACACGAGCGGGCGGATGGGGGCCATCGCGGCGTCGTCCGGTCTCGCCTCCGCCGCGGCCCAGGCCGCCAGTTCGAGGTCCCCGTCGTAGTAGGCCGCCGCCGCGAGCGCCTGCAGGGCGTCCGCCGAGCCCGGCTCCAGGTCCAGGGCGTAGGCGGCGGCGCGTTTTCCGGCGCCGTAGCGGCCGTTCTCGACGTAGAGCCGGGCCAGTTCCAGGGCCACGGGAAAGGAGTCCCGCTGGCTCTGAAGCGACACCAGATAGGCCGTTTCGGCGAGCTGGAAGTGCTCGCGCTGGCCGTCGCGGACCCGCTGGTGGTGGGCCAGGCCGTTGAGCGCATGCAGCGTCGGATTCTCGGGATCGCGCTGCAGCGCCCGGGTCAGCAGCCGGTTCGCGGACGCGGGATCGTTGCGGCGCAGGGCCGCGACTGCGGCCTCCTGCATCTGCTCGGCGGCTCCGGCCTGCGCCGGCGGGCCCCGTCGCGGCGCCGCGAAGCCGGTGGTGGCGCAGCCCGTCGCCACGCCGGCGGCCAGTGCGATCGCCAGATATGCCCCCGCAGTCCGCACCCCGCCGCCCCCTTCGCCTGCCGCCGGCCGAACGCCGATCACCGAGCAAAGAAACAAACATACTGTCTGTTTGCTTTCAAGCGCGGAATTGCGAAGATGTGTTGCCGGGAGGGCGAGACGCGCCCATGTCTGCGGCGAGGAGATCGATGGTGGACGGCCGTCACGATCGCGGAAACGCCACCCGGGCGCGGCTGATCGCCGAGGCGCGGGCGCTCTTCGCGTCGAAGGGTTACGCCGCGGTCTCGACCCAGGAGATCCTCGAGGCCGCCGGCGTCACCCGCGGCGCCCTCTACCACCACTTCACCGACAAGCAGGCGCTGTTCGATGCGGTGCTCGAGACCGTCTGCGCCGAGGTGAGCGGGCGGCTGATGGCCGAGACCGTCGGCGCGACCAGCTATCTGGACGGGCTGATCAAGGGCTGCGAGGCGCAGCTGCGGGTCTGCGCCGACCCGGAGATCCTGCAGATCTATCTCATCGATGCGGCGGCCGTCGTGGGCTGGCGCCGGTGGTGGGAGATCGACATGCGATACGCCATGGGCGACCTGCGCGTCGGGATCGAGGCGGCCTGCGACGAGCGCGGCGTCACCGACCGCAACCAGCGCGACGCCATGCTGACGCTGCTCTCCGGGGCGTTGAACCAGGCCGCCCTGACCATCGCCGACTCGACGGATCCGGCAGGCTGCGCCGAGGCGCTGATCCCCACCGTCCGCCGGATGATCGAGGGCCTGTTCGTCCCTGTGTGAGGCGGTGTGATTTGACAGACCGCTGTTCCGGGCGGACCCTTCTCCCGTCCCGTGCGGGAGCTGGTCCGATGCTGAGATCCCTGGCGTTTTCCGTCACGGCCGCGGCCGTCGTCCTGGGCTCCGGCGTCCTGGCGTCCGGCGCCTCGGCCCAGTCGGTGACGGTGCTGGGCGGCGGCATGGCCCGTCAGTGCTCGGACGCGGCCCTGGCCGGCGAGTCCGAGCGCCGCTTCGAGGCGGTCTGCACCCTGGCGCTGGACACCGAGCTGCTGTCGACGCGCGACCGCGCCGGCACCTTCGTGAACCGCGGGGTGATGAAGCTGCGCCGCAAGGAGTTCGGCGCCGCCCGCGACGACTTCGACCGCGCCGTGGCCCTGAAGCCCGACTTGGGCGAGGCCTACGTCAACCGCGGCGCGGCGGCGGTCGGCGCCCGCCGCTACGCCGAGGGGCTCGCCGACCTCACCCGCGCCATCGAGCTCGGCCTCGAGGAGCCGGAGAAGGCCTACTACAACCGCGCGCTGGCGCACGAGGGGCTCGACGACATGACGTCCGCCTACTTCGACTACCGCAAGGCCGTCGAACTGAAGCCGGACTGGCAGGATCCCCAGCGCGAACTCGCCCGCTTCACCGTCCAGCGGCGCTGACGCGCGCCCCTTTCCGCCGCGTCGCCGGATCCCCACATCCGTCCCATGCGCGCGCTCGCCCTCATCGCCGGTCCCGTCGCGAGCCTGGTCGCAGGCCTGGTCGCGAGCCTGGCGCTCGCCGCCCCCGCGGCGGCGCAGGACTTCGGCGCGACCACCCAGATGCAGCTCGACGCCCTGCGCCTGCAGCAGCAGCTCGACCAGCAGCGCTCGGTCGCCCAGCACAACGAGCTGATGGCGCTGGACGCACGCCTGCGCGCCGAGCAGGCGGCTCGCACCCTTGAGGCCCAGCGCGCGCCCACGGTCCTGCCGCGCACGCCCTATTCGGGCCCGCCGGCGCAGATCGACACGTCACGCCTGCCCAGCATCCCCGACGAGGCGCTGGCGGAATCCAACCGCCGCGTCCGCGAGATATCCAAGAACCCCCGCTGACAGCTTCGCGTTAGGCTGGCGCAGGTTCAGGAGGCGTCGCTATGCGTTGGTCGGGCGGCCGGGGCTCCGGCAATATCGAGGACCGTCGTGGCCTTGGGCCCGCGGGCGCCGTCGGCGGCCTCGGCGCCGGGGGGCTGATCCTGGCCCTGATCGGTTATTTCGTGTTCGGCGTCGATCCGTCGACGACCACCAGCGTCCTGGGCGGCGGCGCCCAGGTCCAGCAGCAGGAAGGCGTCCGCGGCGGCCCCGCCGACGAGGCCGGACGCTTCGTGGACGTGGTCGCCACCAACGTCGACGACGTCTGGAAGGCCCAGCTCGAGGGCTATCGTCCGGCTGACGCCATCGTCCTCTACGACCGCGCCACCGGCACCGGCTGCGGGATGGGCCAGTCGGCCATGGGGCCGTTCTACTGCCCCGCCGACCGCAAGGTGTATCTGGACCTCACCTTCTGGCAGGAGCTGGAGGGCAAGTTCGGCGCCTCGGGCGAGGCGGCCCGCGCCTATGTCATCGCCCACGAGATTGGCCACCATGTCCAGAACCTGACCGGCGCCTCGGACCGCGCCCAGCGGATGGGCGCGCGCGGCGCCGAGAGCGGCTCGGTGCGGCTCGAGCTGCAGGCCGACTGCTACGCCGGCGTCTGGGCGGCCCACGCCGCCGCCGTCTCGAACGGCCAGGTGGCGCTCGATCCCCGGGACATCGAGGACGGCCTTCGCGCCGCCGCGGCCGTCGGCGACGACGCCCTCCAGCGCCAGGCTCAGGGCCGCGTGATGCCCGACGCCTTCACCCACGGCTCATCCGAACAGCGGATGCGCTGGTTCCGCCGCGGCGCCGAGACCGGCGATCCTGCCGCCTGCGACACCTTCGCCGCCCGCACGCTCTAGATCCGCGAGGCGGTGGCGGGGGCGCCGCCGGATCGGCCACGAACCACCCGAACCTCCTCCTCGTCGTGGCCCGACGTGTTCGGGCCACCCATCCTGACGCCCGTCCGCAGCGCCAGCGGCGCCGCACCGGGCTGGGTCGCCCGGACGAGCCGGGCGATGACGAAAGGGGGCGACCCCCGTTCGTGTGGTTCGTGTGGTTCGTGGACCCTTCTTGCCCGCCGAAGGACGCCGCCCCTTAAGCTCCCACCTGCGGCACGGCCTCGTAGCCCAGGCACACCGCCACGCAGCGGCGGGCGAGCAGGTCGGCGGGGTCCACCAGCTCGACCTTCACGTCCTGCGGGTCCAGCACCAGGGGCAGCTCGGTGCAGCCGGCCACCAGCACCTCGGCGCCGCCCTTCACCAGCTCGTCGGCGAAGGCCTTCATCTGGCGCGAAACCTCGGGGCTGAGATCGCCGCCCTTGATCCGGTAGAGCGTCTCCATGAACGCCTCCTGCCGCTCGGGCGGCAGGCTGACCATGCCGAGGCCGCGGGCGGCCAGGTATTCCCGGTAGAGCTTCAGGGCGCCCTTGGTGCCCAGGACGCCCGCCCGCACGGCGCCCGACTCCGCCGCCGCCTCGGCGGCCAGATCGATCATGTCGATCAGCGGCAGGCCCGAGGCCCGCTGGATCAGGTCGGAATGGGCGTGGGCGGTGTTGCAGGGCATGGCCAGCACGTCGGCGCCCGCCCCGCGCAGGGCCCCGGCCATCTCGGCCAGGACGTTGCCCGCGCCCGAGCCGGGCACGTTGCGGTCCGGCGCCTTGGGGTTGATGTCGGCGATCACCCGGATGTGGTCCTGGTCGCGCTTGGCCGGGGTGTAGGCCTGCAGCTTGGCCAGGAAGTCCAGCGTCGCCGCCGGGCCCATGCCGCCCAGCACGCCCAGGGTGAGGGAGCCGTCGTCGTCCTCGCTCATCCGAGCTTGCCTTCCAGTTCGGACTGGTAGCCGAACAGGCCCTGCGCGCCGCCGGTGTGCAGGAACACCACCGTCTCGCCGTCGAACGCGCCCGAGCGGGAGAGGGCGATCAGGCCCTTCATCGCCTTCCCCGTATAGACCGGGTCCAGCAGGATGGCGTCGGCGCGCGCGGCCATCTTCAGCGCGTCGATCACGCCCTCGTCGACCAGGCCGTAGCCTTCGCCGACGTAGTCGCAGTCGGCCTCGACCATCTCGCGGGTCACACGGTCCTCGTGGCCCAGCAGCGCGGCGGTCTCGCGGGCCAGCTTGTAGACGCTGGCCTCCTGCTGCTCCTTCGGCGCGCGCACGCCGATGCCCAGCACGGGGATGTCCGCGCCCATCACGGCCAGCCCCGCCACGAGGCCGGCGTGGGTGCCCGCGCTGCCGGTGGCGGTGACGATGCGGTCGATCTCCAGGCCAAGCTCGTTGGCCTGGGCCACCAGCTCCAGGGCGCACTCGGCGTAGCCCAGCGCGCCGATGCAGTTCGAGCCGCCGCCGGGGATCACATAGGGCCGCCCGCCGGCGTCGGCGATTTCCTGGGCGACGTCCGCCAAGGCCCCGTTCATGTCGGTCCCGGCCGGCACGTGCCGGATCTTCGCGCCCAGCAGCTCGTCCAGCAGCACGTTGCCCGACAGGTTGTAGTCCAGCGCCTTGGAGCCCGTGCGGTGCTCGAGGATCACCTCGCACCTCAGGCCGAAACGGGCCGCGGCCGCCGCCGTCTGGCGCACGTGGTTCGACTGCACCGCCCCTTGCGTGACCAGGGTGTCGGCGTCGTTGGCCAGGGCGTCGCCCAGCAGGTACTCGAGCTTGCGGGTCTTGTTGCCGCCGCCGGCCAGGCCGGTGCAGTCGTCGCGCTTGATCCACAGCGTCGGCCCGCCGCCGCCGGGCATGACCAGCGCCTCGGTCAGGCCGGGCAGGGGCTCCAGCGGCGTGGGCAGGTGGGCGAAGCGGACGGGGTTGTATCGGGCCAGGTGCATGGCTTCGCCCTAGACCCTTCCCCCTACGGCCGCAATCTCCGCGGCAGGGCGGCGACCTGCTCGGGGGTCAGCTTGACGATGGACTGCACGATGCAGGTGGTGGCGATCATCCCGTCGCGGCTGACGCCCACGTCCAGGTCGATCGGGCGGCAGACGATGGACGATCCCGGCGGCTGGCGCATGACGAGCGGGTCGGACGAGATGGCGCCGGCCAGGCAGCTCCCCGCCATGCCCACGCGGTAGACCTCGGACTGCCGCACCCGCAGGTACAGCGTCTGGCGGTCCCCGATCGTGTGGCCGCGGATGTCGCTCGAGCGGAAGCAGTCCCCCGGGGGCAGGGCCGGAGCCAGGGCGGCCCCAGGCGGCGGGCCAAGCGGCGGCGCTGGCGGCGGCGGCGGGGGAAGGGGCGCGGCGCAGGCGGTCAGCCCGAGGGCGGCGAGCGGGGCGATCACGAGCTTCATCGGCGGTCCTCCGGAGGCTTCGGTGCGATCCTACGACCGAACGGCCGGCGCCAGCCAGCCCGCGCGATCGGCCTACCAGGCGGTCTCCACCTTCTCGGCGAAGCCCAGGAGGTCCCGGAAGGCGACCTTGCGCCCGTCGTCCAGCACGGCGGTCCCCGAGAAGCGGCCGAACACCTGATGGGTGATCGAACGGAGCAGCTTCAGGTCCGTTGCGTCGGCCCGGTCGAGGATCGGCTCGAAGGTCATCTCGAGGCGCCCGTCGTTGCTGGTGAACCGCCAGGGCGCGCCGTCCCAGGTGCCGTCCGGCAGGTGGAAGGTCACCTCATCCAGCTTGTGGGCGATGCCGCCCAGAAAGACCATGTTCTCGGAGGCGGCCGAGGTGTCGCCGAAGCCGTAGCCGATGTTGAAGCCGAACGGCTTGCCGTCCACCAGCCCCGAGGCGGAGCCCCAGTACCAGGTGTTGCGGTAGGTCCAGACGCCCCGGCCCCAGTCCAGCACCGCGAAGGCGCTGTCCGGCGCGAACCGGTGGGCCTCCCCCGCCACGACCACCTCGCCGCTGGCCGGCATGCAGTTGATCTTCTGGTTGTAGTAGAACGCCTTGGGCGCGCCCGGGAACGGCGTGGCGATCATCATCCGGTCCATCGGCGGCTGGGCCAGGTCCAGCGTCCCGCTCAGGCCCTTGCCGCCCATGAAGCCGGGGCAGTCGAGGGTCAGCCGCCTGCCCAGCGCCGTATGCCGGAACGCCAGGCTCAGGCCCTTGCGCGCCTGCACGACGTCGCCCGCATCGGCGCTTTCCGGCATCCCCATCCGCCCCAAGGGAAAGGGGACGATCTCGCTCTGCGTCCAGAACCGGCGCGCCGCGAAGTCCAGCCAGACCACCGAGAGGAGGCCCATGTAGCCGTTGTCGGCGACCACTGCGGCGACGCCATGGTCGCCGGCCAGGACGCAGTAGTAGTCCCACTCCTTGATCCTGAGCGGCGAGGCGGCGATCGCCGCGCGGCTGTAGCGCCGCGCCTCGCGCCTCGCCCAGCCGGCCTGCGCCAGCCGTCCGCGGCCATCCAGCAGGTCGCCGGCCTCCAGCTCGATCTGCGCCATGACTGTCTCCCCCGTCCCGTCCGCAAGCTCTGCAGTTGCGGGGGAGGGAGTTCAAGGCCCGTTCGCCGATCCCGGTTTTTGGCCCTTCCCCGCCGGCGCCTTCCGGCCTAGGCTCGCGCCAATCCTCGGGGGGCCGCGCGCAAGCGGCTGAGAGGTGGGTGAGCCCACGACCCGTCGAACCTGATCCGGGTCATGCCGGCGAAGGGAAGGGCCTGTCCGCAAACCCGTCCTGACGCCCGTGATCCGTCCAACCGGAGCGTGATGCGCCATGAACAAGCCTGCAGGCCCCCTCGAACCCGCCGCGATCCCGACCGGCGAGCGTCCCGGCTCGAAGAAGGTCTACCAGCCCGGCGCGCTGTGGCCCGACATCCGCGTGCCGTTCCGCGAGGTGGCGGTGCATCCCTCGGCGAACGAGCCGCCGGTGACCATGTACGACAGCTCCGGGCCCTACACCGACCCGCACGCGGCCATCGACATCGAGAAGGGCTTGCCCAAGGTCCGCGAGCCCTGGGTCGTCTCCCGCGGCGACGTCGAGATCGTGGCCGATCCTCGCCAGGTGAAGCCCGAGGACAACGGCTTCGCACAAGGCGAGCACCTGGCGCCGCAGTTCTCCGCCCCCCGCCGCGTCTACCGGGCCAAGGCCGGCGCCGCGGTCACCCAGCTGGAGTACGCCCGCCGGGGGATTGTCACGCCCGAGATGGAATACGTCGCCATCCGCGAGAACCTGCGCCGTCAGGCGCCGGGCATCCGCGACGGGGAGTCCTTCGGCGCCGAGATCCCCGACCTGTGCACCCCCGAGTTCGTGCGCGACGAGGTGGCCCGCGGCCGGGCGATCATCCCGGCCAACATCAACCACACCGAGCTCGAGCCGATGGCCATCGGCCGCAACTTCCTGGTCAAGGTGAACGCTAACATCGGCAACTCGGCGGTGCTCTCCACCGTCGCCGACGAGGTGGACAAGATGGTGTGGGCGATCCGCTGGGGCGCCGACACGGTCATGGACCTGTCCACCGGCCGCAACATCCACAACATCCGCGACTGGATCGTCCGCAACAGCCCGGTGCCGATCGGCACGGTGCCGATCTACCAGGCGCTGGAGAAGGTGGGCGGGATCGCCGAGGACCTGACCTGGGAGGTGTTCCGCGACACCCTGGTCGAGCAAGCCGAGCAGGGGGTGGACTACTTCACCATCCACGCCGGCGTGCGCCTGCCGTTCATCCCGCTGACCGCCAACCGCGTGACCGGCATCGTCTCGCGCGGCGGCTCGATCATGGCCAAGTGGTGCCTGGCCCACCACCGCGAGAACTTCCTCTACGAGCGGTTCGCCGAGATCTGCGAGATCATGCGGGCCTACGACGTCTCGTTCTCGCTGGGCGACGGCCTGCGCCCCGGCTCGATCGCCGACGCCAACGACGAGGCGCAGTTCGCCGAGCTGCGAACCCTGGGCGAGCTGACCAAGGTGGCGTGGAAGCACGGCGTCCAGGTGATGATCGAGGGCCCCGGCCACGTGCCGATGCACAAGATCAAGGCCAACATGGAAGAGCAGCTCAAGCACTGCCACGAGGCGCCGTTCTACACGCTCGGCCCGCTCACCACCGACGTGGCCCCCGGCTACGACCACATCACCAGCGCCATCGGGGCGGCGATGATCGGTTGGTTCGGCACCGCCATGCTCTGCTACGTCACGCCCAAGGAGCACCTGGGGCTGCCCGACCGGCAGGACGTCAAGGACGGGGTGATCGCCTACAAGATCGCCGCCCACGCCGCCGATCTCGCCAAGGGCCATCCGACCGCGCGGGCCTGGGACGACGCCCTCTCACGCGCCCGGTTCGAGTTCCGCTGGGAGGACCAGTTCAACCTCGGCCTCGATCCTGAGACCGCGCGGGCCTACCACGACGAGACCCTGCCGAAGGAGGCGTTCAAGACCGCCCACTTCTGCTCGATGTGCGGCCCGAAGTTCTGCTCGATGAAGATCAGCCAGGACATCCGCGAGGCCGCGCGGGCCCAGAACGACCTGACGAATGATCAGGGCATGGAGGAGATGGCGAAGAAGTTCCGGGAGGCCGGCGGCGAGATCCAGGTGCCGCTCACGCCCGCGGAGTAGGCCTTCAGTCGCGCGCCTTGGCCTTCGCCTCGGCCTTCTGGGGCGAGGGCCAGGTGCGCACCGCCACGGCGACGCCGACCGAGCCGAACACCGCCGCCGCCGCGCCCAGCCACTGCGAGGGGCTCATGCCCAGGGCCGCGAAATGTCCGGCGGTCGCGCCCGACAGCAGCACCAGGCCGGCGGAGCCCCACTCGGCGAGCGACTGCTTGGTGATCGGCTGCGACATGCGGAAGGCTCCCCGACTTGGCGGCGTTGGTCGTGCGAAGGTGGTGAATGCCAAAAGCCGCCGCCCGAGGCGATGCGACCATGGCGCGCAGCGGCGGGCGCGGCTAAAGCTCGGCCATGGACTACACCCTGTTCTACGCCCCCGGCGCCGCTAGCCTGGCCGTCCACTGGATGCTGCTCGAACTGGGCGTCCCCTTCGAGGCGCGCCCGGTCGACCTCGACGCCGGCGCCCAGCGCGACCCCGACTACCTGCGGCTCAACCCGCAGGGGCGGGTCCCCACTCTGGTGGTCGACGGCCGGCCGGTGCGCGAATCCGCGGCCCTGCTGATGCTGCTGGCCGAGCGGCATCCCGAGGCGGGCCTCGCCCCGCCGCCCGGCGATCCGCGGCGGGCCAAGTGGCTGGAGACGATGGTCTGGCTGGCCAACAACCTTCTGCCGCCCATGCGCGACTGGTTCTACGCCGACAAGGATGGCGAGCCGGCCGGGGCCGAGGCGGTCCGCGACCTCGCCCGTCGCCGCATCGAGGCGGGCCTGGCCGCCCTGGACGCGCGCCTCGAGGGCGGCCGCCCGCACCTGCTGGGACCGGACCTGACCTGCGCCGACTTCCTTGCGCTGATGCTGATGCGCTGGTCGCGCAACATGCCCCGGCCCGCCACGTCCTGGCCGAACCTTTCGGCCTACGTCACGCGCCTGCGCGCCCGCCCGGCCTTCCTCGAGGTCTGCCGCCGCGAGGGCCTGACCGAGTGGCTGAACCCGCCCGCCTAGCCCTTCCGGAACACCAGCGTCAGGTTGTTGGCCGGCATCTCCACCCGCTCGGCCAGCGAGAGGCCGTGCGCCGCGGCCGCCGCCGCCACGTCCGCCACCCGCCGCAGGCCCCACTCGGGGTTGCGCCGCTTCAGGTCGGCGTCGAAGGCCAGGTTGCTGGGGGCGGGCGCCACGCCGTCCTCCAGGTAGGGGCCGTACAGCACCAGCACCCCGCCGGCCGGCAGCACCCGGCCCGCGCCCGCCATCAGGCCCAGGGTCGACGCCCAGGGGCTGATGTGGACCATGTTGATGGCGACGATCGCGTCCGCCCGCCGGACCGGCCAGTCCTCGGGCCGGGCGGCGTCCAGCCGCAGCGGCGGCAGAAGGTTCGGCGGCCCGGCGTGCTCGCGCCAGGCCTCGATGCTGGCCAGCGCCCCCTCGTCCAGGTCGGTCGGCCGCCAGGTCAGGCCGGGTAGGGCCGCGGCGTTGTAGAGGGCGTGCTCGCCCGCCCCCGCGGCGATCTCCAGCACCAGCCCCTGCTTGGGCAGATGCCGCTTCAGCACGTCGAGGATTGGCTCGCGGTTGCGGGCGGTGGACGGCGCGGTCCGCGCGCCGGGCGGAAGGGGCTGCTCGCTCATGCCTTCCCCTTCGCCCCGCCGGGCGGCGAGGTCCAGCCCCACGGTCATCGGACCAGGCCTGCCGTGGGCGGTGGACCGTGCTAACCCTTCGGCGTCGCAGAGCCTGGAGCAGAGCCGATGACCGAGCACCGGATCTTCACCACCAGCGTCGCCAGCGTCTATCCGCATTACGTCGCCAAGGCCGAGCGCAAGGGGCGCACCAAGGCCGAGGTCGACGAGATCCTCCGCTGGCTGACCGGCTACGACCAGCCCCAGCTCGAGGCCCGGCTGGCGGCCGGGACCGACTTCCGCGCCTTCTTCGCCGAGGCGCCGCGCCTCAACCCCGCCCGCGCCGAGATCAAGGGCGTGGTCTGCGGCGTGCGCGTCGAGGAGGTGGCCGAGCCGCTGATGCGCGAGATCCGCTACCTCGACAAGCTGGTGGACGAGCTCGCCAGGGGCAAGTTGATGGAGAAGATCCTGCGCGGCTGACGGCCCGCGACCAAGGGGGCTAGTGCCGCGTGCCCGGCGCGCCGACCATGCCGGCCAGGGCCTCGATGGCCACCTCCAGCTCGTCCAGCTCGCCGTCGTCTTCGGCGTCCGCGAGGCGGGCGATCACCCACAGGGCGTGATCGATCTGGGCGGTGAGCACGGGCTGGCCGCGGGCGGCCAGGCGCATCTCCAGCAGGCGGGCTGTCTCGGTCTCGAACATCATGCGCCTGGCCGTGCAGGTTCCGGGCCGGCTATCCGTCCTGCCACCAAGCGCTCCCCTCTCGCGCTCCGCTTCGCCGAGGAGAGGGGGCCTGTCCCCGCCCGTCCAGATCTGGGGAGAAAATAGTTCGGTTCAAGAATTGGCGGCCGGCGAAATATGCGCAGGTTGTGGCGCCCTCGAAGCAGGCTGGAGGGCTGGGATGACCGCTGGGAGCACGGGACCGTACTACCATGGGACCAAGGCCGACCTTCGGCCGGGGGACCTGATCGGGCCGGGATACGCCTCGAATTACGGGAGGCGGGGGGTGGCGGCCTTCGTCTACCTGACCGCGACGCTGGAGGCGGCGACCTGGGGCGCCGAACTGGCCGTGGGCGAGGGGCGGGGGAGGATCTATTTCGTCGAGCCGACCGGGCCGATCGAGGACGACCCGAACCTGACCGACAGGCGCTTTCCGGGAAATCCGACGATGTCCTACCGCACGCGCTACCCGCTGTGCGTGGTCGGCGAGGTGCTGGGCTGGGTCGGCCACGCGCCGGAGCAGCTGCAGGCGATGCGCGACCACCTGGCCGAGCTGGCCCGGCTGGGGGTGGAGGCGATCGAGGAGTGAGCGCCTCCGGGGTCGGCTAGGGGCGGCCGGCGCCCGCCGGGGCCGCAACGCCTGAAGGGAGTCCCGAGGGAGCCCCGCGCGGGGCGGTGACGCGCCAGACGGTGTTGGAGAGATCGTCGGCGACGATCAGCGCGCCGCGGGGATCGACGGTGACGCCGACCGGGCGGCCGCGGGTCTTGCCGTCCTCGCCGCGGAAGCCGGTGAGGAAGTCGACCGGCGGGCCGGCGGGGCGGCCGTTGCGGAACGGCACGAAGACCACCTTGTAGCCGGACGGCGGACTGCGGTTCCAGCTGCCATGCTCGCCGACGAAGGCGCCCTCGGCGAACCGCGGCCCCATCGCCGGGCTCGAGAACGACAGGCCCAGGGCGGCGACGTGCGCGCCGAGGGCGTAGTCCGGGCGAATGGCCGAGGCGACCTTGCCGGGGTCCTGCGGGCGCACGCGGGGATCGACGTTCCGGCCCCAGTAGCTGTAGGGCCAGCCGTAGAAGCCGCCGTCGCGCACGAAGGTGAGGTAGTCGGGGACGAGGTTCGGCCCGATCTCGTCGCGCTCGTTGACCACCGCCCAGAGCTGGCCGGTCCCCGGCTGGATGGCCAGCGCGGTGGGGTTGCGCAGGCCCGTCGCGTAGGGGCGGTGCGCGCCGGTGGCGGCGTCCACCTCCCAGATCATCGCCCGGTCCGCCTCGGCCGGCATGCCGCGCTCGGTGATGTTGCTGTTCGAGCCGATGCCCACGTAGAGGAAGCGGCCATCCGGGCTGGCGGCCAGGGCCTTCGTCCAGTGGTGGTTGATGTAGGACGGAAGGCCCGCGACCTTGACCGGCGGCGCATCCGCGCGGGTCTGGCCGACCGTGTAGGAAAAGCGCACCAGGGCGTCCTGGTTGGCCACGTAGAGCTGGCCGCCCACGAGGGCCAGGCCGTAGGGCGCGTTGAGGTCCTCGGCGAAGACGCTGCGGCCCTCGTAGGTCCCGTCGCCGTCGGCGTCGCGCAGCAGGGTCAGGCGGTCGCCGCTCTCGACCGAGGTCGTGCCGCGGGCCTTGATGACGTTGGCGATCACGTCCTTGGGGCGTAGGGCCGGAGCCCCGCCGCCGCGGCCCTCGGCCACCAGGATGTCGCCGTTGGGCAGCACGAGGGTCTGGCGCGGGATGCGCAGGCCGGTGGCGATGGCGGTGACGGTGTAGCCCTGCGGGGCGGCGGGCCGCGCCTCGCCCCAGGGCGCCGGGTCGGCGACCTGCATGTCGGGCAGCAGGCCCCGCTGCGGCTCGGGCAACTGGGGATCGGGGCCGTACATCTGCGGCTCGCCGCCGCCGCCGCCGCAGCCGGCGAGCAGGGCCGCCGCGGCGGCCAGGGAGAGGAGGCCGGCGCGGCTCATGCCCGGATCTCCTCACGGGACGCCCGGTGGTGGGTCGGGCGGGGCGCGAGGATCAGGACGACGGCCGCCGCCGCCGACAGCAAGGTGACGACCAACGACAGGACGAGGCCGCCGGGCATCGCCCCCCAGGCGTCGCGGGCGTGCTGGAACGAGGCCAGCAGGCCGACGACGAACATCGCGGCGACCAGCAGCAGGACGATCAGCGTCCGCCGGTCGCGGAACGAGCGCCGGAAGGCCTCGAACAGCGACCAGGCGAGGGCCAGGCCCGTGAACACCATGGCGCCGGCGATCAGCCAGGCGGCGAAGTTCAGCCACTGGATCTCGTAGGTGCGCGCGTAGGCGATGTCGGCGACCAGGCCGCCCAGGTAAAGCGGGAAGGTCCAGGCCAGCAGCATCGCGTGGAGCGGGCTGGCGGCTCTGGACGGGTCGGGGACGGCGACCACGGCGTCTTCCTCCTGTGCAGGGACCGGCTGAGCTTAGGGAAGGCGCGGCGGCCACGGCGGTTCCCGGCGGGCGCGGCGATCGGTGGTTGCGGCCGTCGGCGGGCGCAGCCTGGGTGGAGTCGCAGGCGGCGCGGGTTCTCTTTATGTTCCGGCGCCATGAAGCTGCTGGAGATCAATGCGCACGCCCCGCTGGCGACTTGGCGGGGCTATCCTGGGGCGCGGCTGAAGCTGTTCTGCGGCGCCTGCGGCTGGTCGAAGACCTACGATCCCGAGCGGATCGCCGCGCGGCTGCGGGCCCGCAAGTGGGGCGGGACCATGACCCCGGTGGCGAGCGTGGCGACGCACATCCACTGGCCGTGCCCTGGCTGCAACCGCATGCGCTGGCGCACGGTGCTGGTCGCGCCGTAGGGGCGGGAGGCTAGTAGGCGATGTAGCCGTTCGTGACCCGGTCGTTCGCATCGGCCCAGTTCGGGTCGATGGTCAGGGACTTCGCCTCGAGGTCGACGCAGCCGCCCATGGCGAAGCCCGCCGGCGCCGAGCCGGCGGCCGTCACCGCGGCCCCGTCGCGGAAGATCCGCCGCTCCTTGCGCCAGGCGGCGGGCGGCAGCTCTGGCACGATGGGCGGCTGACAGACCCGCACCCGGCGCTCGGCCGCGCCGGCCAGGATCGGCGTCGTCACCTTCGGCGCGGCGGGCGTGTGGACATAGGCCGACCACTGCAGCGCGCCCTTGAACGGCGGCAGGTCCAGCGGCCGGAAGAAGCCGTTGATCCGCCGGTTCGGCGTCCCGCTCGCCTGCAGCACGATCTTCGCGCCGGTGATCAGGGCGCAGGAATACCGGGGCAGGCCGACCCGGGTCCCCGGCGGGGCGGAGACGCTCGCCCCCGTCGCCAGCACGGTCAGCGCCTGGTCGTCGGGCTCGTTCTGGAACTGGTCGCGGCATACCTGGTAGGTCGCCGGGGTCTTCAGGTCGGCGATCAGCACCGCCCCGCTCGGTCCCATCACCCAGGGCGCCCAGTCGCAGATGTCGGTCTGGGCGACGTCGCGCTTGCACGAGGTGTTCTGCACCGTGCTCTGGCCGCCGGCCGGCTGGGCCCACGCAGCGCTTCCCGCCAGCATCAGTCCCGCCGCCGCGCCCGCGGCCCAAGCTCCCGCCGTCATCCCGTCCCCCCGTTTCCCGCCGGACGTTCCCACGTCCGCGTCCGAGGTAACGATGCTATGCGGACGTGCGCAACCTCCGCACGCGCCCGTGATGACCTCGCCGGCGCGCGGCGTGCTAGGCTTGCCGGCGTCGAAGTACGGAGCCGCGGCCTCGCAAGGGAGCGCCCGCCCAGCACTCGGCGGCGGACGGCCTGGCGCGGATCTCGCGGCCCATCAGGGACGGAGGCGTTCGCATGGCGATCCAAAATCACGTCGAGAACCCGGTCGAGTATGTCTTCAAGGGGCTGCTCGCCCCGTTCTCCCACAGGACCAGCGACCCGGCCGCCCGGGCGGCGGCGCGGGCCCGGCCGCAGGTGCTGCGCGTCTCGGCCGCCGACCTGAGGGCTTCCCTCCGCGAAGGCTTCGAGGATTTCATGGCGGCGCGCGACGACGTCCTGTTCATCGCCATCGTCTATCCGCTGGCCGGGCTGGTGCTGGCGGCCATCGCCTTCCGCAATGACCTCCTGCCGATGATCTTCCCATTGCTATCCGGCTTCGCCCTGCTGGGGCCGCTGGCCGCCGTGGGCCTCTACGAGATCAGCCGCCGCCGCGAGGCGGGCGAGCCCGCCGACTGGACGAAGGCCGCCGCCGTGCTGCGCTCGCCGGCCCTGCCTTCCGTCGCCGGCATGGGCCTGATCCTCGTCGGCCTGTTCCTGCTCTGGCTGGCGACTGCCTATCAGATCAGCCTGATCGCCTTCGCCGACGCCCCGCCGGTGACGCTCGAGAGCTTCCTCGCCCAGGTGTTCGCCACCGGCGAGGGCTGGGCCATGGCGGCCATCGGGATCGCGGTGGGCTTTGTGTTTGCGGTCGTGGCCCTGGCGCTCAGTGTCGTGACCTTCCCCCTGCTGCTCGACCGCGACACCGACCTCGACGTGGCGATCGGAACCTCGCTGCGGGTGGTGCGCGAGAACCCCGGGACCATGGCGCTCTGGGGCCTGATCGTCGCCGGCCTGCTGGTCCTGGGCTCGCTGCCGGCGCTGCTCGGGCTGATCGTGGTCCTGCCCGTCCTCGGCCACGCGAGCTGGCGGCTCTACCGCCGGGCGGTCGCGCCCGTCTGAGCGTCGGCCCCGGCCGGGGGCGTCCCTGCCGCCGGATCGCGCAGCCTTCCCAACTCGCCCCGGGCTCGCGCGCGGCGGCCGTACGCCGCCTCGAGCACCGGCGCGGCCATCAGGGTCGTGACCAAGGTCATCAGCACCAGCACCGAGAACAGGCCCGGTCCGATCAGGCCCCGCTGCAGGCCGATGTTGATGACGATCAGCTCCATCATGCCGCGGGCGTTCATCAGCGCGCCGATGGCGAGGGCGGCGGGGTTGTCCTGGCCCGTCAGCCGCGCCGCGGCCCAGCAGGCCCCGCCCTTGGCCAGGATCGAGGCCGCCAGGATCGCCGCGCCCGCGGCCAGCAGGCCCGGGTCGGCGATCAGGTCCAGCCGGGTGCTCAGCCCCGAGTAGGCGAAGAACAGGGGCGCCAGCAGGGCCACGGTGAACGGCTCCAGCCGGGCGCGGAGCTCGCGCGCCAGGACCCCGCGCGGCATCGCCACGCCGAGCACGAAGCCGCCGAACACCGCGTGGAGGCCCAGCCAGTCCGCCGCGGCGGCGGCCAGCAGGAACAGCGCCAGCGCCGTCGACAGGAGGCCCGCGTCCACGCCGCCGCCCCGCTCGGCGGCGCGGCCCAGGGGCCGCAGCAGCCGGGGCCCCAGCCCCAGGACCAGGGCCGCGAAGGCCGCCCCGCCGGCCAGCGCCTTCACCGCCGAGCCGGCGCCCGCGCCGGCCAGCACCAGCGCCAGGACCGCCCAGGCGAAGGCGTCGCTCATCGCCCCCGCCGAGAGCGTGAGCGTTCCGAGCGGCGAGCCCGACAGGCCCCGCTCCTCGACGATCCGGGCCAGCATCGGGAAGGCGGTGATCGAGATGCAGGCGCCCAGGAACAGCGTCGCCTGAAGCCCGCCCAGTTGCGGGGCGAACAAGCCGGGCGTCGTCATCAGCCAGGGCGTCAGGGCCGCGGCGGCCGCAAAGGGGACGGCCAGGCCCGCGAGGGCCACCGCGCCCGCGCTCGCCGCGTGGGCCCCGAAGCGGTCGCGGTCGAAGTCCAGCCCGACCAGGAACATGTAGAGACCGACGCCCAGCTGCGCGCAGACGTAGAGGCTGTCGCGGGCCTCGTCCGGGAACAGCGCCGCCTGCACGCCGGGCGCCAGCAGGCCGAGCAGAGAGGGACCCAGCAGGACGCCGGCGACCATCTCGCCCATCACCTGCGGCTGGCCCAGGAAGCGCCGGCCCAGCCAGCCGACGAGCCGGGCCGTGGCCACGATCACCGCCAGCCCGGCGAAGAAGACGACGCTCAGTTCCGCCGGCGCCATGCACGCCCCCGTCCGGACAACGATGTTATCGCTACCATGAGGGGCGGGGCGTGTGAAGCGGCGGCGTCGCCGGACGGGCGAAACGGGGCCCGCATCCCTATATCAGGGGCGTCAGGCGCCGCCCCCCTTTCCCCAAGGCGCCGTGCGAGGAATGGAGCCGACCGTGTACGCGAACGACAAGATGCAGACCGGCGTCCTGGCCGCCCTCATCGGCCTGGGCCTGCCCGCCCTGATCGCCCTCATCCTGGCCATCTAGGCCCGCCGCCGCTCAGCGCCCGACGATGGTCCGTGTCGCGCCGAGCGCGACCGCATCCTCCACGAGGCCGGTGGCGGTCTGGCCCCACCGGCGCATGGCCCGCATCCGAAGGCCGAAGGTCAGGTAGGCGGCCGCGGTCGCCGCCCCGGCGCCCAGGGCCGCGCCCAGCAGCGCCTGCCGCCGGGGAGCCAGGGCCGCCCCTGCGATCCCGGCGGTGACCAGCCGTGCGGCGAGGCCCGCCGGCACGATCCGGTCGGGCGCCGAGGCCAGCTTGTCCCCCCACAGCTCTCCGGCCGCCAGCGCCTTGGTCCCGGCCGCGGCCAGCGGATGGCCGAGCAGCGGCAGGGCGCCGTTGTCCGAGGGTAGCGTCCCTCTGCGCGCCGCCTCGCTCACCGCCGCCAGCGGGGTCATCGCGCGCATCCCGGCGACAAGGCCGATGAGGACGGATCGGATCATGGAGGGCTCCCTGTGCGGCGCCGGTGGGGGCGTCGGCAGCACAACCGCCGGCGCCGGCTTCCGATCCGGGGCGGCCGCTTTTTCCGCGCCGGTGCGGGAACAGAACCTCCGCCGTCGCCGTTACGGCGAAGCTGTCAACAAATGGAGGGGTGTTCCCCTATGAAACTCCGCACCACCGTCGGCGCCGCCGTGGCCGCCATCGCCGCCCTTTCGCTCGCCGCCTGCGGCAACAGCCAGCAGGACCAGGCCGCCGAGGCCCAGGCCGACCAGCTGGAATCCCAGGCCGCCGCGACCCCCAACGAGGCGCAGGAGAAGGCCCTCAACGCCCAGGCCGACGCCGTCGAGCAGCAGGCCGGCAACGCCGACGGCGGCATGACCACCGAGAACACCCCGGACACCAGCCCCTCGAAGTAAGTCGGGCTTCCCTCGGGACGAAAGGCGCCTCCGGTCCTCGCGGGCCGGAGGCGTCGTTCGTTTCGGGGTCGCCCCCTACGCGGCCCGGGCCAGCCGCTGCGCCCTGGGCAGGTCGAAGCGGTCGGCGTTCATCACCTTCGTCCAGGCGCGGACGAAGTCCTTCACGAACCTCTCGCCCGCGTCGTCCGAGGCGTAGACCTCGGACAGCGCCCGCAGCTGGGAGTTCGAGCCGAACACCAGGTCGGTGCGGGTGGCCGTCCACTTCTCCTCGTGGGTCCGGCGGCACGTGCCCACGAAGAGGTCGTCGGCCTTGTCGTCCACCTGCTTCCACGCCGTGCCCATGTCGAGCAGGTTGACGAAGAAGTCGTTGGTGAGCTGGCCCGGCCGGTCGGTGAACACTCCGTTCTTCGAGCCGCCGTGATTGACGCCCAGCACGCGCAGGCCGCCGACCAGCACCGTCATCTCGGGCGCCGACAGGCCTAGGAGCTGGCTGCGGTCGATCAGCAGCTCCTCGGTCGGCACGCTGAAGCGCACCTGCAGGTAGTTGCGGAAGCCGTCGGCCTTGGGCTCGAGCACCTCGAAGCTCTCGACGTCGGTCTGCTCGGGGCTGGCGTCCGTGCGGCCCGGCGCGAACGGGACCTCGATCGCATGACCGGCGTCCCTGGCGGCCTTCTCGATCCCGGCGCAGCCGCCGAGGACGATCAGGTCGGCCAGCGAGATCTTCTTGCCGCCGCCCGCCGAGGCGTCGAAGTCGGCCTTCACCTTCTCCAGCACGCCCAGCACCCGGGCCAGCTTCTCGGGCTCGTTGACCTCCCAGTCCTTCTGCGGGGCCAGGCGGATGCGCGCGCCGTTGGCGCCGCCGCGGTGGTCGGAGCCGCGGTAGGTGGCCGCCGAGGCCCAGGCGGTGCGCACGAGGTCGGCGACGGACAGCCCACTGTCCAGCAGCTTGGCCTTCAGGGACGCGATGTCGGCCGCCTCGGCCAGCGGGTGATCCACCGGCGGGATCGGGTCCTGCCAGATCAGGTCCTCGGCCGGCACCTCGGGGCCGAGGTAGCGGCTCTTCGGCCCCATGTCGCGGTGGCACAGCTTGAACCAGGCCCGGGCGAAGGCGTCGGCGAACTGGTCGGGATTGTCGCGGAACCGCTCTGCGATCTTGCGGTATTCGGGGTCCATGGCGAAAGCCAGGTCCGCGGTGGTCATCATGGTGGGCACGCGCCGGTCGGGACTGTGCGCGCCGGGCGCCAGGTCCTCGGGCTTCGGGTTCACTGGTTGCCACTGCTTGGCCCCGGCGGGGCTGCGCACCAGCTCGTACTTGTAGTCGAGCAGCATGTGGAAATAGCTCATGTCCCACTTGATCGGCGTGGGCGTCCACGGCCCTTCCAGGCCGGACGTGATCGTGTGGTCGCCCATGCCGCTCTCATGGCTGGACGTCCAGCCCAGGCCCTGCTGGGCGATGTCGGCGCCCTCGGGCTCGGCGCCGATCTTGGCGGCGTCGCCGGCCCCGTGGCACTTGCCGAAGGTGTGGCCGCCGGCGGTGAGCGCCAGGGTCTCCTCGTCGTTCATCCCCATCCGCGCGAAGGTCATGCGGATGTCCCGGGCCGAGGCCCAGGGGTCGGGGCTGCCGTCGGGCCCTTCGGGATTGACGTAGATGAGGCCCATCTGCACCGCCGCCAGCGGATCCTCGAAGGCCTTGCCCTCGACGATGCGGGTCTTGGCGCCCTTGCCGACCCACTGCTCCTCGGTGCCCCAGTAGACGTCCTTCTCGGGCTCGAAGATGTCGGCCCGGCCGCCGCCGAAGCCGAACACCGGCGCGCCCATGCTCTCGAAGGCGACGTTGCCGGCCATGATCATCAGGTCGGCCCACGACAGCTTGGCGCCGTACTTCTTCTTCACCGGCCACAGGAGCCGCCGCGCCTTGTCGAGGTTGGCGTTGTCGGGCCAGCTGTTCAGCGGCGCGAACCGCTGGTTGCCCGAGTTGGCCCCGCCGCGGCCGTCACCGGTGCGGTAGGTGCCGGCGCTGTGCCAGGCCATGCGGATGAAGAACGGGCCGTAGTGGCCGTAGTCCGCCGGCCACCACGGCTGGCTGTCGGTCATCAGCGCGTGCAGGTCCCGCTTCACCGCGAAGTAGTCGAGGGTCTTGAACGCTTCGGCGTAGTCGAAGTCGTCGCCCATCGGGTTCCCGTGGCGACCATGCTGGTGAAGGATGTCCAGCGACAGCTGGTTGGGCCACCAGTCGCGGTTCGTGCGACCCAGCAGCGAGCGCAGCGCGGCGGGTTCCTTGGCGGGATTGCTCAGGGGGCTGGCGTCGTCCATCTCGTTCCTCCCGTGGGGAGGGCATTAGGCGACCTGCGCCTTGGCCGTGGCAAAGCGAAAGATTCGATGGAACCCATCAAATCTTTCAATCCCGAAAGATCGCCTTCGCCGTTGGCCGGCCATCGTTTCGGCGCTACCGTCAAAAGCGGAGAGGAAACGCCGGCCGCCCGGCCTGTTCCGCGTACGGGCGCCGGCCCGAACAGAAGGACAAACCGGTGAAACCGGTGGAGATCGCGCAGGCCCTGATCGCCTCGCAAGGCGCCCTCGCCCTCACCGACCTGTGCGGGACGGGCCGCAAGGGCGACGCCGCCCCGCTCCGGGTGGCCATGCTGCGGATGTTCCCGGGGGCCGCCTACGACGACCTCGAGGCCGGCCTGCAGCTCGCCCTCACCATCGCCCAGCTCGACCGCGCCGAGGCCGACGCCCAGCGCCACTGAGCCAGCGCCCGGCTGTCACCCCGGCCGGTGGATGGCGCACAGCTTGTTGCCGTCCGGATCGCGGACGTAGGCCAGGTGCATCGCCCCCAGGCTGCCCTCGCGCAGGCCCGGCGGATCCTCGATCGACACGCCGCCCTGGGCCAGGGCCGCGTCGTGGAACGCCTTCACCTGCTCGGGCGAGCCGCACTTGAAGCCGATCGTGCCGCCGTTGGCGTAGGTCGCCGGCTGGCCGTCGATCGGCTCGCTGACGCAGAAGGTGCTGCCGTCGTGCATGTAAAACAGCCGCGTGTGGCCGGTGTCGGCCACGTGGCGGAACGCCTCGCCCGCCCCCAGAGTCCCCAGCACCGCGTCGTAGAAGCGCTTGGAGCGCTCGATGTCGTTCGATCCCACCATCACGTGGTTGAGCATGCCTCGTCCTCCCTCAGGTCGCCCGCACCCTAGCCGGGCCGGCCCGAGCACTTCCAGGGTCCTCCGCTCAGCGGCGGCCGGCGGCGGCCCCGAGATGTTGGAAACCGGGGTGCTCGAACTGCAGGGCGACGAAGCGGGCGGTGGCCCCGCCGTAGGCGCGGCGGACCTGGGCGAAGGTGTTGAGCATCACGTCCGGGCGGGGGAGGGGCGCGCGGCGGTCGAAGCGGCCCGGCGGGGTCTGCGCCCGGTAGACCACCAGGCCGTGGCGCGAGACGGTGGCGGGGGCGCCGCTCGCCCAGGCCGTCGAGCGCCAGGTGCGGGACCAGGCGTCGATGGCTGTGCCGAAGGCGATCTCGTCGAAGCCGGGGGACAGCGGCACCGCCACGTCCTCGTGCGTCCAGAACGCCAGCCGGTTGAAGGCGGCGTGGCGCATGGCGCCGAGCGTCAGCCGGTAGGCGGCGCCGTCGTGGCGCGAGTCGGGCAGGGGCAGGGACAGGCGCGCGGCCGTGGCCCGCATGACGTCCTCGCCGGCCAGTTCGCGCAGGAGCTGGAGGGTGGCCGGCTCGCCCGCGCTGATCCCGGCGGTGGTGGTGATCGGGCCGTCGGTGACCCAGCGGCGGTCCTCGCGCCAGCGGACCTTCGGATGGCGCTTGCGCATCTCGTTGCGGCTGTACCAGTGGACGGTGGCCTGCCGCCCGTCCAGCAGGCCGGCGGCGGCGAGCGTCCGGGCGCCGTTGCAGATGGACATGATGCGGGCGCCGCGGGCGAGCTGGTCCCGCAGCCAGGCGGCCCGGGCGGGATCGTCCTCCACCTCGAGAGCGGGGACGATGATCACGTCGGGCGGCCGCCGCGCGAGGTCGGCCAGGCTCGCCTGCGGCCGGACCCAGGCGTAGCCGGGCGTGAGGCGCACCGGCCCCCGCGTGGCCGAGACCACCTGGACGTCGACGGCGCCGCTCTCGGCGAGGATCGCATAGGGCGCCATCAGGTCGGTAGCCACCGTGCCGCGGGCGTCGGCGAGGATGGCGACCAAGGGCCGGGCCGCCGCGGCGCCGGCGAGGCTGAGAGCGGCGGCGAGGACGGCCAAGAGGATCGTCAGGCGGGGCATGGCAGGCTCCTTTCCTTTCGGGGAGAGGATGCGCCGGGGCGGGTGCTGTCTGGAATGACAAGGTTCCAACGGTTTCTGCCAGGCGTTCACCCATTCCTCGTCATCGCCCGGCGCGTCCGGGCGACTCAGCCTGACGCGCCGCCGCTCCTGCTGCGGAGAGACTCCGGATGGGTGGCCCGAACAGGTCGGGCCATGACGAACGTGCAGGGGCGCCCATCCGGGGCGCAGCGAGGACGCCGCAATTGGGGCGCCTTGTGCGTCGAGGGTGAAGCCGCGCGAGGCGGCGAGGAGGCGTCCGGACGATGCTGGACGGGCTGAACACCTACTGGTGGCTGTTGGGGCTGGCCGCGGTGGCGGTCGTCTTCTTCTTCGTGCTGAGCGCGTTCAGCGGCTGGCGCCAGGCGCGCCGCGACCGCCGCGCCGACCAGGTGCGCCGCGAGATGCGCCCGCCGCCGGACGTGGAGCGGTAGCCGGCGACGATCCGGCCCCGCCCAGGGTCAGCCCGCCACGATCCAGCCGTCGGGAAGGGCCGCGGCCTGCACGTCCTTCAGCACCACCCGGTGGCCGGCGGCGAAGTCGAGGATCGTGTCGGCCCCGTCCTGGCGCAGCTCGTAGGTCAGGCCCGGGTCCAGCCACAGGCGGTCGCCGGCGGCGGCGTCGAAGTCGGCGATGACATCGCGCCCGCCCTCGGCCGAGATCCGGAAGACATCGGCGCCCGCGCCGCCGATCAGCAGGTCGTCGCCGAGGTCGCCCGACAGCGTGTCGGCGCCGTCGCCGCCCGAGACCGTGTCCGCCCCCTGTCCGCCGTGGAGCACGTCGTCGCCGGCCTCGCCGGCCACGGAGTCGTCGCCGAGGTTGCCGTGGACGAGGTCGTCGCCCTCGCCGCCCAGCAGCAGGTCGTGGCCGCGGTCGCCGAAGACCGTATCGGCGCCGAGGTCGCCCAGAGCGACGTCGTCGTCCTGGCCGCCGCGCACGACGTCGTCGCCCTGGCCGCCGTGGAGGGTGTCCGCCCCTTCGCCGCCGTGGACGAAGTCGTCGCCGATGTTGCCGTGCAGGTGGTCGGCCTCGGTCCCGCCCCAGAGCTGGTCGGCGCCTTCGCCGCCGAAGACGGTGTCGCGGCCGGCGTCGCCGAACAGGCTGTCGTTCCCGTGCTCCGAGCCGACCACATCGTCCCCGCCGCCGCCGTGCAGCTCGTCGTCGCCTTCGCCCAGGACCATGTGCTGGGGGGCGTCGTCGGCGAAGACGATCTGCGGGCCCTCGCCGCCCATCAGGCGCGCCAGCCCCTTGATGAAAGCCATGGCGATGCGCTGCAGCTCGATGGTGATGGCGAGCTGGGAGAGCACGGAGCTGGCCGTGTCGATGGTCACGACCGCCGGCCCAGCGTCGGGCCTGCCCTCGATCACCAGCGGCCCGGCGGGCGGATTGTTTCCCGTGAGCACGGTCTCGAGCTTGAGGACCACGGTGGAGGCCGAGGGGTCCGCGCCGGCGACCCGGTCGAGGCCGCGGGGAATGCTGGGGTCGTTGAACTTCTCGGCGAACGCGGGGTCGGACCGCAGCGTCGGAAGGATCTGCCCGGGCGCCTTGCCGTTGATCGGGCCGGAGGCCTTCAGGCCGACGTTCTCGGCGATCTGGCCGGTCACCCGGCCCAGATTGTCGAGCGCGGTTTCGACCGAGGTGTTGCCGGTGACGGCGGGGGGGCGCTGTGCCGGAATCTCCATCGACTGGTGCGGCTGCCCGTCGGGGCCGGTGTAGGTGCGCACCTGCACCGGCACCCCGTCGACGTACTCGATGACGGGCGGCGGGGGCGGGGGCGCCGGCGGCGGCTCCGGATCGGGCGCGGGCGCCGAGATCTCGAGCGTGATGTTCTTGCCATGGCTCTGGGCGCCGCCCGAGCCGGTGTTTCCGCCGTCGTTCAGCTCGACCCGCAGGATGACCTCGCCCGTCACCCCGCCGGCCGGGGCGTAGGTGACCCCGCCGCCCGAGAGGAAGCTGTTGAGGTTGGCGAGCGTGCCGGTCAGGGTGAGCGCCGCGGCGGTCCCGCCCACCGTGACGCCGCCGCCCGAGGTCGCGGACAGGGCGCCCGAGGGAACGGTGATGGTGGCGGTCATCGCGCCGGCGTCGGCGTCGACGTCGGACAGCACGATCCCCGTGAGCGTCTTGCTCGCCCCGGCGGTGACGGCGATCGACTCCGGCGCAGCCACCTCGGGCGCGTCGTTCACCGCCGTGATGTTCAGGGTGATCGTGCCGTCGGCAGGCCCGGTCCCGGCGGCGTCCTCGATGTGCGTGGTGATGGTGACGGAGCCGGTCTGGTCCTCGGCGGGGCGGTAGGCGACAGCGGCGAGGGCGGCGTTCACGTCGGCGACCGAGCCGGTGACGCTCCAGGTCTTGGTCGCCGCATCGAAGGTCGAGGTGGCCGCGCCGTAGGTCCCGGTCGTGAGCTGGCCGGCGCCGGACAGGACGAGCGTAGCGGTGATGGTCTCGCCCAGGTCGGTGTCGGTGACCACGATGTCCCCGAGGGCGGCGGAAGCCTGGTCCTCGTTCAGGCCGACGGTCTGGGTGAGGTTGGTCGCGGTCGGCGTCATCGGCGCGCTCCTGCTGGCAAGACGGCCAGCGTGGCCGCACGAGGCATCAATCTGCAGCAGTCAAGCCTGGGCGACAACAGTCATAACGGCGCTCTCTGGAGTCCAGACAAGCCGGGCGCGCCTTGAGATCAGAAGAGGCGGAGTCGACCTACAGAACTAATCCAAATAACGACGTTATATATTGTCGTTATATCCCCTACATCCTCTCGGGGACCGCGATGCCGAGGATGTCCAGCGCCAGTTCGAGCTGGCGCAGCGTGGCCTGGGCCAGGGTCAGGCGCGAGCCCCGGACCGGCGGCGGGGCGGCCAGGATCGGGCAGGCGGCGTAGAACTTCGAGAACGCCTGGGAGAGCCGGTAGGCGTGCTCGGCCAGGGCGTTGGGGGCCTTCTTGTCGTAGGCCTCCTGCAGGGCGGTCTCGAAGGCGTCGAGGGTCAGCACGAGGTCGCGCTCGGCGGGCTCGGCCACGGTGACCGGGCCGGCCTGGGCGCCCTCGGCCTCGGCCTTGCGCAGCAGGGATTTCACCCGCACCGCCTGGTAGAGCAGGTAGGGGCCGGTCTTGCCCTCGAAGCTGGTGAAGCGGTCGAGGTCGAAGACGTAGGAGGTGCCGCGGAAGTTGGAGAGGTCGGCGAACTTCAGGGCCGCCACCGCCACCTTGCCCGCGATGTCCTCGAATTCCTCGGCCGGCAGGTCCTCGCCGAGGCCGGCCTCGTGCAGGCGCTCGCGGGCCTTGGACCTGGTCATCTCGATGAGGTCGGCGAGCTTGAGGACGCCGCCCTCGCGGGTCTTGAAGGGCTTGCCGTCGGTCCCGTTCATCGTGCCGAAGCCGATGTGCTCGAGCTGGCCCTCTTCGGCGTAGCCGGCGAGGTAGGCGGCGCGGAAGACGATCTCGAAGTGGTCGGCCTGGCGCTGGTCGACGCAGTAGATGACGAGCTGCGGATCGAACTCGCGCTTGCGGTCGAGGATGGTGGCCAGGTCGGTCGTGCCGTACATCGCCGAGCCTTCGGAGGAGACCACCAGCAGCGGCGGCAGCTCGCGCTTGTCCCCCTCGCGGGCGACACGGACGATCCGGGCGCCCTGGTCGTCGACGAGCAGGCCCTTGTCGGCGAGTTCGGCCACCATGGGCTGGATCAGATGGTCGACGTCGCTCTCGCCCTTCCACCAGTCAAAGTCGACGCCCAGGGCATGGAAGTCGCGCTCGAGGGCGACCTGGGTCACGTCCCGGAAGCGGCGCCACAGCAGGTAGCAGCCGGGCTTGTGGGCCTGGAGGTCGGCGGTGAGCTTGCGGGCCCGGTCGCGGTAGGCGGGGTCCTCCTTCCCCTTGGCGGCGGCCAGGGGATAGAGCCGGTCGAGGTCGGCCAGGGTGACGCGCTCGAAGGCGGCCGGGATCTCGCCGTTTGGATCCCCAGAGGCGTTGAGCTGGTCCACCAGGGCGCGGATCTCGGCGTCCTCGTCGCAGACGGCGCCGATCAGCAGGCCCATCTGGTAGCCCCAGTCGCCGAAGTGGGCGTCGCCGATCACGGTGTCGCCGCGGAAGCGGTAGAGGCGCTTGACGGACTCGCCGATGATCGAGGCGCGCAGGTGGCCCACGTGCATCGGCTTGGCGACGTTGGGGCCGCCGTAGTCGACGATCACCCGGCGGGGCGCCGGCACGGTCCCGGCTCCGGCGCGCGGGTCGGCGGCGATGGCGTCGGCGCGGGCGGCGAGGGCGGCGTCGGCCACCTTCAGGTTCAGGAAGCCCGGGCCGGCGATCTCGACCGAGGCCAGGCGCGGATCGCCCTGCAGGCGGCCGGCCACGGCGGTCGCGATCTCGCGCGGGTTCTTCCCCACGCGCTTGGCCGCGGCGAGGGCGCCGTTCGACTGGAAGTCGGCCAGATCGGGGCGGTCGGAGGCGGTGACGCGGGCGAGCTCTGCGGGAACGCCTTCGGCGGCGAAGGCGGCTTCCACCGCCTCGCCGAGCGCCGTCTTCAGGTCGCTCATTGCGGCGGGGCGGTTCCGGTTTGCGCGGTCTCGGTCGGCGCGCCGACGTTCAGGCGGAAGCGCTTGCCCTCACGGTTGAAGGCGGCCATCTGCGGGGTGACGTCGAAGCCGATCAGCACCTCGAAGTTCGAGCCCGAGGTGGTCATCTCGGCGCGCGGGATGACGATCCGGTTGAGATTCTCGCGCACGAAGGTGCGGTCCTCGCCTTCCTTGAAGGTCACCGGCAGCGAGAAGTACTCCTTGGCCAGCACCGAGCGGTTGCGGTCGGTGACGGCGACCCAGTAGCGGAAGGTCTTGGAGCGCCCCTCGGCCTGGGGCCCGCGGCCCAGCTCGAACAGCACCTCCATGGCCAGCTCGATGGGCTCATCGTCCTTGTACTCGCAGCCGGCCGAGATGCCCTGGATCTCGCCGGTGAAGCCGACGTTGGCCGAGGCCTCGCGGCCGTCCTTGAACTCGATGTACCGGGCCGCGTCGTACAGCGTCTTCACGAACGGGCAGGGGCCGGCATTGCGCAGCTGCGGCAGCGGCGACTGGCGGTTGCCCCACTCGGCGTCGCGCTTGCGCTTCTTGGCGGCCTCTTCCTCCTGCTGACGCTGCTGGTCCTGGCGGCCGCGGCCTTGCGCCTCGGCGAGGGTGGGCAGGGACGTGGCGGCCACGGCGAGGGCGGCGGCGCAGATCAGCAGGCGGCGCATGGAGGCGTCCAGGATAGAGGGCGCGGGGGGCCCCGCGGGTCGGGGCCTAGTTACAGCCTCACGATTGCGGCGGCAACGCGGCTGGCGCGCGGGCCTTCGGGACACTAGGTTCCGCGCCATGCCGAGCCGTCCGCCCCTCACCGTCCTCCTGGCCAGCCCGCGCGGCTTCTGCGCGGGGGTGGACCGGGCGATCCAGATCGTCGAGCGGGCGATCGAGAAGTACGGCGCGCCGGTCTACGTGCGCCATGAGATCGTCCACAACCGCCACGTGGTCGAGCGGCTGAAGGCGCTGGGGGCGGTGTTCGTCGAGGAACTGGACCAGGCGCCCGACGACCGGCCGGTGGTGTTCTCAGCTCACGGCGTGCCCAAGTCGGTGCCGGCGGCGGCGAAGTCGCGCAGGATGCTCTACCTGGACGCCACCTGCCCGCTGGTCTCGAAGGTGCATGTGGAGGCCCAGCGGCATTTCGACGCCGGCCGCGAGATCGTGCTGATCGGCCACGCCGGCCACCCGGAGGTGGTGGGCACCATGGGCCAGCTGCCCGAGGGCGCGGTGGCGCTGATCGAGACGGTGGCGGACGCCATGGCCTTCCAGCCGCGCGATCCGGCCAACGTGGCCTTCGTCACCCAGACGACGCTGTCGGTGGACGACACGGCCGAGATCGTCGAGGCGCTGCGGGCAAGGTTCCCGGCCATTGCCGCGCCGCACAAGGAGGACATCTGCTACGCCACCACCAACCGCCAGGAGGCGGTGAAGGCGATCGCCGCGAAGGCGCAGGTGCTGGTGGTGCTGGGCAGCGCCAACTCGTCCAATTCGGTGCGGCTGGCCGAGGTGGGCCGCCGGGCCGGGGCGAGGGCCTACCTCATCGACGACGCCGAGGGGCTGGACTTCACCTGGCTGGAGGGCGTGGAGACGGTGGGCGTCACCGCCGGCGCCTCGGCGCCCGAGGTGCTGGTGCAGGGCGTGCTGGACCGCCTGGCCGAACGCTTCGAGGTGACCCTGACCGAGGCCGACACCGCCCGCGAGACGGTGACCTTCAAGCTGCCGCGGGCGCTGGCGGGCTAGGGCAAGGGCTCGGAGAACCGCCGAAGCCAGGCGGCGAGCGGCTCGAGGTCGCGGTCTCCGGCGGCCACGGCCAGCACCGTGCGGGCCGCATCGGCCTGGGCGGCCGTCAGCCGCCAGCCGTTGAGACGCAGGAAGAGGCCGGCGGCGAGGAAGGCCGCGCGCTTGTTGCCGTCGGCGAAGGGATGATTGCCCGCCAGCGCGACGAGATAGGTCGCCGCAAGCACGTGGATGTCGGTCTCGCCTTCGTAATGGAAACGGTTGAGCGGACGCGCCAGGGCGGAGTCCAGCAACCCCTCGTCGCGCAGGCCCTGCGCGCCGCCGTGCAGAGCGATGCTGCGGTCGTGCAGGACGAGGATCGCCTCGCGGCTGATCCAGCGTGGCTCGGCCGTCATTTCGCGAGCGCGCGGAAGGTGTCCCGATACTCGTCCATGAACGCTTCGCCGGCGGCGATCTCCTCCGCGACGGAGGGATCGTAGGCTGAGATCCGCATCTCACCTCCAGGCGCCTCGACGAGATAGACCACGTCGCCCTTCTCGACTCCCAGCTTAGCCAGGGCTTCCTTGGGCAGCACCACGCCGACGGAATTGCCAACCTGGGTGAGTTTCAGTGCGATCATGGCGACCTCCGCGCACGTCGTTATAACGTACGTAATACGACGCGGAGTTGCAAGGCCGGCGGAGGCGGCGCCTCAGCCGTCGAACCGCTCGAAGGACTTGTTGTAGCGGCGCAGGAAGGCGCGGCCGCGGGCGTGGGGGTCCTCGATCCAGGTCTCGCGGGTGACCTGCTGGATGGCGCCGTCGGGCGAGGGCTCGACGTGCAGGACGTCGCCGACGCCGAGGTTCAGCTGGGCCAGGGCTTCTTCGGTGAGGACGACCGCGACCCGGTCGCCGATCTTCTCGACCTTCAGGGCAATCATCGGGCTCCTCCACAGAGGTTGATCCATTTCTACCACGAGGCGGTCGCGGGGTCAGCGCTTGACCGCCTGCGCGACCTACCCCATGCCGCGGGCCATGGCGGTCTACACGGACATAACGGACGACGAACTGGCCAAGCTTCTGGCCGATTTCGACCTGGGCGCGCCGCTGTCGTTCAAGGGCATCGCCGAGGGCGTCGAGAACTCCAACTTCCTGCTGGAGACCGAGGGCGGCCGGTTCATCCTGACCGTCTACGAGAAGCGGGTGCGCGCCGAGGACCTGCCGTTCTTCCTGGGCCTGATGCGCTGGCTGTCCGAGCACGGCTTCGCGAGCGGCCTGCCGATGGCGGACCGGGGCGGCGAGATGCTGAAGACGGTGCGCGGCAAGCCCTGCGCCATCGTCAGCTTCCTGCCCGGCCTGTCGGTGCGGCGCCCGACCGTGGCCCACTGCCGCGAGGCGGGGAAGGGGCTGGCGGCCCTGCACAACGCCGCCGACGGCTTCCCCATGCGGCGGGAGAACGACCTGGGCCAGGGCGCCTGGGCGCCGATGTTCGAGCGGCTGAAGGACGACGCCGAGCGGCTGAAGCCGGGGCTCGCCGAGGTGATCGCCCGCGACGTGGCCGACCTGGCCGACCGCTGGCCCCAGGGCCTGCCCGAGGGCGTGATCCACGCCGACTACTTCCCGGACAACGTCTTCTTCAAGGAAGGGGTGTTCGCGGGGGCGATCGACTTCTACTTCGCCTGCAACGACATCCGCGCCTACGACATCGCCGTGGCGCTGAACGCCTGGTGCTTCGAGGCCGACGGCAGCTTCAACATCACGGCGGCCAGGGCGCTGGTGGCCGGCTACGAGGCGGTGCGGCCGCTCTCGGAGGCCGAGCGGGCGGCCCTGCCGGTGCTGGCCCACGGCGCGGCGCTGCGGTTCTTCCTGACCCGACTGCACGACTGGCACGCCACGCCCGCGGGGGCGCTGGTGAAGCCCAAGGACCCGCTGGAGTACGAGCGCAAGCTGGCGGTGCACCGCACCTCGCCCGACCTGGTGCTGTTCGGAGCCGCGGCCGCGGAATGACGCCGGAGGTGGTGATCTACACGGACGGGGCCTGCTCGGGGAATCCGGGGCCCGGGGGCTGGGGCGCGATCCTGATCCACGGCGAGCGGGAGAAGGAGCTCTGCGGCGGCGAGGCGGCGACCACCAACAACCGCATGGAGCTGATGGCGGCGATCCAGGCGCTGGAGGCGCTGAAGCGGCCGTGCCGGGTCGAGCTGCACACCGACAGCCAGTACGTCCAGAAGGGTATCCACGAGTGGATCCACGGCTGGAAGAAGCGCGGCTGGCTGACCGCCGACAAGAAGCCGGTGAAGAACGACGACCTGTGGAAGCGGCTGGACGCCGCCCGCCTGCGCCACCACGTCGACTGGCGGTGGGTGAAGGGCCATGCGGGGCACGAGCTGAACGAGCGCGCAGACGCCCTGGCCCGCAAGGGCCTGAGCGAGGCCGCCGCGGCGCGGGCGGCCGGCGGCGCCTGACGCAGAACCCGAGGCGGCGCAGCCTGCCGCGAGGACGCGGCGGAAAGGGGCTAGGCTTGCGCCGGGCGCCCTGCGCCGCGGGAGAAAATGCCTCGATTTGCGCGGGCGCCTATCTGGTGAGCAATTGGCGCCCGCGGATCGGGCGCCAAGGCGGAAGAACCTGCCCCTCCGCTGTCCTGTGGCGTGGTCGCCGGCGGCTTGCAGCGCCGGCCGTAAGGGTTCGAGTCTAGTGGTGCAGATCGACGAGAAGCTGGAGCCGATCCTGGCCCAGGTGCTGAGCCGCAACGCCGGCGAGGCGGAGTTCCATCAGGCCGTTCGCGAGGTGCTGGAAAGCCTCGGACGGGTGATCGCCAAACATCCCGACTGGGCCGAGGACGCCCTCATCGAGCGGATCTGCGAGCCCGAGCGGCAGATCATCTTCCGGGTGCCGTGGGTGGACGATTCCGGCCAGGTGCAGATCAACCGCGGCTTCCGAGTGCAGTTCAACTCGGCGCTGGGCCCCTACAAGGGCGGGCTGCGCTTCCACCCCTCGGTGAACCTCGGGATCATCAAGTTCCTGGGCTTCGAGCAGACCTTCAAGAACGGCCTGACCGGAATGCCGATCGGCGGCGGCAAGGGCGGCTCGGACTTCAACCCGCGCGGCCGCTCGGACGGCGAGGTGATGCGCTTCTGCCAGTCGTTCATGACCGAGCTGCACCGGCACCTGGGCGAGTACACCGACGTGCCGGCCGGCGACATCGGCGTGGGCGGGCGCGAGATCGGCTACATGTTCGGCCAGTACAAGCGCCTGACCAACCGCTACGAGGCGGGCGTCCTGACCGGCAAGGGCCTCGTCTACGGCGGCTCGCGCGCGCGGCGGGAGGCCACTGGCTACGGGGCGGTCTATTTCGTCGAGCGGATGCTGGGCTCGCGCGGCCAGGACCTGGCGGGCCGCCGGGCGGTGGTCTCGGGCTCGGGCAACGTGGCGATCTACACCATCGAGAAGCTGCAGCAGCTCGGCGCGCTCGTCGTCGCCTGCTCGGACTCCAACGGCTACGTCGTGGACGAGGCCGGGATCGACCTCGAGCTCGTGAAGGAGGTCAAGGAGGTCCGCCGGGCGCGGATCTCGGAGTACGCCGAGCTGAAGGGCGCCGGCGCCGAGTACGTCGAGGGCGGCTCGATCTGGGACGTCCCTTGTGAGATCGCCATGCCGTCGGCGACCCAGAACGAGCTGACCGGCAAGGACGCCAAGACCCTGGTCGGCAACGGCGTCGTGGTGGTGGGCGAAGGCGCCAACATGCCGTCCACGCCCGAGGCGGTGCGGATTTTCCAGGAGGCCGGCGTGCTGTTCGCCCCCGGCAAGGCGGCCAACGCCGGCGGGGTGGCGACCTCGGCCCTGGAGATGCAGCAGAACGCCTCGCGTGACAGCTGGTCCTTCGATCAGACGGAGGCGCGGCTGGCCCACATCATGCGCGGCATCCACGACCTGTGCGCCGAGACGGCGGAGGAGTACGGCGCGCCGGGCGACTATGTGCTGGGCGCCAACATCGCCGGCTTCGTGCGCGTGGCCGAGGCCATGCGGGCCTTCGGGGTGATCTGACGAGGATCCTGCCGTTCGGGCCGGCCCTTGGGGGAGCGGCCGGCCAACCCCTCCTCCCCCGTCGGGGGAGGGGGACCATGCGCAGCATGGTGGTGGGGGCTTGCCGGAAGCTCGGCGGATGGGGCCGGCCCCCTCCACCGCCCACCGGGTCGCTCGCGACCCGGATCTCTTTTGGTCGCGGTTCGCCGGAAGGCGAACCGTGGGTTCCCCTCCCCCGATGGGGGAGGAGGGGGGCGCTCGCCGTTTGGATCCTCAAGCCCCGAAGCAGCAGGCGGCGGCTGGACGCGAGGGGGGTGAAGGCGGCTAAGGTGCGCGCCGTTTCAGTGAAAGGATTCCTCCGCATGCGGCTTTCCCGGCGTGACTTCGGATTGGGCGTGGCGGCGCTGGGGCTGGTTCCCCTCGCGGCGCGGGCGCAGGGCTCGGACCTGGACCGCCAGCTCACCGCCTTCCTCGACGCCGAGTTCGAGAAAGAGCTGCAGATGGACCCCGAGCGGCTGACCCGCCTGGGCCGCAAGGAGCAGTACGACCGCCTGACCGACCGCAGCGACGCGGCCGCGCAGCGCGAGCTCGCCTGGCGCCGCGCGAGCGTGGCGGAGATGAAGCGGCGCTTCGACCCCGCCAAGCTCTCGGAGGATGCGCGCACCTCGTTCGAGATGTGGGCCCTGGAGCTGGACCGGGCCGAGACGCAGGTGCGCTGGCGCGGCCACGGCTACATCTTCGACCGCAACGGGCCGCACACCGGCCTGCCCAACTTCATGATCAACCAGCACCGGGTGGATACGCCCGCCGACATGCAGGCCTACGTCGCCCGCGTGGGTGCGATCGCGGGGGTGATCGACCAGCAGCTGGCGCAGGCGCAGGCGTCGGCGGCGAAGGGCGTGCGGATGCCCAGGTTCGCCTACGAGCAGTCGCTCACCGAGGTCCGTCGCCTGACGACCGGCGCGCCGTTCGCCGGAAACGAGGGGGGCGGCAAGGATTCGGCCCTGTTCGCCGACGGCAAGGCGAAGATCGCGGCGCTGAACCTGCCGCCCGCCGAGGCCGAGCGGCTGACCCGGGCGCTGTCGGAAGCGATGACCGCGAAGATGAAGCCGGCCTACGACCGGCTGGCCGCCTGGCTGGAGGCGGATGCGGCCAGCGCCTCGCCCGAGCCGCAGGGCGCCGGGGCGCTCCCCGAGGGGGCGGCGTTCTACAACGCCATGCTGCGCCTGCAGACGACCACGGACATGACCGCCGACCAGATCCACGAGCTGGGCCTGGCCGAGGTCAAGCGCATCCGCGGCGAGATGGAGACGCTGAAGGCCAAGATCGGCTTTTCCGGCACGCTGGAGGAGTTCTTCGTCCACCTGCGGACGGACGACCGGTTCTACGTGCCGAACACCGACGCCGGCCGGGCGCAGTACCTGAAGATGGCCGAGGACTACCTCGCGGCGATGAAGGCCAAGCTGCCGGCCTACTTCGGGCGCATCCCGAAGACCGACCTGATCGTCAAGCGCGTCGAGAGCTTCCGCGAGGAGCCGGGCGGGGCGGCGCACTACAGCTCGGGCGCGCCGGACGGCTCGCGGCCGGGGATCTACTACGTCCACCTGGCCGATACGCGGGCGACCCCGATCTACGAGATCGAGGGCACCAGCTACCACGAGGGCTGGCCGGGCCATCACATGCAGATCATGCTGGCCCAGGAGATGACCGGAACGCCCGCGTTCCGCGGCCAGTACGGCTACGGCGCCTACATCGAGGGCTGGGGGCTCTACGTGGAGCTGCTGGCCAAGGAGGCCGGCCAGTACCAGGACCCCTACAGCGACTTCGGCCGGCTGGGCCGCGAGATCTGGCGGGCGATCCGGCTGGTGGTGGATACCGGCATCCACGCCAAGGGCTGGAGCGAGCAGCAGGCGCTGGACTTCTACAGCGCGAACTCGCCGCAGCCGCTGGGCAAGATCCGCTCGGAGATCCGCCGCTACTTCGTGATGCCGGGGCAGGCGACCTCGTACAAGGTGGGCATGGTGAAGATCCTGGCCCTGCGCGAGGAGGCCAAGCGCGAGCTGGGGCCGCGCTTCGACCTGAAAGGCTTCCACGACGTGGTGCTGGGCGCCGGCTCGCTGCCGCTGCCGGTGCTGGAGAGCCGCGTGCGCCGCTGGGCCGCGGCGCGGAAGGCGGCCTGAGCCCGTCCGGGCTCTCATAGGTCGCCGGACTAGGCGGGGAGGGCTGGCGCCGCGCGGCGCCAGCCTCTACGGAAGCAAGCCATGCTGTCGCAGCGGTCACGCTATGCGCTCCGGGCGCTCGTCCACCTCGCCGGCCGCACCGACGGGCGACCCGCGGCCATCGCCGAGATCGCCGAGGCGGCGGCGACGCCGCGCAAGTTCCTGGAAGCCATCCTGCTGGAGCTGAAGCGCCGCCAGCTGCTGGTCAGCACGCGCGGGCGCTTCGGCGGCTACCGGCTGGCGCGGCCGGCCTCTGAGATCAGTTTCGCCGACGTGATCCGCGCCCTGGACGGGCCGCTGGCGCTGGCGCCCTGCGCGTCCAAGACCGCCTATCGGCCATGCGAGACCTGCCCCACGGTCGAGGACTGTCCCGTGCATCCGGCGCTGGCCAAGGCGCGGGACGCCGTGGCGGCGGTGCTGGAGACCTGGACGCTGGAGACCGCCCAACAGACCGGCCGCGATCCGCTCGCGGGGCTCTAGGGCGCGCCACCCTCCGGTTCGTCATCCCGGCCCACGACGAGGGCGCGAGGAGGAGGGAGATGGCGGCCCCAGTCCTTCAACATCGAACGAATATCTTGCGTTTCCGCGCGAATGCTAAAATCCTGAAGCTTCAGTGGGCGGAGGGATCGGCGGATGGCGGCGGTGGTCGAGGAGCACCCGGAAGTCCAGGTGTTCGACGAGATCAGCATGATCGAGCACGGGGTGCGCACGGTGATCGGCGGCTGCCTGCCGGTGGGGCTCAGCTATCCGCAGTTCGAAGTGCTGAACCTTATCGCCCGGCGGGGCGAGGACCTGACGCCGGCGCGGATCGCCACGGCCTTGCAGATGACGCCGGGGGCGATCACCAACACCCTGCAGCGGCTGGAGGCCATGGCGCTGATCGTCCTGGAACCGTGCGGCGCCGACCGACGCAAGAAGCGCGTGCGGATGACGGCCCTGGGGCGCGAAGCCTATGGCCGCTCCATGGCGGCGATCCGACCCAAGATGGAGAAGCTGCGCGAGGCCTTCACCCAGAAGGAGTTCCGCGAGGCCCTGCCGTTCCTTCGCGCCCTGCGGGTCTGGATGACGGAACAGGGCTGATTGCGCTCCGCAGGGGAAGCCGGCGGACACTACGGAAAACAGGAGTTCGGGCGTGCGCGACGGCATCGAGGAAACGGCGGCGGACCTTCCGCGGCCCAGGCTGACTTATCCCTTCGAGACCGTCCCGCAGACCGGCGAGGCGGTGGACGTGGCGCCGGGCGTGAAGTGGCTGCGCATGCCGCTGGGCGGCCCCCTGGGCTTCATCAACGTCTGGGCGATCCGCGAGGGAGAGGGCTGGGCCATCGTCGACACCGGCATGGGCGGGGTGGCGACCCGCGACGGCTGGCGCGCGGCCTTCGTCGGGCCGCTGGAGGGACGGCCGGTGACGCGGGTGTTCGTCACCCACATGCATCCCGACCACATCGGCATGGCCGGCTGGCTGACCCGCAAGTTCGACTGCCAGCTTTGGATCACGCGCCTGGAGTTCGTGACCTGCCGGTCGCTCGCCTTGGACACCGGCCGCGAGGCGCCGGAGGTGGCGCTGCGGTTCTACAAGGCCGCCGGCTGGGACGAGGACGCCCTCGACCAGTACAAGGCCAAGTTCGGCGGCTTCGGCCGCGGCCTGCACGTGCTGCCCGACAGCTTCCGGCGCCTGACCGACGGCGAGCGGATCGAGATCGGCGGCCACGACTGGGAGGTGGTGGTCGGCTCCGGCCACAGTCCCGAGCACGCCTCGCTCTACTGCCGGGACCTGAAGCTGATGATCTCGGGCGATCAGGTGCTGCCGAAGATCTCGTCGAACGTCTCGCTGTTCCCCACCGAGCCCGAGGCCGACCCCTTGAGCGACTGGCTGGACTCGCTGGCCCGGATCAAGGCGCGGGTGCCGGACGACGTCCTGGTGTTGCCGGCCCACAACGAGCCGTTCCACGGCCTGCACGCGCGGCTCGACCACCTTATCGCCGGTCACGAGCGGGGCCTGAAGCGGCTGGCCGCAGAGCTCGCCGAGCCGCGGCGGGTGGTGGACGTCTTCCACGTGCTGTTCCGCCGGCCGATCGGCCCCGAGCTGCTCGGGCTGGCGACGGGCGAGAGCCTGGCGCACCTCTCCTGCCTGATCGGCCGGGGCCTGGCGGTGCGCAAGCGGGACGCCGAGGGGATCGACTGGTACCGGGCGGCGTAGGCGGGGGCGCGGCGCGAAGCGGCGCGGGAAGGGGTTCTCCTGCGCCGGACGGAATGGCTAAGGTTCGGCGACGGGAGCACCAGACATGTCGCAGACGCTGAAGGGCAAGACCCTGTTCATCACCGGGGCGAGCCGGGGCATCGGCCTGGCCATCGCGCTGCGGGCGGCCAGGGACGGGGCGAACGTCGCCGTCGCCGCCAAGACCGCCGAGCCGCACAAGCACCTGCCCGGGACGATCTATTCGGCCGCCGAGGAGATCGAGAGGGCCGGCGGCCAGGCCCTGCCGCTGATCGTCGACGTGCGCGACGAGGACAATGTCGTGGAGGCCGTCGAGCAGACGGTCCAGCGGTTCGGCGGCATCGACATCTGCGTCAACAACGCCTCGGCCATCCAGCTCACCGGCACGCTGGGCACGGACATGAAGCGCTACGACCTGATGCACCAGATCAACACGCGCGGGACGTTCGTGACCTCGAAGGCCTGCATCCCGCACCTGAAGCGCAGCGCCAATCCGCACGTGCTGATGCTGTCGCCGCCGCTGGACATGAACCCGAAGTGGTTCGGGCCGCACGTGGCCTACACCATGGCCAAGTTCGGCATGAGCATGTGCGTGCTGGGCATGGCCGAGGAGTTCCGGTCCGATGGGATCGCCTTCAACGCGCTGTGGCCCCGCACGGGGATCGCCACGGCGGCGATCCGCTTCGCCCTGGCGGGGGAGGAGGGGATGCGGGCCTGCCGCACGCCCGAGATCATGGCCGACGCGGCGCACGCGATCTTCGTCAAGCCGGCGCGCGAGTTCAGCGGCAATTTCCTGATCGACGACACCTTCCTGCACGGCGAGGGGGTGCGGGATTTCGAGCAGTACCGGGTCGACCCGACCGCGCCGCTGATGCCGGACTTCTTCGTCCCCGAGGACATTCCGCCGCCGCCGGGCGTCATCGTCGGCGGCGGGAGCCCGTCGCAAGCATGAGCCAGGTGACCATCCGCGTCGCGACGGTGGGGGATGCGCCCCTCATCCTGTCGTTCATCCGGGAGCTGGCCGAGTACGAGCGGCTGCTGCACGAGGTGGAGGCGACCGAGGCCGACATCCGCCGCGACCTGTTCGGCGAGAACCCCCGCTGCTTCTGCGAGATCGCCGAGGCGGACGGCGTCCCCGTGGGCTTCGCGTTGTGGTTCTACAACTACTCGACCTTCCGCGGCCGGGCGGGGATCTACCTGGAGGACCTGTTCGTGCGGCCCGAGGCGCGGGGGATCGGGGCCGGCAAGGCCCTCTTGCGCCGGCTGGCCCAACGGTGCGTGGAGGCCGATCTCGGGCGCCTGGAATGGGCGGTGCTGAACTGGAACGCGCCGTCGATCGCCTTCTACGACAGCCTCGGGGCGGGGGCGATGACCGACTGGACGGTGCGGCGGCTGGACGGGGAGGCCCTGACCCGGCTCGCCGCCTCATGAGCGCCCCGCCCAAGACGGTGCTGCACGCCTCTGACGCCGAGGCCGCGGCGATCCGGCAGGCGGTGCGCACGGCCGACGTCGCCGAACCGGGCCCAGGGCGCGTACGGGCCGGGATGGAGCACGTCCCCGGCCTCCTGGCGCTGCTGTCGGACCCGCAGGTCTCGGCGCCGCTGTACGACCTGCCGCGGCCGATCACCGAGGACAGCGTCACCCGCTGGGTCGCCGAGGCCCAGGCCAGGGCGCTGGCCGGCGAGGGGCTGCTGGTGGTGAACCTCGACCCGGCCGGCGAGGTCGCGGGCTATTCCATGATCACCGTCTGGCCCGAGCGGGCCTCGGCCGAGCTGGCCGGGGCGATGCGCGCCGACCTGCAGGGGCGCGGCCAGGGCGGCAGCGGGGCGGCCCACACCTTCGGCTGGATCTTCCAACGGCTCGGCGTGCGGCTGATGTGCCTGACCGCGGCCCTGGACAACGTCCGCTCGGCGAAGCTGATCGAGGCGGCGGGCTTCCGGCCGATGGGCGAGCGCGAGGCCGTGCGGCCCGACGGGACGACCCGGCGCTCGCTGTACTGGGAGATGACCGCCGAGGAGTGGCGGCGGGTCCACCGGCTGTAGCGGCTACTCCAGCCGGTCGGCGCGGCGCAGGTCGGGGAACAGTTTGGCCCAGAGAGCGGTGACGATCATCGCGCCCGTCCCGCCGAACACCGCCGCGCCCACGGGGCCGAGGATGCGGGCGACGACGCCGCTCTCGAACTCGCCCAGCTCGTTGGAGGCGCCGATGAACACCGATGAGACCGCCGCCACCCGGCCGCGCATCTGGTCGGGGGTGACGAGCTGGACCAGGGTCTGGCGCACGTAGACGCTGAGCATGTCGGCGCCGCCGAGCACGATCAGGGCCGCCACCGACAGCCACATGGCCTTGGAGAGGCCGAACACGACGGTGGCCGCGCCGAACACCGCCACGCCCGCGAACATGAAGCCGCCGGCGTAGCGGCGCAGGGGATTGGCGGCGAGCCACAGGGCCACCAGGGTCGCGCCGATGGCCGGCGAGGCCCGCAGCACGCCGAAGCCCTCCGAGCCCACGTGCAGCACGTCGCGGGCGAACACCGGCAGCAGGGCCGTCGCCCCGCCCAGCAGAACGGCGAACAGGTCGAGGGAGATGGCGCCGAAGACGATCTTCTGGCGCCAGACGTAGGCCAGGCCCTCCTTCATCAGCTGCCAGCGCGAGCCGGGGTTCACCTCGGGCCGGGTGTTCCCGCGGATCGAGGCGACGAACACCATCGCCAGGGCGTACAGCCCGAAGGTGGTGAAGTAGGCCGTCTGGGGCGCGTGGGCGAGCAGGAAGCCCCCCGCCGCCGGCCCGGCGATGGAGGCGGTCTGCCAGGCCAGCGAGTTCCAGGCGATGGCGCGCGGCAGCAGGCGGCGCGGCACCAGCATGGGCCCAAGCGCGGTGTTGGCCGGGGCGAAGAAGGCCCGGCTTGCCCCGAACACCACGGCGATGGCCAGCAGCAGGGCGGGCGAGGCCCAGCCGTTGACGGTGGCGATGGCGAGGGAGAGCACGCTGGCGATCTCGCCGGTCAGGCACAGCAGCAGCACCTTGCGGCGGTCGTAGCGGTCGGCGGCCTCGCCGGCCGGCAGGGTGAGCAGCAGCACCGGCAGGAAGGCGGCCAGGCCGATCATGCCGACGAGGAAGGCGCTCTCCTCGACCGAGCGGGTCTCGCGCGCCAGCACGTACATGTGCCAGCCCATGGCCACCGACTGGATCTGGGCGGCGAAGGCGCCGGCCCAGCGCGAGCCCCAGAAGAAGACGTAGTCCCGATGGCCCAGCAGCTCGCGGGCGGAGGGGGACGGTTCGGGCGGGACGTCGGCCATGGGCGCAGCGGAAGCTGCCCTGCGTCGGGCCGGCGGGCAATCTCGTTGACGAGGGGGGCGGCCGGCCCTATGTGCGCGGCTCTCTTCCACGGCCCGGAGGGCCCCGAGATGCGACGACGTCCGCGCGCCTAGCGCCATGAACCTTCCCGCCGGCCCGGCATTGAAGCCGCCCGGCCGCCGTCGTCAGCCCCGCATCTCGAGATTCCGCCCGAAATGTCCGCCGAACCCTGCGCGCCGCCGCCGGCGCCTGTCCTGACCCCTGAAGACCCCGCCGACGCCGCGCTCATCGAGGCGCTGCTGGACCGCGCCTTCGGCCCCGGCCGCCTGGCCAAGTCGTCCGAGCGGGTGCGCGAGTTCGCCGACTTCGCCCCCGAGCTGTCGTTCTGCGCCCGTGAGGACGGCCGGCTGGCCGGGGTGGTGCGGATGTGGCGGGTGAACGTGGGCGAAACGCCTGTGGTGTTCCTGGGGCCTCTCGCGGTCGAGCCCGAGCTGCAGAGCGGCGGGGTCGGCGGCCTGCTGGTCCAGCGCGCCTGCGCGGCGGCGAAGGCAGCGGGCGAGGCCGCGGTGCTGCTGGTGGGCGATCCGCCCTATTTCGCCCGCTTCGGATTCGAGGGCGCGCCCGACGCGGTGATGCCGGGGCCGGTGGACCGCGCGCGGGTGCTGGCCCTGCGCTTCGCCGACGTGGCGCTGTCGGGGCCGGTGCGGCCGCGCTGAGTGGAGGAGACGCCGTATTGAGGCGCCGGGGCCGGGCCCTTACCTTGCAGGCGTGACTGGCAAGACCAACCTGGACGACCTGGCGCGGGCGGCGAGCCCCAAGCGCGGCCTGCCGCCTGTGCACCTGTGGAAGCCCGAGCGGTCGGGGACCATCGACATCGTCATCCGCAAGGACGGGAGCTGGGTGCACGAGGGCGGCGTCATCGGGCGCGAGGCGCTGGTGCGGCTGTTCTCGACCATCCTGCGCAAGGACCCCGACGGTACCTGGCTGGTCACGCCGGTCGAGAAGCTGCGGATCACGGTGGAGGACGCGCCCTTCACGGCGGTGCGCGTCGACCGGGCCGGCGAGGCGCTGCGCTTTACGACCAACGTCGGCGACGAGGTCGAGGCGGGGCTGGACCATCCGATCCGGATCGAGACCGGGGCGGATGGCGAGCCGCGGCCCTATGTCCACGTGCGCGGCGGGCTGGAGGCCCTGATCACCCGTCCGGTGTTCTACGAGCTGGCCGAGATGGCGCAGGAACGGGGCGGGGAACTGGGCGTCGTCTCCAACGGCGCCTGGTTCGGGCTGGGCCCGGCATGAACGCCCTGTCCCCGCCCAGCGACAGGCTGCGAAGCTGGATCGCCGACCACCTGGACCCGCTGGACGACGGCGCGGGCGTGGCCGGCGTCCGGCCCCGGTCGGACTACGACCTCACGCCCGGCGGCTGGTCGGCCGCGCCCGACGAGCCCCTGAAGCCGGCGGCCGTGCTGATCGGCCTCGTCGAACGGGAGGAGGGCTACAGCGTCCTGCTCACCCGCCGCTCGGACACCCTGCGCCGGCACACCGGCCAGGTGGCGCTTCCCGGCGGGCGGCAGGATCCCGGCGAGACGCCCTGGCAGACCGCGCTGCGCGAGAGCCACGAGGAGATCGGGCTGGAGCGCCACTTCGTCTCGCTGGCGGGACTGTCCACGCCCTACCAGACCGGCACCGGCTACCTGATCACCCCGGTGGTGGGTTTCGTGACGCCGGGCTTCAGCCTGGTCCCCAACCCGCATGAGGTGGCCGACATCTTCGAGACCCCCTTCGGCTTCCTGATGGACCCGAAGAACTACGAGGAGCACGAGCGCGAGCTGCCGAACGGCGAGCGGCGCAGATTCTACGCCATGACCCATGCCGAACGGCTGATCTGGGGCGCCACCGCGGGCATCCTGCGGGCGCTGTACGACCGGCTGTATGGGGCCGCCGTTGCTTAGGGTGCTGCTCCTGCGGGCGGCGCTGATGGCGCTGCCCTTCGTGCTGTGGTTCGCCTGGCGGGCCTGGGCGCGGCGCAACGGGCGCGACCCCGGCGAGACGCCCTGGGCCTGGCTGGTGGGGATCGCCGGCGTCCTGCTCGGCCTGTCGTTGATGGCGACGGCGGTCTTCCATAAGGACACCCGCGGGCAGACCTATGTGCCCGGGGAGGTGACGGCCGACGGCCGGGTCACCGAGGGCCGCTACGAGGACCGATGAGCGATACTCTGGGACAGCCGGCGTGGATGACCGCGCCCGAGGCCGTGGCGGTGATGGACGCCCTCGAGGCGGCGGGCGGGGCCGACTGCGCCCGCTTCGTCGGCGGCTGCGTGCGCAACACGCTGATCGGCGCGCCGGTGGACGACGTGGACATCGCCACGCGGCTGACGCCCGATGAGGTCACGGCGGCGCTGCAGGCCGCGAAGATCCGACCCGTGCCCACCGGGATCGACCACGGGACGGTCACGGCGGTGGCCAATCACCGGCCCTACGAGATCACCACCCTGCGCCGGGACGTCAGCACCGACGGGCGACGCGCCACCGTGGCCTTCACCGACGACTGGATGGAGGACGCCGACCGGCGGGACTTCACCCTCAACTCGCTCTACGCCCGCCGCGACGGGACCATCTTCGACCCCACCGGCCACGGCGTCGCCGACGCGAAGGCGGGGCGGATCGTCTTCATGGGCGAGCCCGCCCAGCGGCTGGCCGAGGACTACCTGCGCATCCTGCGCTTCTTCCGCTTCTACGCCTGGTACGGGAAGGGCGAGCCCGACGCGGCGGCGGTGGCCGCCTGCGCGGCGGCGAAGGACAACATCCAGAGCCTGGCGGCCGAGCGGATCTCGAAGGAGCTGCTGAAGCTGCTGGCCGCCGACGACCCGCGCGCCGCCGTGCGGCTGATGGATGGGGCGGGCGTGCTGCCGCTGATCCTGGGGACGGCGCCGGACCTGGAACGCTTCGAGGGTCTGGTCGCCATCGAGAGCGAGCAGCTGTTCGAGACCGAGGCGGTGCTGCGGCTGGCCGCCCTGCTGCCCGCCGACCAGCTGGCCGCGGCCAAGCTCGCCGAGCGGCTGCGGCTGTCGAACGCCGACCGCGATCGGATCGTGGCGGCCCTGGCGACCTCGCCGGCGCTGAAGAGCTGGATGAGCCCGCGCGAGATCCGCCGGGCGGTCTACCGCGAGGGCCAGGCGGCGTTCCGCGACCGGGCCAAGCTCGCCTGGGCGCGGGCGCCAGAGAGCGCGGCGGCGTCCCAGTGGCGCGGCATGATCGCCCTGGCCGAGGGCTGGAGCCCGCCGGCCTTCCCGCTGACCGGCGACGACGTGATGAAGGCCGGCGCGCCGAAGGGGCCGATGGTGGGCCAGGTGCTGCGCGAGGTGGAGGACTGGTGGATCGACCACGACTTCCTCGACGACAAGCTCAGCGCCATCGAGAAGCTGAAGGCCGTGGTGCAGGGGATGGCGTATTGAGGCCGGACCGCCGGAGGATCGGAATCCTCAAGACCGGCCGGCCGCCGAAGCCGGCGATCGAGCGGTTCGGGACCTATCCCGAGATGTTCATGCGCCTGCTGGGCGCCGACGCCTACGACTGGCGCACCTACGCGGCGGACGAGGGCGAGTGGCCGCAGAGCCCGGAGGCGTGCGAGGCCTACATCGTCACCGGCTCGGCCTGCGGGGTCTACGATCCCGAGCCGTGGGTCGGCGAGCTGATGGACTTCCTGCGGGCCGCCAGGGGGCGGGCCAAGCTGGTCGGGGTCTGCTTCGGCCACCAGGCCATGGCCCAGGCGTTCGGCGGCGAGGTGGTCAAGTCGGACAAGGGCTGGGCCATCGGCGCGCACGACTACCAGGTGATCTCGCGCGAGGCGTGGATGACGCCGGGCGCGGACGCGGTCCGCCTGCCGGCCTCGCACCAGGACCAGGTGGTGAAGGCCCCGCCGGGCGCCGAGGTGATCGCCGCCAGCGACTTCACGCCGTTCGGCGCGCTGGCCTGGCGGGACCAGCCGGCGATCTCGATCCAGTTGCATCCCGAGTTCGAGCCGGACTATGCCGTCGCCCTGATCGAGGCCCGGCGCGGGCGGGTCTATCCCGACGTCCAGGCCGACGCCGCGATCGCCAGCTACGGCGGCCCGGACGACCTCACTCATCGGGACCGGGCCCGCGTCGGGGGCTGGATCCGCAACTTCCTGGACGGGCGAGGGGTTCACGCCGGATGAAGCAGCCCTGGAGCTATGCGCTGATCGCCGCCGCGGCCCTGGCCGCCCTGGTGTTCGGCGTGGGCGTGGACACCGCCCGGGACGGCCGGCCGCAGGACGTGCTGGCCGCCGCGCAGAGCCTGTCGGGGCTGAACTAGGAGGCCTTCACACTGGGCAGGCCGCGCCCTCCTCCCCATCGGAGGGGGACCATGCGCAGCATGGTGGTGCGGGCTTGCCGGGAGCGCGGCGGATGGGGCGGGCCCCCTCCACCGCTTCGCGGTCCCCCTCCCCCGATGGAGGGAGGAGGGCGGCGGCGCCTACGGCCAGGCGACCAGGGGGGGCATGGACGAGAGGATGGTCTCGATGTTGCCGCCCGCCTTGAGGCCGAACATGGTGCCGCGGTCGTAGAGCAGGTTGAACTCGACGTAGCGGCCGCGGCGGACGAGCTGCTCGGCGCGGTCGGCGTCGGTCCAAGGCTCGCTCATCCGGTGGCGGACGATCTTCGGATAGACGTCCAGGAACGCCTCGCCGACGGCGCGGGTGAAGGCGAAGTCGGTCTCGAAGTCGCCAGTGTTGTGGCGGTCGTAGAAGATGCCGCCGATGCCGCGCGGCTCGCCCCGGTGCGGCAGGAAGAAGTACTCGTCGCACCAGGCCTTGTAGCGGGGGTGCCACTCGGGATCGAAGGGATCGCAGGCGGCCTTCATGGCGGCGTGGAAGAGCTTCGCGTCGTCGGCGTCCTGGCTGCGCTGCTCGTCCAGCATGGGGGTGAGGTCGGCGCCGCCGCCGAACCAGCTCTCGGCCGTGGAGAGGAAGCGGGTGTTCATGTGCACGGTGGGCACCCGCGGGCTTACCGGATGGACGATCAGGCTGATCGAGGCCGAGACGTAGGACGGGTCCTTGTCCGCGCCCGGCATCTGGGCGGCCATCTCGGGCGAGAAGCGCGCGGTGGCGGCCGAGGTGTGGACGCCGGCCTTCTCGAACAGCCGGCCCTTGAGGTGGCCGCCGGTCCCGCCGCCGACGCCGGTCTCCCGCGTCCAGGGGCGCATCTCGAAGCGGCCCGGGGCGTCCGGGTAGAGCTCGGGCGGGGCCTCGTCCTCGAGCCGCTCCAGCTCGGCGCAGATGCGGGCCTGCAGATCCTCGAACCAGGCCTTGGCGCGGTCGCGGCGGGCGAGGATCTCGGGCGGCAGGGTGGGGGCGGGCTCGGACATGGCCGCTCTGCTACTCCGCCGCGGCGGGGGTTGGGAAGCCGCCGGTCTGCCGGAGCGCTTCGGAAAGGGCCATGGCCGCGGCGGTGACGACGTTCAGCGACCTTGCACCGGCGACCAGCGGTATGAAGAGGCGCGCGTCGGCGGCCGCGTGCACCTCGTCTGGGACGCCGGCGCTCTCGCGCCCGAACAGCAGGACGTCGCCCGGCCGGAAGTCGAAGTCCTGGAACGGCTGGGCGGCCCGGGTGGTGAACAGCACCAGCCGCCCCTGGGACGCGGCCCGGAAGTCGCCCCATCCGGCGTGCCGGACGACGTCGGCGCGGGCCGCGTAATCCATCGCCGCGCGGGCGACGGCGCGGTCGCTCAGGGGGAAGCCGCAGGGCTCGATCACGTCCAGCGGGACGCCCAGGCAGGCCGCCAGCCGCACCGCCGCGCCGAGGTTTTGCGGAATGTCCGGTTGAAAAAGGGCCAAACGCATTCTAAGGCACCCGCCACGGGACTAGGCCGGGGCGCAAAGACAGAGAATCACGGGCAGGCGTTCGCGAAGTTCGACAGCCTTCCGTGGAGCATGTCCTTCCCACGACCGGGTTTCGGAAAACGGCCCATACCAGTCGCCTGGCGGGGGCCGGAAGCTTCTGGCCTTCCAACGCTCGGATGGCCGTCATCGAAGGGTAGCTTAAAGGTGGCCGACACCGTCGTGGGCGAAAATCCCGATCCGCACGCCTCGGGCGCGTCTTCTTCGGAGGGCGACCCGAACCGGCGCGACTTCATCCACATCGCGGCCGGCGCGGCCGCGGTGGGCGCGGTGGCCGCGCTCGCCTGGCCGATGATCGACCAGATGAACCCCTCGGGCGACACCCTCGCCCTGGCCTCGATCGAGTTCGACCTGAGCAAGGTCGCCGAGGGCCAGCAGGTGGTCGTGAAGTGGCGCGGCAAGCCGCTGTTCATCCGCAACCGCACGCCCCAGCAGATCGCCGCGGCGATCAAGGACGACGGCGCGCCGATGCCCGACCCGCAGCCCGACGAGGCGCGGCACAAGCCCGGCAAGCCCGAGTGGCTGGTGCTGGTCGGCACCTGCACGCACCTGGGCTGCGTGCCCACCTTCGGCGGCGGCGACTACGGCGGCTGGTTCTGCCCGTGCCACGGTTCGCACTACGACGTGTCGGGCCGGATCCGTAAGGGCCCCGCGCCGAAGAACCTCGAGGTCCCGACCTGGGACTTCGTCTCCGACACCAAGATCAAGATCGGCTAAGGGCGATGAGCGGACATTCGACTTACGAGCCGAAGACCGGCTTCGAGCGCTGGATGGACATGCGCCTGCCGGTCATCCGGCTGGCCTATGACAGCGTGGTCGCCTTCCCGACCCCGAAGAACCTGAACTACTGGTGGACCTTCGGCGGCATCCTGGCGCTGATGCTGGGCGTCCAGATCGTCACCGGCATCGTGCTGGTGATGCATTACGTGCCCCACGTGGACCACGCCTTCGCGTCGGTCGAGCGCATCATGCGGGACGTCAACTACGGTTGGCTGATCCGCTACATGCACGCCAACGGCGCCTCGATGTTCTTCGTGGCCGTCTACATCCACATCCTGCGCAACCTCTACTACGGCTCGTACAAGGCCCCGCGCGAGGTGCTGTGGATCATCGGCTGCCTGATCTACCTCGTCATGATGGCCACCGCCTTCATGGGCTACGTGCTGCCCTGGGGCCAGATGAGCTTCCACGGCGCCGTCGTGATCACCAACCTGCTGGGCGCCCTGCCGATCGTCGGCGAGAGCATCACCACCTGGCTGTGGGGCGGCTTCGCCGTCGACAACCCGACGCTGAACCGCTTCTTCTCGCTGCACTATCTGCTGCCGTTCGTGCTCGCTGGCCTCGTCGGCCTGCACATCTGGGCGCTGCACGTGCCGGGGAACAACAACCCGCTCGGCGTGAACGTGAAGTCCAGCGAGGACACCGTTCCCTTCCATCCGTACTATACGGTGAAGGACGGCTTCGCGATCAGCATCTTCCTGATCCTGTTCGCCAGCTTCGTGTTCTACAACCCGAACATCCTGGGCCACGCCGACAACTACATCCCGGCCAACCCGCTGGTGACGCCGGCCCACATCGTCCCCGAATGGTACTTCCTGCCGTTCTACGCGATCCTGCGGGCCATCCCGGACAAGCTGGGCGGCGTGCTGGCCATGTTCGGCGCGATCGGCGTGCTGTTCGTGCTGCCCTGGCTCGACACGTCCAAGGTGCGCTCGATGCGCTACCGGCCGACGGCGCGGCTGTACTTCCTGATCTTCGTGCTGGCCTGCATCGTGCTGGGCCTGTGCGGCGCGAAGCTCCCCGACGATCCGGTGATCCCGGGCGTGGGCGGCGGCTTCCAGCTGCTGGACGCGAACATCAACAGCTACGTCTGGCTGAGCCGCGTCGCGACCGCCTACTACTTCGCCTACTTCCTGCTCGTGCTGCCGATCCTCGGCCTGACCGAGAAGCCGCTTCCGGTGCCGGAGTCGATCTCCGCGCCTGTCCTGTCGCATCCCGCCACCACGCCCGCGGGCGCCGTGGCGTCGCCTGAAAAGAGGGGTTGAGCCTAAGATGCTGCGCAAAGGTATCGCGCTCGCGGCGCTGGGGCTCGCCTTCCTCGCAGGCCCGGCCCTGTCGGCTACGCACCCGAAGGAGCCCAGGGACGTGTCCTGGGGCTTCGAGGGACCGTTCGGCAAGTTCGACCAGGCCCAGCTGCAACGGGGCTACAAGGTCTACCGGGAGGTCTGCTCGGCCTGCCACTCCATGGACCTAGTCTACTTCCGGACCCTGGCCGAGAAGGGCGGGCCGTTCTACGACCCGAAGTACCCGAACCCGAACGACAACCCGTACGTGAAGGCGCTGGCCGCCGACGTGCAGGTCAACGACATCGATTCCGAGACGGGCGATGTGATCCAGCGTCCGGCCACCACGGCCGACCGGTTCCCCGCGCCGTTCCCGAACGAGGCCGCTGCGCGCGCCTCGAACGGCGGCGCCTATCCGCCGGACCTGTCGGTGATCACCAAGGCCCGTTCGGGCGGCCCGGCGTACATCTACTCGCTGCTGACCGGCTACGTGAACCCGCCCGCGGGCCTTACGGTGCCGGCGGGCGCCTACTACAACCCCTACTTCCCGGGCGACCTGACGGCCTACTGGAGCGGCGACGCCCACCACGTGCCGCCGGGCGGCACCCTGGCGATGCCGCCGCAGCTGGCGCCCGACAAGGTGACCTTCGACGACGGCACCAAGTCGACCATCGACCAGCAGGCCAAGGACGTCACCGCGTTCCTGACCTGGGCCGCCGAGCCCAAGATGATCGAGCGCAAGCAGTTCGGCTTCGGCGCGATGATCTACCTGCTGCTGTTCTCGGTGCTGCTGTGGTTCAGCTACCGCCGCATCTGGCGCAACGTCGCCCACTAGCGGCGACCGCGCGACGCGCTTCGAAGGCCCCGGCGAAAGCCGGGGCCTTTTGCGTTCCGGCCCATGCTGTGGCCCCATGACGGAAAGGTCATGAACGAGACTTAAGTTGGGGCGGGCGGGCCCTGCGCCTAAGGCGGCGCGACATTCGACAAAGTCCCTGGGGGGGACCCGCCATGACCATCTCGCTTCCGCGCGGCCGCGGCGCCGCGCTCGTCGCCGCCTACGCCGCCCTCTGGGCCGCGGCCACCGCCTATCTGGCCGTGAAGGGCGCTGACTGGACCTTTCCGCTGATCTCCATGGGCGTGTTCGGCCTGGGGCTGACGGGCCTGGCGGTGCTGCTGACCCGCAAGGCGCGGCCGCCGGCCGCGCCGGTCCCGCGGCCGAAGCTCGAGCTGGGCGCGCTGCTGGCGTTCCTGGCGCTCTACGCCGTCGGCTTCCTCGGCTGGGGCATGGGCGCGGCCCGCGCGGCCCTGCCGCCCGGCCAGGGGCAGGAGCTGCTGGTCCTGGCCTTGAAGCTGGCGGTCCACGTGGGGATCCCAGTGCTGCTGCTCCTGGCGCTGCGGGCGCCGGTGCGGCCGCTGTTCAGCGCCCATGCGGGCCGGCCGGGCTTCTGGCCGCCGCTGGTGGTGCTGGGCCTGATCCTCCTGGCGCTGCTCGCGGTCGTCAGCCCGTCGCTGCGCAACATCGCCGCCCTGCAGCCCTCGGCGGCGCTGCTGGCCTGGGCTGCGCCGGCGACCTTCCTCTGGCTCGCCCTGGAGGCGGGGCTCAGCGAGGAGTTCCTGTTCCGGGCGGTGCTGCAGACGCGGCTGGCGGCCTTCCTGAAGAGCGAGGCCGGCGCGGTGGTCGTGGGCTCGGTGCTGTTCGCCCTGGCGCACGCCCCCGGCCTGTTCCTGCGCGGGGAGCCCGGCGTGGACGGCTGGTCCACAGACCCCCTGCAGGTGGTCGCCTTCACGATCGCCACGCTGTCGCCGATCTCCCTGCTGTTCGGGACCCTGTGGGCGCGCACCCGCAGCCTCCTGCTGGTCGTGCTGCTGCACGCCAGCGTGGACGTGCTGCCGAACATGCCGGAATTCATCGAGACGTGGGCTCGCTAGGGGCCCGCTAGCGCGGTGCGGGGGCCACCCGCAGCCGCCCGGCGGGGAAATCGAAGCGCAAGGCGGGCCCCGCCAGGGCCGGCCCGCCGATGACGCCCGCCGCCTCCCCCTCGGGGGGCGTGAGGCCCGCGCCCGCATCGCGCAGCGTGCGGCCGGCGAAGCCCAGTTCGGCCAGGCGCGCCAGCCAGCGGCCGTCGGGACCGATCTCTCCGGCAGGCGCGCCGGGCGCGGCGGCCAGATCCTCGGCCAGCCGCACGGCGGTGTTCGCTCCGGTGGAGACGACGAACAGTCCTTCCAGCGTCCGCGCCTCGTCGCCGACCCAGGCGCGCACGGCGGGCCGGCCGGCGTCCCACGCCAGCGGCAGGCTGCGGGCGGCGCGGAACGGCGGGGCCGCGCCCCGGCGCCAGATCCCCACCCGGCAGGGGGCGAAGGCCACGTCGACCACGAAGTCCTTCAGCACGTCGGCGCCGACCAGCCCCGCGATCGGGGTGGGCAGGTTCCAGCCGCGCACGTCGAGGTCGGCCACCCCGACGGGGCGGGCGGCGAGGGCGAGCCCGGCCAGCCGCACCTCGCCCATCAGCGCCTCGGCCTCGATCCCCTCGGCCCGGGCCTTGGTGTCGTGCAGCAGGGTGCGCGGGGCGCCGGTGTCCAGGATGTAGTCCCCGGCGATCCCGGCGACCTGGGCCGGGACCACCACCACCCCGCCCTGGAAGGCGCAGGCGACCTCGCCCGCGCGCGCCGGCGCGGGGAGGGCGGCCGGGACGGCCAGCGCCGCCAGGACCGGAAGGAGGGTGAGTCGCGCCCGCGCCACGACCGACCATAACCTTGCCGAGCCCCTTTTTCCCAGGCGGGGCGCCTTACGCGGGCCGCACCGGCCTGACTACATTGGGCGATGGCCCATATTCCCGCCTGGCGGAACTTCAAGCGCATGCAGGACATCACCGTGGCCGCGGCGGGGCTGATCTACGCCGGCGCGGTGCTGCACGCCTTCGACCGTCTGCCCGGGAGCACGGCGCTGATCGTCCAGCGGACGCTGGTCTGGCCGGGGATCTTCCTGCTGCTGTCGCTGGGGCTGCCGCTGGCGGTGGGCGTCCTGCGCCGCCCGCTCGTCCGCTACGTCTGGATGAGCTTCAAGGCCGGCTTCGGCCAGACCCCCGGCTCGGTCGTGCTGGGGGTGGGCCTGCTGCTGGGGGCGGCCCTGTTCATGTACTGGCAGATCGCCGGGGCGGCGGCGGGCGGGCGCTATCCGGCGGGCGTCTTTTCGGGCTACGCGGCTGGCATCGGCATCCTGGCCGCCCAGGCGCTTCTGGTGCGGGTGCTGGAGCAGCATCCCGACGTGAAGAAGGAGATCGAGGCCTGACCTCCTCCCCGGGAGGGGAGGGACCCCTACGCCTCGGCCTTGCCGCCGCCCGCGCGGGCGAAGAGCTGCAGGGTGCGCAGGCGCGCCAGGCGCGCCGAGTCCGCGTGGTAGTCGGAGCGGCGGTCCGACACGAAGCCGTGGCCGGCGTCGTAGAGATAGACCGGCAGGTCGGGATGCTTCTCGCGGATCTCGTCCACCTTCTCCATCGGGATCGAGGCGTCCGTCTTGCCGAAGTGCAGGATGGTGGGGCAGCGCGGGGTCTCGTCCACGAGTTCGCTGATCCGCCGGCCGTAGAAGCAGGCGGCGGCGGCCACGCCCTCGCAGCGGCAGGCGACCAGCCAGGTCGCCGCGCCGCCCCAGCAGTAGCCGGTCACGAACACCGGCGGACGCAGGGCCTCGATGGCGGCCTGGGCGTCGCCGGCCACCTGGTCCCACGGCGTGGCGGTGGAGTATTGCACGCCCTTCTGGATGGACGGCTGGCTGTAGTCGGCCTGGAAGTCCCGCTCGAGCCGGTCGTAGAACGACGGGGCGATCACCTCATAGCCGTCGGCGGCGAAGCCGTCGGCCAGCTCGCGGATGTGGTCGGTGACGCCGAAGATCTCCTGGATCAGCAGCAGGCCCCCGCGCCGGGCGTCCTGAGGCGCGGCGTGGTAGGCGGACAGCTCGAAGCCGTCGAAGCGGCTCTGCAGGGTGATCGTCTCGCCCATGGTCTGGCTCCCCTTCAGGCCCCCCTGCAGGCCCGGTCGAAGAGTTCGAGGGTGCGGTGGCGGGCGAGGTCTGCGGCCTCGGCGTTGTACCGCTCGGGGCTCTGGTTGTTGAAGCCGTGGCCGGCGGCTTCGTAGATGTGGACCGGGGTCTTCGGATGGTGCGCGCGGACCGCGGCCTCGACCTCGTCGGCGTCGATGCCGGGATCGGTGCGGCCGAGGTGGACGACCACGGGGCACTTCAGCGGCTCGGCGGCGAACTGCTTGACGAGGCTCCCATAGTAGCTGGACGCGGCGGCGATCCCCTCGACCCGCGCCGCGGCGAGCCAGGCCAGCGAGCCGCCGTAGCAGTAGCCCACCACGCAGACCTTGCCGCCATGCTGGGCGAGGAAATCGCGGCAGGCGGCGATGTCGGACAGCGCCTGGTCCAGCGGCGTGGCGCGGGCGTGGGCGAGGCCCGCCTGGATGCCCGCATCGTCATGCTCGGCGTGGAAGTCGCGCTGGCGGCGGTCGAACAGGGCCGGCGCGATCGCCTCGTAACCCATCTTGGCCCAGCGGCCGACGTCGGCGCGGACGTGCCGGTCGATGCCGAAGATCTCCTGGAGCACGATCACCCCGCCCTTGCGGGGCGTGAACGCCGGCTCGTGGTAGGCGGAGAACTCGAAGCCGTCCGCCCCGGCGATGGTGATCGTCTCGGCCATGTCGACGCGTCTCCCTCGTTCAGCGGCGTCCCGGGCCCGATCCTGAACACCGGGGGCCTCCGCACGCAACGGTCTCGCGCAGGGACCGGGGCGTCAGCAGTAGTTCATCGGCCGCATGATGGGATTGCAGATGGCGGTCACCACTTCCTGGAAATCGGGCCGCAGGGCGTCGAGCCGGGGGGAGAGGTCGAGGCCGCCGCTGTACTTCGGCGAGTGGGTCGGGTCGGCCTGCGAAGCCTCGGTGTCCCGCTTCTTCCCGTCGGCCATCACCCAGAGGCGGCTATGGTCGAATCCGGAGGCGCCCACGAAGGCGGCCAGCCGCGCCTGGAGGCCCGCGTCCTCCATGTCCTCGTAGCGGAAGATGAAGTTCCGCTCGCCGAAATTGTGCTCGAAGATGGTCCAGTAGAAATGCCGATACTCTTCGGCGACCTGCTTCACGTCGTCAGGGCCGAAAACTCCGCGCCCGCCCTTCTCGTGCACCTCCTGCCGCGAACGGACCACGTCGTGGGGATGTCGGCAGATCGTGACGAATTTCGCCTCCGGGAGCAGCTCGCTCAGCACCGGGAAGTGGGGCGTGAGCATGGGATCCTTGAGGCACAGGATCTGCGGCTCGCCCAGATGCCGCCAGATGCCGGCCAGGGCGCTCCGGGCGCCGTCGGCCAGAACCCGCCGGAACGTCTCCCTGTCGGGAAACAGGCCGTGGGTGTGGATGTCCCAGTTCGCCGTGCCGGCCCAGTAAGCCTGCACCATGAAGGAGAAGAAGCTGATTTCCGGCGTATAGGGGCTGGCGCCCGGCGCTGTGCAGAGCAGCGCATGGGCGATGGTCGTCCCCGAGCGCGGCGCGCCGCCCACGAAGACGAGCTTCGCCGGAAAGGTCTCTTCAGCCGACATCACGCTCCCCTGTTGGTTTCTGCTCGCGTGGCGCTGCGACCAGCTTCTGCGTGGATACCGTCCTAGACGTTGAAGCGGAAGTTCATCACGTCGCCGTCCTTGACGACGTACTCCTTGCCTTCCGAGCGCAGCTTGCCGGCGTCTCTCGCGCCCGCCTCGCCGCCCAGGCGGACGTAGTCCTCGTAGGCGATCGTCTCGGCGCGGATGAAGCCCTTCTCGAAGTCGGTGTGGATGACGCCGGCGGCCTGGGGGGCGGTGTCGCCCTTGTGGATCGTCCAGGCGCGCGCCTCCTTGGGACCCACGGTGAAGTAGGTCTGCAGGCCGAGCAGGTGGTAGGCCTCGCGGATCAGGCGGTTCAGGCCCGGCTCCTCCAGGCCCAGGGTCTCGAGGAACTCGGCGCGCTCCTCGGGCTCGAGCAGGGCGATCTCGCTCTCGATCTTGGCCGAGATGACGACGCTGTCGGCCCCGTCGCGGGCGGCGCGCTCCTGCACGGCCTTCGAGAGCTCGTTGCCGGTGGCGGCCGAGCCCTCGTCGACGTTGGCGACGTAGAGGGCCGGCTTGGACGTCAGGAGCTGAAGCATCCGCCAGGCCTTCTCGTCCTCGGCGGCGATCTTGGCGACGCGGGCCGGGCGGCCCTCGTTCAGCTCGGCGAGCGCCAGCTTGATCAGGCGCAGCGTCTGGGCGGCCTCCTTGTCGCCGACCTTGGCGCGCTTCTCGAGGTTCACCACCCGCTTCTCCAGGCTCTCCATGTCGGCCAGCATCAGCTCGGTCTCGATGGTGTCGAGGTCGGCGAGCGGATCGACCCGGCCCTCGACGTGGGTGATGTCGTCGTCGATGAAGCAGCGGGCGACGAAGCAGACGGCGTCGCAGTCGCGGATGTTGGCCAGGAACTGGTTGCCCAGGCCCTCGCCCTTGGACGCGCCGCGCACCAGGCCGGCGACGTCCACGAAGTTGATGCGGGCCGGGATGATCTCCTTGGACGGGATGATCTTGGCCAGCGCCTCCAGGCGCGGCTCGGGCACGGCCACGTCGCCCACGTTAGGCTCGATGGTGCAGAAGGGATAGTTCGCGGCCTGGGCCGCGGCGGTCTGGGTGAGCGCGTTAAAGAGGGTCGACTTGCCGACGTTCGGCAGGCCGACGATGGCGACTTTCAGAGCCATGAGACTTTCGGGTTTCCTAGTGTGGCGGCGGACCTAGCACGGGCCGCCGGAGGCGTCATTCCCCCCGGGGCTTCCCTTGGGCCAGCTTGCGGGGGTCGGCCTTCTCGGCGGGGGCGAGGCGCATGACCTCGGCCTGGTACTTCTCGTCGTCGCCCAGGGCCAGGAGGGGGGCGGCGTCGGCGCAGGCTTCGAGGAGCGGCTCGACCCACTTCATCTCGGCCTTGTGGAAGTCGGAGAGCACGTGGCCGTGCACCAGCTCCTTCTGGCCCGGATGGCCGGTGCCCAGGCGGGCGCGGCGGAAGTCGGGGCCGATCTGGCTGGCGACCGAGCGGATGCCGTTGTTGCCGGCCGCCCCGCCGCCCGTCTTCATGCGGAAGCGGCCGGGGGCCAGGTCGATCTCATCGTAGAAGACCACCACGTCGGAAGGCTGGAGCTTGAAGAACTTCATGGCTTCGCCCACGGCGCGGCCGCTCTCGTTGTAGTAGGTCTGCGGCTTCAGGATCAGGGTGCGCACCGGCCCCTGGGGCGTGTCGATCGCGCCCTCTGCGGCGAGGCTGCGGAAACGCGAACGCGCCGCGGGGAAGCCCCAGCGGCGCGCGATCTCGTCCACGGCCATGAAGCCGATGTTGTGGCGGTTCTTGGCGTAGGTCGGGCCGGGATTCCCCAGCCCCGCGATGAGCAGCATCGGCCGGCGGGAGGAGGACTACTCCTCGCCGCCCTCGGCGGCGGCTTCGCCCTCGGCGCCTTCGGCGGCCTCTTCAGCGACCTCGGCCATGGCGCCGGCGACGCTGGCGACCACGGTCTCGCCGTCGACGGCGGCTTCCGCCTTCGCCGGCAGCTTCAGGTCGGCGACGCGGATGGTGGCGCCGATCTCGAGGCCGGTCAGGTCGAACACGATCTCTTCCGGGATCGAGTCCGCCGGGCAGGAGACGGTCAGGGTGTGCAGGGCGACGTTCAGGGTGCCGCCGCGCTTCAGGCCCGGCGAATCGTCCTGGTTCGTGAAGTGCACCGGCACTTCGATCTTGATCTGCTGGTGCTCGTCGACCCGGTAGAGGTCGAAGTGCTGCGGCTCGTCGGTGACCGGGTGCATGTCCACGGCCTTGGCGATGACCGGCTGGGTCTCGTTCCCGTACTTCAGGGTCACGAGGTGGCCGAGCAGCTTGCCGGTGTAGAGCGCCTTGCGGAACTCGTTGGCCCGCACGGCGATGGCGACGGGATCCTTGTCGCCGCCGTACAGCACGCCGGGGACCATGCCCGAGCGACGGGTGTCACGCGCGCCGCCGGTGCCGGTCCGCTCGCGCACTTCAACGTTCAAAACGATCTCGGCCATGGCCTTGCCTCAAAACGAAGCCGCCGCGCTGCTAGAAGCGCGGCGACGGAATTCCGCAGACCCCTAGGGGTCGAAAGGTGCGCGTAGATACACAAAAGCCCCGGCCAGTGCAACGGCCGGGGCCTTGAAAAGTCGGACCTTGGCGCCTCAGCGCGTAGAGGTGGTGGGTCCGGCGCCGGCCGGGGCGGTGGAGGCCGCCGTCAGCCGGGTGGGCGCCTCGACGGGCTCGGGCGCCCCGACGCTCTTCAGCACGCAGCGGCCGGTGTCCATCAGGCTGTGCACGCCCAGGCAGAACACGTCCTCGTAGTGCGGCTTGGAGACAGCCAGGCACTGGTAGAGGTTGAGCTTGGACATGTTCAGGCAGCTGGCCGCGTTGGGATCGGCCAGGATCGGCATCACCTGCTCGAGGCTGGCGTCGTCAGCGTAGCCGAGGGCCGCCAGGGCCGCGACCGCCATCGAGCGGATCACCACCGGCGTGTAGGGCGGGGCCGCCGCCTGGCCGGTGACCCCGAGCGAGCCGGTGGACAGGATCGCCTGCTGCAGGCGGGCGGTCTCGGCGGTGTCGCCCATGACGGGCGTGGCGGAGAGCTGCTTGGCGAGCGCGAGGCGGGCCTGCCGGCCGGCGACGTCCTTCTTGGACCAGGCGGCGCGCTGGACGTCGTAGGCGGCCTGGCGCACCGCCTTGCCCTGGTTGAACAGCCTGGCGCCGTCCTCGGCGAGGGCGGCCTTGACGAGGCCCGCGGCCCCGGCCGAGCCGCCGATGCCGATGACGTAGGCCGGGTCCTTCATGATCTCGTAGGCGATCGTGCGGCGCTGGGTCGGGTCGGTCGCATAGGCGCGCACGCCGGCCACGAAGCCGGGATCCTGCAGGGCGACGACCGCGCCGTAGGCGATGGCGCCGCGCAGAAGCTGCTGCGGCTCGTAGGCCGCGCCCGTGCGCACGCCGTGGGCCACGGCCTCGCCGTCGGCGAAGGCCGGCGCGATCGCCGAGGCGGTGGCGACGTAGCGGCGGTAGGCGCTGGCCTGCTCGACCACCTTCGGCGAAAGGCTGACGACCGGCGCGGCGGGAGGCGGGGCGACCGCCTTGGGCGGCTCGGCGCAGCTGGCCAGGACCGCGGCCGCGGCGAGCGCGCCGGCGGCGAGCGCCCGGCGGAGCGGCTGGCCAAATGGGATGTGGCCGAATTGGACGATGGACGGCATCGGGAGGCCTCCCCCTCTTACGAGTGGACGAATCTTAGCACCTGCCCCCCGGCGACCGTGCCCTAACTTGGTAAACTCTTGCTGAGCAAGCCTGGCCGCAGAGGATCCTAGTCGAACAGTTTCGACACGGACTCCTCATTTGCGATGCGGCGGATCGCCTCGCCGATCAGGCCCGCGCAGCCGACGGTGCGGATCTTGTCCACCCCGGCGACCTCCTGCGAGGCCTCGATGGAGTCGGTGATGACCAGCTCCTTGAGCACCGAGTTCTTCACCCGTTCGGCCGCCGCGCCCGAGAGAACGCCGTGGGTGATGTAGGCCGAGACCTCGGCCGCGCCGGCGTCCATCAGCGACTGGGCCGCCGAGCAGAGCGTGCCGGCCGAATCCACGATGTCGTCGAAGATGATCAGCCGGCGGCCGGTGACGTCGCCGATGATGTTGGCCACTTCCGACTTGCCGGGACCCGAGCGGCGCTTGTCGACGATGGCCAGCTCGGCGTTCAGGCGGCTGGCGACCGCCAGGGCCCGGACGACGCCGCCCACGTCCGGCGAGACGATCAGCAGCTCGTCGGCCTTGGCGTAGTTGGTCTTGATGTCCTGGGCCATCAGCGGCGCCGACTGCAGGTTGTCGGTGGGGATGTCGAAGAAGCCCTGGATCTGGCCCGAGTGCAGATCCATCGTCAGCACCCGGTCCGCGCCGGCGCGGGTGATCAGGTTGGCCACCAGCTTGGCAGAGATGGGCGTGCGGCCGCCGGTCTTCCGGTCCTGCCGCGCATAGCCGAAGTAGGGCATCACCGCCGTGATCCGCCGGGCCGACGCGCGCTTCAGCGCATCGATGCAGATCAGGAGCTCCATCAGGTGGTCGTTGGCCGGATAGGCGGTGGACTGCAGGACGAAGACGTCCTCGCCGCGCACGTTCTCGTCGATGGTCACCCAGACCTCGTTGTCCGGGAAGCGCTTCACCTGGGCCTTGGTGAGCGGCAGGTCCAGGTGGGAGGCCACGGCCTGCGCAAGCGTGCGATTCGAGTTGCCGGCCAGCAGCTTCATCGGACCCCCATTTGGCTAGTTGCCGGGCTTGTAGCAGCGGAAGCGGCGGAGTCCAGCTAGGCGAGCACGATCGCCGAAAGGAGGCGGCCGTAGTCGGGCTCGCCCGCCTTGAAGGCGCGGCGGTTGGAGAAGAACAGGTCCTCTTCCGCGCAGGTGTCGCGGCCGATCCACTCGCAGGCCCCGATGCCGGCGGCCCGGAGGCGCGCGAGGACGAAGCCCGGCAGGTCGAACTGGCGCTTGTCGGGCGTCTCGCCCGCCGTGAAGAAGCGCGCGTAGGCCGGATCGGCCTCGGTGAAGCGGGCGACGTACTCCAGGCCGACCTCGTAGCTGGCCGGGGCGATGCACGGGCCGACGGCGGCGCGGATGCGCTCGCGGCGGGCGCCCAGCGTCTCCATGCGGGCGATGGCGGCCTCGGCGACCCCGGTCAGGGCCCCCTTCCATCCGGCGTGGGCGGCGGCGACCACGCGCGCTTCGGGATCGGCCAGCAGGATGGGGGCGCAGTCGGCCGAGAGCGCGCCGCAGATGACGCCGGGCGTGGCGCTGACCACCGCATCGGCCTGGGGCGGGCCGGCCGGCCAGGGGCCGTCGGCGACCAGGGCCGTGGGCGAATGGACCTGGTAGGCGGTGACCAGCTCGCCGCCCAGGCGGGCCGCGCACCGGCGGCGGTTCTCGGCCACGGCGGCCGGGTCGTCATTGGAGCCGACGCCGACGTTCAGCGAGGCGTAGATCCCCTGCGAGACCCCGCCCTGGCGGGTGAAGAAGGCGTGGCGCACGCCCGGCAGGTCCAGCAGCGGCGAGGTCAGGAGGGGGAGGTCGCTCATGCATCGGCCTCTTCGAAAGCCGGCGGCGTCCAGCCGGGGGAGTGCAGGCAGCAGGCCTTGAAGAGCTCGCCCATCTGGTCGGCGGCCACTAGGCGGTTGAGCTGACGGCCGACGACCGGCGCCTTGTCGGGGCGGGCGCGCACCAGGGCCTCGGCGCGCTCGCCGATCCCGAGCCGGGCCAGGAACTCGGCCTGGGTGAGGATTGCGGCCTGCGCGCCCTCACCCTCCGCGGCGGCCATCACGGCGGGGAAGTCGGCGTGGACGGTGAGGTCCGCCTCGCCGGGGCAGGCGAGGGGATCGACCCGCTCGTGCCGGCGCAGGGCCTGGAGCGTGTCGCCGAAGCCCGGCCGGGCGCGGCCGTAGTCGATCAGCAGGGCCGCGCCGCCGTCGCGGACCACGCGGGCGCCGATCTCGGAGCCCAGCGCCTCCTGGGCGGCGGACTGTTCGAACACCGCCCCTTCGCGGGCGTCGGGCAGCAGGGTCCCGGCGGGGGTGGCGACGCGGCCGAAGGCCAGCCGCCCCCCGGAGCCCCCTTGGTCGTCGAGGCCGACGACCTGCTCGGCCCAGCCGGTGGCGGTGCGCACGAACTGGCGCACGGGCAGGCAGTCGAGGAGCTCGTTGGCGAACAGGATCAGGGGCGCCTCGCCCGGAACCTCGGCGAGGGATGCGGCCCAGCGGGGGCCATCGCCCAGCCGTTCGCGCTGGCGCGCCTTCAGCGGCTCGGACGTCTCGACCAGCCAGACATCGGCGGCGTCTAGGAATCCGGGGGCCATGCGCGCGGCGCGCAGGACGTCGCCCATCAGCGTGCCGTCCCCGGGGCCCATCTCGACCAGCCGCACGGTCTCGGGGCGGCCCATCAGCTCCCAGGAGACCGCCGCCCAGACGCCGACCAGCTCGCCGAACATCTGGCTGACCAGGGGCGCGGTGACGAAGTCGCCCCCCTCGCCCAGCGCCGGCCGGGTGGCGTAGTAGCCGAACTGCGGGTCGTGCAGGCAGGCGGTCATGTACTGGGCCACGGTCAGCGGCCCGCCGGCGGCGATCTGGGCGGCCAGCTTCTCGGCGAGGTTGCGGCTCACGCCGGCTTGTCGGCCGGGGCGAGGGCGGGGGGCGTCTCCTCGCGCATGCCGCGCCAGATCAGCCACAGCCCGAACAGCAGCATCGGGATCGACAGGTAGATGCCCATGGTCAGGCCCAGCGGCAGGTTCTCGAGCCCCGCGTCCGGCTGGCGCACGTTCTCGAGGCTGATGCGGAACACCGCGTAGAAGGTGGTGAAGAGGCCCATCACCACGCCGCGGCGGTTCAGCAGCTTCGCCCCGTGGGTGGCCCAGCGCAGGATCAGGAACAGGACGATCCCCTCGAGCGCCGCCTCGTAGAGCTGGCTGGGATGGCGCGCAACCTCGCCCGCCGGGCACCAGCCCAGGGTCTCGCGGATGCGCTCGTTGCAGAAGACGACCCCCCAGGGCGCGTCGGTGGGCCGGCCCCACAGCTCGCCGTTGATGAAGTTGGCCACCCGGCCGAAGAAGAGGCCGATCGGCACGACCGCGGCCACCAGGTCGCCGAGCCGCCACAGGTCGACCTTGTTCCGCATGGCGAAGAGGATGATCGCCAGGAAGACGCCGATGGCGCCGCCATGGAAGCTCATGCCGCCGTTCCAGATCTGCAGGATCTGCAGCGGATCGGTCCAGATGATCTGGGGCGTGTAGAAGAGGACGTGGCCCAGGCGCCCGCCGACGATGATCGCCAGGGTCACCCAGAGGATGAAGTCGTCCACCTGCTCGGTGGTGACGGGCGGCGGGCGGTGGGTCCAAAGCCGCGGGTTCTTCACCATGGCCACGGCGTAGCGCCAGCCCAGCAGGATGCCGGCGACATAGGCCAGGGCGTACCAGCGGATGGCGAGGGGGCCCAGCTGGACCAGGACGGGATCGAAGTCGGGAAACGGCACGGTTGGGCGGCTCCAGCGTTCAGGTGTGGAGAGTTAGACGAGAAGCCCTTCGCTTTCGACCCCCGACGGGCCATATAGGAGCCGAGAAGGCCGCCTTCCGCGGTCTTCCAAGATCGAGACGAATGCAGACCCAGAACCCGATCCTCGACGAGCTCGCCAAGCTGACCACCGCCGCCATGGGCATGGCCCAGGCCGCCGGCGACGAGGCGAAGGCCGCCTTCCGCAGCCAGGCCGACCGCGTGGCCGCCGAGCTCGACCTCGTACGCCGCGAGGACTACGACGCGCTGAAGGCCGAGCTGGCCGCCCTGCGCGCCGAGGTCGAGGCGCTGAAGGCGGCGCAGGCCGCCGCGGCTTCGCCCAAGCCCCGCACGCCCAAGGCGGGCGGCTCCAAAGCCGACCCGGCCTGAAGCCTGTGCACAACCCGCCCATCCGGCCCGGTTCCTGCAAGAAGCAGGTGACGGCCGGGCCGCGAAGCAGCTTACTTTCAATATCGCAGGCGATTCGGGGACCGACCTCGGCTCCCAGCCCGCTGCGAAAGGGGTCTTGATGGACACCTCCCAGACGGACGAAACCGTCCTCCTCTCCAACGATCCGCTCGACGTGGTCGAGCACGTGCTCACCGCCGAGAACCTGCCCTTCGACCGCACCGAGGACGGCGACCTCGCCTTCTCGCTGGCCGGCGACTGGAAGGACTACGAACTCTGGTTCGCCTGGCGGCCCGAAGGCGACACGCTGCAGCTCTGCCTCTCGATGGACCAGTCGGTCCCGCGCGAGCGCCGGACCGCCGCCCACGAGCTGATCGCCGCCATCAATCCCCGCGTCTGGCTCGGCCACTTCGAGCTGTGGGAAGACGGCGAGATCATCTTCCGCCACGGCATGGCGCTGATGACCGGCGAACAGCCCAGCCTGGCCCAGGCGGCGGCGATGATCGACGTGGCGGTGGAGGCCGGCGACCGGTTCTATCCGGCGTTCGACTTCATGCTGCGCGGCGCCAAGTCCCCGCAGGAAGCCATCGCCGCCTGCATGTTCGAAACCGTCGGCGAGGCCTGATCCCTCCGCCTTGTCATCCCGGAAGGCCGGCGAGACCGGGATGACAGGCTTTGTGTTGGCGGCGGGGCCCCGCTAGGTTCGCGCCCGATGATCGCACCGATACTGATGCTGGGCGCGGGCCGGATGGGCGGCGCCATGCTGGAGGGCTGGCGCGCGGCGCGGGCCTTCCAGCCCTCCGACCTGATGATCCGCGACCCGAGCCCCGGCCCGGCGGCCCTCGCCGCCGCCGAGGCGGGCGCCATGCTCAATCCTCCCGACGCCGAGCTGGCCCGCGCCCGCACCGTGGTGCTGGCGGTGAAGCCGCAGCTGTGGCGCGAGGCCGCCGCCGAGACCGCTTCGTGGTTGGCCGAGGACGCGGTGATCGTCTCGATCGCGGCGGGAGTGAAGGCCGCCGAGATCTCCCGCGAGTTCGGCGGCCGGCCCGTCGCGCGGATCATGCCGACGACCGCCGCGGCGATCGGCCGGGGCACGGCCAGCGTGTACGCCGACGATCCCGCCGCCCTGTCCCGGGCGCATGCGCTGTTCGAGCCGCTGGGGACGGTGGTGGACCTGGCCGACGAGGCGCACATGCATGCGGCCACCGCGGTGTCAGGCTCGGCGCCGGCCTATCTCTACGCCTTCATCGAGGCCCTTGAGGGGGCGGGCGCGGCGGCGGGCCTGTCGCCCGAGGACGCCCGCGCGCTGGCCCGCTCGACCATCATCGGCGCGGCGGCCCTGCTGGCGGCGACGGACGAGGACCCCGCCGAGCTGCGCCGCCAGGTGACCTCGCCCGGCGGCACGACCGAGGCGGCGCTGAACGTGCTGTTCCAGGGCAAGGGCGGCCTGCCCGACCTGTTGCGCGAGGCGGTCACGGCGGCGGTGCGGCGCTCGAAGGAGCTGGGGGCCTAGCCCTTCCGCCAGGTCTGGCCCTGGCAGACCATCAGCACGCAGCCCTCCACCCGCAGCGTGCCGTCGGGATTGAGCCGCAGTCTGGAATCGTAGGTCTTGCCGCTCTGCGGATCGTAGATCTTGCCGCCCTTCCAGCGGCCGGGGCCGTCGGCCTTGAAGTCGCGGATCATGGTCAGGCCCAGCACCGGGCGGCCGCGAAGCGCCGGGTCGGGGTTGGCGGTGTCCTTCACGTCCGGCTGCTTCAGCCAGGAGACCTGGCCGCAGAGGCGGTCGGTCCTGGCGGGGCAGGGGCCGATCCTGACCTTGGCCGTGCCGGCCTGGGTGAGCCACTCGCCCTCCACGGGCCCGGCCGCGAGGGCGGGCGCGCCGGCGAGGGCGAGGGCTGAGGCGAGCGCGGAGACGGCGAGGGCGGCGCGCATGGGGATATCCTCCGTTCGGCGCGAGAGCCTGACCCGTCTTCGGGGCGTTTTCTAGCCCGGCAGGCGCACGACGGCGCGCAGGCCGCCGAGGGGCGAACGGTCGAGGGTGATCTCGCCGCCGTGGCCGCGGGCGACGTCGCGGGCGATGGCCAGGCCCAGGCCCACGCCCTTGGTGTTCTGGTTGCGGGACTCGTCCAGGCGCGCGAACGCGCGGAAGGCCTCCTCGTAGCGCTCGGCCGGGATGCCCGGGCCGTCGTCGTCCACGGTGATCTCGATGCCCCCCTGCACCCGCCGGCGGGCGGCCACCTCGACCCGCTGGCCGTGGGCGGCGGCGTTCATGATCAGGTTCGACAGGGCCCGCTTCAGCCCGTTCGGCCGCACGGCGGCGGTGAGCCCGGGGTCGACCCGCACCGCGACCTCGGCCCCGGCGCGGACGGCGCCCTCGCTGACCTCGGCGATCAAGTCGCGCAGCGGCGTGGGCTCCAGCGCCTCGCCGCCCTCGCCGCGGGCGAAGGCCAGGTACTCGTCGATCATGTGCTCCATCTCGGCCAGGTCGCGCTTCATGTCGGCCGTGGCGCGGGTGGGCTCGGCCAGGGCCAGGGCGAGCTTGAGGCGGGTGAGCGGCGTGCGCAGGTCGTGGCTGACGGAGGCCAGCAGGGTGGTGCGCTGGTCGATGTGACGCTGGATGCGGGCCCGCATGTCGAGGAAGGCGCGGGCGGCGCGGCGGACCTCCTTGGCGCCCTGGGGCTTGAAGCTGGGCTGGTCGACGCCGCGCCCGAAGGCCTCGGCGGCGTTCGCCAGCCGCTCGATGGCCCGCACCTGGTTGCGGATGAACAGGATGGCCAGCGCCGTCAGCAGCACGGTGGCCACGGTCATCCACAGGACGAAGATGTGGCCCTGGGTGGCGAAGGCCCGGTCGCGGGGCGCGAGGATGCGCATCACCCCGCCCGGCACGTCCACGCGGATGTCCACGTAGGCGGGGTAGCGGGTGGTGTCGAACCAGTAGGGATCGTCCAGCCGCTCGGACAGCGCCCGCTCGAGCGAGCGGTCGATGGGGGCGAAGAACGGCCGGAACGGGGCCGGCGCGTCGCGGCGGCTGGCGGGCAGCTCGCGCCCGGGCTGGAGGGCGACGGACAGGCCCATGGAGTCCTCGGCCCGCTTGGACAGGCGGGCGAAGCTCTCGGGCCGCGGGTCCTCCTTGTAGCTCTCGACCGCCCAGGCGATGTCGCCGGCCAGGCCCTCGGAGAGGCGGCTGGTGACGGTCTGCCAGTGGGCGTCGAAGAAGACGTAGGTGACCGCGATCTGCATCAGGGCCACCGGCAGGACGATGATCAGCAGGCTGCGGCCGAACAGCGTGGTCGGCAGCCGCTTCTTCAGCCAGCGGCCGAAGGCGCGCAGCGGGGTCTGCGGGCGCATCAGTCGGGGGCCAGGCGGTAGCCCACGCCGCGGACGGTCTGGAGGTAGCGCGGGGCCTTGGGGTCGTCCTCGATCTTGCGGCGCAGGCGGGTCACCTGCACGTCCACGGCGCGGCCGGAGGGATCGACCGAGCCGCGGGCCAGCTCCAGCCGGTCGACGGCCTCGTGCGGGGTGCGGGCGAGCTGGCGCAGCAGGGCGACCTCGGCCTCGGTGAGGCGCACCGGCTCGCCGTCGCAGGTGAGTTCGCCGCGCTCGGGATCGAAGGCGCAGCGGCCGAGCGAAAGCACGCCGCCGGGCGTGGGCCGGTCCTGCGCGCGGCGCAGGATGGCCTCGATGCGCAGCAGCAGCTCCTCCGGCTCGAAGGGCTTGGGCAGGTAGTCGTCGGCGCCGGTGCGCAGGCCCTCGATGCGGTCGCCGGCCTCGGCGCGGGCGGTGAGCATCAGGACGGGGGTCTTGCCGGCCGCGCCGCGCTGCTCGCGCAGCCAGCGGGTTAGCGAGAAGCCGTCCTCCCCCGGCATCATCACGTCGAAGACCGCGAGGTCGAAGTCGAGGGTGGACAGCAGCCGGCGGGCCGGCGCGCCGCCGGCCGCGGCGGTGACCCGGAATCCGGCGCGGCTGAGGTACTGCTTGAGCAGGTCGCGGATGCGGTCGTCGTCGTCCACCACCAGCAGGTGGCGCCCGCGCGCGGCGGCCTCGCCCAGGCTCATGCGGGGCCTCCGCCGGTGTTGGGGCTGCGGGTGCGGCCGCCGGCGAGGGCGGCCAGGATGCGGCGGGCGCCGGCCACGCCGTCGAGGCCCCCGGCGCGGTAGGCGCGGCCGATCAGCCCGCGCAGGCGCTCGCTGACCGCGGCCTCGAAGGCCAGCCCCTTGTCGGTTAGGACGGCGGTGCGGCGGCGGCCGTCGAGGTCGCCGGCGGCCTTCTCGACCATGCCCTTGGCGGCGAGGTCCACGAGGATGCGGCTGGCCGCCTGCTTGGACAGGCTGGTGAGGTGGGCCAGCTCCTGCACCCCGATGCCCGGGCGGCGGCGCAGCAGGAAGCAGGCCCGCCAGTGCGAGCGGCCGAGGCCCTGGTCCTCGGCGTCCAGCCCCTGGTCCACGGCGGCCCACAGCGCCGCCTCGGACAGCATCAGCAGCTCGAGCCCGGTGTCGAGCTCGTCTTCGCGGAGGATCAGCCTTGGATCGGCGGGCGCGTTCACGCCCTCACCATACGTCGCGCGCCCGGCCCGGCGCTAGATTAGGCGAGCCAGGTGTAGGGCCGCGGATAGGCCTCGCCGCGCGACAGGTAGATGACGCCCACCACGCAGCGGATCGCGTACCAGACCCCCAGCAGGGCGAAGATCGCCCAGCCCACGAACACCAGCGGCAGGCCGATCAGGACGAAGCTGAGCGGCACGCCCACGACGAACAGCAGGGCGCCGATCACGCACCAGGCGATCCCGATCCAGAACGTGCGGATGAGGAAGGTGTAGTGGGTGCGCATCCGGGGGCCCGCGCCGTCCCGCTGGGCATAGGCGATGATCAGGCCGATGATCGCCGTGACCCCGGTCGCGAAGGCGAGCAGGTAGAGCCCGTAGGCCACCGCCGGCATGGTGCGGTCCTCGGTCGTTCCGTAGTCCAAGCCTTCGGTCATGGCGAAGCCCTCCGTCCCTGTCGGGGATCATGCCCTATTCACGTGGGAGGGAAAGGGCCTCGTCGAAAGGGGCGGGCCTCAGCCCCGCTCCACGGTGATCTCGACGCCGGCGCCGACGGCGTGGGGAGCGAGGGCCAGGGGCTTTTCGATGCGCACCCGGGCGCGGACGACGCGCGCGTCCTCGAGGCAGCGGGCGGCCAGGCGGTGGGCGAAGGTCTCGACAAGGTCGATGTGGCCGGCCTCGGCGATGTCCTGGGCCGCCTTCAGGATGGTCTCGTAGTTGACGGTGTCGGCCAGCCGGTCCGTGTCGGCGGTGGGGACGTCCAGCTCGACGTCCACGATCAGGGGCTGCACCCGGCCGATCTCGTGGCGATAGACGCCGATCTGCGCCTGGACCTGCAGGCCGGTGACGAACACCTTGCTGGCGCTGAGGCGGGCGCCGCTCACGACAGGTGTTGTCCGGAATCGACGGCGATCATCTGGCCGGTCACCGAGCCGGCGTCGATCAGGTAGCGCAGGGCCGCGCCGATCTCGGCGGGCGGCACAGGGCGGCCGAGCAGGGTGGACGCGGCCTCGGCGTCGAAGGCGTCCTGGTCCTGGTGGATCGACGGCAGGGTCGGGCCGGGTCCGATGCCGTTCACCCGGATGCGCGGCGCCAGCGCCACGGCCAGCATGCGGGTGGCGTCCCACAGGGCGGACTTGCTGAGCGAATAGGAGAAGAACTCGGGGCGCGGGTTCAGCACCCGCTGGTCGAGGACGTTGACGATCAGGCCGTCGCGGTCGGCCGGCAGGCGGCGGGCGAAGGCCTGGGCCAGCACCAGCGGCGCGCGCAGGTTGGTCTCGAGGTGCAGGTCCCACGAGGCCCGGTTCATGTCCGCGAAGGCGTCGTTCTCGAAGACGCTGGCCGAGTTGACCAGCAGGGTCACGGGGCCGAGCTCGGCCTCGGCCTCGCCGACCAGGGCCACCGTCGTGGACTCCTTGCGCAGGTCGCAGGCGAGGAGCGCGGCGCGGCGGCCGCAGGCGCGGACCTCCTGGGCGGCCGCCTCGGCGGCGTCGTCCACCGCGCGGACGTGGATGGCGACGTCATAGCCGGCCTGGGCGGCCGTCGTCGCCAGCACGCGGCCCAGCCGCCGCGCGCCGCCCGTCACCAGAGCCGCGCCGCGGCTGGCCACCGGGGACGGTCCTTCGGCCTCAGTCGATGCGGCCGAACTCGTAGACGTTCAGCGCGATCATCACGAGGAGGAAGATGCCGATGGCGTAGATCCCGATCACGGGTCGTCTCCAAAGCTAGGGGTGTCGGGGCTTTACCGACCGCCGCCGTCCGCGGCAAGCCGACTTGTCGAACGGGGGAAGAGGGGCTCAAGGTTCCGGCCGGACCCCCGCGGAGGAGACGCCGATGCCGCTCGCCCCGATCCCGACCGCCGCCTTCGAGAAGATCGCCCTGGGCATCGACCGGCCCGAGGACGTGGTGGTGGGTGCGGACGGCCGCGTCTTCGCTTCGGACCACCGCTGCGCCGTGGCCGAGATCCTCCCGGGCGGCGCCTTCAAGCGGATGGGCCCCAAGGGCGGGGCGCCCAACGGCATCAACATGGACGCCGAGGGCCGCATCGTGATCGCCAACTTCGGCATCTACGACCGAGAGGACGGGCCGCTGCAGCGGTTCGATCCGGCGAGCGGCGTCCACGAGACCCTGCTGAGCGAGGTGGAGGGGCGTCGGCTGACCTCGGCCAACTATCCGGTGATCGACCGGGCGGGGAACATCTGGTGCGCCAACTCCACCCATGCCGAGACCTGGCCCCAGGCGCTGGACGGCCGGGCGGACGGCTTCATCTTCGTGCTGCGGCCGGACGGGTCGGCCCAAGTCGTGGCCGAGGGGCTGAAGTTCCCCAACGGCCTGGCGCTCTCGGCCGACGAGACGCACCTCTTCTGCGCCCAGACCAGCGGCGCCGACGTCCTGCGCTTCCCGGTGCTGGACGGCGCCCGGCTGGGGCCCGGCGAGCGGTACGGGCCGGTGCTGGGGCGGCTGATGCGCCCCGGCGAGGACGTGGAGAACCATGGCGGCGACCTCGGCTATACCGACGGGGTCGGCTTCGACGCCGAGAGGAACCTGTGGGTCTGCCTGCCGGCGGCCAACAAGGTGGTGGCGATCACCCCGGCGGGCGAGGCGGTCCCGGTGATCCACGATCCCAGCGGCAAGACCGTGAACCATCCCACCAACGTGACCTGGGGCGGGCCGGACCTGAAGGACCTCTACATCGGCTCGATCCGGGCCGATTATGTGCTGAAGGCGAGGTCGCCGGTTGCGGGTCAGCCGCACATTCACCAGCTGTGACGTGGCGTCAGGGGCTTTCGCCCTGATCGCCGATCATTAAAATGAGCGTTTGAAAGTCGGGGACAGCACGCCCGACGCGGACAAGGTCCAGGAGGACGGCATGCGCGAGTACCTGAAGTTCTACATCGACGGCCAGTGGGTCGATCCCGTCGAGCTGAAGACGCTCGACGTCGAGAACCCGGCCACCGAGCAGGTGGTGGGCAAGATCGCGCTCGGCTCGGCCGCCGACGTGGACAAGGCGGTGAAGGCCGCCCGCCGCGCCTTCGAGAGCTGGTCGCAGACCAGCCGCGAGGAGCGCCTGGAGGTGCTGCAGCGCATCCTGGCCGAGTACCAGAAGCGCTTCGGCGACCTGGCCACCGCGGTCACCGAGGAGATGGGCGCGCCCGCTTCGCTGGCCCAGCGCGCCCAGGTGCCGGCCGGCATGGGGCACCTGGCCACCGCCGCCAACATCCTGAAGGACTTCAAGTTCGAGGAGGACCGCGGCGAGACCCTGATCGTCAAGGAGCCGATCGGCGTCTGCAGCTTCATCACCCCCTGGAACTGGCCGCTGAACCAGATCGCCTGCAAGGTGGCCCCGGCCATCGCCACCGGCTGCACCATGGTGCTGAAGCCGTCGGAAGTGGCGCCGTTCAGCGGGCACATCTTCGCCGAGATCATGCACGCCGCTGGCGTGCCGGCCGGCGTCTTCAACATGGTCCACGGCGACGGCCCCGGCGTGGGCGTGGCGCTCAGCGTCCATCCGGAAGTGGACATGGTGTCCTTCACCGGCTCGACCCGGGCGGGCATCGAGGTGGCCAAGAACGCCGCCCCGGGCGTCAAGCGCGTCCACCAGGAGCTGGGCGGCAAGAGCCCGAACATCGTGCTGGACGACGACGCGTTCTCGAAGAGCGTCGCCCGCGGCGTGATGCACGTGATGAACAACTCGGGCCAGAGCTGCAACGCCCCCACCCGGATGCTGGTCCCCTCCAAGCGGATGGACGAGGCGATGGCGGTGGCCAAGGCCACGGCCGAGCAGGTCAGCGTCGGCGATCCGAACGGCAACGCTCAGATGGGCCCGGTCGTCTCCAAGGTGCAGTGGGAGAAGATCCAGTCGCTGATCCAGAAGGGGATCGACGAGGGCGCGACCCTGGTCGTCGGCGGCACGGGCCGTCCCGAGGGCCTGGACAACGGCTACTTCGTCAAGCCGACGGTGTTTGGCAACGTCACCAACGACATGACCATCGCCAAGGAGGAGATCTTCGGCCCGGTCCTGTCGATCCTCGGCTACGAGAGCCTCGACCAGGCGGTCGCCATCGGCAACGACACCGAGTACGGCCTGGCCGGCTATGTGAACGGCGCGGACCTGGCCAAGGCCCGGGACGTGGCCCGAAAGATCCGCGCGGGCCAGATCTCGATCAACGGCGCCAGCGATATGACCGCCCCCTTCGGCGGCTACAAGATGAGCGGCAACGGGCGCGAGTGGGGCGACTACGCCTTCCACGAGTTCCTCGAGACCAAGGCGATCATGGGCTACGCGCCCAAGGCCGCCGAGTAGGCGCCGGACGACAGGAAGGGGCCGCCGGAGAAGCGGCCCCTTTTTCTTTCGAGGAGACCCCATGGGCGTGATCGACCCCGACTTCCAGACCATGCTGGAGGCCCTGGCCAAGCAGGCGGCCGAACAGCCGATGCCGCCGCTGGACCAGCTGCCGGCCGAGATGGTGCGCGCCGGCTACCGGATGCAGCGCCAGGCGCAGGATCAGAACGCGCCCAGGGACCTGGACGTGCGGGACTTCGCGATCCCCGGGCCCCACGGCGAGATCCCGGTGCGGCTGTACGAGCCGCACGGCCTGGCCGCCCCCTCGGGCCTGCTGGTCTATTTCCACGGCGGCGGCTGGGTGATCGGCGACCTCGACACCCACGACGGCCACTGCCGCCGGATGGCCGCCTGGGGCGGCTGCCGGGTGATGGCGGTCGACTACCGCCTGGCCCCCGAGCACGTCTTCCCCAAGGGCCACGACGACGCCCTGGCGGCGACGACCTGGGCCTTCGACCACGCAGGCGAGATCGGTGCCGATCCGAAGCGGATCGCGGTCGGCGGCGATTCCGCCGGCGGCAACCTCGCCGCCTCCGTCGCCCTGGACCTGAGGGACGATCCGGCGCGGAAGCTGGCCTTCCAGCTGCTGCTCTATCCGGCGACGACGGACGAGTGGACGACCCCTTCCCGCAAGACCCTGGACGGGCCGCTGCTGACCTTCGAGGCCATGCGCTGGTTCGAGAAGAACCTCGCCGCCGCGGGCCATCCGCAGGCGCACCGCCTCTCGCCGCTGAACGCAGGGGACGTGGCGGGCGCGGCGCCGGCGCTGGTGGTCACGGCCGGCCACGACTGCCTGAAGGACGAGGGCTTCGCCTACGCCGAGAAGCTGAAGGCCGCGGGCGTCGCAGCGCGGCACGTGGAGTATCCGGCCCTGCCGCACGACTTCTACGTCATGGCCGACGTCTCGCCGGCGGTGGCCGCGGCGGCGCGCGAGACGGCGGACGCGCTGAAGGCGGCCCTGGCCTAGATCGCGGGCCTTAGTCGTCCGGCGGGCGGCGGCGGTCGGAGACGGCCAGCGCCGCCATGCCGAGCAGGGCCGAGGCCAGGGAGCCGGCGACCACGCCGATCCGCACCTTGGCCTGGGAGAGGGCGTCGCCCGGATCGAAGGCCAGCTCGCCGATGTAGAGGCTGAGCGTGAAGCCGACCCCGCACAGGACGGCGACGCCGTAGAGGTCGAGCCACTTGGCCCCCATCGGCCGGCGGGCCCACTTCAGGCCGATGGCCAGGGCGGCCGCCCCGAACACCCCGAGCTGCTTGCCGAGCACGAGGGCCAGGCCCAGGCCCAGGGCGACCGGGGCGGTGGGCGTGTCGGCCGGCAGGTCGCGGACCGAGAAGCCCGCCGCGGTGAGGATGAACAGCGGCAGGACCAGGAAGGCCACGTAGGGGTGCAGGGCCGCCAGCAGCTGGTCCAGCACGCCCGGGCCGCCGGGGCGCTTGGGCTGCAGCGGGACGACGGCGGCGGCCAGGACCCCGGCCACCGACGGGTCGAGGCCCGACTTCACCACGAAGCCCCAGAGCAGCAGGAAGCCCGCCGTCCAGAAGGCGTAGGGCGCGGCGCGCCAGCGAGCCATGGCGGCCAGCACCAGGAAGGTGGCGAGCGCCCCGCCCAGCATCGCCGGACGCAGCGTCTCGGCGAACACCACCGCGATCATCGCGACGCTGATCAGGTCCTGGATGATGGCCACGGTCAGCAGGAACACCCGCAGCGGCTGGGGCAGGCGAGGGGCGGCGATCGCCACGAGAGCCAGGGCGATGGCCGCGTCGGTGGGCACGGCCGCCGGCCAGGCCAGGGCGACGCCGTCCTCGCCGGCGTTCACGGCCAGGAAGATGGCCGCCGGCGCGAGCACGCCGCCCAGGGCCGCCAGCACGGGCAGGGCCAGCCGCCGGGGGTTGGAGAGCTCGCCGCGGACGATCTCCTGTTTGATCTTCAGGCCCATGACCAGGAAGAAGATCGGCATCAGGGCCGTCTTCACCCAGGCGGCGAGGGTGAGCGTCTCGGCGAAGGGGCCGATGCGGACCGGGATCGCCCGGCCCACGAAGGCGGCGTACTCGGCCGCCCAGGGCGAATTGGCCCACAGGATCGCGAAGGCGGCGACGAACGCCAGCAGCAGCCCCGATCCCGTCTCCGTCCTGAGGAATTCGAGCGTCGAGCGCGTGGCCATGCGCCTGCCTAACAGGGCCGCCGCGCGGAATCGAGGGTGGAGCTTGCCGCCGCCGCCCCGCTAAGCTGCGGGCCGGAGGATCCCCCATGCGACTCGCCGCCCCGCGCATCCGGCCCCTGGCCGACGACGAGCTTTCGCCCGAGCAGGCGGCGGCGCTGGAGCCCGTGCGCCAGGGCAAGCTGGGCGTGCTGAACATCTTCCGGACCCTGGCCCATGCGCCCAAGGCGCTGGCGCGGTTCAATGAGTGGGGCGGCTACGTCCTGTCGCGGCGCAACGACCTGCCGGCGCGCGAGCGCGAGATCGTCATCCTGCGCACCGGGTTCCTTTGCCGGTCGGGCTACGAGTTCGTGCAGCACACGCGCATCGGCCTGGACTGCGGCCTGACCGAGGACGAGGTCGCCCGCATCAAACAGGGTCCGGACGCCGGCTGGAGCGCGGCCGACGCGGCGCTCATTCGCGCGACCGACGAGCTGCACGCGGACCAGTTCGTTACCGACGCCACCTGGTCGGAGCTCGGCCGTCACTTCACCGACAAGCAGCGGATGGACCTGGTGTTCACCGTCGCCCAGTACACCCAGGTCTCGATGATCCTGAACACCTTCGGAGTGCAGCTCGACGAGGGCCAGACGCTGGACCCGGACCTGAAGGCGTTCTGAAGTCCGGGGCAGCGCAGCTCCACAATTCGTGAGCCGCCGGCGGCCGATTGGCGTTGGCCGGGCGGATGCGCGCGGATATTCAGGCGCCATGTCCTCCGCTGAACGGCCGCAACGCCGCACTTCCGCCTTCCGCGAATTCTTCAATCAGGAAGCCTCCGGCGGCTACGTGCTGATGGCCGCCGCCGCCGTGGCGCTCGTCATCGCCAACTCGCCCCTGGCCGGGCCCTATTTCGCCGTGCTGGAGACCAAGCTCGGCTTCGCCCTCGGGCCGCTCGCCCTGAACGAGACGGTCCTGCACTGGATCAACGACGGCCTGATGGCCCTGTTCTTCCTGCTGGTGGGCCTGGAGATCAAACGCGAGGTGCTGGACGGCGAGCTGTCGCGTCCCTCGCGCGTCGTCCTGCCCGGCCTGGCGGCCCTGGGCGGGGTGGCCGTTCCGGCCCTCATCTATGCGGCGCTGAACATGGGCGATCCGGAAGCGTCCCGCGGCTGGGCCATCCCGGCGGCCACGGACATCGCCTTCGCCCTCGGGATCCTGGCGCTGGCGGGCGACCGCGTGCCGGCGTCGCTGAAGATCTTCCTGACCGCGCTGGCGGTCCTGGACGACCTGGCGGCCATCCTGATCATCGCGGTGTTCTATACCGCCGACCTGCACCTGGGCGCGCTCGGCGGCGCCGGCGCGGCCCTGGCGCTGCTGGTGGCGATGAACCGGCTGAAGGTCCGCCGCCTGTGGCCTTACCTGCTCACCGGCCTGGTGCTGTGGTGGTTCGTGCTGGAGTCCGGCGTGCATGCGACCCTGGCCGGGGTGGCGCTGGCCATGACCATCCCGCTGGACCGCACGCCCGCCCGGCCGGACGCTCACAGCCACAGGACCTCGCCCGCCCACCGCCTGGAGCACCTGCTGCACAAGCCGGTGGCCTTCGCGGTGGTGCCGATCTTCGGCTTCGCCAACGCGGGCCTGCCGCTGGCCGGGATCACCTTCGAGATGCTGACCGACACGGTGATGCTGGGGATCGCGCTCGGCCTCTTCATCGGCAAGCAGATCGGCGTCTTCCTGACCGCGCTGCTGGTCATCCGGCTGGGCTGGTCCGACATGCCGCGGCACGCCTCGCTGGGCCAGCTCTACGCGGTCTCGGTGCTGTGCGGCGTCGGCTTCACCATGAGCCTGTTCGTCGGCAACCTGGCCTTCACGACGCCCGACCTGCTCACCGAGACCAAGGCGGGGGTCTTCGCCGGCTCGCTCGTCTCGGCGGTCCTGGGCCTCGTGCTGCTCAAGATCTTCCGTCCCGAGCCGCCGCCGGCCCGCGCGGAGGGGGGCGACGCGGCCCCCTGACCCGCCGCCCGGGCGGGAACGGCGCCGCTGTCGTCGCGTTAGCGCCCGGGTCGGGACCCGAAGGAGCTTGCGATGAACAGCATCATCTATCTCGTCGGCCTGGTCGTCATCGTCCTGGCCATCCTGGGCTTCCTCGGCATCGCCTAGATGCCGGGGGTCTAGATGCCGGCGCGTCCCGGGCTCGCTTTCGGGCCGTCCAGGACCGCCTGAGCGCTCCGGCGGTTGCCGGGTGCCGCCCCGCGGCTTACGTGCCGTCGATGCCCGTCTCCCCAGCCTACCGACCCGACCCGAAGTTCCCGGCCCTCGGGCCGGAATTCGCCGACGCCGTGGCGGCGGCGCGCTTTCCCAAGACCCTCCTGCGCTACCGCAATGACCGGGCGGCCGCCACGGTCGGGCTGGAGACGCTGACCGACGCCGAGTGGCTCGCCCACTTCGGCCGCTTCGAGCCCCTGCCGGACAACATCGACCCGCCGCTGTCGCAGCGCTACCACGGCCACCAGTTCCGGGTTTACAACCCCGAGCTGGGCGACGGCCGCGGCTTCCTGTTCGCCCAGCTCCGCGAGGCGGGCAGCGGCCGCCTTCTCGACCTCGGCACCAAGGGCTCGGGCCAGACGCCCTGGTCCCGCTCGGGCGACGGGCGGCTGACGCTGAAGGGCGGGGTGCGCGAAGTGCTGGCCACCGCCATGCTGGAGGCCCTGGGCGTCCCCACCTCGCGCTCGTTCTCGCTGGTGGAGACGGGGGAAGAGCTGGTGCGCGGCGACGAGCCCAGCCCCACGCGCTCGGCGGTGCTGGTGCGCCTGTCCCACAGCCACGTCCGGTTCGGCACCTTCCAGCGCCATGCCTTCTTCGAGCGCGCCGACCGCATCCAGGCGCTCGTGGACCACGTGGTCGCCGAGTACTACCCGGAGCTGTCGGACGCCCCCGACCGGGCCGCCGCGCTGATGGCGGCGGTGACGGGGCGGGCCGCGCGGCTGACCGCCCGCTGGATGGCCGCCGGCTTCGTCCACGGCGTGCTGAACACCGACAACATGAACGTCACGGGCGAGAGCTTCGACTACGGCCCCTACCGGTTCCTGCCGCGCTCGGACCCCAACTTCACGGCGGCCTATTTCGACCATGCGGGGCTCTACGCCTTCGGCCGCCAGCCCGAGGCGGTGTTCTGGAACCTGCAGCAGCTGGCCGGGTGCCTGACGTTCGTGACCGGGCAGGATCCGCTGGTGGAGGCGCTGAACGGCTTCGCCGCCGCCTACCGCTCAGAGCTGACCGGCGCGATGCTGATGCGGCTTGGGCTGAAGAGCCGCGGGGACGAGGCCGACGTCGCGCTGGTGCAGGCGGCGTTCAAGGCGCTGGCGGCGGGCGGCGAGCGGCTGCGCTGGGAGCCGTTCTTCTTCGACTGGTTCTGCGGGCGCGCGCCCGACGGGCCGCGGGCCGACCTCTACGCCGGAGAGGACTTCGCCGATTTCCGCGCGGCGGTGGCGGGGTTCGAGGCCGAGCGGCCGGAGCGGCTGCAGCATCCCTACTTCCGGCGCGCCGAGCCCCAGGAGCTGCTCTACGACGAGATCGAGGCGATCTGGGCGCCCATCGCCGGAGCCGACGACTGGGCCCCGTTCCAGGCCAAGCTGGCGGCGATCGAGACGGCGCGCGAGGCGTGGGGGCTCAGCTAGGCCGGCTCGCGGGCTTCGGTCGGTCGTCGAAGCCCATCTCCCGCCGCAGGTCCTCCGGCGTGACACCGCGGGCGCGGAGTTCGCGCAGCGTCTCGGACCGGTCCCGCTTGGCGTAGCGGCGCCCGTCCGGGCCGGTCAGCAGCCGGTGGTGCCGGTAGACCGGCGTCGGCAGGCCGAGCAGGGCCTGCAGCAGGCGCTGGACGTGGGTGGCCTCGAACAGGTCCTCGCCGCGGACCACGTGGGTGATCCCCTGCAGCGCATCGTCGAACACCACGGCCAGGTGGTAGGCCACGCCCACGTCCTTGCGGGCCAGCACCACGTCGCCGCCCAGCTCGGGCCGGGCCTGCACCACGCGCGGCTCGCCCGAGCCCTCCTCGACGAAGGTCAGGGCGCCGAAACCGCCCAGCGCGCGGGCCGCGGCGTCCAGCGACAGGCGCCAGGCGAAGGGCTCGCCGGCCGCCAGGCGCCGGGCCTCCTCGCCCCGCGGCAGGGGCGCGCCGCGGAACACCTCCATCGCCCCGTGCGGAGCGCGGGCGATCTCCTGCGCCACCTCCTTGCGGGTGCGGAAGCAGCGGTAGAGCAGGCCGGCGGCCTCAAGCCTTTCCAGGGCGCCCTGGTAGTCGTCCAGGTGCTCGGACTGGCGGCGCACCGGCGTCTCCCACGCGAGCCCCAGCCAGGCCAGGTCCTCGTAGATGGCGGCCTCGTACTCGGGCCGGCAGCGGGTGGCGTCGATGTCCTCGATGCGCAGCAGGAACCGGCCGTCCACCACGCGCGCGGCCTCGTGGGCGGTCAGCGCCGAGAACGCGTGGCCGCGGTGCAGCAGGCCGGTCGGCGAGGGGGCGAAGCGGGTGACGAACACCGCCCGGCGTCTAGCAGTCGCGGTGCGCCGAGGGGAACAGGCCCATGTGGTTCAGCACCGCCTCGAAGAACGCCCGCTCGCCGCCGAGCTGGGCCTTGAACGGCTCGAACTGCTTGAAGCCGGCCATCTCGGCCAGGCCGTGGGCGGCGCACCAGGAGGCGATGGTGGCGAGCTCCAGGTCCGGGCCGGCCTGCGGGTCGGCGCCGTGCTCGATCATGGTGTCGCGCACCATGCAGTAGGCGCTGTCCCCCGACCCGTCGTGGGTCTCGATCGGCAGGGCCTCCTTGTCGCGCGCGGCGTCGTACATCACCCGGTAGAGGGCCGGGTGCTCGCGCGCGAAGCAGACGTAGGCGATGCCCAGGGCGGTGAGCTGCTGGCGGCCTTCCACGCCGCCCTTGGCCTCGGACATCGCCGCGTGCAGCATCTCCCAGCCCTCGTGGGCCACCGCGTCCAGCAGCTCGGACTTGTCCTTGAAGTGGTGGTAGGGGGCGGCCGGGCTGACGCCGGCCTCGCGGGCCACCGCCCGGAGAGAGAGGGCGCTGGGCCCCTCGGATTCCAGCAGCCGGCGGGCGGCCTCGACCAGCGCGCGGCGGAGGTCGCCGTGGTGGTAGGGCCGGGGCTCGGCGCTGTGAGCTTCTCTCATCGGCTCCACCATAAAACTGCATCTGGACGGTGTAAAGATCGCCTTGACTCCGGGGCGACCGACGTTATCTTAGCGTTGTTCAAATAACAAACGCCCCCGTTCCCGAAAGGGTCCGCCCGGAAGGGATCCAAGGGGGTTCAAACTGAAAGGTGTGTGTCATGTCTCTCGCTGGCTTCGAACGCTACTTCGACCGTCTGGCCCCGGTGTTCCTGCTGTTCCTCGGCTTCACCGCCGCCGCAGCCACGGCCACCCTGGGCGCCTAAGGGTCTCCCCACCCTTCATGACGCAACAGAAGGGCCCCCTCGCCGGGGCCCTTCTTCGTCGCGGCCGCCGCCCGCCTCCGTCTCGCGGGGAGGGGTGTGCAAAAGCGCATAGCGGCGCGGCGCAATCAACTATCTGAGCAGCGTTCGGATTGTGCTATCTGAACATCGTCCAGATGAAAGGCGGTCTCGACGGGAGGCCGCCGGAACCGAGCAGAAAAGGAGAAGCGCGATGTCGTTCCGAATGAACCGGATCCTCGACGTGGTCGTCTCGTTCGCGGTCGTGGGCCTGGCCCTGACGATCGCCGGCGCCACCGCCGCCCTCGGCGCCTAAGCGTGCGCCGCGGCGGGGCCTCGCCCGCGCTCCCGGCGGGCGGGGCCCAAGGCGGCCCGAACCTTCCCGGGGACAGCCGTCGTGGAGCTGTCGTCGAATCGGGCCTATAGTTTCGCCAATACCGCAGCTTCCAACGTGAGGGTCGTGTCTTCAGTCCCAAGTTGGTCGTCATAGGTCTCCGCGTCGGGAGGTCCCGCCATGCAGGTGCTTAGGCATCCGCCGTCGGGCTGGCCCTGTCTCGTGCTGAACGCGGACTTCAGGCCCCTGAGCTACTATCCCCTGTCGCTGTGGCCGTGGCAGGAGGTCATCAAGGCGGTCTTCCTCGACCGCGTGGACGTGGTCTCCACCTACGACCAGGTCATCCACTCCCCCTCCTTCGAGATGAAGCTGCCGAGCGTGGTGTCGCTGAAGCACTACGTGGCCCAGGACCGGCCCCCGGCCTTCACCCGCTTCAACCTCTTCCTGCGCGACAGCTTCACCTGCCAGTACTGCACCGCGGGCGAGGAGCTGACCTTCGACCACGTGATCCCGCGTTCGCGGGGCGGACGCACGACCTGGGAGAACATCGTCACCGCCTGCGCCCGCTGCAACCTGACCAAGGGCGGCCGCACCCCGCACGAGGCGCACATGCACCCGCGCATGAAGCCGCGCCGGCCCACCGCCTACGAGCTGCAGGAGCGCGGCCGCAGGTTCCCGCCGCACCACCTGCACGAAAGCTGGCTGGACTACCTCTACTGGGACATCGAGCTGGAAGCGTAGGGCGCGGCGCCCGCCGAGGCCGGCATTGTCACCCGCCGGCCGCCGGCGCTAAGTCCTCGGCGCATGACCGACTGCGTCGACATTCCGTACCGCCGGCTGAATCTGCGCGCCCCAATCCGCGAGATTCTCATCGAGAACACCCACCGTCGATACGAGGTGTTCTACAACGCCAACAAGGCGAGCTTCCTGAACGGACTGTGCGAGGCGCACGGATCCGACAAGGGCGGGCTGACCGCGGGCGAGAAGCCGTATCCGTGGCTGCCCCACAACTACGCCGACTACATCGAGCGGCACTTCGGTCACTGCCGCGAGCACGTGCGCAACGTCTTCGAGTGCGGCCTGGGCACCAACAACCCCGACCTCGTCTCCAGCATGGGCGAGCGCGGGCGGCCGGGCGCTTCGCTGCGGGTCTGGCGGGACTATTTCCCCAACGCGCGGGTCGTCGGGGCCGATGTGGACCGGGACATCCTGTTCGCCGAGGACCGGATCGTCACCCACCACGTGGACCAGACCGACGCCGCGTCCGTCGCCGCGCTGTGGGACGCGGTGGGGGAGGTCGAGTTCGATCTGATGATCGACGACGGCCTGCACACGTTCGAGGCCGGGGTCTCGCTGCTGGAGGGCTCGCTCCACAAGCTGAAGGCTGGCGGGATCTACATCATCGAGGACGTGGCGATGGAGACCATCGTGCGGTTCCTCGACTACTTCCAGGACAAGCCGCTGAACTACGAGGTCGTGACGCTCTACCGGGGCAAGCACCGCCTCGGCGACAACTCGATGGTCGTAATCCGAGCGTAGGGCGGCGCAGCCCTACCGGAACACCCAGATGCCGCCGGTGAGGCCCGCCGGGGCCTCGGCCAGGCCGCGGATCTCGAGCCGCGCGTGGCGCGCGCCGCACAGGCAGCGCAGCCGGTCCTCCAGTTCGTCCAGGTTCTGCCGGCCGAGGCCCTGGGCCAGCCAGGGGCGCGGATCGACCATCGCCTCGCGGCCGCAGCCGCACAGGGCCCACAGGCTGCGGCGGGCGGCGGTGGCGCGCGCCAGCCGCGGTTCGCCGAAGGCCAGGTCCAGCGCCTGGTGCATCATTCCGTCCGCCATGACCATCTCCACATCCTCCAGGGCTCTAGGCGAACAAAAGCAGAACTTCGACGTGCGCGCGACTCCGCGGGAGCTGTGGTCGCGAGGGCGCGCAACCCCGCGTAGGCGCAGGCTTTGAGGACGGCAGAAGGCGGGCGATTCCGGGCCGGCCGCAACGCGTGCGGGGCCGCAGGCTGTGGACGCCCAGACCTTCCCTAGGCCTTCCCCAGGACCTTCCCTAGACCTTCTCGGAGAGCTTGATGGCGGCGCGGCAGCCGGTGCGGATCACCGCGGCCAGCAGACCGTAGCCTGGCGCCTCGCGGGCGCCTTCCTCGACCGCGATGTCGCGGTGGGCCAGTTCCTCGTCGCGGAACTTCGACAGCTCGGCGGCGAGCTCGGGGTCGCGCTCGGACAGTTCGGCGATCTGGCCGGCGTAGTGCTCCTCGATCACGGTCTCGACCGCCTCGGTGCAGGCGTGGGCGGCCTTCTCGCCCATGAGGGCGGTGCCGGCCCCCAGGGCGAAGCCGGCCAGCCGCCAGACGGGCGTCATGGCGGTGGGACGCACCCGGTGCTCGGTCAGCAGCCGGTCGAAGCGGGCCAGGTGCTCGGCCTCGTGGCCCTCCATCTCGGCGAGCTGGCCGGCGATGCGCTCCTTGCCGGGCGCCTGGCCCAGCACCGCGCGCTGGCCGCGGTAGATGTGGACGGCGCCCAGCTCGCCGGCGTGGTCGACGCGCAGGATCTCGGCGAGGCGGGCCTTAACGGCGCCGCGGCCCGGCCGAGGAGGAATCGGCTTGTCGCTCATCGCTTGGACCTCTCGCGCAGGGCGGCCATGACGCTCAGCGCCACAAGGCCCAGGGAGATCAGGGCGTTCCATCCGGCCATCGACAGGCCGGCGAAGACCCAGGGCGCCTCGTCGCAGGCCGGCGGACGGACCCTCGCGCCGGCGAGGAAGTCGGACAGGGCGGCCGCGTCCACGCCGGCGCCGGCCGAGGCGCAGGCGGTTGGGCCCGGCCAGAACTTCCACTCCGCCCCGGCGTGGTAGACGGCGATCCCGACGCCGACGGCGAAGACGAGGCCCAGCACCCAGCAGGTGGCCTCGCGCCAGCGCGGGCCCCCGGGCAGGCGCACGATGGCCATGAAGATCACGCCGAGGGCGATCGCCACCCAGTAGACCTCGCGCTGGCGCAGGCACAGCGTGCAGGGCGCATAGCCGCCGAAGGTCTGGAAGGCGTGGGCGATGGCCAGCATGGCCGCCGAGGCCAGCACCGCGCAGAGCCGCCAGCGATCGAGGAGGGGGGCGAGGAGCGTCATCGGCGCGGATAGAACCCCAAACAGGGCCTCACATGAAGACCTTCAGCGCCACGAAGCCGCCGACGATCAGCAGGAGCAGGATGATGGAATAGAGATTCAGCCGCCGCTCGAACTCCTGGAGCATGGCCGGGCCCAGGTACTTGAGCACCGCCGCCACGGCGAAGAACCGCAGGCCCCGGGTCAGGACCGAGGCCCAGATGAACGTGAAGAGGTCGAAGCGGGCGAAGCCCGCGGTGATGGTGACGAGCTTGTAGGGGATGGGCGTGGCGCCCTTCACCAGGATCACCCACAGGCCCCACTGGTCGAACCAGTGCTGGAACTCGGCCTGGCCCTCGGGGTGGCCGAACACCTTCAGGATGAACAGGCCCACCGGCTGCAGGTAGACGCCGATGGCGTAGCCCAAGAGCCCGCCCAGCACCGAGGCGATGGTGCAGATGCCGGCGTAGACGAACGCCTTGTCGCGCCGGGCCAGCACCATCGGCCCCAGCATCACGTCCGGCGGGATCGGGAAGAACGAGCTTTCGGCGAAGGAGACGGCGGCCAGGGCGGCGGGCGCGCGGCGGGAGCGGGCGAGCGCCATCACCCAGTCGTAGAGTTTGCGGAACATGCGCGATCCAGGCGGGGATTCGGACGTTCTCGCTAGCAGGCGGCCGGGCGCTTGTCTCGGCCCGTCGTCGAACGCCCTTCGCCGGGTGCTGGCGCGAACTGGTTTCACTTGATACTAGTTCGCCCAAGGAGATTGGCCATGAACATCCAGACGAAGCCCCCGGGGCAGAGCGCCGGACCGAGCGCCTCGCGCGACCTCTTCGAAAATCCCCTCGGCACCGACGGATTCGAGTTCGTCGAGTTCACCTCGCCCGAGCCCGAGCGGCTGAAGACCCTGTTCGAGCTGATGGGCTTCACGGCGGTGTCCAAGCACCGCTCGAAGAACGTGCTGCGCTTCCGCCAGGGCGACATCAACTTCATCCTGAACATGGAGCCCGAAGGCCAGGCCGCCGAGTTCCGCGCCGCCCACGGGCCCTCCGCCAACGCCATGGCCTTCCGCGTGCGCGACGCCGCCAAGGCCTTCCAGATGGCTCTCGAGCGGGGCGCCAAGCCCGTGCAGGGCCCGGTCGGCCCGATGGAGCTGAACATCCCCGCCATCGAGGGGATCGGCGGCTCGAACCTCTATCTGGTGGACCGCTACGGCGCGCAGGAGATCTACGACGTCGACTTCGTGGCGATCCCGGGCGCCGAGGAGGCGATGTCGCGCAACAGCGTCGGCCTGACCTACCTCGACCACCTGACCCACAACGTCCACCGCGGCCAGATGGCCAAGTGGGCGGACTTCTACGAGCGCATCTTCAACTTCCGCGAGATCCGCTACTTCGACATCGAGGGCAAGCAGACCGCCCTGGTCTCCAAGGCCATGACCAGCCCGTGCGGCAAGATCCGCATTCCGCTCAACGAGAGCCAGGACGAGCACTCGCAGATCGAGGAGTTCCTGAAGGACTACAAGGGCGAGGGCATCCAGCACGTGGCGCTGGGGACCGACGATATCTACCACGCGGTCGAGACCATGCGGGACCGCGGCGTCCGCTTCCAGGACACCATCGACACCTACTTCGAGGGCATCGACGCGCGCATCCCCGGCCACGGCGAGGACGTCCAGCGCCTGCAGGCCGACAAGATCCTCATCGACGGCGCCCCGACCGAGGGCCAGGGCCTGCTGCTGCAGATCTTCACCGAGAACATGATCGGCCCGATCTTCTTCGAGCTGATCCAGCGCAAGGGCAACGAAGGTTTCGGCGAAGGCAACTTCAAGGCCTTGTTCGAAAGCATCGAACTCGATCAGATCAGGCGAGGGGTGTTGCCCGACAAGGAGTCCTGATGCGCGCGTTCGGTGTCGTTGCGGCGGTTGTGATGGTGATGATGGCGGGCGCGTCCCAGGCCCAAACCCAGTCGAAGCCCAAGTGGGCGCTGGTGGTGCACGGCGGCGCCGGCGTCATCGAGCGGAAGGACCTGACGCCCGAGCAGGACAAGGCCTATCGCGCGGCGATGACCAAGGTCGCGCAGACCGGCGCGGCGGTCCTGGAGAAGGGCGGCTCGGCGCTGGACGCCATCGAGGCGGCCATCCACCTCCTGGAGGACGACCCGCTGTTCAACGCCGGCAAGGGCGCGGTCTTCACCGCCGAGGGCCGCAACGAGCTGGACAGCTCGGTGATGGACGGCAAGACGCTGAAGGCCGGGGCGGTGGCGGGCGTCACGACCGTCCGCCATCCGATCTCGCTGGCCCGGGCGGTGATGGAGAAGTCGCCGCACGTCATGCTGATCGGCGAGGGCGCAGAGACCTTCGCCCGCACCCAGCAGCTGGAGATGGTCGAGCCCTCCTTCTTCTTCACCGAGCGGCGCTGGCAGGGCCTGGAGAAGGCGCTGAAGGCGCAGGGCCTGCCCGTGCCCGCCCGCCCGGCCGGCGCGCCGCAGGCCGCGGCCGGCGCCGATGACCTCGCGCACGACGAGGACGGCGGCCGCAACGCCGCCCTGATGGACCTGGGCAAGAAGTTCGGAACCGTCGGCGTCGTCGCCCTGGACTCCCGGGGGAACGTGGCGGCCGGCACCTCCACCGGCGGCACCACGGCCAAGCGCTGGGGCCGGGTGGGGGACGCCCCGATCATCGGCGCCGGCACCTACGCCTCGAACGAGTCCTGCGCGGTCTCGGCGACGGGCACGGGCGAGTACTTCATCCGCCTGACGGTGGCGCGCGAGGTCTGCGCCCTGGTCGAGCACAAGGGCCTGTCGCTGCAGGCCGCCGCCGACGAGGTGATCCAGAAGAAGCTGACCGCCCTGGGCGGCGACGGCGGGATCATCGCCGTGGCCCCGGACGGCCAGATGGCCTGGAGCTTCAACACCTCGGGCATGTACCGGGCCCGCGTGGCCGACGGCCAGCCGCTGCAGGTGGGCATCTACAAGGACGATCCGTGATGGCGAAGGGCGACTGGATCCCGGTTCGGGCCGCCGAGGGCGTCCACTCCAAGCAGGCGCACGCCGACCTGCCCGAGGGCACCTACGAGCGCGAGATCTCGAAGGAGGGGTTCTTCGGCCCGGCCGCCTTCCTGCACCACCGCAACCCGCCGACCGGCTGGGTGAAGTTCGAGGGGCCGCTGCGCCCCCGGGCCTTCGACCTCGTCCGGCTGAACGCGGCCGAGCCCTCGCCGTGGGCGGCGGGCGTGGTGCTGCACAACGGCGCCTGCGAGGTGCGGTTCTGGAAGCTGGACGCGCCGATGCCGGCCCTGGCCCGCAACGCCGACGGCGACCAGCTTCTGTTCGTCCATGAGGGCGAGGGCGAGCTCTTCTGCGACTACGGCCGCCTGCGCTTCCGCGCCGGCGACTACCTCTACCTGCCGCGCGGGACCATGTGGCGGCTGAACCCGGCGACGCCGCTGGCCGTGCTGATGGTCCAGGCCACCAACACCCACTTCCGCCTGCCCGAACGGGGCCTCCTGGGCGGGCACGCCCAGTTCGACCCGGCGCTGCTGGAGACGCCGGCTCTCGACGCCGCCTTCAAGGACCACCAGAACGTGGCCGGCGAATACCGGGTGGAGATCAAGAAGCGCGGCCAGGTCTCAGTCGTCACCTATCCGTTCAACCCGCTGGACGCGGTGGGCTGGCACGGGGATCTGGCGCCGGTGCGGCTGAACGTGCGCGACATCCGGCCGATCATGAGCCACCGCTACCACGTGCCGCCGTCGGCCCACACGACCTTCGTCTCGGACCGCTTCGTGGTCTGCACCTTCGCCCCGCGGCCCTTCGAGAGCGACCCCGGGGCGCTGAAGGTGCCGTTCTTCCACAACAACGACGACTACGACGAGGTGCTGTTCTACCACGCCGGGGACTTCTTCAGCCGCGACCACATCGAGGCCGGGATGATGACCTTCCACCCGTCGGGCTTCACCCACGGGCCGCACCCGAAGGCGCTCAAGAACATGCTGGTGCAGCCCAAGCCCGCCACCGACGAGTACGCGGTGATGATCGACACCCGCGATCCGCTGGACGTGGGCGAGGCGGCCGCCTCGGTGGAGAATCCCGCCTACGTGGACAGCTGGAAGAGCCCATGAGCGCGCCGCAGGCCATCGACATCGCCGCCAAGTTCGCCGCCTTCGACGACCACTGGCGGCCCAGGATCGCCGCCCAGGCCAACGGCCAGGACATCCGGCTGGTGAAGACCAAGGGCGTCTTTCCCTGGCACAGCCATCCGGACGCCGAGGAGGTGTTCCTGGTCTTCAAGGGCCGCTTCCGGGTCGAGTACCGCGACCGCGCCGTGGAACTGGGGCCGGGCCAGATGACGGTCGTCCCGCGGGGTGTGGAGCACCGCACCGCCTCAGACGAGGAGGCCGAGGTGATGATCTTCGAGCCGTCCGAGGTCGTGAACACGGGCGACGCCGAGGCGTCGGCCTTCACGGCGCCGGCCGGCGTGCGCGTCTGACCGTGACGCGCGGCGAGGACCTGACGGCGGCGGCCCGCGACGAGCTGGACCGCGCCTGCACCCTCGCCTGGGGACAGATCGCCCGCCACACGCCCTGGGGCGACACGTTCGAGGGCTTCACCCCCGATGGCCGCGAGGTCTGCTTCGAGCGGGCCTACCTGTGGGACGGCGAACCCGGCTCTGACATCCGGGTCGAGGTGACCGTCTACGAGCCGCAGGCGTACGAGGCCGGCGTGAAGCTGACCGGCGCGATCCCGCGCGATCCTTTCGACATCCGGAGTGTGTAGAATGAAGCTCGCCTCGCTGAAGGGCGGCCGCGACGGCCGGCTGGTGGTCGTCTCCAACGACCTGGCCTGGTTCACCCCCGCCGACCGGATCGCTCCGACCCTGCAGGCGGCGCTGGACGACTGGGAACGCTGCGAGCCCGAGCTGCGGGGCCTGGCCGAAAGCCTGGAGCATGGGTCGGTCCCGCGCGAGCGCTTCCACGAGCACGACGCGGCCAGCCCCCTGCCGCGCGCCTACCAGTGGGCCGACGGCTCGGCCTATGTGAACCACGTGGCCCTGGTGCGGCAGGCCCGCGGGGCCGAGATGCCCGAGAGCTTCTGGACCGATCCCCTGATGTACCAGGGCGGCTCGGACGGGTTCCTGGGCCCGCGCGATCCGATCCCGCTGCGGGACGAGGCCTGGGGCTGCGACCTCGAGGCCGAGGTGGCGGTGGTCACCGGCGACGTGCCGATGGGGGCGAGCCGGGAGGAGGCCCTGGCGGCCATCCGCCTCGTGATGCTGTGCAACGACGTCAGCCTGCGCAACCTGATCCCCGCCGAGCTGGCCAAGGGCTTCGGCTTCTTCCAGTCCAAGCCCGCGTCCGCCTTCTCGCCCGTGGCGGTGACCCCCGACTCGCTGCCGAACTGGCGGGACGGCAAGCTGCACGGGGCGCTGGAGGTGGAGCTGAACGGCAAGCCGCTGGGCTGCGCCGACGCGGGCGTCGACATGACCTTCGACTTCGGGACCCTCGTGGCCCACGCCGCCAGGACCCGCAGCCTCTGCGCCGGCACGATCATCGGCTCGGGCACGGTCTCGAACCGCGGCCCCGACGGCGGCCCCGGCAAGCCGATCATGGACGGCGGGGTGGGCTATTCGTGCCTGGCCGAGGTGCGGACGATCGAGACGATCCGCGACGGCAAGCCCTCGACCCCGTTCCTGAAGGCGGGCGACATGGTCCGCATCGAGATGGTGGATTCCCGGCGGCACAGCATCTTCGGCGCCATCGAACAGGAGGTCGCCACGGCATGAGCGTTCACCGCCAGGATCCCGCCGGCCGGGCCGGTGAGGACGCCGGGAACGACACGGGGCTGAAGCTGGACGCCTACCTGCCGTACCGGCTGTCGGTGGCGTCGAACGCGGTGTCGGGGCTGATCGCGCGGGCCTACCAAGACCGGTTCGGCCTGACGATCCCGCAGTGGCGGCTGGTCTGCGTGCTGGCCGAGGACGGGGGCCTGACCCAGGGCCAGATCGTCGCCCGCACGGTGATGGACAAGGTGACGGTGAGCCGGGCGGCCCAGGGGCTGGTCAAGCGCCGGCTGGTCGGCCGGGCCGAGCACCACGCCGATGGGCGCAGCCACGTGCTGGACCTGACCGCCGAAGGCCGGCGGCTCTACGCCGAGATCGCGCCGCTGGCGCTGGCCTACGAGGCGGCGCTGATCGCCGGGCTCGCACCCGACGAGGTCGCGCTGCTGAAGCGGCTGCTCGCGCGGCTGCAGACCGCCGCGGGCGCGCTGGCCGGCGACGCGGTCGCAGGTCCGCCGGCGTAGGCGCGCAGATCGGCGACGGAGAGGGCCGGTCCCCGGCTCTCCTCAGGCTTGAACCCAAGCCCTCTCCGGGCCGGCCCGGCAGGCGATGCGCCGGCCTAGTGGACCATGGCCTCGGTGCGGACGCCCCACCGATGGGAGCCTTCGCCGAACGGAAGGTGGAAGCCGAACGCGGCCCGCTTCCGCTCGTCGCGCCAGTACTCCTCGAAGGAGATGATGAGCGCGGATTGCAGCTCCTCGGGGATTTGACGGACATCGTGGCCCAGGCTGCGGGCCACTTGCTCGATCACCAGCGTCCGGTGCGCTTCGCCGCCGAACGACAGGAGGACCTCACGGACGCGCTTCGCCAGGGTTTCCTTCCTGGCGAACGGCTTTTTGCCGTTGCTGACGTCGTGGGTGCTTTCAGGCGTCTTCTGCATGACGCTCGCACGCTGACACGCACTCGTTTATCGGCCGGTTAAACGGCACGGCGAACAGATGGTTAATTTCGCGCGGGGGTTGCGGCCCTCGCGCACCCCCTGAAAGGCCTAGCCGGCGCCCAGCGCCACCGCCACGTGATAGACGACGAGCGAGGCCAGATAGGCCAGGGCGACCATGTAGGCGAACATCACGCCCATCCAGGTCCAGGAGTTGGTCTCGCGCTTCACGACGCCCAGGGTCGCCACGCACTGGGGCGCGAAGACGTACCAGGCCAGGAACGACAGGCCGGTGGCCAGCGACCAGTGCTCGGCCAGCCGCGCGCCCAGGGCGCCGACGTTCGCCTCGGCGTCGCCCACGGCGTAGACCGTGCCGAGGGCCGCCACCGCCACCTCGCGGGCCGCGAAGCCGGGGATCAGGGCCACGACCATCTGCCAGTTGAAGCCGATCGGCGCGAACAGCGGCTGGATCGCCTGGCCGATCATCCCGGCGAAGCTGTAGTCGATGGCCGGCAGCGCGGCGTTCGGCGGCGGCGACGGGAAGGTCGACAGGAACCACACCAGCACCATCAGCGGCAGGATGATCCGGCCCGCGCGGCTGAGGAAGATCTGCGCCCGCAGCAGCAGGTTGCGCGCGACGCTCTCGGCCGAGGGCAGCTTGTAGGTGGGCAGCTCCATCAGGAACGGCTCGACCGCCCCGCGCCAGAACACCCGGCGGATCACGAACGAGACGAGCAACGCGCTGGCGATGCCGGCGGCGTAGAGGCCGAACATCACCAGGCCCTGCAGGTTCAGGCCGGGGCCGACCGTCCGGTCGGGGATGAAGGCGCCGATGATCAGGGTGTAGACGGGAATCCGCGCCGAGCAGGTCATCAGCGGGGCCACGAGGATGGTGGTCAGCCGGTCGCGCTTCTGGTCGATGACGCGGGCGGCCATGATCCCCGGGATCGCGCAGGCGAACGCCGACAGCAGCGGGATGAAGGCGCGGCCGTGCAGGCCGGCGCCGCCCATGATCCGGTCCATCAGGAAGGCGGCCCGGGCCATGTACCCGAAGTCTTCCAGCAGGATGATGAAGAAGAACAGGATCAGGATCTGGGGGAGGAAGACGATCACGCTGCCGACGCCGGCGATCAGGCCGTCGACGAGGAAGCTCTGCAGCAGCCCGTCGGGCAGCACGGCGGCGAGGCCCTCGCCCAGGGCGGCGAAGCCGGCCTCGATGAGGTCCTGCGGCGGCCCGGCCCAGCTGAACACCGCCTGGAACATGACGAACAGCAGGGCCAGCAGGATGGCCAGGCCCGCCACGGGATGCAGCAGCACCGCGTCGATGCGCCCGGTCAGGGTGTCGGGCCGCTCGGGCGGGCGGACGTAGGTCTTCAGGATCCGCTGGGCCTCGCGGTGGGCGGCGCGGATCTCGGCGGCGGTCGGCTCGCGCCAGACGTTGGCGTGAGGGACGGCCCCCTCTCCGATCAGCGCCTCGGTCCGGGCCACGAGGTCGTCGATCCCGCGCTTGCGGGTGGCGACCGTGGTGACGATCGGGCAGTCCAGCTCGCGGCGCAGGCCGTCCAGGTCGATGCGCAGGCCCTGGCGCTGGGCGATGTCGTACATGTTGAGCGCCAGCACCATCGGCCGGCCGACGGCCTTCAGCTCCAGGATCAGGCGCAGGACGAGGCGCAGGTTGGTGGCGTCGGCCACGGCCACGACCACGTCGGGCGCCTGCTCGCCGGCCAGCTTGCCCAGCACGGCGTCGCGGGTGACCGCCTCGTCGGGGCTGCGGGCGCGCAGGGAGTAGGTGCCCGGCAGGTCCAGGATCGACAGTTTGCGGCCGTGGGCGGTGGTGACGAAGCCCTCCTTCCGCTCGACCGTGACGCCGGCGTAGTTGGCCACCTTCTGGTGGTTGCCGGTGAGGGCGTTGAAGAGGGCCGTCTTGCCGGTGTTGGGATTGCCGACCAGGGCGATACGCGCCGGACGGAGCACGGTGTCGCTCATTCCGGCCGCGCGTCCAGCCGCACCCACACGTCCTCGGCGTCGCGCCGGCGCAGCGCCACGCGCATGTCGTCCAGCCGCACGGCGATCGGGTCGCGCCCGACGAGGCCCTCGTGCAGCACCTCGATGCGCGCGCCCTCGACGAAGCCGAACTCCAGCAGGCGGCGCTGCAGCTCGTCGATGCCCACGCCGTGGTCGGCGGGATGGCTCTCGGCGCGGACGTCGGCGATCACCCCGGCGTCGCCCGGCCGGGCGGCCGACAGCCTCAGGAGCCGGCCCTCGGCGGGCGCCGCCTGCGCGGCGCGTCCCTCGGACGTCCTTTCGACGGCCATGTCGTACATCGGCGATCCGTCCCGACCTGCGGAATTGAGAACGATTATCAGTTAGAGCCTGGCGGCCCCGGCTGCAAGGCTTCGTGTCGCCGCAGGGCGCGAAACCCTTCCTTGGCGAACCCGCCGGACCCCGGCTAGATAGCCGCCGCACGCGGGCGTGGCGAAACTGGTAGACGCACGGCACTCAAAATGCCGCGACTTCGGTCATGTCGGTTCGATTCCGACCGCCCGCACCACCTCTCCCCAAACGGATCGGAGCCTCAGGGGCCCTAAGGGCGCCTCAGGCGGGCTCGAGGCGCTTGCGTGCGACGAGGTCGTCCACCACCCCCGGATCGGCCAGGGTCGAGGTGTCGCCGAGGTTGGCGGTGTCGCCCTCGGCGATCTTGCGCAGGATGCGGCGCATGATCTTGCCCGAGCGGGTCTTGGGCAGGCCGGGGGCCCACTGGATCACGTCGGGCGTGGCGATGGGACCGATCTCGCGCCGCACCCAGTCCACCAGCGCCTTCTCCAGCGCCGGGCCGGGCTGCTCGCCGGCCTTGAGGGTGACGTAGCAGTAGATCCCCTGACCCTTCACCTCGTGCGGGAAGCCGACCACCGCGGCCTCGGCCACCTTCGGATGGGCGACGAGGGCGCTCTCCACCTCGGCCGTGCCCAGCCGGTGGCCCGAGACGTTCAGCACGTCGTCCACCCGGCCGGTGATCCAGTAGTCCCCGTCGGCGTCGCGGCGGCAGCCGTCGCCGGTGAAGTACTTCCCCGGATAGGTGGAGAAATAGGTCTGCAGGAAGCGCTCGTGGTCGTTCCAGACCGTGCGCATCTGGCCTGGCCAGCTGTCGGTCAGGCACAGGTTGCCCTCGCCCGCGCCCTCGAGCGGCCGTCCGTCGGCGTCCACCAGGGCCAGCTTCACGCCGGGCAGCGGCCGGGTGGCCGAGCCGGGCTTCAGCGTCGTGGCGCCGGGCAGGGGCGAGATCAGGATTCCGCCGGTCTCGGTCTGCCACCAGGTGTCGACGATCGGGCAGCGGTGCTCGCCCACCACGCGATGGTACCAGAGCCAGGCCTCGGGGTTGATCGGCTCGCCCACCGAGCCCAGCAGGCGCAGCGACCTGCGGGACGTGCGGGCCACCGGCGCCTCGCCCTCGCGCATCAGGGCGCGGATGGCGGTCGGGGCGGTGTAGAAGATCTCGACCTGGTGCTTGTCGATCACCTGCCAGCAGCGGCTGAGCGAGGGATAGTTCGGCACGCCCTCGAACATCAGGGTCGTGGCCCCGTTCGCGAGGGGGCCGTAGACGATGTAGCTGTGGCCGGTCACCCAGCCCACGTCCGCGGTGCACCAGTAGACCTGGCCCGGGCGGTAGTCGAAGACCGCCTCGTGGGTCCAGGCAGCCCAGGCGAGATAGCCGCCGGTGGTGTGCAGCACGCCCTTGGGACGGCCCGTCGAGCCCGAGGTGTAGAGGATGAACAGGGGATCCTCGGCGCCCATCGCCTCGGCGGGGCAGTCGTCGGCGACCTCGGCGGCCTCGGCCTCGTAGACGAAGTCGCGGCCGGCTTTCAGCGAGGTGGCGACGCCGGTGCGGGTGACGACCAGCACGGTCTCGACCCCGGGCGCATGCTCCAGCGCCTCGTCCACATTCGCCTTCAGCGGGACGCGCTTGCCGCCGCGAACGCCTTCGTCGGCGGTGATGACGAGGCGGGAGTCGCAGTCGTTGATCCGTCCCGCCAGGCTGTCGGGCGAGAAGCCCGCGAAGACGACCGAGTGGATCGCGCCGATCCGGGCGCAGGCCAGCATGGCGTAGGCCGCCTCCGGGATCATCGGCAGGTAGATCGTCACCCGGTCGCCCCGGCGGACGCCCCTCCGCTTGAGGACGTTGGCCATCCGGCACACCTGGCGGTGCAGCTCGCGGTAGGTGATGCGGCGGCTCGCGGCGGGATCGTCCCCCTCCCAGATGATCGCCGTCTGGTCGCCGCGCGCCGCCAGGTGCCGGTCGATGCAGTTGACCGACGCGTTGAGCCGCCCGTCCTCGAACCAGCGGATGCGGAAGTCCGTAAGGTCGAAGCTGACGTCCTTCACCTTGGTGAAGGGCGTCTCCCAGTCGAGCCGCCCGGCCACCTCGCGCCAGAAGGCGTCGGGGTCGCGGGCCTCCAGGGCCACGAGGTCCTCGTATCGCCGCCGGTCCACCAGGGCGTCGCGGGCCCAGGCGGCGGGAGGCGGGAAGGACTGGTCGTGGCTCATGGGAAACTCCGGACTCAGAAGCTGTACTTGGCGAAGGCCTGGATGCGGTTGAGGTCGCCCTTGGCGCCGGACTCCAGCTCGCGCCGGGCCCGCATGATCTCGGCGCCGACGTCCAGGCCCTTGAGCGGAGTCCAGATCAGGTTGAGGTGGACGCTCTGCGAGCTCTCGTTGACCCCCGCGCCCGTGAGGGCGGTGTCGTTGTCGATCTGCTGGAGACCGTACATCAGGTTCGAGCGCAGGCCGTCGGCCCACACGTGGCGGAAGGCGGCGAAGCCGGCGGTGACCGGGATGGCCTTCAGGTTCCCGCCGGCGTCGATCACCGCGTCGTTGGCGAGGTTCAGGCCCACGTAGCGCCCGATCCCCTCGCCGTGGGTGACCATGAAGCGCAGGTCGTCGCGCGAGCCGACCTTCACCTTGCCCGAGAAGGAGACGCCCCAGCCGGTCGCGCTGTCGTCGATGGCCCCCTCCTCCAGGGACAGCTGGCGGACCAGCCCGGCCAGGGCGAAGTCGCCGAACGGCCGCCTGAGCTCGAGTTTGGCGGCGATGTCCGGCATGACGGAGTCGTCGGCCAGGATCCGAGCGCCTCCGCGGAAGGGGGTGACGGTGGTCTCGGGGTTCTCCAGCGCGATCGAGAACGGACCGTTGGTGTAGCGGACCTGGGCCTGGCGCACGAAGACCGTGCCCGCCGTGGGGCCGATGTAGTCGGCGGTCTCGGGCAGGACGCCGACGTTCTGGAAGGTCGACCACTCCTGGCCGATCAGCCAGTTGTCGACGGTGATGTAGGCCCGGCGCAGCGACAGGTTCGAGGGGCTGGTGGTCCGCTGGTCGCCCGCCCCCGGCAGGGTCTGGAAGTCCATCTCCACGCGGGTGCCCACCTTGCGGCCGGCGACGACGCCGTCGGTGGTCAGCCAGACGCGGGTCTGGCGGGCGTTGAAGTGGGTGTCCTGGTCGCCCTGTCCGCCGATCGGGATGGTGGCCGGCAGGATGAAGTCGCGGCCGAGGTCGCTGTTCGGCAGGTCGCCGTCCTCGTACTGCGTCGCCATGGCGTCGAGCTTCAGGAAGCCGCCGTACTTCACCACGTGGTCGCCGATGCGGAAGCCGTCGGCCGGCTTGCCCGGGGCGGCGACGGGGGTGGGCTGGGGCTGCGGGATCTGCGCCACCGGCGGCGGGGCGGCCGCCGCGGCGGCGCGCGAGGCGGCCAGCTCGGCCTTCACGGCGGCCAGGGCCTCCTCCAGCTGGCGGACCCGGGCTTCGAGCGCAGCGCCATCCTGGGCCTGGGCGAAGGCGGCTTGCGGGGCCATGGCCAGGGCCAGGGCCAGGGCCGCTGCAGCGGCCCCGCACAGCAGTTGAAGACGCATGCGTTTCCCCCTCGTGTGATTTGAGGGAGATCACGGGGCGCCCAAGGCGGCGGCGCTATTAGCCGTTGGTCGAGATTAGACGAAAGTCTAGGGCGGCCGGATATCGACCGGGGCGGCAGGGCGGCGCAATCTATGGGCGAGGCCGCCGCAGTGCGGCCCGGGAGGAAGCGATGACCGGCGTCCTGCTCGTGGACGACCATCCTCTGTTCCGGACCGCCCTCAGCACCGCCGTGCGGCGCGTGCGCCCCGACGCGCGGATCGTCGAGGCCCCGACCCTGGCCGACGCCGCGGCGCGGCTGCGGGACGACCCCGGGATCTCCCTCGTGCTGCTGGACCTGCGGATGCCCGACTGCGAGGGCTTCACGGGCCTGCTGACCCTGCGCGCCGAGCATCCCGCCGTGCCCGTGGTGGTGGTCTCGGCCAGCGAGGACGGCGAGACGGTGCGGCGGGCGCTGTCGTTCGGCGCCTCGGGCTTCATCCCCAAGTCGGCCTCGCTGGAGACCATGAGCGAGGCTCTGGAGACGGTGCTGGCGGGCGAGGTCTGGGCGCCGCCGGTCTGCACGCCCGACAACGACGACGGGACGAGCGAGCGGGACGGGGCGAGCGAGCGGATCGCCTCGCTGACGCCGGCCCAGCTGCGCATCCTGGTGGGCCTGCGCCGGGGGCGGCTGAACAAGCAGATCGCCTACGAGATGGGGGTCTCCGAGGCCACGGTGAAGGCGCACATGACGGCCATCTTCCGCAAGCTGGGCGTGCTGAACCGGACCCAGGCGGTGATCGCCGCCGAGGCCCTGCTGCTGGATTCCGACGCCGCCTGAGGCCCGCCCCGCGTCCTACTCCGCCGCCGCGGCCTGGCGGGCGCGCGACAGGAAGGCCTTGAGCGCGGCCGGCTGCACCGGCTTGCCGATCACCGTCACGCCCAGGCGTCGGGCGCGGCCGTGGACGGTGGTGTCGGTCTCGGCGGTCACCAGGGCGGCCCGCCCGAGCTGGGGCCCGAAGCGAGAGATCAGGTCCAGGCCCGTCTCCCCGCCGTGCAGGTGGTAGTCGACCAGGGCCGCGTCCCACAGGCCGGGAAGGGCGGCGATCTCGGCCGCCGAGGCGGCGACGTCCACCTCGGCGCCCCAGCGGCGCAGCAGGGCCTTGAGGCTGTCGAGGATGCTCTGCTCGTTGTCCACGCACAGGACCCGCAGGCCGGTCAGGGCGCCGGCGCGCGGCCGCGAGGGGGCGGGCTCGGGCAGGGCGGCCGCGCAGGTCGGCGCCGCCACCCAGAACATGCTGCCGCGGCCCACCTCGGAGCGGAACGCCACCGGATGCTCCAGCAGCTTGGCCAGCCGGTCGACGATGGCCAGGCCCAGGCCCATTCCCGGCTCCGTTTCGCCCCCCACCCGCATGAACTCGCGGAAGATGGTCGGGCGGCTGGCCTCGGGGATGCCGCGGCCGGTGTCCCAGACCTCGAATCGCAGCGTCCCGCCCTGCCGGCGGGCGCCCACCAGCACGCCGCCTCGCTCGGTGTAGCGGATGGCGTTGCTGACCAGGTTCTGCAGCAGCGAGCGCAGCAGGTCGCGGTCCGAGCGGACCCAGGCGTCGCAGGGCCGGACGATCAGGCGCAGGCCCTTCTCGGCGGCCAGCGGGGCGAACTCGCGCTCCAGGTCGCGCAGCAGGGCCGCCGCCGACACCGGCCGCAGCTCGGGCTTCACCCCGCCCGCCTCCAGCTTGGACAGGTTCAGGAGCGCCCGCAGCAGGCGGTCGGCGGTGGCGATGGCGAGGTCGGCGTCGCGGGCCAGGGCGCGGGAATCGGGATCGCCGTCCTTCAGTTCCTCGCCCAGGGCGGCGACGAACAGCCGGGCGGCGTGCAGCGGCTGCAGCAGGTCGTGGCTGGCGGCGGCCAGGAACCGGCTCTTCGAGGCGGTGGCGGCCTCGGCGCGGGCGGTGGCCTCGGCGAGCTCGCGGGTGCGCTCGGCGACGCGGGCCTCCAGCCGCTCGTTGGCCTCCTCGAGCGCCCGGGCCGCCTCCTCCAGCGAGGCCTGCCGGCGCTTGTCCTCGGTGATGTCGGTGTAGGTGGTGACATAGCCGCCGCCCGGCATGGGCGCGCCGACCGAGCGCACGATCCGGCCGTCGGGGCGCAGGCGCTCGAAGGTGTGGCGGGTGCGGCGCTTCAGGTGCTGGAGGCGGCGCTCGACATGCACCTCGATCCCGCCGGGCCCGCACTCGCCGCGCTCGGCGTTCCAGCGGATCACCTCGGCGATCGGCTTGCCGACGTGGATGAAGCCCTGGGGGAAATGGAAGAGCTTCAGGTAGGGCGCGTTCCAGGCGATCAGCCGCAGGTCGGCGTCCACCACGCTCACCGCCTGGCTCATGTTGTCGAGGGTGGCCTGCAGCAGCTCGCGGTTGAACTGGACGGCCTGGGCGGCCTCGTCCAGCAGGCGGGTGACGTCGTCGGGGCCGCGGGCGCCTTCGGACAGGGCCGCGGCGATGACCCCCCGGGCCGAGGTCGCGCCCACCGCCCCGGCGAGGCGGCGCTCGATGGCCCGGGCCACGGCGGGGGTGACGGGATCGTGGTCGCGCAGCGGCCGGCCCAGCTCGCGCGAGAGGTCGGCGAAGCTGCGGCGGGCGGCGGCCTCGCCCATGAACCGGGCCATCAGGTCGCGCAGGTCGCCGACCTGGGCGCTGAGCGCATGGCTGGGCCCTTCGGCCAGCGGCTCGGCGTCCTCGACGAAGGTGGCGGCCTGGATGCGTTCGATCAGCCGCGGCCGGGTGAGCAGCGAGACGCCGATGAACAGGCCGATGTTGAGGCTCAGGCTCCAGAGCACGCCCACCACCAGCGGATCGCCGCGGCCCATCCAGGCGGGCGGCTCGATGAAGCCGAGTTGGGGCAGGGCGATGCTGTAGATCCAGCAGGCGAAGCCGGCGGAGAGGCCGGCCAGGGCGCCGGCCGCCGTGCCGCGCTTCCACAGCACGGCGCCCACCAGCGCCGGGGCGAGTTGGGCCAGGGCCGCGAAGGCGGTCAGGCCGATGGCCGCCAGCGCCTCGGAGCGGTCCATGGCGCGGAAGTAGAGCCAGGCCAGGAACAGCACGCCGACGATCGCCACACGGCGCACGAACAGGATCAGCCGCGCGAAGTCGGCCCGCGCGCCCTCGCGCCAGCGGCGCTTGGCGGCCAGCGGCAGGATCAGCTCGTTGGAGACCATGGCCGACAGGGCGACGGTCTCCACGATCACCATGGCCGTCGCCGCCGAGAAGCCGCCCAGGAAGACGAACAGCGTCAGCGGCGCGGCCCCGAACTCCAGCGGCAGGGCCAGCACCAGCAGGTCGGGATTGGTGTAGGTCTGGGGCAGCAGGGCGCCGGCCGCCACGATCGGCACGACGGCGGCGGTGGTGAGGATCAGGTACAGGGTGAAGGTGCGCCGCGCCTCGCGCGCGTCGTCGAGGTCCGCCAGCTCGACGAAGCCCATGTGGAACTGGCGCGGCAGGCAGAACACCGCCGCCGCCGAGAGCACCGTCATCACCAGGAATCGCGCGTCGAAGGTTGGCGGGCCGTTCAGCGGCCCCAGCGCCGCGGCCGGGGAGACGTCCGAGCCCAGGATCAGCACGATGGCCAGCAGCGCTGCGGCCAGCAGGGCGGCAAGCTTGACCACCGACTCGAAGGCGATGGCGTGGACGAGGCCGCGGTTGTGCTCGGTCAGGTCGGCCCGCCGCGCGCCGAACAGGATGGCGAACCCGGCCAGGGCCACGGCGATGGCCAGCACGGTCGTCTCGGCCGGCGCGCTGTCGGCGCCGCCCTGGGTCATGGCCGCCCAGCCGGTGGCCAGGGACTTCAGCTGCAGGGCGATGTAGGGCAGCGAGCCGGCGACCGCGACGACGGCGGCCAGCCCGCCGAGCAGGCGGCTCTTGCCGTAGCGGGCGGCGATGAAGTCGGCGATCGATCCGACGTTGCCGCGCTTGGCGGCGGCCGCCACCCGCCGCCACAGGGGGAACAGCAGGGTCACGGCCAGGACGGGGCCGAGATAGATGGTCACGTACTCCCAGCCGGTGCGGGCGGCGGTGCCCACCGCGCCGAAGTAGGTCCAACTGGTGCAGTAGACGGCGAGGGAGAGGGCGTAGGTCACCGCCCGGCGGCGGACGTCGGTCTGCGCCGCGGCGTTGCGGTCGCCCCGCCAGGCGACCTGGAAAAGGGCGGCCATGTAGACGGCCACCGCCAGGATGACGAGCCAGGCGCTCACCGGCGACCTCCCTACCCGACGGGGCCGATCAGACGCCCGCCGCGGCCGTTCCGCAAGCCGACGAAGGTCGCAGAAAAGCTTGCGGGCGGCCTTTCGGCCGCCCGCGCACGCCTCAGGGGAGGTAAGACGGGCTTACTCAGGCGTGGATGTCGACGTCTTTGGTCTCCCGGATGAACAGCACGCCGATCACGAAGGTGACCGCGGCCACCACCACCGGGTACCAGAGGCCGTAGTAGATGTTGCCCGTGGCCGCGACCATGGCGAACGCCGTGGTGGGCAGGAAGCCGCCGAACCAGCCGTTGCCGATGTGGTAGGGCAGGCTCATCGAGGTGTAGCGGATCCGGGTGGGGAACAGCTCCACCAGCATGGCGGCGATCGGGCCGTAGACCATGGTCACGTAGATCACGAGCAGGGTCAGGATGCCGACCACGGCCACCTTGTTGACCTTGGCGGAGTCCGCCTTGGCCGGGTAGCCCGCGGCGCTCAGCACCGCGCCCATGTTCTTTTCCCAGGCGCCTTTCTGGGCCGCGAAATCGGCCTTGGGCAGGGCCTCGCCCCGGAACGAGGCGATGACTTCGTCGCCGACCCGCACCTGGGCGATCGAGCCGGCCGGGGCCGCCTCGTTCTGGTAGGTGACGCCGGCCTTGGCCAAGTACGACTTGGCGATGTCGCAGCTCTTGTTGAACACCGTCTTGCCGACGGGGTCGAACTGGACCGAGCAGTCGGCCGGGTCGGCGACGACCGTCACCGGGCTGGTGGCCGCGGCGCGGGCGAGGTCCGGGTTCGCGGCCCAGGTCAGCGCCTTGAACAGCGGGAAGTAGGTCAGGGCCGCGATCAGGCAGCCGGCCATGATGATCTTCTTCCGCCCGATCTTGTCGGACAGCCAGCCGAAGAAGATGAAGAACGGCGTGCCGATCAGCAGCGCCAGGGCCACTAGGGTGTTGGTCAGCGCCCCGTCGACCTTCAGCATCTTCTCGAGGAAGAACAGGGCGTAGAACTGGCCGGTGTACCAGACCACGGCCTGGCCGGCGGTCAGGCCCACCAGCGCCAGGACGACGATCTTCAGGTTCCCCCAGCGGGCGAAGCTCTCCTTGAGGGGCTGGGTGGTGCCCTTGCCCTCGGCCTTCATGCGCTGGAACGCGGGGCTCTCCTGCAGCTTCAGCCGGATCCACATCGAGACGGCCAGCAGGAAGATCGAGACCAGGAACGGCACGCGCCAGCCCCAGTCGGCGAACGCCTCCTCGCCCATGCCGGTGCGCGTGGCCAGGATGATCGCCAGGCTCATGAACAGGCCCATGGTGGCGGTCGTCTGGATCCAGCTGGTGTAGAGGCCGCGCTTGCCGTGCGGCGCGTGCTCGGCGACGTAGGTCGCGGCCCCGCCGTACTCGCCGCCGAGCGCCAGGCCCTGCAGCAGCCGCAGGCCGATCAGGATGGCGGGCGCTGCGACGCCGATCTGGGCGTACGAGGGCAAGAGGCCCACCGCGAAGGTCGACAGGCCCATCAGCAGCATGGTCACGAGGAAGGTGTTCTTGCGGCCCCACAGGTCGCCCAGACGGCCGAACACCAGCGCCCCGAAGGGCCGGACGGCGAAGCCGGCGGCGAAGGCCATCAGGGCGAAGATGTAGCCCGTGGTCTCGTTCACGCCGGAGAAGAAGTGGGTGGTGATGTAGCTGGCGAGCGATCCGTACAGATAGAAGTCGTACCACTCGAAGACCGTGCCGACGGACGAGGCGCCGATCACCAGCCGATCGTCCCGATCGACCGTGTGTTCGTCGCCGGCCGCCGACGCGGGATAGGTCGCGTTGGACATAGGCTCCTCCCAGGGCGCCGTCGCTTGCGGACGGCCGCCATGCCGACGGAGGTCCCCCCTCCGCCCTCAAAGCCGAACCCTGCACGCTTGGCCTTGCCCGTGCGAGATCGACCTTCGTCTAGAGCGCGTAGGCGAAGGCCCGAGCGGTTTCGCCGCTCGTGCGCGCTCCGACCTCCGATCTAGAGCCTGGATTCGGCGCGCCAGCCGAGACCTGCCTGGCGCACGATCGGAAAGCCCGCGAGCCGGCGGCGGATCAGCTCGGCGGCGGCGGCGTCCACCTCGGCCACCTCCAGCCGCACCGCGGCCAGGCCGTCCCTGGCGCGGTAGTCCACCTGGGCGAGCCGGGCCCCGGCGACGACGAAGGGCGTCAAAAGCTTCGCCAGGGTGTCCGGGGCGTCGGCGGCCTCGACCAGGAACAGGTGGCGGCGGGGCGTCGCGGGCGCCAGCTCGACCTCGGCCGCCGCCTGCGGCCATTTGAGCGGGTCATACATGACGGGTCTCGCGCTCGAGCTGGAGCAGCAGGCGTCCGTCGGCGTCGTAGGCGGCGACCACGACCGCGGGCGGGCCGTCGGGCCGGGCGGCGGGCAGGCCCCAGACGATCTCGTGCGTCGGCAGCGGCCGGTCCTGCGGCCAGCTCTCGGTCAGCGCCGCCTCCAGGCGCAGCAGGGGCTCGATCGAGGCCGAACCCTGGACGGTGGCCTGCAGGCGGGCGGTGGCGGCGAGCAGGTCCTCGCGGGCGAGCCGCCGGGCGAATTCGCCCACGGCGGCTGCGAGGTGGTCGGCGGAGGGCATAGGAGGTCCTTTCCTGAGGTTCGGACGGACCGCCTTTGGGCCAGGCGCAACAAAAAACCCCGCTCCTTTGGTGGGAGCGGGGTCTTTTGGCGAAGACCTTCGGCGATCCGTTGGGGTTTCAGTCCAAGCGCGATCGCCCCGTTCCCGGATGGGCGGGGGTAATGATCATCATAATGGTTTTGGCGAGGCGCGCGGGCGCGTGCGCCCGGCCCTGGTTCAGGCTCTGGGGCGCGTCCATACGGCTCTGGCGGAGCAGTTCGGTCACGTCGTCCACGCTTCGCTTGCGCCGGCCTGAAGCGGAGCCGCTCCGGCCGGACGGGCCTCCATACCCCAGACGGGGCGCGAAGGCGAGCCTTCAGCGCGCGAGCGTGAAGAGGTGCTGGCCGGCCAGCCGCACCTCGACGGCCGAGAGGTCCTGTTCGGCGAGCAGCAGGCGCACCTTGGGCAGGACGTCCTTGGCGGTCTCGCAGGCCAGCGGCTCGAACCGGCGCCGGCCCTTGTCGTCTTCCAGATAGAGCTCGTAGGTCTGCATGCGGAACGACTAGCGCGGCCCGCGCCGGGGCGCGTTGACGGCGGTCAACGCAAGAGGGGCGGACGTCGCCGTCCGCCCCCGAAAAAGCCGTTCGAAGCCCGTGGCTTGGAATCGGGGCTTAGAACTTGTAGCCGAGGCCCGCCGAGACGACCCACGGGTCCAGGTTCACCTTGGACTTCACGCCGTTGAAGCGGTCGGTGGCGTCGGTCTCGAAGAACACCTTCTTGACGTCCAGGTTGGCGCTCAGCTTGCCCTGCAGGGCCACGTCGACGCCGGCCTGCAGCGCGTAGCCGAAGCCGTCGTCCACCTTCAGGCCGAAGCCGTTGTAGTCCTTCTCGCTGTAGAACAGCATGTAGTTCAGGCCCGCGCCGACGTAGGGGCTGACCTTCTGGTCGGGCATGAAGTGGTACTGCAGCGACACGACCGGCGGCAGCACCCAGGTCTCCTGCACCTTCACGTCCGTGGCCCCGCCCTTGGCGCGGATGGTGTGCTTGGTCGTGCCGGCGATCACCTCGACGGCGACGTTGTCGGTGAAGAAGTAGGTCAGGCCGATGGTCGGCATGACGTCGTCGCTCACCTCGGCCTTCAGGCCGGTGGCCGCGCCCGCCAGGGTGGTGATCGGGTCGCCCGCGTCGGGGGCCACCACGGTGGCGCGGGTGTTCAGCATGAGCGTGCCCGCGGTCTTGGGCTGGAAGTCCTGCGCCTGGGCCGCGCCGGCCAGCAGCAGACCCGCGCCCACGGCGAGCGCGATCGTCTTGGTGTACATGTCTATCCCCTTAGGAGTTGGCGGCTCTTGGCGTCCGCGACGGCGGCCTGTTTCGCAGGCGCAGCAAAGCGCGACCTTGATCTGCCGCAATGAGCACGGAGGCCAGATGAGCGATTCCCCGAAGTCCGGCGGAGGGCCGAACGGCGCGCAGATGGCCTCGCCCACCTACCGGCTGGCGGCCCTGGACCAGGACTTCCTGCTGGGCGAATCGATGCGGGGCGTCCGCTTCCTGCTGGAGTTCGCCAAGGCCGACGAGGCGATGAAGGCCTGGGGCGTGTGCTCCACCATCGTGGTGTTCGGCAGCGCGCGCATCCGCGAGGACGGGCCGGATCCGCACCCGCGCTGGTACGCCGAGGCCCGGAAGTTCGGCGCCATCGCCTCGCAGCGCGGCGGAGCCCACCTGTCGGCCCGGCGCGAGCGGCACAACGTCATCTGCACCGGCGGCGGCCCGGGGATCATGGAGGCCGCCAACCGCGGGGCGGCCGACGTGGGCGCGCCCTCCATCGGCCTCAACATCACCCTGCCGCACGAGCAGGCGCCCAACGCCTGGTCCACGCCCGAGCTGACCTTCCGCTTCCACTACTTCGCCATGCGCAAGATGCACCTGGCGATGCGGGCCAACGCGCTGGTGATCTTCCCCGGCGGGTTCGGCACGTTCGACGAGCTGTTCGAGATCCTGACCCTGCGCCAGACCGGCAAGTCGCCGCCGATCCCCATCGTGCTGTTCGACCGGGGGTACTGGGAGGGGGCGATCAACTTCCGGGCGCTCGCCGACGCCGGCATGATCTCGCCGGGCGACCTCGAGCTGTTCGAGTTCGCTGAGACTGCCGAGGAGGTCTGGGACTGCCTCGTCCGCAAGGGGCTCCGGGCGCACGAGGAGCAGCAGTCGTGGGAAGCGGCCCGCGACGTGCAGCTTGAATAGGCGGCTCGAACAGGCGGCGCGACCAGTCAGCGGGCGGTGTAGCCGCCGTCGATGACCAGCTCGGTCCCGGTGACGAACTTCGCCTCGTCCGAGGCCAGGTATACGCAGCCCCAGGCGATGTCGTCGGGCTCGCCCAGGTGGCCCAGCGGGTGCAGGGCGGCGGTGGCCGCCTTGCCCTCTTCCACGTCGCCCATGGTCTTCAGGTGGCCCTCGACCATCGGCGTCCAGATGAAGCCCGGGTGGATCGAGTTCACCCGGATCCGGTCGGGGGCGTAGATCAGGGCGTCGGTCTTGCTCATCAGCCGCACCGCCCCCTTCGAGGCGTGGTAGGGCGGCACGTCGGGGGCGCTCACCAGGCCGTAGATCGACGACAGGTTGACGATGCTGCCGCCGCCCGATTTCCGCAGGTGCGCGACCGCGTGCTTGGTGCAGAAGAATACGCCCTTCACGTTGATCGCCTGAACGAAGTCCCACTCGGCCTCGGTGATCTCGTGGGTGGGCTTGTTGGCCCCGGCCACGCCGGCGTTGTTCACCAGCACGTCCAGCCGGCCGAAGTGGGCGGCGGCCTCGTCCACCACGCGCCGGACCTCGTCCTCGCGGGCGACGTCCAGGCGCCAGAAGCGGGCGTTGAAGCCGCGGCCGGCCAGCTCGTCGGCGAGCGCCTGGCCTTCGGCCTCGCGCATGTCGGTGACGGCGACCGAGGCGCCTTCCTCGGCCATGCGGATGGCGATCGCCCGGCCGATGCCGAGCGCTGCGCCGGTGACGATCGCGACCTTGTCCTTCAGGCGGTCCATGGGGCGGCCCTCGCTCTTGGATGAACGCGCAGGATGGCGCCCGGGATCGCATCGCGCCTTGCGTTTACTCAACTTGGGTTCGCTCAACCTGGGGGCGCTCGACCGGGCGGGCGCGCGGGGGTAGGGCCGCGCCATGCCCCTCATCGCCAAGCTGATCGTGGCCGCCGCGCTGGCCGCGCCGGCGCTGGCCTCGGCGTCCCCTCCGGAACCCGCCGGGCCTGCGCAGACCCCGCGGGTGCTGAAGCCGGCCGTGCTGCGCGGGCGCGATCTCGTGCAGAGGCGCTGCGCCGGCTGCCACAACGCCGCGCCCCGCGGCCGGAGCGTCTACGGGCCGGCCCCGCCCCTGCGCACCCTGGGCGGCCGCTACACGCCGGCCGAGCTGCAGCGCGTGGTGGAGGAGGCCCGCGCCGGCGACCACTACGCCATGCCGCCGCTGGAGATCAGCGAACGCCAGGCGCTCGACATCGCCGCCTACATCGAGGCCATCGCCAAGTCCGACGCCGGGACGCAGCGCAAGCTGGCCGTTCCCTCGTGCGTGGGGCTGAGCTGCTGAAGCCGCGTCGGCTGAGTCGGGTTCAGGCCCGCTGCGCGCGGCGGGCCGGGCGCACGGCCGCCGCCAGGGACGAGACCCCGGCCAGCACGAACCCGACACTCGCGTAGCACCAGCCGCAGTGCGGCGTATCGCCGCCGCAGACGACGCCCAGCGCCGCCATGTGCTGGAGCGCCGCCTCGAACGACAGCGCCGCGCTGGCCAGCAGCACGAGGCCCAGAAGGGCGAATCCGGCCCTCAGGACGGCGTCTTCACGCGGTTCGGGACCATTTTCGTGGCCAGTTTCGAGGCGGCGGGACATGGGGACCTCCAGGCGATCGGAGCCGCTTCTGCCCCGGCGGCCGGGGCCCAGCCTTGACCGATATCAAGGCCTTCCATGTCGCACTGCGGCATGAGCGGCGCCTGTCCCTCAATCCCGCCGATTGGATCCATGACGCAGGCAGTCGCAACTCAGGAAGACGCGCCGTTCGACGCGCTTCTTCTCTACACGGTCACCGGGCTCCTGGCCCTGGGATCGATCCTCGTGACGGCGTTCACGCCGGACCCGTCCCTCCGCTTCCACGGCTACGTGCTGATCGCGGGCTTCGTGTCCGCCTTCGCCGTCATGTCCGTCGGCCTCGGCTCGGGCAAGTTCCGCGCCGACCCCACCCGCTACAACGACGCGGTGGTCCGCGCCGGCGTCATCGCCACCATGTTCTGGGCCGTCGTCGGCCTGCTGGTGGGGGTGCTCGTCGCCGCGCAGCTCTCATGGCCGAACCAGCTCTACTTCCCCGAGGCGGGATGGCTGAACTTCGGCCGCCTCAGGCCCCTGCACACCAGCGCGGTGATCTTCGCGTTCGGCGGCAACGCGCTGATGGCGACCTCCTTCTACGTGGTCCAGCGGACCTGCAAGGCGCGCCTGGCCGGCGGCGCCTGGCCGTGGTTCGTCTTCTGGGGCTACCAGCTCTTCATCGTGCTGGCGGCGACCGGCTACCTGGCCGGCATCACCCAGAGCCGCGAATACGCCGAGCCCGAGTGGTACGTGGACCTGTGGCTGACGGTGGTCTGGGTCGGCTACCTGCTCGTCTTCCTGGGGACGATCTGGAAGCGCAAGGAACCGCACATCTACGTGGCCAACTGGTTCTACCTGGCCTTCATCGTCACCATCGCGCTGCTGCACGTCGTCAACAACCTGGCCATCCCGGTCGGGCTGCTCGAGGCCAAGAGCTACTCGGCCTTCGCCGGCGTCCAGGACGCCCTGACCCAGTGGTGGTACGGCCACAACGCGGTGGGCTTCTTCCTCACCGCCGGCTTCCTGGCCATGATGTACTACTTCGTGCCGAAGCGGGTTGAGCGGCCGGTCTATTCCTACCGGCTCTCGATCGTCCACTTCTGGTCGCTGATCTTCATCTACATCTGGGCCGGCCCCCACCACCTGCACTACACGGCCCTGCCGCAGTGGGCGCAGACGCTGGGGATGACCTTCTCGATCATGCTGTGGATGCCCTCCTGGGGCGGCATGATCAACGGCCTGATGACCCTGTCGGGCGCCTGGGACAAGCTGCGCACCGATCCGGTCGTGCGGATGATGGTGGTGGCCATCGCCTTCTACGGCATGTCGACCTTCGAAGGCCCGCTGATGTCGATCCGCGCGGTCAACGCCCTGTCGCACTACACCGACTGGACGATCGGCCACGTGCACTCGGGCGCCCTGGGCTGGGTCGGCTTCATCAGCTTCGGCGCCGTCTACTGCATGGTGCCCTGGCTCTGGAAGAAGGAAGGCCTCTACTCGAACCGCCTGGTCGAGTGGCACTTCTGGATCGCGACCACCGGCATCCTGCTCTACATCGCCGCGATGTGGGTGTCGGGCATCATGGAAGGCCTGATGTGGCGCGCCTACACGCCGCAGGGCTTCCTGGCCAACTCGTTCGTCGAGACCGTCGCGGCCAAGCATATCGAGAACGTCATCCGGACGGTGGGGGGCCTCATGTACCTCTCCGGCGCGGTGATCATGTCCTACAACCTGTGGCGGACCGTCCGCATGCCGAGCCCGGCGCAAGCCGAGCTCGAGACCCCGGTCGCGACGCCCACCCCCGCCATGCTGGCGGCTGAGTAAGGGCCGGGCCCCATGTGGAAAAAGCACCAGAACCTCGAAAAGAACTCCATCTGGCTGGTCATCGGCATCCTGGTCGTCGTCTCGATCGGCGGCCTGGTGGAGATCTCCCCGCTCTTCTACCTCGAGAGCACCATCGAGAAGGTGAAGGGCGTGCGGCCCTACACCCCCCTCGAGCAGGCCGGCCGGGACATCTACGTCCGCGAGGGCTGCTACGTGTGCCACTCGCAGATGGTCCGCCCGCTGCGTGACGAGGTCGAGCGCTACGGCCACTACAGCCTGGCGGCCGAGAGCATGTACGACCACCCGTTCCAGTGGGGCTCGAAGCGGACCGGTCCCGACCTCGCCCGCGTCGGCGGCAAGTACTCCGACGACTGGCACCGCGATCACCTGGTGGACCCGCGCTCGGTGGTGCCGGAATCGAACATGCCGCCCTACCGCTTCCTGGCGGAGACGGACCTCGACTACCGCAACATCGAGGCGCGGCTGGCGGCCCTGCGGTCGGTGGGCGTGCCCTACAGCGACGAGCAGATCGCCAGCGCCAAGGAAGACCTCGAGACGCAGGTCGACCCCTACGCCGGCGAAGGCTCGGGCCTGAAGAAGCGCTACGGGGCCAAGATCCTGCAGCGGGACTTCGATGGCGATCCCGAGCGGCTGACCGAACTCGACGCCCTGATCGCCTACCTGCAGATGCTCGGCACCATGGTCGACTTCACGACCTACAAGGCCGAGGCGCCGGAGAACCTGCGATGAGCGGCCTGACCTACGAGGCGGTGGCCCAGTTCGCCCAGCAGGGCGGCCTGATCTACTTCGCCGCCATCTTCGTCGCCGGCGTCGTCTACGCGCTCTGGCCCAAGAACAAGGAGGCGTTCGACCGCCTCGCCAAACTGCCGCTCGATAAGGACGAGAGCGACCATGTCTGACCGTGAACTTGACGAACACTCCGGCGTCGAGACGACCGGCCACGAGTGGGACGGCATCAAGGAGCTGGACAACCCCCTGCCGCGCTGGTGGCTCTGGGTGTTCTACGGCTCGATCGTCTGGGCCGCCGTCTATTGGGTGTTCATGCCGGCCTGGCCGGGCATCGACAGCTACACCAAGGGGCTGCGCAACCACTCCGACCGCGCCAACGTGGTGCAGGAGCTGGCCAAGCTGGACGCCCTGCGCGGCGCCCAGGGGGCCAAGCTGAAGTCGGTCAGCCTCGAGCAGATCGAGCAGGACCCCGAGCTGCAGGCGTTCGCCCTGCAGGTCGGCCAGTCGGTCTTCGGCGACAACTGCGCCACCTGCCACGGCGCCGGCGGGGCGGGGGCCAAGGGCTACCCGAACCTGCGCGACGACGTGTGGCTGTACGGCGGCACGCTGCCCGAGATCGAGCACACCCTGAAGGTCGGCATCCGCTCGGGCCACCCCGAGGCCCGCGGCGAGACCATGATGCCGGCCTACGGCCGCGACCAGCTGCTGCCCGCCGACCAGATCCGCGACCTGACCGAGTACGTGGTGGCGCTCTCGGGCCGCAAGGCCGACGGGGCCGCCGTCGAGCGCGCGCGGCAGAACTTCGCCGACCAGTGCGCCGCCTGCCACGCCGTCGACGGCCGCGGCGACGTGACCAAGGGCGCGCCGAACCTGACCGACGCGGAATGGCTGTACGGCTCCGACCGGGACTCCATCCACGACCAGATCTGGAACGGCCGCAACGGCGTCATGCCGACGTGGGAAGCCCGCTTCAGCCCCGAAACCATCAAGGCGCTCGCCGTCTACATCCACGCCAACGCCGGCGGGGGCGAGACGGAAGTGGCCGCGGTCGGAGGCGCTCCGGCGAGATGACCGTCGTCATCGACCGCGTCTCCAAGCCCGCCGGAAGCGAGCGGGCCGCCGGAGCCCCGGCGCCTGGACACCAGGCGCCGGTCTCGGCCGCCGAGCGCGTGCGCAAGAAGGGCCTGGGCGGCGGCCTCTACAAGCCGCGCACCCCGATCTATCCCAAGCTGGTCCACGGCCGCTGGCGGATGATCAAGTGGGCCCTGCTGGTCCTCATGCTGGGGATCTACTACGTGACCCCGTGGATCCGGTGGGAGCGCCCCGGCGCCCTGCCGGACCAGGCGGTGCTGGTCGATTTCGACGGCGCCCGGTTCTACTTCTTCGGCATCCAGCTGTGGCCGCAGGAGGTCTACTTCATCACCGGCCTGCTGGTGATGGCGGCCCTGGGCCTCTTCCTGGTGACGGCGCTGTTCGGCCGGCTGTGGTGCGGCTACGCCTGCCCGCAGACGGTCTGGACCGACCTCTACATCTACGTCGAGCGGATGTTCGAGGGCGATCGCAACGCGCGGATGCGCCTGGACGCCGCGCCGCTGTCCTTCAACAAGGTCTGGCGCAAGACCGGCAAGCACCTGGTGTGGCTGGGCATCGCCTTCGGCACCGGCGGCGCCTGGATCTTCTACTTCCACGACGCCCCGACCCTGATCCGCAACTTCTGGATCGGCCAGGCGCCGATGACGGCCTACGTCTCGTGCGCCGTGCTGACGGCCACGACCTACATCTTCGCCGGCCACATGCGCGAGCAGGTCTGCACCTACATGTGCCCCTGGCCGCGGATCCAGGGGGCGATGCTGGACCACCACTCGCTGCAGGTGACCTACCGCTACGACCGCGGCGAGCCGCGCGGCCCGCACAAGAAGGGCCAGCCGTGGGAAGGCCGCGGCGACTGCATCGACTGCAACGCCTGCGTCGTGGCCTGCCCGATGGGCATCGATATCCGCAACGGGGCGCAGCTCGAGTGCATCAACTGCGGCCTGTGCATCGACGCCTGCGACGAGATCATGGTCAAGGTCGGCCGGCCCAAGGGCCTGATCTTCTACGACACCGACAGCGCCGTGGCCGAGCGGCAGAAGGGCAATGCGCCGCGCTACAAACTCGTCCGCCCACGGACGGTCTACTACGCTGTCGCCCTGACCCTCGTGTCGGCCCTGATGCTGTGGGGCTTCATGAACCGCACGACGATGGAGCTGCACGCCCTGCGCGACCGCAACCCGACGTTCGTGCGCCTGCACGACGGCTCGATCCGCAACGGCTACACCCTGAAGATCTCCAACCGCGGCTTCGAGCCCATGCCGGTGGAAGTCAGCTTCGAAGGGGTGAAGGACGCTCGCGTCCGCAGCCCGGGCAAGCCGGCCGGCGACACCCTGTCTCTGGTGCTGGAGCCGAACGAGGTCACCTCGGTGCGGGTGTTCGTGATCGCGCCTCAGGAGTCGCTGCCCGAGACCAGCCTGCCGGCGGCCTTCGAGGTCCGCGGGCCGGGGGCCAGCGTCAGGACCAAGACCACCTTCCTCTCCGGAGCCGCGAACCAGCTATGAGCGCGACCGACATGACCGAGCCCACCGGCGGCTTCCGCATCACCGGCCGGCACGTGCTGGCCGCCATGGTCGGCTTCTTCGCCGTGATCATCGCCGTGGACGCCACGTTCACGGTGCTGGCCGTGAAGACCTTCCCCGGCCAGGTGTCCGTGACCCCCTACGAGGACGGCCTGCTCTACAACCGCCAGATCGCCCAGGCCGAGGCGCAGGCGCGGCTGGGCTGGCGGGCCGCCGCCGAGGCCGGGCCCGGCCTTGTGACCGTGCAGTTCGTCGATTCCGACGGCCGCCCGGTCCAGGGCCTGACGGTCACCGGCAGGCTGGAGCGTCCGGCCACCGAGGCGGGGAAGATCGCGCCGAAGTTCGCCGAAGTCGCCCCCGGCCGCTACGTCGCCCCCACCGGCGCCATCGAGGGCGCCTGGGACCTGACGGCCGAGGCCGTGGATTCTCAGGGCCGCCGCTTTACGGCCGAGCGGAGGCTGACGTGGCCCTGACCTACGAGGCGGCCGGCGGGCCCGACTTCTCGGCCTTCCTGAAGCGCCGCGAGGACGGCCGCGCGACGCTGGACCTGCTGGTGCGCGGCGCCCGCTGCGCCGGCTGCATGTCGAAGATCGAGCGCGAGGTCCAGGCCGTCCCCGGCGTGGCCTCGGCGCGCATGAACCTCACCTCGGGCAAGCTGGCGGTGGCCTTCAAGGGCGCCTCGGGCGACCCGGCCGCGGTGATCGGCGCCCTTGAGAAGCTGGGCTATCCGGCCACGCCGTACGACCCGGCCCAGGCCCAGGCCGCCCACGACCGCGAGGGCCGCCGGCTGATCCTGGCCATGGCCGTGGCGGCCTTCGGCGCCATGAACACCATGATGTTCTCGGTCCCCATCTGGGCCGGGCTGTTCGGCCAGGAGCTGGGACCGGCCACCCGCACGGTGATGATGTGGTTCTCGGGCGCCGTCGGCGCGCCCTGCGCCATCTACGCCGGCATGCCGTTCTTCCAGTCGGCCTGGCGCTCGCTGAAGGCCGGCCGCGCCAACATGGACGTGCCGATCTCGATCGGCGTGATCCTGACCCTGGTCATCAGCTTCTCCGAGACGGTGCTGCAGGGCCGCGACGCCTATTTCGACGCCGCCGTCAGCCTGCTCTTCCTGCTGTTGATCGGCCGCTGGCTGGACCACCAGCTGCGGGCCAAGGCGCGCAGCGCCGCGGGCGACCTCCTGGCGCTGCAGGCGCCGGCCGCGATCCGCCTGGACGAGGCGGGCGGCGAGCACCGCGTGCCCCTCTCCGACATCCTGCCGGGCGACCGCCTGCTGGTCCGCCCGGGCGAGCGCCTGCCGGTGGACGCGGTCATCGAGGACGGGCTCTCCGAGCTCGACAATTCCCTGCTCACCGGCGAGACCGCGCCGGCCGCCGTGCGCCCCGGACAGCTCTGCCGGGCCGGCGCCCTGAACCTCTCGGGCGTGCTGCGCCTGCGGGCCGAGGCGCGGTCCGAGGACTCCGCGCTCTCCGCCATCGCCCGCCTGGTCGAGGCCGGGGCCCAGGCGAAGTCGAAGTACGTCCAGTGGGCCGACAAGGCCGCGGCGATCTACGTGCCGGTGGTCCACACCGTCGCGGCCCTGACGTTCGCCGGCGGCTGGGCCCTGGGCCTTGGACCGCGCGAGGCGCTGATCCGCGCGGTCGCGGTGCTGATCGTCACCTGCCCCTGCGCCCTGGGCCTGGCCGTGCCCGCGGTGCAGATCACCGCCTCGGCGCGGCTGTTCCGCAAGGGCGTGCTGGTGAAGTCCGGCGCGGCCCTGGAGCGCCTGGCCGGCGTCGACCACGTCGTGTTCGACAAGACCGGCGTCCTCACCGAGGGGCGGCCGAAGCTGGTGGACCCGGCTCCCGCCGCCGTGGCGCTCGCCGCCCCGCTGGCCCGGGCCTCGCGCCATCCGCTGGCCCGCGCCCTGGCCGCCGAGGCCGGGGAGGGGGCGATGGCGAGCGACGTGCGCGAGCACGCCGGCCTCGGCGTCGAGGGCCTCATCGGCGGCCGCCGCGCGCGTCTCGGCCGCGCGTCCTTCGTGGGCGTCGAGAGCCACGCCGCCGGCGAGACCGAGCTGTGGTTCGGATTCGAGGGCGAGACCAAGATCCGCTTCCGCTTCAGCGACGCCCTGCGCGCCGACGCGGCCGAGACCATCGCCGCGCTGAAGGCCCGGGGCCTGTCGGTGGAGGTGCTGTCGGGCGACGTGCCGGCCGCCGTGGCCCGCGCGGCGGGCGCCGCCGGGATCGCCCACTGGCGGGGCGGCCTCTCGCCGCAGGACAAGGCCGAGGCGATCGACGCCCTCGCCGCCCAGGGCCGCAAGGTGCTGATGGTGGGCGACGGGCTGAACGACGCCGCCGCCCTGGCCAAGGCGCACGCCGCCATGGCGCCCGGCTCGGCCCTGGAGGCCAGCCAGAACGCCGCCGACCTGGTGTTCTCGGGCGAGGGCCTCTCGGCGGTGGTGGAGGCGGTGGATCTGGCCCGCACGGCGCGCAAGCGGGCGATGGAGAACTTCGGCTTCGCCGCGCTCTACAACGTGGTGGCCGCGCCGGCCGCCATGCTGGGGTTCGTCAATCCGTTCGTGGCCGCCCTCGCCATGTCGGGCTCGTCCCTGGCGGTGACCCTCAACGCGCTTCGCACAGGAGCCCGCCGATGAACATCCTGCTCTTCCTCGCGCCCTTCTCGGTGGGTCTGGGCCTGATCGCCGTCGCCGCCTTCTGGTGGACGCTGAGGGCGGGCCAGTACGACGACCCCATGGGCGATGCGAACCGCATCCTGATGGACGATCCCGACGACCGCCCGATCGCCTGATCCTTGATCTGAATCAGGGCGCCGGAGGGCCCGCCGGGCGATGGACGACGCCATGATCCACCCGCCCCAGATCGCGCCCGCCTTCGCCGACCTCGTCGCCAAGTACGACGGCCCCGCGCCGCGCTACACCAGCTATCCCACCGCCGTGCAGTTCTCGCCGGCGGTGGACGAAGCGATCTACCGCGACTGGCTGGCCGCGCTGCCGCCGGCGGATCCGGTCTCGCTCTACCTGCACATCCCGTTCTGCGCCCGGCTCTGCTGGTACTGCGGCTGCAACACCCGGGCGGTGAACCGGCACGAGCCGGTGCGCGAGTACGTCCAGCTGCTGCTGGCCGAGATGGGCCTGCTGCAGCAGGCGCTGCCGGCGAAGCTCAAGGCCACCGCCATCCACTTCGGCGGCGGCACGCCCAACATGCTCTCGGTGGACGAGCTGGCGGCCATCTTCGGCGCCCTCGACAACGTCTTCGCCCTGGCCCCCGACCGGGAGGTCGCGGCCGAGCTCGATCCCGCCGTCCTGACCCGCGACTGGGTGCGCGCGGCGGCCTTCCACGGCCTGAACCGGGCCAGCCTCGGGGTGCAGAACCTCGATCCCAAGGTCCAGGCGGCGGTGAACCGCAAGGAGAGCTTCGAGGACATCGCCCGCTGCGTGGGCTGGCTGCGCGAGGCGGGGATCCGGTCCCTGAACCTCGACCTGATGTACGGCCTGCCGCACCAGACGACCGAGGCGACCCTCTCCACGGTGGACGCCATCGTGGCCCTGCGGCCCGAGCGCATCGCCCTGTTCGGCTACGCCCACGTGCCGTGGATGAAGGCCCACCAGCAGCTGATCGAGGAGAAGGCCCTGCCGGGCCCCGCCGAGCGCCTGGCCCAGAGCGAGGCCGCCGCCGAGCGCCTGGCGGCCGAGGGCTATGTCCGCATCGGCCTCGACCACTTCGCCCTCGAGACCGACGAGATGGCCCAGGCGCTGTCCGACGGCGGCCTGCGGCGGAACTTCCAGGGCTATACGACCGACGCGGCCGACACCCTGCTGGGCCTCGGCTGCTCGGCGATCGGCTCGCTGCCCCAGGGCTACGCCCAGAACATCGCCCAGGAGGTCGGCTGGCGGGCGGCGGTGCGCGAGGGCCGGCTGCCGATCGCCCGCGGCGTCGCGGTCAGCCCCGACGACCGCTTCCGGCGCGAGATCATCGAACGGCTGATGTGCGACCTGCACGTGGATCTGGGCGCGGTCTGCGCCGCCCACGGCCGCGACCTGGCCGACCTCGCGCCCGCCCTCGAGAAGCTGGCGCCTTTCTTCGCCGACGGCCTGGTGCGCCGCGACGGCGGGACGCTGGTGGTGGAAGGCGCCGGCCGGCTGGTCATCCGCTCGATCTGCGCGGCGTTCGACGCCTACTTCCAGCCCGAGGCCGGCCGGCACTCGCGGGCGCTCTGAGGCAACCTCGTCCCAGTCCAGCTTGATCCGGATCAAGGCGCGGCAGGCGGCCGCGCCCGAGACTTTCCGCCTCTGACAACCGGAGGGGAAACCATGCTGACGCCTTATCTGATGCTCGTGATCGCCGGCTATGCGGTGTTCATGCTGCCGCTGGCCTTCGTCTGGCTGCGCGGCTCGCCGAAGGACTGACGGCTAACGCCCCCGGCCGCCTTCGCGCCCCCGGGCCAGGGCGTCGGCGATGGGCTGCAGCAGCGCATCGCCCAGCAGGGGCTTTTCGATGATCGGCGTCCCGGCCGCGGCGGCCGCGTCCCGCAGCACCGGGCTGGGATTGCTGGTGATCAGCAGCGCCGGCAGGTCCACGCCCCGCCGGCGGAGTTGGGCCAGCGCGTTCAGGCCGCTGATCCCGGGCAGGCGCTCGTCCACCACCAGGCAGCAGTCGGCCTCGGGCAGGTCGCGCAGCAGCAGCGCCTCGCCGGTCTCCAGCGTTTCCACGCGATAGCCCTCGGCCTCGAGGGAGAACTTCAACCCTCCGGCCAGGCCAGGGTCGTCGTCGACGATGACGATGAGCGGGGGCAGGGGTGGGCGGCTCGGCGGCATGCAGGCAGAATGCCCGGCGCCGCGCAAGGCTGCTTTGACGCAACTCAACGGCGGGCGGGCGCCGCTAGAACCCCGCGAGCAGCGCCATCCGGACCAGTTCGGAGAGGCTGGACGCCCCCGTCTTGGTCATCACGTTGGCCCGGTAGACCTCGACCGTCCGCGGGCTGATGCCCAGCTCGAAGGCGATGATCTTGTTGGGCTTGCCGGCCACGACCCCGCGCAGCACGTCCTGCTCGCGCGGCGACAGGCCCGCCAGCATGGACTCGAACTTCTGCCGCTCGGCGTCCTGGCGGTCGTCCTGCACCCGGGTGTCGAGGGCCGCGCGCACCGCGGACAGCAGCGCCTCGTCGTCGAACGGCTTCTCCAGGAAGTCGGCGACGCCGGCCTTCATGGCCTCGACCGCCAGCGGCACGTCGCCGTGGCCGGTGATGACGATGACCGGCTGGGTCACGCCCCGGGTCCGCAGCCGGCGCACCAGCTCCAGGCCGTTCATCTCGGGCATCCGCACGTCGGTGACGATGCAGCCCGGCTCCAGTATCTCGATCCCCTCCAGGAACTGCACCGCGGACTCATAGGTCCGCGCCTGGAAGCCCGCCGTGTCCAGCAGGAACTGCAACGACTGGCGCATCGCCTCGTCGTCGTCGATGACATGCACCAGACCGCTACTCAATGCCGGTCAACTCCTCATCCGCCACCGCCCGAAGGGTGAAGCGGAAGATAGCACCGCCCTTGGGGTTCGGCTCAACCCAGATGCGCCCGCCGTGGGCCTCGACGATCGTGCGGCTGATCGACAGCCCCACGCCCATCCCCTCCCGCTTGGTGGTGATGAAGGGCTGGAACAGGTGGTCGGCCACCTCGGGGCTGACCCCCGGGCCGGTGTCGGCCACCGAGATCTCGACCATCTCGTCCTCGACCGGACGGGCGCTGACCACCAGCTCGCGCCGGGCCGAGCCCTCCATGGCGTCGATGGCGTTGCGCATCAGGTTCAGCACGACCTGCTGGATCTGCACCTTGTCGGCCAGCACCAGGCCCACCTCGGGGCTGATCTGGAAGCTCAGGCGCACGCCGCGCTCCTTGGCGCCGACCATGGCCAGGGCGCCGGCCTCCTCCAGCAGCTGGGGCAGGCTCTCGAGGCTGCGCTCGGCCTCGCCCTTGGCGACGAAGTCGCGCAGGCGGCGGATGATCTGGCCCGCCCGCAGGGTCTGCTCGCCGGCCAGGTTCAGGGCGTCCTTGATCTTGGGCTTGTCGAGCGGCTCCTGGTCCAGCAGCCGGACTGAGCCCTTGACGTAGTTCGCCGCCGCCGAGAGCGGCTGGTTCAGCTCGTGGGCCAGGGCCGAGGCCATCTCGCCCAGGGCGGTCAGGCGCGCCACGTGGACCAGCTCGGACTGCAGGTCCTGCAGCCGCCGCTCGGTGGCCTGGCGTTCGGTCAGGTCGCGGACGAAGCCGGTGAAGAAGCGCCGCTCGCCCACCCGCATCTCGCCCACCGACAGCTCCATCGGGAAGGTCGAGCCGTCCTTGCGCTCGCCCACCACCACCCGGCCGATGCCGATGATCCGCCGCTCGCCGGTGGAGAGGTAGCGGTGCAGGTAGCCGTCGTGGGCGTCGCGGTAGGGGTTGGGCATCAGCACGCTGACGTTGCGGCCGATGGACTCGGCGGCGGTCCAGCCGAACAGCCGCTCGGCCGCGGCGCTGAACGACTGCATGACCCCGTGCTCGTCGATCACGATCATGGCGTCCGGCACGGTGTCGAGGATCGAGCGCAGGTGCGCCTCGCGGGTCTCCAGGTCCTCCAGGGCGTGCTCGGTCTCGGCGACCATCTTGCGCAGGTGCGAGCCGGCCAGGCCGCTCAGCAGGCCGAGCAGGGCGAACACCACCGCGCTGATCAGGTTGGCCGTGTCGGAGACCAGGCTGTCGCCCATCAGCGCCGCGTGGATCGCCAGGCTGACCACGGTGGCCGCCAGGGCCGGGGCGAAGCCGCCCACCGCCGCGGCGGCCATCAGGGCCGGCACGAACAGCAGGAACAGCGCCCGGTCGTGGATCACCGGCTCCAGGGCCAGCCGCAGCATCAGGCAGGCCGCGGTCGCGCCGATCGCGACGCCGAAGCCGGCGACGCGGCCGCGCCACCACGCGCGTGGAGATAGCTTGTCCGGAGGCCCCATGGCCCCAGGCGTAGGCGGGAAGGCGGCCGGAGGCAACCTTTCGCCTGCGTCGGGGGCGGGGCTCATCCCGTCCCGCCGGCGGGACGCTCCGTTGGGCGCTCCGTTGGGCGCTCCGGGGGACGCTCGCCCAGCAGGTCCTCGACGTAGATCATCCGCACGACGACATAGGCGACCACCGCCAGCGGCGTGGCGAACAGCACGCCCAGCGGCCCCAGCAGCACGCCCATGGCCAGCACCGCGAACAGGGTCACCGCCATCGGCAGCTCGACCATCTGGCGCAGCACCAGCGGGGTGATGACGTTGGCCTCGGCCTGCATCGCGCCGACATAGACCACCGCGGTCCAGGCCAGGGTCTCCCAGCCGGCGCCGGCGGCGATGATGAGGCCGGGGATCATCGAGACCATCGGCCCCACGACCGGCACGAACTGGCCGAGGCCGGCGACGACGCCGAGCGCCAGCGGCGAAGGCACGCCCGCCAGCCACAGCCCCACGCCGGTGGTCACGCCGACCAGCATCATCGAGATCAGCTGGCCGACCAGCCAGCGGTTCAGCGCCTTGCCGCAGGCCTTGAACACCTCCTCGGCGCGCTGGCGCCCGCGCGCCGGCACGAGCTTCAGCAGCCCCCCGAGGTAGGTGCTTGGATTGTAGGCGAGATAGAGGCCCGCGAAGAGGACGATCACCGCCGCCGCCCCGGCGCTGGCCGAGCCGCGGATCAGCCGCGGGCCGAGCTGCACGATCAAGCCGTCGGCGTGCTGCAGGCTGCGCAGGTCGTCGAGGATGTAGGCGCCCAGGACCGAGCGCGAGAGCTCGCCCTGCAGCGCCCGCCAGGCGTTGGGCAGCAACTCGCTGAGCGCGGCGAGCTGCAGGGCCGCCTCGCGGCCGAACAGGTACAGCGTGCCCCAGGTGGCCGCCGTCAGGCCGACCACCGCCGCCGTCAGGGCCCAGGGCCGGGGCAGGCGCGCGTATCTGACCAGCGGGTCGGCGAGGGCGTGCAGCAGGACGGCGGTGAGCACCGCCCCGAAGGCCAGCAGGATGACGTCCGCCAGCTTCCAGACGAGCGCGCCCAGCGCGACGAACGCCGCCACCGTCAGCAGGCGGCCGACGAACGGATTTCCCCGCCCCGCGCTCACGAATCGTCCCCCGGGTTGTCTCAGTGCGAGAGCAGCACGGCGCAGGGCGGGGCGTCCAGCATCGCGGCCGTGGCCCCGCCCAGGACGAACTCGCGGGCGCGGCTGTGGCCGAAGCCGCCCATCACCAGCAGCTCGATCCAGCGCTCGCCCACGTAGTCTCCGACGACCCGGCCGATGGGCGCGCCGCGCGCGTCGATCTCGTCCACGACGGCCTCGATCCCGTGGGTCTTCAGGTGCCGGACGAGGTCGGCGGTCCCGCCGGCCCGGACGCTGGGCTTCTCGCCGGTGACGGCCAGGATGCGCACCTCGCCCGCGCGCTTCAGGGCGGGCAGGGCGTCGGCCACGGCGCGGGCGGCCCGGGCGCTGCAGTCCCAGGCGATGGCGGCGGCCTTGAAGGACTCGCCTTCCTCCCCGCAGCAGCCGGCCTCGGGGAACACCACCAGCGGACGTCCCGAGCCGAACAGCACCGCCTCGGCGATCCCGCGGTCCTCCAGCACGGCCGGACCGATCGGCATCAGCGTCAGGTCCCGGGTGCGGGCGTGGGCGCAGACGCGCTCGCCCTCCTCGTAGAGGGGCGCCTTCTCGATCTGCGTATGGACGGTCAGGCCCACCTCGGCCCCGGCCCTGGCGAAGGCGGCGGCGGCCTCCTGGGCGCGGGTGGCGCTGCGGGCCTCCTCCTCGGCGGCCAGCTTGTTGAAGCCGCCGACCAGGTTGGCCAGGCGGTTGTGCAGGGTCGGGATGTCCACGTGCAGGACGAGCGCGGTGGCCTCGCCCCCCAGCCGCCGGGCCAGGCCCGCCCCGCCCCGCAGGGCGGCCTCGGGCGTCGTGTCGGGATAGGTCAGGACGGCGAACAGCAGGTCCTTGTAGGGCATGGTCGGTCCTCCGGAAGAGCGGCTAGCCTCGCCGCCTTGCGGCGGGACCGCCAGTCCGGGCGCGCCCCTAAGTAGCCTTACGGAGGCGCGCGCGGCTAAGCTCGCGGCCATGATGACGCCGGCGCGGCCCGCGCCGCCTCGAAGGGAGGGCGCCATGCGCTCGATAAGCATCCTCGCCGGGACCACCCTGGCCGCGCTCTCGCTCGCCGCGTGCGCCAGCAACGGTCCGCCCGGCTCCGATCCGATGAGCCCGTCGGCCGAGCGGGGCCAGCGGCTGGCCGAGCGCCGCTGCGCCGGCTGCCACGCCGTGGGCCTGGACGAGTCGCCCGCCGCCAGCGGCCCGCGCTTCAGCGACCTGCACCTGCGCTACAACGCCCTCTCGCTGCAGAAGCGGTTCGCGGAGATCACCGAGCACGGCTCGGGCGAGATGCCGCCGATCCACATCAGCCGCCAGGACGCCGAGGACCTCGTCGCCTACTTCGAGACCCTGGGCGGGTAGGGGCCGAGCCGGAAACCCCGGCGCTCCGGACGAGACGGAGCAAATGCCTGAGCCCCCGCTTTCGCGGGGGCGGGCGGAAGCGCAGGGCGCGCCTCGCTAGTGGCTCATCAGGACGTAGCGCTTCGGGTCGATCAGCAGGTCGCGGGTCACCCCGCCGAAGGCCCATTCGGCCGCGCGGCTGTGCCCGTAGGCGCCGGCGACGATCAGATCCGCCCCGTTGAGGTCGGCGATCCGCTGGATCTCGCCCGTCACGCCCTCGGAATGGGCGGTGGAGACGTTGGGGCGGGCGTTCACGCCGTGGCGCTTCAGGGCGGCGACCACGTCGTTGGTCTGGAAGGCGGCGGTCTCGAGCTGGTCGTCCGAGCAGACGGCCTGCACGATCACCTCGTCGGCGCGCTTCAGGAACGGCATGGCGTCGGCGACCGCCCGGCGGGCCTCGCGCGTGTCCTTCCAGGCGATCACGATGGACTTGGCGTGCAGGTGCGGCCCGTGCTCGGGCGTGACCAGGACCGGACGGCCGCAGGCCATCACCACGTCGGCAGGGTCGGCCCGGCGGTAGCTCGATCCGCCGCCGCCGCCGACGCCCACGACCACCAGGTCGGCGGCCCGCGCGCAGCGGGCGAGGGCGTGGCTCGGGAAGTCCTGGACGCGGCGCCATTCGGTCTCGACGCCCGCGGCGTCGCGGCGGAAGGCGGCCTCGGCGTTCTTCAGGTCGGCGTCGACCTGCTCGTGGGCCATGGAGATCCACTCGGCGGTCACATAGCCCATGAAGGGATCGGCGGCTGGAATGGCGTCGATGGTCTCGGCGCCCAGGCCGATCAGCTTGGCCTCGAAGGCGCGCGCCAGCCGTGTGGCGACCTCGACGCGGTGCGAGGCGGTGACGCCGGGCTCCACGTGGACGAGGATGCTGGTGAAGGTGTGCGGCTGGACCGTGCGGGCGGCCGCGGGACGTTCCTGGGTCTGGGACCCCTGCTTCTGGGACATGTGAGCCTCCCTCGCTTTCGCGCGGCCGGCTGGACGCCCCCGGCCGCTGGGGGTGATGCGGTCAGTCCACGAGTTCTTCCAGGGCCTGCCACTTCTTGACGTGGAAGCGGCGGAAGGACGGGAACTCGACGATGGCGTCGCCCTGCAGCTGCGTCAGCATGCGCGAGACGGTCTCGATGGTCAGGCCCAGGTAGTCGGCCATGTCCTGGCGGCCCATGGGCAGCTCGACGTCCGCGCTGGGGTCGCGCTGGGCCAGGCTCATCAGGAAGGCGGCGACCTTCTCGCGGGCGCTCTTGCGGCCCAGGAGGAGGACGTGGTCCTGAACCCGTTGCAGCTCGCGGCGGGTGGCTTCCAGGATCGCCCGGTCCAACTCGGCGTCGCCGGCGAAGGCGCGGACCGAGCCGCGGCGGACCATCTGGATCTCGCAGTCCGTCAGCGCTTCTGCCGAGAACTGGTGGTCGGGGCCCACTTCCAGGCCGAACAGGTCGCCGGGATAGTAGAAGTCGCCAACCTGCCGGCGGCCGTCGGCGGTCACCCGGCTGGTGCGGATGACGCCCTTGGCCAGGCGGTACATGAATTCGACGTCGTCGCCCTGGGCGTAGATCTCCTCGTCCCGCGCGAAGGTCATCTTGGTGCCGAGGCGGTCCATGACCTCCGTCAGCGCGGCGGCCGGGCGGGCGGTGCGGGGGTCGTCCAGCGAGTAGGCGAGGGTCATGGCGAAGTTCCTGCGTCGATGACGAAGGGGTACGCCTGCGCCGGGCCGCAAGAAATTCGTGGCGTCCCCCTAAGGGGTCGCACCTAAGTAGTTCTACGGAGGGTCCCGCAGGGGGCGCTTTGATCGCCGTCACATCCGCCGCGGCACTGCCCCGCTAGAGCTGCCGGCGAAGCAAGGAGATCGACTTTCATGGAACTGACCGGCGTCACCTGGATCGTCACGGCCGATGCGCGCCAGGCGCGCATCTTCGAGGAGCGCGTCCGCGCCGGCGACGTGCGCGAACTGCCCGACCTGCGCATGGCCGCGGCCGAGCGCGAGGAGAGCCATCGCCACAAGGTCACCGTCCACAACAACGGCGGCTCCGGCCGGCACGGGGCGGGCGAGCACGATCCGGCCCTGGAGACCGAGCGCCGCTTCATGCGCGAGGTGGCCGAGGCGCTGGAGGCGGGCCTGCGCCGCAAGGCCTACGAAACCCTGGTGCTCATGGCCCCGCCGCGGGCGCTGGGCCTGCTGCGGGCCGAGCTGTCGCCGGCCGTCGCCCGGGCCGTGGAGGCCGCCGACCCGCACGACCGGATCCACGACCACGCCGACGCCGTCCGCGAGCACCTGCGCGACGCCCGCGCCCGCGCCTGATGGCCGAACTCTCGTTCCACGGCGCGGCGGGCTGCGTCACCGGCTTCTGCGCCCGGATCGTCACCGGCCGGGCGACGGTGCTGGTGGACTGCGGCATGTTCCAGGGCCCCAAGTCGCTGAAGGCCCTGAACTACGAGCCGTTCCCGTTCGACGCGCGGGAGGTGGACGCGGTCCTGCTGACCCACGCCCACATCGACCACTCGGGCCTGCTGCCCAAGCTGATGCGGGCGGGCTTCAAGGGGAAGATCTGGTCCACCGGCGCGACCCGGGACCTCTGCGCGGTGATGCTCCCCGACGCCGGGGACATCCAGGAGAGCGAGGTGCGCCAGCTCAACCGCCGCAACCAGCGGCGGGGCCGCCCGCCCGTGGAGCCGATCTACACCGTGCGCGACGCCCACCGGACGCTGGAGCTGTTCCGGACGGTGAAGCTGCAGCGCGAGGTCGAGGTCGCCCCCGGCGTGACCGCCGTCTTCTGGAACGCCGGCCACATGCTGGGCTCGGCCTCGATCGAGGTGCGGGTCGACGAGGGGGCCGGCGAGCCCATGACCCTGCTGTTCTCGGGCGACCTCGGGCCCGGCGGCCGCGACTTCGTGGCCGATCCGGAGGGCCCCTCGGGGGTCGACCACCTGATCGTGGAGTCCACCTACGGCGCCCGCGCCCGGCCGACGCCCGATCCCGCCACCCGCCGGCGGATGCTGGCCGAGGAGCTGCGCGAGGCGCGCGCCGCGGGCGGGCCGCTGCTGATCCCCGCCTTCGCCGTCGAGCGCTCGCAGGAGATCCTGGCCGACCTCGAGATCCTGGTGGAGGGCGGCGACATCCCGCCCGTGGACATCTTCCTGGACTCCCCGCTGGCCATCGAGGCCACCGAGGTGTTCCGCCGGCGCGGCTTCAGCCACGCCATGGGCCGCAACCCCTACGAGGGCCTGCGCTCCTCGGGGCGGCTGAAGTTCCTGAAGGACCCGGCCGACAGCGACGGCCTGGAGCGGCTGGCCGGCTGGCACGTCATCGTCGCCGCCAGCGGCATGTGCGAGGCCGGCCGGGTGCGCAAGCACCTGAAGCGCCTGCTGTGGCGGCGGGACGCCACCGTGCTGATCCCGGGCTTCCAGGCGGCAGGCACCCTGGGCCGCTTCCTGGTGGAGGGCGCGAGCCGGGTGCGCATCCAGGGCGAGGACATCGCCGTGCGCGCCCGGATCCGCTCGCTGGACATCTACTCCGGCCACGCCGACGCCGAGGCCCTGGCCGCCTGGGCCAAGGCGCGCGGGCCGGTCGCGGGCATGACCTTCCTGGCGCACGGCGAGCCGGAGTCGCTGGAGGGCCTGCGCGGGCGGCTGGCGGGGGAGGGCTTCGCGGCCGACCGGCTGGCGATCCCGGCCCTCGACGACCGCTACGTCCTGCAGCGCACCGACGCCGAGCTGCAGCCGGGGGCGCCGCGCCTGCCGGCCGGCGCGGGAGCGCGTCCCGACTGGCACAACGCCCGCTCGGCCCTGCTGCTCGATCTCAACGAGCGGCTGGAGGCGGCCGCCGACGACGCCGCGCGCGAGGCCCTGCTGGCCAGGCTCGCGGCCGCGCTCGAACAGGTTGACCAAGGTCAAGGCGCAGCTTCCCGAGGGGCCCCAGGGTAGCCGGCGAACGAACCGCGTTCACCGGAGCCGCCCATGTCCAAGAAGAACCTGACCCGCCAGATCAAGCACGACGTCGAGGACACCGTCGAGGATGTCGCCAAGGCCCTGCGCGAGGCCGCCGACCGCCTGAGCGACGACGCCGAGAAGGCGGTGGCCGAGGCCGCTGCGGCGGTGCGCCGCGCCGCCGAGGACCTCGCCGCCAAGGTTCCCGCCGCCAAGGACGCGGCGATCGCCAAGGCGCCCGAAGCCGCCAAGGACCTGGCCCGCAAGGCCGCCCAGGAGGTGAAGGAGCATCCGATCGCCTCGGCCGCCGCCGCGCTCACCGCCGCCGCGGCCCTCATCAGCCTGCTCTCCAGCGGCCGCAAGAAGAAGGCCGCCTGAGCCCTTCCGTCGCCGGGTCTGATCCAGATCAAGGCCGGCGCGGGCGTACGGCCCGAGGATGCGTCCTCCAGTCAGCATCCTCGGGACCGGCCGCCATGGACTACAAGACCGCTTTCGCCTCCGCCCTGGACCGCGTGCAGGCCGAGGGCCGTTACCGGGTGTTCGCGGACCTGAAGCGGCATCGCGGGGCGTTCCCGCGGGCGACCTGGACGAAGGCCGACGGCTCCGAATCGGATGTCGTGGTCTGGTGCTCGAACGACTACCTGGGCCAGGGCCAGAACCCGGTGGTGCTGGACGCCATGCACCGGGCGATCGAGGCGGCCGGGGCCGGCTCGGGCGGCACCCGCAACATCTCGGGCACGACGCACTATCACGTGGAGCTGGAGCGCGAGCTCGCCGACCTGCACGGCAAGGAGGCGGCGCTGCTGTTCACCTCGGGCTACGTCTCCAACGAGGCGACCCTGTCGACGCTCTACAAGATCCTGCCGGGCCTGGTGGTCTTCTCCGACGCCCTGAACCACAACTCGATGATCTCGGGCATCCGGGCGGGCAAGCGCGAGCAGCGGCACGTCTTCCGCCACAACGACCTGGCGCACCTGGAGGAGCTGCTGGCCGCCGCCGATCCGGCCGCGCCCAAGCTGATCGCCTTCGAGAGCGTCTATTCCATGGACGGCGACATCGCCGACCTGCCGGCCATGGTGGCCCTGGCCCGGAAGTACGGCGCCATGACCTACCTGGACGAGGTCCATGCGGTGGGCATGTACGGCCCCCGCGGCGCGGGCGTGGCCGAGCGCGACGGGGTGATGGACCAGATCGACATCGTCGAGGGCACCCTGGGCAAGGCCTTCGGGGTGATGGGCGGCTACATCGCCGCCGACGCGGTGATCGTCGACGCCATCCGCAGCTACGCCGACGGCTTCATCTTCACGACCTCGCTGCCGCCCGCGCTGGCCGCAGGCGCCGCCGCCTCGATCCGCTGGCTGAAGGAACACGACGAGGTCCGCCAGGCCCACCAGGAGCGCGCCGCGACCCTGAAGGCCAAGATGCGCGCCGCCGGCCTGCCGGTGATGGACAGCGTCTCCCACATCGTGCCGGTGCTGGTGGGCGATCCCGTCCACTGCAAGATGATCAGCGACATCCTGCTGGAGGACCACGGGATCTACGTCCAGCCGATCAACTTCCCCACCGTGCCGCGCGGAACCGAGCGGCTGCGCTTCACGCCCAGCCCCGCCCACACCGACGCCATGATGGACGCCCTCGTCGCCGCCCTCGAAACCCTCTGGGTCCGCTGCAACGTGGTCCGGGTGGGAGGCATGGCCGCCTGACGCATGTCCGGGCCCCGTTTGATCCAGCGCAAAGCCCGCGGCCGCAAGGTGGAGTTTACTTCCTCTCGAGACCGGTCCAGCCAATCTCCCCCCGAGACCGGACGGTCCCAGAGCGCCCCGGATCCTCTCCCCCACCTCCCGGGGCGCTCGCCTTTTCCTTGACCCGCAACAGAGCCGGCGCAGTCTGACCCCATGCGCGGAATGGTGCTGAAGGCGCCCCGGACGCCGCTCGTCTGCGAGAGCCGTCCCGACCCCGAGCCGGGGCCGGGCGAGCTGCGCCTTCGGGTGCGCGCCTGCGGGGTCTGCCGCACCGACCTGCACGTGGTGGACGGCGACCTGGCCCAGGTCCGCCCCTCGGTGATCCCCGGCCACGAGATCGTCGGGGTGGTGGACGCCGTCGGCCCCGGCGTGTCCGGCGTCGCGCTGGGCGAGCGCCGGGGCGTCCCCTGGCTGGGGCAGACCTGCGGCACCTGCCGCTACTGCCGCGCCGGCCAGGAGAACCTGTGCGATGCGCCGGGCTTCACCGGCTGGACGCGCGACGGCGGCTACGCCGACACGGTGATCGCCCGCGCCGACTTCTGCTTCCCCCTGCCGGACGGCCTGTCCGACGAGGCCGTCGCGCCGCTGCTCTGCGCGGGGCTGATCGGCTACCGGTCCTGGCGCAAGGCCTGCGAGGCCGGGCCGATCGAGCGCCTGGGCCTCTACGGCTTCGGCGCGGCGGCCCACCTCCTGGCCCAGCTCGCCCTCTTCGAAGGGCAGGCGGTCTACGCCTTCACCCGCGAGGGCGATCTCCCCGCCCAGGCCCTGGCCCGCGACCTCGGCTGCGCCTGGGCAGGCGCCTCGGGCGAGGCCCCGCCCGAGGCGCTGGACGCGGCGATCATCTTCGCGCCCGTGGGCGACCTCGTGCCGGCGGCGCTGCGGGCGGTGCGCAAGGGCGGGACGGTGGTCTGCGGCGGCATCCACATGAGCGACATCCCCGCCTTCCCCTATGCGATCCTGTGGGGCGAGCGGCGGGTTGTCTCGGTGGCCAACCTGACCCGCCAGGACGCGGCCGAGTACCTGCCGCTGGCCGCCCTGGCCGGCGTGCGGCCGCACGTGCGGACCTACGCCCTTAAGGACGCGAACCTGGCGCTGGAGGACCTGCGGGCCGGCGCCTTCACCGGCGCGGCGGTGCTGAAGCCCTAGCTCTGCCCGAACTGCGCCCGCACGGTCTCGCGGACCTTGGCCCGGTGGGTCTCCACCCATTCCTCGGTGAGGTTCGGGACCACCTCGCCGAAGTGGACGTGGTCGACCACGATCAGGCCGCAGACGCCGGCCAGGTGCCGGTCGAAGAGCGTGGAGAGCGCGCTCAGGGCGCCGGTGTCGCGCACCCAGTCCTCGGGGGCGCCCGAGGACGAGAAGCTGATCAGCCTGCGCCCGTCCAGGCGGGACTCCACCCCCATCGGTCCGGGCTCGTAGCCGAAGCCCATCGAGAGCACCCGGTCCACATAGCCCTTCAGGATCGCGGGCGGGGCGTTGAACCAGAGCGGATAGACGAAGGCGAAGACGTCCACGTCCTGCAGCACCGCCCGCTCGGCCTTCACGTCCGCGGCGGGCGCGTAGCCGCCCGGCCCCGGCAGCTCGGCCGCCTTCAGGCAGGGGTCGAACCCCAGGCCGTAGAGATCGCGCACCACGACCTCGTGGCCGAGGTCGCGCGCGGCCTGCGCATAGGTCTGGGCGATCGTCGCGGTGAAGCTGTCGGGCTTCGGGTGCGCGAAGATGACGGCGTGCTTCATCGGGCGGGCCTCCACGCGTTCCTTCACATCAGAACGCCCGGAAGCCCGCCTTGATCAAGATCACCAGATGCGGACGCGCTCTTCCGGGGCGACGTAGAGCTCGTCGCCCGGCTTCACGTCCCAGGCCGTGTACCAGCCGGGGATGTTCCGGATCGTGCCGTTCACCCGGTAGTAGGCCGGCGAGTGCGGGTCGGTGACGACCTGCTGGCGCAGGGCCTCGTCCCGGATCTTCTCGCGCCACACCTGGGCCCAGCCGAGGAACACGCGCTGGTCGCCGGTCAGGCCGTCGATCACCGGCGCGGGCTTGCCGTCCAGCGAGGCGTGGTAGGCGTCCAGGCCCAGCGACAGGCCGCCCAGGTCGCCGATGTTCTCGCCCATGGTCAGGCCGCCCTGCACCTTGGCGCCCGGCAGCGGCTCGAATTCCGAGTACTGGGCGCCCAGCTTGTCGGCCTGGGCCTTGAACTTGGCGTTGTCCTCGGCGGTCCACCAGTCGCGCAGCACGCCGTCGCCGTCGGACTTGCGGCCTTGGTCGTCGAAGCCGTGGCTGATCTCGTGGCCGATCACCCCGCCGATGCCGCCGTAGTTGATGGCCGGATCCGCGTCGGGATCGAAGAACGGCGGCTGCAGGATCGCCGCCGGGAACACGATCTCGTTGTTCGCGAAGTTGTAGTAGGCGTTCACGGTCTGGGGGGTCATCCCCCATTCCTTCTTGTCCACCGGCTGGTCCAGCCGGGCCACGTTGCGCCGCCACTGGAAGGCGCCGGCGCGCAGGGCGTTGCCGTAGAGGTCGTTCGGCTTCAGCTCCAGCTTGGCGTAGTCGCGCCACGCCTCGGGGTAGCCGATCTTCACGGTGAACTTGCGCAGCTTGTCGTGCGCCTGGGCCTTGGTCTCGGGACCCATCCACTCCAGCTTGTCGATGCGCGCGGCCATGGCGGTGCGGATGTTCGCCACCAGGTCGTCCATCTTCGCCTTGGCGTCCGGCGTGAAGTAGCGGGCCACGTAGACCCGGCCGATGGACTCGCCGATCGCCCGGTCCATGAACGCGGCGGCGCGCTTCCAGCGGGCCTGCAGCTCGGGCTGACCGGCCAGCTCCTTGTTGCGGAACTCGAAGTTGGCCTGCACGAACCGCTTCGACAGCAGCGGCGCGGCGCCGTCGGCCAGGTGGAAGGCCTGCCACGCCTTCAGGGTCGGCAGCGGGGTGTCGGCGTAGACCTTGGCGAACTTCGGGAAGGCGGTGTTCGTGGTCACCACGATCCGGTCCACCTTCGGCAGTTCGCTGCCCTCGAGGTAGCGGTTCCAGTCGAAGCCCGGGGTGTAGGCGGCGAGCTCGGCCGGGGTCATCGGGTTGTAGGTCTTGTCGCGGTCGCGGCGCTCGACGCGGGTCCAGCTGGCCTCGGCCAGCTTGGTCTCGAAGTCGACGATGGCCTTCGCGTTCTCGGCCGGCTTCTCCCAGCCGATCATCGTCAGCATCTGCTGCACGTAGGCCTGGTACTTGGCCTTCTTCTCGGCGAAGCCGGGCTGCAGGTAGTAGTCGCGGTCGGGCAGGCCCAGGCCGCCGGTCGCGCTCATCACCGCGTACTTCGTCGGCGCCTTGGCGTCGATCGAGATGTAGACCGGCAGGATCGAGGTGAAGCCGGTGGTGTTGGCCTTGCCCATCAGGGCGGTGAAGTCCGCCTTGGTCTTCACGGCGCGGATCTGGGCCAGTTCGGGCTGGATCGGCTTGGCGTCCAGCTTCTCGGCCAGGGCCTCGTCCATGTAGGAGGCGTAGCCGGCGGCGATCTTGGCGGCGTCGGGATCGTTCAGCTTGCCGGCCTTGGCCTCTTCCAGGATCGCGTGCAGCCGCGCGTCGGACAGCTCGCGCAGCTTGTTGAAGTTGCCCCAGCGGACGCGGTCGGACGGGATCTCGGTGGTCCGGTCCCACTCGCCGTTGGCGAACTTGAAGAAGTCATCGCCCGGCTTCACCGAGCGGTCCATGCCCGTCAGGTCGAAGCCCCACGTCCCGTAGCGCGGAGTCTCCAGCGAGGCGGCCGCCCCGGCGCCGGCGGTCGTGTCGGCGGCGTCGAACAGCAGCTCGGTCGCGCAGGCCTGGTCGGCGCAGTCGTGGATTTCGTGGGCCTGCGAGGTCGCCGCCAGGCCGAGCGCGGCCGTGGCCGTCGCGGCCAGCAGGAAGTTGCGCGTGAAGCGGGTCATGAACCTTCTCTCGAACACGATTGTGCGGGCTCCCTGGGCGGGAACCTCCCTAAGCGCCGAAAGAAAGAGGGAAATCCTGCCCGGCGCAATCGAAACCGGAGGTATCGGCCGCTCCCCGCCCCCCGCGCCCCCGCTCAAGGGCGGGGCGGGATCACCCCGGCAGCAGGCGGTGGTAGTTGCGGCGGATCACGCCGTAGCACTCGCAGGCCAGGGTCTCGAGCCCGCCGCGGTCCAGGATGTCCACGACGCCGCGGCGGTAGCGGATCAGGCCCTTCTCCTGCAGCGAGCGGGCCACGGCGGTGACCGTCGTGCGCTGCACGCCCAGCATGTCGGCCAGGAACTCCTGGGTCAGGGCCACGGTGTCGGTGGAGATCCGGTCGTGGCAGGTCAGCAGCCAGCGGCAGAACCGCGCCTCCACCGAGTGCAGGGCGTTGCAGGCCACCGACTGGATGGCGTGGCCGAACAGCGCCTCGGTGTGCCGGTCCACCAGGTCCTTCAGCCGCGCGCTGCGGCTCCAGGCCTCGTGCAGCCGCTCGGCGCTGATCCGGGCGGCGCGCAGCGGCGTCTGGACGAGGGCGCGCGACAGCGACTGGCGCGGGGCGACGGCGGCCATCAGGCCCAGGGCGCCCTCCGGCCCGATGGTGGCGCTTTCGATGGCCGCGCCGTTGTCCATCAGGGTCATCAGCGAGATCACCCCGTCGTGCGGGAAGTAGACGGACTCGATGGGATCGCCCGGGTCGTAGAGCAGCCGGCCGCGCTCCAGCTCCACCTGGGCCAGGTGCGGCGCCAGCAGCGCGTAATCGTCAGCCGGAAGCGCTTCGAGCAGACTGTTCTGCAACGCGGGGACGGGCCTCTGCATCGGGGATTTGAAACGCCGCCGTGCGGCGGGGGTTTCAAGTTATCGATGCGCACGCCGCAACACTGTCGTGAACTCGACACTGCCTATGGTTGGCGGTGGAAAATAGAGAAAAATCCTCAGCTCTCGACGCAAGAGACGGTGCGGGCGAGTGCTTATGCCGCTGTCGGATATGCGACTTAACTATAGCTGGCGGGCCGCTCGACCGCCGAATCAGGACGAATCATCAATTGGGATGGAGGGGCGGCGCCGTTACGTCTATTCGGCGCCGCCAAGTCGACACGATGATCGGGGGTTGCCGTCCTGCTAGTGCAGGTTGATGTCCCGCCGGTCGCCGACGTCCGGCGTGCGGCCGGTGGCGTTCGCCCGGGCGATCTCCCAGGCGTAGCGGACCGGGCCGACCTCCGAGATCCAGACCGCCGCGTCCGTGGCGTCCAGGCACAGCATGGTCAGCCGCGGGTCATCCTTGCCCTCGGGGTACCAGGCGGCCACGTGGGCGTTCCAGTAGCGGTCCATCCGGGTCCGGTCGCGCTCCATCCGCAGCGTCCCGTCGATGCAGGCGTAGACGTCGCGGGTCTGCAGGATGAACACGCCTTCGCCGCGGCCCGTCTGGGCCGAGCGGGCGAGGTCCGTGTCCTCGTAGGTGAAGAACCAAAGCTGGTTCGTCTCGCGCTCGAGGAAGGCGGTCATCGGCTGGTAGTGGTGGCCATCGCCCGAGACGCCGAGCATCCCGATCTGGTGCTTCTCGACGGCGTCCCAGAGGCGGTCCTGGGCTTCGGCTTGGGTGACTTCGTGGGCCATGCGGGGCGCTCCAAGGCTTGAGGTTGCGGGTCGCGCCCTCAACCCCCGGCTCCCCGAGGGGTTCCTCGGTCCGGCCCGCCTAGCGCCGTTCGAACACCACCTGGCCGTCCACCACGGTCAGCACCGCATGGCCCTTGGGGATCGCCTCGGCCGGCGCGGTCATCAGGTCGACCGAGAAGGCCGACAGGTCCGCCCGCTTGCCCGGCTCGATGCTCCCGAGCTCGTCCTCGGCGAAGCGGGCGAAGGCGGCGTTCGAGGTGAACAGCTTCAGGGCCTCGGCGCGGGACAGCGCCTCCTTGGGGCGCCAGGCCGGGGTCGAGAAGCCGGCGAGGTCCTTGCGCGCGACCGCGGCGTAGAACTCGATCAGGGGATCGCCGCGCTCGACCGGGGCGTCCGAGCCGCCCACCACGACGGCCCCGGCGTCGGTCAGGCTCTTCCAGGCATAGGCGCCGTCCAGCCGTTCGTCCCCCAGACGGGCGGGGGCGAAGTGCAGGTCGCCGATGGCGTGGCTGGGCTGCATCGAGGCGATCACCGCATGGTCCGTGAAGCGCCGGATGTCCGCCGGGCGCACGACCTGGGCGTGCTCGACCCGCCAGCGCGGCGCGGCCCGCCGCACATGGGCCGGAACGTTCGCGAACACCTGCTCGTAGAGGTCCAGCACCACGGCGTTGCCGCGGTCGCCGATGGCGTGGGTGGCGACCTGGATCCCCGAGCCCCAGGCCTTCTCCATCGCCGCCTTCATCTCCTCGGGCGGTGTCAGGATCAGCCCGCGGGTCTGGTGCGCGTCGGCATAGGGCTCGAACAGCGCCGCCCCGCGCGAGCCCAGCGCTCCGTCGGCATAGATCTTCACCGCCCGGGTGGTGATCCGTCCGTCCGGGCTGGCGCGCGGGCCACCTTCCAGCAGCGGCCCCGCCTGGCCCACGTCCACGGCGTTGTAGACCCGCAGGGGCGCCTGGCCCTTGGCCGCCAGGTCCTCCAGCAGGGCGACGTCGGCCCACTCGACGCTCATGCTGTGCACGCCGGTCCAGCCGTAGGCCGTCTCGACCTTGAAGGCGGCGGCGTAGGCCTCGCGCCTGTCGGCCTCGCTGGGCGGCCGCCGCAGGTCCGCCACCAGGTCCATGGCGTTGTCCACCAGCATGCCCGTGGGCCGCCCGTCCGCGTCCTTCAGGATCTCCCCTCCGGCGGGCGCCTTGGTCGTCTCGTCGATGCCCGCCGCCTTCAGCGCCGCCGTGTTGGCGACCAGCGCATGGCCGTCGGCGCGCACCAGCAGCACCGGCTGGTGCGGGGCCGCGTGGTCCAGGTCCTTCCGGTGCAGGAAGCGGCCCTCGGGCCAGCCCGTCTCGATCCAGCCGCGGCCCCAGACAGGCCCATCGGGCTTGCGCGCCGCCAGATGCGCCGCCAGCCGCTCGGTCACCTCGGCGGCCGACTTCGCGCCTTCCAGGTTCAGCGACAGCTCGCGCTCGCCGATCCCGCGCAGGTGGGCGTGGCCGTCGGTGAAGCCGGGGAACAGGGCCGCGCCCTTCAGGTCCACCACCCGGGTTCCGGGCCCGACCTGGGCCTGGGCCCCGGCCCGGTCGCCGACGTAGGCGATCCGCCCGCCGCGCACCGTCACCGCCTCGGCCGTCGGCCGGGCCTGGGCGTTCGTGTGGATCGGGCCGCCCCAGATGACGAGGTCGGCGTCCTGCGCGCTCGCCGGGCCGGCGCCGAGGAGAGCAAGGGCGAGGAGGGCGAGGGGCGTGGAAATCGGGGTCCGCATCCCGCCAGGCTAGCGGGCCGGGGGGCGGCTGCGCCAGAGCCCAAAGACGGGAGCCCAAAGACGGGGCCCAAAATGGGTACGCCGAGCATCGCGGGCCGCGGCGGGCTTGTGGCAGGGCGGAGGCGTGCTGCTCGACCTCATCCTGGGATCGCCCCGCTTCCCGCGCGATCCGCTGATCAGCCGCTATCCGCGGCCCATGACCGCCGCGGAGGCCCGCAGCGAGGTGCGCATCGCCGCCCAGCTCCGCCGCCGCGTGCCCCTCGGCCATCCCTACGGCGTCGCGCCGACGTGGACCCCCTACGTCCTGGCGAGGGGGATCGCCGCCGTGGTGCGCGCGCTCGCCGAGCCGCCGGTCCTCAGTGGATCCCGTCCGCGTCGCCGCCGAGGCAGTGCTCGTAGATCACGCGCGCGGTCCCGCTGAGCGTGTCGGCGGCGCTGGTGAGCGCGGCGTTGCCGACGACGCTCTCGGCCGCCTCGGCCAGCCGGGCCAGCTCCTCGGCCACGGCGCAGAGCTTCAGATAGACGTCGCGGTCTGTCATGGCCCCTTGATGCGCTGCGTCGCGCCCGCGCGCCAGGGTTGACGTCCCGCTTTCGGCCGTCACGCTCGCAGCCGCCGCCGAGGAGACCTCCATGGCCCGACAGTCATCCCGCGTGCCGCGCACGGTGTGGGTCCTGGGGTTCGTCTCCCTCTTCATGGATGTCTCGTCCGAGCTGGTGCACAGCCTCCTCCCCCTGTTCCTGGTCGTGGGACTTGGCGCGTCTCCGGCCGTCCTGGGGGTGATCGAGGGGATCGCGGAGTCCACCGCCTCGGTCGCGAAGCTGTTCTCGGGCTGGCTCAGCGACCGGCTGGGCCGCCGCAAGCTGCTGGTCGCCTTGGGCTATGGCCTCGGAGCGGCCAGCAAGCCGCTGTTCCCGCTCGCGACCGCCCCCTGGATGGTTCTGGCCGCGCGGTTCGCCGACCGGGTGGGCAAGGGCGTGCGCGGGGCGCCCCGGGACGCTCTGGTGGCCGACGTCACTCCGCCCGGCCTCCGGGGCGCCGCCTATGGAGTGCGGCAGTCGCTGGATACGGTCGGCGCGTTCGTGGGGCCGCTCGCCGCCATCGGGCTGATGGCGCTTCTCGACGGCGACATACGGGCGGTCCTGATGCTGGCGGTCTTGCCGGCGGTGATCTCGGTCGTCCTGGTCGTGGCCGGCGTGGAGGAGCCGCGGGCCGGCGCTCCGCGTGCTGCGGCCACGCCGGTGCGTTGGTCCGAGGCGGGCGCCCTCGGCGTCGCCTTCTGGGGGGCGGTCGGCGTTGGCGTGGTCTTCACGCTCGCCCGCTTCAGCGAGGCATTCCTGATCCTGCGCGGCGCGGACCTGGGGTTCTCGGCGACCCTCGCCCCGCTCGTGCTTGTAGCGATGAACCTCGTCTACGCCGTCGCCGCGGCGCCGCTGGGCGGCCTTTCCGACCGCATCGGCCGCCGCCCGCTGCTGGCCGCAGGCCTCGTCGCCCTGGTGGCCGCCGATCTTGTCCTGGCCCTTGCTCCGGGCCCAACGGCCGTACTGATGGGCGCGGGGCTCTGGGGGCTGCACATGGCCCTGACCCAGGGACTGCTCTCGGCCGTCGTGGCCGACGCCGCGCCTCCGAGGCTGCGCGGCGCCGCTTTCGGCATGTTCAACCTGGCTACCGGCGTCGCCCTCCTCGCCGCGAGCACGCTGGCCGGCGTGCTGTGGGCGGCGCTCGGACCGGCGGCGACCTTCCTGGCCGGGGCGGCCTTCGCGGCCGTCGCGGGAGTTGGGCTCCTGGGGCTGCGTCGCCGCGGCTGACGCGGCTGCTTGTGGCGCCCTCGGATGTCGCCAGGTCTTGAGTCCGCGGACGGGGCCGTCCCGCTACGGTTGCGGGCCCTCGCCCATAGGTCATTTTCGGCCTCCTTAACGAAAGCGCGCCCATCTTCCGTCCGGGAACGGACGGCGGCATGAAGAGCCAAAATAGGGTGAGGCGCGGGACCCGCGACCTCCTGGCGCTGCAGGCGAACGGCGCGACGAGCCGGGTGCTGAACCTGTCGCTGGTGGCGACCCGCAACGGCCGCGATCCCGAGCACCGGCTGCAGCCGTTCTTCCTGAACCGCACGCTCAACACCTGCATCCTCCTGAAGCACCGGGTGCGCGCCGACGAGCGCTACGTCTTCGAGGGCGCGGCGCCGACCACCGCCACCAAGCTGATCCTGCCCTTCGCCAATTCGGACCTGACGCTGGGCGCGCGCTCGGTGTTCGTGGGCCAGCGCGGCTGGCGCGACCTGCTGCGCGACCTGTGCGACGATACCGCCGACATCCACCGCGACCTGCGGATGCTGGCCGTGATCGAGCGGCTGCCCTCGCTCGACCCCTTCCTGCTGCGCGAGCAGCTCAAGCGGCACGGCTTCGACGTCGCCCGCTGCTACTTCGCCATCTCGCCGGGCGACGCCGAGCGCATGCAGGCCTTCGTCCGCGGCGAGATCTCCAAGCTGATCGAGCTGGCCTTCGGGTCCAGCGCCGGGGCCGGCACGGCGCGCCTCGTCGAGATACTGCTCTCCACCGACGTGGACGAGCGGCTGGAGCCGTTGCGCGCGACCCTCGGCCTGGAGGGCGAGGCCTACAAGGAGGGCGTCTTCAGCTGGAAGGGCTTCCTCTACTACAAGTGGGTGATCGCCGACCTGTGGAGCCGGCTGGACGGCGTCGTCGCCGAGATGCGGGCGATGCGGGTCCTGGGCGGCCGGAACGCGAACGACGACCGGCGCTACATCGAGGAGGCCCAGCAGCGCCTGCAGGCGGCCATCGCCCAGCATCGCCGCGAGGCGGTGGAGACCCTGCAGGTCTACGACCGCGCCTTCCAGGACCTCACCGTCAAGGGCCGGCCGGTCGCCTTCCGTGAGTTCCTGGTGCAGGCGCCCGGCATGTTCATGACCTTGGGCGAGCGGATCGGGGCGATCTCGCACATCGCCAGCTTCTGGCGCTACCGCTTCCCCTCGCCGACGGGCGAGCCGGTCTTCGCCGACGAGTTCGCCGAGATCCTGCAGGACTTCGAGGCCAGCCTGGGCGTCGGGCCCGCTACAGCGGCCCCGCCCGCTAAGCCGTGAGGGTGAAGAGCAGTTCGCCGAACTCGCGCACGTCCACCGACTGGACGCCGCGATCGGTCAGGATCCGCCGCACGGCCGTCATCAGCTCCGCCTCCGAGCCGCAGGTCAGGGCCTCGAAGCGCGGCGGACCGTCGTCGCCGTGCAGGTAGAGCTCGTAGGTGCGGTGGATGCGAATGGGTCCTGGCCCGTGAACACGAATTCCCGAGGGCGCCGCGGATACCACCCGGGCGCGAGCGCCCGCACCCTGGGGATTCTACGTAGGTCTCACCGGAGCGGCTCGGGGAACCTCGGCATCGCCTCGAAGTCCTCGGGCACGTGCTGGCGGACGACCCGCGCCTTCTCCCGCGCCGCCAGCGCCTCCACGGCCTCGTAGCTGGCGAGCGTCTCGGCCCGGTCGACATTGAACCGCGGCACGCGTTTGCCCGCCCGGCTCTCGGCCGCGTGCCACAGGTCGCCGGTCAGCAGCACCGGTCCGGCCTTCGCCAGCCGCACCAGCAGCACCGTGTGGCCCGGGGTGTGGCCGGGGGCGGGCGCGATCAGCGCCGAGCCGTCCCCGAACACGTCGTGGGGCTGCTCGCCCACCTCGGCCGTCTTCGCGGTCTCGAGCGCCGAATAGGCGGCGAACTGGGTCTTGTTGGCCCGCGCCTGCGGCCGGAAGGCCCAGGCACGCTCGTCGGGATCGACAATCCACGTGGCGCCGGCGAACAGGCCGGCGTTGCCGATATGGTCGAAGTGACTGTGGCTCAGCGCCAGGTATTCGATGTCGGCCGGTGACAGCCCGAGCTCCGCGAGCTGGTCGGTCAGCTTGCGCTTCACCTCGACCCCGCCCGGCGCCTTGCCGCCCGGCATGTCGGCGATGGCCTGCGGCACGCCGGTGTCCCACAGGAGGTCGCCCTTCGGGTGGCGCACGAGGTAGCAGGGGACCACCATGGTCCGCTTCAGCCCCTTGTAGGCGCCGTCGTCGGCGTAGGGGTCGAGGTCCTGGTCGACCAGCCGCCCGCAATCCAGCGTGTAGAGCCGAACGTCCGGCGGCGCCGCCTGGGCCAGGCGCGGAACGGCGAGGAGGATGGCGAGAGCCAGGGCGGCGCGGCGGATCATGCTGGGAATCCCCAAGATATCAGTTGGCCGCAGGCTGCGCCGTGGCGCGCCCGCTGTCACCCCGCCGCACCACGCCCCGCGTCGCCGTCGTCGGTTCGTGCTCTGCGCCAGATCCGATCCCGACGATGTGATCGGCGCCCCGCTGGGCGCCTCGCCGCAGCGGAGTCATGCTCCCGCCGATCCCCGTTATGCGTGCCTCCGGCCTCCCCGCCGGACCTCCTGATCTTCCAGTGTCGCTGGTCCCCGCCTCGCGCCTTCGTGGGCCGTGGGCGCGCGCCGGCCCCTGTCGGTCCTCTCCCCTGAGCAGAAGGAGCCTTGCCATGCCCGAGATCACCACCCGCGACGGCGCCCGGATCTTCTACAAGGACTGGGGCCAGGGCCGGCCCATCGTGTTCAGCCACGGCTGGCCGCTGACCGCCGACGACTGGGACGCCCAGATGATGTTCTTCGGCGCCCAGGGCTACCGGGTCATCGCCCACGACCGGCGCGGCCACGGCCGCTCCAGCCAGACCTGGGACGGCAACGAGATGGACACCTACGCCGACGACCTGCGCGCGCTGGTCGAGGCGCTGGACCTGAAGGACGCCATCCACGTCGGCCACTCCACCGGCGGCGGCGAGGTGGCCCGCTACCTCGGCCGGCACGGGACCGACCGCGCGTCCATGGCCGTGCTGATCGGCGCCATCCCGCCGGTGATGGTCCGGAAGGAGTCCAACCCCGAGGGCACGCCCATCGAGGTCTTCGACGGCTACCGCAAGCTGCTGCTGGATGACCGCGCCCAGACCTACATCGACGTCCCGGCCGGCCCGTTCTTCGGCTTCAACCGGCCCGGCGCGAAGGTCAGCGAGGGCCTGATCCGCAAGTGGTGGCTGCAGGGCATGATGGGCGGGGTGAAGGCCCACTACGACTGCATCAAGGCCTTCTCCGAGACCGACTTCACCGAGGACCTGAAGTCGATCGACATCCCCGTCCTGCTGCTGCACGGCGACGACGACCAGATCGTCCCCATCCAGGCCGCGGCCCTGAAGGCGATCAAGCTGCTGCGGAAGGGGACGCTGAAGGTCTATCCGGGCCTGCCGCACGGGGTGGCCACGACCCACGCCGACCTCGTCAACGCCGACATGCTGGCCTTCTTCGAGGGCCGGCCCGTCGAGGGCGCGCACGCCGGGGAACGGGCTCTCGAGCCGGCCGAGTGACCGCCTAGCCCAGCGCCTGCCGGCACGCCTCGGCGAAGGCCGCGCGCGTGTCGGCGGGCAGGGGCGGCAGGCTCAGCGAGGTCGCGCCGTAGGTCACCGCCAGCGGCCGGCCCGCCGCCATCGCCTCGATCCAGGCCGCCGGCAGGGTCCCGCGCGCGGTCAGCGGCGCTTCCGGCGGGGCGTCCACCACCTGCGCCACCAGGGTGGCCAGCTCGTCGCCCGCGCTCAGGGTCAGCCGCTCCTCGCTGCCGATCCGGGCGATGGTGGGCGCTTCCACGTAGAGTTCGGCGGGGCCCCGGCGGCAGGCGATCCGCAGCCGCTCAGCGCCGCCGGGATAGCTCAGCACCGCCGCCGTCCCGGCCGTGGCCGAGGCGTCCAGGCTCCAGGCCTCCGCCGCCTGGGCGGGGGTGGCCACGGACGCGGCCAGCGGGACCTCCAGCACGGGCGGCGCCTCGGGCGCGCGCTCCTCCTCCCGCCCACACGCGGCCAGCAGCAGGCCGGCGCCGGCGGCGGCGATCAGCCGCCGCATCAGTCCACGCCCGGCCGGTCGGGCGGGGCGACGTCGCCCGCCCGCTCGGCGATCGGCCGGATGTCGTTGACGAGGTGCATCAGGACCTTCCCGGGCTGTTCCAGGTGCATCATGTGCGCCGACCGTTCGAACCAGAACAGCCCCTTCTGCGGCGCCTGCAGCCTGGCGTGCCAGTCGGCGGCGACCTTCGAGGGCGTCTGGTAGTCGCGGCGGCCCAGGAACAGGAACACCGGCGTCTCCACCCGGTTCACCTGCGCGAAGTCCAGCGCCGTCATGCCGGGCAGCAGCCGGATCAGCGCATCGCCGTCCGGCACGCCGGGCGACAGGTCCCGGTCGGTGTAGTCCGGCGAGATCTTCCGGGCGTTGAGGTCGTAGGCGAAGTCGGACCGTCCCATGGTCAGCCCGCCGTAGTGGATCACCCACTTGCGCTGGGTCACCACCTGCTCGAACGACAGCACGCCTTCGGCCGGCGGGTAGGGGGCGAGCGCCTCCAGCTCTCGCACCGCCTGGGCGTTGCCGTCGGCCCGGGCCATGCGCAGGGCGAAGTCGTAGCCGGCGGCCTCGTTGGCGTTCCAGTCCACGATCTGGCCCATGCCGACGTAGGCGTGCAGCCACTCGGGCCGCCGCCGGGCCAGGTTCAGCCCGATCACCGAGCCCCACGAATGGCCGAGAACGAAGACCTTCTCCTTGCCGTAGCGCTCGCGCAGGTGGGCGACCATCGCCTCGCCGTCGGCGGTCATCTGCTCGACCGTCACCGTCGGGCCGACCGCGGCGTGGTCGGCGCCGACCGCGGTCTTGCCCGCCGCCCGCTGGTCCCACTGGACGACGGTGAAGAAGTCCTCCCACGGGCTCTGGTACAGCCAGCTCACCGGCATTTCGGTCGAGGCCGGGCCGCCGTGGATGAACAGCAGGATCGGGTTGCGCCGGTCGCGGCCGCGCACGCTGATCCACTGCGGCAGGCCGTTGATCTCCACGGCCCGCAGCTCCTCGATCCCCTGCGGCGAGACGATCTTGCGCGCGTCCCGGATGATCGCCCGCGCGTCGTCGCGCGAGAACGGCTTCGGTTCGCTCTGGGCGCTGGCCGGCAGCGCGGCGAGGGCGGCCAGCAGGCCGAGGGCGAGGGCGGTCGGACGCATGCGGAACTCCGGGACGGGCGCCCTTGCTAGGATGCGCCGCCCGCCGCTGTCGAGCCGCGGCCCCGCTTGCCCCCGTTCAGCGCGGCGGCCGCCCGGATCAGCGCCTTGAACGCCTCGGGCTCCAGCGCCTCGCCCTCGTGGATGTCGATGGCCCGGCGGGTGTTCCCCTCCAGGCTGGCGTTGAACAGGCCGGCCGGGTCGGGCAGCGCCGCCCCCTTCGCGAACGTCAGCTTCACCGCCGCCTTGTAGGTCTCGCCGGTGCACAGGATGCCGTCCTGCGACCACACCGGCACCCCGCGCCACTTCCACTCCTCCGTCACGTCCGGACAGGCCTCGTGGATCAGCGCCCGCACCCGCGCCAGCGTCTCCCCGCGCCAGTCGCCCAGCTCGGCGATCCGCGCATCGATCAGCCGGGACGCGGAGGGCTCGCTCGTCGCGGTCATGTCGGTCTCCTCAGGTCTCTGTCCCCTCCTCTCCCCCGCGAAGCGAGAGGGAGAGGATCGAGGAGAGGGGGCCCGCGCCAGCGGACCTGCGACCGCCCCACTCGCTCAGCTCGCCCTCTCCCCGCTTCTCCCTCTCCGGGCTGCGCCCGGGGGGAGAGGAGAGGAGGGGGATGCGTCACAGCCGCTCGCCGGGCCGGCCGGCGGCCTGCCGGACCCAGCCCGCGAACTGCGCCTCGTCGAACGCCCCGTCCTCGCGCCAGTCCTCGTGGACATGCAGGTAGCGGGTGTTCGGATGCTTCGAGCCCACCGGCGGCGGCGGGTCCAGGGCCGCCCCGTTCAGGAACGCCACCTTCACGTAGCGGTCGAAGCAATGGAAGCTCAGGAACCAGCCCTCGTCGCCCGGCGCGCCGTAGAAGGGCGAGTTCCACTTCACCGCCTTGCGCACGCCGGGAACGGCCCCCGCGATGACGGCGTCCAGCCGCCGGCCCACGTCGTGCTTCCAGCCCGGCATGGCGGCGATGTAGGCCTGCACGGGCCCGTCGCCGTCGCCCTTGGGAATCTGCGGATTGCCGCCCGAGAGCAGCTTCGGCTGATCGGCCATCGCCGGCCTCCTTTCCGTCCGGTTTCGCCGGCGCCGGGCGCCGGGTCGTCGCGCCACGATAGGCCAGCCTTCGCCGGGCTTCCAACCGTCGCCCCGGCCTTTACAGCCGCCCGCCGCCGCCGGCACAGTCGCGCCATGACGAAGTTCCGACGGGCGGCCCTGGCGGCGGTGCTGGCCGTGACCCTGCCCCTGGCCGCCTGTTCGCGGGACGATGCCGCCGCCCCGGCGCCCGCGAGCGCGCCCGTCCCGACGGCCGTCGGCGGCGGTTCGGATATCGTGCTCTCGCCCCTCGCAGCTGCGGACATCGACGCCGCGGCCCTTCCCGGCGAGCTCGTCTGCAGCTTCACGGGGGCGGACGGGGCGGTGCTGCTGCTCGCCCGCGGCGACGTGGCCTCGGACGCGCCGGCCCTCGGCGTGGTGAAAGCGGCCGGCCATGCCGAGCGCCTCGCCGCGCCCGGCGGCTTCGACGGCATGCTGCGGGGCGCGACCTTCGCCGGCCGGGGCATGACGGTCCGCATCGTGCTCACCGGCCCGCCCGCCGGCGGCGGCGAGTCCCCGCCGCGTCCCGCCACGCTCGGCTACCGGGACGCCGACGGCGCCGAGAGCGCCTGGCCCGGCCAGTGGACCTGCGGGCCGTAGCGGCGGCGGTCCGGTTGACAGCATCGACGCCCGCGGGCACGCCTCGACGCTCTCGGGACCGCGAGGCGGTGAATGCTCTACCCCCTGTCCTGCCGGTGCGGCGCGGTGCGCGGGACGGTCGAGACCGCCGCGCCGCACGAGCGGATCGTCTGCTACTGCGCCGACTGCCAGGCCTATGCGCACCTCCTCGGCCGCCCCGCCGAGGACCTCGATGCGCGCGGCGGCACGCACGCGCTGCTCACCGTCCCGAGCGCCATCCGGATCGAGACGGGCGCCGAGCGGCTGGCGTGCGTGCGCATGACCGGGCGCGGGCCGATCCGCTGGTACGCGGCCTGCTGCGACACTCCGGTCGCCAACACGGGTCCGGTGATGGAGGCCGCCTACGCCTCGCTCCTGGGGCCGGTCCTGGGCGGCGCCGGTCCGGCGCTCGACGCCGCCTTCGGCCCGGCCCGGCTGTTCGGCTTCGTCCACAACGCCAGGGGCGAGCCGAAGCCGCCGCGCACGCCGTTCCTCGGCGTCTACTTGCGGGTGGTCGCGCGGAGCCTCAGGGCGCGGTTCGACGGCTCCTACCGGCGCACGCCGTTCTTCGATCCGGCCACCGGCCGGCCCCGGGCCGAACCGAGGCGCCTCGCGCCCGAAGAGCGGGCGCGCCTCGTGGCCGCCGCGGCGCAGGGGTAGGGCCGCCCCCCTCACGCCGTCCGCTCGAAGCGCATCACCCAGTTCACCTCCCAGGTCGCCCCGCCGTCGGGCGAGAACGCCTGCTCCCAGCGCGCGCTGTCCGGCGTGATCTGCGACCAGACGAACCGCACCAGGATCGGCCGCCCGTCCAGCGTGTCCTCGGCGAGGAACGTGCCGACCCCGTCCTCGAACCCGCCCGTCACCGGCGGGTCCAGCGCGCCCGAGCGGCCGTCGTGCCACCAGATCGACCACCGGCCCGTCGCGGGGTCCCGGCGCCGGAAGGCGGCGGCGCGGTAGGCGCCGGCCGGATCGTCCAGGTGGTTGTCCTCGACGTTCGCCTCGCCGCCCATCACCTCGAACGCGCGGCAGGTCCCGCCGAACTCGATCCACTCGTCCGACCCGCACAGCCGGTGCTTCAGCTTGCGGTGGCGCACCCGCCACTCGCCCGTCTGGAACCCGAAATCGCCCATCGCCCGTCTCCCGCTCTGATGGGGAGGGCATAGCCGGCCGCTGCTGACACCCCCTGTCATCAGTCGCCGCGCGCACGCCCCCTCCTCCCCCACCGGGGGAGGGGGACCGCGAAGCGGTGGAGGGGGCTTCCGCTCAGAACCCGCAGCCGCCGCCCGACACCTCGGGCCCGCCGCAGGGCAGGGGACCGCCCCTCAGAACAGCCCCTCTTCCTCGCTGCGTCCCCACACCTTGGGCGTCAGCCGCCCCAGCCGGCCCTCCAGCCGCGCCACCCTGGCCTTGGCCCGCGCCAGCATCTCCCGGGTCGTCCCCTGGATCGGCAGGTCCGACGCCAGGTGGATCTTCAGCTTCAGGGCCCGGCGCTGCTGGGCCCGCGCCTCCGCCACCATCCGCGCGAACTCGGGCTCGGTCCTCAGCCAGCGATAGACCACCTTGCTCGACGGCATGGCCGGGTCGGCGTTGATGGCGCTCATCGCCTCGCCGCGCGCCAGCCGGGCGCAGATCGCCTCGCCCGCCGCGCGGGTGTAGCTGCTGGGCCGCCCGCGCCGCCACCAGCGCCTGCCCAGCACCCTGGCCTTGTGCGGGCCCCAGAACGCCTTGGCCTGCCGCTTCTCCTCCCACCGCTCGCGCCGCTCGGCGGCCAGCTCGGCCCGCAGCGCCCGGTACGCCTCGCCGAACTCGGCGAACGTCCGCACCCAGTGGAACAGGGTGGCGTACGAGGGCATGTCCGGATCGGCGGTGATCTCCTTGATCGTCATCCCCCGCGCCATCCGCCGCAGGATCTCGCGGCAGGTCGCCTCGTGGCACGAGGTCTCCCGGAACCCCGCCCGGTGGTCCACCGCCGGCCACCACTCCCCCTCGCCCTCGAACCAGTGCTGCGCCGGCATGCCGCCAAGGCTAGCGCAAAATAGAACAAAAAGCGAACAGAAAGTTCGTTCCGCGGATACTTCGTTCTGCGGATACTTCGTTCTGGGGATACCTAGAAGCTCCATCGCGGGCAGGCATGTGGAGCCGCTTCCACCCCTACTTGGTTTTGTCGGCGGCTGACCTAAGCTGTGCCAATGGATTGGATACCGGCAATCTCGTCTTCCGCGGCTCTGGCGATCATCGGCTTTGTGCTGAGTATCCCGTACCGCCGATCAGTAGAGGCCGCGATTTCGGCGCACTTCGACGAGAAGCTAGAGGAGTCGAAGGCCGAGTTCCGGCGCAAAGAGGAAACACTGAAGGCCGAACTCGGCCAGCGGACCGCCGAGCTTGAAGCGCTACGTTCCGGTGCGCTGACTAGTTTGGCAACGCGCCACGTCGAAATGGGAAAGCGTCGCATACTTGCTGTAGAACGAATCTGGGCGCAGGTGACCGAGATGGGAAACCTGAAGCTTCTCTGCAAATATGCCGAGAGCCTCCACATGGACAAGCTCTTAGAGATCGCCGAGAAGGGCGGGTCTGAAGGCAGAAATGTTTCGGAGTTTGCCGATACAATACTTAAAGTATGTAACGCAGAAGAGTTAAAAGTTCCCAAATACCTGGCGGCTAGCGAGCGCCCCTTCATTCCGGATCTTACGTGGGCCTTATGTTCTGCGTATATGCAGTTGTTAAGTCTACCTCTTGTGCAATTGAGTGCTGTAAAGCGTGGCGTGGGTGGAAAGATGCTCGCCGATCCCAAGGAGATGGCAAACGTGCTAAAGCAAGCGCTCCCGCACAAAGCGGAGGTCATTGACCAACAGGGTCCGAGTTTATTTCCGTACTTGGCTGAAGAGTTGGAGCGAGCACTATTGCATTCACTCCGCGATGCGCTCGAGCAGAAGGACTCTGACGAGGGGGCCGTCGCACAAGCCGGGCGGATAATGGATGCCGTGCGTCAGGTCGCCATAGAGCAGCAGATCACACCGGCGAAGGTTGAGATTCCTGCCGACCTGCATCGATAGAAGAATCATGCAGCCTGATGGTACTCTCACTCCTCATGCGAAAGTCAGATAGTGAACGCATTGTCCGTAGCCTCTGCCACGACTGGCTAAGAGCGCAGCCCCCCGGAGAGAGGGAACATCCCAGCTTCAGGAGCTTCGTTTCCTGGCTTTTGGAGCGCTACCCTGGGGCCCTCCAGTTCCGGTCCGCGATGGGGCCCTTGGAAGACGCCGAGCGGTGGTTCGACGGTGAGTTGAGGCAGAGCTGGCGCAACTAGCTCAGATTGGCTGGGGAAGGATTTAGCTGGGTCAACGGGAAGGCCCGCCCCTCACCCTTCCACCCCTCAACCCCCCTCCCGGTCCCGCGGATACCCCCGCACGCCCGGAAACGCCGGCAGCCAGCCCTCTCGGCGCACGGTCCACAGCTCGTAGGTCGGGCGGAAGCGGTCGGGCTGATCGAGGGCGCCCAGGTTCACCTCCACCTCCGCGCCCGAGCGGCCGAACACCGACGATCCGCAGCGGGGGCAGAAGTGGCGGCCGGCCCACGCGCGGGTCTCGCCCTCCACGCTGACCGCCGCCTCGGGGAAGATCGCCGAGGCGTGGAACAGCGCCCCGTGGTGCTTGCGGCAGTCCAGGCAGTGGCAGAGGCCGACGCGGTCGGGCCGGCCGGCGGCCGCGATCCGCACGGCGCCGCACAGGCAGCCGCCGGTCACCGTCTCGGCCGCGCCGGGCATGGCGCTCACGCCCCGGCCGCCGGCTTCAGCACCGTATCGACCATGATCTCGCCCGAGATCGCCTCCAGGGCGGCCTGCACCTTGTCGGCCGGCAGGCCCGCGGGCAGCCGAAGCCGCGCCTCGAGGTGGAACAGCGGGGCGCCGGAATGCGGCTCGGCGCTGGTCCGCGTCTCGAACGTCTCGATGTTGACGGAAAGGCCGCTCAGCGCCCCGGTCACCTGGCGCACGATGCCGGGCCGGTCCTGGCCCACCAGGCTGAACTGCAGGGCCTCGCCGGCCGCGCCCTCCGGGGCCCCCTCCAGCGCGGGCGCGATCCGCACGTCCAGGCCCTCGGCGTCCACGGCGCGGACGGCCTCGCGCAGGGCCTCGATGCGGCCTTCGTCCAGGGCCACCAGCACCGAGCCCACATAGAGCCCGCCCAGCCGGCTCAAGTGGCTCTCCAGCCAGTTGCCGCCGCCGGCCTGCACCGCGCGCGCCAGCGCCTCGGTCAGGCCCGGCCGGTCGCTGCCGCTCACGCTCAGGATCACCGACGCCACTGATCTTCTCCCTCTCCGCGAGAGGCCATCAGAGGCCCGGCGCGCGGCGGGCTCAAGCGCTAATGAGGGTCAGGGATACAGCAGCTCGCCCGCGGCCCGGGCCATGCCGCGGAAGTCGTGGCCGACGCCGGGCACGGTCTGGAGCCGCCAGGCGAAGGGCGCGTCCAGCCCGGCCGCCGCGCGCCGCCCGGCCTCGAAGAACGTCCGCCCGCGCGCCAGGCGGTGCAGGCCCTGGCGGTCGATGGCCGGGGTGTGCAGCATGGTCCCGCCGCCCTCGGGGTCGTTGTCTTCCTCGCCCAGCAGGACGGTCAGGCGGCTGGCGAGCGCCGCCCGCAGGTCGTCCGGGGTCAGGCCCGTCCCCTTCAGGCCGGGCAGGGGCGCAAGGCTCAGGTCGGGCAGGGTGTAGAAGCCGGCGTTCGCCGCCACGATGCGGTCGGCCCGCGAGGTCGGATGGAACAGGGCCAGCCGGTGCAGCACCTGGCCGCCCGCCGAATGGCCGAAGAGGTCGTAGCGCTCGCGCCTGGCCCCGGCGGCGGCGGCCAGGACGCCGAACACGCGGTCGAAGTCGCCGAACAGCCAGCGGGAGCGGTCGGTCTCAACCTCGAACCGGATCTCCTCGTCGCGCAGCCGTATGACGCTCGCCCCGCCGGTCGGCGGCAGGCGCAGGTTCCGCACCGTCCCGCCCAGGTGGTAGGCGGCGAAGTCGTACTGGTCCTCGGGATAGGCGAGGGCGGCGACCAGCACGCCGCGCGCCTCGGCCAGGCGGGTCCAGGCGTCGCGGTAGGGCCCGCCGTTGCGCCCCGTCCCCGGCAGCACCAGCAGGACGGGGGAGTCCGGCCGGAAGCTGGCCGGCCGGTGGTAGTGGACGGTGATCCGGGCGTCCTCCCGCCTCGCTCCGCCGGGAACGGTGAAGGCGCCCGAGCCTGCGGGCAGGGCGCCCGGCGCGGGCGGGCCGTCGGCGGTGGGGACCAGGGCCATGCCGCAGGCGGGGCAGCGTCCGGGGGCGTCGAACACCCGCCCGTCCGCCGCGCAGCCGCAGGGCGGACAGACCCAGCCGCCGCCCGGGCTCGCCTGGGTCCACGCGGGGGCCCACCCGCAGCAGGCGGCGAGCCCCGCCGCCATCGCACCGCGTCGCGACCATGCGCCCATGCCGGTGTCCTCCCGACCCGAGGCGCCCAGACTACCCGCCGCCGCCCCGGCCGAAAGGCCAACCCCCGGTCATTTCCAGCCATCGCCCCCTTCCTTTCCCCCGCGAAGCGAGAGGGAGAGGACCTAAGGAGAGGGCGAGCGAAGCGAGAACAGCCCGCGAAGCGAGGCGGCGCGACGCCGTCTAGTACCCCTGGATCTTCGCGTACCGGTCGCGGTGGTAGGCTTGGTTGCCGAAGGCCGCTTCGCAGGCGCGGGCGCGCTTGAGGTAGAAGCCGGCCTCGTGGGCGTCGGTCATGCCGATGCCGCCGTGCATCTGGACCATCTCGTTCGAGACGAGGTGGAAGGTGTCGCCCATCTTGGCCTTGGCCAGCGACACCAGCTCGGGCACGTCGGGGCTGTCGTTGTCGATGGCGGTCAGCGCCGCCTCGACGGTGGAGCGCGACAGCTCCAGCTCGGTGAACATCTTGGCCGCGCGGTGCTGCAGCGCCTGGAAGCTGCCGATCACCTGGCCGAACTGCACGCGGGTCTTCAGGTAGTCGAGGGTGGTCTCGAAGGCCTGGGTCGCCGCGCCCAGCATCTCGGCGCAGATCCCGGCGCGGGCGCGGTCGAGGGTCTTCTCGAGGGTTTCGAAGCCGCCCGACAGCGGCTCGGCCGCCGCGCCGTCGAAGGTGACGTTGGCCGCGCCGCGGCTGTCGGCCAGCGACAGCCGCTGGCGCTTCACGCCCGGATCGCTCGCCTTCACGAGATAGAGGCCGACGCCCCCGTCCCCGACCCCGTCCCCTTGGGCAGAGACCACGAACAGGTCGGCGGCCATGCCTTCCAGCACGAAGGTCTTCTTGCCCGTCAGCTTGCCGCCCGAGACCTTCGCCTCGGCCTTTTCGGGATGGTGGTGCGCGCCCTCGTCGATGGCCAGGGTCGCCACGACCTCGCCGGCCGCGATCTTCGGCAGCCATTCGGACTTCTGTTCGTCCGAGCCGCCCAGGATCAGGGCCGAGGCCGCGCCCAGGGCCGAGGCCAGCAGCGGCGAGGCGGTGAGGGTGCGGCCGGTCTCCTCCAGGATCAGGCCCATCGAGAGGTAGCCGAAGGCCGAGCCGCCGTATTCCTCGGGGACGATCACCCCGGCCCAGCCCATCTCGGCCATCTCGTTCCAGGCGGCGACCTCGTAGCCCAGCTCGGCGCCGCTATCGCGCATCTTGCGGAAGGCGGTGACCGGGCTCTTCTCCTGCACCCAGCTCTTCGCCGCATCGCGCAGCATGTTCTGTTCTTCGGTCAGAACGGCCATGTCGGTTGTCCTCGTGAAATCTCGTGTGTCGTTTGGTCGTCATCCCCCGGTCGCGCGGCGATCCGGGGGACCCAAGCGGCCTTCGCGGCCCGTTCGGCTTGGGGCCCCCGGATCAGCCTTCGGCTGACCGCGGGATGACGGGCTGGGGTCTCATTTCGTCTGGGTCGCGTCCGGGAGGCCCAGGATGCGCTTGGAGATGATGTTGTTCTGGATCTCGGCCGAGCCGCCGTAGATCGTGGTGGCCTTGCCGCCCAGCCAGTTGCGGACGAACGTCAGCTCCTCCTGCGAGAAGCCCTCGCCCTCCCAGCCGAGGCCCTGGGAGCCCAGGATCTCGATGCAGAGCTCGGCGCGCTCCTGCAGCGTCTGGCTGGCGGCGTTCTTCATGATCGAGGTCGCCGCCGAGGGGCCCTGGTTGCCCCGGGACTCCACCATCGCCCGCATGGCGGTGAGCTGGAAGGCCTTCAGGTCGATGTCGTTGCGGGCGATCCGCGTGCGCAGGTCGCCGTCGGCGATGCGGCCCTGCGCGTCGAGGCCGACGTAGTCCTTGGCCAGCGCCGCCGGGGCCCGGCCCGAGGCGAAGCGGCCGGCGCTGCCGCCGCCGCCCGCCAGGCTGTTGCGCTCGTGCTGCAGCAGGCGCTTGGCGATGGTCCAGCCGCCGTTCAGCGGGCCGACCAGGTTCTCCTTCGGCACCTTCACGTCGGTGAGGAAGGTCTCGCAGAAGGGGCTGGCGCCCGAGATGAGCTGGATCGGCCGCACCTCGACGCCCGGCGTCGTCATGTCGAACAGCACGAAGCTGATGCCCTCGTGCTTCTTGGTGAAGTCGGTCCGCACCAGGCAGAAGCACCAGTCGGCCCACTGGGCGCCCGAGGTCCAGATCTTCTGGCCGCTCACCAGGAAGTGGTCGCCCTTGTCCTCGGCGCGGGTCGAGAGCGCCGCCAGGTCCGAGCCGGCGCCCGGCTCGGAGAAGCCCTGGCACCACTGGACCTCGCCGTTGGCGATCAGCGGGATGTGCCGCGTCTTCTGTTCCTCGGTCCCGTATTCCAGCAGGGTGGGGCCGAACATCATGGTCCCCATGCCGACGATGGGGTTGTAGGCGCCGGCCCTGCCGAACTCCTGGGTCACCACCCGGGCTTCCTGCGGGGACAGCCCGCCGCCGCCGTAGGCCTTGGGCCAGGTGGGAACGCCCCAGCCCTTCTCGCCGACCGCCAGGCGCCAGGCCTTCTGGTCGGCCGTCTCGCTCGCGCGGTCGGGCCCGACCGCCGGCCCCTTGCCCTTGCAGGACGGCGGGAAATTCGCCGCCACCCAGTCCCGGACCTCGGCCCGGAAGGCCTCCAGGTCGCCTCCTCCGAAATCGGCCATCTGAAAATCTCCGGCTCTATGAAATAGGTTTGGAAAAAGAACTACTTCGGGTCGGGCAGGCCCAGCACCCGCTTGGAGATGACGTTGAGGTTGATCTCGGACGTGCCGCCCTCGATCGAGTTGGCCTTGGTGCGCAGCCAGCCGCGGACCGCCAGCAGCTCGGCGGGCTCGTAGCCCTCGCCCTCCCAGCCCAGGCCCTGGTGGCCCATGGCCTCGACCATCAGCTCGGACCGCTCCTTGGCGAACTCGGCGGCGGCGTACTTGATGATCGAGGTGGCCGCCGAGGGGCCGCCGCCGGCCTTCGATTCCGCCGCCGAGCGGGCGATGGTCTGGCGCAGGGCCTGGAAGTTCATCTTGTTGGCGGTGATCCGGGCGCGCAGGTCGGCGTCGACGGCGCCGTACCGCTTGGCGATCTGGGCCAGGTCGCCCGAGGCGCCGCCCGCGCTGCCGCCTTCGCCGAAGCCGGCCGAGATGTTCTGGCGCTCGTACTGCAGGAGGCGCTTGGCGATCTCCCAGCCGCCGTTCACCCGCCCGACCAGGTTCTCCTTCGGGACCTTCACGTCCGTGAAGAACGTCTCGCAGAACGGGCTCTCGCCGCTGATCAGCGGGATCGGCCGCGTCTCCACCCCCGGCGAGGCCATGTCGATCAGCACGAAGCTGATCCCCTCATGCTTCTTGGACGTGTCCGTCCGCACGAGACAGAAACACCAGTCCGCCTTGTTCGCGTAGCTCGTCCAAATTTTCGAGCCGTTGATCAGCCAGTGGTCGCCCTTGTCCTCGCACTTGGTCTGCAGGCCGGCGAGGTCCGAGCCGGCGCCCGGCTCGGAGTAGCCCTGGCACCAGCGGATCTCACCCTTGATGATCTTCGGCAGGTGCTCGCGCTTCTGGTCTTCGTTGGCGTACTCGAGCAGCACCGGGCCCAGCATCCAGACGCCGAACGAGGCCAGCGGCTGACGGTAGCGGCCGGCGGCCAGCTCCTGCTCCAGGACCCGGGCCTGCTGCGGCGAAAGGCCGCCGCCGCCGTATTCCGCGGGCCAGGTCGGCGCGGTCCAGCCCTTCTCGGCCATCCGGCGCATCCAGACGATCTGCGGATCGTCCGAGCCCTCGAACGGGCGGCCGCCCCAGATCGCCTCGGGATCGGTCTTCGCCTGCGGATCGCGCAGCTCGGGGGGATAGTTCGCCTCCAGCCAGCTGCGGACCTCCGCGCGGAAGGCGTCCAGCTCGGCGCCGCCGAAATCGGCCATGGCGTTCTCCCTTTTCGAAAAAACTGCGGGCTCCAACTCTAGCGCTCGGCGGCGCGGGAGCAAGTGGAATGAAACAGTTGTTTGAGCGCGCGGGCGCGGCCTCCGCTATGGAGCGGTCGTGCGATTCCTGAAGGACCTGAAGCCCGCCGCCTTCGCCGCCGCGCCGGCCGTCTCGGCCCTGGTCGCCGGCGGCTGCGGGGTCATGCTGCTGGCCTCGGCCGCGCGGCCCTCCGAGCCTGAGCGGTTCGTGCAGCTCCTCCAGACCACGCCAGCCCTGCTGATCGAACTCAGCCACCTGATCTCGAGCCTGCTCGGCCTCGTGCTGCTGATCCTGGCGTTTGGGCTGCGGGCCCGGCTGGGCGCGGCCTGGGCGGCGACCATGATCGTGATGCTTGTCGCCGCGCCGCTCGGGCTGGAGAAGGGCTTCGTCTGGGAGGACACGGCGATCCTGCTGGCGGCGGCGGCGGCGCTCGCGCCGTTCCGCAAGGCCTTTCCCCGCACCGCGCGCCTGTCGCGGATGGAGGTGACGCCGGGCTGGCTGGTCTCGGCCGCCTGCCTGCTGGCCGGCGCCGGCCTGATCGGGGTCTGGTCTTATCAGAACGCGGATTACGGGGATGCGCCGTTCTGGCGGCTGATGGTCGACGCCGACGTCGCCCGCTCGGTCCGGGCCTGGGTCGTCGCGGCGATCGCGCTACTGGCCTTCGGCCTGTGGCGCATGCTGGGCACCGCCGCCACGCCGAGGGTCGCGGGCGAGGACGATCCCGAGTTCGCGCGCGTCCGGGCGATCCTGTCGCGGCCGGGGACGGCGCGGCCCAATTCCAATCTGGCGCTGCTGGGCGACAAGCGCTTTCTGTTCTCGCCGTCGGGCGAGAGCTTCCTGATGTTCGGCGTGCGCGGGCGCAGCTGGATCGCGCTGGGGCCCCCCGTCGGCCGCGTCGACGAGCGGCTCGAGCTCTTGTGGCGGTTCCGCGAGCTGGCCGACGCCCACGCCGCCCGGCCCGGCGTCTACGCCCTCGACGCCGAGGACCTGCCCGACGTGGTGGAGCTGGGCTTCTCCATCCAGAAGATCGGCGAGGTGGCCGTCCTGCCGCTCCTGGGCTTCACCATCGAGGGCACCCGCCGGGGCAAGGCTCGCCGCGCCTGGCGACAGGCCGCCGAGGCGGGCGCGCAGTTCGAGGTCGTCCCGCCCGAGGGGGTGGCGGCCATCATGCCGGACCTGCAGCGGATCTCGGACGCCTGGCTGGCCGGCCACGCGGGTGGGGAGAAGGGCTTCTCCATGGGCGGCTTCCACCCGCGCTACGTCCAGGAGTTCCCCGTGGCCGTGGTCCGCTTCGAGGGCCGGATCATCGCCTTCGCGACGCTCTGGCCGGTGGCGGATCGCTCGTCGTTCTCGATCGACCTGATGCGCTACGTGGACGAGGGGCCCAAGCGCATCATGGATTTCCTGTTCGTCGAACTCCTGAACTGGGGGATGGCCGAGGGCTACGCGGCCTTCGACTTCGGCATGGCGCCGCTTTCGGGCCTGAAGGACCGGCCGCTGGCCCCGATGATGTCGCGGGTCGGCAGCCTGCTCTTCGACCGCGGCGAAGACCTCTACAATTTCCAGGGCGTGCGTGAGTTCAAGAACAAGTGGGACCCCTTGTGGCGGCCCCGCTACATCGCCGCGCCGCGCAAGTGGACCATCCCGCTGCTGCTGGCCGACGTCAGCCTGCTCACCTCGGGCGGGATGGCGGGCCTGGCCAAACGCCCCAAGCGCACCGACTAGCGGCGGCCGGTGGTGAAGCCCATCAGGTTCACGGCGTGCACCAGCATGAGGATCGCGCCCGCGGCCGCGAGCAGCATGAGGAAGCGCCAGGGGATCATCCGCGGTCCCCGGTGAGGATCGGGCGGACGGGCGCCGCGCCAGCCGGCGAAGAGGCCCAGCGCCGCCAGGCCCGCGGCGGCCGCCAGGGTCATCTGAAGGTCCATCGTCACCCTAAGCCATCCACAGGAACCGCGCCTCGACGCTACTAATAGCGTTAACGTCGCGTTTACACCCCCAGGAATCGGTGTGTAGCGTCCTCCTTGGTTGGGAGACGCGATTCGATGACGGCGGGCGCGCCCTGGAGCGTCAAGGGGATCGACCCGAAGGCCCGCGAGGTCGCCAAGGACCTTGCCCGCCGCTCCGGCATGACGCTCGGCGAATGGCTCAACCGGGTGATCCTCGAGGACGACGGCTCGGAAAACCCCTTGGGGGAGGCCGCCCACGAACCGCCGGTTCCGGAACGTCCGCTCCGCGCCGCCTACGAGGCGCCCCGGCTGGTTTCGGCCACGCCGTCGACGGCCGCGCCGGCTCCGACTTCCGGCCAGGATTTCGGCCAGGTCGCCCAGGCGCTGGACCGGCTGACCAACCGCATCGACGCCTCGGAGACCCGGACGGGGCTCGCCATCTCGGGCGTAGAGCATTCCGTGCGGCAGGCGCTGGCCCGCATCGAGGCCGCCGAGCGCGAGCACCTGGCGCTGACCGACCGGCTGGCCCGGATCGAGACCGATCCCGCCGGTCCGCGGTCGGTCGAGGCCCTGCGGATGCTGGAGACCCGTCTGGCGCGGATCGAAGCCGCCGCCGGGTTCGACGCCGCGGCCCTGGACGCCCGGCTGCAGGAGACCGAACGCCGCGCCGCCCAGGTGGTAGAGGGCCTCGGCCAACAGGTCCTGGCTATGGCCGAGGCGGTGAACCGCCGGCTGGTCGCCGCCGAACAGCAGAGCGCCGGCGCCCTCGAGCAGGTGGGCGGCGAGATCGCCCGCGTCGCCGGCGCCGTGGAGGCGCGGCTGGCCAGGGCCGAGCAGGCGCAGGCGGAGAGCCTGGAGCGTTTCGGCGCCGAGATCGGCCGGATCACCGACAACCTCTCCGAGCGGCTCTCCGGCGCCGAACGGCGCACGGCGCAGGCGATCGACGACGTGGGCCAGCAGGTGGCGCGGGTCAGCGAGCGGATCGAGCAGCGCCACGAACGCGCCGCGGGCGACCTCGCCGAGCGCATCCGCCAGAGCGAGGCGCGCACCCAGCGGCTGCTGGACGAGGCCCGCGCCCGGCTGGGCGGCGAGCCGCTTCCCATGCCGGAGCCCAGCGCTCCCGATTCTTTCGTCGCCGAGCCGTACGCCGACGAGGCCGAACCGCCGCGGGGCCCCTTCGGGCCGGAGCTGTTCTCCCGCGCCGAGCCGATGGCCGAGGCCGCCGTAGATCCGGTGCGCCCCTCCTTCGCCGCCGAGGACTTCGACGCCGCCGAGGCGTTCGTGCCCCTGGCCGAGCTTGAGGACGACGAGGTCTTCGAGGCTGTCGAGGCCGAGCCCGAGGTCGCCGACGGCGCCCGCCCGCTGTCGACCCGCGAGGTGATCGACCGGGCCCGCGCCGCCGCCCGGGCAGCCCAGGCGGCGCCGAAGCCCGTGGAGGTGCGCGCCAAGCTCGACCGCCGCCAGGCGTCCGGCCGGCTGTTCAACGGCTTCGGCGTCGCCAAGCCGCGCCGCCGGCAGAGCACCGCCCTGCACACCGCCCTGATGGTCGCCGGCAGCGCCGCGTTCCTGAGCGTCGGCGCGGCGGGCGTGGTGCTGATGAACGGTCCGCAGGGGGGCGAGGAGGGGGCTCCGGCCGCGCCGATCGGCGAGAGCCCGCGGGCGGCCGCCGCGTTCGCGCCGACGTCCACGGCCTCCTCCGAGCCCGCCGCCGAAACGTCGGCCGATCCGGCCGAGGCCGCCTTCGTGGAGGCGGTGCGCGCCGCCGAAGCAGGCAGGCCCGGCGGCCTCGCCGAGCTGAAGGCGGTCGCCGAGGACGGCTACGCACCCGCCCAGTTCTACCTGGCCCAGCTCTACGAAAGCGGCCGGCTGGGCGTGGTCCAGAACCTGGCCGAGGCCCGCCGCTGGACGGCCCGGGCGGCCGAGGGCGGCGAGCCCAACGCCATGCACAACCTGGGCCTCTATTTCTTCCGGGGCGAGGGCGGTCCGCAGGACCTGGCCTCCGCGGCCCAGTGGTTCCGCAAGGCCGCCGAAGCCGGCGTCGTCGACAGCCAGTACAACCTCGGGCTCATGTATCAGGCGGGCAGCGGGGTCCAGCGGGACCCGGCCGAGGCGCTGAAGTGGTTCAGTCTGGCGGCCGCCCAGGGCGATGGGCTCGCGCGCACGGCGGCCGAGGGGCTCAAGGCCAAGCTCGCGCCGGCCGCATAGCCGGGTTCCCGGGCCGCCGGGATGAGCTAAGAGGTCTTGATGGACATCTACCTGCCCATCGCCGAGGTCTCGGTGAACGCGCCGCTGCTCGTGGCGCTCGGGCTGGCGGTCGGCTTCATCTCGGGCATGTTCGGCATCGGCGGCGGCTTCCTGATGACGCCGATGCTGGTCTTCCTCGGCATCCCGCCGGCCGTCGCCGTGGCCAGCATGTCGAACCACGTCGCCGCCTCGTCGATGTCCAGCGTCATCGCCTACGGACGCCGCCGGGCCGTGGACCTGCGCATGGGCGGGGTGCTGGCGGCGGGAGGCGTGGTCGGGGCCTTCCTGGGCGTCGAGCTGTTCCGCCTGCTGCGTCTCCTGGGCCAGGCCGACCTCGTGGTGTCGGTCTCCTACCTCGTCTTCCTGTCGATCATCGGCGGGCTGATGCTGACCGAGTCGCTGGGCGCGATCCTGCGCCGCCGCCGCGGCGAGCCCAATCCGCCGCGGCGCGACCGCCGGCCGCCGTGGCTCTACGGCCTGCCGCTGAAGATGCGCTTCCCCCGCTCGCGACTCTACATCAGCGTGATCCCGCCGCTGGTCCTGGGCGCCTTCGTGGGCGTGCTGTCGGCGATCATGGGCGTGGGCGGGGGCTTCGTCCTCGTGCCGGCCATGGTCTACATCCTGCGGATGCCGGCGGGGGTGGTGGTCGGCACCAGCCTGCTGCAGATCATCGTCACCGCCGTCCTGACCGGCGTGCTCCAGGCGGGCCGGAACCAGACGGTGGACATCGTGCTGGCCACCCTCCTGCTGCTGGGCGGCATCGTCGGCGCTCAGTACGGCGCCCGGGCCTCGGCCCGCTTCCGTGCGGAAGAACTCCGCGCCGTGCTGGCGCTGATCGTCCTTTTCGTCGGCCTGCGGATGGGGCTGGGCCTGTTCATCGCCCCCGAGGAGCCGTTCGTCCTGATGTCGGGGAGGCTGGGCTGATGGCGGTGGACGCCGCTCCCCCCACCATCTCGGCGGCGCTGACCGAGACGACGGTGCACGTCAGCTCCGACTTCCGGGGGGCCAGCATCGTGCTCTACGGGGCGGTGTTCGAGCCCGATTCACGCCCATCGGACGTGGTGGTCATCGTCCGCGGGCCCGAGGAGCCGGTGCGGATCGCGCGGAAGATGCGGGTGGCGGGGCTGTGGCTGAACAGTCGGCCGGTGGTCTTCCAGGGCGCACCGGGGTTCTACATCGCCGCCTCGAACCGTCCGCTGGGCGAGATCGCCAATTTCGGGACCCTGCGCCGGCTGGGCGCGGGCGTGGACCACCTGCCGATTCGCGCGCCCGCCGAGCAGCGGGTGGAGACGCGCTACGGCGTCCGGGACGTCGTCGTCTCCAGCCTTGGCGCCGACTACTATGACTGGCGCCAGGCCGTCGTGCGCCTGAAGCAGAAGGCGGGCCTCTACGACGAGGACGGGCGCGGGGTGCGGTTCGTGGACCGCGGCCTCTTCCGGGCCGAGATCGCCCTGCCGGCCGGGGCTCCCACAGGGGTCTACCGGGCCGACATCCTGCTGTTCCAGGACGGCAAGCCGGTGTCGGGACGCGTCCGCACGCTGACGGTCGAGAAGGTCGGGCTGGAGCGGACTCTTTACCTCTGGGCGCATAACAGGCCATGGTCCTATGGCCTGGCTTCGGTCGTTCTAGCGCTCGCGGCCGGGTGGGCCGCCTCGGCCGCATTCCGGAGAGACTGATTGCTCATGGATGACGCGCGGCCCCGCTCACGGGCAGAATCCGCCCCGGGGCCGCTCTGGATCATCGCCCTCCTGGCGCTGGTCCCGTTCCCCGCCGCCGCCCTCGTCTTCTGCTACGGCCCGCGGGCGTACGCGCCCGGCGCGCTGACCGCGCTGCTCACCTGGGCGGCGGTGATCGTGTCGTTCCTGGGCGGCGTGCGCTGGGGGCTCGAGACGCGCGAGCCCGCGCCGCGGTGGTATCGCCAGGCGTTCTCGGCCCTGTCGGCCACGGCGGCCTGGGCGGTGCTCCTGGCCCGCGGCCTCACTCCGGATGCGTGGATCCTGGGCGGCTTCATCGTCGTGTTCCTGATCCAGTGGCTGTTCGACCACAACACGCCCGACACCCCCTCACGCTATCCGATCCTCTCGACGGCGCTCACAGCGGCCGCCTGCGTCTCGCTGGGCCTGGCCCTGGAGCAGGCGCTCAACGCCTAGACGCCGCCGCGCTTTCGGCCCTTCGCCGAACCTTGGGACTTGATTTCCTGAGATTGCGAGTTATTCGCAACATTGTTGCGATTAACTATCAAAAGCGATCAACGGGAAAAGGCCTGCCGATGCACCTCCGCCGACGTCTCCTCCTCGCCAGCATGCTCGTGGGAGCGGCCGCGTCGGCCGCGCCCGCCTTCGCCGAGGAGGCCGCCTCCGCAGGAGCCGAGGTTTCCGAGCTGGTGGTGACCGCCCGGCGCGAGAACCGCACGTCCAAGGGCGCGACGGGCCTCGACCTCAGCCTTGTCGAGACGCCGCAGGCCGTGACCGTGATCGATCGCGACTTCATGGACGTGTTCGGCCTGGACGACGCCAACAGCGTGCTGATGCTGACGCCCGGCGTGAACGTCGAGGAGGTCGAGACCGACCGCACCTACTACAACGCCCGCGGCTTCGACATCCGCAGCATGCAGGTGGACGGGGTGGGCCTGCCGTTCACCCGGAACGTGGCGGGCGATGTGGACGTGGCCGGTTACGAGAAGGTCGAGGCCGTGCACGGGGCCAACGGCCTCCTGACCGGCACCGGCAATCCGTCGGGCACGATCAACTACGTCCGCAAGCGGCCGACCAACGCCTTCCGCGGCGGAGCCGAGCTGACCGCCGGCTCGTGGGACCGGATCCGCGGCGAGGTGGACGTCTCCGGACCGTTCTCGCCATCGGGCCGCTGGGCCGGCCGCCTGGTGGTCGCCGCCGAGGACCGGGACTCGTGGCTCGACCTCAACAGCAGCGCCCGGACCTTCGTCTACGGCGTGGTCGAGGGCCAGATCGGCGACAACGCCATCGTCACCGCCGGCTACACCCAGCAGGACAGCAGCGCCGAGGGCGTGCTGTGGGGCGCGCTGCCGCTGCTCTACACCGACGGGACCCAGGCCGAATGGGACGAGTCGGCCACCACCAGCATGGACTGGACCGAGTGGGACATCCGCACCCGCACCAGTTTCGTCGAGCTGGTCTACGCCCTGCCCGCCGGGTGGGAGGCGAAGGGCACGCTCACCTACAACGACTTCAAGGAGCCCTCGCGGCTGTTCTACGTCTACGGCAACCCGGATCCCGAGACGGGGCTCGGCCTGTTCGGCAACCCCGGCCGGTACGACCAGGCGAACAATTCCACGCTGTTCGACGGGGTCCTCTCAGGCCCGCTCGAGATCGCCGGCAAGAGGCACGAGATCGTCCTGGGCGTGACGTCGGCGAAGAGCCAGTCCGGCTACCTGCAGTACGCCGTCCCCTTCACCGATCCCGCCTGGGGGGCGCTGCCTCCGTTCGGAACCTGGAGCGGCGACGAGATCGCCGAGCCGACGTGGGAGCCGCCCGTGCAGGCCGCCAACTTCACCAACCGGTTCAACCGGGTGTACGGCGCGGCGCACCTGGACTTCGGCCGGGGCGTGAAAGCGGTGGTCGGCTTCAACGCCATCGACGTGAAGACCCGCGGCGACAGCTTCGGCGCCTCGATGCGCCGGGACGAGGAGGCGGTCAGCCCCTACGTCGGCGCGACCTGGACGTTCACGCCGAACCTGACGCTCTACGGCAGCTATTCCGACATCTTCGAGCCCCAGGCCGAGCTGGACGAGACCCTTCAGCCGCTGGGCGCCGCCAAGGGCGAAAGCTGGGAAGGCGGCCTGAAGGGCGAGTGGCTGGATGGCCGGCTCTACACCTCCGTCGCCCTCTTCAAGGCCGAGCAGGACAACTACCCCGAGCTGGCCGGCATGACGCCCGGCGGGATCAGCGTCTATCGGGGGATCGCGACCCGCTCGAAGGGGATCGAGATCGAGGCCGTGGGCCGGCTGCCCGGCGGCTTCAAGGTGCAGGGCGGCTTCACGACGCTGGAGATCGAGGGGGACGACGGCGCCGACGTGCGCACCTACGTGCCGCGCCAGACGCTGGTGCTGGGCGTCACCTGGGATGTTCCGGCGGTCGAAGGCCTGCAGCTGGGCGGCGTGGTGAAGTGGCAGGACGACATCCACCTGGACACCGCGCTGGGCGTGATCCGCCAGGACAGCTACGCCCTGCTGAACCTGGTGGCGAGCTACCGGCTCACCGAGGCGGTGAAGGCTACGGTGCGGGTGAACAATGTGACGGACGAGAAGCGGCTGACCAGCCTCTACTGGGAGCAGGCCTTCTACGGCGCGCCCCGGAACGTGTCGGTCAGCCTGAGCTACACGTTCTAGATCAGCGCCAGCTCGTCGGCGCTGAAGTAGCGCGTGGCGCCGGCCACCCGGCCGTGGCGGTCCTCGATCACGACGCGGACGTCGCGGCCGGAGGCGGACAGCCGCTCGGCGAAGGCGTGGGCCTTGGCTTCGGCCTCGGCGCCCGAGAGGAACATCAGAGAAAGGTCGCCGACGGGGCAGGCGATGCGCCAGCCGCCCGGAGCGGCCTGGACGCAGAGTGTAAGGTCTTCCATGGCGGGTCTCCGTAAGAGGAGGGGCCCCAGCCCTCGGGAAGGAGCGAGGGGCCGCGCGGCGCGCAGCCCCTCCGACGGCCTTAGGCCGCCTGCAGGTTCGCCGCGGCGGACTTGCCGCTGCGCGGATCCTTCTGCACCTCGAAGCTCAGCTTCTGGCCTTCGTGCAGGCCGGCCATGCCGGCGCGCTCGACGGCGGAGATGTGGACGAACACGTCGGTGCCGCCGTCGTCAGGCTGGATGAAGCCGAAGCCCTTGGTGGCGTTGAACCACTTCACGGTTCCTGAGGTCATGGGTCGTTCCTTTCCGGACACGAGTTCTCACGCCCGAGAATGAGCTGTGAGATCAAATTTTCGGAGAGGTCGGGGGTCGGATCCCAGGCCGCCAATCAGTGATTGCGGAGAAATCGCGGTCGAGCGTCAACGAATTTGATTGCAGAAGGATGGGGGTGGGTCCGGCGGAATGCAAGTTTTATCTCTCCGTTATCCGAAAACCCTGGGTTTTCCACCGCTTGAAGGTCGGCTGTACGGATCGGAAGGGCGGCTCGCGCGTTAGCAGTGAAGCCAGGAGGACCCCGCCGCATGAGCATCGACAGGATCGTCTTCACCGTCACGCGCCACGAGGGACAGTGGGCCGTCGAGCAGGACGGCCGCTACTTCGCCCACTCCCGCGAGAAGGAAGAGGCGAAGGCCGCCGCAAACCGCCACGCCCGCGCCGCCCAGGACGAGGGCCGCGCCTGCCAGGTCCGCGTGCTGGGCGAGCACGGCTTCCTCAACGGCTAGCCGGCCCGCCCGCTGATCCGTTCCTTGGCGCGGGGCCGGCTCAGGCCCCCGCCTTCAGGTGCGCGTCCAGGAAGCGGACGTAGGCTTCCGACGCCGTGATCCGGTTGGCGCGGCGTTGGAAGCCGTGGCCCTCGTCGGGGAAGACCACGTACTCGACGGGCACGCCGTTCGCCTTCACCGCCGCCACCAGCTCGTCGCTCTCGACCTTCAGCACGCGCGGGTCGTTCGCCCCCTGCACGACCAGCAGGGGCTTGCGGATGTTCTTCGCGTGGAACAGCGGCGAGATCGCCCGGTGCCGCGCCTCGTCGGTCGCCGGGTCGCCCATTTCGTCGTAGAGCGCGGCCTTGAAGTCGCCCCACCAGGGCGGGATGGACTTCAGCGTCCGGACCCAGTTGGTCACCCCGAAGATGTCGATGCCCACGTCGAAGGCCTCGGGCTCGAAGGCCAGGGCCGCGGCCACCATGTAGCCGCCGTATGAGCCGCCGATCACGCCGATCCGGTCGTCGGCCACCCAGTCCAGCGACTTCAGCCAGCGGGCCGCGGCGGTCACGTCCTTCAGGTCGACGTCCCCGTGCTTCCTGTCGTCGAGGTGGTAGAAGGTCTTGCCGTAGCCGGACGAGCCCCGGTTGTTGATCATGTAGACGGCGTAGCCCTTGTTCACGAGGTTCTGCACCTCGGCGATGTAGCCGCGCCGGCTCTGGCCGCCCGGGCCGCCGTGCACCCACACCAGCGCCGGGACGGGCCTGGCCGCGCTCGCGCCCTTCGGCCGGTAGAGCACCCCCGGAATCTGCAGGCCGTCGTAGCTGGCGAAGCGGGCGATGGTCGCCTCCACCAGGTCCGCCTCGTCGATCGCCGGATTGAGCGCCGTGGTCAGCCGCCGGGCCCGGCCGTCGGCCAGGTCGGCCACGAAGACGTCGGCCGGCGAGGTGTCCGAGGCGACGGTGAAGGCGATCCGCCGCTCGTCGCCGCTGAAACGCACGCTCCCCAGGTCGCCCGCCGGCGCGCCCGATAGCGTCACCGGCCGCCCGGCCGCATCGGTGATCGTCACGGCGGTGGAGGCGTCGGCGTTCACCGCGTGCACGCGGTAGCGGCCGCTCCAGCCGTGGATCACGTACATCACGTCCCAGTCGGCCTGGATCAGCGGCGTCTTGGCCCCGCCGGCCAGGTCGTAGCGCCAGGCCTGGGTGAACTCGCCGTGTTCGTCCGTTCCGTAGACGAGAGCCTGGGAGTCCGGCGTGAAGCCGTAGACGGTGTGCTCGATGTTCCCCTGGTGCGGCGTGATCAGCTTGGGCTCGCCGCCGCCTTCCAGGTCCGCCAGGTAGAGGTCGTTGTCGGCGCTGGAGCGCGCCTTGACCAGCGCCGCCCGGCGGCCGTCGCGCGAAATCGCGCCGACCGTGTAGCCCGAGTTCCGGAACACCAGCCGGCGGGCGTAGTCCTTGGCGGAATAGGCGTAGACGTCGAACGTCTGCGGGTCGCGCTCGTTCGACCCGACGTAGAAGGTGTCGCCCGCCGCGTTCCAGCCGAGAAACTGGGCCTTCAGCTTCTCCCCGGGCGTCAGATCCCGCACCTTGCCGTCCGGCTCGCGGACATAGAGGTGGTTCAGCTCGTTGCCGCCCTGGTCGGCGGTGAAGAGGATCCGCTCGTCGCTGGGAAACCAGCTGGCCGCGAAGGTGGCGTCGGTCTTGGAGTTGGTCAGCGGCTGGGGCGCGCCGCCCGCCGCGGGCAGGGCGTAGACGTTGAACACGCCCGTCGCGTCGCTGGAGATCAGGATCCGCTGGCCGTCGGGCGAGAAGCCGTAGCCCGCCGGCGCCGCCATCCGGTAGTTGGTGGTCTCGAAGAACTCCCGCACCGGATAGGTCTTGGCGGCGCGCCCCTGCGCCATTGCGGTCGGCGCCGCCGTCGCCAGAAGCCCAAGCGCGCCGGCGCCCGCCAGCAGTTCGCGTCGATGCATGGAAAGTCCCTCCAACCTGGCGAGACCTTGGCCCGAACGGCGGGCGCCGCGCAACTTGCGGCCGGAGAGGCGGCTAATCGTCGGCGAGCTGGCGCCAGCCGATGGCGCGTACGCGGGACGAGGCGAGGGCGCCGGCCAGCGGCGGGCGGGCGAACATCCCGGCGAACGCGGCGTCCCGCACGTTCAGCCCGCCGGCGTAGGCGCCGAAGGCCGGCAGGATGGCCCGCTCGGCGTCGGTGACGAAACAGCGGCGCCGCACGGTCCCGCGCGGGGCCCGCACCTTGGCCGCCGGGTGCAGGTGGCCGGCCACCTCTCCGGGCTGCAGCCCGCCCTGCGGCTCGTGGCGAAGGACGAGGCCCGCGAGCGAGAGCTCGTCGGCGGTCTCGCCCGGCAGCGCCTGCGGCCCGTCCGCGTCGTGGTTGCCCACCACCCAGATCAGCCGCCGGCCCCTGGCCAGCGCCCGCAGCCGCTCGGCGTCGTCGGCGGCCAGCCGCTGCTCGGCGCGGCGGTCATGGAAGGTGTCGCCGAGCAGGATGAGAGCCGCCGGCGCGGTCGCCGCCACCTCGGCCTCCAGCCGGCTCAGGGTCTCGCGGGTGTCGTAGGGCGGCAGCATCTGGCCACGCACGGCGTAGCTCGAGCCCTTCTCCAGGTGGAGGTCGGCCGCCACCAGCGACCGCTCGGCTCCGATCCACAGGGCGCCCGAGGCGCGCATCACGACTTCGGTCCCCGCCACATGGGTCCGCAGGCCCCCGCAGCCGCTGGCGGCGAAGGCGTAGGCGAAGAGGGGCGCAAGGGCGTTCACGACAGGGCTTCCGATATCAGTTCGGCTTCGGCTTCCGCCAGCATCAGGTCCGAGGCTCCGCCCGGCGAGCGCTCCTTGCCGATCTCCAGCAGGATGGGGACCGAGAAGGGCGAGAGGTGGTCGAGAGGCGCGTGCCGGATGCGGCCGCGGATGCGCGCCAGCATCTGCGCCAGCCGCGCCACGTCGATGAGGCCGGTCGCCGCATCCGCTCGGGCGCAGCGCAGCAGCAGGTGATCCGGCTCGTGGCGCCTGAGCACGTCGTAGATCAGGTCGGTGGAGAAGGTGATCTGCCGCCCGGTCTTCTGCTGCTCGCCGGGGAAGCGCCGCTCGATCAGGCCCGCGATGATCGCACAGCCCTTGAAGGCGCGCTTCATCATGAAGCTCTCGGCGAGCCACGCCTCCAGGTCGTCGCCCAGCATGTCCTGCGCGAACAGCTCGTCGAAGTCGAGACCGTCCATCGGGTTCAGCGCCCAGACCGCCATCGCATAGTCGTTGCAGACGAAGCCCAGGGGCCCGACGCCGGCCCGCTCCAGGCGCCGCGTCAGCAGCATGGCCAGGGTGGTGTGCGCCAGGCGACCGTCGAAGGGGTAGCAGACGAGGAAATGCCGCTTCCCGTGCGGGAAGGTCTCGAGCAGCATCTCGTCCTCGCCGACGATCATCGAGCGGTCGCGCTGGGCCTCCAGCCACTCACGGGTGTCGAGCGGCAGGACGCCCCAGTGGCTCTCGTCGAACATCAGCTGGCGCACGCGCTTGGCGAGGTAGGTCGACAGCGCGAACTTCGAGCCGCCCCACGAGGGCATCTTCGGGTCCTTGTCGCCCGCCGGGCGCACCAGGACGTCGAGGTTGGTCACCGCCTCCAGCGCCCAGACCTGGCCGGCGAACACGAAGGTGTCGCCCGGGTCCAGCATCTCGAGCATGCCTTCCTCGATCTCGCCGATCTTGCGCCCGCCACGGCCGCCCCGCCCGGCGATGCGCACCGACAGCATGGCCGGCGAGACGATCGCCCCGACGTTCAGCCGGTGCCGCTGGGCGATCTGGGCGTTGCGGACCCGCCAGCGGCCGTCCGGCCCCTGCACGATCCGCCGGAAGCGGTCGTAGGTCTTCAGGGCGTAGCCGCCGGTGGAGACGAAATCCACGACCTGCTCGAAGTCCTCCCAGGACAGGTCCCGGTAGGGGCCGGCCGTGCGCACCTCGTCGTAGAGCGCCAGCATGTCGAACGGCTCGGAACAGGCGCAGCCCATGACGTGCTGGGCCAGCACGTCCAGCGCGCCGACCCGCGGCGGGTCGCCGTCCAGCCGGTTCTCTGCGATCGCCTCGCGGGCGGCCTGGCACTCCAGCATCTCGAACCGGTTCGCGGGCACGAACAGCGCCCGCGAGGGCTCGTCCAGCCGGTGGTTGGCCCGGCCGATCCGCTGGACCATCCGCGAGGCGCCCTTGGGGCTGGCGAGCTGGATGACGAGGTCGACGTCCCCCCAGTCGATGCCGAGGTCGAGGGTGGAGGTGCAGACCACGGCCCGCAGTTCGCCGCGCGCCATCGCCGCCTCGACCTTGCGCCGCTGCTCGGCCGCCAGGCTCCCGTGGTGCAGGGCGATCGGCAGGGCGTCGTCGTTCAGCCGCCACAGCTCCTGGAACGCGAACTCCGCCTGGAAGCGGGTGTTGACGAACACCAGCGCCGTGCGCGCCTTGCGGATGGCGTCGTAGACCTCGGCCATGGCGTGCTGGGCCGTGTGGCCGGCCCACGGGACCCGCCCCTCGGACAGCAGGATGTCCACCACCGGCTCGGCTCCCGCCGGACCGAGCACGAGGTCGACGCCCCTCTCTGTAGCAACGGGAGGAGGACTGACGACGTCCGCCGCATGCACCCCCATCCACGCCTTGATCACCTCCGGATCGTCCACCGTCGCGCTCAGCCCCACGCGGCGCATGTTCGGGGCGAGCTGCTGCAGGCGGGCGAGGTCCAGGGCCAGGAGGTCGCCGCGCTTGGACGAATGCAGGGTGTGGATCTCGTCGAGGATCACGCAGCGCAGGTCCTCGAAGAACAGTCGCGCGCCCTCCCAGGCGCAGAGCAGGGCCAGCTGCTCCGGCGTGGTCAGCAGGATGTCGGGCGGCTTGACGCGCTGGCGCTGGCGGCGCGCGACCCCGGTGTCGCCCGTCCGGCTCTCGGCGACGACCGGCAGACCCATCTGCAGGATCGGGGCGTTGAGGTTCCGCTCCACGTCCACCGCCAGGGCCTTCAGCGGCGAGATGTAGAGGGTGTGCAGGCCGCGCGGGGTGTTCGCCGGCGGCCGCTCGGCGAGCTCGATCAGGCTGGGGAGGAACCCGGCCAGGGTCTTGCCGCCGCCGGTGGGGGCGATCAGCAGCGCGTGGCGGCCCTGCCGGCCCTTCTCCACCATCTCGAGCTGGTGGGGTCGGGGGCGCCAGCCGCGCGCCTCGAACCAGGCCTGGAACCTTGGCGGCAGCAGGCCCGAGGGCAGGGCGGGGTCGGCGGCGTCGGCCATCGCGGGCCCTATAGCATGTTCGCGGTTCGTTTCGGCAGCCCCGTCGATGAGCGTGGCAAAAGGCGCGCGCGATCCTAAGTTCTTGAGGCTAGAACTGGCTCCGATGCGTATCGTCCCCGCCCTTATCCTGACCCTGGTCCTCGCCGCCGGATGCTCGGACGGCCCCCGCAGCGGGGCAGCCGCCCAGCCGGCGCGCGGCCCGAACGGCTTCCCCACGCCCGACCGGCCGGTGGCCAGCGTGGTGACCGACACCTTCTCGTCCGGGCCCGACCGCGACGCGGCCGACGAGTCCGGCCAGCTGATCCGGGGCCTCGAAATCCGGCCGGGCATGGCCGTGGCCGACATCGGCGCGGGCTCGGGCTACCATACCCTGCGCCTGTCGCCGGCCGTCGGGCCGACGGGGGTGGTCTACGCCGAGGACATCGTCGAGCACTACGTCTCGGGCCTGCGCCGCGAGGCCGAGCGCCGGGGCCTGAAGAATGTGCGGATCATCGTCGGCGAGCCCGACGATCCCAAGCTGCCGGCCGGCTCGGTGGACCGGGCGATCCTGGTCCACATGTACCACGAGATCGAGAACCCCTACGCCCTGCTGTGGAACCTCGCCCCCGCCCTGAAGGCCGGCGGCCGGGTGGGGGTGATCGACGTGGACCGGCCAACCCAGAACCACGGCGTCAGTCCGGCGCTGCTGGAGTGCGAGTTCGAGGCCGTGGGCTATCGGATGGTGGACTTCCGCCGGCTGCAGGGCGGGGTGGGCTATCTCGCGGTGTTCGAGCCGCCGGCGCCGGCCGCCCGCCCGAAGCCCGAGGACATCCAGGTCTGCGAAGCGCCGACGCCCTGAGGCCCCGGCCGGTGATGTTTCAGTAGCCGAAGACCGGCCCGCAGCCGGGGCCGTCCCACGGTCCCATGCGCCCCGGGCCGTAGCAGCCGGGATAGAGGCCGCGGCCTTCGGTCTGGCCCGCCTGGACGCTGACCCAGGCGTTCTTGCCAACGGGACCTGCGACGCGGGCGTGGACGCTGCGGTAGCCGTGGCTGCCGACGCCGACCGACACCTCGCCGCGGACGCGCCGCTCGGGAGGGATTCCGGGGGCGAATCCCGCCTCCGCCAGCTCGTCGGCCTCGATGCGGGCCGCGGGCGAGCTCGCCAGGAAGTCGTCGATCTGCTGGGCGGTGGTCATTGGCCGCATCGGCGGCGCGGAGGGCGCGTCGGCGCGGGCCGGAGCCGCGTCCGCCGCTGCGGGCGTGGGCGGCGAGCCGCTGGCCCCCGCTGTCGCCATCGGTCCGTCGGGCGCCTCGGCTGCGCCGGCGGCCCCGGCCATGGCGACGGCGCTGACGAGAGCGGCGAGCAGGGTGGTGTTCATGCCGCCAGCAGACTCCGCCATTGCGGCGGGCGCAAGGCGAAACCGCCGCAGGCGTCCGCATCTTCCCGTGGGCGCGTCCCGGACTATCTTGGCCGCATGCCTCCGCTGCGCCACGCCATCGTCCTGCAGGTCCGCCAGCTCGTCGGCGGCACGGGCGACGACACGGTCGAGCGCAACCGCGCCGACACCGGCTTCTTCGGCCCCGACAGCGCCTGCTGGAAGGTGCACGGCGACTTCGCCAGCATGATGGTGGGCGGGATCACCGCCTTGCTCGTCCAGATGCTGCATCCGGGCGCCTTGGCCGGCGTGTGGGACCACTCCAACTTCCGGCAGGACATGCAGGGGCGGCTGAAGCGCACCGCCCGCTTCATCGCCGGCACCACCTACGGGGACCGCCGCGAGGCGCAGGGCTACATCGACCACGTCCGGACGATCCACGGCCGCGTGAAGGGGACGCTGCCCGACGGGACCCCCTATTCGGCCGACGATCCCGACCTGCTCACCTGGGTTCACGTGGCCGAGGTCTCGTCGTTCCTGGCCGCGTACCTGCGCTACAAGGACCCGGACTTCCCGCCGTCGGAACAGGACCGCTACTACCGCGAGACGGCCGAGATCGCCCGGCGGCTCGGCGCGACGGACGTGCCCGAGAGCCGCGCCGAGGTGGAGGCCTACTTCCGCGCCGTGCGCCCGCAGCTGCGCTACGACCACCGCACGAAGGAGGTCGCCCGCGCGCTGCTGAGCCAGCAGGCGCCGACCCCCGCCGCCGGCCCGGCCATGACGCTGGCCTTCGACGCGGCCAAGGACCTGCTGCCCGATTGGGCGGCCCGCCTGCACGGCTTCCGCCTTTCCGCGCCGCGCCGGGCCGCCGCCCGCCTGGGCGTCCGGGCGCTGGGCCGCACCCTGCGCTGGGCGCTCGTCAACAGCGCCGAGGCCAGGGCCCGCCGTCGCGCCGCCGAGCTGGCGGCGGCCCAGGCCGCGGCCTAGGCTTCACAGGCGGCCGCGACGCAGCCAAGCTCGCCGCATGCTCCCGCGCCTCTTCCTGGCTCCGCTCCTGTCCGTGGCCCTCATGGCCGGCCCGGCCGTGGCCGCGGCCCAAACCGTGATCCTCGTCCGTCACGCCGAGAAGGCCGACGACTCCAAGGACCCCGACCTGTCGCCTGCCGGCCTGGCCCGGGCCGAGGCGCTGGCCGGGGCGCTGGCGGGCGCCCGGCTCTCCCGCGTCCTCACCACCCCGCTGAAGCGCACCGTGCAGACCGGCTTTCCCGCCGCGCTCGCGACCGGCCTGACCCCCACCTCGGTGTCGCTGGCGGGCGGGGCGGCGGCCCATGCGGCCCGCGTGGCCGCCGCCGCGCGCGAGGCGCCGGAGGACGCCGTGGTCCTCGTCGTGGGGCACAGCAACACCGTCCCCGACATCGCCCGCGCCCTGGGCGATCCGGACCCCGAGCCGCTGGGCGACTGCGACTACGACCGGATGACGATCCTCGTCCTGGGCGAGCCGGGCGCGCCGGCCAAGGCCGTCCACGCCCGCTACGGGGCCGCCTCGCCCGCCTGCTGAGGCGGCTTTAGCCGCCGACCAGCCAGCCGTCGCCGAGGGCCGCCAGCGTGCGTCCGACCAGTACGACCTGGGCCCCGCCGCCGACGCTGACCACCACATCCGCGCCGACCTGGGCGGCGCTGTAGGTGTAGCCGGCCTCGACCCGCACCACGTCGCCCTCGGCGGCGTTGAAGTCGAGCACCCGGTCGGTCCCGGCCTCGCCGAACACGAAGAAGATGTCGGCCCCGGCGCCGCCTTCGATGGTGTCGTTGCCCCGGTCGCCCCAGATCCAGTCGGCGCCGCCGCCGGCCGACAGGCTGTCGTCCCCCTGGCCGCCGCGCACCCAGTCGGCTCCGTCGCCGCCGTAGCAGGTGTCGTTCCCGAGGTTGCCGTAGACCACGTCGTACGAGTCGTCCTCGCCGCCGCGCAGCAGGTCGTTCCCCTGGCCGCCGACCACCCAGTCGGTGCCAAGGCCCCCGTCCACGGTGTCGTTGCCGATGTTGCCGTGAAGGTCGTCGAACTCGGCCCCGCCCGAAAGGCTGTCGTCGCCGTCGTTGCCGCGCAGGAAGTCCTGGCCCCCGCCGCCTTCCAGGGTGTCGTTGCCCGCGTAGCCCCACATCCGGTCGGCGAAGGCCGAGCCGGTGATCTGATCGGCGCCGGCGAGGATGCCGCTGCGCGCGCCCTCGTTGTCGTTGGTCTCGGCCCAGCCGACGAAGGTGGCCACCGGGACCGAGAAGCCCTGGACGTCGAACTTCAGCTCGCCGGCCTCGGTCTCGCGCCAGCCGGTGACGGTCCCGCCGCTCAGCTCGTCGTTCGCGTAGGTGAAGGTCCCTGTGAACTCCTCCAGCCACGCCCCGTCCTTCAGGACGAAGCGGGTGGAGGTGGCCTCGATCGTGTCTCCGAGCAGGAGATCGCTGATGAGGAGGTTATCGAAGTCGATCCCCGACGGACCGGCGACAAGCGTGGCCATGATGCGGCCTCCCGAGACTTAAAGCCAAACGATGGCCGTCATCCTCGGGGGGGCGCAGGCCCGCCGCATCCCCCAGTTGGGGGAGGCGGGCCGGGAATGCGCCGGCGCCTCAGCCGCCGACCAGCCAGCCGTCGCCGAGCGCCGCCAGGGTGCGCCCGGCCAGGACCACCTGTGCCCCGCCACCGACGCTGACAACCACATCCGCGCCGACCTGGGCGGCGCTGTAGGTGTAGCCGGCCTCGACCCGCACCACGTCGCCTTCGGCGGCGTTGAAGTCCAGCACCCGGTCGGTCCCGGCCTCGCCGAACACGAAGAAGATGTCGGCCCCGGCGCCGCCCTCGATGGTGTCGTTGCCCCGGTCGCCCCAGATCCAGTCTGCGCCGCCGCCGGCCGACAGGCTGTCGTCGCCCTGGCCGCCGCGCACCCAGTCCCCGCCGTCCCCGCCGTAGCAGGTGTCGTTCCCGAGGTTGCCGTAGACCACGTCGTAGGAGCTATCGTCGCCGCCGCGCAGCAGGTCGTTCCCCTGGCCGCCGACCACCCAGTCGGTCCCCAGGCCCCCGTCCACGACGTCGTTGCCGAGATTGCCGTGCAGATCGTCGAAGTCCGCCCCGCCGGCCAGGCTGTCCGCCCCGTCACCGCCGCGCACGTAGTCCTCGCCCGCGCCGCCCTCCAGCGTGTCGTCGCCGCCCATGCCGAACAGCGAGTCCGCTCCGGCGTAACCGGACAGGATGTCCAGGAACTGCGATCCGGTCATGCTGTCGGCGCCGGCGAAGATGGTCTGCACGGCGGTCGCGTTGTCGTCGTTCGCGACCCAGATCAGGAATTGGCCGACCGAGACTTCCGCCCCCGTCACCTCGAAGACCAACTGGCCATTGTAGGTCTGTTTCCAGCCGGTGATCACGCCGCCCGCCAGCTCGCCGAAGACGTCGTACTGGAAGCTGCCGGTGAACTCGTCGATCCACTGCTCGAACCGCAGCGAGATGAAGCTGGAGTTGGCGGTCAGCGTGTCCCCCCAGGCCAGCGCCCCGATCTCGGGCGTGTTCACGTTGATGGGGGTGTTACCGGAGACGAGGACGGTCATGCTGCGCTCTCCCGTTGCTGCTCGACGCCCGCAGCGCGGACGACTGTGACGCGCCCACATGCGCGTCTTTGCCGCACCCTACGATTGCAGAGCTTGTTCGCAACAGCCGGTACCCGACATAGCGGCGGTTGTCCGCTCGACCGGCGCCCCTCGGGACGCGCGTGGAGGGTTGGCGGACCCTCCGCGCCCGCCTGTGGTTTATGAGCGTGGGGGACAGTTCCCCTTCCGTTCACCGCCGCCGCGCGGTAACTTCTGCGGGTGACTCTTCCCCCTGCCGCGCTCGATCTCGCCCCGGCCCTGGTGGTGCTGCCCGGACCTCGGGCGGCGGTGGCGGACGCCGCGCGGACGCAGGGCCTTCGGGCGCCCGACGCGCGCGACCTCTTCGAATCCGCCCCCGTGCTGGTCGCCCATGCGGCGATGACGGCGCGGCGGCTGGCGCTGAACGCGCCGCCCAGGTCGCCGCGGATCTTCGACGCCCTGGAGCTGTTCGCCTTCGTACGGCCGGCCCGGTTCGCCGCGCCGTCGGCGGCGGGTCTGGCGCTGGCGATGGGCATGCCCGAGCCGAAGGGCGCCGAGGCCCAGGCGCGGGCCCTGCGCGAGGTCTGCCAGGCCCTGCTGGCCGAGCTGGCCGCGGCCCCCGAACCCTCCCGCGAGGAGGCGCTGGCGATCGCCGAGACCCTGGCGCGCGGCGGCTGGCCCTGGGGTCCGGCGGTGGTCGGGGCGCTGCGTTCGGCGCCGGCCGGCAACCAGTTCCGCTCGTCCGGCCTCGACGTCTGGATGCGGCTTGCCGAATGGGAGGCCGAGGCGCCGCCCGGCGAGCCTGGCTCCAAGCCCGTCGAGGGCGGGGCGGCCGCCGAGCGGCTGAAGACCCTGCTGGGCCGTTCCGGGCTCGACGAGGCGCGGCCGGCCCAGGCCGAGCTCGCCGCCGAGGCCGCCTTCGTCTTCCAGCCGCGCGAGCGCGAGGGCGAGCCGCGGATGATGCTGGCCGAGGCCGGCACCGGGGTCGGCAAGACCCTGGCCTACCTGGCCCCCGCCTCGCTGTGGGCCGAGGCGAACGGCCCGGCCGTCTGGGTCTCCACCTACACCCGCGCCCTCCAGCGCCAGATCGAGCGCGAGAGCCGCAGCATCTTCGAGGAGGAGAAGGCGCGGGCGAAGAAGGTGGTCGTCCGCAAGGGGCGCGAGAACTACCTGTGCCTGCTGAACTTCCAGGAGCAGGCGAACGCCGCCCAGCTGGGCGGGGCCGACCTGACCGGCATGGCCCTGGCCGCGCGGTGGGCGAGGGCGACCCGCGACGGCGACATGACGGGCGGCGACTTCCCCGCCTGGCTGCACGGCCTGTTCGCGGTCTCGCCGGCGGGCCAGGCCAGCCCGCAGAACCTGGTGGACCGGCGCGGCGAGTGCGTCCACGCCGGCTGCCAGCACTACCGCGCCTGCTTCGTGGAGAAAGCGATCCGCGGCTCGCGCCGGGCCGACATCGTCATCGCCAACCACGCCCTCGTCATGACGCAGGCGGCGTTCGACGGCGCCCGGGCCGCGCGCGGCTCCAAGGCCGACGCCGAGACCACCCTGCTGAAGCGCATCGTCTTCGACGAGGGCCACCACCTGTTCGACGCGGCCGATTCCGCGTTCTCGGCCGCCCTGTCGGGCGCCGAGGCCGCCGAGATGCGCCGCTGGATCCGCGGGCCCGAGGGGCGCGGTCGGCGCGGGCGGGGGCTCGAGAACCGCCTGTCCGACATCCTGGGCGATCGCGACGACGCGCGCGAGACACTCGCCGCCGCGCTCCACGCCGCCGCCGCCCTGCCGGGCGAGGGCTGGTCCGGCCGCATCGCGCCGCCCAACGGCGAGGTGAACCCCATCGGCCCCATCGAGGGCTTCCTGGTGGCGGTGCTGGAGCAACTGCGGGCGCGGGCGACCTCGTCCGACATCGGCATGGAGTGCGCCGCCCGCCCGGCCCTCGACCTGGTGCGCGAGACCGCTCGAGAGGCCGCTGCCGCCCTTTCGCGGATCGAGGCGCCGCTGCTGGCGCTGGCCCGCGCGCTGGAGGACCTGCTGGACGAGGAGAGCGCCACCCTGGGCGGCTCGGAGCGGGCGCGGATCGAGGGGGCGCTGCGCGGCCTGGACCGCCGCGCGCGGATGACCCTGCCGGCCTGGCGCTCGATGCTGCGGGCCATCGACGAGGACGCCGAGGACGACCCCGACTTCGTGGACTGGTTCGACGCCACCTTTCTCTACGGGCGGGTGGTGGACGCCGCCTGCCGCCGCCACTGGGTGGACCCGACCGAGCCGCTGACCAACGCGGTGATCGCCCCGGCCCACGGGGTGCTGGTGACCAGCGCGACCCTGGCCGACCCCACGCTGGACGACCCCTTCGCCCTGGCCGAGATGCGGACGGGCGCGGCGCGCCTGCCCGACCGGCCCAAGACCCTGAAGCTGGCCTCGCCGTTCGATTACGCCCGGAACGCCCGCGCCCTGGTGGTCACCGACGTCGGCCGGGACGATGCGCGCCAGGTGGCCGCCGCCATGCGCGAGCTGTTCCTGGCCGCCGGGGGCGGGGGCCTGGGTCTCTTCACCGCCATCCGCCGGCTGAAGGCGGTGCACGAGCGCATCGCCGGCCCGCTCGCCGACAAGGGGCTGGCCCTCTACGCCCAGCACGTCGATCCGCTGGAGGTCGGGGCGCTGGTGGACATCTTCCGGGCCGAACAGGACGCCTGCCTGCTGGGCACCGATGCGGTCCGCGACGGCGTGGACGTGCCGGGCCGGTCGCTGCGCCTCCTCGTGTTCGACCGCGTGCCGTGGCCACGGCCCGACATCCTGCACAAGGCCCGGCGAGCGCGGTTCGGGAACAAGGGCTACGACGACGCCATCGCGCGGGGCCGCATCGCCCAGGCCTTCGGTCGCCTGATCCGGCGGGCCGACGATCGCGGCGTCTTCGTCATGCTGGACGCGGCCGCCCCGACGCGCCTGTTCTCGGGCCTTCCGGAGGGTGTCGAGCTGCAGCGCGTGACGCTGGTGGAGGCCATCGAGCAGGTGGCGGGCTTCCTGAGCGTTGCGGACGGCGAACCGGGCTAGGTTCGCGATCCGTTCTTTACGCCGCCGCCGCTTGGAAGTTAAGCTGGCGCGAGAACAACCTGGGGAGGCGACGGATGCTGCGTATGGTCCTGGCTGCGGCCGTGCTGATGGGCGCGGCCGCCACGGCCCACGCCGAGGAGTCGTCCACGCCGACCCTCCACGCCGGGGGCGTCTGGTGGATGTATGTCGACGAGGAGATGTGCCTCGCCCAGGCCCAGCTCTACGACGGCCGGATGCTCCAGCTCATCCACGCGGACAGGTATTATGTCGGCGTCGGCGTCCCAGACGGTCAGGAGCTCGCGCGCGGAAGCCGCGGCGAGATCGCCACGGACGAAGGCCGCTTCCCCTTCACGCCGGACTACCCGGCGCCGAACTACCTGATGGCGGACGGCGGGTTGACCGAGGCGCAGGTCGGCCTGCTGCGCAGCACCCGTTCGCTGCAGGTCCATGTCGACGGCGAGGTGATCGCGGACGCCGGCTTCGAGGACGGCGACGGCTATCCGCAGATCATCGACGACGTCGCCGCGTGTGCGGCCGGCCGCCCCGGATGGTGGTCGGCGGAGCCAGGTTCCTAGGCCAGCGCCCGCTCCAGCCCGGCCAGGATCATCGTCCAGCCCTCGCGGTCCTGCTCCACCCACTGCGGCGGCACATCCTCGTGCGTCAGGGTCAGCAGGCAGCCATCGCCGTCGGCGGCGATCTCGACCGTCACCCTCGTCATCGTCGGGTCGAATTGCGGCACGCCGAAGGTGAAGACCAGTCGCCGGGGCCGGTCGATCTCCAGGTACTCGCCGACGTGCAGGATGTCCTCGGCCCCGTCGCGGTGGTCGGCGATGGCGAAGCGGCCGCCCACCCGGGCGTCGATGTCGCAGCGGACGATCTCGCTCTCTGGGCTGGTGAACAGGAACCGGCGGGCGATCCTCGGGTCCAGCCAGGCGTCGAACACCCGCTCGGCAGGGAACGGGTAGCGGTGCGTCACCGTCAGTTCAGCCATCCTTCAGCGCCTTCTCCAGTTCCTCCAGGCGCCAGGCCCAGAGCTTGCGGTGGTCCTCGATCCAGCGGGCGGCCTCGTCCAGCGGCCGCGGGTCCAGGGCCAGGAGGTGCTCGCGCCCCCGCACCCGGCGCCGCACCAGCCCGGCCCGCTCCAGCGTGCGGATGTGCTTGGAGACCGAGTTCAGGCTGATCGGGAAAGGCGCAGCCAGCTCGGTGACCCGCGCCTCGCCCGCCGCCAGCCGGGCCAGGATCGCCCGTCGGGTCGGGTCGGCCAGCGCCTGCAGCGTCTCGTCCAGACCGTTCATTCAACCATTGGGGTGAATATCGTGCCCGGCGTCAAGGCGTCGGGCGTTTGCCGCGCGCCGCCGTCCCGGCTATCGAGCCGCCCATGAAGACCCTCGGCCTCATCGGATTGGGACAGTTCGGCCGCCTGGCGGCGGGGATCCTGAAGGACCGCTTCCAGGTCCTGGCGTCGGATCCGGCGCCGGGGGCCGAGGACGCGGCCCGGGCGCTGGGCGTGGGCTTCGGCTCGCTGGAAGCGGCGGCGGCCTGCGACGTCGTGGTGGTGGCCGTGCCGGTGGCCGCCATGCGCGAGGTGTTCGCCGCCATCGCCCCGCACGTGAAGCCCGGCGCGCTGGTGGTGGACGTGGGGTCGGTGAAGGTGCTGCCCGCCCGCTGGATGGCCGAGCTGCTGCCGGCGCACGCCGACCTCGTGGCCACCCACCCGCTGTTCGGCCCCCAGTCGGTGGCGCGCGACGGCCTGCCGGGCCTGCGGTTCGTGGTCTGCCCGATCCGGGGCGACCGCTACGAGCGGGTCGCCGCGCTCGGCCGCGAGCTGGGCCTTTCGGTCACGATCACCACGCCCGAGGAGCACGACGAGGAGATGGCCTACGTCCAGGCGCTGACGCACCTGATCGGCCGCAGCCTCGTCAATCTCGGCATCCCGGACGAGCGGCTGGCGACCCAGTCGTACCAGCACCTGCTCGAGCTCTGCGGCCTGATTGGCGCCGACACCTTCGAGCTCTTCAAGGCCATCCAGACCCAGAACCCCTACGCCCCCAAGGTCGTCGCCGCCTTCGTCGACGAGGCCAAGAGCCTCCTGGAGCAGGTGCGGGCGGAGGGCGCCTAGGCCTTCAGGAACTCGGCCAGCGCCTCGGTGACGGCGCGGTTGTGCTCTTCCAGGCCGATGGTGATGCGCACGTGGTGCGGCAGGCCGTAGTTGCCGACGCCGCGGACCAGCAGGCCCTTGCCGGCCAGGAACGCCTCGGCCTCCACCGCCGTCCTGCCCGGGGTCTTGGGGAAGCCCACCAGCAGGAAGTTGGCCGCCGAGGGCAGCACGACCTCGAGCCCCAGGCCGCCCAGCTGCTGGGCCAGCCAGGGGCGCCAGCGGTCCACGTGCTCGACCGAGCGGCGCTGGAAGTCCTCGTCCGCCAGGGCGGCGACGGCGGCGAGCTGGCCGGGGATCGAGATGTTGAACGGCAGGCGGATGCGGTCCACCGCCGCCGCGATCTCGGCCGGCGCATACCCCCAGCCCACCCGCAGGGCGGCCAGGCCGTGCAGCTTGGAGAAGGTGCGGGTGACGACGACGTTCTGCGCCGTCCGCGCCAGGTCCATGCCGTCGTCGAACGCCGGGTCGTTGCAGAACTCGCTGTAGGCGCCGTCCAGCACCAGCACGACCGAGGCCGGCAGGGCCCGATGCAGGCGCTCGATCTCGGCGAACGGGACCCAGGTGCCGGTGGGATTGGCGGGATTGGCGATGAAGACGATCCGCGTGCGCTCGTCCACGCACTTCAGGATCTCGTCCACGTCGATCGTGTAGTTGGGCTCCTTCGCGCGCCGCACCTGCGCCTGGCAGGCATAGGCGCCGATGGCGTAGGCGGCGAAGCCGTACTCGCCCTGCACGATGTTGTCGCCGGGCTCCAGGAAGGCCTGGTTCAGCAGCTGGAACACCTCGTCCGAGCCCTGGCCGAAGATCAGCCGCTCGGGCTCCAGCCGGAACCGCTCGGCGACGGCGGCGCGCAGCAGGCTGGTGCGGCTGTCGGGATACATGTGCAGCTGGCCGGCTGCGCCCGCGTAGGCCTCGCGCGCCTGCTCGCTGCAGCCCAGGATGTTCTCGTTGGCCGACAGCTTGACGGGGTCGGCGACGCCCTCGGCCTTGGCCTTGCCTGGCACATAGGCGTGGATGTCCATGATCCCCGGCTTGGGGAGGGGGCGGGTCGCGCGGGAACGGTCGGTCTGCGGGGCGGTCGGGAGTTCGTTGGAGTCGGCCATGGCGGCCGCTTTACACGTCCAGCGGCCCCGGCGCAGCCCCGATCACGCCCGTGAGCCGGCCCGGCGCCCGGGCCAGGCGCTCGTCCTGCGGCTGGTAGTAGCCGGCCAGGGAGAACAGCTTCAGCCCGCCGCTCTCCACGATGAGGCTGGCCGCCACGCCGTCGCGCGAGAGGGCGTCCTCGACGGCCGCGGCGGAGCCCGCCGCGTCGGTCACCCAGAACGTCACGTCGTCGCCTGTGGGCTCGACCTCCACCTCGGCCACGGCCAGGGCGGCCATGGGCCCCCACGCGGCCAGGCACGGCAGGGCCGCGAACACCTTCAGGCGCGGCTCGGCCAGCAGCCGGCCCCACCAGGCGCTGTCGCGGGTCAGGGCCAGGACGGCGACCCCGCCGGTCACCTTCGCCTCGGCCAGCGCCTCCTCGGGCTTGGCGACCTGGCCCAGCGGCGGCGCGGCGCCGAACCGCAGGCGGGCCAGCTCGGCCGCCCGGCCCGGGTCCTTGCCGCCCCAGACGGCGAGGCGGAACGGTCCCTGCAGCGCGAGGCTCTCGGCCATCAGCTCGCGCCAGACCCGCACGACCAGCGCCGGCGTCGCGGCCTTGCGAGGGGCGGCCAGCAGCTTGCGGACGATCTGGGCCTCGCGTCCCGGGCGCAGGCCGAACTTGCCCGCGTCCCCTGCTGCGGCCTTGGCGGCGGCCACCGCATGGGCCAGCCCCGCCCGCTCGTCGAGCAGCCGCAGCAGCTCGGCGTCGATGGCGTCGATGCGCTGGCGCACCGCCTCCAGCGACGGCGCGGCCTGGGTGGGCTTGGCCTCGGCCATTTTCTCCCCCGGAACCGGAGATGGCGACCTAAGTCATTGCGGATGGCGGCGCAATAGGGCGTTCCGCCGCAAAAAAGTTGCAGGTGAAACCGGCCGCGGCGGCCGCCTTCCTAGCCTGCGGGCTGCGCCTCGATCGCCCGCGCCATGGCCGCGGCGGCCGCGGCGGGGTCGTCCAACCCGCCCTCGCGGGCGAGCGCGCGCCAGCCATGGAAGCTCAGCGCCAGCTCGAGCACGGCCCTCCGGGGTCCCGCCAGATCGGCCCCCAGCACCTCGCGCCAACCGGCGATCACCGGCCCCAGGCGCAGTTCGGTGATCTCCCGCGTCAGATCGTGGTGCTCGGCGTCGCGCAGCACGCAGCCGATCAACTGGGCGGTGCGGCCGTACCAGCCGTAGACCTCGCCCAGCCCCTGCCGCAGCCGCTCGCCGGCGTCGGCGATGTCGCTCCAGCCCGAGGCGTCGGGGGGCGGGTCGCGCTCCAGCGACAGGGCCGAACAGGCCACCAGCAGGCTGCGCTCGTCTGGGAAGTGGGCGTAGAGCGTGTTGCGCTGAACGCCCGCCCGTTCGGCCACCATGCTCAGGCTGGTCCGCGCCGGCCCAAGCTCGCCGTGCAGGTCCACCGCGGCCTCGACGAGCCGGCGCCGGGTCTGCGCCTGCTGCTCCGCGCGCCGTTTCAGGGTGTAGTTCCGGGCCACGCCTGTTTCGCCGTACTGGACTGTGCAGCGAAATTGACCTCGCCGCGGTTTTTCATTACACGGTTATGTAGTGTGAAAATCTCGCCCGGTCCAGCAGGAGCGCCCCCATGGAAACCCGCGTCGCCGAGATCGCCGACGGCGTCTACCGCCTGTCCACCTTCGTCCCCCAGATCGACGCCCCCAAGGGCCTGACGTTCAACCAGTTCCTGGTGCTGGGAGACGAGCCCTTGCTCTTCCACACCGGCCTTCGCCGCATGTTCCCGCTGGTGCGCGAGGCGGTCGCCCGGGTGATCGCGCCCGAGCGCCTGCGCTGGATCAGCTTCGGTCATTACGAGGCCGACGAATGCGGCGCCATGAACGAATGGCTCGCGCTCGCGCCCCGGGCGCAGGTGGCGCACGGCGAGATCGGCTGCAACGTCTCGCTGAACGACATGGCCGACCGCCCGCCGCGCGCGCTGAGGCACGGCGAGGTTCTCGACCTCGGAGCCGGCAAGCGGGTCCGCTACCTGGACACGCCGCATACGCCGCACGGCTGGGACGCCGGCGTGATCTACGAGGAATCCACCGGCACGCTCTTCTGCGGCGATCTCTTCACCCAGCACGGCGACGGCCCGCCGCTGGTGGAGGACGACGTGGTCGGCCCGGCCATCGCCTCGGAGGACATCATCGGCTACTCGGCCCTGAACCCCGGCATGGGCGCCACCATCCGGGGGCTGGCCGAACTTGCGCCGTGCACCCTGGCCCTGATGCACGGACCCGCCTTTCGCGGCGACGGCGCGGCCGCGCTCGACGCCCTGGCGGCCGACTACGACCGGCGCGCCGGCGCTCGGCGCGAGGCGCTCGGCCCGGCCTGACCGGCGCTAGTCCTCGTCCCCGTCGTCGGCGCCGTCCACCGCGGCCTCGACCAGCGCCCGCCAGGCGGGGTCGGTGTCGTCCACCAGGTCCACGTCCTCCAGCAGGGCCACGGCCGATCCGCCGTCCGGCAGGATCAGGCCCAGCACCTCCATCGGCTCACCGTTGTCGCCCGTGTGGACCTCGGCCTGCACGGCCACGGCCGCCTGCTCGCCGTCCTCATCCCACCAGATCACCGGCTGCGGCAGGTCCATGTCCAGCGGCCGGGCGTCCTCGGTATCGGCCAGGGCGAACACCGCGCGCCTGGCCTGCACGTCGTCCAGGCTCGCCACCGCCCCGGTGAACGCGGCGAGGCGCCCCCAATCGTCGACGTCGAATCCGCCTCCATCCTCGGGCTCGTGGCCGGGGTCATAGCCATCGGGTTTGGCGGTCATGCGCGGGACTCCTCGGCGCGGGCGGCGCGGATGCCGCCCCCGGTCCGTTCCTCTACCACTCATCCTGGCGAAGCGGCGGCGGCCATCGATGTAGCCCGGGGGCGAAATCAGGCCGCCGAGGCGGCGGCGTCGCCCAGCGCGCGGGTGAGGGCGGCCAGCAGGTGCTCGGGCTTCATCGGCTTCTCGACCACCCCGTTCATCCCGGCGGCGAGGTAGCCGGCGGCGTCCTCGGGGTCGGCGTTGGCGGTCAGGGCGATGATCGGCGCGGCGCCGGCGGGGGCGGGCAGGCGGCGGATGGCGCGCGTGGCCTCCACCCCGTCCATGCGAGGCATCTTGATGTCCATCAGGATCAGGTCGAAGCGGCCGGTGCGGGCCATCTCGACGGCCTGGGCGCCATCCTCGGCCGCCTCGCAGGTGCAGTCGAACATCTCGACCAGCGACTGGGCGACCATCCGGTTGGTGGCGTTGTCGTCCACGACGAGGACGTGGGCCGCGCGCGGCGCGGTGGGCTGGGCCTCGGCCTGCGGCTCGGCGACCGCGGCCAGCCGCAGCGAGAACGTGAGGGCCTCGGAGGCGCCGGCGGTGGTTTCGCGGCGCAACTCGCCGCCCATGGCCTCGAGCACGCTGCGCGACAGGAGGGCGCCGATCGCCGCCTCCAGGCCCAGGCGCGCCTCGATGGCGCGGATACGGGCCTCCAGGGCCTGGCTCTCCCAGGCGCCGTCGCGGGCGCCGCGCACCGCCGCCTCCAGGGCGATTCCCTCGGCGTCGGGGGCGGCGCGCAGCGTCACCTCCACGGCGCCGCGGCTGCGGGCGCCGACCGCCTCGCCGATGAAGCCGTCGAACACCTGCAGCAGGCGGGCCCGGTCGGCCATGGCCGCGCCTTCCGGCGGGCCGTCGTACGACACGAGCAGGGTCACCCCGCCGGTGGCGGCCCGCGCCTGCCAGCGGGCCTGCACCTCGTCGGCCAGCTCGCGCAAGCGGACCGGGGCGAGCGAGAGCGCCAGGCCCTGGGCCTGGATCGCCTTCAGGTCGAGGGCGCTGTCGAGCAGGCGGCGCACGCCCGCGGCGGCCTCGGCGATGCCTTCCACGCAGGCCAGGTCCTCCGGCGGCAGGCGCCGGTCGCAGAGCCGTTCGGCCAGCGCGCGCACCCCGTCCATCTGCTGGCGGATGTCCGCGGTGACGCGCTCGAAGAAGAATTCGGGCAGGGACATGACGCCGTACGCTTCGGGGGAACTAGGATGGCGGCGCCATTCTGTGGGCCAGCGCTTGCGCAGAGGTTAAGCCGCGCAACCTGGGGGTGATCGTCCGCCCCCAACGCACGTCATGGCCCCGGCTCGTCCGGAGCGCCGGGCCAAAAAAAAGGGCGGCGGGACGAGGCCCGCCGCCCGAATAGGCGCTTATGGGAGGAAACGCGCCAACTCTAGAAGCGGTACTGCAGCTCCACGCCGTAGGTGCGGGGCTGGATGAGGCCGCGGGTGATCGCCGTGCGCGTCTGCGTCAGGAGACCGGCCTGCGGGTTCGGCGGGCTGTCGTAGATCGCTGTGGGCGTCGTCGAGCCGTTCGACGTGAAGCCCGTGTTGTCGAAGACGTTCTTCACGAAGCCGATGACGGTGTAACGGTCGTCGATGTCGTTCCACAGCACGCGCAGGTCGGTGACGTCGTACGCCTTGACCCGGTTCGCCTCGCTCTTGAACGGCTGGTAGTAGGTCTTGTCGGTCCAGGTGTAGGTGGCCGACACGATCAGGCTGCCCGCGTCGAAATCGAAGGTGTAGTTCGCGTTGCCGGCGAACTTGTGCTTCGGCGACTGGTAGATGCGCGAGCCTTCCAGCGTCTGGAACACCAGCGGCGCGCCGTTGGAGTTGGCCGTGCCGCCCGCCGGCGTCGCCCGCGGGTCCAGGGCGCCCGGATCCGCCGGGTCGTAGAAGCAGCAGCCGCTCGTGATCTCGGTGTGCAGGTAGCCGTAGCTCGCCGACAGGTCGAGGTTCTCGATCGGCCGCCAGATCGCCTCCAGCTCCAGACCGTAGGCCTCGGCGTCGACGTTGACGAAGTTGTTGGAGGCCGAGGTGCCCGCCGCGTTGAGCTGCGACAGGTTCAGCTGCAGGTCCTTGTAGTCGTTGTAGAACGCTGCGGCGTTCACCTGCAGCCGGCCGGCGAAGGTCTTCTTCAGGCCGACTTCGAAGGCGTCGACCTGCTCCTGGTCGGCTTCCGGATCGGGCGCCAGGGTGCCCAGCAGGAAGCCGCCCGACTTGTAGCCGCGGCTGTACTTGGCGTAGCCGAGGGTGTCAGCGTCAGGCGTCCAGTCCAGGTTCAGGACGCCGGTCACCGCGTCCCAGCTGTCGGACAGGGTGCGGTAGTTCTGCACGCCGGGGGTGGTCGGATCCATGTCGCTGGAGACGTCCACCGCGACCGCGCCGCCCAGGATGGTCGGCGACTGGATGACCAGCCGCTGGAACTCGTTCCCGGACTTCTTGTCCTTGGTGTAGCGCAGGCCCGCCGTCACGGCGAACTGGTCGTTGATCTCGTAGGTGCCCTGGCCGAACACGGCCCAGGCCTTCGACTTCAGCGCCGCCTGGCTGTCGACGAAGTTGCGGTTCGGGTTCGGCGCGGCCAGCGTCCCCGCGAGGGTGAACGGCTGGGCGAGCTGGGCCTGGTTCGGGTTGGCCAGCTGGACCCGCTGACGGTACTTCTCATGGTACTGGTAGGCGCCGAGAATCCAGCGGAATGGCCCGTCCCCGTTCGAGGTCAGGTTCACCTCGTTCGAGTAGTACCACTTGTGCTCGTCGAAGTCGGTGGTCTGGGTCGGGAAGTACGGGACCGCCAGGATGCCGGTGATCGGCGCGGTCCGGCTGGTGTTATCGTAGTCCCCGCCCGTCTGGTAATTATACTTCTGGAAGCCGCCGATGTACTTCAGGTCGGCGAAACCCAGGTCGTAGGTGATGGTGGTCGTGGCGACGTGGTTGCCGCGCAGCTGGCCGTAGCCGTCCGTGTTGGTGTTCATCACGTACGGATCGGCGACGCCCGGGTTCGGGGTCGCGTAGCCGAACTGCGGATTGACCTGAAGCTGGCCGATCGGGCCGAACACGCGGGTGGTGTCGTAGGGCGTCGTCAGGTTGGCGAGGCGGTCGCCCACGCCGGTGGTGTCGTCCCAGACCGAGCGGTTGTAGCGGACGTAGATCTCGAGCCGGTCGGTCGGCTCGTACTCCATCTGCGCCTCGTAGTAGCTGCGCTTGATGGTGGCGCCGTCGTTGGCCGGGCCGATGTTCTTGATGAAGCCCTTGCTCTGGTCCTCGTGGCTCGCGCCGATCTTGAAGCGCAGGTTGTCGGCCACGGGCAGGGAGACCACGCCCTCGATGCGGTAGCGGTCGTAGTTGCCGTAGCCGGCGCGGATCTCGCCGCCGAAGTCCTGCGACGGGCGCTTGGAGACCTGGTTGATGGCGCCGCCGATGGCGTTGCGGCCGTACAGGGTGCCCTGCGGACCGCGCAGGATCTCGGTGCGCTCGATGAACAGCGGGGTCTTGAACAGCTCGGACGAGGAGGCCGAGTAGAAGCCGTCCGAGTAGGACGCCACGCCCGGGTCGTTGCCGATGTAGAAGGTGTTGCGGCCGGCGCCGCGCAGGCTGACCCGGTCGGTGCCCGAGTAGTTCATGCCGGGCGTGAAGTTCACGAAGTCCTGGATGCCGGTGATGCCGGCGACGTCGCGCTTCTCCGAGGTGAAGGCCGAGACGGCCACCGGCACGTCCTGCAGCGACTGCTCGCGCTTCTCGGCGGTGATGACCAGCTCTTCCAGCAGGGCGCCTTGGGCCGCGGGCGGCGCGGCGTCCTGGGCGAGCGCGGGCTGGGCCAGCGCGGCGAGCGCCAGGGCGGAGACGCCGGCGGCGAGCACGCCCCGCGGGGCGATCGATTGCGACATGAATGTCCTCCCGGGCTCGGACGGTCGCGCCGCCGGCCTCTTCGTTTGCGATTCTCGTGGGCGGGCGCGGGGAGGCGCCCGGGGCGGGGACCCTCGGGGGGAGGCCGGGCCAGCGTCAACTCACCAGCGATAACCTGGGCGTTTCAAGCGCTGCTTTTTCGGCGATGTTGCCGAAGTACCGCACTTTCAAATTCGATGCACAAAACTGAACGCGGGTCAGCGAAGCCCCTTGCCCTCGGGATTGGCGGTCTTGCCGAAAATCCGACGGGCATACCTGCGACTCAAAACACCCTCTGCACGAGCATAGAAAAAGGGCGGCGGATCGCTCCGCCGCCCCCGCCGGTCGCCCGGCTTCAGGTCTGGCTTAGAAGCTCTTCGAGATCCACACCCCGTAGGTGCGCGGCTCGGTGTAGAAGACGTTCCGGAACAGGCCCGAGGAGTCGTCGGTCAGGTAGAAGTCGGTGATCGCCGTCTCGTCGGTGGCGTTCTTGATGAACGCCCCCAGCTCCAGGCCCATGTCGGGATTGTTCACCGACAGGGTGACGTTGACGTTCTCCCAAGACCGGATCCGGTCCGCATCGGAGTTGTAGATCCGGGCGAACGTCTTGGACTGATGGTAGTAGTCGCCCCGCAGGGTGGCGTCCCAGTCGCCGAAGACCCAGGTGTACTGGGCGCCCAGCGAGACGGTCCATTCGGGCGAGTTCGGCAGCTTGTTGCCCGACAGGTCCTGCTCCACGCCTTCCGAGACGAGACCGCCGAAGGCGTTCGTACCGGCGGCGATCGCGCCCGAGCCCAGGATGTTGGTCCCGGCGCCGGCGTTGGACACCGGCGTGCACAGCCCCAGCAGCACGAAGGGGCTGCCCAGCGCGTTGGACGCGCCCAGGGCCGTCTGGGCGTTGGCGAGCGGCACCACGCAGTTCGACGCCACGTCCGACTTCACGACGATCAGGTTGGGATTGCCGGCGGTGCGATCGAAGGTGTCGATCGACCGGGCGTTCTTCAGCTCGGTGTCGAGCCAGCCGATCGAGGTGTTGAACCGCAGCCCCTGCAGCGGCTGCCAGATGGCCTCGAACTCCACGCCCTTCACCTCGGCGTCGACGTTCTCGTTCACCGACGTGCGGTTCACGATCTTGGAGACCTGGTAGCCCTTGTAGTCATACATGAAGCCGGTCGCGTTCACCTGCAGGGTGCCGTCGAGCAGCGTGTTCTTGGTGCCGATCTCGAACGAGTCGATGAACTCGGGCTCGAAGGTCGGCGAGACCGGCACGATGCCCACGCCCGGGCTGAACGAGGGGTTGATCCCGCCCGCCTTGTAACCCCGCGCGTAGAACGCATAGATCAGGGTGTCGTCGGTGAAGCCGAGTTCCGGCTTCCAGTCGAAGCCGAAGCGTCCGGTCGGCTCCTTGAACTTCACCTTGCGCAGGCCGATCGGGATCGGACCGGCGCCCGGTTCTCCGAGCGACGTCTCGTGGGCCTGAACCTCCTTGTCGTCGACGGTGTAGCGGAGGCCGAGCGTCCATTTGAACGTGTCGCTCATCTGCCAGTACAGCTCGCCGAAGGCGGCGTACGACACGAGCTTATAGGGCCCGTAGTTGTCGTAGTAGTTGTGGCCGAGGCGGGTGGGGTCGGCGCTGGGGTCGATCGCCACGCATCCGGCCCCAGACGTGCAGTTCGCGGCGGCGGGATTGCCGGCGGTCAGCGCGTTCTGCATCTGGTAGAAGCCGGTGCCGGTGTTGAACATCACGAAGTAGTCGCCCGTGGACGTGTACTTCGTGAGCAGGCCGCCGACGTTGAAGTTGAACGGCCCGTCGAAGTTCGACTGGAACCGCACCTCGTGGCTCCACTGCTCGGTGTAGGCCGACGAGATGTCGCTGGTCGTGAAGCGGTTCTGCGGCCCGTTCTGCGGATCGCCGACCACCCCGCCCGGGAACAGCAGCCCGTAGATGCCGGCGTACAGCGGTGCAGGAACGTCCGGCCCGGTGGGCGTGCGGCAGGGCGCCGTGAAGAAGTTGCAGGGATTGGGCGTGGCGTTGAAGGTCGTCGACGGCAGGTACCGGTTGTAGTCCTGCCGCGTGTACAGCTTGTAGAAGGTGTAGGCCGACATCCAGTTCATGGTCACGTTGTCGGTGACGTCGAACTCGGCGTTGAACTCGTAGATGTCGGTCTTGGACTTGTAGATCGGGTCGAACAGCGACTCGATGTCCCGCACGTCGGACGTCTGCACCTTCCCGGCGTACGCATCGCCGGTCTGGAAGCCGGCCAGCGAGCCGAAGAGGCCGCCCAGGGTGCCCTGGGAGTTGACCGTGCCGAGGGCGCTGGGGTCGTAGAGCGAGCTCTCGAGGCAGCCCTGGCTGAAGAAGCCGCGCTGGATCTGCGCGCGGTTCGGGTCGGCCGAGTAGGCCATCCCGCCGATGCTCGCCGGGCCCGGATCCTTGGTGCAGAACTGCTTGCCGATCCGCGAGCGGTTGTCGTGCTCCTCGAAGTGGTCGAGCAGCAGCCAGCTGCGGAAGCGGTCGCTGGGCGTGAACGAGATCGTCGCCCGGGCGGCCCACAGGTCGCGGTCGTCGGCGTCGTTGCCGGTGGCGAGGTTCTCGCCGTAGCCGTCGCGCTTCAGGTAGTTGCCGGCCAGGCGGACGGCGAAGGTGTCGCCCAGCGGCATGTTCACCATGCCGCGCAGCTTGATGGAGTTGTAGTTGCCGTACTCGGCGCGCGCGTTGGCCTGGAAGGTGTCGACCGGCTTGGCGGTGATCAGGTTGACGACGCCGCCGGTGGCGTTGCGCCCGTAGAGCGTGCCCTGCGGACCGCGGAGCACCTCGACGCGCTCCATGTCGTAGAACTCGGTCTCGAACAGGTTGTTGGCGATCAGCGGGGCGTTGTTGAGGTGGATGCCCGTGCCGGCGTCGCCGGACGCCGCCGTCAGCTTCGTGCCGATGCCGCGAATCTGGAAGTTGTAGCCGGTGAAGTTGCTCTTGGAGAAGTTCACGTTCGGCACGGCCAGCACGAGGTTCGGGCCGCCGTCGATCTTGGACTTCTCGAGCGCGTTCTGGTCGAACGCGGAGACCGCGATCGGAACGTCCTGCAGCGCCTCGGCTTGGCGCTGCGCGGTGACGACCAGTTCCTCGATGACGTTCCCGCCGGGGGCCTGGGCCGAGGCCGGGGTCGCGAACGCAGCGAGCGCCCCAATGGACACGCCAGCAGCCAGCCAGCCGCGAAGGGTCGCAGTCTTCAACATCAATGTTCCTCCCAGTGGCGCCGGGCTCTTGTCGGCCCGTGTTCGCCGTTACGCCGCGAAAGGCGCGCTGCGGGGAGAGCGGCGTGTCCCCCCGACAACTATGGTGAGGCTCGCTCTCGATGACGCCGCTGTCAACGAACGCAGTTGCGTGACGCCCGGGAAGGGGGGCCGTTGGCGATGCACTGTGGCGCCGGAGACAACGTGCCTTCCGTAACGTCGCTTCCCCTTCGGCGGCTTCCGGCCCATATGGGGCCGATGACCGACGCGGCCCTCGTACTCTTCTCGGGCGGGCAGGACTCCTCCGTCTGCCTGGCCTGGGCGCTCGACCGGTACGACCGGGTCGAGACGGTCGGCTTCGACTATGGCCAGCGCCACGCCGTGGAGCTTCAGGCGCGGCAGGCCGTGCGGTCGCGGCTTGCGGCCGGGTTCCCGCGCTGGGCCGGACGACTGGGCGAGGACCATTTCATCGAGATGCGCGGCTTCGGCGCGATCGGCGGCACGGCGATGACGCAGGAGCGGGCGTTCGAGATCACCGAGAAGGGGCTGCCGTCCACCTACGTGCCCGGCCGCAACCTCGCGTTCCTGACCTATGCGGCGGCCCTGGCCGACCGGCGGGGGATTCCGGTGCTGGTCGGCGGCATGTGCGAGACGGACTACTCGGGATACCCCGACTGCCGCCGGGACGCGATCGACGCCATGGAGCGCGCGCTCAACCTCGGCATGGCGCAGGACTTCCGCATCGAGACCCCCCTGATGCGGCTCACCAAGGCGCAGACCTGGGGCCTGGCCAGCCGCCTCGGGGGCGAGCCTCTCGTGGACCTGATCGTGCGCGAGAGCCACACCTGCTACCGGGGCGAGCGGGGCGAGCTGCACGCCTGGGGCCACGGCTGCGGCGACTGTCCGGCGTGCGAGCTGCGGGCCCGCGGCTGGGAGGAATGGGTGGCGGGAGGCCGCCCCGAACTCGCCGCATGAGCTACGCGGTCAAGGAGATCTTCCTCACCCTGCAGGGCGAGGGCGGCCAGGCGGGCCGGCCGGCGGTGTTCTGCCGCTTCGCCGGCTGCAACCTGTGGTCCGGCCGCGAGGAGGACCGCGAGAAAGCTGTCTGCACCTTCTGCGACACCGACTTCGTGGGAATGGACGGGCCGGGAGGCGGACGTTTCGCGGACGCTGCGGCGCTCGCCGCGGCGATCGAGGCGCAGTGGGCGGGCGGGCCCAACGACCGGCTGGTCGTGCTGACCGGCGGCGAGCCGCTTCTCCAGGTGGACGAAGCCCTGATCGAGGCGCTGCACGCCCGCGGCTTTTCGATCGCCCTGGAAACCAACGGCACCCTGCCGGTCCCGCCGGGAATCGACTGGATCTGCGTCAGCCCCAAGGCCGATGCGCCAGTCGTCCAGACGCGTGGCCAGGAGCTGAAGCTGGTGTTTCCGCAGGAGAAGGCCCTGCCCGAGCGGTTCGAGCATCTGGATTTCGAGCGCTTCCTGCTGCAGCCGATGGACGGCCCGGACCGCGCGGCGAACACCCGGGCGGCGATCGCCTATTGCCTTGCCCATCCGCGCTGGCGTTTAAGCGTGCAGACCCACAAGTACCTCGGCATCGCCTGAGGCCTCACCGCCCGGCGGCCGGACCCCTGATCCATGAGCCAACCCGTTTTCGAGATCACCAAGGCCGCGACCTTCGACGCGGCCCATTACCTCGCCGAGGGGCCGGCGCACCGCCCCTACACGAACCTGCACGGCCATTCGTTCAAGGTGGAGGCCACCGTGCGCGGGCAGCCGCAGGAGCCGGTGGGCTGGGTCGCCGACCTGGCCGACCTGGACGAGGCGCTGAAGGCCGTCGCGGGCGAGCTTGACCATGGCCTGCTCAACGAGAAGCCGGGGCTGGAGCGCCCCACGCTCGAGCACCTGTGCCTCTATTTCGCCGAGCGGCTGAGGCCGAGGTTCCCGGGACTCTCCCGAGTCGTGGTCTCGCGCCCCACGATCGGCGAGAGCTGCGCGATGCAGGTGTCGGCCTAGTCGTCCTTCTCGCCGTCCGGGATGACGGCCCCCACCACGGCTCCGGTGGCCTTCACGCCCGTGCCGACGACGGCGCCGGTGACGCCTACGGCCGTCTTGGTGGCGGCGACCGCCAGGCAGCCGCTGAGCAGGGCCGCGGCGGCGGTCAGCGCGCCGGCGCGCGCGAGGGCTTGGACGATCATCTGGAATCCCCGACGTTTCCGCCATCATGCCCGATCGGCGGGGCGGAAAGGCGGCGGGCGGGCGCGACCTATCGCTGCGGGTCGGTGGCGCGGCGCCAGGGGCCCCTGAACTCGGGATCGGCCCGGCGGCGGCGGTCGGGGCCGAAGTAGTCCGCCGTGCGCACGAAGGGGCGGGCGTTCTCCACCACCTGGTGGATGCGCTCGACCACGCCCCGGGCGGTCAGCGGCTTGGCCAGGAACTCGTTCACGCCGGCGTCGCGCGCCTCGTTCACCCGGGCGAAGGTGGAGTGGCCGGTGATCATGATGACCGGGCAGAGCTGGTTCGGGCTGTCGGGCGAATTGCGCAGCAGCCGCACGAAGTCGATGCCGTCCAGCGGCTGCATCGACAGGTCGGTCATGACGATGTCGATGGCGTGGTTGCGCATCATCTGCAGGCCCTCGGCCCCGTCGTTCGCCTCGTAGATGTCCTTCACGCCGAGCGCGCGCAGGATCTCGGCCAACAGCACCCGCATGTGGTGGTTGTCGTCGACGAGCAGGATCTTGAGCAGGTCGTACCGCAACGGTGGACCGGCGCCCCTCTTCAGCCACCCGCCTTCAACGGTGAAGGCGGAGCGCGCCTGAATAGGAATGCCGTAATCGCCGGTCAATGGCGTTGCTGTAACAGGTTATCCTTTAAACCGTTGAGTCCAGTGACCTATCGTTGCGTAGAAACTGTCTGCAACGTCGGGTTCACGACTTTGGGTTTTCGCCCAAGACGTGGGCGCCGCCGCCGGTCTGCGCGCGATGACGCAACAAGGCGTCGGCGAGGACGCAGGCGACCATCGCCTCGACCACCGGCACGGCGCGGATGCCGACGCACGGGTCGTGGCGGCCCTTGGTGCGCAGCTCGATCTCGCGGCCCGCCTCGTCGAGGCTGCGGCGCGGGGTGAGGATGGAGGAGGTCGGCTTGAACGCGACGCGGGCGGTCACCGGCTGGCCGGTGGAGATCCCGCCCAGCACGCCGCCGGCTTTGTTGGAGAGGAAGAGCGGGCCCTCGTTCCCCATCCGCATCTCGTCGGCGTTCTCTTCGCCCGACAGCGCGGCGGCGGCGAAGCCCGCGCCGATCTCGACCCCCTTGGCCGCGTTGATCGACATGAGCGCGGCGGCCAGCTCGGCGTCCAGCTTGCCGTAGAGCGGCGCGCCCCAGCCGGCCGGTACGCCCGTTGCCTCCACGGCGACCACGGCGCCGGTCGAGGATCCCGCCTTGCGGACCTGCTCCAGGTGCCTCTCCCAGACCGGGACGATCTCGGGGTCGGGCGCCCAGAACGGATTGTCGCCGGTGACCGAGAAGTCGATCCGTCCGGGATCCACCGCATGCGGCCCGATCTGGACGACGGCGCCCCGGATGGTGACGCCGGGCAGCAGCTTGCGGGCGATCGCTCCGGCGGCGACGCGCGCGGCGGTCTCGCGGGCCGAGGATCGGCCGCCGCCCCGGTAGTCGCGGACCCCGTACTTGGCGAAGTAGGGATAGTCGGCGTGCCCGGGTCGGAAGCTGGTGGCGATCTCGGAATAGTCGCGGCTGCGCTGGTCGGTGTTCTCGATGATCAGCGAGATGGGCGTGCCGGTGGTCACCTGGCCCCCGAACTTCGCGGTCGTCCGTTCGTCCTGGAACACGCCGGAGAGGATGCGGACCGCGTCCGGCTCCTGGCGCTGGGTGACGAACTTGCCCTGGCCGGGCCGGCGACGGTCGAGCCAGGGCTGGATGTCGGCCTCGGTCAGCGGGACGCCCGGCGGGCAGCCGTCGACCACGCAGCCCAGCGCCGGCCCGTGGCTCTCGCCCCAGGTGGTGACGCGGAATAGGTGGCCGAAGGTGTTGTGCGACATGGCCGGGCTTCCTTAGCCGAACCCCGGAAGCGCCACAAACGGCCCGCTCACGCGGCCCACTCTACGCAGCCCAGGCGGCGGCGAAGCGGCGAAGCAGGGACAGCGCGGCGCTGTCGGCCGCGCCCGCGGTCTGGGCCAGGCGGATGAACAGGTGGCCCTTGGGGTGGCGGCCGCGGGCGGGCAGGCCCTGGCCCTCCAGGCGCACGAGGCCGCGGTCGGCCGCCTTGCGGGTGATCCAGACGATGCGCTTGCCGAGCGGGGTGTCGAGGGTGATCCGCCCGCCCTTGCGCAGGGTCGCGGTCGGCAGGTGCGCCGTCATCCACAGGTCGTGGCCGCGGACCAGCACCCCGCCCTCGGCGCGGACATAGACTTCCAGCCGCGCCTCGCCGGCGCGGACCTTGTCGCCCGAGCGGAGGCCGGCGGGCAGGGTGATGCGGATCAGCCGGCCGTCCGGCAGGCGGTGCTCGGCGATGCCCCCCAGCAGGGCGGTGATCGGCGCGATGGTCAGGCGCGGGTCGGGCGCCGGAGCGGACGCCTTCACGGGCGGCGGGGCCAGCCCGTCGTCCACCGGATTGCGCAGGCGGCGGTAGGCCTCGACCACCTGGCGGAAGGCCCCGTCGTCGCCGCCGCCGTCCGGGTGGGCGCGCTTGGCGGCCTCGCGGAACGCGCGCCGGACCTCGGCCGGGGTCGAGAGCGAACTGACGCCCAGCACCTCGCGCGCCAGTTTCAGCGACATCTCGGACCGGGGGCGTGCCATCGACCTCCACGGTTGCGCATCAGGGTTAAAGGCGTGGTTAAATCTCGCGGGCCCCGCCTCCGCCGCGCTATATGGCCTCCGTGACCGACAAGACCCTCATTCCGCCGTCGCCGTCGGAGGACGATTATGTCCGCCAGGTGACCGCCGCCGAGCCCCCGCCGCTGCTGAGCGAGGCCGATCCCTACGCCCTGTTCCGCGAATGGCTGGCCGAGGCGGTCGCCAAGGAGCCGAACGACGCCAACGCCATGGCGGTGGCCACCGCCGACGCGGACGGCCTGCCGGACGTGCGAATGGTCCTTCTCAAGGACGTCGATGAGCGCGGCTTCGTCTTCTACACCAACCTGGAGAGCGCCAAGGGCCGGCAGCTCGCCGCCAATCCGCAGGCCGCGGTGCTGTTCCACTGGAAGTCGCTGCGCCGGCAGGTGCGCGCTCGCGGGCAGGTCACACGCGTCAGCGACGAAGAGGCCGACGCCTATTTCGCCACCCGCGCGCGGCCGGCCCAGCTGGGCGCCTGGGCCTCGGACCAGTCGCGGCCCCTGACCGACCGGCTGGCGCTCGAGAAGCGGATCGCCGAGGTCGGCCTGCGCTTCGGCCTGGGCAAGGTGCCGCGCCCGCCGCACTGGTCCGGCTTCCGGATCGAGCCGCAGGCGATCGAGTTCTGGCGCGACCGGCCGTTCCGCCTGCACGAGCGGCTGGTGTTCCAGCGCGCCGGGGAGGGCTGGACGACCCGCAGGCTGTTTCCTTGAGCGAGGTTCCCGAGGCCGAGCTGACCGCCTGGCTCGCCGGCCGCTCCGAACGGACGATCGAGACGGCCTGCGCCCGGGTGTTCCTCTCCGGCGACGTCGCGCTCAAGCTGAAGCGGCACGTGAACCTCGGCTATGTGGACTTCTCCACCGCCGACCGCCGGCTGTGGGCGCTGGAGCGCGAGCTGGAGTTCAACCGGCCGGCGGCGCCGCACATCTACCGCGCCGTCCGCCGCATCACGCGGGCCGCCGATGGCGGCTTCGCCCTCGACGGGCCCGGCGAGACGGTGGACCACGTCCTGGAGATGCGCCGGTTCGACGAGACGGCGGTGCTCTCGGTGCGCCCCGAGGTCGTCGACGGCCCGATGGCCGAGGCCCTCGGCCGGACGATCGCCGGCTTCCACGCCCGGGCGCCGCTGCGGCCGCAGGGCGGGCTGACGGCCCTGGCCTTCACCGTCGGGTCCAACGCCCAGCTGCTGCGCGAGACCTGCCCCGGCCTCGATCCCGCCCGGGTCGAGCGGCTGATCGAGCTGACCGAGGCCGAGCTGGAGCGGCAGGCGGGCCTGCTGGCCCATCGGGCGGCCACCGGCTTCGCCCGGCGCTGCCATGGGGACCTGCACCTGGGGAACATCCTGCTGGAGGACGGCCGTCCGGTGCTGTTCGACTGCATCGAGTTCAACGACCTCCTGTCGGACCTGGACGTCCTCTACGACGTCGCCTTCCTGCTCATGGACCTGGACTTCCGCGGCCGGCGGGACGCGGCCGTGCGGGTCCTGTCGGCCTACATGGACGAGGCGGCGCGCAGCTTCCCGGCCGATCTCTGGGACGGGCTGGCGGCGCTCCCGCTCATGCTCTCGACCCGCGCCGCCGTGCGCGCCCACGTCGAGGCGCACAGCGGCGACGACGCCAAGGCGGGGGCCTACGTGGAGGCGGGGATCGCCCACCTCTCGCCGCCGCCGCCGGTCCTGATGGCGGTGGGCGGGCTGTCCGGCTCGGGCAAGTCGACCTTCGCCCGCGCCGCGGCGCCGCAGCTGGGCGCCTCGCCCGGCGCGGTGATCCTGCGCACCGATGAGATCCGCAAGCGGCTGCTGGGCGCCCCGCCGACCCAGGCCATGCCGCCGGAAGCCTATACGCCCGAGTTCTACGCCCGCACCTACGACGCCATGATCGCCGACGCCGGGGCCATGCTGAAGGCGGGCCGGGCGGTGGTGCTGGACGCCACCTTCATCGACCCGGCGCTGCGCTCGAGGGCCGAGCGGCTCGCGGTCGAGTGCGGCGTTCCCTTCGAGGGGATCTGGCTGGACGCGCCCGCGCAGGTGCTGGAGACCCGGGTGGCGGGCCGCACGGGCGACGCCTCCGACGCCACGGTCGAGGTCCTGCGCGGACAGCTCGAGCGGCTCGACCCCAATATCGGCTGGCGGCGCATCGACGCCTCGGGCGCCCCCGACGCCGCCGCAAGGGCCTGGAAAGCCGGGGCTTCCTGACGCGTCGCCTCACGGGCCGCGTTGCCTAAACCGCCTCGGCTCTCTAAGCGTAAAGCCAACTAACAAGCGTTCAGTTGGGAGAAGCGCGCAGATGCTGGGCCTGATGCAGAATTGGCCTCTGACGGTCGACAAGATCCTCGACCACGCCAAGGCGTGGCACGGCGACCGCGAGATCGTGAGCCGCTCGGTCGAGGGGCCGATCGTGCGCACGACCTACGCCGAGGCGCACACGCGCGCCAAGCGGCTCTCCAACGCGCTGAAGGGGCTGGGCGTACAGCCGGGCGACCGGGTCGCGACCCTGGCCTGGAACACCGCCCGCCACCTGGAGGCCTGGTACGGCATCATGGGGATCGGGGCGGTCTGCCACACCCTCAATCCGCGCCTGTTCCCCGACCAGCTCTGCTACATCATCAATCACGCCGAGGATAAGGTCCTCTTCACGGACCTGACCTTCCTGCCGATCCTCCTGCAGAACCGCGACAAGATGCCGACGGTGAAGCACTTCGTGGTCATGACCGACCGCGAGGGCATGAAGGGCGTCGACTTCCCCGGTGCGCTCTGCTTCGAGGACCTGGTCGAGCAGAACTCGGCCGACTGCGAATGGGGCGGCTTCGACGAGAACACCGCCGCCGGCCTCTGCTACACCTCGGGCACGACGGGCAATCCGAAGGGGGTGCTCTACTCCCACCGATCGAACTTCCTGCACACCCTGGTGACCCTCGGCGCGGACGTGCTGGGCATCAGCGCCAAGGACGTGGTGCTGCCGGTGGTGCCGATGTTCCACGCCAACGCCTGGGGCATCGCCTTCTCGGGCCCGGCCGTCGGCAGCAAGCTGGTCATGCCGGGCCAGAAGCTGGACGGCGCCTCGATCCACGAGCTGCTGGAGACCGAGGGCGTGACGTTCTCGGCCGCGGTGCCGACGGTCTGGCAGATGCTGCTGACCCATCTGCGCGACACCAAGGGCAAGCTCACCACCCTCAAGCGCGTGGTGATCGGCGGCTCGGCGGTGCCCGAGGCCATCGTGCGCGGTTTCCGCGACGAGTTCGGCGTCGACGTGACCCACGCCTGGGGCATGACCGAGACCTCGCCGCTGGGCACGCAAGGCACGCCCAACGCCAAGATCGCCGCCATGAGCGAGGAGGAGCAGCTCCGCTACAAGCTCAAGCAGGGCCGGCCGCCGCTGTGCATCGAGATGAAGCTGACCGACGACGCCGGCAAGGTGCTGCCGCACGACGGGACCACCTTCGGCCGCCTGAAGGTGAAGGGGCCGTTCGTGGTGGGCGAGTACTTCAAGGGCGAGGGCGGCCAGATCCTCGACGAGGACGGCTACTTCGACACCGGCGACGTCTCGACCATCGACGAGCACGGCTTCATGCAGATCACCGACCGCGCCAAGGACGTGATCAAGTCGGGCGGCGAATGGATCAGCTCGATCGAGATCGAGAACATCGCCATGGGCCACCCCAAGGCGGCCATCTGCGCCGTCATCGGCGCGGCGCACCCGAAGTGGGACGAGCGCCCGGTCCTGCTGGTCAAGCTCAAGGACGGCGAGCAGGCCACCAAGGAGGAGTTCCTGAAGTTCCTCGAGGGCAAGATCGCCAAGTGGTGGACGCCGGATGACGTGGTGTTCGTCCAGGAGATCCCCCTGGGCGCCACGGGCAAGATCGACAAGAAGGTCATCCGCGAGCAGATGAAGGACTATGTCCTGCCGTCAGCGCAGCAGCCGGTGAGCGCCTGACGCCCAGGCCGGGGCGGGATCAGGCCAGGCGGTAGACGCCGTCCGGCCCCTCGCTCCGCACCTTCCCCTCGCGCTCCAGGTGGATGATCGCCGCCAGCATCGAACGCGAGGCGGCCGGCCACAGCTTCGGATCCACGTCGGCGTAGAGCCGGGGAACCAACTCGCCGATGCGGCCGGGGCCGGCGGCCAGCGCCTGCAGGATCTGGTCGATGCGCTCCTGCCGGTGGGCCCTGTAGGCGTCGATGAACGGGCCGACCTCACGGATCGGCGGCCCGTGGGTGGGCCACAGCGTCGCGAACCCGCGCGCCTGGATCCGGTCGAGGCTCTGCAGATAGGCGGTCATGTCGCCGTCCGGCGGGGTGATCACCGTCGTGGACCAGCCCATGATGTGGTCGCCCGAGAAGAGGCAGTTCTCCTCCTTCAGCGCATAGCAGATGTGGTTCGAGGTGTGGCCGGGGGTGGGGATCGCCTCGAGCGTCCAGTCCGCCCCCGCGATCTCGCCGCCGCCGCAGACGCTGACGTCGGGCCGGAAGTCGGCGTCGTGGCCGGCCTCCATCCGCGGACCGTCGTCCTCGGAGTCCGGCGCGGCGACGGCGCAGCCGACGATGGGCGCGCCCGTGCGCGCCTGCAGCGGCCGGGCCAGCGGGGAATGGTCGGAATGGTGGTGGGTGATCAGGATCTGGACCACCCGCTCGCCCGAGATCGCCGCCAGGATCGCCTCCAGGTGCGCCGGATCGTCGGGCCCCGGGTCGATCACCGCCACCTCCCCGCGCCCGACGATGTAGGTCCCTGTGCCGACGTAGGTGAACGGTCCCGGGTTGTTGGCGATCACCCGGCGGATCAGCGGCGAGACCTGGTCGCAGCGCCCGTACTCGACGTCGATCTCCCGGACGTAGGGAATCATCCGCCCAGCACGCCCGACAGGTCGTAGCCGGCCTGCCGGCCCAGTTCGACCAGCTCGTCCCGCGGCCGCGCGCCCGAGGCGGCCTGGCAGAGGGACCAGGTGACGATCGAGCGCGTGCCCGACCGGCAGAAGGCCAGCACCGGCCGGGCGGCGTCGGCCAGGACCTTGCCGGTGGTCTCCACCTGCTGCGGCGTCGGTCCGCCCGTGACGGGGATGTGGAAGTAGGCCAGTCCCGCTGCCTGGGCGGCGGCCTCGATCTCGCGGCTGGGCGGCTGGTCCGGCGTCTCTCCGTCGGGGCGGTTGTTGATGATTGTGCGGAAACCCTGGCGGGCGGCCTCCTCCACGTCCTCGACGCGGATCTGGGGGCTCACGGACAGGTCGTCGGTGACGCGTCGGAAATCGGTCATGGCGCTCTACGCTGTTGAGGGTTGCGGGCGGGCTCGCGGCTTCGTTGACATCATCGGGGGCGGGTGGAAGTTTCGCAACGCCCCGCCGGTCGGCGGACCGACTTTGATCGGCTTCAATTCCAAGGGCGACGGTTCGCGCCACGCCATCCCTTCCAGCAGCAGCCGATGGCGATTCCCTTGCAGACTTCTCCCGAGCAGCACCTGGCCGACGCGGCGGCGGCGATGCGGCGCGGCGACACGGCCGGCGCCCTGGCGGCGATCGGCCTCGCCGAACAGGCCAGCCCGCACGATCCCAACATCAAGATGCAGCGGGCGCTGGCCCTGCGGATGTCCGGCGCCTACCCGGCGGCCATCGAGGCGCTGGACGCCGCCCTCGCGGTCGATCCCTACAACTTCCTGGCCCTGCTCTCGAAGGGCGCGCTGGTGGAAAAGCTCTCGGGCGAGCGGCTGGCGGCCCGGGTCTATCAGAACGCCCTGAAGCTCGCGCCGCCCGACGACAAGCTCGCGCCGCAGCTCGCCGCCCCCGTGGCCCGGGCGCGCGAGGTGGTCGAACGGGTCCAGGCCGAGCTCGAGGCCTTCCTGCGGGCCAACATGGGTCCGGTCGAATCAGCGGGGTCCGAGCTGGCTCGGGCGCGCCTCGACGAGGCCATCGGCATCTATGCGGGACGCAAGCGGGTCTACAATCACGAGCCCCTGCTGCTCCACTATCCGCGCCTGCCCGCGGTTCCGTTCTATCCGCGCGAGCTCTTCCCCTGGCTGCCCGAGCTCGAGGCGGCGACCCCGATGATCCTGGAGGAGCTGCAGGGCGTGCTGGCGGGGCGGATGAGCGATTTTTCGCCCTACATCGCCTTCCCGCCCGACGTGCCGGCGAACCAGTTCGAGGAGCTGAACCACTCGCCGCGCTGGAGCTCGCTGTTCCTCTGGAAGGACGGCGAGCGGCAGGACGCGGTCTGCGAGAGCTGCCCCAGGACCGCGGCCCTGCTCGAGCGCCTGCCCATGGCCCACCAGCCGCAGTTCGCGCCGACGGCGATGTTCTCGGCCCTGGACGCGCACACGCGGATTCCGCCGCACACCGGCTCGACCAACACCCGGCTCCTGACCCACCTGCCGCTGATCCTGCCGGGGCCGGCCCGCTTCCGCGTCGGCAATGAGATCCGGGAGTGGAAGATGGGCGAGGCCTGGGTGTTCGACGACACCATCGAACACGAGGCCTGGAACGACGCCGACAAGCTCCGCGTCATCCTGATCTTCGACGTCTGGAATCCGTTCCTGGAGCCGGGCGAGCGCGACTTGGTCGCGGCGCTGATGAGCGCGCGCAACCGCTTCTACGCCGGCTGACGGCTACTCGGTCCGGCGCACGCGGAAGGCCCGGCGGCCCTCGACGCTGGCGAGGAAGCTGCCGAGGGTGGCCTTGCGGATCTTCACGCTCTGGCCGGTCTTGGGGTAGAGCGTCAGCTCCTGGGCGTCGACCTGGGTCCAGGTCCCGCCCTCCTCGAGCCTGAGGATCCACTTGCCGGTCCCGGCGCGACCGACCTGGGCGATGCGGCTCTCGATGGTGTCGAGCTCCTCCTTCTCCTCGCCGCGCTCGAACACCGACAGGGAAGGCAGGCTGAAGCCGAACGCCTGGCGGCGCACCGAGCGCGCCTGATCGCGGTCGACCACGACGATGTCGCCCTTGGCCTCGGCCTGCTCCAGGGCGGCGGCCGCGGCGTCGTAGCAGGCGAGCCGCGCCGAATCGTCGGCGACCTTGCGGCAGTCGGACAGCGTCTGGACCAGGGCTGCGCGCGTCTCCGACTTGGGCTGGGCGACCGCGCTCGAGGCGCAGGCGGCGAGGACGGCGGCGGCAAGGGCGGGGCGCAGGAGGCTCATGGACGGCTCGCGAGGCAGGGGGATTCGGGAGGGGATTCGGGCGGTGGCCGCATTCAAGCGCCAGGATGGATGTGGCGCAAATGCGCCTTTTCACGGCCTCGGCCGGCAACAATTGTGCGCGCTGGCGGGCGCCTCGCACAATCTGTGACCAGAATGCGACAGGTTGGCGCCCGCTGCATTACCGGACGCTGTTGATCGTTGACCACTGCTCCCCGACGCTCGTAACTCGGCCGTAACCGGAAGCGGACCCGCTTTCGGGACCGATCTCTTTTGTGGGGAGCGGCTGCCTTCCGGGGCGGACCGCTGGAGGATCCAGACCTTGAAAATGAAGTCCATGCGGGAGCGCCTTCTGGCGTCTTCGATGATTTGCGGCGCCGCCCTCCTGGGGCTGTCCGCCACGCAAGCCTCGGCTCAGGAAGTCTCGGAAGTCGTGGTCACCGGCTCGCGTATTCCGCAGCCGAACCTGACCAGCGCCAGCCCGGTCACCGTCGTCGGCGCCGCCGACATCGCGACCCGCGGCATCACCCGGACCGAAGACCTGGTGAACCAGCTGCCCCAGGTGTTCGCCGCGCAGGGCTCGTCCTACGCGAACGGCGCCACCGGCACGGCCACCGTCGACCTGCGCGCCCTCGGCGCCAACCGCACCCTGGTGCTGATCGACGGCCGCCGCCTCCAGCCGGGCACCCCGGCCGCCGGCGCCACCAACACCGCTCCTGACCTGAACTTCATTCCCGCCGCCCTCGTCGAGCGCGTGGAAGTCGTCACCGGCGGCGCCTCGGCCGTGTACGGCGCCGACGCCGTGGCCGGCGTGGTGAACTTCATCATGCAGAAGAACTTCGAGGGCGTGCGTCTCGACGCGCAGTACTCGGGGTACCAGCACACCAACGAGAACGACCGCATCCAGGACCTGCTGCGCCGCCGCGGCTCGACGGCCCTGAACCCGGCGGCCTTCGCCATCCCGGAAAAGGACGTCTGGGACGGCGGCGTCACCGACCTGAACCTGGTGGTCGGCATCAACTCGCCCGACGACCGCGGCAACATCACCGCCTACGTCGGCTACCGGAACGTCCAGGCCGTCACGCAGAACAACCGTGACTACTCGGCCTGTACGCTGGCCCGTTCGACCAGCGACCCGTCGGGCTTCACCTGCTCGGGTTCGGGCACGACCTCGCCGGCCCGCTTCATCAGCGGCGGCGGCGGCGGCGACAACGACGTCACGATCGATCCGGCGGCCCCCGGCGGCCGCGGCTTCCGCGACTACGTCGGCTCGCGCGATGCGTTCAACTTCGCGCCGTACAACTACTACCAGCGTCCGGACACGCGCTACACCATGGGCGCGTTCGCGAACTACGAGTTCAACGAGCACGCTGAGTTCTACGCCCAGCTGATGTTCATGGACGACCACACGGCCGCCCAGATCGCCCCCTCGGGCATCTTCGGCCAGAACATGAACATCAACTGCGAAGGCAACCCGTTCCTGACGGCGGCGATGGCCGAGGCGTTCTGCGCCCCCACCATCGACCAGCTGCCCGACGACGCCAACTTCCCGAACACCATCGGCGTGAACACCGACGCCGACCCGATCACCCCCGGCCAGCAGGCCTCGGTGGCGGTGCTGCGTCGTAACGCCGAAGGCGGCGGCCGGGTCTCCGACCTGCGCCACACCGACTACCGCGGCGTGCTCGGCATGCGCGGCGAGATCGGCAGCGGGTTCATGTACGACGTGTTCGCCCAGTACGGCGTCGTCGAGTACCAGAACATCTACTTCAACGACTTCTCGCTGTCCCGCGCCGCCAAGGCGATGGACGTGGTGGTCGACCCGGCGACCGGCCTCCCGGCCTGCCGCTCTGCCGTCCCGTCGCTGGCCGGCAACAACGTCGACGCGGCCTGCCGTCCGTACGACATCTTCTCGATCGCCGGTCCCTCGCAGGCGTCCATCGACTACCTGCAGACCCCCGGCTTCCAGAACGGCACCTACGAGCAGACCGTGGTGTCGGGCTCGATCACGGGCGACCTCGGCCAGTACGGCGTCAAGGCCCCGTGGGCCGCTGACGGCGTCGGCATCGCGGTCGGCACCGAGTACCGCCGCGAGCGCCTGAAGCTGAACACGGACATCGCCTACCAGACCGGCGACCTCGCCGGCCAGGGCGGCGCGACCCTGCCGTCGGAAGGCGCCTACGACCTGTACGAGCTGTTCGGCGAAGCCCGGATCCCGCTCGTCCAGGACCAGCCGTTCTTCCAGAACCTGTCGATGGAACTCGGCTACCGCTGGTCGGACTACTCGCTGGGCTTCTCGACCGACACCTACAAGATCGCGGGTGACTGGTCGCCGAACTCGGACCTGCGCTTCCGCGCCAGCTACAACCGCGCCGTCCGCGCCCCGAACATCGTCGAGCTCTTCTCGACGGCGAACGTGGTGCTGAACGGCTCGATCGACCCCTGCGAAGGCACGACCCCGGACGCCACGTTCGAGCAGTGCGCCCGCACCGGCGTCACCGCGGCCCAGTACGGCAACATCGCCGCCAACTCGGCCGAGCAGTACAACGGCCAGACCGGCGGTAACCCGGACCTCGATCCGGAAACCTCGGACACCTACTCGGTGGGCGTGGTGCTGACCCCGACGTTCATGCCGGGCTTCTCGCTGTCGGTCGACTGGTTCAACATCTCGCTGAAGGACCGGATCGGTCAGATCGGCCAGGACGTCACCCTCGAGCGCTGCCTCGAGACCGGCGACTCCTTCTACTGCGGCCTGATCCAGCGCGCGCCGGGCACCGGCTCGCTGTGGCTGTCGCAGAACGGCTACATCGTCGACACCACCTTCAACACCGGTAAGCTGGAAGTCGAAGGCGTGGACGTCGAAGCCAACTACCGCTTCGACTTCGGCGACTTCGGCATGACGAGCGGCCTCGACCAGTTCGGCGGCCTGTCGTTCAACTTCCAGGGCAGCTACCTCGACAAGTACGCGGTGACCACGCTGCCGGGCGACGAGCCCTACGACTGCGCCGGCTACTACGGCGGCACCTGCACCAGCTCGGGCACGCCGGCTTCGGCGCCGATGCCGGAATGGCGCCACAAGCTGCGCGCCACCTGGCGCACGCCGTGGGACTTCGAGCTGTCCACGACCTGGCGCTACGTCTCCAGCGTCAAGTCCGACCGCTTCGTCTTCGACGAGGCGGCTACCGAGACCTGGCGCGACGACAAGCTGACGGACAAGAACTACTTCGACATCGCCGGCACCTGGGCGGTCCGCGAGAACATGACGCTCCGCTTCGGCGTGAACAACGTGTTCGACAACGAGCCGCCGCTGGTCAGCCAGTCGAACTGCCCCTCCGGCCCCTGTAACGGGAACACCTATCCCCAGACCTACGACGCTCTGGGCCGGTACCTGTTCGTGGGTATCCGCGCGGACTTCTAAGGTCCGGGCAAAAGCCTAAGGACGAGGGCGGCGACTTCGGTCGCCGCCCTTTTTCTTTGGGTGATCGTCAAGAGCGGCGGCGGCGTCCGCCGCTGCGCCGCGAAGGCTCAGGCTGGCCGGGGCAGGGCGTCGAAGGCGACGGTCATCCGCTCGGCGGCCGACGCGTAGGGCACGGTGCCGTGCCACATGTAGGACGGGAACAGCACGAGGCGCCCAGGCCTCGGCTGCACGAACCGCTCCGCCGCCATGGGCTGGGCCGTGGCGACCCCGGGCTCGCCGAACTTGATCCAGCCGGGTCTGGCCGTCTCGTCCCGCACGTCGTCGGGGACCGAGACGTAGAAGGCCGACGAGATCCAGCCCATGGGGTGGATATGGTCGGCGTGGTGGCCCTGCGCGCCCATCAGCCGGATCGACCAGGCGCCCGAGAACTCCGCCGAGCCGGTGTTGCGACGCTCGAACATGCCGGGGCCGCTTCCCACCTCGCGCGCACGCCGGTCCACCGCCTCACGCAGCAGCCCCAGCAGGCGCTCGATGGGCGGCTCATGCGTGCCGTCGAGGCGCAGGGTCGCCTGGCTGCCCTGGCGCACGGACTGGCCGAACGGATGGGTGGTGTAGCGGTGCAGCTTGCGCAGAGACCCCCGCAGCGCCTCCAGGAAGGCCGCGCCATCCGCGGTGTCCGGATCGACGATATCGTAGGCGGCGACGAGCCGGTCGTAGGCGTAGACCTCGCGATAGCGGGGATCGCCCGTCATGCGCCATGCGGTCGCCAGGAGGGCGATGGAGTACTGGTCGGTCGGCTGCTGGCGCACCGCCGCCTCGGCCGCCGCGGCGGCCGCGAACCCGTCGCCAGCGGCGAGCTGGGCCTGGGCCTGCAGGGCCTTGGCGACCGGACCCTCGCCCTGCGCCTGGGCCGCCCAGCGCACCGCGGCGGCGGCGTCGCCCAGCTTGCAGGAGAGCTCGACGGCGAGGCTCAGCAGCCGGCGGTCCTGCGGCGAGCGGGCCAGGGCCTGCTCGGCCGTGGCCCGCGCCGCCTCTTTCTGGCCGGTGAACTCCTGCGCCATGGCCAGGGCGTAGGCGAGTCCGGGGTGGCCGGGCGCGGACGCAACGGCCCGTTCCAGGGGCTTCAGGGCGGTGTCGCGGTCGCCGGTCCGCATCCACATGAGCTGGGCGAGCTCGTTGTTGGCGTCCACGTAGTCGGGCCGCAGGCGCAGGGCCTCGGCGAAGGCCTGCTCGGCCTCGTCGAACTGCTGCTCGGCCTGCAGCGCCCGGGCCAGGACCAGGCGCGTCTCCGGCGCGGCGATGCCCAGCCCGATCGCCTGGCGGGCGGCCCGGGCCGCCTCGTCGGCGTGGCCGAGGTCGCCCAGGGTGGCGGCCAGGTTGTGCCAGGTGGCGCCGCTCTGCGGGTATCGCGCCACCGCCTCGCGGTTGACCTTCAGCGCCTCCTGCGGCCGTCCCGCGGCCTTGAGCACGGCCGCGCGGGCGGCGTAGGCCCCGGCGGTTGGAACAGGTTGGGCGAGGAGGGCGGCGGTGAGCCTCAGCGCCCCCTCGACGTCGCCCCGCGCGAGCAGGTCGTAGGCTTGCCGATGGTCGCCGGCCCCCGCCATCGCCGCGGTCCTAGCGGATCGGGGTCGGCGCGAGCACCGTCGCGCCCTCGGACCGCAGGCGGGCCTCGACCGCCCGGTCGAGGAGCCCCTCGGCGCGGGGATCGCCGAACACCCAGGCGGCCGCGGCCAGGGTCCGCACCGAGGCGGCCGAGACGCCCATGGCGCGCTCCAGGGCCTCCAGCGGGCTCTCCATTGGGGTCATGCGGCGGATCTGCACCTCGCCCTCCAGGCCGGCCAGAGCCTTCGCCCGCTCGACCGCCTGGTAGAAGCCGCCCAGCTCGTCCACCAGCCCCAGCTCGCGCGCCTGGGCGCCGGTCCAGACCCGGCCCCGGGCGATCTCGGCGACCCGTTCGGGCGGCAGGTTGCGGCCGCGGGCGACCCGCTCGAGGAAGTTGGCGTAGATCCGGTCCATCCAGCGCGAGAAGGCCGCGCGCTGGGGCGCCGTGAAAGGCTCGGCCAGGTTGAAGGCGCCCGTGTAGGGGCCGCCGACGTCGGTCTGTCGCACGTCGACGCCGAAGCGGGCCAGGGCGTCGCCCAGGGCGAACTTGCCGCCGAACACGCCGATCGAGCCGGTCAGGGTCGTGGGCTGGGCGACGATCGCCGAGGCTTCCGAGGCGATCCAGTAGCCGCCCGAGGCGGCGTAGGAGCTCATCGAAACCACCACCGGCTTGCCCTTGGCCTTGGCCGCCCGCACCGCGTCGAGGATCTGTTCGGAGGCGGTGTCCGAGCCACCCGGGGAATTCACCCGCAGCACGATGGCCTTGACGCTCTTGGCGCGCGTAGCCCGCTGGATGGCGTCGGCCAGGTCGTCGGAGTAGATGGCGGCGTTGCTGACGAACGGGCTCGCGCCCTCGTCGCGGCCGGTCAGGATCGGGCCCTCGGCCTCGATCAGCGCGATGGAGTCCGAACCGCGCGCGCGGCGCTCGGTGCGGCCGCCCGCATAGTCGCGGAACTCCACCATCTCGGCGTTGTCGCCCGCCTTCGCGAGCAGGGCCTGTTCGGCCTCCCGCACCTGGCCCACGCGGTCGATGAGCTTCAGCCGCAGGGCGTCCTCGGCGACGTAAGGGCCGGCCTCGAGAGTCCTTTGCAGCGCGGCCGCGTCGGTCTTGCGATCGGCGGCCGCGGCGGCCAGGCCCGCGCCGTAGACCGAGGTCATCCACGACAGCGTCGCCTCGCGGTGCTCGGGCGTGTAGTCGCTGTAGAGGAAGGTGTTGACCGCGTTCTTGTACTCCTGCCGCTGCTCGTACTGGGGCGTGACCCCGTACTTGTCGAAGAAGCGCTTCAGGAACAGGTCCTCGGTGGCCAGGCCGGTCACCTGCAGCGAGGCGCCCGGCTGCATCCACAGCTCGCCCGAAGCGGCGCCCACCATGTAGGTCGAGGTCACCACGCCGCCGGGGTAGAGGCCCTGGCTGTGGGCGATCACCGGCTTGCCGCTAGCCCGGAAGCGCTTCAGCGCCTGACGGATCTCGTCGGCCATGCCCGGCTCCATCCCGCCTTCGGGAAGGCGCACCAGCAGGCCCTTCACATGGCTGTCGGTCTCGGCGCGCCGCAGGGTCTCGACGATGGTCATCACCGCCACCGAGCCGCGGCCGAAGCCGGCGAGGGGGCTCTGCGGCGCTTGGTCCGTCAGGTTGTTCCGGAGGTCGAGCTCCAGCACCGCGCGCGAGGGCACGGGCGTGGTGGTCGCCCCCAGCGCCAGCGAGACGAGGATCAGGGGCACGCCGACGAGGAAGATCATCAGACCGGCGAACACGCCCGCCGCCGTGATCAGGAACTGCTTCATGCCGCTACCGAATTCCGGCGAAATCTGGATCGCCAGCCGGGCTGTCGCACACATTTGAGCGCTCGCCTAGCGGGGGTGCGCGCACCGCCGTCGCTGACGACCGTCCGACCGGAGCGGCGGCGTCGCGCGCCGGCCATTGCTCTTGCTCCGACCGCCGCAGTCCAATTGTCTCTGCGGCCGGGACAGGGGGATTCGCCATGGACAGACGCGCGTTTCTGATGGCCGCCGCCGCCGCGGGCCTGGCGACGCCCAGCCAAGCGACGCCCAGCCTGGCGCGGCCACGCGGGCGTCTCGTGAAGCCGACGGTCCTGCGATCGGGCGATCGCGTGGCTCTGGTGAATCCCAGCACCGCTGTCCACGACCCAGCCGCCGTGCAGCGAGCCGAGGCCGTCATCAAGGGGCTGGGGCTCATCCCGGTCGTTGCGCATGACTTCCTGGCCCGGCCCCGCGACCTGCGGGGCTCGATGCGCCACCGGCTGGACGAGCTCCACGGCGCATTCGCCGATCCGTCTATCAAGGGCGTATTCTGCGCGCGCGGCGGATACGGCGTCAGCGAGATCGTGGCGCACGTCGACTACGATCTCATCGACCGCCACCCGAAGGTCTTCCTGGGCTTCAGCGACCTCACTCTGCTCCAGCTGGCCATTCAACGGCGGACCGGACTGGTGACCTTCCATGGCCGGATGCCCGCGCTTGGCCGCTTCCCGGCCTACTCGCTCGAAGCCCTTCACCGCGCCGTTTGCAGCGCCGCGCCGCTGGGCGAGCTGCGGAACCCGGGCGAGGCCAATCCACTGCGGCCGACCTATCCGCTGCGGACCATCTCGTCCGGGGTCGCGGAGGGGTCGCTGGTCGGCGGCAATCTCGCGATGATTCTCGCCGGCATGGGCACGCCCTGGGAGATCGACACCCGCGGCGCCATCTTCTTCTTCGAGGATGTCGACGAGTCCCCCTATTCCATCGCCCGGATGCTCCTGACGCTGAAGCACGCGGGCAAGTTCAAGGGAATCACGGGCGTCGTGGCCGGCGCTTGCGCTCGTTCAGACGGGGCTTCGGAGGTCACTCCGTATGGACTGAACGAAGTGTTCGATCATGTACTGGGCGATCTCGGCGTCCCGGTGTTCAGCGGCTTGGCCATCGGTCACACGGACGAACAGCTCACGTTGCCGCTCGGCGTCCGCGCGCAGGTGGACGCGGGCGCCTGCAAGCTGACCGTTCTGGAGGCCGGCGTCGTCGCCTGACGCATTGAGCCGACCGGCCGGAACGCTCGTTGGGGGCGTCGCCCCGGTCTGCACGAGGAATTTTCCCTGTCTGGTCCAGGGAGAGGAGATGGTCGGAGTGGCAGGATTTGAACCTGCGACCCCCGCGTCCCGAACGCGGTGCTCTACCAGACTGAGCCACACTCCGATCTCGAGGAGGGCGCCTTATAGAGGAGCGTTTTCGTCGCCGCAAGAAGCGGAAAAGCCTCAGTGAGAGGCGTTGCATCCGGAAGTCCGCTGCGCTATCTCACCGCCTCCGCGAGGGCAGGGCCCTCAGCGCCGTTCCTGCTGGGGAATGGTGTAATGGTAACACAGCGGTTTTTGGTACCGTTATTCTAGGTTCGAGTCCTAGTTCCCCAGCCACTTCCTCCCACACCTGCATCCGCCGCGGCGGCGCCGTCCGCCACTGAGATCGCGTTCGTCTCCGCGAGGGCTCGCCGGCGTTTGCATCGCGGACCGGTGTGATGTAGCCAGTTGCTAATAATTCTCACAAGCGTTCGCAGATCGGGTGTGTGGCGGCATGGGCGGATGGGCGATCCCTCTCCTCGGGACAGGTGCGGCGCTGGCGGGCCTCCTGCTGCTTCGCAGGGCCTGGCGGGAGGGGCCGGTCGCCAGCGGCCCCGGCCGTTACGCCGTCGCGGGCGGATGGGCGCTGGTCGGCGCAGGCCTGGCGCTGTTCGCGGCTGCGGGCCGGCCGGTCTGGGGCCTGTCGGTCGCGGCGCTGGTCGTGATGGGCCTCGTCCTGCCGATCGTCCTGGCGCCGGTCTTCGCCCCCGGCTGGGCGCCGCGGCCGCCAAGGATCGAAACGCGCGAGCCGCCCGGCCGCCCGGCCGGCTTCGCCGCGCGCACCGCGGCCCGCGCCGCCGGCTCGCTGCTCGCCGCCCCTGCGCTGGGTCTTGCCGCGGCGCTGGCCTGGCGCGCGGCGGGCCCGGGCGGCCCGGCCGACAAGCTGCTGGGGGCCGCTTTCGCCGCGCCCCTGGCCTTGGCCGCGGCGCTGGTGGCGATCCTCGCCGCCCGCCGCCCCTGGCGGGTCTCCGCCATCGTCGCCGCCGCCGCGCTGGCCTGCGCGGGGGTGGCGTTCGCCGTCCGCCTGACCGGAGCCTGACCCATGTCCGACGCACGCCCCATCTGGCCGAAGATCAGCCCGGCTTTCGTCAAGGATCAGCTCGCCGGCCACAAGGTGCTGGGCCTGTGGCTTGCGGCGCTGATGTACCTGGTCTGCGTCTCGGGGACGGCGGCCGTCTTCTACCAGGAGCTCGAGCGCTGGGAGAGACCCGCGCTGCCCGAGATGACGCAGCCTGAGCCGGAGACCATCGCCAGGGTCGTCGAGGACGGCCGCGCCCGCATGCTGGCGGACACCGGCCGCGACCCGCTGTTCGAGGACCTCTTCGTCATCCTGCCGACGCCGGAGGTCCCGCGCCTGTCCGCCGCCTGGGGCGAGACGACGGTGGCCTACGACGCCGCCGGGCGGGCGGTGGGCGACGCCGGCCATCCCATCACTCACTTCCTCGTCGAGCTGCACTACCAGCTGCACCTTCCCGGCGGGCTGGGCCTGCTGCTGGTGGGGCTGCTGGGCGCGGGGCTGGTGGCCCTGATCGTGGGCGGGCTGCTGGCCCATCCGCGGATCCTGAAGGACGCCTTCCTGGTGCGGGCCCGCGGCGGCCGGCGCCTGGCGCTGACCGACGTCCATAACCGGCTGGGCGTCTGGGCCGCGCCGTTCCACCTGGTCATCGCCCTGACCGGCGCCGCGATCGGCCTGGCCCAGGTGGTGGGCTTCGCGCTGGCCCTGACCTTCGAGGGCGGCGACTTCGAGAAGGTCTTCGAGCCCATCTTCGGCGGCGGCGCAGAGACCCAGGCGATCACCGGCGGGCGCCCGGTCGCCGACGGCGCGGTCGTGCGCGCCCTGGCCGAGATGGAGGCCAAGGCGCCCGAGGCGCGGCCGTACTGGGTCGTGCTGCACAAGGCCGGCCAGCCCGACGAGCATCTGGAGATCACCGCGGCCATGCCGCAGAGCACGGCCTATGGGGAAATCTTCCGCTTCGATCCCGAAGGGCGGCTGCACTCGCGCAAGGGCCTCGATTCGGGATCGGTAGGGGAGCAGGCCTACGCCAGTCTCTACCCGCTGCACTTCGGCTCGTTCGGCGGGCTTCCCGTCAAGCTCGCCTACTTCGTGCTGGGCGTCGGACTGTGCGTCATCTGCGCCACCGGCCTCGACATCTGGCTGGTGAAGTCGGCCGAGAAGGGCAAGCCGCACCCGGCGCTGCACCGCGTCTGGACCGTGTTCGTCTGGGGCATGCCGGCCGCCCTGCCGGCGGCGGCGGCGGCGCACCTGGCGTTCGGGTGGAGCCCGGTGGCCGTGTTCTGGGCCTTGCTCGTGCTTATCGCCGCGGGCGCTGCGGCGGGAGCGAGGCTGTCGGACGCCCCGCAGTCCGCCTGGTCGGCCGGCGCGCGCACCGCGTTCGGCCTGTCGCTGATCCTGCTGCCGCTGGTCCACTTCGCGGTCCTGCGCAGCGCCTCGCCCGCGGCCCTGCCGCTGAACGCGGCGATGGCGGCCGGCGGTCTCGCGGTCCTGGTCCACAGCGCCTGGGCGGCGCTGCGGACCGGGGTGCGTCCGGTGAGGCTGGGCGAGGCCGAGACCTAGCGAAGGGCGTCGGCCTGCAGACGGCGGATCAGGCCGCGGCCTGCGACTGCGCCGGGACCGGCTGGCGGATCAGGTAGTCGAAGGCCGACAGCGCCGCCTTCGAGCCCTCGCCCATGGCGATGACGATCTGCTTGTAGGGCGTGGTGGTCGCATCGCCGGCCGCGAACACGCCCGGGATCGAGGTCTGGCCGCGGTAGTCGGTCTCGATCTCGCCGCGCGGCGAGAGCGCCACCGAGTCCTTCAGCCACTCGGTGTTCGGCACCAGGCCGATCTGGACGAAGATCCCCTCCAGGTCGACGTTGTGCACCTCGTCCGAGTTGCGGTCCTTGTAGACGAGGCCGGTCACCTTCTGGCCGTCGCCCTTGACCTCGGTGGTCAGGGCCGAGGTGACGATGCGCACGTTCGGCAGGCTGGCCAGCTTGCGCTGCAGCACGGCGTCGGCGCGCAGCTGGCTGTCGAACTCGATCAGGGTGACGTGGGCCACGATGCCGGCCAGGTCGATGGCCGCCTCGACGCCGGAGTTGCCGCCGCCGATCACCGCCACGCGCTTGCCCTTGAACAGCGGGCCGTCGCAGTGCGGGCAGTAGGCCACGCCCTTGTTGCGGTAGGCGTCCTCGCCGGGGACGTTCATCTGCCGCCAGCGGGCGCCGGTGGCGAGGATGACGGTCCGCGACTTCAGCGAGGCGCCGTTCTCCAGCTCGACGGTGATCAGGCCGCCCGGCTCGCGGGCCGGGACCAGCTTGGTCGCCTTCTGCAGGTTCATCACGTCGACGTCGTAGTCCTTGACGTGCTGCTCGAGGCCGGCCGCCAGCTTGGGCCCTTCGGTGTGCGGCACCGAGATGAAGTTCTCGATCGCCAGGGTGTCGAGCACCTGACCGCCGAAGCGTTCGGCGGCGAGGCCCGTGCGGATGCCCTTGCGGGCGGCGTAGATGGCCGCGGCCGCGCCGGCCGGGCCGCCGCCCACCACCAGCACGTCGAAGGCGTCCTTGCCCTTGATCTTCTCGGCCGCGCGGGCCTGGGCGCCGGTGTCGATCTTGGCGAGGATCTGGCCGAGCTCCATGCGCCCTTGCGCGAACGGCTCGCCGTTCAGCAGCACGGTGGGAACCGCCATGACCTGGCGCTTCTCGACTTCGTCCTGGAACAGGGCCCCGTCGATGGAGACGTGGCGGATCTTCGGGTTCAGCACGCTCATCAGGTTCAGCGCCTGCACCACGTCGGGGCAGTTCTGGCACGAGAGCGAGAAATAGGTCTCGAACGAGAAGTCGCCGTCGAGCGCCTTCACCTGTTCGATCACCTCGGGCTCCACCTTGGGCGGATGGCCGCCGACCCACAGCAGGGTCAGCACCAGCGAGGTGAACTCGTGGCCGAGCGGGAGGCCCGCGAAGCGCACGGAAACGTCGGTCCCGGCCCGCACGATGGCGAACGAGGGCTTGCGGGCGTCGTCGCCGCCGGTGACCACGCGCACCTTGTCCGAGGCGGCGGCGATCTCTTCCAGGAGCTCGAGCAGCTCCTTGGACTTGGCGCCGTCGTCCAGCGAGGCCACCAGCTCCACCGGCTGGCGGATGTTCTCCAGATAGGCCCGCAGCTGGGCCTTCAGATTGTCGTCCAGCATGGGACTCCGGGGTCTCGGGGGGGGGGAGGAAGGGCGATGGCGCCGGCGCCGCGCGCTAAGGAGGCGCGGCGCCGGCGGGTCGTCGAAGTCGGGCTTAGATCTTGCCGACCAGGTCCAGGGACGGAGCGAGGGTCTTCTCGCCTTCTTCCCACTTGGCCGGGCAGACTTCGCCGGGGTGCTCGCGCACGTACTTGGCGGCCTTCACCTTGCGCAGCAGTTCGGCGGCGTTGCGGCCGATGCCTTCGGCGGTGATCTCCATGAACTGGATGACGCCGTCGGGGTCGACCAGGAAGGTGCCGCGGTCGGCCAGGCCCTGGCCTTCACGCATCACGCCGAAGTTGTTGGTGATGACGCCCGAGGGGTCGCCCACCATCACGTACTTGATCTTGCCGATGGCCGGCGAGGTGTCGGCCCAGGCCTTGTGCGAGAAGTGCGTATCCGTCGACACCGAATAGATCTCGACGCCCAGCTTCTGGAACTCGGCGTAGTTGTCGGCCAGGTCCTCGAGCTCGGTCGGGCAGACGAAGGTGAAGTCGGCAGGATAGAAGAAGACGACCGACCACTTGCCCTTCAGGTCGCTGTCGCTGACGGTCAGGAACTTGCCGTCCTTGTAGGCTTGAGCGGTGAAGGGCTTCACCTCGGTGTTGATCAGAGACATTGGGTTCTCCCGGTTGACGTCGGCTGCTGTCCTAGAGGGTCCGAGGTCATTAGGAAAATTGATTTTCTAAAGCCCCGGTCATCGAAAAGATCTATGGGTGCGGACCTCGCGGAGCCAACCTACGAGCCCGTCCCGTCGTTCCTTTGAGATTCGTCATATGGGGCCCGATATGGGGGCTGGGTCCGCCTAGTCGAGAGCGACGCCGGGGCCCTCCGGAGCGGTGGCGTCACCGCCGTTCAGGGCCTTCTGCATCCACACGATGTCGACCCAGCGGCCGTGCTTGAACCCCAGGCTCCGGCCGACGCCGGAAGGTTCGAAGCCGAGCGCCGTGTGCAGGCCGATGGAGGCCGCGTTGCCGGAATCTCCGATTACCGCCACCACCTGGCGCACGCCCAGGGCGGCGCACTCGTCCAGCACGCGCACCAGCAGGGCGCGGCCGACGCCGCGGCCGATGGCGTCGGGAGCGACGTAGACGCTGTCCTCGACCGTGTAACGGTAGGCCGCCCGTGGGCGGAAGGGCGCGGCATAGGCGAAGCCCAGCACCTTGCGGCCCAGTTCGGCCACGACGTACGGCAGGCCGCGATCGGCGACGGCGGCGCGGCGGCGCTCCATCTCTGCGGGCGTCGGCGGGACCTCCTCGAACGTTCCGAAGCCGGTGAGGACGTGATGGCCGTAGATGGCCGCCAGGGCGTCCGCGTCACCCGCCTGCGCGGGACGGATCAGCATCGGCCTTCCAGCTCCCCTCGATGGCCCAGATCGCGAAAGCGTAGTCCAGGGCGATCTCCTTCAGGAAGTCGAAACGGCCGGAGGCGCCGCCGTGGCCGGCCTCCATGTTGATCCTGAGCAGGATGGGGGCCTCGCCTGTCGTGAAATCGCGCAGCCTGGCGACCCATTTGGCGGGCTCCCAATAGGTCACGCGCGGGTCCGACAGGCCGCCGGTGGCCAGGACCGGCGGATAGGCGCGGGGCCCCACCTGGTCGTAGGGGCTGTAGCCGGCGATCCGGTCGTAGGCCTCCGGATCCTCGATGGGGTTGCCCCACTCGGGCCACTCGGGCGGCGTCAGCGGCAGGGAGGTGTCGCTCATGGTGTTCAGCACGTCCACGAACGGCACGGCGGCGATGATCGCGCCCCACAGGTCGGGCCGCAGGTTGGCCACCGCGCCCATCAGCATGCCCCCGGCCGAGCCGCCGTAGGCCGCGATCCGGCCCTTGGACGCATAGCCCTCGGCGATCAGGTGCTCGGCGCAGGCGATGAAGTCGGTGAAGGTGTTGGTCTTCTTCTCCTTGCGACCGTCGAGGAACCAGCCCCAGCCCTTGTCCGAGCCGCCGCGGATGTGCGCCGTGGCCCAGATCCAGCCGCGGTCCACGAGGGACAGGTTGCGGATCGAGAACGCGGGCTCCATGGCGTGGCCGTAGCTGCCGTAGCCGTAGAGCAGCACCGGCGCCGAGCCGTCCTTTGGCGCATCCTTCAGCATCAGCAGGGTGATTGGCACCTCGGCCCCGTCCGACGCCCGCGCGTGCAGGCGGCGGGCCACGTAGCGGCTCGGGTCGTGGCCGGACGGCACCTCCTGGGTCTTGCGCAGGGTGCGCTCGCGGCTGGCCATGTCGTAGTCGAACCACTGCCGCGGCGTCGTCGGCGACTGGTAGACGAAACGGGTGAGCGTGGTGTCGTACTCGAAGCCCGTCTCGAGGTTCAGGGCGTAGGCCTCCTCGTCGAAGGCCACCACGTGCTCGCCGCCCGTCTCGCCGATCGGGGCGCGGTCCATGACCACGAGGCGATCGAGGGCGTTCACCCGCTCGGCGCGGACCAGATGCCCGGCGTACGCCGCGAAGCCGGTGATGTAGCGGCCGGGCTGGTGCGGGACGAACTCGCGCCACGTCGCCTTGGCCGGGACCGCGGCGTCCGAGACGCACAGCTTGAAGTCCACCGCCCCGTCGGCGTTCGTGCGGATCACCCAGCGGTCGCCCCAGTGGTCGAGACCGTACTTGACGCCCACCTGCCGCGGCTCGGCCACGACGGGCCTCGCCGTGGGATCGGCGGCCGGGATCAGCCACAGCTCGGTGGTCTCCTGGTTACCGACGTGGATCAGGACGTGGCTGTCGTCGGACGCGGTCCCGACGCCCAGGAACATGCCGTCGTCGTGCTCCTCGTAGACCAGCACGTCCTCGCCGCTCCAGTCCGCGCCGGGACGGGCGGGCCGACGGAAGACCTTGGCCGGCCGGGCGTTCTCGTCGCGCCAGATCCAGAACAGCCACCCGGAGCACGGGGAGAAGGCGAAGTCGCCGTAGGCGCTCTCGATGGGCGGGCCGACCTCCTCACCCGACGCAAGGTCCTTCACCCGGACCCTGTAGTACTCGCTGCCCTGCTCGTCGGCGGCCCAGGCGAAGAGGGCGTGGTCGGGCGTGTGGCCGGCGTGGCCGACGTGGAAGTAGGCTTTGTCCTTCGCCAGAGCCGTCTCGTCGATCAGCACCTGTTCCTCGCCGCCGCCCCGCGGCCGGCGCGCATGGATGGGGTGCTCCGCCCCCGTCTCGTAGCGGATGTAGTATTCGAACGGCCCGTCGGGCGCGGGGACCGAGCTGTCGTCCTCCTTGATGCGCGCCTTCATCTCGGCGAACAGCGTCGCCTGCAGGTCCTCGGTCCCGGCCAGCACGGTCTTCGTGTAGGCGTTCTCGGCCGTCAGGTGCTCGCGGATGTCGGCCCGCAGCGCGGCGGGGTCGCGCAGCACCTGCTGCCAGTTCTCGTCCTTCATCCAGGCGTAGTCGTCGGTCCGCGTGCGGCCGAGCTGTTCGATCGTGACGGGGCGCTTCGGCGCGACGGGCGGCTTGGGAAGGGTCATGCCGGGGTAAATGCGTCGGACCCGCGGCGGGCTCAAGGCCAAGTCGCGTCGTTCTGGCGCGGGCCATCACGCGGTTGTTCGCTTGTTGTGAACCGCTGACTCTGATTCACTTCGAATACATCGAGACCGCGCGAAGACGCGGCGGGGCTTAAGTATTTCAACGTCGGGGCCGCCATGGTCATGGATCTCGCGGTGGAGCTGATCCACGCGACCGTTCAGCTGGAACAGCCGTTGGGGGACGGCACGCGCACCGTCGGCACCGGGTTCCTCATCTCGGCGCCGACCGCCGACGGCAAGCCGCGCACGGTGCTGATCACCGCCAACCACGTGCTGGAGAAGATGCCGGCCGCCAATGCGCGCATCGGGTACCGGATCGCCAACGCCGACGGCAGCTGGCGCTATTCGCCCCAGCCGCTGAAGATCCGCGACGGCAAGGGCGCGGGCCTGTGGACGCACCATCCGACCCGCGACGTCGCCGCGCTCGAGATCGAGGCGCCGCCCGAGTTCGCCAGGGCGGCGATCCCGGTGAACTACCTGGCCGCCGACGAGACCTTTGCGGACTACCGCGTGACGGCGGGCGACGAGATGATGGCGCTGGGCTTCCCGCGCGGACTCTCGGCCAACCAGGCGGGCTTCCCGATCCTGCGCTCGGGCAAGGTGGCCTCGTATCCGATCGCGCCGGCCGACATCTTCCCGACCTTCCTGCTCGACTTCGCCGTCTTCCCCGGCAACTCGGGCGGGCCGGTGTTCGTGAGCCGCGCGGTGCAGACCGGCGGCCTGACCCAGGTGGCCGACGCGGCCCAGGCGCCGTCCGGCTTCATCGCCGGCCTCCTGACCCAGCAGGTCGAGCTGAACAGCGAGCGGCTGGAGATCGGCATCGTCACCCACGCCAAGTACGTCCGCGAGACCATCGGCCTGCTGCAGAACCCGCTGGCGCCCTCCACCGTCGTGGTCGCCGCCGCGCCGGTGGCCGGCGCCCAGGCCGCCTCGGCCGAGGAACAGGCCAGGCGCTAGACACGAAAAAGGGCGCGGCCGCGCCGCGCCCTTCGCCGTTCTTCTCGGATCTCGGCCGTCAGCCGTAGACCACGCTGATCGTCTCGGCCACGCAGGCTGGGCGCTCCTGGCCCTCGATCTCGATGGTGCACTCGTTCTTCAGCTGCATGCCGCCGGACTTGGGCTCGGCGCCGATCAGCTTCTGGCGCAGGCGCACGCGCGAGCCGACGCGGACCATGTTGGTGAAGCGCACCTTGTCCGAGCCGTAGTTGATGCCGCGGGTCACGCCCTTGATCGGCAGCAGGCCCTGGCTGAGGAAGGGGATCAGCGACAGCGTCAGGTAGCCGTGGGCGATCGGGCCCCCGATCTCCTTCGTGGCGCGCTCGACGTCCACGTGGATCCACTGGTGGTCGCCGGTGGCCTCGGCGAACTGGTTGACGCGCTCCTGGCTGATCTCGAGCCAATCCGACACGCCCACTTCCTGGCCGACCAGTCCGGGCAGGTCCTTGATCTCCACGGGGTTCATTCTTCGCTCCCTCAACTGTTCCGGCCCAGCGTCTAGCATCTGGCGGCGGCCCCGCAAGGCGCCGCGGGGTCAAGCGGACGCGGTCGCAAATCCTTAAGGGCACCTGTGGAAAAGTCGTCGGTCAGGGGCGGCGTTCCGGCGACGGGCGCCGAGCAACGCGAGTCGAAGATGTTGTCGCGTAACGGCCAGAAGGGCCGTATTCCTTCCGCCTACCTCGCGCAGGCCTATGCGCCGGTCGTGAGCGGCGCGATGCTGACGGGCGGCGTCTATTACGCGCTCATCGCGGTCGCCCACGTCTTCATCGAACAGGGCCTGAGCCTCGCCATCCTGCCGGCGCTGGCGGGCGTCACCTCGGCGGCGCTGCTGCTGGGCTGCCTCTACCTGCGTCGCACGCCGCCGAGGATGGTCCGGCTCGAACTCATCACCCTCGGCGCCTTCGGCCTCGTCAACGCCAATGTGGTGATCCACCAGTTCCTGACCTTCGACGAAGGTCGGCTCGTCTACTTCACCTTCGTGGCCCTGATCTCCGCGACCGCCGCGCCGACGCGCCGGACGGCCCTGTTCGCCGTCGGCGGCGCCCTGGCGGGGATGACCGTCACCGGCTGGCGGCTCGGGCCAGCGTTCATCGACCTCTACGCCTTCATGGGCCTGGCGGCGGGTTTCTCGGCGCTCGGCATCTCCTCGCTCATGCGCGGGGTCGTCTCGCGGGCGATCGAGGCGCGCCTGGCCTCCGAGCGCCTGTCGGTGGAGGCGGTGGCCGCCAGCCGGGCGAAGTCGGCCTTCCTGGCCACCATGAGCCACGAGATCCGCACGCCGCTGAACGGCGTGCTCGGCATGGTGCAGGTGATGGAGCGCGGCCGCCTCGGCGTTCGCCAGCGCCAGCACCTGGCGGTGATCCGCGAGTCGGCCGGGGCGCTCATGAAGGTGCTCAACGACGTCCTCGACATCTCGAAGATCGAGGTCGGCAAGCTGGAGCTGCACGCCCAGCCGTTCGAGCTCGGCGCCTTCGCCGAGGGCATCGGCCGGCTCTACGCGGTGCTGGCCGAGGAGCGGGGCCTGTCGTTCCGCCTGAGCGTCGAGGACGCCGGCCATGGCCGGCTGATCGGCGACGAGGCGCGGCTGCGCCAGATCGTCTCCAACCTGCTCTCCAACGCCGTCAAGTTCACGCCGGAAGGCGAGGTCGTGGTCAGCTTCGCCGCCGACGATCGCAGCCTGACCTGCGCCGTGCGCGACACCGGCATCGGCATCCCGGCGGCGCAGCAGGCGGTGATCTTCGACAAGTTCACCCAGGTGGACGACGGCGCGGCCCGCAGCTTCGAAGGCACCGGGCTTGGCCTGGCGATCTGCCGCGACCTGGTGGAGCTGATGGGCGGGGAGATCCTCGTCGCTTCCACGCCGGGCGAGGGCTCCACGTTCACCTTCCGCGTTCCGCTGGCGCGCACGGCGGAGGCCGGCGAGGCCGCGGCGCCCGCCGCGCCGGAGCCGTCGGCCCTGGCCGAGCGCGCGCCGCGCATCCTGGTGGTGGATGACAAGCCCGCCAACCAGCTGGTCCTGAAGATTCTGCTGGAGCAGCTCGGCTGCGAGTGCGGGTTCGCCGGCGACGGCGCGGAGGGCGTCGCCGCCTGGGCGGGCGAGGGCTGGGACGCGGTGCTGATGGACATCCACATGCCCGGGATGGACGGGCTGGACGCCGCCCGCGAGATCCGCGCCCGCGAGCTGGCCGAGGGGCGCCCGCGTACGCCGCTCGTCGCCGTCACGGCCAGCGTCATGGCGCATGAGGCGGAAGGCTACCGGGTCGCCGGCTTCGACGACGTGGTCCCCAAGCCCATCGAGCTGCCGCTGCTGGTCGAGCGGCTGGACGCCCTGCTGTCGGCCGCGCCGGCGGCGGCCGCCCCGGCGGTCGTGGCTCCGGCGGACGAGCGCCGCCGGGCATAGGCGCCTCAGACGATGCGCGAGCCTTCCTTGCCCCAGTAGGCGTCGCGGATCAGGCGCTTGTAGAGCTTGCCGGTGGGGTGCCGGGGCAGCTCCTGCATGAAGTCGATGACCCGCGGCGACTTCACGTGGCTGAGGTTCTGGCGCGTGTAGGCCAGCAGTTCGGCCCGCAGGGCTTCGTGATCGGCGGTCCAGTCCATCGGCTGGATGACGGCCACGACCCGCTCGCCCATCTCCTCGTCGGGCGCGCCGACGACGGCGGCGTCCGCGACCTTGGGATGGGTGACCAGCAGGTTCTCGATCTCCTGCGGATAGATGTTCACGCCGCCCGAGATGATCATGAAGCTCTTGCGGTCGGTGAGGTAGAGGTAGCCCTCTTCGTCCATCCAGCCCACGTCGCCCAGCGTCGTCCAGCCGTGCTTGTTGGTGCCCTCGGCGACCTTCTCGGGGGCGTTGTGGTAGCTGAGCGGCGGGCCGTTGGCGAAGTGGACCACGCCCTCGCTACGCGGCGGCAACTCGTCGCCGTCCTCGCCGCAGATCTTCAGCTCGCCCAGCACCGCCTTGCCGACCGAGCCCTTGTGGGTCAGCCAGTCGTGCGAGTTGATGAAGCAGAAGCCGTTGCCCTCGGTGCCGGCGTAGTACTCGTAGATCACCGGGCCCCACCAGGCGATCATCTGTTCCTTCACGGGGATGGGGCAGGGGGCGGCGGCGTGCACCGCCGACTTCATCGAGCTGACGTCGTACTTCGCCCGCACCTCCTCCGGCAGCTTCAGCATGCGCACGAAGTGGGTCGGCACGAACTGGCCGCAGTCGGCCTTGTGCTTCTCGATCAGCGCCAGGGCGTGCTCGGGATCGAATTTCTCCATCACGATCACCGTCCCGCCCAGCTTGTGGACGGTCATGCACCAGCGCAGCGGGGCGGCGTGGTACAGCGGCGCCGGCGAGATGTAGGTGCAGCCCTCTTGGAAGCCGAACAGGCCTTGCGCCATCATCTGCAGGGCGTTCGGCGCGTCGATCGGCAGGCCGGTCAGCGGCGGCTTGATCCCCTTGGGTCGGCCGGTGGTGCCCGACGAATAGAGCATGTCCGAGCCGGCGGTTTCGTCAGCGATCGGGCTCGTCGGGAACTCCGCCCGCGCGGCCTCGAAGCTCTCGTAGGGCGGGCGGGCCTCGCCGGTCATGAACAGCTTCACGCCCTTCAGCACGGCGGGCAGTTCGTCCACGACCGGCCCCACGCCCGGCGAGGCGATCAGCACCTTGGCGCTGCAGTCGCCCACGATGTACTCGACCTCGGCCGCGGTCAGCTTGGACGAGATGCAGGTGTAGTAGAGGCCCGAGCGCTGGGCGGCCCAGGCGATCTCGAAGTAGCGCGGATTGTTGTCCATGAAGATCGCGATCACGTCGCCGGTCTTCAGGCCCAGGCTGCGGAACAGGTGCGCCCCCTGGTTCGAGCGCTCGTCCAGCTCGCGGTAGGTCACCGTCTCGCCCGAGGAGCCCATGACGTAGGCGGCCCGGTCGGGCTGGGTCTTGGCGTGGATCGCCGGATGCATGCTTTCACTCCCGCGGGCGGGTTGGTCCCGCCGACATGTGCTTCTCTTTCCGGGAAATGCGGGCCTTGACCTACGGTCCGTCAAGCGGGCCGGTATGGCCGCCGCAGAAGACGGCAGAGAGGAAAGACGCCCATGGCCCAGCCCAAGTTCGAGACCCTGGACTACGCGGTGGAGGACGGCGTGGCCGTCGTCACCCTGAACCGGCCCGACAAGCTGAACGCCTTCAACACCCAGATGATGAAGGAGCTGATCGCCGTCTTCGACGAGACCGACGGGGACGACGCGGTGCGGGCCGTGATCGTCACCGGGGCCGGCCGGGCGTTCTGCGCCGGGGCCGACCTGTCGGCCGGCGCCCAGACCTTCGACTACGACGCCCGCGGGGGCGAGGACCGCGCCGCCCGGGCGCCCGAGGGCGTCCAGCGGGACGGGGGGGGGCCTGGTGACCCTGCGCATCTACGACAGCCTCAAGCCGGTGATCTCGGCCTGCAACGGCGCGGCCGTCGGGGTGGGCGTCACCATGCAGCTGGCCATGGACATCCGCCTGGCCTCGACCGATGCGCGGTACGGCTTCGTCTTCGCCCGGCGCGGGATCAACCCCGAGGCGGCCTCGTCCTGGTTCCTGCCCCGGCTCGTGGGCGTCCAGACGGCGCTGGAGTGGTGCTACACGGGCCGCATCTTCCCGGCGCAGGAGGCGCTGGACCGGGGTTTGGTGCGCTCGGTGCACGCCCCCGATGAGCTGCTGCCGGCCGCCAAGGCCCTGGCCCGCGAGATCGCCGACAACACCGCGCCGGTCTCCGTGGCCGTGACCCGCCAGCTCATCTGGCGCATGGCGGGGGCGAGCCATCCCATGGAGGCGCACAAGGCCGACAGCCGGGCCATCCAGGCCCGGGGCAAGTCGGGCGATGCGCGCGAGGGGGTCACCTCGTTCCTCGAGAAGCGCCAGCCCAATTATCCCGACCGGGTGTCCGTCGACATGCCCGACATCTGGCCGCACTGGCAGGCGCCGAAGTTCTCCTGAGCATTCCGCGCGTTCGCGTAACGCGTTACTCCGCGGCGCCGCCGGCCTCTAGTCTGCGGCGCCGCAACATGCCGGGCGGCCCGGACCCAAGGTACAAAGGTCAGGCTTACTGGCGCGGAGGCGTCGGACCATTGTTTTCCGTTCTGGAAACTGAACTTCCGCATAATGATGCGGAGGATTACCTATTTCTGTGTTGTGCAGCGTCAGCGTTCCAGATAATGAGCGCCTGCTCTTATTGCGATTCAATTCCGCAGCCTCTTTGGCGCGGACCGCGCGGAACGGAAGAATGGACGAGAAGACGGAAGTCATCGAGATGACGGCGGACATTGTCTCCGCCTATGTGGGCAACAATACGGTGGCCGCGGCCGACCTGCCGGGGCTGATCCAGAGCGTCCACCGCGCCCTGGCCGGCGTCTCTTCCGGCGCCGAGGCCGTCGAGGCCCAGCCGAAGGAGCCGGCCGTGCCGATCCGCCGGTCGATCACGCCGGACTACCTCGTCTGCCTGGAAGACGGCCGCAAGTTCAAGTCGCTGAAGCGGCACCTGCGCACCAAGTACAACATGAGCCCCGAGGAGTACCGGGCGAAGTGGGGGCTGCCGAAGGACTATCCGATGGTGGCGCCGAACTACGCCAAGGCGCGCTCGGATCTGGCCAAGCAGATGGGCCTGGGCCAGGGCGGCCGTCAGGCGCCCCGCAAGAAGCGCTGAGATCCCGGCGCCGGCCAGGTCCGGCGCCCGAATGACAGTGTTCGGACGCCCGCCGGTGACGGCGGGCGTTTGCGTTTGCAGTCTAGCCGCATCGCTTTTCTTGCGCCTGCGCCATCTTTTGGCCTTGCCGCCGATTCGCGCATCAGGCGATAAGTGATTCGCTGTGATTCCAAGTCCTTGTTCAGGAATCTGTTGATGGCGGCGCAGATCGGAGCCCCTGCTGCGGCGATCCGCGCGCATGAGGAGCTCTTCGCTTACTGGGTTTCGCTGCGCCGTGGCGCGGGGCTGCCGGCGCGCGCCGACATCCATCCCGCCGGCTTCAAGCGCCTCCTGCCCACCATCAGCCTGACCGAGGTCATCCCGGGCGAGCCCGTGGACTACCGGATCCGCCTGGCCGGCACGGGCCTCTACTCGGTCTATGGCCGCGAGATCACTGGCCGGCGGCTGGCCGAGGTCTACAACAGCGCCGCGGCCGACTACTGGCGCAGCGAGCTGGGCCGGCTGGTGGCCGACGGCAAGCCGGCCGTGGGAATCCACAACCTCGCCTGGCGCGGCGCCTCGCACCTGTCGGTCGTCTGGCTGCGCCTGCCGCTGGCGTCCAACGGGCGCGACGTGGACATGATCCTGGGCTACGACGCCGTGGTCGGCCTGGGACAGATCCAGAGCGGCATTCGCGCGGCCTGAGGCCGGTCAGGCCGCCGCCAGCTCGGCGTCCCGGCGGATCCGCGTCACCATCGAGGCCAGGCCGTTCGACCGCTGCGAGGAGAGCGCGCCCGACAGGCCCAGCTCGTCGAAAGCCGCCTTGGCGTCGAACGCCAGGATCTGCTCGGGCGGGCGGCCGGAATAGAGCCGCAGCAGGACCGCGATCAGCCCGCGCACGATGTGGGCGTCGGAATCGCCGCGGAACCTCAGGGCCCCGTCCGCCTGCGGCTCGGTCACCAGCCACACCTGGCTCGCGCAGCCGCGCACCTTGTTCGCCTCGGACCGCTCGGCGTCGCTCAAGGGGGCGAGTTCGCGGCCGAGCTCGATCACATAGCGGTAGCGCTCCTCCCAGTCGCCCAGGAGTTCGAACTCGTCCTTGAGCTCGGTCAGCGCGTCGTCGATGGCGGACATGGCGGCCACTTAAGGGGCGGGGCCCCCCGCTGCAACCTCGCGCCGCAACCTTGCTCGCGACGTCTCTCAGGCGGCCGGCAGGCGCAGGCCGGCCGTCAGCCCCTTGCCGGGCTTGGAGGCCAGCGTGAGCCGCCCGCCCATGGCCTTGCAGGTCAGGTCGGCGATCGGCAGCCCCAGCCCCGCGCCCTCGGTATGGCGGGTCAGGGCGTTCTCCCCCTGCTCGAAGGGGGTCATCAGCCGCGGCAGCTCGGCCGGGTCGATCCCCTCGCCCTCGTCGCGGATCACGATCTCGACGCCCCCCGCCAGCGCCTGGGCCCCCACCCAGACCGTCCCGCCCTCGGGCGAGAAGGCCACGGCGTTGTGCAGTAGGTGATGGAGCACGGTCCGCAGGCCCCGCGGGTCGGCGGTGACGACGGGGAGATCGCCCCTTCCGGTCACCTCGACGGCCACGTGACGGGCCTCGATCTCGTCGGCGAGGCCGGCCAGGACGTCGTCGAGCGCCGCCTCCAGCGGCTCGGGACGAGGATCGAAATCGACGCTCTGGTTCTCGAGCCGTGCGATTTCCAACACCTGATTCACAAGTTTCAGGAGTTTCTGCCCGCTCTCGCGGATGATCCCGGCATATTCCTTGTACTGCGGAGCCCCCAAGGGGCCGTAGAGTTCTGAAGTGAGAATCTCAGAGAAGCCGAGGATCGAATTGAGCGGCGTGCGCAGTTCGTGGCTGACCATCCGCAGGAACGAGCGCTTCTGGGCGTCGGTCGCGGCTGCGCGGCGGTCGGGCGCCGTCTGGGCGGCCTTCGAGTCTGCGGACGTGTGTCGGAGAGGGGCCGCTGGGGGCATGGAAAGGCCTTCGGCCTGCGCGTCTGATAGGGCGAGCGTCCGCGATCGCGCTTACGATTTCCTTATCCGGGGGCGTATTCGCCCGCTGCGCGAGCGGCCTACCCGCACAACCTGCGTGCGGCTAGGCTTCGGCCGCGCCCGCTTGGAGAGGTTCGAACGCTGACCGTGCCGTACGTCCGCCTCACGTCCGCCAGGAAGAAGCGCCGCCGGCCCGCCGCGCCGTTCGCGGCCGCCTGGCACGCGGCGGTGGCGGCCGTGGTCGCGGGCGCCGGGGCGGCCGCCGTCGCCTGGGGCGGAGCCGCGCCCTTCGGCGTGGAACTGCCGGCGCTGGCGGTGCTCGCCGCCGCGGCGATCTTCGGCGCCCTCCTGTCGCTGTTCGAGGGGGCCGCGGCGATCACCCTGCTGATCTGGGCCGTCGCCGCCGCGGCCGCGGCGCTGCTGACGGGCGGGGCGGCCGGTCCGCTGGCGGCCTGGTGCCTGGCGCCCATGGCCGCGGCCTCGGCCTTCCGCCGCAGCGGCCTGCTCGCGCTGGGGGGCGCCCTGTCGCTGGGCGCAGCGGCCATCGCGGCCCTCGCGGGCGTGCTGCTGCCGCTGCCGCCGCCGCCGGCGGCCAGCGCCGAGTGGCTGGCCCTCATGGCCATGGGGGTGATCGCGGTCGGCCTGGCGGCGGGGCTCATCGGCCTGCAGGGCGCCCACGCCAGGGCGGACCGTGCCCGCGACGAGGCCGAGACCGAGCTGCGCGAGGCGCTGGATCACCAGCCGCAGCTCCTGCTGACGCTCTATCCGGGCGGCCGCATCCTGAACGCCTTCGGCGCGGACCTGCTCGGCCGCGGCGTCCGCGGCCTGAAGGACGAGCGCCTGCCCGACCTCGTCGGCTTTGAGGACCGCCTGGCGGTGGAGGAGGCGTTGCACGTGGCCGCCCACGAGGGTTCGGCCGAGGCCGCCTTCGTCCCGGCCCACGACCCTAACGGCTGGCTGGAGGTCTCCTTCCGCCGGCTGGGGGCCAACCGCATCTTCGCCGCCGTCCGCGACGCCCGGGCCCAGCGCGCCCGCGAGCACGAGCTCGAGAAGGCGCGGATCTCGGCCGAGCAGCAGAACGCCGGCAAGTCGCGCTTCCTCGCGAACATGAGCCACGAGCTGCGCACCCCGCTGAACGCCATCATGGGCTTCTCCGACATCATGCGGCAGCGGCTGTTCGGCCCGATGGGCGACCGCTACGGCGAGTACGCCGAACTGATCCACGAGAGCGGCAGCCACCTGCTGGAGCTGATCAACGACGTCCTCGACATGTCGAAGATCGAGGCCGAGCGGTTCGAGCTGGCGCGCGAGGACTTCGATGCGCGCGACGCGGTCGGCGCGGTCCTGCGGCTGATGCGCGGCCAGGCCGAGCGGGCGGGCGTGACCCTGCGCGCGGTCATGCCGCCCGAGCCGCTGGAGGCCGAGGCCGACCGGCGGGCGGTCAAGCAGATCACCCTGAACCTGATCTCCAACGCCCTGAAGTTCACCCCGCGCGGCGGCACGGTGACGGTCACCGCCCAGGGCGCCGGCGAGACGCTGGAGCTGATCGTGGCCGATTCCGGGGTGGGCATCGCGCCCGCCGACCTGGAGCGCCTGGGCCGGCCCTTCGAGCAGGCCGGCGACGCCCAGCAGCGGGCGGCGGGCTCGGGCCTTGGCCTGTCGCTGGTGCGCGCCTTCGCCGCCCTGCACGGCGGCGAGATGGCCATCGAAAGCGGCGTGGGCGAGGGGACGACCGTGACCGTGCGGATGCCGGTGCTGGTTCCGCCGCAGGCCGAGATGCCGGCGCCCGCGCCGGCCGCGGAAGCCTGAGGCTAGCGCGCCGCCATCTGCACGAAGGCGCGGCCGGCGGCGAAGTCGCCCACCTCCACATAGGCCGTCCGCACGCCGCCGCCGGGGAACAGGAACTGCACCGCCACGGCCTCGCGCGGGTCGAGCCCGGCGAGCGCCTGAACGGCCTCCTCCGGGAACCGCAGGGCCCAGCCCGAGCGGGCGTCCCTGGGCAGCAGGTCGGCGCCGGCCGGGCTGCGCGCCTCGGCCAGGAAGCTGCGCTGGCCGCTGGAGGGCGGCAGGCGGCGGGCCAGCGAGGCGCCGGCGGGCAGGTAGGGGCCGAGGGTCCGGTCCGTGTCGCGCATCACCAGCCGGGCCCCGTAGGGCTGGGCCTCGTCGGCGAACTGGGCCACCGCCAGCAGCACGCCGGGCGCGGCGCGGCCGGCTAGGCCGAACGTCATGCGGTCGGCGCCGAAGCGGCTCTCCTGCGAGAGGCGCCAGCGGGCGTCGCGGGCGAGCGTCCGGTCGGCGCGCCACTCGGCCCGCTCGCCGGGGTAGGTCATGCGGCGGACGCGGACGAAGCCCTTGTAGGCCTCCTCCACGTCGAGTGCGGCCCGGGCCAGTTCGGGCGAGGCGCAGCCCATCCGGGCCGCGCGGGTGCGGGCGCGGGCCTCCAGGGACTTGATGGTGCGCTCGCTGGCGCCCTGGCGCAGCGCCGCGCCGCGCGCCTGGGCCGCGCCGGCGGCCAGGGCGGCGCCCACGTCGGGCGTCAGCAGCCCGCAGCGTTCGTCCGCCGCCTGCAGCACGGTACGCTCGAAGAAGAGGCTTGGCGCGCCGCCCTGGGCGACCGCCGGCGCAGCGGCCGCCGCCGCGCCCAGAAACCCCAACCACCGAAACGCCGGCCGCGCTTTTCCGCGCGTGTCCGTCATCACCGACTTTCTTCTTCTGGCCTTCTCGGGCCTTGCGGAGAGCTTTAGGGGAGGGTGGTTGAAGTTCGGTTAGCGGGCGGGGAAAGGTCGCGGCGATGCTGCTTTCCACGGACATCTGGGTGGGCGCCCTGATCCGCCGCGCCGAACTGGGCGGCGGCTTCGCCGTGGTGGCCCGCAAGGGCGACCCGCGGGCCGGGGCCGTGCTGGTCAAGGTGCTGAACCGCTCGGACGGCACGGCGAGGCTCTATTCCGAGGCCACCCGCGGCGACGGCGAACGTGTCTGGATGCAGCCGGCCGCCTCCGACCAGGAGCCGGACCTCGACCGCTACATCGAGCGCGCCGCCCGGATCGATCCGGACATCTGGGTCGTCGAGATCGAGGATCGCCAGGGCCGCCACTTCCTGGTCGAGCCGGTGGAACGGGGCTGAGGCGCCGGACGCTTCAGGGCTCGTGCCCGGCCTTTCGGATCTTCCTGTCCCCCTCGACCTGCCGCCCATGGAGGCGAAGCTGGTGGACGAGGTCCCGCGCGAGTCCGGCTGGCGGTTCGAGCCCAAGTGGGACGGCTTCCGGTGCCTGGCGTTCCGGGCGGGCGACGAGGTGGCGCTGCGGGCCAAGTCGGGCAAGCCGCTGGACCGCTTCTTCCCCGACGTGGTCGCGGCGCTGCGGGCGCTTCCCGTCGAGCGGTTCGTGGTGGACGGCGAGCTGACCATCGAGGTGGAGGGGCGGCTTTCGTTCGAGGCCCTGCAGCTGCGCCTGCACCCGGCCGAGAGCCGCGTGCGCAAGCTGGCGGCCGCGCAGCCGGCGGCGCTGACCCTGTTCGACTGCCTGATGGACGCGAAAGGCCGCTCGCTGGTGGAGGCGCCGCTGTCCAAGCGGCGCGAGGCGCTGGAGGCCTTCGTCGCCCGGCTCGGCGGCGCGCCGGCGGTGCGGCTCTCGCCTTTCACCGAGGACCGGGCCCGGGCCTGCCGCTGGCTGGACGAGGCCGGGTTCGTCCTGGACGGCGTGGTGGCCAAGCGCGCGGACGGACCCTACGTCCCCGGCGAGCGGGCCATGCTGAAGATCAAGAAGATCCGCACCGCCGACTGCGTGGTGGGCGGCTTCCGCCACGCCAAGGGGACCGAGGCGGTGGGATCCCTGCTGCTGGGCCTCTACGGCGACGACGGCCTGCTGCACCACGTGGGCTTCACCTCGACCATCTCCAACGCCGAGCGGCCCGAGCTGACCCGCCGCCTGGAGGCCCTGGCCGGCGGCTCCGGCTTCACGGGGAACGCCCCCGGCGGGCCCAGCCGATGGAGCACCGAGCGGACCGGCGAGTGGACGCCGCTGCGTCCCGAGCTGGTGGTGGAGGTCCGCTACGACCAGGTGACCGGCGAGCGCTTCCGGCACGGGACGAAGCTGGTGCGCTGGCGGCCCGACAAGGCGCCCCGGCAATGCACCTTCGAGCAGATCAGGCCGCCGGCTCGGGCGGGCGGCGTTCCGTCCGCCACAGCGAGTAGATGATCCCGCCCGCCAGGATCGCCGCGGTGATCCCCAGGGACGCCGGTGCGGGGAACTTCTCCCAGCCCGCCGCCTCGGCCACGAACACCTTGCCGCCGATGAAGATCAGCAGCAGCGCGAGGGCGTGCTTCAGATAGGCGAACCGCGCCGTCACCGCCGCCAGGGCGAAATAGAGGGCGCGCAGGCCCAGGATGGCGAAGATGTTCGACGTGTAGACGATGTAGGGATCGGTGGTGATCGCGAAGATCGCCGGCACCGAGTCGACCGCGAAGACGACGTCGGCCAGCTCGATCATCACCAGCGCCAGGAACAGCGGGGTGGCGTAGAGCACGGCCTTCGAGCCGCCCGGCGGCGTGCGCCTGACGAAGAAGCGCGAGCCCTCGAAGTCAGGGGTCAGGCGCAGGTGGCCCGCCAGCCAGCGGTAGACCGCGTTGTCCCGCGGGTCGGCGGGCTCGTGGCTGGAGAACAGCATCCGGGCGCCCACCACCACGAGGAAGGCGGCGAAGACGAGCAGGATCCATTCGAAGTTGGCGACCAGGGCCGCGCCCACCCCGATCATGATCGCCCGCAGCACGATGACGCCGAGGATGCCCCAGAACAGCACGCGGTGCTGGTAGGCGCGCGGCACGGCGAAGGCGGCGAAGATGGTGGCGATGACGAAGACATTGTCCATCGCCAGGCTCTTCTCGACCAGGAAGCCGGTCACGTATTCGAGCCCCGCCTGCCGGCCGAGCTCGCTCCACACCCAGACCCCGAAGCCAAGGCCGGCGGTGATGTAGCCGGCCGAGAGCAGCAGGCTCTCGCGGACGCCGATCTCCTTCTGCTTCCGGTGCAGCACGCCCAGGTCGAGAACGAGGAGTGCGAGCACCACCGCCAGGAAGGCGGCCCACATCCATACGGGCTTGCCGAGCGCCATCTGCGTCAGCCAGTCCATTCGGACCTCCGGAAAAAAGGCGGGGCGGCGTGGCTAGCCGCCGCCCCGAAGTCGGGCTTGGGGTCGGATCAGATGCGGACGGGGACGAGGCCGCTCTCGAGGTGGAAGAGCTCGTCCTTCAGGGCGAGCTTCCGACGCTTCAGCGCGCTGATCCGAAGGCCGTCGGGCTCGGGGCGACGGAGTTCGTCGCGGATCTGCCGATCGACCTCGCGCTGGGCGTTGCGCAGGCGGTAGATATGTACGTGTCGCATGCAGCCTCCTCTTGAGAGGGGCGGCTCGACGCCTGGGCACGGAGTGGGGGGAGCTACCGGACCCTGGCATCGAGCACACCCGATGCGGTCCGACATCACGATCGATTCCGATCGCCAGAGGGGCCCGGCCCGCACCCATGGAATTGGGCGGTTCGGCCGCGCTTTCAAGGCCCCTCGCGCGAAAAAATCCGGCGGCCGTGCGCCGGAGGGCTTTGGGCGAGCCTCAGGGTCGCGTTGCGCCTGGGGTTGGGAACCGTTAGACCCCGCCGCCCATGAGCACGTCCCCCGCCGCCGAGGCCGCCAAGTCGTTGTCAGGTGTCGCCGCCGAAGCGGCGAGGCGGCGCACGTTCGCGATCATCTCGCATCCGGACGCCGGCAAGACCACGCTGACCGAGCACCTGCTGCTGGCCGGCGGGGCCATCCGGGCGGCCGGCGCCGTGCGCGCCCGCGGCGAGAACCGCCGCACCCGTTCCGACTGGATGAAGATCGAGCGCGAGCGGGGGATTTCGGTCTCGGCCTCGGTCATGACGTTCGACCACGACGGCAAGATGTTCAACCTGCTGGACACGCCGGGCCACGAGGACTTCTCGGAGGACACCTACCGGACCCTGACCGCCGCCGACGCCGCGGTCATGGTGCTGGACGCGGCCAAGGGCATCGAGCCGCAGACCCTGAAGCTGTTCGAGGTCTGCCGCCTGCGCGACATCCCGATCGTCACCTTCATCAACAAAATGGATCGCGAGGCCCAGGATCCCTTCGAACTCCTGGACGAGATCGCCTCGAAGCTCGCCCTCGATCCCGCGCCGCTCTACTGGCCCGCCGGCTCGGGCGGCCGCTTCAAGGGCATGGTGGACCTGCGCGGCCAGCGGTTCATCCCCTTCTCCAAGCCCAGCGAGCAGCAGGACGGCCACCCCGACCCGGTGCCCATGGGCGGCAATTCGCTGGCCGCCTTCCTGGACGAGGCCGAGCGCGCCGAGATGGAGGAGGGGGCCATGCTGGTGCAGGAGGCCTCCAAGCCCTTCGACCCGCAGGCCTTCCTGGAGGGTCACATGACCCCGGTGATCTTCGGCTCGGCCCTGCGGCACTTCGGGGTCGACGAGCTGCTGGCGGTCATCGGCGCCTACGCCCCGCCGCCCAAGGCCGTGGCGGCCACGAAGAACGGCGCCGAGACAAAGGTCGAGCCCGGCGACAAGGAGGTCACCGGCTTCGTCTTCAAGGTGCAGGCGAACATGGATCCCAACCACCGGGACCGGATCGCCTTCCTGAAGCTGTGCTCGGGCCGCTTCCAGCGCGGCATGAAGCTGAAGGTGCAGAACACCGGCAAGCAGCTGAGCGTGAACGCGCCCACCATGTTCTTCGCCTCGGACCGCGAGCTGGCCGAGGACGCCTTCGCCGGCGACGTGATCGGCATCCCGAACCACGGCGTGCTGCGCGTCGGCGACAGCCTGTCCGAGAGCGGGACCCTGCGCTTCCAGGGCCTGCCGAACTTCGCGCCCGAGATCCTGCAGCGCGTCCGCGTCAAGGATCCGCTGAAGGCCAAGCACCTGAAGAAGGCGCTGGAGAGCCTGGCCGAGGAGGGCGTGACCCAGCTGTTCCGCCCCACACTGGGGGCCGACTTCATCGTCGGCGCGGTGGGCCAGCTGCAGTTCGAGGTGATGGCCGACCGGCTGGCCAACGAATACCAGCTCGAGGTGATCTTCGAGCCCAGCCCCTACGCCGAGGCGCGCTGGATCATCGGCGAGCGGGCCGACCTCGAGGACTTCGCCGGCAAGCACCGCACCGCGATGGCGGTGGACATCGACGAGCAGCCCGTCTTCCTCGGCAAGTCGGCTTGGGAGATCGGCTACGTCGCCGAGCGCTTCCCGAAGGTGCGGTTCGACCGCTCCAAGGAACGGGCCTGACGCCCGCACCCCGATCGGCCTGAGGAACTCGTCCCCAGGTCGGGCTTTACTGTGGATGGCTACGTTTCGTTAACCATACCGCAGAAGTTAAGGGATTGTTAAAGCGCCCGGCTCCCGCTTTGCTGCGTCCGTTCAGGGCCGCCGCCGACCGTTCCATCGTGGGACGGGGCGGCCGCCGGAGCGGGACCATGTTCGAGCTGGGACGCGAGCTGAAGCGACTGTTCGCCGTCGAGCGGAAGCCGGCGGGCGAGGGCCTCAGCCGCGGCGACGCCGCTCTGCTGGAACTGCTGGACGCCCGGCTGCTGGCCGAGGAGGCCCGCGCCGCCGACGTGGCGGCCGGGCGGATCAGCGCCAAGGACAAGCCCCGCCGCCGTCTGGAGGCCGCCGTAGTGTGGCGCGAGGTCGCCCGCCGCACCGGCGACGCCGCGGCGCTGCGCAAGGCCGCCGCCATCGCCGAGACCGCCGCCGCTGGCTTCGAGGGCGAGCGGCGCGCCGACGGCTGGGCCCGCGCCCGCTGCGAGCAGGCGTTCTGCGCCCTGCTGGGGGCCGAGCTGTTCGGCGATCCGGGACTGGACGCGGCGGCCGAGATGGCCTTCCGCGAAGTCCGCGGCGCGGTGCGCGGCGGCGTGGCTCTGGCCCTGGCCGATGTCGGCCTGGCCGCCATCGCCGGCCGGCGCACGCTCGAGACGTGCGGCCTCGAGGAGGCCCGCGCGGCCGCTCACGCCTTCGCCGCTCCCATCGCCGCCCTGGAGGCCCAGGCCCGGCGGTCGACCTGCGTCCGGCCGCTTGCGGGCGAAGCGCGCCTGATCCGCGCCGATCTGCTCTGCGGCTGGGGCGTGCGGCTGAAGGACGAGGCGCTCCTGCGCCAGGCCGTGGACGAAGCGGCCCGCGCCGCTGATCGGCTGGACGTGGCCTACGAGCCGCTCACCTGGGCCCGCGCCGAGGCGGCCCGGGGACAGGCGCTCGCCCTGCTGGGCGAACTCACGGGCGACGTCGGTTCCATCGCCGCGGGCGCGAGCCGGCTTTCCGAGACGATCGATCACCTGACCCGCGATCACAGCCCGCTGGACTGGGCCCGGGCTCAGTCGGCCCTGGCCCACGCGCTGCAGGCGCTCGGCGAGGCCGCCGGCGACCCGCGCGCCTTCGAACAGGCGGTGAGCTGCTACGACCGCGCCGGGCTCGTGCTCCGGGAGGTTCCGGCGCTGCCGCTGCGCGGAGCCGCCGCCAGCGCCCGGGCGATGTGCCTGGCCCGGTCGGCCGAGCTGACCGGCGACCTTGCGGTGCTCGACGCCGCCGAGGCGGCGATGAAGATGGAGCTGGCCGCCAAGTCCGCCCGCCGCGACCCGGTCGGCTGGGCCCTTTCCCAGCTGCACCTGGCCCGCCTCTACGAGACCCGCATGGGCATGACCGGGCGCGATGCGGGCGAGCGCGCCTCGGCGCTGCTGTCGCTGGAGGCCGCCCTCGACGTGTTCGCAGAGCACGGCCTGCGCTCGCTGAGCGTGCTGGCCCTCGACGCCCTGGACCGGCTCCGGAGCGACGTCCCCAGCCGCGCAGCCGACTAGTTTTCCCGCTTCTCAGCCGCCGGCCGCGGCGCCATGCTCCCGCTTCCGGGAGGATTGCAGCATGCGCAGAAGCCGTTTCACCATCGTCGGCGCCGCGGGCGCCCTGTTCGCGCTCCCGGCGCTCGCCCAGGTCGCCGCGACCGTCACCGATGCGCCGACCGCGGCCGAGGTCGCCGCCGCCTTCCCTGAGCGCGCGAAGGCGGCGGGCGTCTCAGGCGCCGTGGCCCTGAACTGCACCGTCACCCGTCACGCCGGGCTCTCCGGCTGCGTCGCCGTGGGTGAGGAGCCGCGCGGCTACGGTTTCGCCGCCGCGGCCCTTCGGGTGGCCCGGAGCATCAAGGTGGCCGACGGCCGCGACGCCCAGGTGCTGGTGCCGGTGAACTTCTCGACCGAGGTGCTGAAGCCCGGCTTCACGGCGGTCACGCCGAAGTGGACGGCCACGCCCACCGCCGCCGACTTCCAGGCGACCATCCCGAAGCATGAGAACGGCCCGAACGACATCCGGGTGACCCTGGTGTGCGACGTCCAGGCGGGCGGGACGCTGTCGGGCTGCGTCGTCGACCGCGAGATGCCGGCCGGCCAGGGATTTGGCGAGGCGGTGCTGGCGCTGGCCCCCAAGTTCAAGGTCGAGCCCTGGAGCGCCGAGGGCCAGCCGGTCGTGGGCGCCAAGGTGCGGGTGCCGGTCCGCTACGACCTCAAGCCGGTGAACCAGGCGGCGCGGTAGCTAGCGCCCGCGCCACCAGCGCAGGCCGGCGCGTTCCAGGCGCTCCAGCAGGGCGTGCAGGACCACGCCCATCAGGCCCAGGAGGACAAGGGCGGCGATCATCCGGTCGGTCTGCAGCTTGTTGCCGGCGTCGAGGATCTGCCAGGCCAGGCCGCCGCCGCCGCCCGAACCGGCGCCGAACTCGGCCACCACCGCACCGATGAGGGAAAGGCCGGCGCCGACCTTGTGGCCCTCCAGCAGGAACGGCACGGCGGCGGGCAGGCGCAGGCGGGTCACCCGCTGCCAGCGGCTCGCGCCATAGAGGTCGAACAGGCGCTCCAGGTCCGGGTCGGCCGAGCGCAGGCCGGCGGCGGCGCCCGAGAAGATCGGGAAGAAGGCCACCACTACGGCGAGGGCCACGAGCGCTCGCCCCGGATGATCGAGGCCCGCCCAGATCAGCACCAGCGGCGCCAGGGCGACGACGGGGGTCACCTGCACCACCGAGGCCAGCGGTCGGATGGCGCGGTCGAGCAAGGGGCTGAGCGCGGTCAGCAGCGCCAGCGCCTGGGCGATCAGGCTGGCGCCCGCCAGGGCGACGAGGGCCACCCACAGGGTCTGCCAGGCGGCGCGGAAAAGGACGGGGAAGTTCTCGACGAGCGAGACAGCCACCGCGGACGGCGGCGGCAGGAAGTAGGCCGGAACCTCGAGGGCGCGGCAGGCGACCTCCCATCCGGCCAGCAGCAGGGCGGCCAGGGCGAAGGGCGCGAGGGCGTAGGCGATCCCCCTCATGCGGCGATCCCCTCGGCGAGGGCGGCCGAGACCTGCTCGGCCGTGGCGCGGAAGCCGGGCTCGGCGCGGAAATGCGCCGGGCGGGGAAGGGGCCCCGCGACCGGGAAGTCGCCGACGATGCGCCCGGGGCTGCGGCTCATCACCACGACCCGCGAGGCCATGTAGACGGCCTCCTCGACGTTGTGGGTGACGAAGACGATGGCGGGGCGCGAAGCGTCCCACAGCGCCAGGACGTCGTCGGCCAAGGCCCGGCGGGTGATCTCGTCCAGGGCGGCGAAGGGCTCGTCCAGCAGCAGCAGCCGCGGCTCGGTGACCATCGCGCGGGCCAGGGAGACCCGCATGGCCATGCCGCCCGAAAGCTGGGCCGGGCGGGCGGTCTCGGCGCCGGCCAGGCCCACCCGGGCGAGGGCCGCGTCGGCCCGGCGGCGGGCTTCCGCGGCCGGAACGCCGGCCAGCTCCAGCGGCAGGGCGGCGTTGGCCCGGGCCGAGAGCCAGGGCGCCAGGGTCGGCGCCTGGAAGACGACGGCGGTCTCGCCCCGGCCGGTTGCGCGGGTCACCTGCCCGCCCGTCGGCGCCTCGAGGCCGGCCAGCAGGCGCAGCGCCGTGGACTTGCCGCAGCCGGACGGGCCCACCAGCGCCAGGATCTCGCCCTCGCCGACGGCCAGGTCGACCGGCCCCAGGGCGCGGCCCCGGGGATACTCGACCTCGGCGCCGATGAGGCTCGCGACGCTCACTTGGCGACGAACTGGAGCGTGTAGGCGCGCTTGGGGTCCAGGCTCTCGGGGTAGACGCCCTGCGCCTTGGCGACCTCGGCGAAGGCGGCCCAGCGGGCGTCGGTCATGGCGCCGACCGGCAGGCCCTCGTCGCCCTCCACGATGCGGTAGCTCTTCAGCTTCTCCCGGGCCTGGTCGAGGACGTCCTGGGTCATCTCGGGATTGTCCTTGCGGATCAGCTCGTTGGCGGCGGTGGGATCGCCATAGAGGTAGTCGCGCCAGCCCTTGGCCGAGGCCTCGACGAAGGCCTGCACGGCGGCGGGATTCTGCGAGATCAGGCTGTCGCGCGCCAGGACCATGGTGGCGTAGCCGGGGAAGCCCTCGTCGGCGAGGAGGAAGACCTTGGGCTGGAAGCCGGCGACCTTCTGGATCGTGTAGGGCTCGGAGGTGATGTAGCCCTGCTGGGCGGCCCGCTTGTCGGCCAGGAAGGGCGCGGGGTTGAAGCCGTACTTGCGCACCTGGTCGTCCGTGAAGCCGTACTTGGCCTTCAGCCACACCCAGAACGCGCTGACCGAGGCGTCGGACAGCAGGATGGGATGGCCCTTCAGGTCGGCCAGCCGCTCGATCCCCTGGTCGGGGTGGGCGATCAGCACCTGCGGGTCCTTCTGCATGAAGGCGGCGACCGCCTTCACCGGCGCCCCTTCCTGGGCCAGGTTCATGACGATGAAGCTGTTGGAGCCCATGCCCATCTCGACCGCGCCCGCGGCGATGAGCTGGGGCACGTTCACGCCCGGCCCGCCCTGCACGATCTTCACGTCGAGGCCGCGGCGGGCGTACTCGCCCGAGGCCAGCGCCTGGTAGAAGCCGCCGTGCTCGGCCTGGGCCCGCCAGTCGGTGGCGAAGCGGATGGACGTGGGCTGGCCCGCGGCCGGCGCGGCGTCCTCCTTCTGGCCCGAGCAGGCCGCGAGCAGCGCGGCTGCGGCGAAGACGATCGAACGCAAGGCTTTCATGGTGGCGCACCCCCGACGCGGACGGCCGGAGCGTAGGGCGCTGCAGCCGAGGTTGGAAGGGGCCCCATAGCAAGAGGGCGGCGCTCCGGTTTCCCGGGGCGTCGCCCTCTCATCCAGATCCGTTGGGGGATCTGCGCCGGCAAGGCCAGCGGCGAGTTCGGTTCCGGGTCGCCCCGGGTGTTTTCCCTCACCGCCGATGTCTTCGCGGGGTCGCAGGTTCCGGGTCGCCCCGGTTCGTTGCGTCCGCTGGACACTCCGCTCGCTTGGTTTCGGGGTCCGCTGTCGCCAGCTTCTCCGTCCGCCTGCGCCGCAGTTCCTTTCGGCGACTTGACGGTGCGCCCGAACCCGCTATGAGGCAAGCGCCCGAAAGCGCCTCCATGTGCGCCGGGCGTCAAGAATCCGTGAAGAAACTGTTAACAACCGCGGGACGGGCGACCGTTTCGCGCGTGGATTCAAGCGCCTGGGCTTATCCACAGGAAAGCGCTACCGGCCCGCCTCCAGCGCCTCGCGACGCTCCTCCAGGGCCAGCCACTCCTCCTCGGCCGCGGCGAGCTGGGCCTGGGCCGCCTCCAGCGCGCGGCTGAACCGCTCGAAACCGGCCGGATCGCGGGCATAGAGCTCGGGATCTGCGAGCGCCGTCTCCAGCGTCGCGATCTTGCCCGGCAGGTCGTGGATCAGCGCGTCCAGCTCGGCCAGCCGGCGCTGCTCCTTGTAGGACAGCTTGGCGGGTGCGGCCGCCGCGCGCGGCGGCGCGGGCGCGGCCTTCGCCGGCTCGGGCTTCGGCTCCACCCGGCCGAAGAAGCCCGGGTTCTGGGAAAGGAAGTCCTGCCAGCCGCCCGGCGTCTCGACCGCCCGCCCGGTCCCGTCCAGGCCGATGGTGGAGGTGGCCAGCCGGTCGATGAAGTCGCGGTCGTGGCTGACCAGGATCAGGGTGCCGTCGTAGTCGGCCAGCAGGTCCTCGAGCAGGTCGAGGGTGTCCATGTCGAGGTCGTTGGTCGGCTCGTCCAGCACCATCACGTTCGCCGGGCTCGCCAGGGCCCGCGCCAGCAGGAGGCGGTTGCGCTCGCCGCCGGAGAGGCTCTTCACCGGCTGGCGCAGCTGGGCGTCGGTGAATAGGAAGTCCTTGGCGTAGGCGTTCACGTGCTTGGGGGCCCCGCGCACCATCACCTGGTCGCCGCCGCCCTCGGTGAGCACGTCGCGGACGGTCATGTCCTCCTTCAGCGCCCCGCGCGCCTGGTCGATGTAGCTGACCGCCAGGTTCGTCCCGAGCTTCACCTCGCCGGCGTCGGGCGCGAGCTCGCCCAGCAGCAGCTTCACCAGCGTGGTCTTGCCCGCGCCGTTGGGCCCGACGATCGCCACCCGGTCGCCGCGCAGGATGCGGGTGGAGAACGTCTTCAGGATCACCCGCTCGCCGAACGCCTTTGAAAGGCCCTTGGCCTCGACGACCCGCTGGCCCGAGGTCCCCGAGCTGGCGAGGCCCATGTTCAGGGACCCGCGCGCCTCCTTCAGCCGCTCGGACTTGGCCTGCCGCATGGCGATCAGGCGGCGGCGGCGGCCCTCGTTCCGCGCCCGGCGGGCGGTGACGCCGCGGGCCAGCCAGTGCTGCTCGCGCTCGATCGCCTTGTCGAGCCGGCGGGCCTCCTCGGCCTCCTGCGCCTCGATCTTCTCGACCCAGGCGTCGAACTCGGCGAAGCCGCGGTCCAGGCGGCGGACCTGGCGGTGCTCCAGCCAGAAGCAGCGCTGGGTCACCCGCTCCAGGAAGGCGCGGTCGTGGCTGACGATCAGGGCCGCGGCGCGGCTGGCGGCGATCGCCTGCTCCAGCGTCTCGATGGCCAGGATGTCGAGGTGGTTGGTGGGCTCGTCCAGCAGCAGGACGTCGGGATTCTCGGCGAAGGCGCGGGCCAGGGCCGCGCGCCGGGTCTCGCCGCCCGAGAGGCCCTGCGCCGCCTTCGCGGGATCGAGGCCGAAGGCCATCAGCTCGGCCTCGGCGCGGTGGGCCGGCGCGCCGCCGCCCGTCGCATAGTCCAGCAGGGTTCCGCCGGCGATCTCGGGCTCCTGGGGCACGAGCGACACCCGCACGCCGGGGCTGATCACCCGCTCGCCGTCGTCGGCCTCGATCTGGCCGGCGATGATCCGCAGCAGCGTGGACTTGCCCGCGCCGTTGCGGCCGACGAGGCAGGCCCGCACGCGCGGCTCGAGGCCGAGGTCGACCCCGTCGAACAGCATCCGCGGCCCGTCGGCCAGGCGGACGTCCTTCAGGGCGAGGATGGGCGCGGGGGCTCTCGCGGGGGCTCTCATGGGCCGCCGGAGATAGAGGTTCCCCGCCGCAGGCGAAAGGTCGCTCTTCTGTCCGCGGCCGAGGCGGCCTACATGGGCGCGATGCCGCGTGACCCGTTCTGGCGCCGAAAGACCCTCGAGCAGATGACCGTCGCCGAGTGGGAGAGCCTGTGCGACGGCTGCGGGCTCTGCTGCCTGGTGCGCTTCGAGGACGAGGAGACCGGCGAGGTGATCCCGACGCGGGTCCACTGCAAGCTGTTCGACCCGGACGTCTGCCGCTGCAGCGACTACGCCAACCGCAAGGCCCATGTGCCCGACTGCATCAAGCTGACGCCGCACAACATCGAGGCGCTGGAGTGGATGCCGAAGAGCTGCGCCTACCGCCGCCTGCACGAGGGGCGGGACCTGGCCGACTGGCATCCGCTGATCAGCGGCGATCCCGAGAGCGTCCACCGCGCCGGGATCTCGGTCCGCGGCCAGACGATCAGCGAGGCGGCGCTGGCCGATCTCGAGGACGCCCTCGACTTCGCCGCCTGGGACCTCGTCATCGAGCGCGGCGACGACTGATCAGGCGGCCGGCGGCGGGCCCCAGCGGTTGGGCTGGTCCGAACCGCGCGTCGCGCCCACCACCACGATGAAGGCGAAGTAGAGCGCCATGGCGCCCATCATGGCGGTGGCGAGGCCCGGATCGGCCTCGATGCCCGAAGGTCCCATGGTCATCATCCGCACGGCGCCGGCGACGCCCAGCGCGGTCGCCGGGATCTGCCACCAGCCGGATCGGCCGAGATCATGCAGCCGCCGGGCGATGACCGCCCACTGGGCGAGGTTGACGGCGAAGCTGAACGGGATGGCGACGACCTGGGCGCCGGGCGCCGCCGCCACCAGCGACAGGCCCCATCCCAGCACGATGGTGGCGGCCAGCACCTTCCAGAACTCGCGGCGGCTCGCCCGTCCGCGGAATGAGAATAAAGACTTCAGGCCCTGCGGCGACGCCATCCAATCCCTCCGGCTCGGGCGGAACATCGAGTGCTGCGGGCCATCCGGCAAGGCTGTTGCATTTTTATCACATGCAGGCTTGCGTGACGGAGCCGTGCGTCCAATCTAGAAGTCGCACTCGGCAGATGGTCATTCGCAGAGGTTCTTAGAGTTTGGCGCGCGACCCCTATCAGGAGCTGGGCGTCTCACGGGCGGCCACGGCGGACGAGATCCGGAAGGCGTTCCGGAAGCTCGCCAAGGCGAACCATCCCGACACCAATCCCGGGAACAAGGAGGCCGAGGAGCGCTTCAAGCGCGTCAGCGCGGCCTTCGACATCATCGGCGATCCCGAGAAGCGCAAGAAGTTCGACGCCGGCGAGATCGACGCCGAGGGCCGTGAGACCTTCCGCGGATTCGGCGGGGCCGGCGGCGCGGGCGGGCCATGGGGTCCACCGCCGGGCGGCGGCTTCGGCGGGCGCGGCGGCGGCTACCGGTCCGAGACCTTCGAGGGCGTCGACCTGGGCGACATCCTGGGCGAGATGTTCGGCGGCGGCGGCCGGGGCGGCCGCGGCGGCGGGGCCGGCGGCGGCTTCGGCGGCTTCTCCCAGCGCGGCGCCGACGTGCGCGCCAAGCTGGAGATCGACCTGATCGACGCCATCCGGGGCGGCAAGCGCCGGATCGCGTTCTCGGACGGGCGCACCGTCGACGTCACCATCCCCAAGGGCGCCCAGGAGGGCCAGACCCTGCGCCTGCGCGGCCAGGGCGCTCCGGGCCGCTCGGGACCGGGCGACGCCTTCATCGAGCTCACGATCCAGCCGCATCCGGTCTTCCGCCGCGAGGGCGAGGTGCTGGTCATGGACCTGCCGGTGACGCTCTACGACGCGGTGCTGGGCGGCAAGGTCGAGGCGCCGACGCCGGACGGTCCCGTCACGCTGACCATCCCCAAGGGCTCGAACACCGGGGCGAAGCTGCGGCTGAAGGGCAAGGGCCTGACGGACGCGCAGGGCCGCCGGGGCGACCTGTTCGCCCGGCTGGTGGTCGCCCTGCCGGACGCCCCCGATCCCGCGCTGGAGATGCTGGCCGAAGACATGCGCAAGTCGCGGCCCTATACGCCGCGACGACGCGGCTAAACCAACCTAGTCTAAGATCAGCGTTCAGGCGGGGTTCAGTCCCCGACGGATAAACGGGACCCCATGAAACGCCTCTTCGCCATAGCCGTCCTGCTGGCGGGCGCCGCGGCCCCGGCCGCAGCGGTCGCCCAGGAAGGCCGACCTGCGCTCGGCGCCGGGCGGGGCGACCAGGACCAGGCGCGCGAGGGCGTGCGCTCGGGACGCCAGGTGCCGCTGTCGCGCGTTCTCGCCTCGATCGGCGCCCGCACGCCGGGCCGCCACCTGAACACCACCATGGGCGAGGCGGGCGGCCGGCCCGCCTACTACGTCCAGTGGCAGCTCGATAACGGGCGGGTCGTGGTGTTCGTGGTCGACGCCGAGTCGGGGCAGGTCATGCGCCGGCAGGGCGGCTGAGGCGGACGGGAACTCTAGAACGGAAGGACGCGGGACGTGCGCATCCTGCTTGTTGAAGACGATCCGGACCTGTCGCGGCAGCTGAAGCTGGCGCTGACCGACGCCGGCTATGCGGTCGACCACGCCCCGGACGGCGAGGAGGCCCAGTTCCTGGGCGAGACCGAGCCCTACGACGCCATCATCCTCGACCTCGGCCTGCCCAAGGTGGACGGCGTGTCGGTGCTGGAGCGCTGGCGGCGCGAGAACATGGCCACGCCGGTGCTGATCCTGACGGCGCGCGGCGCCTGGAGCGAGAAGGTGGCTGGCTTCGACGCCGGGGCCGACGACTACCTGACCAAGCCGTTCCACACCGAGGAGCTGCTGGCCCGCCTGCGCGCCCTGCTGCGCCGCTCGGCCGGCCACGCGACGCCCAACCTGTCGTGCGGCGGCCTGCGGCTGGACCCGCGGGCGGCGCGCGCCAGCGTCAACGGCGAGCCGCTCCGCCTGACGTCGCTGGAATACCGCCTGCTGCACTACCTGATGATGCACCAGGGCCGGGTGATCAGCCGCACCGAGCTGGTGGAGCACCTGTACGACCAGGATTTCGACCGCGATTCCAACACCATCGAGGTCTTCATCGGCCGGGTGCGGAAGAAGATCGGCGCCGACCGGATCGAGACCGTCCGCGGTCTGGGCTACCGGCTGATCTGTCCGGAGGACGAAATGGGGGCGGAGACTGCGGGGACCTAGCCTCCAGCGCGCCTTCCGGACCCTGGCCCCCGAGGCCCTGCGCCGGCCCTCGCTGGCGCGGCGGCTGGTGCTGCTGGCGGTCGGCTGGAGCTTCGCGGCCCTGGTGATCGTGGCCGTGGTGCTGGCGCTGCTGTTCCAGCAGGCCGCCCTGCGCCGGTTCGACCAGAACCTCTCCGACCTCGTCGACAACATGATCTCGGGCTCCACCGTCGAGAACGGCGAGGTGGTGGCCCCCGCGCTGACCGACCAGCGGGCGCTGCGGCCGTTCTCTGGCCGCTACTGGGCGATCCTGGAGCCCACCGACGCCGGCGGCGTGCGGCTGATCCAGCCCTCCCGCTCCATCTGGGATTCCGAGCTGCGCACCCCGCCGGACCTGGTGGAGCGCCTGCGGGCCGACCCCTCCCGTCCCGTGGCCTTCGACGTCATGGGCCCCCAACCCGGCGAGCGCGTACGGGGCCTCGCCCGCTGGACGCTGCTGTACGGGCGCGAGGCGCCGGTGATCTTCGTGGCCGCCGAGGACCGCGAGCCGATCGACCGCGACGTGCGCAACTTCATCGCCGCCACGGCCCTGGCCTTCGGCCTGCTGAGCGCCGGGCTGGTGGGGGCGGTGGTCATCCAGGTGCAGGTGGGCCTGCGCCCCGTTTTCCGCCTGCAGCGCGAGGTGGGCGACGTGCGCCGCGGCAAGGCCGAGCGGGTGCAGGGCGGCTATCCCACCGAGCTCGCGCCCCTGGCCGAGGAGCTGAACGCGCTCCTGAAGCACAACCAGGAGACCGTGGAGCGCCAGCGCACCCACGTCGGCAACCTGGCGCACGCCCTGAAGACCCCGATCAGCGTCATGATGACCGAGGCCGGCCAGCAGCCGGGGCAACTCGCCGAGGTCGTCGCCCGCCAGGCCGAGGTGATGCGCCAGCAGGTCGACCACCACCTGCGCCGGGCCCGCGCCGCGGCCCGCACCCAGGGCCAGGGCGAGCGCACCAGCGTCGCCGAGGTGCTGGACGAGCTCGCCCGCACGCTGGAACGGATCTTCCGCGACAAGGGCGTGACCATCGACTGGGACGCGCCCGAGGACCTGTTCTTCCTTGGCGAGCGGCAGGACCTGCTGGAGATCGCCGGCAACGGCATGGAGAACGCCGGCAAGTGGTGCCGCGGCAAGGTCCGCGTCCGCGCCGCCGCCGAGGACGAGATGCGCCTGATGCTCACCATCGAGGACGACGGCCCCGGCCTGCCTCCCGACCGGCGCGAGGAGGTGATCCGTCGCGGCGCGCGCCTGGACGAGAACGCCCCCGGCTCGGGCCTCGGCCTGTCGATCGTCGACGAGCTGGCGCGGGCCTACGGCGGCTCGCTGGAGCTGGGCGACAGCGCGCTCGGCGGCCTTCTGCTCTCTGTCCGGCTGCCCCGCGCCGCGGCCTGACGCGCCCGCCCGCGGGAGGCGAAGCCCGTCAACCTTAAGTTTGGGAAAACCTTAACCCCCGGCGGCGACATTCCAGTCTGCGGGGCCGTGTCCCCGCCGGAGACCGGGGACCCATGGCCGCGCTGTCGGAGCGCAAGATCGAGATCGTCAGGACGCTGGTGGAAGCCGCGCCGGACAAGGTCGTGGGCAATCTCCAGATGGCGCTCGCCGAGACCAGCGAGGACTCCGCCCTGGGCAGCGTCCGGCGTCTCGTCGAGTCCGAGGTGGACGAGCGGCGCCTGCGCAACACCGTCCTGCAGCCGATCGCGCCCATGTGCGTGGGCGACGGCCGCGACGAACGCGCCCTGACCTTCCCCGCCCGCGTCCTCGCCCTGCTGTGGCGGGGCCTTCGCGCCACCGCGCCCGAGGAGGTGGAGGAGGCGCGCGAGACCTTCGAGACCTACGACCCCGAGGAGAGCTCGGAAGAGTCCTTCGACCAGCTCGTCCGGATCGCCGCCTACGCGGTCCGCTCGCGCGAGCACGCCGGCTTCCGCGAGGCCGCCGAACTGGCCGACGCGGCCCGGCCCAACGGCGCCGAGCTGCTGGCCTCCTGTCTGGATCTCGCGCCCGTGGTGCGCCGGGCCAGCCGCCGCATCCCTGAATGGCTGGCTTCGTTCAGCGAAGGCTCCGCGGCCGCCGCCAGGCTCGCCTACAAGGACGCCGTCGCCATCGCCGAGGACGCCGGGCCGCGGTTCTTCGAAATGCTGGCCGCCCAGATGGCTCATCCGTGGATGGTGCTGCGCATCATCTCGGAGGTGATGGACAAGCCCAACGAGCGCTATCTCGCCGATTCCGAGATGGCCGGCTTCGGCGAGCGGCTGCTGGAGGACATCGACAACGCCCTGAAGTCGATCGCCAAGTTCGACCTGGACGGCGGGCCCGAGGCGGCGCGCCGGGCCGGCAAGCTGGTCGAGGTGATCACCCTGCAGATCGCCGAGCTCGAGACCTACATCGACCTGTCGCGCGACCACGGCTGGGGGCACCGGATCTCCAAGCAGAAGGCCTCGCTGGCCAGCGTCGTGGAAGGACGCCTGCGCGACGCCGAGAAGCACGTGAAGCTGGCCCTGCCGACCGAGCCGGCCCGGCTGCGCCGCATCCGCCGGGCGATCCCGCGCCTGACCCTGCCGCCCGACCCGCGCACCACCGCCCGCGCCGTGGCGCTCCTGCACTTCACCCAGGAGATCCGCTCCAGCGCCAACTACGGCGGCTTCTCGGCCGCCCGCCTGAAGATGTTGGAGGCGGTCGGCGAGCATCTGGATTCCTATGTCGACGAGGCCGTCGACCTTCTGAAGACCGGCGACGCCGAGGACGAGCACGTCGCCGAGGCGTTCCTGGAGGTCGCCGCCGACCTTTCGCTGCTGGTGCGCGGCGAGAAGGCCGCCGACCTCGTCCGCCGCCGCACGGCCGCCGCGACCCACCCGGACCTGCCCTTCGCCGCCGACGGGTAGGACAGACGCGTAGAAGAGACGCACTCGCGCCCGCGCGGGGTTTCGGCTAAAGCCGCCGCCATGATCCTGTTCTGGGTGGTCGCGGGCGTGCTGACCGCGGCGGCCGCCGCCCTGATCCTGATGCGCGCCAGAGGCGCCGCGGCCGAGGACGCCGCGGGCGATCCCGCCGCCGTCCTCTACCGCCGGCAGCTCTCCGAGATCGACGAACTGGCCGACCGGGGCCTGATGGGCGAGGCCGAGCGCAAGAGCGCCCACGCCGAGGCCGCCCGTCGGCTGCTGGCCGCGGCCGATGCGCCGAAGGACGCCTGGGCCGGCGAGGGGCGCGGGCGCGGCGGCGTGCTGGCCGCGGTCGTGGCGGTCCCCGCCCTGACGCTCGGGCTCTATCTGGCGCTGGGGGCGCCGGGCTATCCCGACCGCCCCTACGCCCAGCGCCTGGCCGAGTGGAAGGCCGCCGACCTTTCGACCCTCGGCGCCGCCGAGATCGCCGCCGTGCTGCGCGACGTGATCAGGACCCGGCCGGCGGATCCCGAGGGCTACCGGTTCCTGGCGCTCGCCGAGGGTCAGTCGGGCAACGTCCCGGCCGCCGTGCGGGCGCTGCGCCGCGCCGTCGAGCTGGCCCCGGACCGCACCGACCTGCGGCGCAGCCTGGGCGAGGCCCTGGTCTACCAGGCCGGCGGCAAGGTGGAGGCCGACGCCCGGGCGGTGTTCGAGGACCTGCTGCGCCGCGAGCCGGGCGATCCGGCGGCGCGCTTCTACCTGGCCCAGGCCAAGGTGGAGGCGGGCCAGCGCGCCGAGGGCGCCGCCGAGCTGCGCGCCCTGCTGGCCGACGTGCCGGCCGATGAGCCGCGGAGGGAGATCGTCGAGGCCGCCATCGCCAAGGCCGAGGGCCGGGGCGCGGCCGCCGCGGCGGTGGGTCCGCAGGCCGAGGCGATCCGCGGCATGGTCGAGGGCCTAGCCGCGCGTCTGGAAGAAAACCCCGACGATCCCGAAGGCTGGGTGCGGCTGGTCCGCTCGTATTCGGTGCTGGGCGAGGACGCGCGGCGCGACGCCGCTCTGGCGACGGCGCGAGCCCGCTACGCCGACCGTCCGCAGGTGCTGCAACAACTGGAGGAGGCCGCGCGCGCGGCGCCGATGGAATGAGCTGGTTGCCCAAGTCCCCCAAGGCCCGCCGGCGGCTGATGCTGGTCGCGGCCATCGCCCCCGTGCTGGCCGTGGCCGCGGGCCTGACCCTGTGGGGCCTCTCGGACTCGATCTCGTTCTTCTACACCCCGTCCCAGGCCGAGGCGGCCAGGCCCGCGCCGGGCCGCTCGATCCAGCTGGGAGGCCTCGTCGCCGCCGGCTCGGTGGTGAAGCATCCCGACGGGCGGGTGGAGTTCACGGTGGCCGACCAGGACGCCGAGGACCGCGTGCTCTTCCAGGGCGACCTGCCCGACCTGTTCCGAGAGGGCCAGGGGGTGGTGGCCATCGGCGCCTTCCGCGAGGACGGCGTCTTCGAGGCCAAGCGCGTGCTCGCCAAGCACGATGAGCGCTACATGCCGCGCGAGGTGTCCAAGGCCCTGAAGGAACAGGGCGAGTGGTACGGCGACGGCCAGCGGCCGGAACACCAGGGCGACGCCCTATGATGATCGCCGAGGCCGGCGCCTTCGCCCTGATGCTGGCGCTGGCGCTGTCGATCGCCCAGACGGGGCTCTCGATCGCCGCGCGCCTGCGCCGCTCGACGGTGCTCGCGGGCGCGGGCGAGGGGGCGGCGCTGGGCGCGTTCCTCGGCGTGGCGGTCGCCTTCGCCGCCCTGGTGACGGCCTTCGTCACCTCGGACTTCTCGGTCGCCAACGTGGCGGCCAATTCGCACTCGCAGAAGCCGCTGCTCTACCGGATCGCCGGCGCCTGGGGCAGCCACGAGGGCTCGATGCTGCTGTGGTGCCTGGCGCTGACCGGCTTCGGCGCCGCCGCCGCGGGCCTCGGACGCAGCCTGCCGCGCGGCCTGCGGTCGGTGACGGTGGCGACCCAGGGGATGCTGGGCGTCGTCTTCCTGGCCTACACGGTCTTCGCCTCGAACCCGCTGATGCGGCTGGCCGAGCCGCCCGTCGAAGGCCGCTCGCTCAACCCGCTGCTGCAGGACCCGGCGCTCGCCCTGCACCCGCCGTTCCTCTACGCGGGCTACGTCGGCATGTCGGTGGTCTTCTCGTTCGCCGTGGCCGCCCTGGTGGAGGGCCGCGTCGACGCCGCCTGGGCGCGGTGGGTCCGGCCGTGGACCCTCGCCGCGTGGAGCTTCCTGACCCTCGGCATCATGCTGGGCTCGTTCTGGGCCTATTACGAGCTGGGCTGGGGCGGCTGGTGGTTCTGGGACCCGGTGGAGAACGCCAGCTTCATGCCGTGGCTGGTCGCCGCGGCCCTGCTGCACTCGGCGGTGGTGACCGAAAAGCGCGGCGCCCTGCCGGGCTGGACCGTGTTCCTGGCCCTGGCCGCCTTCACCTTCTCGATGCTGGGAGCGTTCCTGGTGCGCTCGGGCGTGCTGACCTCGGTGCACGCCTTCGCCGTGGACCCGACCCGCGGCGTGCTGCTGCTCATGATCCTGGGCGTCACCGCGGGGGCGGGCTTCGCCCTTTTCGCCTGGCGCGCCCCCAGCCTGCCCCAGGGCGGGGTGTTCGCGCCGGTGAGCCGCGAGAGCGCGCTGGTGCTCAACAACATCCTGCTGACGGCGGCGACCGCCACCGTGCTGCTGGGGACCCTGTTCCCGCTGATCCGCGAGGCCGCGACCGGCGATGCGATCTCAGTGGGGCCGCCCTACTTCAACCTGACCTTCACGCCGCTGATGGCCGCGCTGCTGATCCTGCTGCCGGCCGGTCCGCTGCTGGCCTGGAAACGCGGCGACGCGCGCGGGGTGATGCAGCGGCTGTGGCTCGCCGCCCTTATCGCGCTCGGCGCCGGGCTCCTGACCATCGCCCTCGTCAGTCCGCGCAAGGCGCTGGGCGCGGCGGGCGTGGCGCTGGGGGCCTGGCTGATCGCCGGCGCCCTGGCCGAGATCCTGGAGCGGGTGCGGGCCTTCCGCGCGCCGGCGTCCGAGAGCTGGCGCCGGCTCTGGGGCCTGCCGCGCGGCGCCTGGGGCATGACCCTGGCGCACCTGGGCCTGGGCGTCTTCGTCCTGGGCGCGGTGTTCGAGACCACGTGGAAGGTGGAGGCCGCCGAGACCCTGCCGATCGGCGGGGCGCTGGACGCCGGCGCCTACCATGTGACCCTGGACGCCATCGAGGCGGTCGAAGGTCCCAACTACGAGGCCGAGCGCGGCGCGGTCACCGTGACCCGCGACGGCGAGGTGATCTGCCGGGCCGCGCCCGAGCGGCGGCTCTACACCGCCGGCGGGCAGACGACCTCGGAAGTCGGCCTCTGCTACCGCGGCATGAGCCACGTCTACGTGGTGCTGGGCGAGCGGCGCGACGGCGGCCCCGAGCCGGTGTGGCTGGTGCGCGCCTACTGGAATCCCTGGGCGAGCCTGATCTTCATCGGGCCCGCGATCATGGCCCTGGGCGGGTTCGTGTCGCTCTCCGACCGCCGCCTGCGCCTGGGCGTCGGCGGCCGGCGGGAGGCGCGCGCATGAGGCTGAAGCTGATCCTCGCCGCCCTGGCGGGCGTGCTCTCGATCGCGGCGGCGTCCGACCCGGCCGAGCGGCTGGCCGACCCGGCGCAGGAGGCGCAGGCGCGCGAGATCTTCAAGGATGTCCGCTGCCTCGTCTGCCAGAACGAGTCGATCGACGATTCCGAGGCCGAGCTCGCCAAGGACCTTCGCCGCATCGTGCGCGAGCAGGTCAGCGCCGGGCGCAGCGAGGACGAGATCAAGCGCTTCCTGACCGACCGCTACGGCGAGTTCGTGCTGCTGACGCCGTCGTTCAACGCCTGGAACCTGGCCCTCTGGATCGGCCCCTTCCTCGTGCTCGCGGCGGGCGTGGCGCTCCTCATGCGCAGGCTGGGCGCGAAAAGTCCCGAGCCGGACCTGTCAAAAGAAGAAGCCGATCGACTGAAGCGTCTTTCGGACCCGGAACAGACCTGACACGTTTGCGCCCAAGATCGGACGCGAAGCTGCGCGCAGGCTATCCGAAACGTAACTTGAGGAGCGTTGCACTTCCGTGCATCGGACCTAGGTTGTTCGGGCGCGCCGCGGACGTGCGGGGCGCACAGGGAAACTGAAGGCTTATGACCTCGAAGAAGACGGGTTACCTCCTGGGCGCCGTGGCCGGCGCCGGCGTGATGGCCGCCGCGGTGGCGGGCGCGGGCATGCGGATGCCGGAGGCGCGGGCCGACCAGCCGCAGGCCGGGCTCATCAAGGCGTCGACCACGCCGATCTTCGCGCCGCCGCCCGGCGCGCCCATGTCGTTCGCCGACATCTTCGATCGCGTCTCGCCGGCGGTGGTCTCGATCAACGTGACCAGCCGGGTCAATCCGAGCGACCTGCGGCAGATCCCGGGCTTCCCGTTCAACCTGATCCCGCGCCAGCCCGACGGGGGCGAGGACGAGGAGGGCGGCCAAACCGAGCGCGGCCAGCCGCGCCTGCCGACCCAGCAGTCGGCGGGCTCGGGCTTCTTCATCTCGGCCGACGGCTACATCGTCACCAACAACCACGTGGTCGAGAACGCCGAGAAGATCACCGTCGTCCTGAAGGACGAGACCGAGCTCGAGGCCACCGTCGTCGGCCGCGACGAGGCGACCGACATCGCGGTCATCAAGGTGAAGAACGGCAAGGGCCCGTTCCCGTTCGTGAACTTCGAGAACTCGGCGCGCCCGCGGGTGGGCGACTGGGTGATCACCGTCGGCAACCCGTTCGGCCTGGGCGGCACCGCCACGGCCGGGATCATCTCGGCCTACGGGCGCGACATCGGCGAGACCTTCGTCGACTACATCCAGATCGACGCCCCCATCAACCGGGGCAACTCGGGCGGGCCGACGTTCGACGTCTACGGCCGGGTGATCGGGGTGAACACCGCGATCTTCTCGCCCTCGGGCGGGTCGGTCGGCATCGGCTTCGCCATCCCCGCCGATCTCGCCGATTCGGTGACCAAGCAGCTGATCCGCGGCGGCAAGATCGAGCGCGGCTACATCGGCGCCACCATCCAGAACTTCACCACCGAGATGGCCGAGGCGGCCGGCCTGGGCGAGCAGAAGGGCGCCATCGTGGCCGACCTGACGCCGGGCGGACCGTCGCAGCGCGCGGGCCTGCAGGTGGGCGACGTCGTGACCGCGATCAACGGGACGGCCGTGCGCTCGTCCTCCGAGCTCACCCGCCAGGTGGCCCGGGCCAAGCCGGGCGACAGCCTGCGCCTCGACGTGATCCGCGAAGGCCGCCGCCGCACGGTGGAGGTGCGGGCCGGCACGCGTCCGTCCGAGCGTGAGCTGGCGGCCGCCAACGACAACCTCGGCGGCCAGGGCGCGCCCGGCGGCGAGGGCCAGCCCCAGGCCAGCCCCTCGGCCCTCGGCCTGACCCTCGGCGTGGTCACCGACGCCATGCGCAGCCGGCTGAACCTGCCCGCCGACGTGCGCGGGGCGGTGGTCGAGAGCGTCGACCAGAACTCCGACGCGGCCAGCAAGGGCCTGCGCCGCGGCGACGTGATCACCCGGGCCAACAACCGGGCCATCAACAGCCCGGCCGAGCTGGTCGCCGTCGTCGAGGAGGCCAAGAAGGCCGGCCGCACCAGCGTGCTGGTGGGCGTCTTCCGGAACGGCCGGACGTCCTTCCTGCCGCTGAAGGTTTCGGGCTAGGCTCGGACCATGCAGCCGGGGGGCGGAATCACATGCGGATCCTGATCGTCGAAGACGACCTCGAGGCGGCGGGCGTGATGGTCCGCGGCCTCACCGAGGCCGGCCACGACTGCGTCAGCGCCGCCGACGGCGAGGAGGGTCTGAAGGCCGCCCGCGACGGCGAGTTCGACGTGATGATCGTCGACCGGATGATGCCCAAGATGGACGGGGTCACTCTCGTGGAGACCCTGCGCCGCGAGGGCGACCGCACGCCGGTGCTGTTCCTCTCGGCCCTGGGCGAGGTGGCGGACCGCGTCGACGGCCTGCAGGCCGGCGCCGACGACTACCTGGTCAAGCCCTACGCCTTTCCCGAGCTGATCGCCCGGATCGAGGCCCTGGCCCGGCGCCGCGACACCGGCTCGGTCAACACCCTGCTGCGGGTGGGCGAACTCGAGATGGACCTGATCGCCCGGACGGTGCACCGCGCCGGCAAGGAGATCGACCTGCAGCCGCGCGAGTTCCAGCTGCTCGAGTTCATGATGCGCCACGCCGGCCAGTCGGTGACCCGCACCATGCTGCTGGAGAAGGTCTGGCACTACCACTTCGACCCGCAGACCAACGTCATCGACGTGCACATCTCGCGGCTGCGCTCGAAGATCGACAAGGGGTTCGACCGGCCGATGCTGCAGACCGTGCGCGGCGCGGGCTACCGGCTGGACGCCTAGGTCCGGCGCGGCGTCATGCGCCTGCCGCGCATCTTCCGGACGACGCCGTTCCGGCTGACGCTGCTGTTCCTGGCGCTGTTCGCCAGCGCGGCCTCGGCCTTCCTGGCCTACATCTATGTGGCGACCGCCGGGGAGGCGACGCGTCGGACCGACCAGGAGATCCGGCGCGAGATGCGCTCGCTCACCGACGTCTACGACCGCGCGGGCGTCGATGCGGTGAACCAGTCGCTGATCGAGCGGGCGGCCAGCGAGCGGCCCTTCCTCTACCTCCTGATGACCCGCAACGGCGAGCGGATCTCGGGCTCCATCGAGGAGTCGCCGGTCGAGGAGTTCACCGGCGAACCCGCCTGGGCGACCTTCCAGGTCACCGACCTCGACGTGCAGGGGCGCGAGGTGAAGCATCCCGCCCGCGGCCTGCAGCAGCGGCTCTCGGGCGGGCAGATCCTGTTCGTCGGCGCCGACGTGGGGGCGGACGAAGCCTACGTCGCGAAGATCGTCAACGCGCTGTGGGGCGCGGTGGTGCTGGTGGTCGTGCTGGGCCTGGCCGGCGGCATCCTCGTCAGCCGCAACGTCTCGCGCGCCATGGCCAGCCTCACCGACGTGGTGGACCGGGTGCGCGGCGGCGAACTGGGCGCCCGGGCCCACGTCCGCGGCACCCGCGACGAGTTCGACGAGCTGGCCCAGGGCGTGAACGAGATGCTGGACCGCCTCGAGCGGTCGATGGCGGGCCACAAGCACGCCGGCGACGCCATCGCCCACGACCTGCGCTCGCCCCTCACGCGGCTGCGGGCGCGGCTGGAAGCGGCCTATCTCGACGTGGAGGCGGGCAAGGGCGACCCGCGCCAGGCGCTGGCCCAGGCGCTGGAGGACACCGACGGGGTGCTGAAGACCTTCGGCGCCGTGCTGTCGATCGCCCGGCTGCAGGCCGCGGGCCAGGCGCCGGACCCCCAGGTATTCGACCCCGCCGAGTTGGGCGCCGACATCGCCGAGCTGTACGAGCCGCTCTGCGAGGACAAGGACATCGACTTCGCCGCCGAGTTCGCCCAGGGCCTGACGATCCGCGGCAACCGCGAGTTCCTCGCCCAGGCCCTGGCCAACATCCTGGACAACGCGGTGAAGTACACGCCGGCCGGCGGGGCGATCATGCTGCGCGTGCGCCGCCGTTCGTCGGGCGAGGTGGAGTTCTCGGTGACCGACACCGGCCCGGGCGTGCCCGAGCACGACCGCGAACGGGTGATCCAGCGCTTCGTCCGCCTCGAGAACAGCCGCAACGAGCCCGGCGCGGGCCTCGGCCTGTCGCTGGTCGCCGCCGTGGCCGAGGCGCACGGCGGGCGCCTGGAGCTGAGCGAGGGACCGGGCAAGGTGGACGACAAGGGCCCGGGCCTGAGGGTCGCCCTGATCCTGCCGAGGGCCTAGAAGAGAGGCATGAGCCTCGGCGCCCGACTCCGTCCCTGCGGTCCCGTCCTCGACGCCAAGGCGGCCGATCGGGCGCGGGAGATCATCGCCGACACCGCCTGGACCCCGGCCCTGGAAGGGGCCTGGCCGGCGCTGGCGCCGGTGTTCGGGGCGTCCCCCTATCTCGCCGGCCTGGCGCGGCGCGATCCCAGGCGGCTCGCCGCCCTGCTGGAGGCCGACCCGGACGCGCGCCTGACCGAGATCCTCGCGCGGACCGCGGCGCTCGCCGACGGCCTGCCCGAGGCCGCGGTCGAGCCCCTGCGCCTGCTGAAGCAGGAGCTGCACCTGCTGACCGCCCTGGCCGACCTGGGCGGGGCCTGGGACCTCGATCAGGTGACTGGCGCGCTGACCCGCTTCGCCGACGCGGCCGTGACCGCCTCGCTGACCGCCGCCGCCCGCGGCGAGGTGGAGTCCGGCCGGCTGACCCGCCTGGGCGAGGGGGAGCAGGGCCCGGTCCCCGGCTGGTTCTGCATCGCGATGGGCAAGCAGGGCGCCTTCGAGCTGAACTACTCCAGCGACATCGACGTCTCGGTCTTCTTCGACCCCGACCGGCTCTCGGCGGTGCTGGCGCAGGACGTGGAGCCCCAGGCCTTCGCCGTCCGCCTCACCCACCGCGTCTCCGACCTGATGCAGGCCCGGACGGCCGACGGCTACGTCTTCCGCATGGACCTGCGGCTGCGGCCCGACCCGTCCTCGACCCCGCCCGCGGTGCCGACGCCGGCGGCCCTGGAATACTACGAGAGCGTCGGCCAGAACTGGGAGCGGGCGGCCTTCATCAAGGCCCGCCCCTGCGCCGGCGACATGACGGCGGCCCGCGCCTTCCTGGGCGAGCTCATCCCCTACGTCTGGCGCAAGAACCTCGACTTCGCCGCCATCGCCGACATCCACTCGATCAAGCGGCAGATCCACGCGCACAAGGTCGACGAGCGCGTCTCGGCCAAGGGCGTCGACCTCAAGCTGGGCCGCGGCGGCATCCGCGAGATCGAGTTCTACGTCCAGACCCAGCAGCTGATCCTGGGCGGCCGCCACCCCGAGCTGCGCGGCTCGCGCACCCTGGACGCGCTCGCCGCCCTGGCCGCCGCCGGCCATGTGGCGCCCGAGACGGCCGCCGAGCTGACGGAGTCCTACCGGACCCTCCGCGCCGTCGAGCACCGCATCCAGATGCTGGCCGACGAGCAGACCCACCGCCTGCCCGAATCCGATCCGGAACGGCGGCGGGTGGCGGCGCTGTCCGGCTATGACCGGCTGCAGAGCTTCGATGCGGCCATCACGCGCCTGCTGAAGGGGGTGAACGCCCGCTACGGCGAGCTGTTCGCCGAGGAGGAGCAGCTCTCGTCCCGGTTCGGCAGCCTGGTGTTCACCGGCGTGGACGACGATCCCGAGACCCTGGCCACCCTGCAGCGGATGGGCTTCTCGAACCCGGCCCGCGTCGCCCAGACGATCCGCAACTGGCACCACGGACGCATCCCGGCGACGCGCACCGAGCGGGGACGGGAGCTGTTCACCCGCCTGGCGCCGCGCCTGCTGGAAGCCGCCCAGGCGACGGGAGCCCCCGATCCCGCCTTCAACCGCTTCGCCGACTTCTTCGGCAACCTCTCCACCGGCGTGCAGCTGCAGTCGCTGTTCCTGGCCCAACCCAAGCTGTTCGAGCTCGTCGTGCAGGTGATGGCCTTCGCGCCACGCCTGGCCTCGACCCTGGCCCGGCGGCCGGCGGCGATCGACGCCATGCTGGACCCGGCGTTCTTCGCCCCCATCGACGTGGCCGAGGACGCCGAGCTCATGGCGAGCGCCGTGGCCCGCGCCGGCGGCTTCGAGGCGGCCATGGACGTGGTGCGCCGGATGCACCGCGAACAGGCCTTCCGGGTCGGCGTGCAGGTGATGAGCGGGGCGGCGGGCGCGGAGGTCGCCGGCAAGGCCTTCGCCGATCTCGCGGACCTGTGCATCCAGGTGCTGGCGCCGGCCGCCCTGGCCGAGGCCGAGCGGCTGGGCGGCGCCTTCGAGGGCGAGGTGGCCGTCGTGGCGCTGGGCAAGTGCGGCTCGCGCGAGATGAGCGCGGGCTCCGACCTCGACCTGATGACCCTCTACCGGGCCGCCGATCCGGCCGGAATGTCGGGGGTGAAGGGCTGGGACGCTTCCACCTTCTACGGCCGCTTCACCCAGCGGCTGATCGCGGCGCTCTCCTCGCCCACCGCCGAGGGGACGCTGTACGAGGTGGACATGCAGCTGCGCCCCTCGGGCACCAAGGGGCCGGTGGCGGTGAGCATGGCCGCCTTCGAGCCCTACTACCAGGGCGAGGCCGAGACCTGGGAGCTGCTGGCCCTGACGCGGGCGCGCGTGGTGTGGGCCAGTTCGGACGGCTTCGCCGCCCAGGCGCAGGCGGCGGTCGAGGCCGCCCTGCGCCGGCCCCGAGAGCGCCGACGCACGGCCAAGGACGTGCGCGAGATGCGCCAGCTCATGGAGCGCGAGCGGCCGCCCAAGGGCGACTGGGACCTGAAGCTCTCGCCGGGCGGGCTGGTGGACATCGAATTCGCCGCCCAGTTCCTGCAGATCGCCCATGCGGCCGACGGCGGGCCGCTCAGCTCCAACACGGCCGACGCCCTGGAAGCGTTCCGCGTCTCGGGCCTCGCCCCCGAGGGGCCGCTGGGGGCGCTGACCGAGGCGTGGCGCCTGCAGCAGGACCTGACCCAGCTGCTCAAGGTGGCGCTGGAGGACGGGGCCGATCCCTCGGCCGAGCCCAAGGCCTTCCAGGCGCTGCTGGCGCGGGCCGGGCAGGCGCGGACCTTCCGGAGCCTGCGCACCAAGCTGGAGAAGGCCCAGGCGCAGGCCCGGCGCGCCTACGAGGCGCTTCTCAAGACCTGAGCGACGGAAACGGCGGCGAGCTGCGTGGAAGGTGTCGAGGGGCACGAGACACGAAGGTTCGAAAAGCACATGCGCCTGTTCACCACCGCGGCCGCCCTGGCCGCCCTCGCCACCGTCGCCCTGGGCGGCGCCGCCCTGGCCCAGCCCCGGCCGCACGGCCCGCCGAACCTCGATCGGGACGGCGACGGCAAGGTCACCCTGTCGGAGTTCAAGGCCGGCCACGCCGAGCGCAGCGGCCGGATGTTCGAGAAGCTCGACGCCGACCGCGACGGCAAGGTCACCGCGGCCGAAGCCGAGGCGGCCAAGCCCGAAGGCCGCGGGGGCCGGATGGCCAAGCGGCGCGGCCACGGCGGCGGCGCCATGCTGATGCGCGCCGACGCGAACGGCGACGGCGCGGTGACCCGGGCCGAGCTCGACGCGGCCGCCCAGCGGCGCTTCGAGGCGGCCGACGCCAACAAGGACGGCTGGCTCTCCGCGGACGAGCAGCTCAAGATGCGGCCCAAGGGGCGTGACGGTCGCGGACCGCGATAGACGCCCCGGCGAGGCGAGGCTTGGGGACGTCCGACCCGGACGCGGAACTCCTGTCGCGGGTGGCCGACGGCGACCCGGCGGCGGCGCGCGCCCTGGTGGCGCGCAAGCTCCCCAGGCTGCTCTCGCTGGCCGGCCGCATGCTGGGCGATCCTCGGGAGGCCGAGGACGTCGCCCAGGACGCCTTCGTCCGCGTCTGGAAGCAGGCGCCCAGGTGGCGGGCGGGCGAGGCGAAGTTCGACACCTGGCTGCACCGGGTGGCCATGAACCTCTGCTACGACCGCCTGCGCCGCCGGCGCGAGACGCCGATGGCCGATCCGCCCGAGCGGGTGGACGAGGGGCCGGGGCCGGACCGCGGTCTGCTGGCCGCCGACGTCGGCCGGCGGGTGGCGCGCGCGCTGCAGGCCCTGCCCGAACGACAGCGGGAGGCGATCGTGCTCTGCCACTATCAGGAGCTCGGCAATATCGAGGCCGCCCAGGTGATGGGCGTCAGCGTCGAGGCGCTGGAGAGCCTGCTGGCGCGCGGCCGCCGGGCGCTGCGCGCGGCGCTGTCGGACCTGGCGGAGGCGTGACCCCATGACCCCCGATCATTTCCGCAATCTGGCCGAGGTCTATGGCGGCGAGCTTTCCCGCTGGCCCGTGGACGAGCGGCCGGCGGCCGAGCGCCTGCTGGCGGCGGAGCCCGCCCTCGCGGCCGTGCTCGCCGAAGCCTCGGCGCTGGACGACCTGCTGGCGGCGGTTCCGGCGCCGAGCGCTTCCGCCGCGCTCGCCGAGCGGATCGCGGCCAGTGCGCCGGCGCCGCGTCGGCCGCGTCTCTCCTGGGCCTGGCCTGCGGGTCTGGGCGCGGGGCTCGCGGCCGCATGCGCGGCCGGCCTGCTCGCCGGCGTGCACATGGCCGAGCGGGCGTCCGAGGCCGAGGCCCTGCTGATCGCCGTGAGCCAGGACTACAGCCCCTATCTCGAGGACGACGCATGACCAGCCGCCGGACCCTGATGATCGCGCTCTTCGTCTCGCTGGCGGCGAACCTGTTCGCGGTCGGCCTGCTGGTGGGCGGCTACCTGGCGGGACCGCGCGGGACGCCGCCGCACGCCGCCCGCGTGCTGGGCCTGGGGCCCGGACCGGGGCCCGGCGCGATGCTGTCGGCCGCCGCGGCGCTGAGCCCCGAGCAGCGCGACGCCTTCCGGGAGAGCTGGCGCGCCCAGGCCCGCGAGGCGAGGCCCCGGCTGCGCGAGGCCCGCCAGGTGCGCCGCGAGGCCTATCAGCGCTTCGTGCGCGAGCCGTTCGACGCCAGCGCCGCCCTGACCGATCTCGACCGCGCCCGCCGCCTGGAGCTGGAGGGCCGCGCGCTGGCCGACCGCCAGCTCGTGGAGTTCGCCGCAACCCTGCCGGCGGCCGACCGGATCCGTTTCGGCAAGGCGCTGGCCGCGCCGCGTGCCTCAGGCCGCCGCGGCCCCGATCCTGGCGGCCGTCATGGCGGCCCCCCGGCTCTGCCGGACCGGTAGCGAGAAGCTCGCCGTCGTCCCCTGGCCGGGGGCGCTCTTCAAGTCCAGCAGGCCGCCGTGCAGCTCGACGAAGGCCTTGGTGAGGGCAAGGCCCAGGCCCGTCCCCTGCTGGGTCTTGGCATGCTGGCTCTCGACCTGTTCGAACGGCCGGGCCAGGCGCTCCAGGTCCTCGGGCGCGATGCCGATGCCGGTGTCCTGGACGCTGACCCGCACCCGCTGGCCCAGCGGATCGTCCCGGCGCTCGGCGCGCAGGGTGATGCGGCCGCCGCGGGGCGTGAACTTGATGGCGTTGGAAAGCAGGTTCAGCAGCACCTGCTTCACCGCCCGGTAGTCGGCCTCCACCTCGGGCAGCTCGACGAAATCCAGAACCAGCGTCAGGCCGGCGCTCTCGGCGCGGTTGCGCACCAGCCGCAGGGCGTCCTCGGCGATCTCCTCCAGCGAGCAGGGATCGAAGCGCAGGCTCATCTTGCCGGCCTCGATCTTGGACATGTCGAGGATGTCGTTGATCAGGGCGAGCAGGTGCTGGCCCGAGTTCAGGATGTCGCGGGCGTAGTCGCGGTAGCGGGCGTCGCCCAGCGGGCCGTACATCTCGGCCACCATGATCTCGGAAAAGCCGTTGATGGCGTTCAGCGGCGTGCGCAGCTCGTGGCTCATGTTGGCCAGGAACTCGCTCTTGGCCTGGCTGGCGCCCTCGGCGCGGATCTTCTCGGCCTCGTACTTGCGGGCCAGCTCCGAGAGCTGCTCCTGGCTGCGTTCGAGGTTGAACACCGCCCGGCGCAGTTCCTCCTCCTTCAGCCGGCGCGCCTCCTCCTGGGCCTTCAGCACGGTGATGTCGGCGGCGGTGACCACAAGGCCGCCCTCGGCGGTGGGCCGCTCCGAGATCTGCACCCAGCGGCCGTCGGCGAGCTCGGCCTCGCGCACGCCGCGGCGGTCGCCAGGGGCGGGATACTCCTGGCGCACGGCCATGCGCGCGGCGCGCTCGACCTGTTCGCGGCCGACCCCGGCGAGGAGCAGGCCGGACTCCAGCTTGAAGTAGTCGCGGTAGTTGCGGTTGCACATCAGGAGCCGCCCGTGGCGGTCCCACAGCACGAAGGCCTCCGAGACGCTCTCGATCGCGTCCCGCAGGCGGCTCTCGGCCTGCTGGGCGCGGGCCTGGGCCAGCCGCTCCTCGGTGACGTCCAGCGCCACGCCGATGATCCGCGCATAGCCCCCCTCGGGCGCCTCGCCGAAGCCGCGGCCGCGGGCGTCGATCCAGATCGGCCGTCCGCCCGCCAGGCTGGGCACCCGGAACGAGACGTCGAAGTCGCCGTAGATCGCGGCGTTGGCGAGCGCCTCGCGCAGACCGTCGCGATGGCCGGGCGAGACGCGGTCCAGCACCTGCTGGCCGTCCACCACCCCGCCGCGCCAGCCGAACAGGGCGGCCGTCACCTCGGACATGAAGATCTTGTCGGCCGCCAGGTCCCATTCCCAGATGCCGCAGCGGGCCGCCTCGACGGCCATCCGGAACCGCTGCTCGGAATCGCTGAAGGCGGCGTGCGCCCGCTCGACCCGCAGGGATTCCACCAGCAGCAGGACGCCAAGGCCGATGGCGACCAGCAGCGGGGCGGCGATCCAGGCGAGCTGTTCGGCCGCGCTCTGCGCCCCGCCGCCGAAGCGGGCCAGGGCCGCCACGGCGTAGACCGCCAGCAGGAGCAGGGCGCAGAGCACGCCGATGCGAGCGAAGCGGTGGCTGGGCGCGCGCACGGGGGCCAGCGCCGGACGCGCTCCGCCTGCCGCCTTTCGCCCCCCGCCCTTGGCCAAGGCCCGCTGCTCCTTACGCCTGCGCCGGTCTGCCGGCGCAAATCAGCAAATCAGCAGACTACGCCAAGAGTATCCGGGGCGTAACCGTGGCTCGGGCGGACTTATCGTCGCCGACGACTGCGGGTTGCTCAGGTCTCTTCGCCCAGGGCGCGGGTCGCCAGCTCGTAGACGTTCTTCGACAGCCCGTCCTTGGCGGCGATCCGCTGGAGCTCGGCCTTCATCAGCGCGCCCAGCTCGGGCCGGTAGCGCCGCCAGCCGCCCAGAGGATCGACGAGCCTGGCCGCCGTCATCGGGTTGAAGCCGTCGATGGCCAGGATCTGGTCGGCCAGGAAGCGGTAGCCCGCGCCGCTCGGGTCGTGGAACCGCGCCGGATTGAAGTTCGCGAAGGTCGAGACCAGCGCCCGCAGCCGGTTGGGGTTCTTGCCCTCGAAGGCGGGGTGGGCGGTCAGGCCCAGCACCCGGCCCAGCGCGCCCTCCGAAGGATCGCGCGCCTGGATCGCGAACCACTTGTCGACCACCAGCGGTTCGGACTTCCAGCGGGCGTAGAAGTCGGCCAGCGCCTGCTCGAAGGGCGCGCCGCCGATCTGCATCAGGGCCGACAGCCCGCCCATGGCGTCGGTCATGTTGCCGGCGGCCTGGAAGTGGCCCTGCGCGAGGTCGGCGATGTCGTGGCGCGGGTTGGCGGCCAGCAGCTCCAGCGCCGCGTTGCGCAGCGCCCGGCGGCCGGCCCCCGCCGCGTCGGGCGAGAACTCGCCGAGGTCCTGCAGGCCGGTGTGCAGCCGGCGCAGCTCGGGCTCCAGGTGCACCGACAGGCGGGCCCGCAGCGCTTCCCGCGCCTCGTGGATGGCGGCGGGGTCGGCCGGGCTCATCTGCAGGGCCAGGTCGGGCTCGGACGGCAGGGCCAGCAGCAGGGCCTTGAAGGCCGGATCGGCCGCCTGGTCGCTCAGCGCGCGGGCGACCGCCTCGGCGTAGCGCTCCTCGTTCACCTCGTCGGCGCGGCCCGCGGCGCGGGCCAGGATCAGCTCGGCGGCGAGCCCCTGGCCGGCTTCCCAGCGGTTGAACAGGTCCGGGTCCGAGGCCAGCAGGACGTAGCGGTCCTTGGCCGGGGCGTCGGTCTTCAGCACCACCGGAGCGGAGAAGCCCCGCAGGGCCGAGACGACCGGCGGGCGGTCCACGCCCGTCAGCGTGACGGTGGCCTGCGCCGCGTCCAGCACGACGACGGTCTCGTCGACCGCCTGGCCGTCGCGTTCGAAGGCCTGGGTGCGGCCTTCGTGGTCCAGCAGGCCCACGATCACCGGGATCGGCAGGGGCTTCTTCTGGGGCTGGCCCGGCGTGGGCGGGGTCTCCTGGCGCAGGTCCAGCGTCAGGGTCCGGGCGGCCTCGTCGTAGCGGCTGGCCAGCGAGACCCGCGGCGTGCCCGCCTGCTCGTACCAGGCGAAGAAGTCCGACAGGTCGCGCCCGGAGGCGTCCTCGAAGCAGTTGATGAAGGCCTCCACGGTGGTGGCCTGGCCGTCCCAGCGCTCGAAATAGCGGTCCATCCCCGCGCGGAACGCTTCGGGCCCGATCAGGGTCTTCAGCATGCGGATGATCTCGGCGCCTTTCTCGTAGATGGTCGCCGTGTAGAAGTTGTCGATCTTCAGGTAGCTGGACGGCCGCACCGGGTGGGCGAGGGGACCCTGGTCCTCGGCGAACTGGCGGGCGCGCAGGGCCTTCACGTCCTTGATCCGCTGGACCGCCTCGCCGCGCATGTCGGCCGAGAAGCTCTGGTCGCGGAAGACGGTCAGCCCCTCCTTCAGGCACAGCTGGAACCAGTCGCGGCAGGTGATCCGGTCGCCGGTCCAGTTGTGGAAATACTCGTGGGCCACCACGCTCTCGATGCGCTCGTAGTCGAGGTCGGTGGCGGTGGCCGGATCGGCCAGCAGCAGGGAGCTGTTGAAGATGTTCAGCCCCTTGTTCTCCATGGCCCCGAAGTTGAAGTCGCGGACCGCCACGATCATGAAGAGGTCGAGGTCGTACTCGCGGCCGAAGGCCTGCTCGTCCCACGTCATCGAGCGCTTCAGCGCGTCCATGGCGTAGGCGGCCCGCGGCGCCATGCCGGGATCGACGTAGATCTTCAGCTCGACTGTCCGGCCGCTCATGGTGACGAGGCTGTCCTCCAGCACGTCCAGCTCGCCCGCCACCAGGGCGAAGAGGTAGCTCGGCTTGGGGAAGGGGTCGTTCCAGACGGCGTAGTGGCGCCCGCCCGGCAGATCGCCGGACTCCATGAGGTTGCCGTTCGACAGAAGCCGGCCGAACGCCTTGTCGGCCTCGATCCGCACCGTGAAGCGGGACAGCACGTCGGGCCGGTCGGGCCAGAAGGTGATCTTGCGGAAGCCCTCGGCCTCGCACTGGGTGCAGAAGCGGCCGCCCGACATGTAGAGGCCCTCGAGGGCCTTGTTGTTCTCGGGGTCGATCTCGACCTCGGTTTCCAGGGTGAAGGCGTCGGGGACGTCCGGGATGGTCAGCCATTCGGCGTCGATGGTCCGCTCGCCCTCGGCCAGCGCGCGCCCGTCCACGGCAACCGAGACGGGTTTCAGTCGCTCGCCGTTGAACCGCAGGGGCTCGGCATGGTCGCCGTTGCGGCGGACGGAGAGCTTCGCCTTCACGCGGGTCGTGTTCGGCTGGAGGTCGAATGTCAGGAAGACCTCGTCCACCAGGAAGGCGGGCGGGCGGTAGTCGGAAAGGCGGATGGCTTGCGGGGTCTCTGTGCGCATGGACGGCATCTAGGCGTTCGATCGGGGCGGCGCCAAGGCGGGCGCTGCATTGGACGGGGAACGGGGACGCGATCGGGCGCGCGCCCCATCATCTGACAGGGCGAACGGCGCGGGGCAGGAGCAGGTTGCGGAGTTTCCGGCCGCGGCCCGTCAGGAAGGCGACAGACGGATCGGCCGGCGGGGTTCAAAGGACTGTGGGGGCGCGGAGGGCGCCTCGGGGGATTGTGGCTTGGATTCCTACCGGATCTATCGGATCGCCGATGGCGGCCGACTCGTCGTGGGCGAGGCCTTCGATGCGAAAGACGACGGCGAGGCGCTGGAGCGGGCGAAGCGGCTCCACGACGGCAAGGCGCCCCTCGAACTGTGGGCGGGCGGCCGGCTGGTGGGCCGCCTCTCCAAACTGGGGCTGTTCACCGCCGGCCCCGGCTGACGCGAGGTCATACTTTTCACGGCCAAACCCGCGCGTATGCTCCCGGCCAGAGGAAGCCGGAGCCGGACATAACCGGCGCGATGGGGCCCATATGAATTTCGATTTTTCCGACGACCAGAAGTTCCTGAAGTCCGAGGCGCGAAAGTTCCTCGACGCCAACTGCCCGACGACCCGCGTCCGCAAGGTGCTGGACGACGACGCCAAGCCCTACGACGCCGAGCTGTGGAAGCAGGTGGCCGAGCAGGGCTGGCTCGGCGCCGCGATCCCCGAGGAGCACGGCGGGCTGGGCCTGGGCCACATCGAGCTGTGCGCCATCGCCGAGGAGCTGGGCCGGGCCGTCGCGCCCATCCCGTTCGCCTCCACCGTCTACTTCCTGGCCGAGGCCGTGATGCTGGCCGGCTCCGACGCCCAGAAGGCGGCGCTGCTGCCGAAGATCGCGGCGGGCGAGGTGATCGGCTGCGTGGCCGCCTCCGAGGGCCCCGGCCCGGTGAGCGCCTCCACGCTCCAGGCCGGCGTCTCGGGCGGCAAGCTCTCGGGCACCAAGCTGCCGGTGACCGACGGCGACATCGCCACCCACGCCCTCGTCCTGGCCAAGGAGGGCGGCAAGGCCGGCCTCTACCTGGTGGACCTGTCCTCGGGCGTGACGCGCGAGCCGCTGAAGACGCTGGACCCGACCCGCGATGCGGCGAAGCTGACGTTCGACGGCGCGCCGGCCGAGCGGCTGGGCGGGGCGGGCGAGGGCTTCGCCCTGCTGGAGCAGGTGATGGATCGGGCCGCGGTCCTGCTGGCCTTCGAGCAGTGCGGCGGGGCCGACCGGTGCCTGGAGATGGCCAAGGCCTATGCGCTCGAGCGCTACGCCTTCGGCCGGGTGATCGCCTCGTACCAGGCCATCAAGCACAAGCTGGCCGACATGTACGTCAAGAACGAGCTGGCCCGCTCGAACGCCTACTACGGGGCCTGGGCGCTCAACACCTCGGCGCCCGAGCTGCCGGTGGCGGCCAGCGCCGCCCGCATCGCCGCGTCCGAGGCCTTCTGGTTCGCCTCCAAGGAGAACATCCAGACGCACGGCGGCATCGGCTTCACCTGGGAGGTGGACGCCCACCTCTACTACCGGCGCTCGCGCCAGCTCAGCCTCGTGGCCGGCGCGCCGCGGGTCTGGAAGGAACGGCTGGTCAGCCACCTCGAACGGCGCAACGCGGCCTAAGGGAAGAGACGCAGATGGACTTCAACGACACCCCCGAAGAAGCCGCCTATCGCGCCCAGGTGCGCGAGTGGCTCGAGGCGAACGCGCCCAAGAAGGCCTCCCACGACGACGGCGAGGGCGGCGGCTCGATGGCCGCCTCCAAGGCCTGGCAGGCCAAGAAGGCCGCGGCCGGCTACGCCCAGATCACCTGGCCCAAGGAATGGGGCGGGCCCGGCGGCACGCCGATCCAGCAGGTGATCTTCAACCAGGAAGAGTCGAAGTATCCGATCCCGCCGAACCCGTTCCAGATCGGCCTCGGCATGTGCGTCCCCACGGTGATGACCTTCGCCGACGAGGAGACGAAGAAGCGCTTCGTCGGCCCCGCCCTGCGCGGCGAGGAGATCTGGTGCCAGCTGTTCTCCGAACCCTCCGGCGGCTCGGACGTGGCCGCGGCGCGCACCCGCGCGGTGCAGGCGCCGGACGGCTCGGGCGACTGGATCATCGACGGCCAGAAGGTGTGGACGACCGGCGCCCAGTTCTCGGATTTCGGGATCGTCGTCACGCGGACCGATCCCGACGCGCCCAAGCACAAGGGCCTGACGATGTTCTGGGTCGACATGAAGGACCCGGGCGTCGAGGTTCGGCCGATCCACCAGATGTCGGGCGGCTCGGGCTTCAACGAGGTGTTCTTCACCGGCGTGCGGGTGAAGGACAGCCAGCGGCTGGGCGCGGTCAACGACGGCTGGCGGGTCTCGCTCGTCACGCTGATGAACGAGCGCCTGGCGGTGGGCGGCCCCTCGGGCGCCGGCTGGGCCCAGTTCCTGGAGGCGGCCCGCGGCATCGCCGGGATCGACGGCGCCCCGGCGATCAAGGACCAGGCCCTGCGCGAGAAGCTGGCCGACTGGTACGTCCAGACCGAAGGGCTGAAGCACACCCGCAACCGGACGATCACCGCGCTCTCGCGCGGCCAGACGCCCGGTCCGGAAAGCTCGATCGGCAAGGTGGTCTCGGCGCTGCAGATGCAGGACCTGGCCAACACCGCCGTCGAGATGCTGGACCAGTACGGGATCATCAACGATCCGGAGCTCGCGCCCCTGAGCGGCGCCTTCCACGGCTCGCTGATGTATGCGCCGGGCCTGCGCATCGCCGGCGGCACGGACGAGATCCTGAAGAACATCATCGCCGAGCGCGTGCTCGGCCTGCCCGGCGACATCCGGGTGGACAAGGACGTCGCCTTCAAGGACATGCCCACCGGGCGCTAGCCTCGGCGAGCGAACGATCGACAGGCGGGCCGGCGGCGAGAGCCCCGGCCCGTTTTCGTGCGCGGCCTACGGCCAAGCTGCGCCACGGAACGGACCCAATTCGTCCCCGCCGCCGCCTCAGAATCCACGGCTGATCGCCTCTCGCCATTCCGTCGGGAGGACGCCGTGCCCCAGGTCACCTATGTCTCCTTCGTGCCCCGGTCCAAGTGCGCCAGGCTGCGCAGCGTGCTGGCCGACGAGGACACCGGCGAGCTTTGCTGGGTCGAGAAGCGCCGGATGTTCGGCAGCGAGTTCTACTTCTCGGGCCCCTCGCGCCTGGTGCGGAAGACCCACGCCTACATCACCGAGTGGCTGGCGCAGGATCGATGATCGCCGCCGCCGAGGGCGCGCGGCCCCTGCCTCAGATCCGCTTCCGCAACCGCACCTTCATGGCGCTGGTGATGGCCCCGGACGCCCCGATGGGCGACTGGTTCGCCGCGCTCGACCGCGAGCTCGCCCGGGCGCCGGGCTTCTTCCAGGGACGTCCGGTGGTGGTGGACCTTGCGACGGCCCTGGCCGAGGGCGGGCCCGTCGCCGCCAGCGTCGTGCTGGACGGCCTGGAGGCCCGCGGCCTGCGCCTGGCCGGCGTGGAGGGGGCCGAGCCGTCCCTGCTCGCCGGCACGCCGTGGGCGCGGCTGGCGGGCGGCCTGCCCGGTCGTGACGTCGACGCGGAGCCCGCGGGCCCCAGCACCCTGCTGATCGACCGGCCGGTGCGGTCGGGGCAGTCCGTCGTGTTCGAGGGCGGGGACGTGACCATCGTCGGCGCCGTGGCCTCGGGCGCCGAGGTGATCGCCGGCGGCTCGATCCACGTCTACGGCCCGCTGCGGGGCCGGGCGATCGCGGGCCTCCGGGCCGGGCCCGAGGCGCGGATCTTCTGCAGCCGCCTGGAGGCCGAGCTGGTCGGCGTCGACCGGCTCTACCGCGTGGCCGAGCACTGGGGCGCCTCGCTGCACGGCCGGCCCGCCCAGGTGCGCTGCGACCGCGGCGCGCTGCGCCTCAGCGCCCTCGACTGATCACAGGAACCATCCCGCCGCCGCGGCGGGGAAAGGAGTATGCGTCCCATGTCCAAGGTGCTGGTGGTCACATCCGGAAAGGGCGGGGTCGGCAAGACGACCTCGTCCGCGGCCCTGGGCGCGGCCCTCGCCCAGGCGGGCCAGAACGTGGTGGTCGTCGACTTCGACGTCGGCCTTCGCAACCTCGATCTCGTGATGGGGGCCGAGCGGCGGGTGATCTTCGACCTGGTCAACGTGGTCCAGGGCGACGCCAAGCTTCCCCAGGCGCTGATCCGCGACAAGCGGCTGGAGACCCTGTGGCTGCTGCCGGCCTCCCAGACCCGCGACAAGGAGGCCCTGACCGAGGAGGGCGTCGGCAAGGTGATCGCCGAGCTGCGCGAGCGGTTCGACTGGATCGTCTGCGACAGCCCGGCCGGCATCGAGAAAGGCGCGACGCTCGCCATGCGCTTCGCCGACCTGGCGGTGGTGGTGACCAATCCGGAGGTCTCGTCCGTGCGCGATTCCGACCGGATCATCGGCCTGCTCGACGCCAAGACCCGGCGGGCCGAGGACGGCGAGCCGATGGAGAAGCACCTGCTGCTCACCCGCTACGATCCGGCCCGGGCGGCGCGCGGCGAGATGATGCGGGTCGAGGACGTGCTGGAGATCCTGGCCATCCCGCTGCTGGGCGTCACGCCCGAGAGCCAGGACGTGCTGACGGCCTCGAACGTCGGCGCGCCGGTGACCCTGCACAACCCCGCCTCGCCGGTGGCAAAGGCCTACGCCGACGCCGCCCGGCGGCTGATGGGCGAGGACGTGGCGGTGCGCACGCCCGTCGAGCCGCGACGCAGCCTGCTGGACCGCCTGCTCGGGCGGAAGGCGGCCGCCGCATGAGCATCCTGAAGTTCTTCAGCCGCAGCCGCTCGGCCCCCGTCGCGCGGGACCGGCTGCAGCTGCTGCTGGCGCACGAACGGAGCCTCTCCAGCAGCCGCGCAGACCTGGCGGCCGTCCTGCAGCGCGAGATCCTCGAGGTGATCGCCCGTCACATCCCGATCGACAAGGACAAGGTGATCGTGCGCCTCGACCGCGGCGAACAGGTCTCGACGCTGGAGATCGACATCGAGATGCCCGAGACGGCCCTGGCGGCGGACTAGGCCGTCAGCGCCAGCGGGGGCGGGGCGGCGGCGCGGCCAGCGATCAGCTCGGCGTAGAGCCGCGTCAGGTTCTCGAAGGTGGCGTCCCAGCCGTGCCGCGTCTCGGCCCGGTGGCGGGCGGCGCGGGAGATTTCGGCCAGGTCGCGCGCGAAGAGCGCCTCGATGGCGGCGGCGAGGCCGCGGGGCTCGACGCTGTCGGCCGGCTGGCCCACGGCCTCGTCGATCAGCTCGCCGACCCCGCCGCGGCGCGACCCGACGACCGGCAGGCCCGCGGCCATGGCCTCCAGCACCACCAGGCCGAAGATCTCGTTCTCGTTGGCGTGCAGGCAGGCGTCGCACGAGGCGATGATCCCGGCGAGCTTCACCGGGTCGCGCTCGTAGTCCAGGCAGATCACGTGCCGCGAATAGGGGACGTCGTCGCCCGCGCCCACCAGCAGCAGGCGGTAGGGATCGCCCAGCCGCTCGACGGCCTCGACCATGGACTCGATGTTCTTCTCGCGCGCCGGGCGGCCGGCGAAGACCAGCAGGCGGGTTTCCCAGGGCAGGCCCAGCCGCTTCAGCAGCCTGGCCCGGTCGCCGCGCGAGGGGTGGAAGAGGTCGGTGTCGACGCCGAGCTGCTGGATGGTCACGCGCTGGACCCCGGCCTCGGCCAGCCGCGCCGCCATGTGCCGCGAGGGGGCCACCACGTGGTCGAACCGCTGGAAGGCCTGGGCCCAGAAGTTGAAGGTCGGCGCCTCGGCCCATTCGCCGAAGTGCAGGGCGGCCAGGGCCGCGGCGTCGGTGTGGCAGAAGCCGACCACCGGCACGCCCAGCGCCTCGCCGGCCTCCAGCGCCGCGTGGCCCGGCACGAACACGTCGCCGGCCTCGATGATGTCGGGCCGCAGGAGGGTGAGCACCGTCTCCCACTTCGCCAGGCTGGCCGGCATCCGGTAGCCGTTGCCGAACGGCAGGCGGGCGGCGGCGATGGTCACGAGGCCCGAGGCGTCGGCCGCCGTGCGCGCGCCCGGCACCACCAGCGTGTGGCGCACGTCGGGCCGGCGCCGCTCGAGCCAGGCGCGCTTGGCCAGCAGGTAGCGTTTCACCCCGCCGGACTTCGGCGCGTACATCATGGTGGTGTCGACGAGGTGGAAGCCGCCGCTCCCGTCGGCGCGCGGCGCTTGCGCGGCCACGGCGGGGCGGATCTTCTCGGCCAGCCTCAGCTCGGTCGCCTCGGACACCCGCGCGGCCCTTCCGTCTCTGCTGCTCTTGGCCTGGATGCTGTTGGACGCGGCGAGGAACAGAGCGGCCGAACGCTCCCGGCCGCCCATCTTCAACGAGCCCGTCTTCAACGAGCCCGCCTTCAGGCGCCTAGTGGCGGTTCGGCTCGCTGATCTCTTCCAGAGCTTGGCCAGTGGTCTTGTCCTTCCCCTGTTGGGCGATGTCGCCCAGGGACACGATGCCGACCAGGCGCTGGTCGTGATCCAGGACGATCAGACGACGGACCTGGAGCTCGGCCATCTTATCGGCGGCCGCCGTGATGTCATCGTCCTCGTAGCAGTACTCGACGTCGGCCGTCATGACATCGGTCACAGGCGTCTCGAAGCTGCGGGCCTCGCAGACCGCGCGGATCACGATGTCCCGGTCGGTGACCACGCCGCGCACCTTGTCGCCGTCGCAGACGGGGATCGCGCCGGTGTCGATGTCGCGCATCTTGCGGGCGACGTCCTGGATGGTGTCCTGCGGCCGCGCGACCTCGACGTCGCGCGACATGATCTCGTTGATCCTCATGGGAAGCTCCCTCCGATGGGCAGGCCGGCGGCGCCGGCGCCCGGCTGTAACCCGCCGGGCCGCGCGAGGGTTGCGCCCGCCCGTTCCGCCTGGCCGTTCCGCTTGGCCGTTCCGCTTGGCCGTTCAGCGCGGATCGTAGGCGCGGGCGATCTCGGGCCGGGCGGCCACGTCCGGCGGGAACCCGGGTTCGCGCCGCGCCCGCGCGGCCTGTTCGTAGGCGAAGCCCAGCGACAGCAGCCGCGCCTCGGACCAGGCCGGCCCCAGGAAGGAGATCCCCACCGGCAGGCCCGTCACATGGCCCATCGGCACGGTCAGGTGCGGATAGCCGGAGACCGCCGGCAGGGTCGAGGGCGAGCCGAAGAACCGCCCGCCGTTCACAGGATCGACGATCGAGGCGGGCCCGCCGCTGGGCGCGACGATCGCCAGGACCTTCTGCTCGGCCAGCATCCGGTCGAGGGCCTGGGCGGCCAGCCGGCGGGCCTCGGCCCGCTTGGTCTGCATCGCCGGGTCCGAGGCGGGGGGCGCCTTCACCGCCTGTTCGAAGATCTCCTGGCCGAACAGCGGCGTCTCGCGGATCTCGGCGCGGTTGAAGGCGATGAGGTCGGCCAGGGTCCGGCTCTTCACCGCAGGCGGCGTGCGGGCCAGGTAGTCGTCGAGGGCCGCCTTGAACTCCCAGCGCAGGAGCTCGCCTTCCAGCTCGCCGATGCGGGCGAGCTCGGCCTCGGCGGGCCCCTTGATCTCCACCAGCTCGGCGCCGGCGGCCTTGAGATCGGCGAGCGCGGCCTCGAACGCCTCATCCAGCGCCGCATGCCGGCCCTTGAAGCCGTGCCAGACGCCGATGCGGGCGCCCTTCAGGGCGTCGCGGTCGAGGGCCCCCAGGTAGTCGACCTTCTTCGCGTCGGCCTCGGCCGTCGCCGGATCGGCGGGGTCGGAGCCGGCGATCACCTGCAGCACCGCCGCGGCGTCGGCGACCGTGCGGGTCATCGGGCCGGCGGTGTCCTGGGCGGGGCTGATCGGCACGATCAGCGCGCGCGAGACGAGGCCCACGGTGGGCTTCAGGCCGACGATCCCGGTCATCGCCGCCGGGCAGGTGATGGAGCCGTCGGTCTCGGTGCCGATGGCCGCCGCGGCGAGCCCCGCAGCCACCGCCGCGCCCGAGCCCGAGCTTGAACCGCAGGCCGTGCGGTCGAGGCCGTAGGGGTTGCGCGTGAGCCCGCCCACGGCGCTCCAGCCGCTGATCGAGCGGGTGGAGCGGAAGTTGGCCCATTCGGAGAGGTTCGCCTTGCCCAGCACGATCGCGCCGGCGTCGCGCAGGCGTTTCACGATCGGGGCGTCGCGGCCCGTCACGTTGTCGGCCAGAGCCAGGGAGCCGGCGGTGGTCGGCAGGCCGATGTCGGCCTCGATGTTGTCCTTCAGCAGCACGGTGATCCCGTGCAGCGGCCCGCGCGTGCGGCCGGCGCGGCGCTCGGCGTCCAGGCGCTCGGCGTCGGCCAGGGCCTGCGGGTTGAGGGCGATGACGCTGTTGAGTTTCGGGCCCGCATCGTCCACCGCGGCGATCCGGTCGAAGTAGGCGCGGACGAGGGCGTGGGCGGTGGCCCGGCCGTCGCGCATGGCCGCCTGCTGCTGGCCGGCCGAGGCGTAGGGGCTGAGCGGCTGGGCCTGGGCCTTGACGGCGGCGGTGGCGGCGAGCGCGAGGCCCGCGGCGATGACGGCGCGAAGCATGGGCGAATAGTCCCCGAGGTGAGGCGTCCTTATTAGCGCCCGGCGCGACGCCTCAGAAGAGCGTGATCGCCTGCCAGATGGCCAGGGCCACCACGAGGCCGCCCACCAGCCAGGTCAGCATGCGCAGGGGCAGGACCTTGGTCATCCAGCCGGCGAGCGGGGCGGCCACGACGCCGCCGGCGATCAGCCCGGCCAGCGACCAGAGCAGGGCGCCGAGGCCCTCGGTCTCCCAGTGGCCGCTCACCAGGCTGGCCAGGAAGGCCGCCGACGTGGCCGCGGCGACGAACACCTCGGCCGTGTTGGTGGTGCCGATGGCCTTGCGGGTGTCGGCGCCGGCGCCCATCAGCGAGCTCGTCACCACCGGGCCCCAGCCGCCGCCGCCGATGGCGTCGAAGAAGCCGCCGACGAGGCCCAGGGGCAGGGGCGACTTCCAGGAGAACACCTTGGGCCGGGTCTGCCGCCAGGCGCGGTAGAGGATGACGAGGCCCATCAGCCCCAGCCACACGACCACGAACGGCTTGACCACCTCGCCCGGGATGGACGTCAGGACATAGGCCCCCAGCACCCCGCCCACGACGCCGCCGCCCGCCAGCAGGGCCAGCAGCTTCCAGTCCACGTTGCCATAGACGATGTGAGAGACGCCCGACGCCGAGCCGGTGAAGACCTTGGCCGCATGCACGCTGGCCGAGGCGTTGGCGGGGGTGACGCCGAAGCTCAGCAACACCGAGGTCGAGATCACCCCGTAGGCCATGCCGAGCGCGCCGTCCACGAGCTGGGCGGCGAAGCCGACGGCGGCGAAGAGCCAGAAATCCGGATCCATCGAGGCGCCAGCTAAGGCCTAGCTCGGCCCCGAGCCAACCAATTCCTCTGATCGCGGGCTCAGAAGAGGTGGGGGGCGCGCCTCGCGGCGCTCGCCCTCGCCTCGATCCTCTCCCCCGCGAAGCGAGAGGGAGAGGATGAAGGAGAGGGCCGCCGAAGGCCGATCAGTCCTTGGCGCGTTCCTGGTACGAGCCGTCCTCGGTCAGGACGACGATCTTGGTGCCGACGGTGATGTACGGCGGGATCATGGTGCGCAGGCCGTTCGAGAGGACCGCCGGCTTGTACGACGAGGAGGCCGTCTGGCCCTTCACGGTCGGCTCGGTGTCCACGACCTCGAAGGTCGCCAGGCGCGGCAGCTCGATGGCGATCGGCACGCCCTCGTGGGTGGAGAGCTTCACCGTGCAGCCGTCCGTCAGGTAGTACTTGGCGTCGCCGATCATCTCGGCCGAGGCGGTGACCTGCTCGTACGACTCGGGATTCATGAAGTGGAACCCTTCGCCGTCCTCGTAGAGGAAGGTGTAGTCGCGGTCGTCCACGGTGGCCCGCTCGACGGTCTCGGTGGTGCGGTAGCGTTCCGACACCTTCACGCCGTCGGAGATGCGGCGCATGTCGAGCTGGGTGACCGGCGTGCCCTTGCCGGGGTGGATGTTCTGGGCGCTGAGCACGACGTAGAGCTTGCCGTCGAGGTCGACGACGTTGCCCTTGCGGAGGGAGCTGGCGGAGACCTTCAAGTTCTGTCCTCGAGGATGCTGCGGAGGCGGCGGGCGAACACCTGCACGATTCCGCTAATCAATTGGTTTCCGCGCCCCTATAGCGGCTGTCGCCGAAATCGCCAGTCCCCAGCCTGACGCAGCCATGACGCCTTCTCTCTGGTGGAGCCCCGAACGCCACGCCGACCGCCGGCCCTTCCTGACCGGGCGGGGCGCGATCACGCGGGCCGTGCGCGCCTGGTTCGAAGGCCAGGGCTTTTCCGAGGTGGAGACCGCCGGCCTGCAGGTCTCGCCGGGGAACGAGGCCCACCTGCACGCCTTCGCCACGCAGGCGCTGACGACGGCGGGCGAGGCGCGGACGCTGTACCTGCACACCTCGCCCGAGTTCGCCTGCAAGAAGCTGCTGGCCGCGGGCGAGACGCAGATCTTCAGCCTGGGCAAGGTGTGGCGCAACCGCGAGCGGGGCCCGCTCCACCACCCCGAGTTCACCATGCTGGAGTGGTACCGGACCGGCGCGACCTACGAGGTCCTGATGGACGACTGCGCGGCCCTGCTGCGGCTGGCCGCCGAAGCGACGGGGACGACGGCGTTCGACTGGCGGGGCGGACGGTGCGATCCCTTCGCCGAGCCCGAGCGGCTGACGGTGGCGCAGGCGTTCGAGCGCCACGCGGGGATCGACCTCTTCGGCGACCTGGCGGCCCAGGCGCGCGCGGCGGGAATGCGGGTGGCGCGGGACGACGTCTGGGCCGACGTGTTCAGCCGGATCATCGTCGAGAAGGTGGAGCCGAACCTCGGCTTCGGGCGGCCGACGATCCTCTGCGAATACCCGGTCAGCGAGGCGGCCCTGGCCCGGCCAAAGGCGGCCGATCCGCGGGTGGCCGAGCGGTTCGAGCTCTACGCCTGCGGGGTGGAGCTGGCCAACTGCTTCGGCGAGCTGACCGACCCGGCCGAGCAGCGGCGGCGGTTCGAGGCCGAGATGGCCGAGAAGCAGAGGGTCTACGGCGAGACCTATCCGATCGACGAGGAGCTGCTGGACGCGCTCGCGATCATGCCCGCGGCGAGCGGCGGCGCCCTGGGCTTCGACCGGCTGGCGATGCTGGCCACCGGCGCGCGCCACATCGAGGACGTGCTCTGGGCGCCGGTCCCCTGACTCGCCTCCCCCGCGCAGCGGGGGCGAGGCTTCGAACGTCGCGGCGAATGGTGTATGGCCGCCCCCGCATGACCCGTCCCCTGCGCACGCCCGAGGACCTGATCGCCGCCGGACTGGCCCCGGCCGCGGCGCTGGAGGGGCTCGCGCGGGTGGCCGAACGCTATGCGGTGGCGATCACGCCCGACATGGCTGGGCTGTCGGAGACCTGCGAGGGCGTGGCCCGCCAGTTCGTCCCGACGGCGGCCGAGCTGGTCCAGACCCCGGAGGAACGCGCCGACCCGATCGGCGACGAGGCCCACTCGCCCGTGGAGGGGATCGTCCACCGCTATCCCGACCGGGTGCTGCTGAAGGCCAACCACGCCTGCGCCGTCTATTGCCGGTTCTGCTTCCGGCGCGAGATGGTGGGGCCCGAGGGCGTGCGGCCGCTGTCGCCGGCCGCGCTGGACGCCGCCATGGCCTATGTCGCCGCCCGGCCGGAGATCTGGGAGGTGATCGTCACCGGCGGCGATCCCCTGATCCTGTCGCCGCGGCGGCTGGCGGACATCGGCGCCCGGCTGGCGGGCATCCCCCACGTGAAGGTCGTGCGCTTCCACACCCGCGTGCCGGCCGTCGACCCCGGCAAGGTGACGGCCGGGGTGGTCGAGGCGCTGAAAGCCTCGGGCAAGACGGTCTGGGTCGCCCTGCACGCCAACCACCCCGACGAGCTGACCCCGGCGGCGCTCGCCGCCTGCGCGCGGATCGTCGACGCCGGAATCCCGATGGTCAGCCAGACCGTGCTGCTGAAGGGGATCAACGACGATCCCGACGTGCTGGACGCCCTGATGCGCCGGTTCGTGGAGACGCGGATCAAGCCCTACTACCTGCACCACGGCGACCTGGCGCCCGGCACCGGCCACTTCCGCGCGACGCTGGCCGAGGGGCAGGATCTGATGCGGGCGCTTCGGGGCCGCCTCTCGGGCCTGGCCCAGCCCACCTATGTGCTGGACATCCCCGGCGGCCATGGCAAGGCGCCGGTGGGGCCGGCCTACGTCCATGGGGGCGAGGTCGAGGACCCGCAGGGGCGCCGGCACGCCTATCCGCCGGAGGCGGACTGAGCCCCGTCAATGCGGGGTTCAGGGTTCGTGGCGCAAATCCCGTCCTGGAGCGTTGCCTGGAAAGGCGATGGATTCCGAGGAGATATGCAGTTGAAGCGTTGGGCATGGATCTGGGCCGTCCCATCCCTGGCGGCCGGCCTGGCGGCGGGCGCGCCGGCCTGGGCGCAGCAGCCTGCGGTGATCGCGCCGCCGGCGGCGGCTGCGCCGGTCGCGCCGCCGACGCTCAGCCCGGCCCAGGCCGAGGTCGCGCTGGCGGTGCTGCGCGAGGCCAACCTGCACGGCCTGCGGCCCCAGGACTACCTGCCCGCCGACCCTTCCGACGGCACGGCCCTGATTGAGGGCCTGGCCCGCTACGCCCACGACCTGAAGGTGGGCCGCCTGGCGCTGGGCGACTTCCCCGCCAACTGGGCCGTGCGGCCCCAGCCCTACGATCCCGCGCCCGAACTGGCCCGGGCGCTCGCCGAGGACCGGCTGAAGGCGTGGCTGGACGGCCTTGCGCCCCGCTACGCCGGCTACGTCGCCCTGACGCGGGGCCTGGCGCGCTATCGCGAGATCGCCGCGGCTGGCGGGTGGAAGACGATCCCCGCCGGCTCGTCCATGGCGATCGGCTCGACCGATCCGCGGGTGCCGGCCCTGCGCGCCCGCCTGGCGGCCGAGGACCCGCAGCTCACCGACCTGACCTCGCCCACCTTCGATCCGGCCCTGCAGGAGGCCGTGGTGCGGGCCCAGAAGCGGTTCGGGCTCAAGCCCGACGGGGTGGTGGGGAACGGCACCCTGGCCTTCCTCAACCAGCCCGTGGGCCAGCGCATCCTGCAGATCATCGCCAACCTCGAGCGCTGGCGCTGGCTGCCGGCGACCATGCCGGCCACGCGGGTGCAGGTGAACTCGGGCGCGGCGATCGTGACCCTGTTCCGGGACGACAAGCCGGTGCTGTCCATGAAGGCGGTCTCGGGCAAGCCGGGCGACGAGACGCCGATGCTGGTCTCGGCCATCCACTCGGTGGTGATCAATCCGCCCTGGAACGTGCCGACCCGCATCGCCAACGAGGAGCTGTGGCCCAAGCAGCGGCGCGATCCCGGCTACTTCGCCCGCAACGACTACGTGGTCCTGCCCACCGAGGGCGGCGGCTCGCGGGTGCAGCAGAAGCCGGGGCCCAAGGCGGCGCTGGGCCGCTTCAAGTTCGACTTCGACAACCCCTTCACCGTCTACCTGCACGACACGCCGTCGAAGGGGACGTTCGACCTCTACGCCCGCCAGGCCAGCCACGGCTGCGTGCGGCTGGAGAAGGCCCAGCTGCTGGCCGAGGCCCTGCTGGCGTCGGACCCGAAGTGGGGCAGGGAGGGCATCGAGGCCCAGCTCGCCACGGGCAAGACCCTGCGCGTTTCGCTGTCGGAACAGGTTCCGGTCTACATCCTCTACTGGACGGCCTTCGCGGGGGCGGACGGGCAGATGCATTTCCGCGCCGATCCCTATAACTGGGACCGCCTGCTCCTGACGAAGATCGGTCTCGTGGGCCAGGCGCAGGCGAAGAAGGACGCGTGATGATGAGGATCGTGCTGTGGCTGGCGGTGGCGTGCGCGGTGATCCTGGCCGCCCTGGCGCTCAGCCGCGGGGTCCGGTTCACCTCCGAGCCTGCCAAGCCCGCCGAGACGGCGCCCGCCGCCGAGGAGGCCGCCGCCCCGGCCGCGGCCCAGGCGCCCGAGCCGGCGCCGGTCGAGGCCGCGCCGCAGCCGACGCCCGAGGATCTGCAGGTGCAGGAGGACGCCGCGGCCGTGGGCCTGACGACGGTGGAGCCGCAGACCGCCGAGCCGCCGGTGATCCAGCCGCCCGCGCCCGAGCCGCAGTTCTAGAAGCTCAGGAGCCCCGCCACTGGCGCACGCGGCCGGTGTCGACGTGCACGAAGCCCGAGACGGGATAGTAGCCGACGCCGCCGGCGCCGACCGCCAGCGCGGCCTTGTGCAGGTGGGCGAGCTCGACGCCGTTCATCCGCACGTCCACCGCCTTGCCGAGGGTGTGCTGGCTCTTGGACGCCACGCCCTTGCTCTTGGCGTGCAGCATGGCGTTGGTCTTGGGCGAGCGGTAGCCCGAGATGATCTGGAACGGCGCCCGCGTCTCCAGCTTGTTCGAGATGGCGTGCAGGGCGTCGTAGAGGCCCGGGTCCATGAACGTCTCTTCGCCGGTCCGCCAGTCGCGCAGCACCTTCTGGGCCTCGGCCAGGGCGTCGGGCAGGTAGCGGCCGTTCTCGAAGTAGACGTCGTTGAAGGCGTCGCCCGTGTGCAGGTTCTTCAGCACCGCGCGCCGGGGCGCATCGGTCGGGAGGGCGTGGGCGAAGGCCGGGACGAGGAACGACGAGAGGCCGAACGCGCCGCCGATGGCCAGCGCATCGCGACGTCGCAAGGACGGACGGACGAGGGTGGGCATACGAAAACGCCTCCAGGCCGGCTGACGGGGCGGCCAAGATGTCAGGGACAAGCTTGCCGTCAACCTAACAACCTTCGCTGCGACGACCTGCCGCCCGTCGGCGGGAGGGTGTGACAAAGGAACAAACCCAACGCTGAAGCTGTTTGCCCCGCGGGTGAATGCTTGTTTCCGCGAGGGGTGATGGACGGGTCCCAGACCGCGACGACGACCATGCGGGCGGCCGTGCTGGCCGGCCCCGGACAGATGCGCCTGGAGCGGGCGGCCCTGCCCGAGCCGGGCCCCGGCCAGGTGCGGGTGCGGCTGGAAGGCTGCGGGGTCTGCGCCTCGAACCTGACGCCCTGGGAGGGCCCGGAATGGATGACCTTCCCCACCGAGCCCGGCGGCCTCGGCCATGAGGGCTGGGGCGTGGTGGCCGCGGTGGGCGAGGGCGTCTCGGACCTCGCGGTCGGCGACCGCGTCGCGGCGCTCTCGTACAGGTCCTATGCCGAATACGACGTGGCCGACGCCTCGGCCTGCGTGAAGCTGCCGCCCGAGCTGGACGGCAAGCCCTTCCCGGGTGAGCCCCTGGGCTGCGCCATGAACATCTTCCGCCGCGCCGACGTGCAGGCCGGCCAGACGGTGGCGATCGTCGGGATCGGCTTTCTGGGGGCGATCCTCACGCGCCTGGCCACCGACGCTGGGGCCCGGGTCATCGCCATCTCGCGCCGGCCCTTCTCCCTGGATGTGGCGAAGCAGTTCGGCGCGGCCGAGGTCGTGCCGATGGACGACCACTGGGCCATCATCGAGAAGGTCCGCGAGCTCACCGGCGGCCGGTTCTGCGAGCGGGTGATCGAGGCGGTGGGCAAGCAGTGGCCGCTGGACCTGTCGGCCGAGCTCTGCGCCGAGCGCGGCAAGCTGGTGATCGCCGGCTACCACCAGGACGGCCCGCGCCAGGTGAACATGCAGCTCTGGAACTGGCGCGGCCTCGACGTGATCAACGCCCACGAGCGCGATCCCGCGGTCTACGCCCAGGGCCTGCGCGAGGCGGTGGAGGCGGTGGCCTCGGGCCGGCTGGACCCGGCGCCGCTCTACACCCACGCCTACCCGCTGGAGCGGCTGGGGGAGGCGCTGGACGCCACGCGCGACCGCCCCGACGGCTTCCTCAAGGCCCTGGTGACGCTGTGAGCCCCTTGGGGAGCGACGTGATCGAGACCGCGCCGAACGCGGCGGCCGGGACGCGGCGCCCCCGCGTCGGCTTCCTGGGCGTCGGCTGGATCGGCCGCCACCGGATGCAGGGCATGGTCGACACCGGCGCCATCGACGTCGCCGCCGTCGCCGACGCCTCTCCCGAGACGGCCGCCGAGGCCGCGGAGCTGGCGCCGGGCGCCCGGATCGCCGCGACGCTCGACGAGCTGCTGGAGCAGGACCTCGACGGCCTGGTCATCGCCACGCCCAGCGCCCTGCACGCCGAGCAGTCGATCCGCGCGCTGTCGGCCGGCTGCGCGGTGTTCTGCCAGAAGCCGCTGGGCCGAACCGCCACCGAGGCCCAGGCGGTGGTGGACGCGGCCCGGAGCGCCGACCGGCTGCTGTCGGTGGACTTCTCGTACCGCTTCACCGAGGGCATGCGGCGCATCCGCGAGATCGTGGACGCCGGCGAGCTCGGCCGCGTCTTCGCCGTCGACCTCGTGTTCCACAACGCCTACGGCCCGGACAAGCCGTGGTTCTACGACCCGGAGCTCTCGGGCGGCGGCTGCGTCATGGACCTGGGCGTCCACCTCGTGGACCTTGCGCTCTGGACACTGGGCTTCCCGAATGTTGAGGACGTCTCGGCCCGGCTGTTCGCCGGCGCCGAACCCCTGGCGGGCCGGCCGGCCTGCGAGGACTACGCCGAGGCGCAGCTGACGCTGCCCGGCGGCGCGGTCGTGCGCCTGGCCTGTTCCTGGCGGCTGCCCGCCGGCTGCGACGCCATCATCGAGGCGAGCTTCTACGGGAGCGAAGGCGGGGCGGCGCTGAAGAACGTGGGCGGCTCGTTCTACGACTTCACGGCCGAGCGCTACCGCGGCACGGCGCGCGAGACCCTCGCCGGGCCGCCGGACGAGTGGGGCGTCCGCGCCGCCGCCGACTGGGCGCGGCGGCTGGCGGCGGGCGAGCGCTACGACCCGCAGGCCGAACGGCTGGTCGAGGTCGCCCGGGTGCTGGACCGCATCTACGGCCGCGGCTAGGCCGCCGGAGCGCCGGCGGCCGGCTCGACGAACGGCCTGACGACGTCCAGCGCACGCTCGACATAGGCGGCCTTTTCGCCCACCGGCGCGACGTAGTGGATGGCCTCCTCGGCCTCCCGCAGGCCGGCGCCGCGGGCGATCATCCAGGCGGCGAGGTACTGCGAGGCCAGGCAGCCGCCCGCCGTCGCCACGTTGCCGTGGGCCATGAGCGGCGCGTCGATCACCTCGACGCCGGCTTCGACCACCCACGGCCTGGTCGTCAGGTCGGTGCACGCCGGCAGGTCGCCGACCAGGCCCAGCCGGGCGAGCAGCAGCGTGCCGGAGCACTGGGCGCCGATCAACTGGCGCGACGGGTCGAGCGCGATCCGGGCGAGAAGGTCGGCGTCGGCGGCGATCTCGCGGGTGCGCACCCCGCTGCCGATCAGGACGGCGTCAGCCTCGCGGGCGAACTCCAGCGGCCGCTGGCGCTGGACCGTCACCCCGTTCATCGAGATCACCTGTTCGGTGGGAGAGGTGACGTGCGCGGCCCACCCCTTCCCCTTCAGACGGTTGAGGATCCCCGCGGCGATGAACGAGTCCAGCTCGTTGAACCCGTCGAAGGTGAGGATTGCGATCTGCATGGCGGCTTCCTGTCTGCTGGGGCCATGCTGTAGCCCGCTTCGGAAGCGGGGAAAGGGCCGTCGGACGGGAAGTGGCCCGGCGGCCTAGCGCAGCGACAGCGGCGGGATCTCGCCGCGGCTAACGGCGAGGCCCAGCTTCAGGGACTCCCCGATCATCTCGGCCTTGGCGATGAAGAGGTCGGCGGCCTCGGGGCGGCACTGCTCGCGCGCCGTCTCGCCCCAGATCCGCAGCCAGCGGGGGAAGTGCTCGGCTTCGATGCCCGGCGCGCGCGCGTGTGCGGCCATGGGCGAGCCCTTGAACCGGCCGGTCATCAGCAGCACCGACGACCAGAAGTCGGTGAGCTTGGCCAGATGCTCGTCCCAGTCCTCGATGACGCCGTTGAAGATCGGCCCCAGGACCTCGTCCTGCCGGACCTTGCCGTAGAACGCGTGCACCTGGCGGCGGATGACGTCCTCGGTGACGCCGACGGCCACGCCGGGCCCGATCCGCGGCCGGCGGGGATGCTCGATGGAGTTCATGCCCCGGAGATAGCGCGGAACGCGCCCGCGCCAACCTCCGGGGTATTACCTAGCTCTAGTGCTTCAGCGCGTCGCGGGCGGCTTCCTTGAGGTTGCCGACGCCCTTCTGGACCTTGCCTTCCACGCGGTCGGCGGTCCCTTCGGCTTCGAGGCGCTCATCGCCGGTGGCGCGGCCGGCGGTTTCCTTGACGGAGCCCTTCAGGTCCTTGCCGGCGCCCTTCATCTCGTCCTTGTGCATGTGATGTCTCCTTGGGTCAGCAAGGAGTACGCGGGGCGGGCGGGCGAGGTTCCGCAGCAGCCGTCAGGCCGCCTGACGTTCCGTGCGGTCCAGCAGGGCCGCGAAGGCCGCCTGGGCCGATCGGCGCGCGTCGGCGTCGCCCATGATCCGGCGGGCGTCCAAGTGGCCGAGCGCGAAGCTCTTCATCTGGAAATAGGCCGCCTGCGCCTCGGGCTCGGAGAGCGGCGGCTCACGCATCTCCTGGAACTGGCGCACCAGCGTACGCTTCCACTGCTGCAGCCGCTTCTGCAGGAGGTCGCGGGCGGGCCCCGGCTGGTCGTCCAGCTCGACGCTGAAGGCCATGAGCGGGCAGCCGCCCTTGGCCCACTCCTTCTCCTCCCAGTCGAGCCACAGCTCGAAGATCCGCGACAGCCGCGCGCGGGCGGTGGGCAGCCCCTCGGCCGGCCGCCAGACGAATTCGGTGAAGAGCCGGCTGACATGGTCGATGACCGCCAGCTCCATCGCCTCTTTCGAATCGAAGTGCTTGAAGAGGCCGCTCTTCGACAGGCCCACCGCCTCGGCCACGTCGGCGAGGCTGACCGGGCCCAGGCCGCGGGACGCCGCCTGGCGGGCCGCTTCGTCGATGATCCGGAGGCGCGTCGCCTCACCCTTGCGCAAAGGCCAAGCCTCCCTGCTTGACAGAAAGTGACCGATCGTGCTCTTTCCGGGCTTAGCGACCGGTCGTGCTCTTTTCTACCGAAAGGATCACGAGAATGCAAAGTTTCAGGATGTTGGGCGCGATCGCCGCTGCGGCGCTCGTGTCGGGGGCGTGCGTCTCCGGGCCGGCTTTCGCCCAGACGCTCTCCACGGGCGAGTTCAACGGCGAGGCGACGCTCAAGGCGCCGGCGACGGCGCCGAGGGAGGCCACCATCGCGGGCGTCGCCTGGCGCTGCGAGGGCGACCAGTGCGCGGGCCACGCCTCGCGCCGGCAGGGCGTCGACGGCCTGGTGAAGGAGTGCAAGCGGGTGGCCGCCGTCGTGGGGCCGGTCAGCAGCTACAAGAGCCGCGGCCGCGAGCTGACGGCCGGCCAGATCCGCGCCTGCAACCGCGGCGCGGTGACCCTGCAGACGGCTCGGAACTAGGCCGGAACTAGGCCGCAACCCGGTCTAGCTGCGCGGCGGCGGGTCGCCGTCGCGCCGGGCCTGCCGGGCGCGGCGCGCGCTCTGCAGGCTGATCAGCTTGTCGTCGGCGGCCTGGCTGCGCGCCAGCAGGACGCCGACGGCCCGGCTGAGCTCGCCCAGCTTGTAGGGCTTGCGCAGGATCGGGAACTCGTCGCCGAGCTGTTCGGCGGCCTGGCTGTAGCCGGTGGCCAGCAGCACCGGAACCGAGGGCGCCTCCTCCCGGACGCGCCGGGCCAGGCCCAGGCCGTCGATCTCGCCGGCCATGACGATGTCGGAGAAGACGAGGTCGGGGGTCTCGTGCTCGTGCAGGGCGCTCATCGCCGCCGCCGCGCCGCCCACGACCCGCACGGTGTGGCCCAGTTGCTCCAGCATCGCGGCGGCCACCTCGGCCACCTCCGGGTTGTCCTCGACCACCAGGATCCGGGCGCTGCGGGCGACCGGCTCCGCGGCCTCCTCGACGGGCCGGGCGACCTTCGCCGAGGTGCGCGGCAGGTAGAACGTGAAGCTCGTGCCCCGGCCCAGCTCGCTCCTGACCTGCACCTCGCCGCCCGACTGCTGGGCGAAGCCGTACACCTGCGAGAGACCAAGGCCGGTGCCCTTGCTGACTTCCTTGGTGGTGAAGAACGGGTCGAAGATCCGGGGCAGGATGTCGTCGGGGATGCCGACGCCCGTGTCGCTGACGGTCACCGCCACGAAGTCGCCCGCCAGGGTCTGCCCGGCCGAGCGCGTCAGCTTCACGTTCTCTGCGGTGATCGCCAGCACGCCGCCGCCCGGCATGGCGTCGCGGGCGTTCACGGCCAGGTTCAGCAGCGACAGCTCCAGCTCGCTGGGGTCCACCTTCACCGGCCAGAGCTCGGAGGACAGGTCGATCACCAGCCGCACCGTGGGCGGCAGGCTGGCGGCGATCAGGTCCTTCAGGTCCTCGACCCGGTCGGCCAGGGCCACGGGCACCGGCTGCAGCCGCTGGCGCCGCGAGAAGGCCAGCAGGTGCCGGGTCAGGTCCTCGCCCCGCTTGGCCGACGTCTCGATGGCGTCCAGCGCGCGCAGGGCGCGGGGGTCGTCGCCCACCCGGTTGCGCAGCATCTGGGCCTGGCCGCTGACCACCATCAGCAGGTTGTTGAAGTCGTGGGCGACCCCACCGGTGAGCTTGCCCAGCGCCTCCATCTTCTGGGCCTGGGCGAGCTGGTCGTGCGCCCGCTGCAGCTCGAGCTGGGCGTTGCGCTTCTCGGTGACGTCGCGGGTGATCTTGGCGAAGCCGACCAGCCGGCCGTCCTCGTCGCGGATCGCGTCGATCACCACGCTGGCCCAGAACAGGCTGCCGTCCTTGCGCACGCGCCAGCCCTCGGCCTCGTAGCGGCCCTGTTCGCCGGCCGTCTGCAGGGCCCGGGCGGGCACCCCGGCGGCGCGGTCGGCCTCGGTGTAGAAGCGGCTGAAGTGCTGCCCGACGATGTCGTCGGCCTGGTAGCCCTTGATGTGCTCGGCGCCGGCGTTCCAGCTGGAGATCACGCCGTTCGGATCCAGCATGTAGAGCGCGTAGTCCACGACCCCGGCCACCAGCATGCGGAACTGGCGCTCGCTCTCGGCCAGGGCGTCCTCGGCCGCCTTCCGCTGGCTGATGTCGCGGGTGATCTTGGCGAAGCCGATGAGCCGCCGCTCCTCGTCCCAGATCGGGTCGATGACGACGAGGGCCCAGAAGCGGCCGCCGTCCTTGCGCAAGCGCCAGCCCTCGGCCTCGAACCGGCCCTCGGTGCGGGCGGTCTCGAGGGCGCGGGCGGGCAGGCCGGCCCGACGGTCCTCGGGCGTGTAGAAGCGGCTGAAGTGGGAGCCCACCACCTCGTCGGCGGTGTAGCCCTTGATGCGCTGGGCGCCGGCGTTCCAGTTCGCCACCGTGCCGTTCACGTCCAGCATGAAGATGGCGTAGTCGATGACGTTCTCGACCATCAGCCGGAAGCGGCGCTCGCTCTCGATCAGGGCGTCGCGCGCGGCCCGGTCCGCGGTCATGTCGCGGGTGATCTTGGCGAAGCCGACCAGCGCCCCGTTCTCGGCCCGGACGGCGTGCAGGGCGCCCTGGGCCCAGAAGCGGCCGCCGTCCTTGCGGACGCGCCAGCCCTCGGTCTCGACCTTGCCCTTCTCGGCGGCCTCGGCCAGCAGCTGCTCGGGCACGCCCGCGCGGCGGTCCTCGACCGAGAAGAAGCGGGCGAAGGGCTGGCCCTCGATCTCCTCGCGCGCGTAGCCCTTCAGCCGCTGGGCGCCGCTGTTCCAGGTGACCACCCGGCCATCGGGATCGAGCATGTAGATCGCGTGATCGGAGATCGACTCGATCAACTGCTCTAGGCCGCGGTCCTGGGCGGGAGGTTGGGTCGCGGCCTTCATGAACTCGTGCTCTCGGCGCCGCCCCGCCGGCGGCGACGGCTACCCCACGGGGGCGCCGAATGCAATTCACGGTGGGCCGAATTGACAACCGGAGCGCGGCGTCTGAAGGATGCCCCCGCTTGCGGTGGGCCCGCTTGTGGAGGGGGCGAGCGATGTTCTTGAGTACGCACCAGCTTCGTCCCCCCGACGATCCCACCGACGAAAGCGGTGGAACGCCTTCACCATACGGAGGGTTCCCGGCCGAAGGCGAGGATCTGCCCTACAAGGTCGAGGTCTGGGACGAGGACGGCCATTACGTGGAGCGGGTCCTGGCCGTCAGCTCCAGCCCCTCCATCGGCTACGCGGCCTACTACGCCGCGACCCGGGAGTATCCCGGCCGCCAGGTCACCCTGCGCCACAAGTCCAGCGTGCTGAGCCGCTGGAACGGCCGCGCCCACTGACCGGCCGCCGATGAACGGCAGGCACGAGGCCGGCAGGGTGGTCCCGATGGCGCCGGCCGCGGGGCCGGCCGAAGGGCTGCCCTACGTGGTGGAGCTGTGGAACCTGCCCCGGACGGCGCCCGAGCGCGAACTGGGCCGGGCGGCGGGCATGGTGCTCGCCAGGGCCATCTTCCAGGCGGCGGCGAGCGAGCATCCGGGCCGGCGGGTGGTGCTGCGCAGGGCGCGCGAGATCCTGGCCGAGACGGGCTGAAGGACCCGGGCGCCGTTGCTTCTGCGGCCCCCGGGGGCTATCTGCACGCCGACTTCCGGACATTCCAGAGAGCGAGCGGCACGCCCCATGGCGCAGCAGTACATTTTCCAGATGCAGGGCCTGACCAAGGCCTATCCCGGCGGCAAGAAGGTCTTCGAGAACATCTGGCTGTCCTTCTACCCCGACGCCAAGATCGGCGTCGTGGGCGTGAACGGCTCGGGCAAGTCCACCCTGCTGAAGATCATGGCCGGGCTCGACAAGGAGTTCTCGGGCGAGGCCTTCGCGGCCGACGGCGTCAAGCGCGGCTACCTCGAGCAGGAGCCGCAGCTGGACGAGAAGCTGGACGTCTGGGGCAACGTCATCGCCTGGTGCGAGGAAAAGCGCGTCTTCGACAAGTACAACGAGGTCGCGGCCAGGCTGGGCGAGGACTACTCCGACGAGCTGATGGAGGAGATGACCGCCCTCCAGGAGCAGCTCGACGCCGGCGACCTGTGGGACATCGATTCCCGCATCGAGATGGCGATGGACGCCCTGCGCTGCCCGCCCAACGACTGGCCGGTGGACAAGCTGTCGGGCGGCGAGAAGCGCCGCGTCGCCCTGGCGCGCCTGCTGCTGTCGAAGCCCGACATGCTGCTGCTGGACGAGCCCACCAACCACCTCGACGCCGAGAGCGTCGCCTGGCTGCAGCACCACCTGGAGAACTTCCCGGGCTGCGTGATCCTGGTCACCCACGACCGCTACTTCCTGGACCAGGTGACGAAGTGGACGCTCGAGCTGGACCGGGGCAAGGGCATCCCCTACGAGGGCAACTACTCGTCCTGGCTGGAGCAGAAGGCCAAGCGCGTCGCCCAGGAGGAGCGCGAGGAGGCCGGCCGCAAGCGCACCATCGAGCGCGAGCTGGAATGGGTGCGCTCCTCGCCCTCGGCCCGCCGCAGCAAGTCCAAGGCGCGCCTGGCGGCCTTCGACGAACTGGTCAACCAGGCCGAGCGCCAGAAGCAGACCTTCGCCCAGATCCAGATCCCGCCGGGCCCGCGCCTGGGCAGCGTGGTGATCGAGGCCGACGGGCTGGAGAAGGCCTACGGCGACAAGCTGCTGTTCAAGGACCTGTCGTTCAAGCTGCCGCCCGGCGGCATCGTGGGCGTGATCGGCCCGAACGGCGCCGGCAAGTCGACGCTGTTCAAGATCATCACGGGCCAGGAGACGCCGGACGCCGGTTCGATCCGCATCGGCGAGACGGTGAAGCTGTCCTACGTCGACCAGAGCCGCGACGCGCTCGATCCCAACAAGACCGTCTGGGAGGAGATCTCCGGCGGCCTCGACGTGATGAAGGTGGCCAACACCGAGGTCCCCAGCCGCGCCTACGTCGGCACGTTCAACTTCAAGGGCGGCGACCAGCAGAAGAAGGTCGGCCTGCTCTCGGGCGGCGAGCGCAACCGCGTGCACCTGGCCAAGACCCTGGCCTCGGGCGGCAACGTCATCCTGCTCGACGAGCCGACCAACGACCTCGACGTCGAGACCCTGGCCGCCCTCGAAAGCGCCCTGGAGGACTTCCCGGGCTGCGCCGTGGTCATCAGCCACGACCGCTTCTTCCTGGACCGCCTGGCGACCCACATCCTGGCCTTTGAGGGCGACAGCCACGTCGAGTGGTTCGAGGGCAACTTCGAGTCCTACGAAGAGGACAAGAAGCGCCGCCTGGGCGCCGACAGCCTGATCCCCCACCGGATCAAGTTCCAGAAGTTCGCCCGGTAGAGCTGGTCGCCGAACGGCTGAGCTTGTAGCCTCTGCAACTTAAGATGTTGTTGGGGCGGGCGCTGTGGCTTGGCTTTTCGGAACGGCGGGCGCCGACACGATATCGGGCGGCGCAGAGGACGATCTGATCGTCGGCCATGGCGGCGCCGACCTGCTGCGCGGCGGCGCAGGGAATGACAACATCGATCTCTTCGAGTCACCTGCGAACGGTGCGTTCGTCGATGGCGAAGACGGCGACGACAACATCGTCGCCACCGGGACCGGAACGCTCAACGGCGGCGCCGGCGATGACTCCATCGAGATCGATCAGGGCCAGTTCACCGTCGACGGCGGCGCCGGCGACGATTCGATCTACATCATGGGGCCGTCGCAGGCCCTGGTGACGCTGGGGAGCGGGAAGGACGTTGTCCTGCCGTCGTACGGTGAACGCGTCCCGTCGGTCGTGACCGACTTCCAGGTCGGAGACCAGGGCGACAGCATTCTCGTCCGCGGGACCCAGGCCCGCCCCTGGGACGGAGCCTCCAACCCCTTCGCGCTGGGCTTCTTCCGCGTGGTCCAGCGCGGGGCGGACGCGGTCTTGCAGTGGGACGCGGACGGAGCCGCAGGCGGGCAGGCGAACTGGCGTGATGTCCTGGTGCTCCAGAACGTCCAGGCGAGCCAGCTCACGGCCGCCAACCTGAACGGCTGGCCCGCTGACGGGGCCCCGCCCGCCGGCGGGCAGTACGCGGGCAGCGAGGGGGCGGATCGCTACACCGGCGGCAAGGGGTCGGATCTGATCGCCGGCTGGGGCGGCGCCGACACCCTCGCGGGCAACGACGGTCACGACACCCTGTACGGCGGCGGCGGCGGGGACAGCCTGCACGGCCAGTACGGCGACGATCACCTCTACGGCGAGGCCGGCGACGACGTCATCTACGACCCCTTCGGCTCGAACTTCATCCGGGGCGGCGAGGGCGACGACTACATCGACGTCAGCGGCAATGGGAACCTGGGTTCGCCGTTCAACGACCTGCACGGCAACTGGGGTCAGGACACCATCATCGGCGGACGGGGCGGCGACTGGGTCGTGGGCGGCCAGGGCGACGACATGCTCTGGGGCGGATCACAGGGCGACGCCGTCTACGGGAACCTCGGGAACGACACCTGCTACGGCGACGACGGGATCGACTGGGTCCGGGGCGGCCAGGGGAACGACAGCCTCGAAGGCTGGTACGGCGACGACTACATGGCCGGGGACCGCGGGAACGACACGATCTCGGGCGGGCTTGGGGCGGACCTCTTCCACACGTTCTCGGGGGCGGGCCTGGACCGGGTGCTGGACTTCAACGCCGCCGAGGGCGACCGGGTGAACGTCCTGGCGGGGACCAGCTACACCCTTCGCCAGGAGGGCGCCGACACGATCGTCGACATGGGCGGCGACGACCGGGTGGTGCTGGTGGGCGTGCAGCTTTCGAGCCTGCCGCCAGGATGGATCTTCAGCTGACGGGCCCAAGGGTGGTCACTTAACGGTGAAGCTTGTAGGTCTCTCGACCACAGCTTTCGGGGGAGAGGTCGGGATGCCGGTTCTCAACGGCGGGGTGGGCGCCGACACGCTGGTCGGCGGCGACGGCAACGACACGCTATTCGGCATGGGCGGCGCCGACAGGCTCGTCGGCGGCGGCGGCGACGACCGTCTGGACGCGGGGTCTGGTCAGGCGACTCTGCTCGGCGGCGACGGCCGCGACACGATCCAGGGACAGCGCGGCGACTACATCATCGACGCCGGCCCCGGAAACGACATCGTCGAGCTGGGCCTCTGGCCTGCGGCCGCCGTGACCCTGGGGCCCGGCGCGGATACCCTGTCGCTCAACATCGACCCCGAGTGGCGAGGGGTGACGGTCAGCGACTTCCAGACCGGGGACGGGGGCGACCGCGTCCATGTCGCGCTTCCATCGGATCCGACCTGGGACGGCGTGACCAATCCCTTCGCCCGGGGCCGCCTGCAGCTGATTCAGGACGGGGCCGACGTGCTGCTGCGGTACGACGGGACGGGCGGCGCGGCCTTCGGCGTCATCGACGTCGCGCGGTTCCAGAACCTCCAGGTGGGCCAGTTCACCGCGGCGAACATGTCCGGCTGGCCGCCGGACGGCTCGCCCCCTCCCGGCGTGTCGGTCTCGGGCGGGGCGGGGAACGAGGAACTCGTCGGCTCGGTGGGCCCCGACCAGGTCGCGGGCGGCGGCGGATCGGACACCCTGATCGGCTATGAAGGCCACGACACCCTGACGGGCGAAGGCGGTTCGGACATCGTCACCGGCGGCGGGGGCGACGATCAGTTGTTCGGCGGCGACGGCGACGACTTCCTGCAAGACAACCGGGGGTCCAACTTCATCCGCGGCGGCGATGGTCACGACCGCATCGACGCAAGCAATTTCGGAAGCGACTTCAACGATCTCCACGGCAACTGGGGGAACGACACCGTCCTCGGCGGGCGCGGCGGCGACTGGGTGGTGGGCGGCCAGGGGAACGACGAACTCAAGGGCGGCGATGGCGCGGACGCCGTGCTGGGCAACCTCGGGCATGACGACCTGGACGGCGGGGCCGGGAACGACGTCGTCCGCGGCGGCCAGGGGGACGACGTCGTGCGCGGCGGCGACGGCGACGACTACCTGGCGGGGGACCGGGGAAACGACACCCTCTACGGCGGCGCGGGGGCGGACCTGTTCCACACCTTCGCCGGTGCGGGAATCGACCGGATCCGGGACTTCAACGCCGCCGAGGGCGACCGGCTGAACGTCCTGGCGGGCACGACCTACACCCTGCGCCAGCAGGACGCCGACGTCATCGTCGAGATGGGCGACGGCGACCAGGTGATCGTCACCGGCGTCGAACTCTCCGCCCTCCCGCCCGGCTGGATCTTCGTGAGCTAGGCCCTCGGAACGCGGGTCCTCCTGGCGGGTTGTTGGGGCGACACCCGACAATCCAGAGAAGGAGGCCTCACCATGGCTGACGGACGTCTGCAAGGACGCAAGGTGGCGGTGCTCGCCACCGACGGCTTCGAACAGGTCGAGCTGACCAAGCCGGTCGAGGCGCTGAAGGAAGCCGGCGCGGAAGTGCATATCGTCGCGCCCAAGGGCGGCGAGATCCAGGGCTTCAACCACCACGACAAGGGCGACAAGGTCCGGGTCGACCGCGAGCTGTCGCAGGCCAGCGCCCAGGACTACGACGGCCTCGTGCTGCCCGGCGGGGTGATCAACCCCGACCAGCTGCGGCTGGAGGAGAAGGCCATCGACTTCATCCGCCACTTCGTGCGCGAGGAGAAGCCGATCGCGGCGATCTGCCATGGGCCGTGGACGCTGATCGACGCGGGCGCCGTCGACGGGCGGAAGATGACGTCGTGGCCGTCGCTGAAGACCGACCTGCGCAACGCCGGCGCCGAGTGGGTCGACCAGGAGGTGGTGACCGATGCCGGCCTCGTCACCTCGCGCAATCCCGACGACCTGCCGGCGTTCTGCGCCAAGATGGTCGAGGAGTTCGCCGAGGGCCGGCACGCCGGCCGCACGGGCCGCGGCGCCGAGGCCGGCGGGCGGGACGAGACCCGGCCCACGGTCTAGCGCCGCCCTCGGGCTCGCGGCTATTAGGGGGCTCCCGACGTGTCCGGAGCCCCCGATGTCCGAGCCCCCGATGCCCGCGCGCCTCGTGATGATCTCGCACGAGATGCTGGAGCCGGTGCGGCGGCCGCTGGAGGCCGCCGGCTTCCAGGTGGCGCCCGGCCACGCGCCCTCGGACGAGACCCGCGAGGCGATCCGGGTGATCGTCCACGCCGGGGAGGTCCCGCTGACCCCGGAGCTGCTGGAGCGCCTGCCGAACCTGGGGCTGATCGCCTGCGTCAGCGTCGGCTACGACGGGATCGACGTGGGCTGGTGCCGCAAGCGCGGGATCGAGGTCACCCACGCCAAGGGGCTGAACGCCGACGACGTGGCCGACCACGCCATCGGCCTGATCCTGGCGTCCTGGCGCAACATCGTCGCGGGCGACCAGGTGGTGCGGGCGGGCGGCTGGCGGGGCGACGACCGCCTTCGCCCGCGGCCGGGCCTGAAGGGCCGCAAGCTGGGGATCATGGGTCTGGGCGCCATCGGCGAGGCGGTCGCCCGCCGGGCCGAGGCGTTCGGGATGGAGGTCGCCTGGTGGGGCCCGAACCCGAAGCCCGCCGCCTGGCCCCGCGCCGACAGCCTGCTGGCCCTGGCGCGCGAGAGCGACATCCTGGTGGTGGCCTGCCGCGCCGACGCCTCGAACCGCGGCGCGGTGTCGGGGACGATCATCGAGGCCGTCGGGCCCAGGGGCCTGATCGTCAACGTGGCCCGCGGCTCGATCATCGACGAGGACGCGCTGATCGCGGCGCTGAAGGACGGCCGGCTGGGCCGCGCCGCCCTGGACGTGTTCGCCGAGGAACCGACGCCCGCCTCGCGCTGGGCCGACGTGCCCAACACCGTGCTGACTCCGCACACCGCCGGCGGCACCGTCGATTCCATCCCGCGCATGGTCGCCCAGGCGCTGGAGAACGTGCGGCTGTTCCTGGCCGGAGAGCCGGTCGCGAGCCCTGTCGCCGCTTGACTTAAAGACATAAAGATATCTTTATGTGCCGCCATGAAGCTCTCGGCGGCCCAGGTTGTGGATGTGCTCCGCGCGGCAGGCGAGCCGACGCGCCTGCGCATCCTGGCCCTGCTGGCGCACGAGGAGCTGGCGGTGCTGGAGCTGTGCCGCGTCCTCGACCAGAGCCAGCCGCGGGTCTCGCGCCATCTGAAGCTGCTGGCCGAGGCCGGCCTCGTCGAGCGGTTCCCCGACGGGGCCTGGGTCTTCTACCGGCTGGTGGAGGCGGGGCACGCCGGCGAGCTGGCGGCGGAGGTGCTGCGCCGGATCGACCCCGCCGACGCCGTCCTGCAGCGTGACGCCGAGCGGCTGCTGGCCGTGCAGGCCGAACGCGCCGCCGAGGCCGACGCCTACTTCGCCCGCAACGCCGCCCGCTGGGACGAGATCCGCTCGCTGTACGTGGCCGAGGCGGCCGTCGAGGCGGCGATCCTGAAGGCGGCCGGGCCGGGACCGTTCAAGCGCCTGGTGGACCTGGGCTCGGGCACCGGCCGGATGCTGACCCTGCTGGGGCCGCGCGCCGAGCAGGCGTTGGGTCTGGACCTGTCGCAGCACATGCTGAACATCGCCCGCAGCCATGTCGCCGAGGCGGGGCTGGAGCGCTGCGAGCTGCGCCACGGCGACATCTTCGGCACCCGCCTGCCCGACGGCAGCGCCGACCTCGTCGTCGTCCATCAGGTGCTGCACTACCTGGGCGACCCGGCCGCGGCGGTGAAGGAGGCGGCGCGGATCACCGGCGAGGGCGGCCGGCTGCTGATCGTCGACTTCGCCCCGCACACCCTCGAGTTCCTGCGCGAGCAGCACCAGCATCGCCGCCTGGGCTTCTCGGACGCCGAGATCGGCCGCTGGCTGGCGGACGCCGGGCTTGGACAGGTGGAAGCCCAGGCGCTGCCGCCGTCGCGCGAGCAGGGACTGACCGTGAAGATCTGGACGGCCGAGCGCGCCAGCGCCCGGCAGAGGAGCGCCGCATGAGCCCGACCGAAACCGCGCTTGGACCCGTGGCCCGCGCCGGCGTCGGCGGCGCGCCGCGCCCGCAGGTCTCGTTCGAATTCTCGCCGCCGAAGACCCCCGAGGCCGAAGAGAACCTGTGGGCCGCGATCCGGCGGCTGGAGCCCCTGAACCCCTCGTTCGTGTCGGTGACCTACGGCGCCGGCGGCTCGACCCGCGACCGCACGCACCGGACCGTGCTGCGCATGCTGGCCGAGACGCGCCTGAAGCCGGCCGCGCACCTGACCTGCGTCGAAGCCTCACGCGAGGAGGTGGACGAGGTCATCCGCGACTACTGGGCCTCGGGCATACGACACATCGTCGCCCTGCGCGGCGACCCGCCCGGCCAGATGGGCGGGGTCTATACGCCGCGCGAGGACGGCTACCGCAACGCCACCGAACTGACCGCCGGCATCCGCGCGATCGCCCCGTTCGAGGTGAGCGTCGGCCTCTATCCGCATGTCCATCCGGAAAGCCCGTCGATCGACCACGACATCGACGTGCTGAAGGCCAAGATCGACGCCGGGGCGACCCGAGCGATCACCCAGTTCTTCTTCGACGTGGACGGCTTCCTGCGGTTCATGGACCGGGTGCGGAAGGCGGGGGTCACGATCCCGATCTCGCCGGGGATCATGCCGGTGACCAACTACGCGGGCCTGAAGAAGATGGCCGGGCCCATCGGCATCGAGCTGCCGGCCTGGCTGGGCAACCTGTTCGAGGGCCTGGACAAGGACCCCGAGACGCGCCGCCTGATCGCCGCCTCGGTGGCGTCCGAGATGTGCGCCAGGCTCGCCGAGGAGGGCTTCGGCGACTTCCACTTCTACACCCTGAACCGCGCCGACCTGACCTATGCGATCTGCCGGATCCTGGGCGTGCGCGAGACCGATCAACGCTCGAAGGAGGCCGCGGCATGACGAGGGCCGAACGCATCGCGGCGCTGAAGGCCGCCGCCAGGGCCCGCATCCTGATCCTCGACGGCTCGTGGGGCGTGATGATCCAGAAGCGCGGCCTGGCCGAGGCCGACTACCGGGGCGAGCGCTTCAAGGACGCGCCGGGCGAGCTGCGCGGGAACAACGACCTGCTGTGCCTGACCCGCCCCGACATCATCGCCGAGCTGCATGACGCCTACTATGCGGCGGGCGCCGACATCTCCGAGACCAACACCTTCTCGGCGACGTCCATCGCCCAGGCCGAATACGGGCTGCAGGCCGCGGTGCGGGACATCAACCTGGAGGGCGCGCGGATCGCCCGGGCCTGCGCCGACCGCTGGACCGAGAAGGAGCCGGGCAAGCCCCGGTTCGTGGCGGGCTCGATCGGGCCGCTGCCGGTGATGCTGTCGATGAGCTCGGACGTGAACGATCCCGGCGCGCGGAAGGTCACCTTCGAGCAGGTCTACGAGGCCTATGCGGAACAGGTGCGGGCGCTGCACGACGGCGGTGTCGACATGTTCCTGATCGAGACGATCACCGACACCCTCAACTGCAAGGCGGCGATCAAGGCGATCCTCGATCTTGAGGACGAGGGCTACGAGCCCCTGCCGATCTGGATTTCGGGCACCATCACCGACCGCTCCGGCCGGACGCTGTCGGGCCAGACGGTGGAGGCGTTCTGGAACTCGGTGCGCCACGCCAAGCCGTTCGCGGTCGGCCTGAACTGCGCCCTCGGCGCCGAGCTGATGCGCCCGCATATCGCCGAGCTGGCGCGGATCGCCGACACCCTGGTCAGCGCCTATCCGAACGCGGGCCTGCCCAACGCCATGGGCGAGTACGACGAGCAGCCGCACGAGACCGGCCACATGCTGCACGACTGGGCCAAGGACGGCCTGGTCAACATCCTGGGCGGCTGCTGCGGGACGACGCCCGAGCACATCAAGCATGTCGCCGACGAGGTCCGGGGCGTGAAGCCGCGGCCGGTCCCCGAGCGTCCCACGGCCATGCGCCTGGCCGGCCTAGAGCCCTTCGAGCTCGCCTGAGTCATCCGAGTTTCAATGAGACCGATCTTCGTCAACGTCGGTGAGCGGACCAACGTCACCGGCTCCGCCAAATTCCGCAAGCTGATCGCTGAGGGGAACTACCCCGAGGCGCTCTCGGTGGCGCGCCAGCAGGTGGAGGCCGGCGCCCAGGTCATCGACGTCAACATGGACGAGGGGCTGCTCGACAGCGTCGCGGCCATGCGGACCTTCCTCAACCTGGTGGCGGCCGAGCCCGACATCGCCCGGGTGCCGGTGATGGTCGATTCCTCCAAGTGGGAGGTGATCGAGGCCGGGCTGCAGTGCGTGCAGGGCAAGGCGATCGTCAATTCGATCAGCCTGAAGGAAGGCGAGGCCAAGTTCATCGAGCAGGCCAAGGCCTGCCTGCGCTATGGCGCCGCCGTGGTGGTGATGGCGTTCGACGAGGTCGGCCAGGCCGACACCGCCGACCGCAAGGTCGAGATCTGCAAGCGGGCCTACCGCATCCTGACCGAGCAGGTGGGCTTTCCGCCCGAGGACATCATCTTCGACCCCAACATCTTCGCCGTCGCGACCGGGATCGAGGAGCACGACAACTACGCGGTGGACTTCATCGAGGCGACGCGCCGGATCAAGGCCGAGTGCCCGCACGCGCGGGTCTCGGGCGGGGTCTCGAACGTCAGTTTCTCGTTCCGCGGCAACGAGCCGGTGCGGCGGGCGATCCACTCGGTGTTCCTGTACCACGCCATCGCGGCGGGCATGGACATGGGCATCGTCAACGCCGGCGACCTGCCGGTCTACGACGACATCGAGCCCGAGCTGCGCGAGGCCGTCGAGGACGTGATCCTCAACCGCAAGCGCGCCGACGGGCGCAATCCGACGGAGGTGCTGGTCGAGCTGGCGCCCAAGCACAAGGGCGGCAAGGGCGAGGCCAAGGGGCCCGACCTGAGCTGGCGCGAGCAGCCGGTCGAGGCGCGCCTGACCTACGCCCTGGTCCACGGGAACAGCGAGTTCATCGAGCAGGACACCGAGGAGGCGCGGCTCAAGGCCGAACGGCCGCTGCACGTCATCGAAGGCCCGCTGATGGACGGGATGAACGTGGTCGGCGACCTGTTCGGGGCCGGGAAGATGTTCCTGCCCCAGGTCGTGAAGTCGGCCCGGGTGATGAAGCAGGCGGTGAACTACCTGCTGCCGTTCATGGAGGCCGAGAAGGAAGGCAAGCCGCGCGAGAGCGCCGGCAAGATCCTGATGGCGACCGTCAAGGGCGACGTACACGACATCGGCAAGAACATCGTGGGCGTGGTCCTGCAGTGCAACAACTACGAGGTCGTGGACCTGGGCGTCATGGTTCCGGCCGACCGGATCCTGGACGAGGCCGAGGCGTGCGGGGCCGACATCGTCGGCCTCTCGGGCCTGATCACGCCCAGCCTGGACGAGATGGCCTTCGTCGCCAGCGAGATGGAGCGGCGCGGCTTCAAGATCCCGCTGCTGATCGGCGGCGCCACGACGTCCAAGACCCACACCGCGGTCAAGATCGCGCCGCGCTATCCGGCCGGCTCGACCACCTATGTGCTGGACGCCAGCCGGGCGGTGGGCGTGGTCTCGAACCTGCTCTCGCCCACCGAGAAGGAGCGGTTCCTGGCCGCCACCGCCGCCGACTACGAGAAGGTGCGCGCGCAGTTCGCGCGGGGACAGACCAACCGCGCCCGGGCGACGCTGAAGGAGGCGCGCGACAACGCCTTCACCCCCGACTGGACCGCCTACGACCCGCCGGCGCCGTCGTTCCTCGGGACCCGGACCTTCGCGCGCTACGACCTGAACGAGCTGCGCCGGCACATCGACTGGACGCCGTTCTTCGCGAGCTGGGAGCTGGTCGGCCGCTTCCCCGACATCCTCACCGACGACGTTGTCGGCAAGGCCGCCACGGACCTGTTCGAGGACGCCCAGCGGATGCTGGACAGGATCATCCAGGAGGGGCTGCTGGAGGCCCGCGGCGTTGTGGGCTTCTGGCCGGCCAACGCCGACGGCGACGACATCGTCCTCTACGCGGACGAGAGCCGACAGACCGAGCTCGCCCGGCTGCACAGCCTGCGCCAGCAGATGATCAAGTCCGGGGACGGGGCGAACGTGGCCCTGGCCGACTTCGTGGCGCCGGTCGGGACCAAGCCCGACTGGGTGGGCGGCTTCGCGGTCACCGCAGGCCACGGCGAGCTGGAGCTGGCCGCCGAGTTCCGGGCCAAGGGCGACGACTATTCGGCGATCCTGTCCACGGCCCTGGCCGACCGCCTGGCCGAGGCCTTCGCCGAGGCGCTCCACCGCAAGGTCCGCACCGAGCTGTGGGGCTATGCGGCCGACGAGGTCTTCGACATCGACGCGCTGATCGCCGAGCAGTACCGCGGCATCCGCCCGGCCCCCGGGTATCCGGCCCAGCCGGACCACACCGAGAAGACGACGCTGTTCAAGCTGCTGGACGCCACGGCGGCGGCGGGCATCGAGCTGACCGAAGGCCTGGCCATGACGCCGCCGGCCGCCGTCTCGGGTCTCTACTTCGGCCATCCCGAGGCGCACTACTTCGGGGTGGGCCGGATCGAGCGCGACCAGGTCGAGGACTACGCCCGCCGCAAAGGTTGGGACGTGCGGACCGCCGAGCGCTGGCTGGCGCCGATCCTCAACTACGAGCCGGCGTAGCGGGATCGTCCTCGGCCGCCAGGCGGTAGCCGAGGCCCGGTTCCGTCATCAGCAGCCGCGGGGCCGAGGGTTCGGCCTCGAGCTTCTGGCGAAGCTGCGCCACGAGGACGCGGACGAACTGGGCGTCCACCTGGGCCCCCGCGCCCCAGACGGCGGCGATGACCTGGCGATGGGTGACCGGCCGGCCGGCGTGCCGCGCCAGGATCCGCAGCAGGTCGTATTCGCGCGGCGTCAGGCGCACCTCCTCGCCCTGGACGGTCACGCGGCGGCGGGCGAAGTCGATGGCGAGATCGCCGCTGCGGAACATGGCCTGGGACGCGAAGCGCCGCTCGCGGCCGCGCAGGCTGGCCCGCAGGCGCGCCAGCAGCTCGCCCACGCCCACCGGCTTGTTCACGAAGTCGTCCGCGCCCGCGTCCAGCGCGGCGATCTTCTCGCTCTCCAGGTCGCGGGCCGACAGCACGAGGATCGGCGCCTCGGACCATTCGCGGATGCGCGCGATGACCTCCTTGCCGTCCATGTCGGGCAGGCCGAGGTCGAGGATGATGGCGTCGCAGGGCTCGGCCGCCAGGCAGGTCAGGGCCGCCTCGCCGGTCCCGGCCACCTCCACGGCGTAGCCCGCCGCCTGCAGGGCGGGCAGCAGGGCCCGGACGATCTGGGGCTCGTCGTCGACGAGGAGCAGCCGTCCGGAACTCATGCCGCGGACTCCAGGCTGAGACTGACCACCAGGCCGCCCGCGGCGGGATCGTTGCGGGCCTCGATCGCCCCGTCCATCGCCTCCATCAGCCCGCGGGCGATGGAAAGGCCAAGGCCGGTCCCCGGCGTCTGCCGCGCGCCGCCCGCCCGGTAGAACCGGTCGAAGATCCGCTCGAGGTCGGCTTCGCCCACGCCCGGCCCGCGGTCGCAGACGTCCACGACGATCCGGTCGTCCTCCAGCCGCATGCTCACCAAGACCAGCGTGTCCTCGGGGGTGTGGCGCAGCGCGTTCTCCACCACGTTGCCGAGCGCCTGCTCGAACAGGATGGGATCGCCAAGGCCCTCGGGCAGCCGCGGCGTAATCGAGGTCAGGGTGAACCGGCGGTGCGCGCGGTCGCGCCGCTCGACCGTGCGGCGGACCACCTCGGGCACGTTGAAGGGCGCCTTCTGGATCGCCAGCGCCCCGGCCTGCAGCCGCGTCATGCTGAGGAGATTGGCGACCACCGCGTCGAGCCGCTCGGTCTCTTCCTGGATGGTGGCCGCGAGGTCGCGGCGGACCCCGGGATCGAAGCTGTCGCCGAACTCCCGCAGGCTGGTCGCCGAGGCGAGGATCGCGGCCAGCGGCGTGCGCAGGTCGTGCGAGATGGACGAGAGCAGGGCGTTGCGCAGGTCCTCGGTGCGCGCGCGCGCCTCGGCCTCGGCCTTGCCGGCCGCGAGTCGGGCCCGGGCGATGGCGGCCGCCCCGGCGTCGCACATGAGCTCGAGCAGGTCGTGTTCGTCCCGGCTGAGCCGTCGGTCCGGCGGAGCGCGCCAGCCGGCGGTCCCGAGGGCCTGGCCCTCCACCTCCAGCCGCCGGAGCGTCCAGCCGCCGGCCGGCTCCGCGGCGCCGGGAAGGCCGCCTGGGATATCCTCGCGCCGGAGCCCGGCCGGGGCCATCTGCAGGCGCCCGGCGTCCCGCACGAACCCCTCGCCCCCGGCGGTGGCGGCGAGGTGCTCGGCCAGGCGCTGGCGGATGAGGCCCTCGTCGGACGAGGCCGAGAACTCCCGGGTGGCGTCGAACAGGGCGGTGGTGGCCCGGGCGCGGGCCTCGGCCCTGGCGGCCTCGTCCCGGACCCGGCCGGTGAGGTTGCCGGTCAGCATGGCCACGGCCAGGAACACGAGCAGCGTCAGCAGCTCCTCCGGCGTGGTGAGCTCGATCGTGAACCGAGGCTCCACCAGGTAGAAGTTGTAGACCAGGAAGGCGACGGCGGCGGCGAAGTACGCGGGGCCCGAGCCCAGCAGGAAGGCCGCGAGCAGGACCCCCGCCAGGAACACCATCGACAGGCGGGTGGTGGCGGTGAGCCTGTAGAGCGCCTCGGCGACGGCGGTGGAGGCGGCCACGAGCGCGAGCGCCGCTCCATAGCGCGAGAGCTGGTCCCGCCATTCGCGCCGCACCCGGCCCATGCTTCGCTGCATCTCCCTGTCCGGGCCGTACCGGCCGCGCCCGGACTAAAGCCCCCGAACCGCGGCCGCGGTCAATTATGGCCGCCTTATGGGCCGCCGGCCGGGCCGTTCCTTATAAACTTCTTATGCTTGGCCGCGGTCGCGGGGCGGGGGATCACTCCCGCCGTGGTTCGCCCGCCCATGGAGAGACCCGCGCATCCCCCACGGTGCGGGTCGGAGGGCGAACCCGTCTGCGAGAACCCCGATGGATCGGACCGTCCTGCTCTGGCTCTTCGCCCTGATCCTGGCCGTGGCGCTGACGACGATCTGCGCCCGGCTGATCGGCGCGGTGGGACGCCGCCTGGGCGCGACGGGCCCCGCGCCGGGGGAGGATCGGGAATGAGGCTCCTGCTCGGCGCGCCCGCGCCGATGTTCACCGCGCCGACGCTGACCTCGCCGACCTTCGCGCTCGGCTCGACGGCCGGCCGCTTCGTCCTGCTCGGCTTCCTGCCGACCGATCGGCAGGCCCGGGGCGAGGTGCTGGGCCAGCTCGCGGCCAACCGGTCGCTGTTCACCGACGCCGCCCTGACGGCGTTCCTGATCACGCCGGGCGTGGACGACCTCCCCGAGGCCCGCGACGGGGGCGGGCTGCGATGGTTCCTGGATCCCGACGGCGCGGTGCGGCGCCTCTACGGAGCGTTGGAGGCGGACGGCCGCGAGCACGCCGTCTGGGTCCTGCTGGACCCCATGCTGCGGGTCTATGCGCTGGCGCCGATGCACCGCACCGAGGCGTTCATGGCGCGCCTGCGCGCGCTGCCGGCGCCCGAGGATCATGCCCGCGTCGCGGTGCATGCGCCGGTGCTGATCGTGCCGAGGATCTTCGAGCCGACGCTCTGCCGCGCCATGATCGAACACTACGAGCGGCGCGGCGGCTCGCCCTCGGGCGTGATGCGCGACGTGGGCGGGCGCACGGTCGGCGTCCTCGACGACTTCAAGAAGCGCCGGGACGCGCCGGTGGACGACGAGCGCCTGCTGCAGGCCATGCGGACGGCCATCGCCCACCGCCTCCTGCCCGAGGTGCAGCGGGCGTTCCAGTTCGCCGCCACGCGCGTCGAACGCTACATCGTGGCCTGCTACGACGCCGCCGAGGGCGGCTATTTCCGGCCGCACCGCGACAACACCACGGCGGGCACCGCGCACCGCAAGTTCGCCGTCTCGATCAATCTCAACGCCGAGGACTACGAGGGCGGCGACCTCCGCTTCCCGGAATTCGGGTCCCGGACCTACCGCGCGCCGACGGGCGGGGCGGTGGTCTTCTCCTGCAGCCTGCTTCACGAGGCGACGCCGGTCACCCGGGGCCGCCGCTACGCCTCGCTGCCGTTCCTCTACGACGAGGCCGGCGCGCGCGTCCGCGAGCAGAACCGCCATCTGCTGCAGAGCGATCCGCCGCCGCCGCCCGTCGCCGCACCTGTTCCAGCTGGGGAAGCCGTCACATGACCGCCAAGTTCGCCACCGTCCTGATCACCGCCGCCGCGGCGCTGTCGCTGGGCGCCTGCGCCAGCCGGCCGAAGGCCGCCGCGCCGACCGTTCCGCCCGCGGCGTCGGCTCCCGCAGAGACTGCGGCGCCTGCCCCGGCGCCGGCCATGGGCGCGGTCGTCCCCGGCTCGCAGGAGGATCTCGCCGCGAACGCCGGCGAGCGCGTCTACTTCGCCCTCGACAGCGACCTCCTCGACGCCGAGGCGCGCTCGGTCCTGCAGCTCCAGGCGGCCTGGCTGCAGCGCAATCCGACGGTCCGGGCGCGGATCGAGGGGAACGCCGACGAACGCGGCACGCGCGAATACAACCTCGCCCTCGGCGCGCGCCGGGCCCAGGCCGCCCGCCAGTTCCTGATCCGCAGCGGCGTCGACTCGACCCGGCTCGAGACGATCTCGTACGGCAAGGAGCGGCCGATCGATCCCGGTTCGACCGAGGAAGCCTGGGCGCGCAACCGGAACGCCCGCACGGTGGTCATCGGCCTCGGAGAACGCTGAGAAGGACCGCAGGGGGCTTTCCGCCGCCGCACAGCCTGCTAGACCGTTGGCCTCAGTTCAGTGGAGTGGGGGCGAGCGATGAAGCGTATCCTTCTGGGCGCCGTGGCGGCGGTGGCGATCGTGACGGCGCCGGCGGCGGCGGCCGAGCTTTCGGCGCAGGACAAGAGCCAGATCCTGCAAACCGTCGAGAAGGGCGGGCCGCGGCTGGGCGAAGTCGCCAAGCAGATCTGGGACTACGCCGAGGTCGGCTACCAGGAGCACAAGAGCTCGGCCCTGCTGCAGTCCGAGCTCAAGAAGGCCGGCTTCAAGGTCGAGGCGGGCGTCGCCGGCATGCCCACCGCCTTCGTCGCCAGCTTCCGGACGGGCGATGGCCCGGTGATCGGCATCCTTGCCGAATACGACGCCCTGCCGGGCCTGGCCCAGGCGGCCACGCCCGCGCGCAAGCCCCTGCCGGGCGTGGCGGGCCACGCCTGCGGCCACCACGTGTTCGGCGCCGCCTCGGTGCAGGCGGCGATCGCCCTGTCCCAATGGATGAAGGCCAACGGCGTCAAGGGCGAGGTGCGGGTGTACGGGACGCCTGCCGAGGAGGGCGGCTCGGGCAAGGTCTACCTGGTCCGCGAGGGCCTGTTCAAAGACGTGGACGCCACGCTGCACTGGCACGCCGGCGACGCCAACGACGCCAGCCAGGGCGTGAGCCTGGCCAACATCAGCGGCAAGTTCCGGTTCAGCGGCGCCGCCTCGCACGCCTCGGGCGCGCCGTGGCGCGGGCGCTCGGCCCTGGACGCCGTCGAGGTGATGAACGTCGCGGTGAACATGCTGCGCGAGCACGTGCCGGACGGCACGCGGATCCACTACGTGATCACCGACGGGGGCCAGGCGCCGAACGTCGTCCCGGAGAAGGCCGAGGCCTACTACTACGTCCGCCACCGCGACCCGCAGGTCGTGCGCGACGTGATGGCACGGGTGCAGAAGGCCGCCGAAGGCGCGGCGCTCGCCACCGAGACCAAGGTCGCCTTCGAGCAGACCGGCGGCGTCTACAACATGCTGCCCAACGAGACCCTGGCCCGGGTGATGGACCAGAACCTGCGCGAGGTGGGCGGGGTCGTCTGGAACGCCGAGGAGCGCGCCTTCGCCGAGGCCATGAAGCCCCTGCTGCCGCCCTCGAAGGCGACGCTGGAGAGCGCCGCCGAGGTGCAGCCGCTGCGGATCGGCGGCGACGGCGGCGGCTCGACCGACGTGGCCGACGTCAGCTGGGTGACGCCGACCGTGGGCATGCGCGCGGCGGTGTGGGTGCCCGGCACCCCGGCGCACAGCTGGCAGGCGGTGGCCGCCGGCGGCACCTCCATGGCCACCAAGGGCGGCGTGGTGGCGGCCAAGACGCTGGCCCTGACCGGGGCGGCCCTGTTCCGCGATCCGGCCCTCATCGAGAAGGCCAAGGCCGAACTCCACGAGAAGCGCGGGCCGGACTTCACCTACCAGGCCATGGTCGGCGACCGCGCCCCGCCGCTCGACTACCGCGCCAAGCCCGGCGCGGAGTAGGGGCGGGCCAGCGCCGCCGGACTGGCCCCTGCGCCCGCGGGCTCGGGCGCCCACATTGGGCGTTCAAGCTCTGCTGGCGGAGGCCATTCCATGTTTGACCACCTGTCTCTCGGCGTGCGCGACCTCGCCGCCGCGCGCCGCTTCTACGACGCCTTTCTGGGTCCACTGGGCGTGGCGGCGTCCCTGGAGAACGAGAAGGAGCTGGCCTACGGCCCGGGTGGGATCGGCGGCCATCTCTATCTTTACCCGGTTGCGGGCGCCCAGGTGGCCGGCCTTGGAACCCACGTCGCGTTCTCGGCCGGCGACCGGGCCGAGGTGAACGCCGCCTACGATGCGGCGGTGGCGGCGGGGGCGACCCCCGTCCGGCCGGCGGGCCCGCACCCGGACATCGCCCCGGACTATTACGGGTGCGTGCCGCTGGATCCCGACGGCAACAAGCTCGAGATCGTCGCCGTCACCATGCACTGAGCCCGGCGGGCCTCACCAGCCGCGGTATCGGTAGGGCGGCGGATAGGCCGGCGCGGGGCGGTAGTAGGCGTCCTGCTCCTCCTCCCAGGCCCGGCGGCGGTCCTCCTCGTAGCGACGGCGCTGGGCCTCGGCGTACTGGCGCTGGCGCTCGTCGGCCTCGAGCCGGCGCTGGCGCTCGGCCTCCTCGGCGATCCGCTGGCGCTGGGCGTCGGCCGCGGCGGCCTGGGCCCTGGCCGCTTCGAGCTGGGCCTGGGCGATGGCCTGTTCGCGAGCCTCCTGCTCGGCGCGCATCTTCGCCTCGGTCTGCGCCTGGGCGCTCGCCCGGGCCTGGGCGGCGATCTGGGCGCCGCAGATCCGCAGGTCGGTGAGCCCCTGGCCCGAGCCCGCCAGCGACACGCCCAGCGGCTCGTCGGCCAGCCAGGCCACGTCCAGGCTCGAGCCCCGGCGCAGGGCCGCCTCGGTCTCCTCGGACAGGATGAGCTCGCCGGCGTCTCCGTCCGGGCCGCGCAGCATCAGGTTGGAGTAGCGTGCGCCGTCCACCCGGACCGGCAGGAAGGCCCGCTCGGGCAGGCCGGGCTTGGAAAAGCGCAGGCTGAGGATCTCGCCGTCCGAGGCCAAGGTCACAGGCGTCACGGCGCCCGAGCGCCCGACCAGGTCGAGCTGGACGCGGCACGAGGCCTCGGCCGGGGTGACGATCCAGGGCGGGCCTGCCGCCGGGACGGCCGGCTGGGCAGAGGCCTGGGTGGGGGCTGCGGCCAGCAAGGTCACGGCCGCGACGGGAATCAGCGTCTTCAACGGGCGGCTCCTGGGCTATCGCGAGCGTGGGGCTGTCGCGAGCGTAGCGCGGCTGCGGCGCGGGGAGGGTGCGGCCGGCGGTCGCGGAGCCCCCCGCTCCGACGCCAGGGCGCCAAGGAGCCAGAACCCCGATGAACGGGGCATGAGCGGGCGCGTCAGACGGTCGCCCGGCGGGCGAACGCGACCACGAAAGCCTATATCAGGGGCGACCCGGCGGCCCGGCCGCCAGCTTGTGGAGTATCCGCCATGGCTTCCCGTCCCGCTCTCCCGCGCACCCTGCGGACCGGCCTGCGCTGCCGCTGTCCCCGCTGCGGCGAGGGGCGGCTGTTCTCGGGCTTCCTGACCGTGGCCGATCGCTGCGAGGCGTGCGGACTGGACTACGGCTTCGCCGATCCCGCCGACGGGCCGGCCTTCTTCGTGATGAGCGGCGTCAGCATCGTGGTGACCGCGGTCTGGGGTGTCTGGGCGGCGACGGTCCAGCCGCCGATCTGGCTGCAGTTCGCGGTGGTCGTTCCGGCCCTGGTGGGCGGATGCCTGGCGGCGTTGCGGCCCGTGAAGGCCTGGATGGTGGCCGAGCAGTATGTCCACAAGGCCGAAGAGGCCCGCTTCGAGAGCCACGGAACCCACGGCAAGGCGCCTGAAGGCTACAAGTCCGGCCGGCGGTGACGGCGCGCCCGCGTCCGGCCTATACCGCAGGGGAGGCTTGCGGGAGGACGCGATGGGCGAGAGCAACGGCTGGGCGCGGCGCGCGGCGCTGGGCCTCATCCTGGCGGCGGGGCTCGCCGGCCCCGCCCTGGCGCAGGCGCCCGCCTCGGATCCGGCCTTCGATCCGGCGGCGGAGGAGGCGGCGATCCGCAAGGTGATCGCCGACATGGAGGCCGCCTGGAACCGCGGCGACTTCCGCGGCTACATGGACGGCTTCCTCAATCCCGGCGTCGTGTTCGTCTCCAAGGGCCGCTTCCAGGACGGCTGGCAGGGGACGCTGGACCACTACGTCCGCGACTACGGCGGCGATCCGGCGCGGCGCGGGACGCTGCATTTCTTCGACATCCAGGTGCAGATGCTGGCCCCCGACGCGGCCCAGCTGATCAGCCGCTACCGCCTGGACCGGCCGGAGGCCCCGCAGGACGGGATCAACACGCGGCTGATGCGCAAGGTCGGGGGGCGCTGGGTGATCGCGCTGAACCACGTCTCGTCCAGGGAAGTCCCGTGAGGCGCCGCGAGGTGCTGGCGGGCGCCGGGGCGGCGGCGCTGGGCGGACCGGCGGCCGCGCGGCTGCGGGAGACGCTCTGGACGCTGGACCGCCTGGAGCGGATTGGAGGACACGCGCCCCAGGTGCTGGGCGCTCCGAAGCTGTCGGACAGCCCCTGGGGGCCGGCGGCGGCGTTCGACGGCGAGGACGACGCCCTGCTGGTCCCCGAGCATCCGCTGGCCGGCGCGGGGGCCTTCACCATCGAGGCCCTGATCCGGCCGGACGGCGGCCGGATCGAGCAGCGCTGGCTGCACCTGGCGCAGGATGCGGAGGACCCCGGCGTCTCGGGCGGGACGCGGATGCTGTTCGAAATCCGCGTGGCCGGGGCCGGCTGGTACCTGGACGCCTTCATCAAGGGCCCGGGCTACGCCCTGACGCTGGTCGCGCCCGAGAAGCTGCATCCGCTGGGCGAGTGGCGGCGGGTGACGCAGGTCTGCGACGGGCGGCGCTATGCGGCCTTCGTGGACGGCGTGCTGCAGGCGCAGGGGCAGGTCGACTTCAAGCCGCAGGGGCCGGGCCGCACCTCCATCGGCGTGCGGATGAACCGGGTGGACTGGTTCCGTGGCGCGATCCGCGAGCTGCGCTTCATGCCGCAGGCGGTGTGGCCAGGCGCGGTTGACGGCCATCAAGGCGGGCCTTCGGGCGTCGGAGCAGGGTCGCCGTGACACATACGGAGAGTCTCTTCCATGCTGGGCTTCGTCGCCGACATCGAGGATCTGACGGCGGACAACACCGACTACCGGCGCGTGCTCTATACCGGCCGGCACCTGCAGCTCGTGCTGATGTGCCTGAAGGAGGGCGAGGAGATCGGCGAGGAGGTGCACGACGACCGCGACCAGTTCTTCCGCATCGAGGCGGGCGTGGGGGCGGTCGTGATCGACGGCGAGCGCACGCCTGTGGAGGCGGACGATGCGATCATCGTGCCCGCCGGGGCCCGGCACAACGTCATCAACACCGGGGCCAAGCCGCTGCGGCTCTACACGATCTACGGACCCCCCGAGCACAAGGACAAGCTGGTGCGGAAGACCAAGGCCGAGGCCGACGCCGCCGAGGCGCACTTCGACGGCGTGACGACGGAATAGTCATCCGAGTAAGCTCCGGGCGGAACCCCCGCCGCGCCGGGCCATTGCCTCGCCATGCTTGACGCCGTGCGCCCCGTGCGCAGCCTGCTCGTGGCCATCTTCGTGCTGATGGCCGGGGCGGGATCCATCTCGACCCTGGCCAGCGTGCGGCTGGAAGCGGCGGGGGCGGGCGCGCCGCTGATCGGCCTGGTCGGCGCGGCCTACTTCGCGGGCCTCACGCTGGGCTCGCTGCGGGCGCCGGCGATGATCCGGCGGGTGGGCCACATCCGCGCCTTCGCCGCCTTCGTCTCGCTGCTGTCGGCCAGCACCCTGGCCTACGTCCTGCACCAGGGTCCGGCGCTGTGGCTGCCGCTGCGGCTGGTGGACGGGATCTGCATCGCAGGCGTCTACGTCTGCCTCGAGAGCTGGCTGAACGACCGCGCCGAGCCACGCGAGCGGGGCGCGGTGCTGGGCGGCTACATGATCTCGCTCTACGCGGGACAGGCGGTGGGCCAGTTCCTGCTGAACGTCAGCGACGTCAGCGCCGCGCGACCCTTCCTGCTGGCCTCGATCCTGATCTCCCTGGCGGTGCTGCCGGTGACGCTGACGAAGTCGCCGGGGCCGACGTTGGGCGAGTTCCACGCGCTGTCGCTTCGCCGCCTCTACGCCGCCTCGCCCCTGGGCCTCGTGGGCACGGCGGCGGCGGGCCTGGTGCTGGGGGCGTTCTACGCCCTGGGCGCGGTCTACGCCCGGCGCATCGGGCTGGGCCTGGCCGAGGTGGCCGGCTTCATGAGCGCGGTGATCCTCGGGGGCGTCGCCCTGCAGTGGCCGCTGGGCTGGCTGTCGGACCGCTTCGACCGCCGCGCGGTGATCGTGTGGAGCCTGGCCGGGACGGTGGTGACGGCCGCGGGCCTGGCGCTGGCCGGCGCGCCCGGCGTGCTCCTGCTGCTCGGCGGCGGCCTGTTCGGCGGCCTCAGCTTCGCGCTCTACCCCCTGTGCGTGGCCCACACCAACGACCACCTCTCGCCCGAGCAGCGGGTGGCGGCCAGCGGCGGTCTCGTCCTGGTCTACTCGGTCGGCGCGGCGATCGGGCCCTTGGCCGGCGGGGCCGCCCTGGCGGCGTTCGGCGCGCCCGGGCTCTTCGGCGCAGTGGCCGTCTTCGCCGCCGCCGCGGTCGCCTTCGGCCTCTGGCGCCTGCGGGTGCGCCCGTCGCCGCCGGAGGAGGCGCAGCAGCCCTACCAGCCGCGACCGCACACCACGCCCATGGCCGCCGCCCTCGACCCGCTGTCGCCGGAAGAAACCTGAGCGTGCGTCGGAACGGCCCCGCCGCGCGTTAGAGGCGCGACGGGAGGATACGGATGGATCGAGAGGCCACGTCCCCCGGCGTGCTGCGCCGGGCCATCGCCGCCTCGGCGGTGGGCAACGCCACCGAGTGGTTCGATTACGGGATCTACGCCTACGGGGTGACCTACATCTCGGCGGCGCTGTTTCCGGGGGAGGCGGCGCAGGCGACGCTGTTCGCGTTGGCGACGTTCGCGATCTCGTTCCTGGTGCGGCCGCTGGGGGGCTTCTTCTGGGGCCCGCTGGGCGACCGCCTGGGGCGCAAGAGCGTGCTGGCGCTGACGATCCTGATGATGGCCGGGGCGACGTTCTGCGTCGGCCTGATCCCCTCGTACGACGTGATCGGCGTCTGGGCGACGGCGATCCTGATCGGCCTGCGGATGGTGCAGGGCTTCTCTACGGGCGGGGAGTACGGCGGTGCCGCGACGTTCATGGCGGAGTACGCGCCCGACGACCGGCGCGGCTTCTACGGCAGCTTCCTGGAAGTGGGCACCCTGGCGGGCTTCTCGTTCGGGGCCCTGCTGATGCTGGGCTTCTCGCTGCTGCTGGGGAACGAGGCCATGCACGAGTGGGGCTGGCGGCTCCCCTTCCTCGTCGCCGGGCCCATGGGCCTGATCGGCATGTACCTGCGCTCGAAGATGGAGGACACGCCGGTGTTCCGCGAGGCCGAGGCGGCCGGCGAGGCCAGCCGGGAGAGCACATCGCTCCGCACCCTCCTGCGGGCCTACCGGCGTCCGCTGCTGGTGATGAGCGGCCTCGTGATCGCGCTGAACGTCGTGAACTACACCCTGCTCAGCTACATGCCGACCTACCTCGAGCGGCGGCTGGGGCTTTCGACCCAGGAGGCGCTGTTCGTCCCCATCGTCGGCATGCTGTTCATGATGGTCCTGCTGCCCTTCGCGGGCGCGCTTTCGGACCGGGTGGGGCGCAAGCCGCTGTGGTGGTTCTCGCTGATCGGCCTGTTCGTCTTCGTGACCCCGCTCTACCACCTGATGTCGATGAGCTTCGCCGGGGCCATCGTGGGCTTCGCCGTGCTGGGGCTGCTCTACGCGCCGCAGCTGGCGACCATCTCGGCGACCTTCCCGGCCATGTTCCCGACCCCGGTCCGCTTCGCGGGCTTCGCCATCGCCTACAACGTGGCCACCTCGCTGTTCGGCGGCACGGCGCCGGCGGCCAACTCCTGGCTGATCGAGCGGACCGGCGATGCGGCCATGCCGGCCTACTACATGATGGCCGCGTGCGTGGTGGGCATGGTGGCGCTGTGGTTCACCCTTGAGACCGCCGGACAGTCGCTGCGCGGCGCCCACATCCCCGGCAGCGAGGCCGCCCGTCGCGCCCAGGCCGCGCGCGCGCCGGCGGGCGCCGCCTGACACGGCCAAGGTTTTCGGCCCCTCGCGGGTTGACCTGAAGGCCCGCGCCCTGCACCTCGGTCCCTGCAGAACAGGGAGAGCCGATGCCGCACGACGACAGCCTGATCCTCACGCTCGTGGCGGGCTTCGTGCTCGCATTCGTCCTTGGGATGCTGGCGCTGCGGTTCAAGCTGTCTCCGATCGTCGGATACCTCCTGGCCGGCGTGGTCGTCGGCCCCTTCACCCCCGGCTGGACCGCCGACACCGCGCTGGCGGCGCAGCTCGCCGAGGTGGGCGTGATCCTGCTGATGTTCGGGGTCGGCCTGCACTTCTCGCTCCAGGACCTGATGCGCGTGCGCAAGGTGGCCCTGCCCGGCGCGGTGGTGCAGATCGCGGCGGCCACGGCGCTCGGCTGGGGCGTGGGCCGGTTGATCGGCCTGGGCGACGCCGAGGCCGCGCTGATGGGCTTCTCGCTGTCGGTCGCCTCGACGGTGGTGCTGCTGCGCGCGCTGGAGGAGCGCAAGGCCGTAAAGGGCGAGGCCGGCCAGATCGCGGTCGGCTGGCTGATCGTCGAGGATCTGGTGATGGTCCTGGCCCTGGTGCTGATCCCGCTGATCGCCAGCGCCGCCGGGACGTTCGACGGGGGCCAGATCGCCATGAAGCTGGGCGGCACGATCCTGAGCGTCACGGTGTTCGTGGCGTTCATGCTGCTGGTCGGCGGACGGGTGCTGCCCTGGGTGCTGGTGCGGATCGCCCACACCCGCTCGCGCGAGCTGTTCACCCTGGGCGTGCTCGCGATCTCGCTGGGGATCGCCTACCTGGCCTACGCCGTCTTCGGCGCCTCGTTCGCCCTGGGCGCGTTCATCGCCGGCGTGGTGCTGAACGGCACGCCCCTAGGCCACAACGCCGCCGAGCGGGCGCTGCCGCTGCGCGACGCCTTCGCCGTGCTGTTCTTCGTCTCGGTGGGGATGCTGTTCGACCCGTGGGTGCTGTTGGAGCAGCCCGTCGCCGTCGCCGCGGTCGTGGCGATCATCGTGGCCGGCAAGTCGGCCGCCGCCCTGGTCATCACCAGCGTCTTCAAGCTGGAGAAGCGGGCCAGCCTGCTGATCGCCGCCAGCCTCGCCCAGATCGGCGAGTTCTCGTTCATCCTGGCCGGCGTGGGCCTGGGCCTGCAGGTGCTGAGCCGCGAGACCCACGACCTGGTGCTGGCCGGGGCGCTGATCTCGATCGTGCTGAACCCGTTCGTCTTCAGGCTGGCGGACAAGCTCGCGCCGCCGCCGCCGCCCCCGCCGGAAGCGCCGGCCGCGGCCTAGACGTCAGGACCCGCCGCGGTCGAGGGTGCTCTCGGCGACGCCGCCCTGCTCGACCTTCACGTCCAGGAAGCGCATCTCGCCGTCCGAGAAGCTGATGTCCGAGACGGCCAGCGCGCGGTCGCGCTTCAGATGGCTGACGTCGCTGAGCGTCAGGCGCAGCGTCATGGATCCGCGCGATACGCCCTCGGCCTCGGCGGCCTCGATCTGCCGGCGGAAGTCAGCGGCCGGGGAGCCGCGGCGCGGCATAGGTCTTGCGGGAGCTTTCATTGGCCGGTCCAGAAACCGTGTTCGCCGCTGACCCGCACCTGACAGGCGCCGCCGCCGTCCTGGATCTCGCGCGCCCGCCGGTTGGCCGCCGCCTTGGCGATTTCCTTGTCCGGGGAGTGGCCGAACAGATCGCCCCCCAGTTCGACCGCCCACACGCCGTCGCGTCGGGCGACTGTGAGCACCGCCCTGTCCAATGTCATTCGCATGCTGCACCTTAGCACAGCGGGGCTCCTGTGTCAGTTCTGGGAAAATAAAACTTGCAGACGGTCCTGATGAGGACCATTATTGCTAAATCAAATCTCGTTTTGGCTCGCGCGCCATCCCGGCCGGTCGTAATTTCTCGGCTCCGGATTCGTCTTCCGACCCTCTCCGAAAATTTGATCTCACAGCCCATTCCGGGCGTGAGGACTCATGTCCGAAAGGGACGAAACATGACGATCGGCACCGTGAAGTGGTTCAACGGCCAAAAGGGCTTCGGTTTCATCCAGCCCGACGACGGCGGCAATGACGTGTTCGTGCACATCTCGGCCGTCGAACGCGCCGGCATGTCGAACCTGTCCGAGGGTCAGAAGGTGAGCTTCGAGCTCCAGAAGGACTCGCGCAGCGGCAAGATGTCGGCCGAGCAGCTGCAGTCCGCCTAGGACCGCAGCCACCGCGGACGGCCCGCCCGGCGGGCCGTACCGCTCTCCAGATCGAAAGCAGGCGCGCCATGGCGCCCATCCAATACGACACCCGCCGCGACGCCCGCGGCTGGACGGTGTTCGACCGCTGGACCGGCCAGACGGTGATGCTGGGCTTCAGCGCCCAGGCCGGGCTGTCGTGGGTCGAGGCCGACGACCTGGCCTACCGCCTCAACCGGCGCCGGCTGAAGGGCGACCGGACCCTGCTGCAATGACGCCCGACCAGCCGCACCGCTGCACCGTGCAGCTCACGCCTGGCGGCGCGCCGTTCCTGGCCTTCGAGCCGGCCACCGGCGCCGTCTCCTCGTACAGCAATTCGCTCTTCACCCTCGACCTGCGCGAAGGCGCCACCGTCGAGGAGGCCGAGGCGCTGGCCCGGCACATCAACGGCCTCCTGGCCGGGGTCTCCGCCACCGTCTTCTGAGGCAGGGTCTCCTTGGCCTGGGTGGTTCAGTCCGCGGGATAGGCGCGCACCGCCCTCAGCTTCCAGCCGCCCTCCGCGCGCACCGCGAGCGAGAGGTTGTCGAAGCGGCGGACCAGCTTCCAGGTCCCGTCGGCCTGCCGCTCCTCGACGCGCACCTCGAGGTCGTTCAGGACCAGGTCCGGCGAAAGGGCCTCCATTCCCTTCAATTCGCTCACATGGCGCATCACGCCCGCCCGCGTTCCGAAGGCCCGGGCGAAGTAGGCGCGGATCTCGTCCCGTCCACGGCTGGTCCGCCCTCCCGCGGCGCCCACCAGCAGGCTGGCGTCAGGGGCGTAGTGCGCCGCCATGGCGTCTGCGTCGGCAGCGTTCCAGGCCCGATCGGCGTCGACGCTCAGCAGGCGGAGCGCCACGGCGTCGGCGTGGGAGGGGGGCGCGGCGTGGGCCTGGGCGGTGAGGGCAACAGCGGCGAGCGCCGCGAGGACGGGCAGGGGTTTCATGGATCGGATCTTCCGGACCGGACGAGGCGCCGGCGGCGGGCGGATGCCGGACGGCGCGGTCGGACGCCAATCCGGATTTCGCGAGCGGCGGCCGCGTTTCGCCGGCGTCAGTCGCCGAGCAGGCCGGTCTGCCGGGCGGCGAGGGCGTAGGTGCGGCTGACCGGAACGCGCAGGCCGCGGTCGAGCACCAGCACCGTGCGCTCCCCGATGCGCTCCACCCGGCGCACGGCGTCCCTTGCGACCCACCACGAGCGGTGCACCTGGACGCCCGAATCTCCCAGTGCGCGGACCGCGTCCGAGAAGCGGTGATGGATCAGCGTGTCGCCGGCGGGCCCGTGGACGCGCAGGTAGTGGTCCTCGGCGGACAGGGCGAGGACGGGGCGCCGCAGCTCCGGCGGCAGGACGGGAGGTTCGGCGGGCGGCGATGGGCGCGGGCCGCGGACGACGACGAGCGGAACGAACAGCCCCAACGCCACCACGGCGACATAGCCGTAGGTCTCGGCCAGGGAACGGGGCGTCAGCACGCCGCCGACCCTCAGCAGGCCCTCGGCGTAGGCGACCTCGAAGGTGGTCGGGACCGCGCCCAGCGCCGAAGCCGTCGCCGCCTGGAGAAGAAGCGGCCAGCGGCGGACGGCCCGCGAGAGCCGCAGCGCCTGGAAGGCGGTGGCGGTCTGCGCCCACATCAGCACCGTGAGCACGAGCCAATAGGCCCAGCGTTCCGCCGGCGCCAGGTCGGTGAAGGTGCCGAAGGGGCCCAGGAAGGCGAGCGCCGCGCCCACGGCCAGGGCGACAGCCGCGCCCCGCGCCCACCAGCCGGTCCCGGTCATCATCGGATCCGCCCCCACGCGCCGGCTATAGCAGAAGAACGGCGTGCGACGAGAGTTGACTCCGCCGCTCCGGCAGTATTTAACGACTACGCTAATTAACGACGGTGTTAAATGCAGGTCGCGGACCCCCTGAGCATCACCCTCCAGGCGCTGGCCGATCCGACGCGACGGGCGATCCTGGCGCGTCTGGCGCAGGGCGAGGCGACGGTGAACGAGCTGGCCGAGCCGTTCGACATCAGCCTGCCGGCGGTGTCGCGCCACCTGAAGGTGCTGGAACAGGCGGGGCTGATCAGCCGGGGGCGCGAGGCCCAGTGGCGCCCGGCGCGGCTGGAGGCCGGACCGCTGAAGGACCTGGACGGCTGGCTCGCCCACTACCGCCGGTTCTGGGAGGGCAGCTTCGACAAGATGGACGCCTACCTGGCGACCCTCACGAAAGGGAACCCCGATGGACGCAAGAGCTGAGCTGGGCGTGCGGCGCCTCGATCCCGGCCCCGATCCCGGCATGCCGCTGCGGGACGACGAGCTGCTGATCGTCCGGCACTTCGATGCGCCGCTGCCGCTGGTGTTCCGCATGTGGGAGGACGCCGTCCACCGCGCCAACTGGTGGGCGCCGCGGGGCTGCCGCTGCATCCACTTCAGCCACGAGTTCCGCGAAGGCGGCCGGTGGCGGGCGGGCTTCGTGTCCGACCAGTACGGCGAGAACTGGCACGAGGGCGTCTATCGCCAGATCGACCGCGACAGGCGCATCGTCTTCACCTTCGTCTGGGACGAGGGGCCGGCCAAGGGCGTCGAGACGACGGTGACCGTGACCTTCGCCGAGGCGCACGGCGGCACGATCCAGACCTTCCACCAGACCCCGTTCACCGACGTCGAGCGGCGCGACAGCCACATCGCCGGCTGGAGCGGACTGCTGGACCGGCAACAGGCCTATGTCGAAGCCAAGATCGCCGACCAGACTCAAGCAGGAGACGCCTCATGATCACGCTCTACGCCTTCAAGTGGGTCCCGGCGTTCGCCCAGGGGCTGGTGCGCGACCTGCGGGTGCGCTGGGCCCTTGAAGAAGCGGGGATCCCCTATCGCGAGAAGCTGCTGGGCCTGGGCGACCAGGACAAGCCCGAGTACCGGGCCATCCAGCCCTGGGGACAGGTGCCCGCCATCGAGGAGGACGGGCGGGTGATGTTCGAGAGCGGCGCCATCGTGCTGTACATCGCCGAACGCTCGGAGGCGCTGATGCCCCGGGACGCCGAGGGGCGGGCGAAGACCCTGCAGTGGGTGGTCGCCTCGCTGGACAGCCTCGACAGCTACATCGGTCCGCTGTCGGATATCGACCTCTTCCACGCCGGCGAGGCCTGGGCGGTCGAGCGGCGGCCGCAGGTGGTGGCCCAGATCGAGCGGCGGCTTGACGCTCTGGCGGGGCGGCTCGGCGGGCGCGATTATCTGGAGGGACGTTTCACCGCCGGCGACCTGATGCTGGCGACCGTGCTCAGGAACCTGCGGGAGACCGACCTCGTCACCGCCCATCCGGTGCTGGGCCCCTACCTCGCCCGCTGCGAGGCGCGGCCGGCGTTCCAGCGCGCCCTGGACGCGCAGATGAAGCCCTTCCGCGAACACGCCGCCGAGTTCGAGGCGGCCTAGAACGAAGGAGCCCCCGGTCTCCCGGGGGCTCCTCACGCCTCACCAGCCGTTGGACACCACCTCGGCGATCAGCCCGGTGGCGAGCGCCATCAGCACGAAGTTGCCGTCGGCGTAGACCCAGCGGTGGCCGCGGGGCGGGGCGCGCAGGCCGTAGTAGTAGGGGTCCTGCACATAGTAGCTGCGGTAGGCCCGCGGCACGTAGGCGCCGCGCCGCCAGGCGTAGCTGCGCATGTAGGGCCGGTAGCCGTAGCCGGGCGCGTACCAGTACCCCTGGCGGTCGCCGCGATAGGCGCGCCATTCGGCCCGATCGCGCCAGGTCTCGGCGCGGCGCCGGTCGAAGCGCAGCTCGCGGCGGGCCTCGCGCACGTCCTGGCGGTCGCGCTCGATGGCGCGGCGCTCGCGAGGCGTGACCACGCCGTCGCGGCGGGCATCGTGGCGTTCGTCGCGCAGCTCGCGGCGTTCCTCGCGCAGCTCGCGCCGGCTTTCCCGGACCTCGCGGTCGCGGGGCTGGGCCATGGCCGCGGAGGTCGCGATCGGCCCGGCGGCGGTCAGCACCGCCACGGCGACTAGGAGAGACTTCTTCATCGGGTGCGTCCTTTCGGGTTCTGGCCCTGGTCGCCCGCACCCTCGCGCCCTCCGGCTGAACCCGCCTTGAACCTCGCCGGTCAGGTCCGGTTCAGCTTCCTGAGCCGCGGAAACCGGTGTTACGGTCGCGCCAAATCCCCGAGGGAGGCGCCGCATGGCCCGCAAGATCCTGCTTTCCGCATTGTCCGCCCTGCTGGTCGGCGCCGCCGGCGCGGCCCTGGCCCAATCCGCGTCCGCGCCCGCGTCCGGGCCCGCGCCCGCGCACCTGACCGCCGCCCTGGCCGACCCGGTCCGCCCGGCGGCCGACGTCAGCCGCGACGCGGTGCGCAAGCCCGCCGAGCTGCTGGCCTTCGCCGAGGTGAAGCCCGGACAGAAGGTGGCCGACTTCATCATGGGCGGCGGCTACTTCACCCGTATCCTCTCGGCGGCGGTTGGGCCGAAGGGCCACGTCTACGCCTACCAGCCGGACGAGTTCATCAAGTTCCAGGCGAGCTACGGCGAGAACCAGACCAAGGTGGTGGGCGACTACAAGAACGTCACCGCCAGCCGCGAGAGCCTGGGCGCGCTGGACCTGCCCGACGGGCTGGACCTGGTGTTCACTGTCCAGAACTACCACGACCTGCACCTGACCCCGTTCCCCAAGGAATGGGCCGGCCAGGTGAACGCCGAGATCTATAAGTCGCTGAAGCCCGGCGGCCTCTACGTGATTGTCGACCACGCCGCGACCGCCGGCTCGGGCCTCGAGCCGGCGATGAAGGTCCACCGGATCGATCCCGCCATCGTGCGCCAGGAGGTCGAGGCGGCGGGCTTCAAGTTCGAGGGCGAGACCCAGCTCCTGCGCAACCCCGAGGATCCGCTGACGGCCTCGGTGTTCGATCCCTCGATCCGCGGCCGCACCGACCAGTTCGCGATGAAGTTCCGCAAGCCGAAGTAGGGGAGAAGGCCTACCGGAGCTTGCGGTCGAAGAACTCCAGGGTCTGCATGGCCCGGTGCAGGCGGTTCATGGGCGTCCAGCCGCCGCGATGGCGCAGGCCGGGATAGACCATGGTCTCGAAGGGGACGCCCCGGGCCTGCAGGTCGAACATCACCCGCGTGGCGTGGTCGAAGGTCACGTTGTCGTCGGCCATGCCGTGGATCAGCAGCAGCGAGCCGGCCGGCAGGCGGTCCAGCCGCCGGACGACCTCGGACCTCTCGTAGCCCTCGGGGTTGTCCTTGGGCGTGCCCATGAACCGTTCTGTGTAGTGGGTGTCGTAGAGCGTCCAGTCGGTGACCGGGGCGCCCGCGACGCCGGCCTTGAACGGGCTGTCCGGCGCGGTGAGCAGCAGCAGGGTCATGTAGCCGCCGTAGGACCAGCCGGTGACGCCGATCCGCTCGGGATCGACATAGGGCAGGGTCTTCAGGAACTGCGCCCCCGCGATCTGGTCGTCGACCTCGAGCTGGCCGAGCTTGCGGTCGATGGCGGTCTTGAAGGCCGTGGACCGGTTGGGCGTGCCGCGGTTGTCCAGCTTGAAGAGGATGTAGCCGGCGTCCAGCAGGATCTGGTCCTCGGGGTTCTGCCAGCCGCGAGTGACCCGCGCGCTGCCGGGGCCGCCGTAGACCTGCACGATCACGGGATGCTTCTTCGCCGGGTCGAATCCCGGCGGCGTGCGCAGCGACCACCACAGGGGGCTGCCGTCGGCGGCCTTGATGGTCCCGTACTCGGGCGTGCGCAGCCGCGCTGCGTAGGGGTGGAAAGGGTGGCCCTCGGCCAGACGGTTCTCCTCGATCCAGCGCACGCGAGTCCCGTCGGCGCGGTAGAGCGCGGTCTGGGGCGGGGTCTGCGGGGCTTCGAACGTGCCGACGAAGGCGCCGCCGGCCCGGGCCACCTCGGCACTCCACCAGCCGCCGGCGGGCGTCAGCGCCCGGGGCTCGGCGGGCGCGCGGTACGAGACCTCATACAGGCGGCGCTCGATGGGCAGGTCCCGGTTGGCGGTGAAGATCGCCACGCCGCGGGCCTCGTCCACCCCCCGGAGCTCGGCCACGGGCCAGGCGCCCTTCGTCACCTGCCGGATCAACCGGCCGTCGGCGCGGTGCAGGTAGAGATGGCGGAAGCCCGATTTCTCGGATGACCACAGGAAGGTCCCGTCGGACAGCGGCTTGAAGTCGTCGGTGATGTCGACCCAGTGCGGGCTGGTCTCGGAAAGGATCACGCGGCCCTTGCCGGTGGCGGGGTCGACGGCGATCAGGTCCAACCGGCGCTGGTCGCGGCTCTGGCGCTGGACGTAGAGCGTGCGCCCGTCCTTCGACCAGTCCACGCGGGCGAGGTAGATGTCCGGATCGTCGCCCAGGTCGACCTTCGTGCGCGCGCCGGTGGCGACGTCCTGGACATAGAGCGTGACGACCGCGTTCGGCCGGCCGACCCGCGGATAGCGTTGGGCCACGACCTTGGCGCCCGTCGCGCCCACCTCGGGCCGCTCCACGATGTCGACGCCCGTCTGGTCGACGTGGGCGACGGCGATGCGCGCCTCGTCCGGGCTCCACCAGTAGCCGGTGTGGCGGTCCATCTCCTCCTGCGCGATGAACTCGGCGGTCCCCCAGCTCTTCAGCTCCGTGCCGCCCTGGGTCAGGGCGCGCTCGGCGCCGCCGGCCGCGGGCGTGACATAGAGATCGTCGTCGCGGACGTAGGAGACGAAGGAGCCCTTCGGCGAGACCTTGGCGTCGATCTCGTCGCCCGGCGTGCGGGTCAGACGGCGGACCTGGCCCGAACCGAGGTCATAGATGTAGAGGTCGCCCTCGACGGGGGCCAGGATCAGCCGGCCCTGGCTGTCCCACTCGTAGTCCACCACCCCGCGGGTCGCGACGCCGGCCCGCTCGCGCCGCGCCTTTTCGGCCTCGGACAGCTCGCGCGCCTCGGGCGCCAGCCGCTTGCCGTCGATCAGCATCCGCGGCTCGCCGCCGGCCACGTCGGCGATCCACAGGTCGGTGACCGTGAGGTCGTCGGCGCGGACCTTGATGTAGGTCACCGACCGCCCGTCCGGCGAGAGCTTCACGCCGCGGGCGCGGGGGCCGTTCAGGTCGGGGCTTTCGAAGACCCGCTTGGCCGGAACGGGGGGCGGGAGCTGTTCGGCGTGCGCCGCGGGCGCGGCGAGCACGGCGGCCGCGAGGGCGGCGATCAGGAGCTTCATGCCGCCTTTGAACAGGGCGGCGCGAGGCTTGGCAATCCGGCGGGCGATTCTGCGCCGGGCTAACGCTTCCGCGCGGCGATCCAGGCGGTGACGTGCCGGTCCAGCACGTCGAGGGGGACTTCGCCGTTCTCCAGCACCGCGTCGTGGAAGGCCCGCAGGTCGAAGTCGGCGCCCAGCTCGCGCTCGGCGCGCTCGCGCAGCTCGCGGATCTTGAGCTCGCCGTGCTTGTAGGCCAGCGCCTGGCCGCTATCGACCATGTAGCGGTTCACCTCGGCCTCGATGTTGCCGCGCGAGAGGGCGGTGTTCTCGAGCATGAACTGCACCGCCTGGTCGCGGGTCCAGCCCTTGGCGTGCAGGCCGGTGTCGACCACCAGGCGGGCGGCGCGCCACATCTCGTACGAGAGGCGGCCGAAGTCCTTCTCGGGCGTGTCGTAGAGCCCCATGTCGATGCCCAGGCGCTCGGAATAGAGGCCCCAGCCCTCGGTGAAGACGGTGAAGTTGACCGCGTGCTTGCGGAACTCGGGCAGGTCGAGCTCGCCCTGGATCGAGAGCTGCTGGTGGTGGCCGGGGACCGCCTCGTGGACGGTGAGCGCCGGCATCTCGAACAGCGGCCGCTGGTCCAGCTTGGAGGTGTTGACCCAGTAGATGCCCGGGACGGCGCCCGTCAGCGAACCGCGGGTGTAGTAGGCCGTAGTGGTGCCTGGCGCGGTGGCGGCCGGCACCTCCTTCACCGTGTAGGGGAGGCGGGGCAGGCGGCCGAACAGCTTGGGCATCTCGCCGTCGATGCGCTTGGCCAGCACCGAGGCGACCGCCATCAGCTCCTCGGGCGTCTTCGGGTAATAGCGCGGATCGGTGCGCAGGTGCTCGACATAGGCGGCGCGGTCGCCCGCAAAGCCCGAGCGCTTTACGACGGCGTCCATCTCGGCGCGGATGCGGGCCACTTCCGAGAGGCCGAGCTGGTGGATCTCCTCGGGCGTCCGGTCGGTCGTGGTCATCAGCCGGACCCGGTAGGCGTACCATTCGCGCCCGCCGGGCATCCCGGCGTCGCCGAAGGTCTGGCGGCACTTCGGCGCGTACTCGGAGCGGTAGAAGTCGTGGAGCTCGCGGTAGGCGGGGACGATCGCGGTCGCGATCAGGCCGCGCGCCCGCTCGGACAGGGCCGCCCACTGCGCCTCGGTGATGCTGGCCGGGCGGGGTTTCAGGAACGGGGCGTAGAGGTCGGACCTGGCGGGATCGTCCACGATGTGCACGGCGATGCCGCGCTCGAAGCCGACCATGGCGGCGCAGGGGTGGGTGGCGCCGGCCTTCACCAGGCTGCGCGTGGTCTCGATGGCCCTGCGGTTGTACTCGGGATAGGCGGCCAGCCGGGCGAGATAGCTCTCGAAGTCGGCCAGGTTGAACAGCGGCACGCGCTCGCCCAGGCGGGCGAAGTTGAGGTGCCAGCCGCGGCGGTTCGAGAACAGGATGGCCCGCTGCACGTGCCGGTTCTTCTCCACCTCGTTGGCGAGGTCCTGGCGCAGCAGCGCGTGGTTCAGTCGGTCGGCGGCGGAGAGCTGATCGGCGGGGATGGCGTCGAGCCGCCGGATGAAGGCCGCGGCCTCGGCGGCCTGCCGGTCCATGGCGGCCAGCGAGGGATCGCCCAACTGCGTGTCGTAGTCGCGCACGCCGAGCGTCGTGGCCTGCACCGGATTGTTCCGCAGATGCCAGGCCCAGTGGTCGGCCAGCACCGCCTTGAAGCTGTCGGCGGCCGGCCGGACGGGCGCCGTCTGGGCGGACGCGTTCTGGGCGTGAGCGGGCGCGAAGGCGACGAGCGCCAGGACGCAGGCGAGAACTCGGATCATGGAAGCCCCCCCGATGGCGCCCGAACAGACGGCGCCCCGTGGCGCCGGTCAACCGGCCGTGTAGGCTGTGCGCGACGGGGCAGGGGGAAGCATGCGGACCCGGACTCTTGGGCTGACGGCCGTGATGCTGGCCTGGCCGGCGCTGGCGCTGGCGCATGGCGTGGCAGACAAGGACGCGGCGTTCATCCAGGCCAACCCTGGCCCCCAGATCGTCCCGTTCCTCTATCTGGGCGCCAAGCACATGGTGACCGGCTACGATCACCTGCTGTTCCTGGCCGGGGTGATCTTCTTCCTGCATCGGCTGTCCTCGGTGGCGCTGTACGTCACCATGTTCAGCATCGGCCACAGCCTGACGCTGCTGGCCGGAGTGCTGGGCGGGCTGCACGTCGACGCCTTTCTCGTGGACGCCGTCATCGGCCTCTCGGTCGCCTGGAAGGCGCTGGACAACCTCGGGGCCTTCAGGACCTGGTTCGGGGTCCAGCCGGACAACCGGGCGGTCGTCCTCGGTTTCGGTCTCGTCCACGGCTTCGGCCTAGCGACCAAGCTGCAGGACCTGAGGCTGTCGACCGACGGGCTCCTGGCGAACCTGGTGGCGTTCAACGTCGGCGTCGAGGCGGGACAGATCCTGGCCCTGGCGCTCATTCTCGTGGCCATGGCCTGGTGGCGCGCCTCGGCCGGCTTCGCGCGGCAGGCTGTCGCCGCCAACCTCCTGCTGATGGCGGCGGGCTTCGTCCTCTTCGGCCAGCAGATGGCCGGCTTTGTCCTGGAGCGCGCCGCATGAGCCCCGAACGACGCAGGCTGCTGGGCCAGACGGCGGCTGCGCTGGTCGCCGCCGCGGCCGTCACGGTGCTCGTGGTGCTGCCGGCGGAGTACGGCCGTGACCCAACGGGCTTCGGGCGGCTGACGGGCCTGACGCGCCTGGCGGGCGAGCAGGCGGCGGTCCTCAGCGCCGAGGAGAGCGCCGCGGCGGCGGCCGTGCACCGGCCTGCCCCGGCGCCCTGGCGCTCGGACGTGCTCGAAATCCGGCTCGAGGCGGGCGGCGGCCCCGGGGCCGAGGTCGAGCGGAAGGTGTGGATGGAGCCCGGCCAGAGCTTCGTCTACGCCTGGGAGGCCGACGGCGAGGTCTATTCCGATTTCCACGGCGAGACCCTGCCCGAGCCGCGGATGGAGGTGATGACCTACCGCGTGGAGGATCCGCTCGCCGGCGGCGCGGCCAAGGTGGCGAACGGCGGGTTCGTCGCCCCCATGGCCGGGTTCCACGGCTGGTTCTTCCGCAATCTCGAGCCCCGTCCTGTCACCATCCGGGTGAAGCTGGCGGGATTCTACGAGCTGCGACCCTACGAGACGCCGAAACCGCGCTAGGCGCCGGTCCGCGGCGCCTATCGGAACGCCGCGCGTTGCGGACGGATGGACGATGCTTCCGCCCCCAAGCCGCCGGTCGAACTGGCGCGGCCGAACGTGAGGCTGAACGGCCCGGTCGACGACGCGATGCTGCGCGCCTTCCTCGAAGGCCTCTCGGCCGCGGAGGATCGCGGCGAGCCCCTGACGCTGGAGCTGACCACCAACGGCGGCGACGCCGACGTGGGCCGCCGGATCGCCGCCGACGTGCGGCTGTTCCGGGAGCGCACCGGACGGCGGACGCTCTTCCTCGGCAAGGCGATGGTCTATTCGGCGGGGGTGACGGTCCTGTCGGCGTTCGGCCGTCGTGACCGCTGGCTCGCCCGCGGTTGCGCCCTGCTGGTCCACTGCCGGCAGCTGAACCGCGCGGTGGAGCTGAACGGGCCGCTGCTGCTGGAGCGGGCGCGGGTGGAGGCGCTGCTCGGCGAGATCGACCTGGGCCTGCGGATCGAGGAGCAGGACTTCGCCACGCTGATCGAAGGCAGCCCCGTGCCCCTGGCCGAGCTCCTGGAGCGGGCGCAGTCGGGCTGGTATCTCGACGCCGACGAGGCCCTCCAGCGCGGCCTGATCGAGGGAATCCTCTAGCTCTCCGCCGGACGGAATCTGTGAACGCTGTTCTGTTTGGGGTTGGCTTCGCTGGACGACTCTGTATGTCGGCTAGCAGACAAATTCCGCACCAGAGGTGTACAGCCAGCAGGGGGCGCCATGGCCGCCGCAGCCCGCCGCGTCGATCCCGTCCGCCGGATCCTCGTCGTCGACGACGACGAACAGCTTTGTGAGCTGGTGACGGACATTCTCGAGGACGCCGGCTACGAGGCGCACTGCATCCATAACGACCGCGGCGCCTTCTCGGCCCTGTCCGGGGTGATGGCGTACGCGGCCCTCGTCGTGGACGTGAACCTGGGGCCCGGTGTCACCGGCTTCGACGTCGCGCGGTTCGCCCGCCAGATGCGTCCGACCCTGCCGGTCCTCTACGTCAGCGGCGATTCCAGCGAGGCTTCGTTCCGGGCGTTCGGCGTCCCGGGCAGCGCCTTCGTCGAGAAGCCGTTCCCGGCCGACGAGCTGGTTCGCCGGCTTCGTCTGATCACCGGCGACAACGAGGCGTGAGAGGCGCGCTGCGGCCGCTTGAACCGGCGTCCGCTCTGTGCGACCTCGCGCGCATGAGCGAGAACACCGACACCCCGCCCGACCGCCTCTCGGTGGATCCGGCGAGCCCCTACTACGACGCCGAGGTGCTGGCCCGGAACGTGGGCGTGCGCTTCAAGGGCGAGGACAAGACCAACGTCGACGAATACTGCGTCAGCGAGGGGTGGATCCGCGTCACCGTGGGCAACTCCCGCGACCGCAAGGGCAATCCCCTGACCATGAAGCTGACCGGTCCGGTCGAGCCCTACTTCCGCGAAGGCTGACCGCAGCGCCTGCGCATCCAGGCGCCCCCTGCTTTCGCCCCGCGCCTTTGGCCCGTGCGCCTGCGTGTCGCACGGCCGGGACGCGGAAGCCTCGTGCGCGGCGCGCGCCGATCTGAGAGAACGGCGCTCGGGGGAGGACCTGTGATGTTCGATCTGAGCGTCGTGGCCCACGGGGGCTGTTGGATTCTGCAGGACGACGACGGCGGCGAACTCGGCCGCTTCGACAGCCGCGCCGAAGCGCTGGCGGCGGCGGGCGACTATGCCCGCGTCACCGAGGAGCCGCGCGTGGTGCTGGTCTGCGACGACCTGGGCGAGTGGGACGAGGCGGTGGTGGAGCCGCCGCCCTTGCACTGAAGCTGCGATCGAACATTACAGAGGGTTCAAGTATTACGCCGACGTAATTTTCTTAAATCGGCGTCATTACCCCCTATTCACGGGATTCCGCGGAAGACCGGAAGTATTCGTTTCCTTGTCGACGGACGCAGCGTCCGCCCGCATCGCCCGGAGGGAAACGAAGATGACCAAGACCAACTTCACCAGCCGCATCGCCGGCGTCGCCACGCTCCTGCTGGCCGCCCTGCCGATGGCCGCCCTGTCCACCGCCGCCCACGCCGCCCCGTCGGTGAAGGTGAGCGACCTGAACCTGCTGAGCCCCCAGGGCGCCGCCGTCCTGAAGCAGCGCACCGACCATGCGGTCTACAAGTACTGCGCCCACCGCAAGGTCGCGACCGACCGCGCCGCCTGCCAGCGGGGCGTCCGCGCCGAGATCGCCCAGAAGGCCGAGGTCGTGCGCCAGCAGCAGCTCGCGACCCTCACCATGAGCTTCGCCGTCCGCTGAGCTCTCCCTTGAACGGCGGACGTGCGGGAGGGCCCGCGGCCAGCCCCTGGCCGCGGGCCCTTGCTTTTCAGGGCGCTTCGGCGGCCTTCAGGCCGCGTCCACCAGCACCACCTCGGCGTCCTCGAGCGCCTTGACCTTCAAGACGGCCTCGTCGCGCACCGCCGCGCCGTCCCGGGCGTCCAGGCGGACGCCGTTGACCTCCACCGATCCCGCCGCCGGCACCAGATAGGCGTGGCGGCCCGCGCCCAGCACGTACTCGGCCGTCTCGCCGGCGCGCAGGGTCGCCCCGGCCACGCGGGCGTCGGTGCGGATCGGCAGGGCCTCGTCGTCGCCCGGCAGGCCGCTGGCCAGGGTCACGAAGCGGCCGGCCCGATCGCCCTTGGGGAACGGCCGCGCGCCCCAGCTGGGCGCCCCGCCGCGGGATGTCGGCAGGATCCAGATCTGGAAGATCTTCGTGGTCTCGGGCTCCAGGTTGTACTCGGCGTGCCGGATGCCCGAGCCGGCGCTCATCACCTGCACGTCGCCCGCCGCCGTCCGGCCCTGGTTGCCCAGGCTGTCCTGGTGGGTGATCGCGCCTTCGCGGACGTAGGTGACGATCTCCATGTCGGCGTGGGGGTGCGGCGGGAAGCCGGACCGCGGGGCGATCTCGTCGTCGTTCCAGACGCGGATCGGGCCCCAGCCCATGCGCGCCGGATCGTGATAGCCGGCGAAGGAGAAGTGGTGGCGGGCGCGCAGCCAGCCGTGGTCGGCGCCGCCGAGGTCGGCGAAGGGTCGGCGTTCGATCATGTCGGGTCTCCCGGCGGCGCATCGGCGCCGCGCTCTCCGGAAGGAAGATAGTCCGCCTCGTGCGGAGACAAAGCGGCCGGCCGGGAGAAGATTGTTTCCAGTCCGGAGATGATCTGTCCTGACGGCCGGCTGAGCCGAGCCTTCAGCGGCGGTTCATCACGGCGAAGCTTGATTGGACGCCTGGCTAAGGAGGCTGAGATGACGAGGACGATGTGGCTCGCCGCGGGAGTGGCCGCGGCTCTGGCGTGTGCGGGAGCGGCGCAGGCCCAGCCTGGCCCGATGCCGTCGGTCCGGGGCGGCTCGGCCACCCTCTACGAACTGCCGAACTACCAGGGCCGGTCGGTGACCATCACCAACTCGGTCTCCGACCTGGGAGACTGGCGCTTCAACGACCGGGCCCGGAGCGCGCGCTTCCAGGGGACCTGGCGCGTCTGCGAGCACGACGATTTCGAAGGGCGCTGCCAGGACATCCGGGGGGACGTCCCCGACCTGACCCAGTACGGCCTCTCGGGCCAGGTCTCGTCGCTGGAGCCCGCCGGCTTCGGCCGCCCGCGTCCCGGGCCCGAGGACGGCTGGGGCCCGCGTCCGCCGGGCGGCGGGCGCGACGCGCGCGGCTACGACGGCGAGCGGACGGTCTTCTTCCCGCGCCCCACCGTCCGCGGCGTGGATGTCGCCGCCGGCCGGCACGGAGCGAACGTCTTCTGCCGCCGGCAGGGGCTGGGCGATGCGGTCTGGTTCGACGACAGCCAGCGGGCGTCCCGCGCGATCGGACCCGAGGGCCAGATCACCGGGCGTTCGCCGGTGCTCCGCGACCTGCTCTGCCGCAAGTACTGAGGGTCGGAAGTCCCAGGGCGGGGCGCGGGGTCAGGCCCCGCGCGCCGACCACAGCATCCGCCGCAGCGTGCCGTCGCGGTCGATGAGGGTGTGCTTGAGCGCGCCCAGAACGTGCAGGCCCAGCAGCGGCCAGAGCAGGCTGGGCGCGAGCTTGTGGACCTCCTCGGCGGCCTCGTGCAGCCACTCCACGGGAGCGGCGAACGGGCTTGCGATGGCGAACCAGTCGAACACCTCCACCGGCCGGGCGTTGGACCAGATCACCAGGGGGCCGGTGACGAGCTGGACGGCGATCATCGCCAGGAACAGGACCTGGACGGTTTCCGCCAGCAGCCGCAGCGGCCCGCCGGCCCCGATCGGGGCGGGGCGGGGCTGGGACAGGCTCCAAAGGACGCGGGCCGCAAGGAAGGCGAACAGCAGGACGCCGACCGAGACGTGGCTCGCCATGGCCGCCAGCTTGGCCGCGCGGTCCGGCGCCTCCTCCATGCGCTCGCCCAGGAGGTAGAGGACGATCACGCCCGCCGCGGAGATCCAGTGGAGGGCGATGGCGGCCCAGCCGTAGCCGGCCCGGGTGTTTGCAAAGCTCATGGACAAGGAAGCTACGCCTCGGCGGGCCTCTCCCGTTTGATCTTTGTCAGCGGCGGGCGGCGAGCCAGCCCTTGACCGTGCGGTTCACCTGGTCCTTCGCGTCGTGCTGAACGAAGTGGGCGGCCTGGGGGAACATGACGATCGTGGTGTCGGCGTCCACGTGGTCCCAGGTCCCGGCGTGGCCCGCCGCGTTCAGGGCCGTGTCCTTCATGCCATGGATGACGAGGGTCGGAGCCTTGATCCGCGCCGCCGTCGCCATGGAGGGCGGAGCGGCGGTCGCCGCGCCGGTCCCGCTGGGGTAGTTGGCGCGGTAGTAGTTCAGCATGGCGGCGAAGTCCGAACGCTTGAACGCCTCGACATAGCCCGGCTTCTCGGCCGCGTCCTTCACCCAGCCGGCGAGCCCCTCGGCGGTCAGGGTCTTCTCGAACCCGGGCTGCTGGAAGTTGCGGGCGTACTGGCTGTTCTTCTGCTGCTCGGCGTTGGTCGCCATCTCGCGGGCGAAGCCGGCCGGGTGGGGCACGCTCAGGATCACCAGCCGGTTCACCAGGTCCGGGCGGTTCATGGCCACCTGCCAGGCGATGGCCGCGCCCCAGTCGTGCCCGATCACCACCGCGTCCTTCGCGCCCTCCGCGGCGATCACCGCGGCCACGTCGCCGATCAGGTTCGGCATGGCGTAGGCGGCGACGCCGTCCGGCTTGTCCGAGAGGTTGTAGCCGCGCAGGTCGAGGGCGGCGGTGCGCCAGCCGGCTCTGTTGAGCTCGGCCATCAACGGCTTCCAGGTGGCCCAATAGTCGGGGAAGCCGTGAAGCAGCACGACGAGGGGGCCTTCGCCCTCGACCACGTAGTGGATCTTCACCGCACCGTTCGCGGCGTAGCGGTCCTGGGGCGCGGCCCAGGCGGCGCTCGACAGGGCGAACGCGGCGGCCAGGGCCAAGACGGCGGTGCGGATCATGGAAGCCTCCCCTTTTCGTTTACGGCGTAGATTAATCCCGCCGCCGAAAAGGGGAAGCCGGTTGCTGGGCCGGGCAGGGGCCTAGTTCTTGTCGTCGACCTTGCTGGCGGCCGTGCCGACGGCCGCGCCGGCGGCGGCGCCTACGGGGCCGCCCACGACGGCGCCGGCGACCGCGCCCGTAGCGGCCTTCTGCTCGGTGTTGTGCCCGCAGGCCGAGAGGGTGAAGGCCATGCCGCCCGCGGCGGCGGCGAGCAGGAGCGTCTTGGTCATCTTGTGGTCTCCAGGGGTTGCAATGCGGGAAACACCGCGGCCCCGAGGAGGGTTCCGCTCAAGCTTGTTCCAGCCTGTTTGAGTAGACCTGATCTTTTCCAAGACAAGGCGGCGACAGTTCAAGTCTCCGCGCGCCGAAAGACTTTCCGGCCTCAGTCTTGGTGAATGGCCCACCTCTTGCCGCGGTTTCGCCTGAATGGATCAGAACGGAACAGCCACGGGTGCGACGGGAAGTCCTATGTTGCAGTGCAAAAAAGACTTGCCAAGGCCGGTGAGTTCATTCATATCTCCTTCACCATTTGCCGTCGCCTGCCCCATTAACGGATCCGGGGCCAGGCCTGCCGGCGGGCGCTTCCAGCACGAGCAGGGGCGACCGTGGCGACAATTGTCGGGGGGCGTCCTGTCGCCCTCGCGGTCAGGGAACCGAGTATCTTGAAATTTGGAACGCAGGCACGCGCCGACTGGCGCATGCTGATGAGCGCCGCTTTGATTGGTTCAGGCGTTGGCCTGAGCCTGGGCGCTGCATACCTGGCGGGGGGCATGGCCCAGCACGCCGCCGACCACAGCCGCGTGGAGCGCATCGCCCAGGCGACGGCCGGCGGCTATTCGAACGCCCTTCTGCAGGACGAAGGCGTGCTGCGCCTGACGCAGGCCGACGCCGCCGCGGCGCAGGCCCGCCAACTCGCCGCGCTCACCGAGCGGCTGGAGCGCAGCACCGCCCGCGAGGAGTCCAACGCACAACGCGAGCTCGAGTGCCTCACCCAGGCGGTCTATTACGAGGCCCGCGGCGAAAGCCCGCGCGGACAGCTCGCGGTCGCCCAGGTGGTGATGAACCGTGTGAAGCACCCGGCCTTCCCGAAGACCGTGTGCGGGGTGGTGTTCCAGGGCTCGGCCCGCCGGACCGGCTGCCAGTTCAGCTTCACCTGCGACGGCTCCATGCGCCGCGGCCAGGAGACCAGCGCCTGGAAGCGCGCCCGCAAGGTCGCGGCCCGCGTCCTGGCCGGCGCCGCCGTCGCCGAGGTCGGCTCGGCCACGCACTTCCACACGACCGCGGTCTCGCCGGCCTGGGGCCCGCAGATGCGGCGCGTGGCCCAGGTGGGCATGCACGTCTTCTACAAGTTCAACCCGCGCGGGATGATGCAGGCGGCCGCGCCGGCGGCGGTGCAGCCTGCGGTGCTGACCTCGGCCGTCGCCGAGCCGATGGAGCTGCGGCTGACCAACGCCGTCATGGAGGCCCCTGCGGAGGCTGCGGCCGGCGAGGCCAAGGACGCCGTGGCGGCCAATCCGGCCGCGGCTGCGGACAAGCCGGTCCAAGGCGCCAAGTCCGCCGCGGCCCAGGGTCAGGCTTCGGCCCAGCCCAAGCCGGCCGCGACCAAGCCGGCGCCCGCCGCGCTCAAGCCGGCCGAAGCGGCGGCGCTGAAGGCCCCGCAGGCCTCGGACGCCGCGATCTCCTGACGCGATCCCTGCTCCGCAGCCGGGTCTGTGGAGGCGGGCTCAAGCCCGCGCCGCCCGCCGCAGCGCCTGCGGCGGCTGGCCGAAGGCGCGCAGGAAGGCGCGGCGCATCCGCTCGGGGTCGCCGAAGCCCGCCGCCTCGGCCACCCGGTCGATAGGCTCGCGGCCCGTTTCCACCCGGGTTCGCGCCGCCTCCAGGCGCAGGCGCTCCACCGCCTTGGCCGGCGTGGTCCCGGTTTCCGCCGCGAAGGCGCGGGCGAAGTTGCGCGGGCTCATGGCCGCGCGGTCGGCGAGCTGCTCGACGGTGAGCGGCTGGGCCAGGTTCTCCCGCATCCAATCCATCAGGTCGGCGAAGCGGCCGGTGCGGCCGCCGAGCTCGATGAGCGCCGAGAACTGCGACTGGCCGCCCGGCCGCCGCTGGTGGACGACGAGCTGCTGGGCCGTGCGCCGGGCCACGTCGGCGCCGAGGTCGTCCTCCACCAGCGCCAGCGCCAGGTCGATGCCGGCGGTGATGCCCGCCGAGGTCCAGACGTGGCCGTCGCGGATGAAGATGCGGTCGGCGTCCAGTTTCACTTTCGGATAGCGGCGGGCGAAGTCGTCGGTGCGGCCCCAGTGGGTCGTCGCCCGGCGGCCGTCCAGCAGTCCCGCCTCGGCCAGGACGTAGGCGCCCGAGCAGACGCTGGCGATCCGCCGCAGGTGCGGCGCCGCCGCCCTCAGCCAGCGCACGATGGCCGCCAGCTCGGGCAGGCTGCGCGTTCCGTCGCCGCCCGAAACCACGACAGTGTCGAAGTCGGCGCCCGCCAGGGCCCCGGCGGCGATCGGCGCCCCGGACGAGCTCTTCACCGCGCCCCCGTCCGGCGCCAGCACCTCGATCTCGTAGGCCCCCGGCCGGAGCCGTCCGGCGATCTCGAAGGCGGCGATCGGGCCCGCCGCATCGAGGATCTGGAAGCCCGGGAAGATGACGACGGCGATTCGGCGGCTCATGGCAGGAAGCGTGGGATCGATGGCGTTTCTGCCAGACCGTGCGCCGGCTACGGTGCCGCCGTCAACTCAGGAGGCGGCCCATGTCCAAGCTCAGCATCGTCATCGCCCTCTATCCCGGCGTCACCCACCTCGACTTCACCGGGCCGCACCAGTTTCTCGTCCGCACGCCGGACGCGGAGGTGACGGTCGCTTCGCTGGGCGGTCGTGACATCGAGGCCGAGGGGCTCACCTTTTCGGGCCTGGCCGACCTGGCGGCTGTGGAGCGCTGCGACGTGCTGCTGGTCCCCGGCGGCTTCGGCGCCACCGACGCCATCCTGGACGAGGCGTTCATGGCGCAGATCCGGCGGCTGGGCGGGACCGCCCGCTATCTCACCAGCGTCTGCACCGGCTCGCTGATCCTGGGCGCGGCCGGCTTCCTGACGGGCCGGCGCGCGGCCTGCCACTGGGCCTGGCGCGACCTGCTGACGCCGTTCGGGGCGCTCGTCTCGGAGGCGCGGGTCGAGCGGGACGGGAACATCATCACCGGCGGGGGCGTGACCGCGGGGATCGACTTCGCCCTGGTGCTGCTGGCCGAACTGGCCGGCGAGGCCTACGCCGAGAGCGTCCAACTCGGGCTGGAGTATGCGCCGGCGCCGCCGTTCCAGTCCGGCCGGCCGGAACAGGCCCGGCCCGAGGTGCTGGCGCAGGTGAAGGCGGTGATGGCCCAGGCCCGGGCCGGCCGCGAGTCGGCCGCCCGCGCGGCCGCCGCGCGGCTGCAGCCGGCCTGACGTCCTTCAGGCGCCCGTCAGCGCTTCGGAACGTGGGCGATCATCTGGATCTCGACCACGCCATCGCCCGCCAGCAGCCCGGTCGCGCCCACCGCCGTCCAGGCCGGATGCGGGGCGGACATGAACTCGTCCTTCACCGCGCTGAAGGCCCGGAACTGATCGTCGCGCGACCCCCGGAAGCCCGGCCCGTCCCAGACGTGGAAGGTGTTGATCATGGCCACGTCGGCGAAGGTGAGGCCCTCGGCCTGAAGCGTGCGCTGGATATGGCGGAAGGCGTTGCGGACCTGGGCCTTGAACGCCTCCACGTCGCGGCCGTCCGCGCCGGCCGGGCCGGCGATCACGCCGGAGATGTAGAGGACATCGCCGGCGCGGCGGGCGGGGGCGTACTTGTAGTCGTCGTAGGCCCGCTGGGCGCCCGGGACGGGGATCACCACGTGCCCGCCGGGCGAGGGGATGATCTTCGGGTAGGCGTCGGCCTGGAGCGGGACCTGGGCCGCGGCGTGGGCGGGCAGGAGGAGCGCGGCGATGGCGGCGGCGAGCTTGAGCATGCCGGACCGTATCGCCGGTGCGTCCGCCCGGCGAGTGAAGGCTTCTTAATCCGCCGTCACACGGAAGCGCGGCCAGGACCCTTCGGCCCTGGCCGCAGCGCCAGCGGGGTTAGCCTCTCCGGACTCCTGCGCCGTCGCTATCCGGTGTCGCCATCCGGGTCAGGGCTTGGCGCGCTGGGCGCTGTTCTCCTCGAAGTCGCCCTTCTGCTCGGGATCGTGCGAGTGGCGGCGGTCCCGCTCGCCGCCGCCGCCCGAGACGTGGCTGTAGGGCGTGTTGGTGGGCTCGCCCGGCCGCCGCGGGTCGCCCTTCTTCGGCATGGGCTCGGTGCGGTCCTCGTGGCTGGCGCCTGGACCGCCCCAGCGTTCGGTGTTGGGGTGCTTGTCAGGCATGGCTAGCGGTCCTGCTGGTAGCCCTGGTGGTGGGTGTTCTGGTGCACGTTGCCGTGCCGGCCCTGTTCCTTGAGGTTGACGTCGTCGTCGCCCGGCTGGCTGGACTGGGCGTCGGTGACGGTGTCGCGGCGGTCCTGACGCTCGCCTTCGATGTTCGGCTTCTCGCCCGGATGCGAGCGCTGTTCCGGCGGGATCGGGGGAGCTTTCGATGCCATGGGGTGAGCCTCCTGTTCGAAGGGTGAACCCCGGGCGACCGGCCCGGTTCCGAGCCTTCCAGGCTCGCTCAGCGCGACAGGATCGCCGAGAGCGAGCCGTCCGCCTCAAGGAAGATGGCCTCGGCCTCGTCGAGGCTGCGGCCGCCCTTGTCGCGCACCGCCGACAGCAGCTCGTCCTCGGTGACCCGCTCGCGCCGCAGGGCGCGGCGGATAGGCTCGCCGCAGCGGAGCAGCACCGTCGGTTCGGACTTGACCGCGCGGTTGAAGCGGCCCCAGCGCGCCGTCGTCCAGGTCACGGCGAACTGCGCCACGATGAGCAGGGCCAGGGCGGTAAGCCCCTCGGCCAGCGAGGTCTCGCGGGAGATGATGACGGTGGCGAGCGTCGAGCCGAGGGCCACCGTCACCACGAAGTCGAAGGCGTTGAGCTTCGACAGCGTCCGCTTGCCCGACAGCCTCAGCATGACGACCAGCGCCACGTAGGCGGCGAGCCCGACCACCACGATCCGCAGGAGGGGCTCCCAGCCGGAGAAGAAGGCGCTCGGGTCCATGCTCAGTTCAGCGGCGGCGTGTCGCTCCCCGAGGAGGCGCCGGTTCCGGGGCTGTTGGACTCCACCTGCGAGGGCGCTGCCCCCGGCTGGCCGTAGTCCGGCGTCTGGCCGGCCATGCCGCCGGAGAGGGCGGGCGTCTGCGGATTCTGCGCCGCGCCGGCGTTGTCGGTCTCGACCATGCCGACCGCGCCCTCGCCGGGCTCGGGCGGGGCCGCATCGCCCCCGCTGCAGGCGGCGAGAAGGGCGGCGGCGCCGAGCGCCGCGCCGGCGGACAGGAACGATCTCATGCTTTGGCCTCCAGTTGGTCCCCAGTTGGTCCCCAGTTGGTCCCCGGGGAGCGGAACAGTCCGGGGGCCGCCCCGTTCCCGGGCCCCATTTCCCTCGCGGGGTCAGCGGGGCTCGCCGCGGGACGGCCCGGCGTCGGCGCGCCGCCACGGCCAGCGCCCCTCGATCTCGGTCTCCAGCGAGAAGCTCAGGAAGGTCCTGATGGCGACGATGGCGGCCAGCAGGCCGACGCTCTCCAGGGTGAGGGGCGAGGTGACCGTCGCGATGATGTCGGCGCCCACCATCAGCTCGAGGCCAAGCAGGATGCCGCGCCCGAGGTTGGCCCGGTAGCGCTCGTAGGCGACGCGCCATTCCCGGCTGAGCAGTCCGCGCCGGAGGTAGACGGCCGTCGCGACGATCACGCCGCCGAACACGACCGCGACCCCGAGGATCTCCAGAAGGCCCGCCAGCCGCGCCACGAACGGGTGCAGCGCCTCGATCCCCTCCATGCCCGGTCCTCCTCAGCTCCGCTGGAGGGGGAACAGGACAGGGCGGCGGAGGTTGCGCCTAGCCGACCGCGTCCAGGCCGATGTCGAGGACCTTGGCCGAGTGGGTGAGGGCGCCGACGCTGATCACGTCCACCCCCGTCTCGGCGATGGCGCGCACGGTCTCGAGGGTGACCCCGCCCGAGGCCTCCAGGACCACGCGGCCCTTTCCGAGGCGCACCGCCTCGGCCATGTCCGCTAGGCTGAAGTTGTCGAGCATGACAACGTCGGGATCGGCGGCCAGCGCCTCGTGGAACTGCACGAGGTTGTCCACCTCCACCTCGACCTTCATCAGGTGGCCGGCGTAGGCCTTCGCGCGGCGAACCGCCTCGCCCACCGAGCCGCAGGCGGCCACGTGGTTGTCCTTGATGAGGATGGCGTCGTCGAGGCCGAAGCGGTGGTTCACGCCGCCGCCGCAGCGGACGGCGTACTTCTCCAGAGCCCGCAGGCCCGGCGTCGTCTTGCGGGTGTCGGTGATCCTGGCGCCCGTGCCTGCGACCGCGTCGACGTAGTCCTGCGTCAGGGTGGCGATCCCGCACAGGCGGCCGAGGAGATTGAGCGCGGTGCGCTCGGCCGACAGGATCGCGCGCGCCTTGCCCTGGACGGCCGCGAGGACGGCCCCCGCCGGGACAACGTCGCCGTCCCGCACATGGGGCTCGAAGGCGAGGGCGGGGTCGAGCTCGGCCATGGCCAGCCGCGCGCAGGACAGGCCCGCGACGACGCCGCCGCGGCGGGCGGCGAAGACCACCGAAAGCTCGGCGGCCTCGGGCACGCACGCCTGGGCGGTGACGTCGCCGGCGCGGCCGAGGTCTTCGGCGAGCGCGGCGCGGACGATGGGCTGGACCAGCAGGTCGGGAAGCGGCTCGATCATTCGGCGGCGAACCTCAAGGCCGCGCCCTCCACGTCGGCCAGGGTCGCCAGGGTGCGGCGGGCCTCGCCGGACAGGGGGAAGTCCTCGCGGAAGTGGCCGCCGCGGCTCTCGCGGCGGGCCAGGGCGCCGGCGGCCACCAGCCGGGCGGCGACCAGGGCGGCGCTGCGACCGTGCGCGGCCTCCAGCGCATCGATCCGGGCCAGGAGGCGCGAAAGTCCCGCTTCGTCGCGGATCACCCCCGCCTCGCGGCTCATGGCCTCGCGCAAGGTCTTGAGGGCCTTCGCCGGAAGCTCGGCGCCCATGATCGCCCGGCAGGCGCCGGCGGCCTTGGGCTCGGCCGCGGCCGCACGGCCGGCGCGGGCGCCGAAGACGGCCGCCTCCAGGAGCGAGTTGGACGCCAGGCGGTTGGCGCCGTGAACGCCCGTCGAGGCGCATTCGCCCGCGGCGAAGAGCCCGGGAAGGCTGGTGCGCCCGTCGGCGTCGGTGGCGATCCCGCCCATGTGGTAGTGGCAGGCCGGAGCGACGGGAATCAGCTGCTTGCGCGGGTCGATCCCGCCCGAGAGGCAGGCGGCGAACACCGTCGGAAACTCGTCGGGGAAGTGGGCGCCCACCGCCTCGCGCGCGTCCAGGAAGGCCCCGCGGCCAGCCTCGCGCTCGGCGTGGATGGCGCGGGCCACCACGTCGCGCGGCGCCAGCTCGCCCGCCGGATGGTAGCGGGTCATGAAGCGCTCGCCCGCGCTGTTCACCAGCACCGCGCCTTCGCCGCGCAGCGCCTCGGTGGCGAGCGGAGCGGGGTCGCGGGCGATGTCGATGGCCGTCGGGTGGAACTGGACGAACTCGGGGTCCGCGATCGCCGCGCCGGCCATGGCGGCCAGGCCCAGACCCTCGCCCTTCAGCTCGGCCGGGGTGGTGGTCACGGCGTAGAGGCCGCCGATCCCGCCGGTGGCCAGCACGACCGCGTCGGCGAGGATCTCGGTCGGGCGTCCGTCCAGCTCGGCCACCACGCCACGGATGCGGCCGCCCGCGTCCTGCAGGAGGCCGGTGAGCCGCGCGCCGGTGCGGACCTGGACGGTGGGGGCGGCGAGGGCGGCGACGCTGACCGCCTGCATGATCGCCTTGCCGGCCTGGTCGCCCTTCACCCGCGCGACGCGGGCGCGGCCGTGGGCGGCCTCCAGGCTCTGGACGAACGCGCCGTCCGCCGCGCGGTCGAACGGCGCGCCCAGCGCCGCCAGGACGTGGACGGCGGCGGGACCTTCCTCGGCCAGCAGGCGAGCCATGGCGGCGTCCACGAGGCCGGCGCCGGCGGCCACGGTGTCGGCGGCGTGCAGTTCGGGGGCGTCGTCCGGCGAGAGCGCCGCGGCCATGCCGCCCTGCGCCCAGGCCGACGAGCAGCCGCTGTTCAGGGGAGCCTCGGTGAGCACCAGCGCCCTCGCGGGCGCGGCGGCCATCGCCGCCGTCAGCCCGGCCAGGCCCGCGCCCACGACGAGGATCCCGTCGTGGCGGATGCGGTCGGCCATCCTAGTTCGCTCCCTTCGGGCGCTTCGAAGGATCGGGGCCATGCCCTGCGCAGCCTTGGCGGAGCAGGGCCATCAGATCAGCTCCACGTCGACGTGGTGGCGGGCCTTCACGAGGTCGTAGCGGGCGGGCCTGGCCGGCGGCGGCAGGTCGATCATCCGCTGGACCGCCAGGCGGGCGCGCTCGGCGATCGCCGGGTCGACGGTCACTTCGTGCCGGTCGTGGAGCAGGGCCTCGTAGATGTTCTCCAGGCTGATCCGCTTCATGTGGGGGCACAGATTGCAGGGGCGCACGAACTCGGTGCCATGCGCGTCGGCGGCCACGTTGTCGGCCATCGAGCACTCGGTGATCAGAACCACGCGCTTGGGCTTCCTCTGCAGCACGTAGTCGTTCATCGCCGCCGTCGAGCCGGCGAAGTCCGAGACCTCCAGCACCTCGGCCGGGCACTCGGGGTGGGCCAGGACCTCGGCGCCCGGATAGGCGGCCTTGATCTCGAGGATGTCCTCGGCGGTGAAGCGCTCGTGCACCTCGCAACGGCCCTTCCAGGCGATGATGCCGATGTCGGTCTGGCGGGCGACGTTGCGGGCGAGGAACTCGTCGGGGATCAGGACCACCTTGTCGACGCCCCACAGCCTGGCGGCTTCCTCCACCACCTGCACGGCGTTGGCGCTGGTGCAGCAGATGTCGGTCTCCGCCTTCACGTCGGCGGTGGTGTTGACGTAGGTGACCACCGGCAGGCCGGGATAGCGCTGCTTGATCAGGCGCACGTCCGCGCCGGTGATCGAGCTGGCCAGCGAGCAGCCGGCCCGCAGGTCGGGGATCAGGACGCGCTTCTCGGGGCTGAGGATCTTGGACGTCTCGGCCATGAAGTGGACGCCCGCCTGAACGATCACCGCAGCGTCGGACTTGGCCGCTTCCTTCGCCAGCCCCAGGCTGTCGCCCACGTAGTCGCCGACGCCGTGGAAGATCTCGGGCGTCATGTAGTTGTGGGCGAGGATGACGGCGTTCTTCTCGCGCTTCAGCCGGTTGATCTCGGCGATCAGCGGGGCGTGCGCGCGCCATTCCATCGGCGTGACGTGGCGCTTCACCTTCTCCCATGCGGGAAGGGTCTCGGCCTCGACCTCAGGCGTGAAGGCGAACTGCGAACCGTCGGCGGCCATGTCGTCCCTCCCTTATGCTCATAGTGAGCATTACTGGGGCTTTTAAAAAGGCGCCCGGATGCCCGTGGCGCGATCACTTTTGCTCAATCGGAGCAAAACCGTCGGAACAGATATAGCGCCCCCGTGAACCCGCGCAAGGGAGAAAACCTAACCCGGGTTTTCAAACGATCTGCCGCCTTCAGGCGATCTCGCCCGCGCAGGATCGTCCTCAGACGATTTCCGGCGCGCCCGCAAGGGCCTCGGCGATGACGGCGGCGAGCTGATCTCCGCCGTAGGGCTTCTTGAGCATCGGCCAGGGCGCGCCGGCGGCGGCCTCCAGCGCCTCGCCGGTGTAGCCCGACGATAGGATCACGGGCAGGCCCGGCCGCAGGCGCACGGCCTCACGCGCGAGGTCCACCCCGTTCATGTCGCCCGGCATGATCAGGTCCGTCAGCAAGAGGTCCGCCGGCCGGCCGCTCTTCAGCACCGCCAGCGCCTGGGCGGCGTCCTCGGCGCGGACCACCTGGTGTCCGAGGTCGGTCAGGAGGGCCTCGACCAGCTCGGCCACCTGGGCGTCATCCTCGGCCAGCAGCACCCGCAGCGAGGGCCCGCCCTGCGTCTCGGCCCGGCCCGGCTCGGAGGCCGGCGCGGCCGAGGCGGTCGAGAGGGGCAGGAAGATCCGCACGCTGGCGCCCTTGCCGGGGGCGCTGTCGAGGGTGGCCGTGCCGCCGCTCTGGCGGGCGAAGCCGTAGACCTGGGACAGGCCCAGCCCGGTGCCGCGGCCCGGCGCCTTGGTGGTGAAGAAGGGCTCGAACACCCGCGCGGCGGTCTCGGCGTCCATGCCGCTGCCCGTGTCGTGCACCGCCACGCAGAGGTAGTCGCCGGCGTCCAGTTCCTCGATCTGGCCGGCGTCCAGCCGCACGCGGCGCGTCTCGACGCAGATCCGGCCGCCTGCGGGCGTCGCGTCGCGCGCGTTGACCACCAGGTTCATCAGGGCGGCCTCGAACTGGCTGGGATCGAGGTCCACGACCGCTCCCTGGGCCCCCGGCGCGAGCACGAAGCTCACCGCCTCGCCCACCGCCCGCCGCAGGAGGGGCTCGCACTCGGCCAGCATCTCGTCCACGCGCACCGGCTCGGGCTTGAGGGCCTGGCGGCGCGAGAAGGCCAGGAGTTGCTGGGTCAGCCTTTCGCCGCGGCGGGCCGCGCCCAGCGCCGCCTCGATCATCCGCTCGCGACGGGCCGCATCGGCCGGGTGGCGTTGCATCAGGTCCAGGGCGCCGATGACCACGGTGAGCAGGTTGTTGAAGTCGTGGGCGACGCCGCCGGTGAGCTGGCCCACCGCCTCCAGCTTCTGCGCCCGGCGCAGGGCCGCCTCGGCCTGGTCGCGTTCGGTGAGCGCCGCCTGCACCCGCTCGGCGAGGAGGTCGTTGATCCGCTTCAGGTCCGCCTCGGCCCGCTTGGAGTCGGTGACGTCGAAGCCCACCCCGACGAAGCCGTCGAACGCGCCCGCCGGGTCAAAGCGCGGCTGGGAGACGGAGCGAATCCACCGGTAGCTCCCGTCGGCCACGCGGTAGCGGGCCTCGAGGGTGAACAGCCGGCGCGAGCTTTCACCCTCGACCTGCTCCTTCAGGATGCGCGGCAGATCGTCGGGGTGCAGCACCTTGCGCCAGTCGAAATCGAGCGCCTCCTCATAGGGCGCGCCCAGCCATTCCACATAGGTTCGGTTGGCGAACTCCCGCCTTCCGTCCGCACGGGTGACCCACATCAGGATCGGGGCGCTGTCGGCCAGCACGCGGAAGCGCGCCTCGGAGTCGGCGGAGGCGCGGCGGGCGGCCTCCTGCGCGGCCTTGGCCTCGTCCAGCCGGATCAGGGCCTCGCGCATGGCGCTCGAGAACAGGACGGTGATCGCCCCCGAAAGCGCGAACATCGCCACGACCGCGGCGCTCGGGGCCCCCGTGGGCTGCACGATCGGCGAGAGCGCGCCGACGATGATGGCCACGATCAGCGCGCCCCAGCCGAACGTGGGCCCGGCGTAGAGGCAGATGACCGTGAGGGCGGGCAGGCTGGTCGAGCCGAGGCCGCCCATGTGCTGCCAGCCCAGCAGGGCGCCGCGCAGCGACATCGCGATCCCCAGGGCCACGACGCTGACCGCCAGCGCCCGCCACAGCGGAGGCGAGCGGCGCGGGATCAGGCGAAGCGGCCACTCCGAAGGCTTCATCGGCGGGGTACTCGGCGAACGCAGCCCGTCCCTTGGGCCGCCGATCACCATGCGGGGGCCGGCGTGCAGGCGCAACCCTGCGGTGAGATGGCCGAAGTTTAATCCCCCAGGACCACTTTTTCGCCGTCCGGGGGTCCAAAGAACGCCGGTCCGGGCCTATATGGCCAGCCTCGATGCGAGGGGTTCCCCTACAGACGCCGCGCAGCAAGGCGCGCCGCCGGAGGGCGGCGTCCGGGGCCGCCCTGGTCCTGGCCGGCTTCGCCGTGGCCGCCTGCGCGCCAAACGAGAACCCGCTGGCCTCGGCCCATGCGGCGCTGACCGCCGGCGACCTTTCGGAGACGTCGCTCCGGCGCATCGCCGCGCGCATGGACCCGGCGATGCGCGCGCTGGCCCTGCGCCACGATCCCGGCTTGAAGACCCCCGACCTGTGGAGCCGTCCCGAAGGCTGGGCCAGCCTGGACGTGGCCGAGGTCCCGGACCTCGGCTTCGGCACGGCCGAGGGCCAGACGGCGGCCGAGCTGAACGACCTGCGCCCGTTCTCGGACCTCCCGATCCGCCCCATGAAGCCGTTCGTGCTGAAGGCCTCGGGCGAGGATCGCCGCCGCGCGCTCGAATGCCTGAGCCAGGCCGTCTACTACGAGGCGGCCCGCGAGCCCGGCCTCGGCCAGGAGGCGGTGGCCCAGGTCGTGCTGAACCGGGTGCGCCACCCGGCCTATCCGAACTCCGTCTGCGGCGTGGTCTACCAGGGCGCGGCCCGGACCACCGGCTGCCAGTTCACCTTCACCTGCGACGGCTCGCTGCGCTGGGCGCCGGAGCCGGCCCTCTGGCGCCAGGCGCGCCGGGTGGCCGAGCGGGCGCTGAACGGACACGTGGCCAGGCAGGTGGGCTCGGCGACGCACTATCACGCCGACTACGTGGCCCCGTACTGGGCGCCGACCCTGGTGAAGATGACCAAGGTCGGGGCGCACATCTTCTATCGCTGGACGGGCCCGTGGGGCGAGCCGGCGGCCTTCACCGGGCGCTACGCCGGCGGCGAGGCGCGCCTGACCCCCGCGATCCTGGGCGGCTTCGACGCCCGCACCCAGGGCGGTCTCCTGGCGCCCGAGGCCCAGGGCCTGCCCGCCGAGCGCAAGGTGACCCTGGCCGTGGCGGGCGAGGTGCGCACCTACACCGTCGCCGATCCGACGGCCTCGGGCGGCGAGCGGACGCGGGTGATCGGCTCGATCACGCCGGCGCGGCGCAGGGCCACGCCCGAGGAGATCAAGGCCATCAACGAGAAGCTGGAGGCCTTCGACCGGACGATCCCCGCGGAGGCTGAGGCTCAGCCCGCGAACGCGTCCGGATAGGCGACGGACAGCGGCGCATCGAAGGCCCCGGGCTCCAGCGCCAGCGCCATGAACGCGGGGTTTCCCGCATAGGGGCTGCGCACCTGCCGCGCCGCCTGCGTCGAAAATCCGAAGCGCGGATAGTAGGCGGGGTGGCCCAGGAGGATCACGCCTTCGACGCCGAACTCGCGGGCCGTCTCCAGCGCCGCCCGGACCAGGGCCGAACCGATCCCCGTGCGCTGGCGGTCGGGACGGACGGCGAGGGGCCCTAGGGCGGCGTACAGGCCCTGACGGTCGGCCCACATGCGGCTGAAGAGGATGTGCCCCTCGACGGTCTCCCCGTTCAGCGAAACCAGCTCGAAGAGGACGTCGCCGTCGGCGCGCAGCAGATCGACCAGTCGGGCCTCGGTCTCGCCCTGGAAAGCGTCGGCGACGAGCTGGCGGACGGCCCCGTGGTCGGAAGGACGGGCGTGGCGGATCATAGGCGCCAGCCTAGCGCCCGCCGCCCCCTTCGTCGCGGGTCTCGGCCTCGCGCAGTGCACGGCGCGCGTCGTGAAAGGCGTGGCGCTCGTTCCGGATCGCCTCGCCGGCCAGCTTCCGCCAGCCCTCGGCGATGTTCAGATAGACCTCGCGCTCGGCCTCACTCGCGGCCTTGGCCGCCAGCCTGGTCACCGCCTCGGCCTGTTCTGCGTAGCGTTCGCTGTTCCGCATGGCCTCGCCCAACCCGCCAAAAGGGGGTCGGGTTTCAGCGCGGCCGTACAATTTGCGGTTGCGCGGCTACCAGGCCCCGATCTTCTGAGCCTCGCCGTGGCTGATCGGATGGTGGGCCTTGCGGTGGTCCTCCTCGGCGAGGAAGCGGACCGCCTCCAGCGCCGCCATGCAGCCCATTCCGGCCGCCGTGACCGCCTGGCGGTAGACGTCGTCGGTGACGTCGCCCGCCGCGTAGACGCCCTGGATCGCCGTCGAGGCCGTGCCCGGCTTCACCTTCAGATAGCCGGAGGCGTCCATCTCGAGCTGGCCCTTGAACAGCTCGGAGGCGGGCGCATGGCCGATGGCGATGAACACGCCGTCGCAGGGGATCTCGCGGGTCTCGCCCGTCTTGACGTTCTTCAGCCGCACGCCGGTGACGCCGAGCGGATCGGTCTGGCCCACCACCTCGTCGATGGCGCTGTCCCAGATCACCTCGATCTTCTCGTGGTTGAACAGGCGCTCCTGCAGGATCCGTTCGGCGCGCAGCTCGTCGCGGCGATGCACCAGCGTCACCTTGGCGGCGAAGTTGGTGAGGAACAGGGCCTCCTCCACCGCCGTGTTGCCGCCGCCGACCACCACGACGTTCTTGCCGCGATAGAAGAAGCCGTCGCAGGTGGCGCAGGCCGAGACGCCGAAGCCCTGGAACTTCTGCTCGGACTCCAGCCCCAGCCACTTGGCCTGGGCGCCGGTGGCGATGATCAGGGTCTCGGCGAGCCAGGTCTGGCCGCTGTCGGTCTCCAGCCGGAAGGGCCGCTGCGACAGGTCGGCCTTCACGACGATGTCGTTGACGATCTCGGTGCCCACGTGCTCGGCCTGGGCCTGCATCTGCTCCATCAGCCAGGGCCCCTGGATGACGTCGGCGAAGCCCGGATAGTTCTCCACGTCGGTGGTGATGGTGAGCTGGCCGCCGGGCTGGATGCCCTGGATCAGCACGGGCTTCAGCAGCGCCCGGGCGGCGTAGATGGCGGCGGTGTAGCCCGCGGGGCCGGAGCCCACGATCAGGCAGCGGACGGAACGGGGTTCGGGGCGGGGAGCGTTCTCGGACATCGCCCCTATGTAAGTTGGATTCTGGCCCGTTGCGACAAGGAGCGATGTCATGGCCCTGTGGATCGCGATCGGCATCGCCCTCGGCGCGGGGATCGGCGCGGTGATGGACAACGCCGCCGTCGGGATCGCGGTGGGCGTCGCCCTTGGCGTGGCCCTCTGGGCGGCGGGCGGACGCAAGGGCCCGCCGAAGACATGACCCGCCCTTCAAGGGCGGCCCTCGTGCTTAACGCGCCCTTCAGGGCGCAGGTGGCGTAGAATGGCGCCATGTCGACTCATCCGCAGGTCGAGATCGCCGGGCGCAAGGTGGGGGCCGGTCACGAGCCGTTCGTGATCTGCGAGCTGTCGGGCAACCACAACGGCAGCCTGGAGCGGGCGCTGGCGATGATCGACGCGGCGGCGGCGACTGGCTGCGACGCGGTCAAGATCCAGACCTACACCGCCGACACCATCACCATGGACGTGGACCGGCCGGAATTCCGGATCCGCGGGGGCCTGTGGGACGGCCGCAGCCTCTACGAGCTCTACCGCGAGGCCCAGACGCCCTACGAGTGGCACGCGGCGCTGTTCCGGCGGGCGCGCGAGCTGGGCGTGATCCTGTTCTCCAGCCCGTTCGACGAGACGGCGGTGGACCTGCTCGCCGGGCTGGACGCTCCCGCCTACAAGATCGCCTCCTTCGAGGCCGTGGACCTGCCGCTGATCCGCTACGCCGCGTCCAAGGGCAAGCCGCTGATCATCTCGACCGGCATGGCCAACCTCGCCGAGATCGAGGCGGCGCGCGATGCGGCGCTGTCGGCGGGCGCGCCGGGGGTGGTGCTGCTGCACTGCGTCTCCAGCTATCCGGCGCCGCTCGAGGACGCCAACGTCCGCACGGTCGCCGACATGGCGCAGCGCTTCGCCTGTCCGGTCGGGCTTTCGGACCACACGCCCGGAACGGCGGCCGCAGTCGCGGCCGTGGCCCTGGGCGCCTCGGTGATCGAGAAGCACTTCACCCTCGCCCGGGCTGACGGCGGACCCGACGCGGCCTTCAGCCTGGAGCCGGCCGAGTTCGCGGCCCTGGTGCGCGACTGCAAGGCCGCCTGGCGGGCCCTGGGCCGGGCCCAGTACGATCTGGTAGGGGCCGAGCGGGGGAACGTGCAGTTCCGTCGTTCGCTCTACGTGGCGGCCGACGTGAAGGCCGGCGAGCCGTTGACCAGGCTCAATGTGCGCTCGATCCGGCCGGGCGACGGTCTGCCTCCGGCTGAGCTGGAGGCGGTGCTGGGCCGCCCCGCGACGCGGGACCTGAGGCGGGGGGAGCCCCTGGCGTGGGATATGGTGAGCCGATGAGCGTCCGGCTGCGCAAGGTCGAGCACGAGGACAGCGCCCGCCTGCTGGAGTGGCGCAACTCGCCCGACGTGTCGGCCTTCATGTACACCGACCACCGCATCGGGCAGGCCGAGCACGACCGCTGGTTCGCCGCGGCGCTGACGGCCGAGGACCGCCGGTACTGGATCATCGAGATGGACGGCCGGCCGGTGGGCCTGGCGAACCTGACCAGGATCGATCCCATCGTGCGCCGCTGCGACTGGGCCTACTATCTGGCCGACCCGTCCACCCGCGGGCGGGGCGTCGGCGCGCAGGTCGAGTACATCGTCCTGCGCCACGTCTTCGAGACGATGAACTTCAACAAGCTGTGGTGCGAGGTCCTCAAGGAGAACGAGGCCGTCTGGAAGCTGCACGAGAGCTTCGGCTTCCGGCGCGAGGCCGAGTACCGCGAGCACGTCTGCAAGGGCGGGCGGTTCCAGGACGTGGTGGGCCTGGGCATGCTCAAGGCCGACTGGGCGGGGGCCAGGCCCGCCGTCGAGGCGCGGCTGCGCGAGAAGGGGATCGACCCCGCCGCCCTGCCGGACGCGCCCTAGACGCGGGGCTCGCCGCCCCAGCCAGCCAGGTCCGGGCGGCTGCTCACGAAGGCGCGCACGTCGTCCGAGGTGAAGGCGGGGTTGCGCGGATACAGCGCCTCGTAGACCTGCGTCACGAACTCCAGGTCGTCGGGCCGGTCCACCGTCCAGCGGACGTGGCCCCATTCCTGCGGCGGCATGAGCCGCGCGATGCGGTAGCGGTCGGGGCGGCTCCAGACCCCCCAGGTGACGTGCTCGCGCTCCTCGCGCGTCTGCGCGAGGGCGGCGGCCCGCCGAAGGGTCTCGACCGTCATGGCCTCCACGTCCTGGCCCTTGGGGAATCCCTCGCTCTGGGTGCGGCAGTGGGCGTAGTCGGCCCCCGTGGTCGCCAGCAGGTCGACGGTGGCGTCCAGCACCTGCGGGTCGATCAGAGGGCAGTCGGCGGTCAGCCGCACGACCGCCTTGGCCGGCCAGGCGTCCAGCGCGCCGATGAAGCGGGCCAGGACGTCGTCCAGGGGCCCGCGGAACACCTCCACGCCGGCGCCTTCCAGCACCTCGGCGAGCGGGTCGTCGCTGGGATCGACGCTGGTCGCCACCACCAGCCGGTCCAGACGCCGGGAGCGGCGGGTCCGCTCGATCTGGCGCAGGATCATGGGCTCGCCGAGGATCGGCTTCAGCACCTTGCCCGGCAGCCGGGTGGAGCTCAGCCGGGCCTGGAGGATGGCCAGGGTCGCGGCGGGGTTTCGGGTGGGGGGCAGGGCGGCTCTCCGTCGCGGCCGATCCTGGCGCCGCGGGGGGTAAGCTAGGGTTAACGCGACTCTGCTGACGTCGCCGCTGCGCGGATATCCGCGAGGGAGCCCCTCATGAGCGCCATGGCTCAGCCCAAGACCATCCCGAGCCTTGCGGACCAGGTCGTCTCGGACTTCGTGCGCGACGGCGCGCACGTCTTCGAGCAGCAGGTGGACCCGGCCGCGGCGGCCGACCTCCTGACGCAGATCCGAGGGCTGCGGCGCTTCGACGAGACGCTGTTCCTGAGCGAGGCCGAGTTCGACGCAGACCCGCAGTACACCGGCGTCAATCCCAAGCCCGGCCGCAACGTGCTGGAGCGCTTCGAGGACCGCCTGGGCTTCGTGGAGCAGGCGCCGCACATCGTCGAGGCCCTGACCGCCCTGCTGGGCGAGGGCTATGAGATCCTCAACAAGAAAGTCGTCTGCGGGGTGCCGGCCAAGAGCGTGCCCGAGTGGCTGCGCCGGCGGATCCACGGCAATCCGGTCAACAACCTCGGCGCCTATGTGAAGCCGGCCTGCCGGGACGTGACCTATTTCTACGGCATCGACTTCCACCAGGACCTGATCGACTACAAGGACCGGGAAGCCGACTTCCTGACCCTCTACGTCTACCTGCATCCGGTGACCCGGGCCGACGCGCCGCTCTACCTGCTGGAGGGCAGCCACCGCCTCGGCGGCTCGGTGTTCCCGCACGATCTCACCCGCACGGCCGACGATGCCTGGCTCTACCGCAACGGCCCCCATGGCGAGGCGGGTGTGCGCCAGCGCATCCTGACCGGTGGGACCGGCTTCGCCGCCATGTGGCACGCCTGCACCCTCCACGGCACCCAGCCGGACGCCGCCGACCACGAGCGGATCTCATTGCGCTACCTCATCGCCCGCAGCGCGGCGAAGCGGTCGGGCATGGACGCGGTGAACGCCACGCTTTCCGGCCCCCTGAGCCTCTCGGACACCCGCAAGGATCTCGACGCCGCCGGCGCCGCGGTGATCCGACAGAACACCGTGCTGAAGGCGTGAGGGTGGAGGCCGCCCGAGACGCTCTGCTGGTCGGCGACGCCGCCGCGGCCCTGCCCGTCTTCGCCGAGGCCGCCGCCCAGGCCCCCTCGGACCCGGCGCCCCGCTACTGGCTGGCCGCGGCCATGATGCAGGCGGGCGAGCCGGCGGACGACGTGCTGAACGACGCGCGCACGCTGCATGCCATGGGGCTGCTGAAGGGCGCCGGCGTGGATGTGGGGCGCCTGCGGACCGATCCCGCCTACGCCGGCCAGGTCGCCGTGCAGCTCTACGGCCAGAATCTCGTCGCCTGCGCCTCGGTGGCCTGGGGGATGGCGCTGAGCACCGGCCAGATCGACGCGGCGGGCCTTCTGAACCTGGCCCTGTCGCTGCAGCACCAGGGCCGCATCGAGGAGGCCGTCCTCTACCTGCAGGTGGCGCTGGAGAACTTCCCGTCGGCGGCCCTGCACAACTTCCTCGTCTACGCCCAGCTTTTCCGCGGCGAGGACTTCTACGTCGCCGAGGCGCGGGCCTGGGCTGCGCGGTGGGCGAACCTGCCGCCGCCGGCGCCGAACGCCGTCCAGCCGGCCGCGGGGCGGAAGCTGCGCATCGGCTACGTCGCCCCGAGATTCGCCGGCTCACAGCTGCGCCAGTTCATCGCCCCGATCCTCGAGGGGCACGATCCCGACGCGGTCGAGGTCACCCTCTATCCCGCCGAGGCGGCCACCGAGGCGGACTGGCCGGCGTGGATCCGCGTGCGGCCGATCGGCGGCCTGGACGACGCCGCCGCGGCGGACCTGATCCGGGCCGACGGGATCGACGTGCTGAACGACTGCTGGGGCCACACCGCGGGATGTCGCCTGGGCGTGTTCGCCCGCAAGCCCGCGCCGGTGCAGGTCGCCTGGATCAACTTCTTTCACACGACGGGCCTGCCGCAGATCGACTACGTCCTGCACGGCGAGGTCCCGGGCGCGCCGGACCTCTCGGACCAGTTTGCGGAGACGCTCTGGCGGGCCGGGCCGGTGTTCTCGCCGTTCCGGGCGTCGGCGGACCGCTTGGCTCCCGTCGAGACCCCCGCCAAGGCCGCGGGCGTGGTCACCCTGGCGTCGTTCAATCATCCGGCGAAGCTCAGCGACGGATGCCTTGCGGCCTGGGCCACCGTGCTGCGCAACGCCCGTAACAGCCGCCTGCTGCTGAAGTACCGCTACTACGCGGACCCGCTGCTGCAGGAGACGACCCGGGCGCGCTTCCTGGCGCACGGCGTGGCGGTCGAACAGCTCCTGTTCGGCGGCCACAGCACGGGTGAGGAATACGTCCGCACGTTCCAGGTCGTGGACCTGATGCTGGACAGCTGGCCCTCGCCCGGCTCGACCACGACGCTGGAGGCGCTGTCGAACGGCGTGCCGGTGCTCGCGATGGCGGAGGACAGCGTCGGCGGCGTCTATGCCCGAGGGCTTCTCGAGGCGGCCGGGCTGCCGGAGCTCGTGACCGACACGCCCGAGGCGTTCGTCGCCCGCGCCCTGGAGCTGATCGGCGATATCGACGGCCTCGACCGGCTGCGGACCAGGGTCCGCCCCGGATTCGACGAAGGCCCGTTGTGCGACGAGGCCGGCTTCGTCCGGCGCCTCGAGGCGTCCTTCCGCGCCATGCTGGCCCAGGCGTCGCAGGTTCCTGCAGCGCGCGCCGTAGCCGGCTGAGCAACTCAGCCGGCGAGATCGTCCAGGGCGTCCGACAGTTCGGCCATCGCCGCGGCCCAGCCGCCCTTCGGCGTGATCCGGAACGCGCGGGCCTCGGGGAACCATGGGAACTCGTCCTGACCGAGCATGGCCCAGTGCCGCTCCGGCGCGAGGAACCAGGTCCGCACGCCGCAGGCCGCGGCGAGGTAGGTCACCCCGTCCGGCGGCCCGATCACCACGTCCAGCGCGCAGGCGAGCGCGGCCAGGTCGTCCAGGGTCTTGAGGTCGAGCCCCGGCGCCTCATGCACCCGCAGGCCGAAGGCGTCCCGGAGCCAGTCGGCCTCGCCCATGATCCCGCGGTCCTGCAGCGAGACCACCTCCACGCCCTCGCGCGTGAGCGCCAGGCTCAGCCCTCCCAACGGCGGCGGCGGCGCGCCGAAGCTGTCCGGCAGCGCGCTGCGCCAGATGAGGCCGGCCTTCAGTCCAGGGCCCAGGCCGTCCAACCAGCTCCGCCAGGCGGCGACCCGCTCCGGGTCGGCCGTCAGATAGGGTCGGCGCGTCGCGAAGGCGGCCGGCGTCGCCCGGTAGAGGGCGGGCAGCGACCGCAGCGGCGTCCAGGCGCCGATCATCCGCCCCTCTTGCATGTAGGGCGTGACCAGCTCGGCGGCGTGTTCCACGCCGCGCCCGAGCCGCCGCGTCGCCAGGCGCACCGCGGAGGCGCCGGGAAACGAACGCCCGGCCAGCTCCACCCAGACCGGCCGCACCGCGAGTACGGCGGAGTGGCCGGCGGCGATCAGGTCGCTGACCGCGTGGGCGAGCAGGATCTCGTCGGCGACGCTTTCCTCGCCGAGCAGCAGGATTGGGCCGGGAAGCGGCTCGGGCGGGGACCAGCGGGGCGCGGCGGCCTTGCCGACGAGTGGTCCCGTTTCGAAGGCCCGGGCATGAAGCGCCCAGCCCTCGGCCAGCTGTCCGCTGGCGAGCAGCCGCCTTGCCTGGGCGATGGCGCGGACGGGCGCCTCGTCCACCGCCTCGCCGCCGAGGACCAGCGCCCGGTCCCGCTCGCCGATGGACAGGAGCGCGTCGGCCAGTCCGTCTTTGGCGCGGCCGGATGCGGGGTCCAGCCGCAGGGCTTCCTCGAAGAAGACGACGCAGTCCGCCTGCCGTCCCTGCAGGGCGAGCACCTCGCCGAGGACGATCCAGAGCAGGGACTCGCCGGGCGCGGCGGTGAGGCCGGCCTTCAGCGTCTCCTGGGCCCGGTCGAAGGCGCCGAGGCCGGCCTGGGCGAGGGCGAGATCGGCGACCGCGGCGGGCTCGGCGCCGCCTGCCTCCATCAGCGGGGTGAGCAGGTACTCGGCGGTTTCGTTGTGGCCGAGGCGCAGCGCGAGCCGCGCCATGCGCGGAGCTGCAGCCTGCGGGTCGGCGGCGACCTTCAGCCATTCCTCGCAGGCGGAATAGGCGCCGGCCACATCGTCCTGCGCCTCGAGGGCGGCCGCCAGCACGGACCAGGTCCGCTCGTCCGAGGCGCCCAGCAGGGCCGCCTGCCGGGCGGCGTCGGCCGCCTCGTCGATGCGGCCGTCCGCCAGCCACAGCGCCGCCGCTTCCACCAGGGCCGCAGGACCCTCGTCCGGCGTGGTGTCCGCGAGTTCGGCGCCGCTGCGCGACATGGCTTGTGTGCCCCCTGCGGGAATCAGGGAATCCCTAGCCGATGATCGGCTGATCCCCAGGCGAAGTCACCACGGCCCCGGAGGCGGACAATGCAGGTCTCACTCCAGTTCATGCCGTTCATGGGGGAGCCGGACTACGCCCGCCGTGCGGGCCTCCCCGGCGAGACGATCTTGGACGCCGACCGGATCGAGGGGGGCGCGCCGATCATGGTCGGCGCCCTCGAACCCGGCTTCTACGATCCCGCGCCGCTGGCCTACGACTTCCCGGCCGTGACGGTGACGACCTATCGCGACGCGGTGGTGCGCGGCGCATCGAACGTGATCTCGACGGCCGACGGCGTGGTCCGGCACGGGCTGATGGAGCTCGGGTCCGAGATGATGCCGGAGGAATTCCACTCGCGCCTCATCCTGCGTCGCGAGCGGGGGGAGGCGGGCTGGACGCCCTGCGACCCGTTCGGCGTGGGCTGGCTCCCCGAGGCGGCCTCGTTCGTGGACGCGGCGGCTCCGAACTACGCCCACTGGATCACCGAGGTCCTGCCGCGCATCGCCGCCTTCGCCCGTGATCCCGCGCGGCGGAAGATCCCGTTCGTCATCGACGCCGGCCTGCACGCCAACATGCTGCGGACCGTCCGCATGGTCGCCGGCGCCGACGTCACCCTTGTGGAGCTCGCGCCCGACGAGGTCCTGCGCGTCGGCGTGCTGCACAACGTCTCGCCCGCCGGCTACGCACCCTACAAGCTGCGTCCAGGGCTGGAGGGCGACTTCTCGCACGGCGCCTTCGGCGGACGGGCGCTGGCGGGCATGGTCGAGACCCTGCGCCAGGCCGCCGGCGTGCAGGCGGGCGGCGCACGCCCGCGGCTGTTCATCCGCCGCAACACCAAGCTCCGCCGGCTGGTCAACGAGGCCGAGATCGAGGCCGCCCTGGTCGCGCGCGGCTTCCAGGTGCTGGAGCCGGAGCGGCTCACGGCGGACGAGCAGGTCGCCGCCTATTCCGGCGCCGGCATGGTCGTGGGCGCCACCGGGGCGGGGGTGGTCAACCTGGCGTTCTGCCGCCCGGACTGCCCAACGGTGGTCCTGATGCCCCGCTTCAGGCTGACCGCCTACTGGTACTGGCGGCGCATCGCGGCGGCCGCGGGCGCGGGGCCGGTGGTCCACGCCGTGGGACTGCAGGAGAAGGTTCTGGACGATCCCTTCGACCCGCTCGCGCTGCACCAGGACTACCGCGTCGAGGTGAAGGACGTGCTGGAGGCGGTCGAGCGGGCCGAGGCGCTGGCGGCCTAGGCGGCCTGCCGGGCGGCGATCAGTTTCAGGAAGGCCTCGGCGGCGCGGCCGGCGCCCAGGCCGTCGCACATCTCGGCGCTCGCCCCTGCCAGCCTGCGGCGCAGGTCGGCGTCGCGCAGCAGGCGCATCACGGCCCGGTCGAAGGCGGCGTCGAAGTCCGGCGCGTCGGCTTCGATGACGATCGCCGCCTCGCGTTCGGCCAGGGACCGGGCGGCGGGGCGCTGGTTGTCGGCCAGCACCACCATGATCGACGGCAGGCCCAGGGTGCAGCGCTCCCAGGTCGTGGACCCGGCCGCGCCCACGCCGATGTCGGCCTCGGCGGTGAGCCGGGCCATGTGCGGGGTGTCTACGTGCAGCATCAGCCGCGGGTCGCGGCGGGCGACCTTGGTCAGCCCCGGCAGGCTGGGCGCGCCGGCGCCGGTCACGATGTCGAGGCCGCAGTCGCCGATCCGCGGGCGCAGGCGCTCGACGACGCGCGCCGTGATCCCGCCCACGTCGGTCAGTCCCATGGAGACGAGCAGCCGCTGGACGGGCTCGCCCCGCCAGGCCAGCGCCGGCTCGCGCAGGGCGGCGAACTCGGGGCGAACGGGGGCGAAGGACGGGCCCAGCAGCAGGCGCGCACCGTCGGGGACGAGGCCGTCGTAGTCGGCCGCCTTCCGCTCGGGGCCGGAATCCAGGACGAGGTCCGCGCCCAGCGGCCGGTCGGCCAGGTCATCGATGACCATCACGGGCCGGCCCTGGGCCATGGCGCGGTGGTCGCGCTCGGTCAGCTGGTAGTGGTCGAAGACGATGGCGTCGAACTGCTCACGGCCCACGGCGGCGGCGAGGTCGCGGGGCTCGGCCGAGGCGGCCGGCAGGCGGGGGGCGTCCGGCGCGAAGGTCTCCAGCAGTTCATCGGCGGCGGGCGGACCGAGGAAGGCGTAGCTGGCGCCTTGCGCCTCCATCGCCTTGGCCAGGGTCAGCGAGCGCATGACATGGCCGCCGCCGACCTTCTGGCCGGCGTCGACCACGAACAGGATGCGGGGACCGGGCGGAAGACTCATGGGGGCGGAGGAAAGGCCATCGCCGCCGCAAATGCAAAGGCCCCTCAGGCGGAAATGCGGCGCGCGTCGTAACGGGCGAGCAGTTCGGCCGCCGCCCGGTCGGTCTCGGCGAGCGGCGGATAGCTCCAGGTCTCGATCCGGCCCTGGAACGGCCGGGCGATCCCGCGGGCGCGCAGGGCGGCGTGGAAGCGGGCGAACTTGCCGCTGCCGCCCGCCATGGCCAGCACATGGACCGGCTTGCCCGTGGCCGCCGCGTCCGTGGCCAGGTTGGTGGAGTCCTCGGTGACGAGGACGGCGTCGGCCGCCGCCAGGAAGGCGAAATAGGGATTGGGCGGCCGGTCGTCCCAGATGATCCCCGGCAGCCCTTTCAGCGCCTCGGCCAGGATCTTCCGCGCCTCGGCGGGCGTCCGGCGCGTGAACGAGAGGAGGAGCGAGCCGCCGCTCGCCTCGACTGCGTCGGCGATGTCGCGGGCGAGGGCCCCGGCCCGGTCGGGCGGCAGGTCATGGGCCCGCGACTTGCCGCCGACGATCACGGCGATGCGCGGATGGGGCAGGGGATCGATGGCCGCGCGGAAGGCCCCGAGCTCGTCGGCCAGCTTCTGCGGCGTCAGCCGATTGGGCGCGCCGAGGATCGGGAAGACGTTCGGGCCCTGGCGTTCGTCGTGCTCGGGCGGGACGACCATGTCGAAGGCCGCAAGGTCCCCGCGCGGGTCCTGGGTCTGGACCACGAAGGTCCGGCCCCCGCTCCAGGCGCGCATCCGGCGCGAGAGGGGCAGGGTGGCCCGGCCGGTGGCGATCCAGATGTCGGGCCAGGGCGGAAGGATGTCGCCGTCCAGGGCGGCGATCGGAATGAGCCGGGCCGGCAGCCGCCCGAGGCCCCATTTCCAGCGGACGTGCTTGCGCACCACCGTGGCGGGCCGCCGGCGGGCCACCGCCTCGGCGAGGCCCAGGGCCTGGGCCTCGATGCCCGCCCGGCCGTCCGAGACGGCCCAGATGGTCAGGGGAGGCGGGCTCGCCGTCGCCATTCAGGCGTGGGTCAGACCCACTCCACCTTGGTGATCTCGTAGGCCTTCACGCCGCCGGGGGTGTTCACCTCCACGACGTCGCCGGTCTCCTTGCCGATGATGGCGCGGGCGATGGGCGAGGTGACCGAGACGCGGCCGGCCTTCACGTCGGCCTCGTGCTCGCCGACGATCTGGTAGCGGGCCTCTTCCTCGGTGTCCTCGTCGATGAGCGAGACCGTGGCGCCGAACTTGACCTGTTCGCCCGACAGCTTGGACACGTCGATCACCTGGGCGCGGGCCATCTTGTCCTCGATCTCGGCGATCTGGCCTTCGATCCAGCCCTGGCGCTCCTTGGCGGCGTGATACTCCGCGTTCTCCGAGAGATCGCCGTGCGAGCGCGCCTCGGCGATAGCGGCGATCACAGCCGGCCGCTCCACCGTCTTCAAACGCTTCAGCTCTTCGTCGAGGGCCTTGTAGCCCTCGGCGGTCATCGGGACTTTTTCCATAGAGGTGATGACTCGAGTTCGCCCTAGGTGAGTTGTCGGTAGGCCGGCCGCGGGCGCAGGCGTCCGGGGGCGGAAAGGTTAGGATTGTGCGCTGCGAAATTCAAGCCCGGCCGCCAAGCGGCGTTATTCTGGTCCCTGGCGGGTGGCGGCGGGGCCTCTGCGCGACTAGCTAAGGCCAAGCCCGGGAGCACGCCATGGCCGCCAAGCGCGGGGTCACCCTCTACCACTCGCCCGCCAGCCGGGCCTTCACCGCCTACTGGCTGCTGGAGGAGATCGGCGTCCCCTTCGAGGTGAAGACGATCGACATCCGCAAGGGCGAGCAGAAGTCGCGCGAATACCTGCGGCTCAATCCCGCCGGCAAGGTGCCGACCCTGACCGACGGCGAGGTGGTGGTCAGCGAGAACCCCGCCATCGCCATCTACCTGGCGGACCGGTACAGCTACGGGAAGCTGGCGCCCAAGATCGAGGACCCCGACCGCGGCGCCTACCTGAAGTGGATGGTCTATTCGACCGCCGTGGTGGACCCCGTGGCCCTCCTGCACGGCCAGGATATCGAGGTCTCGGGCTTCCAGGCCGGGTTCGGCGCCTTCGACGACATGGTCGAGGTGCTGTCCTCGGTGCTGATGGAGCGCAAGTACCTGCTGGGCGAGCGGTTCAGCGCCGCCGACGTGGTCCTGGGGGCGACGGTCTCGTTCCTGCTCCACCGCAAGGTGCTGCCCGAGCACGCCGCGCTCGTGGACTACAACGCCCGCCTGACGGCGCGCGAGGCCTATCACCGGGCCGCCGACGCCACCTGGCCGCCGCAGCTCTTCCCGCAGCTCGCCTAGGAGCGGGCGAGGGGGCGATCAGGCGCTCTCGCTGACGATCGCGCCCTGCAGTTCCGACGCGTCGGGGATCTCGAAGATCCCCTCGACGAACTCGAACATGTCCGGCGTCACCTCGATGGCGAAGTTCTCGCCGCGCACGACGTTCCGCTCGGCGACGCGCGCGCGGCGGACCTCGGGGGAGGCGGTCACGTAGTGGAACTGCAGCGGCAGGCCCGCGCCCTCGGCGATCTCACGCACCCGGTCGCGGTCGGTCTTGCGCATCAGGCCCATGTCCAGGATCACCGAGGTCCCCGTCGCCAGGACGGCGGCGGCCGTGGACCAGATCTGCGCCTCGCAGCGCTGCACCCGCTGGATCATCCACTCGTATTCCAGCGGTTCCGGCATGTCGGGGGCGAAGAGGCGCGCCATCCATTCGTCGAGGATGAACGCCACCGCCCGCTCCCGGCGGGCGAAGGCGTGGGCGTAGGTGGTCTTGCCGGCGCCCGAAGGGCCGAAGATCGCGTGCAGCGTGGCGGACATGGGGCCCGATTAGCGCGCCGTGATCCCGCCGTCGATGACCAGTTCGGAGCCGGTGACGTAGCGGCTGTCGTCCGAGGCCAGCCACAGGACGCCCTCGGCGATGTCCTTCGGGAAGCCCTTCACGCCCATGGGCACGAACATGGCGGTCATGGCGTCGAGGTCCGGCGGCTCGTTCACCCCCGGCTGGCCGCCGACCACGGTGGTCCAGATCGGGGTCTCGATGACGCCCGGGTGCACCGAGTTGCAGCGGACCCCGTCCTTCAGGGCGGCGCACTCCAGGGCCACGGCCTTGGTGAACAGCCGCACCCCGCCCTTGGTGGCGCAGTAGCCGGCCAGGTTCGGCGCGCCCGACAGACCCGCCACGGAGGAGATGTTCACGATGCTGCCCCCGCCGCCGGCCCGCATCAGCGGCAGGGCGTGCTTCACGCCCAGGAACACCCCGTCGAGGTTCACCGCGGTCTGCTTGCGCCAGTCGGCCAGCGTCATGTCCGTGACCGGGCAGCCGAGGCCGATGCCGGCGTTGTTCACCAGCACGTCGAGGCGGCCGAAGCGGGACTTCACCTCTCCGATCACGGAAATCCAGGCGTCCTCGTCCGTGACGTCATGGCGCAGGTAGACGGCGGCGCCGCCCAGGCTGCGCACGACCTCCTCGCCCAGGTGGTCCTGGATGTCGGTGACGACGACGCTCGCCCCCTCCTGCGCCAGCCGCTCGGCGCAGCCGCGGCCGATGCCGCTCGCCCCGCCCGTGACCAGGGCGATCTTGCCTTCCACCCGTCCGCTCATGCCGTCCTCCCGCATTTTCGCACAGGGCTAGCACGGGTTCCCCAGCGTCGGCTAAGGGGCGGGGCATGGAAGTGGAGATCAGGGCCTGCGAGCCCGAGGACGCGGCGGCGCTGTCGCTGGTGGGACAGGCGACCTTCCTCGAGACCTACGCCCACTTCATGCCGCGCGCCGACATGCTGCACCACTGCGCGAACGAGCATGCGGCCGCCCGCTACGCCGGATGGCTGGGCAAACCGGGCTATGGGTTCTGGCTCGCCGAGGCGGCCGGCGGCGGCGCGCCTGTCGGCTACATCATGCTCTCGCCGCCGGATCTACCGATCCCCACGGGGCCGGACGACGTGGAGCTGAAGCGCATCTACCTGCTCCACCGGCTGCAGGGGACGGGCGTGGGCGCCCGGTTGATGGGAACCGCGATCGAGCAGGCCAGGTTGATGGGCGCCCGCCGGCTGCTGCTGGGGGTGCACGGCGGGAACGAGCGCGCAATCGCCTTCTACGCCCGCCACGGCTTCGAAAGGGCGGGCGTGCGGACATTCCAGGTCGGCTCCAGCGCCTACGACGACCTAGTCCTGGCGCGGGCCGTCTAGGCCCTCAGCGGATCACTGCATCCAGCGGGGCGTGGTGTCGCCCGTGGTCATGATTCCGTAGATCAGGCCGATGGCGAGCAACACGATGGCGACCACCATCACAGTGCCCAGCATGCCCTCGAAACGCTCCGCCAGGTGCTTGTTCTTGTGGGGGCGGGTCTCGCCGTGGTGCGGCTCGGTATGCATGACGCTTCCTCGCAATCTGTTGTGGAGCTTGAGACTCCACGCCAGGCTGCGGCAGGCGCCGCCGGTTCGCCCCGGGTTCAGCAACGGGCCGCCGGGGCGAGCCCTCAACGCCTGACTCAACCAGGCGATGAGACGACTCTGCCCGCGGGGTTCTTGCCGGTCAATGAATCACCGAACACGGGTTTGTGAGCTTCAGTGTAGCTCAGGCGTAGCTCTGCAGGGGCCGGACCTCGAGCGGCGCCTCGGCGGTGGCCGCGATCGCCCGGGCCGCCGCCAGGGCGCCGGCCGCGGTCGTGAAGTAGGGGATCTTGCCCATCAGCGCCGTACGCCGGATCTCGAAGGAATCCAGCAGCGACTGCTTGCCCTCGGTGGTGTTGAAGACGAGCTGCACCTCGCCGTTCTTCATGGCGTCCACGATGTGCGGCCGGCCCTCCAGGACCTTCTTGACCAGCTCCACCGCCAGACCCTGCTCGGCGAGGAAGGACGAGGTGCCGGAGGTGGCGAGGACGCGGAAGCCCTGAGCCAGCATGATCTTCACCGGCTCGACGATCCACGGCTTGTCGGAGTCCTTCACCGAGACGAAGACGCAGCCGGTCTTCGGCAGCACCGTGCCGCCGCCCAGCTGGCTCTTGGCGAAGGCGCGGGCGAAGGCGGGACCGGCGTCCTCGCCCGGGCGCACCCAGTCCAGGCCCATGACCTCGCCCGTCGAGCGCATCTCCGGGCCGAGCACCGTGTCGACGCCGGCGAAGCGGGCGAACGGGAACACCGCCTCCTTCACCGCCACGTGGTCGTAGTCCTTCACGGCGAGGTCGAAGTCGGCCAGCTTCTTGCCGGCCATCACCTTGGCGGCGATGGCCGCCAGCGGCCGGCCGATGGTCTTGGCCACGAAGGGCACGGTGCGGCTGGCGCGCGGGTTCACCTCCAGGACGTAGATCCGCGGCTCGGGGCCCTGGGCGTCCTCGATGGCGAACTGCACGTTCATCAGGCCGCGCACGCTCAGCGCCCGCGCCATGGCCTCGGTCTGGCGCTTCAGCTCGGCGATGGTCTCGGCCTTCAGCGAGTAGGGCGGCAGGGAGCAGGCGGAGTCGCCCGAATGCACCCCAGCCTCCTCGATGTGCTCCATCACGCCGGCGACGAACACCTGACCGGCGTCGTCGCAGAGGGCGTCCACGTCCACCTCGGTGGCCCGCGACAGGTACTGGTCGATCAGCACCGGGCTGTCGCCCGAGACCTGCACGGCGGTGGTGATGTAGCGCTCGAGCTGCTCGTCGTCGCGGACGATCTCCATGGCCCGGCCGCCGAGCACGTAGGACGGACGGATCACCACGGGGTAGCCCACCTTGTGGACGGCGGCGAAGGCCTCCTCGCGGCTGCGGGCGATGGCGTTCACCGGCTGGGCGATCTTCAGCTTGTGCAGCAGCTGCTGGAAGCGCTCGCGGTCCTCGGCCAGGTCGATGGCGTCGGGGCTGGTGCCCAGGATCGGGATGCCGGCGTCCTCCAGCGGCTGGGCCAGCTTCAGCGGCGTCTGGCCGCCGAACTGGACGATGACGCCCAGCAGCTCGCCGCGCGCACGCTCGACGTCGATCAGCTCCAGCACGTCCTCGGCGGTCAGCGGCTCGAAATAGAGCCGGTCCGAGGTGTCGTAGTCGGTGGAGACGGTCTCGGGGTTGCAGTTGACCATGATCGACTCCACGCCGATCTCGTCCAGCGCGAAGGCCGCATGGCAGCAGCAGTAGTCGAACTCGATGCCCTGGCCGATCCGGTTCGGCCCGCCGCCGAGGATGATCGCCTTCTTGCGGTCCGACGGCTCGCTCTCGCAGTCGGGGATCTGGCCCAGCGCGCCGGTCTCGTAGGTCGAGTACATGTACGGTGTATCGGCCCGGAACTCGCCGGCGCAGGTGTCGATGCGCTTGAACACCGGCCGCACGCCGAGCGCGCGGCGCTGCTCGCGGACCTCCTTCTCGGTCAGGTGCGTCAGCTTCGCGAGCCGGGCGTCCGAGAAGCCTAGGGCCTTCAGGCGGCGGAAGGCGGCCGCGTCGGTCGGCAGCCCTTCGGCGGCGATGCGGGCCTCCTCCTTCACGATGGTCTCGATCTGGCGCAGGAACCACGGCTCGTAGCTGCACGCCGCCTGGATTTCGTCGCAGGTGAGGCCGGCGCGGAAGGCCTGGGCGATCACCCGCAGGCGGTCGGGCGTCGGCGTGCCGAGGGCGCGCACGACGGCCGCGTGGCCCATCTCGGGGTCGTCGGCGTTCTCGATGGCGATCTCGTCGAGGCCGGTCAGGCCGGTCTCGAGGCCGCGCAGGGCCTTCTGCAGGCTCTCGGCGAAGGTGCGGCCGATGGCCATGACCTCGCCGACCGACTTCATCTGGGTGGTCAGGTAGGGCTCGGACCCCGGGAACTTCTCGAAGGCGAAGCGCGGGATCTTGGTGACGACGTAGTCGATGCTGGGCTCGAACGAGGCCGGGGTCGCCCCGGTGATGTCGTTCATCAGCTCGTCCAGGGTGTAGCCGACGGCCAGGCGGGCGGCGACCTTGGCGATCGGGAAGCCGGTGGCCTTGGAGGCGAGGGCCGAGGACCGCGACACCCGCGGGTTCATCTCGATCACCACCATCCGACCGTCGGCCGGATTGACGGCGAACTGCACGTTCGAGCCGCCGGTCTCGACGCCGATCTCGCGCAGCACGGCGATCGAGGCAGCGCGCATGCGCTGGTATTCCTTGTCGGCGAGCGTCAGCGCCGGGGCCACGGTGATGGAATCGCCCGTGTGCACGCCCATCGGGTCCACGTTCTCGATGGAACAGACGATGATGCAGTTGTCCGCCCGGTCGCGGACCACCTCCATCTCGTACTCCTTCCAGCCCAGGACGCTCTCCTCGATGAGCACCTCGGTGGTCGGCGACAGGTCGAGGCCGCGCTCGACGATCTCCTTGAACTCCTCGACGTTGTAGGCGATGCCGCCGCCGGTCCCGGCCAGGGTGAACGACGGCCGGATGATGGCCGGCAGGCCCACCTGCTCCAGGCCCGCCATGGCCTCTTCCAGCGTGTGCGCCACCTGGCTGCGGGGGCTCTCCAGGCCGATGGCGTCCATGGCGTCGCGGAATTTCTGCCGGTCCTCGGCCTTGTCGATCACGTCGGCGCGGGCGCCGATCATCTCGACGCCGTACTTGGCCAGAACGCCGGTGCGCTCCAGCGCCAGGGCCGTGTTCAGCGCCGTCTGGCCGCCCATGGTCGGCAGGAGGGCGTCGGGGCGCTCCTTGGCGATGATCTTCTCGACCATCTCGGGGGTGATCGGCTCGATGTAGGTGGCGTCGGCGATCTCCGGATCGGTCATGATCGTCGCCGGGTTCGAGTTCACCAGCACGATCCGGTAGCCCTCGGCGCGCAGCGCCTTGCAGGCCTGGACCCCCGAGTAGTCGAACTCGCAGGCCTGGCCGATGACGATCGGCCCCGCGCCGATGATCAGGATCGAGGAGATGTCGGTGCGTTTGGGCATCTTCTTTTCGCGCGCAAGGGCGGGCCGCGCGGCTTGCGCGCCCGACACCGGTTCGAACTGCAGGTTAAGGCGCCCGTTTAGAGACGCGCACGCGCCCACGCAAGCGACTCCGCGGGCGGGCGCGCAAGATGACGCGCGCAAACGCCGGGTTCCCGGAAAATTATCTTTTGAATCCCGCAACTAACTCCCGGCTGGGGGACTATCTCCATGTGACAGCGCGCTGGCCGGCGCGCCCTGCGATCGGAGACGCCATGACCCTGCTCGAAAGAATCCCCACCCTGAGCGACGACGAGGTGGTGAACCTGCTGGCGAACGCGCGCCGGCTGAGCGACCAGGGCGACGAGAAGCAGCAGGCCGCGGCCGCCGAACTGCTGCCCAAGCTCGAGGAAGAGGCCGAACAGCGCCGTCAGGCGCGGCTGGATCGGGCCAAGGCCAAGCGCGCCGCCTCGCGCAAGCCCCGCAAGGTCGCCGCGGCCGCTTAAGTATAGTCAAGCTAACATCGCCGTATAACGACGTCATGTCAGTGATGTCGAACGGCAGTATGTCCCGACTGTGACCGAAAAGCTGCAGAAACTTAACGGATTTGCTGCAATTTAGCGCCGCCCGGCGATCGCTCGTCGGGCGGACGTGTGTCCGGGACTGAAGCGCGGTGCGTGGTGTTGTCGGCGGGCGTCCTTTGGACCTTGCCGGGATAGCGCCATGATCTTCAAGCCGAGCCTTCTTGCCTCCTCCATCCTCTCCAGCGCCGCGGCGCTCGCGGCGCTCGCCGCCGCCCAGCCCGCCGCGGCCCAGGACGCGGCCGCCGACGTCGCCGTCGAGGAGCTGGTGGTCACCGGCTCGCGCATCCGCCTGCAGGACTTCACCGCCCCCGCCCCGGTGAGCACCGTCACCGGCGAGGCGATCGAACGCTCCGGCCTCACCAATGTCACCGACCTGATGCAGAGCTACCCGGCGCTGGTCGGCTCGACCGACAGCCAGGACCTGGCGAACGCCGGCAACCGCGGCTCGGTCGGCCTGAACCTGCTCAACCTGCGCAACCTGGGCGAAAAGCGCACCCTGGTCCTGGTGGACGGCCGCCGCCACGTGGCGGGCGATCCCGGCACCTCCTCGGTCGACACCAACGCCATCCCGGTGGCCCTGATCGACCGGGTCGAAGTGCTGACCGGCGGCGCCTCGGCCGTCTACGGCGCCGACGGCGTCTCGGGCGTGGTCAACTTCATCACCAAGAAGAACTTCGAGGGCCTGGACGTCCGTACGCAATACGGCTGGTCCGACCTCGGCGGCGGCGAGACCGCCTTCATCAGCGCCGTCGGCGGCAAGAACTTCCTCGACGGCCGCGCGAACGTGACCGCGGCCCTGGAGTACTCCAACACCGACGCCATCGATCCGCGCGACCGCAAGTTCTCGCGTCCGGGCTCGCGCGAGGTGCTGGTCAACAACCCCATGCGCTACAACGACGGCCTCGACGCCTCGGTGTGGGGGACCTACGACCTCAGCTTCGCGCGCGACGTGCGCTACATCGACACCGCGACCGGTGGCGCGGTCTTCTCGAACAACAACTCGGACTCGATCTCGGGGGCCAACTTCCAGGGCAACGGCCAGCCCTGGCGCGACGGCCTGTACGCCGGCGGCTTCTCGATGATCGGCGGCTCGGGCACGCCCACCGACCTCTTCCAGACCGAGCTGCTGCCGGGGCTGGAGCGCTGGACCGGCTACGTGGCCGGCACGTTCGAGCTCACCGACAACCACCGCCTGTTCGGCGAGTTCAAGTACAACAACGCCAGGACGTCCTTCACGTCCCAGCCGACGTTCGACTACGGCATCTTCGTTCCGATCGACAATCCGTTCATGCCGGAGAGCATCCGCGAGAGCGCGCTGGCGCCCGGCGGGCTGGCGACGGCCGATTCCTGGCTGCCCGATCCGGGCGTGCTGGTGGGCCGCGACAACTTCGACCTCGGCCAGGTGCGCCGCGACGTCGAGCGCGAGACCTTCCGGTCGGTGATCGGCCTGGAAGGGGACTTCACCCCCGACATCGCCTACAGCCTGTCCTACACCTACGGCCAGACCAAGGAAGACAACCGGGAGCTCAACAACCGGAACAACCTGCGCTGGTTCGCCGCCATCGACGCGGTGCGCGACCCGGCCAGCGGGAACATCGTCTGCCGCTCCAGCCTCGATCCGTCGGCCATCCCGTACGGCGATCTCTACGGCAACGGCATCGACGCGGCCGCCTGGGCGGGAGCCTATGCGCCGAACGCCTCGGGCTGCGTGCCGGTGAACATCTTCGGCGAGAGCGTCTCGGACGAGGCGCGCGCCTGGATCAACGGCGTCGCCCGCTCCTCGGCCAAGATCGAGCAGCACGTGCTGAACGGTTACGTCTCGGGCAACACCGAGGCCTTCTTCCGCCTGCCGGCCGGCCCGGTCGGCTTCGTGCTGGGCGCCGAGTACCGCAAGGAGAAGAGCCGCTTCACGCCTTCGGACGAGGAGCTGCTGGGCGCGCAGTACGGCTATGACGTCACCTGGCTCGGCCAGGGCGCGATCAGCACCGGCGCGTTCGACGTCTACGAGCTGTTCGGCGAACTGGCGGTCCCGGTCCTGCGCGACCTGCCGTTCGTCCAGTCGCTGGACGTGAACGCCGCCTACCGGTTCTCGGACTATTCGACGATCAGCACGACCAACACCTGGAACCTCGGCGGACAGTGGCGGGTCAACGACGACCTGATGATCCGCGGCAGCCGCGCCCGGGCGGTCCGCGCGCCGAACATCAACGAGCTGTTCCTGCCGCAGACCCAGACGTTCCGCACGATCACCGACCCGTGCGATTACCGGAACGTCGAGGCGGGCAGCCAGTACCGCCTGGCCAACTGCATCGCCGACCTGGGCTTCGACCCGATCGCGACCCAGTTCATCAACACCACCTCCTCGTCGGTGGAAGGCGTGGTCGGCGGCAACCCGGACCTCGGCCCGGAGAAGGGCGACACCTGGACCCTCGGCGCGGTCTTCACGCCGCGCTTCGCGCCCGGCCTGTCGCTCTCGCTGGACTGGTACCGCATCCGGCTGACCGACGCGGTGAACCTGTTCACCGCCAACACCATCATCGAGAGCTGTTACGACCTCGAACAGCCGAACGACTTCTGCAACCTGTTCACCCGCGACGCGTCCACCCGCTTCGTGGACTCGTTCCAGGAGTACTCGGTGAACGTCTCGAAGTACGAGACCGAGGGCTTCGACTTCGTGGCCCAGTACCGCTTCCGTCCGACGGACTTCGGCCTGTCGCGGGATATCGGCGAATTCCAGCTCGCGCTGGCCGCCAACCGCACCACCAAGCTCGAGTTCACCGAGGTGGAGGGCGCCGATCCGTCGAGCGAGCTGGGCTACGTGGGCGCGCCCAAGTGGCAGGCCAACTTCGACCTGACCTGGATGTGGAACGACCTGATGGTCAACTACGGGTTCAACTGGTTCGACGAGACCAAGCGCTACACCGACGAGCGCCGCGCCTCGAGCCCGAACTACGTGCCCGAGGAGTACTGGTACTACTCGGAGCGGGCGACCCACGACATCCAGGTGCAGTACAACCTGCAGGACCGATACGCCCTCTACGGCGGGGTGAACAACTTCACCAACCAGCTGCCCGACCGCGGCACGACCGGCGTGAACTCGACCGGCGCCGCCGCCTTCACCTCGGGCGCCACGCCCGTGGGGCCGCTGGGCCGGTTCTTCTACGTGGGCCTGAAGGCCAGCTTCTAGGCCCGGCTTCCAGGCTTGGCCGCTCCGGCGGCTTGAGCAGACGACCGCGAGCTGCGCATCCTTTGCGGATGCGCAGCTTCGCCGTTCTCATCCCCCTCTCGCTGCTGGCCGCGCCCGCCGCGGCCCAGCCGGCCGTCGGGCCGCTGGTCAGGCCCATCGCCGTGATCGAGGCCACCCTCACCGGCCAGCCGATCTCGCCGCCGTCCGGCCCGGTGCGGGTGACCGTCTCGGAGACGACGATCGCCCCCGGCGAACGCCTGCCGCCGCACAAGCACCCGTACCCGCGGATCGTCCAGGTGCTGTCGGGCCGCCTGAAGGTCACCCACCTCGATACGGGGACGGTCAGCGAGCCGGCCCCCGGCGACTGGCTGGTGGACTCCGTGGACCAGTGGCACGAAGGCGTCGTCGTCGGAGACGAGCCGGTGCGCCTGCTGACCATCGACCAGGCGCCGCCCGGCGCGGCCGTCACCGTCCCCAGGCCCTAGCGGCAAGCCGCACCATTTCCTTGCGCAAGTCTCCGGGCGCGGGCAGCTTGCCCCCCGTGGCGACATCGACCGACTCCCTGGCCGCGCTGATGCCGCGCATCGCCGATGGCGACCGCGAGGCCCTGCGACAATTGTACGAGGCCACCTCCTCGAAGCTATTTGGCGTCTGCCTGCGTATCCTCGCCGACCGCGAGGAGTCCGAAGACGTGCTGCAGGAGGTCTACGTCACGATCTGGCGACGCGCCGACCGCTTCGATGCGGCCCGGGCGAGCGTCATGACGTGGATCGCCACCATCGCCCGCAACCGCGCGATCGACCGCCTCCGCGCGCGCGGCCCGATGGCCCGGGCCGAGCCGGTGGAAGAGCTCGAGATCGCCGACGAGAGCCAGGTGGGCGCCGAGGCCCTGCTGTCGGCCGCCGACGACCGGGCGCGCCTGGCCGCCTGCCTGGGCGAACTGGACGAGCGGACGCAGACGGTCATCCGCACCGCCTTCTTCGAAGGCGTCACCTATGACGCGCTGGCCCGGCGGATGGAGACGCCGCTGGGGACGGTGAAGAGCTGGATCCGCCGCGGTCTCGCCAAACTCCGGGGGTGCCTGGAGCAATGAGCGAAGCGCCCGAACTGGAAGGCCTCGAGGCCCTGGCCGCCGAGCACGCGCTGGGCGTGCTGACCGGCGCCGAGCGCGCCGAGGCCGAGGTCCGGATGGCCCGCGATCCCGTCTTCGCGGCCCAGGTGGACGCCTGGCGCATCCGCCTCGCGCCGCTGGTGGACGGCGTGACGCCGGTCGCCCCGCCCGCCGGCCTGTGGGAGCGGATCGCCAGGCGCCTGCCGGCCAATGACAATCCCCGCGCCGTGCGGCGGCTGAGATTCTGGCGCGCCGCCGCCATGGGCGGCTTCGGCCTGGCCGCCGCCAGCCTTGCGGCCGTCGTGGTGGTCGCCAACCGGCCGCCGACCGTGATCCAGGCCCCGCCGGCCCAGCCGGGGCCGCTGCTGAACGCCAGCCTGATGCCGCAGGCGGGCGGCGTGCAGCCGCTGTTCGTCGCCGCCTACGACCCGCAGCGGAAGGCGCTGATCGTCACCTCCCTGGTGCCGCCGGGGACCGATCCGCTGCACGTGCACCAGCTCTGGCTGATCCCGGGCGACGGCAAGCCGCGTTCGCTCGGCATGGTCGAGCCCGGGACGTCCCGGGCCATGCCGATGCCGGAGACCCTCGACCGGATGGTCTCGGAGGGCGCCGAACTCGCCGTCTCGGTCGAGCCGCCGGGCGGCTCCACGGATCCCCAGGGTCCGAGCGGCCCGATCGCGGCCCGCGGCGCGCTCGGCCGCATCTAGCCGGGCCGGATCCGGCCCTAGGTCAGCGCCCGCAGCCAGGCCGGCAGCTCGGCGAGGCTGGACAGCTCCGTAAAGCGCGGGTGGTTCTCCGGGGCGTCGGCGACCTCGTGCTCCCAGACCAGCTCATAAGGGACGTAGGCCGCATAGGCGCCCGCCTCCAGCGCCGGCAGGATGTCCGAGCGCATGGAGTTGCCGCACATGGCGGCCCGGGCTGCGCCCGCGCCGTGGCGGGCGAACACCCGCTCGTAGGTGCCCGCGTCCTTCTCGGAGACGATCTCGACGGCGACGAACAGTTCGCCGAGGCCCGAGGCCGCCAGCTTCTGCTCCTGGTGCAGCAGGTCGCCCTTGGTGATCAGCACCAGCCGGTAATCCTGGGCGAGGTCGGCCAGCGCCTGCTCGACGCCCGGCAGCGGCTCGACCGGATGGGTCAGCATCTCGCGCCCGGCGGCCAGGATCTCGGCGATCAGCCGGCTGGGCGCCTCGTTGCCGGTCAGCTCCATCGCCGTCTCGATCATCGAGAGCGTGAAGCCCTTCACGCCATAGCCGTAGAGCCGCAGGTTGCGCTTCTCGACGTCGCGCAGCTTGGCCATCAGGTCCTGCGGATCGGCCAGGTGCGCCATGAGCGCGACGAAGCGGTCCTGGGTCAGGCGGAAGATGCCTTCGTTGTGCCAGAGCGTGTCGTCGGCATCGAGGCCGACCGTGGTGATGCGCATGGCGCGCTCTTACGGCGCGTCCCCGGCGGTGCGCAATCTCGGGCGGTGCGCCGTCAGGCGCAGGCGGCGTGGGCCTTGAGGACGCGCTCGACCTGGGCCGGAAAGCGGGCGAGGGCCGCGGCCGGGCGGATCGGGCGGCGCACCAGCTCGCCGCCGCAGTTGGGGCAGGCGCCGCCGAGGCGGCTCTCGGCGCAGTCGGCGCAGAAGGTGCATTCGAAGGTGCAGATCCGCGCCTCCCGGCTGTCGGGCGGCAGGTCGCGGTCGCAGCATTCGCAGTTGGGTCGCAGGGCCAGCATGGCGGTCAGCATGATCCAACCGCCGCGCGGCGGAAAGGACAGGTTTCCCTCGATTCCTGCCGACTACTCCCCGAACCCTTCGCCGGGCTCCAGCGGCGACAGGCGCAGGAGGCGCGAGTCCGCCACGCCGGCGGTGCGGTGCTGCACCAGCTCGCGGTATTCGGGATCGCGGACCATGGCGATGAAGGCGTCGGCGTTGGGGTATTCGGCGATGAACGCCAGGTCCCAGGCCTCGGACTGCGGGCCCGTCACCATCACCTGCGGCTTGCCTGCCCAGACCTGCCGCCCGCCCAGGCGCTTGAAGATGGGGGCCGTGGTCCGGCCGTAGGCGCGGTAGGCGTCGAGCCCGGTCAGGTCCTTGCCGTGGTCGGGGTGGCCTTCCGGATACTCGGCCTTGGGCTTCAGCCGGATCAGGTTCAGCATGTGGATCGGCTGGTCGCGCGGCAGCGACTTGAACGCCTCCCAGGCCTCGCGTTCCGGATCGATGTGCGCCATAGCGTCCCTCCGATTGACCACGTAGGCGCGAGTCACTACCTACGCGGCCGTTTGCCTACAAGGAGAGACCCCATGAGCCGCGAACTGCTGCCCGGCGCAACTGGCGTGCTCGCGCTCGCGGATGGGACCGTCCTCCAGGGGATCGGCGTCGGCGCGGTCGGCGAGGCCGTCGGCGAGGTGTGCTTCAACACCGCCATGACCGGGTACCAGGAGATCCTCACCGACCCCTCCTACATGGCCCAGATCGTGGCCTTCACCTTCCCGCACGTGGGCAACGTGGGAACCAACGTGCAGGACATCGAGCAGATGTCGGGCTCGGCCGAGACGGCCGCCCGCGGCGCGATCTTCCGCGACGTCCCCACCCGCCCGGCCAACTGGCGGGCCGACGCCGATCTGGAGACGTGGATGGCCCGCCGCGGCGTCGTCGGCCTGGCCGGCGTCGACACCCGGGCCCTGACCCGCCGGATCCGCGAGCACGGCATGCCGCACGCGGTGATCGCCCATGACCCCGAGGGCAAGTTCGACCTGGACGCCCTGGTGGCCAAGGCGCGCGAATGGAACGGCCTCGTCGGGCTCGACCTGGCCAAGGACGCTTCGTGCCTGCAGCCGTTCGTCTACGAGGAGGGCCTGTGGAGCTGGGAGGAGGGCTACGCCAAGGCCCCCGAGCAGCCGAAGTACGACGTGGTGGTCATGGACTTCGGCGTGAAGCGCAACATCCTGCGCGCGCTGACGTCCGTCGGGGCGCGGGTGACGGTGGTGCCGGCCAACACGCCCGCCGAGGACATCCTGAAGCGCAATCCGGACGGTGTGCTGCTGTCGAACGGCCCGGGCGACCCGGCCGCCACGGGCGAGTACGCCGTGCCCGAGATCCGCAAGCTGGTGGACAGCGGCAAGCCGGTCTTCGGCATCTGCCTGGGCCACCAGATGCTGGCGCTCGCGCTCGGGGCCAAGACCGTGAAGATGGACCAGGGCCACCACGGCGCGAACCATCCCGTGAAGGACCTCACCACCGGAAAGGTGGAGATCGTCTCGATGAACCACGGCTTCACCGTCGACCGCGACAGCCTGCCGGCCCCCGTGGTCGAGACCCACGTCAGCCTGTTCGACGGCACCAACGCGGGCCTGGCCCTGACGGACAAGCCGGTCTTCTCCGTGCAGCACCACCCGGAGGCCTCGCCCGGCCCCACCGACAGCCTCTACCTGTTCGAACGGTTCGCCGGCCTGATGGACGGCAAGCGGTAGGCCGCGCGTCCTTTCCCGCCTGGGAGGGGAGAGAAAAAAATCCGCCGCCGCCGTGTCACACCGGCCGACCCTCCTCCGTCCTAGGGGCGTGGACGAGGGAGGCGCAGCGTGGCGCGCAACTGGGATCGATGGCTGGCGGGCCTGACCGCCGCGGTGCTGGGCGCCAATGGCCTGGCCATGCTCTTCGGGCCCCTGGCCTGGTATGACGCGGTTCCCGGCGTGCCGGCGACCGGCCCGTTCAATCCCCACTTCGTCCGGGACATCGGCGCGGCCTACCTGGTCGCGGCCCTCGGCCTGGCCTGGTTCGCCTGGCGACCGCGCCAGGGCTGGCCGGCCATGGCCGCCGGCGCGGCTTTCCTGACCTTCCACGCCGCCATCCACGTCTATGACGCCGCCTGCGGGACGAGCCCGCTCGCCGACGTGCGGCAGGACTTCGTCGGCGTCTACCTGCTGGCCGCCATCCCCCTGCTGCTCGCGCTCGTCCGCAGACCTGCGCCTCGCTGAGCCCATGACCGAGGAGAACGACATGCTCCTGAGAGCCTGCCTCTCGCGCTGGATCGACGGTTTCGAGCGGCGCTACGGCTACGATGCCGCCTATATGCGCCACGTGCTGCGGGCGAGCCCGGCCAGCCTGATGAAGTTCGGCTTCGGGACCCGCGCGGCCGATGTCAGGGCGGCGCCGGCCGAGGCGCTGGTCGCCGCCGGCCTGGTCGGCACGATGTCCGAGGACTGCGGCCCCTGCACCCAGATCGCCTGCGACATCGCCGTCGAGAACGGCGTCGATCCGGCGGTCCTCCGCGCCCTCCTGGACGGCGACGAGTCGGCGATGGGCGAGACGGCGGCGCTGGCCTGGCGCTTCGCCAGGGCGAGCCTTGCTCGCGACATGGAGGCCTGCGACCCGCTCCGCGACGAGATCGTGCGCCGCTGGGGCGATCCGGCGCTGGTCGCCATCTCGCTCGCGATCACCGCCTCGCGCATGTACCCGACGCTCAAGTACGCCCTCGGCTACGGCAAGGCCTGTTCCCGCGTCACGGTCGGCGGCGAAGCCATCGCCCCGCGCCGGCTGGCGGCGTAGGATCGCGGGCCATGGACGCCGTCCTCACCGACGCCTTCGAGGCCAGCCGGCCGCGGCTGAATCGGCTGGCCTACCGCATGCTGGGCTCGGTCGCCGAGGCCGAGGACGCCGTGCAGGACGCCTGGCTGCGCTGGACGCGGGCCGGGGAGGGGATCGCCGATCCCGCCGCCTGGCTCGTGCGCGCGACCACCCGCCTGTGCATCGACCGCCTGCGGGCGGCGAAGGCCGAGCGCGAGGCTTACCGCGGCCCCTGGCTGCCCGAGCCGCTGATCGAGCCCCTGACCGAGGACCCCGTGGAGCGGGCCGAGGACGTCTCGGTGGCCTTCCTGCTGGCGCTGGAGCGGCTCTCGCCGCTGGAGCGGGCGGTGTTCCTGCTGCACGACGTGTTCGAACAGGACTACGCCCAGGTCGCCGAGACCCTCGGCCGCTCGGAAGCGGCCGTGCGCCAGCTCGCCAGCCGCGCGCGGGCCCACGTGCAGGACGCCAGGCCCCGGTTCTCGGTGGACCACCAGAAGGCCGTGCGGCTGGCCGAGGCGTTCGCCCACGCCGCGCTCACCGCCGACGCGAGCGCGCTCTCCTCGCTGCTGGCCGAGGACGCGATCCTCGTCAGCGACGGCGGCGGCAAGCGGACGGCGGCGCTTCGGGTGCTGGTCGGCCGGGATGACGTGATGTCGCTGCTGCGCGGGGTCCGCTGGCGCTATCCGGCCTACTACGGCGCCGGCGCCTACGAGACGGTGCGGATCAACGGCTATCCGGGGCTGCTGCTGCGGCTGGAGGACGGGCCCCAGACGTTCGCCTTCCAGCCCGACGAGGAGGGGCGGATCGCCGCCATCTACATCATGCGCAATCCGGAGAAGCTGGCGCATCTCCGCTAGCGACCGACTCGTCGCACCGTTTCGGCGCTATCATCCACAGGCGCGCGCGACTCATCCACAGGCCCTCGCCGCGCAAGGTGGTAGCGGTTTCCCATGGTCGGGCGGTTCGACGAGCGCTTCATCGAAGAGATCAAGGGACGGCTGCGGCCGTCCGACGTGATCGGCAAGACCGTGAAGCTGCGCAAGCAGGGCCGCGAGTACGTGGGCCTGTCGCCGTTCAACAAGGAGAAGACCCCCTCGTTCTTCGTGAACGACGAGAAGGGCCAGTTCTTCGATTTCTCGTCGGGCAAGACCGGCGACATCATCACCTTCCTGCAGGAGACCGAGCGGCTCTCGTTCGCCGAGGCGGTGGAAAAGCTGGCGGCCGAGGCGGGGCTGGCGCTGCCGGCGGCAGACCCGCGCGGCGCCGAGGTCGAGAAGAAGCGCCAGGGCCTCGCCGACTGGCTGGAGCTGGCCGCCCAGTGGTTCGAGGCCGAGCTGAAACGGCCGGTGGGCCGCGACGCCCGCGCATACCTCGAGAAGCGCGGCCTGCCCGAGAAGGAATGGGCGAGGTTCCGCCTGGGCTTCTCGCCTTCGGGCCGCACCGCGCTGAAGGACTATCTGGTGACCAAGGGCGCCCGTCCGGCCGAGCTGGTCGAGGCGGGCCTGCTGATCGCCCCCGAGGACGGCGGCGCGCCCTACGACCGCTTCCGCGACCGGATCATCTTCCCGATCCTGGACGCCCGCGGCCGGGTGGTCTCGTTCGGCGGCCGGGCGATGGACCCGAACGCCCGCGCCAAGTACCTGAACGGCCCCGAGACGGTGGTCTTCCACAAGGGGAACAACCTCTACGGCCTCTCCGAGGCGCGGAAGATCCTGGCCGCGGCGCCGACCGGCGACGAGCCGCCGCTGGTCGTGGTGGAAGGCTACATGGACGTGATCGCCTGCCAACGGGCGGGCATTCCGTCCGTCGCGCCCATGGGCACGGCGCTGACCGAGGAGCAGATGGAGGTGCTGTGGCGCCACCATCCCGAACCGACGCTGTGCTTCGACGGCGACCGGGCGGGCCGGCAGGCCGCCGGGCGGGCCATCGACCGGGCGCTGCCGCTGCTGAAGCCCGGCAAGAGCTTCAAGTTCGCCCTGGTCGAGGGGGGCAAGGACCCCGACGACGTGCTGCGCGAGCAGGGCCCCGCGGCCTTGAAGTCGCAGCTGGAGAAGACCACGCCGTTCGCCGAGGCGCTGTTCGTGCGCGAGCGCGACCTGGAGCCGCTGGACACGCCCGAGCGGCGCACCGCGCTGAAGGTGCGCCTGCGCAAGCTCGCCGCCACGATCGCCGATCCGGACCTGGCGCAGGCCTACAAGGAGGACCTGCTGGGCCGGTTCGAGCAGCTGTGGCCCACCCAGCAGCCGGTCTACACCGTGGGCGCGGCCGGCCGGGAGCTGTCGCGTCACCGCTGGGCCAAGAAGGGCGCGCTGGCCGGCGCGAGCCCCGAGACCAAGCAGGCGGCCCAGGACCTGAAGGCCTCGCCCCGGCCGCTCGCGGCGGCCCTGGCGGTCGCGGCGCTGCACGATCCCAGCCTGATCGACAACTCCATCGAGCTGGTGGGGGCCCGCGGCTTCGGCGACGAACGGCTGGACGCCATCGCCCAGGCGCTGGTGCAGATCCGCTACGAGACCGACGAGGCCGAGTTCGACGGCGTGGTGCGCCGCCTGCGCTCCCGCGGGGTGTCGCAGGAGCTGATCGCCAAGCTGGAGCGGGACGCCCGGCGCGCCGGCGTGAGCGCCCCGTTCCTCGACGCCACGGCCGCCCGCGACCGGGTCCGGGCGCTGTGGAGCCAGGCGTTCGAGCTCCTGATGAAGCTGGAGGCCCTGGAGCGGGCGGTGGCGAGCGCCGTGGGCGACATGGCCCGCGATCCCAGCGCCGCCGCGGCCCTGATCAACCTGAAGGCCGAGCGGGACCACCTGCGCAAGCTGGTCAACTCGGACTGGGCCGGCGAGGCGCACGACAAGCCGGTGCTGCCCCATTGAGGGGTGCGGCGAATCCGCACTGGCACGGGGACTGCCGCAAATCCTCGAACGAATTCATTCGCCTCGGCCGGACGCGGGGGCGCCTTGACTTGCGGGACTCGGCTTGCCATCTGGCGGCGTGCGGATTTAGCGCGCTGTTGACAGGCATCGACCGGGCCGCTGCGACCTTTCGGGCGCGCCCACCTTTAAAGCGGATGCCTCCCTCGATGCGCGGTGATCCCAGGGCTTGCGCTGCGGGGGGCGACCTTCGCGGTCGCTCGGTCGTGGCGGAGCTGCGGCCAGTGGAGCGGGCGCCTGAACACGCACGATCAAAACGGAACGAATTTGGCGGAATACGGGTCGTAACGTCGCGGCCCCTAAGCATTTGAACGCCGCACATTATCTCGGGCCCGCGTCTTGCAGGAGACGGGGACGCCCATGCCGGAGAACTCGATGAGCTCGAACACAGCCGAAGCCGAAACGCCCGAAACCACCCAAGGCGACGGCCCGCTGCTCGACCTGACCGACGCCGCGGTCAAGAAGTTCATCAAGCAGGCCAAGGCCCGCGGCTACGTCACCATGGACGAGCTGAACAAGGTGATGCCCTCGGAAGAGGTCACCTCGGAGGCCATCGAAGACACCCTGGCGATGCTCAACGAAATGGGCGTCAACGTCGTGGAGTCCGAAGAGGACGCCGAAGGCGGCGAGGTCGCGGTCCGCGAGGAGAGCGCCGTCGTCGAGACGACGAAGGAGCCGGCCTACGACCGCACGGACGATCCGGTGCGGATGTACCTGCGCGAGATGGGCTCGGTCGAGCTTCTGTCGCGCGAGGGCGAGATCGCGATCGCCAAGCGCATCGAGGCCGGCCGCGACACCATGATCCGCGGGCTGTGCGAGAGCGCGCTGACCTTCGAGGCCATCATGGTGTGGCGCGAGGAGCTGGAGGGCGGCCGCATCCTGCTGCGCGAGGTGATCGACCTCGAACAGACCTACGGCGGCCAGAACCAGGGCGAGGCGCCCGCCGAGGCGGCGGAAGCCGAGGAGCCCGAGGCCGAAGGCGCCGAGGGCGAAGGCGAGAGCGACGACGACTTCGACGACGGCGCCGGCCCGACCATCAGCGCCATGGAGGCCGAGCTGCGCGAAGGGGTCATGGCGACCCTCGACGCGATCGCCGCCGAGTTCGAGAGCTTCCGCCTGCTGCAGGAGAAGCTGGTCGCCGCCAAGCTGAAGGGCGAGGACCTCTCGGAAGGCGACCGCAAGGCCTACCAGGCCGCCACGGGCGCCATCGTCCAGCACCTCAAGACCCTGAAGCTGAACAACAACCGCATCGAGGCGCTGGTCGAGCAGCTCTATGCGATCAACAAGCGCCTGATGGTGCTGGAAGGCCGCCTGCTGCGCCTGGCCGACAGCTACGGCATCAGCCGCCAGGAGTTCCTGAAGGCCTACTTCGGCAACGAGATGCGCCCGGACTGGACCGACATGGTCAAGCCGCTGGGCGTGCGCTGGACGAAGTTCGCCGAGAACGACGCCTCCCAGATCGGCGAGATTCGCAACGAGATCGCCGCGCTGGCGCAGGAAACCGGCGTGCCGATCGACGACTACCGCCGCATCGTCCAGACGGTGCAGAAGGGCGAGCGCGAGGCCCGTCAGGCGAAGAAGGAGATGGTCGAGGCCAACCTGCGCCTCGTGATCTCGATCGCCAAGAAATACACGAACCGCGGCCTGCAGTTCCTGGACCTGATCCAGGAGGGCAACATCGGCCTGATGAAGGCGGTGGACAAGTTCGAGTACCGCCGCGGCTACAAGTTCTCGACCTACGCCACCTGGTGGATTCGGCAGGCGATCACCCGCTCGATCGCAGACCAGGCCCGGACCATCCGCATCCCGGTGCACATGATCGAGACGATCAACAAGATCGTCCGCACCAGCCGCCAGATGCTGCACGAGATCGGCCGCGAGCCGACCCCGGAGGAGCTGGCCGAGAAGCTGGCCATGCCGCTGGAGAAGGTGCGCAAGGTCCTGAAGATCGCCAAGGAGCCGATCTCGCTCGAGACCCCCATCGGTGACGAGGAGGATTCGCACCTCGGCGACTTCATCGAGGACAAGAACGCCGTCCTGCCGATCGATGCGGCCATCCAGTCGAACCTGCGCGAGACCACCACCCGCGTGCTCGCCTCGCTGACGCCGCGCGAGGAGCGCGTGCTGCGGATGCGCTTCGGCATCGGCATGAACACCGACCACACGCTGGAAGAAGTCGGCCAGCAGTTCTCGGTCACCCGCGAACGAATCCGCCAGATCGAGGCCAAGGCGCTGCGCAAGCTGAAGCACCCGAGCCGCTCGCGGAAGCTGCGCAGCTTCCTCGACAGCTAGGACTGGCGCGCACGCCGCGATCCATTAGAACTCCCCGGGACAGGCGTTCCGGGGAGTTTTTCATGAAGCCGCTCAAGATGTTGGCCGTCCCGGCCGTGGCCGTCGCGCTGGCCTCTGCGCTGGCCTCTGGCGTGAGCGCCCAGCCGGTCTCCGGCGCGGCTTCGGCCGAGCGCATCCGGGCGCACATGGGCTTCCTGGCCAGCGATCTCCTGGAGGGGCGCGAGGCGGGGACCCGCGGCTACGACATCGCCGCCGAGTACGCCGCCGCCCAGTTCGCGCTGCTGGGCCTGAAGCCGGCCGGCGACGCCGGCTCGTACTTCCAGACGGTGCCGATGGTCTCGGCCCGCGCGGTGGACGAGGGCCGGCTGGTCGTGAAGGGGCCCACGGGGACGACGGCCCTGGTCCACGGCGAGGACTACCTCGTCGCCCGCAACCCCGCCGCCGCCGAGACGAAGGTCGCCGCGCCCCTGGTGTTCGTCGGCTACGGCGTCGTGGCCCCCGAGAAGGGCCGCGACGACTACAAGGGCCTGGACGTGAAGGGGAAGATCGTCGTCGCTCTCGACGGCGCGCCCAAGGCGTTCCAGTCGGAGGAGCGCGCCTACTACCGCAGCGGCCGCACCAAGCGCCTCGAGGCGGCCAAGCGGGGCGCGGTGGGCTTCATCGAGGTCAACACGCCCACCAGCGAGAAGATGCGGCCGTTCGACCAGTCGGCGCGCAACTGGAAGACCTGGGCCATGACCTGGCGTGCGCCCGGCGGCGGCCCGTTCGTGGTCGCACCCGAGACGCCGCTGCTGGCGAGCGTGAGCGTGAAGGGCGCGGCCAAGCTGTTCGCCGGCGCCAAGGTCCCGCTGGAGACGATCTACGCCGCCGCCGATGCGCCCAAGGGCGTGACGCCCCGCTTCGCCCTGCCGGCCTCGGCCGAGGCGGCGTTCCGCACCGAGCTGAAGGAGACCCAGAGCCGCAACGTGGCGGCCCTGCTGGAGGGTTCGGACACCGCCCTGAAGGCCGAGACGGTGGTGCTGTCCGCCCACCTCGACCACGTCGGCGTGCGCGAGACGAAGGACGGCGAGGACGGACTGCACAACGGCGCGCTCGACAACGCCGGCGGCGTCGCCACGACCTTCGAGGTCGCCCGGGCCTTCGTCGAGAGCGGCGAGAAGCCGAAACGTTCGGTCCTGTTCCTGCTGGTGACCGCCGAGGAGAAGGGGCTAGTCGGCGCCGAGTACTTCGCCCGCAATCCGACTCCCGGGGTCGGGACGATGGTGGCCAACGTCAACCTCGACATGCCCATCCTGACCTACGACTTCAGCGACCTGGTGGCGTTCGGCGCCGAGCGCTCGGCGATCGGACCGGCGGTCCAGCGGGCGGCCGCCCGCGTGGGCGTGGCCCTGTCGCCGGACCCGCTCCCGGACGAGGGCCTGTTCACCCGTTCGGACCACTACCGCTTCGTCGAGGCGGGGGTGCCCTCGGTGTTCCTGATGACCGGCTTCGCCGAGGGCGGCGAGGAGAAGTTCCGCGGCTTCCTGGCCGGCTGCTACCACAAGCCCTGCGATGACCTCTCGCAGCCGATCGACTACGCCGCGGGCGCCAAGTTCGCGAAGATCAACTACGAGATCGCCCGCGAGCTGGCAGACGCCGACCGGCGCCCGGCCTGGAACCGGGGCGACTTCTTCGCCGGCCGCTTCGCCACGGACCGGACGGTCGCCGACCGCTAGCGCCAGCCGTAGTTGAAGCTGACCGAGACGCGCGGGGTCCTGGCCCGGTTCGCCGGGACCTCGTGCCGAAGCCAGCTTTCCCACATGTAGACCGTGCCGGGGCTGGGCTGCAGGTAGACGAACGGCTGGGCCTCCTCCGGGGCGTCGGGGCGGCGGGGCGGCGCCGCCATCATCAGCGGCAGGCGCGGATCCTCGATCTTCAACGCGCTCGCCCCCGGCGGGGTCTCCACATAGTAGGTGCCCGAGATCACGCTGTGGGGGTGGATGTGGCCGGTGTGGGCCGCCCCCGGCTTCAGGACGTTGACCCACAGGCTGTCCAGCTTCAGCCGCCCGCCGCCGAGGTCGAAGCTCAGGGCCTGGGCGAACGCCTTGGCGTGCCGGTCCAGCCGGCTCTTCAGGTCGCCGAACACGCTGGCGCGCTGCGGCAGGTCGTTGAGCGAGGCGTACGAGGTGTAGCCGCCGTAGCCGTGCTCGCGGCACCAGGCGCGGCCGGCCGAGTCCTCGGCCTCCAGCATCCGGCAGGCCTCTAAAATCTCGGCATTGAAATTTTCGAAGAACCGGTCTGTTGTAAGGCTGGCTTCGTAGATCGGGGTGACGAAGAGGGTGCGCAGGGCCATGCCGCCCGCTAGTCGCCGCGAGGCTGTTTGTCAAAGCGGGCCGTGCGCTGGCGCTTTGGGTGAACGTTGATTAGGCTGTGCTGCAAAGAAAGTTCCGCCGCCTGGACGGACGGAACGTTGGGGGAAACGAGAGCATGATCAGGATTGTGGCGGCGCTGGCTGTGGCTGGCCTCATGGTGGGCGGCGGCCCGGCTCTCGCGCAGGGCAAGGGCAAGGCCAAGGCCTCCGCGACGGCCGCCTACAAGGCCCCCCGCCTCGCCGGGACCAAGCAACCCGACCTGAACGGCGTGTGGCAGGTGATGAACACCGCCGGCTGGGACGTCGAGCCCCACGCCGCGCGCGCGGCGCTGCAGCTGCGGCCCGGCCCCTACTGGCCGCTGCCGGCCAAGGAAGTCCTGGCCCTGGGCGCCGTGGGCGCGGTGCCGGGCGGCGCGGGCGTCGTGGAAGGCGGCGAGATCCCCTACACGGCCGAGGCCAAGCAGGTCCGCGACGAGAACCGCGCCAACTACCTGGACCGCGATCCCGAGGTGAAGTGCTACCTTCCGGGCGTGCCGCGGGCCAACTACATGCACCTGCCGTTCCAGATCTTCCAGTCCGACAAGTCGATGATGATCGCCTACGAGTACGCGGGCGCGGTGCGGAACCTGCTGTTCGACGATCCGGGCCCGCCGCCGGTGGACTCCTGGATGGGCCAGTCGGTGGCCAAGTGGGATGGCGACACCCTGGTGGTCACCGTGACCGGCCAGAACGACCGCACCTGGTTCGATCGCGCCGGCAACCACCACTCGGCCGACATGGTGGTCGAGGAGCGCTGGACGCCCACCGGTCCGATGACCATGCGCTACGAGGCGACGATCACCGATCCGAACACCTTCACCCGCCCGTGGAAGATGAGCATGAACCTCTACAAGCGGGTCGGCGAGGATGCGCAGCTGCAGCAGTTCAAGTGCGTCGAGTTCGTCGAGGAGCTGATGTACGGCCACCTGCGCAAGGAGCCGCTGAAGTAGCGGCGCCGGCCCACGGGAAGAGCAGAACAGACAAGAACATCCGGCGTTGGAGGCGCATGATGAATAGGAAGCACTGGATCATTGGCGCAGCGGCGGGCGTGGCGCTCGGCGGGGCGATCGCCGGCGGCGCGGCCGTGGCCCACCACGCCTTCGCCGCCGAGTTCGACGGCAAGGCCCCGGTCCTGCTGCGCGGGAAGGTGACCCGCGTCGAGTGGATCAACCCGCACGCCTGGGTGCACATGAACGCCGTCGGCGCCGACGGGAAGGCCACTCCGTGGATGGTGGAAGGCGGCACGCCCAACACCCTGCTGCGGGCCGGCATCGACCGCAATTCGCTGAAGCCCGGCACCGAGATCGTCGTCCGCGGCTACCAGTCGAAGGACAAGCTCTGCAAGCCGGCCTGCAAGGCCAACGGCCGGGACGTGACCTTCGCCGACGGCCGCAAGGTCTTCATGGGCTCGTCCGGCACCGGCGCGCCGAAGGACGGCTCGGACCCCACTGACCGCTAAGGCGGAACCCGAGTTCGTATTCTGGAAGGGGAGCCTCGCGGCTCCCCTTTTTCGTGGCTACTTCAGCTGGTCTTCCTCGGGAACGATGACGAACTTGTCGTGGCAGGCGACGCAGGCCTCGTAGAGGCGCCCGCCGGTGTCGAAAACCGCCTGCTTGTCCTTGCGCTCGGCCGCCGCCTTCGCCTCCAGCGCCCGCTCTGTCAGCAGCTTGGCGTAGCGGTTCCACTCGGCGGCTGGTTCGCGCGGGCGGCCGGGCAGCATCAGCAGGTTGCCCGCCTCGGCGACGGTGGCGGCGCCGTCCTCGACGACCTTCCACTCCTCCTCGGTGGTGGGCGACAGATCGCGCTCGCCCGCCTCGGTGATCTCCCAGCCCGACCCGCGCCAGAACGCGAAGGCGGCCGGATCGACCACGTGGATCATCAGCTCCTGCATGTCGAGGCCGGTGAAAGCGGGCTGTTCGGCCTTCTGCTGGCACGAGCCCAGCAGAAGGGCCGCGGCGGCGAGCGGCATCAGGCGGCGCATCGGAAAATCCCCCCGGAAGGCGGCGCGATCGGAGGCCGCGCCTTCGGGGTCATTCTGCGTCACGGCGGCGCTTGGGTCCACCGCCGGAGCGGCTTCAGCGTACCTGAATTTCGAGAAGCGACCGGTACATCTCGTCGGCGAACTGGATGACCTTCAGATTGGCTGAGAAGTGGTGCTTGGCCTGGATCATCTCGACCATCTCGCGACCAAGGTCGACATCCTCGTCGGCGGTCGAGCGCGCCACGCGCGAGGCGGCCGTCTCGAAGCGGCGTTCGGCGGCGGCCAGCCCGCCGCGGGCGATGGCGAAGGCGTCCATGGCCTGTCGCTACACCGCTCACCCTTAAGGCCGCGCTGAAAAACAGGGTGAACGGCCGCCCGCTGCAGCCGAACGGCCTCTACCGGCGTATGATGGGAGCCGCCGAAGGAGACGTCCCATGCGCGCGCCCATCTTTGCCGGTCTGCTGGCGCTGTGCGCCGGCGCGGCCGCCGCCCAGCCGATTAACGAGAACCCGCCCACCTGGACCATCCAGTGCATCGGGGTGAGCGGGAGCCTGGAGCCCACGGTCTGCAAGACCCCGCCCAGCCGCCTGGACAGGCGCGAGGACATCTGCTGGTGCCCGGCCGGCGGGATGCGGGTGGAGGTCCCGATCTGCGCCGCCGGCCAGACCCCGCCGCCCGAGAGCGGTGCGCTCGAGCGCGTGCGCCGGAAGGCCTCTCGCGACGGCAGCCTCAAGGGCGACCTGTTCGAAGGGCGGCCGATCTGCGCCGCCCCCCGGAAGCCCTAGGCGAACGTCGAGGTGGCGCGCCGCTACTTGCGCAGCGCGCCGTAGACCATCTTCTGGAAGACGGGCAGGGCGACGCGGCCGTTCGGGCGCTGGCCCTGCATCGCCGTGACCGCTTCGGGCCCCAGAGGCATGGAGTCCTGGATCAGGTAGATCAGGATCATGTCCTCGGCCGGATCGGCCTGCCACCAGGTGCCGAAGGCGCCGGGCCAGCCGAACGCGCCCTCGGCGCCGGCGCCCATCCACTGGTGCTTGTCGGCGTCGAGGATCATCGACACGCCCAGGCCGAAGCCCTGGCTCATCCAGAACGGCATGCCGAGGAAGTCGTGCGTGCGCTGCTCCTCCGTCAGCCGGTTGGCGGTCATCAGGTCGACGGTCTCGGGCCGCACCAGCCGCACCCCGTCCACCTCGCCGCGGCCCAGCATCAGGCGGGCGAACTTCAGGTAGTCGTCGGCGGTGGAGATCAGGCCGCCGCCGCCCGCTTCGAACGGCAGGCGCCGGGGCGGCTCGGGCCAGGAGACGTCCTTCAGCGGACCGCCCTCGGGCGGCGCCTGGTAGAGCCTGGCCATCCGGTCCGCCTTCTCGGCCGGGGCCCAGAAGTCGGTGTCGGACATGCCGAGGGGATCGAAGATGCGCTGCTTCAGCACCTCGCCCAGCCGCTTGCCCTCGACCCGGCCCACGAGGAAACCCAGCACCTCGGTCGCGTGGCTGTAGTGGAAGCGCCGGCCCGGCGCGTAGGTGAGGGGCAGGGTTCCCAGCCGCTCCAGCCACTCGTCGGGCGTGACCTGGTGGCCTAGCGGCGGGCCGAGGACGTCCTCGTGCGCCTGGGCGATCGGCCCCTGGGAGGTGAAGGCGTAGGCCAGGCCCGAGCGGTGGGTCATCAGGTCCTCGACCGTGATGTCCCGCGGCGCCGGCGAGGTGTCGTCCACCGGGCCGGTGGGGTCCGTCAAGACCTGCATGTCGGACAGCTCGGGGATCCAGCGGGTGACCGGATCGTCCAGCTTGAGCTTGCCCTCCTCGATCAGCATGAGGGCCGCCAGCGAGGTGACCGGCTTGGTCATCGAGGCGATGCGGAACAGCGTGTCCCGCTGCATCGGCGCCTTGGCCGCGACGTCGCGCCAGCCCAGGGCGTTGACCTGCTCGACCTCGCCGCGGCGCCACACCAGGGAGACGATCCCCGACAGCGCGCCCTGGTCCACGAAGCCCTGCAGGGCTCCCGGAACCTGCGCCAGAGCTTCGCGGTCGAGACCGCCCGATACCTGCGCGCCGTCCATGCCGGACCTCCCTGATCGCCGTTCAGGCGCCATAGCGCCCGACTGACGCCGGGTCCGTCAAGGCGGGCGGGCTACTGCTCGGTGGGCGCCTCGTAGGTGGCCATCATCTCGCCCTTGGCGAGGGTGCGCGCCTTCAGCGCGTTGAGCAGCTCGTTGAGCGGCGTGTCGGGCCCCATCTCGATCCAGTCGTTCAGGGCGAAGACCTGGAAGTAGTAGCGGTGCACGCCGTGGCCCGCCGGCGGGCGCGGCCCGAACCAGCCGTAGCCGCCCATGTCGTTCTTCCCCTGGATCGCGCCCTGGGGCGAGACGAGCTGCGGATTGTTGCCGAGGCCCTCGGGGATCGAGTGGATGTCGCCGCGGACGTTCCACAGCATCCAGTGCACGAACGGCTCCTCGCGCGGGGCGTCCGGATCCTCGACCACGAGCGCCCAGGCCTTCACGTCCGGGACGTTCGACCACTGCAGGGGCGGGGAGATGTTGTCGTGGTAGGCCGAGTGGCGGTCGGGCAGGCGCCCGTCCGCCTCCTGCACCGGGCAAGTCACCAGGACCCCGGTGTCGTAGATCGGGTCCACGCGCATGATGGTGATGGACTCGCCGGAATGACGTTCGGGCTCGCTCATGGCCGGTCTCCTGCTGGGGGGCAGGAATAGAACCGGGGCGGCGGGGGATGGGTTGCGCGCGGCGGCCTCGCCCCCAGCCATCCGGCGTGCTGCATCGCACCCGCACGAGCCGGGCCCAGACCCTGCGGAAACTTGCGACTCCTTGCCGCGCAAGGGCTCGCGCGCTCCCCTGACCGTGCGTGAGCCTCGCTGCATTGCGGCATTGAATGGCGAAGGCTTCATGCGTATATGCGCATCGCCTCCAAGCGGGCCCTGGCCTTTTGTGCGTGTCGCCCCCCGCGCCTGAAGCGTATCACGAGGACGTCTCCGCCATGCTGGTCACTCTGATGAAGGCGAAGCTGCACCGGGCCACGGTCACCCAGGCCGACCTGGACTACGAGGGCTCCATCGCCATCGACCGCGACCTGCTGGACGCGTCCGGCATCCTGCCGCACGAGCAGGTCGACGTGCTGAACATCACCACCGGCGCCCGCTTCACCACCTACGCCATCGAGGCGCCCCGCGGCTCCAAGGTCATCGGCGTGAACGGCGCCGCCGCCCGGCTCGTTCAGAAGGGCGACAAGGTGATCGTCGTCACCTATGGCATGCTGCCGGCCGAAGAGGCCCGCAACTATGCTCCGACGGTGGTGCTGCTGGACGATGGGAACGAGATCAAGAAGGCGGCCTAAGCGCCTCATCGCCGCGGGCCTGGCCGCAGGCCTGGCGGGCGGCCTCGCCGGCTGCGCGCCGGACGCGCCTCCTGGCGTCGCCAAGGACCGTCTCGACGCCGAGATCTCGCGCTCGATCGGCGATCCCAACACCTGCGTGCTGATCGGGCCCAAGGGCGGCGGCCGGACGCTGTACCGCTACAACACCGCCACGGCCTGCGCGAAGGAATACCCGGACTGCGAGGGTCCTGGGGCGATGAGCGTCGGCGACCTCTTGGACGCCGTGGCCCGCGACGGCCAGCCCCGCTACCTCAGCTGCGACACCCTGCCGGACCGCTCGCGCGGCGTCGGCTGGGCGGCGGCGGCCGTGCCCGGCAAGGACCTGGTCTACGCCGCCGTCATGGAGGGCGACCGCGCCTTCCCAGGCCGGATGATGGCCGACCGGCTGGAAGGCGCCTTCCGCCGCGCGGGGCTTGCCCCGGCTAGCGAGTGAGCTCGTAGAGGCCGGTCACGTCCACCCGCACCGTCAGCTCGCCGGGCGAAACCGAGGTGCCGGCGTCCTTCGAGACGCGGGCGGCCGCAAATTCTATCATCGGCATCGGCGGCGGGACCGGGTACGAGGCCGCGCCCTCGCTCAGCGAGACCAGCCGCGAGATCCGGTGCCCCGTGGCCTTGGCGTAGAGCCCGGCCTTGTCCGCCAGCTTGCGGACCGCCTCCTCGCGGGCCGCATTCTCGGCCGCCGTGCGATCCTCGAGGCCGAAGCTGATCCCGTGCACCTGGTTGGCGCCGGCGTTCACCGTGGCGTCCACCGCCTGCCCCAGCCGCTTCAGGTCGCGCACGGTGACGGTGACGAGGTTCGAGGCCTGGTAGCCCACCAGGATCGGCTCGCGGTTCTCCTCGTAGCGGTACTGCGCGTTGAGATTGAGCGCGCTGGTCTGGATGTCCTTGGCCTCGATGCCGCCCCGGCGCAGGGCGGCGACCACGCCGTCCATCTTCTGGGCGTTCAGCCGCATGGCCTCGGCGGCGGTCTGCGCCTGGGTCATGACGCCCAGGGTGATCGTCGCCTTGTCGGGCTCCACCTTGGTCTCGCCGTAGGCCGAAAGGTTCAGGGTGGTGGCCCGGAACATGGTGTCGGCGGCGGGGGGCGGGGCCTGGGCGAACGCGGCGGGCGCCGCGGCTCCGGCCGCCAGGACGAGGGCCAGGGCCGAGGCGCGCATCAGGGTCTTCATCGAGGTCTCCTTCGAAGCTGGGCTTGAAACTCGCAAGCTGGACCTGAACGCAAGCTTTAAGCCCCGTGCAGCCCGTGGTAACGCGCGGAACCGCTGCTGGGGCCTGTAGCTCAATGGTTAGAGCCGGCCGCTCATAACGGTCTGGTTGCAGGTTCGAGTCCTGCCGGGCCCACCAGCGACCTACCCGGAGGACGGCCTGCGGCGCGGCCGGCGCATATGGACTCTCGAGACTTGGGCGCCTCTGCGGGAGGTCCTCTACCCTGCCGGAAACACGGCGGAGGATTGCGATGGCGAAGGTGGTGAGGATCGGCGGGGCCGGCGGCTTCCTGGGGGATTCGTCGGTCGCCGCGCCCCAGCTGCTGCGGGGCGGCCCGCTGGACTACATGATCCTCGACTATCTGGCCGAGGCCACCATGTCGGCCTTGGGCCAGCTGAAGGCGGCAAGGCCCGACCAGGGGTTCGCCCGCGACTTCACCGAGTGGGTCTGGAAGGACAATCTCCAGGAACTCAAGGCCTCGGGGGTGAAGATCATCACCAACGCGGGAGGCCTGAACCCCCGCGCCTGCCGCGAGCGCATGCAGGAGCTGGCGGCGGCGGCCGGCCTCTCCTTCAAGATCGCCATCGTCGAGGGTGACGACCTGATGGATCGGCTCGGCGAGCTGAGCTCTCGCGGCCCGGCCGAGATGCACACCGAGATGTACACCGAGATGTACACCGAGATGTACACGGGGGCGCCGTTCCCCGACCCGGCCTCGGTTTTCAGCGCCAACGCCTACCTCGGGGGCAAGCCGATCGCCGAAGCGCTAGCCGCCGGGGCCGACATGGTCATCACGGGCCGTGTGGTGGACAGCGCGCTCACCCTGGGCGCCCTGATGCACGAGTTCGGCTGGGGCGAGGACGACTACGACCTGCTGGCGGCGGGCTCCCTGGCCGGCCACGTGATCGAATGCGGCGCCCAGGCGACCGGGGGCCTGTTCACCGACTGGGAAGAGGTCGAGGACTGGGCGCACATCGGCTATCCGGTGATCGAATGCACGGCGGACGGGACCTTCGTCGTCACGAAGCCGGCCGGCACCGGCGGCCTGGTCTCGCCCGCCGCCGTGGCCGAGCAGATCCTCTACGAGGTGGGGGACCCGCAGGGCTATGCCCTGCCCGACGCCGTGTGCGACTTCGCCCACGTGAAGGTGGAGGCTGTGGGCGAGCAGCGGGTGAAGGTCTCCGGCGCGCGCGGATATCCGCCCAGCGGGCAGTACAAGGTCTGCCTGACCTGGGGCGACGGCTATCGCTTCATCGGCGCCATGCCGGTGGTCGGCCGGGACGCCGCCCGCAAGGCGCAGCGCCAGGCCGAGGCCGTCATCGAGCGCGTCGGCGAGATGCTCCGGGACCGCAACCACCCGCCGCTGCGGGCCCGCCGGATCGAGGTGCTGGGCGCGGAAGCGACCTACGGCGCCAACGCCCGCCCCGAGGCCCGCGGCGTGCGCGAGGTCGTGGCCCGCGTCGGGGTCGAACACGAAAGCGCCGAGGCCCTGGGGCTGATGATGCGGGAGTTCGCCTCGCCCACCACCTCGATGAGCGTCGGCTCGACCGGCTGGTTCGGCGGCGCGCCGACCATCAGCCCGGTGGCGCGGGTCTTCTCCTTCCTGCTGCCGCGGGAGGAGGTCCGGGCCAAGGTCTCGCTGGGCGATGCGACGTTCGAGGTGGACGTCCGCGCGCCCAACCCGCCGTTCTCGGCGGAGGCCGTCGAGCGGCCGGTGGCGCCGCCCGACCCGGCGCCGGCCGGCGACCTGGTCAGACGGCCGCTCGCCGACGTGGCCTGGGGCCGATCGGGCGACAAGGGCGACGCCTTCAACGTGGCGATCATCGCCCGCAGGCCCGAGCTGCTGCCCTGGATCCGGCGCGCGCTGAGCCCGTCCGCCGTGAAGGCCTATTTCGCCCACGAGTTCGAAGGCGCGCCGAGCCCGCAGGTCATCCGCTACGAAGTCCCGGGACTCCACGCCCTGAACTTCCACTGCATCCAGGCGCTGGGCGGAGGGCAGTTCTCCAGTCTGCGGCTCGACGCCCTGGCCAAGGGCAAGGCGCAGCAGCTGCTCGACATGGAGATCGACCTGCCAGCGGCGCTCGTCCGCTGACGGTCCGATCAGCGGCCTCCGCCGCTCATCCCCGCGCTCGTCGCATTCGCCCTCAACACTGAGGCTTTCCGGTTGAAATAAGTATATAAGATATAGATAAATTGCACCGCTTGCTTGGCGGCCTTGTCCGCGCCAGACGCAAGCGCTGGTGAGGCGGAGCCACGGGCCGGATGATCGAGCAGGCGGACATCGTGGCGCCGGCGCCCGTACAGCGGCTGGCGGAGATACTTCGGCGTCCCCGCACCGTCCCCATGCTGACACTGCCGCCGCTTTGGCACTGGCTCTACTGCCTCGGGGATTCCAGGCCTGCCGGGAGCGTGTTGATCGGCGGCGAGGTGAGCCTCCAGCGACCGATCGAGCTCTTTGCGGCCCTCACCAAGCAGACCGAGCGCTGTTCGGATTCCGCGGGCGAGGTGAAGATGCGGCACGTGTGGCGCGTCGGGGAAGCGCAGGTCGCGACAGAAACGGAGCGCTGGGGCGCGCCCCGGTCGGGCAAGCCCGCCGGAGGCCTGTCTGCGGCGGCGAGTTGCGCGCGCGTGATCACCAGCGACGAGGTGATGCGCTTTGCGGCCGTTACCTACGACGTCGACCCCAGATACTTCGACCGTGACTGGGCCGGGGCGCCGGAGGTGCGCCGATGGGCGCCCACACGTCTCGTGGCGCTCCTGCTCCTGGAACTTCTGCACCGGGAACAGCCAGCCTCACAGGTCAGGCGCTTCTCGTTCCGCTTGCTGCAGCCAGCCTACGAGGACGAACCGTTGACCCTCGCGTTCGCTGCTGAGGGCCTCCGCGCCCGGCTGCAGGCCTGCGCCGCCGACGGCTCCGCGGTGATGTGCGCCGCGGCCGACACAGTGCTTTGAGACGGCCCTGAATGAAGGGTGGGATGGGCTCCCCACCGTCGGCTACAGGCCGGTGTTCCTCGACTTGGCGGTGACCAGCAGGCCCAGGCAGGCCGCCGCGGCGGTCACCAGCGCGAGCAGAGCGAAGGCGTCACCGAAGGCCAGGATCGTCGCTTCGCGGCCGAGCGCGGCGCCGAGGAGCGCAAGCGCTCCCTCGGCCGGCGCGTGGCTGCCGGCCGCTTCAAGGCGCCCGGTCAGGACGGCGAGGGCCGTTTCCGCGCGAGCGGACCCTACCGGAATGGCCGCCGCGAGGTCGCTCGCGTGCAGCGCCGTCTGGTACGCCAGGGTCGAGGAAAGCATCGCCAGGCCGATGGAGCCGCCGATCATCCGGGAGAGGTTGACCAGGCTGGACCCGCTCTTCACGAGCCGTGGGGAAAGGGTGGCGAGCGTCACGCCCTGGACGCCCACGATGGCCATGATCACGCCCAGGCTGCGCCAGAACTGCAGCAGCGCGAATTCGTTGAATCCCCAATCCTCCGTCACATTCCGTCCGAGCCAGAGGCCCATGGCGGACAGGCCGAAGCCGGCGACGATCGCGAAACGGGGATCCACTCGCGTGAGGACGAACGCGCGCAGCAAGGGACCCGCCAGGAACATGGTGGCGCCCGACACGACCATCGTCAGCCCGATCTGGACGGGGGAGAAGTCCTGAACGCGCGCCAGGAAGAGCGGCAGCAGGAACGTCGAGCCGAACAATCCCGCGCCCGAGACGGCCGTGAGGACGACGCCGATGGCGAAGTTGCGATCGCGGAAGGCCCTCAGTTCCAGGATCGGCTGGACGCAACTGAGCTGCCGCCAGAGGAAGGCCGCCCCCGTGAGGCCGGCGAGGACCGTGAGCCACAGGATCAGGTCGTCCTCGAACCAGCCGTCCTTGGGGCCTTCCTCCACCACGTACTGGATGCTCACGAGGAAGGCGGCCATCAGCACGAGGCCGGACCAGTCGAATCCCTTCGCGAGGCGGCTGTCGCCGCTGTCGAACGAACCGTATCGGGCCACGCAGACCAGCACGAGCGCCCCGGGGAAGACGTTGATCAGGAAGACCCACCGCCAGGACAGCCACTCGGTCACGTAGCCGCCCAGCGTCGGACCCAGCGTCGGCGACAGGCTGAGCATCATGCCCATCAGGATGTTGGCCGTTCCTCGATCCTTCTCCGGGAACGCCGTGAAGGCGATGGCATAGACGGTCGGGATCAGGAGGCCGCCAGCGAAACCCTGAAGCGCGCGTGCGAAGAGCATCACCTCGAGGCTGGTGGACAAGCCGGCGAGGACGCTCATGGCGATGAAGGCGGCGCAGGCGAGAAGATACAGCTTCTGGGTGCCGTACAGTCGGGAAAGGTAACCCGACAGCGGAATGCCGATCACCTCGGCCACGAGGTAGGTCGTCTGAATCCAGCTGATCTGGTCGGCGGAGGCGTCAATGCCAGTCTGGATGTGGGGCAGCGACGCGGCGACGATCTGCACGTCCAGCAGCGCCATGAACTGGCCAAGAACCATGGCCCCGAAGCCGATGTAGAGCCGAAGGTAGTCGACCGCGCCGTCTGGCTTTCGCGGCGGCCGGGCGACCGTCACGTCCCCATGCGGAACGTCGGGCGGGGTCGGGGTGGTGGCGTTCATGCGGTTCACAGTCAGGCTGCGATCATGCCTTCCATTATCTAACTGATCGAACTATTTCTTGGTGACGGCGCCATTGGCCGTCGACTGGAGGAGCGACCCATGCCGGAGTTGACCCAAGTCAGACTTCAGCGAGACGGCGCCCGTGCGACCCTGACCTTCCTCCGGCCGGCCGAGCTCAATGCGCTCTCGCCGACGTTGATCGCGGAGGCGCAGCGCTGCGTCAGCTCCGTCGCCCAGTCGGACGCCGGCGTGCTCGTCCTGGCGGCCGAGGGGCGATCGTTCTCGGCCGGTGTGGACCTCAAGGCCGTCTCGTCGCCGGATTACACGCCGGAGGTCGCCCGCCTCTTCTCGGAACAGGCGCGGGACCTGATCCGGCAATTGGAGACCATGCCGCAGGTGACGATCGCGCGGGTGACGGGACACTGCTTCACCGGCGGGCTGGAAGTGGCGCTGGGGTGCGATTTCATCGTCGCCGCGCAGGACGCGGTCTTCGCCGACACCCACGCGAAGCTGGGCTTCCGGGCCGGATGGGGCCTCAGCCAGCGCCTTCCGCGCCGCATCGGCCTGATGCGCGCGAAGGAGATGTCCTTCACCGCCCGGCGCGTGTCTGCGGCCCAGGCGGTGGAACTGGGGCTCATCCTGGACGCCGTGCCGGCCGAGGCGCTCGATCGCCGGATCGACGACCTGGTGAGCGCCGTGACGGAGAACAGCGCCGGCTCCATCGCCGCCTACAAGGTGCTCTACGACAAGGCCCAGAACGAGGGGCTGGAGGCCGGGCTGACCTTCGAGGCTACGGTCAAGCTGCCGATCGCCGATCGGGAGGCGAGGCTTGGCGCCACGACTCGCAGGCTGGGCTCGGGCTCCGGCCCGGCAAACTGAATTCAGAGCTCAAGAACATAAGCGCTCGCATCGCAGCGAGCCGGTGAGGAAACGGCAGATGACGGCAGGTACGGCGGCGCAGGGGAAGAGCGGCGAGACAAAGGCGTCCCCAGAGGCCTGGTGGATGCTGGCGGTTCTGTTCGGCCTCTACACGTTCTCGTTCATCGACCGGTACGTGATCACGATCATGGTGCCGGAGATCAAGCAGAGCCTCGGCCTTAGCGACTTCGAGATGGGGATCATCCTCGGCCCGGCGTTCGCTATCGTCTATTCGATCTGCGGCCTGCCCCTCGGCTGGGTCGCCGACCGGTTTCCGCGCCGATGGGTCGTCTTCATCGGTGTCGCGGTCTTCGGTCTCGCCACCGCGGCCTCGGGCCTGGCGGGCTCCTTCGTGGGCCTGTTCCTCGCCCGCATGTTCATCGGCATCGGCGAGGCTTCCCTCTCGCCCGCCGCCTACTCGCTCATGGCGGACAAGTTCCCGAGAAACCTCTTCGGCACCGCCAGCGCGGTCTACAACACCGCCGCCAAGGTCGGCACCGCCAGCGCGCTGACGCTCGGCGGTCTTGCCATGGGGCTGGCGGCCGGAATGGAGCTGCAGGTCCCAGGCCTGGGGGCGATGGAGCCCTGGCGCATGGTGTTCCTGATGGTCGGCGTGCCGGTGATGCTGCTGAGTCTGCTGGTGTTCACCTTCAGCGAACCGCCGAGGACCGCTATCCCAAAGCTCGCCGACGGCGAGAAGGCGCACAACATCCTGAGCTTCCTCAATGCGGAGAAAAGGGTGCTGGCGCCGATGCTCCTCGGCTTCTCGCTCATGGCGGTCTGTTCGTTCGCCCTGGCCTCATGGGCGCCAACCTACATCGCGCGACGGTTCGAATGGGGGCCCGCCCAGTACGGACCAATCCTCGGAGCCGTCAGCCTCGCCGCCGCGCTTACGCTCGTCTTCAAGGGGGCCATCGTCGACTGGCTCTATACGCGGGGCGGCAAGGACGCCTACGTGCGCTTCTACACCTGGCTTCTGATGGGCACGGCGCCCATCGCGGTCGTGACCTTCTTCATTCCCGATCCGCTGCTGTTCATGGCCTGCTACGGCGTCATCCAAGTGGTGGCGCTGCCGACCATCGTCTTTCTTTCCGCCGCAGTTCAGCTGATCGTGCCGGGTCATCTGCGCGGTCAGATGACGGCCGTGTTCCTCTTCTGCCTGACGGTGGTGGGCGGATCCACTGGGCCCGTCCTCGTGGCGAGCCTGACCGACTTCGTGTTCCGCGACGACGCCATGGTGGGCTACTCCATGGCGATCGTTCTTTGCTCGGCCATTCCGCTCGCTCTGGCGCTGCTGCGCTATTCGCTCCGCCCCCTGCGGGAGGCGGTGCTCAAGGTGGAGGCGCGCCAGGAGGCGGAGATCGTCTGGAGCAGCGATGCGGCGCCCGCAACGTCCGGGAGGCATTGACCCAGAAGGGGGTGCGGGGGCGCCGCGGCGCCCGCCGGTCCTACTCGAGAACGTCTAGGACTGTGGCCTTTCCGACGGCGCCGACCCAGAACGAGCCCGCCTTGGCCATGTGGTCGACCCAGTGGGCCTCGGCGCCGGGGCCATCGCCCTGCTCGATCAGGTCCGCCAGCTTCTCATGTGAACGCAGACCCACTTGGATGAGCTTCAAGGTGTTCTGCCTCTGCCGGCTGCGGTCACGCCGGTAGGCCAGTTCCATGTGTTGCTCAACTACGGCTTGCAGGGCGGTGCCGACCATGCCCAAGGCGACGTTGCCGCATTCCTCCAGGAGGATGCGGTGGAACTCGGCGACGGCCTTCGCCCGGAGCACGTCGTCCTCCCCGGCGGCCCACTCGACGGCGATGTGGGCGCGGAGGGCTGCGGACGCCTGCTTGCTTCTCCGCTCGGCTGCCAGGCGCGCGGCGGGCGGTTCGATGAGCGCGCGCGCCTCGTAGATGTCCTTCAAGGTCGCGTTCCGCGCTTGCAGGGCGAGACCGGCGGCGCGGGTGACCAGCTCGGTGGAGGCGGCGTTGACCCGGGCGCCGCCGCGGGCGCCGCGGGAGACGCTGATCAACCCCTCCGACTCAAGGATGCGGATCGCCTCCCGGATGGTGGGTCGGGAGACCTCGAACTCGGTGATGAGGTTCGCCTCGGGGGGGAGCTTGTCCCCGGCCTTGAGTTCCCCGTTGATGATCCGCTTCCGTATCCGGCTGGCGAGCACCTCCGCGGTCTTTGGGATGCGGACGTGACCGCCGAGAAGACTTTCAGACACTTGCGTTCTTGACCCCCAGGTTCGGCCTTACCTTAGATTGAGGCAGCTGAGTCAGACAAGTGATCCGACGTGTTGTCGAGGCGGCCTGAGGACGATATGGATAAATCAGTTATATAAATGGAGGGTTCCGTGGCGCTCGATTCATCGATCCGTTCACGCCTCACGCTGCCGGTCATCTGCGCGCCGATGTTCCTGGTGACCGGCCCCGCGCTGGTGCGCGAAGCCTGCAAGGCGGGTGTGGTCGGGGGGCTGCCGCGGCAGAACGCAGCGGACCTGGAGCGGTTCGACCAGTGGCTGGCGCAGATCCGAGCCGACCTGGATGCGTATCGCGCCGCTGAACCTCAGCGCAGGATTGGCCCCATCGCGGTCAACCTCTCGGTTCGACTGCCGGTGGACGAGCTGAAGGCCTGCCTCGCGGTGTGTCGTCGCCACGGGGTCGAGATCATCATCAGCGCCAGCGGCGACCCGACCGAACTGGTCAAGCACGTGCACGATTGGGGCGGCCGAGTTTTCCACGACATCACGAGCCTGCGGTTCGCCGAGAAGGCCATCGCGGCCGGCGCCGACGGACTGACCTGCATCGGAGCGGGCGGCGGCGGCCATTCCGGCACGATCAGCCATCTGGCCCTGATCCCCCAGGTGCGGGCGATCTTCGACGGCGTGATCGTGATGGCGGGCGCGGTCTCGACAGGGGCCGCCATCCGCGCCGCCGAAATCCTGGGCGCGGACCTCGCCTACATGGGCACCCGCTTCATCGCCACGCGCGAATCCGACGCGCCGGACGCCTACAAGCAGATGCTGGTCAGCGAGCGTTCCCAGGACCTGATCTACACGGGCGCGATCGCCGGGGTGCCGGCCAACTGGCTGGTGGAATCCATCCGGCGGAACGGGCTCGATCCCGAAAACCTGCCGATCCCGGAGGGGCGCGGCATGAGGCACGACCATCTTCCTGAAGGGGTCAGGCCGTGGAAGACCCTGTGGAGCGCAGGGCAGGGCATCGACCTCATCGAGGACATCCCGACCGTCTCCGAACTGGTGCTGCGGCTGCGGCGCGAATACGTCGCGGCCTGCGAGACCCCCGACATGGCGGAGGCCGCCCGCCTGGCCGACGAGGCGCTGAGCGCCCCGCGCGCCTGAGCGGAGGGGGCCTTCAGGGCCGCATCGTCAGGCTGACCGGGCCCGGCTTGCGCAGAGGCGCGGCCATGTTGGCGAAGCGGCAAAGGAGCGGGCGCGTCTCCCGCGGGTCGACGACATCCTCGATGTCGTAGGCCTCGGCCGTCCTCATCGGGGACTGGAGGGACTCCAGCCGGCGGTAGATCTCGGCGCGGGCGGCCTCCGGATCCTCGGCGGCCTCGATCTCCGCCCGATAGGCGGCCTCGATGCCGCCTTCGGTGGGAAGCGAGCCCCACCGGCCGGAGGGCCAGGCGAACCGCTGCGTGGGCGCGTTGATGGGCTGGTGCGCGGCTCCGCCGAGCCCGAAGGCGTTGCGGACGATCACGCTGCACCAGGGGCCTGTGAACTGGTTGATGGCGAAGAAGGCCCGCGCCCCGTGCCGCAAGGTGTTGGCCGTTTCGCCGCGCAGGCCGATCTCGAAGCCGGGGCAATCGACCAAGTGCACGACCGGCAGGTGGAAGGTGTTGGCCATGTCGATGAAGCGGGTGATCTTCTGCGCCGCCTGAGCGGTCCAGGCGCCGGCCAGGGTGTACGGATCGCCGGCCATCACGGCCACAGGCCAGCCGTCCAGGCGGGCCAGACCGGTGACGATGGACTTGCCGTATGCGCGCGAGATCTCGAAGAACGACCCGCGGTCCACCACCGCCTCGATGATCTTGCGCATCAGATAGGGCCGCCGCCGCTCCCGCGGGACGATCGACAGGAGGCTCTCCTCGCGCCGCTCCGGGTCGTCGGTCGGCTCGACGCGCTCGGGAAGCTCCCAGATCGAGCTCGGCAGGTAGGAGAGGAACCGGCGGGTGCGGGAAAAGGCCTCCGCTTCGCTATCCACCACGTCGTCGACCGCGCCGCTGGTTCCGTGCACGCTGGCTCCGCCCAGCTCCTCCTTCGTGCGCTTCTCGCCCGTGGCGCCGACGAGCGGCGGACCGGCCACGAAGAGGTGGCTCGTGTCCCGGATCATCATCGAGTAGTGGCTCGCCGCCACGCGCATGGCGCCCAGGCCCGCAACGGAGCCGAGGCAGAGGCCGACCACCGGCACCTCCGCCAGATTCTTGGCCATCAGGTAGACGGTGGGCAGGCGGTAGCGGCCCAGGGGCACATAGGTGCGTTGCAGGCGCTCCAGCTCCCGGACGGAGCCGCCGCCGCCGGATCCGTCGACCAGGCGGATCAGCGGCAGCCGGAACTCGTGCGGCAACTGTTCGGCGTGCCGCTGCTTGGGCTGGCTGCTCGCCTCGCTGGATCCGCCGCGGATCGTGAAATCGTCTCCGACCACGACGACCCGACGGCCGTCGACGCGCCCGAGCCCGAGGACGATGTTGGCCGCGGTGAAAGCTTCCCCTTCGCCGTCCGGTTCGCTGATCACCGATCCCGTCAGGCCTCCGAGCTCCTCGAAGCTGTCTGCGTCCAGCAGCAGGGCGATCCGCTCGCGCACCGTAAGGCGGCCGGCGTTGTGGTGCTTCTCGACGGCGGCCTCGCCGCCCATCCGGGCCGCGGCGGCGCGGCGACGACGCAGGGCCTCGACTTCAGGGGACCAATCCATGCCGTCCTTCCCGTTCTTCAGCCGAGTTCCATGCGCGCGATGACCTGGTCCTCGCTCACCGCCTCGCCGGCCGCGACCAGCAGTTCAACCAACCGTCCGCCCGCCGGGGCGTGGACGGGAATCTCCATTTTCATGGCTTCGAGAATGGCGATGGGATCGTCCGCCTCGAGCTGATCCCCTGGCGCGGCCTCGAGGGTCCACACGGTTCCGGCGGTGGGGGAACGTACGTCCCGGACGGTAGGCATGTTCAGCGGTCCTCCTCGCGCGCCATTCCATTGTGGCGCATTTATATCTAACCAGTATAACTATTTTGATATCCATGGGAACGCCTGGGAGGGTGCGATGGACTTCGACGACACGCCAGAGGAGGCGGCCTATCGCGCGAAGGTCCGGAGCTGGCTGAGGGAGAACGCCCCGGCCGGCACGCGGGAGAGCCGGCTGCGCCGCAACGCCGGCGAGGACCTGGTGGCCGAGGCCAAGGCCTGGCAGGCGAAGAAGGCCGATGCCGGCTACGCCGGCATCCTGCGGCCGAAGGCCTGGGGCGGCGGCGGCGGCGGCCTGATGGAAGAGGTCATCTTCGGCGAGGAGGAGGACGCTCTTGGCCTCTACTACGGCATCTTCACGATCGGCGTCGGCATGTGCGTGCCGACCCTCCTCGCGTACTCGGACGCCGAGACGAAAGAGCGCCTGGTGCGGCCGACCATTCGCGGCGAGAAGATCTGGTGCCAGCTCTTCTCGGAACCCGGCGGCGGGTCCGACCTCGCGGGGGTCAGGACCCGGGCCGAGCGCGACGGCGACGACTGGGTCGTGAGCGGCCAAAAGATCTGGACGTCCAATGCGCATATCGCCGACTACGGCATTCTCCTCGTGAGGACGGACCCGGCGGTTCCGAAGCACAAGGGCATGACGATGTTCTGGATCGACATGCGCAATTCGCCCGGGCTCGAGATGCGGCGGATCCATCAGATTTCCGGCATGTCGGAGTTCAACGAGGTGTTCTTCACCGACGTGCGGGTCCCCGACGCCCAGCGCATCGGAGAGGTGAACGACGGCTGGCGCGTTTCGCTGGTCACGCTGATGAACGAGCGGCTCACGACCGGTTCGAGCCGCGGTCCGGACTGGCAGGAGCTGGTCGGCCTCGGGCGGCGGACGCCGGCCGGGGATGCTCCGGCGATCGCGCACGGCGCGGTGCGGGAGCGGATCGCCGACTGGTACGTCAAGTCGGAGGGTCTGCGGCTGACCCGCCTGCGTTCGATCACCGCCATCTCGCGCGGGGAGCAGCCGGGGCCGGAGGCCTCGATCGCCAAGCTCGTGGCGGCGTCGCAGGCGCAGGACATCGCGATGGAGGCTGTCGAAACGCTGGATCAGTTCGGCATCATCGCCGACCCGGAGATCGCCCCGCTGGGCGCCGCCTTCCAGCAGGCGCTGATGATGTCGCCGTCCCGGCGGATCGCCGGCGGGACGGACGAGATTCTGCGCAACATCATCGCCGAACGCGTGCTGGGGCTGCCCGGCGACATCCGCGTCGACAGGGATCTGCCGTTCCGGGACATCCCCACGGGACGCCGGGACTGAGCACCGCCGCTCAGCCGACGGCGGCCGCCGCCGCGGGCTGCTCGGCCCCGACGACGATCACCTTGGGGCCCGGCGGGTCCGCGTAGAGGTCGGCGACGAGTCCTGCGCGGCGGCTCAGCACGCCCCGTTGGTTGATGTAGCCCTTCTCGGCCTGCTCGTCCCCGACCGGCGGCTCCTCGAGCAGCATGAGGCGCGCGACCTTCAGCGACGAGCCGTGGGAGCGGGCGTTGTGCGCCGCCAGGCGCTCGGCCACGAACCGCCGCACCGGCTCGGTCGCCAGCGTGTCGGACAGCGGCGCGCCGGGCGGCAGGCCCGCCAGCCGCGCCGCCTGATCGAGCTTCGGCCAGGCCAGGACCGCGATGTAGTCGCGGTCGTGGCCGGCGATCACCGCGTCCTGCACAAGTGGCGCGAGCGCCTCGATCAGCGCCACCCGGAGCGCCCCGACCGACACCCAGGTGCCCGTCGAGAGCTTGAAGTTCTCGGTCACGCGCCCGTCGAAGACGAGCCCGGCGCCCGGATCGGCCGTATCGGCGAACGCCGCGGCGTCGCCCGTGCGATAGTAGCTCTCCTCGTCGAAGGCCTCGCGGTTGATCTCCTCGCCTCCGAGATAGCCGGGGCTCACCATGTCGCCCTTCACCCGCATCTCAAGCTTGTCGCCGTACGGCACGAGCTTGATCTTCGCGCCGGGGTAGGGGACGCCGATCTCGCCCGGGCGCTCCATGGGCCGGGCGGAATGGGTGACGGCCTGCACCTCGGTCGTGCCGTACTTCGTGCAGAACGCGACCCTCTCCCCCAGGGTCTCCATCGCCATCGCCTGGATCCGTTCGAAGATGTCCTCGGACAGAGCCGCGCTGCTGTAGCAGAAGTAGCGCACGGTCTTGAAGAACCGCGTGCGCAGATCGGCGTCCTCCTCGAGGGCGTCCGCTAGCTGACCATAGAGGATCGGCACCGAGTTGAATTCGGCCGGGATCACCTCGCGGAGGTTGCGCAGGGTCTCGGCGAACTGGCCGGGCAGCGGACGTCCCTCGTCGATGTAGTACGAGCCGCCATCCTCGATCGCGTAGTTGAGGTGGATGATCCCGCCGATGTGGTTCCAGGGCATCCAGCTGAGCCGGGTGGAACCGGCCTCCGCGGAGGAATCCACCAGCAGCGCGTTGCGCGCGGCGATCTGGGCGCAGAGCGTGCCTTGCGTGTGGATCACCGCCTTCGGCGCGCCTGTCGACCCGGAGGTGAAGACGTATCGCGCGACCGTTTCGGCCGTGACCCTGGCGAGCGCGTCCTCGACCGCGGCCGTCGGCTGGGTCGCGACGAGATCGGAGAACGCTGCCGTCGGGACGCCCGGGATCGGCTGTAGGGACACGACGGTGACCCCCGCCAGCGGCAGCGCCTGCAACGCCCGCGCGTACTCCGGACCCTCGACGAGGATCATGGCGGGGCGGCAGAGATTGAACACGTGACGGAGCTTGGCGAAGTCGTCGGCGAGCAGGGAATAGGCGGTGGCGACGGCGGTGACGGGGGCGCTCACCCACTGGGACGCCAGGGCGAGCACGGCGTGCTCGGGCGATGGCCCTGACAGGATCATGACCGAGCGGCCGGGCCCCAGGCCTTGGTCGAGCAGCGCCTGGGCGAGCGCCCGCACCTGCCGCGCCGCTTCTCCGTAGGACAGTCGGCGCCACTCGCCCCATCCGCCTCCGGCCAGCCGCTCGCGCTTGGCCACGAACGTGCTGTTTCCGCACTGGACGACACGCTCGGCGAAGAGATGCGGTATCGATCGCGCAGCCGGGGCCGGCGGCGTGGTCTGCTCGAGCACCACGGACCCGTCGATGCGATGTTCGACCTGCACCGCCGCCGGTCTGATCGGCAGCGCGCGCACCTTGGGCTTATGCGGACTCATGGTGCTTCCTCCCGACGGCGCCGGCGTGTTCCCGCCGTTGCGCAGCGCACTGTATTGCACATGCGCTAACCTAGTTAACTCTTATTTCGACTCCCTCGCGCAGACGTGTCAATCGTCCAGGTCAAACATATAACCACGTTGACTAAGTAAGATTGAGGAGTGAAGGTCCCGATGCGGCTGTCAGGTCGCACGCGGAGACGGGAGCGGTCGTGACGGCGGCAGCGGCTAGGGCGATACGGACTGGAGCTCCGCTAGGCGCGTGGCTGGCGCTGGCTGTGCTGGTGCTGCTGTACCTGCTGAACACGCTGGACCGGGGCGTCCTTGCCCTGGTGGTCGATCCGGTGAAGGCCGACCTGGCCATCAGCGACTTCCAGATGAGCATGTTGCTCGGGCTCGCCTTCGCCCTGTTCTACGCTCTCTGCGGCCTGCCTATCGGCTGGCTCGTGGACCGGTTCCCCCGGCGGATCATCCTGTATCTGGGCGTGACCTTCTGGTCGATCGCGACGATCGCCTGCGGCATGGCTCAGAGCTTCCCCCAGCTCCTGCTGGCCCGCATGGCCTTGGGCGTCGGAGAGGCGACCCTGGGCCCCTGCGCGCATTCGATCATCGCCGACAAGTTCCCGAAGCATCAGATGGCGACGGCCCTGTCGATCTACACGGCCGGAGCGGTGCTCGGCACCGGCGCCTCGATGGCGGTGGGCGGCCTGGCCGTCGCCTATTTCACCCAGCGTCCCGATCTGAGTTTCCCGTTCTTCGGCGACCTTCGCCCCTGGCAGATGGTGTTCGTCGCCATCGGCCTGCCAGGCCTCATCCTGGCGACGCTCGTGTTCACGTTCCGCGAGCCGCAGCGCCTTCATCAGCGGGAGGAAGTCCCGACGCGCCTGCTGCCGTTCCTGCGCGAGCGACGGGCCGTGCTGCTCGGCTACGCTGGCAGCTTCGCGCTGTTTTCGATGCTGATCTATGGCGCCCTGGCATGGCTCCCGGCGTACATGGAGCGCGCCTTCGGCTGGGGACCCGCCGAGGTCGGGCCGGCGCTCGGCCTTGTGAACGTCCTCAGCGCCGGCATCGGCACCATAGGCGCCGGCTGGCTGGTCGACCGGCTCATCGCGCGCGGTCACAGCGATGCTCACCTGCAGGTCTTCTCCGCCAGCGTGCTGCTGGCGACGCCCGTCGGGATCGGCGCCTTCCTCGTAGACGATCCGCGCGTGTTCCTGGTCTGCGTGTTCCTGCTGAAGATGATGGCGTTCTCGTACATCGGCTACGGGGCGGCGGCGGTCCAGGCCGTGACGCCGTCGGCGCTGCGGGGGCGCATGGCGGCCATCTACCTTCTCTCCCTCGCGATCATCGGCAACGCCGGAGGGCCGTCGCTGATCGCCTTCTTCACCGACTTCGTGTTCGGCGACCCCGCGAAATTGGGCTGGTCCATCGCCACCGCCCTGGCCCTGCTGGCGCCGCTGGCGCTGATTTCCGCGCAGCTGGGGCGCGCGCCGATGCGCCTGGCCGTCGAGCGGCTGCGGGGCGAGGAGGCGAGCAAGGCCGATGGCTGATCCGATGGCGCTCTTGAGGCTCGACGGGCAGGTGGCGGTGGTCACCGGCTCGACGCGCGGCATCGGCCTGGCGACTGCCCGCCTGCTGGGCCGCGCCGGCGCACGCATCGTTGTCTCGTCCCGGAAGGCCGAGGCGTGCGAGCAGGTTCGGGCCGCGCTTTGCGACGAGGGAGTGGAGGCGATCGCCGCGCCCTGCCACACAGCGCTCGAAGCGGACCGCCAGCGCCTGGCCGAGGCCGCCACCGCCGCGTTCGGCCGGGTCGACGTGCTGATCTCGAACGCCGGCGTCAATCCCAGCTTCTCGTCGCTCCAGGACCTTCCGGAGGAGGCCTGGGACAAGGTCTTCGACGTCAACCTCAAGGCCGCCTGGCGGCTCAGCCAGCTCCTCGCGCCCGAGATCGCCAAGCAGGGGTCCGGCGCCATGGTGCTGCTCTCCTCGATCGGCAGCATCGTGGCGTCTCCGCGCTCCGGCGCCTACGCGGTGGCCAAGGCGGGCGTGAACCATCTGGCCCGGCAGCTGGCGCATGAATGGGGGCCGGCCGGAATCCGCGTCAACAGCGTCGCGCCCGGCGTCACCCGAACCGACATGGTCCGTGCGGCGATGGCCGATCCCAAGGCGCTTGAGGCGACCTTGCGGCGGACCCCGCTCCGTCGGATCGCCGAGCCCGAGGACATCGCCTCGGTCATCCTGTTCCTGGTCAGCGCAGCCGGACGGCATGTCACCGGCCAGACCCTGGTGGTCGACGGCGGCGCTACGCTGACCGCCGCCAACTGAGAAGGGAGCCCCCGTGAACGACTTCGTTCAGTGCGAGATCTCGGAAGGCGTGGCCGTCGTCACGCTCAACCGGCCCGAGCGCCTCAATGCGATCGGCCCGGCCATGGGCGACCTGTTCGATCGGACCATGGTGCAGGTCGGGCTGGACGACGCCGTCAAGGTCGTCGTGCTCACCGGCAGCGGCCGGGGCTTCTGCGCCGGGGCGGACATGGAGCGCCTGGATGACCTCGCCGCCACGGCGGGCGGCTCGTTCGAGCGGCTGCCCCCCGGATCGCCCCATCCCGTCTTCGACGCCCTCGCCGATTCGCCGCCGGAGCACCGCTCGCGGTACATCATTCCGAGCGCCTTGCCGAAGCCTGTGATCGCAGCGGTGAACGGCGCCTGCGCCGGCGTCGGCCTTTCGCTGGCGGCGTCCTGCGACGTCAGGTTCGCGAGCACGGACGCGCTGTTCACTGCCGGCTTCCCGCGGCGAGGCCTGACGGCGGAAGCCGGGCTCGCCTTCACGCTGCCGGCCATCGTCGGACAGGGGGCGGCGGCTGACATCCTGCTGTCCGGCCGACGCCTTTCCGCGCACGAGGCGCTGCGTATCGGACTGGTGAGCGTGGTCCTCGAGCCTGCGGACCTGCTGGCCCATGCGGTCGACTATGCGCGCGACATCGCCGAGAACGTCTCGCCGCGGTCCACGCGGGTCATCAAGCGCCAGCTGTGGAAGGCGCGCAGCGAGACGTTCGCCGAGGCCCTGACGACGGCTTACGAGGAAGTCGTGGCGAGCCTCGAGTCCGAGGACTTCAAGGAGGGCGTCGCCCACTTCCGCGAACGGCGCAAGCCGGTGTTCGTGGGGCGCTAGGCATGACCGCCGACCCCCGCCGCGACCCGGTGGCCTATCCGATCGTCGGGGAGGTCCGCCCGCGCTACCGCGACGTCGATCCCCTCCGTCACCTGAACAACGTGGCCCAGGCGGAGTACTACGAGGAAGGGGTGATGACCCTGCACCGCGCGGCCCTCGCGGGCGTGCGGCGCGAAGCGGGGCACGGCGTGGTCCTGAGGGTCAATCTGCACTACCTCGCCGAGGCGCGTTACCCCGAGGTGCTACAGCTCTGCAGCGGCGTCGTCCGGGTTGGACGCTCCTCCTACGAGTTCGGCCAAGCGCTCTTCCAGGGCGGGCGCTGCATCTCTCTTTGCGACACAGTCGTCGTCTACACCGTCTCCGGCGCGTCGGCGCCGGTGCCGGAAACCTACCGGAGCGGCCTTGAGGAGCTGATGGTAAAAATAGCTAACTGATATTGACAATAGCGACGTTTTCCCGCGTCAATCCTCCTCAGAGCCGGAACGGCCAAACTTAAAAGGGAGGAGAAAAATGCGGTTCAAGACTGCGTGCCTGGTCAGCGCCTTGGTGTCCGCGACGGCCGTTTCCGCGGCCGCCCAGGAGGTCGAGGAGGTCATCGTCACCGCCCAGAAGCGGGAGCAGAACCTGCAGGAGGTGCCGATCACGGTCAGCGCCGCCACGGCCGAAATGCTGCAGCAGGCGGGCGCCACCGGCACCCGCGACCTGACGCTCGTCACCCCGGGCCTCAACTTCAGCAACCAGACGGCGACCGGCTCGCCGAACATCCGCGGCGTCGGTACGCGCGGCATCGGCCCCGGCGACGAGCCCTCGGTGCCGATCTACATCGACGGGGTCTACCAATCGACGACCCACGCCGGGTTCTTCGAATTCAACAACATCGAGCGCGTCGAGGTCCTCAAGGGGCCGCAAGGCACGCTGTTCGGCCGGAACGCGCTGGGCGGGGCGATCAACATCATCACCCTGCAGCCCAGCCGCGAGCCGCGGTTCAAGGCGGACGCCAGCTATGGATCGGACAACGAGATCCACCTGAACGCCTACGTCTCCGGGCCGCTCGGCGAGAAGCTGGCCGGCAACATCGCCTTCCATCACGATCAGCGCGACGGCTACATCGAGAACATCGTCACGGGCGAGGACAAGGGGGACGCCGGGTCCACCGGCGCCCGCGCCAAGCTGCTGTGGACTCCCACCGATCGGATGGACCTCACCGTCGGCGTGAATTTCCTGCGCTCGCACGACGACACGGCGTTCTCGGGCTATCCGCTCGGCGGCAACACCGTCGCGCGTCGCGTCAATCCCAATGTTCCGATCGCGCCGCCTGGCAAGACCGGCATCGGCGACACCTATTTCAACTACCAGCAGGTGGGCGCCTTCGCGAACCTCAACTGGGATTTCGACGGCTTCCAGCTGACGGCCCTTCAGTCGTGGCTGCGGACGCGGTCGATCCAGCGCACCGACAGCGACGCGACGATCCTCGACTACCAGTACGCCAAGATCCCGTACCTGGATGAGTCCCAAACCACCGAGGTGCGCCTGGCCTCCACGGGGGTTCGCAAGGTGGATTGGCTGGTCGGGGCCAACTACTACCGCAACCGGCCGGGCTATGTGCTGACCGACGCCGGGGACGTCTTCCTCTCCCGCGCCTCACCCACCGGCGCGACCCTTGCCCTGATCAGCGAGCTGGGGGTCGACGCGTATGCGGTGTTCGGCGAGGCCACCTACCATGTGAACGATGCGCTCTCGGTGACCGGCGGCATCCGCTACAGCCACGAGAAGCGCACCAAGGACTACCGGCGCAGCACGACGCCGTTCGCCTCCCTGCCGACGACCGCGCTCGACTACAACTATACGATCGGCGACGTCGTGTTCCCGGTTCCCACCACGCCGTCCTACGCCAAGAAGGACTACGAGGACGTCTCGTTCCGCGCGTCCGTGCAGTACGACTTCGCGCCTCGCATTCGCGGCTTCGTCACCTTCTCGCAAGGGTTCAAGAGCGGCTTCTTCAACGCCTCGAGCGGCCCGCCCTTCCTGGCTCTCAAGCCCGAGACGGTGGACAACTGGGAAGTGGGTCTGAAGACCGACCCGACCAGCCGATTGCGCCTGAACATCACCGCCTTCCACATGACCTACAAGAACCTGCAGGTGAGCGCCCGCTCGCCGACGGGGGCGGCGACCACCGACGTCTTCAACGCGGCCGAGGCGAGCAACTACGGCGGGGAAGTCCAATTCGACTGGATCCCGGTCGACGGCCTGACGCTTCGCGGGGGGCTCGCCTACCAGCACGCCCGGTACGACGATTTCCCGGCCGCCCTGGTGTACTTCCCGGCCACCAGCACGGACGCCAGCCTGACCAACCCCTGCCAGCCGGGGACCGGCGTCCTGATCGGCGGCAACCGGTCGGCCACCTGCGACGCCTCGGGCAAGCCGCTTGCGAGATCGCCTGACTGGACGGCGAATCTGGCGGCGAACTACGAGTTCGACGCCTTCGGGGGCAAGGTCGAACTCGGCGCCCTGGCCTACTGGAGCGACAACTTCATCTGGGACTTCATCGGCCAGCTGGACAACGACGGCGACTACACGACGGTCAACGCCCATGCCTCCTGGGCCACGATGGACGAGCGGGTCAAGGTGACGCTCTTCGCGCGCAACCTATTCGACTCGGATCACCCCATGAATCGCTACCAGGGCGCGGCGGCGACCTACGCCATCGACGTGCGGCCGCGGACGATCGGGGTGCGGCTCGCCTACCAGATGCCCTGAGCAAGGCGCGAACACGGTGGCGGCGCCACGACGGCGTCGCCCCCGCAACGCTGTCTGCGCGCCCGGCGAGCCGCGGCGCGCACTGACCTTACTCGCCCGGGAAACCTCCGATGGCCATACAGCGACTGCTCATTGCGAACCGCGGCGAGATCGCGATCCGGATCGCCCGCGCCGCGGATGAACTGGGCATGGCAACCGTCGCGATCTGTTCCGAGGACGACCGCGGCTCGCTCCACACGGCCAAGGCCGACGACCTGCACGTGCTGTCGGGGGTGGGCGCCAAGGCGTACCTCGACATCGAGCAAGTGCTCGCCGCCGCCCGGACGGCGGGTTGCGACGCCATCCATCCCGGCTACGGCTTCCTCGCCGAGAACGCCCAGTTCGCGGCGCGATGCGCCGAGCAGGACATAACCTTCGTCGGCCCCACCCCCGAGATGCTGACGGAGTTCGGCGACAAGGCGCGGGCCCGTTCGCTGGCGCGCGACTGCGGCGTTCCCACTCCGCAAGGGCTCTTCGAGCCAAGCACGCTGGAACAGGCGGAGGCGTTCCTGGCCTCGCTCGAGCCGGGCGCGGCCGTGATCCTGAAAGCGGTGGCCGGCGGCGGCGGCCGGGGAATCCGCGTGGTCCGGACGCCGAAGGAGCTTCCGAAGGCCTTCGAGCGGTGCAGTTCCGAGGCCAAGGCGGCCTTCGGGCAGGGCGACCTCTACGTGGAGCGTTTCCTGCCGCGGGCGCGGCACCTGGAGGTGCAGATCATCGGCGACGGCCAGGGCGGGGTGACCCATCTGTGGGAGCGGGAATGCACCCTGCAGCGCCGCCATCAGAAGATCGTGGAGATCGCGCCCAGTCCCGACCTCCCGGAGGCGCTCCGGGAGGCGTTGCTGGACGCGTCGGTGCGGCTGGCGACCGCGGTCGGCTATCGTGGCCTGGGCACGTTCGAGTTCCTGGTTTGGGACTCGCCGGCGAAGGGCGGGCTGGACTTCGCCTTCATCGAGGCCAATCCACGGATCCAGGTCGAGCACACCGTGACCGAAGAAGTCACCGGGGTCGATCTCGTGCAGGCGCAGCTCCGCGTCGCCGGGGGCGCATCGCTGGCCTCGCTCGGCCTGACGCAGGACCGGATCGCTCCCCCGCGCGGTCACGCCATCCAGCTGCGGGTGAACATGGAGCGCATGACGCCGGATGGCGCCGTTCTGCCCTCGGGCGGACAGCTCACCGCGTTTGATCCGCCCTCCGGACCCGGGATGCGGACCGATACGTTCGGCTATGCGGGCTACCGCACCAGCCCAAACTTCGACTCGCTGCTGGCGAAGGTGATCGTCCACTCGCCCGAGCCAGACTTCGCCGCCGCCCTGCGGCGCGGCCGGCGGGCGCTGCGCGAGTTCCGCATTGGCGGGGTGCCCACCAACCTGGAGTTCCTCCACGCCCTTATCAGCCGGCCCGAGGTCGCGGCGAACGATATCTACACGACCTTCATCGACGACCATGTGCGCGAGCTCGCGGCCGCGGCCGAGGCGCATGTGGGAGGACTGTTCTTCGCCCAGGCGGCGGAGAGCGAGTCCGCGCCCGAGACCGCAGCCGACCTCGGGGCCGCCGCGCCCGCCGGAATGCCCGTGAGCGCGCCGCTGCAGGGCACCATCGTGGCCCTCTCGGTGAAGGTCGGCGACGAGGTTCCCGCCGGCGGGCAGGTGGCCGTGATCGAGGCCATGAAGATGGAGCACGTGGTGCGCGCGCCGTGCAGCGGCGTCATCAGCGGCCTGAACGTCACTCCGGCCGAGACGGTGTTCGAAGGTCACCCGCTGCTCTGGATCGAGGCGGGCGAGGTGCAGGTCGAGGCGGCGGCGGCGCAGGCGGAACCGGACCCGGACCACGTTCGCGCCGATCTCGCCGCCGTGCTGGAGCGGCACGCGCTCACCCGCGACGAGGCCCGGCCGGACGCCGTGGCGAAGCGCCGGCGGCGCAACCAGAGGACGGCGCGGGAGAACGTCGCGGCGGTGTGCGATCCGGACACCTTCGTCGAATACGGGCCCCTGGTGGTGGCGGCCCAGCGCGGGCGGCGCTCGCTGGACGAGCTGATCCGCACCACGCCGGCCGATGGGCTGGTGGCGGGCTTCGGGACCGTCAACGGCAGCCTCTTCGGAGCGAACGCGCGGTGCCTGGTGCTGGCCTATGACGCCACCGTACTGGCCGGGACCCAGGGCCGGGAGGGCCACCGCAAGGACCAGCGGCTGTTCGAGCTGGCCGAGCGGCTCCGCACGCCGGTGATCTTCTTCGCCGAGGGCGGCGGCGGGCGGCCCGGCGACACCGAGCGCACGGGCGAGGGCCTGTCGTTCCACTATTTCGCCCGTCTCAGCGGGAAGGTCCCGCTGGTGGGGGTGACCGCCGGCTACTGCTTCGCCGGCAACACCGCCTTCCTCGGCTGCTGCCACGTGATCATCGCCACCCGAAACGCCAACATCGGCATGGGCGGGCCGGCGATGGTCGAGGGCGGCGGGCTCGGGGTCTTCAGCGCCGACGAGATCGGCCCGGCCACGATGCACTACGCACGGGGCGCGGTGGACGTACTCGTGGAGGACGAGGTCGAGGCGGCCGCCGCGGCCAAGCGCTACCTGAGCTATTTCCAGGGCGACGTCGCGCCCGGGCCCTGCGCCGATCAGCGGCGGCTGCGCCACCTGGTGCCGGAGGACCGGCGACGGGCCTACGACATCCGACCGGTCATCGAGACCCTCGTCGACGAAGGCTCGATGTTCGAGCTGCGCGGCGGCTGGGGTCACGGCGTGGTGACGGCGCTCGCCCGCATTGAGGGCAAGGCGGTGGGGATCGTCGCCAACAACCCCATGCACCTGGCGGGGGCGATCGATGCGGAAGCGGGCGACAAGGGCGCGCGTTTCCTGCAACTCTGCGACAACTTCGGCCTGCCGGTCGTTCACCTCTGCGACACCCCCGGGATCATGGTGGGACCCGAGGCCGAGAAGACGGCGCTGATCCGGCGGGCGTGCAACCTGCTGGTCGCCGGCGCGAACCTCAGGGTCCCGAGCTGCACCATCATCGTGCGCAAGTTCTACGGGCTTGGGATGATCGCCATGATGGGCGGGGCCTTCAAGGCACCGATCTTCACCGTCGCCTGGCCCACCGGGGAGTACGGCGCCATGGGCCTGGAGGGCGCGGTGCGGCTGGCCTACCGCAAGGAGCTCGAGGCGATCGAGGACCCTGCCGAGCGCAAGGCGGTCTACGACCAGCGCGTCGAGGAGATGTATCAGGAGGGCAAGGCGCTCCAGAAGGCGTCCTCGTACGACTTCGACGACGTGATCGATCCCGCCGACTCCCGCAAGTGGATCGTCCACGCCCTACAGTGCGCCCAGCACACAGGCGAGCCGCCAGGCGCCCATCCCTTCATTCACACCTGGTGATCTGCAGAGGGCCATCGAATGTCCGACACCGTGCTCGTCAGCCGCGAAGAGGGGGTCGCGATCGTCACCCTCAACCGGCCGGAACACCTCAACGCCATGACCTCGGAGCTGATGGACCGGCTGCCCGAGGTGGTCGCCGAACTGGCGCGTGACCCCCAGGTGGGCTGCGTCGTGCTCACCGGCGCGGGACGCGGTTTCTGCGCCGGCGGCGACCTGAAGAGCCGGCAGGCCGAGCTGGACGCCCAGGCCGGCCTGTCCGACGCCGAGCGCGCCGCCCACAACATGCCCGTGAACATGGAAAGCGTGCTCAAGGCGCGGGAGGAGGCGGCGCGGCTGCTGCACGACATGGCCAAGCCGACCATCGCCATGGTCAACGGCCCCTGTGCGGGCGCGGGCTTCAGCCTGGCCGGCGCGTGCGACATGCGTCTTGCCGCGGAGACGGCGTTCTTCACGAGCGCCTTCACCCGCGCGGGTCTGTCGGGAGATTTCGGCGGGACCTATTTCTGGACCAAGATCCTTGGCACGGCCAAGGCGAGGGAGCTCTACTTCCTCTCCGAGCGCATCGACGCCCAGACGGCGCTGGCCTGGGGCATGGTCAACCGCGTCTATCCGGACGCCGAGCTGCGCGAGCGGACGCTCGAGATCGCCAAGCGCATCGCCGGCGGGCCGCGCTGGGCCTACGGCAACGCCAAGCGCAACCTGAACGCGGCCGAGGACAGCAGCCTGGACCGGGTGCTGCTGTCCGAGGCGATCACCATGGGAATCTCGGCCCGGACCACCCGCGAGATGGGCTTCCTCCCCAGCACCGTCCTGGCGAAGCGATGAGCGCGGACGTCCTCCTCGACCGCCCGGCGCCGCGCGTGGCGCGGATCACGCTCAACACGCCGGAAACCCGCAACGCGGCCAGTCCAGGTCGCACCAAGCTCCTGCGGCAGCTCTTCGACCAGGCGCTGGACGACGAGACCGTCGGCGCCGTTGTGTTCACCGGAGCCGGCGGCAACTTCGCCTCTGGCGGTAACGTGAAGGGCTTCGGGACGCGCGAGCCTATCGAGTTCCTCGGCAGCGTGCGCCAGGCGCAGGCGCTGCTGCGGCGCGTGCTCCAGGGCGACAAGCCGGTGGTCGCGGCGGTCGAAGGTTTCGCGGCGGGGGCCGGCGTCGGCATGGCGTGCATGTGCGACGTGATCGTCGCGGACGCGAATACGCGGTTCGTCTTCCCCTTCACCCGCATCGGCATGGTGCCGGACTTGGGGCTGCACTACACGCTCGGCCAGAGGATCGGTCCGGCGCGCGCGCGCCGTATCATGCTGCTGGCGCAGACGCTGGATGGACCCGATGCCGAGCGCCTGGGCCTCGTCGACGAACTCGCGACCGCGGGGCAGGTCCAGGAACGGGCGCTGGAACTGGCGCAGCAGCTGGCGGCTGGGCCGCCCGCGGCCATGGCCAGCCTGCGGCGGGGCTTCTATGTCGCTGCGGCGGCGCTCGAGAGCGTGCTCGAGTACGAGGCCGCCGCCATGGCGATCGCCGTGACCGGCCACGAGTCCCGCGAAGGCGTCGCGGCCTTCCTGGAGAAGCGCCCGCCGAGGTTCAGCTAGGGCCATGCGGTACGCGCTTCTCGGAGGGAGCGGGCTTGTCGTGTCTCGCCTGGCGTTCGGGGCGATGACCTTCGGCGGCCCCTCACGCTACGGCCTCGGCAAGGTGGACGCCCAAGGCGCCCAGGCGATGGTGGGCGCGGCCCTGGATGCCGGGATCAACCTGTTCGACACCGCCGACGTGTACAACGAAGGGCAGTCCGAGACCCTCCTGGGGGAGGCGCTTCGCGGGTGCCGCGAAGAGGCGCTGATCGCCACAAAGGTCGGCGCCAAGGTGGGGGACGGGCTGCTGGACTGCCGGCTCTCGGCCCATCACATCCACCGCAGCATCGACGGCAGCCTGCGGCGCCTGGGGACCGACTGGGTGGATGTCTACATCTGCCACCGGCCCGACTTTCTGACCCCGCTGGAGGAGACCCTGGCCGCGCTGGACCAGGTGATCCGCGCCGGCAAGGCCCGCTACATCGGCTTCTCGAACTGGCCGGCGTGGCTCGCCGCCAGGGCCATCGAAATCCAGAAGCGCGAGGGCTGGTCCAGGTTCGTCGTCGCCCAGATGTACTATTCCCTGGTCGGCCGCGACGTGGAGGCGGAGGTGGTTCCCTGCGCGCTCGCCAGCGACGTCGGTCTGATGGTCTGGAGCCCACTGGCGGCGGGGTTCCTGAGCGGCAAGTACACCGATGCGGATCCGTCCGGCGGCGGCGGTCGGTTGGCCACGCGAACCTCGTTCTCCGTCGGCGCTACGGCCGAAGCGCGCGCCAGGTGGAGCCCCATCCTGGAGGCCCAGCACCGCATCGCCCGGGCCCGAGGCGTTCCGCCCGCGACCGTGGCGCTCGCCTGGGTGGGCCAGCGCCCCGCAGTGTCCACGGTCCTCCTGGGCGCAACGCGCCCGGAACAGTTGGCCGACAATCTCAGGGCGGCGGACTTCACGCTCTCCGAGGCGGAGATGGCCGAACTGGAGCACCTCTCCCGCCCGGAGTCGCGCTATCCCCAGACCTTCCTGCCGCGCGTGTACGAGGACCCCGCCTATCACGTCGTCGGCCGGGTTCCGGAACCCTATGCCAGGGACTGAAAGCCAAGGGCAGGCGCCGGACCGGGGTGTCTGCATCCGTCCGGTGCGGGGACTGCCGCTTCTCGCGCCCGGCGACGACCTCGCCGCCCTGCTGGCGGCCGGACTCGATCGCGAGGGACTGAGACCCGAGTCCGGCGACGTGCTCGTCGTGGCGCAGAAGGCCGTGTCCAAGGTCGAGGGGCGCTTCGTGCGCCTGGCGGAGGTGACGCCGTCCGCGCGCGCGATCGAACTGTCCGCGGCCACCGGTAAGCCCGCGCCTCTGTGCGAGGTGATCCTATCGGAGTCCGTCGAGATCGTGCGCACGCGCCCGGGACTGGTCATCACTCGCCATCGGACGGGCGTCGTGCTGGCCAACGCCGGTGTCGACGCCTCGAACGTGGCGCCGACCGAGGAGCCGGAGACCGTGCTCCTGTGGCCCCTCGACCCCGATGCAAGCGCGCGGCGGCTGCGGGGCGAATTGCAGGCGCGATACGGCCGCGCCGCCCCCGCCGTCATCGTGAGCGACAGCCTCGGGCGCGCCTGGCGTCTCGGCACTACCGGCCAGGCGATCGGCGTCGCGGGGCTGGCGCCGACGCGCGACCGCTGCGGCGAACGCGATCTCTTCGGGCGGGTGCTTCAGGCCACGGTGACCGGCGTCGCCGACGAGATCGCGGCCGCGGCCTCGCTGGTCCTGGGCGAGGGCGACGAGGGAGTGCCGGCCGCGCTCGTCCGCGGGGCGTCGTGGACCGCGAGCGACGCGGCGGGGCTGCCGGACCTGCTCCGTCCCATTGCTGACGACCTGTTCAAATAAGTACAAATAGTTTGACAATTAAAGCTTGGCTGCCAGATTCCGCCTCAACCAGAAAAGAGCAGGGATAGGGAGGAAGGCATGCTGAAGTGGAGATTGTTCGCCTGCGCGTCGGCTACGTCGCTGGCGCTGTCGGCCGGCGCCGCCATGGCGCAGGAGATCGAGGAAGTCATCGTCACTGCCCAGAAGCGGGAGGAGAGTCTGCAGGAGGTCCCCGTCGCGGTGACCGCCCTCAGCGCCGAGGCGATGGCCAAGGCGGGGGTGACCGAAAGCCGGGAGCTCATGTACATCACCCCGGGACTCGTGTTCACCCAGGGCAGCTTCGTCTCGCGCCCGCAGGTACGCGGCGTCGGCACGCGGGCGGTCGGGCCCGGCGACGAGGCGACCGTGCCGCTCTACATCGATGGCGTGTACCAGTCGTCGCAGCACGCCGGCTTCTTCGACTTCAACAACATCCAGCGGGTCGAGGTGCTCCGGGGGCCGCAAGGGACGCTGTTCGGCCGCAACGCCGTGGGCGGGGCCATCAACATCGTCACCTATGATCCTTCTCCGAACCCGGAGATGCGCCTGGCGGCCAGCTACGGCCGCTTCAACGAGCGCAAGGGGGACATCTACCTGAACGGAGGCCTCTCCGAGAACCTCGCCGCCAACATCGCCATCCACGCCAACGCCGACGACGGCTACGTAAAGGATCTGGTGAGCGGGGACTCCGTGGCGCGCACCAGCTCGTTCGGCGTGCGCAGCAAGCTGCTCTGGCGGCCGATCGAGAACACCAAGGTGATCGTCGGCGCCGCCTACATCAACAGCCACGACGACACCGCGCTGAAGACGCACCCGATCGACGGGATCACGGCCGCCAAGCTGGTCGATCCCAATGTGCTGATCCCCACCGGCTACAACTCCGCCCTGTCGGTCGACAGCTACTTCGGCATGCACCAGACGAGCGCCTGGGCGAACTCGGTCTCGACCTTCTCCGGATTCGACCTTACGTTCCTGGGGTCGTGGCAGAAGACCGAGCTCGGAAGCTCCGGCGACTCGGACGGAACGGTCGTGGACAGTTCCTATTCCGCCTTCAGCGTCGACGACCGCAGCTATACGGCCGAACTGCGGGCGTCCTCCAACGGCGAGGGGCCGTTCCAGTGGATCGCCGGCCTGTTCTATTTCCAGGGGCAGGCCCGCTACGGGTTCGGCGACACCTACTTCCTGGTGCGCGGCGGTCCCACGGCGGCGACGCAGATTCTGCAGTCCGACAGCGACGCGACGTCCTATGCGGTGTTCGCCGAAGGCTCCTACGACCTGACCGAGCGGCTGTCTCTCACCGCGGGGCTGCGCTACAGCACCGAGACGCGCGACTTCCGGCAGTGGAACGACCGCCGGGTGCTGGCCCCCGGCCAAACGCCGCCGCCGCCTCCGCCGAACGGGCCCCCGGTCAGCTCCGAGTTCGACAAGCTCTCCCCCCGGCTGTCGGTCAAGTACGCCTTCAGCGACCGGGTCCGGGGCTACTTCACCTATTCGCAAGGGTTCAAGAGCGGCCTCTACAACGCCTCTGCGGCGGCGCTTCCGCTCACCCCGGTGAAGCCCGAGGTGCTCGATTCCTACGAGGTGGGCCTGAAGACAGAGCCGGCTCGCGGGGTGCGGCTGAACGCGGTCGCGTTCTACTATGACTACAAGGACCTGCAGGTCTCGGCGCGCAACGTCTCGGGCGGCCTAACGCTTCAGAACGCCGCCACGGCCGAGATCTACGGGAGCGAGGTGGAGCTCGCCTGGGCGCCGCGTCCGAACTGGAGCGTCAACGCGGCGGTCGCCTACAATCACGCCCGGTTCAAGGACTTCCCAGGGGCGCAGATATTCCAGCTGCGTCCGCCCACGGTGGTCAACGGCGTGACGGTGACGACGCCGGGCTACCTGCAGGTTCTAGGCGACGCCTCGGGCAACCACCTGCCGAAGGCGCCCGACTGGACCTTCAACCTCTCGACCCTCTACACGACGCCGCTCTGGGGCGGCGAGCTCGCCCTTTCGGGGCTGCTGTACTGGAGCGACGAGTACTACAGCGACAACGGCAACAGCTACAAAGAGCCGAGCTACGAGAACCTCAACGCGCAGGTCGCCTGGACCGACCCGGGCGAGCGCTGGCGCTTCACCCTCTGGGGTGAAAACCTGACCAACACGAAGCGGCTGCGGACCAATTCGCTGTCGGGTGGCGGGAACATCGGCATCCTGGCCCCACCGCGGCGATACGGCGTCAGCATCGAGTACATGTTCCGTTGAGCAGGAAGGGGGCGCGGCGGGGCCGCGCCCCCCCGGCCGTTCAGGCGAACGCCGCGTCGGCGATCAGCTCCAGCACCTCGGCCGGGCTGCGGCGGATGGTGAGCGTGGTGATGCCGGAATCCCGCCACAGCTTGAAGCGCTCCCGGATGCGTTCCGGCGGCCCCACCAGCCACTCCTCGTCCACGTAATCGTCGGGAACCGCGGCGGCGGCTTCCTCCTTGCGGCCGGCCAGGAACAGCTCCTGGATCCGCTCGGCGGCCTCCCCGTAGCCGCGCTTCACCATGGCTTCCTTGTGGAAGTTCTTGTCCTTGGCGCCCATGCCCCCGGCGTAGAGCGCGATGTGCGGCTTGGGCTCCTGCAGCGCCGCCTTCACGTCCGGGTTCACCTTGACCCCTACGGCGCCCTGGATGTCGAAGTCCTCGATGCGCCGGCCGTCGCTCCGTCGGGCGAGCCCCTCCTCGAGGAGCGCACGATACGGCTTCACCATCGACGGCACGAGGTGAAAGCCCAGCCAGCCGTCGGCGACTTCCCCGGTCATGCGCACGTTGAGCGGGGTGTCAGTGCCGAGGTAGACGGGGATGTCGCCGCTGTGGAGGATGCCCTTCAGCGGCTTGCCCAGACCGATGGCCCCCTCGCCTTGGTAGGGCAGGCTGATCTCCTTGCCCTCGTGGGACACCGGGCTTTCGCGGCGGAAGATCTTCTTCAGGATGGCGACCGTGTCGCGCAGGCGGGGATTGGGCTTGCCCCAGGGGCGGCCGTACCAGCCCTCCACGATCTGCGGCCCCGACACGCCGATGCCCACGATCATCCGGCCGCCGCCGGCCAGGGCGTCGATCGTCTGGGCGCACATCGCCAGGTTGGCGGGCGTGCGCGCGTCCAGCTGGGCGATCCCGGTGCCGAGCCGGATCTTGCGCGTATGCGCCGCGATGAACGCCAGTGGCGTCATCGCGTCGGCCCCGTAGGTCTCCGCCGTCCAGACCGAGTCGAACCCCAGGGCCTCGGCCTTCTGGATCAGCTCGATCGGCACGTTGAAGCGCGCATCCTGCGGCCCCAGTCCCAGCGCCAGTTTCATCCCTGTTCCCCTTTTAATTAGTATGATGAGTTATACGATACGGCGCGGCGCGGTTGAAGACGCCGCATTGGCGTGGGAGGGACCGATGAGCCGAAGCGTTCTGGAGGCCGTGCAGGACGGGGTGATGACCATCACGCTGAACCGTCCCGAGCGGCTGAACGCCATGAACGGCGAACTGATGGAGCAACTGCTCGAGGCCGTGCAGCGGGCCGCCGCCGACCCCAAGGTCGCTTGCGTCGTGCTGACGGGCGCCGGCCGCGGCTTCTGCTCCGGAGGCGACCTGAAGAACAAGGACGCGGAGATCGCCGCGGACGCCCTGTTGCCGCCGGAGCAGCGGAAGCGGCCGCAGACCATCGAGGCCAAGATCGCCAGGTTGCGGCGGCTGACGGAGGCGGCGCGCCTGCTGCACGACATGCCAAAGCCCACCGTCGCGATGATCAACGGCGCCTGTGCAGGGGCCGGACTGTCGCTGGCCGGAGCCTGCGACCTGCGGATCGCCGCTCAGTCAGCCGTGATCACGAGCGCCTTCGGCAAGGCCGGCCTGTCGGGGGACTTCGGCGGCAGCTGGTTCTGGTCGCGGATACTCGGGGCCGCGAAGGTTCGGGAGCTGTACCTGCTCTCGGAGCGGCGCACCGCGGCGGAGGCGCTGGCGTTCGGCCTGGTGCACCGTGTGGTTCCGGACGAGGAGCTGCTGACGCACGTGCAGGCCCTGACCCTGAGCATCGCCACGGGTCCGACGCACGCCTACGGCTTCATGAAGCGCAACCTGGCCGCGGCCGAGGATGGCGCCCTCGAGGAGGTGTTGGATCTGGAAGCGACCACCATGACCCTGTGCAGCTACGAGATCGAGGAGCGTCGCCTCTTGGAAGCGGCCCAGGCCGCGACGCGTGGCCCGCCTTCCTGAGGGCCGCGCCTTGTACGGTCTCGCGGAATGGGTATACGTAGTTAGCTAATAAAAAGAATTGGAGGCGCGACTGATCTCGTGGTCGCGGACAGGGATGAAGCTCGGCCTAGCGATCGGATATGGGGACAAGCCCAACTATACGCCGCCCGTGGAGCGGGTTCAGCTGGCCGAGCGGCTGGGCTTCCACTCGGTCTGGACAGCGGAGACCTACGGGGCCGACGCGATGACGCCGCTGGCGTACCTGGCGGCCCACACCAAGCGGATCAAGCTGGGCACCGGGATCGCCCAGCTGGACGCGCGCACGCCCGCCAACCTGGCGATGTGCGCCCAGACGATCGACGCCCTGGCCGGCGGCGGCCGGATGATCGTGGGCATCGGCGCGTCCGGACCGCAGATTGTCGAGGGCTGGTACGGCCGCCCCTGGGGCAAGCCCAATCCCCGCCTGCGCGACACGGCCGCCATCCTGAAGAAGATCTTCCGCCGCGAAGGCCCGGTGTCCCACGAGGGCAAGGAGATCAGCCTGCCCTACCAAGGAGAGGGGGGCATCGGTCTGGGCAAGCCGCTGAAGGGCATCCTCCACAGCGGCGACATCCCCGTCTACCTCGGCACCGATACCCCGCTCAACGTGCGCATGACCGCCGAGGTCGCCGACGGCTGGCTGGCGATGCACTTCGTGCCGGGCGACCTGAAGCGATACCGGCCCCTGCTGGAGGAGGGTTTCGCGCGCCGCACCGACGGCATGACCCTCGACAGGTTCGAGATCCGCGGCGCGATCGCCAACGTGGTCATCGCCGACGATGTGAAGGCGGCGCTGCAGCCGCTGAAGGCCCACGTCGCCCTGTTCGTCGGCGGCATGGGGGCCAAGGAGAAGAACTTCCACAAGGAGACGATGGTCAACCGCGGCTACGGCGAGGCCGCCGAGCGGATCCAGGAGCTGTTCCTGGCCGGGCGCAAGGAGGAAGCCGCCGCCGCCGTCCCCGACGACTACCTGGACGAGGAATCGCTGGTCGGCCCGCCGGAGCGCATACGCGAGCGGTGGGCGGCCTGGCGTGACTCGGGCCTGACCGGGATCACCTTCCGCAAGATGACCGACGAAGCGATCGAGCTGATCGCCAAGATCGCACGGGAGTAGCGCGTGGAGCCTTCGCAGACCCCCCAGGACAAGCTGCCGCTCAGCGGCGTTCGGGTGCTGGACCTCAGCCGGATGGTCGCTGCGCCCTGGGCGACCCAGATCCTCGGCGACCTGGGCGCGGAAGTGATCAAGGTGGAGCGGCCCGGGGTCGGCGACGACATGCGCGGCTACGGTCCGCCGTTCCTGAAGGACAGGGAAGGGCGCGACGATGACTCGCCCTATCACTTGGCGGTCAACCGCAACAAGAAGTCGATCACCGTCAATCTGGCCAGCCCGGAAGGACGCGAGCTGATCCGGGGCCTCGCGGCGGCCAGCGACGTCCTGGTCGAGAACTACAAGGTCGGCGACCTGAAGCGCCACGGGCTCGACTACGAGTCACTCGCGGCGCTGAATCCCAACCTCGTCTACTGCTCGGTGACCGGTTTCGGGCAGACGGGCCCCTATGCCCACCAGCCGGGTCTGGACAGCCTCTTCCAGGCCATGTCGGGGCTGATGAGCATAACGGGCGATCCCGACGTGCCGCCGCAGAAGGTGGGCGTGGCGATCTCTGACTTCACCGCCGGCATGTACGCCACGGTGGCGATCTTCGCCGCCCTCCGGCATCGAGACATGAATGGCGGCGGCGGCCAGCACATCGACATCTCCCTCCTGGACTGCCAGATGGCCGCGCTGTCGCACCGGGCGCAGACCTATCTGGTCTCGGGAGAGGTGCCCCAGCGCAACGGGGCCAGCACGCCGGGCAACCAGCCGGCGGGGCTCTACGCCGTGGCCGACGGCCAGATCATCTTGTCGGCGGGTTCCGAGACCCAGTTCGCCAACCTCGCCCGCGCGCTCGGCCGGCCGGAGATGGCCGCGGACGCCAGGTTCGCGACCCGGCAGGCGCGCGTGCAGAACGTCGCTGCGCTCACCCGCGAGATGGAGGAAGTGCTGGCCACCCGGCCGCGGCGGCGGTGGATCGAGCTGTTCCAGGCGGCCGGGGTCATGTGCGCGCCGATCAACACCATCGCGGACGCCTTCGAGGACCCGCAGGTGCGGCATCGCGGCATCGTGGTGAAGACCCCCCATCCCACGGCCGGCGAAACCCCGCTGATCGCGAGCCCGATCCGGCTGTCGAAGACGCCGGTCCGCCCCTTCGCCACGCCCCCGCGGCTTGGCCAGCATACCGAGGAGGTCCTCGGCGAGGTGCTGGGCATGGATGCGGGTGAGATCGAACAACTGCGGAGCAAGGGCGCGGTCTGACCGAGCGCCGCATCGACGGAGAGCAGAGCATGGATTTGACCCTCGGCGAAGAGTACGACGCCTTCCGGGAGGAGGTCCTGCAGTTCCTCGCCGAGGCCTGGCCGCCGCGCCAGCCCTCGGGAGATGAGGCCGCCGATGCGAAGGCGTTCCGGCGGCTCGCGACCGAGCGCGGGCTCCTCTACCGGCGGTTCCCGCGGGAGTACGGCGGCTCGGGCCAGGCGCCCGATCCCCTCAAGGACCGGATCGTCCGCGAGGAGTTCGCCAGGCGGGGCGCGCCCGGCGAACTCGCCGGCATTGGCCAGAAGATGCTCGCGCCGACGCTGCTCGCCCGCGGGGAGGAGTGGCAGAAGCGGCGCTTCATCGCCCCGACGCTCGCGGGCGATCTCGTGTGGTGCCAAGGCTACAGCGAGCCGGGCTCCGGCTCCGATCTGGCCTCGCTCAGGACCCGGGCCGTGCTCGACGGGGACGCATGGGTGATCGCGGGCCAGAAGATCTGGACCTCCGACGCCCGGGCCGCGGACTACATGTTCATCTTGGTGCGCACCGAGCCCGACGCGCCGAAACACGCGGGCATCTCCTACCTGCTGCTCGACATGAAGGCGCCGGGGATCACCATCCGGCCGCTGAAGCAGATGAACGGCGAGGCGCACTTCAACGAGGTGTTCTTCGACGAGGTGCGGACGCCCGCCGACTGGATCGTGGGCAAGAGGGGCGAGGGCTGGTCGGTCGCCCGCACGACGCTCTCGTTCGAGCGCGCCAGCGTCAACGCGCCGGAGGCGATGGACGATCTGCTGCGCCGCGTGAAGGACCAGGCCCGAACCGCCCGCCGGAACGGCCGCCCGCTGATCGAGGATCCGGTGTTCCGGGACGAGCTGGCCCGCGTGGAGGGCTACGCCATGGCCCACCGCTATTCGGTGCTGCGGCAGATGTCGATGGACACGGTGGGGCAGGATCCCGGGCTCGCCGGGCTCTGCAACAAGCTGGTCGGCACGGACGTCGGCCTCAAGATCGCGCGCCTCTTCCAGGAGGCGGCGGGCGACGCGGGCCTGCTGATGCCGGGCCCCGGCGTAACCCGGGACGACATGGATGCGATGTTCTGGATCATGCGCTCGATGTCGGTGACCATCGCCGGTGGGACCTCGAACATCCAACGCAACATCATCGCCGAGCGGGGCCTGGGCCTTCCTCGAGACCCGGGGAGCTGAGGGCATGAACTTCCACCTTTCCGACGAGCAGGCGGCGCTGCAGGACGCCGTCCGGCGCTTCGCCGCCGAGCAGGCCGAGGCCGGCGTGCGCCGGCGCGCATTCGAGAGCGAGGACGGGCTGGACCGCCCGTTCTGGGACGGGCTGGTGGCCCTCGGCGTCGGCGGCGTCGGGATCGCCGAGGAGTTCGGCGGGCTCGGCCTGGACTGGATCGACGTCGCGCTGGTGGCCGAGGCGCTGGGGTATGAGGCCGCGCCGGGGCCGTTCCTGGGTCACGTCGTGGCCGCTCTCGCCATCCAGCGGTTCGGAACCGAGCCCCAGAAGCAGGCGTGGCTGCCCCGCCTGGCTACGGGCGAGAAAATCGGCACGGTCGCCCTGGCGGAGGCGGGCGAGCGCTGGCGGCCCAAGGAGTGGAGCCTGGGCCTCGACGGCCACGGCCGCCTGTCCGGCGCCAAGGCGAACGTGCCCTACGCGGCCGTCGCCGACGTCCTCGTCGTCGGGCTGTCCGACGGCGGTCTGGCGCTGGTCGCGTCCGAGGCAGGCGGCCTCGCCTGCGAGCCGCTCGACGTCGCCGACCGCACCCGCCGGCTCTGGAACGTGACGTTCCGCGACGCGCGGGCCGAGCGCCTGCCGGCGGGCGACTGCGCTCTGCTGCGGGATGCGCTGTGTGTGCTGCTGGCGGCCGACGCCTTCGGCGGCGCGATGCGGGTGCTCCACATGACCGCCGAATACGCCAAGACGCGGGAACAGTTCGGTCAGGCGATCGCCCGCTTCCAGGGCGTGAAGCACCAACTCGCCAACCTCGCCGCCGAGATCGCCCCCTGCCAGGGTCTCTACTGGTATGCGGCCGTGGCCTTCGAGCAGGCCCCCGACGAGCGGGCCCAGGCCGCCGCCATGGCCAAGGCCCACCTGGGCGACCGCTTCATGGAGGCCGGGCGCACCGCGGTCGAGCTGCACGGCGGCATCGGCTACACCTGGGAGTACGACCTCCAGATCTGGGTGAAGCGGGCGATGTTCGACTTCGCCTTCGGCGGACCGCCGTCGCTCCACCGGGCGCGGGCGATGTCGCTTACCGCGCCGCGGGCCGAGCCGGACCGGCCGCCCCAGGACAAGGCCCGGGCTGAAGAGGTCCTCGCATGACGGTGGCCATCCTCGGCGGCGCCGGGAACCTCGGGTACGCGCTCGCGCGGCGGTGGGCGCTCGCCGGCCGCCACGTGTTCATCGGCTCGCGCGACGCGGAGAAGGCCCGCCAGGCGGCGGCCGAGCTCGGCGAGGAGGTGCGCCGCCGGGGCGCAGGCGGCGTCATCGAGGGCGCAGACAACCGGACCGCCGCGGCCCGCGGCGCGGTCGTGGTCCTGACCGTGCCCTTCGCCGCCCAGGCCGCCGTCATCGAGGAGGTCGGCCCCGAACTAGCCGGCAAGGTGCTCGTCGACACGACGGTGCCCCTCGTTCCGCCCCGCATGGCCCGCGTGCAGCTGCCGCCGGAAGGCTGCGCCGCCGCCATCGCGGCGCGGCTGGCCGGGGAGGGCGTCCGCGTCGTCTCGGCCTTCCACAATGTGCCCGCCGACCTGCTCCGCGGCGACGGAAACCTGGACTGCGACGTCCTCGTCTTCGGCGACGAGAAGGACGCCCGGGCCCAAGCGGTGGCGCTCGCCGAGGCGGCGGGCCTGCGCGCGTTCCATGCCGGGGCGTTGGCGAATTCCGCCGCCGCCGAGGCGCTCACGTCGGTGCTGATCTTCCTCAACAAGCACTACGGCGGCCACGCCGGGGTCCGCTTCACCGGTCTTGGAGGCGGCGAGGCGGGATGAGCCACGTCCTGGCCCTGTGCGGCGGCGTGGGAGGGGCGAAGCTGGCCTTCGGCCTCTCCCGGCTGCTCGGGCCGGACGAACTGACGATCGCGGTGAACACGGCCGACGACTTCGTGCACCTGGGCCTGCACATCGCGCCGGACCTCGACACCGTCGTCTACACGCTCGCGGACCTGGCGGACCGCGAGCGGGGCTGGGGCCTGGCGGGAGAGACCTGGGGCTTCATGTCCGCCCTCAGCCGCCTCGGTGGGGAGGACTGGTTCAACATGGGGGACCATGATCTCGCCACCCATGTCGAACGGACCCGCCGGCTCGCCGCGGGCGAGAGCCTCTCGGAAGCGACAGCCGCCCTGGCCGGCGCGCTCGGCGTCCTGCACCGGGTGACGCCTATGTCCGACGACCCGGTGCGGACCCGGCTGGCCACCGACCGGGGAGACCTGAGCTTCCAGCACTACTTCGTCCGTGAGCGCTGCGCGCCGCGGGTGGCGGCCATCCGGTTCGAGGGGACGCCGGGCGCGCGGATGTCCCCCGGCCTGGCCGGCGCGCTCGCGCGGGACGACCTGGCCGCCATCGTGTTCTGTCCTTCAAACCCTTATCTGAGCGTCGACCCCATCCTCGCCGTCGACGGCGTTCGGGCGGCGCTCTCCGGATGTCCTGTCCCGAAGGTGGCGGTCTCGCCGATCGTTGGCGGCCAAGCCATCAAGGGGCCGGCGGCAAAGCTCATGGCCGAGCTCGGCGCGCCGGACGGGAACGCCGGCGTGGCCGCCCACTACGCTGGCCTGATCGACGGCCTGGTCCTGGATCGCTCCGACGCGGCCGACACGAAGGCGGTCGAGGCGGTGGGGATGCGCGCGCGGCTCGCCCCCTCGGTGATGCGGAGCGACGTCGATCGTATCGAGCTCGCCCGGGCCACGCTCGCCTTCGCCGAGGAGCTGCGTCGTGGCTGAGGCGATCCTCGCGGTCCGGGGCGGCCTGGGGGCCAAGTCGCGGTTGGCGGCGGTCTTCAGCGACGCCGAGCGCGCGGCGCTCGTCGAGGCCATGCTGCTCGACATGCTCGACGCGCTTGCCGGGGCCGGGGCCGGGGCCGTCCGCCGCGTCTGGGTGGTCACGCCCACCGAGAGGTTGGAGCGGCTGGCGGCGGCCGCCGGCGCGCGGGTGATCCGCGAGCCGCGGCCTGCCGGCCTCAACGCTGCGTTCCGCTGCGGTCTGGCGGCGGCGGCCGAGGAGGCGCCCTACGCGGACATCGTGCTTCTTCCGGGCGATCTGCCGACATTGCGGGCGCAGGACGTCGACGCCGCGCTGCTGCTGCTGCGAACGCACGACCTGGTGCTCGCGCTCGCTTCCCGTGACGGGGGGACGGGCCTGCTGGCCGTCCGCGCAGGGGTCCCCTTCACGCCCCAGTTCGGCGCGCAGAGCTGCGCGCGCCACCGGCGGCAGGCCCGCGCGCGGGGGCTGTCCTGCGCGCTGGTGGAGGCCGGGTCGCTGGCCCTCGACCTCGATCGGCCCGAGGACGCGGTGGAGGTGGCGCGCGGGCCCTGCGGCCGGCGGACGGCCGAAGTCCTGAGCGATCTCAAGAGCCGCTGGAGAGCCCAATGAAGCAAGCGGACCTGCGGCGGCGGCTGATGCGGTCGCCGATCGAGGCGCTGACAGCGGAGAGCGGGGCCCGGCGGGACGCCGCCTTCGGCAGGACGCTGACCTATTCGCGCAAGGTGTTCGTCCCGCTGACCCAGCTCTGCCGGGACGTCTGCCACTACTGCACCTTCGCCAAGGCGCCCCGGGCGGCGCCTTCGGCCTACCTGGACCTCGACGAGGTGCTGGAGATCGCGCGCGCCGGCGCCCGGGCGGGCTGCAAGGAGGCGCTCTTCACCCTGGGCGACAAGCCTGAGCTCAGGTATCCGGCCGCCCGCAAGGCGCTCGATCGCCTGGGCTTCGCCTCCACCGTGGAATACCTCGCCTTCGCGGCGGGGCGGGTGCTCGAGGAGACCGGGCTGCTGCCCCACATCAACGCCGGCGTCCTCTCGGCGGAGGACTACGCCCGCCTGCGCCCGGTGTCGGCATCCATGGGGCTCATGCTGGAGAGCGCATCCGAGCGCCTGTGCCGGCGCGGCGGCCCCCACTTCGGCTCTCCGGACAAACATCCTGCCGTGCGTCTTGCGTCGATCTCGGCCGCAGGCGAGGCGCAGGTTCCGTTCACGAGCGGGCTGCTGATCGGGATCGGCGAAACGCGCGAGGAGCGGCTCGACGCCCTGTTTGAGCTTCAGGCGCTTCACGACCGCCACGGGCATCTGCAGGAAATCATCGTGCAGAACTTCCGGGCCAAGCCCGGCACCCGCATGGCCTCGGCGCCCGAGTCGCCGGCCGAGGAGCTGCTGTGGACGCTCGCCGCCGCCCGGCTGATCCTGCCCGAGACCGTCAGCGTTCAGGCCCCTCCGAACCTCAGTCCCGGCGCCGCCGCGGCGCTGATCCAGGCGGGCCTCGACGACTTCGGCGGAATCTCTCCCGTCACCATAGACCACGTGAACCCCGAGGCGCCCTGGCCCCAGATCGCCGCGCTGGAGGCGACCTGCGCCGAGGCCGGCCGCCGGCTGACGGAGCGGCTCACGGCCTATCCGCGCTTCGTGCGCGAGGCGGAGCGCTGGATGGAGCCGGGGGTTCGCCGGGCCGTCCTGCGGCTGTCGGACTCCGTGGGCCTCACGCGCGACGGCGCGTGGAGCCCGGGCGTAACGGGGAAGGCGCCCGGCGGCCCCGCCGACCCCCTCGGAACGGGCGTGCCGGCGCCGCCCCTGGTGCGGGACCGCGTCCTCGAGCGCTGCCTGCAGGCGGTCCGCGGCGGACGGGCGCCGGCCGAGGCGGACCTCGTCGGCCTGTTCGCCGCGCGTGGAGCCGAGGCCGCCGACATCGCGGCGGCGGCCGACGACCTGCGCCGGGAGACCTGCGGCGATGCGGTGAGCTACGTGGTCAACCGCAACATCAACTACACCAACATCTGCGCCTACAGCTGCTCGTTCTGCGCGTTCTCCAAGGCCTCGTCGAAGGCCGGGCATCGCGATCGGCCCTATGTGCTGGAGCTCCCGGAACTGGCGCGCCGCGCGCAGGAGGCATGGGACCGCGGGGCGACCGAAGTGTGCCTGCAGGGCGGCATTCATCCGCGCTTCACGGGCCGGACCTACCTCGACGTCGTGCGGGCGGTGAAGGAGGCCTGTCCCGGAATGCACGTCCACGCCTTCTCGCCCCTGGAGATCGCGCACGGGGCCGAGACCCTCGAGATTCCGGTCGGCGACTTCCTGCGGATGCTGAAGGACGAGGGCCTGGGGTCCCTACCGGGCACCGCCGCCGAAATCCTGCACGACGACGTCCGGCGCAGGATCTGTCCGGACAAGCTGACGACCGCCCAGTGGCTCGAGGTCGTGGAGACCGCCCACCGGATCGGCCTGCCGACCACCTCGACCATCATGTTCGGCCACGTCGAGACGCCCGAACACTGGGCCAGCCATCTCCTCGCCCTGCGTGACCTGCAGGCGCGCACCGGCGGGATCACGGAGTTCGTGCCCCTGCCGTTCGTGCACATGGAGGCACCGGTCTACCTGCGCGGCGAGGCGCGGCGGGGGCCGACCTGGCGCGAGAGCGTCCTGATGCATGCGGTCGGCCGGATCGCGCTGCACGGCCAGATCCGCAACGTGCAGGCGTCGTGGGTGAAGCTCGGGCTGGACGGCGCTTCTGCGCTGCTGGCGGCCGGCGTCAACGATCTCGGCGGGGTCCTGATGAACGAGTCGATCAGCCGGGCCGCCGGCGCCGCCCACGGCCAGGAACTGGGCGTCGGCGACCTCGAGGCCGCCATCCTCGCCGCCGGCCGCTGCCCGATCCGGCGGACGACGCTCTATGCCGACGCGGCCGTCTGCGCCCCAGCGGCGGCCTGAAGGGGCGCGGCGATGCGCCGGACGGGAGGTGCAGATGTCCGCTGAGCAGTCCGACGAGTTGCTCCTGGAACGACGCGGCCCCGTCCTCGTGGCGTTGCTGAACCGTCCTGCGAAGCGCAACGCTATCAACCGGGCGATTTCGGAGCGGCTGCTCGAGGCGGTGCGCCAGGTCGACGAGGACCCCGGGCTGAACGCCGGCGTCCTGGCGTCGTCCACGCCCGGGATGTTCTGCGCCGGCGCGGACCTCGCGGCCATGGCGGCGGGGGACCTCCTGCGCCCGGACGGAGACCCGCGCCCGAGCTTCACGCGGCAGCCGCGCAGGAAGCCCTGGATCGCGGCGGTCGCCGGCCCGGCCCTGGGCGGCGGCTTCGAGATGGCCCTGGCCTGCGAAATGATCGTGGCGGGCGAGAACACGACGTTCGGCTTGCCAGAGGCGCGGCGAGGCCTCCTGGCCGCAGGCGGTGGCGTATTCCGCGCCGTGCGGGCGCTGCCGCGGGCGATCGGCATGGAGCTGGTGCTCACGGGCCGGACGATGGACGCCGCCGAGGCGGGACGACTCGGCCTCGTCAACCGCGTCGCCCCAGACGCCGAGGTCCTCGAGCAGGCCGTCGACCTGGCGCAGGCCGTGGCCGCCTGCGCGCCGCTCGCGGTGCAGGAGAGCCTGGCCCTGGCGCGGCGGGCGACCGAGGCGCCGGAGACGGACCTCTGGCCGGAGGCCCGCGCGGCGCTGACGCGCCTCATGAGCGGCGCGGATGCGAAGGAGGGCATGCGCGCCTTCCTGGAACGGCGTGCGCCGGTCTGGAGGGGAGAGTGAGGGAGGAGCGTTCCGTGGGCATGCCGCTGGAAGGCGTCCGGGTCCTGGACCTGACGCGGGTGATCGCCGGGCCGCTCTGCACCCAGATGCTGGCGGAGTTGGGCGCCGACGTCGTGAAGGTCGAGAACCCCGAAGGCGGCGACGAGATGCGGGTGATCGGCCGCAACAAGCTGCTGCGGGACGGCGTCCCGGTGGAGGGGCAGACCACCGACTTCATCTCGGCCAATCGCGGCAAGCGGTCGGTGACGCTCGACCTGCGAACCGCTGAAGGGCAGGACCTAGTCCGCCGGCTGGCCGCCCGCTGCGACGTGTTCGTCGAGAACTACAAGGTGGGCGACCTGGCCCGCTACGGGCTCGACTACGAGAGCCTGCGCCAGCTCAACCCCGGCCTCGTCTACTGTTCGATCACCGGCTACGGCCAGACCGGCCCGATGGCGCGACAGCCGGGGTACGACAGCGTGTTCCAGGCGATGACCGGGATGATGTCGCTGTGCGGCGAGCCGGACGGCGAGCCGCAGCGCAACGCCGCGCCGCTGGTCGACCACGCCACCGGCCAAGCCGCGCTCGCCGCCATCCTGGCGGCCCTGTGGCATCGGCGCGTCAACGGGGGACCTGGACAGCACATCGACATCGCCCTGTTCGACGTCGGCGTCTCGGCGCTGACGGTGCGGACCCAGGAGTACTTGGTGACGGGCGCATCCCCGTCCCGCGCGGGCAACCGGGTCAAGGGCGCCGCGCCCGCCCGGCTGGTGGAGACCCGCGACGGCCGGATGACGCTGTCCGCCTTTCGGGAGGCCGATTTCCGCAAGCTCTGCGACGTCCTGGGCCGCCCCGACCTCAGCCGTGATCCGCGGTTCGAGACGAACGCCCTGCGCGCCGCGAACGAGGCCGAGCTCGACGCCGAACTGAACCGGCTGTTCGCCGCCGAATCCACGGCCGCATGGGTCGCCCGCCTGCAGGCGGCCAACATCGTCTGCGCCCCGCTCTATTCAGTCGGGGAGGCGCTGGAGTGCGACCATGCCAAGGCGCGCGGCGTCGTCTGCGACATGATCCGGCCCGACGGCCAGGGCATACGCCACGTCGCCACGCCGATGCGGTTCTCCGAGACCCCCATCGGGCCGGCCAAGGCGCCGCCCGACCTCGGCGAGCATACCGACGAGGTCCTCCGGGAATGGCTGGGCGCCTGAAGGCGCGCGCCGGCTCAGCCCTTCGGGGGGAGCGGGGCGATGAACAGGGTCTGGTGCGCGCGGCCGAAGGGTCCCGTCCGGTCGCTGACGACCGAGTTGACCAGGGCCACGCCGTTGCCGTCGGTGACCGTCTCACAGGCGATCAGCACCCATTCCCCCTCGGGCGCCCGCGTGAAGTGGACGGACAGGTCGACGTTCGCGAAGCTCCAGGCCTTGCGGTCCAGGACCGAGGACGGCGCGCTCGCGATGTCCGCCGCCATGACCGCCCGGGCGCAGCCGCCGAGCGCCTCGCCCGCCACAAGGTCGGCGTTGAACCGGGTCCAGTAGGCCCCGGGGCCGGGCTGCCGCGGATCGCCGCTGACCACCTGCGTCTCCATCGGATGGCCGCGTCCGAGCACGCTGGTGACCGGGACCGGGGGCAGGTCCTCGGGGAACGGCAGCGGCAGGGGCGGCTCGACCGCCGGGGGCGTCGGCTCCTCGCGCAGGCGCAGCGCGCGGGCGCGGGCCAGCACCACGTCGTCGACGACGATCTCGGACTCCAGCACCTGCATGCGCGCGGTCTCCCGAAGCACACGGGCGCGCGCCTCCACCGGCTGGAACGGCACGGGCCGCATGATGTCGACGGTCAGCCGCGCCGTGACCATCGGCGCGGGGACGGGAGTCGCCTCGATGGCGCGCGCCAGAAGCCCGCCGACGGCGACGCCGTTCTGATGACTGCGGTTCCAGGAGCCCGTCGCCGGCACAAGCGGTTCGAAGCGCCCCTCCCGTTGGACGTAGAAGGCCGCCCGGCTCAACGCACGACCTCCGTGACCGCGGCGGCCGGACGGGTGGGGGCCGCAGGCTGGGGCGCGATGAACAGCGTCTGGTGAGCGCGCGCGAAAGGCCCGCGCCGGTCGGCCAGGATTGAATCCACCAGGCCCACGCCGTTGCCGGCGCTCAGCGTCCGCGCGTCGATCAGCACCCACTCCGACTCGGGCGCGCGGGTGAAGTGGAGCACCAGATCGACATTGGCGAAGCTCCAGCGGCGGGAATCCACCTCCGACGAGACGGCGCTACCGATGTCGGCCACCATGGCGGCCCCCGCGGTCAGCGAGACCGGCGTCCCGGGAAACAGGTCCATGGCGGGCCGGCCCCAGGCCTGTCCCGGGCCGCTCTCGAGAAGGCCTCCGGAGAGGATGCGGGTCTCGAGCCCGCCACGCCGCCTGTCGCTGCGAACCAGGGGGCGGTCGGGCGCGTCTTCCGGCGGCGGATAGTCACCGGTCATCGGACTGGCGGGCGTCTCGGCCAGCCGAACGCGGACGGCCGAGGCGGCGGCGACCAGCGCGCCCTCGTGCTCGAGGCGGGCCTCGATATTCTGCATGTTCCGGCCGTCGCGAATGATCTCCGCCCGCCCGACCAGCGGTTGGAACGGCACCGGGCGGATGATGTCGATGGTCAGCCGCGTGAGCAGCATCGGGGACGGCGCGGGCGTCTCCTCGACCAGATGCGTCAGCAGCGCGCCGAGGGCCACCCCGCCCTGAAGCCGCCGGTCCCACGGGCTCATCGCCGCGGCCTCGGGCGAGAACCGCTCTCCGGTCCGACCGTACAAGTACTCACGCATGCCCGTCTCCTCGATCCGCTGGTCCGGTCCGATGACCAGTTGATTGCGGCTCAATTCGTTATATAAGTGAAACAGGTCATAGCAAACTCTCCGGAGAGTCCCCGTAATGAATCTGGCCCAGCTGGTCCGCGGCGTGCTGCAGTTGCAGCCGGACGCAGAGGCGATCGAACACGGCGGGAGCTGGTGGACATGGTCGGACCTGGAGCAGGTGATCGACCGCCTCGACGCCATGCTGAACGAGGCCGGGCTCGGCGCGGGCGTGCGGGTCGGCGGGCTGCTGCGGAACACCTCTTCGATCGCCGCGGGAATCATCGGGCTGGTGATCACCGATCGCTGCGTGGTCACGCTCACCCCGATGCTGCCGGACGAGCGGCTGAGCGCCGACATCCTGGCGCTGCGGCCCCCCGCCATCCTGGGCTGCGCCGAGGACTGGGCCCGGCCCGCCATCCTGGCGGCCGCCCGTGAGATCGGATGCCTGGGGCTCGAGCTGACCGGCGACCGATCCGATCCCGTGCGGCTGGTCCCCGGACTCGAGACGGTCGCTGGCTCGGATCTGCGCCGGGACGCCCCCGGAATCGCCGTCGAGATGCTCACCAGCGGGACGACCGGCGCGCCCAAGCGGGTGCCGCTGAAGGCCAGGACCCTGGAGCAGGCGGTGATCGACGCCGGGGTCTACGACAACCGCCGGCCCGACGATCCGCCGAAGCTGCGCGGCGGGGTGCAGATCCTGAATGCGCCGTTCGCGCACATCAGCGGGGTATTCGGCCTGTTCAACTGCGTGGCCGCGGGCCGCAAGTCCTGCCTGCTCGGCCGCTTCACCGTGGAAAGCTGGGTCGATGCCGTGCGCCGCCACCGGCCGAAGGTCGCCGGCGCTCCGCCGTCCGCCTTGCGGATGATCCTGGACGCCGACGTGCCGAAGGAGGATCTCAGCAGTCTTGTGGCCTTCCGGGCCGGCACCGCGCCCCTCGACCCGGACCTGGGCGACGCCTTCTTCGAACGCTACGGCATCCCGGTGCTGCAGAACTACGGCGCCACCGAGTTCGCCGGCGGCGTGGCCGGCTGGACGCTCGCCGACTTCAAGGCCCACCACAAGGACAAGCGCGGTTCGGTCGGGCGGATGAATCCGGGCTGCCATGCCCGCATCGTCGATCCCGAGACCGGCGAGATCCTGCCGTTCGGCACGGAAGGCCTGCTGGAGCTCAAGGCGGACCACCTGGGCGATGGCGACTGGTTCCGCACCACGGACCTGGCCGTGCTAGACCCGGACAACTTCCTCTGGATCAAGGGGCGCTTCGACAACGCCATCATCCGGGGCGGCTTCAAGGTGTTCCCCGACGACGTCGTGCGGGCCCTGGAGCAGCATCCGTCGATCCGTGAGGCGGCCGTCGTCGACGTCCCGGACCCGCGTCTCGGCCAGGTGCCTGTCGCGGCCTACATCGTGAAATCGGGGGCGTCCGCGCCCGCCGAGGAGGAGCTGCGCGCCTTCCTGCGCGAGCGCTTGCTGCCGTACCAGGTCCCGGCGCAGCTGAAGGCGCTCCAGGAGATGCCGCGCACGCCTTCGCTCAAGGTCAGCCAACCCGAACTCAGGAAGCTCTTCACCGGTCCGCTGGCCGCCTGAGCGGCCTCAGAGATCGGGATGCAATGGAAGCGAGGAAAAAGCCATGACGGACGCCGCACTGAAGGACAAGCCGCCATCCAACTACGGCGTGCTCACGGACGAGGGGATCGCCAAGCTGCGCCAGCGGGTCGGCATCCAGTACAACAAGCCCACGCCGCCGCATAACTACGAGGTGACCTGGGACGGTACGCGCCACTTCGCCTTCGGCTACGGCGACGACAACCCGCTGTGGTGCGACCCGGAATACGGCAAGAAGACCCGCTGGGGCGGGCTGATCGCGCCGCCCAACTTCCTCTACACTATGGGCGAGCCGGACTCCGCCCCCCTGACGGCGGAGCAGAAGCAGCTGCTGAAGGGCGACCCGCTGGTGGGGCTGGGCTCGTACCAAGCCGTCATGGAGTTCGAGTGGTGGCGTCCGCTGCGGCTGGCCGACCGGCTGAAGCAGCGGTCGGCGCTGATCGGCGTGCAGGTGAACGAGCGCAGCAGCTTCTCGGGGCGCACGGTCTCCGAGATCCAGGGCTACATCTACCGCAACCAGGACGACGAACTGCACGCGATCCAGCGCGGCACCTGGATGCGCGCCGAGCGTCACGCCTCCAAGGAGCGGAAGAAGGAATACGAGCTTCCGCAGCCCTACACGGCCGAGCAACTCGCCGAGATCGACGCCGCCTACGAGGCCGAGACCATCCGCGGCGCCAACACGCTCTACTTCGAGGACGTCAAGGAGGGGGAGGAGCTCCCCACCATCGTCCGCGGCCCGATGCGCACCAGCGACCTGATCATCTGGCACATCGGCTGGGGCATGCAGTTGACGCCGCCCGGCGCGTTCCGCCTGTCCTACAAGATCCGCAAGAAGGTCCCGGGCATGTACACGCCCAATCCCATGGGCGTGCCGGACACCGTCCAGCGCCTGCACTGGGAGAAGGAGTGGGCCAACGAGCTCGGCATTCCGGTGTCCTATGACTACGGCGGCCTGCGCGAGACTTTCCTCACCAACATCATCACCAACTGGATGGGTGACGACGGCTGGCTCTGGAAGCTGTCGTGCCAGCACCGGCGCTTCGTCTACACGGGCGACACCTACTGGATCAAAGGCCGGGTGCAGGAGAAGCGCCAGGTCGAGGGCCGCAACGAGGTGCACCTCGAGGTGTGGGTGGAGAACCAGTGGGGCACCACGGTGACCCCCGGCAAGGCCGTCGTCCTGCTGCCGACGCGCGACAAGGCGGTGGAACTGCCGCGGCCTGCCGAGGAGGACATCGACCGCATGTTCGCCCACGAGGTCTCGCGCCACGCGCAGTCCTAGTCTGACGAACGCCGGGCGGGCCCTTGGGCCGGCCCGCTACGCTCGGGAGCAGCCATGAGCTACGAGACTCTGCGCTACGAGGAGCGCGGCCGTGTCGCGGTGATCACCTACGATCGCCAGGAGCGCCGCAACGCGTGGAACCCGCCGATGTACCGGGAGGCCGTCGCCGCCATCGAGCGGGCCAACGCCTCGGCGGACGTGGGCGCGATCGTGATCACCCACGACGGACCGGTGTTCTGCGCTGGCACCGACTTCAAGGCCGAGCCCGAGCCGCCGGATCCGCAGACCGGCCGCCGGCCCAACGTGGCGACGCTGTCCATGGCGCAGGACGCGAGCTGGCTGCATCTCCTGGCCCGGTCCAAGCCGACGATCGGGGCGATCCGCGGCGCCGCGATCGGCCTGGGCGTGACCCAGATCCTGCCCTTCGACATCCGCATCGGAGGGGCGTCCTCGACCTACTCGTTCCCGTTCCTGTCGCTGGGGCTGATGCCCGAGCTGGGCTGCACGGCGCTGCTTCCGCGGCTGGTCGGCTACGGCCACGCCGTGGACATCTGCCTCTCCTCGGCCAAGCTCAGCGCGCAGGAGGCCCTCGACATCGGCCTGATCACCCGAGTGGCGGGGGACGACGACGTCGTGGCGGAGGCCGTCGCTCTGGGCGAGAAGCTCGCCGCGGCACCGGCCCTGCAGATGCAGCTCACCCGCGAGCTGCTGCGGGAGAACTCCGGCGAGCATGACGCTAACGTCGTCCTCGCGCGAGAGACCGAGGCCTTCGTGACCATGTTCCGCGCGGCCAAGGAAGCCAAGAAGAAGGCCGCCGCGGAAGGCGCCTGACGGCGTGGATCGGTCGGCGCCGCCCGTGGCCCGGCAGGGAGGATAGGCAGGATGCCCGCGCCGTTGTCGAACGTACGTGTGCTGGAGCTCGGTCGCGTCTTCGCCGCGCCCTGGGCGGGCCAGCTGCTGGCCGACCTCGGCGCCGAGGTGATCAAGGTCGAGGCGCTGGACGGCGATCCGATGCGGCAGATGGGGCTTGGCGTGGTCCGCGACGCGGAAGGCCGCGAGACCTCCGACCGCTCGGTGTTCGTCGCCGTGAACCGCAACAAGAAGTCGATCGCCGTCGACCTGGCCGCAGAGGGCGGCGCCGAGCTCGTCCGCCGGCTGGCGGCCAGCTGCGACGTGTTCATCGAGAACTACAAGGTCGGGGACCTGGCGCGCCGCGGACTCGACTACGAGGCCATCCGCGCCGTCCGGCCGGACGTCATCTACCTGTCCGTCACGGGGTACGGGCAGACCGGCCCCTATCGGGAGCGGCCGGGCATGGACAACATCGTCCAGGGGCTGACCGGCTACATGAGCATGACGGGCCGACCGGGGGATCCGCCGCAGGCCAGCCCCGTCTCGATCATGGACTTCTCCGCCGGCATGCACGGGGCCCTGGCGGTGGTGGCGGCGCTCTACGCCCGCTCCAGCGCCAACGCCGGCGGCCAGCACATCGACCTCGCGCTGCTCGACTCCGGGCTGGCTCTCGTCGGCTACAAGATGGTGGCGACCCTGCTGTCGGGCGAAGAGCCGCCGCGCGGCGTACGGACCCGCGGCTACATCCCGGGCGGGGCCTTCGAGACCGCAGACGGCTGGTTTCAGATGACCATAGGCGCGGACTCCGACTGGGCCCGTTTCTGCCGCGCGACCGAGCGGCCGGATCTGGCGGCCGACCCGCGCTTCGCCGACCGGTGGCTCCGAACGGATAACCAGGAAGCCCTGCTGGCCGACGTGGAGGCGATGTTCCGCACGCGCCCGCGGGCGCACTGGCTGAAGGTGCTGAACGAGGCGGGCCTGATGGCCGGCGCGGTGCTGACGCTCACCGAAGCGGCTGAGGACCCCCAGGTGCGCGCGCGCGACTCGGTCCTGTCGATCCGCCACGCGCTGGGCGGCGAACTGCCGGTCGTGCGCAATCCCATCAGGATGACGGGCACGCCGCTGTGCGAGCCCCAGTCGCCGCCGCTGCTCGGGCAGGACGCGGACGAGGTGCTGGGCGAGCTGCTCGGGCTGGGACCGTCGGAAGTCGAGGCGCTCCGCGGCAAGGGCGTCCTCGGGGCGGCGCCGGCCCGTGGGGCCGGCGAGACCGGCTGAAGGCATGCGCCCTCGGGCGTCCGTGGCCAGCGATATTGGAGAGTCCCAGCCGCATGCAGGTGCTGAAAGACAAGGTGTCGAGGACGCCGCGCCGAGCTTCCAGCCGCTCGAGCGGTCGCCGGAAGCGCTCTTGTTGGGGGCCGATCTGAGCATGCCTCTCGACTACCAGCGCCTGATGACGATGGAGCCGATCGAGACCGTCCAGGATCTCCGGCCGCGGGACTGCATCCTCTATGCGCTCGGCGTCGGCGTGGGCGCCGAACGGCCAACCGACCCGGGTGAACTGCAGTACGTCTACGAGAACGGGCTGAAGACGCTGCCGACCATGGCCGTCGTCCTCGCCTACCCCGGCTTCTGGGCCAAGGATCCCCAGTACGGCCTGACCTGGGAGCGGCTGCTCCACGGAGAGCAGTCCGTCGAGATCCACGCCCCTTTGCCGGTGGAGGGCCGGCTGCGCGGCGTCACCACCATCGACGAGATCTACGACAAGGGCCGCGACAAGGGCGCGGTCCTCTATTCGAGCCGCCGGGTCTACCGGGACCTGACCGGCGAGCTCCTGGCCACCGTGCGCCAGTCCAGCTTCCTGCGGGCGGACGGCGGGTTCGGAGGGCGCGCCGACGGGGCGCCGCGGCCGCACCCGACGCCGGAGCGGGCGCCGGACATGACCCTCACCGCCGCCACGCGGCCGGATCAGGCGCTGATCTATCGGCTCTCGGGCGACGACAACCCCCTGCACGTGGATCCTAAGGTAGCCGCGGCGGGCGGCTTCGACCGTCCGATCCTGCATGGTCTCGGCGCCTTCGGGATCGTGGGCCGCGCCCTCGTGCGCAGCCTTTGCGACGACGACCCGGCCCGGCTGCGCAGGCTGGATGTACGCTTCTCCAGCCCGGCCTATCCTGGGGACCGGTTCGAGATCGACGTCTGGCGGGCGCCGGAGGGGTGCGCCGCCTTCCAGGTGCGCGCCGCCGGCCGCGACGTGGTGGTGCAGCGGAACGGATACGCGGAGTTCGGAGCATAGACATGGTCGGGATCATCGCAGCGGGCGCCTATGTCCCGCGCCTTCGACTTCAGAAGCAGGCGATCGCCGCCGCGCACGCCTGGTTCGCGCCCGGCCTCAAGGGCTTGGCCAAGGGCGAGCGCGCGATGGCCAACTGGGACGAGGACGCCATCACCATGGCCGTGGAAGCAGCGCGCGACGCCCTGGCCGGACTGGATCGCGGCCGGGTCGGCCGCGTGGTTCTGGCCTCCACGAGCCATCCGAACGCCGACCGTCAGAACGCCGGGATCGTCAAGGAGGCCCTGAACCTCGCCGACGAGGTCGCGGCGATGGACGTCGGGGGCAGCCAGCGGGCCGCCACCTCGGCGCTGCTGGACGCGCTCTACGCCGCGCGGGGCGGGGCGGGCGAAGCGCTGTGTGTCGCGTCCGAGAAGCGTCGGGCGCAACCCGCCTCGGAGCTGGAGCTGACGACCGGGGACGCCGCCGTGGCGCTGCTGGTGGGCGAGGACGCCGTGGCCGCGGAATTCCTGGGCGGCCACAGCGTCTCCATCGACTTCGTCGATCACTTCCGCGGCGCGGACAAGGCGTTCGACTACAACTGGGAAGCCCGCTGGGTCCGCGACGAAGGCTACGCCAAGATCGCGCCCAGGGCCGTGAAGGGCGCGTTGGCCAAGGCCGGGGTGACGGCGGGCGAGGTCGACCACTTCATCATGGGCGCGCCGATGAAGGGCGTGAACGACACGGTGGCCAAGGCCTCGGGCATCGTCCCGGAGAACGTGGTCGATCCGCTGACCGGCGAGCTGGGCGAGGTCGGCACGGCCCAGCCGCTGATCCTACTCGCCCATGCGCTCGAGACCGCCAGGGCCGGCGAGATACTGGTGGTGGCCGGCTTCGGCCAGGGCTGCGACGTGCTGGTGTTCCGGGCGACCGGCCAGCCGGCGGTCCGCGGCCTGGGCGTCTCGGGCTGGCTGGCGCGGAAGAAGCCTGAAGCCAACTACGTGAAGTACCTCACGCTGAACGGGCACCTGAACGTGGAGCGTGGCATGCGCGCCGAGTTCGACCAGAAGACCGCCCTGACAGCCCTGAACCGCAGCCGCAAGGCGGTCATGGCGCTGGTGGGGGGCCGCTGCACCAAGACCGGGACCATCCAATTCCCGAAGAGCCCGATCAGCGTGGCGCAGAACGACCGGGCCCAGAACACGCAGGAGGACTATCCCTTCGCCGACCGGCGGGCGCGGATCGTCACCCACACGGCCGACAGCCTGACCTATTCGCCCGATCCGCCGTGCTGGTACGGCGCCATCGAGTTCGAGGAGGGCGGCCGGATGACGGTCGAGTTCGCCGACGTCGATCCCGACGACGTGGAGGTCGGCGCGTCGATGCGCATGATGTTCCGGATCAAGGCCGTCGACGATCGGCGGGGCTTCACGAAGTACTTCTGGAAAGCGGTCCCGGACTACCTGGCGGGCAACCCCGCGCAGCTGGCGGCGGAATAGGAGCGAAGGTCATGGCGAGCGGCATCAAGGACCGGGTTGCGATCCTGGGTATGGGCTGCGCCCGCTTCGGTGAGCGCTGGAACGACGACGCCGAGACCCTGATGGTGGAGGCCTTCGACGAGGCCATCGCCGATGCGGGCATCGACGTTTCCCAGATCGACGCGGCGTGGCTGTCCGTGGGCTTCGACGCCCAGAACATCGGCCCCAGCGGCATCCCGCTGGCGATGGCGCTGAGGTTGCCGAACATCGGGGTGACCAAGGTCGAGAACTACTGCGCCTCGGGCACCGACGGCTTCCGTGGCGCGGTCTACGCCGTGGCCTCGGGGGCCTGCGACATCGCGCTGGCTGTTGGCGTCGAGAAGCTGAAGGACACCGGATACGGCGGCCTGCCCGTGCGCACCCGGGGCACGACCTACGACATGGTCAATGTGACGGGCTCTGCGCCGGGCTTCTTCGCCCAGCTGGCCGGCGCCTACCGGGCCAAGCACGGCGTCGGCTACGACGACCTGAAGCGGGCCATGGCCCACGTCTCGGTGAAGAGCCACGCGAACGGCGCCAGGAACCCCAAGGCGCACCTGCGCAAGCCGATCACCGAGGAGCAGGCGCTCAACGCGCCGATGATCGCCGCGCCGCTGGGCCTCTTCGACTGCTGCGGCGTGTCGGACGGCGCGGCCTGCGCCATCGTGACGACGCCCGAGATCGCCCGGGCGCTCGGCAAGACCGACCTCGTGACCGTCAAGGCGCTGCAGATTTCCACCTCCAACGGCTGGGAGCTGCAGGGCGGCGGCTGGGACGGCAGCTACTTCCACACCACGCGGATCGCGGCCCAGAAGGCCTATGCCGAAGCCGGCGTCACCGACCCGCGCAAGCAGCTGTCCCTGACGGAGGTGCACGACTGCTTCTCGGTCACCGAGCTGGTGACGATGGAGGACCTGGGGCTCTCCGCGGAGGGCGAGGCCTGGAAGGACGTGCTGGACGGGGTGTTCGACGCCGACGGCCAGATTCCCTGCCAGATCGACGGCGGCCTGAAGTGCTTCGGCCACCCCATCGGCGCCTCGGGTCTTCGGATGATCTACGAGAACTATCTGCAGCTGCTTGGCCGCGCCGGCGAACGCCAGCGCAAGGACCCGCCCTCGCTGGCGCTTTCCCACAACCTCGGCGGCATGCCGAGCCAGAACGTCAGCGCGGTGGCCATCGTGGGCCTGGAAGGCGCCTGATGGACGCGGACACCCTGGGACAGTTCCGCGAGACGGTTTGGCGCTACGTCCGCGAGAAGCTCGTTCCGCTGGAGGCCGAGGTCGCCGAGCGTGACGAGGTTCCCGAGCGCGTGCTCGCCGACTTCCGGGAGATGGGCCTCTACGGGCTGACGATCCCGGAGGAATACGGCGGCCTCGGCCTCTCGGTCGCGGAAGAGGTCGAGGTCGTCGCCGAACTCGCCTGGGCGTCGGCAGCGTTCCGCTCCGCGGTGAGCATGAACCTCGGGGTGGGCTCGCAAGGCATCGTTATGGACGGGACCGAAGCGCAGAAGCGCGAATGGCTGCCGAGGCTGGCCGCCGGCGCCGTCGCGAGCTTCGCGCTGACCGAGCCGGGCTCGGGCTCCGACAGCGCCGGCCTCGTGACCCGGGCGGTGCGCGACGGCGACCACTATGTCCTCAACGGCTCCAAGCGCTACATCACCAACGCGCCCACGGCGGACCTCATCACGGTCATGGCCCGGACCCATTCGGACCGTCTGCCGAAGAACGCGCACGTCACGGCCTTCCTGGTCCCCGCCGACACCCCCGGCGTGACGATCGGTCCGAAGGACCGGAAGATGGGGCAGGCGGGCGCGTGGTCGGCGGACGTCTATCTCCAGGACGTGCGCGTGCCCGCCGCCAACGTCCTGGGCGGCGTCGAGGGGCGGGGCTTCGCCACCGCCATGAAGGTGCTCGACCGCGGCCGGCTCAATGTGACGGCCGCGTGCGTCGGTCAGGCCCGGCGCATCCTCCACGAAGCGCTCGCCTATGCACGTGAACGTCAGCAGTTCGGCCAGGCGATCGCCGGCTTCCAGCTCGTCCAGGCCATGCTCGCGGACAGCCAGGCCGAACTCTACGCGGCGGAGAGCATGCTGCGCGACGCCGCCCGCCGATACGACGCGGGGCAGCGGATCTCGCTCGAGGCCTCGTGCTGCAAGATGTTCGCCGCCGAGATGGTCGGGCGCATCGCCGACCGGGCTGTGCAGATCCACGGCGGCGCCGGATACATGCGCGACACGCCCGTCGAGCGGTTCTACCGCGACGTTCGCCTGTTCCGGATCTACGAGGGCACCACCCAGATCCAGCAGCTGGTCATCGCGCGCGAGATGCTGCGGCGGGCCGCATGAGCCTGCGCGACGTCATGGTCCATCCGGGTCCGAGGAGGGGAGTGCGATGAGCCGAGGGACCGACACGCTCGACTCGATCGTGCGCGGCGAGGCGAGGCCCCAGCCGGTGCACGAGACGCTCCGCCTCGGGGGCGTCGACGCCTGGGGAGAGAACTGGGTCCGCAAGGTCTGGCGTCCGACGCCGGAGGTCCTGTTCGCGGACGGCCGGATGTTCGGCGGCTATATCGCCGCCCTGGCCGACCAGATGCTCGCCTACAGCGCCTACACGGTGATCCCGGAGGGCCGCGCCTTCACCACCGTGAACCTGCAGGTGCAGATGCTGGGGCAGGCTCGCGGCCAGCCCCTGGTGATCGAGGCGCGCGTGGCGCACGCCAACCGTAGCATCATCTCGACCGAATGCGAGCTTCGACGCCTGGACGACAACGGCCTGGTGGCGAAGGCCGTGGCGCAACAGCTCGTCATCCCGCTGCAGCGCCTGGGCACGCTGGGCGCCGGCGGGCAGGCCGAGGCGACCACAAGCGGCGCCTGAGCGGCCGCTCGGGCGTCCTGGGCGGGTCAGCCGGCCGGGCGCGGTCAGATCACGACGTGCTCCTCGCCGAGCCAGATCGGCGAGCGGGCGAGATCGATGAACCGGCGCTCGTCCTCGAGCAGGAGCGCGGCGGCCTCGCGCGCTTCCGGGCGCCGCCCGTTCTCGAGGATCGACTCGATGCTGTCGAACCAGAGTTCGGCGACGCCGTCGTACGGTCCCGGGGAGCCCCGGCTGGCGGCCATGCCCATGCCGACCTCATCGGCGAGACTGTGGACCTGCACATATCGGCGAATGCGGAGCGTTTCGGCGACGCTGCGCACCAGGGGCGCGTGGGTGTTTCGCCAATAGTCCTGGAACGCCTCGCGGCTGAGTTCAGGACGGCGGTGGAGGCAGAAGGTGAGCTTGATCATGGGTCCTCTGGATGGGGGCGGGCCCGCGGGCTTGTTGTTCGCTAGGGTCAGCCGCCCCGCGGAGCTCCTGCGCGAGGCGGCAGAGCTGGCCGACCAGGGGGTTGCCGCGCTTGCCCTCGACGGTCAGGACCGCCAGCTGCAGGCGCAGCGGCGTCCCCTCGAGCGGCAGGAAAACCATGTCGCCGAAGGTCTGGCGGGGCTCCTCGTTCGTCGTCCATCGCAGGCAAGACCAGCGACGCGCGCGGGCGAGGTTCTCGATCGTGGCCCGGTTCGCCTCGGGCGCGGGGAACAGCTGCGCCCCGTGGCGGGAGAGGGCGTCCCAGGTGGCGCGGAGCGCGACGGGATCCGAGCGGCCCGGGGATGTGACCACGACGCATCCCGCCAGGTCGCTCAGGCGGGCCGAGGCGCCGGAGGCTATGGGGTGCTCCTGCGGCGCGAGCACGCCCGCGAGCCTCTGGCAGATCAGGGCGGCCGGCCGGATCCTGGGGTGATCGGCCGCCGATGTATCGAAGGCGATGACCGCGTCCAGCTCGGCTTGCGCCAGCCTCCGCAGCAGGTCGTCCGCGGGGCCGTTGACGATCTGCAGGTCCACCTGGGGCTCTGCCGAGAGGAAGCTCTCGATCAGCGCGGAGCGCTCCGGATAGGCGTTGACGAAATCGACGGCGCCGAGGCGTAGGACGCCGTGAGCCGACCGCAGGTCGCGCGCCCACCGCTGCGCCGCCTCGTTCGCCTGGGCGAGCGCCTGGGCGTAGGGCAGGAAGGCGCGGCCTTCGGCGGTGAGTTCAGTGTGCCGCGACGTGCGCGCGAGCAGGCGCAGCTGCAGGCGGTCCTCGAGACGGCGGATCTGTTCCGACACCCAGGGCTGCGCCACGCCGAGCCGTTCGGCGGCGCGGGTGAACGACAGCTCCTCGGCCACGACCGCGAAGGTGACGGCGAGTCTCGGATCGAACCCCAAACGCGCCTCCAGTCAGCCTGTGTAGCGCCCCCACGTCATCCATATCGCATCCATCGGATTTGGAAATAGTTCTATTATATAAATATATTTGATCATCAGCCGGCGCCGGGCCATCCTTCGCTCGTCGAGAAGAAAAAGGGCTCAAGGCCCCACGACGTAGGGAGGGTCAGATGCACATCGTAAAATCCGGCGGCGCGCGCGCGCGCCTGGCGCTGCTCATTGGCACGGCGGTCGGTCTGGCCGCGCCGTCGCTCGCATACGGACAGGACGCCGCCTCGGCGCAGGTCGCCGCGGTCGAGGAGGTGATCGTCACGGCTCAGCGGCGCGAGGAGCGTCTCCAGGACGTTCCGGCCGCCGTGAGCGCCTACACGGGGAACCAACTGGAGCGGCTGGGCATCGAGGGCTCGAAGGAGCTCTCGCAGGTCACCCCGGGACTGAACTTCACCCAGTCGGTGTTTTCGCCGCAGCCGACCATCCGCGGCATCGGCGTCCGCGGCGTGGGCGCTGGGGATGAATCGGTGGTGCCCGTCTACATCGACGGCGTCTACGTCTCGTTCATCGCCGCCTCGGACCTGCAGTTCAACAACATCGAGCGGATCGAGGTGCTGAAGGGGCCGCAAGGGGCGCTCCTCGGCCGCAACGCCACGGGCGGGGCGATCAACGTCATCACCAAGACGCCTCGGGAGGGCTTCGAGGGCCGCGCGTCGGTCAGCTACGGCAGCTTCGACGAGATCATCGGCAAGGCCTATGTTTCGGGCGGCACCGATACGATCGCCGGCGACCTCGCGTTCTACGGGGTCAAGGACGACGGCTATATCGACGACCCGCTGCGGAACGACACCTACGGCGCGGTGGAGAACTACTCGGTACGCAGCAAGCTCGTGGTGCGGCCGACCGACGTCGTCGAGCTGCGCCTCTCGGCGGGTTACACCAACAACGTCGAGTCGACCGGCGAGGCCTACCGGCTTCCCAACGGCAACACCGTGGGAGCCCGGGTTCCCGGTAACACGGTGACCACGCGCGCCTTCGACTCCACGCTCTCCTACCACCCCTACAACAAGCTGCGGAGCGCCACCGCGTCGGTGACAGGTATCTTCCGGCTTGAGCCGTTCACGATCACATCGGTCACCGGCTTTGCGGACAACAAGCTGCGCATCAAGGCCGACTCCGACGGCACGCCGCTGGAGATCGCCACGCTCACCTACGTCCAGGTGTCGGACAACATCTATCAGGAGGTGTACGCCACCTCGAACAACGACGGCCCCTTCAGCTGGATCGCCGGCGCCGTCTACTTCCGCGACACCTCGGGAATGAGCCCCCAGTCCACCACCTACAGCCGGCCGGTCTCGCTGGCCGGCGTGGTAGGCAACCAGGCGATCAGCGTGACCCGGCCGCGGATCGATACCGACGCCTTCGCTCTCTACATGCAGGGATCGCTGAAGCTCGGTGAGGCCTGGACGGTCACGCTCGGCGGCCGCTACAGCCACGAGACCAAGAAGTACCGGAGCCGGGTCGGCGCGACGACGATCACCACCCTGAGCGGCGAGAAGACCTTCGAGGACTTCAGCCCGACGGCGGTGATCCAGTACCAGCCAGATCCGCGGCTCAACCTCTATGCGAAGGCCGGCCGCGCCTTCAAGAGCGGCGTCTTCAACGCCAGCGCCTCGAACCCGGCGGCGGCCGTGCCGGTCGATCCCGAGAAGGTCACTCAGTACGAGGTCGGCGTGAAATCCGATCCCACCCGCTGGCTGCGCCTGAACGCGGCGGCCTACTACACCGACTACAACGGGCTGCAGTCGAACGTCCGCGATCCGGTCACCCTGTCGTCCGCGCTGCAGAACGCCGGCGGCGCCGACATCTACGGCCTGGAGGGCGAGGCCTTCGTCCGGGCCAGCGACAACTTGAACGTCCGCCTCGGACTGTCGTGGATCAAGGGCGAGTACAAGGACTTCCCGTCCTCGCTCGTCTACCTGCCGCAGACGGCGGTCAATCCGCCGGCGTCGACGCCCTGCGTGCTCGGCTCTGGCGCGCTGGCCGGCGGCAACCGGTCCGCGTTCTGCAACGTGTCCGGTAACGACATCATCCGCACGCCGTTCCTGACCGCCAACGTGGGTTTCGACTACACCCTCGACACCGAGGCCGGCGAAATCGTCTTCACCGGCAACGCCTACTACAAGGGCAAGTCCTACTGGGACACGCTGAACTACTTCAAGGAAGACGCCATCTGGCTGGTGAATGGGGACATCACCTGGAACCTGCCGGGCGACCGGATTTCGCTCTCGGTCTGGGGTGAGAACCTCCTCGACGAAACCTACAGCCTCACCCGCGTGATCTCGCCTTCGGGCGAAACCCAGGTGCTGGCCAAACCCCGCACAACCGGGGTGAAGGTGTCCTACGCCTGGTAGACTGATCCTCCCCCCTGGGCGCGGCGGTTCCGGCCGTCGCGCCCGTCTTCGTTGCTGACATACGGTTCGCCCGATCATGCCCAACCGCCTGGACGCGCCCGCCTACCGTCCCCTGCCGATCCGCAAGCCCAACGTAACCTGCCAGGCGCGCCCGGACGGCAGCTATATCCTCGAGCAGAACTACGAGATGCCCGAGCCCTGGCGCTCCATCCCGCACCTCTTCCAGGCCCGGGCCCAGGCGTTTCCGGACCGTCCCATGGTCGCCAAGCGCGAGCCGCTCGCCGGCGGCGGGTGGGGCGAGTGGCGCAAGATCACGTTCGGCGAGGCGCTGACGCAATCCCGCGCGCTCGCCCAGGCGCTCCTCGACCTCGGGGCCGGGCAGGATGCGGGCGTCATGGTCCTGTCGGGCCCTTCCATCGAACACGCCGTGATCTCCCTGGCCGCCCAGATGGCCCGCGCGCCGTTCGCGCCCGTCTCGTCCGGCTATTCGCTCGTCGCCGGGGACTTCTCCCGTCTGCAGCACGTGTTCGCCACCTGCCGGCCGAAGATCGTCTTCGCCGACGACGGGCCGGCGTTCTCGCGCGCGCTGAAGGCCCTGCCGCTCGACGGCGTGAAGGTGATCACCGTCACGCCGAGCGACGTCCCGAGCCTCAGCTACGCCGAGCTGATCGCGACGCCGCCGACTGCGGCCGTGGATGCCTCGATCGCCGCAATCACGCCCGACACCTTCGCCAAGACCATCTTCACGTCGGGGTCCACTGGGCGGCCGAAGGGGGTGATCCAGACCCAGCGCATGCTGACGGCGATCATCGCCCAGCACGATGCGCTCTACATCCGCGACGAAGAGGACGAGGCGCCGGGCGCCTACCTGTCGTGGCTGCCCTGGAGCCACGTCGGCGGGACAAACGTCCTGTTCGGCGACGTGATCAACGACGGCGCCTGTCTCTACATCGACGAGGGTCGCCCGGTCGCCGGGCAGTTCGACGAGACGCTCCGGAACCTGCGGGAGATCCAGCCCCGCGAGTACGGGTCCACGCCGATCTTCTTCTCGCATCTGGTGGCGGCGATGGAGGCGGATGCCGCCCTGCGCGACCACTTCTTCGGTCGCCTGCGGTATCTCAACTACTCGACGGCGGGCCTGTCGCAGGACCTGTTCGAGCGCCTACAGGCGCTGTCCATCGCCGCGACCGGCCAACGCATCCCGATCAGCACCAAGTATGGCTCGACGGAGACCCAGGGGGTCACCATCGTTTCCGAGCCGCTCGACTACACCGGTCCCATCGGACTTCCGTTCCCGGGCATCACGGTCAAGCTTGCGCCTGTCGGCGATAAGCTCGAGATCCGGGCGAAGGGCGACACCGTGACGCCGGGCTACTTGGGCGACCCGGAGGCCACCGCCAAGGCGTTCGACGAGGAGGGCTTCTACCGCACCGGCGACGCCGCCCGCTTCGTCGATCCCGAGAATCCCAGCCGCGGCCTGATCTTCGACGGCCGGGTGACCGAGAACTTCAAGCTGGCCACCGGCACGTGGGTGTCGGTGGGGCCGCTGCGCCTGGCGCTAATCGAGGCCCTCTCGCCGGTGCTCGAGGACGCCGTCATCGCCGGCGAGAACCGCGACGAGATCTGTGTCCTGGCCTGGGTGCGCCGCGTGGAAGCCGCGGCAGTGGCGGGGCTCGGCAGGGACGCTTCGCTCGCCGAGATCTGCCGCGCCCCCAAGCTGTCGGCGTTCATCCGCGAACGGCTGGCGCAGCACAACGAAACGGCGGGCGGCTCATCGAGACGCGTCGCGCGCCTCCTCCTGCTGGATGCGCCGGCGACCGGCGATGAGATCGCCGAGAAGGGCTACATCAACCAGCGCGCGGTCCTGCGGAACCGCGCTGCTCAGGTGGAAGCGCTCTACGCCGCCGAGCGTGGGCCGGACCTGATCATCGCACCGGAATTGACGGCCTAGCCGGCCGCAGGAGGACCCATGGCGCTCAAGACCCGTTTCACCGAGACCTTCGGGGTCGAGCACCCCATCGTGCAGGGGGGCATGCAGTGGGTCGGCCGGGCCGAGCTGGTGGCGGCGGTGGCCAACGCCGGCGGCCTGGGCTTCATCACCGCGCTGACGCAGCCGACGCCGGACGACCTGCGCCGCGAGATCGAGCGCTGCCAGAAGCTGACGGACAAGCCGTTCGGGGTGAATCTGACGATCCTGCCGGCGATCACGCCGCCGCCGTACGCCGAGTACCGGCAGGCGATCATCGACTCGGGGGTGAAGATCGTCGAGACGGCCGGCTACAAGCCGCAGGAGCACGTCGACCACTTCAAGGAGCACGGGATCAAGGTGATCCACAAGTGCACGGCGGTCCGCCACGCGCTGTCGGCCGAGCGGATGGGCGTGGACGCGATCTCCATCGACGGCTTCGAGTGCGCGGGCCATCCGGGCGAGGACGACATCCCGGGCCTGATCCTGATCCCGGCGGCGGCCGACAAGGTGAAGATCCCGATGATCGCCTCGGGCGGCTTCGGCGACGCGCGCGGCCTGGTGGCGGCCCTGGCGCTGGGCGCCGACGGGGTGAACATGGGCACGCGCTTCATGTGCACCGCCGAGAGCCCGATCCACCAGAAGGTGAAGGAGCAGATCGTCGCCAACGACGAGCGGCAGACCAACCTGATCTTCCGCACGATGCACAACACCGCACGGGTGGCGAAGAACGCGGTCTCGGACGAGGTGGTGGCCATAGAGCGGCGCGGCGGGGCCAAGTTCGAGGACGTGAAGGACCTGGTGGCCGGCGCCCGCGGCAAGGTGGTCTACGAGCAGGGCGACCCGGACTACGGCATCTGGTCGGCGGGCATGGTCCAGGGCCTGATCCACGACATCCCGACCTGCGCCGAACTGATCCACCGCATGGTCCGCGAGGCCGAGGAGATCATCGAGGCGCGCCTGGCCCGCATGGTCGGCCACAAGAGCCTGCAGCCGGCCTGAGCCGACACCACACCGTCCTGAAAACAAGAGAGCCGCCGGGTCGCTCCGGCGGCTCTTTCGCTCTCCACGACCGCCGTTGCGCAGGACGGGGATTTCGGCTTTTCATTCACTAGCGACTAAATTAATGACGCCACTGTTTCAGTCGCCCTGATCCGCACGCGCCGACGCAAAGGCGGCGTGAGCGGGGAGGGCGTCCAGGGAGGCGTCGCCGATATGTCCAACGAGGGTGTCCCGCTCGGTTCCATCCTGGCCTACCACGCACGCCGGTCGCCAGGCCGCGCGGCGTTGGTCGTGGAGGGCGCCGCGGTCGGTTTCGGCGAGCTGGACGCGCGGGCGAACCGGCGGGCGCGGATGCTGGCGGCGCATGGCGTCATGGCGGGCGACTTCGTCACCGTCGCCTTGCCGAACGGCGCCGAGTTCTACGAGACCGTCTTTTCGATCTGGAAGCTGGGGGCGATCCCGAACATCGTCTCGGCCAGGCTCGCGCGCCCGGAGATGGAGGCCATTCTCGATCTCGTCCGCCCAAGGCTGTTCGTCGGCGAGCCGCCGGGACCGGGGACGCCGGCGCTTCCCGCGAACCTGCCGGGCCTGGAGGGGTATTCGGCCGATCCGCTGCCCGCGGCCGTCTCGCCGCACTGGAAGGCGATGACGAGCGGCGGTTCGACCGGCCGCCCCAAGGTGATCGTGGACGCGACGCCGGCGCGCTGGGACCCGCGCGAGGGCTTCCTGCTGCAGCGCCCCGGCGACGTGATCCTCAATCCGGGGCCGCTCTACCACAACGCCCCGTTCCACTGCATCAGCATGGGCCTCTTCGTCGGCGCCACGATCGTCGAGATGGGCCGGTTCGACCCGCTTCGGGCCCTGGAGCTGATCGAGGCGCACGAGGTGAACTGGGTCACCATGGTGCCGACGATGATGCATCGCATCTGGCGCCTCGGCCCAGACGTGCTGTCGCGCTTCACCCTGCCCAGCCTGCGCCTGATGCTGCACATGGCCGCCCCCTGCGCCCCGTGGCTCAAGGAGGCGTGGATCGGCTGGCTGGGGAGCGAGCGGGTCTGGGAATACTACGGCACGACCGAGGGCACCGGCTCGACCATGATCTCCGGCGCGGACTGGCTGACCCATCGCGGCTCGGTGGGACGGGTTCGCGAGGGCTACGCGCTGAAGATCCTGGATGACGCCGGCCAGGAGCGGCCCGTGGGCGAGGTCGGCGAGGTCTACTTCCGGCCGGCCGGCGGTCCGGGCTCGACCTACCACTACCTCGGCAGCACGCCGAAGCGGGTCGGCGAGTGGGAGACCCAGGGCGACCTGGGGCACGTGGACGAGGAGGGCTACCTGTACCTGTCGGACCGCCGCAACGACCTGATCATCTCGGGTGGGGCGAACATCTACCCGGCGGAGGTGGAGGCCGCGCTCGAGGCGCATCCGGACGTGCGGAGCAGCGCAGTGATCGGCCTGCCGGACGAGGAGTGGGGCGCGCGCGTCCACGCGATCGTCCAGCCCGTGGAGGGCGGGAGGCCCGACGAGGCGGAGCTGCTCGCGTTCGTGGCGGGGCGGCTGGCGTCCTACAAGCGCCCCAGGACCCTGGAGTTCACGGGCGAGCCCCTGCGCGACGAGGCCGGCAAGGTGCGCCGGGCGGCGCTCCGTCAGGCGAGGCTGGGCCAGGCGAGGGTGGAGGAGGCGTGAGGTGGCGCGTGAGCGCGCCTATCCGGCCTGTTTCCTGCGCCCGTACAGCGCCTCGAACCCGCCGGCCATGAAGGTGACGAAGCGCTCGCGGACCGCCTCGAAGTCGTCGGACGCGCACAATCCGCCCGACAGGCGGTCGATGCGGCCGGTCCGCGAGAGGATCAGCGAATAGGCGCCCGAGGTGAACTGGAAACTCCAGAAGAGGTCCTCCGGCTGCGCGTCGGGCAGGGCCTTCTGCAGCAGGCCGATCAGGCGCAGCACCAGGGGATCGAAATAGGTGTCCATCTTCTCGGCGCCGTAGCCGGGCGCGTTGTTCACCTGGGCGAAGATCCGGCCGAAGTTGCGCCAGCCCTCGTCCCCGTTGATGTACACGTCGAACGCCTGGTCGTAGTAGGCCCGCAGCGCGCCCTCGACCGTCGGCCGGTCGCCGACCTCGGCCTCGTAGGCGTCCAGCCCGGCCGTCCGGGTGGTGACCGCATATTCCATGCGGCGCTCCCAGACGGCGTCGAACAGCGCCTTCTTGCCATCGAAATAGTAGTGGATCAGCGCCGGGTGGATGCCCATGCGGTCGCCCACGTCCTTGATGGTCACGCCGAAGTAGCCGAGCTGGGCGAAGAGGTCTTCGGCGGTGTCGAGGATCAGCTTGACGGTGGTCGCCCGCTGCTCGGCGCGCGTGCGGCGGCCGCCGCGCTTCGGCTGCTCGCGCGTTTGGCGACCCTCGCGTTTCGGCGCTGCCGCCATGACCTCCGGCCTTCCTGATCCGACGCGTCGGGGGAATACGCCGTCCCCCGTGATTCAGCCGAACGATGGGGCGGCGGCCCCGCCCGGTCAAGGAACGGCGGCTCGGCGCTAGAAACTTATTTAGCACTAAATGAATGAACTTGACCGTCCCGATCCGGCGAGGTACCGGCTGGGGAAAGCTACAAATCAGGGGAGGGTTCGATGGCCGTGACTTGGCGTGCGACGAAGCAGATCGCGCTGACCGGAGCGTCGTTGGTCGCCATGCTGGCGGCGGGTCCTGCGCTTGCACAGACCTCTGGCGCGTCCGCCGCCGGCGAGGCCACCGTCGACGAAATCGTCGTCACGGGAACCAGCATCCGCGGCGTGCCGCCCACGGGGTCGAACCTCATCGGGGTGACGCGGGAGGACATCAAGGCCGTCGGCGCGGCGACCGCGCCCGAGCTGCTCGCCAGCGTCCCGCAGCTCAACAGCTTCAACACCGCGCCGCGCGCCGCCAACGCCGGGGCCGGCTCGTTCGCGCCGGGCCTGCGCAGCCTGCCGGCGTCGGCCACCCTGCCGCTCCTGAACGGCCACCGGCTGGTCGCCGGCGGGGCCAACGAGACGAACCCCGACTTCCCGTTCGTGCCGGACCTGGCCATCGAGCGGGTGGAGATCGTCGCCGACGGCGCCTCTTCCATCTACGGCTCGGACGCGATCGCCGGGGTCGTGAACTTCATCACCCGCAAGCGCTACTCCGGCGTCGAGATGTCGGCCCGCTACGGCGTGGCCGAGGACTACGAGAGCTTCAGCGTCAGCGGCCTGGCGGGCCGTGACTGGGCTGGCGAATGGGGCGACGGCTCGATTCTGGCCGCCTACCAGTACTCCGAGAACGGGAACGTCACCGGCGCCGACCGCGACTACCGGATCGTGGATTTCCGCCCGTTCGGGGGCGTCGATACCCGGGGGACCAGCTGCCCCTCGCCGAACCTGGTCGTCGGCGGCGTGGTCCATGCGGCGCCGACCCTGACGCCGAACACCACCAACTATTGCGACGTGGGGGCGCCGGTGGACCTGGTCCCGGCCTCGCGCCTGCACAGCGCCTTCGTCACCGCCCGGCAGGACGTGGGCGAGCGGGTCACCCTATGGGGCGACCTGCTGTACTCGGACCGTAAGGACGCGGTGCAGGCCGCGATCCCGGGCCAGACGGTGACGCTGACCGCCGCGAACCCGTTCTTCCGGGCCCCGGCCGGCAGCGCGGCGACGGCGGGGACGGTCTTCTTCCGGCCGGACAACCTGGTCGGCGCGGACCACTTCGACCAGACCTACCATGTGAAGGCCGGCAACTCGTCGGCGGGCGCCGACGTGCTGCTGCCGCGCGACTTCAACCTGAGCCTCTACGGAACCTACGACTGGTCCCGGCACGTCGCGTTCCAGCCGATGATCAATCCGGTGGCGCTCGCCCAGGCCGCGGCCGGGACCAGCCCCTCGACGGCGCTGGATCCGTTCGGGGAGGGGACCGCCCCGACGGTGGTCCAGGCGATCACCGACTACTCGACCAGCGTCACGATCAAGCAGCGCACCAAGGTGGCGGCGGCCAAGATCGACGGGCCGCTCTTCGACCTGCCCGCGGGCGAGCTGAAGATCGCCGCCGGCGTGGAATACCGGAAGGAGACCTTCCAACAGCGCGGATTCGTCGGCGTGACCCCGGTTCCGGAGAACCTGGGCCGCGACATCAAGTCGGTCTACGGCGAACTCTTCGTGCCGGTGGTGGGCGACGCCAATTCAGCACCCCTCATCCATCGCCTGTCGCTGTCGCTGTCGGGCCGGTACGACCACTACAGCGACTTCGGCTCGACGACCAATCCGAAGGTCGGCGTCAACTGGGACCCGGTGGAGGGCGTCACGATCCGCGGCACGTACGGCCGCTCGTTCCGGGCGCCCGGCCTGCGCGACGTCGGCGCGACCGTCGGCGCCTACTACCTGGACGCTGTCACCGCCGGCGTCGCGGCCCGCGATCCGACCCGTGGCTCCGCCCAGGTCAACACGGTCTATCTGCTCGGCGGCAACAAGGACCTGCAGCCGGAGAAGGCCGAGACCTACTCCCTGGGGGTCGACTGGCGCCCGACGTTCCTGCCCGAGCTCCGCGCCGGCGTGACGTTCTACAGCATCGACTTCACCGACGTGATCGGCACGCCGCCCACGGCGATGGTCTTCACGGACCCCACGTTCTCCTCGGTCGTGTACCGGGACCCGACCGCCGCCCAGCTGAGCGGCCTGCTGGCGATCGCCGTACCGGTGAACCTGCCCACGCCGCTGCCGACGGTCGGCAACCTGCTGGACCTGCGCCGCGGCAACTTCGGCGTGCGTAAGACGAACGGCCTGGATTTCGACGTGAACTACCGGCGCGCGACCGACTTCGGCGCCGTGTTCGGGGGCGTCGCCGGCAACTACATCCTGAAGTACGACACCCGGCTCTCGCCGACCGCGCCGGTGTCGAACTCGCTGCGGCTGGGCGTTCCGCGCGCGACCGTCCGCACGACCCTCGGGGCCACGGCGGGTCCGGTGAGCGTCGTGGGCTTCGTGAACTACCGCGACGGCGTGACCAACACCTACGCCACGCCGACCGGCTTGAGCCAGTACGAGGCCAAGTCCTACACCACCGTCGACCTGCGTCTGAACTGGACGCTGCCGGACGCCGGCTGGACGCAGGGGACCGAGCTGGCGCTGCAGGTCAACGACGTCTTCGACGAGGAGCCGCCGTTCTTCCCGGCCACGGACGGCATTGGCGGCGGCTACAACCCGATCGGCCGCTTCGTGGCGGTGAACCTGCGCAAGACCTTCTGATCCAGGCACCGGCCGAAGCGCCCCAGTATGACGAGTTCTGTCCTTCGCCGGGCGCCCGGCTTCGACCCCGCAAGGCTCGCCGCCGTCGGCCCGGCCCTCCAGGCCTTCGTCGACAGCAAAGAGCTGGCGGGCGTCGTCACCCTCGCCTCGCGGGGCGGCGAGATCGTGCACGCCGAGACCCTCGGGTGGCGCGATCTCGAGACCGGCGCGCCCATGCGGCCGGACACGCTGTTCCGGATCGCCTCGATGACCAAGCCGATCACCTCGGTGGCGGCCCTGATGCTGATGGAAGAGGGGCGGCTCTCGCTGGGGGACCCGATCTCGCGCTGGGTCCCCGAGCTGGCCGAGCCCCTCGTGCTGCGGAACCCGGCCGGCCCGCTCGACGATACGACGCCCGCGCGCCGGCCGATCACGATCGAGGACCTGCTGACCCACCGTTCCGGCATCGCCTACGCGTTCTTCTCGGAAGGGCCGCTCAAGGCGGCGTACGAGCAGGCGCTGGGCGATCCGGCCATGAACCGCTCCACGCCGGACGAGTGGCTGGCGGCGCTGGGGACGCTCCCGCTGGCCCACCAGCCCGGGGAGCGCTTTCACTACGGCCACTCCACCGACGTGCTCGGTTTCCTGATCGGCCGGGTCGAAGGCAAGCCCCTTCGCCAGGTCCTGCGCGAGCGGATCTTCTCGCCGCTGGGCATGGTCGACACGGACTTCTGGCTCCCGCGCGATCGGCGAGGCCGGCTGGCCAGCCTCTACACCTACGACGAGGCGGCGGGCCGGCTCACGAAGGTGGAGCCCGAGATGTACGACACGCCGCCGGCCTACACGCCGGGCGGTGGTGGGCTGATCTCCTCGGCGCCCGATTACCACCGGTTCGCGCGCATGCTGCTGGGCGGCGGCGCCCTCGACGGGGTACGCCTGCTGCGGCCCGAGACGGTGGCGCTGATGCGCACCAACCGGCTCACCGAGCCCCAGCGTCAGGTCCCCTTCGCGGGCATGCCGCTCTGGCGGACGAACGGCTTCGGCCTGGGCCTCTCGCTCGCGGAGCGGGGAGCGGGCAATCCCTACGCCTGCGGGGCGCCCGGCTCGATGACCTGGCCGGGGATCTTCGGCACCTGGTGGCAGGCCGACCCGGTCAACGACCTCGTCATGATCTATCTGATCCAGCACCAGGTGCCGGTGTCCGCCGGATCGGGCGCGGCGGTCGCCACCGGGCGGGGCGCCGCCGGCCGCCGCGCCCTGCCGATCTATCAGCAAGGCGTCTACGCGGCCCTGCAGGCCCAGTCCGACCCGGGGGAGGGATGACGATGGCCACCGTCGCCGATGGAGCGGCCCCGCCCGCGCCCGCCTATTCGCCGAGCTACAGGACGGCGGTGCTGTGGCTGCTGGTGGCGGCCTACACCTTCAACTTCATCGACCGGACGATCATCTCGACGATCGGCCAGGCGATCAAGGAGGACCTGAAGCTCACCGACCAGCAGCTCGGCTGGCTAGGCGGGCTGTCGTTCGCGCTGCTCTACACCACGCTCGGCATCCCCATCGCGCGGCTGGCCGAGCGCAGGAGCCGCGTGAACATCATCGCGATCTCGATCGTGATCTGGTCGGGCTTCACGGCGCTCTGCGGGACGGCCACGTCCTTCCTCCAGCTGCTGCTCTACCGGGTCGGCGTGGGCGTGGGCGAGGCGGGGCTGTCGCCGCCGGCCCACAGCCTGATCAGCGACTACTTCGAGCCCCGGAAGCGGGCGTCGGCCCTGTCGATCTACGCCTTCGGCATCCCGCTCGGCACGATGTTCGGAGCGGTGGCGGGCGGCTGGATCGCCCAGAACGTGAGCTGGCAGGCGGCGTTCATGCTGGTGGGCCTGCCGGGCATCGCCGTGGCCATCGCGATCAAGCTGTTCGTGAAAGAGCCGCCCAGGGGCTGGGCCGACCGGCAGCTGGCGGGCGAGACGGCCGCGCCCGCCGCCGCGGCCGAGCCGACGCCCTCCATCCTTGCGGTGGCCAGGCGGCTGTTCGGCTCGTGGGGCATGTTCCACATGGCCGCCGGGGTGACCATGGCGAGCTTCGCCGGCTATGGCGCGGGCGCCTACGTGCCGCCGTACCTCATCCGGCAGTTCGGCATGGACCTGGCGACCACGGGGCTCGTGGTCGGGCTGGTGGCGGGCGTCGCCAACGCCGCCGGCACGCTGGCGGGCGGCTTCCTCACCGACTGGGCCGGCAAGCGGAGCGCGCGGTGGTCCGCCCTGATCCCGGCGATCGGGCTGCTGCTGGCCACGCCCCTCTACCTGTACGCCTTCAGCCGCGACGCCTGGCAGGTGGGCGTGGCCTTCTGGCTGGTGGCCGGCGTGCTGCACTACACCTACATCGGCCCATCGTTCGGGGTGGTGCAGAACGCCATGGACGTGCGGATGCGGGCCACCGCGGTCGCGGTGCTGTTCTTCGTGCTGAACCTCATCGCCCTGGGCTTCGGCCCGCCCTTCACCGGCTGGCTGATCGACACCTTCGCTCAGCTGTCCTGGGCGGGCGCGGGCGGCGCGGGCGCGTTCACGAAGGCCTGTCCGGGCGGGATCGGGGCGGAGGGCGGCCCGGTGGCCCTCGACGCGGCGTGCCGGGCGGCCATGGCGGCGGGGACCCGCAGCGGGGTACTGGGCACGAGCCTGATCTACGCCTGGGCGGGCGTGCACTATCTGCTCGCCGCCATCACCCTGCCAAGGGACATCGCCGCGGCGCGCGCCAGCGTGTAACCGCGCCGCTTGCCTGACGTGACGGCGGGTAGGTCAACTCGGGGGATGGAACGCGCAGAGCTCCCCCCCGAGAACGATTTCGAGCAGATGACCACCCTGGGCGACGTCGCCCGCTACCAGGCGCGGGTGCGGCCGGACGCCGTCGCGCTGGAGTTCGAGGGACGGGCCACGACCTTCGGCCAGTTCGACCGGCTGACGAACCGCGTCGCCAACGCCCTGGCCGCAGCCGGCCTCAGGAAGGGGCAGCGGATCGCCTACGTCGGCAAGAACAGCGACCACTACTTCGAGCTGCTGGTCGGCGCCGCCAAGGCGGGCGTGGTCATGACCCCGATCGGCTGGCGCCTCGCGCCGCCCGAGGTGGCCTACATCGTCCAGGACAGCGAGGCGCCGATCGTCTTCGTCGGGCCGGAGGTCATGGGCCACACGGCCGAGGTCGCCGCGCTGCTGGAACGGCGCCCGCAGGTGATCGCCATGGAGCCCGGCGGCGGCGAGCGCCTCTACGAGACCTGGCGCGACGCCGCGCCCGACACCGATCCGGCCGTTCCCGTCACGCCGCACGACGTGGCCGTGCAGCTCTACACCTCGGGAACCACGGGGCGGCCCAAGGGCGTGATGCTGACCCACGAGAACATCCTGGGGGGCCGGCGCACCGCCGCCGAGGCCAAGATGGACTGGAACACCTGGGGCCCCGACGACATCAGCCTCGTGGCCATGCCGGTGGCCCACATCGGCGGGACCGGCTGGGGCCTCGTCGGCCTGATGAACGGCGCCAAGGGCGTCGTCGCGCGCGAGTTCGACCCGATGAAGGTGCTGGACTTCATCGAGCACGACCGGGTCTCGAAGATGTTCATGGTGCCCGCGGCGCTGCAGATCGTGGTGCGCCAGCCGCGGGCGAGGAGCGTCGACTTCAGCCGCCTGAAGTACATCCTCTACGGCGCCTCGCCGATCCCGCTGGACCTGCTGCGCGAGTGCATGGAGGTGTTCGGCTGCGGCTTCGTCCAGCAGTACGGCATGACCGAGACCTGCGGCACCATCGTCTACCTGCCGCCCGAGGATCACGATCCGGCCGGCAATCCGCGGATGCGGGCGGCGGGCGTGCCGATGCCGGGCGTGGAGATCAAGGTGATCGACGCTGAGGGCCGGACCCTGCCGCTGGGCCAGGTGGGGGAGGTGGCGACCCGCTCGGTCGCCAACATGGCCGGGTACTGGAAGCAGCGCGAGGCGACGGCGAACACCATCGACGCCGACGGCTGGCTCCGGACCGGCGACGCCGGCTACCTCGACGAGGACGGCTACCTCTACATCCACGACCGGGTGAAGGACATGATCATCTCGGGCGCGGAGAACATCTATCCGGCCGAGGTGGAGAGCGCGATCTACGGCCACCCGGCGGTGTCCGAAGTGGCGGTGATCGGGGTGCCCGACGAAAAGTGGGGCGAGGCGGTCAAGGCCGTGGTGGTCCCCAAGCCCGGGATGACGATCGATCCCCAGGAGATCATCGCCTTCGCCCGCACCCGCATCGCCGGCTTCAAGGTCCCGAAGTCCGTGGAGGTGGTCGAGGCCATCCCCCGCAACGCCTCGGGCAAGATCCTCCGGCGCGAACTGCGCGAGCCTTACTGGGCCGGCCGGGAACGGCGGGTGAACTGAGGGTGGAAGATCGCCGCGCCGTCCCGGGCCGCCAGCGTCCGGCGCGTGCGCGGGGGCTCGGATTCCGGTAAGAACAGCGCATGGGGACTTCGGCCGACGACCCGTCCGCTGACGAAGGCGACGCGCCGACGCGCGGGCCGACCCGGCGCTTCGAGGCCCGCCGCCACGCCATCGTCCGCTCGGCCATCGCCGAGCTGAACCGCAAGGGCGTGCGCGGCATGACCCTGGGCGAGGTGGCCGCCCGCCTGGATCTCGTGCCCACCGGGGTCATCTACTACTTCAGGAACAAGGAGGAGCTGGCGGCGGCGGCCTTCCTCAAGGGCCTCGAGGCCTACGAGGCGCTGATCGCCCGGGGCGGCGCCGGAGCGAGCGAGGCCGAGCGGATCGAGGGCTTCGTCCACGCCTATTTCGACTTCAAGCAGCGGGTCGGCGCCGGCGAGGCCGACGAGATCCCGGTCTTCAACGACATCCGCGCCCTGGGCTCGGCGGCGGTGAACGAGGCCTATGTGCGGATGTTCCGCGACATCCGCGGGCTGTTCGAGCCGGGCGACCGGCTGCCCCGCGCGCATCGCAACGCCCGGGCGCACCTGCTGAATTCCCAGATGCTGTGGGTGGTGGTCTGGCTGCGGCGGATCGAGCCGGCGGACTATGCGCGGGCGGCCGCGCGCACCTCGGACATCCTGCTGCACGGCCTCACCCCGCCCGGCGCGCGCTGGCCGAAACCGCGGGACATCCCCCTGGCGCACGACGGCCAGCCTGGCTCCACCTCGCCCGAGCTCTTCCTGCGGGCGGCCACCGAGCTGATCAACGCCGAGGGCTACCACGGCGCCTCGGTCGAGCGGATTTCGGCTCGGCTCAACGTCAGCAAGGGCGCCTTCTACCACCACAATACGACCAAGGACGAACTGGTGGCCGCCTGCTTCCAGCGGACCTTCGACATCATGTGGCGGGCGATCCGCGAGGCCGAGGCGGAGGGCGGCTCGAGCCTGGAGGTGCTGGCCCGGGCGGCGGCGGCCCTGATCGGACGGCAGATCGGCGGCGCCGCGCCCCTGCTGCGCAGCTCGGCGCTGACCACCGTCCCCGAAGCCATGCGCGCGGGCCTGCTGGAAGGCTTCGACCGGCTGACGCTCCGCTTCGCCTCGATCATCTGCGACGGGATCGCCGACGGCTCGCTGCGGCCCGTGGATGTGAACATCGCCGCCCAGACCCTCACGGCGGCGATCAACGCGGCGGCCGAGCTGCACGACTGGGCGCCCGGGCTGACGACGGAGACGGTGGTGGACCACTACGTCCGGCCGGTGTTCGAGGGTCTGCTGTCGCCGCCGGCCGCCTGAACCACTTTTCGGCTGACCGGGGGCGTCCCGGCGGGCTAAGCCGCACCCAGTCAGGAAGGGAGTGTTCGATGACCGCCGAGGAGCTGCTGTCCCAGGAGTTCGGGACCATCGCCGACGTGATCCGCGCCCAGGCGGCCGCGCTGCAGGACAAGCCGGCGCTGATCGACGCGCGGCGCACGATCTCCTACGCCGAGCTGGACGCCCTCATGGACCGCATCGCCGCGGCCCTGCAGCGGGACGGCGTGGGCAAGGCCGACGTTGCCGCCGTCTGCGCCAGCACCTCGGTGGAGTACGGGGCGACGTTCTTCGGCGTCCTGCGGGCGGGCGCGATCGTGGCCCCGCTCGCCCCCTCGTCCACCCCCGAAAGCCTGATCGTCCAGCTCGAGGACTCGGGCGCCAAGGTCTTCTTCCTCGACAAGGGCGTGGCCGACCACATGGCCGGCGTGCTGGACCAGGTGACCGCCAAGCGCGTGTCGCTGGACGGCTCCGACGTCGGCCAGCCCTTCGAGGAATGGCTGGTCCCCGAGGGGGCCAAGCCGGTCCTTCACGAGATCGACCCCGACCAAGGCTTCAACATCATCTACTCGTCCGGCACCACGGGCGCGCCGAAGGGCATCGTCCAGCCGCACCGCATGCGCTGGGGGCAGATTCGCCGCGGGGTCTATCCGCCGGAGGCGGTCAGCCTCGTCTCGACGCCCCTCTACTCGAACACCACGCTGGTCTCGTTCCTGCCGACGATCTCGAACGGCGGCACGGTGGTGCTGCTGCCGAAGTTCGACGTGGAGCAGTTCCTGAAGCTCTCGGAGAAGCACCGGGTGACCCATGCCATGCTGGTGCCGGTGCAGTACCGGCGGCTGATGGCCCATCCCGACTTCGACAAGTACGACCTGTCGGCGTTCCAGATGAAGTTCTCGACCTCGGCGCCGTTCCCGGCCGAACTGAAGGCCGAGGTGCTGCGCCGCTGGCCCGGCGGTCTGGTCGAGTACTACGGCATGACCGAGGGCGGGGGCTCGTGCGGTCTCGTCTGCCACGAGCATCCCGACAAGCTGCACACGGTCGGCAAGCCGCTGCCGGGCCACGACATCCGGCTGATCGGCGAGGACGGCAAGGAGGTCGCGCAGGGCGAGATCGGCGAGGTCGTCGGCCGCTCGGGCGCGATGATGGTCGGCTACCACAACCAGCCGGGCAAGACCTCGGAGGCCGAATGGTGGAGCCCGGAGGGCCTGCGCTACATCCGCACCGGCGACGTGGGCCGCTTCGACGAGGACGGCTTCCTGACCCTCATGGACCGCAAGAAGGACATGATCATCTCGGGCGGGTTCAACATCTATCCCAGCGACTTGGAGGCCGAGATCGTGCAGCACCCCGCGGTGCTGGAGGCGGCGGTCGTCGGCGTGGCGTCGGACGCCTGGGGCGAGACGCCCGTCGCCTTCGTGGCCCTGAGGCCCGGCCAGAGCGTCAGCGCCGAGGAGCTGCGCGCCTGGGTCAACGGCCGGCTCGGCAAGACCCAGCGCCTGGCCGACCTGAAGATCGTCGAGGGATTGCCGCGCAGCCACATCGGCAAGGTGCTGAAGCGCGAGCTGCGCGACGGCTACAGGGCGCCCGCCCAGGCCTGACCGCCTGAGCCGCGCAGGGCCGCCCGCTGCGCCGGGACGACCTGGCGGGGCGGCCTGACGAAACCGTGCGCGCGCGTTCAGGAACGAAGCCGGACGAAGCTACGTTTGTCGGGACGGCGCAGCCTGTCCCCACGCGGCGGCGGCGCGCATCGTCTCGTCGTCAGGGGGCTCCGTTGCGGCGCATCCAGGGGACCAGCCCACAAGGCCGTCGCCATGTGCGACCGACGCGAACCCTCCATCCGGGAGCGGCCGGTGCGCGCGCCTGAGCGGGCCGGCTCCGTTGCGGTCATCGTGGCGGCGAAGGACGCGGCCGCCACCATCGCGCGTGCGGTGGCTTCGGCGCTGGCCCAGCCCGACGCGGCCGAGGTCGTGGTCGTGGACGACGGCAGCACCGACGAGACGGCGCGGCGCGCGCGGGACGCGGACGACGGTTCGGGCCGGCTGACGGTAGTCTCCCAGGCCCAGGCGGGTCCGGCGGCGGCGCGCAACCTGGCCCTGTCGCTCAGCCGCTCGCCTTGGATCTGTCCGCTGGACGCCGACGACTTCCTGAACCCGGGGCGCCTGGGCCGGCTGCTCGCGCAGGCGCAGGGTTGCGACCTGGTCGCCGACGACCTGCTGCTCGTCGCCGAGGGCGCGGAGGATGCGGCGCCGAAACCGCTGATCGGCGAGCAACTGGACCTGCCCTTCGTGCTGGATTTCCGGACCTTTGTGGACGCCAACGTGAGCCGCCCCGGCCTGGCGCGGCGCGAGTTCGGCTTCCTGAAGCCCCTGATCCGCCGCGGATTCCTGGAGGCCGCCGAGCTGGCCTACGATCCGGCGCTGCGGCTGGGCGAGGACTTCATCCTCTACGCGACGGCCCTGGCCAAGGGCGCGCGGTTCAGGGTGGTGCAGGCCTGCGGCTACGTCTCTGTGCAGCGCCCCGGCTCGCTGAGCCACAACCACACGATCGCCGACCTGAAGGCGCTGCAGAGGGCGAGCGCACGCTTGGCGGGCCTGCCCGGCCTGGGCGCGGCGGAAATCGCCGCGGCCCGCCGGCATCACCGGCACGTGACGGCGAAGGTGGACCTGCGCGAGGTGCTCGAGGCCAAGCAGACGGGCGGCCTGCTGGGGGCGCTCGCAGCGGTGGCGATGCGTGCGGCGAGCGCGCCCTACATCCTTCGGCAGGGCCTCGGCGGACAGCGGGCCTGAGCGCTCCTCCTCAGGCCTCTTCGGCCATGGCGCGGACCAGCTCCACCAGCTTGCGGCGCAGCGCCGGCTGGGCGATGCGCGGGAAGGTCGACATCAGCTCCAGGCCCTCGCCGGTGAGCATGAAGTCCTGGGCGTTGCGGCCGGCGTCGCCCAGCTCGTGGTCGTTCAACCCTTCGTAGAAGTAGGTCACGCCGGTCTTCAGCGCCTGGGCGATCTCCCAGAGCTTGGAGGCGCTGACGCGGTTGGCGCCGCGCTCGTACTTCTGGACCTGCTGGAAGGTGATTCCGAGGGCCTCGGCCAGGCGCTCCTGGCTCACCCCGATCTCCTTGCGGCGCATCCGGATCCGCAGACCCACGTGGCGGTCCACCGGGTGCGGGCCATCGCCACGGTCGTCGAGCCCTTCGGCGGCCGCGAACGGAGCGCCGATGACGTCTCTCTGCAACGGCTTGGTCATGCCCTTCACTTCTCCTCTGAGCGCCGGCTCGCGGCGCTCGGACACCTCCCCCGAGGTACGCACTCAGGTTGCGGTAAGCGCGACTTCTACGGAAGCTTGGGCCTACTCATTTTGGGGATATGTCGAGTTCCTGTTTTGATCACGCCGCCCCGCGGAGGCCCGCGCGGGGCGCGTCCCAGAAGGACAGCACGCCGAACTCGGCGAGGCCCGTGAACAGCCGATGCATGTGGGTCTGGTTGTCGAGGATGAACTCGACGAAGCCCCCGTCCGCCAGCACCCGGGCGGGGACGACGTAGCCGTCCTCCCCGGCCACGCAGCGCCCGTCCGACACCAGGCGGTTGAGGTGCCGGCGCACCGTCTCCGGCGGCACGCCGAGCCGCTCGGAGAGCGTCGCCGGCCGCACGGGCCGGCGCTCGTCATCGGCGAGGTAGGACTGGGGAGAGAGATCGTCGCCCCCGCCCTCGTCGTCGGGCAGGTGCTCCGTGTTCGCCTGGATCACATCCATCAGGATCATGCCGGTGACGAGGTCGCCGATGTACGCGCTGACCGGTTCGGCCAGCCGCAGGGCGTAGTCCGAGGACAGCCGCATGATCAGGCGGAGCGGCGGATTGCCGGGCGTGAAGCTCGTGTCCGGACGGTTCAGGCCGGTCAGGAAGCCCAGCCGATCGAGGCGTTCGTAGTACCGCCGGACGAGCTCGCAGTTGGCCTCCGCGAACGCCCGGTAGAAGGGCGAGTTCAGCGGCGCCTGCGGCAGCACCACGCCCTTGCGGGAGGTCTCCAGGACGCCCAGCTCGGCCAGGGCGGCGATCCGCCGGCGCGCGGTCTCGAAGGGGATCCGCAGCGAGGTCGCCACGGCGTTGACGCTGACCGGCCGGCGCAGCTCGTCGGGCGGCGGGGCATCCAGGGTGGCGTAGGCCAGCTGGAGCTCGGGGCTGCGGGTGATGGGCGCGATGTTGGCCTGGCTGATCGCCATCAGCAGCAGCCCGTCGATGACGTCGCGCCCCCAGCCGCCGAGCTTCACGAGGTCGAGCGCGAACCCGTTGGCCAGCCGCCCGGCGAGGCGGATCCTGGAAGGCGGCAGACGCCCGTTCATGCGCTTGTCCCCTAGGTGGCGCCCGATGCGGGGCGAACCTGGAGGATACGTGCCGGATCCGCGTTGAGACGCGTCAAAGCCCCGGCGCGTCAAAGCGCCGCGTACGGATCACCGATAGCGCTCGAACCACGCGACGATCGCGGCCGCCTTGGCCGCCGACTGCGAGGGGCGGGCCGCCAGGCCGCCGTGCCCGGCGTCGGGCACCCGGACCAGAGCCGTCGGCACGCCCTTGAGCTGCAGCGCCTGGTAGTACTGCTCGGCCTCGGACGGCGGCGTGCGGAAGTCCTGTTCGCCCACGACGACGAGGGTCGGCGTCGTCACATTGCCCACCAGCGACAGCGGCGAGCGGGCCCAGTACCCTTCCGGGTCCTCCCACGGGGCCTTGCCGAACCAGTACTTGGCCATCCCGAGGTAGGCGTCGGCGGTCAGCACCTGGCTGGCCCAGTTGATCACCGGCTTCTGGGTCGCGGCCGCCTTGAAGCGGTTCGTCTTGCCGACGATCCACGAGGTCAGCACCCCGCCGCCCGACCCGCCGGTGACGTAGAGCCGCTCGGGGTCCACGAAGCCCTTGGCGATCGCCGCGTCCACGGCGCTCATCAGGTCATCGTAGTCGTGGCTCGGATAGGCCTTGTCGATCTCGTTGGCGAAGGCGTTGCCGTACGAGGTCGAGCCCCGCGGGTTGGAGTAGAGCACCACATAGCCGGCCTGGGCGTAGAGCTGGACGTCGGTCGAGAACGACGGGCCGTAGGCCTGGTGTGGGCCGCCGTGGATCTCAAGGATCAGCGGGTACTTCTTCGCCGGGTCGAAATCGGGGGGCGTGGCGATCCACGCGTCGATCGGCTTGCCGTCGTGGGACGAGGTCACCGGCAGATGCTCGACCTTGGCCAGCGTCTTGCCGGCGAAGAGGCCCTCGTTCAGCCGGGTCAGCCGGGAGGCCTTGCCGCCGCGCCGGACCACGAGGTCGGCGGGAGCCACCGTCGAGCCGGCGGTGTAGGCGATCACGCCGCGGGCCACCGAGAACTCGCCGCCGGCGTAGGGGCGGTCGAGGCCGCCGCCGGTCAGGCCCTCGGCGACCGTCTCCAGACGGCCGTCCAGGGACACGCGGGCGACCTTGGTCACGCCCTTGTCCACGTAGTCGAAGTAGAGGCTTCGGCTGTCCTCCGACCACTGCGGGACGCCTACGCTGCGGTCGAGGTTGGCCGCCAGCTGGCGCACGTTCCCGCCGTCGGCGTCCATGACGTAGAGCTTGGAGTCCTCGTGGCTGCGGCCCTTGTCGTCGTTGCCGACGAAGGCGATGCGGCGGCCGTCGGGGGAGGGGACCGGCGCGGCGTCGGGGCCCACGCGGCTGGTCAGGCGGGTGAGCCGCCCGTCGACGATGTCCACCCGGTAGACCTCGCTCTCCTGGGGCTCGCGCTCCCAGGTCGGATTGCGGTTCGAGGCGAACAGCACGCCGCGGCCGTCGGCGGTGAAGGCGATCGGGCCCTCGCTGTCGAACTTGCCGAAGGTGACCTGGCGCGGCTGGCCGCCGTCGGCCGAGACCACGAACACCTGCCGAAAGCCCGGCTTCATGTAGCCCTGGCCGTCGAAGCGGTAGGTGACCCGGTCGATCACCTTCAGCGGCTCGGCCCACTTCGCGCCGTCCGGCTTCTTGAGGGGAGCGCCGAGGGGTTTGCCCTCGTCGAGCTCGATCATGGTGAAGGCCAGCGTGCGGCCGTCGGGCGACCAGGCGATGTCGTTCGGCGCCTGCTCGAGCGTCGCCACCTTGGCCGAGCGGCCCGAGGCCACCCAGCGGACGTAGAGCTGCGGCCGCTCGCCCGGCTGGGCCGAGACATAGGCCAGCCGCGTCCCGTCCGGCGACCAGCGCGGGGCGAAGTTGTTCCCGTCGTCCACCACCAGCGGCGCCTGGGCGCCGGTGGACAGGTCGGCCAACCAGATCGAGCGCTGGCTGCGATCGGTCATGATGTCGTTGCGGGCGCGGACGTAGGCCACCGCCCCGCCGTCGGGCCGCACCTGCGGATCGCTCGCCTGCTGCAGGCCGAACAGGTCTCGGGCCGTGAAGGTCCGCGACGGGCCCTCCGCGACCTGCGCCAGGGCCGGAGCCGCGGCAGGAGCCGTCGCCGCCAGCGCCAGGATGGACGCCAGAACCGTCATGCGCATGTGAGAACCCCCCGAACCGCGACGCGAACAGGGCGCCAGAGAAAGCGCTCGGCCAGGCTTTGTCCAGACGCCGCGGAAGGCTACATGCAGACCATGGCCGAAGCCTTCAACGAGATCGTCCTGCCCGCCTCGAAGGCGGAGCGCTACGCCGCCGTCGCCGAGGAGATCGCCTCGGTCCTGGACGGCGAGCCCAACCTCGTCGCGCGGATGGCGACGGTCGCCTCGATGCTGGCGAACAGCTTCGAGCACTACTTCTGGACCGGCTTCTACGTGGTCGATCCGGCGAAGGGGGACGAGCTGGTGGTGGGGCCCTACCAGGGCACCCTGGGCTGCCTCCGCATCGCCTTCGGCCGGGGGGTCTGCGGGGCGGCGGCCGCGACGCGGCAGACCCAGCTTGTCGAGGACGTGCACGCCTTCCCGGGCCACATCGCCTGCGACAGCCGCTCGGCCAGCGAGATCGTCGTGCCGGTGCTGGACGCCGGCGGCGAGCTGATCGCGGTGTTCGACGTGGATTCCGAGACGAAGGCCGCCTTCGATTCTACCGACCGGGAATGGCTGGAACGCATACTCTCGGAGACCTTCGCCAGAGGCGTCGCGAAGGGGTGATTGTCTTACGCTGCGGCGCCTCAATACATGTCGTCGCGACGCGCCCGAGGGGCGTAGAGGAAGCGAAACGGAGCTGTTGAGATGGCCGAGGCCTATATCGTCGCCGCCACCCGGACCGCGGGCGGTCGCAAGGGCGGTCGCGTGCGGGGCTGGCACCCCGCCGACCTGGGCGCGGTGGTCCTGAACGAGCTGATGGACCGCACCGGCGTCGACCCGGCGGCCGTCGAGGACGTCGTGATGGGCTGCGTCATGCAGGTGGGCGAGCAGTCCACCAACATCGCCCGCAACGCGGTCCTGGCCTCCAAGCTGCCGGAAAGCGTGCCGGCCACTTCGGTCGACCGCCAGTGCGGCTCCTCGCAGCAGGCCCTCCAGTTCGCCGCCCAGGCCGTGATGAGCGGCACCATGGACGTGGTGATCGCCTCGGGCGTCGAGAGCATGACCCGCGTGCCCATGGGCCTGTCGGTGTCGCTGGCCGCCAAGGAAGGCTTCGGCGTGCCGAAGAGCCCGCGGATGGAGGAGCGCTACCCCAACATCCAGTTCAGCCAGTTCATGGGCGCCGAGATGGTCGCCGAGAAGTACGGCCTGACCAAGGACCAGCTGGACGAGTTCGGCTACCAGTCCCACCAGCGCGCCATCGCCGCGACCCAGGGCGGGGCGTTCAAGGACGAGATCGTCGCCATCGACGGCCTCGACGCCGAGGGCAACACCGTTCGCCATGACGTGGACGAGGGCATCCGCTTCGATGTCAGCCTCGACGGCATGAAGGGCGTGAAGCTGCTGCGCGAGGGCGGCCGGATCACGGCGGCCACCTCCAGCCAGATCTGCGACGGCGCCTCGGGCGTGATGATCGTCTCGGAGAAGGCGCTGAAGGAGCACAACCTCACGCCGATGGCCCGCATCCACCACCTGTCGATCCTGGGCCACGACCCGGTGATCATGCTGGAGGCGCCGATCCCGGCGACCGAGCGGGCGCTGAAGAAGGCCGGCATGTCCGTCGACGACATCGACCTCTACGAAGTCAACGAGGCCTTCGCCTCGGTGCCGGTGGCCTACCTCCAGAAGCTGGGCGTGGATCCCGAGCGGATGAACGTCAACGGCGGCGCCATCGCGCTGGGCCACCCGCTGGGCGCCTCTGGCACCAAGCTGATGACCACGCTGCTCTATGCCCTGCAGAAGCGCGGCAAGAAGTACGGCCTGCAGACGATGTGCGAAGGCGGCGGCATGGCCAACGTCACCATCGTCGAGCGGCTCTAGGCCGGTCGAAACCGTCATCCCCGGGCCTGTCCCGGGGGTCCAGTCACGCAGGCGCTTGCGGGCTCGCCCCGAAGTGCGGTGCTTATGGATGGCCGGGACCAAGCCCGGCCATGACGATTCTGGGAGTCTGGGATGGCGGGACGCATCATCGCAATCACCGGCGCGGCCGGCGTGCTGGGCCAGGCCGTGGTGAAGGCCGCCGCCGCCCAGGGCGCGCGGCTGGCGCTCATCGACCATGCCAAGGCGTGTCCGGGCCCCGAGGGCGCGTTCGTGCAGACGGGCGTGGACCTGACCGACGCCGTGCAGGCCTCGGCCGCCATGGCCGCCGCCGGCGAGCGCCTCGGCGGGCTGGACGCGCTCCTGAACATCGCCGGGGGGTTCACCTGGGAGAAGCTGGAGGGCGGCGATCCCGCGAGCTGGGCCGCCATGCACCGGCTCAACGTCGTCACGGCCGCCAACGCCTGCCGCGCAGCGATCCCGCACCTGAAGGCCAGCGCCGCGGGCCGGATCGTCAATGTGGGCTCGGCCGCCGCGCTCAAGGCCGGCGCCGGCATGGGCCCCTATGCGGCCGCCAAGTCGGGGGTCCACAGCCTGACCCAGGCGCTGGCCGAGGAGCTGAAGGCCGACGGGGTGACGGTCAACGCCGTGCTGCCCTCGATCATCGACACCCCCACGAACCGCGCCGACATGCCGGACGCGGACTTCTCGGCCTGGGTGGCGCCGGACGACCTGGCCGCCGTGATCCTGTTCCTGGCGAGCGAGGCGGCCAGCGCGGTGACGGGCGCCCTGATGCCGGTGACCGGCCGCGTCTGAGGCGCGGCGGCTGTCACGAGTTCTTAGCAGTCGCAGCTTACGGCCGATCCTACGCGTCCAAGCGTAGGGGATAGTTCAATGATCAAGTCACGTTCGCGGCTGCTGGCCGCGGCGAGCGCCCTGGCCGTCGCCGGCGCGTGCGGCCCGGCCTTCGCCCAGGAGGCCCCGGCGGTCGAGGAGATCGTCGTCACGGCCCAGAAGCAGCAGCAGCAGGCGATCGACGTGCCGATCGCCCTGACGGCCTTCGGCGGCGAGCGGCTGGAGGCCCTGGGCGTCCAAGACTTCGCCGACCTGTCGCTGTTCACGCCCGGCTTCGAGGTGCAGGACCAGTCGCCGAACAACCCGGGCTTCGTGATGCGCGGCATCACCTCGGACTCCACCGACGCCTTCGCCGAGGCGCGGGTCTCGGTGTTCCAGGACGGCGTCTCGATCTCGAAGGCCCAGGGCTCGTACGTCGAGCTGTTCGACCTGGAGCGGGTCGAGGTGGCCAAGGGACCGCAGTCCACGCTGTTCGGTCGCGGCGCCCTGATCGGCGGGGTGAACCTGATCCAGGCCAAGGCCTCCACCGCCGGCTTCGACGGCTACGCCAAGGTCGAAGCGGGCGACTACAGCTATCGCCTCGGCGAGGCGGCGGTGAACGTCCCGCTGGGCGAGCAGGCGGCGCTGCGTCTGGCCGGCAGGGTCCGCTACCGCGACGGCTATGTGGACAACGCCCTGGGCGGCGACGCCTTCCAGTCCGTGGACACCCGCGCCGCGCGGGCCAGCCTGAAGCTCGAGCCGGCCGACCGCGTCAGCATCGACATCATCGCCAACTACCAGGAGGACGATCCCACCGGGACGGCCTTCAAGTCGGGCGGCTTCTCGCCGACCGATCCGACCACGGGCCGGGTGCTGGACGACCGGCGCCCGCAGAGCGCGGCGGCCCTGACGGCGCCGGCGAACTTCCAGGGCGGGCGGCAGCTCGGCATCGATCGCAAGGTCTGGGGCGTGACCGGCCTCGCCAGCTTCGAGCTGACCCCCTCGCTGACGCTGAACTCGATCAGCGCCTACCGGGAGTACGAGAGCCAGGAGACGTTCGACCCGGACGGCCTGTCGCTGCCGATCCTCACCGGCCTGAACGACGGCCGCGGCGAGCAGTGGAGCCAGGAACTGCGGCTCAACTTCGATGGCGGCGGCCGCGTCCGCGGCTTCGTCGGCGCGGGCCTCTTCAAGGCGGACGACGACCAGCGCACGCCGATCCAGTTCGACGAGCGCATCGCGCTGGCGGTGGTGACGGGCCAGCTCAACGCCTCGGCGGCGGGCTCGGGCCTGCCGGCGACGGCGCCGGCGCCGGCGGCGGTGTTCGGCAACACCGCCTTCACCGGCGCGCTGCTGCGCGGGCTGGTGGCGAACCTGAGCGGCAATCGGCTCGTGCTCACGCCCGCCCAGGCTACGGCCATCGCCGCGAACCTGCGCGCGAACCATCTGGAGGAGTCGACCAACACCTCGGACCTCGACTCGTTCGATCTCTTCGCCGACGTCAGCGTGGACGTCACCGACCGGCTCGAGGTCTCGGCCGGCGTCCGCTACACCCGCGACGAGAAGACCACCGGCTTCGGCAGCCGCGTGGTCGGCGGTCGCAGCGTCCTGGGCGGGGCGATCGGGGCGGCCCAGCTCGCCGAGTCCGGCACGGCCCAGGGCCTGGCCCAGGCGCAGGCCATCGTCGGGGCCTTGCAGTCGCCCGGCGTGCAGCAGATCCCTGACAGCGTGCTGCCGCTGTTCGGCCTGACCTTCCAGCCGACCACCGGCAACGGCCTGGTCTCGGAACAGGACCTGACCGACGACGGCGTCACCTGGCGCCTGGTGGCCCGCTACGAGCTGTCGGGCGACGCCAACGTCTACGCCTCGTACGCCCGCGGCCGCCGGCCCGAGGTGCTGGCGGCGTCCGGTCCGGCCGCGCCCGGAACCGCGGGCCGCTTCACCCGGGTGGAGGCCGAGACGGTGGACAGCTACGAGGTCGGCGCCAAGGCGGCCCTGCTGGACCGGCGGCTGCGCCTGGACGTCTCGGCCTACCGCTACGACTACGACAACTTCCAGACCGTCGAGCAGCGCGGCACGCTGTTCGTGACCACCAACGCGGGCAAGGCCAAGGCCTACGGCGTCGAGGGCCAGGCGGACCTGGCGATCGCCCGCGGGCTGAACCTGCTGGCGACCTACGCCTACAGCCATGCGCGGTTCGAGAGCGGCGCCTACGACGGCAACCGCTTCCGCCTGTCGCCGGACCATTCGGCTTCGCTGGCCGCCTCCTGGCGCACAGCGCTCGGCGCCGGCGAGCTGGAAGTGCGTCCCAGCTACACCTGGCAGTCCAAGGTCTACTTCGACAACAGCAACGACCGGCCGGCCTTCCAGCAGCCGCCGAACGTGTTCGTCGCCGACAACCTCGTGGACGAGTTCCAGAAGGCCTACGGCCTCCTGAACCTGCGGGTCGCCTGGACCGCGGACCGCGCGCCGGTGACCCTGGAGGCCTTCGTCACCAACCTGACCGACGAGGACTACATCATCGACGCCGGCAACACGGGCGACAACCTGGGCCTGCCGACGTTCATCGCCGGCCCGCCGCGGATGGCGGGCGTCGGGATCAGCTACCGGTACTGACGAGAGTGGGAGGGGCCGCGCCCGCGCGCGGCCCCTTGCCCTTCCGTAGAGGTCACCCGCTAGGGTCCCGCCAAATCAGGAGGGGACCCCCAATGATCGGCTACGTGACCATCGGCACGAACGACCTCGAGAAGGCGACGAAGTTCTACGACGCGGTGCTGACGCCGCTGGGCGGCAAGCGCACCTTCGCCAACGGCGACCGGATGCAGTTCTACGGCGGCGGCGGCACGCCCGGCATGATCGCCATCAGCAAGCCCTACGACGAGCAGCCCGCCACGGCCGGCAACGGCACGATGTTCGGCTTTCCCTGCCAGTCGAAGGAGCAGGTCGACGAGGTCCACGCGGCCGCCCTGGCCGCCGGCGGGACCTGCGATGGCCCGCCCGGCCAGCGCCTGCCCACCTTCTACGGCGCCTATTTCCGTGACCTCGACGGCAACAAGATCTGCGTCTTCAAGATGGGCTGACCTGGGCGGCGGGCGGGGCGGCCGGCGCGACGCGCCAGACGATCTCGCCCACGTCGTCGGCGACCAGCAGGGCCCCGCCGCCGTCCACGGCCACGCCGACCGGGCGGCCGCGCACCTTGCCGTCCTCGTCCAGGAACCCGGTCAGGAACGCCTGCGGCGGGGTCTGCGGGCGGCCGCCGCGGAAGGGCACGAACACCACCTGGTAGCCATTCAGCGGCCGGCGGTTCCACGAGCCGTGCTGGCCCACGAAGGCCCCACCCCGGTAGGCCGGCGGGAAGGCGTCGGCCGTGTAGAACGTCAGCCCCAGCGAGGCCGTGTGCGGTCCGAGGGCGTAGTCGGGCTTGATGGCCGTGGCCACGAGGTCAGGGCGGGGCGGCTTCACGCGGGCGTCCACGTTCTGGCCGTAGTAGCTGTAGGGCCAGCCGTAGAAGCCGCCGTCCCGGACGCTGGTCATGTAGTCGGGCACGAGGTCGTTGCCGATCTCGTCGCGCTCGTTGACCGTGGTCCAGAGCGCCCCGGTCGCCGGCTCCCAGCCCAGGCCGTTCGGATTGCGCAGGCCGCTGGCGAACAGCCGCAGCTTGCCCGTGGCGATGTCGTACTCGTGGATGGCGGCGCGCCCGACCTCCTCCTCCATGCCGTTCTCGGCGACGTTCGAGTTGGAGCCCACGGTGGCGTACAGCTTCGTCCCGTCTGGGCTGGCGATCAGGCTCTTGGTCCAGTGGTGGTTCCGCCCGGCGGGCAGGGCGAACACCGTCTCGCCGGCGCCCTCCACCCGGGTCTGGCCGGGGGCGTACGGGAAGCGCACCACGCCGTCGTCGCGGGCGACGTAGAGGCTCTCGCCCACGAGCGCCATGCCGAAGGGCCGGCGGATGTTCTGGGCAAAGATGGTCTTCACCTCGGCCACGCCGTCGCCGTCGGCGTCGCGCAGCAGCATGATGCGGTCGGGGCTTTTCTCCTGGGCGCCCGCGCGCTTCATGATCAGGTTCTGGAAGAAGCCGCGGATTCCCTTGGGCGGCTTGGATTCCGACGAGGACTCCGCCACCAGCACGTCGCCGTTCGGCAGCGGGAGCAGCCAGCGCGGGTGGTCGAAGCCCTCGCCGAAGCGGGTGACAACGAAGCCCGGCGGCGCGGTCGGCGCCTCGCCCGCCGCCCAGCCCTTCACCTCGGCCACGTTCACCACCGGGATCAGGCTCTTCTGCGGCTTCGGCAGGTGCGGGTCCGGACCGTAGCCGGCCCAGGGCTCGCCCGATCCGGTGGAGCAGGCCGCCAGGGCCAAGAGGGCCAGCGCGAGGGAGGGCAGGGCGACGCGGGCGTGTCTGCGCATGGAGGGCGGTCTCCGTTCTCTTGCATCCGGGCTGACGCCAGGGCGCCGTTGCCTAGATGCGCAAACGCGGTTGCAGTGACAGAGGCACAGGAGCGCGAGGATACATGGATTTGACCCTGACGCCCGAACTGTCGGCCTTCCGCGAGGAGGTGCGGGCGTTCCTGGCGGCCCATCGCGGCGAGTACGAAGCGGGCCAGCCGAAGGATCCCCTGGCCTGGCAGCGCCTCCTGATCGAGCACGGCTATGCGGCCCGGACGATCCCGAAGGCGTACGGCGGCTTCGGCGCTCAGCCCGACATACTGAAGGCGCGGATCATCGCCGAGGCCTTCATCGCCGCCGGCGCGCCGCGCGGCCTCGCCAACCAGGGGATCTCGATGCTGGTCCCGACCCTGCTGGAGGTGGGCTCGGAAGATCAGAAGACGCGCTGGATCGGGCCCACCCTGCGCGGCGAGGTGGTCTGGTGCCAGGGCTACTCCGAGCCGGGCGCGGGCTCGGACCTCGCCTCCCTGCAGACCCGGGCGGTGGAGGACGGCGAGGACTTCGTCATCTCGGGTTCGAAGATCTGGACCAGCACCGCCCACCTCGCGGACATGATGTTCTGCCTGGTGCGGACCGAGCCCGACAAGCCGAAGCACGAGGGCATCAGCTACGTCCTGATCCCGATGGACACGCCCGGGATCGAGGTGCGGCCGCTGAAGACCATGACGGGCTACGCCGAATTCAACGAGGTGTTCTTCACGGATGTGCGTGTTCCCCAGGCCAACGTCGTGGGCGGGCGCGGGCGCGGCTGGCAGGTGGCCAACACCACGCTCAAGCACGAGCGCGGAATGCTGGGCGATCCCAATGCGACCGAAGCCCGTCTGGCGGCCCTCATCGAGCTGATGAAGACCGAGACGGTCGATGGCGAGCGGATCATCGACAACCCGGTCTTCCGCGACCGGCTGATGCAGCTGCAGGCGCGGGTCTTCGCCATGAAGTTCAACGGCCTCCGTGTCCTGACCGACGAGACCGCGGGTCTCGCACGCCTGATCGTCAAGCTGCAGGGCTGCGAGCTGAACCATCAGGTGGCGGCTCTGGCCATCGACGCCCTGGGCGAGCTCGGCGTGCTGTACCACGAGGGGCCGCACCTGCGGGCCAAGGGCTCGTGGCAGCGCAACTACATGTTCGACCTCGGCCTCATCATCGGCGGCGGCACGGCGCAGATCCAGAAGAACATCATCGCCGAGCGGGGCCTTGGCCTGCCGCGCGAACCCAAGACGGTGGGGGCCTGACATGAGGTTCGCGCTCTCCGAGGACCAGGTCCTGCTGCAGGACAGCCTGGCGAAGGCCCTGGCCGAGCTCGCGCCCCTGGAGCGGGTGCGGCGCTTCGCCGACGACAACGAGCCCTGCGCCGGGGACATCTGGGCCGGACTGGCCGAGCTGGGCCTGCCCGGGCTGCTGATCGACGAGGCCCACGGCGGCCTGGGACTGGGGCTCATCGAGGCCGCGCTGGCCGCCGAGGCCCTGGGCCGCACGGTCGCCCCGACGCCGTTCCTCGGATCGGCGGTGCTGGCCCCCCTCGCGCTGAAGCTGGCCGGCTCGGCCGAGCAGCAGGCCCGCTGGCTGCCGAGTCTGGCGGCCGGCGAGATCACCGCGGGCGTGGCCATCGCCGAGCCGATCGCCGGCGCCCGGGACGGCGCGGGCGTCGACGCCGTGGCCGGCCGGCTGACGGGCAGGGCGCTCTTCGCCGTGGGGGCAGAGGGCGCGGACCTGCTGGTGGTCGCCGACCGGACCGGCGGCCTGCACCTCGCCGAGAGCGCCGAGGCCACGGCGCCGATGCGCACCATCGACGCCACCCGGCGGCTCACCGAGATTTCGTTCAAGGCCACGCCCGCCGAGCCGCTCGCCTCGAACGGGGCGCTGGAGCGGCTGCGCGACGCGGCGTGGGTCATGCTGGCCGCCGACACGGTCGGCGCGGCCGGAGCCATGCTCGGCAAGGCCGTCGGCTACGCCCAGGAACGGCGCCAGTTCGGCCGGGTGATCGGCTCGTTCCAGGCGGTGAAGCACCTCTGCGCCGAAATGGCCGCCGAGATCGAGCCGGCGCGGGCCCTGGTCTGGTACGCGGCCTACGCCTTCGACCACGCGCCGGACGAAGCGCCGCTGATGGCGGCCCACGCCAAGGCGCACACATCGGAGATCGGCCGCTTCGTCGCGCGTACGGCCACCGAGGTGCACGGCGGCATCGGCATCACCGACCTGCTGGGCCTGCACTACTGGTTCAAGCGCATCGGCCTGAACCGGCAGCTGTTCGGCGGACCCGAGCGGGTGCGCGAGACCGCCGCGCGCCTGCAGGGGCTGGCGGCCTAGAGCGCGCGGACCGGCGGCAGGCGGCCGGCCCAGGGCTGGGCCGCCTCGAGCTGGTAGGCGAGCTGGAACAGCAGGGCCTCGTGGCCGACGCGGGCGGCGAACTGCGTGCCGACCGGCAGGCCGGCGCCGATCCAGTTCAGCGGCACGCTCATGGCCGGCGCGCCCGTGACGTTGTGATAGGTCGTGTAGCCCACGTACTCGGTCAGCCGCTCGACCAGGGTGTCGAAGGGCACGCCCGGCCCCACCCAGCCCAGGGGCGGCGGCGGCGCAGACAGGACGGGGGACATCACCACGTCGAGGCCGTTGCCGACGAACCAGGGATCGTAGGCCATGGCGGCGGCGTGCAGCCGCTCCATTGCCTGGCCCAGCGCGCCGGGCGGCGCCTTGGCGAACATCTCGGCCATGCCCAGGCTGAACGGCTCCAGGAGGGTGGTGTCGGGCTGGCGGCCGGCCGCCTTGCCGATGGCGCCGGCGAGCTGGGCGGCGCCCGAGGCCCACAGCAGCAGGAAGTCCTGGGTGAACTCGGGACCGGTCGGCCAGCGGGTCGGGACCACCGTGTGGCCGAGGCTCTCCAACAGCCGCGCGCTGGCCTCGGTGGCGGCCCGGACCTCGGGCGAGGGGGCCTTGCCGGCCATGCCCTCCATGACGAGGCCCACCCGCAGCCGGCGGCGGAGCGGGGCGGTGACGAGGCCCACGGGCGGGTGCTGCGCGCCCTCGCCCGCGTCCTCGGTGAGGGCGAACATGGCCGCGGAATCCCGGACGCTGCGGGTCAGCACGTGGTCCACCGACAGGTCGCTGATCTTCGTCTGCTCGCGGGCCCCGACCATGCGGCCGCGGGAGGGCTTCAGGCCGAACAGACCGCAGCACGAGGCCGGGATGCGGATCGAACCGCCGCCGTCGCTGGCGTGGGCGAAGGGGACCGCGCCTGCGGCCACGGCGGCGGCCGCCCCGCCGGACGAGCCGCCGCTGGAGCGGGTCGGATCCCACGGATTCCGCGTGGGTCCGAAGGCCGCCGGCTCGGTGGTGGGCAGGAAGCCGTACTCGGGCGTCGCGGACTTGCCGATCACGACCACGCCCGCGCGCTCGAAGGCGTCGATCAGCGGCCCCTGACCCTGCGCGGGCGGCAGGGGCAGCTGCGAGAACGAGCCCGAACGGGTCGGGAGGCCGCGATAGTCGTCGAGGTCCTTCACGAGGAAGGGCACGCCCGCGAAGGGGCCATCGCCGGGTCCCGTGGCGGCCCTGGCGAGCGCCCGGTCGAAATCGGAGGCGACGAGGAAGTTGAGCCTGGGCTGCAGTGCGAGGGTCCGGTCGATCGCGCTGCGGACGGCCTGTCCGGCCGTGATCTCGCCGCGGCGGATCATGGCCGCGGTCTCGGTGGCGTCGGGCCAGCCCGGCGTTGGGCGGAACGCCCGCTCCGGAACCGTGGCGCACGCGGCCAGCGCCAGCGGCGCGCCGGCGAACGCGCGGCGAGAAAGTCGGATCATGCGATGCCCCCCTGCAGTTCCTCAGCCGGTCTTTGCGCCGGTCAAGGCGGAGCTTGGCTCAATCGGGGGGCGGGCGCCAAGCCTCAGGAACGGCGGTCGGAGACGTGCTCGGGCTTTCCCTTGCGCTTGGTCGACGCCATCTTCTCGAGTTCCTTCTCGCTCATGGAGTCGGCCATCGACTTCGAGGCGCCCTTCAGCTTGCTCTTGGGCGTATCGCCGCGTTTGGCCGACAGCGCGGCGCCGGCGGCCTTCTGCTGGGCGGCGGATTTGGCAGGCATCACTTGTCCTCCAGGCTCAGCCGCGCGAGCCTGCGCGGCCATCGCATGAACCCTCGGCGGGCGCAGGGGGTTCACCGCACCGACGGGAGACCTTTGCTTGGCGGAACCAGCGACCGAGACCGGCACGCGCCGGCGGCTTCCGCGCCTGCGGGTGCGGCTGCGCGAGCTCTACTACGGCCGCTCGCCGCGCGCGGTGCGCTTCCGGCTGAGCGTCATCGCGCTGGATTTCCTGCTCATCGGCTTCTTCATCGCCTCGCCGTTCCTGCGGGAGTATCCGGCCTATCTCTTCATCGACTATTTCGTCGCCCTGATCCTGGCGCTGGACCTGGCGGCGCGGGCGCTCGCCTATGTGAGCCTGCGCGACTGGCTCCGCCGCCCCAGCGTATGGGTGGACCTCTTCGTGCTGGTCACGCTGCTCTTCCCGCTGTGGCTGTTCAACCTGGCCTTCCTGCGGGTGCTGCGGCTATGGAGCCTGTTCCACAGCGACTTCTTCTGGGAGACGGTCGGTCGCCGCTACGACGACACGCGGTGGGAGGACGTCACCAAGGCGGTGGCCACGCTGGTCACCTTCGTCTTCGTGTCGACGGGCTTCGTCTACGCCAGCTTCGCGCGCGAGCACCCCGGCATCTCGGGCTACCTGGACGCGCTCTATTTCACCGTCACGGCGCTGACGACGACGGGCTTCGGCGACATCACCCTGCCGGGGGCCTGGGGCAAGCTGCTGGCCATCATCATCATGATCAGCGGCATCACGCTGTTCGTCCGCCTCGCCCAGACGCTGATCCGTCCGTACAAGGTCCGCTTCACCTGCCCGACGTGCGGCCTGATGCGCCACGACGCCGACGCCGTTCACTGCAAGGCCTGCGGCACGCTGCTGAACATCCCGAACGACGAGGTCTGATCATCCGTCAACGAACTGTCACACGCAGGTGATAGCGCGACGCCAACCGACATCCGGAGCTCCGCCATGCGATTCCCGATCCTCACCGCCACCGTCGCGCTCGCCGCGCTCAGCCTAGCCGCCTGCGGGCAGGGGGGCGGAAGCCCCGCCGGCCAGGGCGCCGCGCCCAAGGGCGGCGCCCAGGGCCAGGTCTGGGCCGCCGGCTCCTCGACCGTCTTCCCGTTCGCGACGCGCGTGGCCGAGACCGTCGCCCGCACCACCGGCGGCGCGCCGGCCAAGGTCGAGAGCCTGGGCACCGGCGGCGGCATCAAGCTGTTCTGCGGCGGCGCCGGCCGCAACTTCCCCGACGTGGCGAACGCCTCGCGCCGCATGAAGAAGTCAGAGTGGGAGGCCTGCCAGGCCAACGGCGTCACCGACATTCTCGAGGTGAAGATCGGCTACGACGGCATCGTCATCGCCAACGCCAAGAACGCCCCGACCTTCCACCTGACCCGCGAACAGATCTACCGCGCGCTCGCCGCCGAGGTCCCGCAGGGCTCCGGCTTCGCCACCAACACGGCGGCGACCTGGAGCGCCGTCGCGCCCGGGCTGCCGAACGAGCGGATCGTCGCCTACGGCCCGCCGCCGACCTCGGGCACGCGCGACGCCTTCGTCGAACTGGCCATGGAGAAGGGCGCCGAGAAGGTCCCGGCCATGGCCGCACTGAAGTCCTCGGACGAAGAGGCGTTCAAGCAGCGCGCCCACACCCTGCGCAAGGACGGCGCCTGGATCGACGCCGGCGAGAACGACAACGTCATCGTCCAGACCCTCGAGAAGACCCCGAACGCGGTCGGCGTGTTCGGCTATTCCTTCCTCGAGAACAACATGGACAAGGTGAAGGCCGCCGACATCGAGGGCGTCTCGCCGACCCTGGAGAACATTTCGACGGGCAAGTACCCGCTGTCGCGTTCGCTCTACATCTACGTGAAGAGGGCGAACATCGGCGTCACGCCGGGCCTGAAGGAGTTCGTGGACGGCTTCCTGTCGGAGGCCGCCGTCGGGCGCGGCGGCTATCTGCTGCAGCGCGGCCTGATCCCGCTGCCGGCCGACGAACTGACCGCCCAGCGCGACGCGGCCAAGGCCCTGACGCCGATGACGGCGCCCGCCTCCTGAGGACGGTGCAAGGCTCTGCAGGGGAGGCCCGCCGTTCGGCGGGCCTTTTCTTTTTCGCGGGCGCGCTCGCGAACGCGCGGATCATCAAATGTACTGATGCGGCCCGGGCGATCGGCGCGAAAGTCGGGGGCGAGCAGCGGCGCGCACACCCCCCGCCTGGCGCTCCGGCCCTGCTCGGTCCCGGCCCCAGCCTCCCCAGCGGGGCCGGGGCCCCCCGGCCGTCAGGCGGCAGCGCCTCAGGCCCGTGGAGTGCGGCGCGCGCGGAGCGCGTCCGCCAACGCCTGTCGCGTCCAGTTCACGATCATCTCGGCGCTCATCACGCCGGCGTGGCGGGCGATCGCCTGGCCGCCGCGCAGGAGGATCAGGGTCGGGAAGGCGTTGACGCTGAGCTCGATGGCCGCGGCGGGATGGCGGTGCACGTCGATCGTCAGCATCCTGACCCGCGAGCGCAGCGCCTTGGCGGCGAGGCGGAACTGCTCGTCCATGGTCCGGCCGAGGCCCGAGGAGCTGGCCGAGACGTCGATCAGCAGGGTGCCGCGTCCCTCCGCGAGCAGGGCGCTGAGCTGTCCGTCGGTGATCGTCTGGGGGAATGCGTTCCGGGCGCCGGCCGCTCCCCGCTGACCCGCCGCCTGTTTGGCGGGATTCGACCGGCCGCCGCGGCGGCCGGACCCGGCCGCGGCCGGTTCCTCGATCGGTATGGCATTCACGTGACCGCTCCGCCGCTGCGCGCCGCGGAGCCGTCCAGCCGACGTCCGCGCACCATCAAGCTGTGCAAGAACCCCAACGCAACGCCCCCCTTGCGCCCCTCCGCCAACAATGGAGACGCGTGCAGGCTGCACGGGTCGCCCGAAGGGCCGCATAACAGTGCTACCCTTTAGCGGGAATTTTGTCACGCCCCTCGCCCATAGATTGTTCTGATTTGAGTATCCTCGCCGCATCCCAATACTGGAATGTGACGTAGATCGCCTTGGCGCAGGCCTTGGCGCCGCATTCGGAACTGAGGCTCAATTTATGATCGTTGGCAGCCCGCCCGTCTCAACATAGGGAAGTAGAGGCGGGCGCGGACTGGCGGGGGGCGACGGAGCAGCGATTGTCGTGGCGGTAAGGCATCACCCATCGGCCCAGGTCCGAGCTGATTGCATGGCCGCCAACCTGCCGCCGGGGTTGACGCTGGCCGTCAACACCCACCTCGAATTCTGCTCGGTCTGCGCGATCGCGGCCCAGGCGGTGGCCGGTCTCGTCGAGGCGCCGCCGGAAGGCGCGCGCCGGCGCGGCAAGCGCGAGCCGGCCCTCCTGCCGATGCCTCTGCGCGGCGTGGCCCAGGGCCCCTGGCGATGGATCGGCTATGGCGTGCGCGCGGCCGAGCTGAGGGGCGTCAGCGGCCTGGGCGAGGAGGTCTGGCTCCTGAAGGCGGGGACGGGCGCCCGGCTGCCGCTCGGGGGCGAGCGGGGCGTGGGCGCCGTGGTGGTGCTGGAGGGGGGGCTTCTCGGACGGCGCCGACACGTTCGAGGCGGGCGACTACATCGGCCTCGACGAGCGGCGGCTGCTACGGCCGGTCTCGGGCCAGGGCTGCCTGGCGCTGGTCGTCAGCGACGGGGAATGGCCGGGCTTCCTGTGGCGGCGCACCATCCGGATCCTCGGCCGCCTGCGGTTGCCGCGCAGGCCGGGATCAGACCGGCTCGTCGAAACGCCCGGCGATGTCCGCCAGGCGGGCGGGTTGAAGCAGGGCGACGCCGCCGAACTTCACTTCGAGGAGTCGCTGGGCCCGAAGGTGGCGCAGGGTTCGGTTCACGTGGACGATGCTAAGTCCTAGGGCGTCGGCCAGGTGCTCCTGGGTCAGGGGCAGGCGGAACTTGTCGGGCGCGGCGAGCCCCACCGTCTCCAGACGCTCGCGCAGCTCCAGCAGCAGGTGAACGAGCCGCTCGGCGGCCCCGAGCTGGCCCAGGCGGGTGATGTGCTCGTACCGGCGCTCCAGCATCAGGCTCAGGCTGCGGGCGACGGCTTCCCAGACCGCAGGGCGGATAGGCTCGGGCGAGCCGTCCAGCGTCCGCTCGACGTCGGCGCAGTCCATCCGCGTGAGGGCCACGACCCCGCAACTGGAGCTGTTGGCAGGGCGGGCGGTGAAGACGTCCCCCGGGATCAGGAACGAGCAGATCTGCCGGCGGCTGTCCGGCAGGATGCGCATCTCGCTGGCCCAGCCCGTGACGATCCACTTCACCTCAGGCTTGCGCGTGCTGGCGTTGACGAGGGCTCCGGCGGGATAGCGCTCCAGCCGCCGCACGCTCTGGCGGAGCATGGCCCCCGCCTCCGGGGCCAGTCCGCCGTTGTGATGCAGGCCGGCCAGCGCGTGGTCGAGCGCAAGGTTCAGCCAGGCCTCGGTCGAGGGATCGAGCTCGGACATCTCCGTACCGATGCGGCGCTCGCGCAGAGGGCGAGCCCTTCATCCGTCTAGGAGCCGTGTCCGAACGCCGTTCTCCTTAACATTCGCCGCATTGGCTGGCGCTTTGCCCCGCCGGACCTGGAAATCAGATCAGGCGGGGGCTTTCCGCGTCCTCGCCCGTCATCTGGTAGCAGCAGAGCGCCGCCAGCCGCCGCCGGTCGTGCAGGGTCACCGTGCCCGCCTTCAGGGTGATGAGCCCCTCCCGGCGCAGGTGCTGCAGCGTGCGGTTGATGTGGACGATGCTGAGGCCGAGGGTGTCGGCGAACACCTCCTGCGTCAGCGGGATGCGGAAGCTGCCCTGCTTGGCCAGGCCCACCGCCTCGAGCCGGTCGTGCAGCTCGAGCAGCAGGTTGAGCACGCGTTCCTTCGTGGTCAGCCGGCCGATCCGGGCCATGTGGTCGAAGAGCCGCTCCTCCTTCCGCCGCATCGCGGTCTGGATGGCTTCCCGCACCGTCTCGCGCGTCGCGTCGCTGCGGTTCAGCAGCACCTCGGCGTCCACCGTCTCCAGCCGGGTCAGCGTCACCACGCTTCGGCGGCCGATGCTTCCGGCGCGGGCGAGGTCTACGGCGTCGCCCGGCAGCAGGAACGAGAAGATCTGCCGCCGCCCGTCGTGCAGGATCCGGGTTTCGGACGCCCAGCCGGAGACGATCACCTTCCTGGCGCTGAGACCCGTGCCCGCGTGGAGGGTGACGCCGGGAGGATAGCGTTCCACGCTTCTCCAGAAGGACCGAACGCGATCCGCTTCCCCCGGGAGCGTCCCGAGCCCCGCGAACGCGGAGCTGGGCTGCTTAACAGGCGCGGCGTCAGCTGACGTGAACGTCGACATTTGCACCCCTCCATCCCAGCGAGCTCGAACTGCGCCTAGACACTAGATTCCGGAGGTTGCCCGGCTATCAAATGATAAGGGCGTTCTGGAGCCGCACCGAATCGTACGCACATGATTAACTTTGGCTAAATTCACCAATCTGTGTAACGCCGGTCACCGGTTACATCTGAACGAATACTGAGGCGGGATCAATAGGTTGCCCCGGGCGGAATACGCCGGGAAGCACACAAGCGTCAGTTGTTAATATCAAACTTCGTGGGGCGCCACCGGAACTCCTCCCATCCTCCCCTCGGCTGACGGGCGCGGATGACCGCATCTCGGGACAGCAAACCTCCACGGGTCGCGTGGGGGGAGCGGAGCGGCCGTACTACGCGGCCAAGAGGAGGCAGTTATGAAGATCAAGCTTATCGCTTCGGTGTCGGCCCTGGCGTTCGGCCTGGCCATGTCGGGTGCGGCGATGGCGCAGAGCGCCGGCGCCGATGAAGGCAATGCGGCGGCCGCCAACGGCGGCAGCATCGCCACGGCGTTCGACATCTCGGCGCTGAACGGCAACACGGTCGACTCGAACAACGACAACTCGACGGACGTCTCCGGTCTGAACAACAACGACCTGAGCTCGAATGACGACAACTCGACCAACACCGACGCGTCGACGGACGTGTCCGGGCTCAACAACAACGACCTGAGCACGAACACCGACTCCAACAACGACAACTCGACCAACACCGACAGTTCGACGGACGTGTCGGGGCTGAACAACAACGCCCTGGCGTCGTACAACACCGACGTCGAGGACTCGTACAACAGCGACAGCTCCACCACGAACACGACCATCAACGTTCGGATGAACCTGTCCGAGCAGGACCTCGACGCCGAGGTGACGAACATCTCGTTCGGCGGCGCCGGCGGCAACAACGGCGACGACAATCGCCGCCTGCGGACCGGCGACATCAGCGCCTCGGGCAACGCCTTCCAGGGCTTCGGCGGCATCCACACCGCCTCGAACAGCTCCGGCTTCGGCTCGGCCGCTCAGGCCGGCACCCTGGTGTCGGCGAACGCCAACGTCACCTTCCAGTAACCCGCGTGGGCTGGCCGGCGCGCAAGTCGCCGGCCAGCCATCTTTCCCCCGCCGTACGGAGTCCGGCCATGTCCAGGATCGATGTCGTAAGGGCGAGCGCGCTCGCCGGGCTCTTCGCCCTCGTCGGCGCGGGCGGCGCCTGGGCGTCCGAGCCGCTGCAGGAGGCCCTCGTCGCGCCGGCCGCCGCGCCTGCGGCCGAACCGGATCTCTTCGGCCTGCGGCCGAATCTAGGCGAGACGCTGACGCCGGAGGACGGGACGGAATCCGACGAGGCGCTGGGCGCCATCAGCGGCCGCGGCGACGTGATCGTGGCGCTGACCGATCAGGACCTCACCGCGGTCAGCACCGGCAACACCATCACCGCCGACCTGGTGAACTCGGGCAACATCTCGCTGCAGGACAACGCCCTCTCAGGGTTCGGCGGGGTCGGCAACTTCCTGATGAACACCGGCCACAACAACAGCCTGCAGAGCAACGTGAGCGTGACGATCATCGTCACCCAGTAGGAGTGGGGAGGGGACCATGCGCCGCCGGCGCGACCGATCGCGTATCGTAGCGCTGGCGGCGGCGCTGACCGCCCTCGCGGCCGCAGCCCCCGCCGTGGCGCAGGTGCAGTTCTACGGCGAGGCCTCAGGCGCCCGCGTGCGGGTGATGACCTGGCGCGACATCCCGTTCCGTACGGTGGTTCGCCAGGAGCACGACTACAGCTGCGGCTCGGCCGCGCTGGCGACCCTGCTGACCTACCACTACGGCCGGCCTACGACCGAGGCCGAGGCCTTCACCCGCATGTACGCCGCCGGCGACCAGGAGACGATCCGCCGCGTCGGCTTTTCGATGCTCGACATGAAGCGGTACCTGGCCGCCGAGGGCCTGCGCGCCGACGGCTTCCGGATGTCGATCGACGACATCGGCAAGGAAGGCGTGCCGGTCATCGCGCTGATCCAGATGGGCGCCTACCGGCACTTCGTGGTGGTGAAGGGCGTCGTCGGCGACCGGGTGCTCGTCGGCGACCCGGCCCTGGGCCTGCGGATCTTCACCCGCGCGCAGTTCAACGCCATGTGGAACGGCATCGCCTTCGCCCTGCACGATACGCCGGCCGTCGGCCGGGGCCGGTTCAACGTGGCCAATGAGTGGTCGCCCTGGTCCACCGCGCCCCTGCGCGCCAGGGCGGACGCGACCGACACCCTCAACGCTCTGACGCTCCACCAGCTGCCCTTCTACCAGATCACCCCGATCATGGTGCTGGGCTCTGTCGCCCCCGGAGGCGGACTATGAAGCTCGTCACGCTGCTGGCCGCCGCGAGCGCGGCTGTCGCCCTGAACCTCGGCGCGCTTCCGGCCGCCTCGTTCGATTACGAGACCGTGGACGATGCGGTGCTGCAGGACAACCGTGGGGGCATGCTGCTCGCCGGCGGCGTGCCGTTCCAATTCGGCGCGGTGATGAGCACCTACGAGAACGGGATGCTCAGCCTGCAGACGCACCTGGTTTGGACGCCGGACGGCGCGGTCGTCCAGCAGATCCCCGGCGACGGCGTGATCCGGCTCGACGATGCGGCCCTGCAGAACATGGCCGGGGCGGGACAGACGTTCCAGACCGTCGGCGGCTCGTTCGTGGCCCACGACCTCACCCAGGGCCAGCTCACCAACTTCCTGCTCAACACCCAGAGCGGCCGCGACTTCCGGCAGGACCTGGAGCTGACCCTGGTGCTTCCGGGCTTTGTCGGCGTGCAGAACGACATGGGCCGGCAGCTCACCGGCCTGCGGCTCGTGGACGACCTGGCCGCGAGCTCGATTTCCGCCCTCGGGGGCTAGTCGCACCTCGTCCCCGGGGGACGGGAGCGGAGCCCGGCGGCCGAGCCGCCGGCCGGCGTGCATGCGGCTTCGTCGCATGGCCGCCGGGCCGCCCTTCCCGAGGGGGCGGCGCCCCGTTCCGGTCCGGCCGCGCCGGCCCGGCCCCCCGGAATCCTTCCTTCAGAACCGGATCGGGAAGCGCAGCACGATGCGCATGTCGGGCGCATCGCTGGTGGTCCCCAGCTCGTAGGCGTTGCTGATCGAGATCCGGTCGGTCAGCGCGTAGGACCACCCGAAGGTGAAGGCGCCGACCTGCAGGCTGTCGGATTCCTGCAGCGTGTTCCCGTACACGGACTTGGTCGGGAAGATGTAGCTGTGCTTGTAGCCCAGCGAGAACGAGAAGCGGGGATTGAGCGCGAAGCCGAAGCCGGCGTTCAGGCCGATCGTGTCGCCCGGGTCGACCTTCCGGACCAGCACCTCGCCGACCACCTTGTTGATGTCCTTCGGCTGATGCGAGAGGTAGCTCAGCCCGCCGAAGATCACCACCGGATCGGTGGGATAGAGGAAGCTCAGCGAGCCCTCGAGGCCCCAGAAACCCGATCCCGTCGCCAGCTCGGTCGCCACGCCGAACTGGTCGCGCTCGATCTCGAACGGGCTCGTGCCGGTGTCGGACTTGTAGCGCAGGCCGGCGATGAAGATCGGCCAGCCGCGCCGGCCGTCGTTGATCTGGTAGCGCGCGGCCAGCTCCACGTCGCCGATGTCCTGTCCCTGCAGGGTGAACGTGCGGGTGATCGTCTCGTCGCGCTGGGCGAGGGTGGTCACCCGGTCGTCCCGATAGAGGTAGGGCACCCGGCCCTCCACCTCGAGCCGGTCGGTCAGGCCGTAGCGCACCGCCAGCGCGCCCGAGACCGCGTTGCGGTCGGCGTCGCTCGCCTCGATGACGCCGATCTGGATGCCGGTGACGATCTCGACCCCGCGGAACACCAGGCGGTTGGCCGAGCCGTGCGTGAAATCGATCGAGGGCTCCACGACCCAGTGGTTGCGCGGGGTCAGCACCCCGTAGCCCTCCGGCACGGCGGAGATGTCGACCCGCGGCGCCTCCTCCGGGGGCGGCGCGCCGACCTTGGGCGGCGAGGGCGGGACGGTCTGCACCGGCGGGGGCGGCCCAGCCGGCGCCGCGGCCGGCCCAGCGGCCGGCTGCCCGCGGCCGTAGGCGGCGCCGAGCACCGCCTCGGAGAGGGCCTGCAGGCGTTCCAGCTCGACGCGCTGGCGTTCCAGCGCCGCCTGCTGCTCGGCCAGGGCCTGCTGCTGTTCGGCGAGCTGGGCCGCCTGGCGGGCGAGCTGGCCCTGTAGGGCCTCGATGCGCGCGTCGGGGGCGGCGGGAGCCTGGGCGCTGGCGGCCGTGCTCCAGCCGGCCAGGGTGAGCGCTGCGGCCGAAGCCGTCGCGCATAGGAGTCTCCTGGACACGGACGACCTCGCTTTCCGCCTATGCAGGAGCCCGCTGTTATCAACGGTCGCGGTCCGCGCCTTTTTCATAAGATATGTTGCAAGTTCGAAGGCGCGACGAAGAACTGGAGTCGCATTTCAAGAAAAAGAGGCGCCTCTGGAAACACGCGGACGACGTGGCTTTTGACAATGTCCTGTGGCCGGAGCGCGTGCCACCGTCGCCTCAGTAGGCAGTCCGTAAGCAGGAGCGGCTGGGGTCATGACGCTGCGCAGCGACATCGGTTCGATGGGGGCCAACGGGTCGGCCGGCGGATCGCCGGGCGCCGAGGGCGACAGGCGGAGAGGCCGCGGCGAGGTTTCGGCCGGCGGCGCGCAAATCACTGAAACAAGGACGTTTTCAGATCTCGGCTCGGGTCCTCGGGAGCTCGGGCGCGGCAAGGTCGTGGCCGTCACGGGCGGCGCCGGCTTCATCGGATCCCACCTCTGCGAGACGCTTCTGGCGTCGGGCGCGCGGGTGGTCTGCATCGACAATTTCCAGACCGGAAGCCGTGACAACGTCGATCGCCTGATCGAGTCGCCGAACTTCTCGGTGGTGTATCACGACATCTTGGAGCCGTTTCCAAACGACTTGCCGAAGTTCGACGAAATATTCAATTTCGCCTGCCCGGCGTCCCCGGTCCACTACCAGGCGGATCGCGTCCGCACGGCCCTGGTCTGCGCCGTCGGCGCTCGCAACGTGCTGGAGCGCGCCGCGCGCGACGGAGCCCGGGCGCTGCAGGCCTCGACGTCCGAGGTCTACGGCGATCCGGACATCCATCCGCAGCCGGAATCCTACCGCGGCCACGTCAATCCGATCGGCCCGCGGGCCTGCTACGACGAGGGCAAGCGCTTCGCCGAGAGCCTGTTCACCGACTTCGGCGCGCAGTCGGGCGTGACGGTGAAGATCGTCCGGATCTTCAACACCTACGGGCCGCGCATGCAGCCGCACGACGGCCGGGTGATCTCGAACTTCGTGGTCCAGGCGCTGGCCGGGGAGGACCTGACCCTCTACGGCGACGGCAGCCAGACGCGCTCGTTCTGCTACGTCGACGACCTGGTGGACGGGTGCCTGCGCCTGATGGCCTCGCCGTCCGACCTCAGCCAGCCGGTCAACCTCGGCAATCCGGTCGAGACCACGGTGGCCGAAGTGGCCGAGCTGATCCTGGAGCTGACCGGCTCGCGGTCGCGCATCGTCCGGCGCCCCCTGCCGGTCGACGATCCGCGCCGGCGCAAGCCCGACATCACCCTTGCCGAAACCCGCCTGGGCTGGCGGCCGCAGGTGCCCCTCAGGGAGGGGCTGGAGCGGACGATCGCCCACGCCGTCCGGCGCGAGCACCGCGCCAGCTTCGGAGACGCCGCCGTCGCGGCCCACGGCTGAGGCCGCGGGGCCAGTCGTTTCAACCCCCTCGGGAGGGCCTGAACATGCTGTTCGAACCCGGCGCCGTCGATGTCCTGGTCGTGCTGTTCGCGATCAGCCAGATCCTCTACGCCCTTGCCTTCGTCAACGACTTCTACCTGTTCAGCCTGCCGGTGAACCGGGTGCAGATCTCGGACGCGCGCGACACGCCCGAGCGCGACTACCCGGACATCGTGATGTTCTATCCGGTGCTGAACGAGCTGGAATCCACGATGCGGACGACGCTGATCGCGCTCGACCGCGTCCTCTATCCGGCCGGCAAGAAGCGCGTCATCGCGATCCCCAACTGGGACGACGCCCGGACGCTGGCCAGCCTGAAGCGCCTGCAGTTCGAGTTTCCGTTCCTGGAGCTGCTGGAGGTGCCGGCGACGAGCGATCCCAGCTGGGCGCGGGTGTGGAAGGCCTGGGACGCCAACGAGAAGGCCTATTGGTGGCACGTGGGCCGGCGCGCCGGCGACCGCAACCTGCCGCCGAAGAAGACGCGCCAGCTGATCTACGCCTTCTACCGCACCTACGAGGAGGGCGAGGGGCGGGAGTTCCTGGTCAACTACATCGACGCCGACAGCTGCCCGCCGCCGAACCACTTCATGGCCGCGGTGGCCGGCATGCGGCGCTACGACGTGCTGCAGGCGAAGAACGTGGCCGGCAACCTGAACGCCAGCCTGGCGGCCAGTTGGCACTCCTTCGACCACATGAACTGGGACGGGATGAAGTACGCCCACCTGTCGGCCAACGGCCGCCAGCCCTACTGGATGCTGGGCAAGGGCCTCTTCTTCCGCGCCTCCGACCTCTACGAGCTCGGCAGCTTCCACCCCTGGATCACCATCGAGGATCCCGAGGTCGGCATGCGGTTCTGGAAGAACGGCAAGCGCCTGGGCGTGATCGAGAGCCCGCTCATCGAGGAGGTGCCGCTGACCTTCGGCCGCGGGATCACCCAGCGCAAGCGGTGGGTCTGCGGCTTCTTCCAGAGCCTGGGCGAGCCGACCCGCCGGCTGGGCTTCAGCGCCTGGGAACGGGTCAAGGCCTGGCTGATCTTCCTGCCGTGCCTGTCGCTGTGGGTGAACCTGATCGGCTATCCGGTGGGCGCCTGGGCGATGTGGGCGCTGGTGCGCGGCGAGAACGTGCTGCCGCTCTGGCTGGTGATCCTGGCCGCGATCAACATCGTCGCCTTCGCCGTCTCGCTGACCGTGCTCTACGTGAACACCTGGAAGCGGACGGCCCTCGTGCTCGAACGCAAGCGGGACCGGGTCGCCTACATGCTGCGGGTCAATCCGCTGTTCGTCGCCGCCTGGTGGCTGATGTGGCTCATCCCGCTCGGCATCGGCCTGTGGATGTACCTGCGCGACCTCGGCCAGGTGTGGGAGCGCACCGAGAAGATCAACGCCAACGAAGACCTGATCACCGTGCATCAGGGCGGGGCCGCCCACCAGGGCGCCGTCTACCGGCCCGCGTAAGGAGGACCCGGGATGCCCGAACGTCACGCGCTCATCACCGGCGGCGCCGGCTTCATCGGATCGCACCTGACCGACGTCCTGCTGGACCGTGGCTTCCAGGTGACCGTGCTGGACTGCCTGCTGCCGCAGGTCCACGCCGACGGCGAACTCGACGCCGAGGGGTGGCCCACCTACCTCAATCCCGCCGCCCGGCGGATCCGCGGGGACATCCTCGACCCCGGCGTGTTCGAGGCCGCGCTGGAGGGTGTCACCCACCTGGTCCACCTCGCCGCCTCGGTGGGGGTCGGCCAGAGCATGACCAACATCGTCGACTACACCCGCAACAACACGATGGGCGCGGCGGTGATGCTGGAGGCGCTGTCGAAGGGCCGCCATGCGGTGGAGCGGATCGCCGTCGCCTCGTCCATGTCGATCTATGGCGAGGGCGAGTACCGCGCGCCGTCCACCGGCCGCGAGGTGGTCCCCGGGCTGCGCAGCCACGAGCAGCTCAAGGCCCGCCGGTGGGACCTGGAGGCGGACGGCGAGCGCCTGGAGCCCGTGCCCACGTCCGAGGACAAGCGGCTGCAGCCGGCCTCGATCTACGCCATCAACAAGCGCGACCACGAGGACATGTTCCTGGCGGTCGGCCGGGCGCTGGAGATCCCGACCGTGGCCCTGCGGCTGTTCAACGCCTACGGCTCGCGCCAGGCGCTGAGCAACCCGTACACGGGGGTGGCGGCGATCTTCATCTCGCGCCTGCTCAACGACCAGCCGCCGCTGGTGTTCGAGGACGGCGAGCAGCTGCGCGACTTCGTGCACGTGCGCGACGTCGCCGACGCCTTCGCCACGGTGCTGGAGAGCGACGCGCAGGTGTGGGACGCCTACAACGTCGGCAGCGGCCAGCCGGTCCGCATCGTCGAGATGGCGGCGGCCCTCGCCCTGCTGCTGCGCAAGAACATCGCCCCGGAGCGGCTCGACCGCTACCGCGTCGGCGACATCCGCCACTGCTTCCCCGACATCCGGCGCATCGAGCGCGACTTCGGCTTCCGGCCGCGGCGCAGCTTCGAGACGGGGATGGAGGAACTGATCGACTGGGTGGCCCGGGCGCCCCGGCCGCAGGATCGCGCGGCCCAGAGCCTCGCCGAGCTCACCGAGAGCCGGCTGGTCGTGTGACGGGTGCGCCGGTCAGGCCGCAGCCAGGGTGTCGCGCAGGGCCCAGTACATGGGCTTGGGGCGCAGGCCGTGGTCGTAGGGCAGGCCGCGGTTGACCCCGCCCAGCGCCGCGGCCTCGTCGTCCTGCAGCCAGGAGTGCCGGTCGGAGAGGCCCCAGGTGACCACGCCCTCCACCGCCGGCTCGGCCAGGGCGATCTCGAGGTAGGCGCGGACCTCGTCGGCCACGCGCCGGTCGCGCTCGACCAGGGGAAGGGTGAAGTCCCGCTCGCGCACGTCCAGCTCGGAGATGACGATCCGGTAGCCCATCTGGCCGATCTCGCGCAGGAACGGGGCCACGATGCGCCGCCTGAGCGGCCCCTTGCCGAGATCGAGGTGCGCCTGGATCCCGACCTCGTCCACCGGCGCGCCCTTTGCCTTCAGGTCTTCCAGCAGGCGCAGGAAGCTGCCTCGCCGGGCCTCCTCGACGGGATTGTCGTAGTCGAAGCCGTAGTCGTTGACGGCCAGGCGCGCCTGCGGCTGAAGCGCCCGGGCCTCGTCGAAGGCGCGGCGGACGTAGTCCGGGCCATAGGCCTCTAGGAACATGCTGGGCAGCAGGCCCCGGCCGTCGCGGGCGATCGGCTCGTTGACCACGTCCCAGGCCTGCACCCGTTCGCCCCAGCGTCCCATCACCCGCTGGAAGTGGCGGGCGACGGTCTCCCAGTCCCGGCGCTCCACCATCTCGGCCGCGGCCCAGGCGGGGGTGCTCTGGTCCCAGATCAGGCTGTGGCCGCGGACCTTCAGCCCGGCCTCGCCGGCGAAGGCCACGAGGCCGTCGGCGTCGCGGAAGTTCCAGGCGCCGGAGCGCGGGGCGACGTAGTCCCAGTTCATGTGGAACTCGGGCGTGATCCAGGCGCAGTCGCGGAGCACGGTCCGGCGCAGGGCGCGCTCGGCGCGGATCTGGTCGATGCGGGCCGCGGCGCCGAAGTAGCGCCCGCCGCGGGCCGCGGCGGCGGCCAGCGAGGGCCCGTTCGGCAGGGCCTGGGCGCCCGGCCTGGGCGCGGCCAGGAGCAGCGGGCCGGCGGCCAGGCCGGCCAGCAGTCCGCGTCTATCCAGCAGCCTCATCCGCGTCCTCCTCGCGAGAGCGGCGAGGTCGTGGATGCCAGGATTCGCTTAAGGTTCGGTGCAGCCGCTTGGTTGACGAGTGCGGGAAGGGCCCGCTCCCCGCCGGGCAAAAGGGACCCCGGACCTATCATCTGAGCGGTCCGCGCCGACCGCCGCATGCCAACGGTAGGGCACGACCTTGAAGCGGCGCCGTCAGCTCGGGCGACGACCGTCACGGAGGAGGTGCGACATGGCCGGCTCGACCCTCGCCCGCGCGATGGGCCTTGCGCTCGTAACGGCGGCGGCGGGATGGCCCGCGGGAAACACCGCGGCCCAGGTCCCCGCGACCGTTTTCGGCGGCGCGGGCGTCGGCGCCGATGAGATGGCCTATCTCGGCGCGACCGTGCCGGTGGGCGGCTCCGGCTTCGCGCTGCGGGGGATCGTCTCGACCAGCCAGTACAAGTACCGCTCGGCGGCGACGCGGATCACCAGCGACCAGGTGCAGGGCGAGGTCTCGGCTCTCTACCAGCGCGCGGGGCCGAACGGCTATTTCGACCTCGGCGTCGGCGCCCGCTACACCGACACCGACCTGTCGCCGAACGATCCGGGCAACCGCAGCCAGGGCGACGAGTGGGACGTGGTGCTCTCGATGAGCGGCCAGACCGCGCCCGGTCCCTGGCGCGCCGCGGGCTTCGCCTCGTACGCGGTCGACTCCGAGGACTACTATGTCCGGGCCGAACTCACGCGGGCGGTCCGCCCGTCCGTCCGCCTGGGACTGGAGGCGGTGCTGGACGGGGACCCCAACTACGATCGGCGCCGGGCGGGGGTGCTGCTGGGCGTCTCGACCAGCCCGCGCTGGGAGGCCCACATCGCCGTGGGCGCCTCGGACAGCAAGGCGCGGGACGGCGCCTACGCCTCGATCGGCTTCCGCCGCAGCTTCTGACGCGCTCCCGCCGCTCCAGGTCTGGCCGCGAAAAATGGGAGCGCTATCATTTCGCTTGATTGGTCTGACCACCTTGGGCACAAAACACCGACCTGAGCTCCGCACCAGACGGGGCCTTCGTACGGAGGAAGCCTCGTGACGTCAGCCGTTTCCCGCAGGCAGATGATGGCGCTCGCCGGCGCCGCGGCTCTGGCCGGGGGCGCGGCGCCGGCCGGGGAGTCCCTGGACGCGCTGGCCCGGCGCAAGGGGGTGCGGTTCGGCACGGCGGTGGGGCTCGGCGAGACCCGCGGCAACAGCTTCGACGATCCGGCCTTCCGGGCGCTGATCGCCCACGAGTGCGGGCTGATCGTCGCCGAGAACGAGCACAAGTGGTACGTGCTGCGCCCGTCGGCCGACAGCTACGACTTCGGCCCGGCGGACCGCCTGGCGGCGTTCGCGGCCGAGCGCGGCCTGGGCCTGCGCGGCCACACCCTGCTCTGGAGCCGCGACGAGTTCTCGGCCAAGTGGCTGGCCGCGCACGACTTCGGCCCGCGGCCGCGGGCGGCGGCCGAGCGGATGCTTGTCGAGCACATCCGCGCCGTCACAGCCCGCTATCCCCAGGTCGACTCCTGGGACGTCGTCAACGAGACGATCGACCCGGCGACGGGCGAACTGCGAGACACGATCCTCGGCCGGCAGATCGGGCCCGAGATCGTCGAGATCGCCTTCCATGAGGCCAAGGCCGCCGCGCCCAAGGCCCGGCTGATCTACAACGACTACATGAATTTCGGCGACGAGGAGGCGGTCCACCGCAAGGGCGTCCTCAAGCTGCTCGAGCGGCTCAAGGCCCGCGGCGTCCCGATCGACGCCCTGGGCGTCCAGGGACACATCGGCGGAGGCGTGGACTCCACCCCGGTCGAGCGCTTCACCGCCGCAGACCAGCGCGACTGGCGCGCCTTCCTCGACGAGGTCCGCGGCATGGGCCTGGACCTGCTGATCACCGAGTTCGACGTCAACTGCCGGGCCATGCCCGCCGACCTGGCGCGGCGCGACGCCGAGGTGGCGGCGCTCGGCGGCGACTTCCTCGGCATGATGCTGGACTACCGCGAGCTGAAGCAGGTGCTCGTCTGGGGCCTGGCGGACGGGGCCTCCTGGCTGCAGGGCACGACGCCGCGGGCCGACGGCCTGCCCAAGCGGCCGACGCCCTACGACGACCGGCTGCGGTCCAAGCCCCTGCGCGAGGCCATGGCGGCCGCCTTCCGCGCCGCGCCGGAGCGGACGGCGTGGGCGTGATCGGGGGAGCGGTGCGGGGCGCGGTCGCCGCCGCCCTGCTGCTGGCCGGCCCGGTCGCCGCGGCCGAGGCGCGGTTCGACTGGTTCGAATACCAGGGCCGGGATCCCGCGGGCGCCGCCGCCGGTAACGGCGAGTACCGCAACCCGATCCTGACGGGCTTCTATCCCGACCCCAGCATCACGCGCGTTGGCGGCGACTACTACCTCGTCACCTCGACCTTCGCCTACTTCCCGGGCCTGCCGGTGTTCCACAGCCGGGACCTGGTGAACTGGACCCAGATCGGCAACGCCATCGATCGCCCGACGCAGCTCGACTTCTCGGGCCTGGGGCTGTCGCGCGCCGTGTTCGCCCCGGACATCACCTGGAAGGACGGGACGTTCTACATCCTGAACACCTGCGTGGACTGCGGCGGCAACTATGTGATCACCGCCAGGGACCCCGCCGGCCCCTGGTCGGACCCCGTCTGGATCAGGGAGGTGGACGGCATCGATCCGGCCTTCTTCTTCGACGACGACGGCCGGGCCTACCTGCTCAACAACGGCCCGCCCGACGAGCCGCCGCGCTACGACGGCCATCGCGCCATCTGGATGCAGGAGTTCGACCTTGCGGCGATGCGGCCGATCGGGCCGCGCAAGGTGCTGATCAACGGCGGTGTCGACATCCTGACGAAGCCGGTGTGGATCGAGGGGCCGCACATCCTGAAGAAGGACGGCTGGTACTACCTGGTCTGCGCCGAGGGTGGGACGTCGGTGAACCACTCCCAGGTCGTGCTGCGCAGCCGCCACGTCTGGGGCCCCTACGAGCCCTACGCGGGCAACCCGATCCTCACCCAGCGCCACCTGCCCGAGGACCGGCCCGATCCGGTGACCTCGGCGGGCCACGCCGACCTGGTCGACACGCCGTCCGGCGCGTGGTGGGCCACCTTCCTGGCGACCCGGCCCTACGCGGGCGACTTCTACAACACCGGCCGCGAGACCTTCCTGCTGCCGGTGACCTGGAAGGACGGCTGGCCGGTGATCCTGGAAGGCGACGCCGTGATCCCGCAGGTCCACCCCCGGCCGGGCCTGCCGCCCTCGCCGGCGGCCCCCGACGGCCAGGGACGCGAGGCGTTCGACGGCGGCGAACTGGGCCCGCACTGGATGACCCTGCGCACCCCGCGGGATCGCTGGCACAGGCTGTCGGAGGGGGCGCTGAGCCTGGAGGCGCGGGCCGAGCCGCTGGGCGGCAAGGGCCAGCCGTCGTACCTCGGCCGGCGCCAGCAGCACACGCACGCCGTCGCATCGACGCGCGTCGACTTCGACCCGGCCAGGGAAGGGGACCGCGCGGGTCTCGCGGCCCTGCAGAGCGAGGACTTCTTCTACCTGTTGAGCGTCGGGCGGCAGGGCGGCCGCCGCGTCGTCCAGCTCGAGCGCCGGGCCGGCGCCGGCGATCCGCCGCACGGCGTCGTCTTGGCCTCGGCGCCGCTGCCGGAGACGGGGGCGGTCGACCTGAGGATCGAGGCGCGTGGCGGACGCTACGACTTCGCCTATGCGACGCGGCCGGGGCGATGGACCAGCCTCGTACAGGGCGCCGACGGCACGATCCTGTCGACCCGGACCGCCGGCGGCTTCGTCGGCGTCACCTTCGGCCTCTACGCCTACGCCCCGGAGTCCTGATGTTCCCGATCTCGTGCCGCGCCCTGGGCCTGGCCGTCTTCGCCGCCGTCCTGGCCTTCGGATCCGCCGCGTCCGCTTGCGACACGCCGGTGTCGGTGTGCGCCACGGCCTCGGCCGGGGCCTTCCCGCTGATCCGCGGCGGGACCCCGGCGGCGGTGCTGGTGGAGGCGTCGGCCGATCCGGCCGTGCGCCACGCCGCGGACGGCTTCGCCGCCGACCTGCAGCGGGTCGGGGGCCGTGCGCCGGCGCGGATCTCCGATCCCGCCCAGGCGAGGGGCGACCTCGTCCTCGTCGGCGTGCTGGGACAGAGCCCGGCCATCGACGGTCTCGTCGCGGCCGGCCGGCTCGACGCGTCCGGCCTCGCCGGCCAGTGGGAAGCGTTCCGCCAGGTGGTGGTCGAGCGGCCGTTCCCGAACGTGCCGCGGGCGCTGGTGATCGTGGGCTCGGACCGCCGCGGGGCGGTGTTCGGCGCCTACGACCTGTCGGAGAAGATCGGCGTCTCGCCCTGGCATTGGTTCGCCGACGCCCCGGTCGAGCGGCGGGCGAACGTCTACCTGACCGCCGGCGCGCGCGGGGACCAGCCGAAAGTCCGCTACCGTGGCTTCTTCATCAACGACGAGGCGCCGGCCCTCACCACCTGGGCCGAGCAGAAGTTCGGCGGGGCGAACTCGAAGATGTACGCCCACGTCTTCGAGCTGCTGCTGCGGTTGAAGGGCAACTATCTGTGGCCGGCCATGTGGCAGCCGCGGGCCTTCAACGACGACGATCCCCGCAACATGGTCCTGGCCGACGAGATGGGCGTGGTGATGGGCACGTCCCACCACGAGCCGATGACCCGGGCCCACGACGAATGGCACCGGAACAAGGACGGCGGCGTCACCGGCGGACGCTGGGACTATGCGAGCAACGGCGAGAACCTGCGGCGGTTCTGGCGCGGCGGCGTCGAGCGGATGATGTCGAAAGAGGGCGGCGGGGGCTACGAGACCGTGGTCACCCTCGGCATGCGCGGCGACGGCGACGAGGCGATGAGCGAGGAGACCGCCACCCAGCTGCTGGAGACCATCGTCGCCGACCAGCGCAGGATCATCGCCGACGTCACAGGCCGGCCGCCCGAGGAAACCCCGCAGGTCTGGGCGCTCTACAAGGAGGTGCAGGACTACTACGACAACGGGATGCAGGTCCCCGAGGACGTGATCCTGCTGTTCGCCGACGACAACTGGGGCCAGATCCGGCGGCTGCCGACGGGCGACCTCGACCGGAAGGGCGGCTACGGCGTCTACTACCACTTCGACTACGTGGGGGCGCCGCGGAACTACAAGTGGCTGAACAACACCCAGGTCGAGAAGACCTGGCAGCAGATGGACCTGGCGTGGCGGCGCGGCGCGCGGGCGCTGTGGATCGTCAACGTCGGCGACATCAAGCCGATGGAGTTCCCCTTGAGCTTCTTCATGGCGCAGGCCTGGAACCCCGAGGCGATGACGCCGGAGGCCCTGGCCGCGTATCCCGAGGACTGGGCGCGGCGGACCTTCGGCCCCGCCCAGGCGGCCGAGATCGGCGAGCTCCTCACCCGTTATTCCAAGTACGCCGCGCGGCGGAAACCCGAGCTCATCGACGCGCGCAGCTTCCGCCTGGGCGAGGGGGCCGGAGAGGTCCTGGACGGCGGCGAGTTCGGGGCCATGGTGGCCGAGTGGGACGCGCTGGAGCGCGACATGCTGCGGGTAAAGGCGCGCCTGCCGGCGGCGGCCAGGGACGCCTATCTGCAGATCGTCGAGCATCCGGTGGCCGCCATGGCCAACCTCTACCGGCTCTACTACGCGGTCGCCTGGAACCGGCGGCTGGCGGCGATGAACGACCGGCGCGCCAACGCCTTCGCCGACCAGGCCGAGGCGGCGTTCGCCCGCGACCAGGCGCTGACCGAGGCCTACCACCGGGCGAACGGCGGCAAGTGGGACGGGATGATGAGCCAGACCCACATCGGCTACACGAGCTGGCAGCAGCCGGCGGTGCAGGTGATGCCGAAGGTCGAGCGGGTGACCGGCCGCGGAGAGGCCCGGGCGATCAGGTTCGCCAACGACCCGCGCCCGGCGCCGGGCGTCGTCTCGCGCGAGGCTCCGGACTTCAGCCGCGTGGTGGACGGCGCCGGCGTCGGCTGGCGGGCGATCCCGCACCTGGGGCGGACGAAGGGCGCCGTCGTTACGCTGCCGCAGGGCCGACCGGCCACCACGGCGCGGGACGGGGTGCGCGTGGAGTACGACGTGCAGGTGGCCAAGGCGGGCGACCTGACCGTGCAGCTCTACCTCGCCCCCACCCTGGACACGACGGGCCGCGGATCGCAGCGGATCGGGGTCTCGATCGACGACCGGCCGGTGCAGGTCCTGGTCGACAAGCTGCTGCCGTCGCCCACCGAGACGGTGCTGGAGGAGCAGGCCGCCTGGGACCGCGCGGTGGAGGATAATGTCCGCGTCCTTGAGGCCGCCTTCACCGACGTCCCCGCCGGGCCGCACGTGATCAAGGTCTGGCGGCTCGACGACAACATGGTGCTGCAGAAGATCGTCGCTGCGACGGGCCCGATCCCGATCACCTACCTCGGGCCGCCTTGACCCGGCGGCGGCGCCCGGGATTAGCATTGCGGCGAAGCTCGGGAGATGGGCGGTGCGCAAGTGGATCGTCGCCCTGTTCCTGGCGCTGGCGTCTTCGGCCGCCCTCGCGCAGCAGACGCCCGACATGGACGCGGATCTGACGGTCAGCCGTCCGCTCCACGTCCGCGGGCAGGGCCCCGTCGTCGCGATCGACGCCGGCCACAACAACTTCCACACCGCCGAGGGCCGCTACGCGCCCTTCGCCGAGGTGCTGCGGAACGACGGCTATCAGGTGCGGTCCCTTGCGGCCGAGCTCACGGCGCCGGCGCTGGCGCCCCTGCGGGTCCTCGTTGTCTCGAACGCCCTGGCCAAGGAGAACGTCGTCGAATGGCGGCTGCCTACGCCGCCGGCCTTCACGCCGGCGGAGATCGAGGCGGTTCGCGAGTGGGTCCGCGGAGGCGGCGCGCTCTTCCTCATCGCGGACCACATGCCTTTCCCCGGCGCCATGGCAAGCCTCGCCTCCGCCTTCGGCTTTACGTTGGACAACAGCGTCGCGGTCCCGTCCCCTCGGCGCGCCGAGCTGTTCTCGCGAGCGAACGGCGACCTGCTGGACAGCGAGATCGTCCGCGGCGACGTCGCCGGCGTCCCGGTGACCGAGGTGCGCACGTTCGGCGGCTCCTCGTTCCGCGCGCCGCCGGAGGCCGTCCCGATCATGCGGCTGGGGTCGGACTGGACGATCGTCTTCCCGGAGGAATGGGGGGTGATCTCCGCCGTCACGCCGCGCCGTCCAAGCACCGGGGAGGACCTGCGCGCGGCGGCGCTGGAGTTCGGCAAGGGCCGGGTCGTCGTCGTGAGCGAGGCTGCCGCGTTCAGCGCGCAGGCCGCGCCCGGCGGGCCGATGGGCTTCCGGGCCGACGGCGCCGGCCAGAACAAGCAGTTCCTCCTGAACGTCATGCACTGGTTGAGCCAGGGCGCGGCCGAAGCGCGCTAGCGGCTCCTAGATCGCCACGCGCTTGGCGATCTGGCTGCGGCGGGCCTTGCTCTCCTGCTGGGCCCGTTCCAGCGCCTCGGTCTCGGTGGCGCGCAGCAGGTGTTCGATCACCCGCTCCAGGTGGTCGCGCATCGCCTGGCGCGCGGCGGCGGGGTCATGGGCGCGCAGGGCGTCCAGCACGCGGCGGTGCTCGGCGATGCGCGGCTCCAGGCCCAGGCCGCGGGCGCGGGTGAGGATGTTGCGCGCGAGCGGCGAGCGGTTGCGCAGCTCCCACAGGTTCTCGATGGTCGCGATGATCGCGCCGTTCCCGGTCGCCCGGGCGATCACCATGTGGAACTCCTTGTCAGCGTCCTCGCCCTTCAGCTCGTCCTCGTCGGCCATCAGGGCGAGCAGGCGGTCCAGCTCGGCGAGTTGCTCGTCGTCGATGGTGGCGGCGGCCAGGGCCGCGGCTTCGCCCTCGAACAGACGCCGGGCCTCGATCAGCTCGAACGCGCCGATCTCGAAGTCGTAGGCCGAGGCCGTCAGCGGGACCTGGGCGCGGGTGACGTAGATTCCGAGGCCGTGGCGGGCCTCGATCATCCCCAGCATCTCCAGGGCGATCAGCGCCTCGCGCAGGGTGGGCCGGCTGACGCCGTACTGCTCGGCCAGCTCGCGCTCGGTGGGCAGGCGCTCGCCCACGGCGTACTTGCCGCTCTCGATCTCCGCGGCGATCGAGTCCGCGAGGCGCCGGTAGAGTTTGCCGCTGGCCATCGTCTCCTGGCTTTTCGCCTTGCCGCCCGACGGGGGGATTCTACGCGCAACCATACTCCACCATTCCCGCGGGACAGAAGGGGCGCGCCCTCACCAGTCGTGCATCGTGCCGTCCGCCAGCCGCGCCACCGGCAAATAGGCGCGCCGGTAGGGGTGGCGGGCGGCTTCGGCCTCGTCGATGTCCACGCCCAGGCCGGGCGCTTCGCCCGGGTGGAGCATGCCGTCCTGGAAGCGGTAGGCGTGGGGGAAGACGGCGTCGGTCTCGGGCGTGTGGCGCATGTATTCCTGCACCCCGAAGTTCGGGACCGAGATGTCGAAGTGCAGGGCCGCGGCCATGGTCACCGGCGACAGGTCCGTGGCCCCGTGGCAGCCGGTGCGCACGCCGTAGAGGTCGGCGAAGCTGGCGATCCGGCGCAGGTGGGTGAGGCCGCCGGCGTGGACGACCGTGGCGCGGATGTAGTCGATCAGCTGCTCCTCGATCAGCTGCTTGCAGTCCCAGATCGAGTTGAACACCTCGCCGACCGCGATCGGGGTTGTGGTGTGCTGGCGGATCAGGCGGAAGCGGGCCTGGTTCTCGGCCGGCGTCGGATCCTCCATCCAGAAGGGCCGGTAGGGCTCCAGGTCGCGGCCCAGGCGGCCGGCCTCGATCGGCGTCAGCCGGTGGTGGACGTCGTGCAGCAGGTGGACGTCCCAGCCCAGGGCCTGGCGGGCCGCGGCGAACAGCTCGGGCGCCACGCGCATGTACGCCTCGCTGGACCACACGGTCTCGGTGGGCAGGTCGGCGTCGGCGGGCTCGTAGAAGAACTTGTCCTTGGAGACGCCGTAGGCGGCCTTCAGGCCGGGCACGCCAGACTGCAGCCGCACGGCCCTGTAGCCGGCCTGGACGTACTCCCTGGCGCGCTCGACGGTCTCCTCGATGGTCTGGCCGTTGGCGTGGCCGTAGACCATGACGCCGGTGCGGCAGGCGCCGCCGAGGAGTTGGTAGACCGGCAGGCCGGCGATCTTCCCCTTGATGTCCCACAGCGCCATGTCGACGGCGGCGATGGCGCTCATGGTCACCGGACCCCGGCGCCAGTAGGCGCCCCGATGCAGGTACTGCCAGATGTCCTCGATCTGGTGCGCGTCGCGGCCGATCAGGCAGGGGATGACGTGGTCGTCGAGATAGCTGGCGACCGCCAGCTCGCGGCCGTTCAGGGTGGCGTCGCCCACGCCCGTGACCCCGTCGGAGGTCTCGATCTTCAGCGTGACGAAGTTGCGCCCGGGGCAGGTCACGATCGTCTTGGCTGAGGTGATCTTGGGCATCGGCTTTCGGGGAAGGGCGGGGGGAGCCGCGAGGTCGTCCAAGCTTAGTCTCGGGCCCGGTGTTGTCAATCACATGGTCAGACCACTAGAAGGGTGGTGTCTGGACCTCTGGAGGCGGCATGAAGAAGTTCGCACTGCTCGCGTCGGCGATGACCCTTGGTCTGGCCTCGGAGTCCGCCTCGGGGGCCCGGGCCGAGGACGGCTACGACCTGTGGCTGCGCTACCGGCCCGTCGAGGCGCCGGCGGCCGGGGCCTACCGGGCCGCGGCGTCCGAGCTGGTGGTCCAGGGCGGCTCTCCGACGCTGGCGGTGGCGCGCGACGAGCTGGCGCGCGGCCTTTCGGGCATGCTGGGCCAGGCGCCGCCGCTGGCCGCGGCGCCGGGTCGCGACGGGACGGTGATCCTGGGCACGCCGGCGGGCTCGCCGCTGGTGGCGCGCCTGAACCTGCCGCTGGAGCCCCTTGGCCCCGACGGCTACCTGATCCGCAGCGTGCAGGTGGACGGCCGGCCCGCGACAGTGATCGCGGGCAACAGCGACGTCGGCGTCCTCTACGGCGTGTTCGATTTCCTGCGGCGGATGCAGACGCGCCAGCCCGTGGCGGGCCTCGAGGTGGCCGAGGCGCCGAAGGTGAAGCTGCGCCTGCTGAACCACTGGGACAACCTCGACCGCCACGTCGAGCGGGGCTACTCGGGCCAGTCCATCTGGGACTGGTGGAGGCTGCCCGACGTCCGCGATCCACGCTACGTGGACTACGCCCGCGCCAGCGCCTCGCTGGGGATCAACGGGACCGTCCTCAACAACGTCAACGCCAAGGCCGACAGCCTGACGGCGCCCTATATCGCCAAGGCCGCGGCGGTGGCCGACGTGCTGCGGCCCTACGGGATCAAGGTCTATCTCTCGGCTAGGTTCAGCGCCCCGATCGAGATCGGCGGGCTGAAGACCGCCGACCCGCTGGACCCGGCCGTCCGCGCCTGGTGGAAGGCCAAGGCCGACGAGATCTACCGGACGATCCCGGACTTCGGCGGCTTCCTGGTGAAGGCCAACTCCGAGGGCCAGCCGGGGCCGCAGGACTACGGCCGCAGCCACGCCGACGGCGCCAACATGCTGGCCGAGGCGGTGGCGCCGCACGGCGGCGTCGTGATGTGGCGGGCCTTCGTCTATTCGAACGAGCAGCCCGAGGACCGCATCAAGCAGGCCTACAACGAGTTCGTCCCCCTGAACGGCAAGTTCCGCGACAACGTCATCGTGCAGGTGAAGAACGGGCCGCTGGACTTCCAGCCGCGCGAGCCGTTCCACCCCCTGTTCGGGGCCACCCCGAAGACGCCGCTGATGATGGAATTCCAGATCACCAAGGAATACCTCGGCTTCTCTACCCACCTCGTCTACCAGGGCCCGCTCTACGAGGAGACGCTGGCCGCCGACACCTGGCGCAAGGGGCAGGGCTCCACCGTCGCCAAGGTGGTGGACGGCTCGCTCTTCGGCCACGCGCTCACCGGCATGGCCGGCGTGGCCAACGTCGGCTCGGACCGCAACTGGTCGGGCTCGCACTTCGACCAGGCCAACTGGTACGCCTTCGGTCGCCTCGCCTGGGACCCGGAACTGTCCTCGCGGGCGATCGCGCAGGAGTGGGCGCGGATGACGTTCTCGAACGATCCCCGCTTCCTGGAGCCGGTGGTCGGGATGATGATCGCCTCGCGCGAGACGGTGGTGGACTACATGACCCCGCTCGGCCTGCACCACCTGATGGGCGAGGGGCACCACTACGGTCCGGCCCCGTGGGTGGCCGGCGGGCCGCGGGCGGACTGGACCTCGGTCTACTTCCACCGCGCTTCGCCCGAGGGGATCGGCTTCGACCGCATGGCGAGCGGCAGCAACGCCGTGGCCCAGTACGCCCCCGAGGCGGGCCGGGCGCTCGCCGCCGACGAGAAGAACCTGCTGTGGTTCCACCGCGTCCCCTGGGACCAGCGGGTGAGCTCGGGCCGCACGCTGTGGGACGAGCTGGTGGTCCGCTACACGAAGGGCGTGGAGGAGGTTTCGGCGATGCGCCGCACCTGGGCGTCCATGAAGCCCTACGTGGACCCGCAGCGCCACGCCGAGGTGGCCGCCTACCTCGCCGTCCAGGAGCAGGAGGCGCAGTGGTGGCGCGACGCCTGCATCGCCTACTTCCAGACCTTCTCGAAGCGCCCGCTGCCGGCCGGCTACGCCCCGCCCGCCCATTCGCTGGACTATTACCGCTCGCTCGAATTCCCCTACGCCCCGGGCCGCGGAGACTGATCCTCGCCCCTGGCCGCGCCTCGGCCCCGCGGGGGAGGGGCGCGGTCGCGGCGTTCCTCCCAGGCAAAAGGAAAGGGCGGCCGGCCTTTCGGCCCGCCGCCCCAGTTGACCCTTTTCTCGAGGGGAGGAGAAAAGTGGAGCTCTAGAACCGCCCGCGGATGCCCAGCAGGATCGTGCGGCTGCCGCGGTAGAAGGTCTGGGTCGCGTTCGGCCACTGGAAGGCCGTGCGCTGGTCCTCCTTGGTGAGGTTGATGACGTCCAGCGTCAGCCGCGGCTGGGTCGGCAGGTTGGTGAATTCGTAGCTGGCCGACAGGTCCCACTGGCCGGTGGAGTCGTTCCGGAAGCGGGCGGGGATCGCCGGGCCGCCCGAGGGATTGGGGATGCTCACCCCGCTCTCCGGGCCCGCCGAGCCAATCTGGTCGTCGTAGTAGACGTACGAGACGCGGATCGAGGCCGGTCCGCGGTCGTAGTAGCCGGTGATGTTGTAGGTGTAGGGCGAGACCCCCACCGCCACCGCCGGCGCGCCGGCGCCTGAGGCGCTCTGGTAGATCCGGGTGTAGTTCGCCTGGAAGCCCAGGCCGTCCACCAGGAAGGTGAGGGGCTGGACCCAGTTCACCTCGTAGCCGCGGATGGTGAGCTGGCCGCCGACGTTGACCTGCTGGCGCACGTTGACGGTGGCCGCGCCCGGGCCGCCGCGGTTGTTGATGGCGGTCTTCTGGGTGTCGTTCAGGGCGTCGAAGGGAATGCCCAGCTGGGTGAACGGGATGGTGGTGATGCCCGTCTGGGTCCAGCCGGTGATCACCTTATTGAACCCGACCACGCCGATGTAGCCCTCGGCCCCCGTGTACCACTCGGCGCCGATGTCGAAGTTGTTCGAGAAGAACGGCGTCAGGTTCGGATTGCCCTGGGTGGCCTCCTGGGCCGACGGATCCGAGAAGGAGGTGCCGGGCAGCATGTCGGAGGGGTTCGGACGGGTGAGCGTCCGCGAGGCCGACAGGCGCAGGTTCACGTCGTCACGGACGCGAAGCACGGCGTTGAACGAGGGCAGGTAGGCGTCGTACCGCGAGTCCCGCGACTGGAACTCGGTGGTCTGGACGCCGCCGATGGTGAACGTCACCGGGCCGGTGATGTCCTGCTCGGTCGAGACGTAGCGGACGCCGCCGTTGAACCGCAGCTCCCAGGGGCCGATGTCGGTGCGGCCGTTGACCTCGACGAAGGCGCCCAGGGTGTCCTCCTCGATGATCCCGGAGCGGGTCCCGGTGTTGGCCGAGTTCGAGAAGGGGGCGTTCGCTGCGAACTGCGAATAGTTGGTGTCGCCGAAGAAGCGGTCGTAGTCCACGGCGATGAAGCCGTAGGGACCGGGCCGCAGGTAGCTGCCGATCTGGGCGTTGGTCACCGCCGAGCCCGCGGCGCCGTTGCATGGCGGCTGGGGCGCCGGGGCGGGCCGATAGACGCCGCCGCCGCCGCACACCACCTGCTGCCACTGGGCCGAGTTGTCCTGCGCCAGGATGCTGCGGCTGGCGTAGTCCCAGGCGCCGCCGACGCGGACGTTGACGCCTTCCTCGTCGCCGAACAGCACGTCGAAGTGGGCGGCCTTGGTCTTGGTGACCCGGCGCTCGTTCTGGATGTTCACCCGGCCGCCGCCGAGCCAGGTCCAGCCCAGGTTCGGATCGTTCAGGTCGGCGTTGGTGGCGATGTCGGGGAAGGGCTCGCCGGGGTTGGTGTATTCGACGTTGATCCCCTGGCCGAGCGGCGTGTTGAACAGGATCGTCGGCGCCTCCCGCAGGAACTCGCTCTTCGACATGTTGAACTGGCCGTCGACGCGGATGAAGTCGTTGTACCGCCAGGAGAAGCCCGGGTTGACGTTAAAGAAGTTGACCTTCTCATGGTACGGCCGGGCCTCCAGGAAGAACTGCGAGTTCAGGAAGCTGCCCTCGGTGACGACGTAGTTCTCGTCCACCTGCAGGCCGACCGGGACCATGAAGTTCGAGTTGCGGCCCACCCAGTTCATGTCCACCCGGTCGAACTTGCGGATGCCGCGGCCGAGCAGGGTGTCGACGTAGACGTTCAGGTTCTCGCTGGGTTCGAACTCCAGCGAGATCAGGCCCGAGTAGCGGTCGCGCTGACCGTCGGTGAAGGCCGGGCGGCCCAGGCGCGGGATCATCGCGTCGCTGAGCTGCTGCAGGGTCAGGCCGGGGTTCAGCGCCAGCAGGGTGTCGTTGGTGATCGGCGCGCCGGTGGTCAGGCCAGGCACGCTCACGCCCGCCGGGACGGTGCTGGCCCAGTTGAAGTTGTTGCTGCCATAGAGGTTGCAGCCGGCGCAGCTCATGTTGGCGTTCGACCAGCCGATGGACTCGAAGCCCTCGGTCTTGATGTGCGTGCGCGCGCCGGCGAAGCCCACCAGCACGCCCACCTCGCCGTAGTTGGTGTCGAACCGGTCGCTGGCGATCAGGGCGCCGCGCGGGCCCCACTTCTCGGCGCTGCTGTTGTAGGCGCCCTGCAGCGAGTAGGTGAGCTGGCGGTCGGCGTAGTCGAACGGCCGGGCGCTGCGCATGTTGACCGTGCCCGAGACGCCGCCTTCCAGCATGCTGGCGGTGGGCGACTTGTTCACGTCCAGCCGGCTGAACAGCTCGGTCGGGAACATGTCGAGGTCGACTTCCCGGTTTTGGCTCTGGGCGTCGAGGCGGCCGGTGGTGGCGACGGCGATCTGGTTGCCGTTCAGCAGGATCTTGGTGAAGTTGGTGCCGAGGCCGCGGATCGCGATCTGCTGGCCCTCGCCGGTCACTTCCCGCGAGAGCTGCACGCCGGGCACCCGGTTCAGCGACTCGGCGAGGTTGGTGTCCGGGAACTTGCCGATGTCCTCGGCGAAGATGGAATCCTGGATGATGGTGGCTTCGCGCTTGGCTTCCGTGGCCTGCTGCAGGCTGCGGCGGTAGCCGGTGACGACGATCTCCTCAACCTGCTGAGCGCGGACTTCAGTGGCCACGGCGCCGGCGAGGAAAGTCGCTCCAAGCAGAAGCGCCTTCGTGCGGACAGACGTCTTCCTTGTCGAAGAATTCATCGTTTCCTTCCCCTTTGCGTGTGCTCGGCACGCACTTGTCGTTTATTTGCGCGAACGCGCTTCGACCGGCGTTTCGCCGTGCCGTTTCGTGAAAACTCCCCATAGACCGCGCGTTAACAGTCGAATGATAGCGGTCACATTGATTTTGGTACTAGGTCAGTTCTTTTGTGTCAATACGGTCTGACCGCGTTCGGTGAGTATGGTCTGACCAATGCCTGCGCGACCTTTTCGAAGGTCGGGAACGGCATGGGCTTGTGGCCGAGCCTTCCGTGGGTCAGACCTAGGCGTTCGCTGGAGGATGGATTGCAGCCGAAGCCCGCCCGCCGTCAGAAGAGCGCGCTCACGATCCACGACGTGGCCCGGTACGCCGGCGTCTCGCCGATGACCGTCTCGCGCGTGATCAACGGCGAGAAGAACGTCCGGGAGTCGACCCGCGAGGCGGTGAACGCCGCGATCCGGGCCCTGAACTACCAGCCCAACCCCGCGGCGCGCAGCTTGGCCGGCGCCGACCTCGTGCGCATCGGCCTGCTCTATTCCAACCCGTCGGCGGCCTACCTCAGCGAGTTCCTGGTCGGCGGCCTGGACCAGGTCAGCCGCAGCAACATCCAGCTCGTCGTCGAGAAGTGCGACGAGGAGGCGGCCGAGGCCGCCGCCGCCCGCCTGCTGAACTCGGGGGTCGACGGCATCATCCTGCCGCCGCCGCTGTGCGACTCCCCGGCGGTGCTGAAGATGCTGGCCGCCAGCCACACGCCGGCCGTGGCCGTCGCCACCGGCCGGCCGCCCGCGGACGTCTCGGCCGTGCGCATCGACGACTTCGAGGCGGCGCGCCAGATGACCCGGCATCTCGCCGGCCTCGAGGGTCGGCGGCTCGGGCGAGGGCAGGGCTTCGGCGTCGGCCCTGTAGAACGGATCGGCCAGCGCCCGGTCCAGGCTCACGAACCGCACGCCCCGCGAGCGGTAGAGGTCCAGCAGCCGGTCCATCATCCGCGCATCGAAGGCGCCCAGGTGCAGCAGGAGGACGAGCGGGACCTCGCGCCCCTCGGCCTGCAGCGACAGGGCCCGCGCGCGATCGAGGCTCTCGGCGGCGGCCGCCAGGAAACGGGCTTCCAGCCCGGCGACCGCGGCGGCGTCGCCGCGGGCGGCGCAGCGCGCGTAGGGATCGTTGTAGGCCCAGTCGCCGAAATCGAGGGTGACGCTGGCGATCCGGTAGCCCCGGGCCTGCAGGAAAGACCGGGCGCGGGCGCGGACCTCCGGGGTCTCGCCCTCGGCCAGGAACGGGTAGCGGAACCAGCGCCACGGGCGGCCCTCGGCCAGCGCGGCCAGCAGCGCCTCGTTGCGCACGACGTCGGCCTCGAAGGCGGCGGCCGAGGCCGAGGTGAGGCGCAGGTGGCTCCAGGTGTGGTTGCCGAACGGGCGGCCCGCCTCGCGCCAGAGCCTGAGGGCGAGGCCCGAGTCGGGCTCGGCCTGCAGGAAGCCGCCGTTGACGAAGCCGGTGGCCGGCGCCTCGGCCCTCTCCAGGGCCCGCAGGACGTCGCGGGCGACGCCGGCGCGGGTCTCCCCGGGCGGCAGGGCGCTGTGCGCGGGCAGGTCGTCAAAGGTCAGCGCGATCTCCACCGCCCGCGCCGGCTGCGCCAGCAGCGCGGCGGCCAGGGCGAGCGCCGCCGCCCTCATCGGTCGAACAGCGACAGCGGCACGGCCTCGGCCATCGCCCTGTAGCCGGCGATGGACGGGTGCAGGCCGTCCCCAACGTCCAGTTCGGGCCGCAGCCGGTCGGGCCGGGCCGGATCGCGCATCACCGCGTCGAAGTCGATCACCGCATCGAAATTCCCGGGCGCCCGGATCCAGGCGTTCACCGCCTGGCGGCTGGCCTCGGTCTCGGGCGGAGGCTTGTAGTAGTCGGACCCGGCGAAAGGCAGGATGGTGGCGCCGATCGCCTTGATCCCCCGCGCCCGGGCCCGGGCGACCATCTGGCGGTAGACGCCGATCATGTCGGCCGTCAGCCGGCTCTGGGCCTCGGGGCTCGCGGGCTCCAGGCGGGTGAGACTGCCGAGGTCGTTCACCCCCTCCAGGACGATCACGTAGCGCACGCCCGTCTGGTTCAGCACGTCGCGGTCGAAGCGGGCGAGGGCGTTGGGGCCCAGGCCGTCGAGCAGCAGCCGGTTGCCGCCGATGCCGTGGTTGAGGACCGAGAGGTGGCGGGTCCGGGGATCGGCCTGCAGGCGCTGCGCGAGGAAGTCGGGCCAGCGCTCGTTGCGGTCCGGCCCCACGCCGAAGCCGTCGGTGATCGAATCGCCGAACGTCACGATGGCCGCCGCGCCGGGCCCGGCGACCACGTCCACGGCCGAGAGCTGGTGCCAGCGCACGAACGTTTCGGCGCCCGGGAGGTCCGCGGCCCTCGTGCGGTTCCCCCTCGCGACGAAGGTGGTGGTGCGCGAGCCCGGGTGGCCCGTCTGTCCGTCGGGAGGGCGCGGCAGGTGGTAGCTCACCGCCAGGCTGGAGAGCGCGGCGACGGGCAGGTCGACGGGGTCTGACACGTACTCCGCGCCGGCGGGTACGGTGACCTCGCTCCGGCCACCGAAGGTCACCGCCCGGTCGGTGGCGGGATCGATCCTCGCCGACCCCGGCGCGACGGGCCGGGCGACCCGCACGGACGAGAACGTCAGCGGCGCGGCGCCGAACAGATTCGAGAGCCGCACGCGCAGGACCGGCCCGGCCTGGGTCGTCTGCACCACCTGGCGGACCGTGGCGTCGGTCAGCATCTCGGGCGGCAGGGTGTTGTGCGGCTCGGGGATCTGTTGCGAGGCGGCCCAGGCGCCGACCCATGTCGGCGCGCGGGCTGCGGCCTGGTTCTCTGCAGCCTGGTTCGCTGCAGTCTGGCTCGCTGCAGTCTGGGGCGCGATCGCCAGCAGGACGGCGGCGGCGGCCGCCAGCATGCCCCCAAGTCGGCGGCGGGTGACGGACAAGATCAGCGGCCCGTGCAAGACGCTCCTCCTCGTGCTTCCCAGGCTCCTTGAGGCGGCCCGGCTGACGCCCACCTTGACAGGTGAGGGGCGAGATTGATAGCGCTACCAAAAATAGGGAGGTCTGACCATGGGCAGAGCCGCCGAGCGGCCGCAAGCCTTTCTGCCCGCCGACTGGCCGGCCGCCACGCTGGTCGGCCGCATCCGGACCGCCGAAGGCCCCACGCCCGTGCTCTGCCGCAATGGCCGGCTGTTCGACGTCTCGGCCGCCGCCACCGTGGCCGACCTGCTGAACGGCTGGCCGCAGGCCCCGGCGGGGCGGGATCTAGGGCCCGTCGAGGACTTCGATTTCGATCGCAATCCGCTGCTGGCCCCCGTCGACCTGCAGTGCGTCAAGGCGGCGGGCGTCACCTTCGCCGTCTCGGCCGTGGAGCGCGTGATCGAGGAGCGCGCGCGGGGCGACGCCGCTAGGGCCGAGGCCATCCGCGCCGACCTGCGCGACCGCGTGGGCGCCGACATCCGCGCGGTCACTCCGGGTTCCGAGGCCGCCGCCCGCCTGAAGGCGGCGCTGATCGCCGAGGGGCTGTGGTCGCAGTACCTGGAGGTCGCCATCGGCCCCGACGCCGAGATCTTCACCAAGGCGCCGATCCTGTCCGCGGTCGGCCACGGCGCCCAGGTCGGCGTCCGTTCGGATTCGGCCTGGAACAATCCCGAGCCCGAGGTGGCGCTGGTCTGCGACAGCGCGGGCCGGGCGCTGGGCGCCACCCTGGGCAACGACGTCAACCTGCGCGACTTCGAGGGGCGCAGCGCCCTGCTGCTGGGCAAGGCCAAGGACAACAACGCCTCGTGCGCGCTCGGCCCGTTCGTCCGCCTGTTCGATGAGGGCTTCACCATCGACGATGTGCGCACGGCGCGCGTGGATCTCGTCATCGAGGGGCCGGACAACTACCGCCTCGAGGGGCACAGCTCGATGGACCAGATCAGCCGCGATCCCCTCGACCTCGTGCGCCAGGCCATGAGCGAGCACCAGTATCCGGACGGCTTCGTCCTGTTCTGCGGCACCCTCTTCGCGCCCACCCAGGACCGCGACGCCCCCGGCCAGGGCTTCACACACAAGGTGGGCGACGTCGTGCGGGTCGCGAGCCCCCGCCTGGGCGTTCTCGAAAACGAGGTGACGACCTCGAAGGCCGCGCCGCCGTGGACGTTCGGCGTCGGCGACCTGATGCGTAACCTGGCCGGCCGCGGCCTGCTTTCGGCGGAGACCGCCCAGTGACGAAGTCCACGACCCAGACCCTGGCGCACTTCATCGGGGGCGAACGCGTCGCCGCCGATGCGCCCGAGGAGAGCCTGAACCCCTCCAACACCAACGACGTCGTGGCCCGCGTGCCGCGGGGCGGCGAGGCCGAGGTGAACGCCGCAGTGGCGGCGGCCCGCGACGCCTTCCCCGCCTGGTCCGAGGCCTCGCCCGAGGTCCGCTCGGACCTGCTGGACAAGGTGGGCGACACCATCCTGAAGCGGCGCGAGGAGCTGGGCCAGCTGCTTTCCCGCGAGGAGGGCAAGACCGTCCCCGAGGGGATCGGCGAGACCGTCCGCGCCGGACGCATCTTCAAGTACTTCGCCGGCGAGGCCCTGCGCCGCCATGGCCAGAACCTGGACTCGGTGCGCCCCGGCGTGGAGATCCAGACCTACCGCCAGGCGGTGGGCGTGTTCGGGCTGATCACGCCCTGGAACTTCCCGATCGCCATCCCGGCCTGGAAGAGCGCGCCGGCGCTGGCGTTCGGCAACACGGTGGTGATCAAGCCGGCCGGCCCGACGCCGGCCATCGCCGCGGCGCTCGCCGAGATCATCCACGAGTGCGGCGCGCCCGCGGGCGTCTTCAACATGATCTTCGGCCCGGGTTCGATGGGCGCCAGGCTGGTCGAGCATCGCGACGTGGACGGGATCTCCTTCACCGGCTCGCAGACCGTGGGCGCCAGCGTCGCCGAGGCGGCGGTCAAGCGGCAGGCGCGGGTGCAGCTCGAGATGGGCGGCAAGAACCCGCTGGTGGTGCTCGACGACGCCGACCTGGACCGCGCGGTCATGGTGGCCCTGGACGGCAGCTTCTTCGCCACCGGCCAGCGCTGCACCGCCTCCAGCCGGCTGATCGTCACCGAGGGAATCCACGACCGCTTCGTCCAGGCTCTGGCCGAGAAGGTGGCGGCGCTGAAGGTGGGCGATGCGCTCGATCCGGCCACCCAGATGGGCCCCGCGGTCAGCGAGGCGCAGATGGAGACCAGCTACCGGTACATCGACATCGCCCGGAACGAGGGCGGGCGGCTCATCACCGGCGGCGGCCGGCTGCAGCTCGAACAGCCCGGCTACTACGTCCAGCCGACGCTGATCGCCGACACCCACAAGGACATGCGGATCAATTGCGAGGAGGTCTTCGGGCCCGTGGCCAGCACCGTACGCGTCAAGGACTATGAGGAGGCGCTGGCCGTGGCCAACGACGGCGACTTCGGCCTCTCGGCCGGCATCGTCACCACCTCGCTGAAGCACGCCCGCGACTTCCAGCGCCGCGCCAAGGCGGGGATGGTGATGGTCAACCTGGCCACCGCCGGCGTCGACTACCACGTGCCCTTCGGCGGCATAAAGAAGTCGAGCTACGGCGCCCGCGAGCAGGGCTTCGCGGCGGTCGAGTTCTACACCCAGACGAAGACGGCCTACTCGTGGGCGTGACCTCGGCGATCTACCCCAGCCTGAAGGGCAAGCGCGTCGTCGTCACCGGCGGCGGCTCGGGCATCGGCGCGGGCCTCGTGGAGGCCTTCGTCCGCCAGGGCGCCGAGGTGCACTTCCTGGACGTGCTCGAGACGGAATCGCGGGTGCTGGAGACGAGCCTGGCCGGGGCCGAGGTCCCGCCGGTGTTCCATCGCTGCGACCTCACGGACGCCGGCGCGATCGAAGGCTGCTTCGCGAAGATCGGCCCGGTGCAGGTGCTGGTGAACAACGCCGGCAATGACGACCGTCACACGCTGGACGAGGTGACGCCGGCCTATTTCGACGACCGGATCGCGGTGAACCTGCGGCACATGGTGTTCTGCGCCAAGGCCGTGGTCCCGGCGATGAAGGCCGCGGGCGAAGGCGCAATCATCAACTTCGGCTCCATTTCCTGGCACCTCGGGCTGCCGGACCTCGTGCTCTACGAGACCGCCAAGGCGGGAATCGAGGGCATGACCCGGGCGCTGGCGCGCGAACTGGGCCCCTTCGGCATCCGCGTCACCTGCGTGGCGCCCGGCAACGTCAAGACGCTCCGGCAGATGAAGTGGTACACGCCCGAGGGCGAGGCCGAGATCGTCGCCCAGCAATGCCTGAAGTCGCGGATCGAGCCCGCGGACGTGGCGGCGCTGGTGCTCTTCCTGGCTTCGGACGACGCGCGCATGTGCACCGGCCACGAATACTGGATCGACGCAGGCTGGCGATGAAGGTCCTCTCCGAACCCGACTGCGTGCTGCGCGCCGACGCCGAGCTGGGCGAGGGGCCCGTCTGGCGGGCCGACGACGACGCGGTCTGGTTCGTGGACATCAAGGGCCGCCGCATCCACCGCTACGAGCCGGTCACCGGCGCGGCCTGGAGCTGGGCGGCGCCCGCCCAGCCGGGGTTCATCGCCCCGGTCGCCGGCGGGGGCTGGGTCGCAGGCCTGAAGACCGGCCTGCACCGGTTCGAGCCGCGCGGCGGCCGTTTCGAGCTGATCACGGCCGTCGAGGACCCGTCCCTGGACAACCGCCTGAACGACGGCTTCGTGGATGCGAAGGGCCGGCTCTGGTTCGGTTCGATGCACGACGGCGAGACGGCGCTGACCGGGGCGCTCTATCGGCTGGACGAGCGCGGCCTGCAGCGCTGCGACACCGGCTACTGCATCACCAACGGCCCGGCGGCGAGCCCCGACGGGCGGACGCTCTATCACACCGACACCCTGCAGAAGACGATCTACGCCTTCGACCTCTCGCCGGCCGGCGAGCTGTCGAACAAGCGGGTGTTCGCGCGCATCGAGGAAGGCGGCGGCTATCCCGACGGGCCCGCGGTGGACGCCGAGGGCTGCGTCTGGACGGGCCTCTTCGCCGGCTGGCACGTACGGCGCTATTCGCCCAAGGGCGAGCTCCTCGCCAAGGTCGGGTTCCCCGTCGCCAACATCACCAAGCTGGCCTTCGGCGGCGACGACCTGACGAGCGTCTACGCCACCACCGCCTGGAAGGGCCTCTCGGCCGACGAGCGCGAGAAGCAGCCGCTCGCCGGCGGCCTCTTCCGGTTCGAGGTCGACGTCCCCGGCCTGCCGCAGAACCAGATGGCCCATGCCTGACCGCAAGCCCGCGCGCCCCTTCCGGTCCCGGGAGTGGTTCGCCGCCCCCGAACGCTCGGACATGACCGCCCTCTACCTCGAGCGGTTCATGAACTACGGCATCACGCCGGAGGAGCTGCAGTCGGGCCGCCCCATCGTCGGCATCGCCCAGACGGGCAGCGACCTGTCGCCCTGCAACCGCATCCACCTGGACCTCGCGCGTCGGGTGCGGGATGGAATCCGCGACGCGGGCGGCGTCCCGATGGAATTCCCGGTCCATCCAATCTTTGAGAACTGCCGCCGGCCGACCGCGGCGCTGGACCGCAACCTCGCGTACCTCGGCCTCACCGAGATCCTCTACGGCTATCCGATCGACGCGGTGGTGCTGACCACCGGCTGCGACAAGACCACGCCATCGGGCGTCATGGCGGCCTCGACCGTGGACATCCCGGCCATCGTGCTGTCGGGCGGGCCGATGCTGGACGGCTGGCACGAGGGCGAGCTGGTGGGCTCTGGGACGGTCATCTGGCGCAGCCGGCGCAAGCTGGCGGCGGGCGAGATCGACGAGGCCGAGTTCCTGCGCCGGGCCACCGCCTCCGCGCCCTCGGCGGGCCACTGCAACACCATGGGCACGGCCTCGACCATGAACGCCGTGGCCGAGGCCCTGGGCCTGTCGTTGCCGGGCTGCGCGGCGATCCCGGCTCCCTACCGCGAGCGCGGCCAGATGGCCTACGAGACCGGCCGCCGGATCGTGGACATGGCCTACGAGGACCTGCGGCCGTCGAAGATCCTGACCCGCGCCGCTTTCCTGAACGCGATCAAGGTGGTCAGCGCCGCGGGCGGCTCGTCCAACGCCCAGCCGCACATCGTGGCCATGGCCAGGCACGCGGGGGTGGAGCTGTCGCCCGAGGACTGGATGGCCCACGGCTACGACGTGCCGCTGATCGTCAACATGCAGCCGGCCGGCAAGTACCTGGGCGAGCGCTTCCACCGCGCCGGCGGGGTGCCCGCGGTGATGTGGGAGCTGCTGCGGGCGGGCCAGCTCGACGGCGGCTGCCTGACGGTCACCGGCCGCACCCTGGCCGAGAACCTGGAGGGCCGGGAGGCGAGCGACCGCGAGGTCATCACGCCCTACGATCAGCCGCTGAAGGAACGGGCCGGCTTCCTGGTGCTGAAGGGCAACCTGTTCGACTTCGCGATCATGAAGACCAGCGTGATCTCCGAGGAGTTCCGCGCGCGCTACCTCGCCGAGCCCGGACGGGAAGGGGTGTTCGAGGCCCGCGCCGTCGTCTTCGACGGATCGGGCGACTACCACCACCGGATCAACGACCCGGCGCTGGATATCGACGAGCGGACCATCCTCGTGATCCGCGGCTCGGGGCCGCTGGGCTGGCCGGGCTCGGCCGAGGTGGTGAACATGCAGCCGCCGGACGCCCTGATCCAGCGCGGGATTTCCAGCCTCCCGACCCTGGGCGACGGGCGCCAGTCGGGCACCTCCGACAGCCCCTCCATCCTCAATGCTTCGCCGGAGAGCGCGGCCGGCGGCGGGCTGTCCTGGCTCCGCACCGGCGACGTCATCCGCATCGACCTGAACACCGGCCGGTGCGACGCCCTGGTGGACGAGGCCGAGATCGCCCGCCGCAAGGCCGAGGCCCCGCCGCCTGTCCCGGAGAGCCGCACGCCCTGGGAGGAGCTCTATCGCGAGAAAACCGGCCAGCTCGCCGAGGGCGCCGTGCTGGAAATGGCCGTGAAGTATCGCGGCGTCTCGGCCAAGACCCCACGCCACAACCACTGAAAACCCGCCAGGTCATACCATTTGGCTTGACCATGATACCGCTATCATTAAGGCTGCGCGACAAAGGTCCGTCAGAGACCGATGCGTTACGAACCGCGGGTTCGCCCGCCCAGGGAGGTCGTAAGTGTCCACCACAGGAAGTGCGCCCGTGAGCGGGCTGGCCGGGGGCGGCGAGGCCGCACGGGTCAACATGGCCTTCATCGGCGCGATCGTGGCCGTCGCCACGATCGGCGGCTTCATGTTCGGCTACGATTCCGGCGTCATCAATGGCACCCAGGACGGGCTGGAAAGCGCGTTCAACCTCTCCAAGCTGGGCACCGGCTTCAACGTCGGCGCGATCCTGCTGGGCTGCGCGGCGGGGGCCTTCCTGGCCGGCCGGCTGGCCGACCGGATCGGCCGCCGCAGCGTGATGATGATCGCCGCGGTGCTGTTCATCCTCTCGGCGCTCGGGACCGGCGCGGCCGATTCCTCGGCGGTGTTCATCGTGGCGCGGATCGTCGGCGGCCTGGGCGTCGGCGCAGCTTCGGTGCTCTCGCCCGTCTACATCAGCGAGGTGACCCCGGCGAGCATCCGCGGGCGGCTCTCCAGCGTCCAGCAGATCATGATCATCACGGGCCTGACCGGGGCTTTCGTCGCCAACTACCTGCTGGCCGCCACCGCCGGCGGCTCGACGGCCGAGTTCTGGATGGGCTTCCCGGCCTGGCGCTGGATGTTCTGGATGCAGGTGATCCCGGCGGGGATCTTCTTCCTCACCCTGCTGCTGATCCCCGAGAGCCCCCGCTACCTCGTGGTGAAGGGCCGCGAGGCCGAGGCGGAGGGCGTGCTCACCCGCCTGTTCGGCGCCGCCGAGGCCCGCCGCAAGGTCGAGGAGATCCGCGCCTCGCTCGCCGCCGACCACCACCGGCCCAGCCTGAAGGACCTGGTGGACAAGACCACCGGCAAGATCCGCCCGATCGTCTGGACCGGCATCGGCCTGGCGGTGTTCCAACAGCTCGTCGGCATCAACGTGGTCTTCTACTACGGCGCCGTGCTCTGGCAGTCGGTCGGCTTCTCGGAAGACGACGCGCTGAAGATCAACATCCTGTCGGGCTCGCTCTCGATCCTGGCGTGCCTGGCGACCGTGCTGCTGATCGACCGGATCGGCCGCAAGCCGCTGCTGCTGGCCGGCTCGGCGGGCATGGCGGTGACGCTCGGGATCATGACCGCGGCGTTCTCCACGGCCACCGTCGTCGACGGCGCCGTCGAGCTCTCGGACGGCGCGGGCCTGATCGCCCTGATCGCCGCCAACGCCTACGTCGTGTTCTTCAATCTCTCCTGGGGCCCGGTGATGTGGGTGATGCTGGGCGAGATGTTCCCGAACCAGATCCGCGGCTCGGGCCTGGCGGTGGCCGGCTTCGCTCAATGGATCGCCAACTTCGGGATCAGCGTGTCCTTCCCGGCGCTGGCGGCCGGGCTGGGCCTGCCGATCACCTACGGCTTCTACGCCACCAGCGCGCTCGTCTCGCTGTTCTTCGTGCGCGCCATGGTCAAGGAGACCCGCGGCCGCGAACTCGAGGAGATGACGGGCTGACGGCCTAGGGCTGGCTTCCTCGGACCCGCGCCATGCGCCGGCTCTGGGCCCTCCGCTGGTGGATCATCGCGCTCGTCATGCTGGGCGCGATGCTCAACTACCTGACGCGCGCGACCATGGGCGTGGCCGCGCCGACCATGCTGGCCGACCTGTCGATCAGCGAGCGGGAGTACGGCTGGATCACCGGCGCCTTCCAGGCCGGGATCATGCTCCAGCCGGCGGTGGGCTACGTCCTCGACACCCTCGGCCTGCGCACCGGCCTGGCGATCTTCGCGGGCGCCTGGTCGGCGATCTCGATCGCCCACGGCTTCGCCAGCACGTGGCCCGCCTTCGCCGCCCTGCGGGGGCTGCTGGGCTTCGCGGAAGGCTCGGCCAATCCGGCGGGGATGAAGGTGGTCGCCACCTGGTTCCCGGCGCGCGAGCGCGGCTTCGCGGGCGGGGTCTACAACATCGGCGCCTCGTTCGGGACGATGCTCGCGCCGCCGCTGGTGGCCTGGGCGATCCTGGCCTTCAACTGGCGCGCGGCCTTCATCATCACCGGCCTCCTGGGCCTCGTCTGGACGGCGCTCTGGTGGTGGGGCTTCCGCACGCCCGACCAGCATCCGCGCCTGTCGCCGCAGGAGCGGGCTAAGATCCTCGAGGGGCAGGAGCCGGACCTCCATGACGACGGCGCCCGGCCCTCGATGCTGAAGCTGATGGCCCGCCGGGACTTCTGGGGCATCGCGATCCCCCGCCTGCTCGCCGACCCCACCTGGGGCACGCTGGCGTTCTGGATCCCGCTCTACCTGGTCCAGACCCGCGGCTTCGACCTGAAGCAGATCGCCATGTTCGCCTGGCTGCCGTTCCTGGCCGCGGACCTCGGCTGCCTGTTCGGGCCGGCCGTCGTCGAGTTCCTGCAGCGGCGCGGCGTCAGCCTGATCAACGCCCGGCGCGGCGCCTTCACCCTGGGCGCGCTGATGATGACCGGGATGATGTTCGTCGGCCGGGTAGAGAGCCCCTATCTCGCCATCGCGCTGCTCTGCCTGGGCGGCTTCGCCCATCAGACGCTGTCGGTCACCGTCATCACCATGGCCTCCGACCTCTTCAAGCGGAACGAGGTGGCGACCGTGGCCGGCATGGCCGGGACCTTCGGGAACCTCGGCGTGCTGATCTTCTCGCTGCTGATCGGCGGCCTGGTGGCGACGGTCGGCTACGATCCGTTCTTCCTCGCCCTCGGCCTCCTGGACCTCGTCGGGGCGGCGGTCCTCTGGACCCTGGTGCGCGACCGGCCGGTGCGGGCTCCGGTCTCGGAGCTGCCGGCGGCATGAGCGTGCGCAATCCCGTCCTGCGCGGCTTCAACCCCGACCCGTCGATCGTACGGGTGGGCGAGGACTACTACCTCGCCACCTCGACCTTCGAGTGGTTTCCCGGCGTGCAGATCCACCACTCGCGCGACCTGGTGAACTGGCGCCTGGCCGCGCGGCCGCTGAACCGCCCGGGCCAGCTCGACATGCGCGGCGATCCGGACGGATGCGGCGTCTGGGCGCCGTGCCTCAGCCATGCGGACGGCCTGTTCCACCTGATCTACACCGACGTGAAGCGCTACGGCCGCACGACGGTGGGCGGCGCGTCGGGCGCCTCGCTGCGCGACTTCCACAACTACCTGGTCACCTCGCCGACGATCGACGGGGGCTGGTCGGATCCGGTCCATCTGAATTCGAGCGGCTTCGACCCCTCGCTGTTCCACGACGACGACCGCCGCAAGTACCTGCTGAACATGCTCTGGGACCATCGCCCGGGCCGCAACCGCTTCGCCGGCATCGTCTGCCAGGAGTACTCGCCCGCCGAGCGCCGGCTGGTCGGCGAACGGCGGGTGATCTTCGAGGGCACGCCGCTGGGGCTGACCGAGGCGCCCCACCTCTATCGCCGCGACGGCTGGTATCACCTGCTGGTGGCGGAAGGCGGCACCGGCTGGGGCCACGCCGTGGTGATGGCCCGTTCCCGCCAGCTCTGGGGCCCGTACGAGCTGCACCCGGACGGGCCGGTGCTGACGGCGCGCGACCGGCCGCACGCCCCGCTCCAGCGGGCCGGGCACGCGGATTTGGTGGAGACGCCGGATTGCCGCACGTTCGCGGTCTATCTGTGCGGGCGGCCGCTGCCGAACCGCGGCCGCTGCGTGCTCGGCCGCGAGACGGCGATCCAGGAGATGACCTGGGGCGACGACGGGTGGCTGCGTACCCAGGACAGCCGGGGCGATCCCGAGCTGGAGATCGAGCCGCCGCTGCCGCTCCAGCCCTGGCCGGCGTCGCCCGTGCGGCGGGACTTCGACGATCCGCACCTGCCCGAGGAGTTCCAGTGGCTGCGCACGCCGCATCCGGAGGAGATCTTCAGCCTGACGGAGCGCCCCGGTTCCTTGCGCCTCTATGGCCGCGAGAGCCTGGGCAGCCTGTTCCGCCAGGCGCTGGTCGCGCGGCGCCAGCAGGCCTTCTGCTACTCGGCGGCCACGCGGATGATGTTCGATCCCGAGCACTTCCAGCAGGCCGCGGGGCTGGTCTGCTACTACAACGGCTCGAAGTCCCACTACCTGATGGTCACCCGCGACGAGGCCCTCGGCCGCTGCGTGCAGGCGATGTCGGCCCTGCCGGACTCGCCCCAAGCCGACGCCTTCACCCGGCCCGTCGCGATCCCTGACGGTCCCGTCGAGCTCCGCGTCGAGGTCGACTACGAGCGGCTGCGGTTCGCCTGGCGCGCCGCTGGCGAGGGAGGGGAGGGCGCCTGGACCTGGCTGCCAGAGGTGTTCGACGCCTCCATCCTCTCGGACGAGGCGACCCAGCCCGGCGCGCCCAACTTCACCGGCGCCTTCGTCGGAGTCTGCTGCCAGGACACGTCGGGGGCGGGCAGGCCGGCCGACTTCGACTGGTTCGAGTACGCCGAGCGGGACTACCGGGCCGACCCAACCACCTGAGCCTTCAGCTCGCCGTCGAAGCGCTGCCCGCCGAGCACCACGCTCTCCAGCGTCAGCCGCTCGACGTTCTCCAGCACCCAGGGGACCTTGGCCTCGCGCACGACGATGTTGCGCAGCACCACGTCCTTCAGCGGCGCCTGCGCCGGCGCGTGGGCTTCGAAGAACGTGCCGGCGCCGCCCACCTTGAAGTTCTCGAAAACGATGTCGCGGTAGGTCGAGGGGAAGTTCCCGCCCAGCTCGCCGGGGTAGTTGAGCTGGAACCAGAACAGCGTGCCGAAGTCCTCCACGGTCATGTTGCGCACGCGCACGCGCTCCACCGTGCCGCCGCGGTCGAGGTTGGCCTTGAAGCGGATCGCCGACAGCCCCTTGCGCAGCACGTTGTCGGTGAAGAACACGTCGTGGACGCCGCCCGACATCTCGCTGCCCAGGGCGATGCCGTCCTCGCCGCCCATATCGTTGCCCCGCACCAGCACCCAGGCGCTGGGCCGGCCGATGCGCCGCCCGTCGAGGTCGCGGCCCGACTTGATGACCACGCTGTCGTCGCCGGTGCGGAAACGGCTGTTTTCGATCAGCACGCGGGTGGAGGACTCCACGTCGACGCCATCGTTGTTGGGGAAGTGGCTGTCCACGGTGATCCCGCGCACGACCACCTCGTCGGCGTAGACCAGATGGTTCACCCAGAACGGCGAGTTCCTGGCGGTGAAGCCCTCCAGGCGGACGCGCTTGCCGCCGAACACCTGGATCAGCGGCGGGCGCAGGTGGGTCCCCTTGCCGAAGCGGCGCTGCGCCACCGGCACGCCCTCGAACCCCATCCGGCGCAGGCGCTGGAAGTCGGGCTCGGCCAGGTTGTGCCAGGCGTGGAAGCGGCTCTGCGCATTGCCGTCGATGACGCCCCCGCCGGTGATCGCCACGTCCTCGACGCCCGCGGCGTAGATGAAGGGCGAGTAGGTGTAGACCTCGGTTCCTTCCCAGCGGGTCTTCACTGGAGGCAGGTAGTCGTCCGGCTCGGGCGAGAAGAGCAGGGTGGCGCCCGCCTCCACCCGCAGCTCGACGTGGCTCTTCAGCCGGACCGGGCCCCTTGAGAACCAGACGCCGGGCGACAGCGTCACCCGGCCGCCGCCGGCGCGGTGGGCCGCATCGATGGCCTTCTGGATCGCCGGGCGCGCGTCGCTCCGCCCGTCGGCCCTGCCGCCGAAGCGGGCGGGATCGAAGCCGCGGTCCGGGATGCGCGGCGCCTCGATCGACGCCGCCATGGCCTCGGCGGCCCGCCACATCTCCGGGTCGGACTCGGCGCGGCCTGGGAGGGCCTGGGCTGGGAGGGCCTGGGCCGGGAGGGCGAGCGAAAGCGCCGCGAGGCCCGCCAGCAGCGTCCGGCGCAGCATCGGACACCCCCCCATCAGACCGGCGCCGTCAGGTCGCGGACGACCTTGCCGTTCACCCGCACGTTCGTGAGCTTCAGCCCCTCGACGTGGCGGACGATGGAAGGCTCGGCGACGCCCCGGAAGTCGCAGTCCACGATGCGGATGTCGCGGGCCGGCGCGCCGGGCAGGCCCTGCAGGTCGACGGCCCGGCGGCTTCGGCCGCTGCGGACGTTCTCGATCAGCACGTCGCGCAGCACGGGCTTGAAGCGGCCGTTCGCCCCCTCCTCGTAGTTGAAGTCCACCGTGACCACCGCGCGGCGCACCTGGCCGACCTCGAGGTTGCGGTAGCGGACCCGCTCCACGATCCCGCCGCGCAGGGCGTTGTTCTTGAAGCGGATGGCGTGGTCGAGGTCGGGGCTGTCCAGCCGGCAGTTCTCGGCGAAGACGTTGCGGACGTGGCCCGAGATCTGGCTGCCGATGGTCAGCCCTCCGTGGCCGTCGGCCATGCGGCAGCCGCGGATCACCACGTTCTGGCAGGGGACCCCGACCCGTCGGCCGTCCTCGTTGCGGCCCGAATTGAGGGCGATGCAGTCGTCGCCGGTCGAGAAGAAGCAGTCCTCGATGAGGACGTGGTCGCAGCTCTCGGGGTCGATGCCGTCATTGTTCGGGCCGTGGCTGTTGATGTCCAGCCTGCGGATCGTGACGTTTCGGCACAGCACCGGATGCACCTGCCAGAACGGCGAACGGCGCAGCGACACGCCCTCGATCAGCACGTTCGTGCAGCGGTAGGGCTGGATGAACGGCGGGCGCAGGTAGCTTCCCTCGCCGAAGACGCGCTGCTCGACCGGCGTGCGGTCTTCGGCCATCTGGAACAGCCGCGCGCGGGCGGGCCGCTGGTTGGGCATGCCCTCGGCCCAGCCGTGCTGGTTCTGCTTCCAGGGCCCCTTCCAGGTCCACCAGTGCTCGCGCGAGCACTGGCCGTCGAGCACGCCCTCGCCGGTGACGGCGATGTTCTCCTGCTCGAAGGCGTAGACGAACGGCGAGTAGTTCATCAGCTCGACGCCCTCCCAGCGGGTGAAGACCAGCGGCAGGTAGGCTTTGGGATCGGTCTTGAAGAGGATCGTCGCACCCTTCTGGACGTGCAGGTTGACGTTGCTCTTCAGGTGGATCGGCCCGGTCAGCCACCAGCCCGGCGGCACGACCACGCGGCCGCCGCCGGCCGCGTGGCAGGCGGCGATGGCCCTGGCGAAGGCCTCGCTGGAATCGGCCACGGCCTCGCCGTCGGCGCCGAAGTCGGTGATGGGGAAATCCCGGTCGGGGAAGATCGGCGGCCTGATCCGGGCGACGATGGCCTCGGCCTCGGCCCAGGGATCGTCCGCGGCCGCGGCGGCGGCGGGGGCGCAGGCTGCCGCCGCGCCGGAGATGAGCATCTGACGGCGGCTGATCATGCCGGACCTCCTGGAAAAGGGAGAGGCCGGGCGGGGGGAGGACCGCCCGGCCGTCCGGGCCCGCTTAGAAGCTGTAGCGGGCGCCGAAGTAGAACTGACGGCCGAAGTGGTGGTTGGTCCACACACGCTGGGCGTCGGTGTCGTTGAACTGCCGGCTCTCCTCGTCGGTGAGGTTGAGGGCCTCGAGCGTCAGGCGCAGCTTCTCGGTGAGCTGGTAGCTGACGTTGGCGTCGACGGTGGTGGTCGAGGGCACCCAGTCGGCGTCCTGGAAGTCCTGCCGGCGGCCGGTGGTCAGGTTGCCCTGGTTCCCCGACGGGACGGCGAACAGGTACTTGCTGCGGTGGGACAGGGAGACCCGCGCGCTGAACTTCGCGTCCTCGTAGAAGAGGGTGGCGTTGTAGGCGTTCTTCGAGACGTTCGTCGGCCGGTTCTCGAGCGTCAGGTTCGCGGGGCACTCGCCGTTCACCGGCGTGCCGGCGCAGAAGATCGAGGTGCCCTTCACGTAGGTGTAGTTAAACAGGGCGCCGAAGTTGCCCGTCCACTCCGGCATGCCGAAGCGGTCCACCAGGAAGGTGAAGGGCTGCTGGACGTTGACCTCGAAGCCCTTGAGCGGATCGCCGCCCTTGGTGTTGATGGTGGTGGTGTACTGGGCCTCGTCGTTCGGCGTCCGGCCGGTGCCCTCGAGCAGCTCGGCGGGCAGGCCGAAGGACGAGAACGGCCCGGTCAGGCGGACCGTCGAGAAGTCGGTCTTGAAGTCCTTGATGAAGAAGCCCAGGGCCACAAGCGAGTCGCCGCCCGGATACCATTCGAACGACAGGTCGTAGGTGTTGGCCTTGGCGGGCTTCAGGAACGGGTTGCCCGCCGAGATGGTGAGGTTGCCGGTCGTGTTGAACGTGCCGCCGGGGTTCAGCGACCCGAGGCCCGGACGCACCATCACCTTGGCGGCGGCGGCGCGGACCAGGAAATCCGGGGTGACCTCGGCCACCACGTTCGCCGACGGCAGCCAGTTGTCGTACGAGTTCTCGACCGTGATCTGCGAGGGCGCCGAGTTGAGCGTGCGGTAGCCCTGCGCCGTCACGTCGGTGTCGACGTAGCGGACGCCGAAATCGCCGCGCAGCCGCCACGGCAGGATGTCGGTGTCGAAGTCGACCTGCGCGTAGTAGGCGGCGCTCTCCTCCTTGACCGTGCGCCAGCTGCCGCGGGCGTTGCTGCTCTCGATGCCGAGCAGGGCGAAGGTCCCGGTCCCGCTGTAGATGCCGTAGGCCTGGGCCACCGCGTCGAAGTCGGGGATCACCCAGCCCGAGGGAATGCCGTCGCCGCCCAGGCCGTCACCGAAGCCGGTGAGCTGCTCGGAGAGCGAGCCCATGGTCACGCCCGAGGGCATGGCGGGCAGGGCGAACTCGCTGGCCCGGCGGTACTCCTGGCCATCGTTCACGTACTTCTTCCAGGTGGCGCCGACCTTCAGCGTGAAGGTGTCGTTCATCTCCCAGGCGATGTCGCCCGCGCCGATGTCGAAGCTGTTCTGCACGAACTGCGGACGCAGCCGCACCTCGCTGGGACGCACCGTGCCGTTGGCGCTGGCGTTGGTGAAGGTGAACGCGTTGGGGTCGGTGATGTCGAAGCCCCAGGTGATGTTCGGCAGCAGCGGGTTGTCCCGCGCGTCGTAGATCCAGCCGTCCTGGTTCGCCCGGTCGAAGGTGATCGTGGTCTGGATCGGGTTCTTGAAGCTGGACTTCGAGGTGCCGATCATCCCGCTGATCCGGATGGTGTCGGTCAGCTCGTGCACGCCCGAGAGGCTGTACTGGCTGAAGATGGTCTCCAGCTTGTCCTCGCGGCTCTCGATGCGGATGTCGACGTTGTCGAACTCGCCGTAGGTGAGGGTGCCGTGCTCGTCGGTGTCGAACACCCGCGGGATCATGTAGGCCTTGCCGAACTCGGGCGAGGAGGCGTTCCGGCTGAAGGAGATGGCCTCCAGGTAGTTCTCGGTCCGGTGGGACTTATAGTTCGAGTAGAGGTAGTCGAAGCTGACCGTGGTGCGGTCGGTGGGCTTCCACTGCAGGGCGCCGGTGATGCCGAGGCGCTCCTGATCGTAGTCCAGGCGGGCGTAGCGCGGGATGCGCGGATGCCAGCTGCCCCGGTCGGACGCGCGTTCGTAGGCGGCGATCGCCTCGGGCGTGCCGGGGATGCGCGGATCGCCCGCGAAGCAGTTGGTGGCCGACGATCCCGCCGCGGCGGTGGTCGGGTTGAACTGTTGGCCGGCGGCGCTCGGATTGGTGTCGTAGCCCAGCGGGCTGCACCAGCCGCCGTTCGACGTGCCTTCGCCCCAGCGGACGGTGTTGAAGCCTTCCTCGCGCACGCCGCGCTCGGAGTAGGCCACCGAGACCAGCACGCCGAAGGTGTCGTCCAGGAAGGTCTTGGAGAACAGGCCGGCGACCCGCGGGTCCCAGCTCTTCGACAGGTCGTTGTAGCCCATCTGGCCCGAGAGGCTGAGGACCTGGTCGCGACCGAAGTCGAAGGGCCGCGAGGTGGTCAGGTCGACCGTCGCCCCGAGCGAGCCTTCCTCGACGCTGGCCGAGGCCGTCTTGCGCACCGCCAGGCTGTTGAAGAGCTCGGAGGCGAAGACGTTGAAGTCGAACTGGCGGTTGCGGTTGGCGCCGCCGTCGGCGTCGGACCCGCCCGTGGTGGTCAGGGCCTCCATGCCGTTGATGCGCACGCGGGTGGAGCCCGGCCCCAGGCCGCGGACGGTGATGTTGCGGCCTTCGCCGGCCGAGCGGGTGATCGCCACGCCGGGGATCCGCTGCAGCGACTCGGCGAGGTTGTTGTCGGGGAACTTGGCGATGTCCTCGGCCTTGATCGCGTCGACCACGCCGGACTCTTCGCGCTTCACCGCGATCGCGCTCTGGATCGCCGCGCGGAAGCCGGTGACGACGACCTCGTCGACCTCGGCGGACTGCTGAGCTGCCGATTGGGCCAGCGCGGGGCCGGCCAGGCCGCCCGCCAGCACCAGAATGGACGCGCCGCACGCCAGCGAGCGCAGGCGGATTTCGCCCGTTCGCACCATCGATCTTCCTCCCCTACCGCCCGTTGTTCCAGGCGTCGCCGTCGATGCGGCCTCTGGTTTCCCGTTCCGGCGTCGGTTGAATTGACACCGGTGTCATATTAGCTTGCGAAAGTCCGCGAAAACCGCCGACCAACACGAGCCTGGAGGGAACATGCCTTTGGCTGACACCGGTGTCAATAACGCCGCAATCGCATCCGGCGGCTACGCGCGGCGGCCAAATCCCGTGTTCTCCAGCGAGTACGGCGTGGTCCGCGAGGTGCTGATCGAAGCGCGCCGCCAGGCCGGCCTGAGCCAGCGGGCCCTGGCCGCCCGCCTGGAGAAAACGGGGTCGCACGTGGCCATGATCGAGCGCGGGCAGCGGCGCGTGGACCTGCTCGAGTTCTGCCGCATGGCCGACTGCATGGGCCTGCCGGCCGAGGTGCTGGTGCGGCGGATCGAGGAGCGGCTGCGCCGCCAGGCTCAGGCGGCGAGCGCCGACGCCGGGTCGTTCGCCAGGGCCTCGTAGGCTCCCGCCACCGCCGCGCGGAATCGGGGGTCGGCGGCCAGCGCCGGCGGAAACACGCCGTCCAGAGCCAGGAAGCGATCGACGGCCGGGCCGGCGGCTTGCGCGGTCTCCACCAGCAGGGGGGCCAGCGGATCGACGATCGGGACGCCCGCCGCCGACTGGCGCATTACGAACCGGATCCACGCGGCCACGCCCACCGCCAGCCGGTCGGCCGGACGGCCCGCGGCCAGCGCCTCGGACGCGGTCTCCAGCAGCCGGAAGCGCAGCTTCTGCGAGCCGTCCCAGGCGATCTGCGACAGCCGGTGGACGATGGCCGGGTTGCGGAAGCGGGCGAGCACCTGGCCGATGTAGGCGGGCACGTCCAGTTCGGGGGCGTCCAGGGTCGGGGCCACGTCCTCGCGCATCATCCGCTCGACGAAGCGGGCCAGGCGCGGATCGCCCATCGCCTCGAAGACCGTCTCGTAGCCGAGCCCCAGGCCCACGTAGGCCAAGGTGGAGTGGGCGCCGTTGAGCAGCCGAAGCTTCGCCCGTTCGAACGGGGCCACCGCCCTGGCCACCGTCACGCCGGCGTCGGCGAAGGCCTGGGCGTCGGCGCCGAGCCGGTCCTCGAGGACCCACTGGGTGAAGCGCTCGCGCTGCACGGGCCAGGCGTCGTGCAGGCCGAGGGCGGCGTCCACCTGCGCGCGCAGGGCCTCGTCCGTGGCCGGAGTGATGGAATCCACCATGCTGCAGGGGAAGGCCGCCTCGGCCTCGATCCAGCGGGCGAGGTCGGCCTCGCCGCGCGCCTCGGCCAGCTGCAGCACGGCCCGCCGCAGCTTCACCCCGTTGTCCGAGAGGTTGTCGCAGCTGATGGCCGCGAAGGGCGCAAGGCCCGCCGCCCGGCGCCGGCGCAGCGCCTCGACGATCCAGCCGGGCAGGCTGGCGGGCGCCTGCGGCCTCTGGAGGTCGCGGCGGACGTCGGGGTGGTCCAGGTCGAGGTCGCCGGCGGTCGTCAGGCAATAGCCCTTCTCGGTCACGGTGGAGGTGACGAACCGCACGTCAGGCGAGGCCAGCCGCGCGAACACGGCCTCGGGATCCTCCGGGGCGACGAGCACCTCGCGGATCGATCCGATCACCCGATAGGTCGGATCGGCCTCCTTCTCGGCAAGGGTGTAGAGCCCGTCCTGCGGCGCCAGGGCGTCGCGCACATCGGGCGTGCGCAGCGATACGGCGCAGACGCCGAAGTCGGGCCGGCCCGCCAGCATCCGGTCGAAGTAGAAGGCCTGGTGCGCGCGGTGGAAGGCGCCGGGGCCGAAGTGGACCACGCCGGTGCGCAGGGTCGTTCGGTCGTAGGCCGGCGTGAGCACGGGCGCGCCGGCCTGGGCCAGCGTCGCGTCGGAGAGGCGCTTCACAGGGTGACCCCGCGTTTCCAGAGGGCGATCTCGCGTTCGCCGTTCTCCTCGGCCTGGGTCGGCCGGCCGCTCGCGGTGGCCAGCACCAGGTCCATCAGCCGGTCGGCGGCGGCGTCCAGGCTCTCGCCGGCGGCGATGCGGCCGGCGTCGAAGTCGATCCAGTGCGGCTTGCGCTGGGCGAGGCCCGAGTTGGTGGCGATCTTCAGGGTGGGGGCGGGGAAGCCCAGCGGCGTGCCCCGGCCGGTGGTGAACAGGATCACGGTCGCGCCCGCCGCGGTCAGGGCGGTGGAGGAGACCGCGTCGTTCCCGGGGGCCTCCAGCAGCACGACGCCCGGCTCGTGCGCCTGGCCGCCGTAGCGGACCACCTCGGTGACGGGCCCGCGGCCCGCCTTCTGGACGGCGCCCAGCGACTTCTCCTCCAGGGTGGTGATGCCGCCCGCGATGTTGCCGGGGGAGGGGTTCTCGCTGACCGGCTCTCCGTGGCGCGTGAAGTAGGCCTTGAAGTCGTTCACGACGTCGGCGAGGCCGCGGAACACCGCCTCGTCCCGGGCCCGCGCCATCAGCAGCTGTTCGGCGCCGAAGATCTCGGGAATCTCGGTCAGCACCGCCGTACCGCCCGCCCCGCAGACCTTGTCGGCGATACGGCCCACCAGCGGATTGGCGGTCAGGCCCGAAAAGCCGTCCGAGCCGCCGCACTTCACGCCGATCACCAGATCCGAGACCGGGCAGGGCTCGCGGCGGTCCCCCTCGGCGACGACGACCAGCTCTTCGACGGCCTTCAGCCCCTCCTCCAGCTCGTCCTCCGAGGCCTGGGCGGTGAAGGCGCGCAGGCGTTCCCGGTCGAGGTGCGGCGCGGCCTCCAGCAGGGCCGAAAGCTGGTTGCTCTCGCAGCCGAGGCCCAGGATCAGCACGCCGCCCGCGTTGGGGTGGCCGGCGAGGGCCGCGATCATCGCGCGGGTGGCGTCGAGGTCGCCGCCCAGCTGCGAGCAGCCGAAGGGATGGGTCAGGGCGTGGACGCCGTCGACGCGGCCCTCGAACCGCCGCCGCGCCTGCTCGGCGATGCGCTGGGCCGTGCGGGCGACGCAGCCGACGGTGCACAGGATCCAGATCTCGTTGCGCGTGCCGACCCGCCCGTCCTTGCGCCGATAGCCCTGGAAGGTCCCGGGGGTGTCCGGCAGCGGCTCGGCCGGGGCCAGCCGCCAGGCGTAGTCCTCGTGCGTCGAGAGGGCCGTGGCGAGGTTGTGGGTGTGGACGTGGTCCCCGGGCCGGATGTCGGCGGTGGCGCGCCCGATCGGCCAGCCGTACTTGCGCACCTCGCCGCCAGCGGGGACGGCCCTGACCGCCATCTTGTGGCCGGCGGGGATGTCCGCGGCCGCCCGCACGCCCAGGAGCTCCTCCCCGGCCGCCACGGGGCGCACGGCCACGGCGACGTCGTCGCGCGGGTCGATGATCAGGGCGTCGGCCGGTTCGGTCATCGCAAAATGGTAACCGGTGTCATCAAAAGCTCAAGCGGCGGCGTCGCATTCCGTGCGATCCGTACAAACCCGGATTTTGAATCTCCCGCGCTTGCGATTAGTGGTCTGGCTTGAACCGATCTGAGGCCCCTGGATGAAGAAGGCGCCGCGCGCCCCGGACGACGCTCTCGAGACGCCGCGCCGCCGGCCGACCATCAACGACATCGCCCGCCTGGCGGGGGTGTCGAAGAAGACGGTCTCGCGGGTGATCAACGCCTCGCCGTTCGTCCGCTCCGACACCCGCGACCGCATCCAGGCGGTGATCGCGGAGCTAGGCTATGCGCCCGACCCGCAGGCGCGGGGGCTGGCCTACGGCCGCTCGTTCCTGATCGGCCTCGTCTACGACAACCCCAATCCCCAGTACGTCGTGAACATGCAGCTCGGGCTGCTGGACGGCATGAAGGGATCGGGGTTCGAGCTGGTCGTGCATCCCTGCGACCGCGAGAGCCCGACGTTCCTGGAGGACCTGCGCGCCTTCATCGAGCGCCAGCGGCTGTTCGGGGTGGTGCTGACGCCTTCCGTCTCCGAGGACGAGCGCGCGGCCAAGCTGATGAGCGACATCGGCTGCGCCTATGTGCGGGTGGCGTCGGTCAGTCTGGACACGCCGGAACACATGATCGAGACCCGCGACCGCCTGGGCGGCCGCGAGGCGGCGCGGCACCTGGCCGAGCTCGGCCACACGCGCATCGGCTTCATCTCGGGCCCCGCCAGCTTCCGCTCGTCGCACGAGCGGCGCTCGGGTTTCGAGGAGGCGCTGAACGAGCACGGCCTGACCCTGTCGCGGACCTATGTGGCCGAGGGCGCCTACACCTTCGATTCCGGGGTCGAGCGCGGCCGCGAGCTGCTGGCGATCGAGCCGCGGCCGACCGCGATCTTCGCCGCCAACGACGAGATGGCCGCCGGCGTGCTGCAGGCCGCCCGGCAGGCTGGCCTGCGCATCCCCGAGGACCTGTCGGTGGTGGGCTTCGACGACTTCCAGATCGCCTCGCGCCTGTGGCCGGCGCTCACCACCGTCCGCACCCCGACGCGGGAGATCGGCCGTCTGGCGGTCGAGCGGCTGCTGGGCCGCGACGACGACGTCCGCGACCCGAAGAACCGGCTGCCGTCCCTGGTGGTGCGGGACTCCACCGCCCCGCTGAAAGGCTAGGGCTTCGCGGGCAGCGGATAGGAGACGATCAGGACGAGATCCTGGTCGCCGACCTGGGCGATCCCCACCTCGGCGCCGCGATAGAGGTAGGCCGCCCCGCCCGGGCCCAGCCGGCGGGTGACGCCGTCCGAGGTCACCTCGCCCTCTCCGGACAGCACATAGTAGACCTCGTCGTGGTCGATCACGTGCAGCCCGACGGCGGCGCCGGGGTGCAGGACCCGCTTGCGGAACTCCATCGTCCGGCCGGGGACGACGTCGGAGATCCGGTAGGCGGTGCTCATGCCGTGGGCGCCGTGCGGCGGCGGCTCGCGGCGGACGACGTCAGCCTCGTTCACGAACACGGCGGGCGGGGCGGCGAGCGCCAGTCCCGCCGCCCCGCCGAGTGCGAGGACCCCCAGGAGCGCGGGGGCGGCCCTCACAGCTTCACCGGCTCCATCTTCGGCGTGAGGATGTGCACGACCAGCAGGGCCAGCAGGTAGGCCGATGCGGCCACCACGAAGATCGGGGTGTAGGTGCCGATCTGCTCCAGCACGTAGCCGGCGTACTTCGACATCACCATGCCGCCGATGGCGCCCAGCATGCCGCCGATGCCGACGACCGAGCCCACCGCCGCCCGCGGGAAGACGTCGCCGGGCAGGGTGTAGAGGTTGGCCGAGAAGCCCTGGTGGGCGGCGGTGGCCACGCCGATGATCAGCACGGCGACCCACAGGTTCGAGGCGAAGGCGGCGAAAGCCACCGGCAGGGCCAGCAGGGCGCAGATCAGCATGGTCATCTTGCGCGCGCGGTTCACCGACCAGCCCAGGTGCATGAAGCGCGAGGACATCCAGCCGCCGGCCACGCTGCCGACGTCCGAGAGCAGGTAGATGGCCACCAGGGGCGGGCCGAAGCTCATCAGATCGAGGCCGTGGCGCTTGCCGAGGAAGTCCGGCAGCCAGAACAGGAACATCCACCAGACGGGGTCGATCAGGAACTTGCCGATCGCGTAGGCCCAGGTCTCGCGGTAGCGCAGCAGCTTGGTCCAGGCGACCTTCTCCACCGTGTCCGGCGGATCCTGCTCGATGTGCGCCAGCTCGGCGGCGGTGACCTTCGGATGCTCGCGCGGCCGGCGGTAGACCAGCAGCCAGATGGGCAGCCACACGAGGCCCGCCACGCCGGTGACGATGAACGCCGCCTGCCAGCCCCAGGCCAGGGTGATCGCCGGGATCACCAGGGGCGTGACGATGGCGCCGATGTTGGTGCCGGCGTTGAAGATGCCGGTGGCGAGCGCGCGCTCCTTCTTGGGGAACCACTCGGCCACCGACTTGATGCCGGCCGGGAACGCGCCGCCTTCGCCCAGGCCCAGGACGACGCGGGCGAAGATGAAGCCGCTCAGCGAGCGGGCGCCGGCCGTGGCGATGTGGCCGACGTGCCAGAGCAGGAAGGCGAGGCCGAAGCCCCAGCGGGCGCCGATCCGGTCGATGACCCGGCCCCAGGCCAGGTAGGCGATGGCGTAGGCGGCCTGGAACCAGAAGACGAGGTCGGCGTAGTCCGTCTCGCTCCAGCCGAACTCGGCGGTGAGGTCGGCCTTCAGCAGCCCGATGGTCTGGCGATCGACGTAGTTGATCACCATCGCCGCAAAGAGGAGCCCCACCACCACCCAGCGGTAGCGGCCCACGACGGCGGGCGGGGCTGCGGCGTCAGTCCGTTCGGCGGCTGTGGCCATCGTTGTTTCCTCCCTGGTCCTCCGGCGCCGCGGTGACCGCCTGGCAGCGGATCTCCTGCAGGTCGCCGAAGACGATTCGGGCCGATTGGCCGGCCTCGATGTCATGGATGCCGCTGGCCGCGCCGGTCGTCACCAGCTGGCCGGCCTTGAGGGGCCGACCGCGCAGCGCCGCGGCGCGCAGCAGGAAGGCCAGCGAGGCGGCGGGGCCGCCCGGCACGGATTGGGGAGTCCCGCGGCCGTCGAGGACGCCGTCCACATAGGCCTCGCAGGCCGGGATAGCGTCGGGCCGCTCGCGCCAGCCGGGGATCGGCTGACCGAGGATCAGGCCCGCGTTGTTGCCGAAATCCGAGGCCACGACCCGGGGGCCCAGCACGTTGATGGTGGCCAGGGGACTGCCGGCCAGCTCGACGCCGGTCAGCATCTCCTCGACGATCTCCAGCGCCTCGGCCGGCGTCCAGTCGGTCTTGTCGGCGGGCGCGTCCCGGCCGATGCGGAAGACGTACTCGGCCTCGACGGCCGCGAAGCCGCCGGGGATCACCGGAAGGGGCGTGGCCCGGGCCGGATCGGCCTGCCAGACGTTGGCGCGGAAGACGGGACCCATCACCCGGTCGGCGCCTAGCTGCGCCTGCAGGTCCTCGGGAATCCGGCCGACCTTCCAGCCGGCGATCTCGTCCGGCCACAGCCCGATGGCGGCCTCCTGCACGCGGTACCCGGCGGCCATGTCGGCGGGGATCGGCCCCGGGAAGCCGGGCAGCGCGCGGGCCGCCCGGCGGGCGGCGACGAACGCACGGGCGATGGCCTCAGGGTCGAAGCGGGACGCGGTCTCGGCCGCCGGCACGGTCACTTCCTGTCGTCCTCCGGCCGGTTCGTCCGTGACGTCGGCGTCTGGTCGTTCTTGGACGCCCCGCGGCGCGGGCCGGGGGCGGGTCGGCGCGCACATTGTGGCATCAGGTAACCGGTGTCAATTTGGCTTCGCCACGGCTTTCTGCTTCACTCAGGAAAGCCTCGGCAGCCGTCCGGCAAAGAGGTTGCGTGGCGTGATGACACCGGTTACCGAGGCCGCTTCAAGGGAGGACAGGTCGATGACAAGGCCGCTGAGGCTGCATCCGGACCGCTTGTTCCCGGCCGACGCCGGCACGCGCGACATCGCCCGCCGTCTCTACGGGTCCGTGAAGGACCTGCCGATCATCAGCCCGCACGGCCACACCGATCCCGAGTGGTTCGCGGGCGACGCGCCGTTCCCCGACGCAACCAACCTGTTCCTGGCCCCCGACCACTACCTCTACCGGATGCTCTATTCGCAGGGCGTGCCCCTGGACCGGCTGGGCGTCCCGTCGAAGGCGGGCCCGTCCCCGGCCGACCCGCGCGAGGCCTGGCGGATGCTGGCGTCCAACATGCACCTGTTCCGCGGCACGCCCTCGTCCATGTGGCTGAACCATGTGTTCGGCGAGGTGTTCGGCTTCGAGATCGAGCTGTCGGCCGAGACCGCCGACCTCTACTTCGACCGCATCGGCGAGGCGCTGCAGAGCCCCGCCTTCCGGCCGCGGGCCCTGTTCGAGCGGTTCAACATCGAACTGCTGGCCACCACCGAGAGCCCCACCGACGACCTGCGCCACCACAAGGCCATGCGCGCCAGCGGCTGGAAGGGCCGGGTGGTCACCGCCTACCGCCCCGACCCGGTGATCGACGCCGAGCACGAGGACTTCCGCGCGAGCCTTTCCCGCTTCGGCGAGCTGACCGGACAGGACGTCGAGAGCTGGTCAGGCTATCTCCAGGCGCACCGGATGCGCCGGGCGGCGTTCATGGAGATGGGCGCCACCTCCACCGACCACGGCCACCCGACCGCGGCCACCGCCGACCTGTCGCTGGCTGACGCCGAGGCGCTGTTCCGCAAGCTGCTGTCGGCCGACTTCTCGCCCGCCGACGCCGAGCTGTTCCGGGCCCAGATGCTGACCGAGATGGCCAGGATGAGCCTGGACGACGGGCTGGTCATGCAGATCCACCCCGGCTCGTTCCGCAACCACAACGCCGGCCTCTTCGCCCGCTACGGGCGGGACAAGGGCGCCGACATCCCCACCCGGACCGACTACGTCCGGGCGCTGAAGCCGCTGCTGGACCGCTTCGGCAACGAGCGCGGCCTGTCGGTCATCGTCTTCACGCTGGACGAGAGCAGCTACGCCCGCGAGCTCGCGCCGCTGGCCGGCCACTATCCGGTGCTGAAGCTGGGCCCCGCCTGGTGGTTCCACGACAGCCCGGAAGGCATGCGCCGGTTCCGCGAGCAGACCACCGAGACGGCGGGCTTCTACAACACGGTCGGCTTCAACGACGACACCCGGGCGTTCCTTTCGATCCCGGCCCGGCATGACGTCGCCCGGCGGATCGACGCCGGCTTCCTCGCCCGGCTGGTGGCCGAGCACCGCCTATCCGAGGACGACGCCCACGAGACGGCGGTCGACCTCGCCTACAACCTGCCCAAGCGGGCCTACAAGCTGGACGAGCCGGCCAGGACGCCGGCCGCCGCCTGACGACAGGAGACGTGTACGTGTTCAAGCGCATCTACCACGCGACCCACCCCGACATGATGGAGGGCGTCGACAACGAGACCCTGCGCCAGCGCTACCTGATCGACGGGCTGTTCCAGCCGGGCCAGATCGTCCTCAACTACACCCACTACGAGCGCTTCGTGATCGGGGGCGCCGCGCCTCACGGCGGGGCGGTCCGCCTGCCCGACCAGACCGAGCCCGAGAGCGCCGCCGGCCATCCGTTCCTGGAGCGCCGCGAACTGGGGGTGGTGAACGTGGCCGACGTCGCCGGGACCGTCACCGTCGACGGCCAGGCCTACGCGCTCGCGCCGAAGGACTGCCTCTATGTCCCGATGGGCACGAAGGACGTGACGTTCGAAGGCGACGGCGCGCGCTTCTACCTGGTCTCCACCCCCGCCCACGCCCGGTTCGAGACCCGGCACCTGTCGATCGCCGACGCCGTGCCGCTGGAGCGCGGCGGGCTCGAAACCTCGAACGAGCGGACCATCTACCAGCTCGTGGTGCCGGCCACCTGCAAGTCGGCCCAGCTGCTGATGGGCCTGACGATCCTGAAGACCGGCAGCGTCTGGAACACCATGCCGCCCCACCTCCACGACCGGCGCAGCGAGGTCTACTTCTACTTCGATCTCGGCAAGGACGACCGGGTCTTCCACTTCATGGGCGAGCCGGACAAGGCCCGGCACATCATCATGGCCAACGAGGAGGCGGTGGTCTCGCCGCCGTGGTCGATCCACATGGGCTCGGGCACCTCGAACTACGCCTTCATCTGGGCGATGGGCGGGGAGAACCTCGACTACACCGACATGCGCGTCCTCGACATCTGCCAGCTGAAGTGAGCCCCGAGATGAATCCTGGCCTCTTCAGCCTTCAGGGCAAGGTCGCCCTGGTCACCGGCGCCAACACCGGGCTCGGCCAGGGGATCGCCGTGGGCCTGGCGCAGGCGGGGGCGGACATCGTCGCCGTCGGCCGCAGCGCGCCCGACGAGACCGCCGAGATGGTGCGCAAGGCCGGCCGCGAGCTGCATGCCATCCGCGCCGACCTCGGCTCCACCGGGCCGCTCGCCGGCGTGGTGGAGGAGGCCTTCGCCGCCGCCGGCCAGGTGGACATCCTGGTCAACAACGCCGGCGTCATCCGCCGGGCCGACAGCCTCGACTTCACCGAAGAGGACTGGGACGCGGTGATGGACACCAACCTGAAGACGGTCTTCTTCCTGTCGCAGGCGGTGGCCCGGCGCTGGGTCGCCGCCGGCCGCGGCGGCAAGATCATCAACGTGGTCTCGATGCTGTCCTTCCAGGGCGGCATCCGGGTGCCGTCCTACACCGCCTCGAAGAGCGGCCTGGCGGGCCTGACCAAGCTGCTCTGCAACGAGTGGGCGGGGAAGGGCATCAACGTCAACGCCATCGCCCCCGGCTACTTCGCCACCAACAACACCGAGGCGCTGCGGGCCGACGAGGGCCGCTCCAGGGAGATCCTGGGCCGCATCCCGGCGGGCCGCTGGGGCGATCCCTCGGACCTCGCGGGCGCCGCCGTGTTCCTGGCGAGCGGCGCGTCCGACTACATGCACGGCGCGATCGTCCCCGTGGACGGCGGCTGGCTGGCGCGGTGACTTACGTCCCCGGCTGCACGTAGGGGACCTTCGCGAAGAACCGCCGCTCGGCGCCGCGGGGGTCGTCCTCCAGGCGCGAGGGGACGTCGAAGACCATCGTCTGGCGCCGCGCCAGGGTGAACGGCTCCCAGCGCGGGATCGCCCGGCAGTTCGGATCGCCGGTCCTGGCGAAGGCAAGGAAGGCCTCGCTCATCTGGTCGGCCATGGTTTGGGCTTCGGGCCCGATGGCCGTCGCGCCGGGCTTGGCGATGTTGTCGAACACCAGCTGGATGTCCGAGGCGTGCGGCGCGCCGAGGCGGCCGCCGTCCTTGGGCGTGGCCCAGTCGAGCTGGTAAGCGAAGGTGGGATGGCCGGCCCGGGCCCGTTCCTCCAGCTCGATGATCGCCCCCCGCCAGGACCGGGCCGCGGTGGTGGCCGCGAACAGCACGTCCGACGGCGAATAGTGCGGGTAGAGCCGCCGGTACTCGGCGATCACGGCCTCGGGCAGCACGTCCACCCGCAGGTTCGGGAAGGTCAGCTTCGCCGGCAGCTCGTCCCAGGAGAGGGTGAAGTTCGAGGGATCGTTCCCCATGAACGCCCGCGTCTCGTCACGGGTGTTGCCGATGATCATTGGGATCTTCGCCGACTGGGCCGGCGCGTCCGGGTAGAAGGGGTGGCGCTTCAGATTCCCCTCGTCGAGCACCGGCCCGAAGTAGAGGCCGCCGAAACCCAGCACCGGGTCCTCGACGCCCAGGGCCTCCACCAGCCGCCCGGCCGGCAGGGTGCGCAGAAGGTGGGCCTCCTCCGGCTTCAGCTTCAGGGCGTCGAGGAAGGCCAGCGTCCGCCGCGCGGCGTTCATCGGCCCCGAAGCGGTCACCTGCTGGCCGCTCATGGTGGCGGCCCGGTGGAACAGGCCCGCGGCCGCCGGCATGGCCATCACCGTCGCGATCTTGGCCCCGCCGCCCGACTGGCCGAAGACCATCACCTGGGACGGATCGCCGCCGAACTCGGCGATGTTGTCCCGCACCCACTCCAGCGCGAGGATCAGGTCGAGCTGGCCCGCATTGCCGCTGTCGGGCAGGCCTGGGACAAGCCTGGCCAGATAGCCGTAGCCGAAGACGTTCAGCCGGTGGTTCAGCGTCACCACGACCACGTCGCCGCGCCGCGCCAGCCGCACCCCGTCGTACAGCGGCGCCGAGCCCGAGCCGTTCGAATAGGCGCCGCCGTGGATGTAGACCATCACCGGCCGCTTCGCGCCGTCCCGCAGGGCCGGGGTCCAGACGTTCAGGAACAGGCAGTCCTCGGACGTGGCGCCGGCGTCGCGGTCGCGCTGCGGGCAGGCGGGACCGTACTGCGTGGCCTCGGCGATCCCGTCCCAGGGGGCCGGCGTCCGCGGCGCCTGGAATCGGAGCGGGCCCGTGTCGGCGCCGTAGCGGATCCCCCGGAAGGCCAGGACGCCGCCGTCCACATAGCCGCGCACGCGGCCGTGGCGGGTCCGGGCGACGGGCGAGGCCGCTCCCGAAGCCAGGGAGGCGGCGGGGGCGGCGGCGAAGGCGAGAGCGGCGCCGAATGCGCCGCGGCGGGTCAGGTCGTGGGCCATGGGGTCAGACTATGACACCGGTAGCAATCCGCGCTAGAACCTCCGCAACAACAGGAGGAAGCGTAGGCGTGCTGAAGGGTTTGACGGCCATTCTGGCCGGCGTGTGCGTACTGGCGGGCGGCGCGCCGGCCACGGCCCAATCCCGCGACCAGGTGCTCGCGGCCATGAAACGGGCGACCACCTTCATGGTCGAGACGGCCGCTTACAACGGCGGCTACGTGTGGTCCTACACGCCGGACTTCTCGCGCCGCTGGGGCGAGCTCGAGGCCAAGCCCACCATGGTCTGGGTCCAGCCCCCCGGCACGGCCACCATGGGCCACCTGTTCCTCGACGCCTATCACGCCACGGGCGACGACTATTACTATCGTGCGGCCGAGCGCGCGGCCGAGGCCCTCGTCTGGGGCCAGCATCCCAGCGGCGGCTGGAACTACTTCATCGACTTCGGCGGCCCGGCCTCGGCCCGCGACTGGTACGAGACCGTCGGCAAGAACGCTTGGCGGATGGAGGAATTCCAGCACGACTGGGGCAACGCCACCTTCGACGACGCCGGCACGTCCGAGGCGATGCAGTTCCTGCTGCGCCTCTACGTCGAGAAGCTGGATCCTCGCTGGAAGCCCGCCTTGGACCGCGCGATCGGCTTCGTGCTCGAGGCCCAGTACCCGGTCGGCGGCTGGCCGCAGCGCTATCCGGTCAAGCCGAAGTTCGAGGGCGACTACACCGGCTACATCACCTTCAACGACGACGTGGCCGGCGAGAACATCAAGTTCCTGACCATGGTCTACCAGGCGCTCGGCGATGAGCGCGCGCTGGACGCCATCCGCCGGGCGATGACCAGCTTCCTGGTCACCCAGCTGGGCCAGCCGCAGCCCGGCTGGGCGCTGCAGTACACCCTGGACCTGCAGCCGGCCGCCGCCCGCAGCTACGAGCCCCTGGCGCTTGCCACCCACACCACGGCGAACAACCTCGCCCAGCTGATGACCTTCTACGAACTGACCGGCGACACGCGCTTCCTGGCGCGGGTGGGCGAGGGGCTGGACTGGCTGGACAAGGTGCGGCTGCCGGCGCCGACGGCCGACGGGCGCACCCATCCCACCTTCATCGAGATCGGCACGGACCGGCCGCTCTACGTGCATCGCCGCGGCTCGAACGTCGTCAACGGCGCGTACTACGTGGACTACAGCCCCGAGCGGCCGCTGGCCCACTACAGCGCCTTCCGCAGGATCGACGAGGCGGGCCTGCGCGCCCGGTACGAGCGGCTGAAGGCGACGCCGGGCGCCGAGGTCTCGAAGGACTCGCCCCTGAAGGCGACGAACCGCGTCCCCCTGCCGCGCTACTTCGCGACCCGCGACCTGGAGACCTCGGACCTCAACGTCCGCGCCGCCGTCGATGAGGACCGCTCCGTCAGCGCCGAGAAGGTCCGGGCGCTGATCGGCGGCCTGAACCGCGAGGGCTACTGGCCGACGCCGCTGGTGGCCGCCAGCATCCCCTACACCGGAGAGCGCCCGCCGGCGCAGCCCGACGGCGACTATGCGACGACGCACGTCGGCGACCGCACCGACACCTCGCCCTATCCGGCGGCGAACCCGCAGCCGGGGATCTCCACCGGCGCCTACATCCAGAACATGACGGTGCTGATCGACTGGCTGGACCAGCGGCGGTGACGAAGCGCCTTCCTCCCCCATCGGGGGAGGGGGACCGCGATAGCGGTGGAGGGGGGCCGCCCCATCCACCGAGCCCCGGCAAGCCCCCACCACCATGCTGCGCATGGTCCCCCTCCCCCGATGGGGAGGACGAAAAGAGGGAGCGCCCCTAGTGCGGCCAGACCTCCTTCAGCACCTCGGCCTTGCCGTCCTTCAGCATGACCTCGAGCGCCGGCGTCCCGGGACGCCCCGGGGCGAACAGCTCGTAGACGATCGAGCCGTCGGTCTGCTTGCTCTCGATCACCCGGGCCGGGGCGGGGCCCTTCCAGGCGGGCTGGGCGGCGGCGTGGACCTGGGCAGGGGCGGAGGCCCAGGCGATGTCGCGCTGGATCTCCACCACCTGCCAGCCGGCGGCGGTCTGCAGCATGTCGAGTTCGATCTCGGAGCCGTCGGGCAGCACGCCCTCGACGTCGTAGTAGCGCCGGCCATCGCGCGCCTTCAGCTCGGCCTCGGTGATCTTCATCTGCGGCATCGCCGCCTTGACGGCGGCGGCGACGTCGGCGGGAACCTCGGCGGCCTGCGCCGGTCCGAGGGAAAGGGCGGCGAGCGCCGCGGCGAGGAGCCAGCGCATGGACGTTCTCCGGTTATGACACCGGTATCATAGCCCCGGTCAGCCGGCCTTGAGGAGCCCCCGCCGCGCGGCCCAGGCCAGGAACAGGTCCGGCCAGGCCGCGGCCGGGTTGCCCTGGATCAGGCGCAGGCCGAAGCCGTGGCCGCCTTCCTCGAACAGGTGCGCCTCGGCGGGGACCTTCGCCGCCCGCAGCGCCGCCAGGTAGGCGAGGCTGTTCTCCACCGGCACCGAGTCGTCGTCCATGGCGTGCAGCAGGAAGGTCGGCGGGACGTGCGCGCCGACGTGGCGGTGCGGCGAGTAGGCGGCCTCGGCCTCGGAGGACGGGTCCGGCCCCAGCAGCTGCGCGCGCGAGCCCGGGTGCGCGTTGGGCGGCGCCATGTCGATCACCGGATAGATCAGCGCCGCCAGGTCCGGGCGGGCGCTCTGGGCGTCCGCCGCGTCCACGGGCCGATAGACGGCGGCGGCGTGGCGCGTGCTGAGCGAGGCGGCCACGTGCCCGCCGGCCGAGAAGCCCATCGCCGCCACGCGCGACGGATCGATCCCCCAGCCGGCCGCGCCGGCGCGGATCAGGCGCACGGCGCGCTGGGCGTCCTGCAGGGGAACGTCGGCGGGGCTCGCCCAGCCGTCGCCGGGCAGGCGGTAGCGCAGCACGAAGGCGGTGATCCCCGCGTCCGCCAGGCGACGCGCGGTCTCGAACCCCTCCTTGTCGATGACCACCCGGACGTAGCCGCCGCCGGGGATCACCAGCACCGCCGCCCCGTTCGGCCGGGCGGGACGGAAGACGGTCATCAGCGGCTCGCCGATGCTGGTGGCGATGCGGTCCTGGAAGCCGGACGTCGCGATCCGGTCCCGCACCTGCGTGACCGGCAGGACACCGGGCGCGCCGGGCGGGCGGCCCGGCCACAGCCGCACGACCTCTGCCGGGTCGGCGGGCTCGCGGGCTTGGGCGGCGGCGGCCGCGGAGGCGAAAAGGGCGGCGCCCAGAAGCGCCCGGCGGTCGAGCTTGGTCATGGCGCCACCGGTAGCATCGCTGCCGCCTTCAACAAACCGACACGCAAGCGTGACCGTCCTGACAACCGCGGCCCCTAAGCACGCCCCCAACGAGAAGGGGGTCCATGATGCGTATGACGATGACGGGGGCGAGCCGGCTGGCGCTGGCGGTCGCCATGACGGCCTTTGCGCCGGGGCTGGCCCAGGCCCAGGACGGGGCCCAGGACGGCGCCCAGGACGGGGCGGTGGAAGAGCTGGTGGTCACCGGCCAGCGGCTGTCCCAGCAGCGGGCGATCGAGACCAAGCGCAGCGCCACCGCCGTGGTCGACGCCATCTCCGCCGACGAGATCGGTCGCCTGGCCGACAAGAACGTCGCCGAGAACGTCGAGCGCCTGCCCGGCGTCGGCGTCTCTTATGACCAGGGCGAGGGCCGCTACGTCTCGATCCGCGGCGCGCCGGCCCAGCTCAACAACGTCACCTTGAACGGCGTCGAGGTCGGCAATCCCGACGGCGACAGCCGCGCCCTGCCGCTGGACGTGGTCTCGGGCCAGCTGCTCGGCCGGATCGAGGTGGTGAAGGCCGTCACCCCCGACATGGACGCCCAGGGCATCGGCGGCACGGTCAATCTCGTCACCCAGTCGCCGTTCGACGCGGGGAAGGACCTGTTCGCCCGCGGCTCGGTCCAGGCCGGTTATCAAGAGTTCAACGAGAAGGTGCCGGTGCAGGGCGACGCCACCTTCGGCGCCGTGTTCGGCGACGGCCGGTGGGGCGTGATCGTCGGCGTCAACGGCTCGTCGCGGGACTACCGCTCGGACGGCCTCTATCCCGACGACTGGCGCAGCGTGCCGGGCTACGCCCGCGGCGGCCTGCCGACCAACATCAAGTTCACCAACTACACCCTCAAGCGCGAGCGGATCGGGGTCAGCGGCGCGCTGGAGTTCCGCCCGGCCGACGCCGACAAGCTCTACGTCCGTGGGCTGTTCTCGCGCTTCACCGAGGACGAGTACCGCCAGCGCTCGCGGCTCGACTTCGGAGCCAATCCCGCGAACATCACGCTCAATTCCGACGGGGCGACCGGCGTCGCCCGCAACGTCGACGCGCGCCAGGACCTGCGCCTGGAATACAAGGAGAAGAGCATCAGCTCGGCCTCCTTCGGCGGCGAGCACGAGCGCGGGCCCTGGCTCCTGCAGTACGACCTGTCGTGGGGCTACAACGAGCTGGTCGAGCCGAACCAGGGCTGGCAGTTCCGCCTGCCGTCGGCGAACCTGACCGTCGACTTCGACATGCGCCCGCTGCTCTACACGGCCGAGCCGCGGACCATGTCGGCGGGGGCGCTGCAGTTCCGCCAGTACACCGCCCAGGACGAATACGGCGATGAGACCAACCTCGCCGCCAAGGTCGATCTGAAGCGCGCCATCGACATCGGCCAGGACAGCTTCTTCAAGGTGGGCCTGAAGGTCCGCGACACCGACAAGATGTTCGACGGCCGCACCGAACGGTGGGATCGCGGCTCGGCCGCCAACCGGTTCACCCTGGCCGACTTCGGCCTCCAGGGCCCGGTGATGGAGGTGGACCTCGGCGACTACACCTACCTCAACCGCTACACCATCGACGCCGAGGCGATGCAGCGGTTCACGGCCGAGAACCTCGCCAGTGCGCGCTTCGTCCGCAACGCGGCCGACAGCCTCGCGAACGAGACCCTCAGCGACTACGACCTGACCGAGCGGATCTACGCCGGCTACGTCATGGCCGACGTGGATCTCGGCGGCTGGCGGCTGATCGGCGGCTGGCGCGTCGAGCGCACCGAGACGGACGTCCAGGGCTTCCGGCTCGACGCCGAGGAGGGCGGCGTGACGCCCGTCTCCCGCTCGGGCGAATACGTGAACTTCCTGCCGAACGTGCACCTGCGGTTCGAGCCGCGCGAGGACCTGGTCGTCCGGCTCGCCTACACCCGCACCCTCGGGCGGCCCCAGTACCCGCAACTGAAGCCCGGCGGCGAGCTCGAGTGGGTCGAGGTGACGCCCGGCGTGTTCGAGGGCGGCCTGTCGGAGGGCAACGCCGACCTGAAGCCCTTCGTCTCGGACAACTTCGACGCCACCATCGAGTGGTACTTCGCCCGCGGGGGTCTGCTGTCGGCGGGCGCCTTCCTGAAGAAGGTCAAGGACCCGATCTTCAATTTCAGCGAGACCCGCACGAACTTCGTACTCGACGGCCGGACCTACGCCCGCTTCGGCTACAGCCAGCCGCGCAACGCCGACGAGGGCGAGATCAAGGGGATCGAGCTCGCCTACCAACAGCAGTTCACCTTCCTGCCCGGCCTCTGGAGCGGGTTCGGCGCGGCGGCGAACGTCACGATCACCGACTCCAGCCTCACCGTGCCCGGCCGCGGCGAGTTGGCCTTCCCGGCCCAGTCCGACCTGCTGTGGGGCGCCCAGCTCTTCTACCAGAAGGGCCGGTTCGAGGCGGCGCTGTCCTACCACCACACCGGCAAGGCCGTTCAGGGCCTGGGCGGGAACGACGAGGCCGACACCTGGGACGACGACTTCAAGCGCCTCGACGCCAAGGCGAGCTACGCGCTCACCGACAACGTCGAGATCTACGTCGACCTGCAGAACCTGAACGACGAGGTGCTGCGGGAGTATCAGGGCGGCCGGCGCGACTGGCTGACCAACTACGAACGCTACGGCCGCACCTACTACCTGGGCGTTTCTGCCCGGTGGTGAAGTCGGTGGTGAAGCTGAGCTAGACTCCTGAGCAGAGAGGGGAGGCCGCCCGTGCCTGGATCCGCGACGCGTCGCCGGTTGCTCTGGCAGGCCGCAGGCCTGGCCGGGCTGGCGCTCTCCTCCGCCGCCTGGCGGCCGGCGCTGGCCCGGGCGCGGCTTCCCGAGGACCCCTTCACCCTGGGGGTCGCCTCGGGCGAGCCCACGCCCGACGGCGTGGTGCTGTGGACCCGGCTCGCGCCGGCTCCGCTGCAGCCGGACGGCGGCATGTCGCCCGAGCCCGTGGCGGTGACCTGGGAGGTGGCCGAGGACCCGCGGCTGTCGCGCGTGGCGGCGCGGGGCGAGGCGCTCGCCGTCTCCGAGGCCGCCCACTCGGTCCATGTGGAGGTCGCCGGCCTGCGGCCCGGCCGCGAGTACTGGTACCGCTTCCGCGCCGGCGGCCACGCCAGCGAGGTCGGCCGCACGCGCACCGCTCCCGCGCCGGGCGCCGCGGTGGACCGTCTGCGGATCGCCTACGGCTCGTGCCAGAAGTACGAGGCCGGCTACTACGGCGCCTATCCGCACCTGGCGGCCGATGCGCCCGACCTGGTGCTGTTCCTCGGCGACTACATCTACGAGAAGACCGCCAGCGCGAAGGGCGTGCGCCGCCATCCCGAGGGAGAGGCCATGGACCTGGCCAGCTACCGGGTCCGCTACGGCCTCTACAAGTCCGACCCCAACCTTCGCGCCGCCCACGCGGCCGCGCCCTGGATGGTCGTCTGGGACGACCACGAGGTGGTGAACGACTACGGCGGCGACCAGGACCGCGCCGACACCGATCCCGCCGTCTTCCTCCGCCGCCGGGCCGCCGCCTACCAGGCCTACTACGAGCACATGCCCCTGCGCCGCCGGTCGCGGCCGGTCGGGCCTCAGATGCTGCTGCACCGGGCCCTGGACTGGGGCTCCCTGGCCCAGATCCAGCTCCTCGACACCCGCCAGCACCGGCCGCACCGCACCTGCGACGCCCTCGCCGAGGGCAAGATGATCCCGGACTGCGACGCCCGCCGCGACCCGGCCCGCTCGCTGCTGGGCCAGGCGCAGGAGCGCTGGCTGTTCGACACCCTGGACCGGAGCCAGGCCCGCTGGAACCTGCTGGCCCAGCAGTACCTGATGGGCGACCTGCAGCGCCTCGACGGCCGCTACAGCAACGACGGCTGGGGCGGCTATGTCCAGACCCGCCGGCGGATCCTCGAGCGCTGGCGGGACGCCGGCGTCTCCAATCCCTTGGCGCTGGGCGGCGACATCCACACCTTCCTGGCCGGCGACCTGTCGCTGGAGCCGGGCGGCCCGCCGCTCGCCAGCGAGTTCGTCGGCGGCTCGGTCAGTTCGCTGGGCTGGGAGAACGCCTCGCTGCAGCCGGTCCTGGCGCACAACCCGAACCTGAAGTTCGGCGATGGCGAGACCCGCGGCTATGGCCTCGTGGACTTGACGCCGCAGGGCTGCACGGTGCGCTTCCGGGGGATCGAGAGCGCGCTCGTCCCGTCCTCCCCGGTGCGGGACCTCGCCCGGTTCGCGGTCGAGGCGGGGCGTGCGGGCCTCCAGCATGCGTAGGGCGGCCCTGGTTCTCGCGGCGCTGCTCGCCGCCGCTCCGCCGCTGGCGCTGGCCGCCCCGGCCGCCGAACTCGTCCGCCGCCTCCCTGCAGAGGAGGCGCGGCAGGGCGTGGCGGTGGACGCCCGCCACCTCTACGCCGTCGATAATTCGACCATCGCCAAGTACGACCGCCGCACGGGCCGCAAGGCAGCGGTCTGGACCGGCGACCCCGAGCGCTTCGCGCACCTGAACTCCTGCGCCGTGATCCGGCGCGAGCTGGTCTGCGCGGCCTCCAACTACCCGGCGGTCCCGATGCGTAGCTCGGTGGAGGTGTTCGATCCCCGCCGCATGGTCCACCTGCGCTCGATCCCCCTTGGCCCCCAGCCCGGATCGCTGACCTGGGCCGACTGGAAGGACGGCGCCTGGTGGGCGGCCTTCGCCAACTACGACGGCCGCGGCGGCGAGCCCGGCCGCGACCATCGCCACACGACGCTGGTGAAGTTCGACCCGCGCTGGCGGCCCCTTGCGTCCTGGACCTTTCCGCCCAGCGTGCTGGAGCGCCTCAAGCCGCGCAGCGCCTCGGGCGGCGGCTGGGGGCCGGACGGGCGGCTCTACGTCACCGGCCACGACGCGGGAGAGATCTACGTGCTGCGCGCGCCCGAGGGCGGGGGCGTCCTCGAGCACCTGGCGACCCTGCCCGCGCCCATCCACGGCCAGGCCATCGCCTTCGATCCGGCCGACCGGCGCACCGTCTTCGGCGTCAGCCGGCCCGATCGCCAGATCGTCGAGATGCGCCTCCCGCACGGCCTGCCGGAATAGGGTCGCTTTGCGCTTCGGCCCCGTCTCGCCTACCTAGGCGCGGTGAGCCGCCGCCCGCCCCATACCTTCTCCGTCGCGCCGATGATGGACTGGACGGAAACACCAGCTAAAACAACGAGTTGAGCAGACATGTGTGCACTATTTGCACACGGGCGTTCGCCATCCTTTTCGGTTTCGTTCTTTCGATCGCCTGCGATCCGTTGAGCTGTTGGCGCAACCGGTCAGTTCGAGCGTCAGGGCTATGAACTGGCCACGCGCTCGGGCGCGGTGACCGCAGGTTTCCCTGGTGGCCGCGCCTGGTGGTATTCGAACGCTGTGGCCCCCTGGGCTCTCAGCAGGAGATCTTCCCCACCCGCGGTAAGACGTTGTGGCGGGCGTCGATGGGGGCTAGTCAACGCTGATCCAGCGGCGCCTGCTGAGCAAGGCGCGCTCGATTGCGATCGGCTCGGACAGAAACTGTTCCTGCTCCGCCCGAGCCCAGATGGCCCTCACGACATCCATTCCCTGCACGACTTCTCCAAAAGCGGCGAAGCCGTGCTGGTCGGGATTTCTGGCGCCGCCGTAGTCGAGCTGAGGGTGATCTCCGATACAGATGAAGAAGGCGCCCGCGGCCGTGCCGGGGGCTAGCCTCGCCATGGAGACGACGCCGTCGCGATGGCGAAGACCAGTCTGGCAGGTCGGCTCATGCGGGATCGGTGGCAAGGGGGGAGTCACATCTTCGCGCCAGCCACCCTGGACGACGGAGATCGGCACCGCGTTTCCCTTTTGATTGCAGGGCGCGACCACCCGATAGAAGGCGGTCCGATCGAAGAAGCCGGAGCACACGTACGTGAGGAAGTTGGAGGCGGTGAGGGGGGCGGCGGCGCGGTCGACAGATATGACAATCCCGCCCAGCGCCGTCGTGAACTCGACGTGCTGCTGATCAGATGAAATTTTCATTCTAGTCTCCCGCCTGTTTCCAGGCGTCGGCACGCTCCAGGCTGGACAGGTAAGGCCTGATCCCGATCACCAGGATCAGCGTCGCCACCAGGGCCGACACACCGCCCACGATCGACATCGAATAGCCGAGAGCGAGTTCGTCTCTGAAGGCATAGTCGGTGAGCAGAGCGACCATCAGCGGTCCGCAGCCGATCCCGAGCATGTTGTTGAAGAACTGGTACATGGCCGAAACCTGCCCGCGCATCTGATTGGGCGTGATCTGCTGAAGCGCTGAGACGGCGAGGCCGAACGGGACGGCGCCGAAAAACAGCGCCGGGGCCATCAGGAAGAGCACGGCCCTGATGTCTGGCACGATCGGCATGAGGACGGTCGGGATGATCGCCAGGCCTGAGCCCATCGCCGCAGTAATGAAGCAGGCGCTACGCTGGCCGCGCTTCTGGAGGTAATCGGAAAGCCAGCCGCCAGCGACCACCCCAGATCCGCCAAAGACGCCGATCATGAGGCCGTAGACAGCGCCCGCCTCGCCGACGCTCCAGCCGTGGATTCGGATCAGAAACGTCGGCGTCCACAGGGCCATGCCATTGATCAGGAGGCACAGAAGGCCAAAGCCAAGGAAGTGTGCGCTGTAGGTCTTCCAATGCGACACCAGGTAGGCGCCAAGTTCGCGCAGCGGCACCGATCTGACCGTCTCGTCCCCTTTGCGGAGGGTCCCCCTCCGCTTCGGCTCCCGCACCGCCCAGATCAAAGGCGCGAGCAGCAATCCGGGAAGACCGACCACCATGAAGGCGATGCGCCACCCTTCCATGGGGCCGACCACAGGAACGTCCCACAGCGGCGCCGCTGCGAGCATAGCCACCAGGCCGCCACCGATGATGTAGGCCATCGCCATCCCGAGGTAGCTTCCGAGCACATAGGTGCTCAGCGCGCGGGAGCGCTTTTCGGGCGGGAAGTAGTCAGTAATGATCGAGTAGGCCGCCGGTGAAAGCGCCGCCTCGCCAACTCCAACCCCAATCCGAGCCATGAAAAGCTGGAAGAAGGACTTCGCGAACCCGCACAGGGCCGTCATCACGCTCCAGACCGCGATGGCGATGGAGATAATCCCGATCCGGTGCCGCCGGTCGACAAGCCGACCAAAAGGCAGTCCGAGCAGAGTGTAGAAGATCGCAAAGGCGAAGCCGTGCAGCAGGCTGACCTGCGTGTCACTGATCTGCAGGTCCGCCCGGATAGGACCAACGAGAAGCGTCAGGATTGTCCGGTCCACATACGAAAAGACGTAGACGACCGTGAGCATCGCGACCGCGAACCATCCGCGCAGAGCGGTGGGGTACCCGGCGTCAGGCGTCAGACCTGAAAGGCGCGCCAGCTCAGCCATTGGAGGAGAACAGCACGACAGAGCCGACCCAGAGCAGCTTCGCCTCGCGCTTGCCAGGATTGCTCAGCGCGAGCGAGCTGGTGAGCTGATAGTGCATGCTGTCGCCGGGGGAGAGGCTGAACGAAGCCCCCCGGTACTCCCCCGATACACGCCCCTCGAGGACGTACAGGAAGCCCTCGCCCAGATGTCCTTCACCGATGTTCGCCGCCTCGGAGATGTAGCCAGGCTGGAGGATGAAGATCAGTGGCTCGAGCTTCTGTTCGGGGAACGAATTGCTGAGCCGGATATAGGTGGTCGGTGAGTCGACATCGATGAACTCCGGGTCCCGCCCCCGACGGATCAGTTTTTCTTCCTGAGTGGCTTCGACGAAGTGGTTCACACCGACGCCGAGCGCATCGGAGATCTGAAGCAGCGAAATGATCGAGGGAGCCGTCTTCCCTCGCTCGATCTGCGAGATGAATGCGACCGACAGACCAGAGCGCTCAGCCAGCTCCTTCAGCGTGAGCCCCAGCTCCTTTCGCCGGACTCGGACCGCTGGCCCGATATTGATCCGGTCCTTCCGACGCCCCCGTCCGCTCTCGCGGCGGGGCGCAGGTTTGCTGCTGTCACGCATTCCGCCCCTACTCGTCTCGTATAGCATAATTTCTAGTAAAGTGTAGCGGCTCGCGGACGGTGTCAACCGGCGGTGAGTCGCGCTCGCCACCCGGCAGTAGCATAGAGTCTGAGCGGGGCGGAGCGCGCCGGCGACCTGAGCGGACGCGGATTTACCGAGAGGCGGCCGTGCTCGCCGGGCCATGCGGTAGCGGCTGCCCGCCATTTGGGCGCTCGAGTTCGGAGGCGCCAAAAATGAAGGCGCGCAAAACCGTCTTGTCGGATCGCAGAATTTTTGTAATAGCATAATTTATGCTTTTAGAGCCCTAAGGGCCGGGCGTCGTCACGGCGCGAATGAGCTGGGAGGAAGTAGATGGTCACCGTTCACCTCGTCGTGCCAACCACGACCAAGTTCGAGTTCGCGGCGCCCCTCAGCTACCTGGAGGGGCCCGACCTCAAGCTCATGGAGTCGCATCTCGAGCGAGGGCCGGCGTCCATCGAATGCGAGTACGACGAGCTCGTGGCGGGTCCGGAAACCGTGGCCGCAGCGATCCGTGCGCAGAACGATGGCGCGGACGCGATCGTCGTGGTGTGCATGGGGGACCCGGCCCTGCACGCAGTCCGCGAAGCTGTGTCAGTGCCGGTCCTCGGGATCGGCGAGACCGCGATGCACTACGCGGCGATGCTGGGTCACAAGTTCAGCATCCTCTGCACGCTCGATCGGCGTCGGTCCTACTACGTGGACAAGGCGCGGCAGTACGGGCTCGACAGCAAGCTGGCCTCGGTTCGAACGGTGAACACGCCGGTTCTCGCGATCGAGGATGACCACGCCTCCACCCTGGATCGACTTGTCGAAGCTGCAGCGGTGGCGATCATCCAGGATGGCGCCGACGTGATCGTCCTCGGCTGCGGCTGCTTCAAGGACATGGATCGGATGATGGAGGAGCGCCTCGCCGCCCGTGGCCTGGCCGTACCCGTCATCGATTCCCCGCCGTTGACCGTGCTGACTGCAGCGGCGCTGGCGCGGACCCGCCTGTCGCACAGCAAGCGCGCCTACCCGATTCCGCCGGCCAAGGAGCGGCCTGGTTACGACGTGCCGTCTCTCAAAGAGCGGCGCTAACCGGACGCCCCGTCGCGTTCAAAAAAAACACTCAACAGGGGGCTTCATCATGCACCACACCAGGGCCATTCTGGCCATCGGCACCGCGCTCGGATCGAGCCTCATCTGCTTCAGCGCCGCACAGGCGCAGTCGGCGGCGCCAGCTGCGCAGTCGACGACCGCCGAAGGCGAACTCGCGGAGATCGTCGTCATCGCCCGAGGGCGGGCCGAGTCGCTGCAGACCGTTCCGATCGCCGTTTCGAGCTTCGATGCGAAGACGATCGAAGACGCCGGCATCGAGCGCCCGGCTGACTTCATCAGCTTCACGCCGAATGTCTCGGTGGCTGAGACCCAGCAGCCCGGCACGGCCTTCATCACCATTCGCGGCATCTCTCAGGTGCGCAACGGCGAATCCCCTGTGGCTGTCGTCGTGGACGGCGTGCTCCAGACGGTGAGCAACCAGTTCAACACTGAGCTTTTCGACCTGCAGCAGATCGAAGTCCTGAAGGGGCCGCAGGGCGCGCTCTACGGGCGCAACTCGATCGGCGGCGCCATCGTCGTAACGACCCGAGCGCCCTCCGATGAGTTCTTCGGTCGCGTGACCGTCGGCGCCGGCAACGGTGATCAGCACAAGGCTCAGATCGGCGTGAGCGGCCCCATCATCGAGGGGAGGCTGTTCGGCAGCATCGCCGGCTCGTTCAGGAGCCGCGAGGGCTTTCTTGAGAACGTCTACCTGAACAAGAAGGTGGACTTCCTGCGGGACACCGCCGTGCGCGGGCGCCTGATCTTCGACGCGACCGATGCGCTCAAGATCGACTACCGGGCCTCCTACAACCGCACCCACTCAGGCGCCCTCTACTTCAAGCGCAACAACGTGCTGGCGTCGGGCTTCTACCAGTTCTATCCGACGGTCCGTTCAACGGCCTCGAACCCTGGGTCGCCGGACGACTACGGACCGCCCCTGAACTCCAACATCGATGGCGACGCGCTCCGCAAGATCTATTCGACGTCGCTGAAGGTCGATCTGGAGACCAGCCTCGGAACCCTGACGTCCACCTCGTCCTACGACGAGGTGAGCGAGCTGACGCTGGCGGACGCCAGCCCCTATACGAGCGCCGCGGCTGGCACACAGACCAGCAACTTCATGTGGTTCGCCAGGAGCACTGAACTGCGGCTGACGTCGCCCAGCGATCAGCGCCTGCGCTATATCGTCGGCGGCTACTACCTGGATCTCGCGCGTAAATCACGGCGAGCCAACGGCGTCGATACGGGCCCAGGCATCGTTTTGCCGGGCTACAATCCGGCGAATTCGGTCAACCCATCGACCAACAACACGGCCGACAACAATGACCAGACCTCCTATGCCCTGTTCGGCCAGCTGAATTTCGACATCACCGAACAGCTCGAGCTCGCCGGCGCCATCCGTTACGATCACGACAAGCGGGACACGCTCAACGTCAGCCATCCGAAGGACGCGGGGTCGCTGCCCACGTACACGCCCGTCGGAACGCCTGGCGCCTACCGCGAGGCTTCGTTCGACGCCTGGCAGCCGAAGGTCACCCTCCGGTACAAGATCGACAGCGGCACGTCGGTCTACGCAAGCTACTCAAAGGGCTTCCGCAGCGGCGGATTCAACCAGGATGGCGTACGCGCCATCGCCCTGCGCCTGAACCCGAACTCCGCCGTGACGGATGACTACAAGAAGGAGATCTCCACCTCCTGGGAGGCCGGCTTCAAGGCGCGCTTCCTGGACCGGCGACTGACGCTGAATGGTGCGGTGTTCCACACCAGGTTCAACAACGCGCAGTATTTCGTGTTCATCCCCGAGGCTAGCGCCCAGATCATCACGAACATCGACAAGGCGACGATGAAGGGGGCTGAGCTCGACGTCAGCTTCCGGCCGATGACGGGTTGGGAGATCTACGGCAACGTCGGCTACACCGACGCTGAAATCGACAAGTACGTTCAGCTGCCGGCTTCCGAGGGCAAGACCATGCCCTACGTGCCAAAGCTCGGATACAGCCTCGGCACCCAGTACACCTACGCGCTCACGGGTGACCTCGACCTCATCGGCCGCGTCGATCTGCACCACAAGGGCAGGCAGTACTGGGAGACCCTGAATACCGCCGGCGCGCGATCGGCCTTCAACCTCGTCGACGCTCGCGTGTCCATCGCGGATGCCGATCGCAGATGGAAGCTGAGCGCCTGGACGAAGAACGCCTTCGACAAGAAGTACCTCTCCGAGTTCGTCGGCGGTGGCTTCGCCTATCCGGGTGAGCCGCGCTCCTACGGGATCGAGCTCGACTACGAGTTTTAGGCAGGCGTTGCGGAGGGGTCAGCTGCGGCGCATCGCGTTGCGGCTGACCGCTCCGGCATTGAGAGTACGGGACGCGTGGCGACAGAGGTCCCATGGCGTCGAGATCCAGGCGCCCCTGATCCGCGGGCGCGAGACTGATGAAATGACGACCCGGAGTAAGTGAAGTGCGCGCGGCGACCGACGTTGGTGGGACCTTTACGGACCTGGTCTATTACGAAGTTGACCCCGCGACCGGCCGCTCCGGCCAGGTGAAGATCGCTAAGGTCGACACCACCCCCCCGAACTTCGAAGAGGGGGTGGTCGGGGCGCTCGCCAAGGCAAGTATCGCGCCGGCGAAGCTTGATTTCTTCGCTCACGGCGCCACCGTGGTGATCAACGCGCTGACGGAGCGGAAGGGCGTCAGGACGGCGCTGATCACGACAGCAGGTTTCCGTGATGTCCTGGAGATCGCCCGCGGGAATCGTCCCGATCTCTTCAACTTCGCCTTTCATAAGCCGAAGCCCTTCGTGGAGCGCCACCTGCGCGCTGAGGTCGTCGAGCGCACGAACTACAAGGGCGAGATCGAACGCCCCGCTGACCTGACCGGGCTCCCGGAGCTCGTCCTGAAGTTCAAGCGTGAGGGCGTGCAGGCGATCGCGGTCGTCTTCCTTCACTCATACATCAACCCGCAGAACGAACAGGCTGTCGTACAGCGACTGCGTGAACTCTGGCCGGAGGTATCCATCCTCGCGTCCCACGCCGTCAGCCGGGAATGGCGGGAATACGAGCGGACGAGCACCACGGTGCTCTCGGCTTACGTGCACCCTATCGCGGAGCGCTACATCGGCACGCTGGAGGCCAAACTCGCGGAGCAGGGGTTCACCGGCAAACCGTACATGATGCAGTCGAACGGGGGCATCACGACGGCCAGGGCCGCGAAGGCGAACCCGATCACCATGGTCGAGTCCGGCCCCGCCAGCGGCATATTCGCGGCGGCCTATGTCGGGAAGGCGATCGGGGCGAACAATCTCATCGTGCTCGACATCGGCGGAACGACCGCCAAGTGCACTCTGATCGAGGAGGGGCATGTCAAGGTCACGACCGAATACTACATCGAACGTGACGGGAAGAACCCGGGCTACCCGATCCAGACGCCGGTTTCCGACATCGTGGAAATCGGCAACGGCGGTGGGTCGATCGCGTGGGTCGATGCTGGCGGCAAGCTCCATGTCGGGCCGCATTCCGCGGCCGCACGACCGGGGCCGGCGGCCTACGGCCGCGGCGGGGCCAAGGCGACGACGACGGACGCCAACCTTGTCCTGGGGCGGATCGATCCCGCCAGCTTCGTAGGCGGCGAGCGCGAGCCGGACTGGAAATCGGTCGAAGCTGCTTTTGCGCCTCTGCAGGCGGCGCTCGGCATGAGCCGCGAAGAGGTGGCGCGCGGCATCATCCGGATCGCCAACGCAAACATGACGCGGGCCCTGCGACTCGTATCCACGAACAGGGGGTACGATCCCCGTGACTTCACGCTGATGGCCTTCGGAGGTGGCGGCGCCATGCACGCCCTGGCGCTCGCGGAGGAGCTGAAGGTTCCTCACGTGGTCATCCCGGTGAACTCCTCCGTGTTCTCAGCCTGGGGGATGCTGCTCACCGACCTCCGCCGCGACTACCTTCAGACGCGGATGGCGCCGCTAGGTCCCAGCGCTGTCCCGGTCATGCAGCAGATCTTCGGCGAGCTCGAGGGCGAGGCGCTCAAGGACTACTCGGACGAGAATGAGACGCTGACGCGCGACGACATCGGCTTCGAGTATCTCGTCGACATGCGCTACGCCGGGCAACAGCACACCGTGAAGGTCCCCTGTATCGGAGCCGGGGACGGCGAGATCGATCTGGAAGCTACGGCGAACGCCTTCCACGGTGCGCACCAGAAGCGCTTCACCTACCGTCTCGATACCGGCATCGAGCTGGTGAACTTCCACCTCATCGCGAAGCGGACTGTGCCAAAGCCGCCGCTAGCGCCGAAACCGGTGACGGGCCTCAGGCTCGAGGCGGCGATCAAGGGCGCGCGACGCGTGGATTACGATGTCCACGGCGTTCATGACGCGACCATCTACGACGGACTGCGCCTGGAGCCAGGCATGCACTTCGTCGGTCCGGCGGTGATCCAGGAGCCCTCGGTCACCTGCGTGGTGCCGCCCGGGCATCGCGTCAGCATCGACCAGTTCGGAAACTATCACATCCACCTGTCCTTCGACGGGGAGGCCTAACCCGTGTCGTCAAACCTTTTCACGCTCGAGATCATCAAGGATTCGCTGGTGGCGGTCGGCGAAGAGATGTTCAACGCCATGCTGCGGACCAGCATGAGCCCGATCATCTATGAGGGCACGGATTTCGCGGTCGGGGCGACGGACGCCAGAGGCAATCTGCTAGCGCAGGGTAACGGCGTAGCCGCATTCCTGGCAGCCCTCGACACCGCCGTTGTCTCGGCGCTCGAGCACTACGATCCGAGCGAGATTCGTCCCGGCGACGTGTTCATCACCAACACCCCCTACGAGGGCGGCGGCACGCACCTGTCTGACGTGGCGATCCTCATCCCCGTGTTCCATGAGGGCCGGCTGATCGCCTGGACGGTGAACAAGGCCCATTGGACCGAAGTGGGCGGGGCGCAGCCAGGCAGCGTGTCCAGTTCATCGACCGACATCTACCAGGAGGGCCTGCGCTTCACCTTCATCAAGCTCTACGACGAAGGACGGCTGAACCAGCCGGTCGTGCAGATCATCCGGGACAACGTCCGGCTTCCGGACTCGACCATCGGCGACATGCATGCCGGGGTGGCGGCAGCGCGTGTCGGCGAAAAGCGGATCCTCGAACTCGTCGCCAGGTACGGCGCCGAGATGGTTCTCCAGGCGATGGATGAGCTGCTGGACTACGGGGAAAAAATGACCAGGGCCGCGCTGGCGACGATCCCGAGCGGCGTCTACGAAGCCGAGGACATCATCGAGGAGGATGGTCTCGGAAACGGTCCCTTCAAGGTGAGGGTGAAGGTGACGGTCACCGGCGATCGTCTTGTCGCCGACTTCACCGGCTCGTCGCCCCAGGCGCCGGGGCCTGTGAACACGACCTACTCGGGTCTGATGACCGGAGCGCGCTGCCTTTTCAAGGCGATCACTGACCCGGGCATTCCGGCCAACGGCGGCTGTTTTCGAATGCTTGAGGTGGTCTGTCCGCCAGGGACGGTTCTCACCGCCATCGAACCGGCTCCGGTTTCGATGAACTTTCAGGCGCGAAACGCCGCCGTCGACGTCATGTGGAAGGCGCTGGCCCCCATTCTCCCGCACCGTCTGCCGGCGGGTCACCAGCAGTCGGTCTGCGCCACCTTCATCTCTGGCAAGCATCCTGACACGGGGGAGCTCTTCGTGATCGGCGAGCCCCTGGTCGGCGGCTGGGGAGCCTCCCAGGACACCGATGGCGACGCCGGCCAGTTCTGCAGCTCCAATGGCGAGACCTACAACATCCCCTGCGAGCTGTTCGAAGCGCGCTACGGGCTTCAGGTCGCCCAATACGCCTTCCACGATCAGGACGGCGGCGCCGGACGCTACCGGGGCGGGAAGGGGGTCGTGCTCGATTATCGCGTTACCGCCGAGCGTGCGTTTCTCACCTATGCCGCAGCCCGAACGTCATCTCGGCCCTGGGCCCTTCTGGGAGGTCAGGAAGGCTCAAACAACTACGCGGAGATCCGTCGCCACGACGGATCGGTGGAACGCTACGGGATGTGCACGACCGTTCCGGTCGAGCGCGACGAGATCATCCGCATCTACACGGCCACGGGCGGCGGCTACGGAGATCCCAGGACCAGGCCGCGGGAGCTCGTGGAACAGGATATGAAGAACGGCTTCGTAACGCCCCAGCAGGCCGCCGAGCACTACGGCTATCGGCCCTGACGCAGCCGCGGTTAAGGCCGCGCGCCACCCTTCTCACAACACTCCTGCAGCGGCCCCGTCACTGCAGTGGAGGTTCGCGTCCTCATCCCTGGCTTCGATCTCGGTGGACCGGAGCCCGACGAACAAGGAAGCCCATCATGATCGGCGGCTCGACTGCGGAAGAGCGACTCGAGGACGACCTTATGGTGACCGACTCCGGAGCGGAGTGGTTCACCAGCCGGTCGCGCCCGAGCGATCAGCGCTTCTGAAACGATCCGTTCGGCTTCCGACTTCAGATGGCGCTTTTTCCGACCGATCGGCGAGCTGGCATGGCGTTGCAGGCGCGCAGCCATCCACGGCGCGCCTCCCTGTCCGAGGAGATGCACCTTCGCAAGTTGCCCGGCGTTCGTCCGCCGGCGCGCGCGCTGCAGGCTGTCCTCGTCGCGAGCGACACTCAGCTTATGGCAACGGCCAGGTTGCTGAGAGAACGCGCTAAGATCGAGGCCACGGGCGGAGCGCGCTATCTCACGTGGCGCGAGGGACAGATGAGTGTCGCGTGGGAGCGGCACACGGAGTTCATGACGCTCACGTTCCTTTGGGAGGGGGCCGGGCGAAACTTCGAGTTCGAGGGCGTCGAGGCCGCCCTCGAACTTCTTCTCACCCTTCCCGGCGAGGTGCTGCGGGCCAGCAAGATCCACATCCTTGGACCTGACTGCGCGACGCCAGCAGACGCCGATCTTGGCCAGCTGTTCTCAGCCGATGATCTGGTGATTTGTGACGTCGCCGACGGACGTGCACGGATCTGGTCTGACTTCCGTTTGCACGATGACGGCTTTGGACGGCTGCTGATTGCGGATCGCGGGCTGCAGAAAGGTGAGCCAGCCCTGCTCCTGCAGCGGCTTCAGGAGCTCGGCAACTATCGGAAGATGGCTCTCATCGGCCTTCCGGTGGCGCAGGCCGCAAACCCCGCGGTCGCCGAGCTCGAGCAGCGCCTTGCCGATCTGACGAAGGAAATGTCGGTCGGTTCGGCGACCGACGACACGATCCTGGCCGACCTTCTGGAGCTAAGCGCCGACCTTGCGCGGCTCAGCGCCGAGACGCGACACAGAATGAGCGCCACCCGCGCTTACGCGCAGCTCTGCGCGGAGCGATTGCGGCAACTGCGAGTAAGTCCGGTCGCTGGCTATCGGTCGCTGGAGGACTTCACGGAGCGCCGCCTCTCGCCAGCGGCGCGCACCTGCGCGGCGTTCACCGTCCGACTGGATGACCTGTCGCGCCAGGCCGGTTGGGCGAGCGCCCTGTTGCGGACGCGGATCGACACGCGACTGGCAGGTCAGCAGCGAGACCTTCTCGCCTCGATGGACCGGCGAACGGATCTTCAGTTGCGGCTTCAGCACATGGTCGAATGGGTTTCGGCGGCCGCTGTCGCCTACTACCTCGTCGGGCTGTTGCATTACGCTGTGGCGCCCTTCGATCACGTGGCGGGGCTGCAGCAGGAGACGGTGCTGGCCCTTGCCTCGCCGGCGGCCCTCGTTGCGGTCGTTCTCGTCATGCACGCCTTCGCCCGCCGGTTCCGCAGGCCGGCGAACGGCTCTTCGAAAGCAGGAAACAGTTGATGCAAGCCCAAGGACTTTACGCCGGTCCTGTCTTCGACATGGCGCGGAGCCAGTTCGAGCAGGTCGCGGATCATCTCGGCATCGCCTCCGATGAGCGACCGCGCCTGCTTTACCCGAAGAGAGCCATCTCGGTGTCGGTCCCGATCCACAGGGATGACGGTCGCACAGAGGTCTTTCAGGGTTTCAGGGTGCAACATCATCTCACTCGCGGGCCTGGCAAAGGGGGGACACGGTTCGCACCTCAACTCGAAATGGGCGAGGTTGCCGCCCTTGCTGTCTGGATGAGCTGGAAGTGCGCTCTTGCGGATCTGCCCTTCGGCGGCGCCAAGGGCGGCGTCAACTGCGATCCCAGGGCCCTGTCGCGGCGCGAACTCGAGGCCGTATCTCGCCGCTACATGCAGGAGATGATCCCGTTTGTCGGCCCAAAGACCGATGTCATGGCGCCGGATGTCGGGACCGACGAGACGGTGATGGGCTGGTTCGTCGACACCTATTCGATGCACCAGGGCTTCACGGCCAATGAGGTGGTCACGGGCAAACCAGTAGGGCTCGGCGGCACGGCCGGACGGCGCGCCGCCACAGGCCGCGGCGTGGCCCTGACGATCGGCGAGGCGATGAAGGTGATCGGCCTTCCGCCCGTCGGCGCGACAGCAATCGTCCAGGGCTTCGGCAACGTAGGTTCAGTAACCGCGGAAATTCTCTCCGAAGAGATGGGCCTGCGGGTACTTGGCGTCAGCGACCATTCCGCCGCCTACTTCCACCCTGACGGCCTGCCGGTCGCCGAGCTCATCCAGCACGTGAAGCGTCACGGTGCTCTGACAGGCTGGTCCAACGAGCTGCTCACGGATCCGCGGGAGCTTCTGACCCGGCCCTGTGATGTGCTTGTTCCCGCCGCTGTCGAACGCGTGATTGACGCCGACATCGCACGCCGGCTGCAGTGCCGCATCCTGGCCGAGGGCGCCAACGGACCCACGACGCCCGAGGCTGATGTCGTCCTCGATCAGCGCCGCGGCGAGGTGTTCGTGATCCCGGACATCCTCTGCAACAGCGGCGGAGTGATCGTCTCCTATTTCGAGTGGGTGCAGGGCCTGCAGCGCCTGTTCTGGTCTGAGGACGAGGTGAACGACAGCCTCGCCCGGCAGATGTTCAAGGCTTTCGCCAACGTGGTCTCCCGGGCGCAACGCGACGGCATTTCCCATCGCATGGCCGCCACAGCCATCGGCGTCGAACACGTGCTCCTCAGCAAGCTGCAGCGCGGCTTGTTCCCCTGAGGGAGCCTGGCCGTCTCCGCTCCTCCCCGGCCAGGAAACCTTGCCACCCGGCTGCGGCCGGGTGGCCCCTTTTTCATCGCAGCCAGAATGCCGGCCCATGACCCGCCACTTCGATGCTCGAGCCTTTGCCGCAGATCGGTGGTCGAGGCCTCTGGTCCGCACCGGCTTGCCTTGGATCCTCGACCCATTCTCATATCGCGGCCATGACCGAGTGTAGCTTCTACCCGATCGGAACTCCCGGCCAGACCTGGGGGGAGGCGGAGCGGGTTCAATGGCGAGGCCGACAGTCACGCCTGCGCCGCTACGACCTGGACGTGCTGCCGCGCATCGAACGGCTCGCCGACCGCTTCGAGCGCATCCCCTACGGCCGCCTTGCGTATGACGACGAGGTCTACGACCTCTACGCGCTTGCCAGTCGCCCGTGGAACCCGGCGCTTCCCGCGGCCCTCGTCACCGGCGGCGTTCATGGCTACGAAACCAGCGGCGTGATAGGCGCGCTCCAGTTCCTGGAGACCCGCGCCGCCGATTTCGCCGAGCGGATCAACCTGCTGGTCGCGCCGTGCGTCAGTCCCTGGGGCTACGAACGAATCAACCGATGGAACCACGGCGCCGTCGATCCCAACCGCAATTTCCGCTCCGACGGCCCGTCGGGCGAAGCCACGAACCTGATGCGGCTCATCCAGCCGCACCTTGGCAAGTTCCGGCTGCATATCGACCTGCACGAGACCACGGACACTGACGAGACCGAGTTTCGGCGGGCCTTGGCCGCCAGAGATGGTAAGCGGTTTGAGCCGGGCTCGATTCCGGACGGGTTCTACCTGGTCGCCGACGCCGACGATCCGCGACTGGAGTTCCAGAAGGCGATCGTCGCCGCAGTGGCCAGCGTGACCCACATCGCGCCCCCCGACGGCGCGGGCAAGATCATCGGCTGTCCCGTCGTCGCCGAGGGCGTCATCACCTATCCCCAGCGCGACTACGGCATGTGCGCCGCCATCACGGGCGCGCCCTACACCACGACAACCGAGGTCTACCCTGACAGCCCGCGCGCGACGCCGGAGCAGTGTAACGACGCCCAGGTGGCCGCCGTGTGCGCCGCGCTTGATTACGTGCTGTCGCAAGGCTCAGCCTGACGACCTTCACCCGTAGTGACGGGAGGAACGCCGATATCTGAATGTCTGGCCGGACGGCGGGCCTCCGGGCAGCGTGACTTCGCCTGTTGGCCCGGCCGCCTCTGCGGTCGTCGCTCCGCGCCGCCAATCACGCGTTACGGTCGCGATCTGGGCTTCGAAGGACGAGCGCTGATGGGGACCCGCTCCGGATGAAGGCTGCAAGCCTGCCGAGCGTCTCAGGCAGCGGGGGCCGCTCACGGCCGCGAAGCGCACATTCCCAGACAGTGGCGACCCGCCAGCCCAACATCAGAAGTGCCGCCTCAGCGGCTTCGTCTCTTTCGCGATTGCGGTTGATCTTGGCGGTCCAGAAGTCGGCGTTCGTACGGGGTCTGACGCCGAGTGAACAGTCGTGACCATGCCAGAAGCAGCCGTGCACGAAGACGGCGACGCGGGCGCTCCGGAAGACGAGGTCCGGCGTCCCGGGCAGTCCGCGATCGTGCAGGCGGTAGCGAAGGCCATGGGCGTGGAGGCCGCGCCTGACGAGCATCTCTGGCTTCGTGTTCGCCGCGCGGATGGCCGCCATATTCCGCCGTCGCTGCTGGGGCGTCAGCGGATCTGCGCGACTGGCCTGCCGAGGCGACAACTCAGGCGGCCAGCCGGCCCGTACGCGGACGATCAGGCGCCATCGCCCGCTGGAACGCCGCTGCAATCTCGCCGGCGACCGCCCGGGCCAGAAGGGGAGGCACGGCGTTGCCGATCTGGCGGAAGGCCGCGTTCATGGCGCCCTTGAAGACAAAACCATCGGGGAACGACTGCAGACGCGCAGCTTCTCGAACCGAGATGGTGCGGGACTGAGCGCTGTCATAGTGAATGTGGCTGTAGCTGTCCTTCCCCAGATGCGCCATCAGCGTTCTGGCGGGAAGGTCCGGCTCCATCTTCCGCCACTTGTTCGGAAACTTTCCGACGTCGTATGGGGGCACGATCGACGCGCGAAGCTGCCGCCATTCGGCGCTGTGCGGCCGCGGCGCCCGACCCTGTACCTGCAGATCGCGAAGCGCCTCGTTGAACATTCTCACGGCTTCGGCATGGGCTTCGGGATACTGGTCCCCGGGCCGCAGACGCCCGAAAAGCTTCCAGTCCCGCGGAAGGTAGCGGATCACATGATCCCGCACGCCTTCGGCGTTCTCGAAGCTTGGCCAGGAGCGCATCAGGGTCGCGTAGTCGGAGCGTGGCTCGTGCGGATAGCGAACCAGCGCGTCAAACCGTCGGGCGCCGCGCCGGATTTCGCCCCGAAGGTGTCCGGTGATCTCGGGCAGATCTCCGAGCGCCTCCGCTGCAGTCACAGCCGACGGAAGGCTCCGGTCGGGCGACAGGGCTGGCTGATAGCCTGGCGCCGTATCGAGAAGCGCGCCCTGATTGAGCAGCTTCAGCGCCACCTGCCGGCTTCCCGCGTAGCCGGGCGGAAGCTCAATGTGATGGGTGGGAGCCGGGAACCGGATCTCTACGCCCAGCTCCCGCCGCGTCGCGATCAGGATCATCCGCTCGCGCATCTGCGGCACGCCGTAAAAGGCGGCGTTCAGAAGGCTGTACTTTACGTCATAGCCCAGCTCTTCGAGGAAGGTGCGGGTCTCCTCTGCCACGTTCTGGCCGCCGTGATTGAGGACGTCCGGGACGTTCTCCATCACCACGGCGAGCGGCAGAAAGGCCTGAACGTAGCGGAGGTACTCGAGATAGAGACGGGCTCGCGCATCCAGCCTGAAAGCTTCGGGATGCTCGGCGATCTCCCGCAGCTTTGAACGGCCGACGCGGGCAAACGCCTGACAGGGTGGGCCGCCCACCAGTACATCGACGGCCTGCTCGACAGGACCGAGATCGAGTTCAAGCGCCAGCTGCTCCGGAGTCAGTCTGGTGATATCCCTCGGTCGTCCATGACGCGGATCTTCCGGATGGAAGTTGGCCCCATGAGACGCAGCCGCCGCCGGATCAAACTCGACAGCGGCGACGATATCGAACCCCTGGGCGTGAAAGCCGAGGGACAGCCCGCCGCAGCCTGAGAACAGGTCCAGGACGCGGGGCGGCGCGCCGGACTTCAGACGTGCGATGCGCGCCAGGACAGTCGGGTCTTTGCTCATCACCCTGCGCGCCCGCTCGCCCGTTCCTGGCGGCCGTATCCCTCGCGGTCGAGGTGGTCACGGATGAGGCGGGCGATCAGCGTCGACTTCTTGTGGCCGCGGTCCTGGCAGAACGCCTCGAACCGGCCCGCCTCCTCGACGGGGATCAACACCTGAACGCGGACCGGCTGGCTCATCGATTCGTCTCCTCCTCCAAGCCTCTGCATCAGGGAGTCGGGCGTCAACAGAAGTGTGCAGACCTGTGCATACCTGCGTCGTCCGCGATGTCGCACGGGACACGCCTGGAGCGCGCCTGCGCCAGCGCCTCACCATGGATTGTGAGGCATGCCGGTGTTCGCCTAGGGTGCGGACAGTTGGTTCGGCGCGCAGGCGCGTCAGGGGCGTTGATGAAGTTTCTGATCCTGAGGGAGCTGCAGCACAGCGAACTGGGCATGTTCCACGCCTATCGCCGCAGCGGTCGCGAGGGCTCCCGGCAGCGCGCGATCAACTTCGACGGCGAGGTGGTGGACCGGGTGTTCCCGACGGCCGCGGACAGCGATCGCATACCGCTGAGCCTTGTCTACGACACCGATCAGGGCCCGAGCCGACTGGACCACTCCCTCAAGCGACAGGCGAAGAACTGGCGGCTCGAGGGCAACTGTCCGGTCGACGAGCTGTATGACTTCGTCGAGCCGGGCTGCCTGTTCGTCATGGAAGTGGATGCGGGCATCCAGCCCGCCACCGGGGCCTGGATCGTTCTTCCGAAGGGATCCTCCCTGGCGCTGGCGATCCAGGCTGACGGCATGACGTCCGGCCTCGCCCGGGCGGGCATGATCGCGCTGCAGCACGATGAGGCGCCCAGGATTCACCGACTTCTGGCTGAAGCACGGCCCGACCTGTTCAGCGGCCCTGCTCTTAAGGATCCCAAGATGACCACGACGCCCCCCGACAGCGCGCCCGAGCCCGAGCCGTCGTCCACGCCATCGGGCCGGCGGCGTCTTCTTCCGGGCGGGACGCGGCTCGCCGAGATCCTCGGCGCCGCGGGTCACACGCTTGTCAGCGCCGTCGCCGATCTGATCGACAACTCCATCTCCGCCCAGGCGACTGAGATCCACATCACCTTCGGCCAGCCGAATGGCGGCCACGGCCGCTGGATGACGATCCGCGACAACGGCGTCGGCATGTCGGCTGAAGAGCTCGATGAGGCGCTGCGGATCGGCGGCGCGGCGGATTATGGTCCCCGCAGTCTGGGCAAGTTCGGCTTCGGCCTGAAGGGCGCTTCCTGGTCGCAGGCGCGCCGCTTCAAGGTGATCACGCGGCAGGCTGGCGGTTCGATCCGGCACCTGGGCTGGGATTCCGACGACATGGCGAACTTCGAGGTCGACGAGACCCCGCTCGACGCCTGGGAGCGGGAGGTCGCCGACCCGAAGGAACGCGGCACGGTGGTGCTCTGGAAGGATATGAAGGCGCCGATGGTCGCGCCGGCGGCGCGCGGCGTGCCGCCGTTCGTGGCGGAGATCCAGGATCTGAGCCGCCATCTGGGGCTCGTCTTCCACCGCTTTCTAGACGGCGACGCCCGCGGACGCCCGCCCCTGAAGATCTGGGTCCAGGGGACGGAGGTCGAAAGCAATGGCCCCGCCAGCCATCCTCTGACGGAGCACTACGACGCCAAGACCCTGAAGGTTGAGCACCCGGGGGGCACGGCGGAGGTTCGCGTCGAGCCCATCCTGCTGCCGCATGAGGACGAGCTGCGCGACTATCACGGCGAAGGCTGGCAGGCGGCCGCCGACAAGATCGGCTACTGGGGCAAGCGCAACGAGACCCAGGGGCTCTTTCTCTACCGCAATGATCGCCTGATCCGCTGGGGCGGGTGGCACGACATGTGGGCGACCATGGACGAAAAGCGGAAGCTCGCCCGGGTGATCCTCGACATTCCGCCGGCGCTCGACGAAGCGTTCAACATCGACATCTCCAAACAGAGGGTTCAGCTGCCCGCCTTCCTGCAGAAGCAGATCAAGCCCCTCGCGGAGACGGTGCGGAAGGCCAGCCTCGCGAAGTTCGGGCGCAGGCCCGCGCCGCCCCCGGCGCCGCCAGTTCCGCCGGCAGCGCCAGGGCCCGGCGGGCCGGGTGGTCCGGCGCCATCGCCGGGGCCAGGCGGCCCGCCGCCCTCTGGCGGGCCGAGCCCGAACCCATCACCGCCATCCGCGCCGCCGCCGCCGACCCCACAGGTGGTGTTTCGCAGGGTGACGTCGACCAAGTTCGCCTGGCAGCTGGTGGAAGGTCTGACCGGTGAACGGACGCTGCAGGTCAGCGGGCTCAGCCCGGCCCTGGGCGAGCTGGCCGACGCGGTCGCGTCCGACCCGGTGGCGCGAGAGGCGCTGGTCGCCTTCCTGGAGGATCTCGACCGAGTTGACGCCCAGCAGGCGCTGATCGACGACGCAGCGGGCGCATGACCATCGCGCGTGTCTACGACTTGAGACCTGCCCAGGTCAGCTGGACGGACACGCTTGGCGATCCGCCGGAGGGCGCCTGGCGGCGTCTCGAGCGCAGGCTGCTTGGTGGGGGCCGGTGGAAGCCGGCGCAGGTCGAGAGTCTCGCCTCTGAATCTGCGCGCGTGCTGCGGCACCTGCCGGATCCGAGGCAGACCAGCGCATTCCAGGGGCGCGGGCTCGTGGTGGGCTACGTGCAGAGCGGCAAGACCGCCAACTACACGGCGGTCGCAGCCCGCGCCGTCGACGCTGGCTACCGCCTGGTGATCGTGCTTTCGGGCATTCACGACGCCCTTCGCAATCAGACCCAGGTGCGGCTCGAAGAAGAGCTTGTCGGCGTCGATGAACCCGGCGGGCCGCGCTGGCGTCTGCTGACCACGCGCGAGGGCGACTTCCGCGAACCCGAGGAAGATGTGCTGGCCGACGACGGCGCCTTCCTGATCGTGGCCAAGAAGAACGTACCCGTCCTGAAGCGCCTGGATGGGTGGCTCGAGGCGGTCGCGTCGCGCCTGCAGGGCGTGCCCGTGCTGCTCATCGACGATGAAGCGGATCAGGCTTCGATCAACACGCGGGCCAATCGGGCGCCTGACCCCTCCCTGGATTCAGAGGGGACCACGGCGGCGCCAAGCGGCGCCGGACCCAGCGCGACGAACGCCCTCATCCGCTCGATGCTTGGACGTGCCCCACAGGCCGCCTACGTGGCCTACACCGCCACGCCGTTCGCGAACATCTTCATCGATCCCGACGCAGTCGATCGAGACGTCGGCGAAGACCTGTTTCCACGCGACTTCGCCCTGCAGCTGCCTCGCCCGGAAGGCTACACCGGGACGGAGGAGCTGTTCGGGGTCTCCGCTCAGGGACGAGACGTTTTCCGGCGGGTGCCGGACGAGGACGTCAGCGCGCTTCGGCAGGCGACCACTCGCCGGAGCGCAAGGCCCGTTACGGTGCGCGCCGAAGAGCAGCTGCTGCCGAACTCGCTGACCGACGCCATTCTGGCCTTCTGCCTCGCAGGGGCGATCCGGGAAGGACGTCCTGGGCTTCAGGGCAAGCCGCACACGATGCTGGTTCACGTGAGCGTGCGGGTTGAAGACCAGACCCAGGTGCGCGCCGCGATTGAGGCCCAGGTGGATCTCTGGCTCGAGGCGATGCGCCAGGGCCACGACCTGACCGCGTTGTTCGTCGAAGCGCTCGAAACCCATTTCCGGGGTGTGTCGACCCCCCTGGACCCGCAGGCCACGGCGCAGGCGGCGATCTCAGTGCTGCGGAGTCTCGACGTCCTGGAGCTCAACAGCGTCACGGGGGAAAACCTCGAATACGACACACGTCCGGCGCGGCACATCATCGCCGTGGGCGGGAACCGGCTGTCGCGCGGCCTGACCCTGGAAGGCCTGACGGTCTCGTACTTCCTCAGAACTGCGTCGATGGCTGACACCCTGCTCCAGATGGCGCGGTGGTACGGCTTCCGCACAGGCTACGAGGATCTGATCAGGATCTGGACGACCGACGGGATCGCGCAGTGGTTCACTGAGCTGGCGCTCGTTGAAGAGAGCCTGCGGGACAGCCTCCAGGCTCTCTATCGCGCCGGCCGCAGGCCCTCCGAGATGGCCATTCGCCTGCGCTCGCACAGCGCGCTCCTGCTGACGGCGAAGAACAAGGCCGCCATGGCCGAGACCCTGACCCTCTCGTGGTCGGGCGAGCATCCGCAGACCGTGATTCTGCCGCTGCATGACCACACCCGGCTGGAGACCAATCGACGGCTCGCCGACCGCCTCATCGGGCTCTGCGGGCCTGGACGCGAGGTCGCCGGCGGACAGCTGTTCCGGGATCTTCCTCCCGAGACCGTGGCCGACTTTCTGCGGCTCTTCCAGGCTCATCCCGATGCAGTGGCGATGCGAGGGGAGGCGATCGCCGACTGGATCATCCAGCGCGCCGCGGAGGGCGAACTGGTGGACTGGTCCGTGCTGCTGGCGTCGGCCCAGCGCGGGACCGAGGTGCGCATCGGGGGTATCTCCACCCGCGTCGTCACCCGCAGCCGGATCAGCAGCGAGGCGATCGGCATCCTCATCGATCCGCGGCACGAAGGCGCCGACCTTCCCGGGGGACCGGACGCCTATGTTCGCGCCTCGGGCAACTATGACGCCCAGGCGATGCGGTCCGCCCGGTCTCCCACCCAGGGCCTGCTGATGGTCTACCCCCTCGACCCTGAGCCGCTCGGGGTTGAGAACCTCGACGCCGTGATCGGCGTCGCCCTGAGCCTGCCTTACACCTCAGACGGTCAATCCAGCGCCATCGTCAATCGCGGCGTCGCCTCATGAGCGACTGGATCGAAACCTGGCGCGCGCTTCGCGCGAGCCGGCCCGTCGGGGAAGATCAGGTCGCAACGGCGCCGCTCGTGCACGCAGGCGTGGAGACTTCGCTGAGCCTGGCGGTCAGCGCGTCGGGGGATCTGCATCTGCTTGCGCCGGTTCAGGGGCCGCCAACCCGCAGCCTGCCACAGGATTACAACGGCCTTCGACTACGAGAGCGACGTCTCGGCGATCAGGTGTGTCTGGATCTCTGTTCGCCAGCCGCTCACGAGCGCATGTTCGCGACTCTGTGCTCAGAGCTGGCCGACGCGATCCTGACGGACGGTCGCGACCCCTGGGCGGCCGCCATTGTCATCGTTCAGCGCTGGCAGACCGCCTGGCGGCCCGTCCGCCAGCCCATGTCGCGCAGCGCCCAGATCGGGGCCATCGGCGAACTCCTGATGCTTCAGACCCTATGGCTGCCCGCGCTCGGCCCGGACGCGGTCCACTACTGGAGCGGGCCGGACAGAGAGCGGCATGACTTCGTGACGCCCCGGCTCCACATGGAAGTGAAGGCGACCACCCGCAGTCGCCACGAACACGAGATCTCACGCGTCGATCAGCTGCGGACGCCGGAAGACCGCCGCCTGATGCTCGCGTCCGTCCAGCTCGAAGAATCCGCGATGGGCGTCGTTTCCGTGGCCTCGCTGGCCGATCAGCTCGTCGAAGCGCTCCGTGCGGATCCGGCGGCGCTCGATGGTTTCCTCCTGCGCCTGAGCGGCCTCGACTGGTCGGAAGAGATGCGCAGGTCGCCGGACCTGGTGCGCTGCCATCTGAGGGACGCCCAGATCTTCGAGGTCGACGACGATTTTCCGCGACTGCCTGCGGACTTCGTTCTTCCGGACGGTGTTCTGGCGATCCGCTACACGATCAGCCTCGCCAATCTCCCCTACCTCGACGTAGCCGACGTGCGGCGCGACATCCGACGAGCTGCGCAGCTGGGGTAGCGGCGGCCGTTCGCTCAGCTGTCCGCCCATACACGGTTCAGCACCTCGGCTGCGATCGCCGCCTTGTCCTGCGGGAGGAAACGTCCGTAGTGGCTCGCCACCATCTCCGGGGTGTCCTGGATCGCGTAGCTGGCCTGCTCGTACGAGCCTGTCTGTTTGAGAACGTGGGTGGCCAGAACGTCCCGGACGCTGTGCGGACCATGCGGCAGGAGGCCTGTGATCGCGCCGCGGCCGGTCCACGGATTGCGTACGCCGTAGCGCTGGATCGCCAGGCGCCATGCCTCATAGAAGGTGTTCTGGTTGTAGGCGGCGGTGGAGCTGGAGCGCTTCGCCGACTTTACGAAGAAGGTGCCGGGATCGGTGGCGGGGCCGATGAGCAGCGCGCGGTCGCACTCACGCCAGAGTTCGATATGTGCGTAGAGCCCGCCAAGGTCCGGCAGCACCATGCTGAAGGGGCGGCCGGCGAAGAAGGATGACTTCGCATTCTTGAACGCAGCGGCCGGGGCGAAGACTTCCCAGCCGCCATGCTGATCGTTCCATCGGAGCTCGCCGCGCCGCAGGTCGGCGAGCTGGCGCTCAGACGTCGGACGAGATCCTCGCGGGCAGAACAGAAGCTCTCGGAGGTTTCGCTGCCGGAAGCCGAGATGCAGGCCCAGGCGGATCATCAGGAAGGCGCGGACCGCCTCTGCTGCTGGCCTGGCGTAGCGTCGCCGGCACGGCATCCGCCTGAGGATCTCGTCGGCGATCTTGCGATACTCGCCGACGGGGCTTGCAGCCTCCAGGACCGGGAGGATCGGTTCGAAGGGATCGTGATGCACGCGCCGCGCAGCCTTGATCTCCCGGGCGCGGGCGCGCGCATGTGTTGTCAGACTGGCGCAGGCGGCCGGCCAGTCGCGGCGCACCTGTTCGATCTCTGCTTCCGTGATCAGGCCTGGAATGGCGACGAGGCGCCCTGCGAGGGCTGGCGTCTGCGTCAGCCAGCCTGTTTCCGGCGACGTGAGCGCCAGCGCGCCGCTCACCAGCATGTCCACCTCCCAGGAGGTGAAGAATCCCCGGCGCTCCTCGCGCCAGCGCAGGTACCAGTCCCAGACCGCCGGGAAGACGAGCAGGCTAAAACACAGCGCATCGCGTGGGACGCCGGCGCCCCGCACCGGGCCATCAGGTGCTGCGGCGAGGGCGCCGAACAGGAGCCCGAGATGGGCGCTCTTCTGGTCAGCCGATACGGCGCCCCAGCTTGTTCGGCGGCGGTAGCCGCGCGGTGTCATGGTTGACGTCTTGAACGAGACGTAGGCGGCCATCTCCTCCGCCAGCGCGGGCGGCGGCTGAAGCTCTGCCGGTCGGGAGCTGAGACGGTCTGAGGCGGCGAAACTGAACGCAAAGCGGTGCTGCAGCTTCTCCCGCTGATATCGCCGGTACTCAGTGGCCCCGGACACCACCACCTCCCGCACCCAGGCGAGGATCTCCTCCCGCTCGGCAGGGGGGCGCTGATCGAAATCGTCAGGCAGGTGCCAGGCCAGACGTCTGCGCTCGGCGTCTGAAGGCGTCACGTGATGAAGTCCGCGGACGGCCCGCGTCCTGTGGAGGAGCTTTTCCCGGAAATAGCCTGAGGGGAGCCGGTAGCGGCGCTCGATGGCGGCGAGGATCTCGAAGCTTCTGGCGGTGGCAGGTTCTTTCCGACCCAGGCGCCAGACCTTGAGGGTGTAGTAATCGACCGGCAGACCCTGCGCGAGCAGGGCTCGGGCGAGGTGCCACACGGTCTCGCCATGGCGACGGGTGTGGAGATCCAGGGCCTCGCCGAGTGTCTCCGGCTCGTCCCATTGCAGCGTCAGCGCGGTTGGAAACGCCGTGATCGGTTTCGGCTTCCGGCCGCGCTTCTGATGCCCGTTGCCGCTGGCGTCCGAGGCGCGGTCAGATTCTCGCGCTGGCATTCAGCCCCCTGGGTCCAAGGAATTGTTCAGAACCCAGGTCGCACCAGAACGGCCGACACCCTCAGATTCGCGCGTCGCCCGAGCAGACAACGACCGTCCCGGCAAATTAGCGACGCCGCGGAAGTCTCCGTTGTGGCGAGCTGCGCGTTTGTGCAACTGTAGCGGTCAAGCTTCTGGGGGGAGCGAGTACCGCATGGCGCGTCGCAAGAAGCGCGATCCAATTGCCGCGATTTTCACGCCGAAGCATCCATACCTGCCGGGGACGGAGATCCTCAGGCAGATCGACGTCGACCTGCTCGCAGAACAGCTCGACGTCGACGCCCAGGGTGCGCGGGATGGCGCCGATGCAATCCCGCCGGCGGACGGCCGCACCCTCGCGCTGAAAGAGCGTGAGATCGTCGGCCGTCTCCGTGAGCTCTGGGACGAAAACGTCGAAGGCGTGCGGCGGGCCTATGAGGGTTATCGCAGTCGCTTCGCCAGCTACACCGGTGACGCGGACCTCGATTCCCTGACCGCCGAGCCCGCCGCAGTGGCGGTGAAGCTCCGTGAGGCCGCTCGAGAGGAGCGCTCGCTCCTCGTCGAGGAGTATAAGGCCGTGAAGATCGCGCGAGATGATCTGGAGTCTTTCCGGCGTCGCGAAGGGATCACACACGCACCGCGTCACAACCAGCACGTCCTGGTGAAGCTGGCGATGCTCGGTGGGGCCGCCGTGCTCGAAATCGGCGTCAACGCCGCGATCTTCGCCGGCGCCGATGCGGGCGGGATCCTCGGCGCTGTCCTGAAGGTGGCGGTCATTCCAGTCGCCAACATCGGCGGCAACTGGCTCTGGACGCACTGGCTGACGCGCAATGTGCTGATGCGCCACTGGATGCGCAGAGCCGTCGGCGTGTTCGGCGCGCTGCTCACCGCGTTCTGGCTGATCTACCTCAATCTGGCCGTCGCGCACTGGCGCGAAGGCGCAGAGGCCGCCCTCTCGATGGAAGCCGCGACGACGGCAGTCGGTCGCGCGTTCTCTGACCCATTCGGCCTGCAGAGTTTCGAGGCCTGGGGGCTGTTTCTGATCGGCTGCTTCGCGGGCGCGGTCGCCATCTACGAAGGGTGGGCCTGGAAGGATCCATTTCCTGGCTACACGCGCCGGGCCGAACTCGCCGACCGACTCCTCGCTGACTGGCACCACAACCGGCAGGACGCGATGGCGCGGCTCGAAGAGATCCGCAGCGAGAACACCGAGCGCCTTGCAGATGCACAGCGACGCGCTGGCCTCGCTGTGTCGGAGCGGCCGGACATCGCAGGCAAGGCGGCGGGCCTGAGCGAAGATGTGCGGCTCTACGCAGATCACCTCCGTTATGTCTGCGAAGAGCTCGGCGCCCGATATCGAGAGGCGAACCTTCGGGCTCGGACGGCGGAGCGGCCGACGCAGTTCGACGCGCCTCTGACGTTTTCCCTTGAGCTTCCCGTGCTGCCTCCGCTCGTCGTGGGGGAGTCTCCCGTCGTGGCCGGGCGGCTTTCGGAAGCCATCCGCCAGATCACCGAGGCCTATGCCGAGGCCTGTTCCAGGGTGCCGGGCGTCGAGGATCTCGAAGCCGCCGGGGGCGCCGCATGAGCCGACGACCCGCACGCGGCGGGAGAGGGCGCCGGCGGGGATCCGCACCGGCGCCCGTCGGCGCTGTCGTCGCCCTGTCGCTGATCGGCGTGACGCTCGTCGGCGTGTTCGGCGCCGCGGTCTGGCAGCAGCAGACCAGGGTGCAGATCGACCGCGAAACACTCTGTCCGAAGGCCGGACCGAGCGCGCTGACGGTTATCCTCGTGGACGCCACCGACGGAATGTCCGCCGTTCAGCGGACCGCGATCGAGACGCGGCTCGACGAAGTCGTCACCAGGCTCAGGGAGTACGAAGAGGTTCAGGTCTATTCGATCGAGGCCGGCGCCAGTCTTCTGAAGCCAGACTTTCGCGTCTGCCGGCCGAAGTCGCCCGACAACGTCAACGACTGGACGGGCAACAAGAACCTGGCGCGGCTGCAGTTTGAGGAGGTCTTCCGGCCGCGGCTGCGCAAGGTCCTCGAGGACGCGATGAACCGGCCCGCAAGCAACGCGTCTCCGATCATGGAGGCCGTGCAGCAGGTCGTCGTCGGCGCCTTTCAGAAGGCGGATGTCGGCGCTGGGGCCGGCGGCCTTCCGAAGCGGCTGGTCATCGTTTCCGACATGCTTGAGCACGGGAAGGGCGGCTCACACTACGCGGGCGTGCCGGACTTCGCCGCCTTCCGGGAAACCCAGGCCTATCGAAGCCTGAAGGCGGACATGGACGGCATCGTCGTCGAGGTCCTCTACCTGCTCAGGCCCGAGGCGCATGCCGTCCAGGGGACGACCGCGCATCTGAATTTCTGGAAGGCCTATTTCGAGACCGACCAGAACGCTCGCATGCCGGGCGCCATACCGATCGAGGGCTGATTTGAACGTGCGTGCAGGGGCTCAGGGGGGCCAGACGCCCACCCACTATGAGAAGTGGTTCTTCCTGGCGTGCGCCGTGGTGGGCGGCGTGGTCATCGCCGCTGTCGATATCGCCGCCTGGTCGAAGTGGGTGGCGGTGACCGCCTGCGTCCTGATCATGATCGGCTATGGCGTCTGCGCCTTCCATGTCTCGGGACTGAAGGTGCGCGCCGACCAGGCGGCGGACAACCTCTATTACCTTGGCCTGCTCTACACTCTGACAAGCCTCGGTGTGGCCCTGATCCGGTTTACCGGAACGGAGCTCGCGACCGAGGCCATCCTGAGCAACTTCGGGATCGCCATCTTCACGACCATCGCGGGCCTCGCCGGTCGGGTCCTCGTGGGCCAGTTCCGCGAGGATCCGGAGGACGCCGAGGAGGAGGCGCGGCTTGCGCTGTCACAGACGGTGCGCCGGATGCGCCAGGAGCTCGACCTATCCGTCGCTGAGCTGAAGAGCTTCGCGGACGCCATGCGCCAGGTGGTGGGCGAGTTCACCCAGCGGGCGAACACCTCCACGGTCGAGGCGCTGGAGCAGGCCGTCGGACAGTTCGAGCGCAGCGCCGGCGCCATGGGCGAGAAGTTCGAGGCGAGCGCGGAGCAGTTCAGCACCCGGGTGAACAGCTTCGACAGTTCCCTGGAACGGGTGGTGAGCGCGGTCGAAGGCCTGATGGACCGCATCGGCGCGGTGAAGGCGGACGCCGACGTGATCGAGCGTGGCTTGCGGCCGGCGCTGGAGACCGTGGAGCGAACCGTTGCGGCGTTCGCGGCGTCTGTGGGGCAGGAGCAGGCGAAGTTCGAGTCCGCCGCCGGCGCCCTGGAGCGCTTCAGCGAAGCCGCGAGCGGGCTCACCGAGGCCGGCAGCGCCGCGGCGTCGAGCGCGCAGGACCTGCGCACCGCTGGGGCGGCGCTCAGCGATGTGGCGCGGCTGGTGGAGCAGCTGAACGACGCTTCGTCAGCCGCAGCGGCGGCCACCGCCGACTTCTCGCAGCGGCTGACGGCGGTCGCCGCCCAGACCGATGAGCGCAATGCCCGGTCGGTGGCGGAACTCCACCGCGTCGCGGGCGAAGCCGCGGCGGCGGCCGGCGCCGAGGCCGAGCAGCGGCTGGCCGCGCTCGACGCGGCCGCGCGCCGGGTGATCGAGACGCTCGGGACGCTGGATCGCGAGTTCGAGGGCTCCGGCCAGGCGGTGCAGCAGGTGCGGCGGGAGCTGGCTGAGCTGGCCGGGTGGATCATCACGCGGCTTGAGAAATGAGCCGCGGCGGCATCTCGCGAGAGCATGCGAGCTACCGGAAGGGCCTGGTGCTCGGGCTGACGGTGGCCGAGTCCATGTTGCTGATCCTCTTCGCGCTTCTGCTCGCGCTGGGCTGGGTGCTGGTGAAGCGCGACCGCGAAGCGGCGCAGCTCAAGTCCGCCGTCGCCCAGCTCCGGGAAAGCGAACAGCTGCTCGAAGCCAAGGTGGACGTCCTGGACAGCCTGGCGCGCAAGCAGCCGCCGGAGAGGTTCTTCCGCGAGCTGGTGGAGGCGCGGCAGGCGCAGGCGGCCGTCGCTGAAGAGCGCAGGCAGCTGGCCGAACGCGAGAAGTCGCTCGAGAAGTTCGAGCGGATCGCCGAGCAGGTGGAGAAGGCGCCGGATGCGCGGAAGAAGATGGAAGAGCTCGCGGCCAAGGGCGCCCAGCTCGAGAAGGCGCTTCTGAAGACCGACGGGGCCGCAGATCCGAAGACAGCCTTCGACCACATCCCCGAGGGCGTCGCGCTTGCCCAGGCTGCAGCCGAGGCCGGGCGGACGCCCGAGGAAACCAGGGCGATGATGCGCGACGCCGCGCGCAGCGCCCGGGAAACCTCAACCCTGAAGGGCCAGGTGGCGCGCCTGCAGAAGGAGCTGCGCAGCGTCGGCAAGGGCGGTGACTATCCGCCGTGCTGGGTCACCGAAGCGGGCGATATCGAGTACCTCTTCGACATCAGCCTGAACGGCGACGGCTCCCTGACCCTGAAGGATGTGACGCCGCCTCTCCGCACCGCTGATCGTCGCGCCCTGCCGATCCCGCCGCAGCTGACCGGGAACGTCAGTCGCGGCGCGTTTATGGCCATGACCGCTGAGCTCCTGGCCTATGAAAACGCGAAGGGCTGCCGTTTCTACGTCGTGGCGCGGGACCGGACGGGTCCGACCCAGAAGGATCTGTTCAAGAACCTGCTGATCCACACGGTCGAGACACGGTTCTACAAGTCCATCCGACAATGAGCGACGATATCCTGGACCGTCAGCTGCAGCGCCTGCGCAGGGTGGTGGCGGCTCGTCTCAACGGCGTCAGGAGCCCGGGGCAGCCTGCGCTCAGCGACACCCTCGCGAATCCGGTGAGCATGCAGGAGGCTGAGCACACGCGCCGGCCCATACCGCCGAGTTCAGCACCTGACGATCTCGTGGCGACGGAAGCCCGGGCGCCAGCGGCAGAGCGACCGGCGGGAGCATTGTCGCGGCTGGTCGGCCGCCTGCGCCGACTGATGGGACGGCCGTAGGCCTGCGCTGCGGCTATCGCACGCCTCGACCGCCCTCCCTAACGCCCGCGCGCCGCATCAGGTCGCCCAGTGAGCGGCCTTCGATCCTGCAGTAGGCGGCGATGCGGTCATACGTCTGGTGATCCGCGATGCAGGTGAGCCTTCTGCCCTGAACGATGCGGGCGAGCGCCGTCTTGGCCTCAGGTCCGCCGCGATCGGAGAGCTCCGGGGCATAGAAGTCGGCCAGGCGAACCTCCACCCACTGGGCTGGCGTCGGACCAACGCCGACGCACAGACTGTCGCCATCGCCGACGTAGCGGACCGGGCCGGAGAAGGTGCTTCCGGGACCCAGCCATGCCGGGGCCCGTCCTCGATCCGGGACGGCCTTGCAGGGGTCGGCGGCCGCTGCGATCACGCTGAGACTCCATGCGCAGGCCGCGAACGCCGCGAGGGTCAGCCTTCCTGAGGGTCTCGGCTGTCGCCCTTTCATCCGCAATGACTCCGTTTCCGGTCGCAGAATGGAGACCAGCCTCGACAGCACATGACCTGCCCCCTTCCTGATCCCTCGGTTTGAGTGAGAGTCCGTCACCCTGAGGAGACGGACGTGAAGAAGAGCAGGTTCAACGAGGCGCAGATCATCGGCGTGCTGCGGGAGCAGGAGGCCGGGAGCCCGACGGCGGAGGTTTGCCGGCGGCATGGGATCAGCGAGCAGACCTTCTACCGGTGGAAGGCGAAGTACAGCGGCATGAACGTGTCGGATGCCCAGAAGCTGAAGACGCTGGAGGACGAGAATCGGCGACTGAAGAAGCTCTTGGCGGAGTCCATGCTCGACGTGTCGGCGCTGAAGGACCTGCTGGGAAAAAACTGATCGGGCCTGCAGCGCGCCGGGAGGCCGTGCTTCGCCTGATGGCGGAGCGCGGCTTCTCGCAGAGGCGCGCCTGCGGGCTGGTCCAGGTCGATCCGAAGACAGTGCGCCGCGTGGCCCAGCCAGGCGATGCGGAGGTACGCGCCCGGCTGCGGGGCCTGGCGGCGGAGCGACGCCGCTTCGGCTACCGGCGGCTCGGCATCCTGCTCGAGCGTGAAGGCGTCAGCATGAACAAGAAGAAGCTCTTCCGGCTGTACCGCGAGGAGGGCTTGGCGGTGCGAAGGCGGCGCGGCCGCAAGCGCGCCACCGGCACGCGGGCGCCCATGGCGCTGCCGGACGGGCCGAACCAGCGCTGGAGCCTGGACTTCGTGGCCGACACGCTGAGCTGGGGCCGGCGCTTCCGGATCCTGTGCATCGTCGACGACTTCACCCGCGAGGCGCTGGCGCTGGTGGTCGACACCTCGATCGGCGGCCATCGCATGGCCCGCGAGCTGGACGCCCTGATCGCCCGGCGCGGCCGGCCGGCGACCATCGTTAGCGACAACGGGACCGAGATGACCAGCCGGGCCATGCTGGAATGGACCAACCGCACCGGCGTCGACTGGCATTACATCGCGCCCGGCAAGCCGCAGCAGAACGGCTTCGTCGAGAGCTTCAACGGCAAGCTGCGCGACGAGTGCCTGAACGAGGAGGTCTTCGCCAACCTCGCCGAGGCCCGGGCTGTCATCGAGCGCTGGCGGCTCGACTACAACCACGTCAGGCCGCACTCGGCGCACGGCGGACTGACCCCGGAAGCCGTGCGTCTGAACCCCGCGGCCGGCCGGCTGCGCAACTTGATCAGCTCCACCGCCCGGCCGCTACCGCCGGCGCTGGAGATCAGCTACCAACCCCCTGGGCTCTCATAATGATCGAGGGACCGGCGGGGGGCAGGTCACACATCATCCGTCCTCCCGACTGATCTCATACTCAAGCCAGGCGTTTCGCGGCGCAAGGTAGGTATCGGCTGTCGCCACAACTCCAGGACGCTATTGCAGCGCCTGATCGTGGCGCATAGGTTTCCCTGGGGTCGGGGGGCTTCCCATGTTGCGAACGTCGCCTCTGCGGGGCGGCAAGGTGCTGGTGTCGAGTGACCTCGGCGACTACGCCCTGCTAAGCGAGGACGAGGAGCGCCTGCGGCGGGCAGGCGGCGGCGGCCTGCCGGAAGCGCGCAGGCAGGATCTGCTCGCCCGCGGTCTGCTGACGACGCACGAATGTCCAGAAGACCTGCGGGCCGCCACCCTGCGGACGCGCAAGGCCTTCCTGATGGAGGGGCCGACCCTCCACATCTTCGTGGTCACGCTGAGGTGCGATCACAGCTGTCACTACTGTCAGGTTTCCCGCGCAGCCATAGGCGCGCCAGGCTTCGACATGAGCGAGGCCGATGCGGAAGCCGCGCTCGATCGGGTCTTCGAAAGCCCCGCGCGGGATCTCACCATCGAGTTCCAGGGCGGGGAGCCGGCTCTGCGATTCGATCTCGTGAAGCGGATCGTCCAGAGCGCCGTCGGTCGGAATGCCGGCGGCGGCAAGGCGCTACGCTTCACGATGGTCTCGACCCTGCACCATCTGAACGCCGAGGATCTGGCGTTCTGCGCCGAACATGACATCCATCTGTCAACGTCGATCGACGGACCTGCGCAGATCCATGATGCGCAGCGCCCGAACCCCACGCGCGACGCATTTTCCAGGACGATCGAGGGTCTCGACCGGGCGCGAGCCGTGCTTGGGGCCGATGGGGTTGCGGCGCTGCCGACCGTGACGCGCGCCGCGCTGTCCGATCCACGCGGACTGATCGACCAGTACCGGGAGCTGGGCTTTCGTTCGATCTTCCTGCGCCCCCTCAGTCCCTACGGGTTTGCGCGCAAGACGCGGCGGGTGCACGGCTACGACACGGACGTCTTCGCCGCTTTCTATCGGGAAGCGCTGGCCTACATCCTGGAGCTCAATGCGGCGGGTCAGCCGATGGAGGAGGTCTACGCCAGCATCCTCCTGCGGCACATCTGGAGCCCGTTCCATTCCGGCTATACCGATCTGCGCTCGCCGGCCGGCGCCGGTCTGGGCGTGATGGTCTACAACTACGATGGGATCGCCTATCCGTCGGACGAAGCTCGTATGGCGGCGGAGACGGGGGACCGCCGCTTCGCGCTAGGAAGGGTCGACCAGTCCCTGGACACACTGCTGGCGTCGCCGGCGATGGCCTGGCTTGCCCAGGGGGCCGTGGCGGAACGGCTGCCCGGCTGCGCCCAATGCGCCTTTGTGCCGTTCTGCGGAGCCGACCCTGTCCATCATGCGGTGCTGACCGGCGAACCGGCCGGCGTGCATCCGGGCAGCGACTTCTGCCAGCGGCAGACCGCGATGTTTGAGCTGCTCTTCGAGCATATCGATCGCGGCGAGCCCGAGACGCTGCGCACCTTCCTGGCCTGGGCCTTCCGCAGGTCCCGCGACGAGGTTCGCGCACCTGGCTACGTGGAGCGCTGAGATGGCGCTCGCGCTTCATACCCACGCGCGCGTCGAGGGCCTCGAGCGGACTGAGCTGCTGAAGGTGCTGAGCCCGCAGGAGGCGGCGCAGTCCCACCTCTCGTCGCAGGATGTTCTGCTCTGGCGAGGGGATGAGGCGCCCCTTGAGCGCGCCGACGCCTCGGGATTGCGGGTGGGGACACGCCGTGATCCGCGCGTCGTGCAGCCGGGCGACGTGGTGCGCCTGCGGCCGGGCTCCACGCTCCTGTCGGTGCTCTACCGCCGAGGCGCCAACGCCAACACCCTGTTCGCCACGGAGCGGTGCAACAGCTACTGCCTCATGTGCTCGCAGCCGCCGCGGGATGACGACGACAGCTGGCGCGTCGATGAGCTTCTCAGGCTCATCTCCCTGGTCGACCCCGACGAGCCGCAACTGGGCGTCACGGGCGGCGAGCCAGCTCTGCTGGGGGAGGGGCTGGCGCGCGTGCTTCGGGCCTGCCGGGAATATCTGCCGGATACGCACATCCCCGTGCTCACGAACGGACGCCTGTTCAGGAGCCGCGAGCTCGCCGAACAGCTTCAGGGCGCCCATCCGGAAGGGCTCAGCTGGTGCGTTCCCCTCTATGCCGACATCGCTGCGATCCACGACGTCGTGGTCGAGGCGGAGGGCGCCTTCGAGGAGACGCTGCAGGGGCTTTACGAACTTGGTCGGCTTGGCGCCCGGGTCGAAATCCGGGTCGTGCTGCATAAGCTGACCATTCCTCGGCTCCCGCAACTCGCCGCCTTCATCTACCGGCGCCTGCCCTTCGTCCGTCACGTCGCCCTGATGGGCCTCGAACCGATGGGCCTGGCCCGGCGCAATCGCGATCGGCTCTGGATCGATCCCGCCGACTATGTGGAGCCGCTCACAGAAGCGGTGTTCCACCTGTCCAACCGAGGGATCTCGACCTCGATCTACAATCTGTCGCTCTGTGTCCTGCCGCGGGCCCTGTGGCCTTATGCGCGACAGTCGATCTCAGGCTGGAAGAACGTCTACGCCGACGGCTGTTCAGGCTGCGCGGTGAAGGACCATTGCGCCGGCTTCTTCGTCTCGGCCGGGCCGGACTGGAAAAGCCGCGCCGTACGCCCCCTGTCGATCGAGGAGTTCGCCGCATGAGCTGGCGTAATCGTCTGGCGCTTCTGCTCGGCGCCGCGAGCCCCTTCGCGCTGCAGGAGCCGGCGGCGGCCGCCCCGTCGTCAGGGCCGAGCGTGGGCGAGGTTCCGGAGACCGCGACCGCGACCCAGGCGCTCGAGTTCTGGTCTGATCCGGCTCTGGCGGGGCAGCTCCTGCAGCTGGCCCGGCACCGTAGCCATTCCAGCCATCGCAGCCACAGCAGCCATCGCTCTCACGTCTCTGGCTCCGGCCATGCGTCGCACTACTCGAGCACGCCCTCCTACACTCCGCCGGCGCCCGCGTACCGGCCGGCGCCGCCACCCGCCACGGCCAGGCCGCCGGCGCGAATTTACGCGCCCTCGACGTCAGCGCCATCGAGCGCCTCAGGCGCGCCAGCGGCGGTCGGGGCCGATCCCAGCACGGCGGCGCCGGCCGAAAGGCTGGGGCAGGACGAGATCACCAGCTTCGTCCAGCGGGTGCAGATCGCCCTGATCATCAAGGGCTATGATCCTGGTCCGGCAAACGGCGTCCTGTCCTCAAAGACGAAGGAGGCTTTGCGCGCCTTCCAGGCGGCGACGGGGCTGACCGCCACCGGCGCCATGGACATGGACACCCTGAACGCCCTGGGCGTGCTGAAGTAGGCGGATGGGCGGCGCCAGGGACATCGCGAACCGGCTGAGGGCGCAGCTGGACCCGACCTGGCGAACGGCCGGGCTGTCGCCCCTGAACCGCCTGCTGGTCGGTGCGATCATTGCCTCGGTCACCTTGACAGTGATCGAAACCGAACCCGCGATCGCTTCCGGGCGCGAGACTCTCTTTCGGGCGGCGGAACTCGCCTTCGGCGTCCTGTTCGCGGCGGAGTACGGCGCACGGCTCTGGCTGGCAGGCCACGGTGAAGGCTCACGCTGGGCGCACCGCCTCAGCTGGATGATGAGTCCAGCGGCGCTTCTTGACCTCGCCGCGCTGCTGCCGATGCTTATGCTGCCCGGCACGCCGGCCGCGATGCTGCGCATCCTGAGGCTCATGCGTATCGTGCGCCTCGCCCGGCTTGGCCGCTTTTCAGCGGCCTGGACGCTGATCGCAGACGCCGTGGAGGCCCGGCGCTATGAGCTCGGCTTGAGCTTCGGAGCGGCGCTGATCGCGATGCTGCTCGCCGCCTCGCTGCTCTACGTCGTGGAGAGTCCCTCTCAGCCGGAGGCGTTCGGAAGCATCCCGCGGGCGCTCTGGTGGGCGGTCATGACCCTCACGACAGTCGGGTACGGCGACGTCTACCCACAGAGCTCTGTGGGGAAGGCGTTGACCGGCGTGTTTGCGGTCGTCGGAATCGGGCTCATCGCAGCGCCGACCGGCATCCTCGCGGCGGCTTTCAGCGACGCCTGGCGGGCGCGGACCTCGCGTAGCGGATCTGAAGAATTCAGGGAGACGAACTGATGGCGCGGCGGCGCAAGGACCAGGGCGGCGGAATTTTCGTCCTGATTGGCTTGCTTCTTGCGGCGATCGCCTTGATCGGGCCGTTCGTGATCGCCGGCTGGGCCATCCTGGCGGAGCTGAAGGCCAGGCGCTTCTCCCAGGGGCGGCGGGCCAGCGACCTCATCTCGCCGGCTGAAGCGGCTGAAATCGGTGCATGGGAGCTTCGTCTCCGCGCGCTCGAGGATGAAGCGGCGGCCATCGAGCAGGACGGCGACGGCCGTGGTCTTGCGCGACGGGCGGACGGCCTGTTCGACGCACGCAGCACCGAGGGCCGGAGCCTCAATCTGGAGCTCGAAGCGCTGGCGCGGGAGCATGCCCTCTCTTCGTCCGGACTCGAGGCCGTGAAGGCGCGCGTCGCGGGCCGGATGGGAGACTGGTTGAAGGCGAGGTCGACGGTCATCGGCACGCGGGCGGCTCTTGTGACCTTTGCCGGCGTGTTCGCCGTCATGACCCTCAGCCGGCTGAACGAGACGGGGGTCGCCTTCAGCGTGTCTACGCTGCTGTACGGAAGCGGCGCAGATGGCGGCGAACGTATCCTCGCAAGTGCGGTCGCCACTGCGGCCGCGGCGGCCGCGCTCTTGATTGCAAGGTCATCGGCCCGTGCGTCGCTCTCTTAGCGCCTGTTCAAGCAGGCGGCGGCCATCATCGACGGGCGTCTCCGCTGGCCGCGGCGCGTTCGGAATGACATGGCTGACCGAAACGCCGCTGCCAGGCAGGCTGGCCGTGATGCGCCTGTGTCGGCGCCCGAACGTGGCGCGGAGTCCCCGCACGCCAACGGTCAGCGATGGGCCGCCCCGGGAGAGGTTGAGCCACACATTTCTCAGAAGCGGTATCCGCCAGAAGAAGCGCCAAGCCATCAGTCGCCTGCCAGGTTTGCGCGGGAGCTTAACCCGTCGTGGGACGCCATGCGACCGGCTGCGGCATCCGTCGAGCAGTGAGAACAGGCGTGCGTGACCATTACGAAGTTCTGGGCGTGTCTCCGGAGGCCGAAGACGTCGTCATCGATGCGGCCTACCGCGCGCTGATGAAGCGCCACCATCCGGATGTACGGGGTGGGGCAGGCGAAGCGCGCGCGAAGGAAATCAATGAAGCCTATCGCGTGCTTCGCGATCCGGACGAGCGCGCCAGATATGATCGGACGAACGGCTCCGGCCGGAGCTCGGCGGCAAGCGGGCGTGCGCGTCCCTCATCTCCCGAACCGCCGGCCAGACCCGCGCGAGCCGCCCGGCCGCCCGTCCCAACGCCGGCCCCAGCGCCGCCCCTGCCGCTCAAGGGCAAGCTGAGCCTGGCGGGCTGGGCGTCCATCGGCCTGGCGAGTGTCATCCTGGTTGGGGCCATGGGATCGCTGCTCGGCGCTGCTGAGACAACAGCGCCTGGACCCGCGGCGGATGTGGCGCCGGCGGACGCGGCGGCGGAGGAGGACGTCAGCACGTCTGGCCCGGCGGCGGCGCCCGCTTCGCAGATGCCCGAGGATGAGGCGTCGAGCGAGGTCGCCGACGCTCCAGGAGCTCAGCCGAGCTTTGATTGCGGGCGAGCCGACACGGACGTCCTGCGGATGATCTGCATGATCCCCGACCTTGCGAACGCCGACGTCCGGCTGGCTTCGGCGTACCAGACCGCGCTTTCGACGGCCGACGATCCCAGTCGCCTGCGTGACGAGCAACGCGCCTGGCTTGAGCGCCGGGACGCCGCGCCTGCCGATCCCCGCGTCCTGCTCAGCCTGTACCAAGCGCGAATGGCGGAGCTGACGGGGCCCTCGTCGGACGAGCCCATCTTCTAAGGCGCGGTGAGGGCCGCCTTACTTCACCTGGCAGGCGGCGACGGCGGCGAGGCGCTCAGGGGTGTAGCCCGCGGCCGCGGCAAGCGCTTCAAGCCGCACGGGCGAGATCTCCTCGGTGACGAGATGCGCGCCTTTCATCGGCGGTTTGACGCGCGGCAGGATCACCATCTCGACCCCGTCAGGAATCCCGAGGTAGCCGCGGATGTCGCTAGGACCCGCCGGCCGGTGGCCGGGCCGACAGCGGTCCCCGCTGATGTCCGGCCGGGATTCAAATGGCGCTCGCAGCGCCTGTTCCTCCGGGCCGCAGCGCAGCTCGCGCGGGATCGGACCCAAAGGCTGAGCGGGCCCCACCGCGCCGTACCGAAGGAGCTGATGGAGGGCGAGGCTGGCTTCGCCAAACGCAGGCCCGGTGTCATTGACGATCGCGAAGCTTGAACGACCGTTCCAGCGCACCCATGCGACCGCGCCCACGAGCGAGCCCCTGGCCCTGGGTGCGACCAGACCGGGCACGGCCGCAGAGTCGACATAGACCGCCTTCCCGTCGCGCGTGTGCTTCAGGCTCGTGGTGGACAGGTAGGGGCGGACCGTTCCGCCGCCGACCGCAGGGGTCGGCGGCCCAGCTCTCGGACGGCCCTTGCCACCGCCAGCGATGCTGCGCCCGCCCCCCTGACAGCTGACGAGCCCGGCGCCTGGGGTGAGGGGCTCGACCTCCATGGCAAAGACGCAGAATTCGGGGGTGCCCGGGCCGAACCCGCCAGCCTCGGCCTTGAACCAGGCCGCGCGACACTGCGCGGCGTGGACCTTGCTGCAGCTCAGCCAGCCCTGGCCGCCCCGCAGGTTCACGCCGTTCGCAATGTAGGTGAAGCCGTGGTCGCCGGGGGTATAGGACCCCGCCGCGCCATCAGGGTTCACGGCCAGCCCTTTGCGGATGACGAGCGCGTCGCCGACCACCATGGCGCCGTCGGCAGCCGGGGTGGGGCAGGCCGCCTTCGACGGGACCGGCAGGAGCGTCGTGGCCGCGACAACGACCGCAATCGCCCTCGAGCGGCGCTTGCCTGGGCGCGGTGTCATTGGGCCGAGAGCAGCTTCGGATGCCAGTCCTTGGCGCAGGGCGCCGACTTGCGCGCCGCCTGGATTTTCGCGCGATCGGCGTCCGCCAGCTGGCTGGAGATTTCGAGCCTGTTGATCTCGAAAGAGTCTGAGGTGGACGGCGCGAAGGCGCCCCGGATCGCCACTTCGGTGTCCTGCGGGGTGACGCCGATCGCCCAGAATTGCGAGGCGACGTCAGGGCCATCGCTCGGCAGGTAGGCGTAGCAGCCGACCTTTGTCAGGAGGGGCCCGGCGCCTTCGTTGGTGAAGTAGCGGAAGGTGTCGGTGCTGAGGTCGGGCGGGGTCGCCTTGAAGATGCGCTTGTCCGCATCGATGACCGTCGGCTTGTCCGTGAAAAGCTGTCGCGCGTGCTCGAGCCATTCCGCTCCGTTCGGCGTGACGAAGAAGTGCGCATAGGCGCTGTCGAGCTCGACCGCTGAGCGCATCTGGGTCGTGGTCGGATGCGCGCCTTTGGGCGGCGGCGGCGGCGGTGTTTCAAGGAGGCTCACGCCGACGGCGCTAAGCTTGTCCTTCTTGGCCTTCAGGCAGGCGGTCTGCTCCAGATTCTTGTCCGCCTCGGTCTTGCCGCCCAGGTTGGCGTGGGTTCTGGCCATCGCCCACAGGACGAGGGCCTGGTCCGTCTCGGTCATGCCGAGCGTCCCCAGCCTCATCGAGATGTTCGCGCAGGCGGGCTGCGCCGTCGCCGCGGATGTGGCGGCGGTGAAGGTCTGGAGGTCGTTGGAACCCTTCAACGCATCCTGGACGACGTCTCTGACCGTGGTTGGCGTGTTCGAGGCGTCTCTCAGCAGCGGCGTGTTGAGGATCCCGTCCGCCGACTGGTCCTTGAAGAGATCGGGTCTGAGCTTCGGCTCCTCGAGCGCGAAGAGGGAGGCGACGTTCTCCAGCCGGGCTTCAATGCGCAACGTCTTCTTCTGGCCGCCGAGCCCGGTGTCGGCCTCCCACTTGGGGTTTGTGACGCTGCCCAGAGTGGGGTTCACGCTGAGCGTCACCGCCAGGTTCGCGACCTGATTGTCGCCCGCGCCCTCGAGGGTGTTGGTGACGGCGCCCTTGATCTTGGTGACCACCGGGGCGGGAGCTTTTGCGAGACCGGCGAGCAGGCCGGCGAAGTCGCTCGAGGCCTTGACGAGATCCTGCGTGGGCTTGTTCCGCACGCGCGCTGAGGGGGCGATGCGGAAGCCGAGCGCCGAGTACGTCACCGTGTCAAACAGCGGGGAGACGTACTCCATCTTCTCCATGCGAATGTTGCATTTTGAAGGGCCCCAGAACTTGTCCTCGATCGAAATTTCCGCCGGCGTAAGCTCAGCTGCAGCATAGCCAGGCGGCGTGGCCGTGAACCCCACCGTGAGCGTCCTGTCCGCGGTGGCCAGGCGCTCGATCAGCTTTCCGAAGTCGGTGTTCTTGTCGATGATCCCCTTCGACGGGCAGTCGCCCGTCAGCTTCATCGTCGCCTCGGCGTCGCCGTAGGTCACAAACACCCTCGCCCGCGCGTAGGTCTGCTTGTCGTAGGCGTAGGCCGGCCAGGCCTTCAGCTGGGTCTGATTGTCCGTCGTCTGCGCGGCGGCTCCGCCCGCGGCCCCAAGGCCAAACGCGCACGCGGCGCCGCAGAGCGCCCCCACTCTTGGCAACATCGTAGTCCCCCAAACATCCCACCACGACGCAGCTTGAGCGGGAACTTGCAGGGGCGTCAACCGCGCCGTGCGAATTGCGCCGACAATGTTCGAAGAACGATGATCACATAGCGTTCGGATAAGCTCGGACTCCGCGCTTCTGCAGAATCGTGGCCGTTTCCGGCCGTGGACCTGATCACGTGCGCAGACGAAACGGATGCGACCGCTTCCGCGGCGGCCAGGGTGATTCAGGACGCCGCGCTGCTCGCTATGGTGGCCGACCTGCGTCGGATGATCGATCGGGAATTCCAGCCTGCACTGCCGGTCGCGATGAACGACAACGTCCTTCGTCCGCATGACATCGCCCCGCTGAGTTCGCGGCGCTGACCGCCGTCGCCCGGCGTGAGCGAGCGTCTCACCTTTCGGGCGTCACAGCCTAGTCGGTGAAGACCACGGTCTTGCGGCCGTTCAGGAGCACGCGGTCCTCCAGATGCCAGCGGACGGCGCGGGCCAGGACGCGGCGCTCGATGTCGCGGCCCTTGCGGACCAGGTCGCGCGGATGGTCGCGGTGGCTGATGCGCTCGACGTCCTGCTCGATGATCGGACCCTCGTCGAGGTCGGCGGTGACGTAGTGGGCGGTCGCGCCGATCACCTTCACGCCGCGGGCGTGCGCCTGGTGGTAGGGCCTGGCGCCCTTGAAGCCCGGCAGGAACGAGTGGTGGATGTTGATGCAGCGGCCCTCGAGCTTGCCCGACAGATCGTCCGACAGGATCTGCATGTAGCGGGCGAGCACCACGAGCTCGGTCCCGGTCTCCTGGATCAGCTTCCAGAGCCGGGCTTCCTGCTGCGGCTTGGTGTCGGCCGTGATCGGCAGGTGATGGAAGGCGATGCCGTGCAGGTCGGTGTGCGGATAGGTGGACGCCGGGTGGTTGGAGACCACCGCGGTGATGTCCATCGGCAGCTCGCCCTGGCGCCAGCGCCAGATGAGGTCGGCCAGGCAGTGGTCCTGCTGGGACGCCAGGATCATCACCCGGCGGCGCTCGCCGCGGGCGCGCATCTGCCACGTCATGCCGTACTGTTCGCCGAGCGGAGCGAAGGCGTCGCGCCAGGCGGCCACGTCGGCCTGACCCGGGTCGAAGACCACGCGCATGAAGAACCGGCCGGTCTCCTCGTCGTCGAACTGCTGGGCGTCGAGGATGTTGGCGCCGCGCTCAAAGAGCAGGGCGGAAACCCGGGCCACGATGCCGGGCTGGTCGGGACAGGATAGCGTCAGGATCATCGAGGCCGCCCGTGCCAACCTCAGTGAGCCCGGTCAAGGCTGACACAGGGTGACCCTGTCCAGTTGGTCTGGCCGTGCTTCCGGAGCCAGGGCTGGGGGGGCAGCGGAGCCTGGAGGAGGAGGAAAGAAGGGCTGGGAGGGGCGGTCCCGCGAAGGGGGCCGTGCTGTTCCCAGGAGGCCGCGATGGATGCGGCGATCAATCAAGCCGGCGATTCTGAAGCCGCAGCTCAGCTGAGCGATGCTGAGCTGGTTGCGCGGGTTATCGACCCGCGCCGCCGCTCTCGCGACAGCGAGGCTCGCGCGCGGCTCTGCCTCGAGAGTTGCGGCGGCCTCGGGCCGGCGCTGGCGCTGGCCGATCCGCGACTGGAGCGGCAGATCGGAGCCGAGGCCTGCCTGCAGCTGCGCCTGGTTCGCGAGGCCTCGATCCGAACCACGCGCGGCGCAGTCATCTCGAGGCGCTTCGACGCCAATGCGAAGCGGACCCACGACTACCTGCGCGCGCTGCTCGAATTCGAGACGCGGGAGTCCTTCCGCGTGATCTTCCTCGACGCGTCCGGCGCGTGGAGCAGCGACGAAGAACTTGGTCGCGGCACCGTCGATCATGCGCCGGTGTACGTCCGTGAAGTCATGAGGGAGGCTCTGCGCCGCGACGCCGCCGCACTGGTGCTGGTCCACAACCACCCGTCCGGAGATCCGACACCCTCGGCCGCGGACGTTCAGGTGACCTCAGAGATCGCAGCGGCCGCATCAGCCCTGGGCATGAGCGTCAAGGATCACCTGGTGGTCGGGTCGCATGGCGTCGCGAGCTTCCAGGCGCTGGGGCTCCTGTCATGATCCCGACCCTGGCCGGCGTGGTTCGCGTTCTCGGCGGGGAGCTCTATGCCGGTGGACGGCAGGCGAGCATCGCGGGACCGGGCCACAGCTCCAGCGACAGGTCCGTGTCCCTGCGCCTCACGCCCGACGGCAGGGTCCTGATCCACTGCTTTGCGGGAGATGACTGGCGGGACGTCAGCGCGCTGCTGCTCAGGTCAGGCCTGGTCGACAGGTCGGGACGCCTGATCGGAAGTGTGCCCCAGGAGCAGGCGACGGACCGATCCCTGACGGAGCGGCGCCGGGCCGCGGTCGAGTTATGGGACGCAGGCCAGCCGATCGCCGGCACGCTTTCCGAACGGCATCTGTGGCGAAGAGCCATCCGGCGGCCAGGCGGTGAGCGGCTCAGGCACTGCGGCCTTACGCCCGTTCTCGTCTATGAAGGCGCAGGCGCCCGCCGGCCGGCGCTCCTCGCCCTGCTGACCGATGCCGAGGACCGACCTTGCGGACTTGAGGTGACCTACCTGTCCGCTTCCGGTGACAAGGCGTTGATGCGCACCCCGCGGAAGCTCGTGGGCCTGTCCCCGCCGGGAGCCGCGGTTCGCCTTGATCGGGCGGGCGATACGCTGCTGGTGGCGGAAGGGGTCGCCACCGCTCTTTCGGCTTCGGAGGTGTTCGGCCTGCCCGCCTGGGCCCTGCTGTCCGCGGGAAGGTTGCAGCGATGGACGCCACCTCCCGAAGTCAGCCGCGTCGTCATCGCGGCGGATTCAGGTGCGGTTGGAATAGCGGCGGCTCGTATCCTCATGGATCGAGTGAGAGTGTCGGGCCGTAACGTGGAGATCGCGTCGCCACCGACAGGCTATGGTGATTGGAACGAAGCGGCTGCCGCGGTCTGACCTTCCCGTCGGACGACGGTGCTCAGGATCGCGGGTCGATGCGCTGTTCGGTTGAGGCGTGGACAGCTAGCCCGATAAGGATGCAAGCGGCGCGTATGTCTCGGTCAGCCCGAACCCCTTCGGCCCCACGATCGGAAGCGCGGCTTCCGTCGTGAGCTGCGGGGGGGCGGCGCAGGCGACGACGGAAACGCGCTGGCCGTAGGTCAGCCGTTCGGTGGGAATGGCGTGGGCGGTCTCCGAGTCGACGATCGTCAGAAGGTCGGGCACGATGCAGCGCAGCTCCCCGTCCACCGTCACGCTCAGGTTCTCATTCTGGAAGACCACCGTGGCCGTCCCGGCGCCGCCCAAGGCTTCGATCCTGCAGGTCCCGAACACCCAGCCGTCACGGGTGACCCGCTCAACTGAGGTGATCTTCCCTTCGAAGACGCAGCGCGCGTCGCCATAGAGCGGCTGGTCGCAGAGGGCGGCCAGCAGCCGCTCCACCGGAGGACGTCCGGCGTACTGCTTGCCTGCCACGGCGCGGCCGATTTCGATGGCGGCCGTGAGGGTGCCAGGCACCGAGGCTCTCCGAACCTGCGCGCCCGTCATCGGGTAGCAGGACATGCACCCTGCCGCCCCCATCGCGGCGACCACCGGCCGCGCGAATTCCTCGGCCTTCCTGCCATCCTCGGTCTCGAACAGGATGACGTTGCCGTGCTCATCGGCGAGGGTCATCGGTGCGCACCGGACGCCCGCGATATTGAAGCTGGTCATCTGAAGCTGAGGGAAGGCGCGCCCCATTCCGTCCGCATCGACGATCGGAAGCCCGCGCAAGGCGGCGTAGGCGACCGGCATCATGGAATTGCAGCCGCCGATCTCGAGCGAGATGATGGCGCTCGCCGAGCGTCCCAGGAAGCGCTCAAGCGACCGGACCGCGCGGTCCTGATCCTCAATCGAGAAGAGCTTCTCGATCATCACCGTCGGCGCGCCCATGGCGGCCGCGCCGAAGACCGCAGCGTCGTCCGCCAGCTGGGCGACGTCGATCAGCGGCGCCGGACCATAGCGCCCGATCGCCTCGCGGCAGAGCAGCGAGCCCAGGTAGGGGTCGCCGCCGCCGCCGGTGCCCAGGAAGGCGGAGCCGATGGCGAGATCTTCGATGTCGTCCAGGCCGATGTGGGTGATCATTGGTGAGCCTCCGTCGCCGCCAGATCACTCACTGCTCGGCAGATGACCCGGGTCGCCCCTCCGGGCAGGTATTGAATGGGGTTGGCTTCCAGATCGACGATCTCGAGGCCCTCTTCGGTCCCGCCGGCTTCGAGCACCTTCTGCCGGGCGAGCGTCTGAGCGTCTGCGAGCGCCGCCTCTCGGTCGGCCGGCGAGTTCACGGAGTAGATGCGATCGACTTCCCCGCTGACCTGGCCGATCGCAGCGCCGATTGCGTTGGCGACTTCGGCGTGCGCGGGACGGAAGAGTTCGGAAATGCCGGGCGGCGCTTCGCGCACGAGGATGCCGCCGCCTCCCACAAGGATCGCAGGCATGTCTTCCGGGGCCGTCTTGATGCGGTCCACGGCCTCGGCGATCAGGCGGTCGATTTCCTGGCGCGCCGCCGCCTTCAGGGGCTCGTCTATGCCGGCCACCCGCGCCTTGTCCCCGAAGTCCGCCCAGCCGGAAGCGACCGCGATGTCGCTGGTCGTCAGGGTGTCGCCCCCGAAGATGAGCGCCTTCTGGCGGAGGGCGTAGCCCACGGAACGTGGGCCAACCGAGACACGATCGCCGTCGCGGACCACCAGGCTGCCGCCGCCCAGGCCTGTCGAGAGGATGTCAGGCATGCGGAAGTTCGTGCGGACGCCGCCAACATCGACGTGCACCGAGGACTGACGCGGAAATCCGTTGGCGAGCACGCCGACGTCGGTCGTCGTGCCGCCGATATCGATCACCACCGCGCTCGCCTGGCCCGTGAGCCAGGCCGCGCCGCGAAGGCTGTTCGTCGGACCTGCGGCGAAGGTCAGCACGGGATGGCGCCGGAGCTGATCGGCGCTCATCAGCGTGCCGTCGTTCTGGCTGACGTACCAGGGACAGGTCAGCTTCAGCCCGATAAGGGCGTCGCCGAACGCGCGCGCGACCTTCGCGGCAAGCGGACGGAGGCTGGCGTTCATGATGGCGGCGTTTTCGCGCTCGAGAAGCCCGGCGCGTCCGAGCTCTGAGGAGAGGGTGACGCCCACGCCCGGCGCTACGCGTGAGATGATCTCGGCGGCTTCGGCTTCCTGTTCTGCGTTCAGCTGGCTGAAGATGCAGGACACCGCGATCTGCGAGATTCCAGCCGCGACCGCCTGGCGGGCGGCGCCGGCCACGGCCTCGGCATCGAAGGCCGAGATGCGACCGCCGTCAAAATTGAAGCCGCCGGGAACCATAAGGCTGTCGCCATGAACGACGGCGCGGACGTCCTCAGGCCATCCCGAGAATGGCGGTACGCCACGCGAGGCGGGCGCGCCGATCCGCAGGGCGAAAACCCTGGTGAGCTCGCGCCGCTGCACGAAGGCGTTGGTGAAGTGCGTGGTGCCGATCATCACGGCCCGGATGGCCTCGGCATTCACCTCAGCCTCCAAGATCAGCGCCTCGATCGCGGCGATGATCCCTGATTTCACGTCGGCGGTCGTCGGGCGCTTCACCGCCGCGACCACCTCCCGGCCCCGGATCAATGCGGCGTCCGTGTTGGTGCCGCCGACATCCACCCCAATTCGCATGACTTTCCCAATCCTCTGCAGGCGGCAAGTCGTGCGACGAAGCGTCGGGGAGGGGCAACGACAGCGCTTAGGAGGGGGATGGATCTACCTGGTAGTCGCTGAGGTGCGCCGCATGCGCAGAGACTACTAAAATGCGTAGCTCAGATGGCGCTCAGCTCCTTCGCCCGGTGAACGGCGGCGAGCCGGTCGTGGACGCTGAGCTTTCGATAGATGCTCTTCAGATGGAAGCGGACCCCGTGCTCGCTCATGTCGAGCATGCGTCCGATGACCTTGTCGCTTCCGCCCTCGGAAAGGGCCTTGAGAACGTCGATCTCGCGCGCCGAGAGCAGGGGATGTTTCGAGCCCTCCGCCGCGCGACTTGAGCTCTGCAACGTGCTGATAAAGCGCTTCAGGTCTGAGCGCGCAGGCGCGGCCTCTCCGAGCCGGGCGACCGCGCGGGCGACGACAGGGCTCATGACATGCTGTACGGCCTGCCGCGCACCCAGGTCCGCCGCCAGGACGATGGCCCGGCGCAGTTCCGCATCGGCGTCCGGATTGCTCTCGTGCGCAGCGAAGGCCGCGAGCGCGAGCTGGTAGCGCAGGGTGGAGCGGGCGAGCCTGCGGCTTTCGCTACTCTCGGAAACCTCGCGCAGGCCGCGCACCGCTGCGGCGGCGTCACCCTGCCGCCATCGAAGCCAGGCTCTGGCGAGGTGATGGGCTTCCTCTTCCTGCCAGCTCGGAGCGACGTCCAGGGGCGCGAGATCCCCGGGGGGATCTGGCGGGGCGCTTCCCGTGCGGAGCCACGCCTCGCCGGCGAGGATGATGGCGAGGTTCTGCAGCAGGGCCGCGACCCGGGGCAGACCCTGAGCGATCAGCCTGCGTCTCTGATCCGCCAGGGCTTCGATCGCGGGCCCCAGGCCATGGTCCACGGCGATCAGTCGCGCCATGGGCTCGTAGGCGGCGGCGTAGACATCGAACCAGGCTTCGGAGTCCGGCATGCGGTAGGCCGACTTCCGCACCGACGCGCGCGCGCTTGAGAGCTGGCCCAGCTCGTACTCCAGTGAGGCGGCGAGCGCTGACATGACGGTCTCGGCGCCGCGGTCTTCGGGGAACTCCTGCCGCCACCGGCGCCGGGCGTCATTGAGAGCCGCTCGCGCCTTCTTGAGGTCGCCCTGGGCGAGGTGAATGTTCGCCTCGTGGAGGGACAGAAACAACAGGTTGTACCGGGAGTCCGCGCTTCGGGCGTGCACCCGGGCGTCGATGAGATTGGCCAGGGCGGAATCGAAGCGCGCCCGCTGCGTGTGCAGAATGCAGGCGAGGGTGGAGAGGAGCGATTTCCAGTCCGGCTCGTCGACCGACCGGGCGACGATGGCGTGGAAGCGATCGAGGTCGGTGTCGCGCTGCAGGACGCACCCATAGGTCAGGAGCGTGATCCGCACGACTTCATGATCGCGCTCCAGACTGGGCGTCTGGGCGCAGGCGTCGGCGTCTATCGTTGCGAACAGCTCCTGGGCTTCGGAGATCCGGCCCGTCTTCATGAGGACGATGCAGCGCATCAGCTGCAGGATGGGCGACCGCGAGAGGAGAATATCGCCCGCCTGATCGACAAGTTCGCGGATCGCCGGGAAGCCGTGCGTCATCCAGATCAGCAGGGAGCCTCGGTCGGCGATGAGCCGTTCGATCTCCGCCTCGCGACCGGCGCTGCGAAACAGACGCGCCGCGACGACCAGGTCGCCCCGACCCTCGAACTCGCGCGCGGCGTGCGCGAGGGACTCGACCTGTCGATGGCTGGGAAGTTCTTCGAAGCGCGTCGTCAGCCAGTGACGCAGCGCGGGCTGGACGATCAGCTTGCTGCCCTGGCGCTCGATCAGCCCGGCGATCTTTGAACTTGCACGCATGATGGCCTGCTGTTCGTGCGATCGCGTCACACCTCGCCGGTCGGCGTCGACCTCGATGGTCTCGGTGATGCTCGCATGGATCAGGGCCTCAAGCTCCTCGCTTGAGAGCACCGGGGCGATTTCCTGTTCGATGTATCCATCAAGGCCTGAGGCCGCGAGGATAGCCGGGACCTCCCAGTCCGCCTCGTCGGGCGGCGCCTGCTGCGCCCACCTGCTAAGGAGGGAGCAGGCGGCAGGCCAGGCGCGGCCGAGGTCTCCGACCACACGCTTGAACCGCGGCGGGACGCGGGCCAGCCGGAGGCGAAGCTCGCCGTCGCTGAGCTTCAGGCTGCGCCAGTCGATGATCGTCGCCGCGCCATCAGCGACCAGCCGCGCCAGCGCCAGGTCTTTCAGATGGTGGATGGACAACCACAGTCGCGGCGCGTCCTGGGACGGGAAGCGGACCGACAGCGCCTCTGAAATTGCGCCGCGATCCGCGCCCTGCAGACCATCGACGATGATCAGCTGATCGGCGCCGGCCTGCAGGATGGCTTCGGCGGCCGCGTCTGGGGCGAGGCGATGCTGCGCACGGTCGAAACGACGGATCGACGCCGATGGCGTGTTCTGGATCAGTCCCTGAGCCCGCGTGAGCACCTCTGACTTGCCGAAGCCGGGCGGCGCGCAGAGAACGACGATGCCAGGGGTGCTGCTGAGGGGGCCTGCAAGCGACGCAGCCTTGCGCGCGCCAGCCTCGGCATCGGTCATGGTTCGCACTGCGCGCTCCTCGGGCCTGCGCTCATGTCGCGCCTCCAGCCATGCCGGACGTCCCGCGTGGCGCCAACCAGTACTACTCGTATTGGTAGTTGTGAATATTCTGCGACAGGCCGTAGCTACTAAGCAGGGTTGGGCCTCTCCCTAATGCGAATGTTGTTCTGTCGGCCGTCCGCCCGCCAACTGTCCGCACAACAGACCGGCAGATGCGAGCGCGGCCATGACGACGATCCACCTCATCACGCCCGTCACGACGAGGGGCATTCGGGACCTGAAGGAAATCGCGCATCTGGAGAGCCCGTCGCTCTCGTTCACCCACTCGCTGCTCGACCGCGGCCCGTCCTCGATCGAAAGCGAGTTCGATGAAGCGCTGGCGGTTCCGGACACGATCGTCAGAGCGATCGAGGCCGAACAGGCGGGCGCTGACGCGATCATCATCGACTGCATGGGTGACCCGGGGCTGAAGGCCGCCCGTGAGGTGGTGAAGATCCCGGTCCTCGGTCCCTCGGAAACCTCGATGCATCTGGCCGCCATGCTCGGTCAGAAGTTCAGCGTCGTCACCGTCCTGAACTCGGTGAAGCCGATGCTGGCCAATCTCGCGCGCGTCTACGGCGTCTACGAGAAGCTGGCTTCCATCCTGGTGGTCGATATCCCCGTGCTGGAGCTCGAACAGCGGTTCGCCGAAGTCCAGAGCGCCCTGGCGAACTCGGCCCTGCAGGCGGTGGAGCGCGACGGCGCCGACGTGATCGTGCTGGGCTGCACGGGCTTCCTCGGCTGCGCTGCGGCGATCGAAGAGCATCTGCAGAGCGCCGGCCATGACATCCCGGTGATCGACCCCATTCCAGCGACCGTCTGTGTCGCCGAGGCCGTGGCCAAGGCCGGGCTTCGCCACAGCAAGCGCACCTACGCCACACCCAGAGCCAAAGAGATCATCGGCTTCAACATTCCAAGGACCGCCGTCTGAGCGGATCTTCTCGGGGAGGGGACTTCAATCATGAGCAACGTCGTTTCTAAGGGGCGCCTGCTGCTGCTGGCGACCGCCGCCGCCTGCTTGCCTGCGGCGGTCCAGGCGCAGGCTCCCGCCACAGGAGCCGCGGCCCAGACGGAGGCGAACGCCGCCGCCAGCGAGACCGCCCTCGACGTGGTCGTCGTCACCGCGCAACGGCGCGTGCAGCGCGGTAATGACGTCGGCATCGCGATGAATGTGGTCTCGGGCGGCGAACTGGAAGCCGCTGGCGTGAGACAGGTGGTCGATCTGGCGACCCAGACGACGAATGTGCAGATCAAGAACACGCTCGGCGGCAGCGTGCCGAACGTGACGATCCGCGGCATCGGCCTGAACGACTACGCCTCGAACAACAATCCCGCCGCGGGCGTCTACGTCGACAACGTGTACCTCGTCTCGCCGGCGATGCTTTCGTTCGGCCTCTTCGATGTCGATCGGGTTGAGGTGCTGAAGGGGCCGCAAGGCGATCTCTACGGCCGCAACACCACGGCCGGCGCCATCAACATCATCAGCAAGCGACCGACCGAGGCCGCCGACGCCGAGTTTCAGGTCGGCTACGGGACCTACGACAGCTGGCTGCTGAACGGAGCCGTCGGCGGCCCCCTCGCGCCCACCCTGGCTGGCCGCTTCGCCTTCACCACCGAGCAGCAGGCCTCAGGCTGGCAGCGCAACTACGTGACGGGCGAGCGCAACGGCAGGATCGACCGAACCGCGGCGCGCCTGCATCTGGAATGGACCCCGTCAGAGGCGGTGACCGCTCTGCTCAGCGCGCACGCCGGTTACGACCGTTCGGACCAGTCGCTGTACAAGGTCGACAATGTGCTGACGACCGACGAGGACGCCTTCGCCGGGCGGCCCCGGATCGCCGGCGCCAGCAACAATCCCGAGGTCGATCTGAAATCGGCCGGGGTTTCGCTGACGGTGGACTGGGCCCTGGCGGAAGGCCTGACCCTCACGTCGATTTCGGCCTACGAGCGCTTCACTCGCGTGGACGTCGGCGACCAGGACGGGACGCGGCTGCGGCAGCTCGACAGCACCTTCCGCAACCGCATCAATCAGACCTCGCAGGAGCTGCGGCTCGCCTATTCGCGAGAGGCGCTGACCCTGATCGGCGGCGCCTACTACTCGCGAGACACCGTCGCCACCCAGGACAGCTATGACGCGCCCGATCTGCTTCCGCTGCTTGGCCTGAGCGGCATCTCGACGATCGGCAACCGCTACCACCAGCGCACCAAGGCCTATGCGGTCTTCCTGCACGGCGAGTGGGAGATCGTCCCGAAGCTGACCCTGGTGAGCGGCATCCGCTACACGAAGGAGCGCAAGAGGCTCGATGATGCGACAACCTTCCTGGGGCCGACCGGCGGCGGGGAAGTGGATGTCTTCGCGCCCGTCGAGAACTTCTTCCGGACCTCGAACGTCTCGGGGAAGCTCGGCGTCAACTACAAGCTTCTGGATGACACCCTGCTCTATGCGAGCGTCAGCCGCGGCTTCAAATCGGGCGGTTTCCAGGGGCAGCTGACGTTCGATCCCTCGGCCCTGACGCCCTTCGACGATGAAAAGCTCACCGCCTACGAGGTGGGCGTGAAGAGCCGGGTCCTTCCGAACCTTCAGGTCAACGCCTCGGCGTTCAACTACGACTACGAGGACTCGCAGTTCTACGGGCCGCTCTTCGACTCTCCGGTGGGTGTCCTGTTCGGCATCACCAACGTGGGCGACGCCCGGGTTCGTGGTGTCGAGGGCGACGTGACCTGGAGACCTGTGGCCGGCCTCGATCTGCGCGTGGGCGCCGGCTACATCGACACGGAGATCACGAGGTCCATCGTGCCTGGCGTGGCGAAGGGCAGCCGACTGCCGAACGCCCCCGAGTTCACGCTCAACGGTTCGGTGAAATACGCCTGGACCGTGACCGACGACGCGGAAGCGGACATCTCCCTCTCGGCCGCCTATCAGAGCCGCGTCGCCTTCGACATCGTCCGCAATCCGCCGGAAGCTCGCGAGGGCGGCTACACCACCGTGAACGGTGAAGCTGGGCTGAACCTCGGTGAGAATTTCCGGATCGCGGTCTGGGGCAAGAACCTGTTCAACGAACTGCATCGCACCCAGGCCCTCTTCACGAGCGCCGGCTGGAGCGAACAGTACAGTGCGCCGCGCACCTTCGGCGTGAAGCTGTCCTGGCAGAACTGATCGACACCTTGAGCCGGGGCGGGGCGTTGCTCCGCCCCGGCCACAGGGCTCGCCGCTCGGGCGCGATATGAAGCGAGCGGGGCCCAAGGCCCTTAGCTAGCGACGAGCCCCGTTATTTTTTCAGGCAGCCCCGCTTGCGTTCCCCTGTGGCGCCGCTCGCCTCTGCGTGTCCGAACAGCGGTCGGCGTCGCTGGGACCGCCAGGCTCCCGGCGCCTGCGCCTGACGACTGCCTTGCTGAACGACGGGGGTCAGGAGCATGGACGCGACGGGTGAGCTCGATGAGATGGACCTGCGCATTCTGGACGTGATCCAGAGGCATCCGCCGATGTCGACCGCGGATCTCGCGGACAAGGTCGGCCTGTCCCAATCCCCGTGCTGGCGGCGCCTGACCCGCCTGAGGGAGGAAGGCTACATCCTGGATCAGGTGACCCGCCTGAATGCGGAAAAGCTAGGCTTCCATACCGTCGTCTTCGCGAGTGTCCGGCTGTCGGCCCACGGCCGCACCAACCTCAGTGAGTTCGTGGAGGCGGTCTGCCGGATCCCGGAGGTCATGGACTGCTACCCGACGATGGGGCCCTTCGACTTCCTGCTCCGCATCGTCACCCGCGACGTCGAGAGCTATCGGCAGTTCGTGTTCGGTCGCCTGCTCACCATGCCGACGGTCCAGGAGGTCAACTCCACCATGACCATGGCGAGCGACAAGAGCTCCACGGCTCTGCCAATTCGTTTTCGGTAAGCCGAGCGTTGGTTCGCGAATTGGCCAATTCGCCCGATCGCGGTTTCGACGGGTTGATGGCGCCCTGCAAGGCGACATCCCATCACCGCGCGACGCAACGTCGTTGCATGGGGGAGGTCGGCCGTGTCGCTTGAGTTTCAGCTGGGCGAGTCCGCGGACATGATCCGCGAGACCACGGCCCGGTTCGCTTCCGACAGGATCGCGCCACTCGCGGCCGAGATCGACCAGACCAACGAATTCCCGCGCCAGCTCTGGCCCCAGATGGGCGAGCTGGGCCTGCACGGGATCACCGTCGAGGAGGAGTTCGGTGGCCTGGGCCTCGGCTACCTCGAGCATGTCGTGGCCATGGAGGAGGTGTCCCGCGCCTCGGCCTCGATCGGCCTGAGCTACGGCGCCCACTCGAACCTCTGCGTGAACCAGCTTCGCCGCTGGGGCTCCGACGATCAGAAGCGCCGCTACCTGCCCAAGCTGATCTCGGGCGAGCACGTGGGCTCCCTGGCCATGAGCGAGGCGGGGTCGGGCTCGGACGTGGTCTCGATGCGGCTGAAGGCCGAGAAGAAGGGCGACCGCTACGTCCTGAACGGCACGAAGTTCTGGATCACCAACGCGCCGCACGCCGACACCCTGATCGTCTACGCCAAGACCGATCCGGACGCCGCGAGCCGCGGCATCACCGCCTTCATCATCGAGAAGGAGTTCAAGGGTTTCCGCGTCTCGCAGAAGCTCGACAAGATGGGCATGCGCGGGTCCGACACCGGCGAGCTGGTGTTCGAGGACTGCGAGGTGCCGGAAGAGAACGTCATGGGGCCGCTGAACGGCGGCGTCGGCGTGCTGATGAGCGGCCTCGACTACGAGCGCGCCGTGCTTTCGGCGGGCCCGCTGGGCATCATGCAGGCCTGCATGGACGTGGTCCTGCCCTACGTCCGCGAGCGCAAGCAGTTCGGCAAGCCCATCGGCTCGTTCCAGCTGATGCAGGGCAAGATCGCCGACATGTACGTCGCCCTGAACTCGGCCCGGGCCTACGTCTATGCCGTGGCCAAGGCGTGCGACGCCGGCATGACCACGCGCTTCGACGCCGCCGGCGCCATCCTCATGGCCAGCGAGAACGCCGTGAAGGTGTCGCTGGAGGCCGTCCAGGCCCTGGGCGGCGCGGGCTATACGCGAGAATATCCGGTCGAGCGATTCCTGCGGGACGCGAAGCTGTACGATATCGGCGCCGGCACCAACGAGATCCGGCGCTTCCTGATCGGGCGGGAGCTGTTGGGCGGATGAGGCGCGTCCATCAGCCTGTCCGATCCCGACGACGGCCATTCTCCACGTCGCTCGCGAGACGCCCGAGCGTAGCGGGGCGGCTTCCGCCGCTCCCTGCGGGCGTCCGCCTCGCGAGCTCGGGGGCTCGGGCGTGATGACCGGCCGCTACTTCGAAGATCTGGTGGTGGGGCTCACAATCGAGCATCCGGTGCGGCGCACGGTCACCGAGACGGACAACCTGCTGGTCAGCGCCCTGACGCACAATCCCCAGCCGCTTCATCTCGACGCAGAGTACGCCGTCGGCACGGAGTTTGGCCGGATCGTCGTCAATGGCCTCTTCACCTTCAGCCTCATGGTGGGGATCTCCGTCGGCGAGACCACGCTCGGAACCCTCGTCGCCAACCTTGGCTACGACCAGGTTCGCATGCCGAGGCCGGTGTTCATCGGCGACACCCTGCGGGTTCGAACCACCGTCAGCGACACGCGACCCAGCGCGTCCCGCCCGGAAGCGGGTCTCGTGGTCTTCTCGCACGAGACCCTCAACCAGCGGGATGAGGTCGTCTGCACCTGCACCCGCACGGCCCTGGTCAGGCGCCGGAGCCTGGCCGGATGACCCCGCGATCCTGGCTCTTTGTGCCCGGCGACCGGCCGGATCGTATGGCCAAGGCGCTCGCCGGCCCGGCCGACGCCCTGATCTTCGATCTCGAGGACTCGGTCGCTCCAACCCGGAAGGCGCGCGCGCGATGCCGTCGTCGAATTCCTGGAAACCAGCCCGGATCGCGCGCGGCTCTGGGTTCGCATCAATCCGCTGTCGACGGCTGAGGGGGGAGAGGACCTCGCCGCCGCGACCGCAGCCGGCGCCGTCGGCGTGGTCCTGCCGAAGGCCAGCCCACAGGCGGTCCGGGACCTCGAGGTGGCGCTCACGCAGCAGGAGCGAACCTGGCGGCGTCAGGAAGAGCCGGTGCGGGTGTTGCCGATCGCCACGGAGACGGCTGCGGCCGTCTTCACGCTGGGGGCCTACTCCACCTGCCGCGGGCGGCTCGACGGGCTGACCTGGGGCGCCGAGGACCTGTCCGCCGCCATCGGGGCGGAGACCCCGCGCGACAGCGAGAAGCAGCTTACGCCCGTCTATGAGGTGGTGCGGACGATGGCCCTGCTGGGCGCGGCCGCGGCGGACATCCCGGCGATCGAGACGGTGTACCCTGACTTCTCGGACCTGGCGGGACTGGCCGCCTACGCTGAACGGGGCCGCCGCGATGGGTTCGTCGGGATGATGGCGATCCATCCAGCTCAGGTCCCGGTCATCAACTCCGCCTTTGCGCCGTCGCAGGACGAGATCGCCGGCGCCCAGAGGATCATCGAGGCCTTCGCGAAGGCTGAGGCCGGGGTGGTGGCGCTCGATGGCCGCATGCTGGACGCGCCGCATCTCGTGCAGGCCCGTCGAATCCTCAGTCGGGCCGGCAGAGCATGATCTGGCGCCACAGCGCCAGCGCAGCCGTTGCGCTGCGCGGCCGCATTCGACGCTGGCGGCACAGAGCTGAAGCGGCTCGCCGCCACCCTGGATGGCTGCCCTTCGCTCCTCCTCCCCGGAGCGCAGAGCGCCTGCCGACCGGCCTGGGGGTGGGCCGGTCGGCCTCGCATTCCGAAACGTCGCGATCCGAGGCGGAATCGTGACGCCGTCCAGGCGGCGCGCCGCTCAGCCTGGGATCACGGCTCAGGAGCTGGCCCGCATCGCGCGGTTCGAGGGCGTCCCGCGCCTGATGATCACAGAAGTCGGAACCGCGATCGGTATGACGAGTCGCGCCGCCTGGGGCTGGTTCGACAGGCTGCGAGAGAGGGGCGTCCTCAGGGCGGTCGCCGTGGTCAATCCAGCCCTCACCCTGGGCCGATCCGAGTGCCGGGTGCTGATCAAGGTCGACTGCCTGGACCGGGCCCGGGTCGGCGAGCTCGAAGCGATGTTCCTGAAGGATCCTCAGGTCATCACCGCGGCCCGCGTGGTCGGCGAATGGGATTATCAGCTCCGCGCCTATCACCCGTCGGAAGCTGATACGGACAACTGGTTCCGGACGCTGCAGCGGACGCCGGGGGTTCTGAAAGGCGAGCTCACCTACTGCCACACGATCCTCGAGCGTCATGCCTACGCGGCCGCGCTCCTCGGATCAGACGCCGCTGAGCGGCCTCGTTGCGAGCCTCAGGAACGTCAGCGGGATCGCAGACAGGCCGGGAGAATGACGACATGAAAGCCGACGCAGCTTCACCAGCGATCCGGGTCTGCGCCATGCCCGCAGACGCAAACCCGTACGGCGACATCTTCGGTGGATGGCTCATGTCGCAGATGGACACCGCCGCCGGCCTGGTCGCGGCCCGCGCCGCGGGCGGACGCGCCGTGACCGTGGCGGTCGACGGCATGTCCTTCGTCCGACCCGTCAAGGTGGGCGACGAGGTCTCGGTCGTCGGCGAGGTCGTGCGCCGCGGACGGACCTCGCTCTCCATCCATATCCAGGCCTGGCGCCGGGACCGGCACGAGGAGGGCGCCGAGCTCGTGACCGAAGCCACCTTCACCTTCGTCGCCCTCGACGCCGACGGTCGGCCCCGACGGATCGACGAAGCCGCTCGCCTGGACTGAAACACCACGGCGAAGCGTCAGGCGGGCGGGTTTCCCGGAACGGCGGGCTGAGACTGGCGAGTCCGCGCAAAGGTCGGAGCGAGCCAGGAAGGCTGCGCAACGGCAAGGGACGCTGCGCTCTCCTTGGAGCCCTGGCCGTCGCGCAGCCTCCCCGGCGAGGGCGCTCCTGAGCTTGAGCTCGCCAGCCTCAGGAGCCCGCCATGTCCATAACCTTCACCCACGCAGCGCCTCAGCAGCCGGATTTATCCGGCGGCGTTGATCTCGATCCGGCTGCGCCGCAGCCGACCCGGCCCGCGCTCGACCAGCTCGGCCACAGCCTTATGACTGAGGTGCTGGACCTGGTGCTGGAGACGGCGCTGGAAACGCATGTCCGCACGATCTGCGAAACCTTCATCGGCGGCCTGCACGCGGGCGTGCAGCGGGTAGAGCGCCAGGCCGACCAGGCTCGCGACGCTCTGGCGCGTCAGCTGCGTGAGTTCGATGGCAGCGAGGTCGCCGACACGGAACTGCAGTCGAGCAGGCAGGCCGTGGACGCCGCGGACGCCGCCGTCGCGGCGCTGGAGCGCGTTCGGGACGCCGCCGCCGCGACCTATGCGTCCGCCACCGGGGAATGCTGGACCCCGTGGCGCGGCTCGGCGCGCGCCAGCGTCCTGACCGCCGCTCAGCTGGACGTGCGGACGGCCCTGCAGGCCGCCGAGCGGCGCCGCATGGCGGACGCAGACCCTGGCGAGTTCGTGGTCGCCTTCCGCGCGTCTCCGCGAGCGACGTCGCCGGAAGACGCTGGCCGGATCTTCGACGCCCTGAACTGGGCCAGGACGCAGTGGCCTGACATGACCCTGGCCCTCACCGGCGCAGACGGCGGCGAGCGCCTCGCCGCCCGCTGGGCGCAGCAGAAGCGGGTCCGGCTGGTGGTCGCTCGGCCGGACTTCGATCGGCACGGTCGCGCAGCCCCGTTCCGGGCGAACGAGGCCCTGCTGGCGCTGCAGCCGATCTGCGCCCTGGTGCTTGCGTCTCCGCTCGATCCTCAGGTCGCCGGCAAGCCGTTCGGCCCGGCGCTGAACCTCGCCCAGCTCGCCGGACAGCGGGGCGTCCGGTGCCTGCGCATCCGCGCCCGCGCCCCACGGCCATCGGCCTGAGGGCGCGGGTTCAGCGATCCGCCAGATGGCTGCGGGGCGCTCCCGCATTTCTTGCGGGTCGCTGGGCCAGGTGGCCCGTAAGGGTGCGCGGCGGCGCTTCGGCCGGTTTGCCGCGCGCAGCGCCAGGTGGTCTGTGAGCGCCAGTTCGAGTGAGGGAGTATGCCGGCGTCCGGCCCAGAACCGTTTCATCGCGCGCTGGCCGCCCTGCGATCCTGGCTTCAAGAAGGACGCTTCGCGCCTGGCGCGAAGCTGGCGGCCGTGGAGCTCGCCGAGGAGCTGCGGCTGAGCGCGACGCCGGTTCGCGAGGCGATGGCGCGGCTGGCGGGCGAAGGGGTGCTCGAAGAACGCCGCGGTCAGGGCTTCTATGTCGCCCACCTGACCCGCGCGGACATCGCCGACCTCTACCGCGTCCATCTCGCCTGCCTCCTGATGGCCCTCGATCCGTCTCGGGAGCCGGTGTGGATCGCGCCGCCCGAAGCCGAGACGTTCGCCAGCCCGGTGGCGGCGACCGAGTCCCTGCTGGGGAGGGTCCTGGCCCTCACGGGCAGCGCCGCGCTCTGCGACGTCTTTCAGCTTGGCCAGACGCGGCTTGGACCGGTGCGTCGGCTGGAGCCGGAGATCTTCCCGGACCTGGAGGCGGAGGCCGCAGCGCTGGCCGCAGGTGCGATGACCGGCGGGCCCCCGTTCATCGAACTCGTCCGGTCCTTCCATCTGCGTCGGCTCCGGGAGGTCGACCGCCTCGGCGACCTGCTGGATCGGCGGGCGCGCACGTGGCGCGGCTGACGGTGGGCGGCGCCCAAAAATAGAGCCGATATAGTTTGAATGGAGCCGGGTCCGGTCGCGTCATGGGGTGGCCGCAATCGTGCGGCGAACCCAGGAGGTTCCCATGACCAGGCTTCTCAATCTGATGAGCGTTCGGCTGCTGGGCTTCGGCAGCGCCAAGGCCGCGACCAACGGCGGCATCGGCGGTGACTTCGAAGACCTGAACAAGCCGTTCGACGTCTGAGCTGGGTCGGGCGCCGGCGTCCGCGTCGGCGCCCGCTTCGCCGTGCCCGCGCTGCACCCGAAATCCTTTCTCGTCGCCGTCGACGCCGACCTTGTCCTGCTGCAGGTCGATCGCGACCGCTATCTCTGCCTGCCGGACGCCGCCGCCCTGTGTGTTGTCTCGGACGACGGGAGTTCGATCGAGGCTTCAGACCCGGCGGTGCTGGAGCACCTGGCCGAGAACGGCGCCCTTGCCGGCTCCCTCGCCGCGAGGCCGCGGCCTCGCCCTCCCGGTCTTCCCGAACGTGGTCAGCCGGAGCCGGCGCGGCGCGTCCGGGCGCTGGATGTGATACGGCTCGCGCTCGCCACCCTCGACTGCCTCGTCGGCTACGTCGGACGTCCGCTCCAGACAGTGGTGCGCTACGGCGGCGTCCGTCGTGTGGATCCCGCGAGAGCGGATGAAGCCGAGCGGCTGGCGGCGGTCTTCCACGCCTGCGCCCCGTGGCTGCCGATCCAGGGGAAGTGCCTCGTCCGCAGTTTCGTCCTGCGACGCTTCCTGCGCCGGTCGGGCGTCGACGCCGACTGGGTGTTCGGCGTCCGGACGTGGCCGTTTTCCGCCCACTGCTGGCTCCAGGTCGGCGACCGGGCGCTCGATGATTACGCCGAGCGGCTCGACGCCTATACGCCGATCATGGTGGTTTGATGCCCGGCGGCTTCCTTGTGCTGGTCGAGGACGGCCGGCGTCCGCAGGCGTCAGAGGCTATCTCCGAGGGTCTGCGCTCTCGCGGCTGGCGCCCGGCGGACTCGCCGATGCCCTGGGCCGAGGTCTGGCTGAGGGGCGAGCAGCCGCCCCTGGTCTCGCGACAGGCTGGCGCCCTCACGATCGGCCGCGTCTTCCACGCGCGAGAGATGAATGCGGGCATCGAGGGCGGCGCGCCGCCGGCTCTGTCGGATCTCTGCCGCAGCCGCTGGGGCGCCTATGTCGCCATGGTTCAGGAGGGCGCCGAGACCTGGGTCCTGCGCGACCCCTCCGGGGCGGGCGACGCCGTGGCTTGGCGTGCTTCCGGAACGGTGGTGATCTCGAGCAGCCTCGACCAGCTCCCGCCAGCCCTCGCACCCGACGTGAGCGTCGACTGGGACGTGGTGACCGACTTCGTGCGTCGTGCGCTGAGCGCTGCCGGCCGTACGGCCCTCACGGGTGTGGTCTCGCCGGTGGCCGGCGAAGCGGTGGAGGTCGCATCGGGCCGGAGGGTCCAGCTCTGGCGTCCGGCAGATGCTGCGCGGGCGCCTGCGCCGCGGGAGCCGGCCCGCGCCCTGGCGGCGAGCCTTGACGACGTCTGCGCCACCTGGACCGGCGCCTATGGGGCGCTCATGGCGGAGGTGTCCGGCGGTTTCGATTCCGCGCTTGTCGCCGTGACGGCCCGTCGCTCGGCTGCTGGCGGCAGGATTGGCGCCGATCTCAACTACTATGGCGACCGGCGGGAGGGAGACGAGCGACGCTGGGCGGCCTGCGCGGCCGCCGCGGCGGATCTGCCGCTCCTGGCCCACGCGAAACCCGTGCGCGCCCTGACGGAGGCGGACTTTGCTGAGACGGCCAATGGGGTGCGGCCGAGCTTCACGGCGCTGGACCCGGTGCGGGACCGTCATACGGCGGGCGAACTGAACCGGCACAAGGCGGACGCCCTGCTCACGGGCTATGGCGGCGATGCGGTCTTTTTCCAGATGCCCTCGGCCCTGCCGGCGGCGGACTACCTCGCCGAGCCGGGCTGGCGCACGATATTCGATCCCTTCTTCCTCGGGACGTCCCGATGGCTGCGGCGATCGGTCTGGAGCGTGCTCTCGGAAGCCCGCCGGGCCCGCCTGGAGACGGACCGGGTCAGCTACTTCGCGCCCTTCCTCGGCCCCCGGGCTCGGGAAGCCGGGCAGGGCCTGTCCCATCCGTGGCTTGAAGGCATAGGAACCCTGCCGCCCGGCAAGCAGCTGCAGGTGCTGCACGTCGTCGTCTCTCAGCTCACCTTCGGCCGCTCGCGGCGGGGGGAGGCGGCGGACCTGCTCTATCCCCTGCTGTCGCAGCCCCTGGTGGAGACAGCGCTCGCAATTCCGAGCTGGAAGCATCTCGACGGCGGCCGAGATCGGGCCCTGGCCCGATCCGTCGCGGCGGACCGCCTCCCGCCTGAGATCGTGGCGCGGCGGTCCAAGGGCATGCTGACCAGCTACTATGCCCGACAGGTCTGCGAGAGCCTGGGCTTCCTGCGTGCCTATCTGCTGGACGGACGGCTGGCGGCCGAAGGGGTGCTGGACCGGGCAGCCATGGACGCGGCGCTCCACCCGGACAGGCTGATCTGGCGTGGAGACGGGATCGGCCTGCTCAGCGCCGCGGCGCTGGAGGCCTGGGTCCGGCGGTGGTCGGCCTGAAGCCAGGTGTCCAGCCAGGCGAACACCCGTCCGTAGTAGTCGCGGATCGTCCCGGGGCTTGCGAAGACGTGGCCCTCACCGCCGTAGATGGCGAGCTCCACCGTCTTGTCCTGGCGGAAGAGGGCGGAAAACATCCGCTCGCCTTCTGCGGCGGACATGGAATCGAACTCGCCCTGGACCATCAGCAGGGGCGTCCGGATGCGGCCCGCGTGCATGAGCGGGCTGTTCGCAACGTAGCGATCCGGCGCCTCCCAGGGCGGGGCGCCCATCAGGCCCTGCAGGGTCTCCGCCCAGCCGATGGACCAGGCGCTGGGGATCTCCGCTTCCGGAAAGACGCGGCCGAGCCCGAACTCGCCCCATTTGGTGATCAGGCTGCTGGGGCCGTGCGCGGCCACGGCGACCTTGAACCGGTCAGTCTGGGTGATGATCGCCAGGACGTTGTGGGCGCCGAAGCTGACGCCAAGGAGCCCGAGCTGCGCGTCATCGAACAGGGATCCGGTGTCCGGCTGGCGCGCGGCGGCGTCGACGATGGCGAGGACCCGATCGGCAAGGCCTTCGCCAGGCCCCCTGCCGTCGGCGGGCAGGGGGAGCGACGGCAGGAGCACGGCATAGCCCTGGCCCGTCAGATGCAGCGCTTCCCACTGATCGCGGACGGTCCCCTCGATCCGGACCTGCGGCCGGCGGCTATGGATCTGCCCGAGGTAGGGTACGACGATCAGCGGCGGCGCTGGAGCGCCTGACGCGGCCTTCGGCGCAAGCAGCCAGCTGGTGAGCGGACGGCCATCAGGAGCCGTGTGATGAACGGGAATCGCGCGCGGCGGCTCCACGTCCGACAGCCGCGGATTGGCGGCCAGCACCGAAACGGGAGGTCGATCCGCGGTGATCCAGAGGAGCGCCTGTCGGCCGCCCGGGCTCAGCGTGCGGACCAGGGCGGCGCCCCGTCGCGGGGCGTAGGCGAAGAGCTCGGCGCCGTCGGGCAGCGGCAGATCGACGGCGCGCGCCGCCGCCAGGTCGTGGAGCCGGTCGCCGGCCGCCTCCCGCACGCGGACCGGCAGAGCCCTTCGACCGAGCTCGTGGCCGGCGCGCCGGCGCAGGCCGCGGCTCCAGGGGGCCAGTGGCGCGACGCCGCGGGGCTCGAGGCGCCGGGCCTGGCCGTCGACGTCGAGGCTCCAGCCGCCGGCGGGCGTCGCGACGGTGAGACGCTCGCCAGCGAGGCTGACGCCGGCCATCGGCGCCTGCGGCAGGCTGCCGGTGAGATTGACCGGCCGTGGGCCAGCGAGCCGCCACCAGTCATCGCGAGTCGCGCCGTCGGTGCGGCCGTAGACGACGGGCGAGGCCCCCATCCAGCCGGCGGCGACGATCTCCGGACGCCCGACCACCGCCGGACGAAAGCCGGCCGGCAGTCTGGCGAGGCGCCCGGTCCTGGCGTCCACATCGATCAGCCGGCCCTGCCGCCAGGCCTGACCGTCGTCACGCGCGTAGGCGAGGAGACGGTCCTGGTTCGGGGCCCAGACGAGCAGGCCCTGCAGGAGGTCGCAGCCTGGGCAGGGGGAGGCGGCGGCGCCGCCGGAGACCGGCACGAGCCGCAGCCGCTTGCGGAAGGTGGCGACCCCCATGTCCCCGTGGACCGGTGCGTCCGCCTGGAGGCGGACGTCCTCGCCGCGCTCGAGGACGGCGGCGTATTTGCCGGACGCGGAGACCTCGAGATCGACGAAGCGGCCCGTCGCGAGAACCTCGGCGGCGCCCGTCTCCACGTCGAGGCGCAGCAGACGTCCAGGCTGGGTTCGGGGCTGGTCCTTGAGGGCGCGGCCGCCGCGCCACACGGCGGGGGCGGCGCCGCCCAAAGCCACGCTCTCCCAGCGGGGCGGCAGGCTGCGCCAGGCGCGCTGCATACGGACGTAATGCGGCAGGCTTCCCGGGGGCGGCGTGATGACCAGCAGCCGCCTCGGCGAGGCCCAGCCCACGGCCCGACCCTCCCAGCTTATGTCCGGCGCGACGTCGAACCAGCGGACTGTGCGGGCGGCGAGATCGACGACGCCCAGGCTGAAGGCGGCGTCGGTCAGCCGATAGACGGCGATGCGGCGGCCGTCCGGCGAGAAGGGACCGGCGGCGTAGCCGGCTCCAGGCTCGGGCGGAAACAGGAGCGCCGCGGGGCCAGGGCGCTCAAGGTCCGCCACCCTGAGCTCGGTGGTCATCATCGGCTGCAGGAGATCGAAGTCGAACCGCGGCGCCGAGGCGTAGGGCCGGGCGTACTCGATCACCGCCCATCGTTCCGTGGGATCGATGGCGGTGTTGGCGATCGTCCCGGACTGCAGCGCATCCTCGATCGTGACCGGGCGCGCATGGCCGGCGGCGGACAGCAGCAGGCAGCCGGCCGCCGCCGCGGCGGCGAGCGGCCGCCGAACGGACAGGACCCGCATGTCACCAGCTGCGGGTGAGCTGCAGGGCGACGAAACGGCCCACCGGATCGCCGCTGGTGGGGTCGTAGGCGAAGCCCAGAGGGCTGTCGTAGAAGGGCGGCGCCTCGTCGAAGAGGTTCCGCACGGTCAATCGCAGGCTCAGGCCAGGATCGGTCTTCGCCGTCCATCCCGCCTGCAGGTCGTAGGTGGTGTGGCTGTCGATCCGCACGCCCGCCGGATCGCGGAAGCCGCTCGTGTGGTTGGCGGCCAGCCCAAGGCTCCAGGCTTCGCGGCGCCAGTCCGCCGAGAGCCGCGCGCGCAGCCGCGGGGGTCTGGTGGTCTGGCCGACGACATCTGTCTTGGGGGACGACGGCGTCAGCTGCTGCGCGAAGTCGAAGAGCCGGGTGGCGTCCGCGGCCAGGGTGAGCCGGCCGCCCCAGGCGTCCCGCCCATACGATCCGTTGAGATCGAGGCCGCTCACCTCCAGCACCCCGGTGTTGACCATGCGGATGTCGACGATCGCCGTGAAGCTCTCCGCCGGGAAGGTCGTGGCCCGGGTGATCGGATCGGCGAGGATCTGGCGGATGAGCGCCAGGTCGGCCGCGCTGGTGGCCGGGTTGAGGCGCTGCACGAAGGGCGCGAAGCGCGCGTCCGTGAGAACCGTCGCGAGGCTGCTGGCGGCAGGCCGGTCGATGCGGTCCCGGAACCGGGTGCGGAAGACCGTGGCGCCGAGCCGGAGGTCGGGGAGGACGGAGGGCGTCCAGTCGGCGCCCAGCGTCCAGGACGTGGCGCTCTCGGGTCCGAGGTCCGGATTGCCGCCCTGGCGGGTCATGACGAGCGCCGTGCCGGAGGCGCCCGGCAGGTTGATGGCGCTGTTGAAGGTGGTGGCGCGCAGGTCGCGCAGCGTCGGGGCGCGGAAGGACTCGCCCCAGGTCGCACGCAGGCGCAGGCTCTCCGCCGGTCGCCAGACCAGGCCGGCCTTGGGATTGATGCTGCGACCGAAGTCGCTGTAGTCCTCGGCTCGCACGGCGAGGCTCAGCTCGAGGGCCGGGCGCCCCTCCCGGTCCGACAGCAGCGGCGCGCGCAGTTCGGCGAAGGCGCCGAGCACCGTGCGATCTCCCTGGATGGGCGTTGAGGCGGCCGGCGACGGCGTCGACAGGAAGCTGTAGCCGGCGGTCCTGAACTCCTCGCGGCGCGCCTGGCCCCCGACCGCCAGCTTTGCCTCGCCAGCGGGAAGGGCGAACAGCGGGCCGTCAGCCTGCAGGCTGGCGGTGTAGACCTCGGCGGCGGTGCGGGTGGTGGTGAAGCCCGAGCTGATCGCCGCGAGCACGGCGGGGCGGTTGGCGGCGAGGCCGGTGTAGGGGTTGAAGTAGCCGTCACGGCTGGCGAGGAAGGCGGTCTCGGGGCGGTCTGCGCCGCCGAGCGCCTCGGCCAGGATCGCCGAATTGATGGTCCCGTAGAGGTCGCCGGTATCGACTTCACGGCTGTAGGCGAGATAGCCGCCGGCGTCCCAGTCCCGCGGGAGCCTGGCGTCGGCCGCAACCGTCGCCGTGAAGCTTTCGGCGTGGCGATAGGAGGGCGTGTTCGGCAGCTCGCCGGCGAAGGAATAGGCGATCTGCTGGGGCGCCGTGGAGCCCGTGGGGGAGACGAAGAACGGATTGGCGGGGGTGACGCTGAGCGACGCGGTGGAGGGCGGCTGAAGCGCCCGGGCGCGGCGGTAGCCATACCGGGCGTCGGCCGAGAGCTCGAGCCATGGCGCCACCTCCTGACGGACCGCCAGGTAGCCGGTGTGCTGGCGCTGGTCCGGCAGGATGTCCATGCCCTCGTGGGCCGTGGTGCGGTTGAGCACACCGGCAGTGAAGTCGGACGGGGTGAGGGCGACGCCGGTCTGGCCGGCGGGGATGCCGAAGCGCGGTCCGCTGACGCCGGTGAGGGGATCGACGCCCACGATATTGCCCGGGAAGGCGAAGGTCTCGCGACGGTCAGACCCCCCGAACCGCCGCAGGTCGGCGGAGGCGGTGATGGCCCGATCAGCGGCATTGAGCGCGGTGCGCCGCGAGCCCTCGTAGACGGCGAGCAGGCTGCCGCCGGACCAGCGTCGGCCGAAGGTGACGCCGAGCTGAGCTTCCTGAGGTTCGCCGGCGGTGGCGGTCCCGGCGCGCAGCTTCAGCTCAAGGCCGTCGTAGGCCTTGCGCAGGACGATGTTGACGACCCCGCCCACGGCGTCGGAGCCGTAGACGGCCGAGGCGCCGTCGAGGAGGATCTCGACGCGCTCAACGGCCACGGTGGGGATCGTGGAGAGGTCCACGAACTCGCCCTTGGAGCCGGCGCCGGATACGCGACGCCCGTTGATCAGGACCAGGGTGGCGCTGGGGCCGAGACCCCGGAGGTTCACGCTGGTGGCGAAGGTGGTGTTGCTGCCGGCCGCGTCGGCGCGGGTCGCCTGGGTGCCTTCCGTCGCCTGGCCGGCGAACATCTGCGGCAGGGCGTTGAGCGCGCTGGCGACGCTGCCGTGGCCGCTGCGCTCGAGGGCGGCGCGGTCGAACACTCGCAGGGGAGAGGCGCTGTCGCCGCCGCGGATGTGGCTGCCGGTGACGCGAACCTCATCGAGCGTTGCGACCACCGCCGTCTCTGGAGGCTGGGCGGGCGCCTCACCGTCGAAAGGGCGGGGTTGCGCCGCGCTCTCAACCGCCTGGATCACGACCGTGGAAGGGCCGGTGCGGGTCGCAGTGAGGCCACTGCCGGCCAGAAGGAGGGAGAGCGCTTCATCGGTGGTGTAGGCGCCTTCGACGGCGGGCGAGGTGCGACCCCTGACGCTCTCGGGCGTGAACAGCAGCTGCTCGCCGCTCTGACGGGCCAGGGCGAACAGCGCCTGGTCGAGCGGGCCGGCCGGGATGGACAGGCGGGCGGGCGCGGCGAGCGCAGGCGTGGCGGCCAGCGCCATCAGCAGCGGAATGGCGGACGCGGCGGTGGCGGCGCGGCGCAGGACGGTCATGAGCGGATCCCCCGGAGCCGCGTGTCGCCCGCCGGGATGGCGGCGCCGCAGGCCCTCAGTGGGGGAAGTCGCAGCAACTGGGGGGACACCCTCGACCTGAGACGGACTTTTTTATCCGGCGGCGGTCCGCGGGGAGAGCCGGATGATGCGCCCCTGGCGCTCGGCTTCGAGGTTGAGGAGGACGCCCACGGCGTCCACGAAGGCGTCCGTGTCGCCGGCGTCGAAGACCCCGCTGACCGGTCGGCTGGCGGGCGCGGCCGGATCAAGCGCGATGGTCTGGGCGCTGTAGCGGTTGATCTCGGCGACCGCCTCGCTGAGGGGCGTGTCGCGGAAGGTGAGGCGCCCGGTCGTCCAGCCGGTGGTCTGAACCGGGTCCACGGACGTGACCGGCGTCAGGCCGTCCCGGGTGGCGACGACAGACTGGCTGGGGGCGAGCACTGTCGGGGCTTGCTGTCCGCGGGTGACGCTGACCTTCCCCTCGACAAGGGTGACCCGGGCCCCGTCGTTCCGCCGCCAGACCTCGAACCGGGTGCCGAGCGCGCGCACGGTGGTGTCGCCAGCGGTGACGATGAAGGGCCGGCTCGGGTCGTGGGCGACTTCGAAGAAGGCCTGGCCGCGTTTCAGGGCGAGGCGACGGGCCTCGCCCCGGAAGCTGACCGTGACGGCGGTGTCGGTGTTGAGGCGCAGCCGCGAGCCGTCCTCGAGGACGACGAGCCGCTGCTCGCCGTGGGCGGTGGCGTAGCTGACGGGCCGCTGGGTTAAGGCGACAGCGGCGGCGCCCACCAGCAGGACGGCGACCAGCAGGGCGGCCACCACGGCGGCCGGCCACAGGCGGGACGCTCGCGAAGCAGCGGGACGAGCCGGACGGCGGGCCAGGGCCTCGTCGGCGGCGCGGCGGATGTCCGGATCGCTGCGAAGCGATCGGGCCTCAGACCAGGTCCGCTCGACGGCGGCGTAGGCGGCCGCGTTGTCGGGGTCCTTCTTCCACTCGCGGAAGGTGCGGAGCGCGTCGGTGGTGACGGAGAGCTTGTTGAGCTTCGCGAACCATTCGGCCGCTTCCAGCTCCTGGCGGCTCGGGGTCGCAGCTCGCTCGCTCATTCGCTAGTCCCGCAGACGCGCCACGCACATCGCCAGAGCCCGGGTCATCCGCGCCTCGACCGTTTTCACGGACAGGTTGCAGCGACGTGCGATCTCTTCATACGTCAGGCCGTGGAAGCGGCTCAAGAGGAACACCTCCCGCAGCTTCGGCGGGAGCGAGAGCACCACCTCCTTGAGGAGAACGGCCTCGGCCTGGTCGGGGTCGGTCGCAGGATCTGGAGCGGCGTCTTCCGGGGCGAAGGTCGGGCGCGCCGCCTGACGGCGGGCGTCGTCCTGAACGACGCGCAGCGCGACCCTGGCCAGGAAGCCGCGGGGGTTGCGCAGGGTGACCTGGGCGCCGGCGGCGCGGACGAAGGTTTCCTGGGCGAGATCCTCGGCGTCGCGGGCTGAGAAGCGGCGGCGGAGGAAGGCGACCAGCCAGCCGGCGTGATCGCGATAGGCGGCGTCGAGCTGGGGGTGGTCGTGACGGGCTGAAGCCTCGGCCGCGGGCGCGGTGGGGCGGCCTTCATCGTCGAAGGGGTGGTCGGGTTCGGCGAGTTGACCGTTGGGACGCATTCGGACGCGCTCGGCGAGTGAGAGCTGTGGATCTCGCCGGCCGGAGCCGAAGATACACACTGTCAGTGTGTAGATGGGGATCGAGGGGGTCGCAACCATCTCGATGTGGCAGCCGACTCAAACTTGCGTGCACTGGGGCAGGGGGTACGGCGCTGTCGCTTGGAAGCGGGCCTGAGCCAAGAAGAGTTGGCGGCACAGGCAGGTCTGCATCGCAACTATGTCGGACTTGTTGAACGCGGCGAAAGAAATGTGAGTGCGAAAGCGCTCTTCACCTTGGCGAAGACGTTGAGGGTTCATCCCGCTGAGTTCTGGCGTGACATTCCTAAGATTTGAGGGGAACGCCTTCCCCTGCAGCCGAGCCTCGGAGCGTCTCGGCTGACCCCTTCTGCGGGGCTCCGCCCCGCAACGCCCCAAAGCAGAGCTGTGCGGTCTCAGTCAGACTCGAGCGACGACCCGGCCGGCGTCGTCAAGCTGCACCCCGGCTTCCAGGAGGCGCGCGCGGGCAGCTTCAAGGGCGGCGTCGCTGAAGTGTTGCGGATGCGCGAGCGCGATGGCCTCGGCGGTCAGCTCTGGAGCGCCGTACGCGAGGACTTCAGCGAACCCTTCAGTCTCGTAGCTTGCACAGTACTCCAGCGCGGCGATCTCACCCTCGGCCTGGATTTTGGGCCGCAGACGGTTCATGCGCCAGGCTTTGCGGCCGGACAGGCGGCGAAGCGCCTCGACCGCATGCACCATGGCCCAGCACGCGTGCTCGATAGTCCCTCCCGCGTGCTTCGGGCTCACGGCTGCGAGGCGCCTGAGGGCTGCCAGCTCTACTACCGGAGAACGCCCGGAGGCGTTTGCAGCGATCTGTTCGAGCCCCTCTGGGTCGACCATCTCGGAGATGCGCTGCAGCGTCCTGGCTTCCTGGTCGGTTATCGCGTTCATAGGCGAAGCTTAGCTGATCTCAATGGCGACAGCGTTTGGAAAGTCGTGCGTTGAACGCGGCCCCCAGCGTCCAAAGGCTGGTCGTGACTCTTAGCCGACCTTCAGAAGGTCAGTTTCCCGGGAGCCGTTTGCGTTAGATTTTCGGATGCGACCCGCCCCATCCGGCAGCCCTACTGCGCAAGCTCCTCCAACCATTGGCTAAGCGCCACAGTTGGGTACTCTCCACCCACAACCTGTGGGGGGAAGCGTGCAAATTAGTAGCGTAAGGATCGAGAACTTCCGCTGCGTCCGCGAGCTGGAACTCGACCTCGATGAGACCACCGTTCTGATAGGCGCCAACAACGCCGGCAAGACAGCCATCATGGAGGCCATCCGCATCGTTCTGACCCGCCGCTGGGGGCAGAGAGGCACTGGCTTCACAGAATATGACGTGCACTGCCCAGGAGAGGCGATAGATCCGCGAGCCGCCCCGCCGGTCCGCGTGAGCCTCAAGTTCGAAGAAGACCCTGACGAGCCGTGGGATCCAGACATGGTTGCGGCACTGGAAGACCAGCTCGTGCTTTCCGATCAGGGAGCCAATTTGGCGGCGCTGCGGGTAACCTGCCAATGGAGCGAAGAAAAGGAGGGCTTCGAGCCGAGCTGGGAATTCCTGGACGCTGCCGGGCAACCGCTGACCAACAAGTCGCAACGAGCGACTAATCTCTCAAATTTCTTCGGTTACGCTCCACTTTTTTATCTACCCGCTCTGAGAGACGCCGCCGACGAGTTCGGAGCCCGTGACCTGCCCCCCGCCGGTCCCTCGATCATTATGAGAGCCCAGGGGGTTGGTAGCTGATCTCCAGCGCCGGCGGTAGCGGCCGGGCGGTGGAGCTGATCAAGTTGCGCAGCCGGCCGGCCGCGGGGTTCAGACGCACGGCTTCCGGGGTCAGTCCGCCGTGCGCCGAGTGCGGCCTGACGTGGTTGTAGTCGAGCCGCCAGCGCTCGATGACAGCCCGGGCCTCGGCGAGGTTGGCGAAGACCTCCTCGTTCAGGCACTCGTCGCGCAGCTTGCCGTTGAAGCTCTCGACGAAGCCGTTCTGCTGCGGCTTGCCGGGCGCGATGTAATGCCAGTCGACGCCGGTGCGGTTGGTCCATTCCAGCATGGCCCGGCTGGTCATCTCGGTCCCGTTGTCGCTAACGATGGTCGCCGGCCGGCCGCGCCGGGCGATCAGGGCGTCCAGCTCGCGGGCCATGCGATGGCCGCCGATCGAGGTGTCGACCACCAGCGCCAGCGCCTCGCGGGTGAAGTCGTCGACGATGCACAGGATCCGGAAGCGCCGGCCCCAGCTCAGCGTGTCGGCCACGAAGTCCAGGCTCCAGCGCTGGTTCGGCCCGTCCGGCAGCGCCATGGGCGCCCGCGTGCCGGTGGCGCGCTTGCGGCCGCGCCGCCTTCGCACCGCCAAGCCCTCCTCGCGGTACAGCCGGAAGAGCTTCTTCTTGTTCATGCTGACGCCTTCACGCTCGAGCAGGATGCCGAGCCGCCGGTAGCCGAAGCGGCGTCGCTCCGCCGCCAGGCCCCGCAGCCGGGCGCGTACCTCCGCATCGCCTGGCTGGGCCACGCGGCGCACTGTCTTCGGATCGACCTGGACCAGCCCGCAGGCGCGCCTCTGCGAGAAGCCGCGCTCCGCCATCAGGCGAAGCACGGCCTCCCGGCGCGCTGCAGGCCCGATCAGTTTTTTCCCAGCAGGTCCTTCAGCGCCGACACGTCGAGCATGGACTCCGCCAAGAGCTTCTTCAGTCGCCGATTCTCGTCCTCCAGCGTCTTCAGCTTCTGGGCATCCGACACGTTCATGCCGCTGTACTTCGCCTTCCACCGGTAGAAGGTCTGCTCGCTGATCCCATGCCGCCGGCAAACCTCCGCCGTCGGGCTCCCGGCCTCCTGCTCCCGCAGCACGCCGATGATCTGCGCCTCGTTGAACCTGCTCTTCTTCACGTCCGTCTCCTCAGGGTGACGGACTCTCACTCAAACCGAGGGATCAGGAAGGGGGCAGGTCATCGTGTCGGAGGTAGTCGGTTCTGGCCGGGAAGCGCTCAGGGAAGAAGAAGCCGTTGTTGCTCACGTACGCGGTGATCACCGCCTCGCGTAGGGCCGCCGGATCGCGGCTGCTTTGGGTTGGGTTGCTCCCGGCCCGGCGCCACGCGACAGCGCCGTCAAACCCTTGCTCTTGAGAACCGTTCGGCGTCACGCTGATCATCCGTGTGCCGTAGGCGCGGAAGTCCAGCCAGGTCTCGTAGGTCACCGGTCCATGGGAGCCCTTCTCATAGGATCCAGTCAACGCGTCCCAAGCCTTGCCCCCGGAAGCGGCCTTTGCCGCGGCAAAGATCTCAGTCGCGGTGGGAGCCGCCACCGCGAAGCCCGGTAGGGTCAACGCCGCTGAAATCGTCAACGCAACCCAAAAGCGCATGGCGCCGTCCTCTCGCGAGTGGCGAGGAACGCAGAGAAGCTTGACCGAAAGTTGGCGGAGACCGCGGGCAGTCGCTGCAGCGTTCGCTGAACTTCCGCTCTCCGGCCTGATCCCAAGTTCTCCTCATGGCGCATACTCGACCAAGCGCCAACGTTCGGGCGGTCTGGTTCTTGGGGCATGGAACACCAGGGTGACGAGCCTCGCTGCGGCAAGGCGCGAGCCAGCGCCGCCGTGGATCGGGACCTCCGTCGAGCCGCACGAGCTCCATCCCGCCCGGCGCCGTCGGCGGCTCGGCTGGGGCGGCTGGTCGAAAATCTGGAACTCAAGCGGGGCGGACCGGCGAGCCCCGCCGCCCGTCCCGTGCTCCGCTGATGGTGCGGATGAGGTCGTCAACGACGGAGAGCGGCGGCGGCGGGAAGATCGCGTCGTTGGCGGCGATTTCCTGGAAGCAGATCTCAAGGCACCGCTCGGCGAGTCGCCGGGAAACGCTCCCTGACGCGGCTGCATCCCGCATCTCCACGAGTTCTGCGATCATGGCTTCCATAGGTGCGAGAGGGAACGCATTCGCCGAGATCGGCTAGCAACCGCTGCGAGGGGCGTTCACGCTCTGCGCGAGCCATGCGGCCTCGTGGCGCGAGTTGCGCCGGCACAACCCCAGGCTCGTGGCTCTGCGCCGGAGGCTGGCTCTAAACCCGATCCATGGTGAGTGCGCTTAAACGTCCTGACGACCGAAAGACATCCCAGGCCCTGGCGTCGGTGTCCGCCATCTGACCGCCATGGACCTCCGCCGCATCCGCGTCCTTCTCGTCGAGGATAACCGTGAAATGGGCACTATCGTCCGGGCGGTGCTGGCCAGCTGGGGCTGCACCAACGTGCGAACGGCAGAAACCATTGCGTCCGCGCTCGGCTGGCTAGATCAGGAATCCTTTGACCTGATCATCGTCGATCGGAAGCTCCCCGACGGCGATGGCTTCGCCTTCGTGCGCCAGGTGCGCCGCAGCCCACTGGCGTTCCTGCCGGTGCTGGTGCTCACTGGCCACGCTTCGGCGAAGGCGGTCGCAGAGGCGCGGGACAGCGGCGTGAACGAGTTCCTGGCCAAGCCCTTCACCGCCCAGCGCCTCTACGAGCGGCTTCACCGCCTGATCTACCAGGCCCGCGGCTTCGTGACCTGCGAGGACTATGTCGGGCCGGATCGCCGTCGGCGCGCGGATCCTGAGTACAAAGGTCCGGAGCGACGGCGCGCCTGAGGCTCAGACGGTTTCCTCGGTCAATTGAAGCGTGGCCGGCTGCAGCCCGCGCAGGCTGCTTCCGACGTACACATCTCCGGCCGCGAGATCCGCGGGGGAGAGGCGCTCGATCACCGCCTCTCCCTGCTCCAGGAGCATGGCGCGGAGGACGCCAGGCAGAGCGCCATCCTCGACGGGCGGAGTCACCAGCCTGTCGGCCCGGCGGACGAAGATGCTGGCGCGCGATGCGTCGGCGACCCAGCCGTCGCGATTCAGTAGAACGGCTTCGTCGGCCTGCGCCGCCAGGGCCCAGGCGAACGCCGTCTCATGCCTGTCCCTGAAGCTCGTCTTGTGCCGCAGGAACGGATCTGCCGCGTCGAGCCGCCCCGGCGCGATCACGAGTTTGCGCCGCGCCAGAGCCGGGACCTCGATCGCCTCGGACGAGATCTCGAAGCCGCCGTTGCGCCGAAGGCGAATGCGCACGCGGCGGGGGGCGAGGGACCTCCAGCTCCGGGCTTCCGCCTGGAGCCGCGCCTCCAGCGCGGCCGCGTCACACCGGAATCCCAGCTTCGAAGCCGATGACCGCAGCCGCGCGAGATGCCGCCCCAGCCGGACGAACCCCCCCGGCGCCCAACCCAAGGTCTCGATAAGCTGGAAATCTTCGGCCAGATCAGAGAGCAGACGTCCCTTCAGCAGGGCTTCCTCGTACTCGGCGTCGGGATCGGAGTCTGCGACGACGCCCCCGCCGACGCCGTAGTCGCCTTGGCCATCGCGGAGAGTCGCCGTTCGGATGGCCACGTTGAAGCGAAGGTCGCCCGTCGGGGATAGGGCTCCAATCGCACCCGTGTAGACACCGCGGCGGACGGGCTCGAGCTCGGCGATGACCTCCGCAGCGCGGATCTTCGGTGCGCCCACGACCGAGCCGCACGGAAAAAGGGCGCGGAGCAGGTCGTACAGCGTCGTGCCGGGCAGGAGCCGGCCAGTGACCGTAGAAGTCAGCGTATGCAGCGTCGGGTAGGTCTCGGGCGTGAAGAGGTCCGGAACCCGCACCGATCCGGGCCGGCAGACCCGCGACAGGTCGTTCCGCAGCAGATCAACGATCATGAGGTTCTCCGCCTGCTGCTTGGGGTCGACGCGGAGATCTGCGAGCTTTGCGGCGTCGGCGGCGGGATCCCGCCCGCGCGGCGCGGTGCCCTTCATCGGGCGCGTGGTGGCCTCTTCGCCCTTCACCTCCACGAACAGCTCGGGCGAAACGGAGAGGAGCCAGGCGTCGCCGGTGGCCACGACGCCGCCGTGCGCCACGGGCTGGCGGGCTCGCAGGGCCGCATACAGCGCCAGCGGATCGCCGCCGTAGTTGAAGCGAAGCGGGAAGGTGAGATTCACCTGATAGAGGTCGCCGGCCGCGATCAGCTCCAGGGCCCGGCGCACACGCGCGACATGCGCCTCGCGATCCTCGTCATAGCGCAGGCGCCTGATGGGCGCCGCCGGCGGCCGCCCCGCGAACAGCCGGTCCAAGGCCGCTGCTTTGAGGGTTTCGCGATGCCGGAACACCCCGAACCAAAGCAGCGGCTCGCCCTCCGAGGGTCCTGCGCGCTGGGACAGCCGGGGCTCGAAGGCGGCCCCGCACTCGTAGGCTAACCAGCCGGCGACATGTCCTCCGGCCGTGGCCGCCCGTTCTACGGCGGACAGGCTGGCCTGAACGCCTTCTGCAACCCGGCAGACATGAACCTCCGAGATGTCCGAATAGAGATGTCCGCCGCGGGCTGGGCCGATGCGGTCTTCCAGCAGGACGAATGGCGGCTCAGGAAACATCGCAAGGCAAATACCGTCGCCTCGGCAGGGCCGCCAGACTGTGACCGCAGCTACGCCCTCCCCAGGGCGGAACTCGTTCAGCAGGTGCGACCGCGCTGCGCCGCAACTCAGGGCAGGTCGAGGCTCAAGGTGCGGCCAGGCCCGTGCGCAGCAAGGCGTTGTAGGCGCTCGCCGCCTGTCGGTAGCGGTTGTCGCCCGAGTAATAGCTCTGCTGGCTCCGCGTCTCCGTCAGGCTGCAGTTCCTGACGATGTAACCGGCTCTGAAGACGGTGTGGATGCCCGATTTCTCGACGATCCAGAGGTAGTAGTTGAAAGTGCCTTGCGGCGAGACAACGAGCGCATCGCTGACCAGGCGCGCCCCGTTTGCGCCAATGTTCCTCGTCGAGATGCTTCCGGTGTCGATGTTCTCGCACTGCTGCTTGTCGTCGATCCCCTTCAGCACGTGCAGGAGGCGCCCATCTGGCCCGACGAGGTACTCAATCGTGTACAGTTCGGACCGGGGCGGCAGGGGGTCGGTCTGAGCGTCGGCCGGCGAGGCCAGAGCGGCTGCGACCGCGGCGGCAGCGAATGTCAGTCGCAATGCAGGCCTCCCAGGTGCTGTGGGAAGCTTAGCCTTGATGGGCTTGCAAGGCGACGGTGGACGAAGTCAGCTCCCGACCAGGAGCTGAAGGTCTGCAGCTCGCGTTGCGCCAGAGGATTCGATTCACAGCTCGTCGGACGCCGGTTGCGAGCCGGGGAGCGCGCGCGTCAGTCGAGGCCTTCAGGGATCGGTATTCCGAGGTCCTCGAGGGCCACGACGTGCCAGGGGTAGGGGATGACCGCATGCCCTGGGTTCTGAGCTCGAAGGGCGGCCTGAACGTCGGACCAATGTTCCTTGTGTCCATCGGAGACGTTGCGGGTGGGGACAACGACCGTGACATCTTCGGGTGTGAAGTCGAGACGGGGGGTCTTGATCCGCCATTCGCGCTCCCAGGTGTGATCGATGGGGTGCGCGCCTCCGAGGTAGAACCGCACGTGCAGGTGCTGATGGCTCGGCGGAAGCCGATCGTAGTCGTGATCAGGCTGGTAGATGACGGGTCGGCCGCCCTTGGCGAAGACCCAGCTTTTGCGGAACATCAGGCCGTAAGGCCGGTACCTGACGTTCTCGTGCGGCATGGCCAGGATCTGCGGCAGCTTGGCGAGGGGAGCTTCGCTGAAGCAGACGCACGTGTGGCCGCCCTTGATGAACCCCGTGCCTCCCAGCAATGCGCTATCATCCAGGATCTTGAAGAAAGTCAGGGCGGCGTTCTCGCCGTCGCCCTTGGTCAGGTGCACCAGCCTGTCGCTGAGATCGTCTCGAATCACCGTCGCCATGGAATTCCTGCAGAAGTCTGAGCCGCGGAGGTCGCGTCTGTAAGCTGGATCACCGCGTTTCGCCTGGAGCGTCACCTGGCAGGGCGCGAGCTTTCAGGTGCGTCACACGCAGCTGCAAGGTAGAGGCTGGAGCGCCTTGCTTTGGCCCGCTTCGGAGCGTTGTATCGGCGCACATGGCGTAGTCTGCCAAATCGGTCTAGGTAACAGCAGTCTTCGAAGTCTTTCCGGCGACGACATTGACCCGAATTCGCCCCTATGGCGCGCTGATGATCGTCGCCCTCGCGTGCGGCGTAGCGATCGGCACGCTGTTCGCTATGGGACATGCGCTTGAACGGGGCGTCCCTGTCGACTTCACGACAGCCTATCTCGTCCTCGCGAACGCCGTCCTGGTCTTTGCTGCGATCGCGCTCGCCATCCTCTATGTCGACGCTCGCCGCGCCCGGACCCAGGGCGCGGTGCGTAGGGCTGAAAAGACGGCGTCCCTGCTACGGCACATCGGCAATGTGGCCAGCGCGCGGGCGGAGCTTTCCCTGCTGGCCGCCCGTGACGCAGACGCAGTCGATATCGAAACGCGCGCGGCGCGCACCCGCGAGTTTCTCCAGTTCCTCACCGATGAGGCCAAGGCCGCCTTCGACGCCTACACTGACGAGCCCTGCGCCGTAGCCATCAAGCTGCTTGTGCCTGGTCCGGGCGCTACGCCGAACGTCCGTACGACGGTGCGGGACGGCCGCTCGCAGCTCGTCCGTCAGGGCGTATACGGGGCTGCCGAAGAGTATCCTTACGACCAGCACTCGCCGTTCGTGGACATCATCGCCGAACGCGGGGGGCGCGACTATTACATCGACAATGATCTGGCGACCGCGAAGCGAGAGGGCCGCTATCACAACGGAAATCAGTTGTGGCCGCGACTGTACAACAGCACGCTGGTGAGCCCGATCAAGTCCCCGAGCCGAGCCGCGCGGCACAACATCGCTGGATTCTTCTGCGTCGACAGCCTACAGGCGCGCTTCGACGATCAGGTGTGCCCGAAGCTGGCGCAGATCTTCGCCAGTAGCGCGTTCATGGCTCTGTTCGAACTATCTGTCCTGGAGGGGCAAAACCCCGTCGGGACCCGCGGCACTGCAAGGGGGGCGCAGATTGCACAATGAGTGAGCACTTCTGGAGCTGGGAAGAGGGCGCGGTCGCTCCCACACGCCCTTCGCAAGGGGCTATTGAGGCCGTTGGCTTCCTGGTGCGCGACGCGGTGGATGAACCGGGCGTCCCCCGCGCGCCAAGGCGGCAACGCTGGTTCTTCTGGAGCCTGATCCCCGAGAGCTTGCGCCCGGGACTGACGGGTGTTCTTCAGCGTGATGAGGATCCGCCGGCGTCGTCCCCTGCCTCAAGCGACCCGGCTCGCGCCTACCGCAGCCATCTCAAACTCATCGCGGACAACTCGGCGCTGGCCGAAGAAGCTTTCGCGAACCCGCAAGAACGTCGCGGTATCCTCCCGCTCTACGATCGCCTGCTGGCGATGGCGGAGGATCTCGAGCGCTCGTCGAAGGCGCGCTAAGCCACTCGCGGCGAACGTCGCCCGGCTCCTTCGCCTATGTCCCGCATCGTGACCGCCTATCACGGCACGCTCTATGAGCAGGCCTGCGCCATGGCTGAAGGGCGCTTCGACGCTCGGCCGCGGTCGAAGGCGCGCTGGCTTGGCTCAGGGCTCTACTTCTTCGAGGGGAACCCCGAAGCGGCCGCGTATTATGCGACCCGCCGCGCCATGCAGAAGAACGGTCGCCCCGGCATCCTTCGTGCGGATATCGATCTGACGACCTGTCTGGATCTGACAGCAACGTCGCGTCAGGAAGTCGTCCGCACGGCTCATCGCATCATGGTCGCCGACGGGTCGATCGACAGACTGCAGATCACGCAGAAGCCTTTCGAACTCCAGAACGGCGACGTGCGGGCCGGCTGGTTCGGCGACTACAAGGACTACGGGCGAAACGAGCTCGACTTCGCGGTGATCGAACGGGCCGTTCAGCTCGCCAGGGAGCAGCAGAACATCGTCTACGAGACGGTGCGTGGCGCATTCATCGAAGGCGGACCGCTCTACAAGGACTCCTGGCTGTACTCGGGCGCGCACGTCGCCATCACGGTGCGGGAGCCGCCCGCGCGAATGAGCAACCTGAGGGCCCTGGAGCTGGATTAGTCCGCCGGCCGCGTTCCAGTCGGAGCAGGTGATCAGCGGCGCGCGGCCGGCCGACATCGAACCGGCCGACGAAACGGGCCTTCCAGAGCTCGATCGAATTGGCTTCCGCGGCGGGGAGCCTGGTCGCAAAGGTGATCGCGTCGGAGGCGCTCTCGTGGCGGGCCTCGAAGGATGAGGCGCATCGTCCATCGTCGAGGATGAGCGGAACTGGAACTGCTTAGACATGGACTTTCCAGGCTCGGACTGGAGCTCGGCGAGCGAGATGCCGACTTCCCGGCGGGAGGGCCGCTGCCGGACGTTGTCATCAAAATCGTGGTGATCGCCGCGATCGCGGCGGACAGGTAGCCGGAAGGATCACCGGAGATGCCGGTACGGATGCGCGTTGAGATTGAACCTCAGCTCCGTAAAGGGCACCCGGTGATCAATGTGATGCCATGCGCCGAGCGATTCCAGCCCTGGCGAGTCGCACTCGAACTCCAGAACCAACCCTTGTGGCGCTCCGCGCCAAGCAAATCCTGCCCCAGCAACGGCAGGCACTCCGGAGCGCATTTCCTCAACAGGGAGCCCTTATGCATGTATCGTGCAAAGCGGCAATTTGGGGTTGCAGTATTCGACGATGGATCTTAACTCTGCTGTAGAAGGAGAACGCGACTATGCAGACCGCGCAGAACACCACGCTCCGGACGTCCGTCCTGAAGGCCAGGATGGCCAACCCGGCGTTTCAGCGGCTCCAGGGCCGCCTTCGCTCGGACGCTCAGGCCAGCGAAGTGATCACCAGCTACGACCGGATGCATCACCGTCACAACCGCTCGTAGGCTGAGCGATGACGCCCGCGAGGATCTCATCCTTCCTCGTCAAGGTGGCGTCCCGCTGCAACCTCGACTGCGACTACTGCTATGTCTATCACCACGCCGATCAGGCGTGGCGGTCGATGCCGCAGGTCCTGAGTGATGAGGACCGGCAGGCCTTCGCCCGGCGGCTGGCGGAGTACGCGCGATCCATCGATCTGAAGCGGGCGGCCGTCATCTTCCACGGCGGCGAGCCCCTCCTGGCGGGCGCGGCGTCGCTTTGCGCGTTCGCCCGTCTAATCCGTGAAACGGCGGGTCCTGACATCGACATCGATATCGGCCTGCAGACGAACGGGCTGCTGCTGGACGACGAAGCGCTCGACCTCTTCGAGGCGCACGGCATTGGCGTCTCGCTCAGCCTTGATGGTCCGCGCGCCGTAAACGACCTCCATCGAACCACGCGCCGGCGTCGCTCGAGCTTCGACAGGGTCGAAGCCGCCCTGGAACGGCTGAAGCTCCGGCCGGGCGTCTTTGCGGGCGTGATCGCGGTGATCGATGCGAGCACCGACCCGGCCGAGCTCCTCGAGTACTTCGCAGGTCACGCGCCGCCGCGCGTCGACTTTCTGCTGCCGGATGCGCACCATGGACGCCCGCCGCCGGGACGGAGTGCCGACGAAGACCTTTACGTGCGCTGGCTGCTGCGGGCCTTCGACACCTGGCTCGATCACTATCCGTCATTGCCGGTGCGCAGTTTCGAGGCGCTGCTCGACGCCATCATGGGCCTGCCGTCCGGAACTGACGCCTTCGGGTTCGGCGACGTCAGCCTCATCTCTGTCGAGACCGATGGGACCTACCATGACCTCGATGTCCTGAAGGTGGTGGGCAACGGCACCCAGCTCGGAGGCGGCGTAAAGGACACCTCGATCGCCGAGGCGGCGAGTTCGGTGCGACTGGAAGACCATCGCCGCCTGCTGGCGCGATCCGGCCTCTGCGCGACGTGCCAGGAGTGCGCGGTCGTGGACATCTGTGGCGGCGGCGCCGTGCCACACCGCTGGAGCGAAGGCGGCTTCAGCAATCCCACAGTCTACTGCCGCGAGATGAAGGCGCTGATCGCGCACGCTCAGTCTCGCCTGAGTGAAGCTCTGGAAACGGAGGCCGGCGAGCCCGAGCTCGACATCGACGTGGACGCCTTCGAGCTCGCTGAAACGGGCGAGGCGGTGATGGCGAACCTCCGCGAGAACGCCAGCCGCGCGCACCGCGAGTCCCTGGACGCGGCGTTGCGTTACGTCGCCGGGCAGGGCGGCCCGGCCGGTCAGACGGCGCTGCGCATCCTGACGCTGTCTGCCGAGCGTCTGGACAGCATCAGCTGGCAGCCGGGCGTGGTCGCGTGGAGCGGCGTCACGCTCGCGGCGCGTGACGGGCGGACCGTCTGCGACGTGTCCGGGGCGCCCCTCAGCTTCGATCCGGACTATGTCGACGATATCGAGCGACTGTGCAGGTCGCCGATCGAGACCCCGATCGTCGGCGCGGACGACCGCTGGCTGCGCCGGCCTTTTGGGGATGCGATCGCCTTCGAGCCGGAAGAGGTCGCCGATGCCGCGCGACCGCTCGTGGAGGAGGCCCTTCGCATCCTGGCGGCGTGGCGGCCGGCTCTGGGGCGGGAGATCGCGGCCACGAGCCCTGCGGTGCAGTTCATCCGTGATCCGACAGCGCATCCCGACAAGATCGTCTCGTTCAGCGATGACGCCGTGCCGGGCGCGCTCTTTGTCTCGGTCCGGCAGGGCGATGGCCTGATCGACGCCTATGACCTGGCCGACTCCCTGCTCCATGAGCATCGGCATCAGAAGCTCTATCTCTTCGAACGCCGGTTCCCCACCACGCTTCCGGGCGATCTCGTCGTCTCTCCCTGGCGCGAAGACCTGCGACCGGTCTCCGGTCTCTTTCACGCCATCTTCGTCTTCGTGGAGCTGCGCCGCTTCTGGGAGCATGTCCTCGCCTCAGGGCCGCCTCGGATGCTCACGCGGGCCCGCAATCAGCTGGCGGACACCGAGCGCAACCTGGCTCAGGCGTTCGCCACGCTGGAGCAGCGCCAGCTCACGGGCGCCGGCGAGGCCCTGGCCGCCGTGCTCCGCTCGCGGCGCGCCGTGTCTCTGGCGGCCTGAGCGTGTGGCTGCCGCGGGACAGGCTGCCGGACGAGCCGCACGCCCGGCATGCACGCCTGCGAGACTACTTCTGCGACCGTGACGCCGTGGCGACCCCGGAGGACGGCGGCTGGCGCCTCGACTTCCGCTGGCCGGACGAACCCGAACGTCATGTCGATCTGATGCTCGCCGAGCACCTTGAGGGGTGGGCGCCGGGCCTTGGTCAGATGGTCGAGGCGGTGCGCCGGCAGGGGCGCGTCACGACAGCGCTCTACGACACCTGGACGCTCGTCAGCTGGGCGGAGTGGGCGGCGGCTTCGCGTCCGGATCCCGGCGCGCGCCTGACCATCCTCCACGTCGACGATCACCGCGATCTGATGGCGCCGCGCCTGTTCGTGGAGGATGGCGGCTGGCGTGACCCGATCACCGGCGGGGCCTTCGACTTCCGCAGGCCAGACAGCGTCCGCCGGGCGCTGGAGAGTGGAGCCGTCGGGATGGGCAGCTTCCTGACGCCGGTGCTGCACGCGTTCCCCAACGCCGAAGTCAGACACCTCTGTCAGCCGCCGAAGGCTCCATCGACCGCTGTCTTCGAGATCCAGCGGCGCCTAACGCCCGACGACCTCATCGACCTCGACGCGATGCGACCTGCGATCCAGCTGGTCCCGGATGTTCATGCCGGGGCCGGGCGCTACATGCTGACGCCAGACGTGCAGGACTGGTTGAAGGACCTCGCCCCAGGGCCCGTGCTTCTCCACATCGACATGGACTACTTCAACAATCGCTTCGACGGCGATGGAGACTGGGCCGAAAGGCCTGAGCGGCTCGATCCGCCAGCTGAGGCCGTCATCGCGAATATTGGAAGCGTGGCCGACGCGCTTCAGCGTGACGGTCTGGTCTCCCGGATCGAGGATGCGGTCATCGCCTATTCTCCGGGCTTCTTTCCTTCCGAGCTCTGGAATGCCGCCGAGCACGCCCTGCGGGAACACCTGGGGGAGCTCTATGGCTAAACCTCCCAGGCGCCGTCCGGCGGCGCGCGCCACGCCCAAGCCCAGGCCGGTCACCCCGGCTCCGCCGGAGGAGCGGGTCTCGCCCGACGACGTACGGCTCGTGCGTGGAAAAGGCGGGCCGGAGTCCGGCGGCGGCCCTGGCGGCGAGGCCTGGGCGATCTTCCATAAGTCGTCCCGCGCCGGTCGGATCTTCATCAACTGGATTGATGAGCCGCCGATCGGCCCTCACGCCTCAATCCAGATCTATCTCAATCGGCAAAGCCAGGGCCGGGGCGTCGGCCGCATCGCCTATCGACTGGCGAGCGAAGAGAGCCAGTACGACACCATCTACGCCCACATGCGCAAATCCAACGAGGCGTCGACGCGGGCTGCTGCGGCGGCGGGCTACGAGGACGTCACCCCCGCCGACCTGTCGCAGCGCCTGATGCGCTGGGTCCGGCCGCGCTGAGCCTCCGGCGATGCACGTCGCCGTCGTCATCCCCTGTCTGAATGAGGAGGCCGGCGTTCGCGCGACGGCAATGTCTCTGGCCGGGGAGACCGATCGCCTCCCGTCGGCCACCGATCTCATTCTCGTCGATAACGGATCGACGGATGCGACCTGGGACGTACTCGGGGACCTGGTGGCGCGGGGAGAGGGCCGCATCCATCGCGTGCGGGAGCGCGAACGCGGCTTCGTCCCGCCCCGCCATCGAGGCGTGCTTCATGCGGCCCGGCTCGCCCGGCGACGGGGCCTGTCGGCGGGAGATGTCCTGATCCTCCAGGGGGACGCGGACACGAACTACCTGCCAGGGTACGTCGAGCGCATGCGCGCGGCGGCTGGCGCGAATGTTCTTCTCGAAGGCTCGATCGGCCGCACGAACGCGGGAGATTCTCGTCTGGCGGCGTTTCGCGCCCTCGAGCTGAAGGTGGATCAGGTCCTCCGTCCCTACGAGGTGGAAGACGCCCACGAGACGCTCGTCGACGACAAGGCCTGCGGTTATCGCCTTGTCGATTACCAGCGCTGGGGCGGCCTTCAGCGGGAATATGCGGCGGACGGCTCCGAACTTCATGCCGAGACGACGCGGCTGTTCCTGCGCGCACGGGCGATGACGGGGGCGGCGCGTCGCCGCGTTGAGAGCGCCGGGGCGCTGACGTCGCCGCGCCGCATCCTTGAGGATCCTGCGCTCTACTTCTGTACGGCCGGATATCCGCGCGAGCGGGGCTGGATCGCGCGCTTCAGGCAGGCGGTCGCGGCAGACCACGGACCCTCGGTGAGGCTTGGCGCGGCGGTGAGCCACGCAAATCGGGCGGCGATCCGCTATCGCATCGGTCACACGCTCGTGCTGTTCTGGGTCCTGCCCCGGCTGGCGGCGAGGCTGCTTGATGATCCTGCAGGCGCTCAGGCGAACAGTGTCGATCTCGGCCTGCAGGACTTCAGCCGCGGCGACTTCGCAGAGCGACCCGGGTGGGTCCTGACGCGCCTCCTCGAGATGATCGAACCGGCCGACACCCCGCTCGGCAGGCTCCTTGACCGGCATGCCGACGAGGCTGTCTGCGCGCTGGGATGACGCTGTCGGGCCTGTCCGCGACTGTCGTCTGGGGCGCCTGTCGGCGGCGCTCCGTCAGCCGCGGGCGATCGGAACCCGGTCGAGCTGCGCCTCGACCACCTGGCGCACGTCGTCGCCCATCGGCAGGTGGGCCGCCTCGCTGGCCCAGGCCGACCGGAAGGCGTCGACGGTCTCCCGCGCCAGCCGCAGCGTCAGTCGCTGCGGGGCGCCGGAGCCGTCGGCGAGGGCGGCGAGTTCATCGGCGTCGAAGTCGGTCCAGGCCTTGCTGCGCGCCACCTTCAGCGCCGCGTTGTCGTCCGGCAGATAGGCTATTGTGGACAGGAGGTCGTATGCCGGCGCCAGGCTCGGCGTTCGTCCATCCCGATAGATGAGCGACCAGTTCTTGAGGTGCATGTCGGCGTTGCCGATCAGCGCGCTGAACACCAGGCGTCGGACGAACTCCGCATAGCCCGGCTCGCCCGTTTCCCGCCACAGGACCTGACCGATGTTGCGATAGGAGGCGCGCTGGTACTTGGCTTCTGGAAAGACGCCGAACACCTGTGCGAAGTCCTCGATGTGAATGCGCTCACCCTCCGGGGAGCGGTCGAAACGGGAAACCGCGTAGGCGGCCCCCTTAAGACGGCCGATGTCCTCGGGCAGGCCTTCGATATCTTCGAGCGACAGCAGGCGCACCTGCGGGACCTCGATGCCAATGGCGGCCGCGAGGGTCATCATGGAGAATTCGTTCTCCGAGACGCCGTTGAAGCGGGAGGAAGGGAGCTTGACGATCCAGTCGCCGCCCACGCCGTGGGCCGGGATTGTGAGACCGCCCTGCGCCTTTTCAGCCGCCGAGAATTTCAGCTGAACACCGGCCAGGGAGAAGCGCAGCGCGGTCGGCTCGCCGCCGCCGTAGAAGCGACGTGGCTCGGCGTCGCGGGGCAGGGGCGCCTCCTCCTGGACGGTGAGGACGACGGCCCCTGGCAGGTCATCGCCGAGCATGGCCAGGAGGTGCAGTTCGCGGGTCGGGTTCACGCCAGCGCGCTTCGCAAGATAGTCGCGCAGGGGGCCTTCCGGCAGCAGGTTGGAAAAGTAGGGATGGGCCCGCGCCCGGGTCGGGCGAACCTCGCGGAGCAGGCCGCCAGCCGCGCTCTTGAAGACCAGGCTGAGCGTCGGCCGCCGGGGATCGTCGGCGTAGGCGTCGTCGAAGGCGAAGACGGAACGGTCCCCGCCAAGATAGGTGATGGCGCCGACCCGGCGGGCGCCGATCCAGACGTCGAGGCCGGGCATGGTCAGGCCTCGTCGTCCAGAGTGTAGGCGGGCCGCGCCCTGTTGCGGCTGCCGCGGACCACGGCGTCAGTCAGGAGCGGGCGCAGGTGCGTCAGCGCATCGTCCAGGGCCCGGGTGTTGGCGGCCCTGATGGCCTTGCTGATCCCGTAGGTCGACGTGAGGATGTCGCTTCGGATCCAGGGAGGGATCTCGGCGAGTTCGAGCTTCGACAGCTCGTCGGCGACGTCGGCAACCCGGTCGCTGAGACCGCCGGCCATCGCCTGCAGCTTTTCGGCGGCGGAATACATTTCCGCGACCACTTCCCTGAGGCGCTGGCTGTCTTCCTGGCCGGCGTTTTCACGGACCAGGGCGTCTACGGCCGTGAGCGTCGTGCGGGGCACCAGCACGAGATCGAGGTCCAGAACGCGGGCGAGATCCTGGAGGGTGGAAACCTTGGGGTCGATCGCCCCGCTTTCGATGCGGGAGATATGCGCCTGAGGAATGCCCGCGCGCTCGCTCAGATCCCGTTGCGACCAGAGCTTTGCCTTGCGTGCATCCCTGAGCTGGGTGAGGAGGGCCGTCGGCATGATGTCGTGTATGATATCGACCACGAGGTTGATGTATTGTGAGATATCACGCCGGGGCTCTGGAGGCAACTTCTGATGCAGGCCACAGCATCAACATCGCGAGTGATGCAATGGACGGCATCACCTAGCGCTCTGGTCGCGTGCGGTCTTCAATCACGCCGCGACAGGCATGCAGCGGCATCCAGTCATGGACGAAGGACGGGTCGTCGATGGTCGCCAGCTCATCACGTGGCCCTGCCACGGCGAAGAACCTGAACGACGAGGCGAAGGCCATCCAGAGCCCGAAGAACCCGTGGCCGGGGTGATAGCCGTAGCGAAATGCAAACTGATCGCCGATGTCCACATTGGGGCGGCCGCCGAGACGAAAGACGCCGAACCAGTCGGCTGCGTTCTGCTCGAGGTCCGCCGCTGCGGATGTTCCGGCCTGCGCCCACTGGAGGATCAGCCCGTGACCGGGCCCGACGAATCCCCCGGCCTCCCGATAGAACAGGGCCGCGAGCATCTTGCGCAGGAAGACTTCGAGGTGCCGGTTCACGGCGGCCGGGATGCCCACGACCGGCGCATCGTAAAGGAAGGCGCCGGGCGGTGAGGCGAGGCCGCGCTCCCGCAGCGTCCGGCGCTTCTCATTGGCGGAGAGCCCCAGATCGGGAAGACACTCAGGCGCGTTGTTCGCCACGGCGGAGATCAGCTTGTTCAGGTCGGCCGCGTCGAAGTGGCGGCCGCCCTGGTCGGCCATCCGCAGGTACAGGGCCGCGACCTGTTCGCTGAGCGCGGTCTGCCGATTGCAGGGCTCGCATGCCGGAAGCTCGAACCCCTCCGGGCCGACCTTGCCCTTGAAGCAGATGCGGGCCGGCGCGTGGTCCACCGTCGTGGCCGGACGATCCCCGTTGCAGAAACAGCAGAAGCGATGGAGCTGCAGCAGCCGGTCCCGTCTGCGCAGCCTCAGCCTGGATTCACCCATGACCAGCCTCGCCGCGTCAGGGCGTCGAGAGCTTCAGCCTGCGGCTGAGGGGCCGTAGCGGACGGGCGTAGCTCGGAGGCGGCGGCGGCGGCCCCAGGATCTCGATGAGCTCCTGAACGATCAGGTCGATCGGACCTTCGTCGAGCCGTGGGAGCACCTGCTCGCCGGCAAGCACGCCGTGGTGTTCCAGCAGAGTGCGGGAATGGTCGTATAGGTCGGTGCTGGTGAGCAGGGCGTAGCGTATGCGTTGCGCCCGCGTATGGACGCGCACTGCGCCGCCATGCGTGATGTAGCCCACCTGGGGGATGGCCCAGGCGGGGTCAAGATCGAGCGCAACGCCCAGGAGCGCGCGCGGCATTCCCTGGCTCAGCTTGTACTCGGCGTCATAGGCCTTGAGTTCGAGGCAATGGTGCAGCCGCCCGAGGTACGCGCCTCCGCCGGCTGCGCGGAGCTGCTCGCCGGCCGTGGCAGGCAGTACGCTGACGTCGACCTCGTGGGGCGTGCCGCTGACCCCCAGCATCTGCACGCCGGCATGAATTTCCAGGACCGTCCGCTGCCCTTCCACCCTGAAGTGAGACGGCTTGTCCGAGGTCGGGCCAAAGCTCGCGGCGGACATGCCGCTCGGAGAGCCGCGCAGCCGGAACGTGCTAACCGGCTGGCCGTCTGGCGCGTGCGCCTCGACCGGATATCCGAGGCCGAGAAGCCGGGCGGCGATCTCGAACAGGACCCACGCCTCGTAGGCCTTGCCCTTGCCAGACCCGAGCCCGGGCGCAACGACGCCAAGCGCATCGGCGGCGTCTTCGATTTCCTGTTCGACGTCTTCAGTCTCCATCGGCGGCGAGCCTTTCGCGGGTGACCTCGACGCCCTTCCTCCAGGCTGTGAGCAGCGTCTGCAGGCCCGCACGCCGGGCGCCGGTGATCAGATCCTCGGCACGGTCCCCGTCATCGCCCACCCGGATCGATTCCAGGCGTACCTCTTCGCGCTGTCGCTGGTCCGCGCCGATCCGCCGGAGCAGTTCGAGGGTGCGTTCGAACAGGAGGAGCTCCCGTTTCAGGGCGCCGGCGACCACGCGATCGGCGAGCTCCAGCTGCCGTCGGCCGCGATCGCCGGCCGTTTCATCAGGACGGGCGCCCATCCCTTCGATTTCCCGCTCCGGCGCTGTCTCGGCCGCGACGAGCCGCGAGAGCGCGACCTCTCCGACGGCGGCGAGACGCGATCTGAGCAGGGGCGAAAGCAGATCTTGGACGTAAGGATGGACCTCAGCCATCTCATCGCTCCAGGGACGCGGGGGCGCCTGACCCTAGTTGGGGCGGGGGCGCAGGTGAAGGCCCTGGCTGGGCGTCCCCGAGCCCAGGGTCAGCTCTGAACCGAGCGGGTGAGATTGGTGATGGGAACGCCGGCGGCGTCCACGGCGTCCACGAAGGCGCGCCACTGGGCCTGTCTGGCGCGGGTGATCCGCCAGGCGGGGATATTGTTCACCCGGGCGATGAGCACGGTTTCCCCGCCGCCGATCTTCTGCAGGAGCGAGTTTCTGATCTGGTCCGCCGGCCTGTCCGAGAGCAGGAGACGGATCTGCTTCACGGGGCGAAAGAGCTCGCCGAACTCGGACAGCGTCCTGTCGGCGACGCGGTAGCGGTCGTCGCCTGGGGTGGTTTCCGTCAGGTCAAACGCCACGAGCAGCAGTCTCTTCCTGGGCATCTTCTGTCTCTGTCTGGCGGGGCGTCAGTCGGCGTCGGCGATCGCGGGCGCCTGCTGCAGCGCCTCAATGAATTCGGCCACCGCCGCCTCCCAGGCCTCCGCGTGCTCCGGGAGCAGGGCTTCCAGTCGAACATTGCTGCGCCCGTCGCGGGTGGTCAGGTATGGACCGTTGACCTCCGAGCGCTGGACGACCCGGCCTCCGACGAGGTCGGCGAGCCGTTGCTGGTAGCGCACGGCCGCGTCTCGCGCTGACCTGGCTGTGTAGGAGGTCGCGTCCGTCGACAGGAAGCCCTCCTTGCGGATGTAGCCCAGGTTCACCGCCAGGTTCTCGCCGTACCACTTGAGGTTCAGGCTCGCGCGCCATTCAGGCTCGACGCCAAGCGATGTCAGGCGCGTGAGGAAGGCGCGCAGGTGGCCGGGCAGAGCGGGGCTGCGGGCCGCAAGCGCTTCCATGAAGAGCTCTTCGGTCATGGACGTCCGGGGCGCGGTCGCGGTCGCGGCCGGGGCGCTCTCGATCTCGATGCGGGGATCGACGATGCGGACGACGCCACGCTCGATCAGCACCGTCCTGGCCAGAGTCCGTGGAACGGCGAGGATCTGGTCCGTCGCCGTTCTGAACAGCTCGAGGCTCACGAGCGCGAAGGTGAACCGCGCGCCCGCATGCGACTGCAGGAGGCCCGCGAGGGTCTCGGTCTCGGCCCGGATCCCATCGCCGGCGGCGATGACCAGGAAGCGGCCAGTCTTGAGGTTGTGCGCCACCGCATCGATGAAGCGAGGCTCTTCGAGCGCTTCCGGCTCCTCCGCCAGAAGGTCGTAGAGCGCGCGCGGTCGGCCGGCGCCGGGGTTGGGCAGCCCCGCCAGCACGGCCGCCTCGAACTGCCCGTAGTCCATTCGGGCGATGGCGGCCGCATAGTCGAGCGCCTGGGCGACGACCGATCGTCTCGCCTCGGGGTTCCGCCAGAGCTTGGTTTCGACGAGGGCGATGCCGCCATTCGGCGTCACGAAGAGGTTGTCGATGGCGCCGTGTCCGCAGGGCACCTCCATCGCCGCCGGGATCAGGCGACCGAAGAGGGGTTCGATCTCCTGGGTGGGCAGCACCTCGGGACAGGTCTGTATGAGGGTCTGGAGCCAGCGTTCGTCATAGGCGCCGCCGCCCCGGTCGGCGACCTGAAGTCGCGTCAGCGCGTGCGGCGCGCCGCCATGGAAAAGCACAGGGACAGCCATACCGGAGCCTAGGCGAGGCAGGCCCGCGGACGCAACGCTACGGCCCGGCTTTCCGGCCGCGGCGACTCGCCGAAACCTGCGGTCTGGACAGGAGACACATCAATGGCCAAGGCCACGACCAACGCGCTGCAGAAGCCTCTCACCCCCTCAGCCGAACTCGCCCAGATCGTCGGCGCCGGTCAGCTGTCCCGCGGTGAAACCGTCTCGCGCGTGTGGGACTACATCAAGACCAACAGGCTGCAGAACCCGCAGAACAAGCGCGAGATCGTCGCCGACGCGAAGCTGAAGCCGATCTTCGGCGGCAAGGACCGTGTCTCGATGTTCGAGATGAGCAAGCATCTCTCCGGGCACCTGAAGTAAGATCGCAGCCCACCCGGGCCGGGGGGGGGGGGCGACGCGCCGGCGCGTGTGCGCCGGCGCGTCGCCTCCGGCCGTCTCAGGCGGCCTGCTCAATGGGCGCGGCGACAAGCTGCGCCAGGAGTTCGGCGCGACGGGCCTCGTACGCCGCCATGGCTTTGGCCTTTACCGGGCCGAACCCCCGCACGCCCTGCGGCAGGCTGGCGAATTCCGTGGCGGCCGGGAGCGTCTGCCGCGTCAGACGGGCGGACAGCTCACGGATATCGCGATCGTAGGCGGCCGCCAGGCGCCGCTCGTTCTTCCGCTCTTCGGTGTATCCGAAAGGATCGGCCCACGTGCCCCGCAGGCTCTTGAGACGAGCGAGGGCCGCGAAGGCCGTGAACACCCAGGGCCCGAACCTGCGCTTGGCCGGGCGGCCGGTCCGCGGGTCGGTGCGGGACAGCAGCGGCGGTGCGAGCCAGACGGAGACCCGTCTGGAGTCGGAGAACTGACCCGCCAGCGCCTGCCGGAACTCCGGTTCGGAATAGAGGCGCGCCACCTCATACTCGTCCTTATAGGCCATCAGCTTGTAGGCGTTGACCGCGACCGCGCGGACGAAATCCTCTCCTGCGGGGCCGAAGGCGCGGGTGGCCTCGTGCGCGCGCTCGACGAGCTCGAGATAACGACGCGCGTACCCGCCGTTCTGGTAGGCGGTGAGATCCCCCGCACGGCGGGCGATGAGGTCGTCGAGGCTCTCCGGCGCTGCGTTCGCAGGAGCCATCGCGAGACCTGCGGCCCGCTCCACGGCGGCGAGATCCACGGCCGCGAGCCGTCCCCAGGCGAACGCCCGCCGGTTCAGCTCCACGGCCGCGCCATTGGCTTCGATGGCGGCTTCAAAGGCGCTCGCGGAGACCGGGATCAGGCCCTGTTGCCAGGCGTAGCCGACCAGGAAGATGTTCGCCGGCACGCTGTCGCCGAACAGGCCCTGGGCGATCCGGGTCGCCGAGAGTGAGAAGCCTCGCTCGCCGGCCCGGGACAGCAGGGTCCTGGTCATGGCCGCCATCGGCAGGGCGGCGTCGCGATCGGTGACCGCGTCCGCAGTCGGACTCTCGTCCGTGTTGAGGACGACCGCGCTGCGGCCTCGGCCAAGCTTGGCGAGGCCGTCGGCACCGGCCGCGACCACGGCGTCGGCGCCGATCATCAGGTCGATCTCGCCAGGTCCGATCCGGACCGCGGCGATGTCGCCGGGCTCGGGCGCGATGCGCACCTGGCTGACGACGGCGCCGTTCTTCTGCGCAAGACCGGTGAAGTCCAGGACCGTCGCCGCCTTGCCGTCCAGGTGCGCCGCCGTGCCGAGGAGGGCGCCCACGGTGAGGACGCCCAGGCCGCCGATTCCGGCGACATAGATGTTCCAGACGTCCGACTGCGAAAGGCGCGTCGGCTCAGGCAGGGTCGGGAAGCGCTCGGCTTCGAAGGCCCGGACGGCGGCGGCGTCCGGCTTGCGGACCCTGGCGCCTTCGATCTCGACGAAGCTCGGGCAGAAGCCTTTGACGCAGGAGAAGTCCTTGTTGCAGCTCGACTGGTTGATGCGGCGCTTGCGCCCGAACTCGGTCTGGAGGGGCTCGACGGCGATGCAGTTCGACTGCACCGAGCAGTCCCCGCAGCCCTCGCAGACCCGGGGGTTGATGAACAGGCGGCGGTCCGGATCAGGGAAGGCGCCGCGCTTGCGCCGGCGCCGCTTCTCAGCCGCGCAGGTCTGCTCGTAGAGGATCGCGGTGACGCCCGGAGTTTCCCGCAGCTCGCGCTGGACCGCGTCCAGGTCATCCCGGTCGTGAATGCGCACGCTCTGGGGAAGGCTCGCGCCGCGCCAGCGTGCGGCGTCGTCGCTGACCAGCCGCACGTCCTCCACCCCTTCCGCGACCAGCTGGGCGAGGATCTTCTCCGGCGCCAGCGATCCTTCGGCGGGCTGGCCGCCGGTCATCGCCACGGCGTCGTTGTAGAGGATCTTGTAGGTGATGTTCGACCTGGCCGCGATCGCGGCGCGGATCGCCAGCAGCCCGCTATGCTGGTAGGTGCCGTCGCCGAGATTCTGGAAGATGTGGCCGGTCCTGGAGAAGGGCGCTGCGCCCACCCACTGCAGGCCTTCACCGCCCATCTGGCTGAAGGTCGAGGTCTTCAGCGCCGGCTGAGACACGGCCATCACGTGGCAGCCGATGCCGCCGCCCGAGATCGAGCCATCCGGCGTCTTCGTCGACGTATTGTGCGGGCAGCCGGAACAGAAGAACGGCTTGCGGGCCGGGAAGGGCACGATCTCGGCGGAGCGCCTGCGGCTGCGCAGCGCCGCCAGGCGGTCCGCAAGACCGATCGCCTCGCCATCGCCAAGCCGGGCGGCGAGAACCTCGGCCACGAGGCTGGCGTTGAACTCGCCCGTCTGCGGCAGCAGCGGCCGGCCCTCTGGATCGGTCTTGCCGCTGATCTTTGCTCGCGGCCCGGATCGGTTGAAGAGGGCGGCCTTGAGCTGCTCCTCCACCACCGCCGCCTTCTCTTCGACCACCAAAATTTCGCGTGCGCCGTCAGCGAAGGCGATCAGCGGCTCGGCGGCCAGAGGCCAGCTCATGGCGACCTTGTAGATGGACAGACCGATGGCCTCGGCTTCAGCCCCGCCAATGCCCAGATCGTGCAGCGCCTGCATCACATCCTGGTGGGCCTTGCCCACGGTGACGACGCAGAGGTCGCGGCGTCGCGCGGTCATCACCGGACGGTCGATACGGTTGGCGATCGCCCAGCCGATCGCCGCCGGCAGCCGCTCCTCGACCGCGCGCCGCTCGTACTCGGCCCGCTGAGCAGGCCAGGCGAGACCCGGGTCCCAGTTCAGGCCGTGCGCGGGCGCCAGCGTGGCCGGGCGAACGAATCCGGGATCTGCCGCGGGCAGTTCGAAGCTGGCGGCGCTTTCGACCACCTCGGCGATGGTCTTGAAGCCCACCCAGAGGCCGCTGAAGCGCGACAGCTCGAGGCCCGCCAGGCCCAGGGAGAGGATCTCCGAAACATCGGCCGGCTGCAGGACCGGCATCATGACGGCCTGGAAGATGCCGTCCGTCTGGTGCGGGAAGATGGAGGACTGGGCGGCATGGTCGTCCCCGCCCACGGCCAGGACTCCGCCCAGGGCGGACGCGCCCATCATGTTGGCCATGCGGAAGACGTCGCCGCAGCGGTCTACGCCGTTGCCCTTGCCGTACCAGACGCCGAAGACGCCATCGACGCGCGTGTCGCCATAGGCCCGGTGGATCTGGGCGCCCCACAGCGCGGTGGCGGCGAGATCTTCATTGAGCCCGGGCAGGAAGGTGACGTCGTGGGCCGCGAGATGTCTCGAGGCCTTCCAGAGTTGCTGGTCGTAGGCGCCCAGCGGGGAGCCGCGATAGCCGGACACCAGGCCTGCGGTGTTCAGGCCACGCAGCCGGTCGAGGCGACGCTGCATGAGCGGGAGGCGCACAAGGGCCTGGATGCCGGTCATGAAGGTCGGGCCGTCCTCGGCGTTATAGATCGCGTCCAGACTGGTGATGCGCTTGGTGGTCATGGCAGGCTCCATGCCTGCAGTTTGCCCTACGCTCCGCGAGGGTTTCCGACCAAAGTTCTCGCCACCTCGGCCAATCCGTGGTGAAACCCGCCACGTTTCAGCTTCGGAATAGTTGAAAGTCATGGCGACAAAACTCGACGCGATCGACACGCGGATCCTGAATGCGCTCATTCGGGATGGGCGCATCACCTGGAGCGACCTCGCAGAGGAAGTCGGCCTCTCAGTGACGCCGACAATGCGGCGCGTGCGGCAGATGGAGGAGGCGGGCGTCATCCGTGGATATGGCGCGCATCTCGATGTCACCCGGCTGATCGGCGAGATGCCGGTCTTCGTGTCCGTCACCATGGAGCGGCAGGTTGCAAGCGCTCTGGCGGGGCTCGAGAGGGCGGTCGCGGATCTGCCCGAGGTGATGAGCGGTCACCTCATGAGCGGCACGCAGGATTACCTCCTGCACGCCTATGTCCGTGACATGGAACACTACCGGTCTCTGCTGGACCGGCTGACCCAGATTCCGGGGATCGCGCACATTCAGTCGAGCTTCGTACTGAACACGTTTCTTGCGCGCGACGCCCCGCTGCTCGAGCCTTCAACGCGGCGCTGATCGGCCGGAGGCTCCAGCGTCGCTGGCTTGCGTCAGGCTGCGCTGGTCCTCAGCCGTCGCCGGGCGGCCAGGGCCTCGGTCAATGCCGAAGCCCACGCAGCATGACCGTTGCGGGGCGCCGCGAAGATCGGAACGCCTCCGGCATGCTGACGGGTGAGTTCGACCGTCTCGGCGAAGTCCGGCGCTTCCGGATCGGCTGACTGGGACACGACGACCGCGGCGATGGTCAGGCTGCGCGTGCGCAGTACTTCCAGTGCGGTGAGCGTATGGCTGATCGCCCCAAGGTAGGAGCCGCCGACCAGGATCACCGGCAGGCCCAGACCCGTCATCAGGTCGAGGTTGGTGGCGTCTTCGGCGATCGGCGACATCACCCCGCCGGCGCCTTCCAGCAGGTTCAGGTCCGCGTCCGTTCTCGACAGCCAGGCGTTCGAGAGCGTGAGGAGCCTGTCTCGGGTGAGGACAACGCCCTCGAGCCTTGCCGCCGAGGGCGGCGCCAGGGGGGCGATGAAGCGCAGGGGCGAGATCCGGTCCAGACGGGTGGACGTCACCGGCTCCCCGAGCGCCTCGAGAAGCTGGCCGGCGTCGCTGGCCTCCGCGCGGTCAGGATCGAAGCCGCTCAGAACCGGCTTGAAGGCGGTCGCGCTTCGGCCCGCCGCCCGTTCGGCGCGGATCAGCTGACAGCTGACGAAGGTCTTGCCGACATCCGTATGGGACCCGGCCACAAAGTAACGGCTCATGCCTGCATCCAGGGCTGAAGCGCGGCCGCCAGGTCATCGATCTGGCTTTCGGTGTGCAGGGCGCTGCAGGCGATGCGCAGCCGCGCGGTGTTGGCCGGAACGGTCGGCGGCCGGATGGCGACGGCGAGCAGGCCCTGGCGCTCCAGGTCCGCGGCCGCGGCCAGCGCCGTTTCGGCGTCGCCGAGCACGATCGGGACGATCGCGCTCTCCGCCGTCGGCAGGCCGAGCGATCTGGTGAGGCGTCGCGCCCGCAGCCGGGGCGCGGCGACCCGCTTGGGCTCGGTGATGATGATGTCGAGGGCCGCCAGCGCGCCCGCCGCCACGGCGGGGGGCAGGGCGGTTGTGTAGACCACGGTCCGCGTCCGCGACTTGATGAGATCGATGACTGGCTGCGCAGCGCACACATAAGCGCCGTATGCGCCGAGCGCCTTGGAGAGCGTGCCCATGGACAGGTCGATCCTGGCCGAGGGAAAAAGGGCCCCTACGCCGACGCCGCCCCCCACGACCCCCAGGCCATGCGCATCGTCCACGAGCAGCCAGGCGTCCCAGGCCTGCGCGGTCCGTGAGATGTCGTCGAGCGGCGCGATGTCGCCATCCATCGAAAAGACGCCATCCGTGGCCACGAGCGCCCGCCGGGCGGAGCCCCGCGCCGCGGCCAGCTTTCCCGTGAGGTCGTCGACGTCGTTGTGCCTGAAGCTGATGACCTGAGCCCCGCTCAGACGCGCGCCGCCCCAGATGCAGGCATGGGCGAGCTCATCCACGAGGACAATGTCGCCCGCGCCCATGAAGGTCGGGATGATGCCGAGGTTGGCCAGGTAGCCCGACCCGAAGACGCAGGCGGCCTCTGCGCCCTTCAGCGCGGCGAGCCGTCGTTCAAGCGTGGCGAGCAGGGGATTGTCCCCCGTCACCAGGCGGGACGCGCCCGCGCCGAGCCCTTCGGATTCAATCGCCGCCGCGGCAGCAGCCTTCACCGCGGGGTGGTGGCTGAGGCCGAGATAGTCATTGCAGGAGAAGGAGACGAGGCGCCGGCCCCCGCGCTCCACGCAGACTCCGTCCGTCCGGCGCGTCGGCCGCAGCCTGCGCCGGAGACTTTGGCTCTCAAGAGCCGCGAGCTTGTCCGTGGCGAAGGCGGCAAGGCTGTCCATCGGCGCTGGCATAATGAGCTTACCCTACGTAAACCAGCGCAATTCCAAAGGATCCTGAGCCCATGAACGACAGGCCTGGCTGGTACGAACGCGGCGCGCCGCATGTCTGGCGTCCCTACTGCCAGATGAAGACCGCGCCCCCGCCTTTGCCGGTGGCCCGGACCCAGGGCGCGCAGATCGTGCTCGAGGACGGCCGGGTCCTCGTCGATGGCGTCGCCTCCTGGTGGACGGCCTGTCACGGCTACAATCATCCGCACATCCGGGCGGCCGTCGCGCGGCAGCTGGAGCGGGCCCCGCATGTGATGTTTGGCGGCCTCGCGCATGAGCCCGCCTATGTGCTCGCCGAGCGGCTGGCGGCGCTCCTCCCAGGCGAGCTGGACCACGTCTTCTTCGCCGAATCCGGTTCCGTCGCCGTCGAGATCGCCATGAAGATGGCGCTGCAGTACTGGATCAACCGCGGGGTCGCCGGCCGGACGCGCTTCCTGTCGTTCTTTGGCGGCTATCACGGCGACACCCTGGCGACGATGACGGTGTGCGATCCCGAAGAGGGGATGCACGGACTGTTCGCCGGCGTGCTGCCCTCACAGGTGATCGCCCATCTGCCGAAAGACGACGCATCCGAGGCCGAGCTCGATCGTGAGCTGTCGGCGCACGGTCGCGACATCGCCGCGATCCTGGTCGAGCCGCGCGTGCAGGGCGCGGGCGGCATGCTGTTCCACCATGACGACGTCCTGCGCAGGCTCAGGCGCCTGGCCGATCGCCATGACGTCCTGCTGATCTTCGACGAGATCTTCACCGGGTTCGGGCGCACCGGAGACCTGTTCGCCTGCGCCGGGTCCGGCGTCACTCCGGACATCATTACGCTGTCGAAGGCGCTCACCGGCGGGACGCTGCCGCTGTCGGCGGCCGTGGCGTCGCGGCGGGTCTTCGAAGCCTTCTGGTCCGATGACACGGGCGCCGCCCTCATGCACGGCCCCACCTACATGGCCAACCCGCTGGCCTGTGCGGCCGCGAACGCTTCGCTCGATCTGTTCGAAGACGGCGACTGGCTCGCCAATGTGGCGCGGGTATCAGCCGGCCTGAAGGCGGGCCTTGAACCATGTCGAGCCGCTGACGGAGTCGTGGACGTTCGGGTGCTCGGCGCGATCGGCGTCGTCGAACTCGAGCGTGCGGCCGACGCGGGCGCGCTCTGCCGGCGATTCGCCGAACGCGGGGTCTGGATCCGCCCGTTTGGAAAGGTGGTCTACCTCACGCCGGCGTTCGTCATGTCGGATGACGAGCTTGGCCAGCTTACCCGCGCGATCTGCGATGAGCTCGGGCAAGACCGCGGCGGCCGTGACGAGGACGGCCGTCACGGTCACTGACCGCTGGCGCCTGAAGGGTGCGCATGCGGGCGGAAAGAGGAGCTGACGGACACCATCCCGGCGGATGAGGCTGCACGGCTTGACGCTACGCAGTCGGTGTATATTCGTCAAAGGCGAGACATCACCGACCTATTCGCAAAGGTTATGGCAATGCGGCGTCATCTGAACCTGCGCCAGATCGAGGCCTTCAAGGCGGTCATAGAGAACGGCACCATCAGCCGCGCGGCGCAGGTCCTCAATGTCTCGCAACCCGCCATGAGTAAGCTTGTGGCTCATCTCGAATACGACACTGGCCTCCGTTTGTTCGACCGGGTGAAGGGCCGGCTGGCGCCGACAGAGCACGGGATGCGCCTTTATGAGGAAGTGGGCCGCATCTTCGGCGGCATCCGTCAGGTCGAGAATGTCGTGGAGGCGATCCGGCGCGAGCAGCAGGGGCGCCTGGCGATCGGAGTGCTCCCCGCCCTGGCGAGCTCGTTCATCCAGCAGGCGGCGACCGATTTCCTGAAGGCGAGGCCCGCCATCTTCTGCTCGGTCCAGTCCCTGAGCTCGCAGTGGGTGGTGGACTGGCTGATCGCCCGGAAGCTCGATGTCGGGCTGGTCAGCGCAAGGGTGGACAATCCTTACGTCACGCTCGAGCCGCTGATGCTTCAGCCCCTGGCCTGCGTCATGCCCAAGGATCACCCGCTGGCGACGAAGCGCCTGATCGAACCCGATGACCTCGAGGGGGCGCCGTTCATCGCCTTCGACTCGGACATCTATGTGAGCCACCTGGTGAGCGAGATGTTCGAGTCCTACAGGGTCACGCCGCAGATCGCCCTCGTCGCCAACAACGCCCTGACCGTCTGCGAATTCGTCGGAGCTGGTCTTGGCGTGTCCCTTGTCCATCCGCTGATGGTGAGCGGTCTGGAAAGCCGGGTGACAGTCCGACGCTTCGCACCTGAGTTGCCCTACAACTTCCAGCTCTGCCGGAGTGCAGATAGCCGGAATGCGCATATCGTCGACGCCTTCGTTGAGGAGCTCCGGCGCAAAGCCACGGAGATCTCTTCGTCTCTGATGATCGAGCCATAGACTTCCTCGCCGACCGGTTCCCATAACCCTGGCGAATAGGCCTCTCGCCTTTTCGACTTTGACGGAATTGTGCCGTTTGCGCCGAATGGCGTCTCCAGAAAACTCGCCATCTGGGCGACAGGGGGACGTCAGGATGAACGGTCACGAAGCGACCCGTCAGCTTCAGCTTCGCTTGCCTCGGAACGTCATGGTCGCCGGCAGCAGCCTCTGAAGCCCGCAGGGCGCCCGGCGCCCGGCGTTCCGTGGAGTCAGGCGCTGGTTGAATGGCGCCGCCGCGCCGGCCACCGAGCCGGCAGCCCGCGATCCATCTGCGCATCCGCAGACCGAAAGTATCAGATGTTCCGTAAGCTCCAGTCCAAGCGGTCAGCCAGATCCGTGACCATCATGGTCGATGGCCAGGCCCTTCTGGTGGAGGAGGGTGAGCCGCTCTCCGCCATCCTTCTTCGGACTCCGCCTCATATCTCTCGCACGACGCCCATCGGGGGCGCTGCGCGTGCGCCCTTCTGCATGATGGGTGTCTGTTTCGACTGTCTCGCCGAGGTTGACGGCGAGGTGAGCAGCCGGACCTGCATGATCCGCGCGCGCCACGGCATGGTCGTCCGACGACAATCCGGCCGACCCGATCCTCTGAGTTCGGTCGAGCAATGACGGACGTCCTTGTCATCGGGGCCGGTCCGGCCGGCATGTCCGCCGCCCTGGACCTGCAGGCCAGGGGCTTTTCCGTCACCGTCGTCGACGATCAGCCGGCGCCCGGCGGGCGCATCTTCGCTGCAATCGAAACCCGCGAAGCGAAGACAGCGGAAGAACAGGGCGGCGCCGCGCTGGTCACGCGGTTCCGCCATGGTGGGGGAGACTATCTGCCTTCGACCGAAGTCTGGCAGATCGAGGGCGGGCCGAGGGTGTTCCTGTCCAGCGGGGGTGAGGCGCGGATGCTGGAACCGGCGTTCGTGGTGTTCGCCACGGGCGCTCAGGAGCGGCCGATGCCGTTCCCTGGATGGCAGTTGCCCGGGGTGATGACAGTCGGGGCCGCGCAGATCCTGCTCAAGACCGCCAGGCAGATCCCGGATCGTCCGGTCTGGCTTGCGGGCAGCGGTCCGCTGCTGCTGCTGTACATCCAGCAGCTCGTCGACGCGGGCGGAGAGGTGGCCGGCGTCATCGACACGACGCCGCCTGGACGCGCTGTGGCAGCCGCCCCGCATCTGCTCGGAGCCCTCCGCTATGGCGCCGCGGATCTGATCCGCGGCCTGAACTGGCTGCTGCCGCGCTCGCGGCGGCGGATCATCCGCGGCGTCGTAGCGCTCGAAGCGCTCGGTTCCGAACGGCTGACGGGAGTGCGCTATAAGACGCGCGGCGGACGGACGGGTGAGATCCCGACCGAGCATCTGCTCGTCCACGACGGCGTCATCCCGGGGGTTCACGCGACCCTCGCCGCCGGCTGCGAGCATCAGTGGAACGTTTCGCAGCGGGCATTCGAGCCTGTGACGGATGGCTACGGCGCGACGTCGAAACCGTCGATCTTTGTCGCGGGCGACGCGGCGACGATCGGCGGAGCTCGTATGGCGCCAGTGTCAGGCCGTCTGGCCGCAATCGGCGTCGCAAGGGCGGCCGGCAAGCTCTCACCGAGGGAGGCGGAGGCCGAAGCGGCGCCGCTTCGCCGGACGCTGGCGAACAATGCCCGTTTCCGACGGTTTCTCGACGCCGCGTTTCCGGGGATGACGCTGGGCATCCCAGACTCGACGATGGTCTGCCGCTGCGAAGAGGTGACGGCCGGGCAGGTCCGGACCGCCTTGCGAGATCGTCCTCACCTTGGTCCCGACGGTGTGAAGGCGACGACCCGTGCGGGTATGGGGCCGTGCCAGGGGCGGCAATGCGCGCCGACGCTCTCCCGCCTGACGGCCGAGACCCATCAGCTGCCATTTGGGGCCGTCGGGTTCCTGAAGATCCGCCCGCCATTGAAGCCGCTGACCCTGAAGGAGCTCGCCTCCCTGGAGACTGACGCATGAGCGCCAAGGCCGACGTGCTGGTCATCGGCGGCGGCCTTCATGGCCTGTCGGCCGCCCTGCAGATCGCCCGCCGCGGGGCCCGGGTGACCCTGCTGGAACGCCGCCGCGTCGGCCGGCATTCATCCGGCGCCTCGGCCGCCGGCGTTCGCACGCTTGGCCGGGCGCGCGCCGAACTGCCGCTTTCGCTGGCCGCGATGACCATGTGGCACGGAATCGCCGAGATCGTCGGGGATGACTGCGGCTTCCATGCGCACGGCCAGCTTCAGGTAGCTGAGACGGAGGCTGAGCTCGAGCGGATCAGGGCCCGTGTGGACCACCTCCGCAGAGACGGCTTTTACAACGAGGAGCTGGTGGACGCCGCGCAGCTCCGCGAACTCGTGCCTGGCCTGGCCCGCCACTGCATCGGTGGCGCCTTCGCCAAGGACGATGGCGCGGCCGATCCTCACCGGACGCTGGCCGCCTATCTTCGTGCAGCAACCGAGGCGGGCGTCGTCGTCTGCGAGGGAACGGGCGTCACACAGCTGGAGCGACGCGATGGCGTCTGGCGCATTGGCGCCGGGCCGGCGTGGTTTGAAGCGCCGCTGGTCGTAAACGCAGCCGGGGCCTGGGCGGGAGAAATCGCCGCGATGGCCGGTGACCACATCCCGCTCGACACCAAGGCCTCGATGATGATCGTCACCGAGCGCATCGCACCTTTTGTCCGCCCGACTGTGAGCACCGCGGGCCGCAAGCTCTCCTTCAAGCAGACCGACCAGGGCACGCTTCTGATCGGCGGCGGCCAGCAGGGGCGGGCCGATCTGGCGAACGAGACAGCCGAGGTCGACATCCGCACCCTGGCCAGATCCGCCGCGGCGGCGGTCGCTCTCTTCCCGAGCGTCGCCGGTCTGAGGATCGTCCGGAGCTGGGCGGGGCTCGAAGCCAGGACCAGCGATGATATTGCGATCGCCGGATTGTCGCCGACGGCGCCGGGTCTGCTGCACCTGTTCGGGTTTTGTGGGCACGGCTTTCAGCTGGTGCCGGCTCTGGGCGTGGCTGCGGCCGATCTGATGCTGACGGGACAGACGGCGTTCGACCTGAACGGACTCCAACCCGGTCGGCTGATGACAGCGGGAAAACTTAACAGGCGCTCGACGCGGGACGGCGAAGCGCGCGCGCCGCTCGCCGCCTCCGACGATTAGCCATTCCGCCAGAGAGCGCAGGACCGGAGACGTACATGAGCGACATCGAACGGATCGCGACGAATCCTCGGCGGGGCCGCGTCGTGATTCACAATGGGCTCGCCTTCCTGGGCGGCCAGGCCGCTGATGATCGTAGCGGCGACATTCGTAGCCAGACGGCGCAAGCGCTGGCGAAGGCGGACAAGGCGCTCGCGGAGGCGGGATCGGACCGCACCCGAATCCTATCGGCGCAGATCTGGCTCAAGGATATCGCGCGCGACTTCGCTGGCATGAACGAGGTCTGGGACGGCTGGATGTCGCCCGAGCATGCGCCGGCAAGGGCCACAGCTCAGTGCGAGATGGCAGCGCCGAACGTCCTGGTCGAGATCACGATGGTGGCGGCGGTGGCCACTTAAGCCTCCGTCGCGCGCCCGACACACGACCCGTCCGGCATTCTCCTCCCCGCCGGACGCAGAACTTCGCCCCGGTCGTAACGGCCGGGGTTCTTTTTAGGCCCTGACGCTGGTCCAAATGACGAGGGGCAAGCCGGGAATGGCGCGCGTCCCGGTGAAATGTGACAGCCCAGGTCCCATAACCTTGAAGAATACGTGACAGCGTTATCGGTCTTTGAGTGCATCGATTGGCTTCAGCATAGTGCACGTCCATGGCGCATGCCCAATGCGGCCAAACGACAGCAATTCAAGGGGGTTGGTATGGCGCAGGAATGCAATCGGGGCGGGCGGGTTCGGCTCTTCCGGAACACCTCAGCCGCAGCGATTTTCGCGGGGGCGGTGTTCGCCTCATCGGCTCATGCCCAGGCGGCTGACCCCAGCGGGCAAGGCGGGGCGGATACCTTGACTGAAGTGGTTGTCACGGGTGTCCGCGGGCAGCCTCGCTCCAAGCTGGATAGCCCGACTCCGATCGACGTCCTCTCGGGGGAGGAGATTGCGAAGGGCGGTCACGCCAACCTCTACCAGGACATGCAACTGCAGGTCCCGTCGTTCAACTACACCACGAAGGCGGGTTCGGGCACTTCAAGCGCTATTCTGACCGGCGGCCTGCGAGGCCTGAATCCTGATCACACCCTTGTGCTGGTGAATGGTCTGCGCCGTCACCACACGTCACTGATCAACGTCGGCCAGGGCCTCTACAACGGTTCTGCCCCAGTCGATCTGGGCATGATCCCGACATCCGCCATCAGCAGAATTGAAGTCCTTCGGGAAGGGGCGGCGGCGCAGTACGGTTCGGACGCGATCTCCGGTGTCATCAACGTCCTGCTCAAGGACACCGAGGGCGGCTCACTCAGCGCTCAGTACGGCCAGAACATGGACCGTAGCGACGGCGAGCAACTGCTCATCCGGGGTGATTACGGCTTCGGCATATCAGACGCCGGCTCCCTGAACCTGTTCTTTTCCGTCACCCGGCAGAACCGATCCGACCGCTCATTCCCCGTCGCCTCCACCGTTCAGCTTTATCCGAGGCTGGCGAATGGCCAGCCCGATCCGCGGGAGGCCACGGTCAATCGCCTCATCAGTCGCGGCTTTGGCATCTTCCCGGCCAAGCAGTGGCAGATCGGGTTCAACGGAAAACAACAGATCGGAGAGCTCGAGGCGTACGCCTTTGGTACGTACGGCCGCCGCATCACGGACATCATCTACCCGCCGATCATTCCCAACCAGTCGGTCGCACTTCCGGAGATCTACCCGAACTTCGCCTATCCGGTTCAGCGGATCCGGGAAACGGACGGCGCGCTCGCCATCGGTCTCCGCGGGGACCTCAACGACTGGAACTGGAACCTTTCGTCCAGCCTCGGCGAGAACCGCGCCCCGCAGGATATGCTGGAAAGCCTGAATGCGAGCCTCGGGCCGACGACCCAGACCGACTTCTACATCGGCGCCCTCTCCGCGCGCGAGTGGGTAAACTCGCTGGACGTCACGCGTCGTTTCGATCTTGCCGGGGGCGGCGCGCTGCAGGTGTCGTTCGGGGCTCAGCACCGACTGGAGCGTTTCAAGATCTCCCCCGGCGAGCCGGCGAGCTACGTCCTGGGGACCTACGTGAGGCCCGCCGGCCAGGCGTTCGCGGGCGTGCCGCTGCCGGGCGGAGCGTTCTTCGCTCCGGGCCTGCGGCCCGCCGACTCCGGCTCGTGGAGCCGGAACGTCGTCGCCGGCTATGTCGAGCTTGGTTATGAGCCGACGGATCGTCTGTTCGTGGGGACGGCGGGGCGGATCGAAAACTACGACGACTCGTCGGGCACGAGCCTCGTGGGAAAGATCGATGGTCGATACAAGCTCAATGAATGGCTGTCGCTGCGGGGCTCCTTCGGCAACGGCTTCCGTGCGCCGAGCCTGGCGCAGCAGCACTATTCCAAGGCGAGCGTGACCCCGAGCACCGCCGCAGCGAACCTGGGCACGGTCATCACCAACCAGATTCTGCCGGTTGGACACCCGGCGGCGGTCGCGCTTGGTTCATCGCCGTTGAAGCCGGAGAAGTCGGTTGACGCGAGCGTGGGCCTCACGATCAGCCCAGCTCCCAACTTCAACGTCACCATCGACGGGTACACCGTCAAACTCGACGACCGGATTGTCCTTGGGAGCATCCTGCAAGGCGCTGCAGTCGCCAATATTCTTGCGGCGAACGGTATCGATCGAAACCTGACGGGACAGTATTTCACCAATGCGGTGAGCACACGGACGTCGGGCGTCGACATCATCGCCACATATCGCAAGGATCTTGAGAACTTCGGCAATCTGAAGCTGACGGCGGCCGTCAACATCAACAAGACGAAGATCACTCACATCGATCCCAATCCAGCGGCGCTCAGCGCGCTGGGCGCCGCATACGTCCAGGTGGATCGCGTGGCTCGCGGTTACCTGACCGAAGCTGTTCCGGAGAGCAAAGTCGCCCTGGGGGTCAATTGGACCCGGGACAAGTTCGAGCTCAATCTCCAGGGTGTTCGCTACGATGAGTTCACAGCGCCCGGCTCAACCGCCGCGCTGGATCGCTTCTTCCCGTCCCAGTGGATCGCGAACGCTCAGGTCAGGTACAGCCTCACCGATCAGGTGACCGTGGCCGCCGGCGCGGACAACATTTTCAATGAGTATCCGCCAGCGAACAACATTCCGCTCGCGCAGTACGGCTACAACCAATATCCGCGCTTCGGTCCGTTCGGGTTTACCGGCGGCTTCTACTATGGCCGTGTCGAGGTGAAGTTCTAGTTCGTTCTCATGGCCTCAGCGGGCGGATGATTGCAGTAGTCCGCGCATCCGTCCGCTGTGGACCTCAATGTCGCGCGCGTTACGGCGCGCGTAGCTCCCAGGCGGCAGGTGTTTCTGAGCTGAGCCGATGAAGGCTGGCGACGTCACCGGGAAGAAAGATGGCTAAGGGTATGTATCGTATTGGCGTCGATGTAGGTGGAACGTTCACCGACTTCACGATCGAGAACGTGAGCAGCGGCGACTTTCTCTACTTCAAGCTTTCGTCCACGCCGGACGACCCGTCCGACGCCATCGTCAACGGCATCTCCCAGATCCTGGAGCTGTTCCAGATCGGGGCGGCCGAGATTTCCTACATCGGCCACGGCACGACCGTCGCGACCAACATGATCATCGAGCGGCGTGGGGTGCCGACCGGCCTCATCACCACCCAGGGCTTCCGGGATGTCCTGGCGATCGGGCGCCAGACGCGACCCGCCCTCTACGACGTCACCGTTAAACGCCCGCCGCCTCTGGTGGAGCGCTACCGCCGGCTGGAAGTCGCTGAGCGACTGAATGCAAAGGGCGAGGAGCTCTCCCCACTCGACGAGGCGGAACTCGAGCGGGTGCTCGACCAGCTTGCGGCCACGGGTGTCGAGGCGATCGCGATATCGTTCCTCCACGCGTACAAGAACGCCGAACATGAGGTGGCCGCGGCCCGGATCGCCGCCCGCAAGCTTCCAGGCGTGTATGTAAGCACCTCGTCGAGCGTGCTCCCTGAATTCCGCGAGTTCGAGCGGACGTCGACGACCGTCCTCAACGCCTATGTCGGCCCGAGGATGGCGGCCTATTTCGACAGGCTGAAGGCCAAGATCGCCGAGCGGGGCATCTCCGTGGCTCCGATGATCATTCACTCGAACGGCGGGCTGCTCTCCATCGACAGCGCAAAGCGCCTGCCGGTCACGACCTGCCTCTCCGGCCCGGCAGCCGGCGTGATCGGCGCTGCCGTCGTGGGGGCTGCCGCTGGAGTGCGGGATCTGGTCACGTTCGACGTGGGAGGCACGAGCACCGATGTCTCGCTGGTCGTCGACGGCAAGCCCAAACTCGCCTCCAGTCGCGAGGTCGCCGGCTACCCCGTCCGTCTGCCGATGATCGACATTCATGTGATCGGGGCCGGGGGCGGAAGCATCGCGCAGGTCGACGACGCCCAGGCTCTCAAGGTTGGTCCGCGCAGCGCCGGCGCGCATCCCGGTCCCGTGGCCTACGGGCGCGGCGGCGACCTGCCAACGCTGACTGACGCCAACATCTGCCTGAACAGGCTCAACCCCGTCGCGCTTCTTGACGGCCGCATGCCGGTGGATCGAGAGGCCGCCTGGACGAGCATCGAGGAGAAGATCGCGCGGCCGCTCGGCATCTCGGTTGAGAAGGCCGCCTACGGCGTCATCCAGGTCGCCGCCGCCAACATGAGCCGCGCCATTCGAGCGGTCACGACGGAGCAGGGACACGATGTCGGGGACATCGCTCTCTTCGCGTTCGGCGGCGCCGGTCCTCTGCATGCCTCCGAGGTGGCTCGCGAGTCGGGGATCCGCCGCATTCTCGTGCCGCAGGAACCCGGTACGATGTGCGCTCGGGGCGTGTTGTTGTCGGACGTGAGCCTCGACTTTGTGCGGATGCAGCTGACGGCCGCGACGCAGTCCTCCTGGGAGCGCGCCTGCGCGGCCTTGCGCGAGATGGCGGATGAGGGCGACCGGTGGCTGGCCGGCGAGAATGTCGAGCCCGAGCTGCGCCGCGCGGAGCTCGCGATCGACGCTCACTACGCTGGCCAGAGCCACGAACTGCGCGTGCCGCTTGAGGCGGCAGACCCGTCGGGCCTCGACGATTTCCTCGCCCGGTTCGGCAACGCGCACGAGGCCGCCTTCGGATACCAGAACGCCGGCCAGCCGGTGTTTCTGGTGAGCTGCCGTCTGCGCGCGGTCGGCGTTGTTCCCAAGCAGCTTGAGCCCAGTCACAAGGGCGGCTCGAGCCTCGCGGCGGCAGAGACGGACGTGCGTTCCGTCTACTACGGGCCCGAGGAAGGCTGGCTTCAGACGCCGATTTTCCGTCGGTCCGCCCTGCCGGTCGGTACGAACGTCGTGGGACCCTGCGTCATCGAGGAAATGAGCTCCACGACCGTGGTGCTCCGCGGTCAGACCGCCACGATCGACGCCTACGGCAACATCATCATCACGAGCTGAGCATCAGGCTATGGCAGAGAGAACGCAAACCCAGGACGCCGCGCCGCAACGCCAGTTCGATGCGATCGCGATGGAAGTCTTCAGCAATCGCATGCTCTCGATCACCGAGAACATGGCGATCCACATGATGCGGTCGTCCTATTCGGCGCAGATCAAGGAGCGCCGCGACTTCTCAGTCGGCATCTTCGACGCCCAAGGCCGCCTGATCGCCCAGGGCACCCACATTCCGATCCACCTTGGGTCACTGCTGGGATCGGTCGAAGCTCTGCTGGCTCGCTATCGGATCACCGACATGGTGGAGGGTGACGCCTTCATCTGCAACGATCCTTATCTCGCCGGGGGGACGCACATGCCGGACGTCTCCATCGTCACCCCCGTGTTTATCGATGGCCAGGTGGCGGCCTTCGCCGCCAACATTGGGCACCATTCCGACCTCGGTGGTGCGGTTCCGGGCTCGATCTCACCCGACGCTCGCTCGATCTTCGAAGAAGGCCTTCGCCTTCCGATCATCCGGATCGCGCGAGGTGGCGAAATTGATGAGGACCTGCTCAACCTGATCGCGGCGAACTCGCGCATGCCAGAAGAGCGGCGCCTCGATCTCAGGGTTCAGGTCGCCGTCAACGTACGCGGCGGCGACGAGACGCGAGCCCTCTTCAAGCGCATGGGGCTGGCCAATGCGCAGGCCGCCGTGGAGGACGTGTTCGCCTACACAGCCGAGCGGCTGCGGCGGCGGATCTCTGCGCTCCCGGCAGGCGAGCACACCTTCCGGACCTGGCTCGACGACGACGGCGCCGGCAGCGGCCCGGTTCCTATCGTTGTCACTGCCAAGACTGGCGGCAATGCGCTCCATCTCGATCTTGAGGGCACTGGGCCCCAGGCCGGAGGCGCCTTCAACGTTCCGGCGAGCGCGCTCAGGGCGACGGTGTACTATTGCGTCAAAGCCCTGCTGGACCCGGAGCTGATGCCCAACAGCGGCATGTTCGAAGCGGTGACGATCTCAGCGCCTAAGGGCTCGATCGCAAACCCCAACTATCCGGCGGCGACCGGCGTCCGAAGCAACACCTGTCAGAAGATCGCTGGCGCTGTATTCGGCGCTTTCCGGGGGCTCGTGCCGACCGATCGGCAGATCGCATCGAGTCACGATCTGCTTCCGTCCTTCTTTTTCTCTGGGGTGAATCCCGAAACCGGCCGCTTCTATGTATGCGCTGAGACCGTCGGCGGGGGCAGCGGCGCTCGCGAAAACGACGACGGCGCGGACGCCATCCACGTGCATATCACGAACAGCCTGAACTTGCCGACCGAGGCGATGGAGAACGAGTACCCGTTGCTCTGCGAGGGCTACTCGCTTGCCGTGGACTCAGGCGGCGCGGGCCGACAGCGCGGCGGTCTTGGTATCGTAAGGCATGTCCGAGCGCTGCAGGACAACACGGTCTTCTCCGCCAGATCCGACGCCTACATCCATGGCGCCGAAGGAATTTATGGCGGTCGCACCGGGGGCCTGAGTTCCGTTATTCGCAATGCGGGCCGCGCCGATGAGCAGGTTCTGCCCACCAAGGTGCCGAACCTGGTGCTCGCCGCTGGGGAAAGCATTCGCGTGCAAACGCCGGGCGGCGGCGGCTTCGGCCCGTGTGACGAGCGGCCGCTCGGGGAGATCGCCCGGGATCTGAGGGACGGGATCATCACCCAGTCTGCGGCTGAACGAGACTATGGCGCGGCTCGAGTTCGCGAGGCCCTCAACCTGCTCTAGGACTGGAGGGGGCCCGGCCCGGCTCTGGGCGCCATCGGACCAGCCGTGTCCCGCCCAGAGCCGGGTCATCTTCCGGCTGGCGGGAGATGGCCGTCGAGCCATTCGAGGATCAGATCGGCGATCTGCAGGTTGTTCCTGTCCTGCATGAGCATGTGGCTGTTGCCGCGCATCCCAAGCTCCGGCGTGTGCAGGAGCGTCGCATTTCCGTTCGCCGCCCTGACGCGGGCTACGAACGCCATGCAATCGCGATAGGCCTCATTCCACTTGATCCCCATCGTTTGCGGAGCATCCAGGTAATCTCCGAAAACGATCAGAATTGGCACCCTCGAAAGCTGCGCGATCTGCGCATCAGAATAGACGGTCGCATTGCACCCCGGCGGCTCGACGCTCACGACCGCCCGGATAGTACGAGGTGTGCGCAGCGCCGCCTCAAGAGGGAAGCGACCAGACTGGGAGTGAGAGACAAGCACTGCGCCTTCAAGCTGCTGTGACAGCAAGGCAAGGGCTCGGACGTTGAGCTCCTCAGATGGCGAGCCATCGCTCAGGTCAGGGATGGTCTGCTTCGCCAGCTCGCCTGCAGCCTCCACTGGGAACTGCGTTTCAGGGAACGGACGTCCGTCAGCTGATCCGACGCGGAAACGCACCAGGGCGATATCCGTCGCCACTCGCCTGATGTTGCCTTGAGAGGCTGGCGGAGCCTCGCGCGCCCGGACCCGATTATAGGGCGCCTGGTCGAAGCCAGATCGGCCCCTCCCGACCTGATCAACGACATAGGTCGGATGCTGCTTGCGGGTGAAGTACTCGTACCACCCCATTCTACCATCCGGTGTGGTCTCGTACGTCTTGCCGCTCAGAACGCCACCGTGGACGAGAACGATCGGCGTCTTTTTGGGTCCGGCGGGCAGCATGTATTGTACGTACATCTGGTCGATGATGACGGAGCCGCCGGCATAGAGACCTATCTCCGTGGGGCTCTGGGCGACCGGCCGACCGCCAACGTAGAAGCTCCCGACGCCATCAAGCTTTAGCGGAGTCCTGGCCTGCGCAAGACGCGCGGCGTCCTGCGCCAGGCTGGGGCTCGGAGCTCCCAGGCACGCCAGACCGGCGAGGACCATGAGCCGGCTGATCACGCGCCGGCCACGCTTTCGCTCGGCTGTATACAGCATGGTAGCACCTTCAGACGGGGACGACCGGTTGAATCCGGCTGCGGCGTCCCCAGTCGGGGGCGACCTGATCGAGCGCAAGTGCTTGCAAGTTCAGGAACCTTCCGGGCCGCAGCTGGTCTTCGTCATCCATCTTGAGCGTCTTGGGCTCGGGGGGTCCAATTCCAATTCCCGCGACATCCATTCGTAAAAGCTCACGCGCTAACGCGGCGCAGACGCCCCGCACCATTAACGCGTGCAGCCCGTGGCCTGCGCTGAGCTCCAAAGCACAGCCGTAGTGGCGCTCCCAGGAGCAGCCCTCCTGCCGCGGACTCGGTCTGCCCCATAACCGTTGAGAATAGGCAATGCCCCTCAATGACTTTGACGGGCATGCGACAGTTCGCAAAAGTTCGAGATGAGTGGTGCAGAGTGCCGCCAGGCGGTCTGAGCTCTCGACAGGGATGAGGCCGAGTTACTCAAAAAATGACCAAGTTGCCGACGTGGAAGCATCGCTACACCATTCTCGCGGTGCTCTTCGTGACGTGGGCCGTCGCCTTCCTTGATCGTATGGCGATGCCCGTCGCCTTGCCCTACATCGCCAAGGAGTTCGGGCTTCAGCCGTTCCAGACGAGCTTCATCCTGAGCGCGTTCTTCGTAGGTTACGCGCTCGCGCAGATGCCGGGCGGTATCCTTGCTGACCGCATCGGAGCCCGGAAGGTCGCCACCATCGCGATGCTGTGGTGGTCCTGTGTGGATGGCTCCCGCGTTGCAAGGCTCGATTTGATGTTTTGGCGGCTGGGTCGGGTGCAGTCTTGTGTCCGGCCTGTTGATGCAGTCGTTTCAAGGACTGCTGGCCCTGATGGTGTCCGCAAGCTGGGTCCCACTCTGCTTTGCAGGCTTCGACGCCTTGGACACTACGCGGGGTGTCCCAGCTCCCGGTCTGACCGGTTCGCCATCACTTCACATCGCGCTCGCAACCTCCGGAAGCTGGTCGTCGACGATCAGCTAATCTGTCAGGCGGTCACGCCCTGAGGCGCGCGGTAGACGCCGCCGCGGGCCATGATCGACCAGGCGACACGGGCGGTGCGATTGGCCGCGGCCACCGTCACCACGCGAGCGGGTTTGCGCGCCAGCATCGCAGCGATGCGCGGGTCGACCGAGTCCGGTCTTGTTCGTGCACGGCGCACGAGCGAGGTCATGCCGACGACCAGCAGGCGTCTGACCTGCCCCCCGCCGGTCCCTCGATCATTATGAGAGCCCAGGGGGTTGGTAGCTGATCTCCAGCGCCGGCGGTAGCGGCCGGGCGGTGGAGCTGATCAAGTTGCGCAGCCGGCCGGCCGCGGGGTTCAGACGCACGGCTTCCGGGGTCAGTCCGCCGTGCGCCGAGTGCGGCCTGACGTGGTTGTAGTCGAGCCGCCAGCGCTCGATGACAGCCCGGGCCTCGGCGAGGTTGGCGAAGACCTCCTCGTTCAGGCACTCGTCGCGCAGCTTGCCGTTGAAGCTCTCGACGAAGCCGTTCTGCTGCGGCTTGCCGGGCGCGATGTAATGCCAGTCGACGCCGGTGCGGTTGGTCCATTCCAGCATGGCCCGGCTGGTCATCTCGGTCCCGTTGTCGCTAACGATGGTCGCCGGCCGGCCGCGCCGGGCGATCAGGGCGTCCAGCTCGCGGGCCATGCGATGGCCGCCGATCGAGGTGTCGACCACCAGCGCCAGCGCCTCGCGGGTGAAGTCGTCGACGATGCACAGGATCCGGAAGCGCCGGCCCCAGCTCAGCGTGTCGGCCACGAAGTCCAGGCTCCAGCGCTGGTTCGGCCCGTCCGGCAGCGCCATGGGCGCCCGCGTGCCGGTGGCGCGCTTGCGGCCGCGCCGCCTTCGCACCGCCAAGCCCTCCTCGCGGTACAGCCGGAAGAGCTTCTTCTTGTTCATGCTGACGCCTTCACGCTCGAGCAGGATGCCGAGCCGCCGGTAGCCGAAGCGGCGTCGCTCCGCCGCCAGGCCCCGCAGCCGGGCGCGTACCTCCGCATCGCCTGGCTGGGCCACGCGGCGCACTGTCTTCGGATCGACCTGGACCAGCCCGCAGGCGCGCCTCTGCGAGAAGCCGCGCTCCGCCATCAGGCGAAGCACGGCCTCCCGGCGCGCTGCAGGCCCGATCAGTTTTTTCCCAGCAGGTCCTTCAGCGCCGACACGTCGAGCATGGACTCCGCCAAGAGCTTCTTCAGTCGCCGATTCTCGTCCTCCAGCGTCTTCAGCTTCTGGGCATCCGACACGTTCATGCCGCTGTACTTCGCCTTCCACCGGTAGAAGGTCTGCTCGCTGATCCCATGCCGCCGGCAAACCTCCGCCGTCGGGCTCCCGGCCTCCTGCTCCCGCAGCACGCCGATGATCTGCGCCTCGTTGAACCTGCTCTTCTTCACGTCCGTCTCCTCAGGGTGACGGACTCTCACTCAAACCGAGGGATCAGGAAGGGGGCAGGTCACGTCTCAGATATCGATCGCCCATCCGTGAGATCCTCCCCATCCGCTCCTTGCCGCCGCTGGAGTTCTGCAGCGGTGTTAGGCCAAGCGAGGCCGCAAACTGCCGCCCGGAGCGGAAGCGGCTGGCGTCGGTGACTGAGGCGGCAAGCGCCGTGGCCGAGATCAGGCCGACGCCAGGGATGGTGCTGAGGCGCTGAGACAGCTCGTTTGTCCGATGCCAGGTCAGCAGCTCCTTCTCCAGCGCCGTGAGACGGACCTGCAGATCGCCGATCTGGCCCGCCAGGCCGGTGATGACTCGCGCCGCCAGCTCGGGCACGTCCGGCGCAGCGCCTTGAGCAACCCGTGCGGCTAGGTCGAGGGCATGATGCAGGCCGCGCGCCATCTCGATCCCAAACTCAGCCAGGAGGCCGCGGATCATGTTGACCAGCTGGGTGCGCTGCTTGACCAGCAGATCTCGGGTCCGGTGCAGCGCCAGGGCCGCCTGCTGCTGCTCGGACTTGATCGCCACGAACCGCATCGTCGGCCGCGTCACCGCCTCGCAGATCGCCTCGGCGTCGTTGGCGTCGGTCTTGCCGCGCTTCACGTAGGGTTTCACGTAAGCCGGCGGCATCAGCCGCACCTCGTGGCCGAGCCGCCTCAGCTCGCGCGCCCAATGGTGCGACGTGCCGCAGGCCTCGATCCCCACCAGGCAGGGCGGCGCGGTCTTGAAGAACGGCAGAACCTGGGCTCGTCGAAGAGCTTTGCGGACGATGACCTTCCCCTCGGCGTCAACCGCGTGAACCTGAAAAACGCTCTTGGCGAGATCCAGGCCGATCGTTGTAATCTCCATCTGGGTGGCTCCCTTCGCTCGTGGTTGTTCGACAACTTCCACAAGTCTGGCACTCAGATGCCGTGAGCGGGAGCCATCCACCCCATCTGCTTTCACCGCCGTTACTGGCGCAGCCACCACGCTCATGCAGCTGCTGGTCGTGCGCCTGCTGTTCGGTGTCGGCGAGGGCGCGTTCCCGGCGGCTTCATTCAAGACGATCGCGGCCTGGTTTCCGAAGAAGGAGCGCGCGACGGCCAGCGCGGTCATGTTGACTGCGAACACCCTGGGCGCCGCCCTGAGCCCGCTGATCGTCGTCGGGATCATGGCGACGTGGGGCTGGCGAGCGGTGTTCTTCGTTCTCCTGATCCCCGGAATTCTGGTTTCGATCCTGTTCTGGCTGGTGGTCAAGGATCGGCCTTCAGAGGTTCGCTCCGTCACGGAGCAGGAGCTGAATGAGATTGAGGGCGATGATGCGCCAGGGGAGGTCGAGGGAGCTCAGCGGCGCACGCTGAAGGACATCCTGACGCCCGAGATCTGGAAGTATTTCTTCGCCTTCTTCATCTTCGACATCGCCTATTGGGGGTTCACCAGCTGGCTGCCGACCTATCTCGTGCAGGCGCGCGGCTTCTCGATGGTCGAAATGGGGGCCGCAGCCTCACTCCCATTCATCGTTGGCGCGGTGGGTCGTGTCGGAGGTGGCTGGCTGTCGGACAGGTTCTTCAAGGACAATCGCCGCATCCTCGTCATCGGCACTCAGGTTTGCTCGGCGCTGTTCCTGTATCTGACGTTCGTCGCCACGAGCACATGGGCCCTGATCCTCTGCCAGACTGCGGCGGGCTTCTTCCTGAGCGTATTCCTGTCGTCCTTCTGGGCCCTTCCCATGAGCACCATTCCGAAACGCGACATGGGCCTGGCAACCGGTTTCATAAACACCGGCGGTCAGATCGGCGGCCTGATCTCGCCGCTTTGCATCGGCGCGCTCCTGCAGGTCGCGGACGGGGATTTCGGCACGACGTTCATCTTCCTTGTGGCGTGCATTCTGGTGTCGCTCGTCATCGTGCTGATGATGGGGAAGAGGCCTCGGGCCGCAGCCGAAGTCGGCGTCTGATCAGAGCTCCTGCGGCGGTACCGCGGAGACGGGATAAGGCGGCTCACGGCAAGCGGGGCCCGTTCGAGCGGCAGGCTGCTCCGTGGTGATATCGCCTAGGGCTGGTCCGAGACTGAGCTAATTCTCACCAAAAAGGTTTGGATCTGCGCGCAAATTTGGCCGGAAATCCCCTCAGCAGGAGGCTAAATCTAGCGCAGGGAGCACGTGATGGCGCTGGAACTCACAATCGCCTCGGCGCCTGACCGCGCAAACATCGCGTCAACGGTGCTCGCTGCGCGACGAACAGCTGAAGCCGAACGAGATGCTGACTGAGACGCAGACCGCTATACGCGACACCGTGCGTGACTTCGCACTGGCGAAGATCCGCCCGCATTCCGCGGCGTGGGAAGCCGCTGGCGGGTATCCACCAGGTCTCTTTGCAGAGCTGGCCGACCTTGGCCTGCTGGCGATGACGGCGCCGGAGGACCAAGGCGGCGCGGGCGCCGACTACGTGAGCTACGCGCTCAGTCTCATGGAGCTGGCGGCCGCAGATGGCGCGCTTTCCACGATCGTCTCCATCCAGAACAGCCTGATCGTTGGCGGGCTGGTGAAGGACGGGAGTCCGGAACAGAAGGTGCGCTTCCTGCCGGATCTCGTCGCCGGCCGCGCCATCGGCGCCTTCGCCCTGACCGAAGCGGATGCTGGCTCGGACGCGGCGGCGGTCAGGACGCGCGCCACTCGCGTCCCGGGCGGCTATCGCCTCAACGGCGCGAAGCAGTTCATCACGTCTGGCAAGATCGCGAAGCTCGCGATCGTCTTCGCCGTGACGGACCCGGATGCGGGCAAGCGCGGTCTCAGCGCGTTCCTCGTGCCAACCGACCGGCCTGGGTATGCGGTCGATAAGGTGGAGCACAAGCTGGGGCAGGGCGCCTCCGACACCTGCGCCCTGCGCTTTGACGATCTCTTCATCGAAGATGAGCTGCGGCTTGGGCCAGAGGGCGCTGGCTACGGGATCGCCCTGTCCAACCTTGAGACGGGGCGGATCGGCATCGCGGCCCAGAGCGTCGGCATGGCTCAGGCGGCCCTGGACATCGCCGTGGGTTATGCGCGTCAGCGGACGAGCTTCGGCGTTCCGATCATCGAGCATCAGGCGGTGGGCTTCCGGCTCGCCGATCTGGCCACGCGTCTTGAGGCGGCTCGGCAGCTGGTCCTGTCGGCGGCGGCGCTGAAGGACGCCGGCGAGCCGGCGCTGCGCCAGGCGTCAATGGCGAAGCTGTTCGCGTCGGAGACCGCAGAAGCCGTCGTGTCCGGCGCCATCCAGACTCTCGGCGGATACGGTTACCTTGAGGAGTTCGGCCTCGCGAAGATCTATCGGGATGTGCGCGTCTGCCAGATCTACGAAGGAACGTCGGACATCCAGCGCCTGGTGATCTGCCGTGGCCTATGATCGCGACGAACTCGTCACCTACAGCGTCGTTGCGCTGAGCCGGATTACGACGCTCTCGCCGCGAGCGATCCGCCTGTACGAGGATCGCGGGCTGCTGTTCGCAAAGCGCGACCGGCTGAATAAGCGGCGCTTCGATCGGCAGTCCGTGCGCCGCCTGGAGCTGATCAAACTGCTCCGGACGGCGGGAATGAGCCTGCGGGACATCCGCGCCATCCTCGCCCTCCAGGAAGGATCCGTTCAGCGCGCCCAGGTGGCGCGGGCCGCCCTGAGCGCCTTGCGCGAGGACCTGACGAACCGGGTCGCCGCCCTGGAGGCCGCTGAACATCAACTTATCAAGGCAGTCAGCGCCGCATGAACTCCGATCCCGTCGTCATCGCCGCCTACGCCCGCACGCCGATGGGCGGCTTCCAGGGCGTCCTCTCGGGCGTGAAGGCCACCGAGCTCGGCGCCGCCGCCGTGAAGGCCGCCGTCGAGCGGGCGGGCGTCTCGCCTGAGGCCGTCGAGCAGATCCTGATGGGTTGCGTGCTGCCGGCGGGCCTGGGCCAGGCGCCGGCCCGGCAGGCGGCGCTGGGCGCGGGGCTGCCGACCTCGGTCGAGGCCACCACGGTCAACAAGATGTGCGGCTCGGGCATGCAGGCGGCGATCCTGGCGCACGACGCCCTGGCGGCCGGCACGGCCGACGTCATCGTCGCCGGCGGCATGGAGAGCATGACCGGCGCGCCGTACCTGATGACCAAGCACCGCGGCGGCGCCCGGATCGGCCACGACACCATGTACGACCACATGTACCTGGACGGGCTGGAGGACGCCTACGAGCCCGGCCGGCTGATGGGCAGCTTCGCCGAGGAGACGGCCAGGCAGTACCAGTTCACCCGCGAGGCCATGGACGAGTACGCCATCACCTCGCTGAAGCGGGCCAAGGCGGCGACCGAGAGCGGCGCGTTCGCCAAGGAGATCGTCCCGGTGCAGGTCACCGACCGCAAGGGCGTGACGACGGTCGAGCACGACGAGCAGCCGCTGAAGGCCGACCCGGCCAAGATCCCGACGCTGAAGCCCGCGTTCGCCAAGGACGGCGGCATCACGGCGGCCAACGCCAGCTCGATCTCGGACGGCGCGGCGGCCCTGGTGATGACCCGCGAGAGCGTCGCCAAGAAGCTCGGCCTGAACGTGGTGGCCCGGGTGGTCAGCCACGCCGCCCACGCCCACGAGCCCAGCCAGTTCACGACCGCGCCGGTCCAGGCGGTGCAGAAGGCCCTGAAGCGGGCCGGCTGGAGCGTCGAGGACGTCGACCTGTTCGAGATCAACGAGGCCTTCGCGGTCGTCGCCATGATCGCCGAGCGCGACCTGGGCATCCCGCGCGACAAGCTGAACGTCAACGGCGGCGCCTGCGCCCTGGGCCACCCGATCGGCGCCTCGGGCGCGCGGATCCTGGCGACCCTGCTGTCGGCGCTGGAAGCGCGCGGGGCCAAGAAGGGCGTCGCCAGCCTCTGCATCGGCGGCGGCGAGGCCACGGCCATGGCGGTCGAGCTGGTCTGACGGGAGGGAGCCCGCCGTCGGGCGCGCCGCTTCCAGCCGAACCTTACGAACACACCTAACGCGCCTCGAGGGGATCCCAGATGCAGACCATCGTTGAACGTCATCCCGGCCTCACGCCGCCAGATCGCCGCGCCGAGCTGCTCCGAGAGCCAGGGTTCGGGAAGGTGTTCACGGACCACATGGCCATGGCCTGGTGGCGCGACGGGGAGTGGACCGCGCCCCGCATCACGCCGCGTCGGCCGCTGGCGCTCGATCCGGCCGCTGCGGTCCTGCACTACGCCCAGGAAATCTTCGAAGGCATGAAGGCCTATCGGACGGAGGAGGGCGAAGTGCTGCTCTTTCGGCCCGAGGTCAACGCCAAGCGGTTCGCCCGATCGGCGGAGCGCATGGCGATGCCGCAGGTCCCTGAGGCGCTGTTCAGCGCGGCGGTGGAGGCGCTCATCCGGACGGATCGCGACTGGATCCCCTCCGGCGAAGGCAGTCTCTATCTGCGTCCGTTCATGATCGCCACCGAAGCCTTCCTCGGCGTTCGGCCGGCGACCGAGTATCTGTTCTGCGTGCTGGCTTGCCCGGTCGGCGCCTACTTCAAGGGCGGCGCCAAGCCGGTCACGGTGTGGGCGTCGACCACCTTCACGCGCGCCGCCGCCGGCGGAACGGGCGCGGCCAAGTGCGGCGGCAATTACGCCGGAAGCCTCATCGCTCAGGCGGAGGCGATCCGGCACGGTTGCGACCAGGTGGTCTTCCTCGACGCGGCAGAACACCGCTGGATCGAGGAGCTTGGCGGCATGAACGTGTTCTTCCTGGTGGACGGCACGCTGATCACGCCCCCGCTGACCGGCACCATCCTGGAAGGGGTGACGCGCAGCAGCCTCCTGACCCTCGCCCGGGAAGAAGGGCTGAAGGTTGAGGAAAGGCCGTATGACTTCGAGACGCTGAAGGCCGATGCCGCCAGCGGCCGCCTGACCGAAGCGTTCGCCTGCGGTACGGCGGCGGTGGTGGCGGCGATCGGGGAAGTGCGCCACGCCGCGGGGGCGTTCGCCATCGCCGGCGGGGTGGAAGGTCCGGTGACGAGCACGTTGCGGCGGCGACTTACGGACATCCAGCGGGGGCAGGCTCCCGATCCTCACGGCTGGACGCGCCGCGTTCAATTGTGAGCCCCAGTTCGCCACGGCGTCGAAGACACTCGCTGCACCCGCCGGCTCCAGTCCACGAGGTTCCTGTGAGGGCCCGCACACCTGCCCCGCGCCGCATAGATCTGAGTGACGAGGCGCTCGCGCGGATCGCGTCCTTCGAGGCGATCCCGCGCATGGACATGACGAAGCTCGCGGAGGCGCTCGGCACGACGCCCCGCAACGCCTGGGGCGTCTATGACGACCTTCGCCGCAGGGGTGCGGTCAGATCGGTGACGGTCGTTGACCCGACGAAGGTCCTGGGGGCCTGCGAGTGCCGGGCCTCCATCAGGCTGGACTGCCGGGCGCCTGAGCTCATCGAAGCTGTCGAGGAGAGCCTCGCGCGGGATCTTCAGATCGCCACCGCGGTGCGGGTTACGGGCACGTGGGACTATCTCGTACGAGCCTATCACTCGTCTGAAGCGGTTGCGGACGCCTGGTTCCGTGGACTCCTTGCCCTGCCAGGGGTGGTGGATGGCGAGCTGAAGTTCTGTCGCACGATTTTCGAGCGTCACACCTACGCCGCGGCGATCCTTGCCGCCGAGAGATAGGGGTCCTGCCCAGGCGTCAGCTGATCGCCACCGGGAGCGGGGTCAGGCGTGCTGGGGCTGGTCGGTGTCGGCTGCGCGTCCGTTCAGGAGGTCGGCCGTGTGCCTGGCGTCGATCTCAGAAAGGCCGCTCTGTCGGGCCATCGCAATAACGGCAGGTGTCCCGGTCCACATGTCGATGACGCTGTAGCCGTCGCTTCCCTGTCGAACCACAAACCTCTGAGTCATCCCCGCATTCTCGCCGGCGGGGCGTCGCGCCGCAACCCGCTCGCCTGATGCTCCGGCCGGGCCAATCACTCGGCTGCATACGTCTGCGATCTGCCAAGGTCCCGAGATGGCCGAGGGTTCACCTGGGGCCTGGCCGCGCCTGCACAGCCGCTCCGTGGCTGATCTGAACCGCGGGCCTTCGCCGCAACGCTGGCCGATGGTCTTTCTTCCCCTGGCCTTCGGCCATTCCTCGCGAGGCAAGAAAGCTCATCGCCAGCGTCCTTCGCCCTGCTTCGGGGCTTTGCCTGCGCCGCCGCCTTCCGCCGGTTCCAGGGATCGCCATCGCGGCTGCGACAGGCGCGGCCCGAACCTCAAGGAGACTGACCATGGCGACCATCGGAACCTTCGTGAAGACCGCGGACGGCGCATATGCCGGCTCGATCAAGACCCTCAGCCTCAACGTCAAGTCGGCGCAGATGCGGCTCAACGACAAGACCGACGAGAAGGCGCCCGACTACCGGATCTTCGCGGGCGAGACGGAATTCGGAGCGGCCTGGCGCAAGACGTCTCGCGAGAACCGAGAATACCTGTCGGTGAAGCTGGATGACCCTTCCTTCCCGCTCCCGATCTTCGCCTCCCTCGTCGAAACGGACGACGGCTACAACCTGATCTGGTCGCGCAGCCGCAGCGCCCACTGACCAGCCCGTGACGCCCCGCCCACCGGCGGGGCGTCGCTTCTTTCCTGCACGTTTACGCATGACGTGAGCCGGCGCCGCCGGCTCACGTCATGCATCATGTTCGGGCGCCTGTTCGAGGTCACAGGCATACAGACCAGGGTCGCGGCCTGGCCTGCCCCGGCTGGGGCGCGCCCCACGCGGCGGGTGGTGGCGCGATCGCGTAGGGCTGCGCGTCGCGGCGGCTGAGGGGAGGGGGCAAGGTGAGGCCGCGGTTGAGGGCAGGATAGCCTTGCCGGCAGCGATGTATGACGGAGGCCGCCCTTGCCCATGTTCAGTGTCAGGGTCTCTGAGGATCAGGCGGTCCGGTTCGACGCCGCGGCGGCGGGCGCAGGCGGACGCTCAGCCCTGCTGCGCCGGCTGATCAACGAAGCTGGCGTCGGGCCGGAAGCCAGCCCTGGAAGGTCGCTGCGACAGCCTCGCACCGGCGCTCGCCTGATGGTCCGTCTGACGCCAGCGGACGCGGCTCTGGTCGACCGGCAGTCTCACGAGATGGGCCTGCGGCGCGCGGCCTGGGTGGCGGGCCTTGTGTCGGCCCATGTTCGCGGACGGCCGACGTTCGCGGCCTCGGATCATGGGGCGCTCGCCGCCATCGCCGGAGAGATTCGGAGGATCGGCGTCAACGTGAACCAGATCGCCAGGGCGCTGAACACAGCGGTTCTGGAAGGCCGCGTTCTGGACGCGGAGCTCACGTCGATCAGCGCATTGCAGAACGAATTGCGCGCTCACGTCTTCGGGCTGCGCGAGGCCTTTGCGGGCAACCTCGCCTATTGGGACACGGCCTGGTGAGTGAGTTCAGGACCGTCCGCGGATTCGAGGAGGTCTGGCGGCCGCCGGTGTCGGGGCGCGTCTGGACGAACTCGCGGTTCGTCGGCCCAGATGACGCCCGGACCCGGCTGGCGAGACTGGTCCGTCGGACGCCCGAGGTCATGGTGAAGGTTACCGGTCGCACCCGTGACGGGACGCATCTGGCTGCGCACCTGACATACATCACCCGGCGCGGTGAGCTCGAGTCAGAGGGGCAGGACGGACCGCTCCCGGCCGGGAGAATCTCAGTCGCCGATCTGGCCGCCGCCTGGGCCTTCGAGGCGGACCTGGATCCTCGCCGGCGCTCGAACACGCCGGTCAGTCTCTCGGTGATGCTGTCGATGCCAGCCGGCGCTGACCCGTCGAAGGTGAGGGATGCGGCCCGGGGTTTTGCGCGCCGCGCCTTTGGTGACGAACACGACTATCTGCTCGTCCTGCACACGGATACGCCGCATCCACACGTGCATATCGCGGTTCAGGCGCTCGGTCGTTCAGGCGCGCACCTCAATCCGAAAAAGGCGGATCTGGAGCTCTGGCGGCAGGTATTTGCGCGCGAGCTGCGCGAGCGGGGCATCGAGGCCGAGGCGACGCCACGGCGCGCGAGAGGCGTCACCCGGAAGGCTGAACGCGGCCCGATCAGGAGACTGCTCGACCGGATGTCTGCTCAGGGCGGCCCCATGCCGCGTGTGAGGGCCTCCGCCTGGCGCGACGCAGCTCGAGCCGCCTTCCAGGTCGAAGTCGCGCCGGCCGTGTGGGAACGTCGGCTGGCCGAGAAACAGGTGCGGATTCGCGCTCTGTTGCTCGCCCAGGCAAGGCTGATGCAGGTCGCAGGGCGTCCTGAGGACCAGGCGCTCGGCCGCGCTGTTGAGACCTTCGTGAACAGCATGCCGCGCCCCGACAGCCAGCGTCTGGCGCTGGCGCGGGAGCTTCGTGCTCGAAGCGAGGAGCGGCTGGCGGGGAAGAGCCGTCAGCGGCGACGGTGACGCTTGGAGCCAGATCTGGACGCCCGCCTGGCGTACTCAGGGACGCTGAGCGATCGCCGTATCAGCGTGGCCGCTCCCGGGAAGGCGCGTTGCGACTGGTCGGCGTCTTGAACGCGTCTCGTTCAAGCCATCCGGCAAGTCGTTCACGAGCCCGCGCCGCCAGTCGCTCCCGGGCCGCGGGATCCGCGACCCGCGCCCTCAGCACGGCTTCGATGATCCTGAGCGGTGGGGCCTGAGGCCAGGAGCGGCTGTCGTGATCGACGTTGCGTTCACTGGAGCGGGTCCGACGCGCGAGCAGCTGGGCGTCTCGCGCGGTGGGCTCGTAGCCCCGCACCTTCAGGCCGGCGGCCCGGGCCGCGAGCCAGGCTTCACGGCGAAAGTCCGACGTGCCGCGCACAGCGATTTCCTTCCACTCGCGGTGAACGGCGATCGCGATCATGTCCCGCACGACATTCGGATCATTGCGACTGGTCATAAGGCGACGCCCGTTGTCCCGGAAGGCCGGCGTGCTGACCGAGGCGTCTATGAAGTAGGCGACCTGCCCGCCCTGGCGTTCTCGCAGGTACCGACGCAGGACGGCGGCAGGCAGGTCTCGCAGGCCATCCGAACCTGCGGCTCCATCGATACGGTTCAGGGCTTCATCGCTCACTTCGCGCCTCCCGATCGCTCGTGGCCGGCGGGACGGCCGCGTCGATGAAGCGGTCGATCCAGTCGGCGACATCATCTTCGCTGGCGGCAGGGGGCGGCGGCGGTTCGAGGTTGCGAGCGGCGAGTTCGCGCGTCACGGCGTCCAGGGTCAGGGGATCATCTACGGCATCCGACGCGACTGGCGGGTCTCGGGACATAGCGATGGGGACGCTGAGTTTCGGGACGACAGGAGGGGAGCGCAGACGGCGTATGAAGACCCGCTCGCGGAAATAGACGATCTTGCGGCCCCGCACGGGCGGTACCCCGGCGCGCAGGACAATGAGCGCGTCCGAAGCCAGCTGCAGAAGCTCCTGAGGGAGCATCAGAGCGCGACGCTGTTCAGACTCGCTGACGCTGCGGTGGCCTCGGGCGAGGCCGCTCGGGCGGCTGCGCGAGGGGCTCGAGACGGTCGTGTAGCCCAGGCGCTCCGAGAGCTCCTGCGCGACCTTCAGCTCCTTGGGCGCGAAGGCGATCTCGACGCCGCAGTTGGCGATGATCTCCTCGGCGAGATCGCGTCCGTACTCAGCGCGCAACTGAGCCGGGCTCTGCAGGACCGGAAGGAGTCGAAGTCCATAACCCGCGACATAGGCAAAAGCGTGAGCCAGGACCGGCGCGTGCCCAAGGCGGGCAAACTCGTCGAGCAGCACGAGCACCGGGACGGTGTGGAATGTGGAGGTGGGCGGCTCGCGGGTGTTCAGGTCGATGAGCTGCTGAAAGAGCAGATTGTAGAGGGGAGCGACCCGGGTGAGGTTGTCGGGACTGGTCGCCAGGTACAGGGACTGGGGCTCATCCCTGAAAGTTCGCAGGTCGAAGTCGCTGGTCTGCGTCGCCGCGCAGACCCGTGGACTGAGCCAGAGGTTCAATCGCGAAGTGAGCGTCTGGCGGACGGAGGCGAAGGTGTTCTCTGAGCTGGCGCAGAAATCGGCGAGCGCCTGCTCACACCCCCAGTGAAACGGCCGGCCTGCAGCCCGCCGGGCCGCCATTTCGCGCGGGAAGCGGGCGCGAGGATCGCCGCGCGTCAGTTCCGTGTAGATGGCGCCAACAGAGAACGGCAGCTCAGGCGTCGCAGCGACGTAGGCGCCCACGCCGATGAACCCGGTGCGGGCGGCTTCCGCCCAGAACGGGTCGGCGCCGGGCGGCGCCGGGAATAGCATGACGGCGAGCTTCTGCAGTTCGTCCAGGACGGCTGTGGGATCCCGGCGGTCGATATGGCCCAGCGGGTTGTAGCGGGCCGTGCGACCCTCCGCCTCCAGGGGATCAAAGAAGTAGACCTTCTGACCCTGCGCGGCCCTGAAGCCCGCGCTTGCGGCCCAGTTCTCGCCTTTGACGTCCAGGCACACGACGGAATGGGGCCAGTTCAGAAGGTTGGGGACCACCACGCCGACCCCTTTGCCGGTGCGGGTCGGGGCGTAGAGCATCACGTGCTCCGACCCGCCAAAGGCGAGTGGCGCACCGTTACGGCGTCCAAGCAGAACGCCATCCCTGGCCCGCAGCCCGGCGCGCCGCAGGTCGATTTCGCTGGCCCAGCGCGCCGCGCCATGCAGCGGGCGACGCAGGCCGCGGAGGGCGCCGACGGTGACGAGGGCCCCGAGGCCTGTCGAAATAAGCAGCCCGATCCTCGCCCAGCGACGGACCTCAGGATCGCCCCGGAAGTACCAGAACCAGCCCGGAATAGCGGCAGGATCGATGTCGGGGCTGAGGCGGCCAAGGCCAGCCAGCGCGACAAGCGCAGCCATGGAGAACACGAATACGCCGCCCGCCGCTGCGGCGATGGCGTACCCGACAACCCTAAGCGGCGAGGGTGCGCTTGAGCTCGGGATCATACCAGATCTCGCGAACCCCGAAGCGCTCACCTCTGCGGACGACGTGAACCACCACATCGACCAGCATGCGGAGCATGCCCCGGATGTCCTCACGAGCCAGGTGACGGCCGCCTTCGCTCTCCTTGATGAGCAGGGTCAGCTGCTCGAAGGCGAGGCTCGCGGAGTCGGCATGGACGGTGGTGATCGAGCCGGGATGACCTGAGTTGACGTTGCGCAGATAGAAGAAGGCGCTTTCGTCGCGCAGCTCCTGAAGAAGGATGCGGTCGGGTCGCATGCGCAGCGCGCTTTCCAGGAGAGCCTTCGGGCCCACCTTCGCGAGGCCCTGTCCGTCCTTCGAGTAGAGCAGGTGGACGACGTTTCGGTGCGGGGTGATGAATTCGCGGGCGTCCTCCACCGTGATCAACCGCTCATCCGGAGGGATCAGGCGGAGTAGCGCCTTGGCGAGCGTTGTCTTGCCGGAGCCGGTCGCTCCGCTCACGACGATGTTTCGACGCGCGCGGACGGCGCGGCCGAAGAAGCCGGGCCAGTCTCCAGCGGCCTGCAGGGCGCGCATGGCCGCATCTGCCTCGTCGTCCGGGGCGGTGGCGACGTTCTCGAACAACCCTGACCGGGCCAGGTCCGCGAGTTCAAAGGCTGTTGGCGAGGGGCGTCTCAGTGTGAGCGAGGGGTGCTCTGCTGCGGGTGGCAGGACGATCTGGCAGCGCTCGCCGGACGGAAGGACGGTGGAGCAGATCGGACGGTCGGGGCTGACATCCTGGGCCGTCGCTGCGGCCGCCCCGATCGCCAGAGTGCGCAGCCACTCGGTCGTCAGCTCCGGCGCCTCATGCCACAACCAGGCGCCGCGGCGCTCCACCGCAAACTCGCCTGGTCGATTGACCACAAGCTCTGTCGTCCCGTCGGCGTCGAGCGCAGCTCGCAAAGGGCGGAGGTGGTGATTGAGGATCGCCACGTCGCCCATGTCAGCGCGCCTTGAGGCCGTAGACTTCAGAGAAATCAAAGTCGTGTGCAGCCATGATGGTCACCTCTGATCCCTGTGGCTTGCGCAGGGTGGGCGAAATATCGCGACCGCCTTCGAGGGCGGTCGACGCCGCTGGGGACGGCAGTCTGACCAGGCCAGGAGTGTCGAGCGCCGCCGTGACGCCGGATGCGCCGGCGTCGACGACCGTGAGCAGGAGGCCGGCGCCGAAGCGCTCCCAGAAGTGATGGTCAACCTCGCCATCGAATCCGGCGCGGCCCAGCGCGTCGGCGGCGGGCGACGTCAGTTGCAGGACGATCCCGTTCGGCGTCACGGCGCGGGTCCACAGCACGTGCAGACGGCGTTGCCCTCGCTTGAGGCCGGTCCTGTACTCGCCGCTCACCCGGGTACCCTTCTCCAGGAGAACCAGCGCGCCATTATCCGAATGGACGTCCGACGGGATGACGCAGGTGACAGGGCCGGGCGTGGTGGAGTCCATCGCGGTCTGCAGCACGCAGGGCAGACTCGAGCCCGCGAGGATCAGATAATTCCGGTCTCCGAGCCGCCGCGCCTTCACGGTTGGCTCATCGGCCTGCGGCGCGGGCGGCCTGATCATGTCGGGAGCGGCGACCGCAACGCGGCGACTATAGGCGAGCAGGGGCGCCCGTCGGACACTTTCATCGCTCTGAGCGCTCCGGCCGCCGGGCGTCGACGCCGCGAGGGACGTTCCTTGGGGATCGAGCGCAGGGACAGGTCTGGCCGGGTCCGCAGGAACAAGTTGCGGAGCGTCCGGCCCAGGCTGATCAAGGGTTGGCCGCAGGCCCTCAAAGGCGACGACCTGACGTGCTGGCTGCTGCGGCGGCGGCGTGGGGGTGGTCCCGCCCGGCGTCCAGCCGAACGCAGCAAGGGCGGCGCAGCCGACGACCAGACCCCCGAAGACGACGACCGCGCCAACCCGGCGGCGCTGGGCTCCCGCAATGGGGGAGATGCCGCGGTTCAGGGGCGGCTCCGCCCCTGGCGCCTGTGCGTAGGGACGGTCGATCATCGGCGTTGTTCCTTCAGGATCCGATCGACCTGAGGGGCGGCCGTGCCGGTGGTCAGGCGCGGGCCACGGGGGCTCCAGGCGAGATTATGGATGCAGAGCACCTCGCGGCCGCGGCGAAGTCGCAGTTGCGGCGCGGTCTGGTGGACGACGACGAACTCGCCGCGGACGTCGAAGGGCGCGAGCGCTTCCGATCCGTCGGGCGTCACGACGAAGAGGCCTGGAATGGCCTGGGCGCCCGGGAACCTGAGGACAGTGAAACGTCCATTGTCAGAAACTTCGGACGGGGCGATCGCCCGGGATCCCTGCAGCGCATAGGAGAGATTCCGCGTTCCCTCGATCGCGCCGCGCTCGAGCTTCAGGGTGAGCAGACGCTGCTCAAGAGCTCGGGTCTCCGCGGCAAGCGCGCCGACCAGACGAGCCTGGTCCTGCTGTGGATGGCGAACGCGCAGCACGAAGGTCGTGCCTGGCGCCGTGCGGGCGCTGCTGCCGGAGCGAGCCGACAGCTCGAAGACATAGTTGCGTGTCTCCCCTGTGCTGGTCGCCGTGGTCACGAGCAGATTGGTGGGCGCGCGCAACGAGGTCGGCTTGATGAACAGGATCGATCCCTCAGCCGCGACCTCCCAACTTGAGGTGTCGCCGAGCGCCACGTGCTGGATCGTCTCGTCCGAACCGAACAGCACCTGGGTGGCGGTCCTGTGAACGCCCACGATCCGCATCACCTGCTGCGGATCGTAGTCGACGGTTCGGATGCGCGGGTCGCTGGCCGGGGTCTTCGGGGGTGATGCGGCGACGGCCGGCGCTGCGCCGAGCAGGCTGGCCACAAGGATGAGGTTCCTTAGCGTCATTGGATGACCTCCGGGTCCGCGCGGTAGCTCGAAACCTGGAAGCCCAGCGGATTGCGCAACCTGTCGGACTCCGACATCGGCGCCCGGGCGTAGCCGAAGGCCACGGTTGCGATCCAGTCGCTTTCGGTCAGCTGACCTTGCTGTCTTAAGGTCCGGTGGAACCTCACACTGGCGACCTGGGGGGCGACGAAGGTTATGGCGCGGACCCGCGCCTCAGCTTCCGCGTTCGGTCCCCAGGCCACCTGAGGGCTCAGGGGGTTCGATGGTCGGAAGCGCTCTGCCCAGCGCTGCTGCTCGGCTGGCGTCGACATGATTGAAACCTGACGGAAGTTCGCCTCGGCGGCAGGCGGCAGCCACGACTCCCGCGCCCGGACATAGGTCGCCAGGAAGGACTTGGTGACCGCCTCTTCGTAAGTCAGGTCACCGGCCTCGTTGAGCCCTGTCATCACCTCGACGGCGCCCGTGCTCCGGTCGACCCGGACCACGTAGGGCTCCACGGTCTTGAGCGGCGAGAGCGCGGCGACGGCGCACACTGCGGCTGTGGCGAGCGCGGACGCGCCAGCGGCCACGCTCCAGGCCACGCGGCGGGAGCGGTTCGCCTGGCGCAGGCGATCGGCGTCCCAGCTACGCGCCTCGGCGAAGTAGGCCTTCAGGTCCGGAGACGGGACGCCCGTCATGCGCACCCTCCCTTGCCAGCCGGAAGCGGCGGTTGCTGGGCGTCCGGCGCCAGGACGGAGCCGTGCGGATTGGCGGGGCGACGAGCGCCGTGGCAGCCCGGCGCATCGCCGTGGCTGGCGCAGGCGCTGGTCAGAAGGGCCGCCAGGATCAGCAGCTGGGGAACGCGTCTCATGCGGAGGCTCTCACGGGTCTGACGGAGCCGCCTTCCCGCATCGTCTGCGTGCGACCGCCGCGGGTGGCGTGGCTGGTGAAGGGCATGCGGGCGCCGCCTGCGCCGGCCGCCGCGTTGCCGAAGTCGGCGAGACCGGCGCTCGCGCCCCCGGCGATACCCGTGGCTATGGCGGGCACCTGCAGGAAGAAAATCCCGGCCAGGAGGCAGAGCGCGATGAACATGAGGCCGGCCACAACCGGGTCCTGGCCTTCCAGCCCGCTCCACTGCTGGGCGACGAGGGCGAGGATGAGCTGCAGGATCGCCAGGATCAGGGCGAACAGCACGAGGTAGTTCACGGCCTGACTGAGCCAGCCGAAGAAGTACCGCCGCGTGGCCTCGAAGAGGGAAAGCCCGACAAAGATCGGCCCCAGGGCGATCAGCAACGCCAGGGCGACCTTGGCAAGCGTGACGATGCCAAAACCCAGGGCGGCGGCGAGGGCGCCGAACACATAGACGCCACCGGCGACGAGCAGCGGCGCCCAGTTGAAGGCGGATGCCTCTCGGGAGACCGTCTCGCCAAGGTAGGCCACACGGGCAAAGAAGTCGTCGAAGGCGCTGCCGACGTCCACTGCTAAGTTTCCGGCGACTGTGCGCGCCAGGGTCTCGGGCAGGACGTGAAACAGCGGCTGAGTGATCCAGTCGCCATAGGCGGGGGTCGTCGCCAGCCCGTAAATCGCGGCTAGCTTGATGGACCGCACCGCGAAGTCCATCAGCGGCTCAGCGATGGCGCCGCGCAGGATCGCGATGCCATAGAGCAGGACGTACAGCACCAGACCAAGGCGTAGCGGTCCGGAGACTTCAGCAATCGCACGACCCACGCCTTGATCGAGGAAGACGTCGAGCCGGCCGTCGATGAAGAGGTAAGCCGGCCCGAACACCCGGAATGAGCCGTCCATTAGCGGATGTCCTTCTTGAACCGCTGCAAGCGAGCGTCGGAAGCCTGCCGCGCGGTGACCGCCTGGCACTCGCGGTCGGCGGGCGCGCAGTCCGCAAGACGCTTAGGCGCCGCGGTCCGCTCACTGTTCGCCCCCGGTGAAGGATCACAGGCCGCGAGCGCGAAGAGGCAGATGACCAGGGCGGATCTCATCGGATGCTGCGCCTGTAGAGCTGGAGCCGCGCTTCCGAGGCCGCGGCAGCGCGCTCACGCAGGCGCTGGGCCTGCAGGCGATCTTCTGCGGCCTGGGCCATAGCCAGGCCCTGGAGCCGCATCTGGTCGTTGGCGATCAGCGCCTGCTCGGCCGAGACCCGCGCCTGCAGGTCCATGACCGCGCGGACGTTGGGCGCCGCGTCGACGGCGCTGGCGAGGTCCTGGAGGCCCGTCAGACGTTCGCCGCCGGCGCGTGCGGCCGCGAGGCCGACTGCGAGGTCGCGGGCCGCCCGGTCGCCCTGGCGCTCGAGATCGGGATCGGCGGGCGCAGCGTGAAGGCGAGCGCCTTCGCGAATGCCTTTGGCCTGCGCGCCCAGCGTTCCGAGCCCGCCGAGGTCACCCCTGGCGGCAGCGACATAGGCATCGAGGTTCGGGATGAAGTCCCGGAGCTCGGGCGTCGTCAGCCGGGGCGCGAGCCCTCCCGCGCCCGAGGCGGTGTTGAAGCCGTCGTAAAGCCGGCGGCTCTCCTCGAGCTGAGCCTTCATGGCGTTCAGTTGATCGAGCGCGGTCTGGGCCTGCCTGAGCAGGCTCCCGTAGTTCGTGGGATCGTGCACCACGAGCTGGGCGGCGGCGGGCGTGGCGGCTGAAATCGCCCCCAGCATCAGGGGAAGGCAAAGAGGTTTCATCGCGCCTCGCGTCGGGCTTGCTGGAAGGGGGCGAGCCAGGCAGTGGGATCGTCGCCGTGGATCCCGCGAATGCGATCGAGCAGGTCGACCGTCTCTGCGCGGCCTGACAGCACCGCCAGGGCGTCCTCGAGGCCGCCCAGGTCGAGCTCGACGACGACGGAGTCGAGCCCCTGCTTCACCAGGAAGCGGCGCTGTTCGGCGCTGAGCTCGTCGCGGATGAGCTGGAACTCGCGGCATGTGAGACCGAAGCCGTCGACGTAATCCCGCTCGCTGGCGTGGGGATTGGGCAGGAAGATTTTGGTGGCGCACTGCTCAACGATCGTGTGGGCGATCGGCGAGCGCAGGACGTCAGCGGGGGACTGGGTGCCGAACACCATGAAGGCGTTCTGCTTGCGGAAGGTCTTCAGGCCGTCCTCAGCCAGCCCCCGGAAGGCCTCGTCGCCGAGCGCCTTCCAGAACTCGTCGATGTCGATGACGAGGCGTCGGCCGTCGACCAGCTTCTGCAGCCGGTGGAAGAGGTAGAGCATCAACGGAGTTCGCACCTCCGCGGAGTCGAGGAGATGGGTCATGTCGAAGCCGGCGAGACGTGGAGACAGATCCAGCGCATCGGTTTCGCCGTCGAGCGCCCAACCCAGCGCCCGTCCCTGCCGCCACCGATCCAGGCGCGCGCCAATCCCGCCGGCTTCCCGCTGACCGAGGAGACTGCGGAGCGCCGCGAACGAGCGCTCGTCGGCGGGCAGCTTCAGGACGGCGGCGACCGCCCGCTCGATGGCGTTCTCGTCCTCGACGCCCAATGCGCCATCCGCGCCCGCGACGAGGCTGCGGATCAATGCGCGGAGAAACGCCCGGTCTGGCGGCGTATCCGCGGCCGCCTTCAGCGGCGCAAAGCCGGTGGGCTCGCCGGGGCGCAGTGTGAGGTACGTCCCACCGCAGGCGCGGATGAAGATTTCCGCCCCCCGATCCTTGTCGATGAACACCTGCTGGCAGCCGAGCTTCTCCAGCTGGCCGAGCATGAAGTTCTGGACGACCGTCTTCCCCGAGCCTGAGGGGCCGCAGATGAAGGTGTGGCCGAGGTCGCCGGCGTGGAAATTGAAGTGGTAGGGCGACCCAGCCGTGGTGCGCAGCAGGGCGACGGCCTCGCCCCAGTGATTGCCATGACCGCGTCCCGCGGGATGGGTGTGGAAGGGCGCCAGGCCTGCGAAATTGCGGCTGGTGATCGCCGCGGGCCGCAGCCGATAGCGGAAGTTGCCCGGGAACTGCGCCCAGAAGCCGGCCTCCAGCCCGAGATCCTCGCGCACGACGACAAGGCCGCTTTCGGCCAGGAGCGCGCTGGCGCGCGACATGTGGTCAGCCAAAGCGCGAGCGGTGTCGCCCAGGACCAGAAGTGAGGCCTGGTGTTCTCCAAGCGCGAAGCGGTTCGAGGTCAGGTCGTCCAGGGCCTCGTCGAGTCCCGCGATCTGAGAGGCCGCCCGGTCCCGCGTCGAGACCATCTGGTTCTGCTTGCGGCTCATCACCGCCTGGGCGGCCGGCTTCGAGAGGAAGGCGAAAGACTGGGAGAGCACAAAGGGAAAGGGGGCGGAGAGCAGGGTGTCCCAGTGCCCGGGCCGCGTTGCGGCCGGATACTCCTTCAACCCCAGCATGCCGGCATAGCGCGTCTCGGCGGCGTCGCGGATCTCGATCGCCTCACGGCCAAAGATCAGTCGTGAGGCGTAGAGCGCAGCTCCCAGGTGACCTCGCGTGAGGGGGACGGCCTCAGGACGACCGGTGAGGATCAGGCGCAGCATCTCGAGCGGCTCGGAAAAGACGAGACCGTCGAGGTGACGCAGACCAAGCCGGGTCGGTTCATAGCGCCTGAGGTGTTGCGCCAGGTCCTCGGCGATCTCCTCGAGCCGCGAGACATCGGCGTCATCGACGGCGGGGACGCCGCGGCCGATCAGACGCTGCACCCACGCCTGGGTGCGCTCCGCAGGGTCAACACCGGGGTGCAGAACGAGGGTGACGAAGAGGTCATTCGCGTAGAGCCGCCCTGCGGCCATGCGGCCGCGATAAGCCGCGTCCAGTTCTTGCGCGAAGGCCGACTGGAAATCGCCGTCCGGCCACGCGGTCTGCTGACGCCGCACGAGATGATGCCAGACGGCGAGCCGGTCGCTGGCGAGATTTCGCCAGCTGGCGTTGAGCCTGACGTGTCGGTCGTTGAGGTCCCGAATGTCGGCCGTTTCGAAACTCGCCCCAGTGAGGCGGAAGCAGGTCATCAAGGCCCCGCTATCCAGCGCCAGCACGCTGTCGGAGACATGGAGGGCATAGGGCAGGAAGCGAGCCGGTTCTGGTTCGCGCCGGCGGGCGGAGAGGCTAGCCACGGGTAACCTCCGCGGTCGCAAAGCGGCGGCGCAGCGGCAGAGGAGTCGGCGAGCTGCCGCCCCAGAGCCGGCCATTGCGCGCCCGGCCCTTGGTTTCAATGAACAGGTAGAGGACCCGGAACGCGTTGGGGTCGGACTTGCAGATGGCCTGGAACACCAGATGCAGCGCGGGCGCGACCAGAAGCCAGGCGAGGGAGCCCCCCGCGAGGAAGGCGGTCGCCGAGACGATCAGATTGGCGCCGACCGCTTCCATCGGAACCCCGAGGAACAGGGCAGGCCGGGTGCAGGCCAGGAACAGGGGGTCTTCGGTCAGGCGCTCGGCGTTACGCACCGGCCCCTCCCGTGATCAGATCGACGATGGTTGTGGCTCCGAAGATCACGATGATCCCGACCACGACGGTCCCCGCGCGGCGCAGATCGAGATGGCCGAACATCCACGCGATGCCGGTGATGATCACGGCCAGGACGGCGAGACCGCGGATGACGCCGCTGTTCAGGAGATCGATGATGTTCTGGATGAAGCCGCCGAGATCGCCCCCGACGCTGGTGGATTGAGCGAAGGCGGGGGAGGCGCTGAGCGCAAGCAGGGCGGCGAGCGCCAGGCGCCGGCGGGCGAAAGTCATCTGAGATCTCCAGAAGAGGGGGTGAGCACAAAGCCGCCGGACCTGATCCGGGCGCGTGCGAACACGTCCCACGTCGGGGCCGCCGCGGGGGGAGATGCAGAAGGCGGCGAGACATTCGCGGCCGCATGTGTCCGCAGCGCTGGGACGAGGCTGGCGGCGGCGCGGGTGACGCGGGTCACATAGCCGTTTCGCAGGCCGCGCTCTGGGTGGCCGGTGTTGTAGATCGACAGCGCCATGCGCAGCGCCGCCTGTTCGCCGGGCGCGACTTTCGTGGCGCGGTCGAACCCTTCGGAGAGCACCGTCGCCGACGCGGCCAGGTTACGGCAGGGATCGAAGGCGGCTTCGACGGTCAGGCCAAGTCGGCTGAGGTTTCGGGAATTGATCTGCCCCAGGCCGAGATCGATGCTGCGGCCGTTCGCAATCAGGCGCCGGGCGACTGCAGCCGCCTCTTCCGCCGAGCGCGGCCGAAGGGCGCCGCCGCCAGCTCCATTGACGCCGATCGCCAGCGGATCGAAGGCGCTTTCGGCCTTTGCGATCGCCAGCAGCGTCGATGGCGCGACGGCGGGCGCGCACTGGCTTGCGAGCGGCAGAAGGGTGGCGAGATCGAGCGGCATGGCGGTCCCTGTCTTCAGGTCCCCTTGATGCCGGAGCGCCATCGCTCGGACGATGCGTACGCCTACTTGCGCGAGCAGGTAGATCTTCGTGCGAAGCTGCGTTCACGCAGAGTTTGCGTGGCTGAGTCGCAAGAAACTTGCGGGCGTTAGGGAGCCGAGTTGCGGGTATTTGTTCGCGGCTTAGTTCTCCGGAACGAGTCTGCATTTTTGAATATTCAAAGCGCCGTGCACGACCTGTGCTCGTTTAGGAGAACGCTTATGACTTCGGCCATCGGCGACCGTGCAGAGCGCCCCGCGCATCCCGAGCGGGACCGCATCGCCGCCGCGCTTTCGGCGCGTCAGCTGGAATGTCTCACCTGGGCTCAGGAGGGAAAGAGCGCAACCGACATCGGCCAGATCCTCGGGATCTCCGGGCGCACCGTTGAGGGGCATCTGGCGAAGGCCTGTTCAGTTCTGGGCGTGCGGACGCGCGTACAGGCCGTGGTGCGGGCGCGGCGACTTGGTCTCCTTCCCGAAAGCCTCAGCGAGAGGCTGTCATGAACTCTCGTCCCTGCGCGGCGGGCCGACGATCGCCGGATCGTGCATCCACGCCTCCACCTCGACGCGCCGAACCCGGGCGCGCTGGCCGAGCAGGTCGAATGCTTCGGTGAGGTGGCGCATCAGCGTGTGGGGGTCGAGGGCCCGCAGCTCATCGCCGATGCCGGCGTCGAAGTCCTGAAGCGCCAGCAACAGGATGGTGCCGGCCTTATTGTCCGCGCACCGCAGCGCGAAGCTCGGAGAGGCCAGCTCCAGGCCGAGGACAATGCCGTAAGGGTCGACGTCTAGCACCTCGGCGAACTGATGAATTCGTTCAACGTCGATGCGGCCCTTTCCAGATTCGAAGTGCTCGTAGGATCGAAGCGGCATTCCCATGCGCCCGGCGACATCTGCGGCCTTCAAGCCCCGCTGCCGTCTCAGCGCCTTCAGCATGGTCGAGAGCATCGCGCGGCGATCTGCGGAGGATTTGGGGATCGCCGTCCTCATAAGCCTACAGACAACTCACGTTTGTGATTCCTTGTCATACCATCTTACGGCGCAGGTAAAGACGCGATCTGGCGGCAGAAGCTCGGGCATCTGCGCGTCGCTTATTGTTGAGCCGCCCGCGGGAACGTCGCGAGTTGGCGCTGATCTCTCGGGCGTCAGATCGGAAGCGGACGTGCGGAGCTTTTCCGCCAGATCAGCGATCCAGCGAGCTCCTCGCGCGGTCGGGCGCCGGAGGTATTCGAGACCACCAGGCGCGCTCTCCCGGCTTGGGGCAGACTCGCTCAATCAGGTCCTCGGGGATGGCGATCGAGCTGACACAGGCGAGTTGGCTTATGTCCGCCCGTTGTGCATCTACGAGCGTCTCGGCCAGCGCGTGAAGAGCCCGAGGGAGGCCGGCGTTACGACCGACAGCTCGGGGCGGCAGGCGGGGGCGAGCAGAGAGCCCGTACGCTTGCGCATGTGGCGGATAGCGCCGCCCCCTTACTCTGGGCTGATGCGCCAACGGGAAACCAGACATGCACGAAGAGCAACCGCTTCCCACCCGCTTCCTTCGAACTCATGAGGCCGGAAGGTTCCTGGGTCTCTCGGGCCGAACCTTGGAGAAGCATCGGGTCTACGGGACTGGACCGGCTTATCGGAAGGTCGGCGGACGGGTGATCTATGCCGTTGAGGACCTGCAGGCGTGGGCGGAGCAGGGTCGCCAGCTCTCCACGTCCGATGTCCGTCGGACACAGCCTGCCAGGCCCACGCCCGAGCAGCGGACGTTTCAGTTTATGCGCGAGCTGCCGCGGCCAGCCGCGCGCTAAGCCACCTTTGACGCGGCCACGGCATGCAGCGCTTCTGGCCGGAGATGCGTGTATCGGCGCAGCATCTTCCAGTCCTTATGCCCCGAGACGAGCGCCACCTGCTCGATCGTGAAGCCGGCTTCGAATAGCCGGCTTGTCGCCTCATGCCGTAAATCGTGGAAGTGAAGATCCTCGATCTGCAGCTCCTTGCAGGCGCGCGTGAACGCGGTGCCGGCGGACCGGTGGCAGTAGGGGAAAATGCGATCGTCTTCGTTGCCTCGACATCCGCGCTGCTCTTCGATGAGCGCCAGGGCGTCGTATCCTGACACCGCCAGCAGCGGGATTCGCTGATCGTTCCCCTTCTTAGCGCGCGGATCTTTTCGATCGCGCACTGTCAGCATCTTGGTGCGCGGGTTCAGGTCCGCCCAGGTGACCCGGCAGATCTCTTCCTGCCGCAGGGCCGTCGCGATCGCGAACCTGATGATCCGCGCCATGGGAATGACCTGGCGGGGGTTGTCATTGAAGTGGGCGACGAGCCGTTCGATCTCCTCCTCGGTCGGGCGCCTGTCTCGTTCGTTGCTCTTGCCGATAAGACCTAGCCGCTTGAGCGCGATGCGTGCGAGGTCAACGGCCTCCAGCGACAGCGGCAGGCCGTGAACTGCGGCCGCGTGAGAAATCACCAGCCGGATCATGCCGAGGTCCATGCTGACCGTGACGGGTCCCGCGCCCTGGGCCGCGCGAGCTCGCCCGAAAGCGATGAGCCGCTCACGGCCTAGTTCGACAGCGTCCAGGCTGCCGAGTTCGCGCTTGAGCATTGCGAGCGTGGCGTCCTTGGATCGGCCCGGAGCTCGGCCGACAGCTTTCATGTCGGCGACGTGCAGGTCGATCAGGTCGGCGAAGCTCGAAACGCGCTGTACGCGAGAAGAGCGCGGCGTATCACCCCGATCGATGGCGCACTCGGCCTCGAACGCCCAGCGCCGCGCATCCTCGCGCCGGAGGAAAGTCTCGCTTACATAGCGGCCCTTGCGGCGCACCTGGGCGCGCCACGATCCAGAGTCGAGCTTGGTGAACGTGGCCATTTTGCGTGTGCGCTCCCTGTGCAGCGAGATCGCGAAAGTCCGCGAAAACCGGCGTGCAGGAGCGTAAAATGGCGCAAATGCATACCGATCCAACTAATTGAGTTTACGAGAAAAGTGCAGAAATATCAAGCTCATAGGTTCGCCATTGCACCTATGATGGACTGGACCGACCGGCACTGCCGGGTCCTGCACCGGACGCTGTCGTCCCGGGCGCTGCTCTATACCGAGATGCTGACCACCGGGGCCGTGCTGCACGGCGACCGCGAGCGGCTGCTCGCCTACGATCCCGTGGAACATCCGGTGGCGCTGCAGCTGGGCGGCTCCGAGCCGGCCGAGCTGGCGGCCGCCGCCCGGATCGGCGAGGCCGAGGGCTACGACGAGATCAACCTCAACGTGGGCTGCCCGTCCGACCGGGTGCAGTCGGGCCGGTTCGGCGCCTGCCTGATGCGCGAGCCCGAGCTGGTGGCCGAGTGCATGGCGGCCATGGGCGCCGCGGTGAAGGTCCCCGTCACCGTGAAGTGCCGGATCGGCGTGGACGACCAGGACCCCGAGGAGAGCCTGTTCACCCTGGTGGACCTCTGCGCGGAGGCGGGGGTCACGAGCTTCGTCGTCCATGCGCGCAAGGCCTGGCTGAAGGGGCTCTCGCCGAAGGAGAACCGGGACGTCCCGCCGCTGGACTATCCGCTGGTGTGGCGCCTGAAGGCCGAGCGCCCGGACCTGACCATCGTCATCAACGGCGGGATCGGCTCGCTGGATGAGGCTGAGGACCACCTGCGCCACGTGGACGGCGTCATGCTGGGCCGCGCCGCCTACCACACGCCCGATCTCCTGGGGCAGGCCGACGCACGGATCTTCGGCGAGGACCGGCGGGTGAGCCCGTTCGAGGCGGTGGAGGCGTTCCGGCCCTATGTCGCGGGCCAGCTCGCGAGGGGGACGCATCTGGCCGCCATGACCCGGCACATGCTGGGCCTGTTCCACGGCGTGCCGGGCGCGCGCGCCTGGCGCCGGATCCTGACGGTGGACGGCGTGAAGGCGGGGGCGGGTCTGGAGGTGATCGACCGAGCTCTGGCGGCGGTCTCGGAGCGGGCCTCAGGGCTGCAGGAACAGCGCCTCGCGGGTGGCCTCGAAACGGGCGAGGCGGCCTAGGTAGCTCATCCCGAGCAGCGAGGTGTCGAGACCCCGCTCGATGACGAGGGCGCCGACGTCGTCCAGACGCGCCCCGCCGACCGACACGGAGGCTAGCGTCACCGCCGCCGCCCGCGAGCGGCCGCCGGCCGTGGTCACGCGATAGGAGTAGTCCAGGTCCTGGGTGCGGAAGCCGAGCCGCTCGGCGTCCTGGGGCGTGAGCGCGACCGCCGTGGCGCCGGTGTCCACCAGGAAGCGGACAGGCTCGCCGTTCACCTGGCCGTCGGCCCAGAAGTGGCCGTCCGCGCCCTTCAGCACCGCGGCGGCGGGGGTGGGGCCCTGCGGCGGCGGCCCGAAGCCCGGCGCGTCCAGCCTGGCCAGCCGCAGGGGGGCGGGAGCGAAGGCCAGCATGGCGCCGGCGCTCAGCACGGCGGACACCCCGGCGACCGCCGCGACCAGCGCATATCTCGTGAGGCTAGACACCCGGAGCCATCCGCAAGCGGCCTTCCGGCCGACCGAAGGGGGGAGGCTAGCGGACCAGCGTTTTCAACCGGTGAACGTCAGAGGAGGCCCAGCTTCTCGGGCCGGATGAGACTGCGGCGCGTGGGCAGCTCGGCCATGATCCGCTCGCGCTCGGTCTCGGACAGGCGGGCCCAGCCGGCCACCTCGTTCAGCCGCCGGTAGCAGCCGAGGCACAGGCCGCTCTCGCCGTCCACCACGCACACCTTGATGCACGGGGTCCTGATCGGGGCGGGGGGCTGGCTCATCCGGGCAGAGCGTAGGTGACGTTCGCCTGGGCCGCCAGCCGGTCGGGTCCCTCGGTCCAGATCCGCACGTCGCAGACCGCCAGCCGCCGGCCGAGCCGAAGCATCTCGGCCTCGGCCGTCAGGTCGCCCGGCGCGGCGCCCCGCAGGAAGCTGATGTTGAGCTGCGAGGTGACGGCCATGAGCTGGTCGCCCGCGTGCGCCAGGACCAGGGCGTAGGCCGCCGTGTCGGCCAGGGACATCAGGGTCGGGCCCGAGATCACCCCGCCCGGCCGGAGCAGGCCTTCGCCGTACGGGCGGACCACGCGCACCCGTCCGGGCGTCACCTCCGTGACCTGCGGTCCCCCCGCGGCGATGCCGGGGAAGGCGGTCTCGAGCAGCGCGTTGACGCCGGCGGCGTCCAGCTTGGGCGGGGGAGCGGCCATGGCCCCTTCTGGCGCGGGTGACCGGATCATTACAAGTATTTTATCGAAACGCGTAACATGGACGTATCATTACTAAAGGTTCATGTGCGAATACTGATTGTTGCGGCAAGTTCATTTGAAAGAAGCGGTGGCGGGGATCAGTTTGCGCTCAGGTTTCTAGGGAGAAGTCCAATGAAGTTCGCCGCCATCGCCATCGCCGCCGCCACCCTCGCCGCCGCCACCGGTTCGACCGCCGTCGCCGCTGAACGCGTCTCGGACATGGACTACATGCGCGCCAGCCGCTGCAAGGGCCTGGCAACCACCCTGACGGGCGTGGTCGACGCCGGCTCGATCGACGCCTACCTGAAGTCCGCCAAGGGCGCCCGATCGCCGGTGGTGTACGACCGCGCCGACGCCGAGTTCGACCGGGCCAAGCGCGAGGCGCGCAGCGAGGACCGCAAGGCCCGCCTGACGGCCGAGCTCACCGGCCCCTGCTCGGCCTATCTCGGCGGCCCCGCGGTCACCGCCAAGCGCTGACCTCTCCGCCCTCACGATCTTCTAGCCGCCGACTTGGCGCGCCGCCCGCCCGGGCGGCGCGCTTTTCTCTTGCGCGGAAGGTCTGCGGAACCCCACCTGAGCCATGGGCTTTCTGGAGCGTGGCCATGACGGCCGCGGGCTCATGGCAAGGATGCGGATGACGGTCTTCACTCCGGGCGAGACGTGCTGGCGTACGGCCCCGGCCGACCGTGTGGCGTTCCTGATCGACAACGAGGCCTACTTCACCGCCGCCTTCGAGGCGATCCAGAAGGCCCGGCGCTCGATCCTGCTGCTGGGCTGGGGCTTCGATCCGCGTACGCGGCTGTTCCCCGACGGCTACGACGGCCCCGCCGACCCGGACGAGGTGGGGCGCATCCTGCTCCGGCTTTCCGAGGCCCGGCCGGACCTCGACATCCGCCTGCTGATCTGGAAGTCGGCCCTGCCGGTGAGCGCCAGCCAGCAGTTCTTCCCGCACAAGGCCCGCAGCTGGTTCAAGGGCACCAACATCAAGTTCCGGCTGGACGACCAGGTCCCGTTCGGCGCCTGCCACCACCAGAAGGTTCTGGTGATCGACGACCGCCTGGCGTTCTGCGGCGGCGGCGACATCTCTGTGGACCGCTGGGACACCCCCGGCCACCTGGAGGTGGATCCGCGGCGGATCATGCCCAGCCAGAGCTACCACCCCCCGCGCCACGAGGTGATGATGATGGTCGACGGCGCCGCGGCCAGGGCGCTGGGCGACCATTTCCGCGAGCGCTGGCGCGCCGCCGAGCCCGAACCGATCGAGCCGCCCCCGGACGCCGGGGGCGATCCCTGGCCCGATCACGTGCCGCCGCACATCTTCGGCGCCGAGGTGGCCATCGCCCGCACCAGTCCGGCCTGGCGCGGCGCGCCGCTGGTCGAGGAGATCAAGGCCCTGACGCTGGAGTGCATCGGCAAGGCGCGGGACGTGATCTACCTGGAGAACCAGTATTTCACCTCGCCGCTGGTGGCCGAGGCCCTGGCCGCCCGCCTGGCCGAACCGGACGGGCCCGAGGTGCTGCTGATCACCACGGGCAAGTCGCCGAGCTGGTTCGACCAGCTGACCATGGACCGGGCGCGCGGGGCGATCATCTGGCGGCTGCGCGCCGCCGACGTGTTCGGACGCTTCCGGGCGTTCTACCCGACGACCTCGGGCGGCTCGAACATCATCGTCCACTCCAAGGCCAGCATCTTCGACGACCGAGTGGTCCGGGTGGGCTCGGCGAACCTCAACAACCGCTCCTTCGGCTTCGACACCGAGATCGAGCTCGGGGTGGAGGCGCAGGAGGAGGCGGCCCGCCTGCACGTCTCGGCGCTGCGGGATCGCCTGGTGGGCCACTTCCTGGGCGTGACGGGCGACTCGGTGACCAAGGCCCGCGCCGAGCACGGCGGCCTGGTGGGGGCGGTGGACGCCCTGAACCGCGACGGTCGGCTGGTGCCGGTCGACCCCTCGCGCCGCTCGCACTTCGAGGAGTTCATCGCCGCCTATCACGTGGGCGACCCCGCGGGCGTGGCCGACTCGTGGCGGCTGGGCCGGCGGCGCGAGCGGCTGTTCGCCGAGGCGCGCGAGCTCTCCGACCAGGCGCACCGGCAGTCCCAGGGCTAGACCGGCGGCGCTAGGCCACGTCGAAGTCCATGACCAGGGGCAGGTGGTCCGACGCCACCCGGGTCAGCGGATCGAACGGGGCGAAGACGTCGTGCACCTCGATCCCCGGGCTGACGAACACGTGGTCGATGCGCAGCACCGGCAGCGGAGAGGGGAAGGTGGAGGTCGCCGTCCGCCGTCGCGTCAGCCGCCGCGCGGCCTTAAGCCGGGCCGTCAGGGTGCGATAGACCACCGAGGTCGCCGTGGCGTTGAAATCGCCCAGCAGGATCGCCGGCCAGCGGCAGTCGGGATGGTCGAGCCACGTGGTCCCGGCCAGGTGCGCGGCCTGGATCTGCTGCTCGCGCGGGATCAGGCCCAGGTGGGTGTTGATGATCTGCACGGGCTTGCCGCCGATCTCGACCTCGACCCACAGGGCGCCGCGCGGCTCCAGCGCCCGCATCCGGTCGTAGCCGGGCAGGGGGCCCACCTTCACCAGCCGCTCGGGATAGGCGGTCAGGATGGCGTCGCCGTAGCGCTCCTCCTCCACCTGCAGGGCGGCGTGGAAGTGGCAGGCCATCTCGAGCTGTTCGGCGATCTCGTGCGCCTGGTCGGCGTAGTTCGTGCGCCGCCGGCCGACGTCCAGCTCCTGCAGGGCCACGATGTCGGGGTTCAGCGCCGCCAGCACCGCGGCGATCCGGCTGACGTCCAGGCGACGGTCGTTCCCGACGCAGCGATGGACGTTGTAGGTGACGATACGTGGCATGGGGCGGGGGAGGTGTGGCCGCTGAATGCGACATTGGCAAGGTTGCCAACCCGCAGCGCTTGGTTTCAGTTGCGCTTGGAAACCTGGAGTTGCATCGCCGATGCCCGTCGCGCCGCCCGTGACCCTGCTCGCCGCCGCCCTGCTGCAGTCCGCCGCGAGCGCGCCTGCGCCCGAAGCCCGCATCGTCCGGCCGCCGGACCTGAACCTCCTCTACATCTATCCGCAGACTGCGCGCGCCGCCGGCGTGGAGGGCAGCGGGACCGTGACCTGCGCCGTGTCGGCCGACGGCGCGCTGTCGGCTTGCCGGCCCGTGGGCGAGGAGCCCGCCGGGTTCGGGTTCGGCGTCGCGGCGGCGAACGTGGCCAAGCGCTACCGGGCCGAGCCCGCCGCTCCCGGCGCGGCCCTCCCGGCGGAGGCCACCTTCGCGATCGGCTTCCGGCTCCGGCCGGCCTGGGGGCCGTTGGTCCGCGTGGACGCCCACGACGGCTGGGCTGTACTGCAGACCCCCTTCGTCTGGCAGGAGTTCTTCCCCGACCGCCCCCGCAAGGAGGGCGTGGCCGGCGAGGTGGAGGTGAAGTGCGCGCCGGGCCGAAAGGGCAAGGCCACGTGCGAAGTGGTCCGCGAGACGCCCGAAGGCTACGGCTACGGCAAGGCGGCCCTGAAGGTGCAGCAGACCCTGCGCCTCAGCCCGCCCCCCGGCGGCGCCCAGGCGACCGGCCGCGTCGTGCGCACGACCGTCCGGTTCGATCCCCGGCCCAAGGACTGAGTGATCGGCGATTACGTTATCGGTGTTTACGTTGACGTTAGCGTCATCTTTGCAGGCGGCGGAGGCGCGCGTATAGGGTCGCGCGAACCGGCGACGAACGCCTGCAAGGGAGATGGCCATGAACCTCGACTTCACGCCTGAAGAGAACGCCTTCCGCGAAGAGGTCCGGGCCTTCATCAAGGAGAACTACCCGGCCGAACTGCGCAAGGCGCAGGACGAGCGGCGGCCCCTGACCAAGGAAGAGTATCTCCTGTGGCACAAGGTGCTGGCCAAGAAGGGCTGGGTCGCGCCGGGCTGGCCAAAGGAGCTGGGCGGCACCGGCTGGACGCCCACCCAGAAGTACATCTGGTCGGAGGAGACGGCGAAGGCCGACTGCCTGCCGACCCTGCCGTTCGGCCTCTCGATGCTTGCGCCGGTGCTCTATACGTTCGGCACCGACGAGCAGAAGAAGAAGTTCCTGCCGGGCATCTACAACGGCGATGTCTGGTGGTGCCAGGGCTACTCCGAGCCGGGCGCGGGCTCCGACCTTGCGAACCTGAAGACCCGGGCCGAGCGGATCACCGCCGACGACGGCAAGGAGTACTACATCGTCAACGGCCAGAAGACGTGGACCACGCTCGGCCAGTACGCCGACTGGGGCTTCTTCCTGGTGCGCACCGATCCCGACGCCAAGCCGCAGTCGGGCATCTCCTTCCTGCTGATCGACATGAAGACGCCGGGCATCACCGTGCGCCCGATCATCACCCTGGAAGGCGGCCACGAGGTCAACGACGTCTTCCTCGACAACGTGAAGGTGCCGGTCGAGAACCGCATCTTCCACGAGAACCAGGGCTGGACCTGCGCCAAGGCGCTGCTGGCGCACGAGCGCACCGGCATCGCGGGGGTCGCCCGCTCGAAGCGCAACCTTGAGAAGCTGCGCAAGATCGCCGGCACCGAGCGGTCCGACGCCGGGGGCTCGCTGATCGGCGACGCCTTTTTCCGCCGCAAGGTGGCCGAGCTGGAGATCGACCTGACGGCCCTGGAGTTCACCGAGCTGCGCACCCTGGCCGGCGAGTCCAGCGGCAAGGGCCCGGGTCCGGAAAGCTCGATCCTCAAGATCAAGGGCACCGAGATCCAGCAGCGCCTGCAGGAGCTGGCGCTGGAGGCGGTGGGCCACTACGGCGCGCCGTTCCTGCGCGACATGACCGGGCACAACCTGGGCATCGGTCCGGACTACGCCGAGGGCCTCGCGGGCGAGTACTTCAACGGCCGCAAGACCTCGATCTACGGCGGCTCGAACGAGATCCAGCGCAACATCATCGCCAAGATGGTGCTGGGCCTCTAAGCGCCTAAGATATTCACAGATTAGAAGATTTAAGACGGAGCAAGCGCCGTGGATTTCAGCTTCACCGAAGAACAGTCGATGCTGCGCGACACGGTCGCGAGCTACCTGGCCGACAACTACGACTTCGACAAGCGCCGGGCGGCGCTCGCCAAGGCGCCGCACTGGCGTCCCGACGTCTGGAAGGCCTTCGCCGAGGAGCTGGGCATCCTGGGGGCGCCGTTCTCGGAGGAGCTGGGCGGCCTGGGCGGCGGCCCGATCGAGAACATGGTGGTGATGGAAGAGCTGGGTAAGGCGCTGGTCGTCGAGCCCTACCTGCCCACGGTGGTGATCGGCGGCGGCTTCCTGAAGCACTCGGGCCACGCCGGCGCGGCCGACCTGATCGGCGGCATCATCGGCGGCACGAACATCTTCGCCTTCGCCTACGCCGAGCCGCAGGGGCGCTACAACATGGCCGACCTGACGACCACGGCGAAGAAGGACGGCGCGGGCTACGTGCTGAACGGCCACAAGGCGGTGGTGATCGGCGGCCCGTACGCCACCCACTTCATCGTCACGGCGCGCACCTCGGGCGGCCAGCGCGACGCGCAGGGCGTGTCGGTGTTCCTGGTCGAGCGCGGCGCGGCCGGCGTCTCGACCCGCGACTACCCGACCGTCGACGGCTTCATGGCCTCGGAGGTCTACTTCGAGAACGTCTCGCTGGGCGCCGACGCCCTGATCGGACCGGCCGACCACGGCCTTCCGCTGGTCGAGAAGGTGGTGGACGAGGCCATCGCCGCCACCTGCGCCGAGGCCTGCGGCGTGCTGCGCCGCCTGCAGGAAGGCACCGTCGAGTACACCAAGCAGCGCAAGCAGTTCGGCGTGCCGATCAGCTCGTTCCAGGTGCTGCAGCACCGGATGGTCGACATGTTCATCAACCTCGAGCAGTCGATCTCGATGACCTACATGGCCAACATCAAGCTGGCTGACGACGCCGAGCGGGCCAAGGCGGTTTCGGCCGCGAAGGTCCAGATCGGCAAGGCCTGCAAGTTCGTGGGCGAGCAGGCCATCCAGCTGCACGGCGGCATGGGCATGACCGACGAGATGGCCATCGGCCACTACTTCAAGCGCGCGACGATGATCCAGAGCGCGTTCGGCTCGGTCGACCACCACCTGGCCCGCTACGAGTCCCTGAGCCTCGGCCAGGCGGCCTAAGGGGCGATGACGGGTGGAGGGGCCGTCCTCCACCCGTTCGTCCCGGTGACGCCCGGGATTCTCTGACCGCCATTGCCCGCCGCCCCGGGGCGGCCTAACCGGAAGCGGACATGTCTTTCCGCGACTTCGGACTGTTGGCCCTCGTGTGCCTGCTCTGGGCCTCGAACAACATCGTCTCGAAGTACGTGATCGCGACGCTGGGCGTCCCGCCGCTGTTCTACGCCGCCGTGCGGTTCGGCGTGGTCGCGCTAGCGGTGTTCCCCTGGCTGTTCCCCATGCCGCGCCCGGCCTGGCGGCTGATCGTCGTGGCGCTGCTGATGGGCGGCGGCAACTTCGCCCTGCTCTTCATGGGCCTGCAGACCGCGACCCCGTCCGCCGCCGCGGTGGTGGGGCAGGTGGGCGTGCCGATGACCACCCTGCTCTCGGTGCTGATGCTGGGCGAGCGCATCCGCTGGCGGCGCGGGATCGGCATCGCGCTGACCCTGGCCGGCGCCCTGACGGTGATGTGGGATCCGGGCGGCTTCGCCCTCTCGGGCGGCCTGCTGTTCGTCGTCGCCTCCGCCTTCGCCGGCTCGCTGGGCGCGGTGATGATGAAGCAGATGGAAGGCGTGAAGCCGCTGCAGTTCCAGGCCTGGGTGGGCCTGGCCTCGGTCGCGCCGCTGGCCCTGCTGTCGGCCCTCCTCGAGCCCGGCCAGGTGGAGGCGGGCCTGCGGGCCGGCTGGCCGTTCTGGGTGGGGGTGGTCTATTCGGCCGTGGTGATCTCGGTCGGCGCCCACACGCTCTACTACGCGCTCATCCAGCGCTACGAGGCCAACCTGATCTCGCCGTTGACGCTGATGACCCCTCTGGCCACCATCGCGCTGGGCGTGGCGCTGCTGGGCGATCCCTTCGGCCCGCGCATGGCCATCGGCACGGCGGTGGCGCTCGCCGGGGTGCTGATCATCGCCCTGCGCCGCAACCAGGTGATGCCGCTGCTGCTCGCCGTCTGGAACCGGTCCCAATGACGCCCCCCATGACGCTCATCGAGGCGCCGTCGCCCAACTTCAACGCCCGCCTCGCCCCGCCGGACACGATCGTCCTGCACTACACGGGGATGGAGACGGGGCAGGCGGCCCTGGACCGTCTGCGCGATCCCGAGGCCAAGGTCTCCTCCCACTACCTGGTGGAGGAGGACGGCCGGGTCTTCCGCCTGGTGCCCGAGGAGCGGCGCGCCTGGCACGCCGGGGTCTCGTTCTGGAAGGGCCAGCGCAATCTCAACGACACCTCGATCGGCGTCGAGATCGTCAATCCGGGCCACGAGTTCGGCTACCGGCCGTTTCCCGAGCCGCAGGTCGAGGCGGTGATCGCGCTGCTCGCCGACATCCGCAGCCGCTGGATGATCGAGGACGGCCGCATCGTGGGCCACTCGGACATCGCCCCCGACCGCAAGATCGACCCCGGCGAGCTGTTCCCGTGGAAGCGCCTCGCGCAGGCCGGTCATGGCCTGTGGGCCGAGGCGGCGCCGGCCCCCGGCGCGCCGATCGGCGAGGGGGAGGAGGGCGCGGCCGTCTTCGCCCTGCAGGCGGGGCTCACCCGCCTCGGATACGACCTGCCGCCTTCGGGCCGGTTCGACGCCGACACCACGACGGTGGTCTCGGCCTTCCAGCGCCATTGGCGTCCCGAGCGGATCGACGGGATCGCCGACGGCGAGACCCGGGCGCGGCTGATCGCGCTGCTGCGGCTCTCGGCTTGACCGCGCCCTTGCGCCGGCCCATCTCTCCTCGCGGATCAGACGGCCGGGCGGTCGCGGCCCTCCTTCGGGCGGGTCGAGGAAAGTCCGGGCTCCACGACGGCATGGCGGCGGGTAACGCCCGCCGGGGGCGACCCCAGGGATAGCGCCACAGAAAGCAAACCGCCCGGCGAAGCCTCGTGCGGAGCAGGGTAAGGGTGAAAGGGTGGGGTAAGAGCCCACCGGGTCGCTGGTGACAGAGGCCGCATGGCAAGCCCCGCCAGGAGCAAGACCGAATAGGGATTCCGCGCCGGCGCCTCTCCTTCGGGAAAGGGGCCGGTAGGGCCGCCGCCGGCCCGAGGGATCCGGGTAGGTCGCGAGAACCGGTCCGCGAGGGCCGGTCCAGAGGAATGATCGCCGCGCTCCGCCCTCGGGCGGGGCGGCACAGAACCCGGCTTACAGGCCGTCTGATCCCCTTCCACAAGTCGAAGCGCCCAGTGCGCCGATCAGGCGGCGCGAGTAGTTCAGTGTATGTTCTGTGGATAACTAAAGAGCGTTAACCATACTTGGCTGCGAGGCTCTTGTTTCAGCCGCAAATAGTCATTCGGAGTCATTGTGTCCCAATTAATCCCATGATACCCCAATCAACGTCTCGCTAACCAAAACCGCGTTGGGGCGGAGCGGTGGTCGGCGGACGCGGCAGGGGACCTGGGGCGGGATGTTTCTCTCGACCTTCGAGAAGCAACTGGACGCCAAGCGGCGCATCGTCGTGCCGCAGGAATTCCGCGCGCTGGCGGCCGGCCCCTTCGACGGCGTCTTCTGCTTCCCCTCCATCGAGGCCGACTGCATCGAAGGCGGCGGCAAGGCCCTGTTCGACCGCTACAACGGCGTGATCGAGGAGCTGGAGTTCGGCGATCCCCTGCGCTCGGCTCTGGAGACCTCGGTCCTCGGCGGCATGGCCAAGCTGTCGTTCGACACCGCCGGCCGCATCACCCTGCCCGAAAGCCTCTGCGACCTGTTCGGCCTGACCGACTGGGTCACCATCGTGGGGCTCGGCGACCGCTTCCAGATCTGGGAGCGCGAGGCTTTCAACGCTCACCGCGCCGCCCAGCGCGAGCTGGCCCGACAGGGGCTGGCCGAACTGCGCGCCCAGCAGCGGGCCGCACGCCTCGCCCACTCCGGACAGGGGAGCGCCGGATGACGACCCCGCACGTCCCCGTCCTGATGCAAGAGGTCGTGGACGCGCTCGCCCCTGCGCCCGGCCGGACGATCATCGACGGGACCTTCGGCGCCGGCGGCTACACCCGCGCGATCCTGGCGACCGGCGCCTCGGTGGTGGCCTTCGACCGCGACCCCACGGTCAGGCGCTTCGCCGAGGGGCTTCCCGCCGACCGCTTCCGCCTGGTGGAGGCGCGCTTTTCCGAGATGGACGAGGTGCTGGGCGAGGGCGCCGCCGACGGCGTGGCCCTGGACCTCGGCGTCTCGTCCATGCAGCTCGACCAGGCCGAGCGCGGCTTCTCGTTCATGCAGGACGGGCCGCTGGACATGCGCATGGGCGCGAGCGGGCCCACCGCCGCCGACCTCGTGAACACCGCCGAGCCGGCCGAGCTCGCGCGGATCTTCTTCGTCTATGGAGAGGAGCGCGAGAGCCGCCGCATCGCCCGCGCCATCGCGCGCCGGCGCGAGGAGCAGCCCTTCACCCGCACCCTGGAGCTGGCGGACTTCATCGAGAAGGCGCTGGGCGGCCGCCGCGGCGCGAAGATCCACCCGGCGACCCGGGCCTTCCAGGGCCTTCGTATCGCCGTGAACGAGGAGCTATCCGAACTGGAGGCCGGCCTTGCGGCCGCCGAGCGCGTCCTGAAGCCGGAGGGCCGCCTCTGCGTCGTCACGTTCCATTCGCTGGAAGACAGAATCGTGAAGAGCTTCCTCTCGGTGCGAGCGGGTAGAACGCCGGCGGGATCGCGCCACGCGCCCCCGGTCCGCCAAGGCCCGGCGCCCAGCTTCCAGCTCTTGTTCAACGGCGCCCGCGGGCCGTCCGAGACGGAGGTGGCGGCAAACCCCCGAGCCCGCTCGGCGAAGCTGAGGGCGGCCGTGCGCACCGACGCGCCGGTCTGGAGGGATGCGGCATGAACCTGCTGAACCGCCGCATTCGCGGTTTCCGGCTGGTGGACCTGGTCGGCGTCGGCCTGCTGGTGGTGGTGATCCTGGGGGTCTACCTGGCCAAGACCATGGCCGGGGACGAACGCGCCGAGATCGCCAAGATCGAACGCCAGATCAAGGCCGAGAAGGCCCGCATCCGCCTGCTGCAGGCCGAGGTCGCGCACCTGGAGCAGCCCGGCCGCATCGAGCGCCTGTCCGTCGAATACCTGAACATGGAGCCGGTCACCGTCAGCCGTGAGGCGACGGTCGAGCAGCTCATGGACATCGCCCGCGCCGGCCCGCCGAAGAAGGACAAGGCCCCGTCCGCCGTGGCCGCCATGGTGAACGAGAGCGACGCCACCCCCGGCGTGCCGCCGCCCCCGCCGCCGGAAGGCCGCAGCCTCCGGATCGCCGAGGCCGGGCGATGAGCCTGGGCCAGCAGGCCTTCGGCGGCTCGGCCGTCTCGCGCTGGTTCAAGGAGCGCATCTGGGGTCTCGAGCACGCCTTCGAGCGGGCTCGCGCCTCGGGCCGCGCCGAGGACGACACGCGCCTGCGCATCTTCTTCGTGCTGGTGCTGTTCGTGCTGGGCTTCGTCTGGCTGTCGGTGGGCGCTACGCGCGCGGCGCTCTTCTCGGACGCCCGGGGCGGCGGCCGCATCGCGCCGGCCGGAGTCTCCCGCGCCGATCTCGTCGACCGCAACGGCATGCTGCTGGCGGCCGACCTGCTGCACTACGGCCTCTACATCGATCCGCGCGAGATCTGGGAGACCGAGGAGACCCGCCGCCAGCTCCTGGCCGCCCTGCCGGGCCTCGACAGGGCGCGCCTCGAACGCGCCCTGCGCGGCCAGCGCCGCCTGTTCGTGATGGGCGCCCTGACGCCCGCCGAACGCAATCGCGTCCACGCCCTGGGCCTGCCCGGCGTCAGCTTCGAGCCCGAGCAGCGCCGCGTCTATCCGCTGGGCGCGAGCGCCGCCCACGTCATCGGCTTCTCAGACACCGGGGGCGAGGGCCTGTCGGGCGCCGAGGCCGCGCTGAACGAGGAGATCCGCGCCGCGGCCGGCGGCCAGGTCCCCCTGTCCATCGACCTGCGCGTCCAGGGCGCGCTGGAGGACGAGCTGTGGAAGGCCGTCCACGAGTTCACCCCGAAGGGCGCGGTGGGCCTCGTCACCGACGTGCACACCGGCGAGATCCTGGGGATGGCCAGCTGGCCGACCTTCGACCCGAACAAGCCCGGCCAGGCCACCGACTACGTGCGCACCAACCGCGCGGCCGCCTCGGTCTTCGAGATGGGCTCGACGTTCAAGGCGTTCACCGTCGCCATCGGCCTCGACGCCGGCGTCGCCACTCCGAACACGACCTTCGACGCGCGCGAGCCCTTCAAGCTGGGCTACCGGACGATCCACGACTACCACGCCGCCCGGAAGGTCCTGACCCTGGTCGAGGTGTTCCAGCACTCGTCCAACATCGGCACCGCCAAGCTGGCCGTGGGCATCGGCCCCGAGCGCATGGGCCGTTACTTCGACGGCCTGGGGCTGACCAAGCCCGCGCCGGTGGAGCTGATCGAGTCCGCGCGGCCCCTGACCCCGCGCAAGTGGGACGAGGACGCGGTGGCCTCCACCTCCTTCGGCCACGGCATCAACGTCAGCCCGCTGGCGCTCGCCCGGGCCATGGGCGCGATCCTGAACGGCGGGCGCCTCGTGCCGCTGACCATCCGCAAGCTGGAACCCGGTGCGGCAGTCGACGGTCCCCGGGTGATGTCCGAGCGCACGTCCCTGCAGATGCTGTCGATCATGCGCGCCAACGTGGCGGGCGAGGCGGGCAGCGGCCGGTCGGCCAACATCCCGGGCCTGTCGGTGGGCGGCAAGACCGGCACCGGCGAGAAGTACGATCCTGCGATCCGCGCCTACAACCACGAGCGTCAGGTCTCCTCGTTCGCCGCCGTGTTCCCCACCAGCGGCCCGGCCGAGGCCAAGCGCTACTTCGTGCTGATCCTGCTGGACGAGCCGCACGGCACCGCCCGCAGCGCCGGCTACGCCACCGGCGGCTGGGTGGCCGCGCCGGCCGCCGGCCGGGTCATCGAGCGCATCGCCCCGTTCCTGGGCGTCGAGCGCCAGCCCGAGCTCGCCGAGATCGCGCCCGCGGGCGCCGCGCCGATGGGGGAGGGCCAGTGAAGCGCCTCTCGGCCATCGTGAAGCGCGGCCTGCCGGCGGATCCCGAGATCACCGGCGTCACCGCCGACAGCCGCAAGGTGCGGGCCGGCACGCTGTTCGCCGCCCTGCCGGGCACGAAGGTGGACGGCGCCAGCTTCGCCGCCGCCGCGATCCAGGCCGGCGCCGCCGCGGTGATCGCCGACCGCGACCTCGGCCTGCCCGTCCCGACCATCGTGGCCAAGGACCCCCGCCGAGCCTACGCCCTGGCCGCGGCCGAGTTCTGGGGACGCCAGCCGCAGGTCTGCGTCGCCGTCACCGGCACCAACGGCAAGACCTCGGTGGCCAACTTCTGCCGCCAGATGTTCGCCCGCGCCGGCCGCACCTCGGCCAGCATGGGCACCCTGGGCGTCACCGTCTCGCGGCCCGACGGGACGCACGAGCAGCTCACGCCCCCCGGCCTCACCACGCCCGACGCCGCCGACGTCGCCGAGATGCTGGCGAGGATCGCCGGCATGGGCGTCAGCCACTTCGCGATGGAAGCCTCCTCGCACGGGGTGGACCAGCGCCGGCTGGACGGGGTGAAGCTGACCGCCGCCGGCTTCCTGAACCTGACCCAGGACCACCTCGACTACCACGGCACGATGGAGGCCTACCGGGCCGCCAAGCTTCGCCTGTTCGAGACCCTGCTGCCGCGCGGCGGCACGGCGGTGCTGAACGCCGACTCCGACGCCTTCCCGGCCTTCGCCGCCGCCGCCGTGATCGCCGGCCAGTGGGTGATGCCGGTTGGCGAGACCGGCGCGACCCTGAAGCTGGCCAAGCGCGAGCTGCTGCCCGAGGGCCAGTGGCTGCGGATCATGGCCGAGGGCCGCTCTCACGACGTGCGCCTGCCGCTGGCGGGCGGGTTCCAGGCGTCGAACGCCCTGGTGGCCGCCGGCCTCTGCTGGGCCGCCGGCCTGACGCTGGAGGAGGTGTTCGCCGGGCTGGAGGCGCTGGAGGGCGCGCCGGGACGGCTGCAGCGCGTGGGCCAGGGCGCCCGCGGCGGCGAGGCCTATGTGGACTACGCCCACACGCCCGACGGCCTGGAGACGGTGCTGAAGGCGCTGCGTCCCCACGTTCGCGGGCGGCTGATCGTGGTGTTCGGGGCCGGCGGCGACCGCGACCGCGGCAAGCGGCCGCTGATGGGCAAGGTGGCGGGCGAGCTGGCCGACGTCGCCATCGTCACCGACGACAACCCCCGCTCGGAGGTCCCGGCGGCGATCCGCGCCGAGGTGCTGGCGGGCTGCCCGGGCGCGGCCGAGATCGGCGACCGCCGCGAGGCGATCCGCGAGGCCGTGGCGATGCTGCGCGACGGCGACATCCTGGTGGTCGCCGGCAAGGGCCACGAGCAGGGCCAGATCGTGGGCGGCGTGACCCACCCCTTCGATGACGTGGCCGAGACGGCCCAGGCGCTGGAGCTGGTCCATGGCTGAGCCCCTCTGGACCGCCGAGGAGATCGCGGCCGCGACCGGCGGCAAGCTGGCGGGCCAGGCGTTCCGCGCGGGCGGCGTCTCCATCGACACCCGCACGATCCAGCCGGGCGACCTGTTCGTGGCGCTGGCCGGCGTGCGCGACGGCCACGAGTTCGTGGAGCAGGCCTTCGAGAAGGGCGCGGCCGGCGTCATCGCCTCGCGCCAGGTGTTCGGCCCGGCGGTGATGGTGCCCGACACCCTGCACGCGCTGGAGAAGCTGGGCGCCGCCGCCCGCGAGCGCGCGCCGCAGGCCCGGCGCGGTGCGGTCACCGGTTCGGTCGGCAAGACCAGCGTCACCCAGGCGATCATGGCCGGCCTGACCCTGGCCGGCCCGGCGCACTCGTCGGTGAAGTCCTACAACAACCACATCGGCGTGCCGCTGACCCTGGCGCGGATGCCGCGGGGCACCGCCCGCGCGGTGTTCGAGATCGGCATGAACCACGCCGATGAGATCCGGCCGCTGAGCAGGATGGTCCGGCCGCACGCCGTCGTGATCACGACGGTGGGGCCCGTCCACACCGAGAACTTCCCTGACGGGGAGGCGGGCGTGGCGCGCGCCAAGGCCGAGATCTTCGAGGGGCTGGAGCCCGGCGGCGTCGCCGTTCTGAACGCCGACAACCGCTGGTTCGACCTGCTGAAGGGCGAGGCCGAGCGGGCCGGCGCGACGGTGCGCACGTTCGGGACGGGCGAGGCGTGCGACGCGCGGCTGATCGACTTCCAGGTTCCCGCGGGCCACGCGGTCGTGCAGGCCCGCCTGCACGGCAAGGCGCTCGACTTCCCGATCCTGCAGACCGGCCTGCACTGGGGCCTGAACAGCATGGCCGTGCTGCTGATGCTCGAGGCGCTGGGCGTCGACCTGGACGACGGTCTCGCCGCCCTGGGCTCGTTCGAGCCGCTGGCCGGCCGCGGCGCCGAGGCGCAGGTCCGCAAGGGCGCCGGCGCCTTCACGCTGATCGACGAGAGCTACAACGCCAACCCGATCTCCATGGCCTCGGCCATCGCCACCCTGGGCGCGCGGGAGACCGCCGGTCGGCGCATCGTGGCCCTGACCGACATGCTCGAACTGGGGCCGGAGGCTGAGGCCTTCCACCGCGGCCTCGCCGAGCCGCTGGAGGCTGCGGCGATTGACCTCGTCTTCTGCGCCGGCCCGCTGATGAAATCCCTCTGGGACGCCCTTCCGCCGACTCGCCGCGGCGGCTACGCCGAGTCCGCGGCCGAACTCGCGCCGCAGGTCGTCCAGGCCGTAGAGCCCGGCGACGTGGTGATGGTGAAGGGGTCGAACGGATCGAAGGCGGGCGCGATCGCGGCCGCCCTGTCCGCGCTCGATTCCCGGTCGGGGGAGGGCGCCTGATGTTCTACTGGCTGTACGAACAGTTCGCGGCGTCGGGCTATGTCCCGATCCTCAACCTGCTGAAATACCAGACCTTCCGGACCGGCCTTGCGATCTTCACGGCCCAGTTCGTGGTCGTGGCCATGGGCTCGCGCTTCATCCGCTGGATGCAGGCCAAGCAGGGCAAGGGCCAGCCGATCCGCGCCGAGGGCATCGAGCGCCACGTGATCGAGAAGGCCGGCACGCCGACCATGGGCGGGGTGATGATCCTGGCCGGCCTGCTGGTGGGCACGCTGCTGTGGAGCGACCTGTCGAACCCCTACGTCTGGGCGGTCGTGCTGGTCACCGCCGGCTACGGCCTGCTGGGCTTCACCGACGACTACGCCAAGGTCACCCGCCAGACGACGGCGGGGGTCTCGGGCAAGATCCGGCTGGCGCTCGAGGCGTTCATCGCCATGGCGGCGGTGCTGATCATCATCGTCTTCGCCCAGAAGCCGCCCGAGAACCCCGAGCTGCTGACCTCGGTGACCTTCCCGATCTTCAAGCAGTACTTCGTCGACCTCTCGTGGGGCTATCTGCTGTTCGGCGCCTTCATCATCGTGGGCGCGGCGAACGCCGTGAACTTCACCGACGGCCTCGACGGCCTGGCCACGGTGCCGGTGATGATCGCCGCGGCGGCCTACGGCCTGATCGCCTACCTGGTCGGCAACTACGTCTTCTCGAACTACCTGCAGCTCCACTTCGTGCCGGGCGTGGGCGAGATCGCGGTCTTCTGCGGCGCCCTGATCGGCTCGGGGCTGGGCTTCCTCTGGTACAACGCCCCGCCGGCCAAGATCTTCATGGGCGACACCGGCTCGCTGGCCCTGGGCGGGGCGGTGGGCGCGGTGGCCGTCGCCACCCGGCACGAGATCGTGCTGGCGATCATCGGCGGCCTGTTCGTTGCCGAGACGCTGTCGGTGATCATCCAGGTCGCCTGGTTCAAGCGCACCGGCCGGCGGATCTTCCTGATGGCCCCGATCCACCACCACTTCGAGAAGCTGGGCTGGTCGGAATCGACCGTCGTCATCCGCTTCTGGATCGTCGCCATCATGCTGGCCCTCGTGGGCCTCGCCACCCTGAAGCTCAGGTAGGGGAGGGCGCGCGGTCAGATGATCCCGGTCAGCGGCTTCGAGGGACGGACGGTCGCCGTGTTCGGCCTGGCCCGCACGGGCCTGGCCGCCGCGCGCGCGCTCGTCGCCGGCGGGGCCAAGGTGGCGCTCTGGGACGACAAGCCGGCCGCGCGAGAAGCTGCGCAGGCCGAGGGCTTCGAGCTGACCGACCTGACCCGGGCCGACTGGCGGGAGTTCGCCGCCGTCATGCTCTCGCCCGGCGTGCCGCTGACCCATCCGGCGCCGCACTGGACCGTCGAGCGGGCCCGCGAGGCCGGGGCCGAGATCGTGGGCGACATCGAGCTCTTCGCCCGTACCGTCAACGCCGCGCCCGAGCACAAGCGGCCGAAGATCGTCGCCATCACCGGCACCAACGGCAAGTCCACGACCACGGCGCTGATCGGCCACATCTGCGCCGAGGCCGGCCGCGACGTTCGGATCGGCGGCAACATCGGCTACGGCGTGCTGGGCCTCGAGGACATGCACGGCGGGGCGGTCTACGTGCTGGAGCTGTCGTCCTACCAGCTGGACCTGACGTCCTCGCTGCATGCCGACGTCACCGTGATCCTGAACATCTCGCCCGACCACCTCGAGCGGCACGGGACGATGGACGAGTATGTCGCCGCCAAGCGCCGCATCCTGCTGAACCAGGGCAAGGGCGACACCGCCGTCATCGGCGTGGACGATCCCTGGGGCCAGCGGATCTGCACCGAGATCACCGCCGCCAACCGCCGCACCATCGTGCCGGTCTCGGCGTCCAAGGCCATGAGCCGCGGGGTCTACGCCCTGGACGGCCTGCTCTACGACGCCACCGGCGAGCGCGCCCAGGAAGTGGCCGACCTGAAGCGGGCCCGCTCGCTGCCCGGCCGCCACAACTGGCAGAACGCGGCGGCCGCCTACGCCGCCGCCAGGGGGCTCGGGATCTCGGGCGAGGAGGCGGCCCAGCACCTGATGACCTTCCCCGGGCTCGCGCACCGGATGGAGACCGTGGCGGTGCTGGGCAAGGTCCGCTTCGTCAACGACAGCAAGGCCACCAACGCCGACGCCGCGCGGCAGGCGATGTCCAGCTACCCGAAGTTCTACTGGATCGCCGGCGGCCTGCCGAAGACCGGCGGCATCGACGGCCTCATCGACCTCTTCCCGCGCATCGAGAAGGCCTACCTGGTGGGCGAGGCCGCGCCGGCCTTCGCCGACGTGCTGCGCGGCAAGGCGCCCGCCGTCGAAAGCGGGACCATCGAGGCCGCCGTGCGCCAGGCCTACGCGGACGCCCGGGCCGCGGGTCAGGAGGCGATCGTGCTGCTGTCGCCGGCCTGCGCCTCGTTCGACCAGTTCGCCGACTTCGAGGAACGCGGCGAGGCCTTCCGCGCCGCCGTCCAGAAGCTGGCCGACGGCCAGGCGGACGCCGCATGAGCCCGGTGAACAACGTCTCCCAGGCCCACGCCTTTCCGCGTTCGGACCGCTCGCCGCTCGGCGTGTGGTGGTGGACGGTGGACCGCTGGATGCTGGGCGTGGTCGGCGTGCTGATCTTCATCGGCGTCCTGATGTCGTTCGCCGCCAGCCCGGCGGCCGCCGCTCGGATGAACGTGGGCGATCCGTTCCACTTCGCGGTGCGCCAGTGCGTCTTCGCCGCCGCCTCGGCCTTCATCCTGGTCAGCGTCTCGATGCTGGACGTGAAGGGGATCCGCAGGGCTGCGTTCTTCATCTGGCTGTTCGCCATCGCGGTGATGATCGCCCTGCCGTTCATCGGCCACAGCGCCAAGGGCGCGACGCGCTGGATCGAGTTCGGCGGCTTCACCTTCCAGCCGTCCGAGTACATGAAGCCGGCCCTGATCATCCTCGTCTCGTGGATGTTCGCCGAGGGGCAGAAAGGGCAGGGCGTGCCCGGCGTCTCCATCGCCTTCGGTCTCTACGTGGTCTCGATCGGCCTGCTGCTGATCCAGCCCGACATCGGCCAGACGGTGCTGATCACGGTGGCCTTCGGGGCGGCGTTCTGGATGGCCGGCGTGCCGCTCTCGTGGGTGATGCTGCTGGGGGCGCTGGCGGTCGCGGGCCTGTCCTCGACCTACTTCCTGTTCCCCCACGTGGCGAGCCGGGTGGACCGCTTCCTCTCCCCCGAGAAGGCCGACACCCACCAGGTGGACCGCGCCGCCGAGGCGATCTCGGCCGGGGGCCTGTTCGGCCGCGGCCCGGGCGAGGGCGTGATGAAGCGCCACGTGCCCGACCTGCACACCGACTTCATCTATTCCGTGGGCGCCGAGGAGTACGGGCTGATCTTCAGCCTGCTCCTGATCTCGCTGTTCGCCTTCGTGGTGATCCGCGGCCTCTACAGGGCCATGAAGCTGACCGATCCGTTCGAGCAGGTGGCCGCCGCCGGCCTCTTCGTGCTGGTGGGCCAGCAGGCGATCATCAACGTGGCCGTGAACCTGAACCTCATCCCGACCAAGGGCATGACCCTGCCGTTCATCAGCTATGGCGGCTCGTCCATGCTGGCGATGGGCCTGACGCTGGGCATGGCGCTGGCGCTCACGCGCCGCCGGCCGGGCGCCTACACCCCGACCGAGGGCCTCGCCAAGGCGGGCGCCTTCGCCTAACCCTTTGGGGGATCATGCGTAAGACAGCAGTCGTCGCCGCCGGGGGCACCGGCGGCCACCTCTTTCCCGCCCAGGCGCTCGCCGAAGCCCTGATCGCCCGCGGCTGGCGGATCGTGCTGGCCTCGGACGAGCGGGTCGCGGGCCTGGCCCAGGACTTCCCGGCCGAGCGCCGCATCGGCCTCTCGGCGGCCACCTACCGGCCGGGCGACCCGGTGGGCATGATGCGGGCCGGCTTCGCCGTGCTGCGCGGGGCGATGCACGCCCGCGCCGCCTTCCGCGAGATCGGCCCCGACGTGGTGGTGGGCTTCGGCGGCTACCCGTCGGCCCCGGCGCTGGTGGCCGCGATCCTGGACCGCCGGCCGACGGTGATCCACGAGCAGAACGCGGTGATGGGCCGGACCAACCGCATCCTCGCGCCCCACGTCCGCACGGTCGCCTGCGCCTTCCCGACGCTGAAGAAGGCCCCGCCGAAGGTGGCCGGCCGCGCCGTCGTGGTCGGCAATCCGGTGCGCCCGCCGATCCGGGCGCTGGCCGACGTCCCCTACGTCCCGCCCGAGCCGAACGGGCCGGTGCGCCTGCTGGTCACCGGCGGCAGCCAGGGCGCGCGCCTGCTGTCGGAACTGGTGCCCGAGGCCGTGAAGGCGCTGCCCGAGGACCTGCGCCGCCGGCTGACCGTCCACCAGCAGACCCGGCCGGAGTCCATGAACACCGCCCGCCGCGCCTACCGCGACGCCCTGGTGGACGCCGAGATCGCCCCATTCTTCCGCGACATCGCCGGCCGCCTGCGCGAGGCTCACCTGGTGGTCGGCCGCGCCGGCGCGGGCACCGTCTGCGAGTTCGCCATCGCCGGGAAGCCGTCGATCCTGGTGCCGCTGGCCATCGCCCTCGACGACGACCAGGGGCAGAACGCGCGCCTGCTCGCCGACGCCGGCGGCGCCGAGGTGGCGCGCGAGAACCAGCTCACCGTCGACACCATGGCCAACGCCCTCGAGAAGCTGCTGACCAACCCCGCCCGCCTGCAGCGCATGGCCGAGGCCGCCCGCTCGGTGGCCATCCCCGACGCCGCCGAGCGCCTCGCCGACGTGGTGGAGCAGACGGCGCGCGGCCGCTGATCCGCGATGACGAACGTGCGGGGGCATATATTTCCCCCGCCGCGCCGATGCGCTAGCAGGACTCCATGAATCGCCGCCCCGTCCCCTTCGAGATCGGCCCCGTCCACTTCGTGGGGATCGGCGGCATCGGCATGAGCGGCATCGCCGAGATCATGCTGCGCACCGGCTACCAAGTGCAGGGCTCGGACGCCAAGCCCTCGGCCAATACCGAGCGGCTCGAGAAGCTGGGCGCGAGGATCTTCATCGGCCACGACGCCAAGAACGTCGAAGGCGCCTACGCCATCGTCTATTCGACGGCGGTCAAGCCCGACAATCCCGAGATGGTGGAAGGCCGCGCGCGGCGTCTGCCGCTGGTCCGCCGGGCCGAGATGCTGGCCGAGCTGATGCGGCTGCAGTTCTCGATCGCCGTGGGCGGCACGCACGGCAAGACCACCACCACCTCGATGGTGGCCGCCATCCTCGACGCGGGCGGGCTCGATCCGACGGTGGTCAACGGCGGCATCATCAACGCCTACGGCACCAACGCGAAGGTGGGGGCCGGCGACTGGATCGTGGTCGAGGCCGACGAGAGCGACGGCACCTTCCTGAAGCTGAAGTCCACCGTCGCCGTGGTCACCAACATCGACCCCGAGCACCTCGACCACTACGGCGACTTCGAGGCGGTGAAGAAGGCCTTCCAGGACTTCGTCGAGAACATCCCGTTCTACGGCTTCGCCGCCGTCTGCCTCGACCATCCGGAGGTCCAGGCCATGACCGCGCGGGTCGAGAACCGCCGGCTCGTGACCTACGGCGTGAACCCCCAGGCCGAGGTGCGCGCGCACAACATCCGCATGGGCCCCGAGGGCGCCCGCTTCTCGGTGGTGATCCAGCCGCGCGACGGCGGCTTCATCAGCTTCGACGACCTGCTGCTGCCGATGGCCGGCCAGCACAACGTCCAGAACGCCCTGGCCGCCATCGCCGTGGCCCGGGAGCTCGGCGTCTCGCCCGACGCCATCCGCAAGGGCCTGGCGGCCTTCGGCGGGGTGAAGCGCAGGTTCACGACCACGGGCGTGGCCGGCGGCGTGCGCGTGGTGGACGACTACGGCCACCATCCGGTGGAGATCGCCTCGGTCCTGAAGGCCGCCCGCGCGGTCAGCGAGGGCAAGGTGATCGCGGTGGTCCAGCCGCACCGCTACACCCGGCTGCGCGACCTGTTCGAGGACTTCTGCGCCTGCTTCAACGACGCCGACACGGTGATCGTGGCCGACGTCTACGCGGCCGGCGAGGCGCCCATCGAGGGCGTCGGCAAGGAGAGCCTGGTGGAGGGCCTGCGCCGCTACGGCCACCGCCGCGTGCTGCCGCTTCCGGCCCCCGCCGGCCTGGCGGCGCTGGTGCGCGAGGAGGCCCACCCCGGCGATCTCGTCGTGCTGCTGGGCGCCGGCGACATCACCAGCTGGGCCTACGCCCTGCCGGGCGAGCTCGAGGCCCTGAGCGCCTCGGGGGGCGCGGCCGCGGAATGAGCTGGCCCAAATGACCTGGAAGGACAGGCTCCCCGCCGTCCGCGGCAAGCTCCTGCGGGACGAGCCGCTGGCGCCGTTCACCTGGTTCCGCGTCGGCGGGCCGGCGGACGTGATCTTCCTGCCCGAGGACGAGGACGATCTGGCCGCCTTCCTGAAGGCCCTGCCGGCCGAGGTTCCCGTGACGGTGCTGGGCGTCGGCTCCAACACCCTGGTCCGCGACGGCGGAGTGGACGGGGTGGTGATCCGCCTGGGCAAGGCCTTCGCCAAGGTCGAGCCGCGTGGCGAGGGACGCCTCTACGCCGGCGCCGCGGCCTTGGACGCCGTCGTCGCGCGCGAGGCTGGCAAGGCCGGCATCGCGGGCCTGGAGTTCTACCGCGGCGTGCCCGGCACGATCGGCGGGGCCCTGGTGATGAACGCCGGCTGCTACGGCGCCGAGACCAAGGACGTGCTCGTCGAGGCCTATGCGCTGACCCGCGCGGGGGAGCGGCTGACGCTCTCCAACGCCGACCTGGGCTACAGCTACCGCAAGTCGGCCCGCGCCGCCGCCGAGCCGCTGATCTTCCTGGGCGCCCTGTTCGAGGGCCGGCCCGACGACCCGGCCGCCATCGAGGCGCGCATGGCCGAGATCACCGAGCGGCGCGAGAAGACCCAGCCGATCCGCGAGAAGACTGGCGGCTCGACGTTCAAGAACCCGCCCGGCCACTCCTCCTGGAAGCTGGTGGACGAGGCCGGCTGGCGCGGCAAGCTGTTCGGCGGGGCGATGTTCTCGCCGCTGCACTCCAACTTCCTGATCAACACCGGCGAGGCGACCGCCGCCGACCTCGAGGGCCTGGGCGAGGCGGTCCGCGCCGACGTGAAGGCCAAGTTCGGCGTCGACCTCGACTGGGAGATCAAGCGGATCGGGCGTCCCTGAGGCGCCCGGCGCGTTCCGCTACTGCCACGCTTGTCAGCAGGCGGCCTTGACGGAATCTCGCCGCCCGCGCACGCCGGGGCCATGCGCAATCTTGCTCTGCTGGCCGTCGGCGCCAGCCTCGTCCTCGCCGCCGCGCCCGCGGCCGCCCAGACGGTCAACCAGGACATCTCCGCCTCGACCGCCGCCGTCCGCGACGCGGCGCTGAAGGATCCCACCGCCTGGGACATCGCCGAGTCCCTCACGACCGAGATCGGTCCGCGCCTGGTGGGCTCGCCCGCCATGGACCGCGCCCGCGACTGGGGCGTCGAAACGCTCAAGCGGCTCGGCTTCCAGAACGTCAAGGTCGAGACCTTCACCGCCTCGGGCTGGTTCCGCGGCGAGGAGAGCGCCGAGGTGGTCGGGCCCTATCCGCACAAGCTGCACATCCTGGGCCTCGGCGGCTCCTCGTCGACGCCGAAGGGCGGGCTGACGGCGGAGGTGGCGCTGTTCCGCACCTATGAGGAGATGCTGGCCCAGCCGGAGGGCGCGCTGAAGGGCAAGATCGCGGTCGTCACCGGCGTGATGACCCGCGCCCAGGACGGATCGGGCTACGGCGCCATCAACGCCCAGCGCAGCCAGGGGCCGGTCGAGGCCGCCAAGCGCGGCGCCGTCGCCTATCTGATCCGCTCGCTCTCCACCGACGACACCCGCCTGCCGCACGCGGGCGGCGCCCGGCCGGGCGGCATCCCCGCCGCGGCGCTGTCCACGCCCGACGCCGACCTGCTGGAGCGCATGGTCGCCCGCGGCAAGCCGGTGACCCTCAAGCTCGCCATGACCTCGCGCTACGAGGCGAAGGTCCCCGCCTACAACATCTCGGGCGAACTGCCCGGGACCGACCCCGACGCCGGCGTGCTGATCGTCGGCGGCCACCTGGACTCCTGGGACGCCGGCACCGGCGCCGTGGACGACGCCGCCGGCATCGCCATCACGACGGCCGCCGCCAAGCTGGCCGCCGGCCAGGGGCCGCTGCGCCGCACGATCCGCGTGGTCATGTGGGGCTCTGAGGAGCAGGGCGGCTCCAGCGAGGCCTACCTCGCCGCCCACAAGGACGAGGTCGGCAGGATGGTCGTGGTCGGCGAGAGCGATTCCGGCGCCGGCCGCATCTGGACCATCCGCCTGCCGCAGGCGGGCCGCGACCATGTGGCGATGAAGGCCTTCCGGGCCGCCGTCGCGCCGCTGAACGCCATCGTCAGCCGCGAGGCCCCCCGCTTCGGCGGGGCCGACGTCTCGGGCCTGATCCAGGCGGGCGCGCCGTTCGTCGAGTTCGAGCAGGACGCCAGCCGCTATTTCGATCTGCACCACTCGGCCGACGACACGCTGGACAAGATCGACCCGGCGGAACTGTCGCAGAACGTCGCCGTCTGGGCCGCCTTCCTCCACGCGGCCGCTGCAAGCGACGTGGACTTCCGGGCGAAGCCCTAGCCCAGCGCCTTCTCGGCGGGGACCAGGCGGGCGCTCGCGGTTCCGCGGGCGACGAGCACGCCGTCGGCGTCGCTCAGGCGGCCTTCGAGGAAGGCGATGCTCTTGCCGGTCTGGATCACCTGGCCCTCGCCGAACAGCGGGCCGGGGCGGGCCGGCGCCAGGAAGCTGACGTGCAGGTCGATGGTGGGGGTGAACAGCCGCCCGTCCGACTGGATGAACACCGCAGGCCCCATGGTGTCGTCCAGCATCGCCGCCAGGAAGCCGCCCTGCACGTATCCGGCCGGGTTCAGGAATTCGGGGCGCCCCTCGAAGCGGACGCGAATCCAGCCCTGCTCGGGCCGAGCGTCGAGGACCTGCCAGCCGAGCAGCTCGGCGCAGGGCGGGCGGGGCAGGGCGTCCAGGGCGGTGGCGACGTGGCTCATGGCCCACAGCCTGCGGTCGTCCTGCTGACAGCGTCATGGCGGCAGCGCGGCGATCGGCCGCCCGCCCTCCGTAGCGGTCCGGAGTTGCCGATCGGCGGGGTGGCCGCTTACTTGGTAAATCGAATGGTCGCGTTCGTACGGCGCACTCCCGGGCCGACGGCGTCTACCAGTCCATGGTCAAGATGCCCGACGGAACCGCAACGGCCCACCGCTACAAACCCAAGCTCGCCAGCACGCTGAAGGAAGGCTACGGCGCCGAGGCGCTGAAGCGCGACGCGATGGCGGGCCTCACCGTGGCCATACTGGCCCTGCCGCTGTCGATGGCCATCGCCGTGGCGTCCGGCGTCTCGCCCGAGCGGGGCCTGTGGACCGCCATCGTCGGCGGCTTCCTCGTCTCGGCCCTGGGCGGCAGCCGCTATCAGATCGGCGGACCGGCCGGCGCCTTCATCGTCCTGGTCGCCGCGACGGTCGCGAAATTCGGCATCGAGGGCCTGCTGCTGACGGTGCTGCTCTCGGGCCTCATGCTGACGATCGTGGGCCTGCTGCGGCTGGGCTCGCTGATCCGGCACATACCGCACGAGGTGACCGTCGGCTTCACCGCCGGCATCGCCGTCACCATCCTGGCCAGCCAGATCAAGGACCTGGCGGGCCTGACGCTCGCCGGCCATGAGCCGGGCGAACTGCTGCCAAAGCTGGCGGCCCTGGCCCAGGCGGCGCCGACGCTCAATCCGGCGGCGCTGGCGCTGGGCGTGGGCGTGGCCGCGTTCATCCTGGTGCTGCGCCATTTCCGCCCCACCTGGCCGGGGATGCTGTTCGGCGTCGTCGGCGCGACCCTGATCGCCGTCGCCCTGGGCCTGCCGGTGGAGACGATCGGCACGCGCTTCGGCGGCCTGCCGCAAAGCCTGCCCATGCCGGCCCTGCCGAACCTGTCGTGGGACCTCGCCGTCAAGGTGCTGCCCGCGGCCCTGTCGTTCACCCTGCTGGGCGGCGTCGAGAGCCTGCTGTCGGCCACCGTCGCCGACAAGATGACCGGCCGCGTCCACCGGGCGAACATGGAGCTGGTCGCCCAGGGACTGGCGAACGTCGGCTCGGCGCTGTTCGGCGGCATCGCCGTCACCGGCACCATCGCGCGGACGGCGGCCAACATCCGGGCCGGCGCCCGCAGCCCCTTCGCCGGGATCCTGCACGCCGTCTTCCTGCTGCTGTTCATGCTCTTGGCCGCCCCGCTGGCCAGCTACGTGCCCCTCGCCGCCCTGGCCGGCGTGCTGGTGGTGGTCGCCTGGAACATGACCGAGAAGGACGAGTTCGCCCGGCTGATGAGGAGCTGGCGGAGCGGGGCGGTGCTGTTCGCCACCTTCGCCTTCACCCTGCTGCACGACCTTACGGCCGGCATCGTGGCGGGCTGCGTGCTGGCGGCGTTCTTCTGGCTGCTGGGCCGGCGCGAGCGCGGCGGCGAGGCCCCTTGACCGCAGGGCCCCTGTAGGCGACGGCGGACGCAACCCCTTCAGCTCTCGCGAGTCGCCCCATGGCAGCGCCGCTCTCCGGTCACCACGTCGCCGTCCTGATGGGCGGCCTGTCCTCCGAGCGGGAGGTGAGCCTCGTCTCCGGCCGTGAGTGCGCCGACGCGCTCGAGCGGCTGGGCGCGAAGGTCAGCCGCATCGACGCCGGCCGCGACCTGGCCCAGGTGCTCTCGGCCCTGAAGCCCGACGTCTGCTTCAACGCCCTGCACGGGGCCTGGGGCGAGGACGGCTGCGTCCAGGGCGTGCTCGAGACGCTGGCCATCCCCTACACCCACTCGGGCGTGCTGGCCTCGGCCCTGGCCATGGACAAGGCCAAGGCCAAGGCCGTGCTGGCCGCCGCGGGCGTGCCGGTGCCCGGCGGCGGGCTCTACAACCGCTACGACGTCGCCCGCGAGCACGTCATGGCGCCGCCCTATGTGGTCAAGGCCAACGCCGAGGGCTCGTCCGTCGGCGTGTTCATCGTCCGCGACCGGGCGAACCGGCCGCCGCAGGAGATCCTGGAACCCTCCTGGACCTACGGGGAGCAGGTGATGGTCGAGCCCTTCATCCGCGGCATGGAGCTGGCCGTCGGCGTGATGGACGGCAAGGCCATGGAGGTCACCGAGATCCTGACCGAGCGTGAGTTCTACGACTACGAGGCCAAGTACGCAGAGGGCGGCTCGAAGCACATCGTCCCGGCCAGGATGCCGGCGCACGCGCTTGAAAAGGCGAAGGAATACTCCGAGCGGGCGCACGCCGCGCTTGGTTGTCGCGGAGTTACCCGGTCGGACCTGCGTTATGACGACATTAACGACATTCTGGTCCTCTTGGAGGTCAATACCCAGCCCGGCATGACGCCCACCTCTCTCGTTCCCGAGCAGGCGGCGGCTCAGGGCGTGGATTTCGACCGGCTCGTGTTGTGGATCACGGAGGACGCCTATGCCCGCGGCGGAGCGGGGAGGATCGCGAGTTCAGGCGAAGCCTCGGGCCAAAGCGCCCCCTAGTCCGGCCAGGCGCCCCGCGAAGGGCGGGGCCGGTTCGCCCGCGCGCGCGGGTCCGTCTCCCAAGCTGATCCTGCTGGCCGCGGCCGGGGTGCTCGTCGCCGCGGTGACCGCGACGCTCGCCACCGGCGGGCGGGGCGAGCGCCTCGTGCAGACCGCCGCCGCCGCCGTGGACGGCCAGTTCGCCGACGCGGGCTTCCGCCTGCGCGCCGTCCACGTCCAGGGCGCGTCCAAGATGGCGACCCCCGACATCGTCCGCGCCGCCGCGGTCCGCAAGGACCAGCCGCTGCTCGGCATGGACCTGGAGGCGCTGCGCGCCCGGGTCGAGGAAGTGGGCTGGGTGAAGGAGGCCAAGGTCGTGCGCCTGCTGCCCGACACCCTCGTCATCGCCGTGGAGGAGCGCCGCCAGCTCGCCGTGTGGCAGCACAACGGCCGCACGGTGGTCATCGACGAGAAGGGCCGCGTCATCCCCGAGGCCGACCCGGCCCGCTTCCCGACCCTGCCGCTGGTGGTCGGGGCCGGCGGCGCCGAGCACGCGGGCCAGATCCTGCCGATCCTGGCCCAACGTCCGAACCTGATGCGCCGCATGGAGGCCCTGGTCCGCGTCGACGACCGGCGCTGGGACCTGCGGCTGAAGGACGGCTCGCTGATCCAGCTCCCCGCCGCCGGCGAGGAGGACGCCCTGGCCCAGCTCGAACAGCTCGACCTGCGCTCGCGAATCCTGGAGCTGGGCTTCGAGCGTATCGACCTGCGCAATCCCGACGTCGTGGCCGTCCGGCCGCGTCCGCCTGCAGACCCCACCGCGCCGGGCGGCCTCGCCGCCGCCGGCGTGTAAGGAGAAGAAACGACCTCAAATGCTGAAGTCCGCCGCCCGTGCTGAAGCTTCCCGGAAGGATGGCCGCGAGGCCCTGAAGGCTGCGCTCGCGCCGCCGAAGGTCGTGGCCGCCGTCGACCTGGGCGCCTCCAAGGTGACCTGCTTCATCATGAAGCCGGAGGGCGTCCGCAAGGCCGACCGTACGCTGACCACCTGCGGGGTGGGCTATGTCCAGTCGCGCGGCGTGCGCGGCGGCGCGATCGTCAACCTCGACGAGGCCTCCGACGCCATCGCCCAGGCCGTGGAGCGGGCCGAGAACGTGGCCGGCGTGAACGTCCAGGGCGTCACCGTCTCCACCGCCGGCGGCCAGCTCGCCTCGTCGCGCGTCGCCGGCCGGGTCTCGATCGGCGCGCGACCGATCGGCGACAACGACCTCGTGCGGGCGATCCAGAACGCCCTGGCCCAGATCAAGCTGCCCGGCCGCCGGGCGGTCCACATCCTTCCCGTCGCCTGGTCGGTGGACGGCCAGGGCGGGGTGCGCGATCCGCGCGCCATGTTCGGCAAGACGCTCGGCGTCGAGCTGCTCGTCGTCTCCGTCGCCGAGACCGTGTTCCAGACCCTGGGCGCCTGCGTCGAGCGCGCCCACCTCCAGCTCGAGGGCGTGGTCGCCGCGCCCTTCGTCTCGGCCCTCGCCGCGCTGGAGGAGGACGAGATGGACCTCGGCAGCGTCTGCATCGACATGGGCGGCGGCTCGACCTCGGCCGCGGTCTTCACCGGCGGCAGCCTGGTCCACGTCGAGACCGTGCCGGTCGGCGGCCAGCACGTGACCCAGGACATCGCCCGCGGCCTGTCGACCTCCATCGCCGGCGCCGAGCGGATCAAGACCCTGCACGGCTCGGCCATCGCCTCGGCCAACGAGGACCGCGAGATGATCGAGGCGCCGCCGCGGGGCGACGATCCCGGCGCGGGCCCGGTCGTGGCCCCCCGCAGCTTGCTGAAGGGCATCATCGCGCCGCGCGTCGAGGAGACGCTGGAGCTGCTGCGCGACCGCCTGAAGGCTTCGGGCGCGCCGGTGGAGCCGGGCGCGGGCCTGGTGCTGACCGGCGGGGCCAGCCAGCTCGCCGGCGTGCGCGAGGTGGCCGTGCGGGTGTTCGACCGTCCGGTGCGCCTGGGCCGTCCGCGCCGCGTGCCGCACCTGGCCGACGCCGCCTCGGGCCCGGCGTTCACCGCCGCCGCCGGAATCCTGCACCGGGCCGCGTTCGGCCCGCGCGAGGCGGTCTCGTCCCGCTCGCTGGCCTCGGCCAAGCTGCGCCGCGAGCCCCTCGACCCCCGCGCGAATCCGGTCGCCAAGGCCGCCGCCTGGCTGCGCGAGAACCTCTAGCTACTCGACCTCGATGAAGACCGGGTTCGAATAGAACCACAGGTCCGACCAGGGATCCTCGCCGGTCGTGTCCGGCAGCGGCTCGGCCTCGTCGCCGTTCGTGCCGCGCACCCGCACGTAGGTCGGCTCGGTCACCGCCTTCAGCGTCACCGTCATCGACAGCCGCTCGCCCTCGCGCACCCAGTCGCGCGGGGTGAAGCGCTTCTCCACCCGGGCGCGGGGGTTGGTGTCGCTCGACCGGTCGGCGACGGGACCCGTGACCTCGCTGCGGATCAGGTCGACGCGGGCCACCTCGGGCGAGCGTCCGCCGAAGTTCTTCCCTGCCGGGTCGCGGGCGCGGATCACCACCGTCACGTCCGAGCCGCGCGGGATCTTCAGCGTCCCGCCGATCTCGGCCCTGCGGCGTCCGTCGGCGGTCTGGACGGTCACCTCCAGCTCGGAGACGAGGTCGCCCAGGGTCACGAACACCCGGCCGTTGCGCAGCCCGTCCAGCACGTCCTCGTAGGCGGGGACCGCCTTCACGTAGGTCTTGGAATATTCGCCGGGCCAGAAGTCCTCGCCGCCCTCTGTGTAGTGGCGGTGCGAGTCCGAGGTGGAGGTGACCCACCAGCGCCGCCCCTCGGCCAGCATGGAGTCCCAGAAGCCGCCCAGCCGGGCGGTCATCTGGTCGAAGCCGCCCAGGGTGGGCGAGCCGCCGTACGAGCCGCGCGGCTCGGTCCGTCCGGGCGAGCCGTCGGCGTTCAGCGCGGCGGCCTGGTGCCCCGGAGCGCCCTCCATACCCACCGCGACCTGCGGCGCCGCATCGTTCCAGCCGCGCAGCTCGGCCGGCGCGACCTGGCCGTACTCGCCCACCGCCTTGGCGGTCCGCGACGGATGGTTGGCGATCACCACCGGCTTGGCGGGGAGGGCGTCCATGTGCTTGAGGGCCGCGATCATCCGCGCCTCGGTGTCCCGCGCCGGATCGGCGGGCCACGGCTCCCGCCGGTTGTAGCCCTTCTCGATGCCGAACAGGACATCGGCCTCATCGGCGGTCTTCGGCAGGATCACGCTGGAGTGCTCGGCCGCAGGGGTGTCCAGCTCCATGCCGAAGAACTGGATCAGGCCCGGGACCTGGCGGCGGGACTGCACCAGCTCGGGATAGGCCTTCTCGCGGTTCAGCCGCGAGTGGTTCGGCCCCCCGTGGTCGGTGGCGACCATCCAGCGCAGCCCGTGCCGGAGCGCCATGCGGGCGTTCGTCGGGATGCTGTTGCTGGAGTCCCCGCCGATGATCGGCTCGGGCGGGGAGGCCCCGTCGGCCGCGGGCTTCCAGTCGGCGCTGTACCAGCTGTGGACGTGGTGGTCCCCCGCCTGCCAGCGGCGCTGCGCCGGATCGGCCCGGCTGGCGGGAGCCCCCGGCGCCGGCGCGAAGCCTGTCCCGTGGCCATGGGGCCCGTGAGCGTTCGCTGCAGCCGGCAGCAGCACGAGCGCCGCCGCGCCCACCGATAGAAGTCGCCGCACGGCCGCCCCCTCGAACGCGAGGCCGCCGACCCGGCCTCCTTGGCGCGAGCAGCTAGCGGCGGGGGGTCTCAGGACGGCGACAGGCGGTTGACGGATTTGCGACGGCGACGGGTTGACGCAGCGGCGCCCGCGGGCGCCGGCGCGGCGTTGCGGGAATCCTTGTGGGGAAAGGGGTTTTTTCGTTCCGGCCAAGCTCGCCCGAACGGCGACTCGCGCTATGGGCTTAACCCCCGATTAAGGATGTCGGTCGCCTAGTAAACCCATCCTTAAACAGGATGCGTCGGTGGGCGGGTCGCCGGCGCCAAGACCGCATTTGGAAGGACGCGAAGGTCCATGGCCATTTCCCTCTCCGCGCCGCGCGCCACAGAACTGAAGCCGCGGATCGTCGTGTTCGGCGTCGGCGGCGCCGGCGGCAACGCCGTCAACAACATGATCGAGGCGGGGCTCGAGGGGGTGGAGTTCGTCGTCGCCAACACCGACGCCCAGCAGCTCCAGTTCTCCAAGACCGAGCGCCGCATCCAGCTCGGCGTGCAGGTCACCCAGGGCCTGGGCGCGGGCGCCCATCCCGAAGTCGGCATGAGCGCGGCCGAGGAGAGCATCCCCGAGATCGGCGAGCACCTCGACGGCGCCCACATGGTCTTCATCACCGCCGGCATGGGCGGCGGCACCGGCACGGGCGCGGCCCCGATCATCGCCAAGTGCGCGCGTGAGCGCGGCATCCTGACGGTCGGCGTCGTCACCAAGCCGTTCCACTTCGAGGGCCGCCACCGGATGCGCCTGGCCGACGCCGGCATCCAGGAGCTGCAGCGCTACGTCGACACCCTGATCGTCATCCCGAACCAGAACCTGTTCCGCGTGGCCAACGAGCGGACGACCTTCGCCGAGGCCTTCGGCATGGCCGACCAGGTCCTGCACTCGGGCGTGCGTTCGATCACCGACCTGATGGTGCTGCCTGGCCTCATCAACCTCGATTTCGCCGACGTCCGCACGGTCATGACCGAGATGGGCAAGGCGATGATGGGCACCGGCGAGGCGACCGGCGACGACCGCGCCCTGATGGCCGCCCAGAACGCCATCCAGAACCCGCTGCTGGACGAGGTGTCCCTGAAGGGCGCCAAGGCCGTGCTGGTCAACGTGACCGGCGGCCTCGACATGACCCTGCTGGAAGTCGACGAGGCGGCGAACGCCATCTCCGAGCAGGTCGATCCGGAAGCCAACATCATCTTCGGCGCGGCCTTCGATCCGACCCTGGAAGGCATGATCCGCGTGTCGGTCGTCGCCACCGGCATGGACGGCGCCTCGATCGCCGCCATCGAGCCCAAGGTCGAGCGCCGCTCGATCACCGCCGAGCCGCTGCGGGCCACCGTCAGCCCGCGGGCCGAGGCCCCGGCCCAGCCGGTCGCCGCCGCGCCCCAGCCCGAGCCGGTCCTCGCCGCCGAGGCCCGCGAGGAGGAGCAGCCCGACATCTTCGACGCTGCGGCCGCCGAGGTCGCCGAACAGCCGGCCTTCGCGCCGGTGCGCCGGATCGTCGACGAGTCCGTGGCCGAGCCCGAGGACGAACCGCTGTTCGCCGAGCCGGCCTACGAGCCGCGCAAGCCCCGCGGCGGCTTCCTGAGCCTGTTCGGCGGTCGCCCGCGCTACGACGCCCCGCCGGCCGCGCCGCAGGCGCGGATGGACACCCGGCCCGCGGCCTCGGCCGCCCCGATGGCGGCCCCGGTTCGCGGGGGCGCCCAGCCGCTGGAGGCGCCGCAGCTGGCCGAGGAGCCCGACACGGCCGAGGACCTGGAGATTCCGTCCTTCCTGCGCCGTCTCGCCAACTAGGCGGAACTGTCACAGAATCGCGAAAGCAGGGGGCGGGGCCCCCTGCTATCCTTGCGTCCGTCAGCCTGCGAGGGAGGACGGACAATGGCCTATCAGCGCGTCATCTGGGTATCGCCGCTGGCGGACGGCTGGACCGTCCGCTGCGCCGAGCTGGAGCCGTTGGTGTTCCGGTCGGGCCGCCGCGCCGAGGAGCAGGCCAAGGCGCTCGCCGCCTGCCTCGCCCGCCTGGGGCGCGACGCCCAGGTGCGCATCCAGGACCGCTCGATGAACCTCGTCGGCACGCAGCACTTCCCCGCGGACTGAGGCCCTCCTGAGCGGCGAGCCGCGGGAAACAAAGCGAAACAGCAAGTGTTTTGCTGCGCTGCATCAAACCGCCCTATGCACGAGTTGAGGGCGAAGGCTCGGTCGCTGTCCCGGTGTCACGGGAAGGGGCCGGACCGGTTGTGTTTGTGGAAGGTCCCGGTTTGTCCGCACCCGTGTTCCAGCACACCGTCAAGGCGCCGGCCCTGTTCGCGGGCGTGGGCGTCCACACCGGCGCGTACACGCGCGTGGCGGTGCGTCCGGCCGCGGCCGACACGGGGATCGTCTTCGTGCGGACCGACGTCTCCGGGAGCGACAACCGCATCGCCGTCTCGCCCGAGGCGGTCTGCAAGACCCAGCTCGGCACGGTGGTCGGCAACGCCGCTGGCGTCACGGTCTCGACCATCGAGCACCTGATGGCGGCCCTCGTCATGCTCGGCGTCGACAACGCCGTCGTCGAGGTGGACGGCCCCGAGATGCCGATCATGGACGGCTCGGCCCTGCCCTTCGTGCGGGTGCTGGACCGCGCCGGCCGCCGCGAGCAGCAGGCCCCGCGCCGCTACATCGAAATCCTGGCGCCCGTCGAGGTGATCGACGGCGACAAGCGCGCCGCGCTCCGCCCCGCGGAAGCCTTCGAGGTGGCCTTCGAGATCCGCTTCGGCTCCCAGGCCATCGGAACCCAGGCCATCGACCTGCCCATGGACGAGGCCGCCTTCCGCGACGAGCTCGCCGACTGCCGCACCTTCGGCTTCCTGCACGAGGTCGAGGCCCTGCGCGCCATGGGCCTGGCCCGCGGCGGCTCGATGGAGAACGCCGTGGTGATCGACGGCGACCGCATCCTCAATCCCGAGGGCCTGCGCCGGCCCGACGAGTTCGTCCGCCACAAGGCGCTGGACGCCATCGGCGACCTGTTCGTCCTGGGCGCGCCGGTGGTGGGCCGCTTCGAGGGCGTGCTGGCCGGCCACGGCCTGAACAACGCCCTGGTCCGCGCCCTGGCCGCGCGGCCCGACGCCTGGCGGGTCCGCACCTTCGCCGAGGATCTGGCCGAGGCGGTCTGACGCGCCGCCGTTTGCTCGCCACAGTCGGTGGTGTAGAAGCGACTCTCTCGCGTGGGGGCGCGCGTGTTGGTCTTGAGGTGAAGGTGTCTTCGGTTCGAACGTCTACCCGGGTGGTCCTCGTCGCCGCCGCCTGCGCGCTCGCCCTCGGCGCCTGCGCCGGCAACAAGAAGAAGCCGCGCCTGGTCTATGAGGAGCGGCCGGTCGAGCTGCTCTACGCGACCGGCGCCAACCGGCTGGACCGCGGCCTGTGGAACCAGGCCATCAACTACTTCCAGGAAGTCGAGCGGCAGCACCCCTATTCGGAGTGGTCGCGCCGTTCCATCCTGATGCAGGCCTACGCCCACTATCAGTCGAACGACTATCCCGAGGCGATCGGCGACGCCGACCGGTTCATCCAGCTCTATCCGGGCAACCCGGCGGCGGCCTACGCCCACTACATCAAGGCCATCTGCTACTTCGAACAGATCGTCGACGTGGGCCGCGACCAGGCCGCGACCGGCCAGGCGCTGGAGGCGCTGCGCGCGGTGGTGCAGCGCTATCCGGCCAGCGAATATGCCCAGGACGCGCGCCTGAAGATCGACATGGTCAACGACCAGCTCGCCGGCAAGGAGATGACCGTCGGCCGCTGGTACCTGCGCAACGGCGACACCCTGGCGGCCGTGAACCGGTTCAAGACCGTGGTCGACCGCTATCAGACCACCACCCACACGCCCGAGGCGCTCTATCGCCTGGTCGAGGCGTACCTGACGCTCGGCCTCACGGAAGAGGCCAAGCGCAACGGGGCGGTGCTGGGCTACAACTATCCGGGCGATCCCTGGTACCGCGACGCCTACCGGCTGCTGACCGACAAGGGCCTGCGCCCGGCGGTCGAGCCCGAGAGCGGCGGCCGCAGGGGCCTGCTGCGCCTGCCGTTCCGCAAGGACAAGGGCCAGACCATCAAGCCGCCCGCGCCGGAGGCCTCGGCCACCGACGCGGCCGCCACCGCGCCAGAGCCGAAATAGGGCTTTCGCGCTTCCGCGGCGGCGGGGCGGAACAAATCGCGTCCTTCGCCTCTTCAACCGCGCCTGATTCCGGGCGATGTTCCCTGCGATGCTGATCGGCCTGCAGATCCGCGACTTCGTGCTGATCGAGGCCCTGGACCTGTCGATCGGGCCGGGGCTGACCGCGCTCACGGGCGAGACCGGGGCCGGCAAGTCCATCATCCTCGACGCCCTGGGCCTGGCCACCGGCATGCGCGCCGATTCCGGGCTCGTGCGCCGCGGGGCCGCCCAGGCGGTCTCCACCGCCGTCTTTGCGCCGGCGCCCGACCATCCCGTCTGGGAGCTGCTGGAGGAGAAGGGCCTCTCCTACGCCCGCGACGAGGACCTGGTCCTGCGCCGGGCGCTGTCGGCCGACGGCCGCTCCCGCGCCTTCGTCAACGACCAGGCCACGGGCGTCGGCGTTCTGCGCGAGCTGGGCGAGGCGCTGCTCGAGGTGCACGGCCAGCACGAGACCGTGGGCCTGCTCGATGCGCGCACCCACCGGCCGATGCTGGACGCGTTCGACGGGCTGGAGCCGCTGGCCGCCGAGGTCGCCGCCCGCCACCGCGACTGGCGCGCCGCCCGCGAGGCCGTCGAGGCCCTGCGCGAGGACGTCGCCCGCGCCGCCGCCGAGACCGAGGAGCTGACCTTCCGCCTGTCCGAGCTGGACCGCCTCGATCCGCGGGAAGGGGAGGAGACCGAGCTTGCCGAAGAGCGGGCCCTGCTGGGCTCGGCCGAAAAGGCCCTGGCCGACATCGCCGCCGCGCGCGAGGTGTTCGACGGCCTGGGCTCGAAGGTCGCCTCCGCCGTCCGGGCCCTGGAGCGCGCCCGCGAGCGCGCCGTGACCGCCGGCGCGGCGGCGGACGGGACCGCCGTTTCCCGCGTCGCCGAGGCGTCCGCCGCCCTGGACCGGGTGCTGATCGAGGCCGGCGAGGCCGAGGCCGCCATCGACGCGGCGGCCGCCGCCTTCGACTTCGAGCCCGACCGGCTGGAGAAGGCCGAGGAGCGGCTGTTTGACCTGCGCGGCCTCGCCCGCAAGCTCAACGTGACGGTGGACGAGCTGCCGGCGCTCCGGGTGCGCTTCGCCGAGCGGCTGCGGGCGGTGGAGTCGTCCGAGGACGCGCTGAAGGCCGCCGAGGCGGCGCTGAAGGCGGCCCGCGGCGCCTATCTCGAAGTCGCCGGCCGCCTGACCGAGGCTCGCCGCGCCGCCGGCGAGCGCCTGGCCCAGTCGGTCATGGACGAGCTGGCGCCGCTGAAGCTGGACAAGGCGCGGTTCCGCGTCGCCGTCGAGCCGCTGGCCGAGGAGCGGGCGGGGCCCGCGGGCCTGGACAAGGTGGCCTTCGAGGTCTCGACCAATCCCGGCGCGCCGTTCGGCGATCTGGGCGCCATCGCCTCGGGCGGCGAGCTCGCTCGCTTCGCTCTGGCGCTGAAGGCCTCGCTGGCCGGCCGCGCCGCCGGGCCGCAGCCGCTGATGATCTTCGACGAGGTGGACCAGGGCGTGGGCGGGGCGGTCGCCGACGCCGTCGGCCTGCGCCTGAAGAAGCTGGCAGGGAACGCGCAGGTCCTGGTGGTCACCCACAGCCCGCAGGTCGCCGCCCGGGCCGAGGCCCACTGGCGCATCTCCAAGGCCGGGGACGCCGCCCATGGGGAGGGGCGCATCCGCACGGCGGTGGAGGTCCTCTCGCCAGCCGACCGCGAGGAGGAGATCGCCCGTATGCTGGCCGGCGCCCAGATCACCGACGCCGCCCGCGCGGCCGCCCGCGCGCTTATCGGCGCCTGAATCCGCGCGCGCTCCCGCTTCGCGGCGGAGGGAGGCCGCGCTAGACCTTCGCCCGATGAAGTCTGTCGAATCCCTCACCGAGGCCGAGGCCGCCGAAGAGCTGACCCGGCTCGCCGACGAGATCGCCGCGCACGACATCCGCTATTACCGCGAGGATGCGCCGACGATCTCGGACGCGGCGTACGACGCCCTGCGACGGCGGAACGACGAACTCGAGGCGGCCTTCCCGCACCTGATCCGCGAGAACTCGCCGTCGCTGCGCATCGGCGCGGCCAGGGCCGAGCAGTTCGCGCCCGTCGAGCATGGCGTGCCGATGCTCTCGCTGGACAACGCGTTCTCGGACGCGGACGCGCTGGAGTTCGACGCGCGGGTGAAGCGCTTCCTGCGGCTGGACGAGGAGGTCGCCTACACGGCCGAGCCGAAGATCGACGGCCTGTCCTGCTCGATCCGCTACGAGAACGGCCGCCTGGTGCGCGCCGCGACGCGAGGCGACGGCCGGGTGGGCGAGGACGTCACCGCCAACGTCCGCACCATCGGGGAGATCCCGCAGAAGCTGCACGGCCAGGCCTGGCCCGAGGTCATCGAGATCCGCGGCGAAGTCTACCTCGGCCACGCCGAGTTCGCCGCCCTGAACGAGGCCGCCGCCTCGGCCGGCCAGAAGACCTACGCCAACCCGCGCAACGCGGCGGCGGGCTCGCTGCGCCAGATCGACCCGAAGATCACCGCCCAGCGCCCCCTGCGCTTCTTCGCCTACGCCTGGGGCTTCGTCAGCGCCCCGTTCGCCCAGACCCAGTGGGAGGCGCTGCAGGCGCTGAAGGCCTGGGGCTTCCGCACCACGCCGCAGTCCCGCTGCGTGAAAGGCGCCGAGGGCCTCATGGAGGCCTACCGCGAGATGGAGGCCGAGCGGCCGCACCTGGGCTTCGACATCGACGGGGTGGTCTACAAGGTGGACCGCCTCGAGTGGCAGCAGCGCCTGGGCTTCGTCTCGCGCGCGCCGCGCTGGGGGATCGCCCGCAAGTTCCCGGCCGAACAGGCGCGCACCGTGCTGGAGGCCATCGACATCCAGGTGGGCCGCACCGGCGCCCTGACTCCCGTCGCGCGCCTGACGCCGGTGACCGTCGGCGGGGTGGTGGTCACCAACGCCACCTTGCACAACGCCGACGAGATCGCGCGCCTCGACGTGCGCGTCGGCGACACGGTCGTGCTGCAGCGGGCCGGCGACGTCATCCCGCAGATCCTGCGCGTGATCCCCGAGGAGCGGCCGAAGGACTCCGTCCCCTACGACTTCCCGCACGTCTGCCCGTGCCCGCTCCGGACCGAGGTCGTCCGCGAGACCACCGCCTCGGGCGCCGAGACCGTGGTGCGCCGCTGCTCGGGCGAGTTCGCCTGCCCGTTCCAGCGCATCAATCACCTGCTGCACTTCGTTTCCCGCCGGGCGTTCGACATTGAGGGCCTGGGCGAGAAGCAGCTCACCGCCTTCTTCGAGCGCGGCTGGATCAAGGCGCCGGCCGACATCTTCCGCCTGCACGAGAAGCGCGACGAGCTGCTGGCCATGGAGCGGATGGGCGAGACCAGCGTGGGCAACCTGCTGGCGAACATCGAGGCCCGCCGCACCATCGGCCTGGACCGCTTCATCTACGGCCTGGGGATCCGCCACATCGGGGAGACCACCGCGACGGTGATGGCGCGCGGCTACGGCACGGCCGCCCACTTCCTGGAAGCGATGGACAAGGTGGCGGCCCGCGATCCCGAGGCGGTCGAGGAGCTGGACGCCCTCGACCAGATCGGCGGGGCGGTGATCGAGGCCGCCGCGGCCTTCTTCGGCGAGGACCACAACCGGGCCATGGTCGAGGACCTGGCGGGCCAGCTCACCATCCTCGACGCCGAGAAGCCCAAGACCGACACGGCGGTGGCCGGCAAGACCGTGGTCTTCACCGGCGCGCTGGAGCGGATGACCCGCGACGAGGCCAAGGCCCAGGCCGAGCGGCTGGGGGCCAAGGTGTCGGGCTCGGTGTCGAAGAAGACCGACATCGTGGTGGCCGGTCCCGGCGCAGGCTCGAAGCTGAAGACGGCCGCCGAGCTCGGCATCCAGGTGCTCACCGAAGACGAATGGTTGGAGATGGTCGGCAGCTAGGAGCCCGAACTCTCCCGTGATCCCCTCGTCCCGCTTGAAGGTCCTCGTGGACGCGCCGCCGCGTCCCGGGGCCCGCTACGTGCTCTACTGGATGCAGCAGTCCCAGCGCGCCGGCGGCAATCCCGCCCTGGAATACGCTGTCGAGCAGGCCAATGCGCTGAAGCTGCCGCTGCTGGTCTGCTTCGGGCTTGCGGCCTTTCCGGAGGCCAACGCCCGGCACTACGACTTCATGCTGCGGGGGCTCGCCGAGGTGGAGCGCGCGCTGGCGGCGCGGGGGATCGGCTTCGTCATCCGCAAACGGCCGCCGCACGAGCTGGTGCGAGAGCTGGCGGCCGACGCCGCCCTGGTCGTGGCCGACCGCGGCTACCTGCGCATCCAGCGGGCCTGGCGCGAGAGGCTGGCCGAGGGCCTGGCCCGCCGGCTGGTGCAGGTGGAAGGCGACGTGGTCGTCCCCGTCGAGGCCGCCTCGAACAAGCACGAGTACGCCGCCCGCACCATCCGGCCGAAGCTGCACCGGCTGTGGGACGACTACCTGCACCCGCTGGCCGAGCGGCCGGTGAACCATCCCGCCCTCGGCCTGCGCGTCGCCGGCGACGTGGACCTGTCCAAGGTGGACGCCGTCCTGGCGGGCCTGAAGATCGACCGGTCCGTGCCGCCGGTCCGGCGCTTCGCGGCGGGCGAGGGGGCGGCCCGCGCGGCCCTGGCCGCCTTCCTGGATCGGGGCCTCGCCCGCTACGAGGCGGACCGCAGCCGTCCGGAGGCGGGCGCGGTCTCGCACCTCAGCCCCTACCTGCACTTCGGGCAGATCTCGCCGGTGGAGATCGCGCTCGCGGTGCGGGAGGCCGGCGTCGTCAGCGGCGTGGCGACCTATCTGGAGGAGCTGATCGTCCGGCGCGAGCTGGCCATGAACCACGCCTTCCAAGCGCCGGCCTACGACCGCTACGAGGTCCTGCCCGAGTGGGCCCGCCAGACGCTGGCGGACCACGCCTCGGACCCGCGGCCGCACCTCTACACCCGCGATCAGTTCGAGGCGGCCGAGACGCACGATTCCTACTGGAACGCGGCCATGCTCGAGATGCGGGCCACAGGCTACATGCACAACCGGCTGCGCATGTACTGGGGCAAGAAGATCCTGCACTGGTCGGCCAGCCCCGAGGAGGCGTGGGAGACGGCGCTGGCCCTCAACAACCGCTGGTTCCTCGACGGGCGCGACCCCAACTCTTTCACCAACGTCGGCTGGCTGTTCGGCCTGCACGACCGCCCCTGGGGGCCGCAGCCGGTGTTCGGCACGGTCAGGTCGATGGGCCCGAACACCTTCAAGAAGTTCGACGCCGAGGCCTACGTCCGCCAGGTCCGGGCCCTGGCGGACGCCGAAGCCGTCTAGAGCGGGGCGGTGACCTCGGCGAGCCAGGCCTTGGCCTCGCCGTCCAGCAGCGGGCCGATCTCGCGCGCCACGCGGGCGTGGTAGGCGTCGAACTGGGCCAGCTCCTCGGGGGTCAGCATCTCTTTGACCACCAGCCGCCGGTCGATGGGCGCCAGGGTCAGGGCCTCGAAGCCGTGCATCGGCCGCTCGCCGCCGGCCACCGGCTCGGCCTCGGTGACGAACTGCAGGTTCTCGATGCGGATGCCGTACTCGCCTTCCTTGTAGTAGCCGGGCTCGTTCGAGACGATCATCCCCGGCCGCAGGGCGACGGTGTTCGGGGCTTTGGAGATCCGCTGCGGACCCTCGTGGACGCCCAGGTAGCTGCCGACGCCGTGGCCGGTGCCGTGGTCGTAGTCGAGGCCCGCCTCCCACAGCGGCACGCGGGCCAGCGCGTCGAGCTGGCTGCCGGTGGTGCCGGCCGGGAAGCGCACCCGCGCCAGGGCCAGATGGCCCTTCAGCACCAGGGTGAAGCGCTCGCACATCTCGCGGGTCGGCTCGCCGATGGCCACGGTGCGGGTCACGTCGGTGGTGCCGTCCAGGTACTGGCCGCCGGAGTCCACCAGGAGCAGGCTGCCCTTCTCCGCCCGCTTGTTCAGCCGCGCGGTGGGCCGGTAGTGGCAGATGGCGCCGTTGGAGAGCGCGCCGGCGATGGTGTCGAAGGACAGGTCCTTCAGCGCGCCGGTGGCCTCGCGGAACTGCTCCAGCTTCTGGACCGCGGTGATCTCGTCGGGCGGGCTCTCCTGGCCCTCGGTGGCCAGCCAGTGGAGGAAGCGCGACAGGGCCGCGCCGTCGCGCACATGCGCCTTGCGGCTGCCCTCGATCTCAACCTTGTTCTTGCAGGCGCGGGGGATGGCGCAGGGGTCCTCGGCGCGGACCACCTCGGCGCCGGCGCTCTGCAGGGCCTCGAAGTACCAGGCCGAGGACTGCGCGGGATCCACCGCCACCTTCAGGCCCTTCAGGTCGGCCAGCGCCTGGGGCAGGTCGCCCGGCGTCTCCAGGCGCACCTGGTTGCCGAGCCAGGCCGGCAGCTCGGGCGTGACCTTCTGCGGGTCCAGGAACAGCCGCGCCGTGCCGTCCTTGTTCAGGATGGCCTGGCCGAGGGGCAGGGGGCTGCGGATGACGTCGCCGCCGCGCACGTTGAACAGCCAGGCGATCGAGGCGGGGGCGGTCAGCACCGCCGCGTCGGCGCCCCTCTTGGCGATCAGCTCGCCCACGCGGGCGCGCTTGTCGGCCGAATCCTCGCCCGCGTACTCCAGCGGATGGGGAACGACGGGGGCGGTCGGCTGCGGCGGGCGCGCCTGGCCCCAGGCTCGGTCCAGCGGGTTCTCGGCCACCGGCAGGAGCTCGGCGCCGGCCTTGGCGGCGGCGGCGCGCAGGTGGTGCAGGGCGTCGGGGCTGTGCAGGCGGGGGTCGTAGCCGATCTTCTGGCCGCTGGCGGCCGCCTGCTCGAGGTAGGCCGGCACGCCGCCGTCCACCAGGTCGCGGATCTCGAAGAAGGCCGGATCCACCTGGTCGCGGACCTGGATCGTGTAGCGGCCGTCCACGAACACCGCGGCCTTGTCCTTGAGGATCACCGCCGCTCCGGCCGAGCCGGTGAAGCCGGTGGCCCAGGCCAGGCGGTCGTTGGCCGCCGGCAGGTATTCGTTCTGGTGCTCATCCTCGTGCGGCACGAGGAAGCCGTCGAGCCCCTGGGCCTCCATGGCCTGGCGGATCAGGGGGACGTGCTTGGGACCGAAGCTGCGGTCGGTCGTCTCGTCGAAGGTCTGGCGCATGACCTCGATGTAGGCCCTCGCCGCGCGCCGATCAAAGGCTCTATTTTACCCGGATATAATTGACGCTGCGGCCGGGGCCGGCTAACGCTGGCCCATGTCCGCTTCGAAGCGCCAGGCCATCCGGGATTTCAAGGAACGCAAGGTCTCCGCGGGGATCTACGTCCTGCGCTGCGAGGCCGCCGGCGCGGCCTGGATCGGCGTCTCGCGCAACATCGACGCCCAGGAGAACAGCGTCCGCTTCGCCCTGCGAATGGGCAGCCACCCCAACCGCGACCTGCAGGCGGCGCTGCGGGCGCATGGCGCCGACGCGCTCTCCTACGAGGTGCTGGAGCGGATCGAGGATCCCGACCTGAGCCCCATGGGCCTGACGGACGAGCTCAAGCGCCGCGAGGCCCATTGGCTCGCGGCGCTCGGGGCCAGAAAGCTGGCCTAGCGGGGCTCGTCCGCGACGTCGGCCGCGGCGTCGTTCACCGCCTCGGACGCGGCGGCGGCGGTTTCCTCGGTCTGCTCGGCGGCGGCGTTGGCGGCCGACTCGGTGGCGGCGGCCGCGCCCGCGGCGGCGTCCTGCGCGGCCTGGGCGGCCACGGCCGCGGCGTCGTGGGCCGACTGGCTCGCCGCGGCGATGGAGGCCTCGGCCTCGCCCTGCTCGCGGGCGGCCTGCAGCTCGTCGTCCCCGGCGCCGGCGTTGTATATGAAGATCACGGCCACGATCGCCACAATGGCGACGAGGGCGGCGACCCACCAGCCCGCCGCGCTTCCGCCGCGGCGGACCTCGACGGTGCGGGTCGGCTCGTTGGTGATGGTGGTGCGTTCGTACGGCTCGGTCATCTCAGCCTCCTCCTCGGCCAAGCTTGGCCTTCCGGCTGAGAACGGCGCTCGCCCTGTGGGGTTCCTCGGGCGCGGGTTCCTTGGGCGGTTCCGTCAGGGCCTGCGAACGACCAGCGTGGCCCAGGCGTCCCGGTGCAGCCGCCGCTGGAGCTTGAACCCCTTGGAGAGGTAGGCCGCCAGCACGCGCCGCTCCTGGGTCCGCAGTAGGCCCGAGAGGATCGCCAGCCCGCCGGGCTTCAGCGCATTGCGGATGTCCTGCGACAGCGCCACCAGCGGCGGCGCCAGGATGTTGGCGAACACCAGGTCGTACGGGCCGCGGGTGCGGACCGCGGGATGGCCGAGGCCCGAGGCGTGGACGAACTCGGCGCCCGCCCGGTTCAGCGTGGCGTTCTCGTTGGCGATGCGGACCGAGACGCGGTCGATGTCGGTGCCGACGGCGAGCTCCGAGCCTGTGCGCGCGGCGGCGATGGCCAGCACCCCGGTGCCGCAGCCCACGTCCAGCACCTTCGGGAAACGGCGCGCCTTGAGCAGCTCGTCGAAGGCCAGCAGGCAGCCCACGGTGGTCCCGTGGTGGCCGGTGCCGAAGGCCGCGCCCGCCTCGATGCGCAGGTTCACGGTGCTGGCGGGGGCCAGGCCCCGGTCGTGGGCGCCGTAGACGAAGAACCGGCCCGCTCGCACGGGCGGCAGGCCCGACAGCGCCATGGCCAGCCAGTCGGCGTCGGCCAGCACCTCGGTGCTCACCCGCAGGTCGCCGAAGCGCACCAGCACGGCCGCGATGGCCTCGCGCTCCTGGTCGGTGGTCGGGAAGGCGTCGATGCGCCAGACGTCGTGGTCCTCGTCCTCTTCGAGGATCGAGTAGGTCAGCGCCTCGGTGGCGGGCTCGGCCTCCAGCGCGGCGGCTGCGGCTTCGGCAATGCGGCGCGGGCCGCGGGCGATGATCTGGACGGCCTCGTCGCTCATGGGCGTGAGCCTCTAGCGGCCCGGCGCGCGAAAGGCGAGGGGGATCAGCCCGGCGTCGCCGCCGCCATCTCGGCGAGCTCGGAGTCTTCGGGCGGCGGCGGGGGCGCGGGGAGGTCGCCCGCGTAGGCCACGCCGTAGGCTACGCCGCCGTCCAGCGACGGATAGCGCGCCGGCTCCCGCGGCGGCTCCTCCCAGCGGACGATGGCGACCGGCTCGTAGGCGTCGTCCTCGGCGAAGGCGACGGTCTCGTCCTCGCCCGGGATCGGGACCTCCTCGTCGAACTGTTCCGGCGGCTCCAGCCAATCCGTTCCCACGACGTAGTCGGGTACGCCGGTTTCGTAGGCCGCGAACGAGGCGCCCACGTCCTGCAGCTGTGGCTGCCGGGCGCCCGAGACGCCGGCGAGCATCTGGGGGCCTTCGACGTCCGTCGGGCCGCGGAGGTTCGGCTGCATGGCCGCGCCGAGCAGGAGGCCGAACGCGGCGCAGGCGGCGGCGCCTGTCAGGATCGGCTTCAGGTCGGCCCTGGAAAACGGGCTCTGGAGAAACGAGCTGCGCATCGATGCGATAGCGCGCGAACCTTCGGACGGTTCAGTTCCATGGCGCCGATGCGGCCGCCGTGCGTTTAGCCGCCATGAGCAAGTACAAGCCCCTGTCCCAACGCCTGTCCGGCCACGGCGCCGACGAATGGCGCGCGAGCTTCGCCGAGCTGGAGGAGGTGCTGGGCTTCCCCCTGCCCAAGGGCGCAAGGTCCGGCGGCTCGTGGTGGGCCAACGACCCCGACAAGTCGCACAGCCGCGCCTGGACTGGTCATGGCTGGGAGGTCTCCGAGGTGGACCGCGCCGGCGAGACGGTCACCTTCCGCCGCAACGCCGCCCAGGCCGACATCGAGGCGGCGGGCGGCGTGCAGCCGCAGCACGCCCAGCCGGCGGTGGGTGAGCCCCTGGCGCCGGCGCCCGAGCAGGGCCCCGGCGGGCGCGTCGGCGAGGCGGCGGCCTGGTCCGCCGGCTCCGACGGCGTGCGGCCCGAGCCGATGCGCCGCGCCGCCGAGGCGGCGTCTCGCCAGTCCCGGCTCCGCAAGGCGGCCCCGCTGATGGCGGCCGGCGCGGCGGTGGTGGCCGGACTTGCGACCTTCGCTGCGCGGCGGCTGATGCGGCGGCGGGGACCCGAGGCCTAGGACTGCTTCTCCACGAAGCTGTCGATGACCTTCTTCTCGCCGGCCTTGTCGAAGGCGACGGTCAGCTTGTTGCCCTCGATGCCCTTCACCGTGCCGTAGCCGAACTTGAGGTGGAAGACGCGGTCGCCGCGGCTGTAGTCGCTCTTGGCCTCAGAGCCGGTGACGACCAGCCGGCCGTCGCCCTCGATCACCTGCTGGCGGCCGGGATGGCTGCCGCGGTAGTTGGACGCCTGCGCCCGCCGCCAGCCGGGCGAGGAATAGCCGGCGCCGAACGAGGGGCTCTCGTCCCAGCGGCTGCCGTGCTGCTGCATGCCCGGGCCGCCGCCGTAGTAGCCGGTTTCGGAGCTGGCCTCGACGTTGGCCAGGGGCAACTCGTCGACGAAGCGCGAGGGCAGCTGGCTGGTCCAGCGGCCGTAGACCTGCCGGTTGGCGGCGAAGCTGATCCGCGCCTCCTCCCGCGCCCGGGTGATGCCGACGTAGGCCAGGCGCCGCTCCTCCTCGAGGCCCTTCTCGCCCTTCTCGTCCATCGAGCGCTGCGAGGGAAAGACGCCTTCCTCCCAGCCGGGCAGGAAGACCAGCGGGAACTCCAGGCCCTTGGCCGAGTGCAGGGTCATGATCTGCACCGCGTCGGCGGCGGGGCCGCGGTCGAGGTCCATGACCAGGGAGACGTGCTCCAGGTAGGCTTGGAGCGTGTCGAAGTTCCCCATCGACTGGACCAGCTCCTTGAGGTTCTCGAGCCGGGTCTGGGCGGTCGGGCTCTTATCGAGGCGAAGGGCGTCCGTGTAGCCGCTCTCCTCAAGCACCGCCTCCATCAGGCGGGGATGGGCGACGTGCTGGGCCTCGGCGCGCCAGCGGTCGAGGTCCCGCAGGAAATTGGCGAGCGACGTCCGCGTCCGGGCCGCGAGCTCGTCGGTCAGCACGATCTGCCGCGCCGCGCGGGTGGCGGAGACGCCGTTGAGGCGCGCGACCTGCAGCAGCTTCTGGACGGTGGTGTCGCCGATGCCCCGCTTGGGCGTGTTGACGATCCGCTCGAAGGCCAGGTCGTCATCCTCGGACTGGATCAGCCGCAGGTAGGCGTGGGCGTCGCGGATCTCGGCCCGCTCGAAGAACCGGGGGCCGCCGACCACCGTGTAGGGGATCTGCAGCAGGACGAAGCGCTCTTCGAAGGCGCGCATCTGGAACGAGGCGCGCACCAGGATGGCGATGTCGCGGTAGCGGCGGCCGGCGCGCTTGGCCCGCTCGATCTCGTCGGCGATCAGCCGGCTCTCGGCCTCGCCGTCCCAGACGCCGCGCACGATGACCTTCTCGCCGCCCTCGGCCTCGGTCCACAGCGTCTTGCCCAGGCGGGACTTGTTGGCGGCGATCAGGCCCGAGGCGGCGGCCAGGATGTGGCTGGTGGAGCGGTAGTTGCGCTCGAGCCGCACGACCTTGGCGCCCGGGAAGTCCCGCTCGAAGCGCAGGATGTTGTCCACCTCGGCCCCGCGCCAGCCGTAGATCGACTGGTCGTCGTCGCCCACGCAGCAGAGGTTCTGGCTCTTCTGGGCCAGCAGCCGCAGCCACAGGTACTGGGCGACGTTGGTGTCCTGGTACTCGTCCACCAGCAGGTAGCGGAAGCGGGCGTGGTAGTCGGCCAGCACGTCGGGCTGGCTGGTGAAGATGGTGATGTTGTGCAGCAGCAGGTCGCCGAAGTCGCAGGCGTTCAGCACCCGCAGCCGCTCCTGGTAGAGCCGGTACAGCGCCTGGCCGCGGCCGTTGGCGAAGGCCTGCGCCTCGGCCGGCGGAAGCTGGTCGGGCCGCCAGCCGCGGTTCTTCCAGTGGTCGATCAGGCCGGCCAGCGCCTTGGGGGTCCAGCGCTTGGCGTCGATGTTCTCGGCCTCGAGGATCTGCTTGATCAGGCGCTCCTGATCGTCGTCGTCGAGGATGGTGTAGTTCGACTTCAGCCCCACCAGCTCGGCGTGGCGGCGCAGGATCTGGGCGGCCACCGAGTGGAAGGTCCCCAGCCAGCGCAGGCCCTCGGCCGCCGGGCCGATCATGTGCGAGATCCGCTCGCGCATCTCGCGGGCGGCCTTGTTGGTGAAGGTGACCGCCAGCAGCTCCCATGGCCGGGCCTTGCCGGTGGCCAGGATGTGGGCGAGACGGGTGGTCAGCACCCGCGTCTTGCCCGTGCCCGCGCCCGCCAGCACCAGCACCGGCCCCTCGGTGGCGAGCACGGCCTCGCGCTGCTCGGGATTGAGGCCTTGCAGGTAGTCGGCGGCAGGCGGATCGACGCGGGCGAGGTCGCTCACGCGGGGGGCAGGGGGCTCGTAGGACTCAGAAGACATTTCCGGGAGCCCTTAGCACGCCGGGCGCGCCAGGGCACCCCGGTGTTCGCGCTGCGTTCCCGCCGCTGGACGTGCGCCGCCCCGCCCGGTATCGCCCTCCGGCCGCCAGCGTCGCGCGGTCAGGGAGTTGCCGCCGCTTGAGCCCGTCTCCGGTCTCCGCCGTCTATGGCCTGCCGCCGCCGGAGCTCGCGCCTGCGCCGGCCGGCGCGGTGCAGGTCTCCCCGCTGATCCCCGGCTCGGCGGCCCTGGAGGACATCGCGCCGGCCAGCCTGGAGAGCGTGACGGTCGCCGCCCCGCCCGGGACGATCGAGCGTCGCTACGTCCTGGCCCTGGCCCTGCGGGCGCTGGCGCCGGGCGGGCGGCTCACCGCTCTCGCGCCCAAGGAGAAGGGCGGCTCGCGCCTCGGCAAGGAGCTGAAGGCGTTCGGCTGCGAGGTCCACGAGACAGGCCAGCGCCACCAGCGCATCTGCCAGACCCGCCGGCCGGACGCGCCCGCCGGCCTGGAGGCGGCGATCGAGGCGGGACGGCCGCGGTTCTCGGAGAGCCTCGGCCTGTGGACGCAGCCCGGGGTGTTCAGCTGGGATCGCCCCGACCCCGGCAGCGTCCTGCTCATCCAGGCGCTCCCGCCGCTGGCGGGACGCGGCGCCGACCTGGGCTGCGGGCTCGGCATCCTGTCCCACGCCGTCCTGGCCAGTCCGCAGGTGACCGAGCTTGCGCTGGTGGACCTCGACCGTCGGGCGGTGGACTGCGCCCGGCGCAACGTCCAGGATTCGCGCGCCGGCTTCCACTGGCGGGACGCCCGCACCGGCCCGGAGCTCGCCGGGCTCGATTTCGTGGTGATGAACCCGCCGTTCCATGACGCAGGCGCTGAGGACAAGGCGCTGGGCCAGGCGTTCATCCGCCGCGCCCACGCCGTGCTCCGCAAGGGCGGCGTCCTGTGGCTGGTGGCCAACCGGCACCTGCCGTACGAGGGCGTCCTGGGCGACCTGTTCGGCAAGGCCGCGCTGAAGGCCGAAGGTGGAGGCTTCAAGGTGTACGAGGCGCGGAAATGAGCGGCTCGGTCCGCCTCGACAAGCTGCTGGCCAACATGGGCTATGGCTCGCGCCGGGAGGTGCAGGCGCTGGCCCGCGCCGGGGCCATCACCCTGGACGGCGCGCCCGTGCCCAAGGCCGACACGCGGATCGCGCTGACCCCGGATCTGCCGGCGCGGATGCAAGTGGACGGACGGCCGCTGGATCCGCTGCCCGGCATGGCGCTGATGCTGCACAAGCCCACGGGCGTGACGTGCTCGCACAAGGAGACGGGCGAGCTGGTCTATAGCCTCCTGCCGTCGCGCTGGCGGATGCGCGAGCCGCCGCTCTCCACGGTGGGCCGGCTGGACAAGGAGACGTCCGGCCTGCTGCTGCTGACCGACGACGGCGACCTGCTGCACCGGATCATTTCGCCCAGGCGGCACGTCGCCAAGCGCTACGTGGCCACCCTGGCCCGGCCGCTGCGCGGCGACGAGGGGGCCATCTTCGCCGCGGGCGAGCTGATGCTGGAGGGCGAAGACAAGCCGCTGGCGCCGGCGGTGCTGGAGCCCCTGTCGCCGACCCTGGCGCGGCTGACCATCACCGAGGGTCGCTACCACCAGGTGCGCCGGATGTTCGCCGCCGTCGGCAACCATGTGGAGGCGCTGCACCGGGACCGCATCGGCGGCCTGGACCTTCCTGCCGACCTGGCCCCCGGTCGCTATCGGCTGATGGGGGCCGAGGACCTGGCGGCGATCTTCGCCTAGGCGCGCTTGCCGTCCAGCCGGTCCACGATCCGGCCCACGCGGCCGTGCGACCAGGCGAGGCCCTGGTAGACGGCCAGGCTCGCCCTGGCCCAGCGCGTGTAGAGGCCCGGCCAGCGCAGCCGCTGCGCGGCCCAGAACACGCGGTGACTGCCCGCGGCGATGGCTTGGCGCAGGCGGTAGACCGCGCGTCGGCGCCAGGTGAGCGACGGCGCCCGCGCCGGGACCCGCTTGCGGGGCGTCAGGCCGCGCCGACGGCCCGCAAGCCTGAGCGACAGCCCCTCCCGCCGCTGGCGGAACCCCGCCGCCTGGGTCCCATGCACGAAGTCGGCGTCCACGGGCGAAAGGTCGAGCCGGCCCTCCTCGATCCCCTGGGCCAGGATCGCCGCCAGCGCCGATGACCGGACCACCACCACGTTCGTGCCGCGGCCGTCGGAGGAATAGGGCTCCACCCAGGCGTCGCCGAAGCTGATGTCGGCCGTCTCGGCGGTGACGTCGTCGCAGAAGTCGCAGGCGGGATACTGGAAGAAGCCGGCGCCCCAGTCCCCGTCGGCCAGATGCCACCAGTCCTGCCGGCGCTCCGAGCCGTCCTTCAGGCGCAGATGTGCAGTGTACCAGTTGGCCGGTCGGCCGGGATCCTTGGCGCGGAAATCCACGGCCTCCACCGCCTCGACCTGCGTCCCGAGCTGCCAGGCGAAGCTCTCGACCAGCCGGGCGCTCTTCATGTGGCCGCAGAACAGGCCGAGGGTGAAGGCGACGCGCTCGCGCAGGACGGGGTCCTCGCGGCAGAGCAGCCGCACCGCCTTGATGAAGCAGGGCACCCCGACCACGGCGTAGCGGCCGGGCGTGCGGCGGATCTCGTCCAGCACGCCCGACATCTCGATCGGGTAGTAGCGGGACTTGGCGCCCGCCCGCAGCTCGGCCTCGCTGCGCGAGACCCCGTAGCGGAAGAACGGCGCCTGTCCGCGTGGCGAGGGGGCGGGCTTCACGTGCGCAACGCCGTCGATCAGCCCGCGCCGCATCAGCTCGGCCGCGGTCCAGGTGACCATGCCCCCCGAGCTGCCGGCGGCCCGGAAATCGCCCTCGGCCGCCGCCCCGACGTAGGCGGCCCGGAAGCGGCCGATGCAGGGATCGGCGAAGGGCGCGTCCGGGTAGAGCTCCAGCGCCAGGGCGTCCTCGTCGCGGGCCGCGGGCGAGGACGGGCAGGTGCGGGCGAAGACCTCGCTGCGCCGGCCGAGCCAGGCCTTCGGGCCCTCCGGACGCAGCCGTCCGAAGCGGTCGAAGCCGACCCGGGCCCCAGCCGTCCGTCCGCCTGCCGCGCAGCCGCCGCAGCCGATGCAGAGGCCGGCGGCGACGACCTCTCTGGGGCTCAGGCCGGCGTCAGGCGAGCGCATGGTCGAGGTAGGCGTCCGAGCGGCGCCGCATGTGGTCGATGGCGGCCACCACCCGCGGGGCCAGCGGCGCCGACAGCAGGGCGTCCAGTGCGGACGGCGCAGGATCCTCGTCCACCAGCCGGTCCTCGGCGTCCACGGCCCGGGTCAGGTTCAGCACCTTGTTCGACCGGTAGGCGCTGGGAATGCAGACGAACGGGCGCGCGTTCGCCAGTGCGAAGACGCAGCCGTGGAAGAAGTTGGTGACCACCGCAAGAGCCCCGCCCATGGCCCGGGCGAAATCCTCGGGCCCGGCGTCGAGGCGCTGCTCGTGGGCGAAGTCGTTGCGATAGCCCAGGCTGACGAGGCGCAGGCCCGCGCCTTCGGCCCAGTCCCGCACCCGGCTCCCGAACGTGGCCGGGAAGCTGTGGCCGTAGACCACGACGTCGCGTGGCGGGGTCCGGGCCGGCCGCCGGCAGACGTCGGCGAACTGCAGGCACGGATCGAGCACCAGGGCCGGATCGCGTCCCAGCGCCTCGCGCACCAGGATGCGGGAGGTCTCGTCGCGAACCGCCAGGGCGTCGAAGCGGCGCAGCCGCTCGGCCCAGGAGGCTTCGAGGGCGTCGTCCGCGCCATGGGAGCCGAAGCTCGCCGCGTAGGAGACGACGCGCCGCGCCTTCAATCCGTCGCCGAAGAACAGCGGATAGCCCGCGTACCAGGGGTGGCGGAAGTTCCACACCTCGTCGCTGCCGACGACGGCCACGTCGACGGACTCCATGTCCGCCGGATCGTCCAGGTCGAACGGACGGGAGAGCGGCAGGCGGTCGAAGGCCTCGAAGAACTTCCTGGCCTTGGCCGCATAGCGGGCGCGGTCCGTGGCCGTCGCGCGCGCCGGCAGCAGCGGCTGCAGCGCGCAGCGCCACTCGGCGCGGTTCACCCGCGGGGACTGATGGTCCAGCAGCACCGCTTCCAGACCGCGGGCCCGCAGCCCTTCCACAGAGCACCGCGCCTGCCAGTAGGAGCCGTAGTTGATGCAGCGATGGAAGGTGAGCACGCCGACCTTCTGCGCGTGTGTCATGAGACGGACCGTCGGATCGGGGTAGGGGGCCGCAGGGCGCGGTCTGGATTAAAGGCCCGCCTGACGCGCCGGTTCCGGTCCTTGCCGAATGGACCCGCCGGGAGCGGCGAGCGTTGAGGCCGGGCGGCCCATGCCGCGGGAGCGACCATGGTCCAGTCCAAGGCCCCAACGGTCGACGCCTATCTGGCCGAAGCCTCGCCGGAACGCGCCGGGGACCTGGCGCGCCTGCGCGACCTCGCGCGCCGGCTGCTTCCGGACCATGAGGAAACCATGACCTGGGGCCGCCCCACCTTCGTTCGCGCCGGACGGCCGGCGTTCGGCTTCGCCGAGCAGCGGCAGTATCTCTCCCTCTACTTCGCCGATCCGGGCGTGCTGCAGACCCCCGCCGCCGCGCGAACGGGCGGTGGGCGGGGCAAGGGCTGTCTGCGTTTCCGCAAGTCAGCGGTGATCGACTGGGCCGCGCTGGAGCAGCTTCTGCGGACGGCGCGCGAGCGCGCTCAGCCGGCCGGGGCCGCGGCGGCGGCGACGAACCGGCTCACGAAGGCGCCGAGCGCCTCGTAGTCGGTCAGGTCGTAGTCGTGGGAGCGGACGGTCTTCATCCCCCGTTTGCGGGCGATGCCCTGCAGAGCCAGGCGTTTGAAGAAGTCGTACTGGCTGTACCGGATCGCGCCCGCCGCCTGGTGGACCTCTCGCGGGGTCCAGCCGGTCTCGGCCTTGAAGGTGGCCAGGCACTCGTCCAGCCCGGCCCAGTCGTCCGGACTCTCACCGGCGGCCGACAGCGACACCGAAAGGAAGGCGCTGGGCATGGCGTTCAGCCGCTCGTGGTGGCGCTGGGCGTAGGCGACCAGCGGGGCCTGGTAGCGGCCGACGTGCAGCGAGGCGGCGAGCAGCACGGCGTCGTAGGGCGCCGGGTCGGGGTGGCCAGCGTCGGGACCGGCCGCCTCCGTCGTCACGCGGCGGCCCTGCTCACGCAGGCGGGTCGCCGCGTAGTTGCACAGCTCGCGGGTGTGGCCTTCGGTGGTGCCGTAGACGATCAGGACGCGCATCGGGACCTCCGCGATCAGCCTAACTCCAAAAGCCGCGCCGCGGCTCCCGGAACTGCGGCGGCCAGGGCTCGTTACCCCGGCGGCTTCAGAAGGAAACGACCCCATGACCGACCAGAGCTCCACGCCCAAGCGCAAGGGAGGCGTCCCGCCGCTCGTGTGGATCGTGCTGGCGCTGCTGGTGGCCTGGCTGGTGATCGCCATGGTCCAGCGGGGCGGGACCGACCGCACGCCCGGCGGCGGGGCCACGCCGATGGCCGAGCAGGGGCCCTCGGTCATGCCGCCGGCTCCAGCCCAGGGCGATGCGCCCGCCACGCCGGGCGGCGTGATGGAGGGGACGCCGGCTCCGACGAGCCAGTGATTCAGCGCCGGAGGGCGTAGTCGAGCGCCGCCAGGCGGCAGGCGGAGGCGAGGGGGCGGCCGGCCCGGGCCCGGTCGATCCCGACGATGAGGGCGGCGAGGCTGACCCCGCGCGCACGGGCCATCTCGTCCAGCACCGCCCAGAACTCGGGCTCGAGCGCGATCGAGGTCGCGTGGCCGGACAGCAGGACCGAACGTTTCTTCAGCGCCCCCATGTCGCAAGTCTACAAACCTTGGCGCCTCATGTCCCCTTGCATAAAGATGACGGGGGCGTCATTTTCTGTTTCGTAACGAAGCTGGAATATCGACCCTACGATGGCCATGGCCGCCGACACCGCCGACTTCCGCCCCGCTGGGCGGGCGAGCTCCACCAAGATGGACTGGGGCCACGCGCTGCGCTCGCTGCGCCGCCTGCTGCGCGACAAGGAAGACACCCGCCAGGTGTTCGAGATCATGCGCGCCCTGAACGGCGCCTCGACCGCCAAGGGCTACCAGCGGCTGCTCGCGACCCCGGAGGGCGGACGGATCGCCTACGAGCGCGAGGAGTTCGCCCAGCGGCTGATGGACGACGCCTGGCTGGACAGCCTGCCCGAGGGCAGCGTCGGCGCCGCCTATCGCGACTTCATCCGCGCGGAGAACCTCTCGGCCGAAGGCCTGGCCATGGTGAGCCGCGAAGGCGCCGAGGCGATCGACGAGCCGCACCCCTACGCCTGGTTCGGCCGGCGCACCCGCGACGTCCACGACATATGGCACATCCTGTCGGGCTACGGCCGCGACGGCCTGGGCGAGGCGTGCCTGGTGGCCTTCTCCTACGCCCAGACCAAGGGGCTCGGCTGGGCGCTGATCGCCTTCGGGGCGGCGAGCCGGGCGCGGGAGAACAGGCAGTATCCCTACGTGAAGGCCATCTGGCAGGGCTACCAGCGGGGCAAGGCCGCCAAATGGCTGCTGGGCGAGGACTACGGCCGGCTGCTGGCCGAGCCGCTGGACGCGGCCCGCCGGCGGCTGAACATCACCCCGCCCACGATCTACGATTCCATCCCGCCGGAATTCCGCGACGAGGCCGTGCCCCAGCGCTAGTCCTCGCGCTTCTTCCCCTCGATATCGCGGCGGGCGCGCTCGGCTTCCAGCCTGGAGACCGCCCTCTCTCCCTTGGTGCGCCCGAACCGGACCCGGTTCTCGGCGGCCTTGTCCTTCGCCGCGGCGCGCTCGCGCGCCTTGCGGGCCTTGTTCAGGTTGATGAGATCGGCCATGGCTCCATCCTCCGCCATCGGCGTTGAAGCTATGCGAGCAGGGTTCGGGAAGCCAGACGGGAGCGGCGTTGCCTGAGGGCGTGGAGAATAGCCGTCTTGCGGCATGGCTGGGTCTTCCCCGCAGCCTTCCGGTCCTGGTGTTGGTCATCGGCCTCATCGCCAGCCTGGCGGCCGGCCTGCAGGTCCAGCGGGTCGCCGAGGCCAAGGACCGCGAGCGCTTCAACAACGCCGTCGCACAGGCGCACGCGGCGGTGGCGGCCCGGCTGCAGACCTATACGGCCGCCCTTCGCGGCGGGACCGGGCTGTTCGCCGCCCGCCCCGGCGGGGCGGTGACGCGCGAGGAGTTCCGCGCCTACGCCGAGCGGCTGGACCTGCCGCAGGTCTATCCGGGCATCCAGGGGCTGGGGTTCAGCGCCAAGCTGCCGGGCCTGGCGGGCCCCGAAACCGCGGCGATGCTGGCGCGCCACGGCGTGCCCGGCCTGGAGATCCATCCCTCCCACCCGCGGCCGGAAGTCCACGCCATCCTGTTCCTGGAGCCCTTGGACCGGCGCAACCGCGCGGCCCTGGGCTACGACATGTATTCCAACGCGGTGCGCCGGGCCGCCATGGCCGCCGCCCGGGACACCGGCCGCGGGGCGATGTCGGGCAAGGTGGAGCTGGTCCAGGAGATCGATCGGGACAAGCAGGCCGGCTTCCTGATCTACCACCCGGTCTATCGCGACGGGGGCGTGCCCGAGACGGTCGCGCAGCGGCGGGCCCAGCTGATCGGCTTCGTCTACGCCCCGTTCCGGGCGGACGACCTGCTGCGCGGCATCTTCGGCGACCAGCCCAATCCCCGCGTCCGGATGTTCGTCTACGACGAGACGGTCGCGCCCGAGAACCTGCTGCACGCCTCGACCGGCCGGGCGCCCGATCCCGCGCGGTTCACGGCGAGCCGCGACCTCGAGATCGGCGGGCGGCGCTGGCGGATCGTCTACGCCGCAGCGCCGGGCCTGGAGGAGGGCTCCACCCGCGGCCTGGCGTTCGTCTTCTTCGTCGGCGGCATGCTGGCGACGGGCCTGGTGGCCTTCGCGACCTGGCGGCAGGTGCGGGCGCGCCTGACGGCCGAGGACGAGATCGCGGCCCGGCGGGAGGCCGAGCACGAGCGAGAGCTGCTGGTGGCCGAGCTGAACCACCGGGTGAAGAACACCCTGGCGACCGTCCAGTCGATCGCCGCCCAGAGCCTGCGCGAGGGTCGCTCGGCCGCGGAGACGCGCGAGACCTTCGAGGCCCGGCTGCTGGCGCTCAGCCACACCCACAACCTCCTGACCCGCGCCCACTGGCGGGGCGCGGACCTGCGGGAGATCGTCCGGCAGGAGCTGTCCCCCCACGGCGAGGGGCGGGTGCGGATCGACGGCGGGCCGGTCTCGCTGCCGCCAGCCGCCTCGCTGGCCGTGGGCATGGCCCTGCACGAGCTGGCCACCAACGCGGCCAAGTACGGCGCGCTGAGCCGGCCGGAGGGGCAGGTGGCCGTCGCCTGGCAGGTGATCGGGCGGGCCGAGGCGCGGCGCGTCCGGCTTACCTGGCGGGAGATCGGCGGGCCGCCGGTCGCCGAGGCGCCGCGGCGGCGCGGCTTTGGCACCCGCCTGATCACCCAGGGGCTGAAGCAGCAGCTGGAGGGCGAGGTCGAGATGGACTTCCGCTCCTCGGGGCTCGTCTGCGTGCTGGAGTTTCCGCTCAGGGCCCCCGCCGAGGCGGCCTGAAACCGCCTTCGCTCACGCCCGTTGCAGCCCTGCCGACAGGGCGGCGCAAGGGAAATGGAGCGAGCGCATGGTTCAACCTTCCGAGATCGTCCAGCACATGGAGGTGGTGGGCTCGGACGGCGGACACGTCGGGCGGGTCGACCACGTGGTCGGCGACGAGATCGAGCTGACCAAGCTCGACCTGGCCGCCGGGCTCAAGCACCACATGATCCCGATGAGCTGGGTGGACCGCGTCGAGGAGGACACGGTCTGTCTCAACCGCACCAAGGCGGCCGCGAAGGCCGCCTGGCGCACGAAGATGTAGCCGCTATTTCACGTTGGCGCAGAACCGCTGGATGCGGCTGCAGGCGTCCTCGAGCACGGCGTTCGAGGTCGCGTAGCTGATCCGGAAGTGCGGCGAGAGGCCGAAGGCGGCGCCGAACACCACCGAGACGCCCTCGGATTCGAGCAGCTCGACCGCGAAGTCCTGGTCGTTTCCGATGACCTTGCCTGACGGGGCGGTCTTGCCGATCAGGCCCTCGACCGACGGATAGACGTAGAACGCGCCCTCCGGCGTCGGACAGCGGATGCCGTTCGCCTGGTTCAGCATCGAAACGACGAGGTCGCGGCGCTGCTCGAACAGCTTGGCGTTCGGCTTGATGAAGTCCTGAGGGCCGTTCAGCGCCTCGACGGCGGCCCACTGCGAGATGGAGGAGGGGTTCGAGGTGGTCTGGCTCATGACCTTGGCCATGGCCTTGATCAGCGGCTCGGGCCCGCCGGCGTAGCCGATCCGCCAGCCGGTCATGGCGTAGGCCTTGCTGACCCCGTTCATGGTCAGGGTGCGCTCGTAGAGCTTCGGCTCCACCTGGGCGATGGTGAAGAACTCGAAGTCGCCGAACACCAGGTGCTCGTACATGTCGTCGGTCAGGATCCAGACGTGCGGATGCTGCAGCAGCACGTCGGCCAGTTCGCGCAGCTCGGCCTTGGTGTAGGCCGCGCCCGACGGGTTGGACGGCGAGTTCAGGATGACCCAGCGGGTCTTCGGCGTGATCTTCGAGGCCAGGTCCTTGCCGGTCAGCTTGAAGCCGGTGTCGGCCGAGGTCGGCGCGGCCACGGGCCTCCCGCCGGCCAGCAGCACGATGTCCCAGTAGCTGACCCAGTAGGGGGTGGGCACGATCACCTCGTCGCCGGGGTTGAGCGTGGCCAGGAAGGCGTTCCAGATCACCGGCTTGCCGCCCGGCGAGACGTTGATCTGGCTGGGCTTGTAGGTCAGGCCGTTCTCGCGCTGGAACTTGGCGCAGATGGCTTCCTTCAGTTCGGGGATGCCGTCGACGTTGGTGTACTTGGTCTTGCCCTCGCGGATCGCCTTGATCGCGGCTTCCTTGATGTTCTCCGGGGTGTCGAAGTCGGGCTCGCCCGCGGCCAGGCTGATGACGTTGCGGCCTTGCGCCTTCAGCTCGCGCGCTTTCGCATCGGCCGCCAGGGTGGCGGACGGCTTCACGCGGGCGAGCGCGGCGGATTCGAGCGACATACGGGATCTCCCGGCTTCTACGGAGGGTGCGAGATTGCCGGCGGGTTTAGACCATGCTGCAGCGCACGCAAACAGCCACCTGGCGGAACGTGGCCTGCGGCTTGGCCGTTGGCGCAGGATGCGATCCGCCCTTCTCCTGATCCCGCTGCTGGCGCTCGGCGCGTGCGAGCGCGCGGCCGGCCCGCCCGAAACGACCGCCGTGGTGGAGGACGCCGAGCCCGCTGCCGCGCCCGGCGCCGAGCCCGCGTTCCGGCCAGCATCGTTCGTCGGCCGCTGGGCCGCCGAGCCCGGCCTGTGCGCCGACGGCGCCTGGCTGTTCCGGACGGACGGCGTCTCGACCGCGGGCGAGGTGAGCTGCGCCTTCCGGTCGGTGACGGCCACCGCCAGCGGCTACCGGATCGACGCGACCTGCGCCGCCGAGGGCGAGGAGACCTCGAGCGAGATCACGCTGGCCATGACCGACCCGGCGCCGCCGCAGAGCATGACCGTCAGCGGCGGCCCCTGGGCGGGCCCCATCACCCTGATGCGCTGCCCGGGCTAGCGATCCGGGCTAACGATCCGGGCTAGGCGATCCGGGCTAGACGAAGTTCTCCAGGCCGATGTCGGCCAGGGTGCGGCCGACCAGCAGGACGGCCGAGTCCGCCCCGTCGGCCGGGTCGCCCGCATCGACGAAGACGACCACGGAATCCCCCACCTGCGCGGCCACGTACTTCGCGCCCGCCGCCGAGATGTGCTGGTTGGCGATGGCGAGGGCCTGCTCGTAGCTGTCGGCCGTGAACTCCGAATACGAGGTCGGCAGGATCGAGGAGGACAGGATGCTGACGTCCGCGAAGTTCAGGGTATCGTGGGCCTCCCAGTCCATGATGACCGCATCGACGCCTTCGCCCGGCGGGGTCCTGGCCACGAACTCGAACCGGTCGCGCCCCTCGCCGCCGTAGAGCGTGTCGCGGCCCGCGGTGGCCGTGACGAGGGTGTCGTTCCCCTCGTCGCCCCGCATCCAGGCGCCCTCCGGACCCTGGGCGACCAGCAGGTCGTCGCCGGCGCCGCCGCCGAAGCGGTCCGCCCCGAAGCCGCCCTGCAGGGTGTCGTTCCCGCCGCCGCCGACCAGGCTGTCGTCGCCGAGGCCGCCGTGCAGTTCGTCGTCGCCCAGGTCGCCGCTGAGGTAGTCGTCGCCATCCAGGCCGGCAATGAAGTCGGCCCCCTGGCCGCCGTAGAGCCAGTCGTCGCCGCCGCCGCCGACCACGTGGTCGTCGCCGAGGTTGCCGTGGGCGAAGTTGCCCGCCTCGCCGGGCTCTCCCGCCGCGGTGGAGCCGCCGTAGATCACGTCGTCGCCCTGGCCGCCGTAGATCACGTCGTAGCCCGCGCCGCCGGCGAGCTGGTCGTCGCCGCTTCCGCCGTGGATCAGGTCGTCGCCCCCCAAGCCCGCCAGGACGTCGTGGCCGGGGCCGCCGTAGAGGCCGTCGCCCAGGTCGGAGCCCGAGGTCCGCTCGTCGCCCGCGTCGCCCACGAACAGCTTGGAGCCGTCGGCCATCACGATGGCGCCCGCGTCGGAGAGCTGGGTCAGGCCGACGCCGAACTTCACGGTCCGCCCGGCGAAGGTGACGAGGATGCTGGGAACTTCCGGCGTCAGGGCCAGGGGCTCGTAGGACTGGTAGACGACGGAGACGGCGCTGGCCGGCCCGCCGTTGAACGTCAGCGTGTCGCCGAGCTGGACGCCCGCCGCCTGCTCGGCCGTGATCGTCTCGAACGCATATTCCATCAAGGTCGGTGTCTCCTGGGCGATCGCCCCTCTACGGCCTAGATGACGCATGTTGCGTAAAAACGCAACTTACGAGAAACGATGTTCGGCGAGGCGGAGGGCCGGGTTGGGGCCGCGTTGCTTGACCGCGCGGGCGGCATGGGCGACCTCAGGGCCGATGCGCCGCCTCTTCAGGTTCCTCTCGGACATGGACGCCAAGGCCTGGCGGGCGCTGGCGGTCTCGTTCGTGCTGTTCGGCGGCGTCGGCCTCGTCTTCGTCTTCGGGGCCCAGGTGCTGGGCTTCGGCGGCGAGGCGGCTGTGGAGCGATGGCTGGGCGCCGCCCACGGCGCCTGGGCCCTGCCGGTGGCCGTGCTGGCCTTCGCGGGCCTCGCCTTCGTGGGCGTGCCGCAGTTCATGCTGATCGCCGCGGCGGTGGTGGTGTTCGGCGCCTGGGCGGGCTTCGCCTACTCCTGGATCGGCACGATGGTCTCGGCCGTGATCGGCTTCTACCTGGGCCGGGCGGCCGGGGCCCGCACCCTGGCGACGTTCTCCGGCGAGGGGCTGCGCCAGTTCATGGAGCTGGTCGGCCGCAACGGCTTCCTGGCCAGCCTGATCGTGCGCCTGGTGCCCTCGGCCCCGTTCATCGTCGTCAACATGGCGGCGGGCGTGACGCCGATGCGGGCGCGGGATTTCGCGGCCGGGACGGCGCTCGGCATCGTGCCCAAGATCGCGCTGACCGCCTTCGCCGGCAATTCGGTGGTGCAGGTGATGCGGGGGCAGGGCGGGGCGGGACACCTGGCCCTGCTGGTCGGGATCGCCGTCCTGTGGCTGGTGATCGGCTGGTACGCCCGCAAGTGGCTGAAGGCCCGCGAGGCGGCGGTGGCGGCCTCGGGGACCCCGCCGGACGAGCAGGGGTGACCACGGCGGAGGCGGGAGCGGAGCGGTCTTTTGCGCCTGTAAACAACTTTCGGGCATAAAGTTGCGCCCGTAACCAAATTGTCGCCCCGAGACGCAAGATGCTTGCCCTGGAGCGCGCGTTTCGGTAGATGCAGCCCCAATGCGCACGCAAGCGAACAGCCTGCTTCTTCTTTCGCTGGGGCTTAGCCGCCCCTGGGCGCCTCTCTAGGCACGCGCATCTTCGCGGCCGGGCGCTCAGGGGCTTTCCGATCCCCCGCCCGAAACCGAAATCCTCGCGAAGAGCCTCCCGACATGACCGCCGACGTATCCAAGACCGCCGCTCAGGCCGAGCGCGACCGCGTCATCATCTTCGACACCACCATGCGCGACGGCGAGCAGTCGCCCGGAGCCTCCATGTCGCTGGAGGAGAAGCTGGAGCTCGCCAAGATCCTGGAGGATATGCGCGTCGACGTGATCGAGGCCGGCTTCCCGATCGCCTCGAACGGCGACTTCGAGGCAGTGCGCCAGATCTCCGAGGTCGTCACCGAGAGCGTCGTCTGCGGCCTGGCCCGCGCCGGCGCCCCCGACATCGATCGCTGCGCCGAGGCGATCAAGCGCGCCAAGCGCGGCCGCATCCACACGTTCATCTCCACCAGCCCGGTCCACATGAAGTGGAAGCTGCAGATGGAGCCCGAGCAGGTGCTGGAGATGGTGACCCGCTCGGTCGGCCACGCCCGCAACCTGTGCGGCGACGTGGAATGGTCGGCCGAGGACGCCACCCGTACCGAGCGCGACTTCCTGCTGCGCTGCGTCGAGGCGGCGATCAAGGCGGGCGCCACGACGATCAACCTGCCCGACACGGTGGGCTACTCGTACCCCAGCGAGTACGCCGAGATGTTCCGCGACGTGATCGAGAACGTGCCCGGCGCGGACAAGGTCGTCTTCTCCACCCACTGCCACAACGACCTGGGGCTGGCGGTCGCCAACTCCATCGCCGGCGTCCAGGGCGGCGCACGCCAGATCGAGTGCGCCGTCAACGGCATCGGCGAGCGGGCCGGCAACGCGGCGCTGGAAGAGATCGTGATGGCGCTGAAGGTGCGGGGCGACAAGCTGCCGTTCCACACCGCCGTCGAGACCCAGCACATCACCCGCGCCAGCCGCTACGTCTCGGCCATCACCGGCTTCCCCGTGCAGTTCAACAAGGCGATCGTCGGCAAGAACGCCTTCGCCCACGAGAGCGGCATCCACCAGGACGGGATGCTGAAGAACGCCGAGACCTACGAGATCATGAAGCCCGAGGACGTGGGCCAGGTGGAGTCCAACCTGGTCATGGGCAAGCACTCGGGCCGGCACGCCTTCCGCGAGAAGCTGAAGGACCTGGGTTACGAGCTGGGCCAGAACGCCCTGAACGAGGCGTTCCAGCGCTTCAAGGACCTGGCCGACAAGAAGAAGCACGTCTTCGACGACGACATCATCGCCCTGGTGGACGACGCCCTGGCGAGCTCGGCCGACAAGGTCCAGGTCAAGCACCTGCGGGTGATCGCCGGCACCGAAGGGCCGCAGGAAGCCTTCCTGACGGTCACCATCGACGGCGAGGAGAAGAGCGCCAACGCCACCGGCGACGGCCCGGTCGACGCGGTGTTCAACGCCATCCATGCGGTGGTGCCGCACGACGCCATCCTGCGCCTGTTCCAGGTGCACGCCGTGACGGAAGGGACCGACGCCCAGGCGCAGGTCTCGGTGCGGCTCGAGGACGACGGACGGATCGCCACCGGCCAGGCGGCCGACACCGACACCCTGACCGCCTCGGCCAAGGCCTACGTCAACGCGCTCAACAACCTCATCGCGCGCAAGGAGAAGAGCGCGCCCGAGGCGCGGGTCGCCAGCGGGTTCTAGGCGGCTTCCTCTCCCCCGCGGGGAGAGGCGCTCCGATGCTCTGGATCATCCTCACCGTGGCGGCCGCGCCGCTGCAGGTGGCGCGCAACGCGTTCCAGCGCGGCCTGGTCGGCGACGCCGGCCCCTGGGGCGCGACGCTGGTGCGCTTCCTGTTCGGCCTGCCGTTCTCGATCGCCATCTTCGGCGTGGTGGCGCTCGCGACGCGGGACGCCGCCCCCGACCCTTCGCTGCGGTTCTGGCTGGCCGCGATCCTCGGGGCCGCCGGCCAGGTGGCGGCGACCGGCGCGCTGCTGATGGCCATGCACAGGGCGGGGTTCGCCGTGGCCACCGTGCTGCAGCAGTCGTCCCTGCCGCTGGCGGCGCTGACGGGCTGGTGGCTGCTGGGGGACGTCCTCAGCGCGCGGGCCTGGGCGGGGATCGCCCTGGCGACGGCGGGGCTCGTGGCGCTCTCCTGGCCGAGGGCCGGGGCGGCGCGCGGGACGGCGGCCGGGGTGCTCCTGGGCCTGGCGGCCGGCGCGGGTTTCGCGGTGGCGTTCAACGGCTACCGGCAGGCGGGCCTGGCGCTCGATCCGGCGCATCCGATCTATTCGGCCACCGCGGCCCTGGTGATCGCCCAGGTCATGCAGTCGGCGACCCTGACCTTCCTGCTGGCGGTCACGCGGCCGCAGGCGCTCGCCGCCGTGGTCGGCTCGTGGCGGCAGTCGCTGAGCGCCGGCTTCTTCGGTTCGGCGGCCTCGGCCTGCTGGTTCGGCGCGCTCGCGCTCGCCCCGGCGGGGCCGGTGCGCGCCGTGGCCCTGATCGAGACGCCGATCGCCGCGGCGGTGGGCCGGCGGCTGTTCCGCGAGCGGATTTCCGCGCGCCAGTGGCTGGGCGGGGGGCTGGCGACCGCGGGCGTGGCCTTGACCGTTCTGGGCTGACGCGTCTCATGGCGGGATGATCGACCGCCGCACCCTCATCGCCGCCGGCCTCGCCGCCGCCGCGCCGGCCCTTGCACGGGCTGAGTCGCGCTGGAGCCCGCGCGCCGACGTCCCCTGGCCGGTGCAGGAGGTCTACGGGACCGCCTGGCGCGGGCGGGCGCTGATCGCCGGCGGGATGGCGCCCGGTGTCCAGGGCCTGCGCGGCGGCATCAATCCCCAGGACCGGACCGGCCTCTACGACCCGGCGGCCGACCGCTGGACGGAGGGGCCCCGGCTGCCGTTCCCGCGGCACCATCCGGCGCTGGCGAGCGTCGGCGGCCGAGCCTACGCCCTGGGCGGCTACCGCGTGACCGGGGAGGGCGGCTGGGTCGGGATCACCGACGCGCTCGTGCTGGACGGGGAAGCCTGGCGGGCGATCGCGCCGATGCGGCAGATCCAGTGCGAGACGGTGGCCGTCGGGATCGGCGGGCGGATCCACGTCGCCAGCGGCCGGGCGCCGAAGGGCGAGGCGAACCGCAACTGGAGCGACCAGGGCGACATCGCCCTGCACCAGGTGCTCGACGTCCGAACGGGCCGGTGGGAGACGGCTGCGCCCTGTCCGCTGGCCCGCAACAGCGCCACCGGCGCGGTGATCGACGGCCTCTTCTACCTGGCCGGCGGCCGGCGGGTGGGCGAGGGCAACTCGGCCCGGCTCGACCGCTACGATCCGAAGTCCGACCGCTGGGAGACGCTGGCGCCGATGCCGCGCGCGGCCGGCGGCCTGGCCGGCGCGGCCCTGGGCGGACGGCTCTACGTCTTCGGCGGCGAGGGCGGTCCGGGCGTGATCCCCGACTGCTGGTCGTACGATCCGAAGGCCGACGCGTGGCGCGCCGAGCCCGCCATGCGCACGCCGCGCCACGGCCTCGCCGGGGTGGCCTTGGGCGGGCGGATCTACGCCATCGGCGGCGGGGCGAAGGAATCCGGGGGCCAGGTCACGGCCGTGGTCGAGGCGCTGGACGTCTGACGTGCGGCGCCGGGGGCTCCTCCTCCTGCTGGCGGCGCTCGCCGCGCCCGCCTGCGCGCGCGCCGGAGAGGTCCGCGTGGCGGTCGCCGCCAACTTCGCCGAGCCCGCCCGAGAGATCGCCCGGCGCTTCGAGCAGCGGACAGGACACAGGGCGACCTTGAGCTTCGGCTCGTCGGGCCAGTTCTACGCCCAGATCGCCAACGGGGCGCCGTTCGACGTCTTCCTCTCGGCCGACGCCGAGCGGCCGCGGCGGCTGGAGGCGGCGGGCCTCGCCGCGCCCGGATCGCGCTTCACCTACGCCGTCGGCCGGCTCGTGCTGTGGAGCCGCGATCCCGGGCGGGTGGACGCCGAGGGGCGGGTGCTGTCCCGCGGCGGCTTCGAGAAGCTGGCGATCGCCGACTCGACGGCCGCGCCCTACGGCCGGGCGGCGATGGAGACCCTGCGCGCCCTGGGCCTGCACGAGCGGGTGCGCGGGCGGATCGTGCAGGGCGCCTCGATCACCCAGGCCTACCAGTTCGTCCGCACGGGGGCGGCCGAGCTGGGGTTCGTGGCGCTGTCGCAGGTCGTGAGCGAGAAGGGCGGCTCGCGCTGGCTGGTCCCGGCGCGGCTGCACGCGCCGATCGACCAGCAGGCGGTGCTGCTGAGGGCGGCCGCCCGCAAGCCGGCGGCCCGGGCGTTCGCGGACTTCCTGAAGAGCGACGAGGCGCGCGCCGTCGTCCGCACGTACGGCTACGAGGTCCCTTGAGCCCGCTCGCCGACATCCTGTGGCTGACGCTGAAGCTGGCCGGCGTGACGACGCTCGTCCTCCTGGTCATCGGCACGCCGCTGGCCTGGTGGCTGGCGCGCAGCCGCGCCTGGTGGAGCGAGGCGGTGGGGGCGGTAGTGGCCCTGCCGGTCGTCCTGCCGCCGACGGTGCTGGGCTTCTACCTGCTGATCGCCCTGGGACCGGACAGTCCCCTGATGGCGCCGCTGCAGGCGCTGGGGATACGGACCCTGGCCTTCACCTTCACCGGCCTGGTGATCGGCTCGGTGGTCTACTCCCTGCCGTTCGCGGTGCAGCCGCTGCGCAACGCCTTCCGCGCCATCGGCCAGGAGAACCTGGACGCGGCCGCGACCCTGGGCGCGTCGGGGTGGGAGACCTTCCGGCGGGTGGCCCTGCCGCTGGCGGCGCCCGGCTACTTCGTCGCGGCCGTGCTCAGCTTCGCCCACACGGTCGGCGAGTTCGGGGTGGTGCTGATGATCGGCGGCGGCATTCCCGGCAAGACCGACGTCGTCTCCATCGAGATCTACCGGCTGGTGGAGGCCCTGGAGTGGGAGAAGGCGCACGCCGTCTCGGCCCTGCTGGTGGCCTTCGGATTCGCCGTCATCCTGTCGCTGCTGCTGCTGGATCGGCGGGTCTCTCGGCCCGGCGCGGATGAGGGTTGAGCCCGAGGCGCACCACCATGGCGCCGGTAAGGCGAACCCGTGGCCGAAAATTCGCGCGCGACGCGAAAGCGCACACCGCTCTTTAAGCCTTGAAAAGGCAAAAGGGGCAGGGCAGAGGACGGTTAAAGCCGCCAGACAAAACGTAGCGACTCGACGCAGTCTAAGGTGTCAGTCGAGCCGTCGCGGACGTCTGGCGTAACGCGTCTCCAGCCCCCATCGACCAGGGCCCTGCATGATCTCATCCCTCTTCGGCGCGATCTCGAACGACATCGCCATCGATCTCGGCACCGCCAACACGCTGATCTACATGAAGGGCAAGGGCATCGTGCTCAACGAGCCCTCGGTGGTCGCGCTTCGCAACGTCGGCGGGCGCAAGGTCGTCCACGCCGTGGGCATCGAGGCCAAGCAGATGCTGGGCCGGACGCCGGGCCACATGGAAGCCATCCGCCCGATGCGCGACGGGGTCATCGCCGACTTCGAAGTCGCCGAGGAGATGATCAAGTACTTCATCCGCAAGGTTCACAACCGGAAGGGCTTCGTGAACCCGAAGGTGATCGTGTGCGTGCCGTCGGGCGCCACCGCCGTGGAACGCCGCGCGATCAACGATTCCTGCCTCAACGCCGGCGGGCGCCGCGTGGGCCTGATCGACGAGCCGATGGCCGCGGCGATCGGCGCCGGCCTGCCGATCCACGAGCCCACCGGCTCGATGGTGGTCGACATCGGCGGCGGCACCACCGAGGTGGCCGTGCTGTCGCTCTCGGGCATCGTCTATTCGCGCTCGGTCCGCGTCGGCGGCGACAAGATGGACGAGGCGATCATCAGCTACATGCGCCGCAACCATAACCTGCTGATCGGCGAGACCACCGCCGAGCGGATCAAGAAGGAGATCGGCACCGCCCGGGCGCCGGCCGACGGCGAGGGCCTGTCGATCGAGGTCAAGGGCCGCGACCTGATGCAGGGCGTGCCGCGCGAAGTCCGCATCTCCGAGAAACAGGCCTCGGACGCCCTGTCCGAGCCGGTCGGCCAGATCGTCGACGCGGTGAAGATGGCGCTGGAAGCCACGCCGCCCGAGCTCGCCTCCGACATCGCCGACAAGGGGATCATGCTGACCGGCGGCGGCGCCCTGCTGCGCGGCCTGGACGCCGAGATCCGCGACCACACCGGCCTGCCGGTGACCGTGGCCGACGACCCGCTGTCGTGCGTGGCCCTGGGCTGCGGCAAAGTGCTCGAGCATCCGAAGTGGATGAAGGGCGTGCTGGAGTCCACGCTGGCGTAAGATACGCCGGATGGGGCGCGGCGGGGGCCGCTTGGGGGCGTAGCTTTCGATGTCCTTGAGGGACAATCCGCTCGGCGAACTGAAGGTCCCGCTGACCTGGACGGCGGGGATCGTGTTCCTCGTCGTCCTCATCGCGGCGCTGGCGATCCTCCTCTCGGACCGGCGGGAGTCGTTCGAGACGGACGCCTACGGCCGCACCCGCACCATGAGCGACAAGGCCCTGGAGCCGGTGGGCGACGCCCTCTCGGCGCCCGGGCGCTGGACGGGCGCCGGCGTCGACGCCGTGCGCGGCTACTTCTTCGCCGTCTCCGAGAACCGCCGGCTGAAGGCCGAGCTGAAGGAGATGCGCCAGTGGCGCGACGTCGCCATCGCGCTGAAGGACGACAACGAGCGCTACCGCGCCATCCTGGGCCTGCAGACCGACCCGCCGATCCCGATGGTGGCGGCGCGCATCGTCACCGACAGCCGCGGCCCCTTCGCCAACACGCGGCTCGCCAACGCCGGCCGTGAGAAGGGCGTGAAGGTCGGCCATCCGGTGATGAGCGAGAACGGCCTGGTCGGCCGCGTGATCGGGGTGACGGACGGGGCCAGCCGCGTGCTGACCCTGACCGACGTCGCCTCGCGCACGCCGGTGATGATCGACCGCACCAACGCCCGGGCCATCCTGACCGGCGACGGCGGGCCGAATCCCAGGCTCGAGTACCTGCGGGGCCAGGAGCCTGTCCGCGACGGCGACCGGGTGCTGACCTCGGGCGATGGCGGCATGTTCCCGCGCGGCCTTCCGGTCGGCCGGGCGGTCAAGGGGCTGGACGGCCGCTGGCGCGTGGTGCTGGCCTCGGACCGCGCGCCGGTCGACTACGTTCGCATCCTGCTGTTCGAGGACTTCACCGTGCTGGCCAATCGGGCCGAGCTGGACCAGCCCTCGTCGCCCCCGCCGCCGACCCCCGGCGGCCCCGCCCTGCTGCCTCCGCCGCCGACGGCCGCGGCCCCCGCCGCCACGGCAACGCCGCCCGCGCCCCGCGCCGCCACGCCGCCCGCCGCGCGGCCCGCCCCGGCCACGCCAGCGCCCGCGACGCCTGCTCCGAAGACCGCCGCACCGACGCCGAAGGCCAACGGCGGGGCGGCGGCGCAGACCTCGTCCGCGGTCCGCAGCCCTGCGACCACGCCCGCGCCCAAGACGGCGGCCCCGAAGACCAGCGGGACCGCGACCCCGCCGGCTGTGACGCCCGCGCCCAAGACGCCGGCTCCGAAGACCCCGGCTCCGAAAACCCCCGCTCCGAAAACCCCGGCGCCGCAGACGTCCGCGCCACCGCCGTCCGGAGCCCGGCCATGAACGGCGGCGCCCGGACCCTCGAGCCGTGGCGCTGGCTAGGCGTGCCGATGTTGCAGGTGATGGGCGCCACCCTGCTGTTCGCCCTGCCGCTGCGCGTCTGGGGCCTGGCCCTGCCCGAGCCGGTCTTCGCCCTGCCGGTGGCCTTCGCCTGGGCGGTGATCCGGCCGTCGGTGCTGGCGCCGTTCGGGGTGGCCCTCATGGGCTTCTTCCTCGATCTGCTGTGGGGAGGTCCCCTGGGCCTGTGGGCCGTCTGCCTGCTGATCGCCTACGGCGTCGCCCTGGGCGGGCGCGCCATGCTGGCCGGTCAGAGCCGGGGCATGATGTGGGCCTGGTACGGCGTGCTGACCGCGCTCTCGATGAGCGCGGCCTATCTCTTCACCATGCTGGACGCCAAGGGGATGGCCAGCCCGCTCTCGGTGTTCTGGCAATTCCTCGCCACAGTCATCCTCTATCCCTTCGCCGACCGCCTGATCGAGCGGTTCGAGGACGCCGACGTGAGGTTCCGCTAGCGCCATGGCCGAACCGGCAATCTTCTTCGAGGAGGTCAACGAGCGGCAGGGCCTGTTCCACCGCCGGGCCGTCCTGCTGGGCGGCTTCGCGGGCCTGGGCCTCACGGCCCTGGGCGGGCGCCTGGCCTATCTCCAGCTGCTGGAGACCCAGCGCTACGAGAAGCTGGCCACCTCGAACCAGTTCAACTTCAAGCTGGTCCCGGCTCCCCGCGGCCTGATCGTCGACCGCAACGGCGCGGTGCTGGCGGCGAACCGCCCGAACTTCCGCCTGCTGGTGTCGAAGGACAAGGGGACCGACCCCGAGGCGACGCTGAAGACCCTGGCCAGCTTCGTGCCGATGGACGAGGCCCGCCAGCGCCGGCTGCTGCGCGAGATCAGCAACGCGCCCCGCCGTGCGCCGGTCTCGGTCATGGAGGACATGACCTGGGAGCAGTTCTCCGCGATCAACGTCCGCGCGCCCGAGCTGCCGAACGTCACCGCCGACATGGGCGAGGTGCGGGTCTATCCGCACGGCGGGGCCTTCGCGCACGTGATCGGCTACGTGGCCAAGGTGAACCGCGAGGACCTGACGCCCACCGGCCCGAACTCGGACCCCATCCTGCTGCACCCGGGCTTCCGGATCGGCAAGCAGGGCATCGAGAAGGCGCTCGACCTCGAGCTGCGGGGCCGGGCCGGCGCCAAGAAGGTCGAGGTGGACGCCAACGGCCGCGAGGTGCGCCACGACGAGGACGGCGACATCGCCGCGGTCCCCGGCAAGGAGGTCCAGCTCACCCTCGACGTCGATATCCAGAACCGCGCCCTCGAGGTGTTCGGCGGCGAGAGCGGAGGCGCGGTCCTGATGGACTGCCGCACGGGCGACATCCTGTGCATGATGTCGGCGCCGAGCTTCGATGCGAACCGGTTCGTGCGGGGGCTGACGGGCGCCGAGTACCGTGCGCTGGCCAACTACGAACGCCGGCCGCTGCTCGACAAGTGCCTGTCGGGCACCTACCCGCCGGGCTCGACCTTCAAGACCATGACGGCGCTCGCGGCGCTGGAGGCCGGGATCGACCCCGACCAGACCGTCAGCTGCGGCGGCGGAATGTACTTCGGCGGCCGCTACTTCCGCTGCCACAAGAAGGGCGGCCACGGCGCCCAGAACATGCGGGACGCCATCAAGAACTCCTGCGACGTCTATTTCTATTCGGTCGCCTCGCGCATCGGGCCGGACCGGATCGCCGCCGTGGCGCGCGAATTCGGCTTCGGCCAGACCTTCGACATTGGCATTCCGGGCCAGAAGAAGGGCATCGTGCCCTCGACCCAGTGGGTCCGGGAGAACCGCCCGAAGGACCCCAAGTGGCACCCCGGTGAGTCGCTGAGCTACGGCATCGGCCAGGGCATGCTGACGGCCAATTGCCTGCAACTGGCGGTGATGACCGCGCGGCTGGCCAACGGCCGCAAGGCGCTCAACCCGCGCCTCATCAAGTCGATCGGCGGCAAGGAGCTGCCGCGCGGCTCGGACGTGCCGGACCTGCCGTTCAGCCAGGAGCACCTGAACTACGTCCGCGACGGCATGGCCGCGGTGACCGAGGCGGGCGGGACGGCCTTCCGAGCCAGCCAGCTCGGCCTGGGCGACATCCTGATGGCCGGCAAGACCGGCACGGCGCAGGTCTACAGCTACAAGGCCGGCGGGCACCGGGGGAAGGGCGGCCCCTGGCGGCTGCGCGACCACGGCCTGTTCGTCGCCTTCGCGCCGCTGGATGAGCCGCGCTACGCCCTGGCGGTGATCGTCCAGCACGGCATGGGCGGCTCGACGGCCGCCGCGCCCCGGGCGCGCGAGATCATGCGGGTGGCCCTGCTGAAGGATCCCGAGCTGCGCGCGCGCATCGAGACGCCGCTGCCGATGCCCGAGATCCAGCCGGACCTGGAGCTCGACACCGTGCCCGACAGCCCGGTCTTCGCCGAGCCGCCGAACACGCCGACGCCCGCCGTCGGCGATCCGCTCGTCCCGCCCTCGGAAGGCCCCGCATGACCGTCTCGGCCCTCACGCGTCCCGGCGAGCGGGACCGCCTGATCGTCAAGCTGTCCGAGGTGGACTGGCTGTTCGTCCTGGTGCTCAGCCTGATCGCCGGGGCCGGCGCCCTGATGCTGTTCTCCATCGCCGGCTCGTCCTGGGACCCGTGGGCCGCCAAGCACGCCTTCCGCTTCGCGCTGTGCCTGGCGATGATGATCGGCCTGGCGATGATCGACATCCGCGTGTGGTTCGCCATCGCCTATCCCGTCTATGTGCTGGGTCTGCTGCTGCTGGTGGCGGTGGAGCTGGTCGGGGACACGCGCCTGGGGGCGCAGCGGTGGCTATCCATCGGCGGCTTCAGCTTCCAGCCGTCCGAGGTGATGAAGATCGGCATCGTGCTGGCGCTGGCGCGCTACTACCACGGGACCTCGGCCCAGCGGGCGAGGCTGTCCTGGTGGCTTCTGGTCCCCGCCGGCATGATCGGCCTGCCGGTGTTGCTGGTGGCGCACCAGCCCGACCTCGGCACCGCCATGCTGATCCTGATGACCGGGGCGGCCATCGTCGTGCTCGCCGGGCTGTCCTGGAAGATCATCGCCGCCGGCGTGGCGGCGTTCGTGGCCATCGTGCCGCCGTTCGTGATATTCGTGATGCACGACTACCAGCGGCAGCGCGTGCTGACCTTCCTGGACCCCGAGAGCGATCCCTCGGGCTCCGGCTACCACATCCTGCAGTCGATGATCGCCCTGGGCTCGGGCGGTCTGCTGGGCAAGGGCTACGGCCTGGGCTCGCAGAGCCAGCTCAACTTCCTGCCCGAGAAGCAGACCGACTTCATCTTCGCGACCCTGGCCGAGGAGTTCGGCTTCGTGGGTTGCGTATCGGTGCTGATCCTCTACGCCGCGGTGATCTTCATGGCCCTGCGGACCGCCTATGTCAGCCACTCGCATTTCGCCCGCCTGGCCTCCGCGGGCGTGACCGCCACCTTCACGCTCTACGTCCTGATCAACGGGGCGATGGTGATGGGCCTGGCGCCGGTGGTGGGCGTGCCCATGCCGCTGCTGTCCTACGGCGGCACGGTGATGCTGACGGTGATGATCGGCTTCGGCCTGGTGCAGTCGGCGCGGGTCCACCGCTACGCCGAGGTCACCAAGGGCTCGGGCCTCCTCTAGCGGGCGCAGGCCGGATGCAGGAAGGGCCCCGAGGCGGCCTCGCCCCGGAGCCCTCTATTCCTCCGCCGGAGGAGGGGCCGCCTACCGGGCGACCATGTCCCGCTTCAGCCAGCGCATGGTCATGAAGAAGCACAGGCCCGCGACGGCGTAGAGCGCCGAGGTGATCAGCATCGAGTGCTGCAGGCTCTCGGGGTGGGCGACGGCGCAGACCGCCTGCTCGGCGGCGGGCAGGGCCGCCCGCGCGGCGCCTTCGCAGGCCTGGCGGGTGAGCTCGGCGGCGCCGAGGTTCGCCACCTTCATCCGGAACAGCATGTCGCTGAGCGCCCCGATGAACAGCGGGCCGAGGCCGTAGCCCAGCAGGTTGATCACGAACAGCAGCACGGCCGTGGCGACGGCGCGGACCTGGGCGGTCACCACGCCCTGGCCGATGGTGTACTGGGCCGCCAGGTAGCCGTACTTGATGCCGCCGCCGATGATCAGGGCGATCAGGCACAGCGTCAGGTTCTGGGTCGTGAAGGCCACGAAGTAGAACGGCACGCTGAGCGTCAGGCCCACGCCGGGCAGCCAGGCGATGGCGTTGGGCGAGCGCTTGCCCAGACGCTCGGCCAGCCAGCCGGTGGCCAGGGTGCCGATCGCGGCGGCCAGCGCCACGGGCGCGTTGATGTAGACCGCCGCCTGGCCCGCGCTGAGGTCGAACGAGCGGTTGATGAACAGCGACTGGAACGAGGCGATGCCGTAGCCGCAGAAGGAGGCGATGGTCGCGCCCGCGGTCATCCACCAGAACGACGGCTTGGAGGCGAGTTCGCGCATGCCGTCGGCGAACTTGGGCCGGGCCTTGCGCACCGTGCCGGGCGGGTCGGTGTAGCCGCGCGGCGGCTCCTTGACGGTCATCTTGAAGACCACCGCGACGAGCAGGCCCGGCAGGCCGACCACGAAGAACGCCATGCGCCAGCCGAAGGCGTCGGTGATCGGGCCGCCGATGAGATTGGCGAGCAGCCCGCCCAGGGTCACGCCCATGGCGTAGTAGCCGAGGGCCGTCGAGCGCCGCTGGGGCGGGTAGTAGTCCGCGATCAGCGAGTTGGCCGGCGGCGTGCAGCCCGCCTCGCCGATGCCGACGCCGACCCGGCAGGCCAGCAGGATCCAGAAGCCGCCGATGACCATGCCGCCGATGGTGATCGGCGCCGCCAGGCCGCACAGCGCCGTCATCAGCGACCACAGGGCCACGCAGACGGTCATGATCCACACCCGGTGCCGCGTCTCGGCGAACTGGGCGAGGGGGATGCCGACGAAGGTGTAGAGCAGGGCGAAGCCGAAGCCGGTCAGCAGGCCGAACGCGGTGTCCGAGATTCCCAGCTCGGGCTTCATCTGCGGCGCGACCACCGACAGCAGGCCGCGGTCCACGAAGTTCAGGATGTAGATCAGCAGGAGCGCGTTGAGGACGTAGCTTCGGTAGGGCTTGGAGCCGAAGCCGGTGATGTGGCCGTCCGCACCCGCGGCGGTCGTGGTCGCACTCATGCTGGATCGTTTCCCCTTTGGCGGTGTTCGCCTTTGGGCGCGAAAGTAGCGGCCTCACGGGGAGCGGGAAAGTCCGAAAGTCCGGTATGCGCGTTCGCCGAGCGGCGGGCGTCAGAAGGGCTCGAAACAGTCGTAGTTGCGCTGCCGACGGATCTTGTCGCCTTCGAACTCGAAGAACACGGCGAACCGCGCCTTCATGGCGTCGCCCGGCTGCAGCGAGCGCAGCGGCACGGCCAGCACGCCGCGCCACAGGACCTCGGCGGCGACCACGTTCCCGCTCTCCAGGAGGTTGATCACCTCGTAGGTCTCGGACCGCAGCACCCCCTGGCCGCGCTCGGCCGCCTCGCGCAGGTCGGCCAGGGTCCGCCGGGCGCCGGTGGGGACCAGGGCGTTGGGGAACTCCTCCTGCACTGCGTCCTCGGCGAAGCAGCCAAGGGAGTCGCCGCGGTCCTCGATGGCCTTCAGATAGGCGCGGACGATCTCGGCGCGGCTCATGCGGGTCCCTAGAGCTTCAGCGCCTGGTCGGTGGCCCGGACCAGGGCGTCGACGATCCCGGGCTCGGTCGAGGCGTGGCCGGCGTCCCACACGACCTCGAAGCGGGCCTCGGGCCAGCCCTGCTTCAGCCGCCAGGCGCTCTCCATGGGCGTGACCACGTCGAAGCGGCCCTGGACGATCCAGCCGGGGATGCCGCGCATCCGGTCGAGGTTCTCGAGGATCCAGTTCTTCGAGGGGAAGAATCCGCCGTTGGCGAAGAAGTGGCACTCGATCCGCGCGAAGGCGATGGCGAAGTCGATCTCGTTGAACTTGGAGGGCCGCGCCTCGGGGCCCCGGATCGAGATGGTGTCGCCCTCCCACTGGCTCCAGGCGGCCGCGGCCTCGGCCTGCACGCCGCGGTCGGGGTGGGTGAGGCGCTTGTGGTAGGCGGCGATCATGTCGCCGCGTTCGGCCTCGGGGATCGGCGCGCAGAACCGCTGCCAGGCGTCGGGGAACAGCATCGAGGCGCCGTCCTGGTAGAACCAGCGCAGCTCGCGCTCGGTCAGCAGGAAGATGCCGCGCAGCACCAGGCTCTCGACCCGTTCCGGGTGCTTGATGGCGTAGGCGAGCGCCAGGGTGGAGCCCCACGAGCCGCCGAACACGCACCACTTCTCGACGCCCAGGTGCTCGCGCAGCCGCTCGATGTCCTCGATCAGGGCCCAGGTGGTGTTGTCCTCCAGGCTGGCGTTCGGCCGGCTGCGGCCGCAGCCGCGCTGGTCGAACAGCGCCATGCGCCATTTCGCCGGGTCGAAGAACCGCCGCATGGTGGGGTTGATCGCCCCGCCCGGGCCGCCGTGCAGGATCACACACGGCTTGCCGTTCGGATTGCCGCACTCCTCGTAGAAGATCTCGTGCGGGCCGCCGGTGGCGAGCCAGCCCGAGGCGAAGGGCTCGTTGTCGGCGAACAGGCCGCGCCGGTGCTGGGGGGACGATACGGCGGGCGCCGGCGTGTTGCGTTCCATGGGCCTCAGTCTACTTCGGGAAGCGCCGGTCCAGCCAGTCGAGGATCAGCACGTTCACCTCGCCCGGCTTCTCCTGCTGTGTCCAGTGGCCCGAGCCCTTCACCATGTGCGTCTCCAGGTCGCCGACCAGGCCCTTCATCGGCTCGGCCATCTCGGGGGTGAGCACGGCATCGAGCTCGGCCGTGATCATCAGGCAGGGCAGGCCGTCGACCCTGCCCGGAAGTCCCTCGGCCCGCTCCCAGTTCCGGGTGAAGTTGCGATACCAGCTCACCGGGCCGAAGAAGCCGCCGGCCTCGAACGTCTCGACAAAGACCGCGAGTTCGTCGGGGCTGAGCAGCTGGTCGCCGCCGTCCGCCCCATCCCAGGCCCGCAGCAGGTCGCGGAAGGCGAACGACGAGCCGCCCTCCGGCTGGGCCGCGGCCGTGCGCAGGGCCGAGGGCCGGCGCATGAAGAAGCGCATGGTCTTGGCGACGTCCTCGCCCAGCACCGCCTCGGGCTCGTCCGGGGTCTGGAACCAGACGATGTACATGTCGGGGCCGAACCTGTGCCGGAAGATGGCGATGGGATCGGCTGGCGCGCGCGGCAGGAACGGGGTGTTGAGGCCGATCACGCCCGCCACCCGCTCCGGGTGCATCAGCGGCATCTGCCACACGACGATGCCGCCCCAGTCGTGGCCGCAGAAGATCGCCTTCTCCACGCCCAGGTGGTCCAGCAGCCCCACGAGGTCGCCCGTCAGGTGCGCCATGTCGTAGTCGGGGACGGCGTCGGGCTTGGACGACAGCCCATAGCCGCGCTGGTCCGGGGCGATCACCCAGCGGCCGGCGGCGGCCAGGGCCTTGATCTGGTGCCGCCACGAGAAGGCCAGCTCGGGAAATCCGTGGCACAGGACGACGGGAACGCCTTGCCGCGGGCCGGCTTCGTAGTAGCCGATCTCCACCCCGTTCACCCGAACGCGGTTCGGCTCAGGCATCATGGTTTCGAGCGCAGACACGGCTTTTCCCCCTCATTTTCGGCGTTGCGGCCAGCATCGCCGCAAAACCGCTTTCCCGGAAGCGGGCGGCGCCAGTAGGGCACGCCTGTCGTGACGTACGCCAACACCACATCGCCGGACCGCACGCCCTGGGGGCTGGTGGTCCTGCTCGGGGCGCTGACGGCCATGGGGCCGCTCGCCATCGACATGTACCTGCCGAGCCTGCCGGCCATCGGCGAGGATCTGCGCGCCACCTCGGGCCAGACCCAGGGCACCGTCGCCGCCTTCCTCGCGGGCATGGCGATCGGCCAGTTCTTCTACGGCCCGGCCTCGGACCGGTTCGGGCGCAAGCCGCCGATCCTGGTGGGCGTCCTGATCTTCATCCTGGCCTCGGCGGGCTGCGCGCTCGCCGCCTCGCCGGAGCAGCTGCTGGCCGGGCGGTTCGTCCAGGCGCTGGGCGCCTGCGCGGGCGGTGTGGTCTCGCGCGCGGTGGTGCGCGACCGCTTCAACCACACCGAGACGGCGCGGATGCTCAGCCTGCTGATGCTGATCATGGGCCTGGCGCCGATCCTCGCGCCGCTGCTGGGCGGCGCCCTGCTCACCGTGGGCGGCTGGCGGCTGAACTTCTGGTTCATGGCCGCCTTCGGCCTGGCGATCGGCGCGGCGACGATGCTTCGCCTGCAGGAGTCCCGCAGCGAGGAGACGACGCGGCAGGCGCAGTCCGAGAGCCCGCTGCAGGCCTACGCCGCCCTGCTGCGGCAGCCGCGGCTGGTGGGCTACGCCCTGGCCGGGGCGCTGAACGGGGCGACGCTGTTCACCTACATCTCGGCCTCGCCCGAGCTGCTGATCGAGACCTACGGCGTGCCGCCCTCGGCGTTCGGCTGGCTGTTCGGCCTGAACGCCGCCGGGGTGATCGGCGCGAACCAGGTGAACCGCTGGCTGCTGCGCACCCGCACGCCCGACCAGGTCCTGGCGCGGGCGAGCACGGTGGCGGTGGCGTTCGCCGTCGCCCTGGCGCTGGCGGCGGTCACCGGGATCGGAGAGCGCTGGAGCGTCCTGCCGCTGCTGTTCCTGCTGCTGGCCAGCTACGGCTTCATGCAGGGCAACACCATGGCCGGCGCCCTCAGCGTCGATCCGCGGCGGGCCGGCTCGATCTCGGCCCTGCTGGGCGGGGTCTCGTTCGGCATGGGCGCGCTGGCCTCCAGCCTGGCCGGCGCGTTCCACGACGGCACGCCCCGGCCCATGGCGCTGGTGATGCTGGTCGCGCTTGTCGGTTCGGCCGTGGCGCTGAGGAAGCTGGCCCTGAAGCCCGGCCCTCAGGTCTGACAGCTCTCAGGTCTGGCGGCCTTCAGGTTTGGCGGCGCGCCACCGCCCAGGCGAGGGCGGCCCATCCGGCCATGAAGCTGACGCCGCCGATCGGCGTGATCGCGCCCAGCCAGCGCGGCGCGCCCAGCGCCATGGCGAACAGCGAGCCCGAGAAGACGAGGACGCCGAACAGGTACAGCGGCGGCGCCAGCCGCGCGCCGTAGCGGTCTGCGGCGAACACCGCCAGCACGTGGACGAAGCCGTAGAGCGCTCCGGTCCGCAGCCACTCCTGGGCCTTGGGGTCGGCGACCCCGTGCGCCCCGAAGGCCCCGAAACCGACGCAGGCCAGCCCCAGCAGGGCGGCGAGGGCGAGCGCGGCCGGCATCAGCCCGACACCTGCGGGCGGCGGTCCTTCCACGGGGCCTCCTTCTCGAGCTGGGCGGCGAGGCGGAACAGGGTCGCCTCGTCGGCGAAGCGGCCGCTGAACATCATCCCGATCGGCAGGCCGGCCTCGGACTCCCAGAGGGGGACCGACATCGACGGCTGGCCGGTGAAGTTGAACGGCGGGGTGTAGGGATAGGTCGCCGCCTGCCGGCGGTCGAACTCCTTCAGGTCGTCCATCAGCGGGTCAAGCCAGTCGGCGCGCGGCGCGGGGGTGGCCATCACCGGCGAGAGGAAGACGTCGATGTCCTCGAAGGCGGCGAGGATCTGGCGGTTCATCAGCCGCAGCTGCTGGAAGCCCCAGAACGCCTGCTGGCCGGTGAGCCGCTTGCCGGCCTCGTAGCCGCGGCGGGCCAGGGGGCCGAGCTCGTCGTCGCCCGGCTCGCGGCCGAGCGCCTCCACCCAGCGCTGGACATTGGCCGAGAAGTTGGAGGCGCTGGCCAGGCCCTGGGCGCGGTAGAGCAGGCGGTAGTCGATCCCAAGGCCCCGCTCGATCACCTCGTGGCCGAGGCCGTCGAGCAGTTCGACGGTGCGCAGCAGGGCGTCCATCATCTCGTCGGGAATGGGCCGGCCGCTGGGCGTCTCAGAGGACCAGGCGATCCGCAGGCGCCCCGGGCTCTTCTCAAGCTCGGCGAGGTAGGGGCCGCCCTTGGCCGGAGCCTGGAACGGATCGGCGGCCTGGGGATAGCCGGTGGCGTCCAGCATGGCGGCGCTGTCGCGCACCGTGCGGCTGACCACGTGGTGCACCGAGAAGCCGAGGGCCCCGTCCGAGACCTCGCAGATCGGCGTGCGGTCGCGGGTGACCTTCAGGCCGAACAGGCCGCAGCAGGCGGCGGGGATGCGGATCGAGCCCAGGCCGTCGCTGGCGTGCGCCAGGGGCACGATCCCGGCCGCCGTGGCCGAGGCCGCCCCGCCCGAGGAGCCGCCCGAGATGTGGTCCGGGTTCCAGGGATTGCGGCACGAGCCGAGCTGTTCGGAATGCGTCACGCCCGGGATGCCGAACTCGGGCGTGTTGGTCTTGCCCAGCAGCACCACGCCGGCGTCGCGGTAACGGCGGACAAGCTCGCTGTCCTCGGCGTCGGCGGGGACCTGGGCGAAGCGGCTGCCCGAGGTGCGCGGCCAGCCCTTCACCTGGGCGCCCAGGTCCTTGATCAGGAACGGCACGCCCCGGAAGGGGCCGTCCGGCAGGTCCGACGCGGCCCAGCGGCGGGCGTCGTCGTAGCCCTTGTGGACGACCGCGTTCAGAGTCGGGTTGTGCCGCTCGATGCGGACGATGGCGGCCTCGACCAGCTCGGCAGGCGTCACCTGCTTCGTGCGGACCAGCTCGGCCAGGCCCAGGCCGTCGTAGTCGGAATAGTCGTCCATCAATGGGCTCCGGCGGTGAGGAAGGCGAGTTTCTCGACGGGCGGCAGGGCGCCCGCCTGGCGCTTCAGGGCGGCGAACGCGTCCTCGGCCGCGTCGAGCGCCGCGTCGATGTCGGCCTCGGTCATGGCGGCGCACAGGAACATGTTGTGCCAGGGGTGCACATAGACCCCCCGCGCCAGCATCTCGCTGGAAAAGCAGAAGCCCCTGCGAAGGTCCGGATCGTCGTCGAACAGGAAGAGGGGCATGGTGGCGGGCCCGGTCTGGCGGAAGCCGAAGCCGGCCGCCGCCGCGCGTTCGGCAAGGCCTTGCCGCAGCCGCTCGCCCAGCGCGGTCATGCGCTCCAGATAGTCGGTCTCGCGCACCAGCCGCAGGGTCTCCAGCGCGGCGGCCATGGGGGCGGCCTGGTACCAGAACGAGCCGGTCACATAGACCGACGCCGCCGCCGCGCGGGCCTTGTCCGATCCCAGCAGCACCGAGATCGGGTGGCCGTTGGCCACGCACTTGCCCCAGGTGGAGAGGTCGGGCTGGACGCCGATCCGGCTCCACGAGCAGTCGCGCGACAGCCGAAAGCCCGCCCGCACCTCGTCCACCACCAGCAGCGCGCCGCGTTCGTCGCACAGCTCGCGCGCCCGGCGGGCGTAGGCCGGGTCGGGCTCGGCCTGATCAACGAAGGCGTCGTGCTTGAACGGGGCGGCGAAGATGCAGGCGAGGTCGTCTCCCGCCTGGGCGACGGCCGCCTCGAGGCTTCCCACGTCGTTGTAGTCGTAGAAGATCTGGTGCGCCCGGTCGGTGTCGATCACGCCCGCGGGCCTCGGGGTGCACCAGGGCGCGGCGCCGTGGTAGGCGCCCTTGGCCCGGACGACCACGCGGCGCTTCGTGTGGGCGCGGGCGACGGTCAGGGCCATGGACGTGGCGTCCGTCCCATTCTTGCAGAAGATCGCCCAGTCGGCGTGGCTGACCATGCCGGTGAGGGCCTCGGCCAGCTGGACCATCAGGGCGGTCGGTCCGGTCAGGGTGTCGCCCTGGCCGAGCTGGCGGACGAAGGCGGCGTCGATCTCGGGATGGGCGTAGCCGAACAGGTTCGGGCCATAGGCGCACATGAAGTCGAGGTAGCGCCGGCCGTCCACGTCCCACAGGTGGGCGCCTTCGCCCTTCTCGAAGAACTGCGGGTAGTCGTCGGGCAGCAGGCCCACGGACTGGTGCCCGTACATCCCGCCCGGGATCACCGCCTGGGCCCGCTCGCGCAGCGCCCGGTCCCGGCTGCCTGTTCCAGCCATCCGCGCCTCCCTCGCTTGTCGTTGGCGCGAGCTTACGTCGCCGCGCGGGCGACCGCGACTCCCTGTAGATCGCGGCCATGTCGCTCCCCGTCCGGCTGGGCCTGTTCTATTCGGCGATCTTCGTCGGCACGGGGGCGAGCTCGCCCTACATGCCGGTGTGGTTTGCCGAACGGGGGCTCTCGGGGGCCCAGATCGGCCTGATCCTGTCGCTGCCGATGCTGGCGCGGACGATCACCGCCCCGCTGCTGGCGATCTGGGCCGACAGCTTCAGGCTCCGCCGCACGGCGCTGATCTTCCTGGCGCTCGGGGTGGCCGGCACCTACGGGCTCATGGCGCTGCCGCTGGGTTTCGCCGGCTGGGCGGTGGCCTGGTTCGCGGCCTCCTCCGCCATCTCGACCATCTCGCCGCTGACCGACGTGATCGTGCTGCGCAGGGCGCGGCGGGACGGGTTCAACTACGGCTGGCCGCGGGGCATCGGTTCGGTCGCCTTCATCGTCGCGAACCTGACCGTCGGCTGGCTGCTCGCCCGCGGCTCGCCCGAGCTGGTGCTGGTCTGGATCACCGCGGCGGTGTCGCTGACCGCCGTCTGCGCGCGGCTGCTGCTGCCGCCCGACCCGGTGCACGAGGAGGGACATTCGGCGCGCCTGTCGGACCGGTTCGCCGGGGTCGGAGAGCTGCTGCGCGACCGCGACTTCATGACCGCCGTGTTCGCCGCCGGCATGATCCAGTCGGCGCACGCATTCTACTACGGCTTCTCGACCCTGGCCTGGAAAGGGCAGGGCATCCCCGAGAGCACCACCGGCGTGCTGTGGGCGGTGGGCGTGGCGGTCGAGGTCGGGTTCATGTGGTTCATGGAGCCGTGGCGGCGGCGGATCGGACCGCGGCGGCTGCTGGTCCTCGGCGGGGCGGCGGCGGTGATCCGCTGGACCGTCTACGGGTTCTCGCCGCCGCTGTGGCTGCTGTTCCCGCTGCAGGCGCTGCACGCGCTGAGCTACGCGGCGACCTTCCTGGCGGCGCTGCAATTGGCCGAGCGGCTGTCCACCCCGCGCAACGCCTCGGCCGCCCAGACCATCAACTCGGCGCTCTCCAGCGGCATGCTGATGGGCCTGGCGACCCTGGCCTCGGGGCCGCTGTTCGACCGCTTCGGCGCCCAGGGCTACCTGCTGATGGCGGCCATGTGCGCCGTGGGGCTGATCGGCGCGGTGCGCCTCTACGGCGTCGGACGGCTCGACCCGCCGTAGGATCGGCGCCTAACCTGCGCCGCGATAGGGAGGCGCGAGCATGACGATCCGGCTCTTCGGCTGCGTGTGCGGCCAGTTCCACAGTCCCGGCGCGGGGCTCGGCATGGCGGCCGAGCGGGTCAGCGTGCCGATCCCCTTCTATGTGGTCGAGCACCCGGACGGCGTGGCGCTGTTCGACACCGGCCTGCACGCCGACATCGCCAACGCGGACGACCCGTACCGCCAGCGGCTGCGCACCCAGGGGATGGACTCCACGGTGGACGAGGGCGAGCTGGCCGCCGCGCACCTGGAGCGCCTGGACATCGATCCGGCCAAGGTCCGCTTCGTCGTCCTGTCGCACCTGCACTTCGACCACGCCGGGGGCCTGCACCAGTTGCCCAACGCTACGGTCGTCGTCCAGAGCCGCGAGTGGGCGGCGGGCTTCGACGACGACATGGCGGCCCGCTACTTCCTGCCCAAACGGTTCTACGACCTGGGCCATCCGGTGAAGCTGGTGGACGGCGAGCACGACCTGTTCGGCGACGGCGCGGTCACCCTGCACCCCAGTTTCGGCCACACGCCGGGCCACCAGTCGATGCGGGTGCGCAGCGAGATGGGCGACCACATCCTGGTGGGCGACGCCTGCTACACCTGCGAGGCGCTAGAGACGCGGACCTTCCCGGCCTACAGCGACCACGCGGCGCTGAACCGGTCGCTCGACAGCCTGCTGGACCTCCGCGGAGAGGACACCGTGATGGTGTTCGGCCACGACCCCGGCCAGTGGGGCGAGCGGCCCGTGCTGCCCTCCACGCGAGGCTGACGTGGCGACACGGTTGCGGCGCGCCAGCGTCGCTCCATGATGCCTCCCCAAGTGGAGGAAGTCGTCATGCGTGCGCTGAACGTCACCGCCCCCTGGGGGCCGGACGCCATCCAGGTGGTGGAGGTCCCAGAGCCGACTCCGGGGCCGGGCCAGGTCCTGGTGCGGATGAAGGCCTGCTCGCTGAACTATCGCGACTTCCTGATGATCCACGGGATGTACGGGCGGGCGGCGGCCAGCGCGACCGACATCATCACGCCCTTCTCGGACGGCTGCGGCTACGTCGAGGCCGTGGGGCCCGGCGTCACCCGCTTCAAGGCCGGCGACCGGGTCTCCACTCTGTTCTTCCAGAACTGGGTGTCGGGACCGCCGACGCTGGAGAAGCTGTCGAGCGCCCTGGGCTTCCCGATCCCGGGGGCGGGCGCCGAGCTGCAGGTGTTCAGCCAGGAAGGGCTCTCGAAGGTTCCGGACTTCCTCACTGACCACGAGGTCGCCACTCTGCCTTGCGCGGCGCTGACCGCCTGGCGCGGGCTCTTTCACGACGCCCGCCTGGAGCCGGGCGACACCGTGGTGCTGCAGGGGACGGGCGGGGTCTCGATCTTCGGCCTGCAGTTCGCCAAGGCCGCGGGCTACCGCACGCTGATCACCTCGTCGTCGGACGCCAAGCTCGAGCGCGCCAAGGCGCTCGGGGCCGACCACCTCGTGAACTACAAGACAACCCCGGCCTGGTCGAAACCGGTGCGCGAGGCCACCGGCGGCCGCGGCGCGGACTTCATCATGGAGGTCGGCGGCGGGGGCACGATCCAGGAGAGCATGAAGGCCATCAAGATCGGCGGCCACATCGCGGTGATCGGCATCGTGGCCGGCGCGGGCGAGCCGTTCAATCCGGCCGCCCTGATCGGCAACTCCGCCAAGCTGCAGGGCCTGTCGGTCGGCTCACGCGACATGTTCGAGTCCATGTGCCGGGCGATCGAGCTGCACGGCGTCCGCCCGGTGGTGGACAAGGTGTATCCGTGGACCGAGGCAAAGGCCGCCATCGCGGCCATGGGCGGCGGCGAGCATTTCGGAAAGATCGTGCTGGAGTTCTGACCGGCGAGCCAAGGGAGGACGCCATGAAGACCAAGGGGATCAACCACCTGGCGCTCGTGTGCCGGGATATGGCCGAGACGGTGGCGTTCTACACCCAGGTGCTGGGCATGCGGCTGGTGAAGACGGTGGCCCTGCCGGACGGCGGCCAGCACTTCTTCTTCGATTGCGGCGGGGGATCGACCCTGGCGTTCTTCTGGTGGGCCGACGCCCCGCCGGCCGCGCCCGGGATCGCCTCGGTGGCCGAGTTCCCTGCCAGTCCGAAGTCGGCCGTTGGTTCGATGAACCACGTGGCCTTCCACATGGACGAGGACGAGCTGGAGGCCGCGATCGGGCGCCTGCAGGCCGCCGGCGTGAAGATGACCGTGCCGGCGGTGGTCAACCACGACGACAGCGCCATGGGCGTCGCCCGCGAGATGCACGAGGGCGTCTGGATCCGCTCGGTCTATTTCACCGACCCCAACGGGGTGATGCTGGAGTTCGCCGCGACGTTGCGCGACTTCCGCCCGGACGACGTGCGGCATGCGCCCGCCCGCGCCGTCCAGCCCGCCGGAGCCTGAGCCCATGCCCCGCCTGCGCCAGGTGTCGCGCAAGGACACCGACTCCGAGGTGATCCACAGGACCTACGACTTGCTGTTCGGCGACCGCGACCCGGTGGCCGAGCCCGGCACCGCCACCGGCACGTCCGGCGACTGGTGGACCGTCTTCGCCCTGGTCCCCGACTGCCTGGACCACTGCAACCGCGGCTTCGCCTTCTACCGCAGCCCGAAGCGCAAACTGGACCCGGTGCTGCGCGAGCTGGCCCAGACCCGCGCCGGCTGGGCCAAGGCCAGCCAGTTCGTCTTTTCCCAGCACTGCAAGTCGCTGCGCGGCCTGAAGGTTTCCGAGGAGAAGATCGCCGCCATTCCGCACTGGCAGACCGCGGCCTGCTTCGACGAGAAGGAGCGGGCGGTGCTGGCCTACGCCGACTGCCTGGTGCTGCAGGCCGGCCGCACCCCCGACGGGGTGTTCGGGGCGCTGAAAGGCTTCCTCTCGGACGAGGAGATCCTGGAGCTGACCTACATCACCTGCCTATACGACATGCATGCGGTGATGACGAAGGCGCTGCGGCTGGAGTTCGACGACCGCGACGACCCCATCGTCGAGGTGGCCGCGCCCGAGGACTTCAGCGCCCGAGACTTCCTGGACACGGGACGGCGCTAGTCGGCCGCCTTGAGCCCCTCGCGGTAGTCGCGGGCGCGGGCGGCGCGCTTCTGCTGCCGGTAGCGGGCGTGCAGGTCGATCAGGGCGGCGGCGGGGAAGACGGGGCGCAGGCCCTTCACCGGCGACAGGTTGCGGATCATGCCCCGGCGGGTCTCGCCGACTATCTCGCGCACGACGACGCGCCGGCGGACCGTGCCTTCCTCCACGAGGAACGACAGGCGGTGCATGGCGTAGAGGCCGATGGTCGCCGAGATCAGGAAGAAGAAGTCCCAGTGGGTGATCCGCAGGGCGAAGAACTCGGACACCCCGCCCGGATCACGCCACAGCACCTGGAAGCTCAGCTCGCGCGCGGCGTAGAAGTCGGCCGACAGGCCGCCCAGGATCGGGGCGAGCCCGGCCGCGGCCGAGGCGATCAGTGAGTTCGCGGCGATATAGGCCGTGGCGCCGTTGCGGGGCGCGAGCTTCATGGCCACGGCGCCGGTGGCCAGGTTCACGCCGGCCGAGGCCATGCCCATGAAGGCGTGCAGGACCGACAGGTAGACGATCAGCTCCAGCCGGCCGTCGATCTCCGAGGCGAACACCATGGCCGCGATGCAGAGCAGGAAGGCCGGGGCCGCCACGTTCAGCACCGACTTGTTCGAGAAGCGGTCCGACAGCTGGCCCCAGGTGCGCAGCACCAGCAGGTTGGCCGCCTGGCTCACGACCGAGAAGGTCATCACCCAGCCCATCCCGAGGCCCAGCTGCTGGACGAAGTAGACGGTGAAGAACGGCGTCGCCGAGTTCACGGCGAACTGCCAGCTCGCCATGAAGCGGATCAGGGTGCGGAAATTGGGGTCCTTCAGCGGCGCCTTCAGCAGGGTCCAGAGGGTCTGCTTCGGCTGTGGCGGCGGCATCAGCGGCTCGGGCACGCGTGCGAGCCGCCAGGTGCTGATCACGGCCGCCAGGAAGCCGGCGGAATAGAGCAGGGTGAAGACGACGCCGTCCCCGCCGCCGGAGGCCGTCTGCTGCGACTGCAGGGCGAAGCCGGCCAGCAGCGAGCAGGCCATGCCGACGGCGGTCGCGAAGATCGTGCGGCGGGCGAAGAAGCGGCCCAGCCGATCCTCGGGCACGAGGTCGCGGATCCACGAGTTCCAGCTGCAGGCGCAGATCGCGTTGAAGGCCGTGTGGACGATCTCCAGCACGATCAGCAGCATCAGCGCCAGGCGGCGGTCGGGGATCAGCGGCAGGATCGCGAAGAGGGGCAGGGTGATCCGGGCGATGGTCAAGGCCACGATGCTGATCCGCCGGCGCGCGCGCAGGCGCTCGACCAGGCTGACCGCCGGAGCCTGCAGGATCTGGGTCCACAGCGGGATCGCGGCGAGCAGGCCGATCACCGTGTTCGGCGCCCCCAGCCACAGGGCGAAGGCGACCAGCACCACGCCCGAGTTCAGGGCCCCCACGACCGTGGCGAAGGTGGCGTCCCACATCAGGTCGCGCAGCCCCCGGTCGAGGGCGCGTTCGTCCACATGGGGCTGGGGCGCGAGGAAACCGCTCACCGCGTCGATCGTCCTGGGGCTGAGCCACTCGAACCAGCGGCGGGCAGGCTGGTTCCGCCCCTCACGCCGGCGCGAGACAATATTCTTGACGTGAGACAAAAGTCTCATTAAATCCCGGCCGCGGTCGAGTTGGAGGACGCGGCATGGCGCTCACCCGCGAGCAGATGGATCGGAAGATCGACGAGCACTTCGCCTTCGAGGCGAACGACGACGTCGAGGGCGTGCTGGCGACGCTGACGCCCGACGTCGAGCACGACATCGTCGGCGCGCCCACCGGCCCGACGCACGGCCGTGAAGGCGCGCGCCCCTTCTACGAGGGACTGTTCGCCGACCTGTCCGACGGCAAGGTCGAGTGCCTGCGGCGCCTCTACGGCGAGAACTTCCTGGTCGATGAATCCCTCTGGCGCGGCAAGGCGCCCGGCCGGCCGTTCGGCCTGGAGGGGCGGGGCCGGCCGCTGGAATTCCGGCTGCTGCACGTGATCGAGTTCGCCGATACGGGCGATATCCGGCGCGAGAACGTGTGGATCGACATGGCCGCGATCCTGCAGCAGCTGCCGCAGGCCTGAGGATGGACGGCACCGCCGGCCGTTCGAACCAGAGACGCCGCACCCGCAAGGCGCTGCTCGAGGCCGCCGCCCGGCTGGCGCGGGACGGCCGCAAGCCGTCGCTGGACGAGGTCGCCGCCGAGGCGCTTGTCTCGCGGGCGACGGCCTACCGCTACTTCCCCAACGTCGAGCAGCTGCTGGTGGAAGCGGCCCTCGACGTGGCGATGCCGGATCCCGCCGCGCTGTTCGGTCCCGGCGCGCCGCGCGATCCCGTGGCGCGGCTGGAGCGGCTGGACGAGACCCTCGACTCCCTGCTCGCCGGGCACGAGCCGCAGTTCCGGATGATGCTCGCCCATTCCATGGAGGGGGCGCTGGGGGGCGAGGGGCTGCCCGCGCGGCAGAACCGGCGCACGCCCCTGATCGAGGCGGCGCTGGACGGCGTGGACCTGACGCCCGTCGCCCGCGACCGGCTGAGCAAGGCGCTGGCGATCCTCATCGGGACCGAGGCCATGGTGGTGTGCAAGGACGTGCTGCAGCTGCCCCCCGACGAGGCGCGCCGGGTGAAGCGCTGGGCCATCCGCGCCCTGGTGGACGCCGCCCGCGCGAAGGCGTGAGCGGCGAGGGGCGCCCGATCAGATCCCGGGGTCGAAGGCGCCTTCCAGCCAGGCGAAGATCTGCTCGGCCGCCTCGTCGGGCGACATCCGGGTCGTGTCGATGCGGATCTCGGCGTTCTCGGGCGGCTCGTAGGGGCTGTCGATGCCGGTGAAGTTCTTCAGCTGCCCGGCCCGGGCCTTCTTGTAGAGGCCCTTCACGTCGCGGCGCTCGGCCTCCTCGAGCGGGGTGTCGACGAAGACCTCGACGAACTCGCGCTCGCCCATCAGCTCGCGGGCCATCCGCCGTTCGGCCCGGAACGGCGAGATGAAGCTGACCAGCACGATCAGCCCGGCGTCCACCATCAGCTTGGACACCTCGGCCACGCGGCGGATGTTCTCGACCCGGTCCTCCTCGGTGAAGCCGAGGTCCTTGTTCAGGCCGTGGCGGACGTTGTCGCCATCGAGCAGGTAGGTGTGGCGGCCCTCGGCGTGCAGCCGCTTCTCGACCAGGTTGGCGATGGTCGACTTGCCGGCGCCGGAGAGGCCCGTGAACCAGACGACGCGCGCCTTCTGTCCCTTCAGCGCCGAGCGGGCGGCCTTGTCGACGTCCAGGGCCTGCCAGTGGATGTTCTGGCTGCGGCGCAGGGCGAAGTGCAGCAGGCCGGCCCCGACGGTGCGGTTGGACAGCCGGTCGATCAGGATGAAGCCGCCCAGGTCCTTGCTGTCGGCGTAGGGGTCGAAGGCGATCGGCGCCGAGAGCGCCAGGTTGCACACGCCGATCTCGTTCAGCTCGAGCCGGGTGGCGGCCAGCTTCTCCAGCGTGTTGACGTTGACCTTGTGCTTGGGCTCGGTGACCTGGGCCGTGACGGTCCGCGCGCCCAGCTTCATCAGATAGGGTCGGCCCGGCAGCAGGGGCTCGTCGTCGAACCAGACGAGCGTGGCCTCGAACTGGTCGGCGACCGCAGGCGGGGCGGCCGCGCTCGCCAGCACGTCGCCGCGGCTGACGTCGATCTCGTCCTTGAGGGTGAGCGTCACCGACTGGCCGGCGACGGCCTCGGGCAGGTCGCCGCGCAGCGTCACGATCCGGTCCACCGTGCTCTCGCGGCCCGAGGGCAGGACCTTCACCTTGTCGCCCGGCTTCACGGCGCCCGAGGCGACGAGGCCCGAGAACCCGCGGAAGTCGAGGTTCGGCCGGTTCACCCACTGGACGGGCATGCGGAAGGGCTTCTCCCGCAGGTCCTCCTGGGCGGGGGCGTCCTCCAGCCAGCGCATCAGCGGCGGGCCCGAGTACCAGGGCGTGTTCGCCGAGCCATCGGTGATGTTGTCGCCCTTCAGGGCCGACATCGGGATGGCGGTGAACTCCGTCAGGCCGATCTGCCGGGCGAAGTCGCGGTACTCCTCGACGATGGCGTCGAAGACCTCGCGGCTCCAGTCCACCAGGTCCATCTTGTTGATCGCCAGCACCACCTGCCGGATGCCCAGCAGGCTGACGAGATAGCTGTGGCGGCGGGTCTGGGTCAGCACACCCTTGCGCGCGTCGATCAGGATGACCGCCGCGTCCGCCGTCGAGGCGCCGGTGACCATGTTGCGCGTGTACTGCTCGTGGCCGGGCGTATCGGCGACGATGAACTTGCGCCGGTCGGTCGAGAAGAACCGGTAGGCGACGTCGATCGTGATGCCCTGCTCGCGCTCGGCGGCCAGGCCGTCCACCAGCAGCGCGAAGTCGATCTCGCCGCCTTGCGTGCCGACCTTCCTGGAGTCGGCTTCGAGGGCCGCGAGCTGGTCCTCGAAGATCATCTTGGAATCGTAGAGCAGCCGGCCGATCAGGGTCGACTTGCCGTCGTCCACCGAGCCGCAGGTGATGAAGCGCAGCAGGCTCTTCACCTCGTGCTGCTTCAGGTAGGCCTCGATGTCCTCGGCGATGAGGGCGGACTGGTGGGCCATCAGAAGTAGCCCTCCTGCTTCTTCTTCTCCATCGAGGCGGACTGGTCGTGGTCGATGACCCGGCCCTGGCGCTCGGACGTGGTGGTGAGCAGCATCTCCTGGATGATCTGCGGCAGGGTGGCCGCCGTGCTCTCGACGGCGCCGGTCAGCGGGTAGCAGCCGAGGGTGCGGAACCGGACCGAGCGCATCTGCGGGCTCTCGCCCTCGCGCAGGGGGAAGCGCTCGTCGTCGACCATGATGAGCGTCCCGTCACGCTCCACCACCGGTCGCTCGGCGGCGAAGTAGAGCGGCACGATCGGGATCTGCTCGAGATAGATGTATTGCCAGATGTCGAGCTCGGTCCAATTCGACAGAGGGAACACCCGGATGCTCTCGCCGGGGTTCTTGCGCGCGTTGTAGAGCCGCCAGAGCTCGGGCCGCTGGTTCTTGGGATCCCAGCGATGCTGGGCCGACCGGAACGAGAAGATCCGTTCCTTGGCGCGGGACTTCTCCTCGTCGCGGCGGGCGCCGCCGAAGGCCGCGTCGAAGCCGTACTTGTCCAGCGCCTGCTTCAGCCCCTCGGTCTTCCAGACGTCCGTGTGGACCGCGCTGCCGTGGGTGAAGGGATTGACGCCCTGGGCGACGGCGTCCGGGTTCTTGTGGACCAGCAGCTCGAAGCCGAGCTCCTTGGCCATGCGTTCGCGCATCTCGTACATCGCCCGGAACTTCCAGGTCGTGTCGACGTGCAGCAGCGGGAACGGCGGTTTGGAAGGATAGAAGGCCTTAGCCGCCAAGTGCAGCATCACGGCCGAGTCCTTGCCGATCGAGTAGAGCATCACCGGCCGTTCGCACTCGGCGACGACCTCGCGCATGATGTGGATGCTCTCGGCCTCGAGCCGCTGCAGGTGGGTGAGCGTCTGGCGGGGCACAGCGCCTTCGGAGATCGTTGAGCGGGTCAGGACGCGGGCGTCCATGAGCGGACCTTACATCAAAGAGTGAATATTCCCGTGCGCGTGCGCGCGCCCGGGCCGGCCCTGGATCGCGAGTTAGCCGCCGCCCGGGCGCGGCGCAAGGCGAGCCCGGCCCAGGAATTCTCCATGCGCTGGCAGTTGCGGTGGAGGCGGCCGGGCGGGGCTTGCGTCGTTCGAGCGGTTCCGGTTGAAAGTCCCGCATCGGGGAGGGGCGAGAACAGGAGATGTTCCGCCCGTGCCGATTGCTGCCCGAGAGTCCGCTCCATGCCCGGAGGAGACGCTGACGCGTCTGCTCAGGCGCCGGACATCCGATCTGCACGCGCGCCTGGAGGCCTCGCTCGACCTGCTGAGTCGACCGGTCGACAGACAGCGCTTCGTCCATGTGCTGGGACGGTTCTACGGTTTCCATTCTGTCTGGGAGTACGCCGTGCGCCGCCATGCGGGCCTTCGGAGCTTCCAGGAGACCAGGACGCGTCTGCCGCATCTGCGGCGCGACCTGGCGGGGCTGGGGTTGGACGAAGACGCGATCGCGCGCCTGCCGCCCTGCGCGGCGGGGGCCGAGCCGGCCGGCTGCGAGGCCGGGGCGGTCGGGTCCATGTACGTGATGGAAGGCTCCACGCTGGGCGGCCAGCTGATCGCGCGGGCCCTGGCCGGCGTGGACTGGCTGCCCGAAGGCGGGCTCTCCTACTTCGACCCCCATGGCCCCGCCACCGGGCGGATGTGGCGGGAATTTCAGGATTGGGCCGAAACGCGGGCGCCGCCGGCGCGCCGCGACGCGGCGGTCGCGGGGGCGCGGCGCACCTTCGAGGTGCTGGAGGCCTGGCTGACATGAACGACGTCACCCTAGACCCGACCCTCGACCTGGACGCCTGCGCGGCCGAGCCGATCCGGATCCCGGGCGGTATCCAGCCGCACGGCGCCTTGCTGGTGCTCTCGCCCGAAGGCTTCGAGGTGCTGCAGGCGAGCGAGAACCTCGCGGCGGTGACGGGCCTTGCCGCCGAGTCCGGCCGGCCGCTGGCCGACCTGCCGGAAGCGGCGAGCCTCGTGGCGGAACTCGAGCGCTGGCTCGCGGCCGGCGACAGCCTGCTGCTGCGTGCGCTGCGGATCGGCGAGGCGACCTTCCAGATCTCGGCGCACCGCACCGCCCAGGGCCTGCTCGTCGAGTTCGAGCCGCCGGCGTCCGAGGCCGAGACCCTCGACGCCCTCTATCCGCGGCTCGGCCGGTTCCTCGACGGCATCGCGCAGGCCGAGGGCGTGGGCGAGGTCGCGCAGATCGCCGTCCGCGAGATCCGGGCGCTCACCGGCTTCAACCGGGTCCTGCTCTACAGCTTCGACTCCGAGGGCACCGGCACGGTGCTGGCCGAGGACGGCGACGGCGTCCTGCCTTCGTACCTGAACCTGCGCTTCCCCGGTTCGGACATCCCGGCCCAGGCGCGCGAACTCTACAAGCTCAACCGTATCCGCCTGATCCCGACGGCCGACTACGCGCCGGCGGCGATCGTCCCGCCGCTGTCGCCCGTGGATGGACAGCCGCTGGACCTGAGCCTGGCGGCCCTGCGCAGCGTCTCGCCGGTTCACCTGCAGTACATGCGCAACATGGGCACAGGCGCGTCCATGTCGGTGTCGATCCTGGTGAAGGGCGAGCTCTGGGGCCTGATCTCGGGCCACAGCCGCGAACCGCGGCACGTGAACGCGCAGGTGCGCACCGCCTGCGACATCCTGGGCCAGATCCTCTCGCTGCAGATCGAGGCGCGGGAACAGGCGCAGCGGACCGCCGAGCGGCTGGCCCTCAAGGACGTGGAGACGGCCCTCATCGCGCGGGTCTCGGCGGCGCAGAGCTACCAGGACGGCCTGGCCGGCAACGCCACCCTCTGGAAGGACGTCGTCCGCGCCGCGGGCGCCGCGGTGGTGACCGAACAGGGCGTGCTGGCCGTCGGGCTCACCCCGTCGGACGCCGAGATCCTGGCCATCGTCGAGCGCCTTCGGGCGGAAGACCGCGAGACGGCGGCCTTCGACAGCATGGCCGCGGTCTGGCCCGAGACCGCCAGCTACGCGGAGCGGGCGAGCGGCCTCCTGGCGATCTCGATCTCCCAGCTCCACTCGAACTATCTGCTGTGGTTCCGGCCCGAGCTCGTCCGCACCGTCGAATGGGCCGGCGAGCCCCAGAAGCCGCGGGAAGTGGGCGACCGCCTGCATCCGCGACAGTCGTTCCGGCTGTGGAAGGAGCAGGTGCGCCAGCGCTCGGCGCCCTGGACCCTCTCCGAGATCGAGAGCGCCCGCAGCTTCCGGGCCTCGATCCAGAACTTCGTGCTGCGCCGCGCCGAGGAGCGGGCCGAGCTCACCAGCCGTCTCGTGGAGATCAACCGCGAGCTGGAGAGCTTCTCCTACTCGATCTCGCACGACCTGCGGGCGCCGTTCCGGCATGTCGTCGGCTTCGCGGAGCTGCTGTCCGACCGGATCGGCGACCAGCTCGACGCCACGGCCCGTCACTACCTGCAGAGCATCACCGAGGCGGCGCTCTCGGCGGGCCGCCTGGTGGACGACCTCCTGAACTTCTCCCAACTCGGCCGCTCCAGCCTGAAGCCCACGCGGGTGGATCTGGAGAAGTTGATGGTCGAGGTGCGCCGCTCGATGGGGCCCGACCTCGACGGCCGGCCCATCGAATGGCGCGTCGGCGCCCTGCCCAGCGCATGGGCCGATCCGGCCATGATCCGGCAGGTGCTGCAGAACCTGCTGCACAACGCCGTCAAGTACTCGGCGGGGCGCGACCCGGCCGTCATCACGGTGGAGGGCGAGGACCGCGGCGACGTCACCGCCTACACGATCGCCGACAACGGGGTCGGCTTCGACCCGGCCTATTCGCACAAGCTGTTCGGGGTCTTCCAGCGCCTGCACCGGTCCGAAGAATTCGAGGGCACCGGCATCGGCCTGGCGCTGGTCAAGCGGGTGATCGACCGCCACGGCGGAACCATCGACGCGCACGGGCGTCCTGGCGAAGGCGCCAGCTTCACCTTCACCCTACCCAAGCGCCCCCGGGCGGAATCACACGGAGAGTTCGAGCTTGGCTGACCTGAGGCCCATCCTGCTGGTCGAGGACAATCCGCGGGACCTCGAGCTCACCTTGGCCGCCCTGGCCAAGTGCCAGCTCGCCAACGATATCGTGGTCGCCCGCGACGGCGCCGAGGCGCTGGACTATCTGAACGCCCGCAATTCGTTCGCCGATCGCCAGCCCGGCGATCCGGCCGTGGTGCTGCTGGACCTGAAGCTGCCGAAGGTGGACGGCCTCGAGGTGCTGGAGCAGGTGAAGACCAACCCGGCCCAGCGGCAGATCCCCGTCGTCATGCTGACGTCCTCCCGCGAGGAGCGGGACCTGCTGCGCAGCTACGAGCTGGGGGTGAACGCCTTCGTGGTGAAGCCCGTGGACTTCAACGCCTTCTTCGAGGCCATCCAGGACCTCGGCATGTTCTGGGCGATCCTCAACGAGCCGCCGCCGCGGGGGCTGGCCCATGCCTGACGCTGTCGGCCGGGGGCGGGCGCCGGAGGTCTCGGTCCTCCTGCTGGAGGACAGCGAGATCGACGCCGAGCTGCTGGCGGCCCATCTCGAGAAGGCGGGGATCGAGTTCACGCTGCTGCGGGCCACCAACCGGCGCGAGTTCGTCCATGCGCTGGAGGAAGAGCGCTGCGACATCATCCTCGCGGACTATTCCCTGCCGGACTTCGACGGCCTGTCGGCGCTGAACATCGCCCGGGCCCTGCAGCCGGACATCCCATTCATCTTCGTCTCGGGCGTGGTGGGGGAGGAGTTCGCCACCAACGCGCTGAAGCGCGGGGCGACGGATTATGTGCTGAAGCGCAACCTCACCCGCCTGGCCACGGCGGTCGAGCGGGCCCTGGAGCAGGCGCACGAGCGGGAGGAGCGCCGGCGGGCCGAGGAGGCGCTCTCGCGCAGCCAGATGCGGGCGCGCCTGGCCATCGAGGGCGCCCGGCTCGGCCTCTGGGACCTCGACCCGCGGAACGGGCGCCTGGAGTGCGACGCGCGCACGCGCGACTTCCTGGGCCTGCCGGCCGACGCCGAGATCACCTACAAGCGCTTCCTGAGGCTGGTGCACCCCGACGACCGCGCCACGCTGGAGGCGGAGATCGCCGGCGCCATCGCGGGCGGCGATGAGCAGGACCGCGCTCTGGTCACCGAGTTCCGCACCGGCCCGGAGGCGGCGGTCGAGCGCTGGCTCGCGCTCCGCGCCCAGGCGCTGTTCACGGACGAGACCTGCACCCGGTTCGTCGGGGTGCTGCGCGACATCACCGAGGAACGGCGGGCTCGCCAGGAGCTGAAGGGCTTCGCCGAGAAGCTCGAGCAGGAGGTGGCCGAACGGACCGCCGAACGGGACCGGATCTGGCGGCTCAGCCGCGACCTCTTCGCCGTCGCCACCTTCGACGGGCGGCTGCGCCGGGTGAACCCCGCCTGGGAGTCCGTGCTCGGCTACGACGCCGGGGCCCTGGTCGACAGCGACTTCCACCTCCTGATCCACAAGGAGGATCTGGCGGAGGTCGAGGGAGTCATCAGGACGCTTGCCAGCGGCCAGGTCGCCCCCCGGTTCGAGGACCGCCTGCGCCACGCGGACGGCTCCTGGCGCTGGATCTCGTGGACGGCCGTGCCGGAAGGCGACGCCTTCTACGCGGTCGGGCGGGACATCACCGAGGAGAAGGCGGCGGCCGAAGCCCTCGCCGAGCGGAACGAGCAGCTCGCCGCCCAGATGGCCGAGCGCGAACGGGTCGAAAAGGAGCTGCGGCAGATGCAGCGCCTGGAGGCCGTGGGCCAGCTCACCTCGGGCGTGGCGCACGACTTCAACAACCTGCTGACCGTCATCCTCGGCAACATCCGCTTCATCGAGAGGACGTTGCAGAGGGAGGGGCTCGACGGCGGGGTGGTCGATCGGCTCGGCCACATGCGGAACGCCGCCGAGCGCGGCGCCAAGCTGACCGGCCAGATGCTGGCCTTCTCGCGCCGCCAGAAGCTGGAGCCCAAGCCCGTCGACCTGAACGACACGGTCGAGAGCATGCGCGAGCTGCTGCAGAGCACGCTCGGCGGCACCGTGCGTCTCGAGACGGTGCTCAAGACCGACCTGTGGTCGGCGCTGGTCGACCCGACGCAGATCGAGCTGATCATCCTGAACCTGGCCATCAACGCGCGCGATGCGATGGAGGTCGGCGGCAGCCTGACCGTCGAGACGGCGAACGTCATGATCAAGGGCGAACCCGGCCGTCCCGAAGAGCCGGGGCCGGGCGAGTACGTCATGCTGGCGGTCAGCGACACCGGCCACGGCATGAGCGAAGAGGTCCTGGCCAAGGCGTTCGAGCCATTTTTCACGACCAAGGCCGTCGGCCGCGGATCCGGCCTGGGCCTGGCCCAGGTCTACGGCTTCGCCAAGCAGTCCGGCGGCGGCGTCGCCATCCGCACGCGGGAGGGCGAGGGCACGACGGTCAGCGTCTACCTGCCGAGGGCCGCGGAGGCGCCGGCGCGGCTGCCCGCCCGGCGCGAGGTCGAGGCGCCGGCCGCGCCGGCGGGCGCGACGGTGCTGCTGGTGGACGACGACAGCGCCGTGCGCGAGGTCACCGCCTCGCTGCTGCGCGAGTTCGGCTACGGCGTGATCGAGGCCGGCAGCGGCAATGCGGCGCTCGACGCCCTGCGTGGCGCCGCCCGGATCGACCTGCTGCTCGCCGACTACGCCATGCCCGGGATGAACGGCGTCGAGACCGTCCGCGAGGCCCAGCGCCTGCGGCCGGGCCTGCCCAGCCTGTTCATCACCGGCTTCGCGGATCTGGCGGCGCTGCGCGAGGTCGGCGAGGAACGGATCATCCAGAAGCCGTTCCGCGACGACGAACTTGGCCGCAAGGTCGCCGCGATCCTGGGCGGCGAGCGCGGCGCCAACGTCGTCTCCCTGCGACGCTGACGTCCGCGGAAAGCGGCTTGGCGTCGCCCGCGGTTGCTGCCAAAACACGGGCAGGAAGCGCATACCCGTTTTTCGAGCCGGAACACCGGCCTGACGGGCGACAGGGGGAGACAGCGTATGAGCGTGGACGCCGTGCCGGCGCCGAAGGTGTCGGCGAGCTATCGCTACATGGTCGTCTGGCTTCTGGCCGTCGTCTACACGCTGAACTTCCTGGACCGGCAGATCGTCTCGATCCTGGCCGAGCCGATCCGCAAGGACCTGCAGCTCGACGACACCCAGCTCGGCATGCTGAGCGGCATCGTCTTTGCGATCTTCTACACCGGCTTCGGCATCCCCGTCGGCTGGCTGGCCGACCGGGCCCGGCGGGTCTGGATCATCTCGGGAGCGTGCGCGCTGTGGAGCCTGTTCACGGCGCTCTGCGGCACGGCGACCAACTTCGTCCAGCTCGCGCTCTACCGGATGGGCGTCGGCATCGGCGAGGCGGGCGGCTCCCCGCCGTCCTATTCGCTGATCTCGGACTACTTCAAGCCCGAGGAGCGGGGCACGGCGCTCGCGATCTACTCCCTGGGCGTGCCCGCCGGATCGATGTTCGGCTCGGCGCTGGGCGGCTGGATCGCGGCCGAGCACGGCTGGCGGACGGCGTTCTACGTCATGGGCGTGCCGGGCATCATCCTGGCGCTCGTCGTGCTGCTGTTCGTCAAGGAGCCGAAGCGCGGCGGCCTCGACAAGATCGCCGACGGCAAGGACGCGCACGACGCGGCCCCGCCGCTCTGGACGGCGATCGGCGGCTTCTTCTCGAACCGCACGCTGGTGCTGACGGCCTTCGCCGCCGGCCTCTCGGCCTTCGTCGGCTATGCCGCCCTGACCTGGAACCCGCCGTTCCTGATGCGGGTGAAGGGCATGAGCCTGACCGAAGTCGCCGCCTACTACAGCCTCGTGCTGGGGATCACCGGCATGATCGGCACGTTCGCGGCCGGCTGGATCGCCGACAAGCTGGGCGCCAAGGACCGCCGCTGGTTCGCCTGGATCCCGGCCCTGGCGTTCTTCATCACGATCCCGTTCTGGTTCGGCATCGTCTATGCGCCGACCTGGCAGATCGCCCTGATCTGCATCGCGGTGCCGGCGCTGCTGAACAACTGCTACCTCGCGCCGGCGCTCGCCGTCGTGCAGAACGCGGTGCCGCCGAACCGGCGCACGATCTCGGGCGCGGTGCTGCTGTTCGTGCTGAACCTGATCGGCCTGGGCGCGGGGCCGGTCTACGTCGGCCGCATCTCCGACATGGCCAAGGCCGAGCACGGCGACAACTCGCTCTCGATCGCGTTCCTGGCCCTGGTGCCGGTGATCGTGATCACGATCCTCGCGCACCTGGCGTCCGCCTGGTCGATCGCCCGCGACAAGCGCCTCGCCGCGGCGGTGGGCTGACCTGGAGCTTGTGGCCTAGAGCCGGTCGAGGGCGGCGCGGAGCCGGCCGCCGACCTCGCGCGCCTTGGCCTTCAGGTCGGCGTTGTCGATGGCCTGCATCGAGGCCTCGGGGTCGATCGCCGCCACCTCCGAACGGCTCTCGTCCACCGCCTGGACGACGACGTTGCAGGGCAGCATCGTCCCCACCTTGTCCTCCAGCTTCAGGGCCTCGTGGGCGAGGCCGGGGTTGCAGGCGCCGAGGATCAGATAGGGGCGGAAGTCGACGCCGATCTTGGTCTTCAGGACCTGGCGCACGTCGATCTCGGTGATGACGCCGAAGCCTTCCTCGGCGAGCGCGGCGCGGGTGCGCTCGACGGCGGCGTCGAACGGCAGGTCCAGGGTTCTTGCGGCATAGTAGCTCATCTGCGGCCTCTCAAAGGTTGGCTCCCCCTGAAAGCGCGGCTGGACCCGGTTTGGATGCTGTGGATCGCGGCCGAAATGCCACGGCGCCGACGCGGCCGGACGGCTATGGTCCTCGGCGAGGGGCTCTTCCTGATTCCGAGTGAACACGCGTGCGCGAGACGACCGACCCGCTTTGGATCCGCAGTTATGCGCTGACGCCGCGGCGGCTGACCGAGGGCGGCTGGGTGTGGCTGACGCCTTATGAGTGGCGCTGGCAGCGGCCGAGGGGCGACGGGCCCGCGGCGATCCACGCGCCGAAGGTCGTGACCCGGCGCGCGCCGAAGGGCTGATCGCGCGCGCTTCGGCGTCCGAAAGCTGCCACGGCCGGCCATGAATGTCCGAAAACCGCGAGACTAGCCGTCCCGCGGGGCGCATCCTGCCGAACATGGATATGGACTTCGAAGCCTGCCGCCGCGCCTTCGTCACCCGCGACCCGCGGTTCGACGGCCGCATCTTCGGCGCCGTGAAGACGACCGGCATCTACTGCCGGCCGATCTGCCCCGCGCGCACGCCGAAGCCCGAGAACATGACGTTCTACCCGACGGCCGCGGCGGCCCAGGAGGCCGGCTACCGGCCGTGCCTGCGCTGCCGCCCGGAAGCCTCGCCCGATCTCGGCGCCTGGCGGGGCACGTCGAACACGGTCTCGCGGGCGCTGGCCCTGATCGAGGGGGGCGCGCTGGACGGCGACGACGTGGATGCGCTCGCGGCCCGCCTGGGCGTGGGCGAACGCCAGCTCCGCCGCCTGTTCCGCCAGCATCTCGGCGCCTCGCCGGTCTCGGTCGCCCAGACCCGCCGCGTCCTGCTCGCCAAGCAGCTGATCCAGGAGACCCGCCTGCCGATGGGCGAGGTGGCGCTGGCGGCCGGCTTCGGCAGCGTGCGGCGCTTCAACGAGACGTTCCAGCAGCTGTTCGGCCGCCCGCCGGGCGAGCTGCGCCGCTCGCGCCAGGCCGACGTGCCGGCGGCCGAGGGCATCGTCGTCCGCCTGCCGTACCGGCCGCCCTACGACTGGGACGCGATCATCCGCTTCCTCGCCGACCGTGCCATCCCGGGCGTGGAGCGGGTGGAGCCGCGCCGCTATGCGCGCACGCTGGAGGTCGACGGCGCCCGCGGTGTCGTGATCGTGACGCCGCGCCCGGGCGACGACGCCCTGACCGCCGAGATCCGCTTCCCGAAGCTGAAGGCCCTGCCGGCGGTGATCGCGCGCATCCGGCGGGTGTTCGACCTCGCCGCCGACCCGGGACGCATTGGAGCGCACCTGAGCCAGGATCCGGCGCTCGCCCCGCTGGTCGCGGCCCGGCCGGGCCTGCGAGCCCCGGGGGCGTGGGACGGCTTCGAACTGGCGGTGCGGGCGATCCTCGGCCAGCAGATCACCGTGGCCGCCGCGCGGGCGCTGGCGGCCAAGCTGACCGACGCCTACGGCGCGTCGGTCGACGATCCGGCCGCCGCGGAGCTGGGTCTGACACGCGTCTTCCCGCGGCCCGAGCGGCTGGTCGGCGAGGACATCGCCGCGCTGGGCATGCCGAAGGCGCGCGGCGCGGCGCTGGAGGCCCTGGCGCGCACCGTGGCGGCCGATCCGGCGATCTTCACGCCGCGGGCCGACCTGGACAGCGCCATCGCGGCGCTGAAGGCGCTGCCGGGCGTCGGCGAGTGGACGGCGCAGTACATCGCGCTGCGCGAACTGCGCGAGCCGGACGCCTTTCCGGGCGCGGATATCGCGCTCCTGCGCGCCATGGCGGACGAGACCGGCCGGCGGCCGACGCAGGAGGAACTGCTCGCCCGCAGCGCCGCCTGGCGGCCCTGGCGCGCCTACGCCGCCCAACATCTCTGGGCCCACGACGCGGCCCAACCCGACCTCAAGAGGACCAAGACCGATGATCGTGCAGCCGCCTGAAACCCTGACCCTCGACCGCATCGCGACCCCGATCGGCACGGCCCTCGTGGTCACCGACGAGGCGGGCGTCCTGCGGGCCTTCAACTGGACCGACTACGAGGACCGGATGCTGGCCTGGGTCGCCCGCCGCTATCCGAAGGCCGCGCTCGTCGAAGGGCGCAGCCCCGCGCGGCCGGCGCTGGAGGCCTATTTCGCCGGGGACCTCGGGGCTCTGTCGGCCGTGCCCTGGGACGGCGCGGGCACGGCGTTCCAGCGGAAGGTGTGGGCCGCGCTCTGCGCCATCCCGGTCGGGGAGACCTGGAGCTACGCGCGCCTGGCGCAGGCGATCGGCCGGCCGACGGCCGTACGCGCCGTGGGGCTCGCCAACGGCTCCAATCCCGTGGCGCTGGTCGTGCCCTGCCACCGGGTGATCGGCTCGGACGGCTCGCTCACCGGCTACGGCGGCGGGCTGCCGCGCAAGCGCTGGCTGCTGGCCCACGAGGGCGCGAGCTTCCGGGATCGCCTCGCCGCCTGATGGCGCCGGCGCAACATTGCCGAAATTTAAGGTCCGCGCCGCTCGCGGCGAAGCCGTCCGCGTCGTATAACGCCGCTCGGCGGAGTCGCGCAGGAATCGGGGAGAGGTTCGATGGCGACATTGACGGAAGTTGTGGCCGCGGTGGTCGTGCATTCGTCCGCCGTCGCCTTCTCCCATTTCGGCGTGACGCTCGACGCCCCGATGTTCGAGCGCCCGGCGGCGCCCGCCGAGCGCGTGGTCGCCCGCTCGCCGCGCAAGGCCCAGAAGGTCTCCGTCAAGGTTCCCGCCGACTGCCCCGACGGGCGGTCGGGCGTGGTCAAGGCCTGACGCCCCTCCAGCCGCGACAATCCGACCCGGAGGCCGCCTGATTCGCGGCGCCTGTTTGCGTCCGCACGCCGGGCGGGTAATCCTTCGAACCTGAAGCCAAGGCGCGGTGGGGGCGAGCCATGCCGGCCCCCTCGTGACGCGCGCCTCGGGCCAAGAGGGAAGGATCGGCCGCGCATGAAGTTCTCCAAGCGGCGACAACCGATGGATTTCGGCGGCCCTGCGCTGTCGCCGACGCCCGCGAGCGAGCCCGAGGTCGCGCCGGCCGCCGAGCCGGCCGCGACGCCTGAGGCCCTGCCGCCGCTCGATCCTCCCGCTTCGACCGCCCCGGTGGCGACGCGGGAAGCGAAGACCCCGGCGCCACGTCCCGAGTTCCAGCCCGAGCCCCGCTACGAGCCGGCGACGCTGGACGAGCTCGAGGCGCCGTCCGGCTGGCCGATCTGGGTGGCGGCCGTGATCGTCTCGGCGCTGTGGGCGCTGGCGCCGATCGCCTACGCGGTGGGCTACCGCAACAACGTCGCCCCGCTGCAGGACGACGCCTTCGCCCTGGCCGTCTTCGCCCTCCTGGCCATCGGGCCGGCCGCCTTCGTCTGGGGCGCGGCGTTCATGATCCGCCAGGGCCAGAAGCTCGCTTTCGAGGCGCGCCGGGCCAAGGCCATGGCCGAGGACATGCTGTCGCCCGCCGTCGTGGCCGCCGCCCGGGCCGGCCACGTGGCCCAGTCGGTCCGCGACGAGATCGCCCGCGCCGGCGCGGCCGCCGAGGACGCCCGCGAGACCCTGCTCGCGCTGCGCGACGCCCTGGCCCTGGAGACCGAGAAGCTGGCCGACGCGACCTCTCAGTCGGTCCGCACCGCCGAGACCCTGGCCGGGACGCTGGGCCGCGAGCGCAGCGAGATGGGCCAGCTGGCCCAGACCCTGGACGCCCAGGCCGTCAGGGTCGCCGACGCCATCACCCAGCAGGCCAAGATGGTCGCCGAGGCCGCCGACCTCGCCGAGACCCAGATCCGCGAGGCCGAAACCGCGCTCTCGGCCCGCGCCGCCGACCTGGCCGCCGCCGCGGGCGAGGCGAGCGACGCCGCTCGCACGGCCGGCGAGGACCTGACCCGCCACATCGCCCGCCTGGAGACCGCCGGCGTGGGCGTCGCCGAGCAGGCGAGGGCGGTTGAGGCCGGCCTGTCGGAACAGCGCGCGGCGCTGATCACCCTGGCCGCCGCCCTGCGCTCGGACCACGAGAGCTTCTCGTCCGAGGCCGACGCGCACGCCGCCCGGCTGTCGGAATTCATCACCCAGGCCCGCCTGTCGGCCGCCGAAATGAGCGACCGGGCGACCAAGGGCGGCGAGGCCCTGCGCCAGCTGATGGCCGACGCGGCGCTGCAGTTCCGCGACCTGGCCGAGACCGCCAAGGCCGAGCGCGAGGAGTTCGGCCAGTCCACCCTGCACGCGCTGGAGGCCGTCTCGGCCGCCGCCGCGGACCAGCGGGGCAAGCTGGAGGCCCAGACCCGCGCCGCCATCGACGCCCTCGCGGCCGCGGCCGAGGAGACCCGGGAGGCGGCCGCCCGCCACGCGGCCACCGCCCGCGAGCAGGTGGACCAGCTCTCGGAGGCGGCCTTCACCGCCGGTCAGAAGGCCAACCAGGTCTTCGAGGCCCGCCTGGAGGAGGCCCGGGCCCTCGTCGAGCAGTCCTCGAAGATGGTCGAGGAAGCGGGGGCCGCCACGGCGCGGAAGCTGGACGAGGGCGCCGCCGCCGCCCGGGCCGCGCTGGAGGAGCTGGCTGGCATGCTGGGCGAACTGGAGCAGCGCGCCTCGCGCCTGCCGGTCGCCGCGCGGGGCCAGGCCGAGCAGGTCAAGGCCGCCGTGGCCCATGGCATGGACGAGCTGATGGAGCACGCGCGCCGTACGGCCGAGGAGGCCCAGGCGATCGACGCGGCCTTCCAGGAGCGCGTGCGCCGCAACTTCGACATGCTGTCCGAAGCCGTGCGCCTGATGGGGACGGTCGCCGCCGCGCCCGCACCGCTGCCGCCGCTCGCGGCCGCCCCGCCCCGGCGGGCGAAGTCCGCGCCCGTCGAGCCGCCGCCGGCCGAGGAGGCCGAACCGCTGGAGCTCAATGAGCTGGCCGACGAGACCAGCGCCCAGGGCGCATTGGCCGATGACGCCGAGCCGCCGGGCGAGGCGCTGGCCCAGGAACTGGGCGTGCGGGGTCGGCTGAAGCTGACCCCCACCGCCACCGACCGCGAGTTCAGCGCCGTGTTTTCGGCCGCCGCAGGTCGTCCGGCCGCGCCGGCGCCCGAAGCCGCGGAGGAGGCGGAGGCCGAGGCTCCGAACGCCTCGGGCGAGACCTGGACCTGGAAGGACCTGCTGGCCTCGCTGGACGGCGGCGAGGGCGAGGGGGAACGCCTCGAGGACGCCCTGGCGGCCGAGCTGGTCCGAATGGGGGTCGAGCCGGCCAAGCTCCTGCCGAAGAACCGGATCGACGAGATCGCCGCCGCAGTCCAGACGGGGGACGAGGAGGGCGCGCGCCAGGTCGTGAAGAAGCTGGCGCCCGCCGCGACCCGCCGCATCGCCCGGCGCCTGTTCACGGACGAGACGGTCAAGCACCAGACCGAGGTCTACCTGCGGCGCTACAAGACGCTGATCGACGACGCCGTGGTCCGCGACCCGCAGGGCTTCCTGATGGCCGAGCTGCTGTCGGGAGACGCCGGCCGGCTCTACCTGCTGCTCGACGCGGCCGCCGGGGGGATGCTGTAGGGAACCTGGGCGGCGCCGACCCGCGTTAGGCGGATGATGGACCGTGACCGCGCCCACACCGCCTGGAGCCGAGCCGAGCGCATCCGCCGGCTCTCGGACGGGATCGTGCGCGTGGGGCCGCTGGGCCTGGGGATCGACGGCGTCCTCGCCTGGGTGCCCGTCGCCGGGACCGCCTATTCGGTGGGCGCGGCCGCGCTGCTCATCTCGGAGGCGCTGCAGGCGGGCGCTTCGCGCGGAACCCTGGCCAAGATGGGGCTCTACCTCGGGCTCGACAGCGTCAGCTCGGGCGTGCCGATCGCCGGTTGGGCGGTGGACACGCTGTTTCCCGGCCACGCCATGGCGGCCCGCGCGCTGCAGAAGGACATCGAGCGCCGGCACGGCAGACCCGCCCCGCTGGACGACGAGGAGGCCCGCGCCCGCCGCGCCAGGCCGGTGGGCGCCAAGACCGCCGGCTGAACGGCCTCATTCCAAACTAGCGGCACGAGCAATGTCATTATATGCTGCCGCCCGAACCTGACGGGGGAGGGCGCGATGAAGGCGTGGGCGTGGATCGTGGGCGGCGTCGCCGCGCTGGCCGCCGCCGGGGGCGCGGCCTACGTGAACCGGGCCGAGATCCTGTCGATGATCGCCCGGGCGCGGATGCCCGACGTGGCGCCGAACCGGCCCGTCGAGTGGGCCCAGGGGCCGGCGACGGCGGCCGACGCACCGCGCCCGCCCAACGTGGTGTTCATCCTGGCCGACGACCTCGGCTACAACGACATCACCTTCAACGGCGGCGGCGTGGCGGGCGGGGCGGTCCCGACGCCGAACATCGACGCCATCGGCCGGCAGGGCGTGAACTTCGCCAGCGGCTACGCCGGCAACGCCACCTGCGCACCGTCGCGCGCGGCGATCATGACCGGCCGCTACGCCACCCGCTTCGGCTTCGAGTTCACCCCCGCGCCGGTCGCCTTCGAGCGGATGGTCGGCACCGAGGCCGAGCCCGGGGCGATCGTGAAGCCTAAGTTCTTCGCCGACCGCATCAAGGACATGCCGCCCGGCAGCACCGCCCCGACGCCGACGGCGGTGAACGTGCTGAGCATGCCCTCGGACGAGGTGACGATCGCCGAGGTGCTGAAGGCCCGCGGCTACCACACCATCCACCTCGGCAAATGGCACCTGGGCGGGGCCGAGGGCTCGCGGCCCGAGCACCAGGGCTTCGACGAGAGCCTCGGCTTCATCGCCGGCGGCTCGATGTACCTGCCCGAGAAGCACCCCCAGGTGGTCAACTCCAAGCAGCCCTGGGACGCCATCGACCGGTTCCTGTGGCCGAACCTGCCGTACATGGTCCAGTTCAACGGCGGCGAGCTGTTCGAGCCGCGCGGCTACATGACCGACTACCTGGCCGAGGAGGCGGTGAAGGCGATCCGGGCCAACCGCAACCGGCCGTTCTTCCTCTATTTCGCGCCCAATGCGGTCCACACGCCGCTGCAGGCGAAGAAGTCGGACTACGACGCCCTGCCGCAGATCGCGGACCACCGGATGCGGGTCTACGCCGCGATGGTGCGCAACCTCGACCATAACGTGGGCCTGATCCTCCAGGCGCTGAAGGACGAGGGGCTGGACCGGAACACCCTCGTCATCTTCACCACCGACAACGGGGGCGCCGGCTACGTCGGCCTGCCTGATCTCAACAAACCCTATCGCGGTTGGAAGTCGACGTTCTTCGAGGGCGGTATCAAGGCGCCGTTCTTCATGCGCTGGCCGGGCGTGATCCCGGCGGGCTCGCGCTTCCCCTATCCGGTGGGGCACGTGGACATCTTCGCCACGGCCGCCGCCGCGGCCGGCGCCGAGATCCCGGCCGACCGGACCGTGGACGGGGTCGACCTGCTGCCGCACGTCCAGGGACGGACGGCGGGACGGCCGCACCAGACGCTGTTCTGGCGCAGCGGCCAGTACAAGACGGTGCTGGACGGGGACTGGAAGCTCCAGAGCAACGAGGCGCTGGGCAAGGTCTGGCTGTTCAACCTGGCCGAGGATCCGACCGAGCGGCGCGACCTGTCGAAGGCCGAGCCGGGGCGGGTGAAGGCCATGCTGGCCCTGATTCGCGAGCAGGACGCCCAGAGCGCCAAGCCGATCTGGCCCTCGCTGCTGCAGGGGCCGATCCTCGTCGACAAGCCGGGCGGGGCGAAGCAGCAGCCGGGCGACGAGTACGTCCTCTGGGACAACTGAGCCCGATGCGGCGCCTCCTGCCCCTCGCCGTGGCGGGCCTCCTGGCGGCCGCGTGCCAGAGGACCGAGGCGCCGCGCGCGTGCCTGGCCGACGCGCCCCTGCCGGCGCCCGGCTCGACCGCCGGCATGGTGCGGATCACCGGCGGCGAGTTCCGCCAGGGCGCGGCCGCCGTCCTGCCCGAGGAGGGGCCTGAGCGGCCAACAACTGTCGGGACCTTCTGGATCGACCGGACGGAGGTGACCAACGCCGCCTTCGCGCGGTTCGTGGCGGCCACCGGCTACCGGACCCTGGCCGAGCGGCCGCTGGACCCGGTCGCCTATCAACACCTGAGCGCGCAGCAGCGCCGGCCGGCCTCGCTGGTGTTCGTGGGCGCGGCGGGCAAGTCGGACGATCCCGGCCGCTGGTGGCGCGTCACGCCCGGCGCGGACTGGCGCCATCCGACCGGGCCCGGCAGCTCGATCGAGGGCAAGGAGGCCTGGCCCGTCGTCCACGTGGCCTACGAGGACGCGCTCGCCTACGCCCGCTGGCTCGGCCGGGACCTGCCGACGGAGGCCGAGTGGGAGTACGCCGCCCGCGGCGGCCTGGCGGGCGCACGCTACGCCTGGGGCGACGCTCCCGCGGCGGAGGGCGGTCCGAAGGCCAACACCTGGCAGGGCATATTCCCCGTCAAAGACATCGGGCAGGACGGTCACAAGGCGCAACCCGCCCCGGTCGGGTGCTATCCCCCGAACGGTTACGGGCTCTTCGACATGGCCGGCAATGTCTGGGAGTGGACCCGCGACTGGTACCGGCCGGGCCTGGGCGCCGATCCGGAAGGCCCGCCGCAGGCGCTGGCCTACGATCCGGCCGAACCGGGTCTCGCCAAGCACGTCATCAAGGGCGGCTCGTACCTCTGCTCGGACGACTACTGCTTCCGCTACCGGCCGGCGGCCCGTACGCCGGGCCCGCCCGACGGCGGGGCGGGGCACATCGGCTTCCGCACGGTGCTGCGCGAGCCCGGCTAGAAGCTGTCGTTGGGCTTCGTTCGGATGTTGAGCTGGCCGGCGAGGCCCGCCTTGCGGTGGTGCTCGATGGCCTGCATCTGCGGCGACAGCGCCATGTCCCGGAACGCCGCCAGCGACGGGTATTCGGCGAGGGCGACCGCGTCCCACAGCTCCTCGACCTCGCCCAGCAGCAGGCCGGTGACCCTGCCGGCGTAGCGAATCTTCCCACCCAGCCCCTCGACGAGCTGGCGCACGGCTTCGCCATAGCGGGCGTAGGCCTCGGCCCCGGTGAGGTGAGCGTCCGAGCCGTCCTCGTATTCCGCCCTGTCGTTGAACTTCAGCAGGTTGACCATGATGAAGGGGCCGTCCTCGGGCGCGCCGAAGAAGTCCATCATCTGGGCGGGGGCGGGCAGGACGGCGTTCTCGACCTTCATGGGGAGGTCCCTCAGCGGCTGCGGCGGATGAGGCCGTCGAGCAGCCCGGCGATCTCGGCGGGGCTGTCCTCCTGCACGAAGTGGCCGCCATGCAGCGTGACGTGCGGCTGGCCCCGGGCGCCCGGCACGCGCTCGCGGAACGGGACCTCGCCGCCCTTGGTGATCGGGTCGCCGTCGCTGAAGGCGGTCACCAGCGGCTTGTCCCAGGCCTCCAGCACCTTCCAGGCGGCCTGGTTCTCGGCCACGCCGGCGTGCTCGGAGGTGACCGGCACGAGAGCCGGGAACTGGCGCGCGCCCTCCTTGTAGCTCTCGTCCGGGAAGGGGGCGTCGTAGGCGGCCATCTCGGCCGCCGACAGCTCGCGGACAGAGCCGCCGTTCAGCAGGAAGCCGATCGGCAGCTCGGGGACCGTCTGGCTGAACTGCAGCCAGGCCTTGAACCCGTCGGTCATGGCTCCGCCGCCGACGGGCAGGCCGGTGTTCGAGACGACGACGCCGGCGAACCGCTCGGGATAGGCGGCCACCAGGCGCAGGCCGATCAGACCGCCCCAGTCCTGGCAGAAGAGGTAGGCGCCCCGAAGGTCCACCGCCTCGAGCCAGGCGCTCATCCAGGCCACGTGCCGGGCGTAGGTGTAGTCGCCCCGGTCGGCCGGCTTGTCCGAGCGGCCGAAGCCCACGAGGTCCGGCGCGATCGCACGGTGGCCGGCGGCGACCAGGCGCGGGATGATGTGGCGGTACAGGTAGGCCCACGAGGGCTCCCCGTGCATCAGCAGCACGGGGGCGCCGTCCCGGGGGCCTTCGTCCACATGGTGGATGCGCAGGAGCGTGCCGTCGGCGTCCTTCACCTGAACGTACTTCGGGGCGAACGGCCAGTCGGCCAGCCCCTCGAACCGTTCGTCCGGCGTCCTCAACACCTGCATGCGCCGCATCTCCCCGATCTTGCTCTTGATCCAGATAGTGACATTATGCGTGTCATTATGAGCGGCGGCCGTCAAGCCGCCCGGGAGACGGGAGGACGGCCATGGGGCGGTGGCGGACGATCGGGCTGATGCTGCTGGCGGCGGTGCTGGCGATCGGGGCGGGGCTCTGGCTGCTGCGGGGCCAGATCGCCCTGGCGGCGATGCAGCGCATCTACGACCGGGCTCTGGTCGCGGATCCGTACGAGGGCCTGGAGGACGGGCTGCACGTCGGCCTCTGCGGCGCAGGCTCGCCGATGCCCGACCCGACGCGGGCCGGGCCCTGCACGGCCGTGCTGGCGGGCCGGCAGCTCTTCATCGTCGATGCGGGCGCAGGGTCGGTGAAGAACCTCTCGCTGATGAACTTCCCGCCCGCGCGGGTGGACGCGGCGCTGATCACCCATTTCCACTCGGACCACATCGACGGCCTGGGCGAACTGATGCTCCAGCGCTGGGCCGGCGGCGCCTGGCCGGCGCCCCTGCCGGTCTACGGCCCCACCGGAGTCGAGCAGGTCGTGGACGGCTTCGAGGCGGCCTATGGGCCCGATCGCGGCTACCGCATCGCCCACCACGGGCCTCAGGTCACGCCGCCGTCGGGCTTCGGCGGCGATCCGCGTCCCTTCGCGCCGGGCGCTCAGGACGTCGTGCTCATCGATCAGCCCGGGCTCCGGGTGACGGCCTTCCCGGTCCCGCATTCGCCTGCCGAGCCGGCGGTGGGCTACCGGTTCGACTACAAGGGCCGCAGCGTGGTGATCAGCGGCGACACCGCCGCCTCTCCGCGCCTGGAGGCGGCGGCGCGGGGCGCGGACCTGCTGGTGCACGAGGGCCTCTCGCCGAAGCTGGTGGCGCTGCAGGGCCGGTCGGCGGACAAGGGCGGCAAGGCGAACCTCTCGCACATCCTGCACGACATCCCGAGCTATCACGCCACGCCCGAGGAGGTGGCGGGGATCGCACAGCGGGCCGGGGTCCGCTACCTGCTGTTCACCCACGTCATTCCGCCGCTGCCGATCCGCGCCCTGGAGGGGCCCTGGCTGGGGAAGGCCGGGAAGATCTATGCTGGGGCCATCCGCGTCGGCCGTGACGGCGACACCATCAGCCTGCCCGCGGGCTCGACGGCGATCCGCCGGACCAATCGGCTGAACGTCCTGTTCTGAAGGGGAAAGGGGCATGACCGAGACCGCGCCGATCGCGCTGATGGGGGCGCCGGGTTCCCCGTACACCCGCAAGATGCTGGCCGTGCTGCGCTACCGGCGGATTCCCTACCGCTTCCTGCTGCCGCCCCAGGCGGCCGCGCAGGATCTGCCGCAGCCGAAGGTGGCGCTGCTGCCGACCTTCTACCTGCCCGACGAGACGGGAGCCGTGCAGGCGGTCACCGATTCCACGCCGCTGATCCGCCGGCTTGAGCGGGAGCGGCCGGGCCGCAGCGTCGTGCCATCCGATCCGGCGCTCGCCTTCCTGGACGAGTTGATCGAGGACTACGCCGACGAATGGCTGACCAAGGCGATGTTCCACTATCGGTGGTCCTACGCCCCCGACATCGCCAAGGCGGCGGCCATGCTGCCCTGCTGGCGGGGCTTCAACATCCCGGACGAGACGCTCGCCCAGCGCGGCCGGGCCGTCTCGGAGCGCCAGATCGGCCGCCTCCGCTACGTCGGGTCGAACGAGACCACCGGGCCCGTGATCGAGGCGAGCTACCGGCGCTTCCTGGAGCGCTTCGAGGACCATCTGCGGACCTGGCCCTATCTGCTCGGCCGGCGCCCGGCGGCCTGCGACTTCGCGGTCTTCGGCCAACTCACCCAGCTCGCCGAGTTCGATCCCACGCCGATGGCGCTGACGCTCGAGGTCGCGCCGCGCGTGACCGCCTGGGTGGGCATGATGGAGGACGCCTCCGGCGTCGAACCGGGCGATGGCGACTGGATCGATCCCGCCGTCCTGCCGGAGACCCTGGTGGCCCTGCTCGTGGAGATCGGCCGGGCCTACGCGCCTGTGATGCTGGCCAACGCGCGGGCGGTGACCGAGGGGCTGGACGAGGTGATCGCCGAGGTGGACGGCCAGGCCTGGCGTCAGCAGCCGTTTCCCTACCAGGCCAAGTGCCTCGGCTGGCTGCGGGCGAGCCACGCGGCCCTGCCGCCGGCCGCGCGTTCGACCGTGGACGCGGCGCTGGCCCGCGCCGGGCTCTCGGCTCTCGTCGCGTGAGGCTGGTCAGGCGCGGGCGGGCGCCCTAATCACCGGCCATCCGGAGCGAGGACCCGTGGCCAGGACAGCGAGCGTGAAGCGGGCGGAGGCGGTCGCCGATGCGGCCGCGGGGGTCGCCGACGGACGCCGCCGCCGCGGCCTCGACAACCGAGCCCGCATCGTGCGGGCCATGCTGGAGATCATCCACTCCGGCGAGGTCGCGCCCAGCGCCGAGCAGGTGGCCGCCCGCGCCGAGGTCGGGCTACGCACGGTCTTCCGGCACTTCCAGGACATGGACAGCCTCTACCGGGAGATGTCCGGGGTCATCGAGGAGGAGCTGCGCGCCATCGTCGAGCGGCCCTTCCGGTCCGACGTCTGGCAGGAGCGGGTGATCGAGCTGGTCGAGCGGCGGGCGGTCGCCTTCGAGCGGATCGCCCCGTTCAAGCGCGCCTCGGACGCCTTCCGCCACCGCTCGCGGTTCCTGGACGCCGACGCCGGGCGGCTGGCGGCGGCGCTGCGCGAGATTCTCAAGGGCGTGCTGCCGGCGGAGGCGGTCCGCGACCGCAACCGCCTGGAGGGCCTCGACCTGCTGCTCAGCTTCGAGGCGTGGTCGCGGCTGCGTCGGGAGCAGGACCTGTCGCCGAAGCGGGCGCAGGAGGTGCTGGAGGCCGCCGTCCGGCGCATGCTGGACTGAGCGCCCGCGGCTCCGATTGCGTCGCGCCGCGAGAGCGACTGCCAGCGGGGGTTGCAGCTTCACCTTATTTTTCGGATAATGATGTTCTGGGGGCGTATGGCGGCGATGCCCGCTGTGCCGGACATCGTGAGCGTTGGGGGTCTTATGCGCCCGCGGTCGGGTCATGCTTGGCGTTTCAGCCTCTTCCGCAGGCGGAAGCGGGCGAAATCCGTCGCGTCGGTGAGCGACTTCGTGCTCTCGACCGACAGGTGCGAGCCCAACCGGGCCGAAACGCCGCGCGTGGTCGTCACCCCCGTGCGGCAGCCCTCGAACGACGGTCTTTCCCACCTCAGCCCGGCGGCGCGGGCCAGCCGGGCCCAGCAGCTCGAGGCCGAGAACCGCCGCCTGCGCGAGATGATCGGCGACCTGATGCTCGAGACCGAGATCCTGCGCGCCGCCCTGCGCCGGAACTCGCCCGACGCGGCGACCCCGCACGTCCCCGTACGCGCCTATCCCTGACGTCCGCCTCGGCCTTCGGCCTTACGATCCTTGCGGAACGCGCCGCGACCCGGCAAGCGTGGGCCCCCTGGGGAGTCGAGCCGTGCCGGAGCGCTATCCGATCCTTCTGTCCGTGGTCGTGCCGCTGCGCAACGTGGCGGGGCGCGCCCGCGCGCTCGTCGAGCCGCTGGTGGCCGAGCTGGCGGCCCAGGTCGAGGACTTCGAGGTGGTCATCGTCGACAACGGTTCGACCGACGGCTCGGTGCGCGACTATGCGGACCTCGTGCAGGAGGGCGGGCTGCCCAACCTGCAGATCTACCGGCTGATCCGCGCCGTCGACCTCGAGATCGCCGTCTGGGCCGGCGTCGAGAACGCGCTGGGCGACTACGTGCTGGTGCTGGACCCGCTGAACGAGGACCTCTCGTTCCTGCCCCGCGCCCTGGAGAAGATCGCCGAGGGGGCGGACCTCGTCACCGTCCGCAACACCACGCCCAAGCCGATGTCCGGGACCGAGCGAATGCTGGACCGGCTGTTCCACGGGGTCTTCCGCCGGCTGGTGGGCGTGGACCTGGAGGTCGAGGGGGCGAGCTGCCGGCTGATCAGCAAGCGCGTGGTGAGCTTCCTGCTGGAGCAGCCGAAGCCCGGCCTGCGCTACCGGGCGCTGCCGGCGCTGGCGGGCTTTCCGAAGGCGGCGATCGACTACGAAGGACCCCGGCGGCCTCAGCCGCGCACCAGCCTGCGCAGCAAGGCCCGGCGGGGTCTCAACCTGCTGTTCTCCCAGACCACCCTGCCGCTGCGGATCGCCTCGGCCCTGGCGATCACGGGCGCGACGCTGAACCTGATCTATTCCGGCTACGTGATCCTGATCCGGCTGTTCAAGTCGGACGTCATGCCCGGCTGGACGACGCTGTCGCTGCAGCAGTCGGGCATGTTCTTCCTGCTGTCGCTGGTGGTGTTCATCCTCGTCGAATACGTCGCCCAGGTGCTGTCCTGGACGCTGGAAGGGCCCTCCTACTACCTGGCCGGGGAGCACACGAGCGCGGTGCTGACGCGGCGCACGCGGCTGAACGTCGAGGCCGGGCCGCGCCGGCCCGCGGTCCGGCAGGGGGCGGGATGACCACCGCCATCGTGGCGGGCGGCGGCTTCTACGGGGCGATGATCGCCGCCTACCTGAAGACCCGGCGCGGGGTCGGGACGGTCAGGCTCTTCGAGGCGGCCCCAGAGCTGCTGGGCCGGGCCTCCCTGGTCAACCAGGCCCGGGTGCACAGCGGCTACCACTATCCGCGCAGCTTCACGACGGCCTACCGCAGCCGGGTGAACTATCCGCGGTTCGTCGAGGCCTTCGGCGAGGCGACGACGCCCTTCCAGGCGGTCTACGCGCTCGCGCGGCGCAATTCGAAGGTCACCCCGCGCCAGATGGAGCGCTTCTGCGCCGACATCGGGGCGCCGCTGGATCCGGCCCCGCCGCAGGTGGCGCGCCTGTTCGATCCCAGGCTGGTCGCCCAGGCCTATCTCGTCGAGGAGAGCGCCTTCGACGCGGCGAAGCTCGCCCGGGCGGCGGAGCGGCTGCTGCGGGACGCGGGCGTCGAGGTGCGCACCGGGCTGGAGGTGACTTCGGTCGAGGCCGCGCCGGACGGGCTCACGGTCGCGGCGGGCGGCGAACACCATCCGGCGGGCGTGGTGTTCAACTGCACCTATGCGCGGCTGCAGCGGCTGGCCGGGCCGGAGGCGCCGCCCTTCGGCCTGAAGCACGAGATCACCGAGCTGGCGCTGGTCCGCCCGCCGCCGGAGTTCGAGGGGTTGGGCGTCACCGTGATGGACGGGCCGTTCTTCTCGTGCATGCCGTTCCCCGCCCGGGGGCTGCACTCGCTGTCCCATGTCCGCTACACGCCGCACCTGAGCTGGGCCGAGGCGGGCGAGCGCGATCCCTATGCGGTGCTGGACGCCTATGCGAAGGAAAGCCGCGTGGACCGGATGCTGCGGGACGCCGCGCGCTATGCGCCGGGGCTGGCGCGCAGCACGGTGGAGGGCTCGCTGTTCACGGTGAAGACGGTGCTGACGGCGAACGAGGGCGACGACGGGCGGCCGATCCTGTTCCGCCGCCACGGCCACGAGGGGCGGGTGTTCAGCGTGCTGGGCGGCAAGATCGACAACGTCTTCGACGTCCTGGAGCGCCTGGAGGCGGAGGAGCTGCCGGCATGAGCGACGCCCTCGTCGGCTGGAGCGGCTATGTGGGCCAGACGCTGCTGCGCCAGCGAAGCTTCCAGCAGACCTACCGATCCACGGACATCGCCGAGATCCGCGGGCAGGCGTTCGACCTGCTGGTCTGCGCCGGGGCGCCCGCCCAGAAGTGGCTCGCCGAGAAGGAGCCCGAGGCCGACCGCGCCGCGCTGGAGACCCTCATGGGCCACCTGGAGCAGGTCCAGGCGCGGCAGGTGATCCTGATCAGCACGGTCGACGTCTTCGCCGACAGCCGCGGCGCGGACGAGGACGCGGATCCGGACGCGCAGGCGCCCGGCGCCTACGGCCGTCATCGCCGCTGGCTGGAGCAGCAGGTCGCCGAGCGCTTCCCGGGCGCCCTGATCGTGCGGCTGCCGGGGCTGGTCGGGCCGGGCCTGCGCAAGAACGCCGTGTTCGACCTGCGAAACGACAACAACCTGCACGTCATCGACGCGCGCAGCGTCTACCAGTTCTATCCGATGGTGAACCTGTGGGCCGACCTGCAAACCGCGCTGGCCGCCGGGCTGCGGCTGGTCCACCTGACGGCTGAACCGCTGTCGATGGCCGAGGTGGCGCAGGAGGGCTTCGGGCGGCGGTTCGACAACGTTGTGGAGGGACGGTCGCCTGCGGCCTACGATTTCCGCACCCGGCACGCGGCGCTGTTCGGCGGGCAGGGCGCCTACCAGTACGCCCGGCGCGAGAGCCTGATGGCCATCCGCGCCTACGCCCAGTCCGAGCCTCCCTCCAAACCCCTCTCCACGCCCGGGGCCTGACGTGCGCCTCTCGGTCTCCAACATCGCCTGGGATCTCGCCGAGGAGCCGGCTGCCGCCGACCTGCTGGCCGCCGCGGGCGTGGATCAGGTGGACGTGGCGCCCGGCAAGTACTTCGCCGATCCGGCGCAGGTGAGCGGGGCCGACGCCGAGCGCGTGCGCCGGTGGTGGGCCGACCGAGGTTTCAGCGTCGTCGGCATGCAGAGCCTGCTGTTCGGCACGAGCGGGCTCAATCTCTTCTCCGACGACGGGGCGATGCTGGCCCGGCTCTCGGCGCTGTGCCGGGTGGGCGGCCTGCTCGGCGCGCGCGCGCTCACCTTCGGCTCGCCGAAGAACCGCGACCGCAGCGGCCTCGACGACGGCGCGGCCCGCCGGATCGCCGTGGAGTTCTTCCGCCGACTGGGCGACGCGGCGGCGCAGAACGGCGTCCTCGTCTGCCTGGAGCCGAATCCCGTCATCTACGGCTGCAACTTCATGACGGACACGGCCGAGACGGCCGAGGTGGTCCGGTCCGTGGACCATCCGGCGATCCGGCTGCAGCTGGACGTCGGCGCCATCGCCGCCAACCGCGAGGATCCCGCCCAGGTGATCGCCGCCCACGCCGAGCTGATCGGCCACGTCCACGCCAGCGAGCCTGGCCTCGTCCCGCTTGGCGACGCCGGCGCGCCGCACGCCGCCGCGGCCGCGGCCCTGCGAAACGCGCGGCCCGAGCTCACCGTCACGGTCGAGATGGCGCCGGCGGCCGCCGAGCCGCACCGGCAGGCGCTCGCCCGGGCGGTGGCGGTCGCGAAAGCGGCCTACGGGGCGCCGGCGTGACCTGGCTGCTGATCGTCGTTGGGATCCTCGCCAACGCCGCGGCGAGCGTGCTGGTCAAGCTGAGCTCGGACGGGCCGCTGACGCTGTCCGACCCCATGGCCCTGGCGGCCAACTGGCGGCTGTGGCTGGCGGCGGCGAGCTACGGCGTGGCGTTCCTGGCCTACGCCGCGGCCGTGACCCGCCTGCCGCTGAACGTCGCCCATCCGATCGCCACGGCCGGAGCCATCGTGGTCGTGGGCGCGGCCTCGGCCCTCATGATGCGCGAGGCGTTCACGCCGCTTCACTGGCTGGGCTATTCGCTGCTGCTGGCCGGCATCGTGGCCCTGGCCCTGGCGCGGGGCCCAGCGTGACCCCCGGCCGCGACCACGTCCCCGAGCATGTGGTGGAGCGCTGGCGCGGGCGCTCCAAGGACCACTGCGTCGTCATTCCGGTGATCAACGAGGGCGAACGGATCGGCCGCCTGCTGTCGCGCATGAGCGCCCTGGGCATCGCCGAGATCGCCGACATCGTCATCGTGGACGGCGGCTCGACCGACGGCTCCCTGGCTCCGGCGCGCCTCGACGCCGCCCAGGTGGCCGGCCTCGTGCGCAAGACCGGCCCCGGCAAGCTCAGCGCCCAGCTCCTGTGCGCCTACGCCTTCGCCCTGGACCAGGGCTACCGCGGCGTCGTCACCATCGACGGCAACAACAAGGACGATCCCGACGCCATTCCGGCCTTCGTCCAGGCGCTGAAGGACGGCTGGGACTTCGTGCAGGCCTCGCGGTACGTGAAGGGCGGCGTGGCCGAGAACACGCCCTGGCTGCGCGACCTGGCCATCCGCCTGATCCACGCGCCGGCCCTCAGCCTCGCCTCGGGCTTCCGCTGGACCGACACCACCCAGGGCTTCCGCGCCTACAGCCGCCGGCTGCTGGAGGACCCGCGGATGGCGATCTTCCGGCCGCAGTTCCGCGACTACGAGCTCCTGGCCTACATGAATTACCGGGCGCCGCGCCTGGGCTTCCGCTGCCTCGAACTGCCGACCGCCCGCCGCTATCCCAAGGACGAGAAGACGCCCACCAAGATCAAGCCGTTCCAGGGCGAGATCGCGCTTCTGCGCACGCTGGCCCTAGTCTGCCTTGGCCGATTCAACCCGCCTCGGGTTAGTTAGCGGTTCGGCGAGGGGGAGGGGCGCGGCGTGGCCGTCTATCCGGTGATCATGTGCGGCGGGTCGGGGACGCGGCTGTGGCCGGCCTCGCGCCCCTGGCGGCCCAAGCAGTTCATTCCGCTGACCGGGGCCCGCTCCAGCTTCCAGGAGACGCTGGTCCGGGTGGCGCCGCTGGCCGAGGCCGGCCCCGTGCTGGTCGTCGCGGGGATCGCCCACCAGGCCCTCATCGAGGCCCAGCTTGCCGAGATCGGCGGACAGGCGGTGGTGCTGCTGGAGCCTGAGCCGCGGGACTCGGCCGCCGCCATCGCCGCGGCCTGCGCCTGGATCGAAGCGCGCGATCCGGACGCCGTGGCGGTCATCGTCTCGGCCGACCACCACATCCCCGACGCCGACGCCTTCCGTGCGGCCGTGGCGCAGACCCTGCCGGCGGCCTGCGAGGGCGCGGTCGTGACGCTGGGCGTAGAGCCGACCGAGCCCGCCACGGCCTACGGCTACATCCGGCCGGGCGCAGGGGCCGAGGCCGTGAAGCCGGTCGCGGCCTTCGTCGAGAAGCCCGACGCCGAACGGGCCCGGGCCTATGTGGCGGACGGCTACCTGTGGAACAGCGGCAATTTCGTCGCCACGGCGCGGACGCTGATGGACGAGCTCGGCGCCCATGCGCCCGGCGTGGCGAAGGCCGCGCGGGCCGGGGTCGCCGACCTGGAAGCGAACGGCGCGGCCTGGATCCTCGGCCGGCCGTTCCGCCAGGCGCCGAAGATATCCATCGACTACGCGGTGATGGAGAAGACCGCCCGGGCCGCCGTGCTGCCGGTCGCCTTCGAATGGTCGGACGTCGGCGCGTGGGACGCGGTCCTGGCGGGCTCGGACCGCGACGCCGACGGCAACAGCCTGAGCGGCAACGTGCAGGCGGTGGGCGCGCGCGACCTGCTGGTCCGGGCCTCGGACGACCTGCACGTGGCGGTGGTCGGCGCCTCCAACCTGGCGGTGATCGTCGAGCCGGACGTGGTGCTGGTCTGCGACCTCGCCGCCAGCCAGGACGTCAAGGCCGCGGCGGCCGCGGCCCCGCCCGGCGGCCGGGGCCGGCGCTTCACCACCCTGGAGGCCGCCGCCGACTGGTACGACCTGTGGTTCCGCACCGCCGCCCTGCCGCTGTGGAGCACCCTGGGGGCCGATCCCGTCAACGGCGGTTTCCGCGAGGCGCTGACCGCCGAGGGCGAGGCGGTCGACCCGCGGCGGCGCGCCCGCACCCAGGCCCGGCAGGTCTTCGTCTTCGCCACGGCGGCGGCGATCGGCGCCCCCGGCCCCTGGCTGGAGGTCGCCAAGCGCGGCTGGGAGTTCTACGCCGCCCGGGGACTGCGCAAGGACGGGCGGACGGTGTCGGTGCTGACCGTGGACGGCGCGCCGCTGGACGAGACCGCCTGCCTGTACGAGCACGCCTTCCTGCTGCTGGCCCTGAGCGCGCTCGCCCGTGCCGAGCCCGGGGACGCCCGCTGGCGGACCGAGGGCGCCCGCGCCCGCGCGGCCCTGGAGATCTTCCGCCATCCGGCCGGCGGCTTCCGCGAGGCGGGGCCCCAGCCCTACCAGGCCAACGCCCACATGCACCTCTTCGAGGCGGCCCTCGCCTGGGAGGCGGTGGAGCCCGACGGCGGCTGGGGGCGGCTGGCGGACGAGGTGGCCGATCTCGCCCTCGAGCGGTTCATCGATCCCGACAGCGGCGTGCTGCGCGAGTTCTTCGACGCGGGCTGGGCCCCTCTGACGGGCGAGGCGGGCCTGGTGGAGCCGGGGCACCAGTTCGAATGGGCCTGGTTGCTGGAGCGCTGGGGCCGGGCCCGCGGCGCCGAGCGCGGGCTGCACACGGCGCGCCGCCTCTACGAGGTCGGCCGGGCGGGCGTCGACGCCTCGCGCGAGGTGGCGGTCAACGCCCTGTGGGACGACCTGGCGGTGCGCGACGGCTATGCACGCCTGTGGCCTCAGACCGAGCGCCTGAAGGCCGCCGTCCTGCTGGGCGAGGAGGCCGACGCCATCTCGGCCGCGCGGGGGCTGGCGCGCTATCTGGAGACCCCCGCCCGGGGCGCCTGGCGCGACAAGCTGCGGCCCGACGGCGGCTTCGTGGACGAGCCGGCGCCGGCGACCTCGCTGTACCACCTGACCATGGCGGTGCTGGAGCTGACCGGCCGCGCCGGATGACACCCGGCGCCCGGATTCCGGGCAGGCTGCCCAGGCTGCGGGCGCCTGTCGAACCGGGTTTCGCAATTGAAGCGATGACGTCTTCGCGCTGACACAAATCGCTGGTCTAGGTGGTCCTGCCCTTAGGGGCGTTTCCTCCCTAACTGGCCGCGCCGAAAGGCGCGGCTTTTTGTTTGTCCGAGCGTCCGGCTAAGGTCCTTCCCCGCTCATCGACCCGGGGGACCTCCATGGCCGCAGCCCTTCCGCAGACCGGCGCCGACTGGCCGGACCTGAAGGCCCGTATGCAGGAGATGGGCGCCGGCGACGTCCACTGGCGCGAGGGCAAGACCGCCGTCTACGTCTTCAACGCCGGCCCCGAGGTGGAGCAGGTCCAGAAGGAGGCCTACGCCCTCTTCATGTCCGAGAACGGGCTGGGGCCCGCCGCCTTCCCGAGCCTGGCGCGGATGGAGGCCGAGGTCGTCGGCTACGGCCTGTCGCTGCTGAACGCGCCCGAGGGGGCGGCCGGAACGATCACTTCGGGCGGGACCGATTCCATCACCATGGCGGTGAAGGCCGCGCGCGACCACGCCCGGAAGGTGCGCGGGGTGACGGGTCCGCTCAACCTCGTCCTGCCGCGCTCGGCGCATCCGGCGTTCGACAAGGCCTGCGCGGTCATGGAGATCGAGGTCCGCCGGACGCCGCTGAAGGACTGGCTGGCCGATCCCGAGGCCATGGCCGCGGCGGCTGACGACCGCACGGTGATGATCGTCGGCTCGGCGCCGAACTTCCCCTACGGCCTGATCGATCCCATCGGGGCGCTCTCTGACCTGGCGACGGCGCGGGACCTGTGGCTGCACGTGGACGCCTGCGTCGGGGGCTACATCGCCCCCTTCGTGCGGATGAACGGCGGCGACATCCCGCCTTTCGACTTCAAGCTGCCGGGCGTTCGCTCGATCTCGGCCGACCTGCACAAGTACGGCTACTGCGCCAAGGGCGCCTCGACGGTGCTCTTCCGTTCGGCCGAGCTGCACCGGCTGATGGTCTTCGACTTCAACGACTGGCCGGGCGGCCGGATGGTGACGCCGACGCTCGCCGGCACGCGGCCGGGCGGGGCGATCGCAGCGGCCTGGGCGGTGATGACGTTCCTGGGCGTCGAGGGCTACCGGCGCAAGCACGGGCAGGTGACGCGGGCGCGGGAGCGGATCGAGGCCGGCGTGCGCGAGCTGGGCTTTTCGGTGATCGGCCGCCCGCAGCTGGGGCTGCTCGCCTTCGCCCGCCAGGACGTCGACTGCCTGGCCGTCTGGGCCAAGCTGCGCGAGCGGGGCTGGTTCACCAGCGTGACCACCGAGCCGCGCGGGCTGCACCTGATGCTCTCGCCCGTGCACGCCGAGATCGCCGACAGCTATCTCGCCGACCTCGCCTGGGCCGTGGAGGCGGCGCGCGGCGCCGCCGGCGGCGAGGCGCGGTATTCGTAGACGCTCCGTCGCGCTTGAGCTTGCGGCGAAGTCGCGAGAGCTTCGCCGGATGGATCGTCGAATCTTCCTCACCGGCGCCTCGGCGCTGATCGCGGCCGCGGCCGGCTCCGCCCCCGCCGGCGCGGCGGACCTCGCGCCCCTGCCGAACCCGCCGCCGCCGATCGGGCGGGCCGAGCGGGAGGCGCGGATCGCCAAGGCCCAGCGCCTGATGCGCGAGCAGGGCCTCTCGGCGGTGCTGATCGAGCCGGGCGCCAGTCTCGTCTACTTCACCGGCCTGCAATGGTGGCGCAGCGAGCGCCTGACCGCGGCGGTGATCCCGGCCGAGGGCGAGATCCTGGTGGTCACGCCCTTCTTCGAGGAGCCTTCGGTGCGCGAGACCCTGGGCGTGTCCGCGCAGGTCCGGACATGGCAGGAGCACGAGGACCCCCTGGCGCTGGTCGCCGGCTGGCTGCGCGAGCGGAAGCTGGCGCGGGGCGCGATCGGGATCGAGGAGACGGTCCGCTATTTCGCCGTCGAGGGCCTGCAGCGGAGCCTGCCCGGCGTGGCGGTCCGCTCGGCGTCCGGCGTGGTGCGCGGCTGCCGGATGATCAAGTCGCCCGCCGAGATCGCGCTGATGCAGCATGCGTCCGACATCACGGTCGCGGCCTACCGGCACACGGTCCCGCGCATCGAGCGGGGCATGACGCCGGCCGACATCGGCGAGATCATGAACGGCGCCACCCGCGCTCTGGGCGGCCAGCCGGAGTTCGCCCTGATCCTGCTGGGCGAGGCCAGCGCCTACCCGCACGGCTCGGGCAAGCCGCAGGCGGTGCGCGACGGTGAAGTCGTACTGATGGACTGCGGCTGCACGTTCCAGGGCTACCAGTCCGACATCTCGCGCACGCTGGTGTTCGGGGAGCCTTCCAGGCGGCAGCGGACCGTGTGGGAGCACATGCATCGGGGACAGCAGGTCGCCTTCGAGGCCGCGCAGCTCGGCGCCCCCGCCGGCCGCGTGGACGACGCGGTGCGCGCCTATTACGCGACCCTGGGTTACGGACCCGACTACCGCCTGCCCGGGACGTCGCACCGGACCGGCCACGGCATCGGACTGGACGGGCACGAGCCGATCAACTTCGTGCGGGGCGAGCAGACGCCCCTGGCGGCCGGCATGTGCCTGTCGAACGAGCCCGGCATCTACATCCCCGGCGAGTTCGGCGTCCGGATCGAGGACTGCCTCTACATGACCGATCAGGGGCCGAAGTGGTTCTCCCAGCCCCCGGCCTCCATCGACCGGCCGGTCTGAGCCGTTACGCGGCGCGGGAGAGGAGGGCGCCCGCCCACGCCGCCCCCGTCACCAGCACGACCCCGGGCGCGACCCGCAGGGCGTAGGCGCGGCCGCCCGCCGTGGCGGCCAGGACGATCTTGGTCGCCGCGTTGGTCGAGAAGCCGGCCAGGATCGGCAGCACGGCGTCTGCCGGGGCGAGCTGGCCGCTCCGCGCCAGGGCGGCCACCGAGATCGCCGCGGCGTGGGCGTCGACGAGACCGGCCAGCGCCGCCGCCGCGGCGGCGCCGAGGTCGCCGAACCAGGCCTGCAGGGCCGCCGCCGCCAGCATGATCGCCGTGAGCGTGGCCCCGAAGACCAGCGCCGTGGCGAGGCTGAACGCTTCGCCCGCATCGAGCTCCCCGTCCGGCGTGCGGCGCAGGCCGGCAAGGGTGAAGACGATCCCGTAAGCCACGGCGGTCAGGCCGGCGAGCGCGAGGGGCAGGGCGAGCGCCTGCAGCGTCGGCAGGCTGACGGCGGCCACCACCAGGGTCATCTGCATCACGGTCGCGACGGTGGACAGCACCGCGCCGGCGACGGCGGCGGGCATCAGCTCGGGCGTCGTGCGCGCCCGGGCCCCCATGGCCCCGATGGTGGCCGCGCTGGATACGAACCCCGACGCCAGGCCCGCCATCGGCAGGCCGAAGCGGACACCCAGCGCCCGGACGGCGACGTGGCCCGCGGCGCCGATCGCCAGGACGAGGATCACCAGCAGCCAGACCGAGCGGGGGTTCACCGCGTCGAACGGCCCCATCGGCCGGTCCGGCAGCAGCGGCAGGACGATCAGCGTCGCGGCGGCGAGGACCAGGGCGCCGCGCACCTCGCGCTCGGTCAGCACCTCGCCCACGAAGTGGTGCAGCTGGGTCCGGCCGGCGAGCACGACGGCCACCGCCACCCCGCCGCCCGCGGCCAGGGCGGGGTCGGCGATGGCGAGGGCGCCCAGCAGCGCGGTGACGACCAGGGCGATCTCGGTGGTCAGGCCGGGGTCGTCCTCCCGCCGCGTGCGCCAGTAGCCCAGGGCCACGAACGCGCCCACGGCGGCGACGATGACCGCCGTAAGAACGGGGCCGCCGACCAGCTGGCCCAGCCCGCCGGCGAGGGCGGCCACGGTGAACGTGCGGATGCCGGCGGCCGCGGGCACGGCCTTCTCGATCTTGCGGCGCTCGCGCTCGGCGCCGATCAGCAGGCCGAGGCCAAGCGCGACCAGCAGGTTCAGTGCGCCGGCGCCGAAGATGCCCGTTCTCCCGCCGCTAGGCCTTGCTGCCGTAGTAGTCGAGGTACCAGTCCACGAAGCGGCCGACGCCCTCCTCGATGGAGGTGGTCGGGCGATAGCCGAGGTCCCGGACGGTCTCGCTCACGTCGGCGGCCGTGCTGACGACGTCGCCCGGCTGCATCGGCATCAGGTTGAGCTTCGCTTTGCAGCCCAGCTTGCGCTCGAAGGTCTCGATGTAGCGCATCAGTTCGACCGGCTCGCTGGCCCCGATGTTGTAGATGCGCCAGGGAGCCACGCCGCTGGAGGCGGGATCGGGCCGCTGCGGATCCCACTCAGGATTCGCCTGCGCCGGGCGGTCCAGGGCGGCGATCACGCCGTCGACGATGTCGTCGACGTAGGTGAAGTCCCGCTGCATCCGGCCCTGGCCGTAGACGTCGATCGGCCGACCCTCGAGGATCGCCGAGAGGAACTTGAACGGCGACATGTCGGGGCGGCCCCAGGGACCGTAGACGGTGAAGAAGCGCAGGCCCGTGCACGGCACGCCGAATAGGTGGGCGTAGGCGTGGGCCATGGCCTCGTTGGCCAGCTTGGTCGCCGCATAGAGCGTGATCGGGTGGACGGCGTGGTCGTGGACGCTGAACGGCAGCTTGCCGTTGGCGCCGTAGACCGAGCTGGTGGAGGCGTAGACGAGATGTCTGGGCTGCACGGCGCGGCAGCCTTCCAGGACGTTCAGAAAGCCCACCACGTTCGAGTCCGCATAGGCGGCGGGGTTCTCGAGGCTGTAGCGCACGCCGGCCTGGGCGGCCAGGTTCACCACCCCATCGGGGCGCGTCTCCTCGAACAGGGCGGCCATGGCCTCCCGGTCGGCGAGGTCGATGCGGGCGTGGCGGTAGCCGGCCTCGGCCTCCAGCAGCGCCAGGCGCGCCGCCTTTAGGCTGGGATCGTAGTAGGCGTTGAGGTTGTCGACCCCGATGACCTGTTCGCCCCGCTGCAGCAGCCGGCGGCTCAGGTGGAAGCCGATGAAGCCGGCCGAGCCGGTGACCAGGATCGCCAAGGCGCCACACGAAGTTTCCGCGCGGAGGATCGCGCAGGGGATTCCCTAGCGTCCGCAGGCGCCCAAGTCGATGACGGCGTCAGCCGGCCCGGCGCAGGGGCGCGGTCGGGGCGGGCGCCTGCTGGGCCTCGGCCGTGAGGATCTCGGCGGCCCGCAACTGGGCCAGGACGGGGTGCAGGCCGGTGAGCAGGGCCACCAGCACGCCGAGACGGCCCTCGCGCCAGCCCCCGCGCGCCACATAGCTGTCCAGCAGCCCGCCGGTCCCCGCGAGGAGGGCGGCGGCGAGGCCGCGCCGGCGGCCGGCGTCGGCCGCGTCCTCGGCCCAGAGCTCGGCCTGCCGGTTCGCCCGCTCGACCAGTTCGCCGGTGTCGCGCCCGAGGGAGCGCCGCAGGGCGCCGGTCAGGGCCCCGGCCGGGGCGCCGGAAAGCGACGCGCGGCCCAGCCGTCCCGGTCCCCAGGTCTTCACCCCCCTGCGGAACAGCCGCGCCGCGCGCCGGGCGCTCAGGGTCCCCGTCCAGCCCTGGCGCACGAGGGTCGTCCCCACGTAGTTGTCGATCGGGATGTCGAACCAGTCGCCGCCCGGCCGCATCTGCAGGGCCGCGCGGATCTCCCAGGCAAGCGCCCGGTCCACGCGTTCGTCCGGCTCGACCTCCAGGATCCAGTCGCCCGTGCAGACCTCGGCGCCCGCGGCGCGGGCCTGGCTGGGCAAGGGGAAGATGCCGTCGACGACCTTCGCCCCTGCCCGGCGGGCGAGGTCGCGGACCCCGTCGGCTCCCCGGTCCACCACCAGCACGACCTCGTCGCAGAACGACAGGCCGCGCAGGCAGTCGGCAAGGCCGCTCTCCCCTCCGCGAACGCACACCAACGCCGATAGCCTGACCACTTGCCCCCCCGCTTCCACGAGCGCGAGTTCCCCTGATCAGTAAGACGGCGCCGCGCGGCGCCGCCCCCCGCCCGCGGCGGTGAATTTTGTCTAAAAGTTGGCGGCCAGCCGGACGCCGATGGTGCGCGGCCGCTGGGGCGTGACCTGCCGCAGGCCGCGGAAGCTGAAGGGATTACCGTAGGCGAAGGTGTCACTGTCGTCGTCGAGCGGATTGCTGACGAAGGCGGCCGCGCTCCAGCCGTCGGCGGCCAGCTCGGCGGACAGCCGGGCGCGGACGTAGCCGGCCATGGGGCGGTTGATCGTGGCGTCGAAAGAGAGGGCCGAGCGGCCGACGTAGCTGGCCTCGCCCACCAGCCGCAGCACGAGGTCGTCGCGGAACGGGCGCTGGTAGATGGCGATGACCCCGCCCGAGACGTCGGGGACCGCGGGCAGCTCGTCGGCCACGCGCCCGGTGAAGTTCGGATTCTTGTCCGTCACCCGGGAGTCGGCGAGGAGGGCGTTGGCCTGCACCGACAGCCCGAAGTCCCAGTCGTAGCCGATCTCGCCCTCCAGGCCGAAGGTCTCGGCGTCGGCGACGTTGGCGGTGTAGGCGAGGCCCGTGATGCGGTACTGGTCGGTCTGGATGTCGCGCCACTCGGCGAAATAGGCGGCGGAGCGGACGGCCATCCGGCCGTCGAAGAAGCGCAGCTTGAGCCCCGCCTCGTAGTTCCGCAGGCGATCGGCGCCGAAGGTGGTGCGGATCTCGCGCAGGGGCGTGATGCCGGCGGTGTTGAAGCCGCCGGGCCGGTGGCCTTCCGAGATCAGCGCATAGGCCGCCCCCCGCTCGCCGATCTCGCGCTGGAGCGAGATCTTCGGGGAGACCCCCTGGAACCGGCGCTCGTAGGCGACGACCCGCGGCCCGTTGGGGGCCCAGGTCCATACGTCGGCCGAGGTCCGGACCCAGCTTCCGAACAGCCGGCCCCCGACGCTGAGGGTCCAGCCCGGCGCGAGGGCATAGTCCACCTCGCCATAGAGCGCGAGCTCGCTGACCCGGTCCTTGCGGTGCTCGCGGTAGGCCGGCACCCGCGGGGCGCCGGGGGCGAAGATGTCGGCCGAGGAGGGCGAGCGCTCCAGGGTGAGCGAGCCGTAGACGCCGGCCAGCCAGCGGAACCGCCCGCCCGTCCGCGAGCGGAGCACCAGGTCCTCGACCAGCATGTTGACCCGGGTGTTCTCCAGATAGACCACCGTGTCCGCCGGGGCGGCGTTGAACGCGCCGCCGGGCAGCAGCGGATCGTCCACGCTCGAGGCGTCGTACTGGCTGGTGAACGTGTGGTGCACATAGGCCGAGGACGAGACGAGGCTCACCCCGCCGAGGTCGCCCTGGATGGTCACGGCGCCGTGGGTGAAGTCGTTGTCGTGTCCTTCCCGGATGCGATTGCCGCGGCTGGCGCCGGTCGAGAGCACGACGTTGACGTACTGGGCGTTGTCGGAGCGCAGGTGCTGGGTCGCGGCCAGGGCGTCCACCCTCCACGTGTCTCCCAGCCGCAGCCGGACGGCCAGCCGACCCCCGTCGCGGACGGTGCGGTCGACGTTCGTCGCGCCGGGCGGGGTGTCGTCGAGGTAGCCGCCGCGCTCGTCGTGGTAGGCGACCAGCCGCACCGCCGCCCGGCCGCCCGCCAGCGGCAGGTTCAGATAGCCCTCGACCTCCTCGCTGGGATCGCCGCCCTTGGTGGCCGCGAAGGTCGCCCCGACGCCGCCGGCCACGGCCTCCGGGTCGGGCTTTCGGGTGATGATGCGATAGACGCCCGACAGCGAGCCCGATCCGTAGAGCGCCCCTTGCGGGCCGCGGACGACCTCGATGCGCTCGATGTCCACGAGCCGCAGGTCGGGGTCCGGGGCGTTGTAGTTGAGGGGCGCGTGGTCGAGGTAGGTGCTGACCGTCGAACGGGCGCGGCCGGTGAACGTCCCGTCCGAGAGCGCGCGGATCAGCAGCTTGTCGCGGCCGGGGCCGAGGTTGGTGGTCAGCACGCCGGCCACCTGGCCGATGGTCTGGCCGACGTCGCCTGCGCCAGTGGCGGCGATCTGGGCGCGGGAGACGGCGCTGACGCCGGCCGGCAGCAGATCGAGGCTGGCCGGGCGCTTGGCCGCTGTCACGACGAGTTCGGACACCAGCATCGGCTGGTCGGCCGGCGGCCGCTCGACGGGCGGAGCCGCAGGCGTGGGGGCGGGGGTGATGCGGACCGTCCGCGCATCGACGATGCGGAACTGGCACGGCGCGCCGTCCAGAAGCCGGGCGAGGGCCTCCTCGACGGTGTAGCGGCCCTGCAGGGCCACGGGCCCGCCGCGGCCGCAGGCCGATGTGCCGACGATCGAGACGTTCGCCTGGATCCCCAGGTCGATCAGGGCGTCGGCGTAGGACTTGGGGGAGATCGACAGGCGATGGCGCGCGCCCGCGGCCTCAGCGGCCGTCGCGACGCACGCGACGAGGCCGCCGGCCAGCAACGCCCGTAGAGGCACGCTCCGCGTCGGGATGACTTCCAGACCCCATCAACGCCCCGGCGCGCCGTCGCGCCGCAGGACCAGACCCGCGTCGGAACGTACCGCTTCGATGGGAACCAGCAAGGCCAGACGACGGATGACCGCCTCCTGGTCGTCGAGCACGATGACGCCCGAGATCGGCGTCTCCCCCAGGTCCGCGTCGGCGATGCGGATCGGCGTGGGGAACTCCCGGTTGAGGTCGTCCACCACCGCCCGCAAAGGTTGGTCGCGATAGACGAGCCGGCCCGTGCGCCAGGACATCACCTCCGACGCCTCGACGGCCGCCAGCCGGACCTCGGCCTGGCCCTCGCGGTGGTCCAGCCGCTGGCCGGGCCGCAGACGATAGGCCCGACCCGCCGCGCCGGCGGCCGGCCGCACCTCGACCGCGCCACGCGCCACCGTGACCGAGAGCTCGCCGTCGCGGCGCCGCACGTCGAACTGGGTGCCGACCACCCGCACCGCCCGGTCGCCGGCGGCGATCTGGAACGGCCGGCGAGGATCGTGCGCGACGTCGAAGATCGCCTCGCCCTGGTCCAGCGTCACGTCCCGGCGGTCGCGGCGCAGGGTGACCGACAGGCGCGTGGCGGCGTTCAGCTCGAGGGTGGAGCCGTCGGCGAGCGTGACCGTGCGGTGCTGGCCCACGCCGGTGGCGTAGACGTCGGTCCGCGGCTGGGTCTGGAGCTGGGGCAGCAGCACGACGGCGCCCACGGCGGCGGCGGCGATCCCCGCGGCGAACCACAGGCGTCGCCGGTCGGGGCGCGGCCCGCGCCGGTTCGCAAGGCCCTGGGCCACCGCAGGGGCCTCGGCGTCGTAGGCGCTCCAGACGGCGAGCGCCGCATCGTAGGCGCGCGCGTTGTCCGGCGCCTGGACCCAGGCGTCGAAGGGGAGCGCCTCGGCCTCGTCCAGATCGTCGGCCCCGAGCCGGACGAGCCAGTCGGCCGCCGCCGCGCAGCGAGCCTCCTCGTCCGCCTGTCGCCGAAGATCGTTCATGATCCTTCCCGCAGCCGCCCCCGGCGGCCCTTCACCTGACTAGACGCCGCCGCCAGGATGCGCCCCCCGGTCGGGGCATGCAATTTATGGTAGATCATGCACCCAACTTCGCGGTGAGCGACTTCAGCGCGGCGCTGACGTGCTTCTCGACGGACTTCACGGACAGCCCCATCGCCCGGGCGGTCTCGGCGTGCGAGAGGCCCTCCAGCTTGTGCAGCCGGAAGGCCCGCTGCGCCTGGGGCGGCAGCTCGGCCACGGCCTCGATCATCCGGCGCAGGCGCTGGCGCGAGGCCACCGCCTCGTCGGCTGGGGGCTCGTCGGCCACGTCCACGGCCCCGATGCGCGTATGGGCGGTCTCGCGCCAGGCGGCCTCGCGGGCGGCGGCGCGGCGCTCGCCGCGCGCGCGGTCCAGCGCCAGGTTCAGGGCCATCCGGTAGAGCAGGGCCAGTGGATTGTCGGCGCCGGCGGCCGGATCGCGGCCGGCGATCCGGATGTAGAGCTCCTGGGCGAGGTCCTCGCCCGCCGCGCGCGAGCCCGCCCGCGCCGCCAGGAAGCGCACGAGCGTCTCCCGACGCTCCAGATAGACGTCGAGGAGCGGGTCGCGCGCCGCCGATTTGCCCCGACCGGCCATGGGGGAGACATGCCCCATTCGCAGCGCCGCGCCAACCGGCCGCCAACCCACCTGGCGATTCGTCCGTCGGCGGATGCCTCACCCAGGGTGAGGGCGTGCAATTGGCCGTGAACCGGCGCGTCCGCCTTGCGTTCTGGGGCGTTGATGCGACGGCGCAGCCTGTACGGGTGCGCACGCGGTAGGCAGACGCGCTTTCCGCCGTTAAGGAGTTGCTCACGTGTAAGGAGCGTGCGGGGCGTCTGCCGCACGCGCCGAGTTGGGGCCAGGGAGTTTTCGTCTATGAGCCAACCCACCGTCCCGGGACTTGCGCCCGCGCCGACGAAGCACGCCAAGCTGGTCCAATGGGTCGGCGAGATCGCCGAGCTGACCCAGCCCGACCGCGTGGTCTGGTGCGACGGGTCGGAAGAGGAGTGGAACCGGCTGACCGAAGAGCTGGTCGCCGCAGGCACCCTCAAGCGCCTCAATCCGGACAAGCGTCCGAACTCGTTCTACGCCGCCTCGGACCCGCGCGACGTCGCCCGCGTCGAGAGCCGCACGTTCATCTGCTCGGAGAAGCAGGAGGACGCCGGTCCGACCAACAACTGGCTCGACCCCACCGAGATGCGGGCCGACCTGAAGGACCTGTTCAAGGGCGTGATGCGCGGCCGCACCATGTACGTGGTGCCCTTCTGCATGGGCCCGCTCGGCTCGAAGATCAGCGCCATCGGCGTCGAGATCACCGATTCCGCCTACGTGGCCGTATCGATGCGGATCATGACGCGGATGGGCCAGGCCGCCCTCGACCAGCTCGGCGAGGACGGCTTTTTCGTTCCTGCGGTCCACTCGGTGGGCATGCCGCTGGTCGACGGGGCCAAGGACGTCGCCTGGCCGTGCAACGAGATCAAGTACATCGTCCACTTCCCCGAGACCCGCGAGATCTGGTCCTACGGCTCGGGCTACGGCGGCAACGCGCTGCTGGGCAAGAAGTGCTTCGCGCTGCGCATCGCCTCGGTCATGGCCCGTGACGAGGGCTGGTTCGCCGAGCACATGCTGATCCTGAAGCTGACCTCGCCCGAGGGGCAGGTCCGCTACATCGCCGCGGCCTTCCCCAGCGCCTGCGGCAAGACCAACATGGCCATGCTGCAGCCGACGCTGGCCGGCTGGAAGGCCGAGACGATCGGCGACGACATCTGCTGGATGCGCTTCGGCGACGACGGACGCCTCTATGCGGTCAACCCCGAGGCGGGCTTCTTCGGCGTGGCGCCGGGCACGGGCGTCAACACCAACCAGAACGCCATCGCCACGCTGCATTCGAACTGCATCTTCACCAACGTCGCGCTCACCGAGGACGGCGACGTCTGGTGGGAAGGCCTGACCGACGAGCCGCCGGCGCGCCTGATCGACTGGAAGGGCCGTCCGTGGACGCCCGACAGCGACGAGCCCGCCGCGCACCCGAACGCCCGCTTCACGGTTCCGGCCTCGCAGTGCCCGGTCGCCGCGCCCGAGTGGGAGGACCCGGCGGGCGTGCCGATCTCGGCCATCCTGTTCGGCGGCCGTCGGGCGTCGGCCGTGCCGCTGGTCACCGAGGCGCGCGACTGGACCCACGGCGTATTCATGGCCTCGAACGTCGCCTCGGAAGGCACCGCCGCCGCCGAGAACAAGATCGGCGAACTGCGCCGCGATCCCTTCGCCATGCTGCCCTTCTGCGGCTACAACATGGGCGACTACTTCGGCCACTGGCTGGCCATGGGCGAGCAGGCCGATCCGGCCAAGCTGCCGCGGATCTACTTCGTGAACTGGTTCCGCAAGGACGAGCGGGGCAAGTTCGTCTGGCCGGGCTTCGGCGACAACTCGCGGGTCCTGAAGTGGATCGTCGAGCGGCTGGAGGGCAAGGCCGACGCCGTGGACACCCCGATCGGTCGCGTGCCGTCGAAGACGAGCCTGGACCTGTCGGGTCTGACCCTCAGCGACCAGCAGCTCGACCTGCTGCTGACGGTGGATCCCGCGATCTGGGGCCAGGAAGCGGCCCTCATCCCCGATTTCTACCAGCGGTTCGGCGAGCATTTGCCGAAGGCGCTGTGGGGCGAGTACGAGGCGCTGGTGAAGCGCCTCGAGGAAGCTGCGCCCAAGCAGGTCGTCGCCGCCGAATAGGCGCGGCGGCCACCCTCCGGACGACGAAGGCCGCGGGTCACCCCGCGGCCTTTTCGTTTCAGGCCTTCCCGTCGCCGGGCGGCTCGACCTGGCTGGAGAAACCCTCGCGCCAGGCGTCGAAGGCATCCTTCTCCTCGGCGGGCGGCGGCGTCGCAGGCGCAGGGGTCCGCGCCGCATCGAGCCGGGCCTGCCGTCGGCGGCGCTCGGAGCGCCGCTTGAGGCCGACGTAGGCGGCGAGGGCCGCCATCGGAGCGGTAAGGCCGATCAGGCCTGCTGCGTAACCCATGGCCGGCCTTTAGCAGACGGCGGGCCGGGGATGAACTCCCCGACGTGAGGTCCGGCGTGAGGCCGGACTTGAGGCCCCAGCCGCGGGCTCAGCCGCCGGCGATGACCCGCAGGTTGGGGGCGCCGCCCGGCTTCTCGCCGCGGACTTGGGCCACGAGGGCGAAGAGGGCGGCGCGCACCTCGTCCACGGCGCCGCGGCTGGCCAGGGCCTCCAGCTCGGCCAGGTGTCCCGGGGTGACCCGCAGGGCCGAGTTGGTGATCACCTCCAGCACCTTGGGCGCGCAGGGGACCGCGCTCTCGGTCTCGTCCAGCAGGGCCTCGGTCAGCTTCTCGCCCGGACGCAGGCCGGTGATCTCGATCTCGATGTCGCGGCCGGGGGTGCGGCCGGAGAGGGCGATCATCTGGCGGGCGAGATCCATGATCCGCACCGGCTCGCCCATCTCGAGCAGGAACAGCCGGGCGTCCCGCGCCTCGCCCTCGGCCGAGGTGGCGGTGGCGTGCAGCACCAGCTGCGCGGCCTCCGGAATGGTCATGAAGAACCGTTCCATCTCGGGATGGGTGATGGTGACCGGCCCGCCGCGCTCGATCTGCGACTTGAAGATCGGCACCACCGATCCGGCCGAGCCCAGGACGTTGCCGAAGCGCACGGCCGAGAAGCGCGTGCCCTTGGCGCTGGACTGCTGGGCCTGGATCACCGCCTCGGCGAGCCGCTTGGTGGCGCCCATCACGTTCGACGGGTCCACGGCCTTGTCGGTGGAGATCAGCACCATCTGGCCGGCCCCGCAGGCCTTGGCCGCCTCGGTCACGTTCCAGGTGCCGATGACGTTGGTGAGCACGCCCTCGCTGGGATGCTGCTCGACCATGGAGACGTGCTTCAGGGCCGCCGCATGGAAGACGAGGTCGGGCGCCTCGGCCCGGAAGGCCGCCTCAAGCTTGTGGGCGATGCGGACGTCGCACAGCACCGCCTTGCGCGGGATGTGCGGGAAGGTCTCGCGCATCTCGCGCTCGATCTCGAACAGCGCGGTCTCGGAGATGTCGAGCAGGGTCAGGTGCGCGCAGTCGAAGGCGGCCACCTGGCGGCACAGCTCGGCGCCGATCGAGCCGCCGGCGCCGGTGACCAGCACGCGCCGGCCGCGGATCAGCTTGGCGATCGCCCCCCGGTCCAGCTCGATGGGGTCGCGGGCCAGCAGCTCCTCGATGTTGATGTCGCGCATCGGCAGCAGGGTGACGCTGTCGTGCTGCGGCAGCTCGACGATGGACGGCAGGCGCAGCAGGCGGATGCCGTCGTTCTTCAGCCGGCCGAGCTGGTCGGCGGTGAGGCCCTTCAGGCGCGCCGGCTCCTCGAGGAACAGGATCGCCCGCGGGTAGCGGTTCCAGCGGCGCAGCTCGGCCAGGGCCTCGTCCAGCCGCTCCAGGGTGTCGAGGATGCAGACGCCGCGGACCTGCTGGCCCACGTCGCGCTTCTCGGTCGTGACGATGCCCACGGGCGTGTAGGTGCGGTCGTGGCTGCGCGCGACGTCGCGCAGGTAGGTGTCGGCCAGCGAGGGCGGCCCGATCAGCAGCAGGGTCGGCGCCTGGGCCATCCGGTCGGTGACCGTCTTGAGCGGCGAGAAGCTGTCCAGGGCGTGTTCGTGCAGCGCCCGGCGGACGATCCGCACGCCCATGGAGAAGACCATCTGGAACATCGGCGCCATGAACAGCGCCGAGCGGGGCAGGCCCTGGGCCCGGTTCAGCACGAAGACGCCCAGCAGGAAGACGCCCACCGTCAGCAGGGCGCTGCGCGCCAGCACGAGGACGTCGGGGATCGAGACGTAGCGCCAGGGCGAGAGCTCGCGCCGGAAGAGCAGGGCGAACACGCCGGCGATGGCGCCGTAGACGAAGGTGAGCTGCAGGAACCGCGTCAGCGGCAGGTCGTCGAGCGCGAAGACGGGCTGGGTGCGCGCGACGATGAAGGCCAGGGCGAAGGCGAGGGCGGCGAGAGCGACGTCGGCGACGACGGTCTGGGCCCGGAAAGCCACACGCTCCATGCGTCGCACTCCGCCTAACCTTCCGAATTCGCAGACCATACGCCGGAGCGCCCGGCCGGGAACGCCCCCGCCGCGGCCCTATGTCCGGCGCGTTCGGGGTAGGCGCATAACCTTAAGAACCGGCGCCTGCGGGTGCAAACGAAAAGCCGCCGCGGAGGCTCCGCGGCGGCTGGACGTGTCCTGTGCGGTGCGCTGCGCTCAGAAAGCGAGCTTCAACCCGGCCACGACGCGGCTGTCGTACAGCTTGCCGAACTCGTGCCCGTCGGTGTCGAAATAGCGGACGTCGAAGCCCAGGTTGTCGGTCAGCGAGAAGCCGACGCCGAGGTTCCAGGTGGTGTAGTCCGAGGCTTCCTCGATCGTCTGGTGGCCGATGGCGCCGCTGACCACGAAGCGGCTGCTCGGGATCGGGAAGGTCGCGTTGGCCTCGTAGTACCAGGCGTCGCCCGTGTTGGCCGTGAAGTCGGGCGAATAGTAGACCGCCGCGCCGAAGGTGGCCGGGCCGGCCGGCACCGAGGCGGCGACCTTGCCTTCCCAGTAGTCGTAGTCGGCGCCCGAGGGCTGGTCGAGGTAGCCGTAATAGATCACGCCGATGTCCAGGGTGACCGCGCCGACGGTGGGCTTCACGCCCGCATAGAGGTCGAACTCGGCGTCGGTGGAATCGCCGAAGTCGACGTTCGAGGCCCAGACCCCGGCGTAGCCGATCGAGCCCAAGGTGGCGTCGACGCCGCCGAACACCTGCGGATCCTCGTCGGTCTGGCTGACCCCGCGGAACACGTACTCCGTGGCCGCGCCGAGATTGAAGGACAGCGAGACAGGGCCTTCGTCCTGGGCGTGAGCCACGCCGGAAAACGCCATTGTGCCGAGGGCGGCGAGAAGCGACACCTTGAGCTTATTCATTTTGGTCTATCCCCTTATGTCTCCGATCCGACCTCGGTTGGATCGTGCGCCGGCATGGTCGCGAGCGGCGGTCGGGCAGATCAACGCGCAGCGTCGCCCATGGCGCAGCTCGGCAGGGGCTGAGCGAACTTTGTGCGCCCAACGTGGCCGGCGCCGGGAAATTGGGCAGAACCCGCCCGCAGCCTGCACCGCACCCTGCTTAGCGCGCCACGGTCGGCGCGTAGCCGAGGTGCATGCCGGCGTCCACCAGCAGGGTTTCGCCGGTGACGTGGCGCGAGGCCGGCGCGGCCAGGAACACCGTCGCCTCGGCGATATCCTGGGGGGTGGAGGCCGCCCGCAGCGGCGTCGAGGCCTCGGCGTTCGCCCGCACGCGGTCGACGGCGGCGTCCGGCATGCCCTTGCCGAACCAGGGCGTGTCGATGAAGCCGGGGCAGACGGCGTTCACGCGGATCTTCGGGGCCAGGGCCCGGGCCAGCGACAGGGTCATGGTGGTCATGGCGCCCTTGGAGGCGGCGTAGGGGATCGAGGAGCCGATCCCGGTGACGCCGGCGATGGAGGCCGTGTTCACGACCGCGCCGTGGCGGGGGGCGGCCTCGAGCAGGCTCCGGCACGCGCGGACCATCTGGTAGGCGCCCACCACGTTGACGGCGTAGAGGTCGAGGAAGTCCTGCGCCGAGACCGCGTCGAGGTCGCCGTGGGCGGCGAAGCGGGTCGTGCCCGCATTGTTGAACAGGGCGTCGATGCGGCCGAACGGCTGGGCGGCGGCGGCGATCTTGCGGCAATCCTCGTCCGAGGCGACGTCGCCCTGCACCAGCACCCCCTCGGCGCCCTCGGCGCGCACGAGGGCGGCGGTCTCCTCGGCCTCGCTGGCGCTGCGCGCGTAGTTGACCACCACGGCCTTGGCGCCGCGGCGCGCCACCTCGACGGCGATCGCCCGGCCGAGCCCGGTCGAGGCGCCGGTCACCACCACCACGAAGTCCTGGAAGTCCCCGCCGGCCGCCATGTCGCTCTCCCTTGCGTGTGTTGTTAGCGCCCCTAGTAGCGGGTAAAGGCGCGCCCATGGAAGAGACCCACCTGAGCCAGCTCGGCCGCGACGTGCGGGGCTTCGACAGCCCCGAGGCCGCGGTGGTCGAGCGCGTGCCCAATCCGCACAAGGGCGAGACCTACCTCGTCCGGTTCACGGCGCCGGAGTTCACCTCGCTGTGCCCGGTGACGGGGCAGCCCGACTTCGCCCACCTGGTGATCGACTACGTTCCCGGCGAGTGGCTGGTGGAATCCAAGTCGCTGAAGCTCTACCTGGCCTCGTTCCGCAACCACGGCGCATTCCACGAGGATTGCACCGTGGCGATCGGCAAGCGGCTGGTGGCCGAGCTCGCGCCGCAGTGGTTGCGGATCGGCGGGTACTGGTACCCCCGCGGCGGCATCCCCATCGACGTATTCTGGCAAACCGGCCCGGCGCCGGAAGGTCTTTGGCTGCCCGACCAAGGCGTCGCGCCATATCGCGGCCGCGGGTGAGCGTAGACGCGGCATAGACGCCACGTATATCGGACCCGACAGCTTGCGATTACTCGGATATCTGAGCGCCGCGTCGGGCGATGGATGGAATATTCGGGACCCGCGCCAGAATTCGGCCGGCCGCCGCTTCAAGCCGCCTACTCTCGCCTGAGGCGAAAAGGGGCGCGTGCGGGCCGCTAAGCCTGTTCGGGCTTCCCAAAAGGGGCGTTGAGGCCTATAGGTGATCTTGCCCAACTCTCCTCGGGCGTGTCACCTCAGGCCGGGCGGCGCGGCGCGCCGTCCGGCCGCTGTGTGTCTGGCCCGTGGGGCTCAGGGCTTCCAGCGGGTGACGAGGCTGCCCACGTCCATCCGCTCGCGCTCCAGCGGCGGCTCCCGGGGCGTCCCGATCATGATGAACCCCGCGACGCGTTCGTGCTCGGCCAGGCCGAGGACCCGCTGCGCCTCGGAATCGAAGCTGTACCAATCCGTGATCCAGTTCGCGCCGTAGCCCATGGCCTGGGCGGCGTTCAGCAGGTTGGTGCAGACCGCGCCCGCCGACAGCACCTGCTCCCATTCCGGAATCGCCCCGGGCTTCACCCGCGAGACGACCACGATCGCCAGGGGCGGCGTCCGCAGCTTGCCCAGCTTGGCCGCCTGGGTCGCATCGCCCCGGCCGCGCGCGAGGGCCTCGAGCCGGTCGGCGAAGGCGGTCTTGGCCTCGCCTTCCAGCAGGACGAAGCGCCAGGGCGACAGCTTGCCGTGGTCGGGCGCCCGGCCGGCCAGGCGAAGGAGGTCGCCCAGCTGGTCCGAGGAGGGGCCGGGCTCGGCCAGCGTCAGGGCGGGGGCCGAGCGGCGGAGCGCCAGGAAGCGCAGGACTTCCGGGACGGGGGCGATGGGAAGCGGGGCGCCGAACTCCGGGACGGGCGGCAGGTCAGAGCTCAATGAGGAGGCCTTGGCGTTTAGGAAAACGATAGAGCCGTGGATTTATCGGCTCGCCCGTGCGTTCCGCAAGGCGAGGTGACAGAGATGCCCGACACGCCCGCCTGGCTGGCGCCCCATGGAAAACCCTGGATCCGCGGCGAGAGCCGGGTGGTGTACGACAACCCCTGGATCCGGGTCACCGAGCACGACGCCATCGCGCCCACGGGCCGTCCGGCGCTGTACGGGGTGGTCGGCTTCAAGAACGTGGCGGTGGCGGTCCTGCCCCTGCACGACGACGGCTCGGTGACGCTGGTCGGCCAGCACCGCCTGCCGCACGCCGACTACAGCTGGGAGATCCCCGAGGGCGGCGCGCCGCGCGACGAGGACCCGCTGGAGGCGGCCAGGCGCGAGCTGGCCGAGGAGGCCGGGCTCGCAGCCGACGACTGGCGCGAGGTGATGCGGACCCAGCTCTCGAACTCGATCACCGACGAGCGGGCCGTCGGCTATGTGGCGCTGGGCCTTCGGGCGGCGGACGGCGCCCATGAGCTGGACGGTACGGAGTCCCTGGCCATCGTCCGCGCGCCGTTCCGCGAGGTGCTGGACGCGGCGCTGGCCGGACACATGCCCGACATGTTGACGGTGGCGATGCTGCTGCGCGCATACCATATGGCTCGGGAAGGGTCGTTGCCGCCCACGCTCGCGCGGGCGATGCTAGGGTAGGGAGAGCCCGATGGGTCGGGAGGAACCGATGAGCCAACGCCTGGAAGTGGTGGACCCCGCCACGCCGCCCCCCGTGTGGGCCGCGCTGCGCAACGAAGCCTACGCCGCCGCCAAGAGCGAGGCGGCCCTGGCCAGCCTGCTGGCCGCCGTGATCCTGAACCACGAGACGCTCGGCGACGCCCTGTCCTACCAGCTGGCGCGCAAGCTGGGCGACCAGGAGCTGCGGGCGATGACGCTCCGCGACATCCTCGAGGAAGCCTACGAGAGCGATCCGTCCTTGGTGGAGATCGCCGAGGCCGACCTGAAGGCGGTGTTCGAGCGCGATCCGGCCTGCCGCGGCTATGTCCAGCCGTTCCTGTTCTTCAAGGGCTTCCAGGCGCTGCAGACGCACCGGGTGGCCCACTGGCTGTGGAAGGCCGGGCGCGAGACCCTGGCGTTCTACCTGCAGAGCCGCTCGAGCGAGCTGTTCCAGGTGGACATCAACCCCGCCACCCGCATCGGCCGCGGCGTGTTCATCGACCACGGCACCGGCATCGTCATCGGCGAGACCGCGGTGATCGGCGACGACGTCTCGATGCTGCAGGGCGTGACCCTGGGCGGCACGGGCGCCGAGCGCGGCGACCGCCACCCCAAGGTCGGCAACGGCGTGCTGCTGGGCGCGGGGGCCAAGGTGCTGGGCAACATCACCATCGGCGATCACGCCAAGGTGGCCTCGGGCTCGGTGGTGCTGAAGCCGGTGCCGCCGCACTGCACCGCGGCGGGCGTGCCGGCGCGGCTGGTCAACTGCCCCACCTGCGACGAGCCGGCCAAGAGCATGGACCACACGCTGGCCGATGCTGTGTACGACTACGTGATCTGAGGTTTCCCGCCGGGCCGCGAGACGGTAGGTTCGCCGCGAATTTGCCGTCTCAAGGAGCGTTGGCGTGGACGAGAAGACCATCCGCAAGATCGAAGGCCATCTGCGCGGGACCTTCGCCAATGCGCGGATCACCCTCGTGCCGCGTCCCAAGCAGAAGGACTCCGCCGAGGTCTACATCGGCGAGGAGTTCGTGGGCGTCGTCTTCCAGGACGAGGACGAGGACGGCTCGTTCATGTTCGAGATGGCGATTCTCGCCGAGGATCTGCCCTAGCGCACCTGGGTGACCGTCAGGCTGCCGGCCGGGAGGGGGCCGATCGGCGGCTGCTCCTCCGGCGGGCCCAGCCAGGCGGCCCAGTCCTTCTTCGGCAGGATGACGATCTGGCGGTCGTGGTAGGGCGCGATGTCCGGCCCCGGCGCGCAGGTCAGCATGGTGAAGCGATCCTCGCGGATCAGGCCTGCGATCGCGAACAGCGGGCCCTCGGCGCCTTCGAACAGCCATTTCGACTTGGGGCTCTTCGTCCCGGTGAACTCGTAGAAGCCGTCGGCCGGGATCAGGCAGCGGCCGTTCGGGAACTGGCGGCCCTCCGAGCGGAAGTTGATCACCGGCCCGCCCTTGGGCCGCGGGAAGCCCCAGGCGAGCTGCTTCAGCACGGCCGCCCCGTCCTGCCCGACGATCACCGGCGCCCTGTCGGTGGGGCGGATCGAGACGCGGGGCTCGAGGTTCGGCGCGCCGCCCTCCCACTCCAGCGGGATGCGAAGCTGGCTGAACTCCTGCAGCAGCTCGTCCAGCGAGCGCTCGAGGCGGTACTCGTTGCACATGCCCTGAGGTGGCCCGCCGACGGCAGGCTTGGCAAGCGCTAGCGGGCGAGCGTCCGGCAGACCGTCTCGGCCGCGGCCGCGAGAGCCGCTGCGGGGCCCGGGAGCGCCTGGTCCGGATCGCGGGCGAGGGCGGCGCGGATCGCCGCCGCCTGGCGCTCCACCTCGGCGACGGCGGCCAGGGCCCGGCCCGCGGCGCTGGACCGCCAGGCGGCCAGCCGCTCGCGCCGCCGCCGCTCCTCCGCCTGCAGGGCCTCCAGGGCCAGGGGGCGGAAGGGCTGGGGGCCAAGACCCGACCAGGCCACGCCCCCGGCCGCCTCCCGATCGCGGCGATGGGCGGCGGCGCGGAAGGCCTCGTCTTGCTGGGCGGACAGGAGGGGCATGACCGAACTATACATTATATACAGGTCAGCTCCAAATTTCTCTGTATCTAAGCTGCGCCGCGGATGATCCGGCGGGCCTGGAAGGGCGGGATGATCGCCGTGATGTGGGCCGCCCAGCGGAGCCGGGCGTCCTGACGGGTCGGGCCGGCGACACTCTCGAGGTCGTAGAGCCCGGGACGGGAGCCGCGCAGCAGGCGCTTGACCAGCACCTCGTCGGTGTCGGTCTCGACCACCACCACGTGGCCCAGCATGTCCGGGGTGGGCGGGGTGCGCTGGTCCTCGAAGTAGATCAGCGCCCCGTCGTCGGCGACGCCGCGCATCGAGTGGCCGACGACCCGCAGGGCCACGGCCCGGTCGGTCCCGCCGGGGGGGATCGGGGCGAGCTCGCCGGGGTCGTGGCCCGTGGCGAAGAGGACGATCCCGTCGGGATTGGCTCCCACGCGGCCGATGACCGGCGCGAGCCCCCCCTCCGCGGCGGGCCGCATGCCGCCGGCCGCGTCGTAGAGCCACTCGGGCCGGACCCCGAACGCGGCCGCGTATTCCTTGGCGCGCCTATAGGAGAAGGGGGCGTTGCCGTTCTCGTTCGAGGCGTAGGTGTTGCGGTTCCAGCCGAAGGCGTCGGCCGCCGCAGCGGCGGTCTCGAAGCCCTTGTCGATGCGGGCCTGGCGCAGGCGTTCGGCGCGACCGTCCATGGGAGATCCTGTGGTGTCTCGTCGCTGTAGATAACCTGTAGAAATCTTTTGCGCAAGCGGGCCGTAGGTTTTATACATTTCGGCATGGCGATGCACGAAACCTGGGCCGGAGAGGCCTATGCGAACCTGCGGCGAGGCGGGGCCTCGGCGGGACGCGCGACCACGGAGCTGGGGCTGCCCCCCGGCAAGGCGAGGGTGCTGGAAGCCCTGTTCCAGGCCAGGCCCCCCGGCCGCGGGGCCGACGCGATGCGGCCGCGGTTCGCCCGCCACGGCGCCCACGTGGCGGCGGTGCTGGCCGAGGGCGGCTATCCGGCTCTGACGCCGTGAGCGGTCGGTCGGAGGGCGCGGCGGCCCTGGTGGCCCGCGCCCTGAGCCGCCGCCCGCCGGACCAGCGGGCGCAGTTCCTGAAGGAACTGCTGGCGCATACGGCGGCGGGGCTGGTGGTCATCGAGGGCGAGCGGGAAGCGGGCGAGGCGGTGTACCGCCTGGCCGACGCGGTGGTGGCGCGCGGCGCACGCCGCTGAGGAGTACGGGACATGGACAGGACGAGGCTGCTGCGGCTGGAGCGGCAGGCGAAGGCGCGCGCCGAGGCGCGGGCGGTGATGGACGGCGTGGCCGAGACGGTGGCGCTGGAGCGGAAGCGGGGGGCGGCCATCGCGCAGCCCCCGGGGCGGGCGACCCGGGCCAAGCCCTATCAGCGGCAGACGGGGCTGGAGTGGCTGGGTCGCAAGGGGCGGCTGAGCGCCGAGGAGGTGGCGGCAGGGGAGCGCTACGGCGCGGCCTACCGGCGCGCGCGGCAGGATCCGGCGATCCCGTCGACGCTGGAGGCCCGGCCCCAGGGCGGCCAGCCGGCGGGACAGTCGCTGAAGGCCCTGCTCTCGCAGGCGCACGGGACCGCCCAGGCCCGCGACCTGCTGGCGGCCTACCGGCGGAGCCTCCTGATGCAGGCCGAGATGGTCTCGGCCTGCGACCTGGTTTGCGGCGAGGAGATGACGCCGCGCGAGGCCGCGGGCGGCGACCGGGAGGGCGCGCGGCTGGAGGCGGTGCTGCGCGTCGCCCTCAGCATCCTGGCGCGGGGCTGACGTGTTCGCATTTTGTTCTTGACATTCCCGCGTGAATTCGCCAGGATTTCGGTAGCCTCCAGGAGTGCGCGTAAGACAGCCCCGAACGGGTCCAAGCGGGCCTGGGCCGGCCCGCGGCAGGTTCGCCGTGCGCCGGCGAGGCCGCCTGGATCCCCTCTTCCTCCGGGATGAGGGGGAGGGGCGGTTGCGGTCCGCGCGGATCGCCACCCCAGGCGGGCGGCAGGCCTGGCCCTGCCAGCTGCGGTCCTGCCAGCTGCGGTCCTGCCAGCTCCGGTTCTGTCAGCTTTGGCCGGTCAGCTTTGGCCGCCCTGGCCGCTGGACTGCTGGGGATCCTGGGCGATCTGGCCGCCCTTCTCGCTCTTGCCGCCGCGGATGTCGATCTGCGGGGAGAGGTGGCCGGGCTTGGAGGCGCCGCCCTGGCGGTTGGGATCGCCGCCGCGGCCGCCATCTTCAGCAGTCCCCGCATCAGTAGTCCCGGCGTCGCGGTCGGCGTTGTCGTTGTCGGCTGTCATGGGAGATCCTTTCGAAGGTCCTCCGTCCAACCGGCCCCGGCCGCCCGGGGTTCCTTGGGGGTTCTTTGGGGGTTTCTCGCGGGCTCCTTCCGCGCCTCGGCGCCTGGATGCGGGCCGCGGCACTTGGCCATCCGTCGCCAATGTGACCGGCCGGCCGCAGCGACCCCGCGACCGCTCAGAGCGGACACCCCGAACTTCGCGGAAGGGTGGTTCGCGGACGTCAAATAGCTAACCCGCGTGCTGCCCGCACACCGACGATCAATAGTACGACCAGTAGCGCTAAGACGTAAAGGCCGATCCCAAACCAGTACGGTACTGGATCGGTCTTTCGACTTGTGAAGAGTGATCCGTAGCCGTTCGGTATGTGGCCGGTGATCAAGAAGAGAGCCAGCATGGCGACCGCCAAGCCGAGTGTCAGGCCGGTAGCTGTGCTCATAAGCTCTCCAAGGGTTGGCCCTGATTGCACCAATGAGCTCAGGGTCCGCAACGGGTCGGTATCGGACCTTGAGAAGGTCCGCTCCCGGCCACGACTTCACCGGCAGCGATCGACCCAGAACTAAACTCCCGTCCAGCCCGCTACGGCGTTGATCTTCATCGGCTAAGCGCTACCGTCCTCCGGCAGAGCTCGCTGCGCGGGGCGGCCGATATGCCAGAGGTCCACGACAATCGCCGCAACCGCCTCGGGGTGAAGCTCGCGGCGATCCTAATGCGGCTCGCGAAGTCGATCCTCATCCTGCTCGTGGGCCTATTCTTCCTCTACGCGGCGCTGATCCTGGTTCAGGACCTCGCCTATCTGGGCTGGGTGGCGTTTCAGGCGACGGCCCTGGACGCCTGGACCGTCCTGAACATCATCTCGCTGGTGTTCTCGATCGTCGCGGTGGCCGGCGGAGGCCTCGCGATCGCGCGGAAACGCTGGGGCTGGGCGCTGGCCTTCTCGATTCTCGTGTGGCCGCCGCAGGTCGTCATCGACGCAAACCGCTGCGACGTGGTCGAAGTCTGCCGGGACCTGCGCTGGGCGCAGCTGCCGGCGAGCGCGTTCGAGTGGCGAGTCCGGATCCGGCCTGTTTCCGACCCGGAGGAAGCGAAGGCGCTGGCGTCCAACGCGCTTGCAACGATGGCGTCGGACGACTCGCCCTACATGGCCAGGCGCTTCGGGGATCACTGGATCGTCTCGACGATCGACGACGACGGGTGGCCGGGGGCGCACGCGCTCAGGATCGACGCCAAGACGACGGTGACCGAGCGGATCCCCTGTCCGGCGGGCAGGATCCCGTGCGGCATGGCGCGGCCCACCCTGTCGGACGGCGAGCGGCCGTTCCACGACGATCGCCTGGGGATCGCCGCGACCTTCCCCCGCACGACTCCGGTCTGCACGGCGCGGAACGACGATGGCGAGGCACGCGGCTTTTTCGCCATGGTCCGTGCGCCGGGCAGCCCCTGCGAGATCCTCGATCAGTCGCGGGTGATGGGCATCGAGATCGCACGATCCCCAAAGCAGGGATGCCGGGCCAAGGCGGACCCGTCCCTTGCGTGGCGGGAGCTGTCGCCCTCGATGGCGAAGCTATTCGACGGGCCACCGCGTCTCGGCTCATCCCACAGCCGCGCGTGCGAACTGCACCAGAGCGGCTTCATCCAGATCAGCGTCTATGCGCCAGCGCCCGCCGCCACCGATCCGAAATCCTCGGAGCCGCTCTACGAAGCCTACATTGTCACTACACGGGAACACCTTGTGGAGGACGTTCGAACGTTTGAGGCATTCCTCAAGCGCTTGAAGGTCCAACCCGGACAGGGGACTGCGTCTTGAAACGGCTTCATGTGCGGACAGTGATGCTCGCTGATCCTGAGACTGCGCTGGGTAGACAGCCGCTCGCGCATCGACCGGAGCGCACGTCAAGAATGAGGGCCGCGGCGGTGTCGCGGTGCTAAGAATGATTGAGGTGCGCCGCGGCTTCCTGCGCTGCGCTAGGGGGGAAGCTATGTCGGCGGTGGTCGCGGTGATCCTCCCCCGGTTTGGTGGACACCCATGCTAGCTCTGAGGAGCTGGAGAGGAGTGTCAGATGAGTGGTGCGCGCCGGGTGTTTCCGGAGACGTTCAAGCGCGAGGCGGTCGACCGGGTGGCTGTGAGCGGCCTGTCGGTGGGCGCGGTGGCCCGGGAGCTGGGTCTGCACGAGACGGTGCTTCGACGATGGATGATGCAGTTCGGGGCGCAGGCGACGGGGGCGGCGAGGCGCTCCACCACGCAAGCGCCGGCCCCGTCGCCGTCTGACCTGGCCTCGGAGAACGCCCGGCTTCGGCGCGAGAACGAGCGGCTGCGGATGGAGCGCGACATCCTAAAAAAAGCCGCGCTCATCTTCGGATCGGCCTCCCGATGAAGTTCGGGTTCGTCGATGAGCATCGCAGCGTCTGGCCGGTTCGGGTGATGTGCGCGGTCCTGGGTCTGTCGGCCAGCGGTTACTACGCCTGGCGCTCCAGGCCAGAGAGCCGGCGCGCGGTCGCCAACCGCGCATTGCTGGACGACATCCGCCGGATCCACGCCGACAGCAGCGGGACCTATGGCTCGCCTCGGGTGCATGCCGTGCTCCGCGGCCACGGCCGCCGCGTCGGGCGCAGCCGCATCGAGCGGCTGATGCGCCGGGCCGGCATCCGGGGCCTGGCGGCTCTGCCGCGGCGCACGCGGACGACCGACAGTCGCCATGGCTATCCGATTGCGCCCAACCGGCTCGGCCGCAACTTCACCACCCAGGCGCCGAACCAGGTCTGGCTCGCCGACCTCACCTACATCCCCACCGGCGAGGGCTGGCTGTACCTCGCTACCGTGCTCGACCTCTTCACCCGCAAGATCGTCGGCTGGTGCATGCGGCCTTCGCTGCACGTCGAGATCGCCCTCGACGCGCTGCAGATGGCCATCGAGCGCCAGCGGCCGGCGCCCGGCCTGATCCACCACTCCGACCGCGGTATCCAGTACGCCGCCGAGGCCTACCGCTCGGCCCTGGCCCGCGCCGGCATCACGCCTTCAATGAGCCGCAAGGGCGATTGTTGGGACAACGCCCCGATGGAGAGCTTCTTCCACACCCTCAAGACCGAGCGCGTCCACCACCGGGTCTACGCCACCCGCGACCAGGCCCGACGAGACCTGTTCCAGTACATCGAGGGCTTCTACAATCCCCGCCGCCTGCACTCAGCCCTGGGCTACATCAGTCCAGCCGAGGCCGAGCGCAGAGCGGCTTAACCCCGTCCACTTTTTCGGGGGAGGATCACGGCGGCAACGAGCCTATTCCTCCTTGCCTCGGCTGACGCCAGCGCCCTTGAACGGGAGCAAAGCGTCAAGCTTGACCAAGCCCCCGCTGCGGCCGCGCGAGAACTGCACGAGGTTATCCGTCTCTTAGGGGCTTGTGACCAGGTCAGCGGTGGGACCGTCGCCCGCGACTTGCCCGGCCTACTTGAAGGTAGGCCTCCTGAGTTCCAGGCGTTCGTCATTGCGGCGTTCGAAGAAGGCAAGGCCTCCAGCGCTGGAAAGGCGATCACGCGGGAGACCTGTCTTGTCCAGCTGAAGACGCGGATGGGCGCGCTGAAAGTTCGTGCCGATGACATCCTCGACTCCTTGCGGGTGACGCCGTCGGCGGCAGAATCTGTGGACGAGGTCGCGCGGCGGGTGCGCGCTCACGTGGAGGCGAACTGGACCGTCGTCGGGGTGGCCGATACGAGCCGGCGGCTAGGGTTCAGCGGAACATTCGCGCCGCATGACCGGCAGCAGCTCCCGGCCAAGTGCGAGACGGGCCCGGCTGGCGTCGTGACCTTCACCACGTCCGACAGCGGCGTCGTGTGCGCCGCGTACCCCTATCGCGACGCTGAGGGGACCTTCCGGGCGCGCCTCGCCTTCGCGGCACCCGGCGCGCCGATCCTGGAGCACGACCTCGAACGCTGGGGCGGCGGGACGGGGGGCGGTCTACGTGGGAACTGGATGTTCCTCCAGCCGACCCCGGACACCGAGGAGCCCGGGGATCGTGAGCGGGCGGCGAAAAACAAGGCGATGGCGGACTGCGCGCCGAAGGACCTTGATAGCGCGATGGCGTGCCTGGACGCGCACTGGTCCGACGAGACGAAGCAAACCTTCCGCGCCCTGCCGGCGAAGGATGTGATCGGCAGCCACTTCGGCGTGGGCATGTGGATCCGCAACAACTGGGGGCTCTGGAAGGGCGGGCCGCTGAAGGACTTCTTCGTCGCCCGGGGCGTGAGCCATCCCGACAACATGTCTGGGGTGATGATGAACGCCTATTGGCTGAAGCTGCAGGGCTGCCGGCTGGCGTCGAACGATACGGCGGCCGTCGAGGCCGCATTCCAAGAGGCGCGGCACGGCCGGGAGTGCGTAAACCGCTGAGGCGCACCCGGCCTGAAAACCATGGCTTCCGACCCATAGCTGAGGTTAGGAAGGTCCGCGTAGGGAGTTCGAGCCAAGGTCCCCTCCGACCCATTGCGGACAAGCCGCTGCAAAGTTTGCGCCTTGATCTCTGGCCTCGACGCCAATCCTCGCACGGCCAAGTCAAGGAGGGGACATCGCGGTGGCGGGCCGAGGCTCACGCGTTGCGGCGCGTGCTCGGGTGAAGCTTTTCCTTGATCTGAAGAGCGAGGCTCCCGACGAAAAAGGCGACGAAGTGGGCGATGAATGCCCAGAGCAGGATCGCCTGCCACAGCGGGATATAGCCGTCGCGTCGCCGACGCGGGAGAAGGTAAGTCGCGCCCGTCGCCGGGTCCGGGTCCCGCGGGCTGATGAAGGCCAGGATGAGATAGTAGGCGAGGCCTATCCAGAGGACCGTCACGAAGTAATTCGCGAGCCATCGCGGGGTCGGCATTCGGCCGAGTTCGGGCCGTGAGGGGCGCGGCTCTACGAGGAAGTCGACCCAGACCGCGTCGTCGTCTTCCCACACCTGCAGAAGCTCTCGGATCAGGGCGAACCGAGTATCGTTGGGCGCACCATCGCCGAACGCTACGTCTTCGCTTGGCACCGACCACGCGCCGGAAGCATCGCGATGCTCGATCCTGAAGCCGCGCGCGATCGCTTCCGCGGCCTCCGCGGCGTCGAGGAACCGCCGGGCGTCAGAGATGTGGACGAGCGGCCGGGCGGCCGAACCTCCAAGGCGGATCTGCTGCGCCTGGGCGATTTCGGCGACCGACGACATAGCTGAACAATGGCGTATAGGAGCGCGGCCGCAAGCCCAACCGGGCGAGGAGACGCCGGAGAGTCCGCTACCCACCCATTGCTGACGTTCAGCGCTGGGCGGCCCCCGCTAGCGCCCTCAGGGTCTGCTCGTGGCGGCTGGCGGGCGCACCATCCCGGCGGAACCCCCGCCCGGCGCAGCCTAGGCTGGGGCGAGCGGGAGAGGGGCGGCGCTGCGGGATGGACGAGCGACTTGGCGGTCTGACGGAGCGGGAGAAGGAGGCGCTGCGACTTCTGCTGGTCGGCCATGACGCCAAGTCCGTCGCCGGGGCTCTGGGGCTGTCCGTCCACACCGTCAACGAGCGGCTGCGCGAGGCGCGGCGAAAGCTCGGCGTCACCAGCAGCCGGGAGGCGGCGAGGCTGCTCGCCCGGCACGAAGGCGCCGGCCCCAAAATCCTTGGGGACACGGAAATGGGGGTCGCCGCCGCCGGCGATCGCCTGGGACACCAGCCCTCCCATCAGCGCCGGCGCTCGGGCGGACCCGTCGCCTGGCTCATCGGAGGAATGGTCATCATGCTGGCGATCCTGGCCGCAGCTTACCTGGCGACAACCCTCGTCGCCGACCGCGGAGCCCCCGCCGCCACGCCGGCCGCGCGTCCGGCGCCGGACGCGGCGTCCGACAAGGCGGGGGCGGACGCCGCCCGGGCGTGGGCGGAGCTGCTGGACGAGCGGCGCTGGGGCGAGAGCTGGACGCAGTCCGGCGGGATGTTCCGGTCGGCCCTCACCCAGAAGGGCTGGGCCGCAATGATCGAGCCTCTGCGGCGGCAGCTCGGAAGCGTCTCGTCGCGCAGCCTCAGGAGCGTGAGCAACGCCACGTCGCTGCCCGGCGCGCCGGACGGGGACTACAAGATCGTGCAGTTCACGACCGATTTCACCAACCTGCGTGGGGTCACCGAGACGGTGGTGCTGGCGCGGGAGGGCTCGGCCTGGAAGGTGACCGGCTACTTCATCCGCTGACCCCCCGCCGAGCCGGCGTCGAGACAAGAATGCAAGAGCGCTGGCGATCACCCGGCCGGCGTCGGTTCACGCGCCCGGCGGTGGGCGGTCGTTCCGGTGGCCGTCAGCCGCCGGGCTTGTCGAGCTGGGCTTCGGCCAGGGCGAGCCAGGCCTCGGCGATGCGGCAGACGGCGGCGCGCTCGCCCAGCTCGTCGAGGCCGGAGAGGAGGATGAGGGCGTCCTCGGCCCGCCGGACATAGGCGCCCGCCGCAGCGGCGCGTGCAGGAGCGGGCGCAGGGGGGCGCCGGCGCGCCTGGCGCGCGAGATCCAGGAATTCGACGTCTCCGGCCATCGAGAGCACTCCGCGTCGCAGGCGGGAGCATGGAGGCGCCCGGCCCCGCGTCTCTCAGCCGCCGGCGCCTGGAAAAACTCCCAGCCGGCGATCTGGCGAGCCTAGCACCACCGGAGCGGGAGTTTTGTCGAAATCCGACGAAGGAGCCCGGCGGGGGCGTGTTCAGGCCTTGAACCACACGAGCTGGTGCGAAACGGCCAGCAGGGCGCCGGCGTCGGACCACAGCTCGGCGGACTGGTCGTTGAAGCCGTGGCGGAAGATGCGCGCGCCCGCGACGCCGATCAGCGGCCGGTCGGCCTGGGCGGCCATCTCGGCCTCGTCGGCGGTGAAGTAGGTCGAGAGGGTGACGGTGGCGACCGGCGGCACGTCGCCGCGCACCTGCAGGATGCGGACGACGAAGGCGTCGGCGAGGGCGGCGAGGGCGGGATAGTCGAGCGGCCGGGCGGGGACGTCGCGGATCCACAGGCGGCTCTCGGCCGAGGCCGGCGCATCGGGGCGGGCTTCGCCGGGCTGCGCGGCGCCGCGCTCGAAGCGCATCTCGTAGCGGCCGAGCCAGCCGGGCCGACCCTCGGTCGGCATCGGCGGGAGGTCCGCGGCCGGCGGCATCGACGGCGGAGAGGCCGGCAGATGGCTCCAGGTCTCACGGCTGGGGCCGGTGACGATGCTGGCGGTGGCGGCGACGACCTCGCCCTGGGTCAGCTCGACGTTCCAGTGCTGGGTCGAGCGGCCGTCGCGGACGAGGCGCACGGCGATCTCGAAGGCGCCCTGCGCGATCGCGGCGCAGAAATTGACGGTCTGGGCGAGCGGCCGGCCGCGGCGGGCGGGCTCGTTCAGAACGGCGCGCAGCAGGACGGCGGCGGTGACCCCGCCGAAGGGCCCGGCCATGTTCCAGTAGGCGGGGCTGGTGGCGCCGGCGTAGCGGCCCTCGCCCAAGGACTTCAGGGCGACGGCCTCGTCGAACGGGTGGCTCATGCGGACACTCCAGCGGCGCGGCGGGCCTCGTCCTCGACCTGGGGCAGGCGCTCCTTGCCGAAGAACATCTCCTCGCCGACGAAGAAGGTCGGGACGCCGAAGGCGCCGCGGGCGACCGCGGCCTCGGTGTTGGCGACGAGCTCGGCCTTGACCTGCAGGTCCTGGGTGGCGGCGAGGATCGCGGCGGCGTCGAGGCCGGCGGCGGAGAGCACCCGGGCCACGACCTCGGGATCGTCCATCTTCTCGCCGGCCTCCCACATGGCGGCGAGCACGGCCTCCAGGTAGCGCTCGCCGACGTCCGCGCCGATGCGGCGGGCGGCGACCAGGCCGCGCATGATCAGGAGGGTGTTGACCGGGAAATGCGGGTTGAAGCGGAAGGCCGTGAGGCCGTGCCGTTCGACGAAGCGGCGGGTCTCGAGCTGTTCGTAGGCCAGCTTGCCCTTCACCTCGCCGAAGGCCTCCATCGGCGAGCGGTTGCCCGTCGCCTTGAAGATGCCGCCCAGCAGGCAGGGGATCAGGTTCACCTCGGCGCCGGCGCGGGCGGCGAGGGCAGGGAGCACCTTCCAGGCCAGGTAGCCGTTGGGGCTGCCGAAGTCGAAGACGAAGTCGATCGCGGGGCGGGGCGCGGGTTGGGCCACTGGGGGCTCCCTTCAGAAGGCTTCGCGCCAGGGGCGCAGGTCGAGTTCGTGGGTCCAGGCCGAGCGCGGCTGGCGGTGCAGGGCCACGTAGTTGAGCGCGACGTCCTCGGGACGGAGGATCTCGTCGCGGGCCAGGGCGGCCTCGGCGTCGGGCCGGTTCTCGCGGATGAAGGTCCCGTCGATCCCGCCGTCGATGACCACGTGGGCGACGTGGATCCCTTCCGGGCCGAGCTCGCGGGCCATGCTCTGGGCCACGGCGCGCAGGCCGTGCTTGGCGGCGGCGAAGGCGGCGAAGCCGTCGCGCCCGCGCACGCTGGCGGTGGCGCCGGTGAAGAGGATCGTGCCTCGGCCGCGCGGGACCATGACCCTGGCGGCCTCGCGGCCGGCGAGGAAGCCGGCGAAGCAGGCCATCTCCCAGACCTTGTGGAACACCCGGGCGGTGGTCTCGCGGATGGGAAAGCGGACGTTCGCGCCGATGTTGAAGACCACGACCTCGAGCGGGCCGACGTCGCGCTCGATCGCGGCGAAGAGGGCGGCCATCTCGTCCTCGGAGCGGGCGTCGACACCATAGGCATGGGCCCGGCCGCCGGCGTCGCGGATATCCTGGGCCAGGGCCTCCAGCGCCTCGAGGTGACGCGGGCGGCGCGTCATGCAGACGGCGAGACCCTCGGCGGCGAAGGCGCGGGCGATGGCCGAGCCGAGGCCGTCGCCGACGCCGACGACGAGGCAGGCTCCCGTGGGGGCGGACATGGCGCGGCTCCGTTCGGAATCTGGACGGACGTTCGTATTGAATCCGAACGGAGTCAATGGGACCATGGCGCGAACCGCAGGAGCGCGTCGGATGAAGTGGAGCGAACTGTCGGAGGCGCCGTGCTCGGTGGCCCGCTCGGTGGCGGTGATCGGCGACCGCTGGACCCTGATGCTGCTGCGCGACTGCTTCCTGGGGGTGCGGCGCTTCGAGGATTTCGAGCGGCGCCTGGGGATCTCGCGCAGCATCGTGGCCGGCCGGCTGAAGCGGCTGACCGACGAGGGCGTGCTGCGGCGCGAGGCCTACCAGGACCGGCCGCTGCGGCACGAGTACCGGCTGACCGAGAAGGGCCTGGCGCTGCATCCGGTGCTGATGGCGATCGTCCACTGGGGCGACGCCTACTACGCCGGCGAGGCGGGGCCGCCCCTGCTGCACCGGCACAGGACCTGCGGTTGCGACTTCCAGCCGGTGACCACCTGCTCGGAATGCGGCGGCCCGGTTACGGCGCGGGACGTGGAGGTGCGGCCCGGGCCGGGCGTGGGATAGGCGAGCGGGCCCGCCAGCGTTGGCGGATGCGGTTCCGGCGCGCGGTGCGCGCCGGCCTCTCACCGCCCTCCCTCTCGGCACCGCGCGCCGGGGGAGAGGGAGGGGACAGGGAGAGGGCCCGAGCGGAGCGAGGGATGTCGGGACGCGACGGCGTCGTGCGTCCTTGGGAGCGACGGACGTCGAGGCGCGGCGCCGCGTCGGACGAAAGGACGAGGCGATGAAGGTCACCCAGCATCTGTGGTTCGAGACGGACATGGAGGCCGCGATCGGCCTCTACACCTCGCTGATCCCCGGCTCGCGGATCACGGAGCGGTCGGCGGTGATGGCCGACAATCCGGGCGGGCCGGCCGGCAGCGTCAAGATCATGGCCTTCACCCTGGGCGGCCAGGACTACCGGGCCATCGAGGCGGGGCCGCTGGACCCCTTCAACCACGCCTTCTCGATCATGGTGGAGTGCGACACCCAGGAGGAGATCGACCGGCTGTGGGACGCCCTGAAGGACGGCGGGAGCGTGGAGCGGTGCGGCTGGCTGAAGGACCGCTGGGGGCTGTCGTGGCAGATCGCGCCACGGCGCCTGGGCGAGCTGATGAACGATCCGGATCCGGCGAAGGTGCGGCGGGTCACCGAGGCGATGCTGAAGATGGTCAAGCTGGACATCGCGGCGCTGGAGGCGGCGGCGCGGGGTTGAGTCCCCGGCGGCGAGTCCACCGCTGTTGAAGCGGCCGGCGGGGAGGGCTACTGCGAAATATGCCAAGCTTCACGCGCCGCCGGTCCCTGGCCCTCCTGGCCGCCGCCGGCGCCGCTCCCGCCGCCGCGGGGCGGGCGGCGCGGGCGCAGGCGCCGGACCCTGCCGGCCTGCTGCCGGCGGAGGCGGTGCGGGCGGATCTGCGCCACCTCTACGAGACGCTGGAGGCGGGCCACTACGACCTGTTCGCCCATCGCAGCCGCGCCGAGTACGAGGCGCAGCTGGCGCGCCTGACGGCCGGGGTGGACCGGCCGCTGACGCGTCGCGAGGCGGCCGGGACGCTGCAGAAGCTCGCCGCCTACGGCCGAATCGGCCATGCCCGCCTGGAGGCGCCGGCGGAAGAGTTCGTCGCCCACATCCGCGCGGGCGGGACCTTCCTGCCGATCTTCGTCCGCGTGGACGGGACGCGCGTCCGCCTGACGCGAACGGCGGACGCTGCTGGCGAGCTGGCCGCCGGGACCGAACTGCTGTCCATCGAGGGCGAGCCCGCCCACGCCTGGCTGGAGCGGCTGGGCGCCTATGTCTCGGCCGAGCGGCCGTACATGGCCCACGCGCAGATGGAGCAGAGCTTCCCGGCCCTGCTGTGGGTCGAGCTGGGCGAGCGGGACGCGCTGACGGTGACGGTTCGCGGGCCTGAGGGGGCGGTGGTCCGGCGCCGGGTCGCGGCGGTGACCTATCCGCAGCTCGGCGAGATCGGGCGGGCGCATCCGACGCCCCGGATCGGCGCCGATTTCAACGCCCGCGAGGTGAGGCTGCTGGGGGATGGGATCGCCTATCTGCGGCCCGGCCCGTTCATGAACACCGCGGCCGACGCGGCCGGACCGTCTCCCTCGTACGAGGACAGCGCCTACCGCGCCTTCCTGGACGCGGCGTTCGGGACGATCCTGACGTCGGGAGCCTCGGACCTGATCGTCGACCTGCGCGACAATCCCGGCGGGGACAACAGCTTCAGCGACGCCATGGTCGCCTGGTTCGCCGACCGGCCGTTCCGGTTCGCCTCGCGGTTCATGCTGAAGGCGAGCGCGCCGACCAAGGCCTGGTATGCGCGCCAGCGCGCGGAGGATCCGGCGCCCGACCGGATGCTGGCGCGGCTGATGGCGGCCGAGGCGGCCCAGCCGAACGGCGTCCGCTACGCCTTCGAGATCCCGCTGACGCCGCCGCGGGCCGGCCCCCGCTACGAGGGGCGGGTGTGGGCGCTGGTGAACCGCCACAGCTATTCGAACGCCACGTCCGTGGCGGCCCTAATCCAGGACTACGGCTTCGGGACGGTGCTGGGCGAGGAGACCGCGGACGTGCCGACGACCTACGCCTCGACCGTGCACTTCGAGCTGCCGCACACCGGCTACAGCGTCTCGTACCCGAAGAGCTGGTTCGTGCGCCCCAGCGGCGACGAGACCCTGCGCGGCGTGGTCCCGGACACGCCGCTGGCGCGCCAGCCCATCGGGGACGCCGAGGACCGCATGCTGGCGGCGGCGGTGGCGCACGTGCGCGAGACGCGGCCTCGCTGACGTCGCCTGGCCGCGCGGCGAGGGCTCAGCCGCGCCCGTCGGCCTCGCGGTCGGCGTTCAGGTCGGCGAGGTCATCCCGATTGTCGTTGGTGCGCCCGTCGTCGTGCTCGTGGGCGTCGAGGGCCAGACGGTGCCAGTGCATGGCCTCGTCGATCAGGCGGCCGCGCTCCTTCATGTTCGGCGTGCGGGACGCCTCCTGGAGCAGGGCCTCGGCTTTGCGGCGATAGGGTTCGGACATTCTCGAAGACACACGGGGTAACGGCGTTCAGTCAACGCGCCCCGGCCGATTTGGCTGCAAATTCATCCACAGGAGCAAACCATGGGTGAGAAACCCAAGCGGCGGCCGCAACCGAGCCGCCGCAAGATTCCCGACGCCAACGGAGTCATCAGCCACGTGCGCTATTCCCGGGCGGTCGGAGAGGAGATCTGCCGCCGGATCTCGGAGGGCAAGCTGTGGCACCAGATCGCCGGCAAGGGGGACATGCCATCGTACGATTGCCTCTACCGCTGGCGGCGACGGCATCCCGAGTTCGCCGAGGCGCTGGAGATGGCCCGCGAGATGGCGGCGGACCTGAAGGCGGAGAAGGCGCTGGCGGTGGCCGAGGCCACGACGGCGGCGACGGTCACGGCCGACCGGCTGAAGGTCAGCACCTTCCACTGGCACGCGGCGCGGGGCGCGCCCCAGCGCTACGGCGCCAAGGCCGAGGAGCGGCCGGCCGAGCCGCAGGTCACCTACTACATCCGTCGCTTCGAGAAGTACGTGGGCGAGGACGGCCGCACCTATGTGCGCGAGGTCCCGCGCGAGCCCAAGCGGAGGCGCAAGTGAGCCGTCGGCGGACGCGGGAGAAGGGGCTGCCGCTGACCTGGGAGCCGCGGCCGCACCAGGTGGAGCTGTGGGAGACCCTGGTGGACGGCTGCCGCCGGGCCGACGTGGCGGCGCATCGGCGCTGGGGCAAGGACGAGGTGGCGCTGCAGTGGGCGGCGGTGGAGGCGCTGGAGAAGCCCGGCGTCTACTGGCACCTGCTGCCCGAGGCGGCGCAGGGGCGCAAGGCGATCTGGGACGCGGTGAACCCGCACACGGGCGTGCGGCGGATTAACGAGGCCTTCCCGATCCACGTGCGCAAGCGGACCCTGGACCAGGAGATGAAGGTCGAGCTGAACAACGGCTCGGTCTGGCAGGTGGTGGGATCGGACAACTACGACAGCCTGGTGGGCTCCTCGCCGCGGGGCGTGGTCTTTTCGGAGTGGTCGCTGTCGAAGCCGCAGGCCTGGGGGTTCATCCGGCCGATCCTGGCCGAGAACGGCGGCTGGGCGCTGTTCCTCTGGACGCCGCGGGGGCGCAACCACGCCACGCGCGCCTTCGAGAGCCGGCAGCGGGAAGCGGGCTGGTTCTGCCTGAAGTCCCCGGCCACGGACACCGAGGTGTTCACGAAGGCGCAGCTGGACCAGGAGCGGGCCGAGCTGATCGCCGAGCTGGGCTCGCGGGAGGAGGGGGAGGCGCGCTTCGCCTCGGAGTACCTGGTGGACTTCGACGCCGCCGCGCCGGGCGCCTACTACGCGACGCTGCTGGGCGAGGCCGAACGCGCGGGGCGGATCGGCCGGGTTCCCTGGGATCCAGCCGCCCGTGTGGACACCGCCTGGGACCTCGGGATCGACGACTACACGGCGATCTGGTTCTTCCAGCAGGTGGGCCGGGAGGTCCGCGCGATCGACTATTTCGAGACCAGCGGCGAGGGCCTGCCAGAGATCGTCCGCCAGGCGATCGGGAGCAAGCCGTACCTGTGGGGGACCCACCACCTGCCGCACGACGTGATGGTGCGCGAGCTGGCGACCGGCCGCTCGCGCTACGAGACGCTGGCCTCGCTGGGGATGTCGGGGATCGCGGTGGGACAGGCGGCGGACCCGGAGGAGCGGGTGAACGCGGCGCGGCTGATGATCCCGCTCACCTGGTTCGACGCGGATGCCTGCCACCAGGGGCTCGAACGGCTGCGGACCTACCGCAAGCGGTGGAGCCGCGCGACCCACAGCTACGCCGGACCGCTGCACGACCAGGCCAGCCACGGAGCGGACGCCTTCGGGGAATTCGCCATGCACCGGCGTGGGGCGGCCGAGCCGCGACGGGCGGTGCGGAGCGCGGGCGGGCCGCTGTCCTGGATGGGCTAGACGGCAAGGCGCCCCCGGCTTCGAGGCCGGGGGCGCCGTCCGGTGACACTGCGGCGCGCAGTCGGGGGCTCGTCGGCGCCGCAGCACCGTAACCCGCCGGGACATGTCGGGTTCCCAACAAAGGATGACGCGCGGGCGGGGTGGGTGGGTCGCGTCGGCGGCGCAAGGTCGTTAGGATGGCGTAGCGAGGCGCACATGAGCGAGAAGATCCGCCAGTATCTGCAGCAGGCCGAGGAGGCCGAGCGCATGGCCCTGGGCGCCGCCGACGAGGAGGAGCGGGCCGCCTTCCTGCGCATCGCCGCCCTCTGGCGCGACATGGCCGAGACCCGGGCCCACCTGAAGGAACAGCAGGAGTAGCCGCAACCGGCGCGTTCGGGCGGCAACCGGGGGTTCGTTCCGGCCCGGCGGGGCCGCGGCTAGGCGAGGGGGGTCAGTCCCCCGCGCGTCCCCATGGACCTCAGCAAAGTCCACTTCCTGATCATCGACGACAGCCACGAGACGGCGACGATCGTCCGCTCGCTGCTGGCGAGCTGGGGGGCGCAGGACGTGCATGAGGCCGCCACGACCGAGGCGGCGTTGCGCGCCTTGCCGGCGGCGAACCCGGACATCGTCATCCTGGACCAGCACCTGGGCGGCGACGACGGCCTGGCCCTCCTGCGGTTCATCCGCAACGAAGGGCTGAACCCCTATCTGCCCGTGATCGTCCTGTCGGCGGACGGACGGCCGGCGAAAGTGGCCGAGGCGCGCGACGCCGGCGCGCACGAATTCCTGGTCAAGCCGTTCGCGCCCCGCGACCTCTACGCCAAGCTGCAGTCGGTGATCCTGCGTCCCCGGGGATTCGTGCGCGCGCCGGACTATATGGGACCTGACCGCAGGCGGCACGCCGATCCCGGGTACGGCGGACCCGAGCGCCGCAAGACCTAGACCAGCCGGGCGGCGAGGGCCGCGGCCGCCGAAAGCGCCGCGCCGAGCGCCAGGCCGCCGAGCACGCTGGCGAGGTACGCACCGATCCCGAGAGGACGCCAGGACATCGGCGCGGAGGCTCCCGGCGCGGATGATTCCGCGCCACCGCCCAGCGGTTGCACCGCGTGCGGCGGAATGCGCGGAGCGCTGCAGTCACGCGCTCCTGATGAAACCCAGGCCGCCGAACCGCATTACCGCCGCGGACACAGAGGAGACATGTTTCATGGACGGCGTAGGCATTATCGGCGCGATCATCATCGGCATCCTCGCAGGCTGGATCGCCGAGAAGGTGATGCGGCGGAACCACGGGCTGCTGACCAACCTCATCGTCGGCGTGGTCGGCGCGTTCCTCGGCAGCTTCGTGGCCACCATGCTGGGCTTCGACACCGGCTCGGGCGTGATCCCCAGCCTGCTGACGGCGACGGCGGGCGCGATCCTGCTGCTCTTCCTGCTGGGCCTCTTCCAGCGCCGCCGCGCCTAACCGCGCGGTCGAAGACCGAAGACAAGGCCGGCGGCGGAGTGATCCCCGCCGGCCTTCGCATGCCTAGAACCCCGCCCACAGCGAGGCGAACAGGCGCCAGTCCTTGTCGCCGGCCACCCAGGGGGTGCGGGTCAGCGGCCGCGCCGCCTCTACGCGCAGGGTGACCTTGTCGCGGAACGTGAGGCGCACGCCGGCGCCGGCCGAGGAGAACGCCGCCGAACGGGCGCCGGCGACGGGGCCGCGATTCCACACCTTGGCCGCGTCGACGAAGGCGTAGGACTGGAAGAAGGTGAGGGGCCTGAGGCCCGGGTCCCAGCCGACCCTGACCTCGGCGAGGCCCGCCAGGCCGCTGTCGCCGGAGATCTCGGCGTAGTTGTAGCCCCGGCCGTAGGGCAGGCCGCCGGGCGCGAACTCCTCGGAAAGCAGGAGCGGATGCGGCGCCCACTGAGCGTCGGCGGCCACGTACAGGCCCGCGCGCGACCCCAGGTCGGTGTAGTGCGAGCCGGCGACATTCACCTTCCAGAACTGGCCGTCGGCATCGAAGCGGGAGTGGGCGGTGGAGACGTCGTCGGACGCGCCGAGGCCGTCGAGCCCGCGGGAGACCTGCAGGAACAGGCTGGTGGAGCCGGACGCCCTCCAGCGGTCGGCCTGCAGCGACCCGCGCAGGACCCGCAGCTCGTCCTCGTAGCGGGCGCCGTTGAAGAACGTCTGTTCGACATGGCGCGCGTCGAAGGCGACGGCGGCCCAGAGCGCGCGCTTGCGTTCCCGCACAACCGGTCGGGCGAGCCGCAGGTTGAGCGCGCGGCTCTCGTTGCCGACGGTGTTGTTCAGCGGGCTGGTCCCCTCGCGGGAGCGGGAGGCGGAGACGGCGGCGCGCAGCCTGGAGCCGTCGGCCAGGGAGGCGCCGTAGGACAGCTCGCCCTGGGCGAACTCGTCGGGGTCGTCCGGGACGGTGAGCACGGACAAGGCGAGCTGGTCGCCCGCGCGGGCGAGGGAATTGAGGCCGACCCGGGCGTAGGCCTGCTCGGGGCCGACGGCGCGCGTGCCGCGATTGTCGACGTAGAGGCTGGCCGTCCAGCGCTGCAGGCCCGAGCGGACGACGAGGCGATGTCGCGCCGGGTCGTCCAGGATCGGCTCGATGATCGTGCGGGCGCGGACGCCCGGCAGGTCGGTGGCCAGGGTGAGGCGCTTCTCGAGGTCGGCCAGCCGCAGGGGCCGACGTTCGGTGAGGCCCGCCAGCAGGCCCTCCAGCGCAGGCGCGGCGTCGCCCGTGACCTCGACTTCGCCGACATAGCCTTCGAGCACGACGAGGCGGGCGTGGCCGCGGGGGCCGGTCTGCGGCGGGACGACAGCGCGGGACAGGAAATAGCCGTCGGCGCGGTACTTGTCGGTGATCGCCTGGGCGATGCGCACGAGGTCCTCCACGCTCACCTCGCGGGCGAGGTGGTCGGCGTAGAGCGGGGCGAGCGCCTTCAGCGGATAGGCGGTGACCCCGTCGATGGTGAGAGACGTCAGCACGAAGCAGGCGTCGGGACCGGCTGTGCAGCCGGCCGGCGCAGAGTCGGCCGCACGGGCGGGCGGCGGCGCCGCGAGGCCCACAGCGCCGGCCAGCATAGCCGCGACTCCTGCAAGATGTGCCTTAAGGTCCGCCACGTGGTTAATAGTCTACTTCTTCGACGCCAGAAGAAGTCGATCATCCGGGTGCGGGGTTAAAGTTGGCTTTAACGAATAAAAGAAACCACGAACGTTAGCGGTCGATTCAGCAAGACAGTTTAAAGGCGTGAAAGATCATAGGTCGCCGAACGCGGCCGACACGAACGAGATGCAGAATGCGGCAGGTTCGATTAACGCTCGCGGCGGCGTTCACCTGCATGGCGACGTTGAGCTTCAACACAGCGCAGGCGGCCGAATGGCGGCTGGTCGAGGTCAGCGGCGTGGTGCGCGTGGCCGCGCCGGGCCGGGAGGTCCAGGCCGGCGTCGCCGATCAGGCCCTGCCGACGGGCTCGACCGTCACCACGGCCGGTGGCGGACGGGCGGCGCTGTCGAACGGCGCGCAGAAGATCACGCTGGGGCCCAACAGCCGCATGACGGTCGCGCCGGACAGCCGTGACGGCCTGACCCGCATCGTCCAGGACCTGGGCGCCGTGCTCTTCCAGGTGGACAAGAAGCCGAGCCAGCACTTCCGGGTGGAGACCCCGCTGCTGGCCGCCATCGTGAAGGGCACCACCTTCACCGTCACCGTCGACCTGCAGATGGATTCCGTCCACGTGGCGGAAGGGCTGGTGGAAGTGCGTGCGAACCAGGGCGGCCAGGCGAAGGACGTGGCCCCGGGCGCCACGGGCTCTATCCTGCGCGACGCCCCCACCCAGCTCAACGTGGCCACGCCGGCGGCGACGCCGGTCGAGGCTCAGCCGCTGACGCTGACCCCGCTGGACTACAGGACGGTCTCGGGCGGGCTGGTGGAAGGCCCGGGGGCGCAAGTCCTGGCGAGCGCCGGCCCCGCGCCGGGCGCGGCCCGCAGCGACGCCGTCCAGCCGCAGGCCGCAGCGCCCGAGCGGCAGGCGATGCAGGCGGTCGCCGCCGCCAGCGCGGCGGCGACGCCGATCGTGCTGGCGCGGCGTGAAGTCGAAGCGCGCGCCGAGGCGGGAGGCCGTCCCGACACGCCCGGGGGTGGGCGTGCGGACGCCGGTGGAGCCGCCGGCTCCGGGCCGGCTCAGGGCGCCGGGCCCGGTCAGGGCAACAGCAACGCGGGCGGCAATGGCGCCGGGAACGGGGTCGGTCCGGGGAACAGCAACGCCGGGGGCGCCGGCAACGGCGTGGGCCCGGGCAACAGCAACGCTGGCGGCAACGGCAACGGGGCCGGTCCGGGCAACAGCAACGCCGGCGGCAACGGGAGCGGGGTCGGTCCGGGGAACAGCAACGCCGGGGGCGCCGGCGACGGCGTGGGCCCGGGCAACAGCAACGCTGGCGGCAACGGGAACGGGATCGGTCCGGGGAACAGCAACGCCGGCGGCAATGGGAACGGCGTCGGTCCGGGGAACGGCAACGCTGGCGGCAATGGGAACGGCGTCGGTCCGGGGAACGGCAACACCGGCGGCAACGGGAACGGCGTCGGCCAGGGGAACAGCAACGCCGGCGGCGCCGGGAACGGGGCCGGCCCCGGGAACAGCAACGCTGGCGGCAACGGGAACGGGGCCGGCCCCGGGAACAGCAACGCTGGCGGCAACGGGAACGGGATCGGTCCGGGGACCAACAACGCCGGGGGCAACGGCAACGGCAACGGGGTAGGCCAGGGCAACAGCAACGCCGGCGGCGCCGGGAACGGGGTCGGTCCGGGCGACAACAACGCCGGGGGCGCCGGCAATGGCGTGGGCGCTGGCAACAGCAACGGGAACGGGGTCGGTCCGGGGACCAACAACGCCGGGGGCAGCGGGAACGGCGACGCCGCCGCCTCGCCGCCCGGCGCCGGGAACGGCAACGGCGCCGGCGGGGGCAATGGAAACGGCGGCGGCTCGAACGGTGGGGGCGGGGGAGGCGCCGTGCCTCCGTCGAACGACGGCGGCAATCCCGGGAAGGGCGGCGGCAAGGGCAATTGATTCGCTTTCGCCTGCCAAGAAGGCTCCCGAAGGAGCTGCTGAGTGAGCGCCCAGCGCGGGCCGGCTTCCTGACCAGGGCGGCCGGCCTTGTGCTGATCGGCTGTTGCGTCGCCCTGGCCCAGGCCGCAGGCCTGCTGCGGCCGATCGACGACGGCCTGGCCCGCCTGCGCTTCGACCTTCTCGAGCGGCCGGCGACCGGCACGATGACGGTGGTCGAGATCGACGCGGCCAGCCTGAGGGCGGCGGACCGCTGGCCCTGGGGACGGGAGCGCTTCGCCCAGGCGATCCGCAACCTGCAGGACGCGGGCGCCGAGGTGGTGGCGCTGGATGTGGACTTCAGCGCCCGGTCCTCTCCGGAGGGCGATGCGGCGCTGAAGGCCGCCATCGACCGGCGACCGGGCGAAGTGGTCCTGCCGACGTTCGTGCAGAAGGCCGGCGAGCAGGGCGGCCTGGTGGAGAGTTCGCCCCTGGACGGCCTCGCGGACCAGGCGCTGCTGGCCAGCGTGAACGTGCCGGTGGACGCCGACGGGCGCGTGCGCCGCTACAGCCTGGGCTTCGGCGGCCAAGACGACTTCCGCCCCTCGATCGCCGCCCTGCTGGCGGACACGCCCTACGGTCGGACCGAGGACTTCCTGATCGACTACGGCATCCGTCCGACCTTCGGGCGGCTGAGCTTCGAGGACGTCCGGACGGGCCGCTTCGACCCGGCGCTGGTGGACGGACGCCGGATCCTGATCGGAGCTACGGCGCTGGAACTCGGCGACGAGTTCGCGGCGCCGAAGGCCGGCGTGATGGCGGGCGTGCATCTGCACGCCCTCGCCTACGAGAGCCTGATGAGCGGTCGGGCGCTGCGGCCGGCGCACCCGCTGGCGATCCTGGCGCTCGCGTGCGCGGTGGCTTTCCTCCTGCGGCCGAGGGCTCAGTTCGAGCTTTCGCCGATGCTGCGCCAGCATGCGCTGGTGGCCGCCGGGGCGGTGGGGCTGCCGCTGATGCTGCAGGCGCTGGCGCCCGTCAGCCTGGACGCCGGCGCCGTGCTGCTGGCGCAGGGCCTGTGCCTCATCTGGACGGTGCGCGCCGAACTCAGACGACGGGCCGAGGCGATCGTGCGCGAGCGTGAGGCGGCCCTCCTGCACCAGGCCATGCACGAACCCGAGACCGGCCTCCCGAACCGGCGCGCCCTGCTGGAGGAGATCGGCCGGCGGATGACGGGCGACCGGCGCCGGTCCGTGGCCGTGCTCGCCGTCGGCCTGGACCGCGTCAGCGTCCTGCGCGGGGCGATCGGCTACGGACGCTTCCACGAAGTGGTGCGGCAGGTGGCGTCCCGGATCGGCGAGGCGAGCGGCGAGCCGCTGGTCGCCCACCTCTCCAGCTCGGTCCTGGGCGTCGTCATCTCGGCGCGCACGGCCGAGGCGCTCCGGACCCGGGTGCGCCGCGTCGAGCGCCTGGATCCGTCGCTGGCGATCGAGGATCTGCCGGTGGACGCGTTCGTGCGCGTGGGGGCGGCGTATCGCCGGCGGGGCGAGACGGCGGAGACCCTGCTGGAGCACGCCAGCATCGCCCTGGACCGGGCGCGCGAGCTTGACCGGCGCGCCCTGGCCTTTCACGAAGCCAAGGTCGGGGATCCGTCGCTGAACCTGGCCCTGATGAGCGACATGCGGCGGGGGCTCGCGGCCGGGGAGCTGGCGCTGCACTACCAGCCCAAGGTCCACGCCAAGAGCGGCCGGGTGACTGGTGTCGAGGCGCTGGTGCGCTGGACCCATCCGAGCCGGGGCCCCATCGCGCCGGACCTGCTGATCTCCACCGCCGAAGAGACCGGCATGATCCGGGCCCTGACCGAATGGGGGATCGCGCAGGCGGTGGCAGACCTCGGCGCCCTGGGAGCGGGCGGGCACGACCTGACCGTGGCGGTCAACGTCTCGGCCGGGCTGCTGGCGGACCGGACGTTCCGCGAGCGCCTGACCAGGGCGGCGGCCGGTCATGCCAATCGCCTGTGCCTCGAGATCACGGAGTCGGCGATCATCCGCAACCCCGACGAGGCCATGAGGGCCATCGCCGAGTTCCGCGCCGCCGGGCTGAAGATCGCCATCGACGACTACGGCACCGGCTTGTCGTCGCTGTCGTACCTGAAGCTGATCGAGGCCGACGAGCTGAAGCTCGACAAGTCGCTGGTGGCGGCGGTGAACGACAGCGCGCGGGACCGGCTGATACTGAAGTCCACGGTGGACCTGGCGCACAGCCTGGGGATGTCGGTGGTCGCGGAGGGGGTTGAGACGCGCTCCGTGCTCGCCGCCCTGGCGGCCATGGGTTGCGACGTGGTCCAGGGCTACCTGGTCTCGAAAGCCCTGCCGATCGGGGAACTCCACGCCTTCCTCGAGAGCCGCTCGCGGCCCGCGCGAGCCGCGTGACGGCAATCCGACCACTGTTTTGTGAAGCTAGGGAACCTTGGCCGCCGAGCGCCGCTTGAAGCGCCGTCAGACATTGATGGGAGACTTCGAATGCGTGCTGCTGTTTGCGCTGTCGCCTTCGCCGGCCTGGTGGGCCTCGGCGCCTGCGCCTCGACCAACGACGACATGGCCGCCGCCGACACCGGGACCTCGGTGAACACCTACGCGGCTGCTCCGGCTCCCGCGCCGGCGCCCGCTCCGGCCCCGGCCGCCGCGCCCGCGCCGGCTCCGGCGGACACCGGGACCGCCGCCGACGCGGCCGCGACCCGCGCCGGGGAACGCGGCTGATCCCAGCCGAAAGGCCGCGCGCGCCCGCTCCACGGCGGACCGGGCGCGCGTGCGTCGCCGCCGCGCTGGCCGCTGCCGCGTCGCTGACGCTGGCGGGGCCGGCGTTGGCGCAAGGACCGGCCGAACCGCCGCCGGCGCCTTCGGTCGCGCCGGAGGAGGCGATCGCGGCCGCGCTGCGGAGCCAGATCGACGCCGCCGACCCCGAGGTGGCGGCGTTCTACCGCGCGCGCGGCTTCCGGCCGTTATGGACGCAAGCACGGCCGAGGCCGGAGGCCCTTGAGCTGGCGCGGGCCCTGGAGATCGAGGCCGCGGCGGGACCCGACGACCCGTGGCGGCTGGCCGAGTTCGAGATCGCGCTGTCGAGCGCCTGGGCCGCGCGCGCCGCCGCCGGACCGAAGGTCGGCGAGGGCGAGCTGCTGGCGTTCGTCGATCCGCGCCTCCTGCCGCGGGCCGGGCGCGGCCGCGCCGCCCTGGAGGCGGCCGCCGAGGCCGCGTCGCTGCAGGAGCACCTGGAGGCCGCGCTCGCCGCCCGCAACCCGATCGTCGAGAATCTGGACCGCGCGCTCGAGCGCTACCGCGCCCAGTGGAGCGGCCTGCCCGAAATCTTCATCCCGGCCGGGCGCGAGCTGGCGCCGGGCGTGCGCGACCCGCGTGTGGACCTCCTTCGCCTGCGCCTGGGGCTGCCCGACACCGGAGGCGCCTACGACGAGGTGCTGGAAGGCGCCGTGCGGGCGTTCCAGCGGGCGCATGGATTGCCGGACACCGGCCGCGCCGACCGCACGACGCTGGAGGCGCTGAACGCCGGGGCCGCACACTACGAGCGCCTGGTGGAGGCGAACCTGGAGCGGGCGAGCGCCCTGCCGGCCTCGTTCGGCGAGCGGTTCATCCTGGTTGACGCCGCCGCCGGGCAGCTCTGGTACTACGACCACGGCCAGCAGCTGGCCGCCATGAAGGTGGTCACGGGCAAGCCGAGCCAGCCGACTCCGATGATGGTGGGGATGGTCAGCCACCTGATCTTCAATCCCTACTGGAACGTCCCCGAAGACCTGGTGCAGACCTCGATCGCCCCGAAGGTGCTGGAGCACGGCCTCGGCTACATCGAGGAGGAGGGGCTTGAGGTCCTGTCGGACTACACCGCCGACGCCGTCGTGCTGGACCCGGCGGCGGTGGACTGGCGCGCGGTCGCGGCGGGAGCGCTGAGCGTGCGGGTGCGCCAGAAGCCCGGTCCGAAGAACATGATGGGCAAGGTCAAGCTGATGCTGCCCAATCCGCTGGGGATCTACCTGCACGACACCCCGCACCGCGGCGACTTCGCCCGCTCGCAGCGGCTGGCCAGCTCCGGGTGCGTGCGGCTCGAGGACGCCATGAGCCTGGCCCGGCTGCTGGCCGGCGGGGACAAGGCCGAGGCCGCCCTGGCAGTGGGCGGCGAGGAGCGCCGGATCGACCTCGCCGAGCCGGCGCCCGTCTACATCACCTACCTGACGGCGGCGCCCACGAGTGACGGCTTCATCTTCCGGCCCGATGTTTACGGACTGGACGCCGGTTGGGCGAGCCGCCACGCGGCCGGCGCGATCAGCGCCGTCGGCGGCGACTGATCCGAGGAACCAGCGGCCTGGCCAACGGAGTTGACTTCCGGTTTTACGTCTGTAGCTTGACGTTTCTACATACGTAAAAACGGGAGGTTTCGATGCGATCCAAGGTACTGGCGCTGCTGGCTGCGACGGCGGCGGTCCCCGCCGTGGCGAGGGCTCAGGACGGCTACACGGTGGTTCCGGCGGCCGAACGGCTGACGTTCGGGGACGTGTTCGCCGACGCCTCGGTGGAAGTGAAGACGGCGATGGTCCTGCTGATCGCGGGGGCGGCCGCCTCGCTGATCATCTGGGCGATGAGCCTGCGCAAGGTGGGGCAGGCGGACGCTCCGGCCCTGGCCGGGGCGATGGGCTGGCTGAGGATCATCCGCTCGGGCGGCGTGATGCTGGGCGTGCTGACGGCCAGCTTCATCCTGCTGTGGAGCTTCATCGGCGTGGCCAACGTGCGCCCCGCGCCCAGCCTGACGGTCCTGGCCCCCGGCTTCGCCGAGGCCTGCCTAGCGGTGATGCTGGGACTGCTCGCCTCCACGGTCGCCGTCGTCTGCGAACGGCACCTGGAGGCCAGGATCCGGCGCGCGGCGGCCTGAGCCATGGCCCCGCCCCGCATATCGGCGGCCGAGAGCGTGATCATGGAGGCGCTCTGGGCCCGCGGGCCGCTGGGCGCCGAGGAGATCGTCGCCGAGGTGGCGCCGGGCCAGGGATGGGGCGAGGCCACGGTGCGCACCCTGATCGCCCGGCTGATCAAGAAGGGCGCCGCCGCCTCGGAACGGACCGGTGCGCGGGTGGTCTACGCCCCCCGCGTCAGCCGCGAGGCCTACGTCACGGCCGAGAGTCAGGGGCTGCTGGACCGCCTGTTCGGCGGCCAGGTGGCGCCGCTGGTGGCGCACTTCACCCGCACGACCACGCTGTCGTCCGAAGACCGGGCCCGTCTGCGGCGGCTGCTGGACGATCTCGACGCCGAGGAGGGGGAATGAGGCTGGACGTTTGTTCGCATTTTGTTCTTGACATTCCCGCGCGTTTTTGGGTTCACATCTCGTTCGACCCGCGGCTGCGCCGGCAGGTGCTGACGCGGAAGCCCGGCGGAGGCTACGCCCCAGGACTTATGCCATGAGCTTGCGACTGACAGCGGCCCTAGTGGCGGCAGGATTGCTGATCCTCCTTGTCACCGGCGCCTACTGGAAGGGCCGGATCGAAGGAGCGGCCGGCGAGCGGTCCAAGGCCGCCGCCGCCCGTGCGGCGGCGGCGGTCGCTGAAGTCGAGACCCGCGGGGAGCGAGAAAGCGCCCAGCGCGCCGAGATCGTGGTCCGCCAGCGGACGGCGGCGGACCGCGCCGTGGCCGAGCTCGCCCGAGACGCCCATCAATCGGAGGACGCCGATGAACCCCTTGATCCCGGGCGCGCTGCTCGCCTGCGCGCTCACGATGAGCGGCTGTGCGACGCGAACCCCGGCCTTGCCGGCTGCGCCCCAGTTGGCGATGCCGCCGGAGGCGACCCGGCCCTGCGAACTCCACCGGCTGCCCGAGGCGCCGACGCTCGCTGACCTGGAGGTCGGCTTCGCCCGTCGCGGGGCCGAGATCGTCGCCTGCGACGCCGCCCGCCGGCTGGCGGTCGAGACGCACCAGGCCGAGCATGCGCTGGAGGCGGCGGCGCGGAGCCGTCGCTAGGTCCGCGCCTGTCGCTCGGCCTGCGCAAGACGCCGGAGATAGGCGGCGACGTCCTCCGGCCAGGCGCCGACGAGCGCGTCGAATCCCGCATCGTCGCGGGCGTAGAGCGAGCGCAGGGCCTCCTCGTAGCCCGGCAGGTCTCCGGCAAGGGTCGTCATCACCCGATGGACCGCCTCCTGGGCGGCGCGGGCGCGGTCGGCGCCGCGGCTGCTCCGGGAGGCGTCCTCGACCAGGCGGCGCAGGGCGGCCGAGGCGCCGCCGGGCTGGCCGGCGAGCCACTCCCAATGGCGGGGCAGGAGCGTGACCTCCCGGGCGACGACTCCGAGCTTCGGGCGGCCGCGGCTGGGCCGCGTCGGAGCATCGGGCGAGTCAGTCGCGGCCGGCCGTCCAGTCCTCGGGTCAACATCGACTGCGCGGCCGGTGCGATCGTCGAAGAGCAGGAGATCGCCGGCGTGCGGGTCCGCGGCCTCGATCGCCAGCGAGACTTGCGCCAAATCGCCGGTCGCGATGCAGCGCACGCCCCTGAATGCGGTGAAGGACATTCGCCGGATAGGCGCCTGTTCGCTCGAAGACGTCAATTTCCTCCGGGTGAATCTGGCGGCGCTCCGTTGGGTGCATCCATCGCAGGTGTATGTGCTCTTGTCGCCTTGATCGGGTCAGAGCTGGTCTTCGCGCCCGTTCACAACGGTCGCGCGGACTACTCGCCCTTGAGGCTCTGTGCGATCGGCTCGCCTCTGGCCTCCCTATAGGCCGAGGCGACGATGGGTGTGATCCAGTAGGCTTCGAACCAGCGGCGCAGCCACGGATCGTCCCCGGCGAAGCTGTGCGTCTGGGCCGAGAGGTCCAGCCGCCGCCGCGCATCTTCCAGGCTGAGTCCCTCGGCAGCGAGAGGCGCGACCTGCGCGCGGATGTCCTCGATCGCCGCCGCGAGACGGTCGATGTAGGCTCTGTCCCGCTGCGGCGGCCCGTGTCCGGGGACGAGCACCCGGAAGGACAGGTCGCGGACTTGGCGCAGGACTTGAAGCCAATCTCCCGGGTAGCTGCCGAAGCCGAACGGTATCGGGGCCACCACTACGTCGCCGGCGACGAGGACCCCCTGGCGTGGAAGCCAGGCCACGGCGTCGCCGTCAGTGTTCGCACGGCCCAGGAAGCGCACTTCCACTGGTCGCTCGGAATCCGGGATGACGAGCCGGTCAATGAAGCCTTCCGCCGGAGCGATCGTGACAGCGCCGGCCATATCATCGGCATAGGCCCCGAAAAGCGCGGCGCTCTCCTCCCAGCCGGCCTTCTCCTCAAGCGTCTTGGCCTTGGCGGCCATGTCCAGGCAGTAGGCGGCGAAGCCGTCGGTTCGCTCACGAAGGTCGGCGTCGGCCTTGGCGTCGGGCGCGCCAGGCGTGTTCATCGTCTTGGGATCGGAAAGGTGGGCGCGAGTCGCGGCCGTCGAGATCGTCCGCGCCTGCGGCCAGGCGGAGAGGATGACCTCCAGGCCCTGTGGGTGGTCGCCATGCCAATGGGTGATGATCACCGCCTTGACCGGCTTTGGCGTAAGGCGGCGGATTTCCGCCACGAGCCGGCGGGCCGCGCCGGGCGATCCGCCGGCGTCCACTAAGACCACGCCGTCGGCCTGCTCCACGATCGTCACATTGCCGGCCGGCTGCACGAGGAAGCGTGGCTGGGCCAGCACCCAGACGCCGTCGGCGACGGCCGTCAGCTCCTGACGGTACCCCGCAGGACCCGCGTCGTTCGCCGGCTGCTCCAGTGCGTGCGCCCGGCCAGCCAGGAGGGCGATGAAGATCGCCGCCGATGTGAGACGGGAAAGACTCATCGCCACACCGAGCCATGGGTGTGCGGATGAGGCGAGTGAAATCGATTTAACGGGGGAGTTGGCGTCTCCCCGACCCTCAAGGGCCGGGGAGACGTGGTGCCGCCGGGCAGGATTGAACTGCCGACCTCAGCCTTACCAAGGATGCGCTCTACCACTGAGCTACGGCGGCGAAGGCGGGCGCTATAGCGGGCGAAGCGCGGCTCGTGAAGCCCCAATCGAAAGCCAAGCCGCTTGACGGACGGGACGCCTCGCCGCACCCGTGGCGCATGGATCGCAACGACAAGGGACGGACGGCCCCGGCCGACCCCAAGGAGGCGAAGCTTGCCGCGGCGCTGCGGGCGAATCTGCGCCGCCGGAAGGCGCCGGCCCGCGCGCCCAAACCCGCTGACCCGCCCGCACCGGACGTCGACTGACGGCCATTGCGCCAGCCGGCGCGCACGTTAGATATCGCGAAAGGCGTCCGCGGCTCCGCGCGGCCCCACGTGCTGCAAAGGATTGCGATTGGACCGCATCGCCATTGTCGGCGGCGCGCGGCTGAAGGGGGAGATCCCGATCAGCGGCGCCAAGAACTCCGCGATCAAGCTGATGGCGGCGAGTCTCCTCACCGAGGAGCCGCTGCGGCTGACCAACATGCCGAGGCTCGCCGACACGCGGTTTCTGGGCAAGCTGCTGCAGAGGCTCGGCGCCGAGGTCGTGGAGTCCGACGGGCCGGAGGGATCCGAGACCCTGCTCACGACCCGCGAGATCGTCAGTGGGTTCGCGCCCTACGACCTGGTCCGCCAGATGCGGGCCTCGTTCAACGTGCTGGGGCCGCTTTTGGCGCGCTCGGGGCAGGCCAAGGTGTCGCTACCCGGCGGATGCACGATCGGCGCGCGGCCGGTGGATCTGCACTTGCAGGCGCTCGAGGCGCTCGGCGCTCGGATCGACCTGCACGAAGGCTATGTCTACGCCCAGGCCCCCCGCGGGCTTAGGGGCGCCGAGATCGAGTTTCCCTTCGTATCCGTGGGCGCCACGGAGCACACACTGCTCGCGGCGGTGCTGGCTAAAGGCGATACCGAGATCCGCAACGCGGCGTGCGAGCCCGAGATCGAGGATCTCGCCGACTGCCTCAACAAGATGGGGGCCAAGGTTTCCGGCGCGGGCACCTCGGTGATCCAGATCGAAGGCGTCGCGCGGTTGTCGGGAGCGACGCACGCGGTGCTCGCCGACCGAATCGAGACCGGCACCTATGCGCTGGCGGCGGCGATGGCCGGCGGCGAGGTGCGCCTGACCCGCACCCGGAGCGACTTCATTCAGGCGCTGGTCGACAAGATGGTCGAGGCCGGCGTCGAGGTGACGGCCCACAACGACGGGCTGACCGTGAAGCGGAACGGCGGACGGCTGAAGGCCGTGGACGTGGAGACCGATCCCTATCCGGGCTTCGCCACGGACTTGCAGGCGCAGTTCATGGCGCTGATGACGCTGGCCGAAGGCGAAAGCGTCATCAAGGAGACCATCTTCGAGAACCGGTTCATGCATGCGCCCGAGCTGCGACGGCTCGGCGCCGACATCACCGTCCATGGCGGCGAGGCGCGCGTGCGGGGCGTCGAGGCTCTCGAAGGCGCCCAGGTGATGGCCACGGACCTGCGCGCGTCGGTGAGCCTGGTGATCGCCGGCCTTGCGGCCCGAGGCGAAACGGTCGTCAACCGCGTTTACCACCTCGACCGCGGTTTCGAGCGCCTGGAAGAGAAGCTTGGCGCGTGCGGGGCGCAGATCCGCCGCATCAAGGGCGACGGAACGGGCGAGGAGGACTGAGACGCATGGGCGAGACCGGCCCCCTGAGACTTCTGGCGCAGGACGCCGACGATCTGGCGGTGCTGTCCGCCGCGCTCCAAGACGCGGTCGGGAAGGTTGGGGACATCCGCTACGAGCCCAGGGCGCGCCAGCTGACCGTCGCCTTCAACCGGTTCCGCTGGGAGGCGGGGACCCGGCAGCGGGTCCGCTCGGCCCTGCAGTTGGGCGGCGTGCTGAAGGTGCAGGCGCGCAACGTCCGTCGCGACAGGCCGGACGCCGTGATCGAACTCCTGGCCCTGACCTTCGAGCCGGGCGAGGAGCCGGGCGGGATCGTCATGCTCAGCTTCGCCGGGGGCGGCGACCTCAGGGCCGAAGTGGAGTGTGTGGACGCCGTGCTGGCGGACGTCTCGCAGCCCTGGCCCACGCCGCGCACGCCCGCGCACGAATCCTAAGCGGCGTAGCGTTCCGCCGCTCGCGCCGTTAAAGAGGCGCGCCATGCGCCGTTTCGCCTTCACAGACCCGGGCTTCCAAGAGGCTTTCGCCGCGTTCGTCGCCGAGCGCCGCGATACGCCCGAGGACGTGGACGCGGTCGTAAGGGACGTGCTGGCGGCCGTGCGGAGCGAGGGGCTGGACGCCCTACTGCGTTTCACGCGCGACTTCGACCGCGTCGACGTCACCGAGGAAACCATACGCGTCTCGGCGGCCGAGATCGCCGAAGGCGCGGCGGCATGTCCTGCGGAGGTTCGCGAGGCGATCGCCTTCGCTGCGGCCCGAATCCGCGCCTATCACGAGCGGCAGCGACCGGCGGACCAGCGGTTCACCGACGAGGCGGGCGTGGAGCTCGGCTGGCGTTGGACGCCGCTCGACGCCGTAGGGATCTATGTCCCCGGGGGGAGGGCGGCCTATCCCTCGACCGTGCTGATGAACGCCGTCCCGGCGGCTGCGGCCGGCGTCGGCCGGATCGCCATGGTGACGCCGCCCGGCCGGCTGCAGCCTGCGGTGCTCGCCGCGGCGCAGGCCGCCGGCGTGACCGAGATCTGGCGGGTGGGCGGCGCCCAGGCCGTGGCGGCGCTGGCCTATGGCGCGGGCCCCATCCGGCCGGTCGATAAGATCGTCGGGCCCGGCAACGCCTTCGTGACCGCGGCCAAGCGGCGGGTCTACGGCGTCGTGGGCATCGACGCGCTCGCCGGCCCTTCCGAAATCGTCGTCGTCGCGGACGGTGCGAACGACCCGGACTGGATCGCAGCCGACCTGCTGTCCCAGGCCGAACACGACCCCGCCGCCCAATCCATCCTGATCACCGACGACGCCGCCTTCGCCGAGCGGGTGGTCAGGGCGGTCGAGGCGCAACTCGCGACCCTCGCCACCGGCGAGGACGCCGCCGCCTCGTGGCGCGATCACGGCGCGATCGTCATGGCGCCGCTGGACGAGGCTCCGGGCCTGGTCGATTTCATCGCCCCCGAACACGTGGAGTTCGCCGTGGAGGCGCCCGAGCGGCTGGCCGATCGCGTCCGGCACGCCGGGGCGATCTTCCTCGGCCGGCATGCGCCGGAGGCCGTGGGCGACTATGTCGCCGGATCGAACCACGTCCTGCCGACCAGCCGGGCGGCGCGGTTTTCCTCTGGCCTTTCCCTCTTCGACTTCCTCAAGCGCACCTCGTTCGTGAAGTGCGACCCCGCGGCCTTCGCCGCCCTCGCGCCCGCCACCATCGCCCTGGCCGAGGCCGAGGGGCTGCCGGCCCATGCCCGGTCCGCCTCCATCCGCCTGGAGCCGCCGGGCGGCTGAACGCCCGTTCGGAAAGCTGAACAATTCCTGTCGAACGGGCTCCGGACCCGTTCAGGCCAAGCTCCCTACCGTCGCGAAATCGGATCACGCGAAGGACGGAGATGACCATGCGCAATTCGACCAAGACCTTCGGCGGCGGCATGGCCGCTGCGATGCTCGCCGGCGCCCTGGCCTTCGGCGGCGCGACGAGCGCCAACGCCGGCGTGACCGGCTGCTCGGCTCCGGGCGGAAAGCAGGAGGTCGGGGCCGTGCTCGGCGCCGTCGTCGGCGGCCTCATCGGCAACAAGGTGGGCGGCCGCCAGCCCGGTCTCGAGACGGTGGTCGGCGCGGGCGCCGGCGCAGCCGCCGGCTCGGCGATCGGATGCGAACTGCAGAAGGACCGGGTCGAAGCCCGCTACGGCTCGACCTACAAGCGGGACGGCTACCGCCTCTCGTCGGACATCGCGCCTGCCCGCTACAGCAAGATCGGCGGGACGTTCGTGGCGACCACGGGCGTGAACCTGCGGGCTGCGCCCACGACCGGTTCGGCGCGGGTGGGCCGCCTGCGGGCCGGCGAGCGGTTCGAGGCGCTGGCCGAGGTTCGCGGAACGGACTGGATTCTGGTGGGCCATGACGGCGTCGGCGTGGGCTACGTCCGCAACGACTTCGTCCGGCCCGAGGGTCGCCGGTACGCCTACGGCTACTGAGCCACCGACTAGAGACAAGCGACGCCCGGCGCTCCCGCGCCGGGCGTTTTTTCGTATCTGGCCTTTACCCTCGCAGGTGCGGGATGACGGCGCCCCCTCGTTTGCAATAAAGCTCGACGCGCATCCTCCGCCCCGGACGACATGGCCGACGACGCGCGACAGAAACACCGATTGCAGAGTGTCGAGCTCGACGAGGAGTCGCTCGCTGCGGTCTCGCGCGACCAGGAGCAGGAGCGCCAGATCGCGATCTTCGACCTACTGGAGGACAACTACTTCGCGCCCGAGGGCGCGGAGCACGGTCCGTACGACCTGCGCATGGGGCTGGTGGAGAACCGGCTGGTGCTGGACGTCAGGGGCCCCGGCTACGAGCGGCGGCACATCCTGTCGCTGTCGCCGTTCCGCGGGCTGATCCGCGACTACTTCATGATCTGCGAGAGCTACTACCAGGCGATCCGCAACTCTACGCCCGCGCAGATCGAGGCCTTGGACATGGGCCGGCGGGGTCTCCACAACGAGGCCTCGGAACTGCTGCAGACCCGGCTCAAGGGCAAGATCGAGACCGATCTCGACACGGCGCGGCGGCTGTTCACGCTGATCTGCGCGCTGCATTGGCGGGGTTGACCGGCCCGATGACGTCCGATCCGGAGGCGCGGCTGCCCGATGCGGTCCTCTTCGCCTGCAATCTCAATCGGGTCCGTTCGCCCATGGCCGAGGCGCTGCTCAAGCGCCTGCTGGGCGACAGGGTCTTCGTCGACAGCTGCGGGCTGAGGCCCCCCGGGAACGAGGACGACGGCGGGGTCGATCCCCTGGCGGCCGAGGTGATGCGCGAGGTGGGCCTGGACCTGGCGGAGCATCGCGCCAAGACCTTCGACGAGCTCGACGACGACTCGTTCGATCTCGTCATCTCCCTGACGCCGGAGGCGCAACACCGGGCGGTCGAGATGGCGCGGGGGCGGGCCTCCGAGATCGAGTACTGGCCCACGTTCGACCCCACCCTGGCCGAGGGCTCCCGCGAGAGCCGGCTGGAGGCCTATCGCCAGGTCCGGGATGCGCTGGCCGCGCGAATCGCCGAGCGGTTCCGGCGTTGAACTCAGAACCATCGACCTGCCGCCTTCGGATGCGTTATATTCGCTGTGGAGAATCCGGCTCGCGGCCCCGAGGCGCGAGCCGTCGTTTTATCTCGATCAGGAGCCTGCATGGCCAAGGAAGAGCTGCTCGAGTTTCCGGGCGTCGTCAGTGAAGTGCTGCCCAACGCGACGTTCCGCGTGAAGCTCGAGAACGACCACGAGATCATCGCCCACACCGCCGGCAAGATGCGCAAGAACCGCATCCGGGTCTCGGCCGGAGACAAGGTGCTGGTGGAGATGACGCCGTACGACCTGACCAAGGGCCGTATCACCTTCCGCGTCCGCTGAGCCAGGCCAGGGACGACGCCTTGCCGCCGACGCCGCAGCGCCTCGTCCTGGCTTCCGCAAGCCCTAGGCGGCTTGATCTCCTGCGCCAGATCGGCGTGGAGCCAGACGCCATAGACGCCGCCGAGCTGGACGAATCCCCCCGACCCAAGGAACTCCCGCGCCATCTCGCTGCGCGGCTCGCGGCCGAGAAGGCTGCGCGCGTGGCCGCCCGGCATCCGGGCGCCCATGTCCTGGCCGCCGACACGGTCGTGGCGGTCGGCCGCCGCGTGTTGCCCAAGGTGGAAGACGAAGCCGAAGAGGCCGAGTGCCTTGCGCTGCTGTCCGGGCGCGCGCACCGGGTGCTCACCGGTATCGCCGTGGCGGCCCCCGACGGACGGGCCGTGAGCCGGCTGGTGGAGAGCCGTGTCCGTTTCAAGCGACTCTCGCCGGCCGAGATCGCCGCCTACATCCGGTCGGGCGAGGGGCTCGGCAAGGCGGGCGGCTACGCGATCCAGGGCCGGGCGGGCGCCTACGTCATCGACCTGCAGGGATCCTATTCGGGGGTGGTCGGCCTGCCGCTCTACGAGACCGCGAACCTTCTGACCGGCCTCGGATACAAGCTGCCATGAGCACGCGTGTCGCCTATCTCGATCGCGGCGTCGGGGAGACCCGGGGCGTGGTGACGCTGGACGGGCGTCCCGAACGCCTGGTGATCCGGCGTGACGGCGACGACGGCCGCCTGCTGCTGGGCGCTCGCCTCGCCGCCCGGGTGGAGACCGTCGAGCCTGCGCTCGCCACCGCCTTTCTCGACCTCGGCGCCGGCGCCTCGGCCATCCTGCCTTTCAAGCCAGACGCGCGGCCGGCGCGGGGCGGGTTCGTGGAGATCGAGATCCGCAGCGAGCCGCGTCGCGGCAAGCTGGCCATCGCGCGCCTGATCGGACCGGCCGAGGGGCCGGCGCGGCTGCTGCAGCCGGCGCCCGAGCCGGCGCAGTATCTTCGCGCGCATGCGCGCGACGCCGAACTCGTCGAGGGACGTGAGGCGCGTGACATGGCCGACGAGGCCGAGGCCCAGGCGCTTGAGGTGCTGCATCCGCTGCCGGGCGGCGGCGCGCTGGCCATCGAGCCGACCCGCGCCCTCACGGCGATCGACGTGGACCTGGGCGAGCGCAAGGGCGCCGACGCCAAACGGGTGACGCGCCAGGCGAACCTCGCCGCCCTGGCCGAGGCCGCCCGGCTGCTGCGGCTGAAGGGGCTGGGCGGGATCGTGGTGATCGATCTGGTCGGGCGCGGCCACGACGGAAATGCGCTGATGACAGCTGCCCGTGCGGCCTTTGGACCGGACAATCCCGGCGTCGCCATCGGTCCGGTCGGCCGGTTCGGCACGATGGAGATATCGCTTCCGCGCCGGCAACGGCCGACCGCCGAACTGCTCTGCCGCGACGACGGCGCGCTCTCGGACCGGACGCTGGCCCAGCGGCTGATCCGCGAGCTGCAGCGGGAAGGGGAGGCGGACCGCGGCGGACGCTTCACCGGGCTCTGCTCGCCGGACGTGGCCGCCGGCGCCCAGCCGCTGCTGGTCCGTCTGGCGGAGGCGATGGGTGCGCGGTTCTCGATCGCCGCCGAAGCGGGCAGGCCTCGCGACAGGTTCGAGGTGCGGCGGGCATGAGCAAGGCGGGATGCCCCATCTGCGGCAAGCCGACGGACCCGGCGTATCGCCCGTTCTGTTCGCGGCGGTGCGCCGACGTCGATCTCCAGCGCTGGTTGGCCGGCGTGTACGCCGTTCCTGCGGAGGAAGACGAGAGCGCCCGGGACAAGGACCGGGCTGACGACTAGCGGCTGCGAAAATCTCCCGCGCGGGCTCGCTGGACATGCCGAAGCGGCTCTTCTATAGACGCGGCTCCCGCGCGGGCGGCCTTAAGCCTGGGTAGCTCAGTTGGTAGAGCAGCGGATTGAAAATCCGCGTGTCGGTGGTTCGAATCCGCCCCCAGGCACCACCCCCGCCGGTCTCCCGAACACCCCGTTCCCGGACCCAGGTTCCTTCACTTGTTGCGCTGCAGCAAGGAAAGGCCATTTGCGATGGTGAAAGCGCAGGCGTTCGAAGGTCGCCTGGTGTGCAGCGCACAATCCGGTCGCCTGACACAATAATTTCGCGCTTCCGCGCAAGCTTCTGCCCCTTGACGCTTCGATAAGGGGTTGCCAAAGGACCCGAGCCGCACGTCTAACAAAGCGGTAAGACTTCGGTTTCCTCGCGGGGAGTTCGAAGTCGCCCGCCTTCGTAACGCCAATTCCCACGCCTAGTTGGGAGTACGCGTTCCGGGTCGGGCGCAGCGACAGCGGCTCTGGCGTCCTGAAGCGCGCATGCGCCTCGGGGCTCCGGGCATGTTCAACTAGGGTGGAGACGCTCTCGCGCGACGACCCTCCGGCCAATCGTGCTAGACCAACCAGGAACTGGCGACAGATGCTCGACAACAAACTGAAGACTCCCTTCCTCGCTCTCGTCGGCGCCGTTGCGCTGATGGCGAGCGCGCCGGCGTTCGCTCAGGAGGCTGCGGCCCCCGCTGCGCCCGCCGCTGCCGACGCTGCTGCGGCTCCGGCCGACGCTGCCGCGGCTCCCGCCGCTGACGCCGCCGCTCCGGCCGCTGGCGAAAGCGCTGAACCGCCGACCATGAAGCACGCCGGCAAGCTGAACGTCGGCACGATGTTCATGGACGCCGACCCGGTCGTTAAGGTCATCATGATCGGCCTGGCCCTGGCCTCGGTGTTCACCTGGACCATCCTGCTGACGAAGATCCTCGAGTTCCGCTCGCTGAATCGCGTCACCGACAGCTTCCTCGAGAACTTCCGCGGCGCGAAGTCGATCAACGACATGAACCGCATCGCGATGTCGGAAGAGTTCGACGGCAACCCGCTGGCCGACATGGCCGCCGCGGCCGCCCAGGAAGTCGAGCTGAGCCGTCAGGCCGGCCTGTCGATCACCGGCGACCACCGCGAAACCACCCTGATGCGCGCTCAGGCCGCTGTCGGCGCGGTTCAGGCCTCGCTCGGCCGTCGCCTCTCGGGCGGCATGCAGTTCCTGGCCTCGGTCGGCTCCAACGGTCCGTTCATCGGTCTGTTCGGCACCGTCTACGGGATCATGAACTCGTTCATCGGCATCGCGAACACCAACACGACCAACCTGGCCGTCGTGGCGCCCGGCATCGCCGAGGCTCTGCTGGCCACCGGTCTGGGCCTCTTCGCCGCCATCCCGTCGGTTATCTTCTACAACTACTTCCAGACCCGCATCTCGGCCTACGGCGCCCGCACCGAGGGTTTCGTCGCCGAACTGATGAACGCGATCTCGCGCCAGCTCGACAAGGGAGCCTAAGCTAGATGGCCGCCAAACTCTCGAGTTCCGGGGGGGCGGACCGCTATCAGGAAGATCAGAACGCCGACATCAATGTCACGCCTTTCGTGGACGTGATGCTGGTTCTTCTGATCATCTTCATGGTGGCCGCGCCCATGGCGGCCGTGACGGTCAAGGTGGCCTTGCCGCCCGCCGTCGCACCGCCGGGCGTGAATCCGCCGAAGCCGGTCTACATCTCGATCCAGTCGAACGGCAGCATCTTCATCCAGGACTTCAGGACCGACCTGTCGACCCTGGGCGATGATCTCCGTCAGCAGCTGGGCGGGACGCGGAACCCGACCAAGGAACGCATCTTCATCCGGGCCGACAAGGACGTGATGTACGGTGACTTCATGGGCGTGATGAACATGCTGCAGGACAACGGGTTCTACAGCGTGGCTCTCGTCGGTGAAGAGCAGTAGGTGGTGAAGCATGGCTGAGACATCACCGAACGAAGCCGTCCACGTCCGGCACAACCCGTTCGACGACCCCAAGCCCAAGCGCAGCAAGGGCATCACGGTCGCCATCGCGTTGTCGATCGCGGTTCACGCGGCGCTCGGCGTCTACCTCTGGAAGACGCGCTTCGAGCCCAAGTACAAGGAGTACTCGGACGAGGTGACGGACGTGGCTATCATCAAGCCCGTTCCGCCGCCGCCGCCGCCGCCTCCGCCGCCGCCGCCGCCGAACACGCCGCCGCCGCCGCCGCCGAAGCTGCAGCCCAGGCCGCCGGTCGCGGTGCCGGACGTCCCGAGCATCCCGCCTCTGCCGGTTCCGCCGGTCGAGCGCCGGATCGAGACGCCCGAGCCTCCGCGCGCTCCGCCGCCCGAGCCGCCGCGTCCGTCGGTGATCACCAATCCCGACTGGCAGCGTCGTCCCTCTGGCGAGGACCTGGCCCGGTACTATCCGGACCGGGCCATGCGGATGGAGGTTGAAGGCAGCGCCACCATCAGCTGCCGGGTCACGGCCCGCGGCACGCTGGAGGGCTGCTCGGTCACCGCGGAGTCCCCGGCCGACATGGGCTTCGGCGACGCCGCGATGCGCATGAGCCGCCTCTTCAAGATGCGGCCGCAGACCAAGGACGGCCAGCCCGTCGACGGGGGCACGGTGCGGATCCCGATCCGCTTCACCCTCCCGAGAGGCTGAGGCTGACCCCTCGAATGAAGAGCCCCGGTCGCGAAAGCGGCCGGGGCTTTTTCTTTGTCCGCTATTCCGCGGCCGCCGGGGCGGTTCGTGGCGCGCGGGGCAGGGGCTTGAGCCCCAGCGGAAGCCGTAGCGCCGGGACGGCGCGCGCGAGGGCGTAGGTCCCCACACAGCTCGCCACCGTGGCCGCCAGGATCGCAGCCGCTTCAGCCGCCGCCGGGAGGCCCCGGGGCGTCAGCAGGTGTCCGGCCAGCACGATCGCCGTCTGGTGGACGATGTAGAAGGGGAACACCGCCTCGTTCAGGGTGGTGAGCAGCGGCGAGCCGCGACGGATGTAGCGGCGGGCGTAGCCGAACAGCGCGCACATGACGGCCCAGGCGTAGGCCTCCCGCAGGAAGGCGAAGGCCGCGCCCGGCCAGCCGGGCAGGTTCTCGACGTTCCAGAGCAGGGCAAGGGCGATGCCGGTCGCGGCGAAGGCGGCTGCGGCAAGCGCCGTCCGCGCGCGGACCCGCTGCAGCAGATCCCACGCGCGATCCTGCCGCGCGAGGAGCAGGCCGATGATGAAGGAGGCGCCGTACTGCAGGTGGGCGTAGCCGTCGGCCCAGATGATGTGGGTCTCGCCCCACGCCCGGCCGGCCGTCGCGCGGAAAAGGCCGAAGGCGAGCGCAGGCAGCACGAACAGTCCGGGGCCCGTCAGGAACCGTCCGGCCCAGCGGTCCGCCAGCCCGAGCAGAGGCGCCGCCGCCAGCGCGGCCATGGTGTAGAGCCACAGGTAGGCCACGAACCAGAGGTGATTGTAGGTCGGCAGGATGATGCCGAAGCTCTGGTCGAACGAGAGGTAGCGTGGCCAGAAATCGAGGAAGCCGCCGGCATAGCCGTTCTTCTCGACCACCTCGGCCCAGCTCTGCGGCGCCACCACCACCAGCATTCCGAACAGCAGGGGGACGAGCAGCCGCTGCGAGCGCTGGCGCGCCAACGGGCCGGGCGAAACCTTCTCCATCATGAAGCGGGTCGCCGCGCCCGAGATCACGAACAGCAGGCTGAGCCGCCACGGATTGAGCAGGCCCATCAGCGGCTCGAGCTCGGGGATTATGTGGGCGCTCTTCACGTGCCAGCCCCAGGGCACGTAGAACATGCCGAGGTGGTAGAGAATCAGCAGCAGGAATGCGCCGACCCGCAGGGCGTCGAGGTCGTGGCGACGGGCGTCGGATGAGGCCATGGACAAGCTCCGGTTGACAGGTGCGGGCGAGCTTCCGGCGGGCCGGTCCGGGGCGTCCACGGCCGCGGGACGAGCGGCGGACCGCCGGTGACGGCCTCGTCGCCTCAAGTGACGAACGGCGCCCCCCGCGTGACGAGCGGTGGACGCGATCTCCTGTTCATGGCCGCTGCGGCGGCGATCGCCCTGACCGTGGCGGTCTTCAACACGCTCAACGTCCTGGACGAACGCGAGCGGATCGGCCGCCCGATCCCGGCCTGGGAGCCGGCGGTCTGGGAGGGCACGAGCGTCGTCGTGCTCCTGGCCCTGCTGCCGGCGGTGCTCTGGGTGACCCGGCGGGCCTGGCCGCTGACGGCGCCTCCGCTGCGGTGGCTGGGGATCCATGCGGCGACGCTGCTGGCGATGTCGCTGCTGCACGTGCTGGGGATGGGCGCGCTGCGGGGCGTGATCTACCGGGGGTTGGGCGACGCCTACGACCCGCTGCTGCCGCTCCGCGACTGGCCCTACGAGCTGCGCCAGGACCTGCCGGTCTACGCGGTGCTGGTCGCGCTCTATGTCGGTTGGACGGCGCTGGGGCAGCGGAAGGAGGCGGGGCGCGCGCCACCGGAAGTGCTGGAGGTCCGCGACGGCGCCCGCCGGCGCTTCGTCGCGCTGTCAGACGTTCTCTGGGTCGAGGCGGCCGGCAACTACGTCGAGCTGAACCGCCAGGCCGGGCCGGTGCTGCACCGCGCCTCGCTGACCCAGCTGGAGCGCCAGCTCGCGGACGCGGGCTTCGTCCGGATCCACCGCTCACGGCTCGTGCGCCGCGACGCCGTGGCGGAGATCGCCTCCAAGCCCTCGGGCGACTTCACCGTCCGGCTGGCCGACGGCCGGGAGCTCGCGGGCTCGCGGCGCTACCGCCGTCCGTTGCTCGATCGTTGACGGGCGCTTGATTGGGGGGCTGCGCGCGACTAGAAGCATGCCCTCGCGATGCGCCGCCTTAGCTCAGTTGGTTAGAGCGCCAGATTGTGGCTCTGGAGGTCCTCCGTTCGATCCGGAGAGGCGGTACCATCGTAAGGCCTTGAAGGGACTGGGAAATTTCCCGGTCCTTTTTCGTTCCAAGTCGGCCTCGTTGCACTTTTGTTGCACTCGCCGTTGCACTTTTTGTTCGAACGTTGTTCCCGCAGCGCCGCGACACGAGTCGCCGCGGCGTCGGCGAGACGGACGCGATCGGCCTGCCGGCGGTACTGAACAAAGCTCGACGGACTGCCGTGACCCATCATCGCGGCCCCTTCCGCGTCACTGCAGCCGGCCAGGGCGAGCTCCACCCCGCAGGTGTGGCGCAGGCCATGCAGGTCGTAGCGGTCGCTGTCGATCCGCCCCTGCGCATGGAGCCGCGCCAGCAGCTTGCGCAGCTCGAGGGCAAGGCCGTCCTCCGTGTAGGGGCGGCCGGCGACGTTGTAGACGATCGTCGTGGTCGCCGCCGGTTCCGCGCCAGGCGGGACCTTTCGGCCGCGGCGGGGCCGCTGTTCTGGGGCGTCGGGCGTCCGCTCCAGCCAACGGGTCAGCTGGGGGTCCTCCGCGACATCCACCCGCACGCGCCGCTTGCCCGACATGAACCGGAACCGTCCGTTCTGGCGCGCGGTCCTCGGGATGGCCACGAGGTCGCCCCGCCGGGCGCCGACGTAGCGGGCGATGGCGAGCGCGCGGGCCAGGCCAGGCTTGCCGGCGTCCAGCGCGGCTTGGGCGACGACCTCGAACATCTCGTCCGACCAGATGAGGTGCGGTTCCCTGAGCGCGCGCGGCCGCCGCACCTGGCCAACCAGCGGGAACGGATCCTTCTCCAGGAGGCCGGACACCAGGCAGGGCTTCAGGACGTTCTTGAGCACCTGCAGGCGCAGATTGGCGGCCCGATAGCCCCGCTTGGCCCAGGACGTCTTCAGCCGATCCACGAAGGCCGGGGTGAACGCCGAGATCGCCACGCTCCCGAGGTCCTCGTCGAACTCCTTGAGGATCAGGCGGTACTCGTACTGGGTGGACTTCGCGAGCGCCCGGAACTCCGGGCTCTCCAGTTCATAGACCCGGACGGCGGCGGCGAGGGTGCCTCGCAACGCGCCAGTCCCACCCGGGACGAGGTCCCGGATCAGCCGGGCGACGTGCTGCTCCAGGGCCCGCGGCGGCAGGTCGTCAGGCAGCCGGACCGCCGGCAGCCCGCGCTTGCGCAGGTAGAGCTGGATCGTCCCGTCAGGACGCTGGACGCGATTCACGTACTTCATGGCGGATCCTGTTGGTCTTGCCTCGGCGCGCGAGCGCCCGCCGCTCGACGGCGGCGAGCACCCGGTCCATTCCTTCCTCTCCTGGGCGAGAAGTCGCCGCCTGCCGACCGGAGCCGTAAGCGGGCAGGTGGGCGACGAGGTCGTCGAGGTCGCGCCGCCGCCAGCGCAGCAGTCGCGCGCCGACGTCCACGGCCTGCACGTTCTCCCGAGCCAGGACGCGGAGGAGCGCGCCGCGCCGGAGCTGCAGGTAGTCGGCGGCCGTGTCGAGGTCCATCAACGCCGGCCACGCCCTGGGAAGATCGTCCATATCCGGCTCCGCGTCGTCGTTCGGGTGGAGGCGATCAAGCAACGCGCCGACGGGCGCGCTTGTCCAGCACGCGGCTACGAGCGGCGGGCGGTCGCAAGCGGTTCAGGTGGTTTCACCTTTGACCAGCGACCTGAAGGCGGGACGGGCGGCGTCTTCTTCCTGGTTCACGCGGCGCCGCGTGGAGCCTGCGCTCCCGAAAACGTGATGTCATGCGCCACCTAGAGTCAGCGGGAAAGACCCGAAGACCGGGTGCGGCCGATCACCTGGGCGCCTTGTAGGCCCCCCACCAGCTCCGCCGTCTGGCCCACTCGCATTGCGTCGCTTCGGAAGGCCAGCCGCGTGTAGCGCTCCGCGCCCTCGGCGTCGCGCACCACCACCCAGCGGAGCGCGCCGAGCTCATCGTGCTCGCCGGTCGCGACGACACGCCCGCGGACCCGCTCGCCGACGCCCAGCTCCCGAACTTTTCGGCCGCCCTCCAGCCGGCGCGCATGAAGGGTCCGGATGATGTCGCGCTTCAGCTGCAGGGCGCGGAGTTGAGGCTCCAGCGACGGATCGAGCCGATAGCGCCGGCCCTGACGCGTGGCGAGCCCCAGCGCCTCGAGGTGGCGCAGGCGGCCCCGCAGCAGCGCCGCCCAGGCCCCGCCCTGTCCCAACCCGTCGTCGACAAGGCCGTCGCCGTCCGCCGAGGCTAGCAGGCGGCGATCGAAGCCCGTGAAGCGATCGGCATGGGTCTCACGCCAGATCCGCCGCTCCGCATTGGCGCGCGACAGGTCGCCCAACAGTTCCTGAGCGACCTCCTGCGCCCGCGCGCGGAAGCCATAGGCGATGTAGTCGCGCGGGATCACCAGATCCCTGCCGTTCGCCTGCCTTCCCCGCACCAGCACGTGGGCGTGCGGCTGATCCGTGTCGAAGTGGCAGGTCCCCAACCACTGCAGCGTGGGCTGACCCAGGTCGGCCGCCACCCGGCGCATCACCTCGCGTGTGTAGCCCGTCAGGTCGGAAATCCGCTCCCCGTGTTCGGGCGAGACGATGAAGCGGAAGTGGTGCCGGTCGGCCGCCCAGGCAGCGGTGGCGGCGGATGCGTCCAGATCGTCCGTCGCTCGATCGAAGAAGGCGGGCCGGGCTCCGTCTACGCCCGCCCCTGACCGGCCGAGATAGGCCACGTGCCTGGCCAGGGCCTCGCCGCGGGCGGCGCCGTGGCCGGTGTGCTTGGAAACCAGCGCCTTGACGATCACCCGTTGCCGCAGGTCTAGCCGGAACGACCGGCCTGAACGCCGCTGCGCGGTGCTGAGCACGCCCGCGCGGTCGCCGATCGCGAACAGGCGGGACGCGGACAGCCGCTGCAGCAGCAGCGTGCGGACCCGCAGCTGATCGGACTTGAGGAAGGCCGGCAGGCGCGCCGCCGCCGTCCGTTCGTACCCGGCGTTCGGCTCCGGCAGGCGGGCTTGGATCGCCTCGCGCACCAGCATGGGAAAGGCTCCGGCGGCTGCTGACAGCTTACGTCGCCGCAACTCGCCTCATGCGGCGGTCGCGGCCCTAACCGGCTGAAAGCCTAGAGCAAAACGAAGCGCCGCACACTTCCTTTTATCTTGCCCTGACGCCCGAAAACACGATTCCGAGCAAACTTCATCATGCGGGATCAACAGTCATCCAACGCAGGCAAAGTTCACGTACGGGGAATGCTTAGCCTGAGTCCCGACCCTCCGCGGCGGCCGAAAGAAGAAACCCGCCCGGCCGGCGCCGAGCGGGTCAGGATCAGACTGGAGACGGCTAAGCTAGGCCGCCTTGGCCCGGATGGCGACATGCCGCAGCCCGCGCGCCTGGGCCTGCTGCGCCAGGTTCAGGGCCGGCCCGAACGGTTGCGATCGCCCGCGGCGCTCGCCCTCCAGCGACTGCGCCAGGGTGAGGCAGCAGACCGGCTCCAGCGCCAGCAGCTCGTCGTTGGCCCGGAAGGGGGCCGCCTTGCCGTGGCGGTCGAAGTCGGCCCGGGCGAGCACCAGGGTGACGCGCTTCTGCTGCGCCCAGCGGATCGCCAGCCGCTCCGCGCCGCGGGCGCCGGTCGTCGCCAGCACCATGTCCGGCCACTGGGCCTGGGCCCAGTTCAGGGCGTCGAAGATCCGCCGGGCGTCCTCCGCGCCGTCCGCGAACGGCGCCGCCCGTAAGGCCACGATCGGCCCCCTCACGTCCGCTTCGCCGGACTTCCGTCGCGCCGCCGCCCGGGCCACCTGCTTGGCCTCCAGCTCCGCCGCCGTCAGCCGCGTCCCGCGCCGGCTGCCGCGCCAGGCCGTCCAGACCTGGCCGGTCTGCACCGCGTAGGCCTCGGCCGCCGCGTCGCGCACGAGCTCGGCCGCCGCCTGGGCCACGTCCGCCGCCCGGGTCTCCCGAGTGGCCGCCTGCAGCTCGGTGTCGGCCATCTCGGACCCGTCGAAGTCGCGCTCCAGGACGCGCACGCGGTCGCGCGCCCGGTCGGCCTCGCGCTCGATCCGCCCCGCCGCCGAATGGAACGCCCCGATCAGGCTTTCGCAGAGGATCGTCTGCACGTCCTCCAGGGCGGTGTCGCCCACGAGGTCGAGCAGTTCGGTGATCAGGGCCTGGCCCAGCTGCACGAGCGCCGCTTCCGTGGGATGCGGCCGCGGGTCTTCCAGCGCCGCGGCCTGGACGTCGAAGGCGGTGTCCGAGGACGAGAAGGCGTGAAGGGAGAAGGTCATGGCGAGGACTCCATCCGTCTGAAGCACGTCGCTTGCGCCCAATGCGCAACGACCCTCTCCCCGCCCACGTCGGGTCCCGGGCGGTCACCGGAGCGGAGCCGGAGGCGGAGCGCAGGGAAACGGCCGCCAGGCCGTTGACCGCCGGGGTGACGTGATAGGATCGGAGGGTGTTGCGTGGGGGTGTCTGCGCCCGCCGACCAGGCGGGCGCGCCGTCCGGCGCGGGACCGCGCCGGGAGCGGGGTCAGAGGCTTCGCAGGAAGAACAGGACGGTCACCCCGGCGCAGAGACCGACCGTCGTCCACTTGACGACGCGCGCGGGCAACCGCCGCCCGGCGTGGGCCCCGGCGTAGCCGCCCGCCAGGGCGCCGGCGCCGAGCGCCAGGGCGAACGGCCAGGCCACCGCGCCGGCGACGACGAAGGTCGCCACGGCGATCGCGTTGGCGGCGGTGACCATCAGGGTGCGGGCGCCCTGCAGGTCCCGCACCTCGGCGCCGGTCAGCATCCGCCAGGCGGCCATCATCATGATGCCCACCGCCCCGCCGAAGTAGCCGCCGTAGACCCCCAGCCCGAACTGGAGGAGCAGCAGCACCGCGGGCCGCCCGGCGAGGCCGGCGAGCCGCGGCGCGATCCGCGGCCCCCCCGCCAGCATCGCCGTCGCCGCCAGCAGCAGCCAGGGCAGCACCCGGTCGAAGGTGGCGCTCGGCGTCCACAGCAGCAGCAGGCCCCCGGCGAAGCCGCCTGCGACGGTCGCCGCGACCAGGGCGGGGAAGGGCGCCGCCGCGAAGGGCCGGACGCCGCCGCGATAGACCCAGGCGCTGGCGGCGCCGCCGGGGAACAGGGCCACGGTGCTCGTGGCGTTGGCGGCGACCGACGGCAGCCCGGCGGCGATCAGCGCGGGCATGGACACGAACGAGCCGCCGCCGGCGAGCGCGTTCATGGCGCCGGCCAGCAGGCCGGCCGCCCCGACGATCAGCAGCTCCTGCATCCCGCCCACGGTGCGAGGGCCGTCCGGCCGCGGCAAGGCGGCATCCAGGAAGACAGCCTTCGCGTCCCGCGAAGGCCTGGCGCGGGCGGCCCGCCGCCGGTCACGCCAGCCCCGCCATCTTCAGCAGATGGTCGTGCGGCCGCGCCGGCAGGTAGGCGCGGGCGGCGTGACCCTCGCAGTAGGCGCCCCGCACCGCCGGCCGGCCGCAGAGGGTGAACCCCGGCGCGAGCGGGTCGCCGACCGGCCAGCGGCAGGTGTGGGCGCCCACGGTCAGCACCGTGGCCAGGCCCGGCCCTTCCGGCGGCGGGGCGGCGGACCGGAGCAGCGGTCGAGCCGGCGCAGGCCGGCGCGGGGCGCGGACCGGACGACGCGGCGGGCCGGGCGCGCGCCGCGCCCCCGGCCGCGCGGGCCGTTCGCGGCCGCTCAACCCGAGCCGGTGGACCTTGCCGAGGACGGCGTTGCGGGTGACGCCGCCCAGGGCGGCGGCGATCTGGGCGGCGCTGAGGCCGTCGCACCAGAGGCGGGTGAGGGCGATGACGCGCTCGCGCGTCCAGGACCCGGACGAAGACATGGCGAACCTCCACGAGCCCGATCGGCTCGCCCGCCGCCCGTCCTTCCCTTCGCTTCGCGCCCGATCCCGCCGTGCGCGCCGCTCAGGCGAGGTCCGCGTTGTCCCAGACCAGGGCGCCGGTGGCGTCGCGGTCCCAGGCGCCGATGAAGGTGAGTTCGAGGTCGACCCCGCGGGCCACGACGACGGAGGTCCAGCAGCCCGCACGCGCCAGGAGCGTCCGACGGGCATGGTCCCGGGCCTCGGCCGCCTCGGCGAAGGCCGCCCGCCTCGGCTGCCCGAGCCCGTCGTCCCGGCAGTAGATCAGGGTGTAGAGCGGGAAGGGGCCGGCCGCCTCGGTCATCCCCAATCATGACCGTCCGCCTGCGTGCGCCGTCAAGACGTCCCGCCGGGCCCCGCCCCGGGGCCGCAAAAGGGATGGCCGGCCCCTCGGGACCGGCCATCGGCGACCCGCCAGGGAGCGTTCCCGTCAGAACGGGATGTCCGCCCCGGGATCGACGGCGTTGTCGTCGTCTTCGGGCGCCTGTTCAGGCGCGGCCTCGGCCGCCTCGCGCCGCCCCTTGATCCGCAGCTGCTCGACGACCAGCCGCAGGTCGTAGCGCACGACCCCGTCCTGGCCGGTCCAGGTGTCGTTCTCCACATGGCCGGTGACCACGACGCGGGAGCCCTTGCGGGCGTAGGGCGCGATGTAGCCCTCGGCGGCCGCCTCGTTGAAGCAGACGCAGTTGAAGCCGGTGGTGCGCTCGGCCGACTGGCCGTCGCCGCGCCGGAAGCGGGCGGTCTCAAGCAGGCGGAAGCTCGCGCGCTTTTTGCCCGAGCCCTGGGCGGTGAGGATGGACGGATCGGCGGCCAGATAGCCTTCGACGGTGACGGTCTGCATGATCGATCTCCTAGCTTTCAGGGAATGGCCGGTCAGGCCGCCAGCGGCTCAGACCCGGCGGCCGCGGGGGTGGGGCGCTCGCCGGCCCAGTCGAGGACGGCGAGGCGGCGCACCACCAGCTCCTTGGCGGCCCGCCGGACGCCGTCGCGGGCCGCGTAGACGGTGTCGACGAAGGCGCCCACCACCATCACCTCGCAGCCGCGGGCGAGGCCCGGCGCGACGACCTTCTCGTTGAGCCCCCTGGCCCAGCTGACGCAGTTCACCCCGACGACGCGCTCCGCGCCCGCCGCGTCGCGGCCGCGGTTCTCCAGCAGCCGGAACACCGCCTTGCCGAAGTCGTCGGTCACCTGCGGATCGGCCGCCAGGCGGCCTACGAACATCACGTTCTGCATGTCAGTCTCCCAAGATCCGAAGCCGCCGAGAGACCGCCTCCCGGTCCGGCTTCACCCCCCGACGCCCTTCCGTTCCTTCGCTCCACGGCGAAGCGTCGCCGTGACGTCCGGTCGCGCGCCGGGTGCTGGCGAAGCCGTCCCCCACGGGCTATGCCGAACCGATGAGCGACTTCCTCGACGTGGCGGGCGCCTCCGGGACCACCTACCGGTTCCGGCGCGCGTCCCTGGACGCCCTGCCGGCCATGGCCGGCAATCTGGTCGTGGTCCGCCGGGGCCGGAGCGGCGCGGAGTTCCTGCTGTGCGCCGCCGCGGGCGGCCTGACTCAGGTGCGGGCTCCCGCCGCGGCGGCCCTGAAGGGCCGCGACGGCGCGGCCGTCTATGTCCGCCTGAACGTGGCGCGGGCGGTCCGCGAGGCCGAGCACGCCGACATCGTGGCGGCCGTCGCGCCGCGGGCGGAGCTCGCCGAGGCCGACTGATCGTCAGCCCCCGGGCTCCAGCACCTGCACGACCGGGTGGCGGCGCAGCACCGCCGCCACGACCTCCGGCCGATCGACGGGCGCGAAGACGCGCGGCGTGTAGGCGATGATCTCGACGAAGGCGCCGAGCCCGGTGAGCGCCGCCCGGTCGGCGGCGCCGCCGACCACCTCCAGCCGCCAGCGGTCCATCACCCGCGCCCGCCGCAGCCACAGGCCGCCCTCCAGGCCCAGCTGAACGCCCCGCTCAAGGGTCTCGCGCAGCACGGTCCGCCCGTCGGCCCAGGCCTGGGCCAGGCTCGAGACCCCGAGGGCCGCCTTCAGCCCCGCCGCCTGGGCCGGGTCCAGCACGCGCCCGAGCCAGCGGCGGCCGTCCGGCGCTTTCACCCGCCGCACCTGGGCGGCCTTGGCCGGCAGCCGCGCCCAGACCGGCAGCAGCAGGCCGGTGGCGAGGACGAGCTCGCGCCGCCGCCAGGGATCGGCGGCGTCGATCTCCGCCTGCCAGGCGGCGCGCCACGCATCCGGGGCGGCCGGCGCCCAGGCGGACTCCTCGAAGGCCTTCAGCGGCGTCAGACTGCGATCCTCCGGCCGCACGAGGCGCACCGCAGGCAGCAGGCGGTCGTCGTCGCCGGTGGTGGTCAGGCCGAGCTCCACGAGCGCGGCCCGGCCGGACCGCCCGTTGACGGCCAGGACCGCCGCCGCCCCCAGGGCCTCGGCCCGGGCCAGCGCCTCGGCGAGGCCGAGCAGCCGCCGCGGCGTGCGCAGGGAAAAGGCCGTCAGCCGGGTCTCGGCGCCGGAGGCGGGATCGACCCGCACCGTCTCCTCCGACAGCACCTGCAGTTCGTCGGCGACGATGTCCTCGACCCCGTGGTCGAGCTCGCCGCCGGCGGCGGCCCGGTCCAGCACGCCGGCGAGGATGCGCTCGAAGTCCGCGAAGAGGGCGTTCTGGTCGGCGATCCGCAGGGCGAGCAGCCGGTTGAGGAAGGTGGTGATCGGCGGCAGGGCGTCGGCCCCCTTCAGCAGGCCCTCGGCGTCCAGCAGCTTCAGCCCGGTCTTGGCCTCGAACGCCGCCAGGGTCATGCTGGCGAGCTCGCCGCGGGCGAGGGCGCCGTAGAGTACGAGCAGGGCGCGGCGGGCCCAGGGGCTCTCGAGGTTGTCCTCGGCCCGGAACAGGCCCGCCCCCGCCACCCGCCGCTCCCCGCGGGTGAGCGCCCCCAGGGAGTCCAGCCGCCGGGCGATGGTCGACAGGAACCGCTTCTCGCCGTGGATGTCGGTGGTGACCGGCCGGAACAGCGGCGCGCAGACCTGATGGGTGCGGTGGGTGCGGCCGAGCCCCTGGATGGCGGCGTCCGCCCGCCAGCCGGGCTCGACCAGGTAGTGGACCCGCCGCGCGCGGTTCACCGCCTCCACGGCCGCGTGGTAGCTGCGCCCCGTGCCGCCGGCGTCCGAGAAGACCAGCACCCGCTTGCGGCCGTCCATGAACGCGTCGGTCTCGGCCTTGGCGGCGGAGGGGCCCCGCCGCTCCACCATCCGCCGGCCCTCCCGCAGCACCACCCGCCGCGCCCGCCCGGTGATCTCGGCCACCGCGCCGGTCCCCAGCGCCTCCAGCAGCGCGTCCAGCACGCCCGGCACCGCCGGCAGGCCCGCCAGGCCGGCGATCGTCTCGTCCCGCAGCCGCAGGGCCTCCTGGCTGTGCACCGGCCGGCCGTCCTCCAGCACCGGCGTGAGCACCGTCTCCCCGTCCGGCCCTTCCACCGCCTGCATCAGGGCGGTGGGGAAGGCCCCCTTCAGATAGTCGAGGACGTACTCCTTCGGCGTCAGGTCGACGGCGAGGTTGGTCCATTCCTCCGGCGGGATCTCCGCCAGTCGGCGCGCGGCGACGGCCGCGTTGGTGGAGACGATCTGCACGACGGCCGAGCGCCCCTCGGCCAGGTCCCGCCGGATGGCGGCCACGAGGGTCGGCGCCTTCAGCCCGGCCAGCAGGTGGCCGAAGAAGCGCAGCTTGGCGCTCTCGAAGGCCGAGCGCAGGGCGCTCAGCGCCGCCCCGCTCCGGACCTTGCCCTCGTCGTCGCAGACGCCCACGGCGCGGATCGCCGCGTCGAGACGGCCGTGGATCATCTGGAAGGCGCCCGCCCAGGCGTCCCACAGCGCCACGTCCTCGGCGGTCAGCGGATGCTCCAGGGGCTCGTACTCGACCCCCTCGAACGACAGGCTGCGCGCCACATAGAGCCCCAGCGCCTTCAGCTCGCGCGCCACCAACTCCATGAAGGCGATGCCGCCGGCCTCGGCGGCGTCCAGGAAGTCCGCCCGGGTGGCGAAGGGCGCCTCCGGCCCGCCCCAGAGGCCCAGGCGTCCGGCGTAGGCCAGGTTGGCCGGCTCGGTGGCGCCTGTCGCCGAGACGTAGAGCACGCGGGCGTCGGGCAGCCGGTTCTGCAGGATCAGGCCCGCCAGGCCCTGCTGCGAGGCGGCCTTCGCCCCGCGCCCGCCCGCGCCGCCCGCGGCGTTCGCCAGGGCGTGGGCCTCGTCGAACACGATCACCCCGTCGAAGGCGGCGCCGAGCCAGGCGACGATCTGGTCCAGCCGCGAGGGACGGCCGCCGCGAGCCGGCTGGCGCAGGGTGGCGTAGGTGGTGAAGAGCACACCGCGCTCCAGGCCGATCGCCTCGCCCTGCTTCCAGCGGCTCTGCGGGACCGCGTCGTGCGCCGCCCCGCCGATCGCCCGCCAGTCCCGCCGGGCGTCCTCCAGCAGGGCCTCGTTGCGCGACAGCCAGAGCGCCCGCACGCGCCCCTGCGCCATGTTGTCGGCGATGACGGCGGCGATCTGCCGGCCCTTGCCGGCGCCGGTGCCGTCGCCGAGGAACATGCCGCGCCGCAGCCGCACGGCGCCGGGCGTCTCGGCCGCGGCGAGCCGCAGCGCGTGCGCCGCCTCGCCCACGACCCACCAGCCCGGCAGCTGCGCCGCGTGGGCCTCGCCGGCGTAGACGACGGTCTCCAGCTGGGCGTCCGACAGCCGCCCGTCCCGCACCAGGGCGGGGGGCAGGCGCGGCCGGTAGGACGGGACCGGCGCCGCCACCGAGGCCATCGCCGCCGCCTCCACCAGCGGGGTGGGATGCGCCTGGGCGCCGGCGATGGCCAGGCGGCCGCGCCAGGCCTGGTAGAGGCCGACGTCGCGGCCTTCGCCCGCCCAGGGCGCCGCCGCATGGTCGAGGGGCGCCGCGTCCGCCAGGAACCGCAGGCCCGCGCCCGCCGCGCTGCGGACCCGCGGCGCCAGGGCGGCCGGGGCGGCCCGCACGGGCCGCGGCCGGGCGGTCGGCCGCTCCGGCAGCGCGGCCGCCCAAGCCGCCGCCTCCGCCAGGGTCCCCGCCGCCGCGCCGGCCGCCAATCCGCCGTCGCCGGCGCAGCGGTCGATCACCAGCAGGCCCGTCTCCACCCCCGTGCCGTGCCGGGCGAAGGCGCGGGGCGGCAGGGCGAGCCGCCCGACGATCCGTCCCTCGCCCCGCAGCCGGCCGAGGAACTGGGCGTCCTCCAGCGCCGAGGCAGGCGCGATCGCCGCCAGCCGGCCGCCGTCCGCCAGGCAGCGCAGCCCCGCCATCAGGTGCGAGCCGAGCGCCGCGAAGGGCGGGTTCATGACCACGGCGTCGAAGCCGCCGGCCTGCGGCAGCAGGTCGGGCAGCAGCGCGGCGTCCCGCCGCCAGCGGGAGGCGGCCGGAAACAGCCCGTCCAGCAGGCCCGCGCGCCGGTCCGAGAGCTCGTTGAGGGTCGCCGCGCCGCCGCAGGCCTCGGCCACCGCGGCGAGCATGCCGACGCCCGCCGACGGCTCGAGCACCGCATCGCCGGGCCGCACCTGCGCCGCGAGCACGACCAGCCCGGCGAGCGGCGCGGGGGTCGAGAACTGGTCCAGGGCCAGCTGCTCCTCGGAGCGGCGCGTCTGGGTGAGCCCCAGGGCCGAGACGCCGTCCAGCACCGCCGTCGCCTCGGCCGGCGCCGCCTCGAGCCGCCCGACCTGGGCGCTCACGCGGCGCACCTGCAGCACCATCGCGGCCTCGACGGCGTCATAGGCGTCGCGCCAGTCCCAGGCGCCCTCCGCGTCGGTTGCGCCGAAGGCGGTGGTGAGCGCGCCCGACACGAGCCGGCGGTCGAGGGGGCGGCCGCGCGCCAGGTGGGGCGCAAGGGCCCGGGCGGCGGCGAGCAGGTTGGCGGGACGGTCGTCGGCGCCGGACGCGGCGGCGAAGAGGGGCAGGGCGGTCATGGGGAGCTCCCGTCGGCCCGGCGCGGCGGGCGCCTCCCTCCGGTCCGCCGGGCTCGCCCGACCCCGGCCTGCCTCCCGCTCCCCGGAAGACGACGCCCTCCCGCTGGCCAGGGCGGAAGGGCGTCGTCGGCCCGACGGGCGCACAGGTGGGAGGCGGCTCCTGAAGACGGACGGCCGCGGAGCGCTCCTAGACGTGCCCACCCCGGGGCCGCGGCCGCTCCAGGCCGCGGGGCTCCCCGGCGTTCGCGACGGGCGGCGCCGTCGGGCGGTCCGGTCAGGCGGCGATCGCCGCCCCGTCCGGCGGCGTCGGGACGCCGTCGGCGCCGGCCGCGTCCGCCGCCTCGGCCTCGCTCTCCGCGGGCTCCGGCGCGTCCGGCAGCGCGGCGGCCCAGGAGAGATAGGCGGGGGCCCAGCCTCGCTCCGCGGCCCGCTCCGCCACCAGGGCGACGAGCTCGTCCTTGCGGCAGCCGCCGGCGCGACTGTCCGACGCGCCCATCTCATCGAGCATGGCCAGCAGCCGGCTCTTGGGGTGCGCCGCGAGGAAGGCCTCGTCCGGCGTCCAGTGCAGGGCGACGTCGGCGCCGCACAGGGCGGCGATCTCCGCCGCCTCCGCCCGCGCGGCGGTCCGGACCTGGCTGGTGCGCGCCTCGCGCAGGTCGAGGCCGAGCGCCGTCAGCTCCGCAAGCATCGCCATCCGCTCGCCGTGCGGCAGGCCCGCCGCCCAGGCGATCGGCGACAGGCCCGAGGCCTCCCAGGCGGCCCGCCGCTCGGCCAGCCGCCGGCGCACCTCGCCGTCCAGAGGGCCGATCGGCGAGGCCCCCGGGCGGCCGTAGGCCTCCGCCTGCAGCGTCAGCGCCCCGCCCCCGCGGCCGAGCCCCTGCCGCAGCACCATCACCGAGAAGAGCCGCGCCGTCAGCGCCACGACCGCGCTCCCCGGATCGTCTGCCAGCGCCCGGATCAGCGCCCGCGTGGCGGTGTCGGTGCGGACCTCGTGCAGGGCGTGGTTGACGCCCTCGAGCTCCGGGGGCGGCGCCGGCGCCACGCACCGGACCGGGGCCGACGAGGCGGGCCGATGGGCCGCCGCGCCCGCGTCCCCCTGTTCGTCGTCCAGCGCCGCGCCGGCCTCGACGGCCGACTCCGGCGCCTCGCCGGGCGGCCCATAGGCGGACAGCTCGAGCCCGGTGCGGCCGCTGGCGAAGACCTGCACGAGGCTGACCGGCCGCGGCGGCTCGCCGGCGACCAGGGCGGTCAGCCGGGCGTCCAGATAGGTCCGGATGAGCGGGTCGCTGGCGCCGTCCGAGAGGTCGAGGTCGGCGAGCGCCGCGCGCGCCTCGTCCGCCGCGGCCTCCGCGGCCCGCCAGACGTCGAGCGCCGCGGCGTCCAGGCCGTCGCCCCAGGCGTGCCCGAACGGCTCCAGGGCGGCGTCCGGGTCCGGGATCGCCGAGGCGATCCGAACCTCCCGACCCGGCGCCGCCAGGACGTCCGCCAGCGCCTCGGCGCGGGCGGTCCAGGCGGCCTCCAGCGCCTCGGGATCGAGCAGCACGTCCGGGCGCTCGCCGAACAGGTCGCTCTCGGTGCGCCCGCCGGCGGCCGCGTACCCGCCGGGCCCCACCAGCCGGAAGCGCCGGTCCGCGGCGGTGAGCCGCTCGCGGTCGAGCCGTTCGGTGATCCGCCATTCCGGGAAGCCGTGGCCGGCGAGGGCCTGGCCGGCGAGCTCGCCCTGCTCGCGCCGGTCGGGCAGCCGCGCCAGCAGCCGCGCCTGGCGCAGGGTGAGGCGGCCGGCCTTCAGCGCCTCGAGCGCCTTGGGATGGAGGTCGGCGAGCGCCGCCAGCCGCCGCACCTCGAGCTCGGCGTAGCCGAGCGCCCCGGCGATCGCCGCCACGGTGAGCCTGGCCTTCAGCATGCGGCCGATGGCGGCGATCACGTCGGCGATGTGGGCCGGCACCCCGGTGTTGGTCAGCACCAGGGCGGCGGCCTGCCGGGCGGGGTCGGTCTCGAGGAAAGCGCTCACCGGATGGTCGGCGGCGATGCGCCCGGCCTCCCGCAGCGAGGTCAGGGCCAGCCAGCGGCGCCGGCCGTCGAGCACCATGGCCGGCTTCTCCCGGCGGCGGCCGGGCCGCACGGTGAGGGGCTGCAGCAGGCCGGCCGCCAGGAGGGCCTCCGCCAGCTGCGGGATCCCCTCGTCCGGCGGCTCGCCGAAGCGCAGGTTCTCGGGCGCGACGGCCAGGTCGCGGAGCGGGAAGGTGACGGGCAGGCGCGCCTCGGGCGCCGCAATCGCAGGATCGGACATGGATGGGCTCTCCGCCCGGCCGTCGGGGACCACCCCCGGGCCGGGCGCCCGACCCCGCCCTGCCTCCCCCTCCGCCCGCCGATCGCCGGGCCGGCGCGGGGCGACGCAACCTCGCGGCGATCCTCGGGTCGTATCGGCGATGTCAACACAATGCGTATATGCATTGTCCACACAGGAGGATCGTCATGGCGACAGGTGCGCTGGACCGTCCGGACGCCACCCGCGGCATGTCCATCAGCATCCCCGCCGCGGCCCGACGTCCCGACCTCATCGACCGGGCCGCCGAGACCGTCGGAAAGACGCGGTCCGAGTTCATGCTGCAGACGGCGTGCAAGGAGGCGGAGGCGGTCCTGCCCGATCGGCGGTGCTTCACCCTCGAAGACGCGCAGTTCCAGGCCTTTCTCGCCCGCCTCGACGAAGCCCGTCCGTCGGACCGCCTCGTCGAGCTTCTGAACACCAAGGCCCCGTGGGAGACCTGACGCCGCCGGCGCGGCTGACTGACGCCCATGAACTCGCGGACTTCACCTCCCGGGAGCCGCAGCTCAACGAGTGGCGGCCGCCGCCGCGCGGTTTGGCGGTCGGCGGCGGTGGCAAGTCCCCCGTCACCGCGGCCACCGGCGATCCCGTGGTCTCCGCCGCCAGAGCCCCCGGTCCCCGTCAGGGCCGGGGGTGCTCATTCGGGCTCAGCCCCGCCCCTCGATCTTCTCCCGGAACGCCTCGACCACGGCCACCAGCTCGGCCTCCGTCACGATCAGCTCCGGCTCCGCCACGGCCTCCGGACCACGGACGCGCCCGTTCGGAGCCGGGGGCGGCGGCGTCTTCAGCCTGGGCGCGGGTTCGATCACGGGACTTCCCTTTCCGCCGCGACTCGGGAGGCGAGTCGCCCGTCGGCGCAAGCGCCGCGTCCGACCGCCTCAGCCCGCCTCGGCCTTGGCGCCGTGAAGATCGTTCCAGTCGCCGAAGGGCGCGGGCGGGGGGCGCACCTGCGCCTGCAGCCCCATCTCCCGGAGCCGGCGCTGCAGGCGGTCGGCCGTCGCCAGGCCGATGCGTCCGTTGTCGGCGGCGATGAGCACCCGCCGGACGCCGTCCGGCGGCGTCCAGCGCGCCAGGTTGTGCGCGCCGAGCAGAGCCCAGCCCGGCAGCCCGAAGACCCGCATCGCCGACAGGGCGGTGAACACCCCCTCGGCGGCGAGCATCTCGGCGCCGGGATCGGCCAGCCGCACGGCGGCGCCCGGCGGCAGGACGCCCGCCACCCGCCGCGCCGCCGTCATCCGCCGCCGGCGGCCGTCGTCGGTCAGGTAGGTGACCTCCACGGCGGTGAGCGGCCCGTCCGGCGCGCGCACCGCGGCGACCAGGGCGGGGGCGCGCCGGAAGCCCGGCCGGTAGAGGGAGGTCGGGGCGGCCGCATGCGCCCGCAGGGCCGGGGACTCCGCGGCCTGGGGCGCCCCGCGCCGCCGGCAGTGCAGGGCGGCCGCCGTCCCGGGCCGCAGCGGCCCCGCCTCGGCCCACAGCCGGGCCGCCGCCGCTGTCCGGGCGGATCGGTCGGGCGCGGCCGGCGCCGGGCCGGGCGCGGGGGCCGCCCCGCCGTCCAGCAGCCGGTGCTCCGCGTCGATCAGGCCGCGGGCGCGCAGGTCGTCCAGCGCCTCGCGCCAGGTGGCGCCGCCGAAGCTGTGGGCCACCAGCCGGTCGCCGTCCAGCAGCAGGGAGACGGAGCGGTCGGCGCGGCTGTGCCCGGGCGCGGGCACATTGGCCCGTCGCCCGCCGGCGTAGAGGTCGCCGCCGAGGGCGGCGACTATGGCGTGCAGCGTGGCGGGACGGCCGCCGGGGGATGCGGACATGGTCGGTCTCCTTCGCCTCCGGTCCTCAAGGGGCCGTCCGCCGCCCTTCCTCGGGCCTTCAGCCGCCCCGTCCGCTGGCCGGCTCGCGCACCAGGCGCAGGGCGAGGCTCCGCGGCCCGCCTGGCTCGGCGAGGATCCGCAGCTCCCGCTGCAGGTGCACCTCCGCCTCCAGCAGGGTGCGCATGGCCGCATAGTCGGCCGCCAGGGTGGCGGCCCACAGCACCTTGCCCGGGTTCTCGTCGAGGGCCCGGCAGATCGCCACGAACAGGTCCAGCCGGCGCGGTCCGCCGTTGCGCGGGTCGGCGGCGGTCGGGGCGAGCGGCTCGAAACTGGCGTAGCGGGCCAGGGTCTTGCGGGTGATCCGCGCCCGGGCCGTGACGCGCTCGACCATGCCCGGCTCAGCGATGCGCTGGCGGATGTGGAAGGCGATCCGCCGCAGCACCTGCTCCACGCTCGGCGGCGCCTCGCCGCCCCAGGTCTCCACCGCCTTCATCGACGCCATCCCGCCACGTCTGCTCCGCAGCGGAGAAACGCCGGACAACCCAGGCGGGTTCAGTATACTGTGAAACCCGCAACAGTATTGCGGGTCGACCGCAACCCTGTTGCGGATTTCCCCAAGAATACGCCAGTGTTCGCCGCCTCGCCTTGCCAATCGCGATCTTTGGACAACCTATGGTCGCCCGATCAGCGGGAGTGCGTCATGGGATCGGAGCGGGAGGAGGCGTTCGAGACCGCCCTGGAGGCCCTGCGGCGGCGCCTGCGCGAGGGCCGCTTCCCGCCCGGCGACCGGATCCCCGCGGTGATCGTCGCCGACGAGCTGAGGCTGAGCGCCACCCCGATCCGCGAAGCCCTCTCCCGCCTCGCCGGGGAGGGGCTCGTCGAGGAGCGCCGCGGCCAGGGCTTCTTCGTCCGTCGTCTGACCGCCGCCGATGTCGCCGACCTCTACCGCCTGGGCCTGTCCCAGCTGCTGATCCTGCTCGCCCAGGAGCGCAGCGTGCAGCAGGCGCCGCCCGCGCCCGGTGATCTGGAGGCGGAGCCGGTGGTCGCGCTGGAGGAGTTCTGGATGGCCTGGATGCGGGCCCGCGCCAGCCCCGCGCTGCTCTCCGCCTACCGCGGCGTCGCCACCCAGCTGGGACCGGTCCGGCGGACCGAGCCGCTGGTCCTGGACGAGCTCGCGCAGGAGGCCCAGGACCTCCTGCGCTCGGCCGCGCAGGACTCCCCGGCGGAGATCGCCCAGGCGCTGCGCCGGTTCCACGGCCGGCGGATCGCCGCGGCCGACCGCCTCGCCCAGACCTGCATCCGACGGGCCGGCCTCCTATAGACGCACAATAGAGCGGATATAGATTGAATAGAGACTCCCGCCGGCGCGGAATTCCCGGGTCGTCATCCGGCGACGAAACTGGGAGAACCGACATGAACACGCGTCTGCACCCGCCCGTGTCGCGGCTCATCTGCCTCGGCGGCGCCAAGGCCTCGACCAACCAGGGCGTCGGCATCCGTCAGGAGCTGAACCCCGACGAGGGCTTCGACGACTGACGAAGGGGTTCCGCCGCCCTCCGGGGCGGCGGGCTTCTCGCATGACCGCGCCGCGCCATCGCCTCCGCCTGCGATCCGATGTGCACGCCGCGCTCGTCGGCGAGGACCTCGTGTTCCTCGACATCGGCGCGGACGCCTACAGCTGCCTGCCGGGCGCCGGCGGCGCCGTGGAACTGCGCGCGAACGGCGCGCTTGTCGTCCGCGACCCCAGTGTGGCCGACCAGATGCGGATGGCCGGCTGGCTCGGCCATCGCGACGCGGCGCCCGCAGCGCGTGCAGCGGCGCCCCGCGTGCGCACGACGCTGCTGCCCCATTCGCCGCCGCCGGCCCGGGCGCGGCATGCGGCCGAGGTGCTCGCGGTCACCGTGGACGTGCTGCGGCGCTACCGCGGCCGGAGCTTCGCCGAGATCCTCGCCGCCGCCGGCCCCGCGCCGCCACCTCCCGATCGCCCGCCGTCGGAGGACCTGACGCGCCTGGTCGCCGACTTCCACGGCTGGATTCCCTATGCCCCCATACCCGGAAAGTGCCTCGTGAGGTCCTTCGTCCTGCGGCGCTGGTTGCGCCGGCACGGCCATGACGCCCAGTGGGTCTTCGGGGTGGCGACCTGGCCCTTCCGCGCGCACTGCTGGCTGCAATGGGGCGACGTCGCGCTCGACGACGTCCCGGAACGCCTCCAGGCGTTCGAGCCGATCCTGGTGACCTGACGTGCGCCGGACCGGCTTCCTCGCCATGTGGCGGCCGCCCGCCGTCCAGGAGCCGTCGACGCAGGTCCTGGCGGCGATCGAGGGCTCGGCCGCCTGGCGGTGCGTGGCGCGCCTGCCAAGGCTCACCGTCTGGACGGACCGGAGCGGCGCGCTGCCGGTGCGTGTGCTCCCCAGGGGCGGGGGTGTCGTCCTCGGCGATCTGCTGTCGTCCACGGGCGGCCCGACCCATCCCTGCGAGGACCCCTCGGTGGCTTGGGAGGACCCGGTGCGGGCGGCGCGCCACCTCTGCGCCGTCGGCTGGGGCGCCTACGCCGTGATCCTGCTCGATCCCCGGGGCGGGGCGGGGCTGTTCCGGGACCCCGGCGGCCAGCTCGGAGCCTACGCCTGGACCCTTCGCACAGGGGAGGTGGTCATCGCCTCGGATCCCGTGCGCACGCCGGCCGCCGTGTCGCCGCCCCGCCTGGCGATCGACTGGGAGCGCGTCCGGCGCTTCACCGCGGCGCCGAGCGCGGCCAGCGACCTGCCGTTGTTGGACGGAATCCAGGGGGCCTGTCCCGGCCAGATCGCCTGGTTGCACGTCCCCGGCGTCTCGCCGACGACGATCTGGACGCCCGCCGACTTCGTCTCCCGGGATAGACGGAATCCGACCCCGGCCGAGGCGCTGGTCCGGCGCGTGGACCGCGCCGTCAGCGGCTTGGTCGGGTCCCACGACCGGGTTGTGGTGGAGGTCTCGGGCGGCCTGGACTCGGCCATCGTCGCGACGGCGATCGCCGCCACGGGGGAGGCCGGGCGGGTGGCGGCTTGGCTCAACTGTGTCGGCGCCGAGCGGGAGGCGGACGAACGCACCTACGCGGCGGCGGTGGCCCGTCGGGCCGGGGGCGAGCTGCAGACGTTCGCGCGTCGGGCGCGGCCGCTCGACCTCGAGGAGATCGAGGAGCTCGCCCTGGACGTCTGGCCGACCATGGCGGCCATCGAACCGGACCGCGACCGGGCGGAGCTGGATGTCGTCCGACGGCTCGGGGCGACGGCGATCGTCTCGGGGGAGGGGGGCGACGCGGCCTTCTACCAGATGCCGAGCGAGGCGATCTTCGCCGACGCCCTGCGCGACCTCGGCCCACGCGCCTTCCGCTCGCCCCTCCTGGCGAATGTCGCCCGCCGCACCCGGCGCTCCGTGTGGGGCGTCCTGGCGAGAGCGAGGCGACGCGACCTCGCGTCGCCCGCTGGACGGGTCTCGCCCTATGTCGTGGACGCGCCGGACGTGGGCGCGCACCCGTGGGTCCGCGCGGCGGAGGCGGCCGACGCGCCTCCCGGCAAGCGCCTCCAGATCCTCGCCCTGTCCACGCTGCATCTGCATCAGGCCGACAGCCGCCGGCGTGCAGCGGCCGACATGCTCTTTCCGCTGTTCTCGCAGCCGGTGATGGAGCTCTGCCTCTCCATCCCGAGCTATGAGCTCGCCGGGGAGGGCTACGACCGTCCGCTGGCGCGCCGGGCCTTCGCCGGCCGCCTGCCGCCGGAGGTGGTCGCCCGCCGTGGCAAGGGCGACCACACCGTGCACTACGCGCACGTCGTCGCGCGCAACCTCGACCTGCTCCGCCCCTACCTGCTGGAGGGGACGCTCTGCGCGGCGGGTGTCCTCGACCGCCCGGCCCTCGAGCATGCGCTCGCCAGCGAGCGCCTCATCTGGGGCGAGCGGCCGGCGTCGATCCTGTGGGCGACGGCGGTGGAGGCGTGGGCCCGGGCGTGGCGGCGGCGGGTTCCCGACGCGTCACCGGCCCCGCGCGGGCGGGCGTCTTCAGGTGCGCATCGAGGAAGGTGAACAGCCTGGCGTAGTAGTCCCGCACGTTGCCCGGGCTGGCGAGCCCGTGGCCCTCGCCCCAGTAGACGACCAGCTGCGCGTCCTTGCCCTGCCTGAAGAGGGCCGAGAAGACAGCGGTCGACTGGGCGAGGGGCAGGGCGTCCTCCGAGCCGTGGAAGAGGAGGACCGGCGTCTCGATGCGACTGGCGGCGTAGAGCGGACTGTTCCGCGTGTAGCGCGCCGGGTCCCGCCAGGGCGGCGCGAACATGCTGTTCTGGGTGCGCTCGATGAGACCGGCGGCCCAGGCGGTCATATAGCCGTCCTCCGGCAGAAGGACCTGACCCTCGGCATAGGTCGACCAGGCGGCGGCCATGTCGCTGGGCCCTGCGAAGGTCGCCGCCGCGTGGAAGCGCGTCGACTGGGTGACCGCGGCGAGCACGCTGTAGCCGCCGTTGCTGAAGCCCACGAGCCCGAGGCGCTCCGGGTCGAACCGCCCCGCGGCGGCTGGCGTGGCCGCCGCGGCCGCGACGATTTCGAGCAGCCGCTCCGCCAAGCCCTGCGCCGGCTCGCCGTCCTCCCGCGCTGGGAGACTGGGGACGAGCACGGCGTAGCCGCGCCCGGTGAGCACGCGCAGGTTCTGCACGAAGCCGCGCTCGAGCGGCGGATCGCGTGGCGGAACCGGGAACGTCTGGCCGAGATAGGGCCGGATCAGCAGGGGCGGGAGAGAGCCGGCGGGCCGTTCGGGAAGCAGCAGCCAGCTGGTCAAGGGCTCGCCCCCAAGGCCCCGATGGCGAACCGCCGTCACCTCCGGCGGGTCGGTGTCCGCCACGGCGCGATTGATCACAGCGAGTTCGCGCCGATCCGCCCCCCGGGCCAGCACCAGGCGCTCCACGCCCGAGACTTCCGCCCGCCGCCGCAGCACCGCCCTTGCCTCGGCGGAGGCGGCCAGGATCTCGCCCTCCACGCCAAGCAGGCTTCCAAGCGGCGCGACCGCGTCGGCTGACACCCGCCACAGGCTCCGGCCCGCCTCGGTGGTCTGGGCGACGATCGCGGCCTCCGGAAGGGCCTGGCCCCTCTCGCGCCGGATCGGCCGCACCGGTCCGGCCGCCGCAAGCGGCGCGACGAGTCGCGCCCGGCCCGCGCCGTCGACCGTCCAGAGGCGGCCGCCGCTCAAGGCGACGACGGCCTTGCGGCCCACCGCCACCACCTCGGCCGCTGGTCCGGGAACCCCGGCCGTGAGGCTGCGGCCGCCCGCGGGCCCGCAGAGACGCCAGTCGGGAAGAATCTCCGCCGCCGATCCCGCGGGCCGGCCGAACACCAGAGGGGCCGTCCCCAGCCACCCGGCCTGCGCTGCGGCGGGGTTCAGCGTGAAGGTGGGGGCGACCCCCGGACATGCGGGCGCGACGGCCCCGGTCCGCGCGTCGATCCGCTGCAGCCGCCCGCTCGTCCAGAGGCCGTCGGCGCCGCGGGCCACCGCCAGCAGGGCGCGGCTGTCCGGGGACCAGGCGAGCAGCTGAGGCAGCAGATCGCAGTCCGGGCACGGCCGCAGGGTCCGCCCCGTGGCGAGATCCAGCAGGGTGAGATGCGTCGCCTCCGTCTCGTTCCCGGCGGGACCTCGCGCCGGACGGTCCGCGCGCAACGCCAGGTCCTCGCCGGAGGCGAGCAGCGCCACCCGCCGGCGGTCCGGCGCGAGCGCCAGGGCGAAGAACTCGCCCTCGGCGAGGCTGCGCGCGGAGCCGGTCCTCGCGTCGATGGCCAGCAATAGGCGCGGGGCGGCGCGCGCCCGGACGCCGAGGTGCCGGCCGCTGCCGAGCACGGTGTGGGCGCCGGCCCCCGAGGCGGTCGCCGCCCAGGCGCTCGGCAGGCGGGCCGCGCGCACGCCGACGGAGCGGATCGGGCGGGGCGGCTCTCCGTCGGAGCGGACGATCACCAGGAACGCCGCGTCGGACAGCCAGGCCAGGACGGGACCCCGCGCGTCGGCTTCCGGCGTCAGGTCCAGCCAGCGGACCTCGCCGGTGGCGAGTGTCAGGATTCCGAGCCGCCACGCACGGCCGTCCAGCCGGTAGACCGCCGCGTGCGCCCCGCCGGGGGCGAAGGCGCCGAGCGCCAGCCCGCGAGGATCGCCGGACGGCGACCGCGGGGGCGCGTCGGCGGCCGCGAGATCGACAATGCGCAGCCGACCGAGGCTCTGGCTCGTCCGCTTGTCGAGGTCGAAGCGGTCCGCGCTGCGGTAGGGGTCCCGCTGCTCGAACACCAGCCAGCGCCCCGTGGGATCGAAGGCGGCGGCGCCGAACGATTCCTGCGCCAGGAGATCCTCGACCGTGAACGGCCGCGCCGCCGCGGCGCCGGCGCAGAGGGCCAGGCCTGCGGCGAGCGCCGCGCGCAGCATGCGTCTCAGCATGGAGGCTACCAGCGGCGGGAGAGCTGCAGCACGACATAGCGGCCGACGGGATCGGCGTTCGCCGGGTCGTAGGCCAGGCCGGAGGGATTGTCGTAGAACGGCGGGTCGGCGTCGAAGAGGTTCCGCACTGTCAGGCTCGCCGCCGTGTCCTTCAGGACGCCGGAGGCGGGCTCCCAGCGCAGCTGCAGGTCGACAGTGGTCTGATCGCCGATCCGCGCGCCGAGGCCGTCGCGGTATCCGGCGACGTGGTTGAGGGCCGCGCCCACGGTGACGTCGCCCCGCGTCCAGTCCGCCGTCGCCCGACCCCGGAAGCGGACGGGGAAGCCGACGACGCCCCGCTGTTCGACGACCGGTGCGGCCGGGGTCACCTGCTGCTCGTGATCGAGCATGTAGGTCCCGCTGGCGGCGAGGCTCAGCGTATCGCGCCCGACGTCGAAGCGGCCGTTCGCCGACAGATCCAGGCCGCGGACATGCAGGCCGCCGGTGTTCACATATCGGTTGTCGACGATGGCCCCGTACTGCTCGCCCGGGAAGACGCCGTTCACGCTCGAATAGAGCGGGCTGTTGATCAGGGCGTTGATGCGGGCGAGGTCGGCCTCATCGAGCCCCGGCGCGATGCGATCCACGAACGGCGCCAGGGTCGGATCGCTCAGCGCCGTCGTGAAGCTCTGCTGCACGGGCCGTTCGATGCGGTCGTCGAACCGCACGTCGAACAGCGTCGCGTGCAGCGACACCGGCCAGCTGGGCGGCGCCAGGTCGAGGGTGGCGGTCCAGGACTCCGCCGTCTCGGGGGCGAGGTCGGGGTTGCCGCCATTGAGGATCAGGCTGAGCACCCGCCCGCCGCCGAACGGCAGCAGGGAGGGGCTGTAGGAGATCGGGTCGCGCACCTCCCGCAGCGCCGGCGCCCGGAAGGAGCGCCCGTAGGTCGCGCGCAGGGCGAGCCCCGGCAGGACCTCCCAGATGAGGCCCAGGCGCGGATTGGTCGTGGTCCCGACGTCGGAGTAGCGCTCCATCCGCACGGAGCCGGAGAGTTCGAGGCTCTCCAGCCCCGGCCGCCGGTTGGCGGGTCCCACGAGCGGGGCGCGGGCCTCGACGAAGCCGGCGAGCACCGTCCGCGCCACGTCCACCGGGGTGGTCGGAGTCGGCGCCACCGAGTTGGCGTAGTTGTGCCCGCTGCGCTCCAGGGTCTCCCGGCGGGCCTGGGCGCCCAGGGCGACCTTGAGCGGACCGCCGGGCAGCGCCCACAGGGGACCGTCCAGCTGCAGTCCGCCGGATGTCACGGCGCTGCGGCTCCGGCTGGTCGTGAAGCCCGAGCCGACGAAGGCGAGCACCGCCGGATTGTTGGCGCCCGCCGTCCCGACGAACGGGTTGAAGAAGCCGTCGCGGGCGGTGCTGAAGGCGGTCTGGGGCCGGTCGGCCGCGGTTCCCAGCGCCTCGCTCAGCAGGGCGCTGTTGACGATCCCGGTGGTGCGCGCCTCGTCGATCTCCTGGGCGTAGGCGGCGTGCAGGTCGGCCCGCCAGCCGGCGGGCAGCCGGACGTCGGCCCCGCCGGTCAGCGCCAGGGTGTCGACGGCGCCGGAGATCACCGGGTTGGGCAGGTCCCCCACGAAGGAATAGCCGATCGCATGGCTCGCCGCGCCGGTTGGGGAGACGAAGTACGGATTGTTGCGATTGACGGTGAAGCTGGCGGTGCCGGGCAGCGCCTGGGTCTTGAAGCGCCGCACGCTGTAGCGGGCGTCGGCGGTGAGCCCGACGCGTTCCCCGAGGTCTTGGTCGAGGGCCAGGTAGACGGCGTTGAGCGTCTGGCGGGGCAGCAGGTCGCTGCCCTGCCGGGGCTCGCCGCGGTTGGCGGTTCCGGCCTGGAAGTCGGCGGCGCTGAGCCCGACGCCGTCCTGGCCGGCGGGGATCGCCCAGCCCGGCCCCGTGATCCCCGTCGCCGGGTCGGTGCGCAGGATGTTGCCCGGGAAGCTGTTCGCCTGCCGCTGGTCGGCGCCGCCGAAGCGGCGCAGGTCCGCCGAGGCGCTGAACGGTCGGTCGGCGGCGGGCAGGTCGTCCCGCCGCTGGAGCTCGTAGGCGAACAGGGCGCCCCCGCCGGCCCAACGGCGCCCGGCGACGATGGAGGCCTGGCCTTCGGCCGGCTCGCCCCGTGTCGCGGCGCCGCCCAGCAGGCGCAGCTCGCCGCCGTCGAAACGTCGGCGCAGGATGATGTTCACCACCCCGCCCACCGCGTCCGAGCCGTAGAGGGCGGAGGCGCCGTCGAGCAGCACCTCGACCCGCTCCACGGCGGCCGTGGGGATGCTGGAGACGTCGGCGAAGTCCCCGAACGCCCCGGAGCCGGCGATGCGGCGGCCGTTCACCAGCACCAGGGTGGCGCCCGAGCCCAGGCCTCGCAGGTTGATGCCGGTGCTGAAGGCGCCGTTCTTGCCGGAGCGGTCCGCACCGGTCAGCGCCGTTCCCTCCGCCGCCCCGCCGCCGAAGTTCTGCGGCAGGCTGCGCAGCGCCTGGGCGATGGTCGTCTGGCCGGTCCGCTCCAGGTCGGCGCGCGTGGCCACGATCAAGGGCGAGGGGCTCCGTCCCCCGCGGATGTGACTGCCGGTGACCTGCAATTCCTCGACGGTGGTGGGAGCCGTCGGCGCGGGCGGCGCGGTAGCCAGCATCCCGGCCGATCTCGAATCCCACCCCAAGGCGTCGGCGTCCCCCTCACCGTGGCCGAAAGGGCGGGACGCCTCCGCGCCGGGCTCCGCCGGCGCCTCGCCGCGCCGCTGCACCACCAGCACGCCGGGGCCGGTTCGCCGGGCCGCCAGCTCGCCGTCGCCCAGCAGCTGCGCCAGCGCCGCCTCCGGGGTGTAGCGGCCGCGCAGCGCCGGCGCCTGCCGCCCGGCGACCACGTCGCGCCGGAAGAACAGCTGCTCGCCGGTCTGCTGGCCGAGCGCCAGCAGGGCGGCGTCCAGCGGCCCCGCCGGAATGTCCACCGCATGCAGCGTCTGCGCCTGGGCGGCGCCCGCCAGCAGCGCCGCCATCGCCGCGCCCAGCAGCGCCCGGCGCCGGCCGCGCCCGGCCATTTTCGCCTGGATCATGTTTCCCCCACTGCGACGGTGAGGGCCCGCCGGGCCACAGCAGCCCGGCCGAACACGGCCAATTCCGTCGTCATGGGGTGGAGTCGGAAGAAGACGCCAAACACCCTCGGAAATATCTGTCAGCCCGCGGCGCCCGCCGCCGGCGCCAGGCGGATCGCCCCGGCCGGCCCCGCCGTGCGGCGCAGGCCGTACGCCTCGGCCACCGCCGCGGCGAAGGCCTCCACGTCGCCGGCGTCGAACACCCCGCTCACCGGCTCCGCCGCCAGCCGCGGCGCGCCCACGAGCTCCACCTTGCGCGCCGAATAGCGGTTGGCCTCGGCGATCGCCGCCGCCAGCGGGGCGTCGTGGAACACCAGCCGACCGGTGGTCCAGCTCGCCGCCTCGGGCGCGGCCGGCCGCACGCGGCCCAGGCCCGCGTCGGTCACCCGCAGCTGCTGTCGCGGCTCGAGGTCGGCCGCCTCGCCGCGGTCGTCCTCCACCCGCACCCGCCCTTCCAGCAGGGTGACGGCCACGCCGTCCGCCTCCCGCCGCACGTCGAACCGGGTGCCGAGCGCGCGCACCTCCGCCTCGCCGGCGTCCACCCGAAAGGGGCGGGCCGGATCGTGCGCCACCTCGAAGAACGCCTGGCCCCGCCGCAGGAAGACCCGCCGCGCATCGCCCCAGTAGGCCACCCGCACGGCGCTGTCGGTGTTCAGCCGCACCCGCGAGCCGTCCTCGAGCACCACCAACCGCTGCTCGCCGACGCCCGTGCGGTAGGCGGGGATCAGGGCCCGGTCGACCCAGGCCCCGAGCAGCACTAGGCCCAGGGCCCCGCCCGCCGCCACCGGCGCCAGGATCTGCCGCCAGTCGCGCCGGCGCCGCAGCGGCCGCCGCGCCAGGACCTCCCGCGCCGCCGCCTGCACCTCCGGATCGCCGACCAGGGCCCCGGTCGCCCGCCAGCCGGCCTCCACCCGCCGGAAGGCCGCCGCGTTCACTTCGGACCGCTTCCAGGCGTGGAAATCCCTAAGGGCGCGGGTCGTCACGGCCGGCCGGCGCAGCCGCTCGAACCATTCGGCCGCCTCCGCCTCCGCCCGCGAGAGCTCCGCCTGATCGGTCATGCCAAAGCGCCGCCGCTAATCCCGCATCAGGGCGGCGAAGCGCTTGTGGGCCTCGGTCATCCGCGCCTCCACGCGCTTGACCGAGATCCCGCACCGCTCCGCCGCCTCGGCGTAGGTCAGACCTACCACCCGAACCAACAGATACACCTCCCGAACCTTGGGCGGTAGCTCGCGCACAAGTTGCTGCACCAGCACCCGCTCGAGCTGGTCCGGCAGATAGCCGCCCTCGGGCTCCGCGACCCCGACGGTCTCAGGCGCCCGCTCCCTCCGAAACTGATCGGCCGCCGCGCGCCTCGCGAGGGTTGCGAGCAGCGCCCGCGGGTTCGAGATGGCGCCGCTTACGCGGGCGCATCTGGAGAAGGCCTCTTGGACTAAGTCTTCCGCGAGTTCGGCACCGAAGCGACGGGCTAGGAAGCTCTGTAGCCAAGACCGGTGTTGTCTGAAGAGCAGACCTGCGTCTGTGGCCGTCACGATTTCAGCGGCATCAGAGTGGCTGCGGTCGAGCGCTTTTCCCAGGGACACGGCGGGCACCTGCCGAATATCTACTATAGTAGATAAACCCGACCCATCAGCTCCGTCCAGCTTGGCCGCATGGATATGCGGCGACTGGTCGGGAGCAATGTAAGGCGCTTGCGCCTTGCACGCGGCCTTACGCAGGAGCAGCTGTCCGAGCGGACAGGGTTCACCCAAGGCTACATCAGTGAGCTGGAGCTTGGGCGGCGAAATCCAACGGTGGTCTCGCTGTTCGTGCTCTCGCAAGCCCTCGACAGCACGCCTGTTGACCTCGTTACCCCAACTCCCAAGAGCTGAAGCCCATCGCTCGCCGCCTGTGATAGCGGCAGGGGTCCCGTCAACTGAGCGGGCTAGCGGCCGATCACACCTAGTTGGCGGCGACTAAGCAAATGGGTCGGCCTACAGTTGTTGGCCAAGGCGGCCGCACCTGGTCCGCTCGTTCCGGGTGCCTGCCGAGGTCGCGGGCACGAGCCCTGCCGCTTTCGGGTGCAGCGCTGGCTGGCTCACAAGATCATCTCTTGCTGCCTACTTCGCGCGACCCGGCGCCATGCGCTTACGGGCGATCACCGCCCCTGATCAGGCCGGCGCAGAACTCAGAACTTGCGAGCCTGCGTGACCTGCCCCCCGCCGGTCCCTCGATCATTATGAGAGCCCAGGGGGTTGGTAGCTGATCTCCAGCGCCGGCGGTAGCGGCCGGGCGGTGGAGCTGATCAAGTTGCGCAGCCGGCCGGCCGCGGGGTTCAGACGCACGGCTTCCGGGGTCAGTCCGCCGTGCGCCGAGTGCGGCCTGACGTGGTTGTAGTCGAGCCGCCAGCGCTCGATGACAGCCCGGGCCTCGGCGAGGTTGGCGAAGACCTCCTCGTTCAGGCACTCGTCGCGCAGCTTGCCGTTGAAGCTCTCGACGAAGCCGTTCTGCTGCGGCTTGCCGGGCGCGATGTAATGCCAGTCGACGCCGGTGCGGTTGGTCCATTCCAGCATGGCCCGGCTGGTCATCTCGGTCCCGTTGTCGCTAACGATGGTCGCCGGCCGGCCGCGCCGGGCGATCAGGGCGTCCAGCTCGCGGGCCATGCGATGGCCGCCGATCGAGGTGTCGACCACCAGCGCCAGCGCCTCGCGGGTGAAGTCGTCGACGATGCACAGGATCCGGAAGCGCCGGCCCCAGCTCAGCGTGTCGGCCACGAAGTCCAGGCTCCAGCGCTGGTTCGGCCCGTCCGGCAGCGCCATGGGCGCCCGCGTGCCGGTGGCGCGCTTGCGGCCGCGCCGCCTTCGCACCGCCAAGCCCTCCTCGCGGTACAGCCGGAAGAGCTTCTTCTTGTTCATGCTGACGCCTTCACGCTCGAGCAGGATGCCGAGCCGCCGGTAGCCGAAGCGGCGTCGCTCCGCCGCCAGGCCCCGCAGCCGGGCGCGTACCTCCGCATCGCCTGGCTGGGCCACGCGGCGCACTGTCTTCGGATCGACCTGGACCAGCCCGCAGGCGCGCCTCTGCGAGAAGCCGCGCTCCGCCATCAGGCGAAGCACGGCCTCCCGGCGCGCTGCAGGCCCGATCAGTTTTTTCCCAGCAGGTCCTTCAGCGCCGACACGTCGAGCATGGACTCCGCCAAGAGCTTCTTCAGTCGCCGATTCTCGTCCTCCAGCGTCTTCAGCTTCTGGGCATCCGACACGTTCATGCCGCTGTACTTCGCCTTCCACCGGTAGAAGGTCTGCTCGCTGATCCCATGCCGCCGGCAAACCTCCGCCGTCGGGCTCCCGGCCTCCTGCTCCCGCAGCACGCCGATGATCTGCGCCTCGTTGAACCTGCTCTTCTTCACGTCCGTCTCCTCAGGGTGACGGACTCTCACTCAAACCGAGGGATCAGGAAGGGGGCAGGTCACCGCCCACCCTTTTTGCACAAGAGCCCGCAACCAACGATAAGCGGAGCAGAGACAGAGTCGCAAGGGTTGCGCGCTCTGCTGCTGTGGTCATCTCTCCTCGAAGAGGAACTCTTACCAAGTGCTATCGCAACCGTCACGCCCGACGGCAGAGATGGCGTGTCTTTACAATGGGTTCGACTGCCGCGAGGGGGTTCCCTCTCTCGCCGCCACCTGCCGCACTCTCACCCAGATCTCATGAGCGTGTGACAGTCCTCCTGGCGCGGGCACGCCGTCTGTGACGGCGCGCAGTGGTGGCCAACGAGTAGGTAGAATGCCTGAGCTCAGGCGGGCATGGCCTTCTCGGCATCCTGCCGACTTGGAGCGGAGAAGGGCGTGCTGAGCTCCGCATCCCAGGCCTTCGAGGCTTCGCGGTCGTGTTTTGCCTCGTCCTACGTTTTGAACGGACCACACAAAACCCAGCCGCCTGGCGGCTTTGGCGTCGTTTGCCGGAACCAATAGTACCATTCCGTCTGCTGGCTCATCCGCACTTCTCGTTCATAGGCTTGGCCGTCATGTCCTGTGTGGATGGCTCCCGCGTTGCAAGGCTCGATTTGATGTTTTGGCGGCTGGGTCGGGTGCAGTCTTGTGTCCGGCCTGTTGATGCAGTCGTTTCAAGGACTGCTGGCCCTGATGGTGTCCGCAAGCTGGGTCCCACTCTGCTTTGCAGGCTTCGACGCCTTGGACACTACGCGGGGTGTCCCAGCTCCCGGTCTGACCGGTTCGCCATCACTTCACATCGCGCTCGCAACCTCCGGAAGCTGGTCGTCGACGATCAGCTAATCTGTCAGGCGGTCACGCCCTGAGGCGCGCGGTAGACGCCGCCGCGGGCCATGATCGACCAGGCGACACGGGCGGTGCGATTGGCCGCGGCCACCGTCACCACGCGAGCGGGTTTGCGCGCCAGCATCGCAGCGATGCGCGGGTCGACCGAGTCCGGTCTTGTTCGTGCACGGCGCACGAGCGAGGTCATGCCGACGACCAGCAGGCGTCTCAGATATCGATCGCCCATCCGTGAGATCCTCCCCATCCGCTCCTTGCCGCCGCTGGAGTTCTGCAGCGGTGTTAGGCCAAGCGAGGCCGCAAACTGCCGCCCGGAGCGGAAGCGGCTGGCGTCGGTGACTGAGGCGGCAAGCGCCGTGGCCGAGATCAGGCCGACGCCAGGGATGGTGCTGAGGCGCTGAGACAGCTCGTTTGTCCGATGCCAGGTCAGCAGCTCCTTCTCCAGCGCCGTGAGACGGACCTGCAGATCGCCGATCTGGCCCGCCAGGCCGGTGATGACTCGCGCCGCCAGCTCGGGCACGTCCGGCGCAGCGCCTTGAGCAACCCGTGCGGCTAGGTCGAGGGCATGATGCAGGCCGCGCGCCATCTCGATCCCAAACTCAGCCAGGAGGCCGCGGATCATGTTGACCAGCTGGGTGCGCTGCTTGACCAGCAGATCTCGGGTCCGGTGCAGCGCCAGGGCCGCCTGCTGCTGCTCGGACTTGATCGCCACGAACCGCATCGTCGGCCGCGTCACCGCCTCGCAGATCGCCTCGGCGTCGTTGGCGTCGGTCTCGCTGCCACCCACCCGCGAGAAGGCTTCGACCTCGGCGTGCGCCGCCTGCCGCGTTCTGACCGAGACTTCGGACCAGTGCTCGAGGGCGAAGCGGATCCGCCAGGCCGCCACATCGGCGTCGACGGGCAGCAGATCGTAAGACTGGTCGATCAGGGCCGACGCAGCGGGCGTGACGTGGCCGTGGCGGACGGTCTCGATGTAGGCCAGCCGGAGGCGGGCGTTGTTCTGGTAGGGCGAAAGGGCGAGCGCCTGGCGCGCCTTGCGTTCGGCGACGTCCAGCCGCGCCGGCGGCGAGAGGGCCTGATAGGCGGCCTCGTCGACCCCGCCGGTGAGGCCGAGGGCCAGCGGGCCCGCGACCACCGCAGCTCCCGTGTTGAGCGAGACAAGACCCAGCAGGCTGGCGCCGGCCGTCGCGCCGGCGACCGCCAGGAGCAGCGAGGGGAGGGGCGGCGGCCTCATCGGCGCGGCCGCCCCTGCGAGGCGGCGAACTGCAGGCCGAGCAGCAGGCTCCACAGCGCGGCCATGGAATAGGTCTCCAGCGCGAAGTCGAACGCCCCGTGGACGAGGAACACCACGTTGGCCGCCAGCAGGCCATAGAGCGGGCTTGTCAGGCGGCTGCGCCGCAGGGTTCCCTGCAAGCTCGTCCAGATGAGCGCGCCCACGCAGGCGAACATCGGCGCGGCGCCCAGCACGCCGCCCTGCTCGAGCCAGGTGACATAGACGTTGTGCGCCGCGCGGGTGGCCCAGATCTCCTCGATGTTACCGGCGTTGAGGATCAGGCGGTTGACGAGGTCGAACGAGCCCAGGCCGTAACCGAGCCAGGGGGCGGCCTTGAACGCGTCCCAGTGCGCCTGGAACAGCATCGCCCGGCCGTCCTCCGCGAGATCGTCTTCCAGGAAGCGGTCGACGAGGACGTCGCCGCCGACGAAGATGGCGCCCGCCAGGAGGGCGAGGCCCGCCAGGGCGAGCAGCGCCGCGCGCGGCCACGCCTGGCGCCTGCCGAACAGCTGCAGGCCGACAAAGACGGCCAGGCCCGCGGCGGTCGAGGCGAGGCCGGCGCGGGACGCTGTCGCGATCAGCGAGAAGAGGAAGAGGAGGGCGGCGGCCAGGAACGGCGCCATGGCCGTCAGCCGCCGGCCCGGGGGCGCGCCGCGGACCGCCGAGGCGGCGAGGCCGAGGGTCAGGACCAGCAGGACGCCGAAGAGGGTCGCCGAGGTGTTGGCCGCTTCGAACGGGCCTTCCAGCCGGTGACGTCCAACGCCCCGATCGAGGTCGCCGCCCGCCCAGTCCAAGAACGACCAGGCGGCCAGGGCGGCGCCGAACGCCACGATCGTGTTCGCGCCGGCCCGGGCGCGGCTGTCCGAGCCGCCGAGGGCGAGGCCCAGGCCGAACACGGCGGCAAGACCGAGCAGCTTGGTGAACTCGAGCAGGGTCTGGGATTTGTCTACCGTCGTCGCGGCCGTCCCCGCATCGACGTAGTCCCAGACGGGGTGGGGCCCCCCGGGCGCGAAGGGCGTCAGCGACCACAGAGCCATCAGCAGGACCAGGGCGAACGCCGCCGCGGGCAGGAGCGGGGGGCGGAGCCGGTCCAGGTCGCGCCGCAGGCCGGGCGCAAGCGCGGCGCCCGCGAGCGTCAGCGCGGCCAGCAAGGCCAGGGTCAGCGCGGTCTTCGGCAGCATGGCGCCGTAGAAGGCGTGGCCGGCGAAGATCAGCCCGGGCGCCGCCAGCGCAAGCCAGCGCGCATCCTGCATCCACCATCGCGGCGTCCACCACGCCGCCGGACGCCCTGTCTCCGGCCGAATCTGCACGTCGCCCCCGCTCGTCGGCGGAGGAGACCCTACCGGAGGCTGGCGAGCAAGAGAGCGGCGTCGGCCGGCTGGGCGCCGGGGGCGGCCATAGCCCATCGCGCCGCAGAGCCCGCCACCTGGCGCTCACGCCACCGATAGGCGGTCTTGGTCCACGGCAGGACCCAAGGGGTCAGGTTGTCGAGCACGTAGGCGCCGGCGGCCGTCTCGACCAGCAGGACGGCGTGGGCGTCGCCCTCGGGCGTGTTCACGACGGCGATCGACAGAGCCCGCTGGGGAACGCCGGCGGCCAGCAGGGCGCGGCGCTTCTCGAGCACATAGTCCTCGCAGTCGCCGTAGCGGGCGCCGGCGGCGATCGGCAGGCTCCAGAACTCCGGCGCGCCATAGGCTTCGGCGTCGGTCTTCTGGGCGATCGCGCGGTTCACCTGGTCGTTGGCGCGGACGACCTGCGCCCAAAGCTGCGGCGTCAGGGCGAGCGCCTCGGCGGGCGCGGCGGCCGCCGGTTCCGGGGAGGCTTCGGTCGCCGCCTCCACGACGGGCGCCGCCGCGGTCGGCTGCTTGGCGAAGGTCGCCGACCAGTCGAACGAGACCGCCGCCAGCTCCCCGCCGGCGACCGGCGGCCGCGGGGCTGCGGCCGGGCTGACCGCGCCGGTGGCGCCGAAGACGCCGCTCCAGTCGAAGCGGACCGGTATGGGGCCGGCCATCGTGGCCTGCTGGACGCTCGAGTCCCGCAGCGTCGCCAGCTCCTCCGTCGTCGCGCCGCAGTCGGCCGGCTGGCGTTCGCAGAATTCGACGAAGCCGCGCGGGGCGCTCGCTGCGCTCCCCAGCGCCATCGGGGCCGAAGGCTCCGGCATCGTCGCGCAGGCGGCGGCGGAGAGGCCAAGACCAAGCATGAGCGCGTACTGCGCAACTGTTCTGATATAAGACACCACCACACCCCATTTCTTGGGTTGTTGCGTGTCTTTTGCCTCGCTGCGCTTTAACGGCGGCTGTAGAGGTATGATTTATTCAAATAGAACAACTATGGTTCCACGGTTGTTTACCTTAAATGAGTTATGAATATCGGTGATATGAACTTAGTGCCTTGTTAGGCATGCTTTGCGGCGCATCCCGCCTGCTTGGTGCGTCCATGGGTTGCGGCAGGGCGCGCGCGCCGGGTATTTCGTGCGGAGCCCCCGTGAAGTACAAAGCCCGGGTTCGAGGGGACCGCGCGTGCGGGAGCGTTGCTTCATGAAGACCATCGTCGGGCTGCTCGTGGCCGCAGCCCTCATCGCCGTCGGGGCGTTGCTTCCGGCCCAGGCGTTCGCCCAGAAGTCCGAATCCACCCGCGAAGTGCCGGAGTACCGCCTGGGATCGGGCGACAAGATCCGCGTCCTGACCTACGGCGAGGCCTCCCTGACCGGTGAGTTCCAAGTCGGCGGATCGGGCAAGGTGTCGCTGCCGCTGATCGGCGAAGTGGAGGCCGCCGGACTCACCGCCCGCGAGTTCCAGGATCGGGTCGAGGCCGCGCTCAAGGACGGCTACTTGAAGGAGCCGCGGGTCAGCGTCGAGGTGCTGAACTATCGGCCTTTTTATATTTTGGGCGAGGTGAACCGGCCGGGCGAGTACCCCTACACCAACGGGCTGACGGTGCTGAACGCCGTCGCCACCGCCGAGGGCTTCACCTATCGGGCCAACAAGAACAAGGTGTTCATCAAGCGCGCCGACGGGGACGAGGAGGAATCCTTCCCCCTGACCAGCACCACCCAGGTCGCGCCCGGCGACACCATCCGCATCGGCGAACGGTTCTTCTAGCGGCTTCGCTCTACGCCTTGATGATGTGTTCGCCCTGGACGCCGTGGCGGGCCATGGCGTTGCGGGTGTCCACGACCAGCGGGGCCTCGGCGAGGAGGCGGTAGTCGACGGCGTCGTGGTCGGTGGCGATCAGGACGGCGTCGAAGTCCTTGAGCGTCTCCGCCGACAGCGCCACGGACCTGCGGCCCGCGAACTCGGGGTGCTCGCGGGTGACGGGCGCCTCGGGAACGTGCGGGTCGTGGAACGCGACCTTGGCGCCGCGCGCCTCGAGCAGCGACATCAGCTTGAAGGACGGGCTCTCGCGCACGTCCTCGACGTTCTTCTTGTACGCCAGGCCGACGACGAGCACCCGCGAGGCGCTGACCGCCAGCCGGAGCCGCTCGTCCAGCGCGCGGGCCAGCACGTCGACGACATGGTTCGGCATGGCGGTGTTGATCTCGCCCGCCAGCTCGATGAAGCGCGTAGGCACCTCGAACTCGCGGGAGCGCCAGGTGAGATAGAAGGGGTCGATGGGGATGCAGTGGCCGCCCAGCCCCGGGCCCGGATAGAAGGGCATGTAGCCGAACGGCTTGGTCTTGGCCGCCTCGATGACCTCCCAAACGTCGATGCCCATCGCGCCGTAGATCAGCTTCAGCTCGTTGACGAGCGCGATGTTCACGGCCCGGAAGACGTTCTCCGTGATCTTCACCGCCTCGGCCACGTCGGGCGAGGAGACGGGCACCACCTGCTGCACGACGGCGCCGTAGAACGCCTGCACCAGCTCCGAGGCCTGCGGCCCGTCGCCGGCGACGACCTTGGGGATGGACGCGGTGTCGAAGGCTGCGTTGCCGGGATCCTCCCGCTCGGGCGAGAAGCCCACGAAGACGTCGCGGCCGCAGACGAGGCCCGAGCTTTCCAGGATCGGCTTCAGAACCTCGCGCGTCGTGCCGGGGTAGGTGGTGGACTCCAGCACGACCAGCTGACCCGGGCGCAGGCGCCGGGCGATCTCGCGGCCGGTGGTCTCGATGTAGGACAGGTCCGGATCTCGGTGCCGGCTGAGCGGGGTGGGCACGCAGATGACGATGACGTCGCACTCCGCCAGGCGGTCGTAGGCGGTGGTGGCGGTGAGCTGTCCGGCCTTCACCAGCGCGGCGAGCTCATCGCTCGCGACCGCGTCGATGTACGAGCGGCCCGCCTTGATGCGGGCCTCTTTCGCCGGATCGATGTCGAAGCCGATGGTGGACAGCCCCCGCCGGGCGGCCGCCACGGCCAGCGGCAGGCCGACATAGCCCAGCCCGATCACGCCCACTACGGCGCTTCGGTCGGCGAGCACGGCGCGCAGGCGGTCGAAGGGGGTCGCGTCAGCGTCGTCCATGACGCGCCTTTAAAGGCGTACGCTCGTCTGCACAAACCCGCATCGAGCGCCAGCGGACGCTCGCCCGCCCGCCGACGGCGAGGCCGCATCGAGGAGCCCGAGGTCTGAGAGGGCGGCGTGCAGCCGCCCTAGCCGCTCGTAGGCGGCGTCCAGGGCCCGGCGATGGCCCGGACCGTTGACGCGGGCCGTGGGCACCACGAGGCCGTCCGGCCCCTGCCGGCAGAGGCCGAACCGCGTGAGCCGGACCACCCGGCGGCGCACGGTCTCGAAGGGCAGCCTCAGCGACCGGGCGACCCCGTTGATGCTGATCGCCGCCGGATGTCGTCCGGCGGGGGCGCCTCGTAGGTCGCCTAGGCGGCCTCGAGCGCAGGATCGCGCAACACCGGCTCGACGTTCGCCTGGGTGATCGTCACCACGATCAGGGCGTCCACGAGGTCGAGGAGCATGCGGCCGGTCTCACCTTGTCGAGCAGGTGACCGGCCGAGAGGCTCAAGGCTGTGCGCGGATCGGCGGCCGCCATCGGCAATCCCCAAGCCCTCAATGCAGCGCAAGGCCGCGTCCGCCGCGCGGGCGGTATGTCGCCCACCATCCCTTGATTCGGACATTCCGGCAGAGTGGGCGTCCGCCAGCGGCGGCGTCCTCGCCGACGCCGTCATAGGGCGCTGGCGGCGGATCGCCCTTGACGCGGATCAACGAGCGGCGGCGACCGCTCCCCACTGGCCGGCGGCCGGCCCCTGGTTACGGGGGCGGCCTGCAAGGGGTGGGGCGGTTGAAGAGGGGCGCCGAACGATCCTAACCTTGGCGGGCGCGCACCGCCGGGGCTCTCGCGCCATGGGGCCCCTCGGCGGGAACGAGGAGCGTCAGTTGAGTACGACGTCGTCTTGGGTGGACAAGGAGGCCGCACGCCTGACGGCCGCCTTCGTGGCGGACCTCAATGAGATCGGCTTCCTGCGTCGCCCGGAGCGGGCCGGCGCGGCGCCGGGCGAGCGGTCGACCCTCGACGCGGCCATCATGATCGCGATCACCCAGGCCAACGTCGCCCCGCTGCTGCGCGACCCCGATCGCCAGACGGCCTTCGACGGGCTGGATGCGCCGCCGCCCGACGAGCTCCGCCGGCCGGTCAGCATCCGATCGCTGGCGGACTCGCTCGGGCTGCCGGCCGAGACCGTGCGACGCCGCGTCCACCGGATGGCCGCCGAAGGCGTCTGCGTCCTGAGCCCGCGCGGCGTGGTGGTGCCCCAGCGGGTGCTGGCGTCCGAACACTACACAGGCCCCGCGCTCGAGACCTGCGCCCGCCTGGGCCGGCTCTATGGCGAACTGCGTGCGCTCGGCGCGCTCGGTCCGCCGCGCCACCCGGCGGAGGCGCCGTCGCCCGGCGCCTTCCCCCACCGCAGGGTCATGCGCATCTGGGGCGATCACCTGCTGCGATCGTTGGACAGCGTCACCCGCAACCTCGGCGATCTGGTGACCGTGATGCTCCTCCTGTCGATCCTGCGGGCGAACACCGAAGGGGGCCCGGGGACGAGCCCCCGGCCCGTGTCCGTCGCCGCGCTCGCGCGTCGCCAGGGGCTGCCCGAGGAGACGGTCCGCCGGTACATCCTGCGGCTGACGGCGGAGGGGCGCTGCCTGCGGACGACCAGGGGCCTGGTCCTGCCCCCGGACGTCCTCGATCGGCCCGAGTGGGGGGCGTTCACCTCGGCGCACCTTGCCAATCTGCGCCGGTTCTTCGCCGCGTTGGACGCCCAGGGCCTGCTCGCCGAATGGGAGGCGGAGCGAAGCGCCGCCCTGGAGCCGACCCGCTAGCGAGGCGGGCGCGCCCCCCATTCTGGGGCGCCGCGGCGCCCAAATCCCCCAATTCGGGGCGCGCGCCCGGACCCGCGGCCGCGGCCTCGTGATAGCGGCGAGGGCCCTGATCGTCCGTTCCGGGGGGAACCATGCCGCATCACGCCGCGCCGGCTCGCGCGCCTGCCCACGACGCCGAACTGTTGTTCATCCTGTCCGACGTGCCGCACATCGAGGTGCTGCTCGCCGGCCTGCGCGAAGGCGTGGAGGTCCAGGTCCTGCCTGAGTCGGACGACGGTCTGTCCCGCATCGCCGAGGCCTTGCGCACGCGCCGCGGCCTGGAGGCCATCCACCTGGTCTCCCATGGCGAACCCGGAGCGCTGACGCTGGGGTCGCTGCGCCTGGACCGGGCCGGGCTCGGGGCGCGGTCCCGCGACCTGGCCGCCTTCGGGCAGGCCCTGGGGCCCGCCGGCCAGGTGCTGGTCTACGGCTGCCGGGCGGGGGCCGGGACCGAGGGGCGGGCGTTCGTCGCGGCGCTGGCCCAGGCGATGGGCGCCCGGGTCGCGGCGTCGGCCACGCCGACCGGAGGCGCCGGGCTTGGCGGGGACTGGAACCTCGACGTCGCCTCTGACGGCGACGCCGGCAGCCCGGCGGTGGCGTTCGTGACGCCCGCCCTCGAGGCCTATGCCGGCCTGCTCGCCGCCAACACCCCGCCCACGCTCGAGGGCGTGCCCTGGCCCTGGCCGACGGCCGCGGCGGGCGCGACGGTGGAGGCCCCGGACCTGACCGTGGGCGACGCCGACGGCGACCTCCTGGAGGTGACGCTTTCGCCCGGCTTCGGCCTCATCGGCGGGGTGACGGACGAGGATCCGACAATGGCGGGCGTCCAGCTGAGGGGGACGGCGGCGGACCTCAACAGCAAGCTCGCCGGGCTCACCTTCACGCCGGATGCGGAAGGGTTCGCCTGGATCAACATCTCGGTCACCGACGGGATCGACGTCGCCGCCGGATCGCTGATGTACAACGTCTCCGCGGGCGGCGAGGGCTCCGGGGACGGGGAGGGCGGCGACCCGCCCGCCGGCAACCGCGCCCCCAGCATCCTCGTGCCGATCGTCCCTCAGCCGGAGGCGCCGGCCGGCGTCGAGATCGAGGTGCTCGACCCGGTGGTCGAGGACCTCGACGACGATCCGCTGCTGGCGACCTTGACCAGCTACAACGGCGTGATCGGCGGACTGACGGACGCGGACCCGGATGTCGCCGGAATCCAGCTGAGCGGGTCTGCAGCCGAACTCACCGCCCTGCTGTCCGGCATGACCTTCACCGCCGACCGCGGCGACGACCTGGCCTGGATCGACATCGCCGTGAGCGACGGCGCCCTGTCGGCCTCGGGCGTCATCATGATGACCGCCACGGGCGGCAACGCCGCGCCGGCCTTCGCGGGGCTGAACGACGCCGACAGCCCAGCGCCCGTGGCGGCGGGGCGGGCGGTGGACCTGCCTGATTTCACCGTCTCGGACGCGGACGGGGACTCCCTGGTGCTGACGATCATTCCCGGGGCGATCGAGCTGATCGGGCTCGCCGATGCGGACGGGGAGGCCGACGGGATCCAGCTCGTCGGCACGGCGGAGGAGATCAACGCCCAACTCGCCGCGGCCACGGTCAAGGTGGACCAGGGCGGGCTGGACTTCCTTCAGATGAGCCTGGAAGACGGCCGCCAGCTGTTCCCGACCTGGGGAACCTTGTGGCTCAGCGCGCCCCCCAACGCCTCGCCGACCCTGCACGGCCTGACATTGGACGACGTGACGGTCCGCTGGGGGGTGGCCTCGCCGCTGCCGGACTTCACGGTCGCTGACGCGGACGACGATCCGTTGACGGTGACCCTCGTCGCCGAGCACGGCGAGATCGCGGGCGCGGCCGACGCGGACGAGGCCGCGGAGGGCCTGCAGCTCGTCGGCGACGCGGGCGAGATCAACGCCCAGCTCGCCGGCCTCACCTACACCGCGGGGCACAAGGGGCACGGGCTGATCCGGGTCGAGGTCACGGATGGCCGCGACGAGACCATCACCTGGATCAATCTGTGGGCCAAGGCCAACGGAGCCCCGTCCATCTCCGGCGCGCCGGCCGAGCCGCTGAAGGTCCTTGTCGGCGCCCCGGTGGCGCTGACCGGTGTCGCCGTGTCCGACCCGGACGGCGACCCGCTCACGGTCACCCTAGTGGCGGTCAACGGCCTGCTGGACGGCGTGACCGACACCGATCCCGAGCGGGAAGGGGTCCAGCTCGCGGGGTCCGCGGCGGAGATCAACGTCCAGCTGGCGGCCGCGACCTTCACGGCGGCCGCACCCGGTCCGGCGAGGGTGGACCTCCACGTCAGCGACGGCCTGGCGGCCGAGCCCGTGACCCGGGCTATCGAGCTGGACGTCACGGCGCCTTCCCCGCCGCCGGAGCCGGAGCCGCCGCCGCCGCCTCCGCCGCCCCCGACCTCGAACGAGACCATCGACGGCGTGCCGGTGCAGACCGGAACCGTGACCAACCCGGACGGCTCCACGTCCCAGGTCATCACCATCCCGGTCGTGACCTCGACCCGGCCCGAGCAGGTGGGCGATACGACGGTGGCCGACATCCCCCTGGTGACGGGCGGATCCGGGCCGCCGCCGCTGCTTGCCCAAGTCCCCGTCGGCCTCGGGCTGCAGGCGACCGGCCCCGGCGCCCCACAGCCGGCAGGCAATTCGCTCGCCGATCTCATCCGCGCCATCCAGACCCATACGGCCCCCGGCTCGACGGACCAGATCCAGCTCACCGGGGGCGGTTCGGGCTTCCTGCAGGGCCTCTCGCCCGACGCGCCGCTCATCGTCCAGACCCTGACGCCGACCGCGCCGACCGGCGTGGCGCCGCCGACCGCGCCCCTGGTGATCAGCGGCGCTCCGATCGCGCCCGGCACGCCGAACACGGCCCTGGTGATCGACACGCGCAGCCTGCCCTCGGGCGTGACTCTCCAGCTCGACAACGTCGGCTTCGCCGCGGTGGTCGGGGCGGCCCGGGTGATCGGCGGCGCAGGGTCCCAGAGCGTCTGGGGCGACGGCGCCGACCAGTCCCTCTTCCTCGGCGCGGACGACGATGTGCTGCACGGCGGCGGCGGCGCCGACACGGTCGCCTCGGCCGGCGGCGACGACCGCCTGTTCGGCGACGACGGCGACGATGCGGTGTCCGGCGGCGAAGGCGCCGACCAGGTCTGGGGCGGGGCCGGCGAGGACCATGTCCACGGCAACGTCGGCGACGACTTCGTCCACGGCGGCGAGGGGCGCGACACCCTGCACGGCGGTCAGGGCCATGACGTGGTCCGGGGCGGCCAGGGCGACGACATCGCCCTCGGCGACCTCGGCTACGACACCCTCTTCGGCGACCTCGGCGCGGACGTGCTGCAGGGCGGGGCGGGCGACGACGTGGTCTGGGGCGGCGGCGGCTTGGTCCCCGGCGCGGACGCCGGCGACTGGATCGACGGCGGCGAGGGCAGCGACTTCGTCCACGGCAACCAGGGCGACGACACGGTGCTGGGCGGGCTCGGCGCCGACGTCGTCCACGGCGGCCAGGGCGCCGACCGGCTGGAGGGCGGGGACGGTGCGGATACGCTGTCCGGCGACCAGGGAGACGACGTCCTGATCGGCGGCGCCGGCGCCGACCGCTTCCTGGTGTTCGCCGGCGGCGGCGTCGACCGCATCCTGGACTTCGACGTTCAGGAGGGCGACCGCCTGCACCTGGACGCCGGTCTCAGCTACACGCTTCGCCAGGACGGCGCCGACACCATCGTCGGCCTCGGCGGCGGCCAGCGCGTCGTGCTTGCGGACGTGCGCCTGGAGACCCTCGGCGACGGCTGGATCGTCGGCGGCTGACGAGGGCCGCCGGCCCCCGTCCGCGCAGTTCCGGCGCTGCAGGGACAGCCGGCTCGCCCAAAGGCGCTCGTTCGGCGTTCTCCCCCGGAGCGGGTCCGCCCCGGCGTCGCCCTGCGGGTGTTGGCGGGCCCGCAGCTTCCAGAGCTACGCCGCCTGCGCGGTGACGCCTCTTGGCGAGCGGGCGTGTCGGCGCCAACCTCGGGCCTGCAACTGTCTTGCTTCGGGGGTGCAAGCGTGGCCGCGACCGAGCCTTACGACGTGATCGTTGTCGGCTCCGGCGCCGGCGGCGGGATGAGCGCCTACCACCTGACGCGCTCGGGCCTGAAGGTGCTGATGCTGGAGGCCGGCCGCGACTACGACCCGGTCGCCGAGACCCCGATGTACAACACCAACGCCGAGGCGCCCCTGCGCGGGGTCTCGACGCCTGACAAGCCCTTCGGCTTCTACGACGCCACCGTGGACGGCGGCTGGGAGGTGCCGAACGAGCCCTACACCGTGGCCGAGGGCTCCGAGCCCTTCATCTGGTGGCGGCCCCGGATGCTGGGCGGGCGGACCAACCACTGGGGCCGAATCTCGCTGCGCTTCGGGCCGCTGGACTTCAAGCCGAAGAGCCGGGACGGCCTGGGCCACGACTGGCCGATCACCTACGACGACCTCGCTCCCTGGTACGACCGGACCGAGAAGCTGATTGGGGTGACGGGAGCGGCGCCGCCGCGCGGTCTCGTCAACACGCCGGACTCGCCGCCGGGCTGCCTCATGGAAAGCCCGCCGCCGCGCGCCTTCGAGATCTTCTATGCTCGCGCCTTCGAGGCCATGGGCATTCCGGTCGTGCCCATGCACGGGGCGGTGGTCACCCAGGCCATGGAGGGGCGCAACACCTGCGTCTTCGCCACGCCCTGCGGCCGGGGCTGCGCCATCGGGGCGAACTTCCAGTCCACGACCGTGCTGATCCCGCCGGCGCTCGCGACCGGAAACCTGACCATCCGGACCAACGCGCTCGTCTACCAGGTCGACCTGGACCGCACGGGCAAGGCCAAGGGCGTCACCTTCGTCGACCGCGCCACCGGCGCGCACCATTCCGTCACCGCCCGCGCGGTGGTGCTGGCCGCCGGCTCGGGCGAGACGGCGCGCATCCTGCTGAATTCCAAGAGCGCGGCGTTTCCCGACGGCCTCTGCAACGCGCACGGCATGGTCGGCCGCTACCTGATGGACAGCGTGGGCGTGAACGTCACCGGCCGGTTCCCCGCGCTGGAGGACCTGCCGCCGACCAACGACGACGGCATGAGCGTCTCGCACACCTACGTGCCCTGGTGGGGCTACGACCGGCACGAGGCCCTCGGCTTTCCGCGCGGCTACCACATCGAGATCGGCGGCGGGCGGCAGATGCCCTCGATGAGCGTGGCCCGCCTGCTAGAGGACGACGCCAGCGTCGGCGAGGACCTGCGCGCCGCCCTGCGCCGCCGCTACGGCAGCGTGATCAGCTTCAACGGCCGCGGCGAGATGATCCCCAACGACGACTGCTACTGCGAGCTCGACCCGCAGGCGAAGGACAAGTGGGGCATCCCGGTCCTGCGTTTCCACTGGCGGTGGGGGGAGGCCGAGACGCGGCAGGCGGCCCACATGGTCACGACCTTCCTGGAAGTCATCGACCGGCTGGGCGGCAAGCCGGTGGGAGAGGTGGAGCGCGACGGCCGCAAGGCCATCTCGAAGGGCGGCGAGATGATCCACGAAGTGGGGACGGCGCGGATGGGCGCCTCGGAACGGGACTCGGTGGTCAACGAGTACGGCCAGGCCTGGGCGGTCCCGAACCTGTTCGTCACCGACGGCGCGGTGCTGGTCTCCAGCCCGGACAAGAACCCGACGCTGTCGATCCTGGCGCTCGCCTGGCGGTCGAGCGATCACCTGGCGAACCTGGCCAAGCGGGGTGAGCTGTGAGCGATCAGGCCCCCAAACCGTACCAGCGCAAGATCGACCGGCGCACGGCCCTGATCTGGGTCGGCGCGGTCGGCGCGGCCGCCGCCGCCGGCGGGGCCGGGGTCGTCGTCTATCGGCAGGCGGTGGCGCCCGGGCCGGCGGCTGCGGGCTACGGGACCGACCCCAAGCTGAACCCTCCGGTCAAGGCTCCCTGGCCGCGGCTGCTCTCGGACGACGAGCTGCAGGCGGCGGCGATCCTCGCCGACTTCATCCTGCCGGCCACGGCGACCGCGCCGGCGGCGAGCGCGCTGGGAATCCCCGACTTCATCGACGAATGGGTGAGCGCGCCCTATCCGGATCAGGCCGCCGACCGGTCGGTGATCCGCGATGGGCTGAAGGCGCTGATCCCCGACCTGGTGCGGGGCGACGGCGCCCGCCGGTCCGCCGCGCTGGCGGCCCTGCCGCGCTCGCCTGACGAGGCGACGCGCGCGTTCTTCAAGCGCTTCCGGGCGCTGACGGTCGGCGCCTACTACACGACCGAAGCCGGCTTCAGGGACATCGGCTACATCGGCAACGAGGTGCGCACCTCGGACCCGGGCCCTTCGGCCGAGGTCCGGGCGGTGCTGGAACAGCGCCTGAAGGCGCTCGGCCTGTGAGGGGGAACGCGATGCGCGCTGCGGTGCTTGGTCTGGCGATGGCGATCGCGATGGTCGGACAGGCGGCGTCCGCCGCCGACAACACCCTCACGGCGGCCGAGAAGGCGGCGGGCTGGCGGCTGCTGTTCGACGGCCGCTCGCTCGAGGGCTGGCGCGGCTTCAAGACGCCCGAGCCCGACGCGGGGTGGACCGTGACGGACGGAATGCTGGGGCCCGATCCCAAGACCTCCCGCGACATCATGACGAAGGAGACCTTCGGCGACTTCGAACTCGCGTTCGACTGGAAGGTGGGGCCCAAGGGCAACTCGGGCGTGATGTTCCGGGTCACCGAGGCCGGGACGCAGACTTACCAGAGCGGGCCCGAGTACCAGATCGTCGACAACGCCCGGGGCGAGCCGGTGGTCGAGCAGGCCGGGGCGCTCTACGGGCTCTACGCGCCGACGACCGATGCGACGCGCCCGGTGGGCGAGTTCAACCACAGCCGCCTGGTGCTCAGGGGCGGCAAGGGCGAGCACTGGCTGAACGGGGTGAAGGTGGCCGAGTACGACCTCGACTCTGACGCGTTCAGGGCCAAGGTCGCCGCCACCAAATTCAGGGCCTGGCCGCAGTTCGCCGCCGCGAAGTCCGGCCACATCGCCATCCAGAACCACGGCGACCCGGTCTTCTTCCGCAACATCAAGATCCGGCCGCTGGATTAGCCCGCCGCAGGCCCGAAGGCTGGCCCGGTGCTCGCCCGGATCACCAGGCGGTGGGCGAGGGTGACGTGGCGCACCGTGTCCACCCGTCCCGAGAGCACGTCGAGGAGCAGGCGCACGACTTCGTGGCCGATCGCCTCCTTCGGCTGGCTGACGGTGGTGAGCGGCGGGTCCATGTGGCGGGCGTAGCGGATGTCGTCGAAGCCCACGACCGAGACGTCCGCCGGGCATGAGAGGCCGCGGCGGCGCAGGGCCGTCAGCGCGCCCATGGCCATCTCGTCGCTGAAGCAGAAGATCGCCGTCGGCCGCGGCTCGGCGTCGAGCAGCGCCAGCGTCTGGGCAAGGCCAGACTCGATCGAGAAGTCGCCCTGGACGATGTTCAGGCCCCAGGCCCCCCGGCGCGCGGCGGCGGCCTGCACGCCGGCCAGGCGATCGCGGCTCAGGGGGCTGGCGAGGGGACCGGTGATCACGCCCACACGCCGGTGGCCCAGTCCGTAGAGGTGCTCCATCGCCTCGGCCGCGGCGCGGGCGTTGTCGATATGGGCGCTGGGCACGCCGAGCTCGGGACTGAACTCGCAGCCGTTCACGATGGGGGCCTTCGCGCCCTGCGCGGCCACCAGCTCGGCCAGGGCCGGCGGCAGCCGGTGGCCGAGGAAGATCAGCCCGTCGGCCTCCTTGCGGCGCAGCAGCAGCGCGTACTGGTCTTCGCGCGCCGCCTCCTGGCGCGTGTCGCCCAGCAGCACCGCGTAGCCGGCCGCGGTCGCGGCTTCCTCGACCCCCCGGATCACCTGCGAGAAGAACGGGTTCGAGATATCCGGGACCGTGACGAGGATCTTCCCCGTCTTCAGCGTGCGCAGGCTCTTGGCCGCCACGTTGGGCGCGTAGCCCAGCCGCTCCACCGACTCCAGCACCCGCGCCCGCGTCGCCTCGGCCACGCGCTCCGGGGCGCTCAGCACGCGCGATACGGTCGCGGTCGAGACGCCCGCGTCGCGGGCGACATCCTGGATCGTGGCCATAGCTTGCACCGCCGGCTTGAACGTGTAATCGATTACATCGCGCGAGCGGGGCCGCACAAGAGTTCTCGCCGCCGGGGGAGGCGAGGCATGGGCGTCAAGGCTCGGCTGTTTCTGATGATGGTGCTCCAGCTCGCCGTCTGGGGCGCCTGGGCGCCGAAGCTGTTCCCCTACATGGGCATGCTGGGCTTCGCGCCGTGGCAGCAGTCGCTGGTCGGCAGCTCGTGGGGCGTGGCCGCCCTGCTCGGGATCTTCTTCTCCAACCAGTTCGCCGACCGCAACTTCGCCGCCGAGCGGTTCATGGCGGCGAGCCATCTGCTGAGCGGCCTGGCGCTGCTCTTCACCGCCTTCCAGGCGGAGTTCTGGCCCTTCTTCGCCGGCTACCTCGTCTACAGCCTGCTGTACGTGCCGACGCTGTCGGTCGCCAACTCGGTCGCCTTCGCCAACCTCGCCGAGCCGGCGCGGGACTTCGGCGCGATCCGCATGGGCGGCACGGTCGGTTGGATGCTGGTGAGCTGGCCTTTCGTGTTCCTGCTGGGCGCCGGGGCCGAGCCGCAGCAGGTGCGCTCGATCTTCATCGTCGCCGCCGTCGTCTCGTTCGCACTGGCCGCCTACAGCCTCACCCTGCCGCACACGCCGCCCAAGCGCGGCGGCGAGGCCGCGGACCCGCTGGCCTGGCGCGAGGCCTTCCGACTGCTGCGCGTGCCCTTCGTAGCCGTGCTCTTCGTGGTGACCTTCGTCGATAGCGTCATCCACAACGGCTACTTCGTGATGGCGGACGCCTTCCTCACCCAGCGCGTGGGGATCGCCGGCAACCTCTCCATGGTGGTCCTCAGCCTCGGCCAGCTGGCCGAGATCGTCACCATGTTCATCCTGGGCGGCGTGCTGATCCGGATCGGCTGGAAGGCGACGCTGATCGTCGGCGTCCTGGGCCATGCCGCGCGCTTCGCCGTCTTCGCCTTCTTCCCCGACAGCGTGCCCGTGATCGTCGCGGTGCAGCTGCTGCACGGGATCTGCTACGCGTTCTTCTTCGCGACGGTCTACATCTTCGTGGACGCCGCCTTCCCGGAGGACGTGCGCTCCAGCGCCCAGGGGCTGTTCAACCTGCTGATCCTCGGCGTCGGCAGCGTGGTCGCGAGCTTCCTCTTCCCGCACCTCATGGGCCGCCTGACGACGGCGACGGCCGCCGGGCCGCAGGTGGACTACCAGACGCTGTTCCTGGTCCCCACCGGCATGGCCCTCGTCGCCGTGCTGCTGCTCGCGCTCTTCTTCCGCCCGCCGCAGAAGGGGCCCGCGGGTCCCGTCACGCCGTGACCGCTCCACCGACAAGCGAAGGAGGCGCTCCATGCCGTCCATGCCCCAACTCCATCGGCGAGGCTTCCTGGCGGCCGGAGCGGCCGCGGCGGGCCTGAGCATGGCGGGGGAGGCGGCCGCCGCGGCCTTCTTCGCCCGCACCGGCCTGCCGATCGGCGTGCAGCTCTACACCTTCGGCCCGGAGGGCATGAAGGACCTCGACGCGACCCTCGCGGCGGTCCGCGCCATCGGCTACCGCACGGTCGAGATCCCGGGCTTCATGGGCCGCACGGCCGCCGAGCTGAAGGCGGCGCTGGACCGGGCGGGCCTGGCCTGCCCAAGCGCCCACATCCAGGCCCGCGGCGGCTTCGACGGCGACCTGGCCAAGCTGGCGGACGACCTCGCCACCCTCGGCGTCACCCAGGCGGTCATGCCCAGTCCCTACGTCCCCGACCACGCGCGGAAGGCGGCGGAGGGCGCGAGCGGCGCCGACGTCTACCGCCGGATGATGGGCGCCCTGACCGGCGACGACTGGAAGATGAACGCCGACTTCCTGAACGAGAAGGGCGCGGCGCTGAAGGCCTCCGGGATCACGGTCGGCTACCACAACCACAACTTCGAGTTCGCGCCGCAGGAAGGCGCAGGGCAGGGCGGCCCGACCGGCCTCGACATCCTGCTGGCGCGCACGGATCCGGCGCTGGTCACCTTCCAGGCCGACGTCGGCTGGATGGCCGCGGCGGGTGTCGATCCCGCGGCCTATCTGCAGAAGCACAAGGGTCGTTTCACGCTCATGCACGTGAAGGACGTGAAGGCCTCGACCCGGCCGAACTTCGACCTGCGCATGGAGCCCACGGAAGTGGGCTCGGGGCGTCTCGACTGGAAGCGCCTGCTGCCGGCCGCGCACGCCGCCGGGGTGCGCGGCTTCTTCGTCGAGCAGGAGCCGCCGTTCGAACGGCCCCGGCTCGAGGCCGCCCGGATCAGCCACGACTTCCTGGGAGGGCTCCAGGCATGAGCGTCCTGCGGCTGGCCATGGTCGGCGGCGGGCCGGGCGCTTTCATCGGCCCGGTGCACCGCATGGCCGCCGAGTTGGACGGCCGCATCCGCCTGGTGGCCGGCGCCTTCAGCCGCGATCCGGACAAGAGCGCCGCCGCAGCGCAGGCTTGGGGTGTGCGCGGCTATGCCGACTGGTCCGAGATGATCGCCGCCGAGGCGGGCCGCGAGGACGGCGCCCAGGCGGTGGCGGTGGTCACGCCGAACCACCTCCACCTGGCCGTCTCGCGGGTCGCGCTGCAGGCCGGGCTGCACGTCATCAGCGACAAGCCCGCGACCCGGACGCTGGCCGAGGCGCGGGAGCTGGCCGCCGCCGTCGCCGCCTCGGGGCGCCTCTACGGCCTGACCTACACCTACACGGGCTATCCGATGGTGCGCGAGGCGCGGGAGATCGTCCGCCGGGGAGATCTCGGGTCGGTCCGCAAGGTCGTCGTCGAGTACGCGCAGGGCTGGCTGTCGCGGCCGCGCGAGCGCGAGGGCGCCAAGCAGGCCGAGTGGCGGACCGATCCCGCCCTGGCCGGGGCGGGCTGCATCGGCGACATCGGAGTGCACGCCTTCAACCTCGCCGAATTCGTCTCTGGCCGGCGCGTGGAGCGTCTGTGCGCCGACGTCGGCACGGTGGTCCCGGGACGGCGGCTGGACGACGACTGCAACGTGCTGCTGCGGTTCGGCGGCGGTGCGCGGGGCGTGCTGATCGCCTCGCAGATCTCGGCCGGCGCCCGCAACGGCCTGAAGCTCCAGGTCTATGGCGAGAGCGGCGGCCTGACCTGGTCGCACGAGCGGCCGTCCGAGCTCACGATCGACCGGCTGGAGGGCCCCAGCCAGACGCTGCACGCGGCCTCCGTCTATCTGTCGGGGCCGGCGCAGGCGGCCTCGCGGATTCCCACGGGCCATCCCGAGGGCTTCATCGAGGCCTTCGCCAACCTCTACCGCGACTTCGCCGACGCGATCGCGGAGGGACGAGCGGACGCGCACCCCGTGCCCGATATCGAGGAGGGCGTCCGCAGCATGGCCTTCGTGGAGACCGCCGTCGCCGCCAGCCGCGACGAGTCCGGCTGGGTCGCGCTGGACGGGAGGATCGCATGAGGACGCTGAAGGGGCCCGGGATCTTCCTCGCCCAGTTCGTGGGACCGGAGCCGCCGTTCGATCGGCTGGAGACGCTGGCCGACTGGGCCGCGGGCCTGGGGTACGTGGGCCTGCAGCTGCCGACCGGCGTCGGGGGCCTCTTCGACGTGGAGCGGGGCGCCGAGAGCCAGGCCTACTGCGACGACGTCAAGGGCATGCTGGCCGACAAGGGCCTCGCCATCACCGAGCTCTCCACCCACCTGCAGGGCCAGCTCGTGGCGGTGCATCCGGCGTACGACGAGCTGTTCGACGGATTCGCGCCGCCGCAGGTGCGCGGCAGGCCCGCCGAGCGCCAGGCCTGGGCGACGGCCCAGCTGAAGGCCGCGGCGAAGGCCAGCCGGCGGCTCGGCCTGTCCGCCCACGCCACCTTCTCGGGCGCCCTGGCCTGGCCCTATGTCTATCCCTGGCCGCAACGGCCGGCGGGCCTGATCGAGGAGGCCTTCGCCGAACTGGCGCGGCGCTGGCGGCCGATCCTCGACGCGTTCGACGAGGCAGGCGTCGACGCCTGCTACGAGATCCATCCCGGCGAGGACCTGCACGACGGGGCGACCTTCGAGCGGTTCCTGGATGCGGTCGGCGGCCACCCGCGCGCCAGCATCCTCTACGACCCCAGCCACTTCGTGCTGCAGCAGCTCGACTACCTGGCCTTCATCGACCGCTATCACAACCGGATCCGCGCCTTCCACGTGAAGGACGCCGAGTTCCGGCCGACCGGGCGCGCCGGCGTCTACGGCGGCTATCTCGGTTGGGTGGACCGGCCCGGTCGCTTCCGCTCGCTGGGCGACGGCCAAGTCGATTTCGGCGCGATCTTCTCGAAGCTGGCCGCCTACGACTATCCCGGCTGGGCGGTGCTGGAGTGGGAGTGCGCGCTCAAGCACCCCGAGGACGGCGCGCGCGAGGGCGCGCCCTTCATCCGCGACCACATCATCCGCGTGACCGAGCGGGCGTTCGACGACTTCGCCGGCGCGGGCACGGACGCGGCCGCCAACCGGCGACTTCTTGGGCTGGGGGACGCTTGAGATGGCCAACCTGAACAACCGCGCGCGGGCCGAGCGAACCTACGACGCCATCGTGGTCGGCAGCGGGATCACCGGCGGCTGGGCGGCCAAGGAGCTGACCGAGCGGGGGCTGAAGACCCTGGTGCTGGAGCGCGGCGGGCCGGTGCGGCACGTCCTCGACTACCCGACCGCCGCCGCCGATCCCTGGGACGCCCAATATCCCAGGGGCCGTCTGCCCGCCGCCGAGCTGAGGGCGAAGTACCCGGTGCAGCAGCGCACGGGCTACGCGCTCACCGAGCACACCCGGCATTTCTTCGTCCGGGACGACGAGAACCCCTACGCCGAGACCCAGCGGTTCGACTGGATCCGCGGCTATCACGTCGGCGGCCGCTCGCTGACCTGGGGCCGCCAGAGCTACCGCTGGTCCGACCTCGACTTCGAGGCCAATGCGCGCGAGGGGATCGCGGTCGACTGGCCCATCCGCTACGCCGACCTCGCCCCCTGGTACGACCATGTGGAGCGGTTCATCGGGGTCTCGGGCCAGGCCGAGGGCCTGCCGCAGCTTCCGGACGGCGTCTTCCAGCCGCCGATGGAGATGAACTGCGTCGAGAAGGCCTTCAAGGAACGGTCCGAGGCGCGCTTTCCCGACCGGCGGATCACCATCGGCCGCACGGCGCACCTGACGGCGCCCACGCAGGAACAGCTCGCGCTCGGGCGCGGCCAGTGCCAGTACCGCAACCTCTGCATCCGCGGCTGCCCGTTCGGGGCCTACTTCAGCTCCAATGCGGCGACGCTGGTGGCGGCCGAGCGGACTGGCCGCCTGCAGGTGCGTCCGAATTCCATCGTCACCACCCTGGTCTACGACGAGCGGCGGCAGCGGGCCTCCGGCGTGCGGATCCTCGACGCCGAGACGGGCCAGGAGGAGGAGTTCTACGCGGGCGTCGTCTTCCTCTGCGCCTCGGCGGTGGCGAGCGCCTGGATCCTGCTGAACTCGGCCAGCGCGCGCTTCCCGAACGGCTTCGGCAACGGCTCGGACCAGGTCGGCCGCAACCTCATGGACCATCACCTGGGGGTCGGCGCCTCGGCCTTGGTCGACGGGTTCGAGGACAGGTACTATTCGGGACGGCGGCCGAACGGCCTCTACATCCCGCGCTTCCGCAATCTCGGCGACGCCGCCAGCCGTCGGCCGGACTACCTGCGCGGCTTCGGCTACCAGGGAGGCGCCGGGCGGCTCGGCTGGGACCGCCCGACGGAAGGCTTCGGCGCCGAGCGCAAGCAGGCTCTCAGCCAGCCGGGCCCGTGGGGCGTGCGGCTGGGGGGCTTCGGCGAGATCCTGCCCTACGCCGACAACCGCATGACCCTGAACCGCGAGGTGAAGGACCGCTACGGCCTGCCGACGCTGAGCTTCGACGCCGCGATCGGCGACAACGAGGCGGCCATGCGCAAGGACATGGCGGCGGCCGCCGCCGAGATGCTGGAGGCCGCCGGCTTCAAGAACGTGGCGCCTTACGAGGGCGACTACGCCCTGGGCCTGGGCATCCACGAGATGGGCACGGCCCGCATGGGGCGCGATCCGACGACCTCGGTGCTCAACGCCCGCAACCAGCTTCACGAGTGCCCGAACGTCTTCGTCACCGACGGGGCGGCCATGACCTCGTCGGCCTGCGTGAACCCGTCGCTGACCTACATGGCGCTGACCGCTCGGGCCGCCGCGTACGCGGCCGAGGCGGGCCGGAAGGGAGACCTCTGATGGCGACCCCGATCCTCAACCGCCGCGAAGCGTTCGCCGGCGCGCTGGCCGCGCTCTGGATCGCGCCGGTGGTGGCCCACGCGCAGGCCGCCGCCGCGGTGCCCGCCTGGACGCCGACGGCGCTCTCGACCGACGAGGCAAGGACGCTCGCCGCCGCCTGCGAGCGGATCATCCCTGCGACCGACACGCCCGGGGCGGCCGCGGCCGGCGTGCCCCAGTTCATCGACCGGGCGCTGGCCGGCTGGTGCGAACCGCAGGAGGCCGAGCGGCTGCGGGCGGGGCTCGCCGGCCTCGACGCCGCCGCGCGGGCCCGGTTCGGCGCCGCCTTCGCCGCCCTGCCGCCCGAGCGGCAGGACGAGCTGCTCCGGACCGCCGACGCCGAGGGCCGCGCCGCCGCCACGGCCCGGCCGCCCCGCCCGCACTGGTTCCCGGCCGTGCGGGAGCTGGCGACCGTCGGCTACTTCACGTCCCGCGCCGGAGCGACCCAGGCGCTGCGCTACGATCCGGTCCCCGGCGCCTACCGCGGCTGCGTGCCGCTGGCCGAGATCGGCCGGGGCTGGGCGACGTGATCCGCGCTGGCCTGCTGGCCATGGCCCTCGCCGCCGCCGCGCCCGCCGCGGCGGCGGAGGACTGGCGGCCGATCTTCAACGGCCGCGACCTGTCGGGCTGGATCCCCAAGGTGAACCATCGCCCGCTGGGCGAGAACTGGCGCGACACCTTCCGGGTCGACGACGGCGTGCTGCGGGTCTCGTACGACAGGTACGAGGTGTTCAAGGACGAGTTCGCCCACCTGATCTACCGCACGCCGCTGTCGTCCTACCGGCTGCGCTTCGAGTACCGCTTCGTGGGACCGCAGACGCCGGGCGCCCCGGCCTGGGCGGTGCGCAACAGCGGCGTGATGCTGCACGGCCAGGCGCCCGAGACCATGAGCCTCGACCAGAGCTTCCCGGTCTCGGTGGAGGCCCAGCTCCTGGGCGGCGCGCCGGGCGAGACCCGGCCGACCGGCAACGTCTGCACGCCGGGGGTGACGATCTCCATCGCCGGGGCGCCGCGCCGGGAGCACTGCCTCAGCTCGGCCTCGCCGACCTATCCCGAGGGCGAGTGGGTCCGCTTCGAGGCCGAGGTGCGGGGCGGCCGTCTCGTCCGCCACAGGATCAACGGCGAGGTCGTCATGGAATACACCGACGTTCGCCTGGCGCCGGCCGAGTACGCCCAGCTCGGCGCCGACCCGTCGGCCTTCCCGGCGGAGGCCGCGCCGCTCGAGAGCGGCTACATCTCGCTGCAGGGGGAGGGGCACCCCATCGAGTTCCGCCGCATCGAGGTGCTGGAGCTGCCCTGAGAGGCGCCGCCCCTCCGCGCCCGTCTACTGCACCGTCTGGCCGAAGGTGGCCCGGGCTTCCTGGCAGGCGCGCTCGCAGCGGCGGCAGGCCTCGGCGCAGATGCGGCAGTGTTCGTGCATGTCGGCATGGCGCTCGCACTCCTGCGCGCAGATGCGGCAGGCCGCCTCGCAGGTCTCGAGCATCGAGGCGATCAGCGCCTCGTTCGACCCGGTCCGGCGCGTCGCCAGCACCCCGGTGGTGTAGCAGACGTCGGCGCAGTCGAGGCACGTGCGCACGCATTGCGCGAGGTCCTTGACCATGTCCTCGCCCAGGCAGGCGTCGGCGCAGGACGAGCAGGTCTGGGCGCAGTCGTAGCAGTCCTCGATGCAGCGGATGAGGGCGTCGTTGGTGTTCCCGCGGACGTGCGGATGCGTGGAAATCATCTGCATGGCGTGCATGGCAGGCTCCTTGGGCTGAGGGGATTGCGAACCCAACCCTGGGCGCTCTCCGATGTTCCCACGACCACATTTGGCCGGGACCGGAACACCGTTCCGTGAGAGACTGCCGGTGGGGGAGATCTCACCAAGGAGGGCTCAATGAGCACCAACGGCTTGGAGGTCTTCGACAAGACCCTGCAGACCACGCACATCTGGCTGAACGAGATCACGGCCGAGATCGGGCCCGACCGGCAGGTCGCCTGGAAGGTGCTGTCGACCGTGCTGCACAAGCTGCGCGACCGGCTTCCGGTGGAGGTGTGCGCGCACCTGTCGGCCGAACTGCCGCTCCTGATCCGCGGCGTCTTCTACGATCAGTACCAGCCGGCCCGGCAACCCAGCGACTGCCGCGACTTCGACGAATTCACGGCCGAGGTCTCCGAGTGGCTCACGGACACCCGGCCGGTGGATCCCAAGGACGCGATCCTCTCCGTCTTCCGCGCCCTCTCGCGCCACCTGCCCGAGGGACAGGTGCGCAAGGTCCAGGAGGCGCTGCCCGGCGACATCCGCGAGGCCTGGCGCAACGCTGCGCTCGATGTGCACCCGCCGCCGGTGCAGGGCGAGCGCGGGCGCTACGGCGAGACGGGCGAGCCCGCGCGGGCCTGACCCGGTCGGCCGGCGCGTCCTGACCCCTGTTCAGGCCCCCTCCGCCCGATTACGGAAGGGGCATGCAGAGCAGCGAGAAGCCCGCCGTCTTCACCGCGCCGAAGGTCCAGGTCGCCCCCGACCAGGTCTGGCGCGACCTGCAGACCTGGGTGCAGGCCAACGGGACCGAGATCGTCATCGCGCTCGCGGCGGGCCTCGTCGTCTACCTGGGCCTCAGCCTGGCCCGCAGCGTCTTCGCGCGCCTGAAGGACAAGCCCGGCGCGCCGCTCGGCTTCCGCGCTCTGGTGGGGCGGGCCGCCAGCCGCACCACCCAGCTTTTCCTGATGCTCGCCGCGGCCAAGCTGGTCGGCGGCTACGCCGACCCGCCGGCGCCGCTCGCCCGGACGATCGACTTCCTCTTCACCATCGTCGCCGCGTTCCAGGCCGCCGTCTGGCTTCGCGAGGTGGTGCTCGGCCTCATCGAGCGCCGCACGGCCGAGGAGGGGCAGGGGGAGACGCTCGCCAACGCCATGGGCATCATCCGCCTGCTGGTGACCGTGGCCATCTTCGCGGTGGCCGTGATCGTCGTGCTGGACAACGTAGGCGTGAACGTCACCGCCCTCGTCGCCGGCCTGGGCATCGGCGGCATCGCCATCGGCCTCGCCGCCCAGGGCATCTTCTCCGATCTGTTCGCGGCGCTCTCGATCATCTTCGACAAGCCGTTCCGGATGGGCGAGACGATCAACTACGACACCACCACGGCCACGGTGGAGAAGATCGGCCTGAAGAGCACGCGCCTGCGCGCCATCAGCGGCGAGCGCAAGATCATCTCCAACGCCAATCTCCTGCAGAAGGAGATCACCAGCTACCAGACGCTCGATCACCGGCGTCTGAAGTTCGCCATCGGGGTGATCTACCAGACCGACCCGGACCTGGCGGCGCGCATCCCCGACGTCCTGCGCGGGATCGTCGAGGCGGAAGGGGCCAGCTTCGTCCGCTCGGGTTTCGTGGGCTTCGGCGCGAGCTCGTTGGATTTCGAGGTGGAGTTCGACGTCTACCGACCCGACTGGGAGGAGATCTACGCCATCCGCCACCGCATCGGGCTCGCCATACTGCGCCGGTTCAACGCCGAAGGCCTGGAATTCGCCTATCCCACCCAGACCACCTTCACCGCCGCGCCCGACGGCCGGATGATCCTGCCGTACCCGGAAGGCGGGTTCGCCGTGGCGCCTGCGCCCGCGCCGGACGACGGCGCTCGCCGCTAGCCTACGTCAGGCGCATGACGGCCACGGGGTCGGACGCAGGGAAGGTTTCCTCGAGGGCCTCGTCCAGCAGCTGCTCCTGGCGGGCCTGGGCGCGCATGGCGTGCGCTGCCACGTCAAGACCCGGCGCGCCACGTGTGGCGCGGCCCGATCGGCGGCCATGAGTGTTCTGGTTGCTGGCGAATTGCATCTTTGCCTCCTTATGCCCGAATACATCGGGAGGCGGTGAGGCGTTTTCAACAACAACAAATCGAAAGCGCTCAAGTAATCTTGCTTCAAAACTACTTGAAGGCGCATGGGCTCTCAATCCGGACCGCCGGGGTCAACTCGCGTCTTCGGGTTCCAGCGGCGGCACCCCCGGCGCGCCTTCGCGCCGGTCGCGGGCGAGGGCGGCCCGGACGATCAGCATGAGGCTGATCGGGGTGGTCAGGGTGAGGAAGACGGCGATCAGGATTTCGTGCAGGACGAGCTCCCCGCGGATCGTCGAGAAGTAGAGGACCGAGCTGGTCAGGATCAGCATCATGCCGAGGCTGGATCCCAGCGTGGGGGCGTGCACGCGCTCGTAGAAGGACTGCAGGCGCACGAGGCCGATGGCGCCCATCAGGGCCAGGAAGGCCCCCGCCACGAGACAGACGCCGATCAGCGCCGCCACGGGCAGGGGGATGCTCGCCGCCCCGTTCATTCGACCACCTCGCCGCGCATCAGGAACTTGGCCATCGCCACGGTGCTGGCGAAGCCCAGCAGCGCGATGATCACGCTGGCCTCGAAGTAGAGCGTGCTGCTCGTGCGCATGCCGAGCGTGACGAGGAGCAGCATGCCGCAGACATAGAAGGCGTCGAGTGCGATCACCCGGTCCTGGGCGCGCGGGCCGCGCACCATCCGGAAAATGTAGAGGCCCATGGCGACCACGAGCATGAGCTGGGCGAGCGTGACGGCGGCCGTCAGCAGGGCGGCGCTCATTCGAATATCTCCCTCAGGGGCGCTTCGTAGCGCTGGGTGATCGTGCGGATCCACTCGTCCTCGTCGATCAGGTCGAAGACGTGGATCAGCAGCAGGCCCTCGCGGGCCTTGTAGCTCATCCAGATGGTGCCGGGCGTGGCGGTGATGATGCAGGCGAGCACGGCCAGGCCGTAGGGATCGGTGAGGCCGAGCGGGATGGTGACGAACCCCGAGCGCACCGTGCGCATGCGGCCCGAGACGAGGATCCGAAGCAGGGCGATGTTGGAGCGGATCACGTCGCCGAAGACCACGACCGCCAGGCGCAGGAGTCTTCGGCGGTTGCGGATGCGAAGCGGCGGCGGCTGCAGCCTGCCGAAGGCCGCCCCGAGCGAAAGCCCGAGGAGCGCGCCGATCAGCAGATGGCCCGCCGCGAGGCTCTGGTTGAGGACCAGCCAGGTCCCCATCAGGAAGAGGCTCATGGTCGGATAGGGGAGCAGCCGCCTCACGACCCGCCCTCCCGGTCGAGGACGGCGCCCATGTACCGGTCGGGAGCCAGGAGTTGGGCCGCGGTGCGCTGCATGAAGCCCATCGGGGCCTCCACGACGAACGTGAGCGCAAGGAGGGCAACCAGCAGCAGCCCCAGCGGGGCCGCCTCGCCGAGGCGGATCGCCGGCGGGATCCGGTCCGGCTCGGCCCACCAGATCTGGATGCCGGCGCGGGCCAGGGCGATCAGCGCGAAGAGGCTCGAGCCGATGATGATCGCCGCCATGACCGGCGCGGCGCCTGGAAGCGGTCCGGCGGGGCCCTGCAGCAGCGGCGCAAGCATCGCGACCTTGGCCAGGAAGCCGGGCAGGGGCGGTATCCCGGCGACGATGAGGGTGCACACGAGGAACCCGCCGCTCAGGACGCCGATCGGGGCGGAAATCAGGATCGGCCGCTCGTCCTCATCCCCGGACAGGCCATCGTCCTCGGGGTCGTAGGCCTCCAGCGTCGGCGCGTCCTCGAATTCGTCGGGCCCGATCAGCCCGTTCAGCAGGAAGAACGCCGCCGCGCCCAGCGTCGAGATCACCAGATAGAGCAGCGCCCCGGCGAGCGCCTGCGCGTCTGCGAAGGCGACGACGCCCAGGAGCGTGCCGACCGAGACGAGCAGGCTGTAACCGACCATGCGGCCGAGGTCGCGCACCGCCAGCATCCCCACCACGCCGACCGCGAGCGTCGCCCCGCCGATGGCGAAGATCCAGTCGCGCCCGAAGCCCGCGGAGGCGCCCGCCTCGTCGCCGAACAGCAGCAGCCCGAAGCGCAGCACGGCGTAGATCCCGACCTTCGTCATGATCGCGAACATGGCGGCGGCGGGCGGAACGGCGGCGTCGTAGGCCCGGGGCAGCCAGAACCCCAGCGGCCAGGCCGCCGCCTTGACCAGGAAGGCCACCGTCAGGATCGCCGCCCCCGCATGGAGCAGGCCCCGCGCCCCGTCCGAAGCCTCGGGGATGCGCTCGGCGAGGAGCGCCATGTTGAGGGTGCCGGTGACGCCGAAGATCGCGCTCACGCCGATCAGGAACAGCAGCGAGGCGGCGAGGTTCAGCACGATGTAGTGCAGCCCCGCCGCGACCCGCCGCTCGCCTGATCCGTGCAGCAGCAGGCCGTAGGAGGCGGCGAGCAGGATCTCGAAGAAGACGAACAGGTTGAACAGGTCGCCCGTCAGGAAGGCGCCGTTCAGCCCCATGAGCAGGAACTGGGTGAGCGCGCTGTAGTAGGGGCCAAGGCGCGACCAGCGGACGAGGGCAAAGCCGCTCGTGACGAGCGCCAGGGTGGTGGCGAGCAGCACCATGAGCGCGGCCAGCCGGTCGGCCACGAGCACGATCGCCACCGCCGCCGGCCAGTCGCCCAGTCGGTAGGTGAGCGAGAGCGAGCCCTCGGCGCCGTCCACCGCGACCGCCAGGGCGAGCGCCGCGAAAAGGGTGGCCAGGGACCCGCCCAGCGCGAGGGCGGCCTCCAGGCGCCGCCGGCGGCCGCCGGCCAGCAGCAGGAGCGCGCCGAAGGCCAGCGGCAGCAGGATCGGCAGGATGGGGAGGTGCTCGGCCACCGCGTCAGTCCTTGCCGTCGACGTGGTCGGCGCCGGTCAGGCCGCGCGCCGCGAGGACCACGACGAGCAGCAGGGCGGTGGTGGCGAAGCTGATCACGATCGCCGTCAGCACCAGCGCCTGGGGCAGGGGGTCGGCGTACTCGGCCAGGGTCCCGGCCTTGTGCCGCAGGATGGGTTCGGCGCCGATCCGCAGGCCGCCGATCGAGAAGATGAAGAGGTTCACCGCGTAGGAGAGCAGGGTCAGGCCGACGATCACCTGGAAGGTGCGCGGCCGTAGCAGGAGCCAGACCCCGGAGGCCGTCAGGACGCCGATCGCGGCGGAGAGCACGATCTCCATCAGAGCGCCTTCCCGAGCTCGGACTCGGGCCGCCGGTCCGCGGCCCCCTGGCGCGCGCGGCGCAGGGACTGGTGGGCCAGCGACACGAGGATGAGGGTCGTCGCCCCGACGACGACGGCGAACACGCCGAGGTCGAACAGCACGGCCGTCGCCGCAGGCGTCCGCCCGAGAGGACCCCAGTCGAGATAGGTGAAGTAGGACGTCAGGAACGGATAGCCCAGCACCAGCGACCCCGCGCCGGTGACGAGGGCCAGGAGCAGGCCGCTGGCGATCCACCGCAGCGGCAGCACCCGGACGCGCGCCTCCACCCAGCGCACCCCGCCCGCCATGTAGAGGAGGATCAGCGCGACGGACGCCGTCAGGCCCGCCGAGAAGCCGCCGCCCGGCAGGTCGTGGCCCCGCAGGAACAGGTGCGCCGCGAAGAGGAGGATCACCGGCACCATCAGCTGGATGATCAGCCCCGGCACCCGCAAGTACTCCATGAAGGCGTGGGCGCGGGCGCCCTCGACGTTCATGGCCTCGGCGGCCTGCTGGCCTTCGCGCTGGACGGGCGTGGCGATGCTCTCGGGGCTCGGTCGGAACCGCCGCAGGAGGGCGAAGACCGACAGGGCCACGATCGCCAGCACGGTCACTTCGCCGAAGGTGTCGAAGGCCCGGAAGTCGACCAGGATCACGTTGACCACGTTGCGCCCGCCGCCGGCGACATAGGACTGGCCGAGGAAGAACGCCGAGACCGAGTCGTCGATCGGATGGGTCATCACGGCATAGGAGAAGGCGGCCATGCCCGCGCCGGCGGCCAGCGCCAGGGCGCCGTCGCGGGCGCGCCGCAGGCGTGTGGCCAGCCCGCGCGCCTCGGGCATGGGGATCCTCGGCGGCAGCCAGCGCAGGCCCAGCAGGATGAGGATGGTGGTCACCACCTCCACCAGCAGCTGGGTGGTCGCAAGGTCGGGCGCTGACAGCCAGACGAAGGAGATGCACGAGATCAGGCCGGCTCCCGCGAGCAGCACGAGGGCGGCGAGGCGGTGGAACTTCGCCGCCATGGCCGCGCCGATGGCGCAGGCGCCGCCGATCGTCCACAGGCCGGCGAAGGCGGGGTCGACGGCCGAGGGGCCGAACGCCGGGACGGGGCCGCCGGTCGTCAGGGCGAGGAGGGCCAGGGCCAGGGCCGAAGCCAGCACGAACACCAGCTGCGGCTGCAGCCGTCCCGCGGGGAACCGGCGGGCGATCCAGCCGGGGACGACGTCGGCGACGATGTCCAGCCCGCGGTCGAACAGCGCCTTGCCGCTCGGCAGGCCGAGGCGGATGTCGCGCGGCCACAGCAGGCGCCGCCGGAAGACCAGGTAGAGCGCGACCCCAAGCGCAAGCGCCAGCATGCTCAGGCCCAACGCCGGCGTGAGGCCGTGCCAGATCGCGAGCTTGTATGCGGGGGCCTGGTCGCCGAGGACGGATTCGGCGGCGCGCCGAAGGAACGGGCCGACGGTCAGGGCGGGCAGGGCGCCGACCACCACGCAGGCCAGCGCCAGCAGGCCGATCGGCGCGACCATCCACGCGGGCGGCTCATGCGCCTGCCTCGCCGGATTCGCCGGCGCCGGGCCGAAGAAGACGCCGCCGACGAACCTCAGCGAATAAAGGACCGAGAAGACGCTCGCCGCCAGCGCGACGAGGGTCGGCAGGGCGCGGCGCGCGGCCAGGGTTTCCTCGAAGAACATCTCCTTCGACAGGAAGCCGTTCAGCAGCGGCACGCCGGCCATGGCGGCGGCCGACACCGTCGCGAGAACCGTCGTCACCGGCATGCAGCGGACGAGGCCGCCGAGCCGGCGCATGTCCCGTGTGCCTGCCTCGTGGTCGACCGCGCCGGCGGCCATGAACAGCGAGGCCTTGAAGATCGCGTGGTTGACGATGTGGAAGATGGCCGCGACGCAGGCGAGCGGGCTGTCCAGGCCGAGCAGGAAGGTGATCAGCCCGAGGTGGCTGATCGTGGAATAGGCGAGCACGCCCTTGAGGTCGTTCTGGAAGGTGGCCAGCACGGCGCCGAGCAGCAGCGTCGTCAGCCCGGCCGTGGTGACGATCCAGAACCAGGTTTCCGTGCCCGACAGCACCGGCCAGAGCGTCACGAGCAGGAACACGCCGGCCTTCACCAGCGTCGCGGAGTGCAGGTAGGCCGAGACGGGCGTCGGCGCCGCCATGGCCTGGGGCAGCCAGAAGTGGAACGGGAACTGGGCGCTCTTCGTGAAGGCTCCCAGCAGGATCAGCACCGTCGCCGGCGCGTACAGGGGACTGGCCCGGATCGCGTCGCCCTGCGCCAGGATCACGCCCAGGTCGAGGCTGCCGGCGATGCGGGCAAGCAGCAGCAGGCCCGCCAGCAGGCAGAACCCGCCGGCCGAGGTGACGATGAGTGCGGTGCGCGCGCCCTCGCGGGCGGCGGCGCCGCGGTGCCAGTAGCCGATCAGGAGGAACGACAGCAGGCTCGTCATCTCCCAGAAGACGACGAGGAGGATCACGTTGGCCGACAGGACGAGGCCGATCATCGACCCGGCGAACGCCAGGAGCAGCGAATAGAACCGCGGGACCGGATCGGCCGCCGACATGTAGTAGCGGGCGTAGATGCTGACGAGCAGCCCGACGCCGCAGATCAGCATCAGGAAGATCCAGCCGAAGCCGTCGGCCCGCAGGTTGAACTCGAGGCCGAGGCTGGGCGCCCAGGCGACCGTGAACCGCGCCGCTTCGCCGCCCGAGATCTCGCCCGACAGCGCGACGGTGAGGCTGAGGCCGGCGAGCATGGCGCCGATCGCCAGGCCGGCGGCCACGTTCCTGGCATGGGGCTTGAGCAGCGCGGCCGCGAAGCTCGCGACGAACGGAAGGGCCAGCAGCAGGACCAGCAGCCATTCGCGCGTCACCCAGGGCTCCTCCGGATCGTGTATCGGCGGTGTCTCGCGCCGCGCGCCATCCTCCCCGGTTCGGAAGGAGGGTTCAAGCTGCGGGCGCGGAACTCAGGAAAGAAAAAACGTCGGTCCGCGGGGTGTTCAGGGTGCGGGGTGCTCCACTCGAAGCATAACGCGAAGTTGTTTTGAATATTGATTGGGGCGACCTAGATCATCGGGTGGAAAATCTCCACAATCCCGTGATCCCGCGCGGCGGTTGTGCATGTCACCAAGGTGAGGCCGTGTCCGATCAGCCCAAGGCGTCCATCCCACCGAAGAAGATCCTGCTCGCCACCGACCTGAGCGGCCGGGGCGACCGGGCGCTCGATCGGGCGACGCAACTTGCCGCCCAGTGGCACGCCGAGCTGACGGTGGTGCATGCGATCGAGGGCGCGGGCGACCTGCCCGACTATCGACGGCTCCCCTCCTGGCGACGACCGCCCGAGCCGGCGGCGCTGGTCGAGCGGCAGATCCGCGAGGACGTGCGCGGACCTTGCCCCCGCCTGCGCGTGGTGGTGGAGGAGGGGCCCGCGCCCCAGGTGATCCTCAACGCGGTGGCGAACGAAGGCGCGGACCTGGTGGTGCTGGGCCTGGGTCGCCACCGGCCGTTCGGACTGGCGGGGGTCGGCCGGACGATCGACGAGCTTTTCCGGCGATCCCCGGTCTCGGTGCTCGTGGTCAAGCGCCGGCCGAACGGCCCCTACGGCCACGTGCTCGCGGGGGTCGACTTCACGCCGGAGTCGCGGCGGGGCGTCGAGGTGGCGGCGGAGTTCTTTCCCGAGGCCGCCATGACCGTGATGCATGCCTACGAGCTCCCTTACCGGGGCTACATGCTCGACACCAAGCTGGGCCATGACTTCGCCGAGCTCGAGACCGGGACCCTGCGCGGCTTCCTCGACGAGGCCCAGCTTCCGCAGGGGCGTCGCGAGCGCATCTTGCCGCTCGTCGAGCATGGGCCGCCCGAGGTGATGCTCGGCGCCTATGTGATGGAACAGGGCGCCGACCTGACGGTGATCGGCGCCTACGAGCGCAACCGCCTCTTCCACGTCGTGGTGGTCGGGAAGGGGCCGCGCATCGTCGAGAGCATCCCCAGCGACGTCCTGGTGGTGCGGGCCGAGCGGCCAGCCGACTGACGCCGGCGCCGGCCGATGGACGCGGGCCCGGGTCTGGCGAACCGGGACGGGGTCTCGTACGGTGTCTGCGCTGCGGGTCCCGGCGCCGGTCGCGGCGCATCGCCGTCGTCGCGGCGCGCCCGCCGTTTCGCGGCCTCCGAGCCGCTTTCGTGAAAGGCGTTTCCCATGGCTGATGCAGGATCCTGGCTCCCCACCCTCAAGACCGATACGCCCGAGGCGGGCTATCAGCTCGCGCTCAAGCTCTCGCGGATGGCGGTCAAGCTGACTCAGCCGTCGGCGGAGGTGCGCGACGAGCTCAGGACGCAATACGAGCGGGATTCCGGCGAGCTGATCGAGATCGCCCACGTCGTGGCGGTGAACTTCCAGACCGTCGCGGCGGCCAACGACTATTGGCGGAGCGCCCGCGCTTAGCGGCGAGGCTCCTGCAGCGCGCGCCTACTCCGCGGCGAGCGCCGCCGGCGCCGACTGCGGCCCCCGAAGCAGCCGTCCCGGCAGGGCTCCGGTCGGCTCGCCGTCCCGATAGGTGACCTCGCCGGCCACGATCGTCGCGGTGTAGCCTTCCGCCCGCTGGATCAGCCGGCGCCCGCCCATCGGAAGGTCGTAGGCGACCTGCGGGCTCTTCAGCCGGAGACGCTCGTAGTCGATGACGTTCAGGTCCGCCCGATAGCCCGGGGCGATGCGGCCCCGATCCCCCAGGCCCACGAGGTCGGCCGCATAGCTGGTCTGCTTGCGGATCATCTCCTCGAGCGGAAGCTTCGGTCCCCGGGTGCGGTCCCGCGTCCAGTGGACCAGGGTCGTGGTCGGGAAGCTGCCGTCGCAGATGGTGCCGACGTGCGCGCCGCCGTCGGACAGACCCGGCACCACGGCGGGGTGGCTCAGCATCTCGTGCACGGCGCTGAGGTCGCCTGAGACGTAGTTGGCGAAGGCCAGGTAGAGGATGCCGCGGCCGTTCCGGTCCAGCATGTGGTCCAGCGCCACCTCGGCCGGCGTTCGGCCCTGGCGGGCGGCGATGGCGGCGACGGTCTGGTCGGGCGCCTGTTCGTAGTCGGGCTCGTCGCCCAGCAGGAACATCCGGTCCCATTTCTGCAGCTCGATCACCCGCAGCCGCTCCGCCGAGCCGCCCTCGGCCAGCAGTCGGGCGCGGAAATCGGGATCGCGAAGGCGCGCGACCCGCTCGGCGTGCGGAAGGTCGCGGATCTCGGCGTAGGAGGGGTGCTGCAGGAAGGGATTCAGCGTCAGCTCCAGCCCGAATAGGATGCCGATCGCTCGCGGGGCCGCCTGCGCCGCCATCGGCAGCCCGGCCTTCGCCGCCTCGGTGAGCTTCTGAAGCAGTATCTTGTAGTCGCCCGGCCGGTCGCTGATCTGGGCCAGGCCGAACGACAGGGGACGACCCGACCTCTCGACGAGCCGCCGCAGCATGGCGAATTCCTCGGCCGGGTCGAAATAGTCGCCGATGTATTCGATCACGCCGCGCCCTTCGGCCGCGAGAGCCATGGCGATCCCGGTGAGCTCGTCCTCAGCGGCCCCCAGGGTCGGGGTGGATTCCCCGTCCTTGGTGCGGTGGTTCAGCGTCTTGGAGGTGGAGAAGCCGAGGGCGCCCGCCCGGATGGCCTGGCGGGCGATCGCCGCCATGGCCGCAATGTCGTCCGGGGTGGCCGGCTCGCGGTTCGCGCCCCGCTCGCCCATGACGTAGACCCGCAGCGGCGCGTGCGGCAGCAGGCCCCCGATGTCGAGGTCGAAGCGGCGGCCCGCGAGGCTGTCGAGGTAGTCGGGATAGGTCTCCCAGTTCCAGGGCAGGCCCTCGTCGAGGACCGGGAAGGGGATGTCCTCGACCCCTTCCATCAGCCGCATCACCCGCTCGCGGTCGTTCGGACGGCAGGGCGCGAATCCGACCCCGCAGTTGCCCATCACCACGGTCGTGACGCCGTGCCAGGAGGAGGGCTGCATCTGCTCGCCCCAGGTCGCCTGCCCGTCGTAGTGGGTGTGGACGTCCACGAAGCCCGGGGTGACCAGCTGGCCGCGCGCGTCGATCTCCTCGGCGCCGGCGGCTGCGATCCGGCCCACCGCCGCGATACGGCCCGCCTTGACGCCGACGTCGGCCACGAAAGCCGGCTTGCCGGAACCGTCGATGACCGAGCCGCCCCGCAGAACGAGGTCGAAGGCCTTCTCCATGGTCGCCCTCCCTGAGCGCCTGGACCGCGGGCGCAGATCGGCGCGCGCGATCGATGCAATTGTATGCAATTAGGTGCTCACGGATGACGCCTCGCGCCAAGTCGGTCAAGTCACGTTTGCCGGCGCAGCACGGGGAGGGGGGCCAGCTTCGCCTTCGCTATCCGCGCGATGTGGAGCCGGCTGTCCGGTCCGGGCGGCGCGCGGCCGGAGCGGCGGCGTTGGCGTCTTGCAGGGTCATTGCATGCAGGGGTCATGTATGGGCCTCCAGGGGCTCCGATGGGGCAGCGACGTGCGTGGGGCGAGCCTCTGGCGTTTCAGCCGGCGCTGACGCGACCTCAAGTTGCACGCCATGCGCGATCGTTTGCATTCACATATGTCCATATCTCCGGATTATCCTGCCTATGCCGGGGCGATGGAAAGCAGATTGCATCCAGTCTAATCGATGTGTATGCATTGAGGGAGTAAACGGGCGAGGGGCCAACCCTCGCCGATCAAAGCGCTGTCGCGGATCGGCCCTGCAGAGGCCAACGGGGAGGGAAGTAGATGAACCACAAGCGGTACTTGCTGGCCTTGCTGTCGACCACCAGCCTGCTGGGGGTCGCCTCGCCGGCGCTGACCCAGGCCGGCGGCGAGACGACGGCGGTCGAGGAACTGATCGTCACCGCCCAGCGTCGCGAGCAGAGCCTGCTCGACGTGCCGCTGTCGGTGGCCGTGGTCGGCGGCGACACGTTGCGGGACGCGAACCTCGCCAGCGTGACCGAACTCACTCAGCTGGCCGCGGGCCTGACCTACAACACCAACTTCGGCGGCGGCTTCCTGATCCGCGGCGTGGGGACCCAGTCGGTCCTCATCTCGAGCGAGCAGAGCGTCTCCATCGTCATCGACGACATCGTGCAGGGGCTGCCCGAGATCAGCTTCGCCGGTCCGTCCTACCAGGCCCTGACCGACATCGAGCGGGTCGAGGTGCTGCGCGGGCCGCAGGGCACGCTGTTCGGCAAGAACAGCTCGGCCGGCGTGGTCCAGATCATCACCAAGAAGCCGTCGCTGGGCGAATACCTCGGCGACGCCACGGTCTCCTACGCCACCGACAACGAGATGCGGGTCGGCGCCAACGTCAACATCCCGCTCGGCGAGACGGCGGCCTTCCGGCTTTCGGGCTTCGTGAACCGCCGCGACGGCTTTGTGGAGAACCGCTTCACCGGCAAGGACCTCTCCGGCTACACGATGCGCGGCTGGCGGGCCAAGCTGCTCTGGAAGCCGACCGACCGGGCCGAGCTCTACCTGGTCGGCGCCCACATCGAGAACGAGGACTCCGGCAACGGCATCTGGACGCTCCGCAGCTGCGGCAGCGGCTTCAGCGGCACGCAGGGGGTCATCGTTCCCTGCAACGAGGTGGCCAAGTACGGCGTTACGGCCGGCCCGAAGAACCTCGCCGGGGCCTGGGACGGCCCCACCGGGGTGAAGACGGTCAACGACAGCGTCTCCGGCCGCCTGACCTACGACCTCGGCGGCGGGGCGGTGCTGAAGGCGATCACCGGCTACTACGAGATCGACACGAACGAGGACCTCGAGGTCGACTCATCGCCGCGGCGGATCCTCTCCACCAACGTGACCCAGCTTCGCCAGCGGCAGTTCAGCCAGGAGCTGCGGCTGGAGGGCACCTACGGCAACCTCGACTACACGGTGGGCGGTTTCTACTACAAGTCGCGCAACCTCACGATCGGCCTGCAGGCCGGCACCTTCGCCCTCATTCCCGACAGCTCGCCCATCAGCCTGACCACCGCCTTCGGTCCCGTCCGGTGCTGCATCTCCGCGCAGGACTCGACCACCGAGAGCCTGGCCGCGTTCTCCCAGGGGACGCTGCGGCTGCTCGACGACCGGCTCTCGATCACGGGCGGCATCCGCTACACCGACGACAAGGTGTCCCTGGACAGCATCGCCTACGACGCCGGCAACGTGTGCCAGGTGGCGTTCGCCCTGGGCGGCGCCTGCAAGGTCCCCGGCATGAACGAGGTCGCGACGCGTTCGAAGAGCGTGGACGACGTCTCGGGACGCGTTTCGGTCCAGTACGAGGTCGTGCCAGACGTGAACGTCTATGCGACCTACTCGACGGGCTACAAGGGTCCGCTCATCTCCTACGCGCGCGGTCAGCCGCTGTTCGAGGTCGACGCCGAGACGGTCACCAACTACGAAGTCGGCCTGAAGGGCGCCTTCTTCGACCGCCGGCTGGTGGCCACGGTCGCGCTCTTCCGCTCCCGCTATTCCAACTTCCAGGGCCAGACCACGGTCGTCGACCCGAACAACCCGGCGGTGCGCAGCCTGATCACCACCAACGCCGGGGGGCTGAAGACCAAGGGCCTCGAGGCGGACGTCGTCTTCCAGGCGACCCCGGAGCTGACCCTTCGCGGCGCGTACGCCTACGTGCCGACCGAGTACATCGACTTCGCCATCCAGTGTAACGACCGCTACGCCAACCCGGCGACCGTTCCGGGGCAGTGCACCTACATCAGCCCGCGGGCGCCGGGCGTGCTGCAGTTCAACGCCGGCGGCTATCCCCTGGTCTTCGCGCCCAAGCACACCTTCAACGTGGGCCTGAACTACGAGCGTCCCGTCCTGGGCGAGTACCTGTTCGGCGCCTCGCTGACCTACAACTGGCGTGACGAGACCTACACGGGGGCTGCGGACCCCAACAGCATCGTGCCGTCCTACGGCCTGCTGGGCGCGAATGTCAGCTTCGGACCCGACGACGGTCGCTGGCGGGTGAGCGGCTTCGCCCGCAACCTGCTCGACGAGTACTTCGTCACCGGCATCTTCAAGACGCCTCTGGACGCCGGGACCGCCGGCAGCACCCCGCTGTCGACCGTCGGCTACTCCAACATCCCCTCGATCGAGAGCAGCCGTACGGTGGGGGTGAAGCTCGAGGTCAACTTCTGATCGTCGGCGGTTCGCCGCCAGTGACGGACGCGGGCTGCGGACCCTCCCCCCGCAGCTGCGCGCAATGGAGCGGCCCCAGCGGCCGCTCCTCTTCTTTTTCGGCGGGGCGGCGCGACCGGGCGGTGGGTGAAGCCGGGGCCGGGCAGGGAGAGCGTGATGACGGCGGCCGCTGAAGCGCAGGAAGCTCGGGCGCCGGTCTCGGGCGCCTACCGGTCCTATCTCATGGTCCTGCTGACGGCGGCCTATGCGCTCAACCTGCTGGACCGGCAGATCATCAATGTCCTCGCCGAGCCCATCAAGCGGGACCTGGGCCTCGCAGACTGGCAGCTCGGCGCCCTGACCGGCCTGTCGTTCGCCCTGCTGTACAGCGTCGCGGCCCTGCCGATCGCCCGGCTCGCGGACCGGGGCGACCGGGTCCGCATCATCGGCCTCGCCGTGCTGGCCTGGAGCCTCTTCACCGCCGCCTGCGGCGCGGCCGCCAACTTCGTGCAACTGCTGCTGCTGCGGGTCGGCGTCGGCGTCGGCGAGGCCGGCTGCGCGCCGCCCGCCCAGGCGCTGATCGCCGATCATCATCCGCCGGGGCGGCGGGCCGGCGCCCTGGGCGTGTTCGCCCTCGGCGCGCCCGTGGGCGCGTCCATCGGCCTGGCCGCCGGGGGCCTGCTCGTGGAGCATATCGGCTGGCGCGGGACGCTGGTGGCCGCCGGAGCGCCCGGCGTGGTCATCGGCCTGCTGGTGCTCCTGACGCTCAAGGATCCGCTGGCCGGTCCGCGCGCCGCGCCCAGGCCGCCCCAGCCCGCGCTCGGCCTCGTCCTGCGGGCCCTCGCCCGACGTCGCGCCTTCGTCTTCGTCACGCTCGGCGTGGCCCTGCTGTCGTTCGTGAACTACGGCGCGATGGCGTTCGCCGGCTCCTTCTATCTGCGCGTCCACGGGGACGACATCGCCGCCCTGGGCGCGGCGTTCGGCGTCGGCCCTCTGGGCGTGATCGGCGTCGGCATGGCGCTGTTCGGCGCCACGGGCGGGGCGGCCGGAACCTTCATCGGCGGGCGTCTCGGCGACCGCTGGGGCGCGCGCGACGTCCGGGCCCACGTCTGGATCCCCGCCGCGGGCTCGGCGCTGACGGCGCTCGCCTACGCCGCCATGTTCACCGTCCCGGCGGGCGCCGGCTCCCTGGCCCTGTTCGCGGCCGCCTCGTTCTTCGCCAACCTCTGGAACGGCCCCGGCGCCCACGCCATCCAGAGCCTGGCGGGCGAGCGCGCCAGGGCCACCGCGCTCGCGCTCGTCCTCTTTGTCGTCAGCGCGCTTGGCCTCGGCCTCGGGCCGCTCCTCATCGGCGCGATGAGCGACGCCTTCGCTCCGTCCCTTGGCGAGGCCGAGGGGCTGCGCCTGGCCATCCTGCTGGGTGCGACGGTCGGGGTGCTGTCCGCGCTCTGCCACGTGCTGGCGAGCCGCTCGATCCGCGCGGACCTGGCGGAGGTCGCCGAACGCGAGGCCCTGGCGGGCTGACGTGGCGGCGGCGGCGGCGCCTCAGCCGGCCGCGGCGGCCAGCGAGCGGAGCAGGGCGTTGCGGCCGGAGAGGATGTGGCTGGCCATGGCGCTGCGCGCCCATGCGGCGTCGCGCGCCCGGATCGCCGAGACGAGCTCCAGGTGCTGGGTGGCGCTGCGGCGCATCTCCTCGAGGCTGTAGCGGCGGAAGGTGCGAAGGACGAGCGGCGCTTCCACGATCGCGGCCAGCGCCACCTCCAGCCGCGGGCTGGCCGCCGCGGCGACGATCGCCTTGTGGAAGGCGTTGTTGAGCCGCGTGATCTCCTCGACGACGTGCGGCCCGCCGCGATCCAGCGCCGCCTCCATCTGGGCGGCCAGATCCTCGAGGGCCGCGATGCTGGCCTCGTCGGCCTCCAGCGCGGCGGTCTCGGCGGCGTAGCTCTCGAGCACGACGCGAAGGTCGTAGATCCGGTGGATGTCCCGCTCGTCCATGTTGGCCACGAACGCGCCGCGGTGCGGAATGAGGGTGATGAGCCCTTCCGACTGGAGCCGGCGCATGGCCTCGCGCACCGGTGTCCGCGAGAGGCCGCTGGCGGCCGCCAGGTCCTGCGCCGTCAGGTGGGCGCCCGGTTGGTAGACCCCGCTGATGATGCCGTCGCGGATGGTCTGGTAGGCCTTGTCGACTGCCGCCGCCATAGTCTCGGTATTCCCCGCCTCTCAGCCTGTATTGCATTCAAAACGGGCGAGGTTGCAAGGCTGCAATGCCTCGACTGAGTCTGGGTGGCCGCGACTTGGATGCACTGGTTGCGCCTGAGGCCGGCAGAATCGCTCAGCCGGCCTTGTGCGGCATGACGCCCGTGGCGGCGCTGTCGTGATAGGCCTCCATCGTGGCGATGCGCCCGTTCTCGACGCGGCAGACGCAGCAGCAGAGGTCTCGGATCTCACGGCCGTCCGGCATCCGGACGAGGAGGGTGTGCTGCTGCACGAAGCCGTCCGGCGTCGGCCGGCGCCGCACGTCCACATAGCGGAAGTCGAGGGCCTCGCCGCGGATCCGCGCGAGGTTGCGGATGGTGGTCTCGATGTCGGTCAGCGCCTCGTCGGTGTTGTGCCAGACCGCGGCGCCGTCGGCGAAGATGTCGCGCAGCGCCTCCAGGTCGCCGTGCTCCACCGTCCAGAACAGCCGCTCCGCGGCCGCCAGCGCCGCCGCGGCCCCGGGCCAGGGCTCGCTCACCGGCCCGTCGGGATGTTGGCGTAGTAGGGGATCGGAACCCCGTCCGCGCCGCTGACGTCGCCCACCATCATCCGGGTCCGCGGATGCATGACGCCGGCGTCGATGATGACGTTCAGGCAGCGGGGCTCGCCCGCGGCGAAGGCGGCCTTCACCGCCGGCTCGAGGTCCTCGTAGCGGTCGATGCGCACCGCCTCGACGCCGAAGCCGCGAGCCACGTCCTCATAGCGGGTGTCCTGCAAGGCCACGATCACCTCCCGGTTCTTGCCGTAGAGGAGGTTCTGGGCGTTCCGCGACATGCCCCATTCGGCGTTGTTCAGGATCACCGTGACGATCGGCAGCTTGTGCCGCACCATGGTGTCGAGTTCCTGGATGTGGAAACCCGCCCCGCCGTCGCCGGCGAAGCAGACCACGGGCTGGCCGGGGGTGGCCCGGGCCGCCCCGATCGCGAAGCCCGGCGAGATGCCCAGGCAGCCGAGATAGCCGCAGCGCAGGAACCGGCCGGCGCCCGGCGAGCGCACCAGGTCGCCCACCCAGTTGCCCGCCTCGCCGCCGTCGGCCACCACGGTGGTCCCCTCGGGCAGGGCGTCCATGATCGCCGCCACCGCGTGGCCGGGATGGATGGCGCCCGGCCGGGAATTGACCGGCGCGTCGGCGAAAGCCTTGCGGACATTGCCGCGGAAGCTGCGCAGTTTGGCCGCCCAGGCCTCCCGCTTGGGCCAGTCCTCGCCGCCCGCCCGCTGGATCAGGGCGTCCAGGGTCGCCCCCGCGTCCGCCACGATGGGCAGGTCGGCCATGCGCACCCGGCCGATCTCCTCCGGGTTCGACTCGATCTGGGCGACATAGGCGCCCTCGGGGATGATCGCGCCCATGGCCCCGCCGAGGAACATGCCCATCCGGGCGCCCACGAGGAGCACGGCGTCGGCCGGCTCGCCCGAGGCGGCCGCCGCGGCCAGGCCTGCGGCGGCGCCGGCGTAGTAGGGGTGGTCGTCGGGGAGGGCGCCCAGCGCCTTCTGGCTGGCGATCACCGGCGCGCCGACCAGTTCGGCCAGCCGCCGCAGGCGCTCGCCGGAGTTGGTCAGGACCGCTCCGCCGCCGGCGATGATCACCGGCCGCTCGGCCTTGCGGAACATCTCGACCACGGCCTCGACGACGTCCGGGGCCGGCGCCGGGCGCGGCGGCCGCTTCCAGGTGGAGACGTCCGGCGGCGCCTGGTCGATCGGCCAGAACATCACGTCGATGGGGATTTCGAGGAACACCGGCCCGGGTGCGCCGCTGAGGGCGATCTCGCCCGCCCGGCGGATGAACTCGACGATGCGGTCGGGCTCGCTGACCCGCTGCGCCCACTTGGTGACGGGCCGGGCCATGGCGACGGCGTCGAAGCCGCCCTGCAGGGTGTTGGCCTCCGCTTCCCGGAGCGGCGCGGCGCCGGCGATGAACAGCGTGGGGATCCGGTCGAGGTGCGCGTTGGCCATCGCCGTCAGGGCGTTGGTGAAGCCCGGCCCGGCCGTGACGGCGCAGACGCCGAGCTTGCCGTTGGAGGCGCGGGCGTAGGCGTCGGCCGCGTGGCCCGCCGACGCCTCGTGGCGGGTGTCGGTCAGCCGGATGCCGAACTCCTCGCAGGCCATGAACAGGGGATCGAGGTGGCTGCCGTGCAGCGCGAACACCTCCGTGACGCCGAGGCCCGCCAGGGCGGCGGCCGCCAACTCGCCCGCTGCGCGCTTTTTGGTCATGTTTCCCCCAAACTGTTCTTAGACTCGGTTCGCCGGCTTAGGCTGTCCGGCGGATGGCTCGCGCGGATGCAGGGTGCAAAATCTGCATCCAATATCCTCGACAGGTGACCCAAAACCCCCCTCAATGTCTAGGGTTGGATGGGCGAGTGGCGGAAAAATATCTGTTGGCTCATCCAGCTTGTATGCAATGACAGGTGGCGAGCCGTCGCCAAAGGCGGCCAGGATCGAGGGGGAGCGCATGCGGGATATGCCGTCGGGGGCCGTCGAGGGGCAGCCGTATCCGTCGCCAGCCTACGCCTATTACAGCGTGGGCGTCCTGATGCTCGCCTACATCTTCGCGTTCGTGGACCGGATCGCGCTCGGCCTGGTGGTCGATCCCATCCGCCGCGACCTGGGCCTGACCGACACGCAGGTCAGCGCGCTGGCGGGCCTCGCGTTCGTGGTCTGCTTCGTGATCTTCTCGTTCCCGTTCGGCCGCTGGGTGGACCGCCGCGCGCGGCCGCCAGCCCTCACGCTCGGGATCAGCGTCTGGAGCCTGGCCATGGCGGGCTGCGGCCTGGCCACCAACTTCTGGCAGCTGTTCGTCGGGCGCATGCTGGTCGGCGTTGGCGAGGCGGCGGTCAATCCGGTCGCCTATTCGACGATCCCCGACAGCTTCCCGCCGCACCGCCGGGGCTTCGCGATGGGGATCTACGCCTCGGGCGCGTCGATCGGCGGCGGGTTCGCCGTCTATCTCGGTAGCCTCATCCTGGCCTGGGCCGAGATCGCCCAGCCGTCCCTGCCGATCGTGGGGCCGCTGGCGCCGTGGCAGGCGCTGTTCATCGGCCTTGGCCTGCCGGGTCTGCTGGTGGCCCTCCTGGTGCGCTTCACCCTGCGCGACCCGCCGCGGCGCGGGCAGAGCGCGGCGCCGGTCGCCTCCCGCGACGTGACCGCCTACTTCCTGGAGCACCGGACGCTGTTCATCCTGATGTTCCTGGGTTTTTCCGGCTTCGCCATTAGCAACTACGCCTTCACCGTCTGGGGCCCCACCTACTTCATGCGGGTGCACGAGATGAGCGTGGCGCGGGTCGGGCTGCTGATGGGCCTCGGCTACGCCATCTTCGGCACGATCGGCGTGCTGCTGGGCGGCGCCTGGGCCGATCGCGTACGCAAGGCCGGCGACCCGGTGGCTCCCATCTGGGTGGCCCTGTGGATCGCGGGGCTGCAGGCGCCGTTCTTCCTGGGCGCCTACCTGTCTCCCGACGCCACCGTCGCCCTGGTCCTGTTCTGCGCCGGCATGCTGACCGCCTGCATGATCGGCGGCCTGCAGGGGGCGATGGTGCAGGTGCTCACGCCCAACCGGATGCGGGGCCAGGCCGGGGCGGTCTACCTCACCGTGGTCAACGTCCTGGGCCTGGGCGTGGCGCCCACCGCCACGGCGGCCATGACCGACTATGTGTTCGGCGGGCCCGAGCACATCGGCAAGTCGCTGGCGGCCACCACCGCCGGCGCCCTGGGCCTGGCCGCGCTGCTGCTGGTCATCGGCATGCGCCTGGCCCGCGCCCGGGCCCGCGCCGTGGCGGACGAAGAGGCCAAGACGCTCTTCTAGTGAATGCAATCATCTTCCCGACCTAGAGGATGCGGGCGGGATCATCGCTGTAGACAAGCAGATTGCATCCATTACGGTCAGCTGATCTGAGTTCCACAGCCGGCGGGGCGATCATGACGCTTGCGAAGACGCAGGATCGGCCGGCCTCGCCGCCGGCGGGCGCCTACCGCGCCTACCTGATGGTGCTGCTGACCAGCGCCTATGCCCTGAACCTGCTCGACCGGCAGATCCTCAACGTCCTCGCCGAGCCCATCAAGCGCGACCTGCACCTGGCGGATTGGCAGCTTGGGGCGCTGACCGGCCTGTCGTTCGCCCTGCTGCACAGCCTGGCGGCGGTGCCCATCGCGCGGCTCGCCGACCGCGGGGACCGGGTGCGCATCGTCGGCCTGGCGATCCTCGCCTGGAGCGCCTTCACGGCGATGAGCGGGGCGGCCGCCAATTTCGTCCAGCTGCTGCTGCTGCGGATCGGCGTCGGGGTCGGTGAGGCGGGATGCCAGCCGCCCGCCCAGTCCCTGATCGTCGACCACTATCCGCCCGAGCGGCGGGCGGGCGCGCTCGGCAAGTTCGGGCTGGGCAAGCCGGTGGGCGCGGCCGTCGGCCTGGCCGCGGGCGGCCTCCTGGCCGAGGCGGTGGGCTGGCGCTGGACGCTGGTGATCGCCGGGGCTCCTGGGCTGGTGATCGGCCTCCTCGTGCTGCTGACGCTGAAGGACCCCCGCCGGGCCCCGGCCGCCGTCGCGCCGGCGGTCCAGCGGCCGCTCGGCGCCGTGCTCCGCGAGCTCGCCGGCCGACGCGCCTTCGTGCTGATCATGGTCGGCGTGGGCCTGCTGGCCTTCATGAGCTACGGCGCCAACGCCTTCGCCGCCTCCTTCTACCTGCGGGTCCACGGCGAAGACGTCGCGCGGATCGGCCAGGCGCTGGGCGTGGGGCCGCTGGCGGTGATCGGCCTGGGCATGGGCCTGATCGGGGCCAGCGCCGGCGCCCTCGGCAGCTGGTTCGGCGGCCATGTCGGCGACCGCTGGGGCGCCCGTGATCCGCGGGCCTACGCCTGGATCCCGGCTGGCGGCGCGCTGCTCGGCGCGCTGGCCTACATGGCGATGTTCACGGTCCCCAGCGGCGCGTGGTCCCTGGCGCTCTATGCGGCGCCGGCCTTCCTGAACAACCTCTGGAACGGGCCGGCCTCGCTGGCCGTCCAGAACCTGGCCGGCGAGCGTGCGAGGGCGACGGCCATCGCCCTGGTGCTGTTCGTGGGCAGCGCGCTGGGAATGGGGTTCGGCCCGCTCACGGTGGGCCTGATGAGCGACGCCTTCTCGGCGTCCCTGGGCGAGGCCGAGGGCCTCCGCCGCGCCATCGTGCTGTGCGCGGCCGTCGATATCCTGGCCTGCGTCAGCTTCCTCGTGGCGGGACGCTACCTGCGGCAGGATCTGGCGGATGCGGAGGCCGCGGAGGCCCAGGCGATCCGCTGACCGCGACGCCGGCCCCGCCGCGCCCGAACGGAGAGGGGCGGCGGGGGGCGTCTTCGCGCCGCCTACTTCAGGGCGGCGAGGGCGGCTTCCGCCACTTCCTGGTCCTGGCTGTAGTGGCCGCCGCTGACCCCGATGCCGCCGACCACCTGGCCGTCGACCTCCACCGGATAGCCGCCGCCGAACACCACCAGGCGGTTGGTGTGGACGATGCCGTGCAGCAGCGGCGGGTCGGACTTGATGAAGTCGAACCAGGCGTGGGTCGGGATCTTGTAGGCGGCGGCGGTGTAGGCCTTGTCCTTGGCGATCTCGACGCTGAGCAGCGGGGCGCCGTCCATGCGCCGGAAGGCCTTCATCACGCCGGCGTCATCGACCACGGCGATGACCATGGAAAGGCCCATCTCGGCGGCCTTGGCGGTGGCGGCCTCGATCAGCCTGTCGGCGGCGGCCTGCGAGATGCTGGCGTGGGGGATGGTTAGGGTCATGGCGTCCTCCTGGGGAAAGGGATGTATCCGGCCGCGCGGCCGTCTGGGCCTAGCCCAACTGCACGACGCCGGCTTCGGCGAGGTCCTTGAGGCGCTCGGCGCCGACGCCGGCGAGCGTCTCGAGAACCGAGGCGGTGTGCTCGCCCAGGCGCGGGGGCGGGGTGTAGACCTCGGCCGCGGTCTCCGAGAGCTTCACCGGGTTGCCCGGCTGCTCGATCTCTCCGCCGCCCGGCAGGGGGACGCGGACGCGCATGTTGCGCGCGATCGCCTGCTCGTCGGCGAAGGCGTGGGCGATGTCGTTCACCGGCGCGGCGGGAATGCGCACCTGCGCCAGCCGCTCCAGCCAGTACTCGCACGTCTCGCGCTCGAAGGCGGCCTGCACGCGCGCCTCGATGTAGGCCTTCTCGGCCAGACGTCCCGGCTGGTGGTCGAACTCGGGCCGGCGCAGCTCCTCGTCGTCCAGCAGGTCCACCAGACTGCGCCAGAAGCCGTCGGTGATGACCGCGATGATCAGGTGGCGGGTCTTCGTCCGGAAGGTGTTGTAGGGCACGTGGACGAAGTGGCCGTTGCCGGCGCGGGCGGTCGACTTGCCCGACATCAGCGACATGGTGGCCATGTAGTTCAGCAGCGAGAGCTGGCAGTCGAACATCGAGATGTCGACATGCTGGCCGACGCCGGTGCGCTCGCGCGCCTGCAGCGCGGACAGGATCCCGATCACGCCGAACAGGCCGCCGCCGAGGTCGCCGATGGGGATGCCGGCGCGCAGCGGCTCGTCGTGCGGGTGGCCGGTCAGGGACATGCCCCCGCCCATGCCCTGGGCGACGAGGTCGAAGGCCGGTCGGTTGCGGGCCGGGCCGGTCTCGCCGAACCCGGAGATGGCGCAGGTGATGATCCGGGGATTGTGCCGCACGAGGACGGCGTGATCGATCTCCAGCCGCTCGAGGACGCCGACCCCGAAGTTCGAGACCACCACGTCGGCGTGCTTCACGAGCTCGTAGAAGACCTCGCGGCCGGCCGCCGACTTCAGGTCCAGCGCGACGCTCTCCTTGTTGCGGCACAGGGTCAGGAAGTAGGCGCCCATGCCGTCCCGGGCGTACTCGGGCGTGTCGCGCAGCAGCTTGCGGGTGCCTTCCCCGGCGCCCGGCGGCTCGACCTTGATGGTCCGGGCGCCCAGGTCGGCCATCAGCATGGTGGCGTAGGGGCCGGAGAGCATGTGGGTGAGGTCGATGACCGTCACGCCCTCCAAGGCGCGGCCCGCGCCCTGACCCTGCTGCGCCGCCATGCTCGATCCCCCAACGCTTCCCGTGGCGCCCTGCTCGAGCGCTTCGATGAAATTGTATGCGATCATTGGAAGGGGGCGCAACCCGTCTGTGGCGCTTCATCGCGGCCGATCATCTCATAAAGCCAATAAAAACAACAAACGAATGCGCCATCTTGAGGGGCTTTGGTTGCGGGCTGCTGCGCGGGCCGGCAATCGGCCGATCCGAGATTTGTATCCATATGGCGCAAGGTGGCGCGCCGAGTCGCCTGCGCTCGACGACGAGCGCCCGGATGTCGTACTCAATCCGGTGAGACGGACGGGGGCGAAGGCGTCATGGCGGATGCGGTTGAGCGGGCCTATCGGACCATTCGCGACGGCATCATGAACGGGCTGTACCCCCAGGGGGCGCACATCACCGCGCAGGACCTGGCGGCGGCGAGCGGGCTTTCCCGCACTCCCGTGCGGGAGGCGATGCGGCGGCTGCAGTCGGAAGGTCTCATCGTGATCTACCCGAACCGCGGCGCCTTCGTCGCCAGCTGGAACGAACGGGACATCCACAAGATCTACGACCTGCGGGTCCTGCTGGAGGGGTACGCCGCCGAAGCCGCCGCGCTCGAGGCGGACGAGGCCGCCGTCGCCGAGCTGACGCGCCTCGCGCGCGAAATGGCCGACGCGGTCGAGCGCCAGGACGCCGACGTGGTCGACCAGGTGGCGCAGATCAACAGCGACTTCCACCGGCTGGTGATCGCCGCCGCCGCCAACCCCCGCCTGGATGTGGCCCTCGCCTCGATCGTGGAGGTGCCGCTCGTGCTGCGCACCTTCCGCCGCTACAGCCTCGAGGAGATGCGCCGCAGCGCCGCCCAGCACCTGGAGCTCGTCGCCGCCATCGCGGCGCGGGACGGCGTCTGGGCCCGCAGCGTGATGACCAGCCACATCCTCTCGGGCCGCAACGCGCTGCTTCGCTCGTTCGCCACCGAGGCGGCCTCGCAGGCCCAGGCCGCGCCGGATAGGGCGGCCGGATAGGGCCTCAGCGCCCATTGCATGCAAGGGCAGGGATTTCCTTGTCGCTGACGTGTGGACCGCCTTGACTGGGCGCGTTAGTCTGCATGCAGTCTTGCGAAACCGGAGCGCTCCCATGGCCGACGAGAAGCCCAGGTTCCAGGTGTTTCGCGCCGCTACGGCGCCGACGCTCGACGAGTCCAAGGTGCTGCGCTTCGAGGGGCTCACCCCGGAGATCTCCGACGGGCTCAAGGGCGCCGTCGCGGCCGGGGTGAGGGACGGCAGCTTCGCCAAGATCCTCATCAACGTGCCCGGGTTCAGCCTGGCCTACGCCTGGCACAAGAGCGACTACCCCCTGCCGCTGCACAGCCACGACGTGGACTGCTGCTACCTCGTCATCGCCGGCGAACTCACGGTCGGGACCGAGACCCTCGGCAAGGGCGACGGCTTCTTCGTCCCGGCGGGGTCGGCCTACACCTTTTTCACCGGGGCTGAGGGCGTGGAGTTCATCGAGTTCCGCCACGCCAATTCCTGGAACATCGTCTTCAAGTCGAAGAACCCGGCCGCCTGGGCGAAGATCGCCGACAAGGCCGCCGCCCGGCGCGAAGCGTGGCAGGACGAGGCCCAGCCCTTCGGCCTGGTGGAGCCGGTCGCCGAAGGCGTGGGTTCCTAGGCCCGGGGGGCGCGGGCCTAGGCGGCGCGCCGGGGTATGGCCTCAGGGTCTACCCGGCGCGGCCGGCAGCCGCACGGCCTCCACATCGTCCCCGTAAAGCGCCTCCGCCCAGCCGGGCAGGTCCGCCGCCGCGCGCGTGGCGACGCCGGAGGCGAACGTCGCCAGCTGTCGGGGCGGCTGGCCATCGACGCTGTTGTCGAAGACCAGGCCAAAGTCGGCCGCAAGGACGGCCAACCGGATGAGCGGGCCGTTGCGTGCGTAGCGCCCGCGGATGTTCGCCTCCGGAACGGGATGTCCCCCGAGCGCGGTGCGGACCGCGACCCGCTCGACGGCGAAGTCCGCGTCGCTGACGCTGAGGTGATAGACCGCGACCCGGTAACCCGCGCGCTTCGCCTCGGCCAGCAGCTCGAGCTTGGAGGGGTGGGAGAAGGTGCTTTCCGTCACCAGGCTCTCGCCCGCGGCCATCAGGGCCTGCCGCCGCGCCTGGGCAAGGTCCTGCCCGAGCTGGGCGTCCTCACGCGTGCGCGACCAACGGCCGAGGGCGGCGCGGGCGAGCAGGTCGGGATTCACGAATTCGGCCGCGCTCCGGATCCGCAGCCATTGCTCGTAGAAGGTCGTCTTGCCGGCGCCGTTCGGCCCGGCGATGACGTGGAAGAGCGGGGCGGCCACGCCCTAGGCCGCGTTGCGCCCCTTGGCCCCGGAGGACTTGCGCCCGGAGGACTTGCGCCTGGCCGCCTTGGTCTGCCTGCCAAGCGCGGCGTAGCCGGCCTTCAGGTCCGGCGCCGGATTGTCGAACGCCTCGCCGAGGTTCGCGAAGAACGCGTCCTGCTCCACATCCGACAGGTCCTCGATCTTCAGGCCGCCGGCCAGGGCCGCGCGGACCCGGTCCAGCGAAACCCCCTGCGCCGTCTCCAGCGCCCGGCCGAGCGTGGCCCAATGCTCGATCTGGCCCGAGAGGGAGCGGTGAAAGAGCTCGGCTTCCTCTCGCGCGGCGTCGACGAGCCGGGTGTTCAGCTTCACGGTGGCGAATGACGAGGCCATGGCGCGCTCCTTGGGTGCCATAATGACACCTGGGCGCGTGCGGTTCAAGGCGCGGTCTACAGCAGGCTGCGGACGGCCTCGGCGACCCGGTCCTTGTTCGGATAGAGCTGCTTTTCCAGGTTCAGGTTGTAGGGGATCTGCACCGAGGGCGTGGCCACCCGCCGGATTGGCTTGCGCAGGCTCTCGAAGGCCTCCTCGACGACGACAGCCGCGATCTCCGAGGCCACGCTGCCCACCTTGTGGGAGTTGTCCACGATCACCAGCCGGCCGGTGCGGGCCACCGAGCCGAGGATGGTCTCCCGGTCCATCGGCGCGATCGTCCGCAGGTCGATCACCTCGGCCTCGATCCCCTCCTGGCTCAGCGTCTCGGCGGCGGCCAGGGCGGCGATCAGGCAGCCGGCGATCGAGACGATCGTCACGTCAGAGCCGGGCCGCTTGATGTCGGCCTTGCCGATGGGCACGAGGAACTCGTCGTCGACCGGCACCTCGCCCTTCTTGGCCCACAGGTTCATGTCCTCGAAGACGATCACCGGGTCGTCGTCGCGGATGGCCGACTTCAGCAGGCCCTTGGCGTCGGCGGCCGTGGCCGGCGCGACGACCTTCAGGCCGGGGACGTTCATGAACAGGGGGTAGGGGCGGTCCGCGTGCTGGGCGGCCGTGCTGTTGTTGTAGAAGGTGTTGGTCCGCACCACGAGCGGCACCTTCAGCTGGCCGCCGGTCATGAACCGCAGCTTGGCCGCCTGGTTGATGATCTGGTCGGAGGCCAGGTAGACGAAGCTGGCGATGGTCAGGTCCACGACCGGCCGCAGGCCCGTCAGCGCCGCGCCGACGCCGACGCCGGTGAAGCTGTTCTCCGAGATGGGCGTGTTGCGCAGCCGGCTCTCGTCGAACTCGTCGAACAGCGTCTGGGCGCCGTAGACGGCGATGTCCTCGCCCATGAGGATCACGCGCTCGTCGCGCCGCATCTCCTCGCGCTGGGCCTCGATGATCGCCTGCAAGTAGGTGAGCTTCTGGGTCGAGTTGCGCACGTCAGAAGACCCCTTCGCCGCGCGGCGGAAAATGGATGGGAAGGCTGTACATGCAGTCCAGCAGGTCCTGCAGTTCGGGCTCGGGGCTCTCCTTGGCGAACTCGACGGCCGCGGCCATGGTCTCGGCGACCTCGGCCTCGATCGCCTCCACGTCGGCCTGCAGCCCGCGCGAGACCAGCACCGCGCGATAGAGCGTGATGGGGTCGCGCTGGGTCCGGTGGTGCTCGATCTCCTCCTCGCTGCGATAGCGGATGGGGATCGCCAGGCGGTTGGAGTGTTCGTCGAAGCGATAGGTCTTGGCCTCGATGAGGGTGGGGCCGGCGCCCGAACGCGCCCTCGTGACGGCCGCGCGGGTCACGTCGTAGACCGCCTCGGCGTCCTGGCCGTCCACGATCACGCCGGGCATGCCGTAGCCGTTCGCCCGGCGGGCGATGTCGGGCTGGCCGTGCGACTTCTCGACGGGCGTCGTGACCGCGTAGCCGTTGTTCTCGCAGAAGTAGATGACCGGCAGCTTCCAGACGGCGGCCATGTTCAGGCTCTCGCCGAAGGTGCCCTGGTTGGCCGCGCCGTCGCCGAAGAAGCAGAGGCTCACCTGGTCGGTCTTGCGGACCTGGATGCTCAGGCCCGCGCCGGTGGCCAGCGGCAGGCCGCCGCCGACGATGGCGGATTCGCCGATCAGGCCGCGGCTGGTGTCGGTCAGGTGCATGGACCCGCCGAGCCCCCGGCAGATGCCGGTGCGCTTGCCGAAGATCTCGGCCATCAGCGGGGCGATCTCGGCGCCCTTGCCGATCGGATGGCCGTGGGAGCGGTGGGTGCCGGTGACGTAGTCGTCGTCGCGCAGCGCCAGGCAGGCGCCCGCAATGGCCGCTTCCTGTCCGATGCTGAGGTGCCCCACCGGCCGATGCGCGATGAGCGCTTCCTCGAACCGTCGGATGCGGAGCATCCGAGCGAACAGGTCCAGCTGCTGGGCCGCCTCGAGCGCCATGTCAGCCTTCCTCGATCGTGGCGATCTCGGCCTCGACCTCGACCTCGTCGCCCTCCTGGAAGCGGATGCTCGCCAGCGCGCCGGCCACCGGCGCCTCGATCTCGAGCACGGTCTTGGCCGTCTCGATCTCGGCGATGATCTCGGACTGCTCGACGCGGTCGCCGACGGCCTTAAGCCATTTCACGATCGTGCCTTCGGTGATGCCCATCCCGCTCTTGGGAAAAAGCACGCTGACTGCCATCTCGGGTCTCTCCAGTCGTAGTCGGATGTGGGGCGGGGCCAGGCGCGCGGCCCCCGCCTGTCGGGAGCGGCGCGGCTCAGGTCTTGAGGCTCGCGGCGTAGTCGGCGCGGTACGAGAAGTCGGCCGGGTTGGTGTACATCCAGTAGCGGCGGATGAGGCCGTCATCGCCGAACTCGAAGATCGAGGCGCCGGGGGCGACGACCTTGTGGTCCTTGTACGAGCCGCGGATCGTCCAGCCGATGGAGGCCATCGGCGGTTCGATGATCATGTGCTCGATGGTGCGGTGGTAGTCCTCCAGCGCCCCGAAGCCGATGCGTTCGGCCGCCCGCTCGGTCGCGCGGTCGGGGACCGCCACGCCGTTGCGCCAGCCGTGGACGTCCGGCGCCATCAGCTTGTCGATGCGGGCGCTCGTCTCCTCGACGGTGGATTGGGGGCGGTTGTTCTCCGCCTCGTTCAGTCGCCGCAGAGCGCTGGCGATCATCTCCCGAGTGACCATCCTCTCCTCCCTGGTTGTCCATCGCGCCGGAGCGCCGCCACGAGGGCGGGCCGCACCGGCCGGCCTCATCGTGTCTCGAAGTCCTCCATCCGCGGCGCGGTCATCTCTTCCACGAAGCGGGCGTAGGTGAAGGTCCAGGACGCCGGCACGCCGTGCCGGTCGAGGTACCAGCTCTTGCAGCCGGTCACCCACACGGTCCGCTCGGCCGCCCGCCGGCGCTCGTCCTCGAAGCGGTCCATCGCCTCGTGGGTGGCGCTCGCCTCGCGGTAGTCGCCGCGGCGCATGCCCTCGAGCAGCTGCAGGATGTAGCCGAGCTGCCACTCGCAGGTCTCGATGAGCGAGAAGTTCCCCACCGGGCTGTTCGGCCCGCCCAGCATGAAGAAGTTCGGGAAGTCCGGCACCGTCACCGAGAGGTAGGCGACCGGGTGGTCGCCCCACACCGCGTCCAGGTCGGCGCCGCCACGGCCGATCACCTTGGCCGGGCGGATGAAGCGGTCCGTGTGGAAGCCGGTGGCGAGCACCAGGACGTCCAGTTCGTGCAGGATCCCGTCGGCCGTCCGCACGCCTTCCGGCTCGATCCGCGCGATGGGCGCGGTGACGAGGTTGGCGTTGGGCTGCTGGATCGCGCCGTAGAACTCGCTCGAGATCACCAACCGCTTGCACGCGGCCCGGTAGTCCGGCGTCAGCCGGCGGCGCAGGTCGGGATCGCGCACCGTCTCCAGGTTCTCCCGGCACAGGCGCTCGATCTCGGCGAGCTGCGGGGAGTCGTAGTCGAGGACGGCGGTCGCATAGCCGTCGATCGTCTTGGAGCGGTACTGCTGGACGAGGGCCTCGAGGGCCGCGGGGTCGGCCCGGTACCTTGCCTTCTCCTCGTCGGTGTAGGCCAGGTTCGGGCGCGGCAGCACCCATTGGGCGGTGCGCTGGAAGAGGTCGAAACGCTCGGCGCGCGGCACGAGCGCGGCGGTGAGCTGGGCGGCGGTCGAACCGGTGCCGATCACGCCGATGCGGCGCCCGTCCAGCGGCGTGCTGTGATCCCAGCGCGCGGAGTGGAACATGGCCCCCTTGAAGGACTCCGCCCCCTCGAACTTGGGGATGTTGGGATGGTGCAGCACTCCCGCGGCGCTGATCACCACGTCGAACCGGTCGCGATGGCCCGACGCGGTGGCGACCTCCCAGCCGCCGTCGACGTACCGGAGGCTCACCACCTCGTCGCCGAAGCGGACGAGCGGAAGCACGCCGTAGTCGCGCGCCACACGCTCGAAATAGGCCTGGATGTCCGGCCCCGCGGCCAGCAGCGTGTCCCACTCCGGATTGCGGGCGAAGGAATAGGTGTACCAGTGGGCCGGCACGTCGCAGGCCAGGCCCGGATAGGTGTTCTCGCGCCAGGTCCCGCCGACGCGGTCCGCCTTCTCGAAGATCACGCAGTCGACGCCGCGCTCGCGAAGCTTGGCGCCCGCCAGGATGCCGGCCATGCCCGCGCCGATCACCGCCACGCGGATCGGGCGCAGGCCCTGACCGGCGGCTGCGGCGTCTGCATTCTCCAAGGCGTGGCTCACCGGCGCCCTCCCTCCGCACTGTTCCGTGACGGTTGCCCAAGTCCTAGCTCAACGGCCCACCGCACGCAATTTATTGGATGCAATTATTGGCGAAATTCAGCACCTGCCCGTGTCCGGCGGGCAAACTTGGATGCAAGGTTGCGTTCTGAGCGTCCTCTCCGTCAGGCGAGCCTTGCCGGCAGCTCGCTCCGGAGCTCGCGCTTCAGCGCCTTGCCGGCGGCGTTGCGGGGGAACGGCGCGTCCCGCAGCTGCAGGATCACCGGGACCTTGTGGGACGGCAGGCGGGCGGCGGCGTGGCGCCTGAGATCCTCCGGCGCCGCGGCCCATCCGTCCCGCAGGCGCACGACCGCGCCCACCACTTCGCCCAGGACGCGCTCCGGCACGCCCATCACGGCGGCTTCGGCGACCGCCGGATGGCTCATCAGGACGTCCTCGATCTCGACGCAGTAGATGTTCTCGCCGCCGCGGATCAGCATGTCCTTGGCGCGGTCCAGGAGGGTGATGAACCCCTCGGCGTCCCGGCGCACGATGTCGCCCGTGCGGTACCAGCCGCCGCCGAAGGCCGCCTCGGTGGCCTCGGGCTGGTTCCAGTAGCCGAGCACCACGTTGGGGCCGGACACCCAAAGCTCGCCGGGCTCGCCCGGCGCGACGTCGCTGCCCTCGGCGTCCACGACGCGCAGGTCGCAGCAGGGGGCGGCGATCCCTACGCTGCCCGGGCGTTCCATCATGTCCTCGTGGCTGTTGGCGGCGGTGAGGGACGAGGTCTCGGTGGCGCCGTAGCCCTGGCCGGGCCAGGCGGCCGGGAAGACGGCGCGGACCCGTTCGGCCAGCTCGGGGGCGGCGGCGGCCCCGCCGTAGCCCACGGTGTCCACGCAGCCGAGGTCGACCTCGGAGCCCTCGGCCGCCTCGACCAGCTGCCAGGCCTGGGTGGGCACCAGCGTCAGTCCCTGGATGCGCTCCCGCGCGATCAGGTCCAGCGCGCGGCCTGCGTCCCACTTGTACATCAGCACCAGGGTCCCGCCGTTCGCCATGGCGGGGACGAGCGCGGAATGGAATCCGGTGACGTGGAAGAAGGGCAGGGGCAGGAGCTGCGCACGGGGAGCGGGAAGCGCGGCGGCAGGCGGCGGCCACGGATCCCCCCGGCGCACCGCCGCCCGGGCCGCTCTGAAGCCTGTGTTCACGAGATTGGTGGCGATGTTCCGGTGCGTGCCCCAGGCGCCCTTGGCCTGTCCGGTGGTGCCGGAGGTGTAGAAGATCGTCGCGGGATCGTCGGACGACAGGCCGGGATCGGGCGCCGGCGCGTCCGGCAGGTCCGCGTAGGGGCCGATCAGGTCCGCGAGCGTCGGGGCGTCTCCCGCGCCCCGGGCCAGGATCAGCTCGGCGTCGACAGCCTCGCCGCGCAGGCGCTCCAGCCGCTCGGCGTCCACCGCCACCACCTTGGCGCCGCTGTCCGCCAGCATCCGGGCGAGCACGGGGCCGGGCTCCCAGGCGTTCAGCGGGGTCAGCACCGCCCCGACGGCCAGCGCGCCCCAGGCGCAGACCGACCATTCGGGGAAGTTGCGCATCGCCACGGCGACCCGGTCGCCCTTCGCGATCCCGTACCGCTCGACCAGCAGGCGGCCGAAGGCGCTGGCGGCGCGCCAGTGGGTCTCGAACGACAGGCGCTCGTCCTCGAACACCAGATAAGGGCGGTCCCCGAAGCGCCGGCTCTCGTCGAGCACCGCGCGCATGTGCGGCTTGGCGCGGACATAGGCGCGGACCGTCCGGCCATGGACCTCCACCGGCGCGGTCTCGAACGGCATGCCCGGCGCGGTGAGCCGGGCCAGGGTCTCGGCGATGCTTGCGGCCGGCCAGCTCATGCTGCGGCTCCGGCGCGGCGTGCGAAGCTCCAGGCGGCGGTCGCCAGCGGGCCGACGCGGTCCTGGGCCTGGAAGGCGCGGGCGTTGTTGGCGGCGCCGGCGCGGGCCCGTCCCGCCACGCCCTGCAGGATCGCCGCGAGGCGGAAGAGGTTGTAGGCCAGGCACCAGTCCAGCGAGACCGCCATCCGGTCGCCGGTGAGCTCCAGGTAGCGCTCCAGCGCCTGCTCCAGGGTGGGGATGCCCAGCGCCGGCAGGTCTAGGCCGTTCAGCGAATTGCGCTCATGCGCCGGCGTCACCCAGTGCATGAGGAAGTAGGTCAGGTCGGCGATCGGATCGCCCAGGGTCGAGAGCTCCCAGTCCAGAACCGCGACGACCCGCGGCTCGTCGGGATGCAGGACCATGTTGTCGAGGCGGAAGTCGCCGTGGACCACGCGGGCGGGCCGCTCGGGCGGCAGGCTCTGCGGCAGCCACTCGATCAACCGTTCCATCTCGGGATAGTCCGGCCCGGCCGAGGCGCGGTACTGCCGGGTCCAGCGGGCGACCTGGCGGCCGAAGTAGTTGCCGGGCCGGCCGAAGTCCGCCAGCCCCACGGCCTGCGGCTCCAGCCTGTGCAGGGCGGCCAACGCCTCGATCTGCGCCTCGTAGATTCCGGCCCTTTCCTCGGGCGCATGGTCGGGCAGGCGCCCGTCCCAGAGGATGCGGCCCTCGACCATCTCCATGACGTAGAACATCGAGCCGATGACGGCCTCGTCCTCGCACAGGGCGTAGGTCCGCGGGACGGGGTAGCCGGCGCGGCCCAGGGCGTGCATCACCCGGAACTCGCGATCGACCGCGTGGGCCGAGGCCAGCAGGGCGCCGGGCGGCTTGCGCCGCAGCACGTACCGGCGGTCGGGCGTGACGAGCTGATAGGTGGGGTTGGACTGGCCGCCGGCGAAACGGCGGACCTCTAGCGGTCCGGCGAAGCCCTCGACGGAGCCTTGCATCCAGCGTCCGAGCGCTGTGGCGTCGACGTCGTCGGCGCGGGGCAGGGCCTCGGTCTCCGAGGGCATGGGCGTCCTTCCTTGTTGTCGGCGCCAGCTTAGCTGGGACTCAAGATTGCATTCAAGTATGCAATCCGTTCCGAGGGTCTCTTCACGGAGATGGGGCGACTCCGCCGCGACGACTGGATGCAAATTGCGCCCCAGGGCCTCTCGTGCGGTCAGGCCAGGGCCTCGACCTGCTCCGGCGAGAGCCCGGCGGCGAGCAGCACCTCGCGGGTGTGTTCGCCCAGCCGCGGCGGCATGCGCACCGGTGGACGCTCGCCGTCGATGAGCACCGGCACGCCCGTCATGCGCAGCCGCGCCCCGTCCGGCTGCTCCAGGGTCTCGAACAGGCCGACCGCCTCCAGGTGCGGGTCGGCGATCAGGTCGTCGAGGCTGTTCACCGGCCCGTTCGGCGCCTCGATCCCGTCGAGGATTTTCGTCCATTCGGCCGTCGTGCGGGTCGCCAGGATCTCGGCCACGATCGCGTAGAGTTCGCCGATGTTCTCGGTGCGGGCGGCCACGCCGTCGAAGCGGGGATCGTCGGCCAGCTCGGGCCGCCCGGCCGCCTCGAAGAACCGCCGCCAGTGCGCGTCGGTGTAGGGCAGGGCGCAGATGTGGCCGTCCGCCGTGGCGAAGGGGCGCCGTTCGGGCGTCATCACCCGCGGATAGGCGGCGGGTCCCTTGGGCGGATCGAAGTGGCGGCCGTAGAGGTGCTCGACGGCAGTGTAGGCGACCAGCGCCTCGAACATCGGGACCTCGACATAGGCGCCTTCGCCGGTCCGCTGCTGGCGCACGAGCGCCGAGAGGATGGCGATCGCGCCGACCATCCCGGCGGTCTTGTCGGCGGCCGCCGTGGGCAGGTAGGCCGGCGCCCCGGTCCGCTGGCCCGCCAGGTCGGCCAGGCCGCACATGCCCTGGATGATGTCGTCGTAGGCCGGGCGGCCGCCGTAGGGGCCTGTCTCCCCGAAGCCGTGCAGGCAGGCGTAGACGAGGCGCGGATTGCGCGCCCGCAGCGTCTCGGGGCCGAGCCCCAGGGCCTTCATCTTCTGCGGCCGGTTGTTGTGCAGCAGCGCATCGGCGCCGTCGACGAGCGCCAGCAGGGCATCGCGGCCGGCCGGCGTCTTCAGGTCGAGGACGATGCTCTTCTTGTTGCGGTTGGCCCCCAGGAACACCGAGGCCATGCCGGGCTCGGCGGTCGGCCCGATCCGGCGGGTGGTGTCGCCGGCGGGCGGCTCGACCTTGATGACTTCGGCGCCGAAATCGGCCAGCCACTGGGCCGCATAGGGCGCCATCAGCACCGCGCCGAGATCCAGGATTCTCACGCCTTCCAGCGGCAGCATGCGGGCCCGGGCCTCCTTTTGCGGCGCGACCCTATTGGCCCCGTGGGCCTCCGGCCAATATCATTGCGTCGATGATCGATAGCGGAGGCATATCGTGGAGCTGCGCCAGCTTCGGCAGTTCGTCACCCTCGCCGAGACCCTGAACTTCCACCGGGCGGCGGCGGCGCTGAACATGACCCAGCCGCCCCTGTCCCTGTCGATCCGCAAGCTGGAGGACGAGCTGGGCGCGGCGCTGTTCGAGCGGCACGCCCGCGGCGTGACGCTGACCGAGGCCGGGCGCGCGGCCCTGGGGCCCGCCCGCGACGCCCTCGCCGCCGCCGACGCAGCCGCGCAGGCGGCCCGCCAGACCGCCCGGGGCGAGCGGGGGCGGGTCCGCGTCGGCTTCGTCGGATCGGCCACCTACGGCCTGGTGCCCGCCATCGTGCCGCGCTTCCACGCCCAGCATCCGGGCATCGAGCTCAGTCTCAAGGAGGCGACCAGCCTGGAGGGCCTGCGCGGCCTGGAGGCGGGCGAGCTCGACGTCGCCCTCGTGCGCACGCCGCTGCTGCAGGAGGCCTCGGTGGCCCTGGAGCCGCTCTCCCAGGAGCCGCTGATGCTGATCGCGCCGCCGGCATGGGGACCGCCCGCCGCCGGCCGCGTCCGGCTGGAGGACCTGAAGGACGAGGCCTTCGTCATGTACGACCGGGTGCACGCGCCGAACATCCGCGCCCAGACGCTGATGGCCTGCGAGGCGGCGGGCTTCCTGCCGCGGGTGGCGGAGGAGGCGGCCAACATCCACACCCTCATCGCCCTGGTGGAGAGCGGCCTGGGCCTGGCCTTCGTCCCGTCGGTGATGCGGCGGGCGGCCGAGGGGCGGGTCCATTGCCTGGAGCTCACCGCCGCGGGACGTCCGCTGCAGATCGGCTTCGGCCTGGCGACCCGGCAGGGGGAGCGCCGCCTCACCGTGCAGGCGTTCGCGGCCACGGCGCGGGAAGCCGCCCAAACGATCTAGGCGGCATATTGGTTTGCCCGAATTCGATATTGGCTCCGGGCGCCATCCGGCCGTAGCGTCGCCGTCGATGCTGGAGACCCTGGATCTTGCGACCATTCCGCCCGAGGACGAGGCGCTGCGCGGCCCCGTCCGCGCCTTCCTGGCCGAGCGGCTGGCCGGCGTTCCCGCCGCGACCCGCGCCCGCACCTGGATGGGCTTCGACGCCGAATTCACCCGCGCCCTCGCGGCCAAGGGCTGGGTCGGCCTGACGCTGCCGCAGGCGTACGGCGGGGGCGGGCGCAGCCACTTCGCCCGCTTCGTGCTGATCGAGGAGCTGCTGGCGGCCGGGGCGCCGGTGGCCGCCCACTGGATCGCCGAGCGCCAGAGCGCGCCGCTGATCCTGCGCTACGGGACCGAGGCCCAGAAGCAGCGCATCGTGCCGGCGGTGTGCCGCGGCGAGGCCTTCTTCTGCATCGGCATGAGCGAGCCGAACTCGGGCTCGGACCTGGCCAGCGTGCGGAGCCGCGCCGAGAAGGTGGACGGCGGCTGGAAGCTGTCGGGCACGAAGATCTGGACGACCTACGGCCACAAGGCCGACTTCATGATCGCCCTGGTGCGCACCAGCGGGACGCCCGAGGACCGCTCGGCCGGGCTGTCCCAGATGCTGATCGACATGCGCGCCCCGGGCGTGACGGCGCGGCCGATCCGCGACCTCGCGGGCGACGAGCACTTCTCGGAGGTGCACTTCGACGAGGTTGTCCTGCCCGAGGACGCGCTGCTGGGCCGCGAGGGCGCCGGCTGGGAGCAGGTGAACGCCGAGCTGGCCTTCGAGCGTTCGGGCCCCGAGCGGATCTATTCCTCCACCGTGCTGGTGGACGCCTGGCTGGACCATGTGCGGGGCAGGGGGAACGTCACCGACGCCGAGCGCGTGCTGGCCGGCCGGCTGCTGGCCGAGCTTTCGGCCCTGCGGAACATGTCGCTCTCGGTCACCGCCATGCTCGCGGCGGGCAAGAGCCCGGTGGTCGAGGCCTCGGTCGTGAAGGACCTGGGGACCGCCTTCGAACAGCAGATCCCCGCCCTGATCGCCGACCATCTGGCGGGCGAGCCCGAGGGCTCGGTCCCGGGTCACCTGCTGGCGGCATTGGAATACGTGGCCGGCATGTGCCCGACGTTCTCCCTGCGCGGCGGCACGCGCGAGATCCTGCGCGGGATCATCGCCCGCGGCCTCGGCCTGAGGTGACCCGAATGAGCGACCTGATCGCCGAACAGTACGCGCGCCTGCTGGACAGCCTGCCGGCGGACGATCCCTGGCCCGCGCTCGAGGAGTCCGGCTTCCTGGACCTCTTGACCGCCGACGCCGGCCTCACGCTGGAGGAGGTCTTCCCGCTCGCCCTGGCGACAGGGGCGAAGGCCGGCGCGCCCGACGTGCTGCAGGCCATGGCGGCGCGGGCGGCCGATCCGGTCCCGCGGGCGCTGGCCGCCACGCTGGCGGCCGGGGAGATGGCCGGGGCGATGCAGGCGGTGCAGGCGCTGACCGCGGACTACGCCCTGACCCGCAAGCAGTTCGGCCGCGAGATCGGCCGCTTCCAGGCGGTCCAGCACCAGATCGCGGTCCTCGCCGAGGAGGCGATGGCCGCGCGCATGGCGGCCCAGGCGGCCTTCGTCGGGGGCCCCCTGGAGGTCTCCGAACGCCGGGCCGCGGCGGCCAAGATCCGCTGCAACCAGGCCGCCGGCCGGGTGGCGGCCATCGCCCACGCCGTCCACGGCGCCATCGGCGTCAGCGACGAGTACGTGCTGCACCGCCTCACCCGCCGGCTGCGCGCCCTGTCCCTGGCCCACGGCGGCGAGAGCTGGTGGGCCCGGCGGCTGGGCGACTGGGCCATGCAGGATCCGCGCGACTTCACCTCCCTGGCGCGGGCGCTCTGAGCGAGGCGCCCGGCCCACGCGGCTGATCGCGACGCGGGCCGGGAGGCGCGGACGGCCTAGAGCTCGAACCGCACGCCCTGCGCCAGCGGCAGCGTCCGTCCGTAGTTGGTCGTCTGGGTCTGGCGCCGCATGTAGGCCTTCCAGGCGTCGCTGCCGCTCTCGCGCCCGCCGCCGGTGTCCTTCTCGCCCCCGAACGCCCCGCCGATCTCGGCCCCGCTGGTGCCGATGTTGACGTTGGCGATGCCGCAGTCGCTGCCCGTCGCAGAGGTGAACAGCTCGGCCTCGCGCAGGTCGGTGGTGAAGATCGCCGACGAGAGTCCCTGGGGCGCGTCGTTGTTGCGGCGGATGGCGTCCTCCAGGTCGCGATAGCGGAACACGTGCAGGATCGGGGCGAAGGTCTCCTCGAAGACGTTCTCCGCGCCCGAGTGCGCCACCAGCGCCGGCCGCACGTAGTAGGCCTCGGCCCCCAGGTCCTCCCGCACCCGCTCGCCGCCGACGACGCGCCCGCCGTCCTGGGCCGCCTTGGCCAGGGCCGCCTGCATGCCCTCGAACGCCTGCCGGTCGATCAGGGGCCCGACCAGGGTCTGCGCCTCGAAGGGGTCGCCGACCGGCGCCCGGCCGTAGGCCGCCTCCAGCCGGGCCAGGGTCTCGTCGTAGACGGTCTCGTGCACGAACAGGCGGCGGGTCGTGGTGCAGCGCTGGCCGGCCGTGCCGATGGCGCCGAAGGCGATGGCCTGGACGGCGAGGTCGAGGTCGGCGCTGGGCGTCAGGACGATGGCGTTGTTGCCGCCCAGTTCCAGCAGGCTGCGGCCGAGCCGGGCGCCGACGGCCTGCGCCACCTTGCGGCCCATGGCGGTGCTGCCGGTGGCGCTGATCAGCGGCAGGCGCCGGTCGGCGGCGAGCTGGGCGCCGGCCTCGGCGCGGCCGATCACGACCTCCAGCAGGCCTTCGGGGGCGCGGCCGAACCGGCGCGCCGCCTCGGCGAAGGCGCGGGCGCAGGCCAGGGCGGTCAGCGGCGTCTTCTCCGACGGCTTCCAGACGATGCTGTCGCCGCACACGAGCGCCAGGGCGGCGTTCCAGGACCACACGGCGACCGGGAAGTTGAAGGCCGAGATGACCCCCACCGGGCCGATCGGGTGCCAGGTCTCGAACATCTTGTGCTGCGGGCGCTCGGACGCGATCGTCAGGCCGTGGAGCTGCCGCGACAGCCCGACGGCGAAGTCGCAGATGTCGATCATCTCCTGCACCTCGCCCTCGGCCTCGCTGCGGATCTTGCCGCATTCGAGGGTGACCAGGGCGGCGAGCTCGGACTTCAGCTCGCGCAGCACCTCGGCCAGCTCGCGGACGAAGGCGCCCCGCACCGGGGCCGGAGTCTGCCGCCAGGTCTCGAACGCCGCCTGCGCGCGGCCCACCTTGGCGTCGATGTCCTCGGGGCTGTCGCAGGCCAGGCGCGCCAGGCGCGTCCCGTCGATCGGGCTCCGGACCTCAAGGTCGCCCGTATCGAGGCCGTCGAGCCCCCAGCTCTGCAGGATGCGAACGGCCTGAGTCGCGGCCGGCTCGGCCGGCGCGGCGGAAAAGGTGGGACGCACGCTCATGGAATCTCCAACTCGAAATTTGACACTTTTTTGGGTGCTGTTTGCAGAGTGGCCGCCAATCTGCCATTGCGATTGGCAGATTGGCGGCGCGCGCCGGAGGGCGCGGGCAGGGCGGATGACCTTGGGGCGGGGCTGTGACACCGTTCCGGGACCAGGCCCGAGAGGCGGTGCGGACAGGACGGATGACGACGCTCACGCGCAAGGAGCACCAGCTGCTCGACCTGCTGCGCCAGAACGCGCGCCGGACGGTCTCGGACCTGGCCCGCGACCTCAACGTCTCGCGGCCCACGCTCCAGAACATGCTGCGCAAGCTCGAGGAGGTGGCGATCGAACGCTACACCGTCGAGCTCAAGCCCAGCTTCTCGCGAACGGCGATCCGGGCCTACGTCCTGCTCAATCGCAATCCGCAGAAAGCCACCGAGATCCTCGAGGTGATCCGGCGCTTCCCGCAGGTGCGCTACGTCTGCACCGTGACCGGCGAGTTCGACGTGCTCGTCGAACTGCAGACCGATCGGTACGAGGACCTGGAGGGCATACTGCATGGGATCGAGATGCTCGACGGCGTGGAGAGGACCCAGACCTACATGGTGCTGGGCGATCGGCTGATGGCGGAGCCTGCTCCGAGGGAGCCCGCCTAGAGGCTCCCGCTAGGGAGCCTCCTGCGCGGCGAGCCAGTCCTCCACGGCCGCATCGAGGGCCGACAGCGGGACCGTCCCGGTGGCCAGCACGGCGTGGTGGAAGTCGCGGATGTCGAACCGCTCGCCCAGCCGGGCCTCGGCCCTGGCCCGCAGCTCGCGGAACTTCAGGTCCCCCAGCCGGTAGGACAGCGACTGCGCCGGCCAGGAGATGTAGCGGTCGACCTCGTGCTCGATCGCCCGGCGGGACATGGCCGAGTTCTCCAGCATGTAGGTCACCGCCTGCTCGCGGGTCCAACCGTGCAGGTGCAGGCCCGGATCGACCACCAGCCGCAGCGCGCGCCACATCTCCATGTTGAGCTGGCCGAACCGCACGTAGGGATCGGAGTAGAGGCCCATCTCGCCGCCGAGCCACTCGGCGTAGAGCGACCAGCCCTCGGTGTAGGCGACCATGTCGCCGTAGCGCACCTGCGGCGGCAGGTCGGCCATGGCCTGCTGCAGGACGATCTGCAGGTGGTGGCCCGGCATGGCGTTGTGCAGCGTCAGGCCGGGCAGTTCGTAGAGCGGCCGCGCCTTCAGGTCGTAGGTGTTGAGGTAGAGGATCCCCGGTTTCCGCTCGCCGGCGTTCGGCGGGTAGAAGTTGGTCGCCGAGGCGCCCGGCGCGAGCTCGGCCGGGATCGGCTCGATCGCGAACGGCAGCCGCGGCAGGTCCTCCGGGTGGAAGTAGCGCAGCAGGACCGCGTCCGCCGCCTTGGCCACGACCGCCGAGCGGGCCAGGTAGTCGGCCTCGGTCGTGGCGTAGAAGCGCGGATCCTCGCGCAGCATCGCCGCGAAGGCCTGGAAGTCGCCGGTGAAGCCGGTCTCGCGCATGACCGCTTCCATCTCGCCGCGCAGGCGCGCGACCTCGGCCAGGCCCAGGGCCTCGATTTCGGCCACCGGCGTGTCGGTGGTGGTGTAGTGGCGCGCGAGGGTCGCATACCAGGCGGCCCCGCCCGGGACCTCCGAAAGGCCGACCCTGGTGCGGCAGCGGGTGCGGTAGGGCCCGTCCACGAAGGCGATCAGGCGATCCAGCGCCGGATGGATCCGCTCCCGGATCGTTCCGGCCGCCGCCGCTTGCAGCTCGGCCGCGGTCGCGGCGGGCAGGTCCGCCGGCGCGCGCAGGGGCGTGAAATAGCCGCTCTCCTCGGGCGTCCGGCTGCGGGCGGCGCGCAGTTCGGCCGAGAAGTGGTCGAGGCTGCCACACGGCTGGGTGTAGCCGCGCCGCAGGCCCGCCTCGAGCAGGACGCGGAAATCGTCGAGCTGCACCGCGAAGGCCTCGAGCCTTCCGACATAGGTCCGGTGCTGCTCGGGAGTCTGCAGGCGGACGCGGTGCGCGTACTCGACGAACGTCTGGTGCCAGTTGATCGGATAGAGGCGCGGCAGCAGCGCGCCGGGGCTTAAGCCCATCTCGGCCTGCAGCGTCAGGTCGCGCTCCAGCGCCCGGTACGCCGTGCGGCGCTCGGGTCCGAGCGTGGCGGGATCCATTGCGCGCAGCCGCTCCAGATAGCGGGCCGCCAGGGCGCCGCGGCGCTGGAAGTCCTCGGGACGGACGCGCTCGAGGCGATCGTCGTAGCGGGGATCGCCGGCGTCCGTGGCGAACAGCGGCCGCTCCTGGATGAAGGCTTCCCAGTGCTCCCGGGCGAGCGAATCGAACCGGCCGTCCGCGGACGGCTCGGCCCAGGCGGTCGTCGCCAGCAGGGCGGCCACGCCCGCTGCGGCGCTCCGGATTGCCAAAATGGAAAGTCGCATCTGCAGAATCCCCCCGCGCCGACCTCGGCTGCCGCACAGAAGTGGGCTGACAAGCGGGAGGCGCTTGCCAAAAAGGAAAAGATGGTCACTAATATGTCAAGAACTAGCGAGGTTTCGCTTACAGATTGTAAGAGCTCGCCGGCGGATTGATTGGTGCGGGAATTCTCGCCTCGGATCAAGCCGCGCGGGCCGGAAAACAGGGGGAGAGGATGTCGCAGGGTCTGGATCGTCGCCGCCTTCTGGCGGGCGGCCTGCTGGCGTTGACGGCGGCCGGCGCGGCCCGCGCCGCCGCCCCGAAACCGCCGCTGGTGTTCGACGCCCTTGGCGAGATCCGGACGGTCTACACGCCCGAGCTGGTGGACCAGATCCTGGCCAGCGGGACCCGCGCCATCGCGGTGACGGTGACCGACCCGAAGGTGGCCGCGGCCGAGGCCTACGCCCAGACCAACGCCGACCTCGACCTCTACGACCGCTATCTCGACAGCATGCCGCGCCACTACATCCGCGCGCGCCGGATCGCCGACGCCGAACGCGCGGCGCGCGAGGGCAAGCTGGCCGTCTACTACAACCTGCAGAACTCCACGCCGGTCGAGGGCGATGCGGCCCGGCTGCCGGCCCTGAAGGCCCGCGGGGTCACCAGCATCCAGCTGACCTACAACGACACCAACCTGTCGGGGTCGGGCTGCTACGCGCCGCAGGACGTCGGGCTCACCGCCCACGGCCGCGAGCTGATCGCTCGGCTGGAGGCCGAGGGCGTCCTGCTCGACCTGTCCCACGCGGGCATGAAGACCATGGCCGAGGCCATCGCGGCGGCGCGGCGGCCGATGATCATCTCGCACACCGCCTGCAAGGACCTGCGCGACCATGCGCGCAACACCACCGACGCGAACCTGCGGGCGGTGGCGGCCAAGGGCGGCGTGATCGGCATCACCCAGATCCGCCGGTTCGTCACCGACCTGAAGCGCGACAACCTCGGCTTCTACTTCGACCACATCGTCCATGCGGTGAAGGTCGCCGGGATCGAGCACGTCGGCATCGGCAGCGACCGCGACCACCGCGTCATCCCGGACACCGAGGAGGAGCTGCGGATCCTGCTGAAGGAGGAGGGCCCCCAGCTCTCGGCCGCGGACTGGCCCATGTACCTCGAGGGGCTGAACGGGCCGCACCGGATGACCGTCGTGCGGGACGAGCTGCGCAAGCGCGGCTTCCGCCCGTCCGAACTCGACAAGCTTCTGGGCGCGAACGTGCGCCGCATCTACGCGGAGGTGGTCGGCTGAGCCGGCCGCCCGCGAACGAGGGGAGTTCCATGCATCGTCAGCTTGCGCCGATCGCGGCCGCCGTCCTGCTCGCCCTGCCGGGCGTCGCCCTGGCCCAGGGAGCTCAGGCCCAGGGAAGTCAGGCCCAGGGAAGTCAGGCCCAAGGGAGCCAGCAGAGCGCCGAGCCGCAGGTCTATCAGGGCAAGGACCTGTTCGGCCGGCCCATGTACACCCGCGGCCCCAACCCGGTGAACGTCGGAGCGACCGACAACCTGCTGCGCGCCGTCGCCGAGGCCAAGGCCGCCTACGAGCGCGACATGACGATCGACAGCGCCACCTGGTACGGCCGCCTGCTGGGCTACCAGGGCCTCGCGCGCGAATCGATCGAGGTCTACAGCGCCGGCCTGAAGAAGTACCCGAACTCGGCCAAGCTGCTCCGCCACCGGGCGCACCGCTATTTCAACCTGCGCGAGTTCGACAAGTCGATCCAGGACGGCCTGCGCGCCGCCGAGCTCTACAAGGACAAGCCGCTCGAGCGCGAGAAGCTGGGCCCCGACTACTTCCCGTCCACGCCGGACGTGGTGCAGTTCTACCTCTACTACCACCTCGGCCAGGCCTACTTCGCCAAGCACGACTACGACGATGCGGCCAAGTGGTTCAGCAAGTCGCGCGAGGTGGCGCTGGCCACCGGCGGCGCGCCCGACGTGACCGCCGCGACCTACTGGCAGTACCTGGCGCTGGCGCGGGGCGGCGAGACCGACAAGGCCGAGGCCCTGCTCGACGCCTACGACTACGACCTGCGCGACCTCAGCACCAACCTCGAGGGCAACAACTATTTCGACGGCGTGATGCTGTTCAAGCATCTGCGCGATCCGGCCGACTTCTTCTCGGACCGCGACTCCGGAAAGGCCTTCTCCACCTCGGACGGGATCAAGGCCTCGTCCAGCTACAGCCTGGCCAACTACTGGCTGATCAAGGGCGAGACCGAGAAGGCGAAGGAGCACCTGCGCCGCGCCATGCAGATCGACACCTGGAGCTTCTTCGCCCGGGTGCAGGCCGAGGCGGACTGGGTGCTGCTCTACGGCGCCGAGGCCCCCTGACGGGACCCCAAGCCGTACCACGAGGCCAGACCATGGGGGCGGCCGCGGCCGCCCCCGCATGACCTGACGACACCTACACACAACGAGAGAGAAGGGGGTTTTCTATGCTTCGATCCGCATGGCGGGGGGCGCTGGCCGCCTCCACCGCGACCGCGGCGCTGCTGGCGGTCGCGCCCGCGGCACAGGCCCAGGACGGCGAAGTCGCCGAGGTCGTGGTCACCGGCTCGCGCATCGCGCGCCAGGACCTGGTGAGCTCCAGCCCGGTGGCCACCGTGAGCCAGGAGGAGATCGCGGTCGTCGGCGCCAACAACGTCGAGGAGTATCTCAACTCGCTGCCGCAGCTGATCGCCGGCGCGACCAAGTCGACCAACGTGGCCGGCTCGGCCGACGCGACCGCGACGCTGAACCTGCGCGGCCTGGGCGCCAAGCGGACGCTGGTGCTGGTGAACGGCCGCCGCTTCGTGCCGACCACCCAGGAAGGCATCGTCGACGTCAACAACATCCCGGCCTCGCTCGTCGAGCGCGTCGAGGTGGTCACCGGCGGCGCCTCGGCCGTGTACGGCTCGGACGCCATGGCCGGCGTCGTGAACTTCATCCTGAAGGACCGCTTCCAGGGCCTCGAGATGGACGCCCAGTACGGCGTCTCTGACGAGGGCGACGCCGACGCCTGGAACGCCTCGGCCACCATGGGCGCGGCGGGTGAGAAGGCCTCGGCCTGGCTGCACGTCAGCCTGGAGCAGCGCAAGAAGCTGCGCGGCACCGAGCGTCCGATCTCGGTCGTCAGCTACATCGACGCCAACGGCAACTTCGTGCCGTCCGGCTCGGCCGGCCGCCTTGGCGGCACCCTGGTCGGCATTCCGACGCCGAACGGCTCGGGCGGCTTCGTCAACCGCGACTACGCGCTGGACAACATGATCCCGCGTCCGTTCGTGAACTCCGACTTCAACTTCGACGCCCGCGGCGACTACGCGATCCAGATCCCGCTCGACCGCGTCAACGTCTACGGCCGCGGCGAGTACGAGTTCACCCCGGACATCTCCGGCTTCGTCGAGGTGACCTACAACAACCTCGACTCGCGGGCGATCCTGTCGCCGACCGCGCCGAACATCCGCCAGACGACCAACGTCCCCGGCCTGCCGGCGAACGCCTCGTTCATCACGCCCGAGATCCGCGCGCTGCTGAACGCCCGGCCCGATCCGAACGCGCCGTTCTCGCTGCGCTTCCTGGCGCCCGAGCCGTTCCCCAAGCGCGAGATCGCCTTCAACCGCGACATCTACCGCCTGCTGGGCGGCTTCGAGGGCCGCCTGTCCGACAGCTGGCAGTGGGGCGTGAGCTACAGCTACAGCCACGTCGCCACGACCGAGGTGCAGAAGGGCGACATCTCCCGCCGGACCTTCGTCGAGGCCTCGACGCCGAGCGCGGCCGATCCGACCAAGTGCGCCAACGGCAACCCGCGCTGCGTGCTGGTCACCAACCTGACCAACTGGTCGCCCGAGCTGGTCGACTATCTGCTGGTCGACAACATCAGCTCGACCGAGATCACCGACCAGGTGGCCTCGGCCTACGCCACCGGCGACCTGTTCACCCTGCCCGCGGGCGAGGTGAAGGCGGCCATCGGCGCCGAGTGGCGGAAGATCTCCAGCGTCGACAACCCGGCGCCGGTGCTGCTCGACTTCGCCTCGGCCGGCTTCGGCGAGCGCAACCGCACCGCCGGCTCGTACAGCGTCAAGGAGCTGTTCGGCGAGGCGATCGTGCCGCTGATCGCCGACGCCCCGATGATGGACTACGTCGGCCTCGAGCTGGCGGCCCGCTACTCCGACTACTCCCTCGCGGGCGAGGTGTGGACGTACAAGGCCGGCGGCGAGTGGCGGGTGAACCCCGACATCCGCTTCCGCGCCCTCTACCAGCGCGCGGTGCGGGCGCCGAACATCACCGAGCTGTTCGGCGGCCTGGTGAACACCTATCCGTTCATCGTCGACCCCTGCTCGGCCTCGGCCAACCCGTCGGGCCAGGTCGCGGCGCTCTGCGTCGCCCAGGGCGTGCCGGCCTCGGCGCTGGGCAGCTACCAGCAGAACGGCGCGGCGCTCGAGGCGCGGCTGGTCTCGAACCCCAACCTCGATCCCGAGAAGTCCGACACGCTGACGCTGGGCATGGTCTACACGCCCTCGCAGATCCCGGGCCTCAGCCTGACGCTGGACTACTACGACATCGAGATCTCGGACGCGATCGAGCGTCTGGGCGGCGGCGCCCAGGGCGTGCTGGCCGGGTGCTTCGCCTCGGGCGATGCGAACAACCCATTCTGCCGCACCTTCTCGCGCTCGCCGACGACCTACGAGATCGTCGACTTCGGCGTGCCGCTCGCCAACGTCGCCAGCCTGAAGACCTCGGGCGTCGACATGGCCGCGTCCTACCGCTGGTCGATGGACAGCCTGGGGATCGGCGACGACGACGCCGACCTGCGGGCGACGCTGATGGGCACCTGGGTCGACAAGAACGTCTTCCGCGCCAACGACACCGCCGCGCCGACGGACCGGGTCGGGACGGTGGGCGGCGACACGCCGGCGATCCCGGAATGGCGCGCCAACGCGACCCTGAACTACGCCTCGGCCGGCCTCGAGCTGACCTGGAACGTCGAGTACCTGTCGTCGGTGAAGGACCGCAAGTACGCCAACAACCTGGCGGCCGGCGTGGCCAACCCGAAGGCGGGGATCGCCAATCCGAAGGTCGGCGCCTACTGGTACCACAACGTCCGGGCGGCCTACGACCTCGACCGGTTCACCGTCTACGGCGGGGTGCGGAACCTGTTCGACAAGGACCCGCCGATGCTGTCGTCGCCGATCGAGTCCAACACGGACCCGAACACCTACGACATGATCGGCCGCTACCTCTTCGTGGGCGTGAGCGCCAAGTTCTAGGCCCCACACAGGGACTTGACGCTCCATCGGGGGCCGGCTCGCGCCGGCCCCCTTTTTCTTGGCCTCAATCGGGCAAGGCGGCCCTGGCGGGCGCGCCGGAGCGCCCGCAGGGCCTCGGCCGCTTCCGGGACCGAAGGGGGCGGAGCGAACCGCGTCCTCTCCAGATGCAGCAAGGCCTCCAGCAGGGCGCGATGCGCCCACGACCGGGCGAGGGCGAGATCCAGGCTGTAACGCCAGATCTGCAGCCGATTGATTAGCCGCCCCAGTTCGTCGGGACGTGCGGCGGTCCGGTCCGCGGTCGTGTGGACCCCCCGGGCGGCGGCCGGCGCGGCGCCGTCGCCCCCGGCCTCCACGAAGACGAGCTCGTCGCCCTCGTACATTTCCATCCGCGCCGGCGCCCGGCAGTCCCGCAGTTCGCGGCGCGCGAGCGCGCGGGCGCGGGCGGCGTCCGACGCCATGACGAAGGACAGCGTGGGACCGCGGCCCCCGGTTCGGTCGTGAAGCAGCTGAAGGTCCGCATTCCACCCTCTCGCCCCCACCGCCAGACTGGCGAGTGCAGCAGGGGACGCCTTGAGCGGGGTCAAGGCGTTGACGAAGGAGGAGGAATGGACGAGGCGCTCTGGGCCGTCGCTTCAACGCCTCGCGCTGCCTAGGTCATGGGGTGACGGCCTAGGACTGTCCCGGCGGCCCTCTACCCTCTAGTAGCGATACCGCACATAGACGCCGAGGCTGCGCGGCCGGTTGAGGGTCAGCAGGTCAACCCCGAGGCTGTCGATGTTCGAGATCGACACGGCGTAGGTCTCGTCGAAGAGATTGCGGGCGAAGAGGCCAGCTTCAAGCCCGCCGCCGGGAGCGCGCCAGCCGGCCTGCGCCCCGAACACCCAGACCCCGTCCTGCGACAGGCGCTGGGCGTTGGAGTTGTCGAAGTAGATCTTCGACGAATAGGCGGCGTCCACCGTGGCCACCACGTCGCCGCCCCAGGGCAGGGGGCGGACGTAGTTGGCGGCGGCGTTGAACGTGACCTTCGGCGACTGCGGCAGGCGATTGCCCGTGAAATCGTCGCCTTCCGAGACATACTGGCCGTACTTGGCGTCCAGAAGCGACAGGCCCGCGTCGATCGTCAGGTTCCGACTGAGCCGGGCCGTGGCCTCCACCTCGGCGCCGTACACCTCGGAGTTCGCGGCGTTGTCGAGCACCAGCACGGTCAGCCCGTTGCGCAGCGCCTGGGCGAAGACCTGCTGGTCCTGGTAGTCGTAGTAGAAGGCCGAGAGGTTGAGGCGCAGGCGGCGGTCGAACAGCTGCGACTTCAGGCCGACCTCGTAGGCGTCGAGCTGCTCGTTGTCGTAGGGGATGAGCTCCTCGGGCGTCGTGGCCAGGCCCCCGAAGAAGCCGCCGCTCTTGAAGCCCCGGTTGTAGGTCGCATAGACGTTGAGGTCGTCGCTGACCTCGTAGCGCAGGCCGAGGCGGCCGGACCAGGCCGAGAAGGTCTTGTCCTGCTGCGAGGTGAGCAGGACGATGAGGCCGCCCTCGGCCTGGCTGCGATAATCGAAGGACTTGTCGTCGGCCGAATAGCGCAGGCCGACGGTCCCCACGAGGCGCTCCGTCAGGCGGTAGTCGGCCTGGCCGAAGATCGCATAGCTCTTGGTCTCCTGGGTGTAGGGATAGCTGAACGCCCCCACGCTGTCGGCGAGGCTGAAGCCGTCGGGGAACAGCGGGCGCAGATCGCCCAGCACGTCCTGGGTGGAGGCGTCCTTCACCGTCTCGTCCATGTAGTAGCCGCCGAGCACCCAGTTGAGGCGGGCGTCCGGACCGCCGTCGGACTGCAGCCGCAGTTCCTGGGTGAACTGCCGCTGCCGCGCGAGATAGTTGATCTCGATCATCCGGGCAGGGCTGGAATCGGTGTTCTCGAAGGCGTTGCGGTGCGCCCACGAGTAGGCGGTCACGGACACCAGCGAGACAGGGCCGAGGTCCCAGGTGACGTGGGCGGACGCGCCGAAGAGGTCGATCTTGTCCTTGCCCTCCTGGTTCACCGCCGTCGCCCGGTCGTCGTCGTCGAGATCGGCGTAGCCGAAGGCGTCGCCGCACTGGCCAGAGCCATAGAAGCCCGGCGCGCAGAAGCCGTCGGCACCGGCGGCTTCCGCCGTCAGGGGGAACAGGGCGCGATGCTGCGGCTGGGTGGCGTCGCCCCGGTTCGCGAAGCGGTTCACCTGGAACAGCGCCTCGACGTCCTCGCGGGGCGTGTAGAGCGCCGACAGGCGCACGGCCCAATAGTCGGTGTCGTTCAGGTCGTTCCCGGTCAAGCGGTTGTAGGTGTAGCCGTCGTCCTTCACCAGCTGGCCCGCGGCGCGGACCAAGAGCACGTCCTCGATGAGCGGCCCGCTCACCGCGCCGGTCAGATTGACCGCGTCGTAGGTGGCGTACTCGGCCGAGGCCTCGGCCGAGAAGCTGCGGGTCGGGCGCTTGGTCGTGACGTTCACCGCCCCGCCGTTGGTGTTCCGGCCGTACAGCGTGCCCTGGGGCCCGCGCAGGATCTCGATCTGGCCGATGTCGAAGAAGCCCGCCATCTGCGCCAGCGGCGAGCTCACGTAGACGCCGTCGACATAGATGCCGACGCCGCTGGACGAATTGGGGTTGAAGTCGCTGAGGCCGACGCCGCGGATGAAGATCTTGGGGTTGGCGGCGGCGTCGCCGCTGCTGACCCGCAGCCCGGGCGCCAGGTTGTTGAGCCCGGTGACGTTGGTGACGCCCCGGTCCGCCAGGGCCTCGCCGGACAGCGCGGTCACCGAGACGGGCACGTCCTGCAGGTTCTCACTGCGCTTCTGCGCCGTCACCACGACTTCTTCGATCGCGAACTCGGGGCCGTCCTGCGCGGCGGCGGTCCCGGCGGTCAGCGCGAAGGCCGCGCAGCCGGCAAGCAGTATGGCTCTCATGGTCATCCCCCGTGTCGTGTTTGCGACGAGAGGTATACGATAGTAAAAGCTATGAAAAGCCAAGTTCGCCGACGACGGCCTTGGGGCCGGCCGCCGGTGGCGTGATTTGCGGCGCCCTGCCGTGGCGGTGACGCCCGGGCAGGCGCCGAAAGGTCGAGGCCGATTGAGGGACGGTCTCGGGCGACGGTGACAGCCAAGTTTCAGCGATGTGAGGGAGCCGACAATGCCAGCCTGCTACACCGACCGCCTCAGCGTCCGCCCCGGCGAGACGTTCACGCTGCACGCCAGCGCGGCGCGCAGCCCCTGCCGGCTGTCCGTCGCCCGGGTGGGCGCGGCCCGCGCCGAGGTGCTGCGGCTCGAGGGGATCGAGGTGGGCGACCATCCCGTCCCGCCGCACGCCGACCGCGACGGCTGCGGCTGGCCCGCCGCGCTGGAGGTCGAGGTCGGCCGGGACTGGGCGTCCGGCTACTACGACATCGTGCTGACCGACGCCGACGGCGAGGACGCCCACCACTTCGTGTGCGTGAAGCCGCCCGTGGGCGAGCGGCGCGCCACCGCCCTGCTGGTGCTGGCGACCAACACCTACCAGTCCTACAACTACTGGGGCGGCGCGAACGCCTACGCCAACGTCGCCGGACTGATGAGCGGGGAGGTCCCGTTCGCCCAGGCGATGGACCAGGCGATCGGGGTGCTGTCGACGCAGCGGCCGTTTCCGCCCCTGATCGTTGCTCCGCCGGCCGATCCGCCCCGCCTGGTGAACCTGCGCAAGCGCGGCTTCCGCGAAAAGCCGTGGGCCTCGGATCCCGCGTGGATGGCCGCCCATCGCGCTTCGCCCTACGACGGGTCGGCCGGCTTCCTCCACAAGTGGGAGCACGTCTTCGTCGCCTGGGCCGAGGCGGAGGGCTACACGCTGGACTACGCCACCGACTACGATCTGGAGGCCGAGCCCGACCTGCTGTCCGGCTACGCGGCGGTCCTGTTCGTCGGTCACAGCGAGTACTGGTCGGCCGGCCAGCGCGAGCAGGTCGAGCGGTTCGTGGACGCCGGCGGCTACGCCGCGATCTTCTCCGGCAACACCTGCTTCTGGAAGGTCCGGTGGGAGGACGGCGGGAAGACCTACGTCTGCCACAAGTGGAAGGGCTTCGAGGCCGAAGACGCGCCTCCGGCCGAGGCCACGCACCTGTGGTCGCATCCCGCCTTCGGAAAGCCCGAGGCTGAGATCACCGGCCTCAGCTTCGTGTTCGCCGGCTACCACCGGCTCGGCATGTGCGTATCCCGCGGACAGGGCGGCTTCACCGTCTACGACGACCGGCACTGGGCGCTGGAAGGCACGGACCTCTTCTACGGGGATCTGCTGGGCGCGGACCTGCCGCTGATCGGCTACGAGAGCGACGGCTGCCGGTTCGAGTTCGGCGACGACGGCCTTCCGCGGGCGATCCCCGCCCTGGGCGTGCCCGCGAACCTGGAGATCATCGGCGTCGCGCCCTGCGCCTTCGGCGAGGAGGCGGGCCGCGGCTACAATCCGATCATTCCCCCCGAGAAGCTGGACGTGATCGCCGACGTCATGTTCGGCGATACGAGCGCGAAGGCCCAGCAGAAGGTGCTGCGCGGGCACGCGGTGCTGGCCAGCTTCAGGCGCGGCAAGGGCGAGGTGTTCAACAGCGGCACGACCGAATGGGCCCACGGCCTCGGCGCCCGCGACCCCTTCGTGGAGGGCGTCACCCACAACGTGCTGCGCCGGTTCGGGGTGAGCCGGCCCGGACGGCCGGCGTGAGCGGCGAGGACGGCCGCAGGAGGGGCGCGCAAGCCCCTCCCGCCGGACCTAGTGGTCGAGCATCTGGTTCATGAAGCCCAGCTTGGCGGGCGCCTCCAGCGGACCGGCGGCCTTCAGCAGCTTGAACGCCTCGTCCGCCGCCTCGACGGCGAAGTCGATGTCGGCCTCGGTCATGGCCGCGCAGATGAACATGTTGTGCCAGGGGTGGAAGTAGACCCCGCGCTTCATCAGCGCCTGGGTCCAGAAATAGCCCTTCGCGAGCGTCGGATCGTCGTCCACCATGATCAGCGGCAGCTCGGCCGGGCCGGTCTGACGGAGCGCCAGTCCATGTCGGGCGGCGCTCTCGTCCAGCCCCTCGCGCAGGCGCCGGCCGAGCGCCTGCGTGCGCTCCAGGTAGTCGGTGTCGCGGATGCGGGCCAGGGTCTTCAGCGCCGCCGCCATAGGCGCCGCCGAGAACCAGTACGAGCCGGTGGCGTAGATGGTCGCCGCCGCCATCCGGCAGATGTCCGCGCCCAGCAGGGCCGAGATCGGGTGGCCGTTGGCGATCGCCTTGCCCCAGCTCGACAGGTCGGGCTTCACGCCCACCAGCGACCAGCTCGAGTCGCGCGCGAGGCGGAAGCCGGCCCGCACGTCGTCGACGATCAGCAGCGCGCCGCGCTCGTCGCACAGCTCGCGGGCCCGGCGGGCGTACGCCGGATCGGGCAGCTCCTGGTCGACGAAGGTGTCGTGCTTGATCGGCGAGGCGAAGATCGCCGCCAGGTCGTCGCCGGCCTCGCGCACCGCCGCCTCGAGGCTCTCGACGTCGTTGTAGTCGTAGAACACCTGGTTCGCCCGGTCGCCGGGCGCGACCCCCTTCTTCAGCGGGGTGCACCAGGGCGCGGCACCGTGGTAGGCGCCCCGCGCCAGCACGACGGTGTTCCGGCCGGTGTGGTTCCGCGCGATCATCAGCGCCATGGTGGTGGCGTCGGTGCCGTTCTTGCAGAACATGGCCCAGTCGGCGTGAGCGATGAGGCCGACCATCGCCTCGGCCAGCTCGACCATGACCTCGCCCGGCCCGGTCATGGTGTCGCCCTCGCGCAGCTGGGCGATGTAGGCGTCGTCGATCTCGGGGTCGCCGTAGCCGAACAGGTTCGGCCCGTAGCCGCAGAGGAAATCGAGATAGCGGTTGCCGTCGACGTCCCAGAGATGGACGCCTTTCGCCCGGCGGAAGAACTGCGGATAGTCGTCCGGCAGCAGGAGCACGGACTGGTGCCCGTACATGCCCATCGGGATCACCGCCTGGGCCCGTTCGACGAGGTCCGTGTTCTTGCTGTTCGTCCAGGACATCGGTCAGCCCCCAGGCAGAAAGATAGTTTTGACTAGCTTATCGCCGCGTGGGTACAAATCAACCGGAGTTCATCAGGGGGGATCATGGGTCACGGGCTTCTCGCGATCGGGCTGACCACGCTGGACATGGTGGCCCGGCCGATCGACGCCTTGCCGACGGGCGAGGGCACGCGGCTGGTGGATGGCATCGCCGTCGCCCCGGCCGGCACGGCGGCGGGCGCCGCGATGGTCGCCGCCCGGCTGGGCGTCGCGACGCGGCTGGCCGGAAGCATCGGCGCCGACTTCATGGGGCGCGTGGTGCGCCTGGGCCTGGAAGAGCAGGGGATCGACACCGGCCTCCTGGCGGTCCTGGACCGCTATCCCACGTCGGCGACGGTCCTGACGATCGACTCCCAGGGCCGGCGCCCGAACTTCCATGCCCTGGGCGCGGGCTTGTTCGCGCCCACTGGAGAGGCGGTGATCGCCGCCGCCGGGCGGTGCCGTTTCCTGCACTATGCGGCGATCGGCGGGCCGGGCGCGGACGGGGGGCCCGGTCTCGCCGTCGTGGAGGCGGCCAAGGCCGCCGGGGCGATCGTGACCTGCGACCTGATCTCGCCCCAGCCGACGGCGCTGGCCGAACTGGAGCGCCTGCTGCCGCACGTCGACTACTTCATGCCCAGCGTCAGCGAGGCCTTCGCATTGTCGGGGGCCGAGCGCCTGGACGCGGCGGCGGAGTTCTTCCTTGCGCTCGGCGCGGGCGCGGTGCTGATCAAGAACGGCGGCGCGGGATCGTACGTCGCGCTCGGCGCCGAGCGGACGATGCTGCCGGCTTATGACATCACCCCGCTGGACACCACCAGCTGCGGCGACTCCTACTGCGCGGGGTTCATCGCCGCGCTCGACCGAGGAATGGCGCCCCTCGAGGCGGCGCGTTTCGCGACCGCGGTCGCGGCCCTGGTGGCCCAGGGCTTGGCGACGCTCGGCCGCCTGGAGAGCTACGCGGGGGTGCTGGAGGCGATGAAGACCATGACCCTGAAGGACGCCGCCGGATGACCGCGCCCGACGAGGAGAAGCTCCGGGTCCGGATCGTCGAGGTGATGCGGGCGATGGACGCCCGCGGTCTCAACCGCGGCACCTCGGGCAATGTCTCGGCCCGCTGCGGCGACGGCATGCTGGTGACCCCGAGCGGGGTTCCACCCGAGCGGCTGACGCCGGAAACGATCGTGCGGGTCGGCGCCGACGGCGCCGTGGCCGAGGGACAGCTGAAGCCGTCGAGCGAATGGCGGATGCACCTGCAGATCCTGCGACGGCGCCCGGACGCGGGGGCGGTGGTCCACTGCCACTCGCGCCACGCGACGATCCTGGCCTGCGCCGGGCGGCCGATCCCGGCGGTGCACTACATGGTCGGCGTCAGCGGCGGCGCGAGCGTGCCCGTGGCGCCCTACGCGACCTTCGGCTCGGAAGCCCTCGCCGACGCGGTGGTCGAGGCGCTCGACGGGCGCAACGCCGCCCTGATGGCCAACCACGGACAGATCGCCGTGGCGCCGAGCCTGGGTCATGCGTTGCTCATCGCCGAGGAGATCGAGGAACAGGCGGCGGTCTACTGGGGCTGCCTCGCCATCGGCGGGCCCAAGCTGCTTTCCGAGGCCCAGATGGAAGAGATCATGGTCCAGTTCCGCGCCTACGGGCAGAAGGCGTGAGCGTGACGGCCGAGCCGCTGCGCACCCCGCAGCCGCTGAGCCTTCCCGTCCTCTACATCGGCGTGGTCGCCCTGCTGATCGCGGGCCTGCAGCCGGTGGTGCTGGGCGGGCTGATGGAGGCGGGCCGCCTCTCCGTCGCCGGGATCGGGGTGGCCGCCACCGTCGAGCTGCTGGCGCTGGGCCTGGCCTGCGGGGCGTCGGCCGCGCTCCTGCGCCCGACGGGGCTGCGGGCCAAGCTGGCGGTCGCGGCCCTGGCCCACGCCCTGTGCAACCTGGCGACGCTGTGGATGGCGGACGGCGCGCTGATCGGCCTGCGCGCCGCCACCGGCGTCTTCGCGGGGGTGATGCTCTGGTCCACCGTCGGGATGATCGCGCGCTCGGCGCGGCCCGAACGGCAGGCCGGGGTCTTCGTCACCGTCCAGACCCTCGCGCAGATGGTGCTGGCGGCGCTGCTGCCCCGGACCGCGATGGCGGCCTGGGGCGTCGACGGCGCGCTCGTGGTCCTGGCGGTGATCTCCGCGACGGCGGCCGGCGCGGCCCTGGCGGCGCCCCGGGGATACGCCCCGCTGCCGCACCGTGCGGAAGGCGGCGGCGGCCTGTCGCCGCTGGCCTGGGCGGGGCTGGCCGCGGTCTTCCTCTACATGGCCTTCATCGTCGCCATCTGGGTGTACCTCGAGCCCCTGGCCGCCGCGGCGGGCCTGCCGCCCGCCCAGGCGCACGACGCCGTCGCCGCGGCGCTCGCCATGCAGGTGCTCGGCGGGCTGGTGGCCACCGTCGCCGGCGGCCGCCTCCGGCCCGGTCCGGTGCTGATCGGCGCCGGGTTGATCAACCTCGGCCTCGTCGCCGCGCTGTCCTCGCACCCCTCCGGGGCGGCGTTCATGGGCCTGGTGGCGGTGTTCGGCTTCCTCTGGCTGTTCGTGCTGCCGTTCCACACCGTGCTGCTGATCGCCATCGACCCGTCGCGCCGCGCCGCCATGCAGCTGGGCGCCGCCCAGCTGCTGGGCAGCAGCGCCGGACCGCTGGCGGCCTCGCTTCTCGTCGGCGACAGCGACGCGGCGGGCGCGATGAAGCTGGCGGGGGCCTGCCTGGTCCTGGCGCTGACCCTGATCGTCGGCGTCGTCGCGGTGACGGCCCGCCGTCGCGCGGCCGTGGCGCTCTAGCGGGCGGCGGCGTAGCGGTCGGACAGCCGCTGGTAGTGCAGGACCACCATCCAGCAGACGTCCTCATTGATCCGCGCCTCGTCCTCGGCGGGATCCTCGAGCACCATCTCGGTCGCCGCGTACATCATCTCGGTGGTGAGCCGGGCGGCGCGGAACAGTTCGGCCTCGGGCACGTGCGGATAGATGGCCGTCAGCTGGGCGCTGATGTGGGCGGCGACCTTGTCGCGGGACTCGATGCGGATGTCGCGGAGCAGGGGCACCGCGCGCAGGGCGCGCATGATCCAGACGCCGCCGGGGCTGCGGCGGGTGATCTCGTTCACCTCCTGCTGCATCCGGGCGTTCTTCTCGACGTTTTCCTGCAGGCTCGCCGCCTGCAGGCCGCCCGCCTGCACCCAGGCGAATACGGCCTCGTCCTGCGCCTCCATCAGACGCCGCGCCAGCGCGCTGAGGATCGCGTACTTGTTCGGGAAGTACCGGTAGAGGGCCGGCGGAGTCATCCCCGCACGCTCGCAGACCAGGTTCGTCGACAGCCGCTCGAACCCCACCTCGCCGAGCAGCTCCCCGGCGGTCGTCAGAACCGCCTCGTAGGTGTTGCGGGCCCGACTTTGGGAGGGGATGGCGCGGGCGTCGAGTTCAACCGGGGCCGTCTCCGCGGTCGTGGCGCGCTTGGGCATCTCACCTCGTCGGAAAGTCACAGGCGCCGGGCGCCAGGGCGCGCCAAGCTAGCCCATTGATCCTAGGAGGTCATCCTCGGCGCTGCTCGCGACGGCCTTGGATCGCGCCCAGGCGCGTCAGGCGCGGAGGGGCTCATCGGCGGTGTTCAGACGATGGAGACGCGCGGCGATCGCGCGGGCGATGGATCCGTGAACTGCGTCCGGGAAGTCCTTCGGCATCGAGTGCGCACCTCGTCGGCGGCCCGGGGCGCGGCCGCGCGCTCCTCATAGATGTGCTTGCGGGTGATGTCGGGCGAGGCCGGCCGCTCGGGGCGCTCTCGACGAAGTGGCGGTCTCCGACGCCGTAGTTCGGCCTGGCGCCCCCCGGGCCGGGCCGCCCCGCGGCCGCGGGTGCGGCTCAGAACGTCATCCGCGCCCCGAGCTGGAAGACCGGACCGGCCGTCTCGCGCTCGAGCTCGTACTCGTCGAAATCACGGGCGACCTGATTGTCGATGGTGTCGAACTTGTTGAAGGTCTTGTTAGAGGAAAGCGCACTGCGCAATCGTGCCAGGACCTCCGCGCGGCGCGCCTGATCGAGATCGGCGCAGGCCAGGTCCCGGGGGCAGGCCGTCTGCCGGGGATCTGCGGGCGGAGCTCCGGCGATTATAGCCGGCGAGGTCAGCCGCGATGACGATTTAACGGCGTTCACCCTTCGAGGAGGTGGACGAGGCCAAGCTCCTTCAGCGATCGCATGAGGGGCGCGCGCCATCCACTCTCCCCCCGTCCGGCGGCGTCCTGGATGGCGTCTTCGAGGGCGAAGGGATCCTGCGTCTGCAGGGCCTCGATGAGGGCGCGCGCCTGGGCGAGATCCTTCGCGCGCTTCAGGCGGCCGGCGCCGTCCCGTTTTTGGGCGAGGATCAGCTTGTGGGTCGCGAAGCGGGCCGGGTGCGGCACGGTCACCGCCGCCCCGGCTCCCCAGAGCGAGACCGTGCGCACAGGCGTCTCGATCAGCCATGCCAGGTGCTGGAGAGGGGCCGCGCCGGCGTCCAGCCCCTGGAGCGGCACGGGGTTGGAGTCGTTCCGCGTGCGGGTGGGGGTGACGAGGTCGACGAGGTACCCTTGGGCGTTGCGGTATCGTGACGGCGGCGCCTTCGGCGTCAGTTGCGGCACGCCCTCGAAGGAGGGATCCGCCCGCTTGAGGATGGTCTCGAGCGGTTCGGGCGGTTCCGCTGCAAGGGCGACGCTGGCCGCTGCAAGGTCTAGGTCCGCGGTCATCAAGGTCGCGGACGGCAGGCGTGCGCCGACAAGCGGCTCGCTGAGGAGATAGGCGGCGGTGCCCACCAGAACGGCTCCGGCCCGGAACAGGCCCGCCTGGGCCAGGGCGTCGAGCACGGCCCCGGTGGTGCGATCCGGCGCCGAGAGCCGTTCACGTCGCAGCATCCCCACGAGCCGCCGGCGTTGGGCGGCCAGCCGGGCGCCCTGCTGGAAGGCGGCGGCGCGGGCTTCCGCCTCCGGGTCGCCGCTCCTGCCGACGAAGCGGTCGATGCGCGTCGCCCCTACGGGAACCTTGGCGTAGATGTATTCGCCGCCGGCGAGCGTCCGGCGGTAGACCGAACCGGCCTGCGGCGCGGTTTCCGTCTGCTGCAGCAGCTCGGCGAACAAGGTCTGCAGGGCCGGTGAAAGGGTGTCGAGGGACATACAGACAGGTCCTTGTATCGTGTCTGTATACATCCAATTACAGACACCATCGAGAGGTTTGTCTGTAAGGCGCGGGGCCTGCCGACCCAGCGCCCGACCGCCAGGGCGCCGAGCCGTCGACCTTTGTGGCGGGAGGCGCGCCAGCTGCGGGACGTATGCGGTGGATACGGTCAGTCTTCATCGCTCCAGGCGGCGTTCAGCACCCGCCCGGCCAGCTCCGCCTTGTCCTGAGGGAGGAACCGGCCGTAGTGGCGGGCCACGGTCTCGGGCGTGTCCTGGATCGCATAGCTCGCAAGCTCGAAGGAGCCGGTGTGCTTCAGCACATGGGCGGCGAGCACGTCGCGCACGCTGTGCGGCCCGTGCGGCAGGAGGCCCGCGATCGCGCCGCGGCCCGTCCAGGGGTTGAAGACCCCGTGCCGCTGGATGATCCATCGCCAGGCCTGGTAGAAGGCCGTGCCGTCGTAGGCCGCCGCGCCGTTCGGCGACTTCATCGTCTTGACGAAGAACGTCCCGGGATCGTCAGCGCCGCGCAGCAGGCGCGGCCGCGCCTCGGCCAGATAGGCCTCGATCTCGTCGTAGAGGCCGGCCACGTCCGGCAGGACCAGGCGATACGGCCGGCCGCTGAAGAACGAGGAGCGGGCGTTCTTGAAGGCCAGGCACGGCGCGAACACCTCCCAGCCGCCCGCCCTCTCGCTCCAGCGCAGCTCCCCGCGCCGCAGCTCCGCAAGCTCCCGTTCCGATCGCGGCCGGGCGCCGCGCCGGCAGACCAGCAGCTCGCGCAGGTTCCGCTGCCGGAAGCCCAGGTGCAGGCCCAGCCGGATCATCAGCACGGCCCGGCTGGCCTCGGCCGCGGCCAGGGGATAGCGGCGGGGACAGGGCCGCCGGCGCGCCACCTCTTCGGCGATCTTGCGGTATTCGCCGAGCGGGCTCTGGGCCTCCAGGACGGGCGCGATCGGCTCGAAGGGATCGTTGTGGACGCGCCGCAGGCGGTCGATCTCGCGGCGCCGGACGCCGGCATGGCGATGGAAGTCGGCGCAGGCCCGCGCCCAGTCCGCCTGCGCCCGGGCGATGTCGGAGGCTTCGATCAGGCCGGGGAGGGGGGAAAGTCGCTGCGCCAGCTGCGGCGACTGGGTGAGCCAGCCGGTCTGGGCGGCCGTGAGACTGCGGGCGAAGGCCAGCATGTCGTACTCCCAGGCGGTGAAGAAGCCGCGACGCGCCTCGCGCCAGGCCAGGTGCCAGTCCCAGAGCCGCGGGAAGACCAGCATGGCCAGGGTGAAGGCCTCGGCCGGGGCGCCGTAGCCGCGCGCCGGCCCCTCGGGGGCGGCCGCCAGGGCGCCGAAGAAGAGGCCCAGATGGGTCGCCTTCTGGCCGGCGGTCGCCGCCGACCAGACCCCCTCGCGCGCGAGGCCCACCGGGGCGAAGCGGGCGGTCTTGAAGGCCACCAGCGCCTCGACCTCGGCGGTAAGGCCAGGCGGGGCGAGGCGGGCGGCCTCGCCGACCGGCTGGAGCCCGGGGAACCGCAGGCCGTAGCGGGCGCGCACGGCGAAGGCCTGGTAGCGGCGGTAGTCGGTGGCGCCGCGCATGATCACCCGGTGCACCCAGGCCAGGATCTCCTCCTGCTCGGTGGCGGGGCGGCGGTCGAAATCCTCGGGCAGGTGCCAGGCGAGGTGCCGGCGCTCGCTTTCGGGGACGGCCTCCAGCCTCTGGCCGGCGACGGCGCGGCCCGGATGGGGCAGCCTGGCGCGGAAATGGCCGGCCGCCAGGCCCCAGCGGGTCTCCAGGCGGGCGAGGACGGCCAGGCTGTCGCGGTGGCGCGGCGCCTTGGTCCCTCGCAGCCAGGCCTTCAGCGTGCCTCGGGCCGTGGGGTGGCCCTTGGCGCGCAGCCAGCGGGTCAGGCCGTGCACGGTGTCGCCGTGTCGGCGCATCTGCCGGGCCAGGGACAGGTGGAAGGCCGCCGGCTCGGGCGTGGGGTCGTGGGCGGCGGGGGGCAGGTCCTCGATGGGCCCGCAGGGGCGTCCCCGTGGGGGGCGGGGCGGGCGGAGCCTCGGCGGCTTGCGCAGTTCGCGGCGGAGCGCCTGCAGGCCGGGGAGCAGGCCGTCGCGGGCCCGCTGCAGGCTCTCGAGCGGGATGGCCGTGGCCGCGGCGATGGCGCGCCAGTCGAAGCCGCGGCCGCGCGGCGGCGGGGCGCGTCCCTCGCGGACCAGCTGCTGGAGGTAGTCGCTCAAGGCGCGCGCTTCCGGCGGCGAGAGGAGCGCGCTCGCGCGTCGGTGCGCGAAGTCGGCCATGCGCCGCCCGAGCGCGGGGTCGCGCCATCTCTCGTCCATGTCCGCCCTTCCCGGCCTTCAAGGTAGAGACGCGGATCGGGGCCAAAACCCCTCGGCCGGCGCCCGGAAATTCGCCCGCCAAACCGGCCCGGCGGCGGCCGCCGGCTCGGCTATTCGGCCGGTAAGTCGCGGAATCTACTTGAGAAGTGGGAGATTGTGGCTCTGGAGGTCCTCCGTTCGATCCGGACGGCGAGGTCAACAAGCCGGGCGAGTACCCCTACACCAACGGGCTGACGGTGCTGAACGCCGTCGCCACCGCCGAGGGCTTCACCTACCGGGCCAACAAGAACAAGGTGTTCATCAAGCGCGCCGATGGGGACGAGGAGGAATCCTTCCCCCTGACCAGCACCACCCAGGTCGCGCCCGGCGACACCATCCGCATCGGCGAACGGTTCTTCTAGGCGCGCGCCGCTTGGCGCTCGCGCCGGAGAGCCTCGCCCGCCCCGCGGGGGCGGGCGAGGCGTGGGGCTACTTGTTCTCGACGCAGGCGCCGGAGAGCACGTACTCCGAGCCCTGGAGCGTGTAGAGCCCCATGAGGTGGTTCTGCTTCGAGGTGGTCGTCGCGGCGCCGGCGGCGATGTACAGCGCCGGGTTCGAGTCCGACTTCCGAAGGGTCAGGCTGGACGCCTTCTTGTGGTTGCTGGTGTCGCAGTAGGCGCCGCCCCAGATCTGCTTCTTGTTGTCGTCGTAGACGCCGTTCAGGCATTCGCTCGACTTGCGTGGGCGGACCTGGACGTTCACCGACTTGCTCGTCGTCCGCTCGGCGCCGAACTTGATGTTGACGAAGCCGTTGTAGTCGCTGGTCGACACGCTGTCGGGAACGCCCTTGAACGTGTCCTTGACCTTGAACTTGTAGGTCGTGCCGCCCGACTTGACCTCCTTGCCGTCGATCATCGGCGCGAAGTCCTTGTTGACGTTGCAGTGCATGTCCTTGGCCAGGGCGGGCGTGCCGATCATGAGGGCCGCGGCGGCCGCGGCGGTGAAGATGATGCGCATGTCGTACCTCGGTGTGTGCGTTCCCCCCGGATCGGGGTGGGCGAGGAAATGCGCCGCTCGGCCGATTGCGGGTATCCCATGACCATGGTCCCCCGTTCATGGGATGGCGGGGGCGGCGCGCCGGGGGCAGCCTTGGCCGCCCCGGCGTCCGGGCCTTGCGCGGCTACCTGTTCTCCACGCAGGCGCCGCTCAGGTGGTAGCCATCGTCCTGCTTCACATACAGGGTGGCGAAATGGCTGACCTTCGTGGTGGTGCGGGCGGCGCCGACGCCCCAGAAGATCGGCTCCCCGATCGGAACCAGCCAAACCGCTTCGGCCTTCTTGTGCTGCTTGGTGTTGCAGTGCGCGCCCTCCCAGAGCGGAACGACCTGGTCGGGGTGGATCGCTTCGATGCGGTTGAGGCACTCGTCCCCACGGCGTGGCCGGACGCGCGCGTTGATGTTGGGGTCGTGCAGCGGTGACTTCTCCGTTCCGAACTTGACGTTGACGAACCGGTTGTAGTCCCGGGTGGACACGCCGTCGGGCGTCCCCTTGAACTTGTCCTTGACCTTCAGCCGGTAGGTCGTGCCGTGGTGCTTGACCACCTTGCCGTCGATCTGGCCGGCGATGTCCCGATCGACGTTGCAGTGCATCTCCTTGGCGGCAGCGGGCGCGGCGGCCAGGAGCGCGGCGGCGGCCGCGGCGGTGACGATGATGCGCATGTCGTACCTCGATGTGCGTCCCCCCGGATCGGGGTGGGATGAGGACATGCGCCGGGCCGCGGCCGGACTGTATCCCATGAAGATGGCGCCCCGATCATGGGACCGGGTCTGCGTCGGTGGGCTGATGCGCCTCCGCCGCAGACCCGCGCGCCGTCGAGGCGGCGTGAGGGGCGCTATTTGTTCTCGACGCAGACGCCCACGAGGACGAACCCGTCGTGAGTGTCATCCCAGAAGCTCGCGAAGTGGCTGATCTTCGTGGTCGTGAACGCCTTGCCCACGGCCACCCAGAGCCTGTCGGGCGTGGCGGTCGGCTCCATTCCAAGCTTCCCGGCGCGCTTGTGCTGCCGGGTGTCGCAGTAGGCGCCGGACCACATGTCGACGTCCCCGTACCGCCTGTCGCTTCCGGTGATCCTGTTGAGGCATTCGCCGCTGGTGCGCGGGCGGATCTGCACGTTGGTCCAGTAGTCCTTAGACAGTTCTTCCCCGAACTTGATGTGGACGAACTTGTTGTAGTCGTTGCTCGTCACCCGGTCCTTCTTCTTCGTGTACGTGTCCTTGACCTTGATGTTGTACTTCTCATTGATCAGCTTGAGCTCCTTGCCGTCGATCTGGTCGACGATGTCCTTGCGGACGTTGCAGTGCAGCTCCTTCGCCGTGGCGGGCGTGGTGACGAGCACGGCCGCGGCGGCCCCGGCCATGAATAGGATGCGCATGTCGTACCTCGATATCCTGCGGTCCCCCGGATCGGGGCGGCGAAGGACATGCGCCAGGCAGCGTCCCGCCAGTATCCCATGACCATGGTCCCATATTCATGGGGTGGCCCGAGCCCGCCGGCTGCGGCTAAGCTTGCGCCATGGCGGGGGACGAGGCAGTGGGCGCCGGGGCGGCCGGGGCCGGAATGGGCGTCGGCGCGGGGGCTGGAGGCGGCAGGACCCATCAGGTGCTCCTGGTGGAGGACGAGCGGGCGATCCGCGAGCGTCTGGCGGCGGCCCTGTCCGAGCCGGGCGACTGCGCGGTCTCGACCGCGGCGACCCTCGCCGAGGGGCGCAGGCTCCTGGAGGCGCGCGCCTTCGACCTGATCGTCGCCGACATTCGGCTGCCCGACGGCCTGGCCATCGACCTGCTGGCCGAGGCGCGGGAACGCTATCCGCAGGTGGAGATCCTGGTGATCTCGGTCCTCGGCGACGAGACCACCATCCTGGCGGCCATCGCGGCCGGCGCCTCGGGCTACATCCTGAAGGACGCGCTGCCCGAGGACGTCCATGCGACCGCGCTCGAGGTGCTGGCGGGAGGCTCGCCCATCTCCCCCTCGATCGCCCGGTTCATCGTCAAGCGCGCCCGCGCCGAAAGCGGCGCGCGTCCCGCCCCCGTGCAGGAGGCGCCCCACCTGACCCCGCGCGAGCTGGACATCCTCTGGGGCATCGCCAAGGGACTGACCTACAACGAGATCGCCGACCGGCTCGGCCTCTCGCGCCACACCGTTCCCAGCCACATCAAGGCCATCTATCGCAAGCTCCAGGTCGCGACCCGAGGCGAGGCGGTCTACGAGGCGGTCCAGTGCGGCCTGATCCGGATCTGAGCGGCGGGTCCGCCTCGACGGCGGCATGGCGCCAGGCGATCGCCCTCGGCTGGATGATCGCGGTCCTGGCGCTGCTGGGCGTGGCGAGCATGCTGACCGCCTCGCGCGAGCCCGACTACAGCCTTGCGGTCCAGACCGTGGAGTGCCGGCGCGTTGTCCCCGACGCGTTCGAAGGCCAGGCCAAGATCTTTCATCTGCCGTTCGCGACGCGGTCGAACCCGGGCGACCGCAGCCATCTGGAGTGCGATTTCGAGCTGCGGCTCACGAAGGACGAGGCGCGGGACGCGGCGCTCCTGATCCCCTCCTTCGCCGATGCGGTGGCGATCCAGGTGAACGGGCGGCGCATCGCCATGGCCGAGCTGTACATGATGCGCGACCTCAGGTTCGCGACCCTGCCGGCCTATGTGCCCAACCTGGCCGAGGTGCTGGAGCCGGGAGCGAACCAGTTCAAGATCATGGTCTCGGCGCGGCCGGGCCGGCCGATCGCCCTGGACCGCATCTTCATCGGCCCGAGGGACAAGCTGCGGCCGTTCTACCACGCCCGGTGGTTCGCGGCGGCGGTCGCGCCCACGGTGGCCGTCGGCGCCGAGATCGCCCTGGCCTGCATGTTCGGCCTGATCTGGGTGGCGCGGCCGCGGGAGACCGAGTTCGGCTGGCTCGCGGCCGCCATGATGCTGGCGGCCCTGCGCGGCTCGGTGCTGATTCCCGACTTCGGCCTGGGCGCGCTGGAGCGCCCGTTCTGGAACGTCCTGGTCGGCTGGGAGGCGGCCGCGACGCTGATGTTCTGCCGGGTCCTGAGCGGCCAGCGGCCGGGCCGCTGGAGCTGGCTGCTGGCCGTCCCCCCGCTGGCCTTCACCGCCATCTTCGTCGCCTGGCCGCCGCCCGAAGTCGTCTTCTGGGTCCTGCGGGCGGCGGTGGCGACGGTCGCCCTCTACTTCACGGCCTCGACCCTGATCCTGCTTCGCGCCGCCTTCCGCGGGGACCGCGACGCGCTGCTGGTCTCGCTGGGCCTCGTCATGGTGCTCGTGTTCCTGGCGCGGGACGTGATGATGGTGGCGACCGCCGATCCCTCGCGGGTCTTCCTGATGCGGGTGGCCTACACGGGCTTCCTGGCGACCGTCGCCACCCTGATGACCCTGCGCTTCATCCGGGCCATGCGGAAGGTGGACGAGACGGCGGACGTGCTGCGCGAGCGGGTGGCCGAGGTCGAGGCCCAGCTGCGCGAGACCTTCGAGGAGTTGCGCGCCCGCCGCGAGGCGGAGGCCGTGGAGCGCGAGCGCGCGCGCCTGATGCGCGACCTGCACGACGGGCTGGGCGGGGAGCTGGCTTCGATCCTGGCCCTGGCCGACAGCCCGGACCCGTCGCACCGCGAGATCGCCGGCCACGCCCGCGCCGCCCTGACCGACATGCGGCTGATCATCGGCTCGCTGGAGGACTACGGCGGGGATCTGTCGCTGGTGCTCGGCGCCTGGCGCGAGCGCGCCGAACCGCAGCTTCGCGCCTCGGGCCTGACGCTGGAGTGGCGCGTCGGCGACGTGCCGGCGCTGGAGACCCTGGGCCCGGCCCAGGCCCTCGACGTGCTGCGCATCGTCCAGGAGGCGGTCACCAACGTGGTCAAGCACGCCCGCGCCACGCGGGTGCGGGTCGAGGTCTTCGCCGACGAGGACGGCGTCGTCGTCGCCGTGCGCGACGACGGGCAGGAGCTCGCGGACGCGCCGTTCGAGGCGGAGGGAGCCGGGCGCGGCCTCGGCAACATGAAAGCCAGGGCCGAGCGCTTGGGAGCGAGCCTGACCGTCGGCCGGTCCGACGGCGAGACCAGCGTCGTCCTGCGGCTGCCGGCCGCCCCGGTGGGGCAGGGGGTGGGGCAGGGGGCGGGGCAGGGGACCGAGCGCGAAGCCGTCTCCTAGCCACGGCGGTCCCATAAACATGGGATGTCCCTCAGCCGTCCCGCTGACTATCGCGTCGGCTGGGCTGACACGGGGGACGGTGGTGGACGGATTTGCTCGCAACAGTGCGCGGGACCGACGGGCGGCCGCGTTCGCCGTCTCGTTGGCGGCGCTCGCCGCGACGATGGGCGGGTGCGCCGCCCCGGGCCTCGAACGGTCGATGGCGCTGGCCGGCGTCCCGGGCGAGCCGGCTGGCTTCGACGCCGCCCGGCGCGAGCCGCTGAACGCGCGCGCCCACCTGACCACGGGCCTTGCGCTGATGGAGCGGGCCGGCCGTACGCGCGCCGACGTCGAGCTCGCCAAGAGCGCCTTCGGCACAGCGGGCCGCCTGGCGCCCGACCTGTGGGAGCCGATGGCGGCGCTCGCGGCGGCGCACTACCGCCTGGGCGAATACCGGGAGGCCCTGGCGGCGCTGTCCGAAGCGGCCGAGCGGCGTGGCGGCCTCGGCGACCTGGCGCTGCCCTATGCGCTGGCGGCCTACCGCGCGCAGGAGCCCGAGCTCGCCCGGCTCGCCTTCCGGCAGGCCGAGGCGGCCGGCGGCGAGGCGCCGTTCCTTCGCCAGGCGTTCGCCGGGGGCGAGGCCTGGCGCCCGCAGCCGGCGCCGGCTGCGCGGCCGCCCGTCGCGGCCGACGAGGAACGCAACATCCTCATCGAGGCGTTCCTGATCCGCGACACGCGCAGCGCCAACTTCAACGAGGGCGTCAACCTGCTGGAGAGCCTGGCCCTGCAGTTCGAGGGGACCCTCGTCAACTACAGCTACGGCGGGGAGGATGAAGGGACAGACGGCCAGGTGACCGTCACCCTGCCGGCGGTGACCTATTCCCTGAACCTGGCCAGCCGCGACCTTTCGCGGGTCTCGCTCGAGGCGAGCCCCGTCGTGCTCGCGCGGCAGGGCAAGACGTCGAAGTTCCTGGAGGGGGGCTCGGTGCTGATCGTGCCGCTGTCCGACGACAGCGATCCGGTGGAGCGGGATGTCGGCATCTCGCTCGAGGTGACGCCCGAGCGGATCGGGGAGCACGACGTGGACCTGACGGTGGCGCTGGAGCTGTCGAACATCACCGGCCAGAGCGTCAACAACGCCGGCCGCGGCGCGAGCCTCCTGCAGACCGACAAGTCGCGGGTCGAGGCCTCCGCCCGTGTGCCCTTCGGCAAGGCGGTGGTCGTGGGCTCCACCGGCTCGCTGACCCGCCGCAAGACGCGCACCGGCTCGCTCACGGCGGCGCCGGTTCCGGGCCTCTCCACCAAGGGGCGAGGCGCCAGCCGCCGGGACGTGCTGGCGCTGATCTCGGTCCGCCGCGCCGAGGACGACAGCGGCCCGGCGTTCGACGCCGCCGCCGTGGCGGGGCGGCTGTTCGGAGAGGTTCTGCCGGCCCCGGCCGCCTACGGCGCGCGGCCGTCCGACACGCCGGATCCGGGGCTTGAGGCCCTCGTCGCCCGCGGCCGCAGGTGACGGCGTAGGCGGCCGGTCGACCTATCCCGCGGCCGCGGCGGCTCCCGCCGGCCTGCGGGTGAACGGCTGCAGCCGCCACTGCACCAGCGAGCGCCAGGCCCACTCGAACGGGCCGTAGTGGAAGCGCCGCAGCCACGGCGTGCTCCATCCCAGCATGAACGCCCACACCCCGGCGACCACGCCCAGGAGCTGGAAGCGCGACAGCTCGCCGAACAGGCCTAGGCCGTAGCCGCAGAACACCAGGCTCGTGAGGACCGAGCTCATCAGATAGTTGCTGAACGCCATCCGGCCGGCGTCGGCCAGCCGCCCGACCAGTCCGCGTGCGACGCCGGCCCGGACGACCAGCAGCAGCACGGCGGCGTGCGCCAGGCCGATGAACGGGCGGGTGAGCTGCTGCCACACCTGCATTTCGTGCAGCGTCAGGGGATCGAACCCGCTCTTCCAGATCAGCCACGCCAGCCAGGCCGTGACCGGGACGCAGACCAGGTAGCCGAAGGCGATCAGGGCGCCGTAGGCGCGGCCGCTCCAGCCCAGGGTGAAGAAGCCCAGCCGGAACAGGCCCATGCCGACGAACATCTGGCCCACGGCCTCGGGCAGCATCTCGGTCGGGAACAGGAAGGCGTAGAACAGCCCCAGCAGGTTCGCCCGCGCCTGGATCGCGTCGGCGAAGCTCCCCTGGAAGAGGGCGATCTCCGCGGCCTTCGCCTCGGGCGGGGGCGAGATCGTCATCGAGGTCTCGCGCCAGGCCTGGACGGTCTCGGCGGCGGCGCCGGGCGCAAGCGCGGCGGCCCGCAGGGCCTCGATCTGGCCCGACATCCAGACGTTCTTGGTCAGCAGGAGCAGGAGGATCGCCGCGCCCAGGGCGATCTGCATCCGCGCGGGCAGCTTGCGGAACGGGAAGATGAGCAGGCCCGCCACCGCGTACAGGGTCAGCACGTCGCCGTACCAGGCCAGGAAGGCGTGCGCCAAGCCGAACAGCAGCAGCCAGAACAGTCGGCGATAGTGGGTCTGGGCGGGGCCTAGGCCCCCCTCGCTGCGCGCTGCGCGCTCCGCGATCAGCACGGCGCTGGCCCCGAACAGCATGGTGAAGAGCGCCCGCATCTTGCCGTCGACGAGGACGTTGCTGGCCGCCCAGGTCCACAGGTCGGCGCCCTCGGCGCCGCCGGCGTAGGTGGGGTCCAGGTAGGCGAACGAGGGCAGGCCCATGCCGACGATGTTCATCAGCAGGATGCCCAGCACGGCGAAGCCGCGCACGGCGTCGATGGACTGGTGACGCTCGCCCGCGGGCGTCGTGGCGGCCGACATTCCTTGCTTCCCCCGTTGAGCGGGCGAGCATGTGCGCCCCGCGCGGCATGTCAACGTCGGCGAACCGCGTTACCCCTATGGACCTTGGCCAGGGGGCTTGACCGGCGGGTTTCTGCGACCTAGCGCCGGATGAGGCTTGGGCGGGAGCGGATGGCGCGGGCGGACGGAAAATCGGGCGCGGCGGCGCGGGGACGGCGGCCCAAGGGGCAGGGACCGGACCTGCGGGAGTCCATCCTGGACGCGGCCGAGGCCCTGTTCTCGCGCCACGGCTTCTACGGCGTGACCGTGCGCCAGGTGGCGTCCGAGGCCGGCGTCGACACGGCCCTGATCCACTACTACTTCGGCGCCAAGCGCGAGCTGTTCGACAGCGTCTTCGCCCGCCGCGCCGAGATCCTCAACACCGCGCGCCTCGAGGCCATGCGCGCCTACAAGGCGGCTAACGCCGGGCGGCTGGAGGTGGAGGGCGTCATCGAGGCCTTCATCGGCCCGCTCCTGGACCTGTCGATGACCAACGACGAGGGCTGGACGAACTACTTCCGCCTCGTGGCGCTGGTGAACAACACGCCCGCCTGGGGCGGCGAGACGATGCACCGGTTCTTCGATCCCGTGGTGCACAAGCTGATCGACACGCTGAAGCAGGCGCTGCCCGACGCCGAGATCCGCGACCTCTACTGGTGCTACCAGTTCCTCACGGGCTCGATGATGCTGGCGCTGTCCGAGACCGGCCGCATCGACCAGCTGTCGGACGGCCTGTGCCGCTCGACCGACCTGGAGGCGGTCCGCGCACGGCTCTACGCCTACTGCGCCGCGGGAATCAGCGAGGTCGTCCGCCGCAAGCCGTAGGCCGCAAGGCCGCCAAGCGGTGCTGTGACAAAAATTCATCACCTGATCAAAAAACGGTCAGGCGGTGTCCGCCGCCCTCTGGCGCGCCGCCCGCGGATCACTCAACACTGCGGCTAATTCGCCTATTGGTGAAATTGCCTGACGCCACCGGACCCAGAGGGGGATCGGCAACCGCGTCATCGGGAGGATGCAGATGAAAGCCTTTGTGAAGGCGGCCCTCTTCGCGGGCGCCGCCTGGTCCGCCGTTCCGGCTCTCGCCCAAGCCCAGGTCGCCGCGGAAGAGCCCGGCCTGGTCGAGGAGCTGGTGGTCACTGCGCGGCGCCGCGAAGAGAGCCTGAAGGACGTCCCGGTCGCCGTGACCGCGCTGTCGGGCGAGCGCCTGGCCGCGACCGGCGCCGTGGACCTGACCACGCTCCAGCAGTCGACGCCGAACACGACCGTGCAGGTCGCCCGCGGCTCGAACTCGACCCTGATCTCCTTCATCCGCGGCGTCGGCCAGCAGGATCCGCTGTGGGGCTTCGAGCCGGGCGTCGGCCTCTACATCGACGACGTCTACATCGCCCGTCCCCAGGGCGCGGTGCTCGACATCTTCGACATCGAGCGGGTGGAAGTGCTGCGCGGGCCGCAGGGCACGCTCTACGGCCGCAACACCATCGGCGGCGCCATCAAGTACGTCACCGCCAAGATCGAGGGCGAGCCCGAGCTGAAGCTGAAGGGCCAGGTCGGCTCGTACGACCAGCGCGACATCGTCGCCTCGGCCAAGGGCCGGGTGAACGATTACGTCGGCGTGGGCCTCACCTGGGCCAGCTTCAACCGTGACGGCTTCGGCAAGAACATCGTCACGGGCGCCGAGCACTACGACAAGGACGTGACCGCCGCCCGGGCCACCCTCGAGTTCACCCCGACCGAGGACCTGTTCTTCCGCCTGGCGGGCGACATCGTCACCGACCGCTCCAACCCCCGCCACGGCCACCGCGAGCTGCCGACGCTGAACGTCCTCGGCCAGCCCGTTCCGGGCGGCGAGGTGCTGGACGACGTCTATGACACCCGCGCCGGCTCGGGCGACCACAACTTCGTGGAAGCCCGCGGCGTCTCGTTCCTGGGCGAATGGAACGTCAACGACGTGATCACCCTGAAGTCGATCAGCGCCTACCGCGCCGGCGAAACCGAGGGCACCATCGACTTCGACGCCGAGCAGGCGCCGTACCTCGACATTCCGGCCCGCTACAACGACCACCAGTTCACCCAGGAACTGCAGCTGCTGTACTCGGGCGACCGGCTGCAGGGCGTGTTCGGCGTCTACTACCTGAACGCCACCGCCGCCGGCGCCTTCGACACGGTGCTGGGCCAGCTCAACACCACGACCGCCACGGCCGGTCACGTGGACACCGAAAGCTGGTCGGTGTTCGGCGACGTCAGCTACGACGTGACCGAGCAGCTGTCGCTGTCGGTCGGCGGCCGCTACACCCGCGACGAGAAGACCGGCCAGGTCTATCGCCAGAACTTCACCGGCCTGAAGAGCCCGCTGTTCGGCAACAATCTCGCCGTCCCGGGCCTGCTCCGGTCGAACTTCACCAGCTCCGACACCTACGAGAAGTTCACCCCGCGGGTGAGCGCCAGCTACGAGATCAGCCCGGACCTGACCGGCTACGTCTCGTACAGCCAGGGCTTCAAATCGGGCGGCTTCGACATGCGCGCCGACCAGATCCTGACGCCGGACTCGGCCGACGGCTACCAGCCGGAGAAGGTGCAGTCGTACGAGGGCGGCCTGAAGGGCTACTTCTTCGACCGTCGCCTGACGCTGAACACCGCGGTGTTCTACGCCAAGTACGAGGACCAGCAGGTCACCATCCAGACCCCCGTCGGCACGTCGATCGCCAGCCAGGTGCTGAACGTGGGCAAGTCGCACATGTACGGCCTGGAAGTGGAAGGCTCGGCGGTCCTCGCCGACAGCCTGACCGCCAACTTCTCGCTCGGCTACATCAAGGCCGAGTTCGACGAGTACCAGGCCTTCAACCCGGCCACCGGCCAGACCGAGGACTTCGCCGACAGCCGCGTGTTCCAGAACACGCCCGACTGGAACGGGTCGGTGAACCTCACCTACACCCACGACCTCGGCGACAACGGCTCGATCGCGTTCATTCCCTCGGCGTCCTACCGCTCGTCGTTCAACATGTTCGAGGTGCCTTCGATCCTCGACCAGGACGGCTATTGGCTGGTGGACGCCAGCGTGGTGTGGACCTCGGCCGACGACAAGTACCGCGTCGGCCTGCACGGCCGGAACCTGACCGACGAGGAGTACCGCATCGGCGGCTACAACTTCCCCGGCGGCCTGTTCGGCAACTCGGTGACGGCCTACTACGGCCCGCCGCGGACCGTGACGCTCTCGCTCGAAGCGAAGTTCTAGTATCGGCCAACGCCCGGCTCACCCGAGCCGGGCGTTTTCCTTCGCCGGAGTCTCCATGGCCCAGGACGCCCGCGCCGCCAGCGGCGGCTACCGGATCGTCGTGCTCGCGATCCTGATCCTCGCCTACACCTTCAACTTCCTCGACCGGCAGATCCTCGGGATCCTCGCCGGGCCCATCAAGCAGGAGCTGGGGCTCACCGACAGCCAGCTCGGGCTGATGGGGGGCCTGGCCTTCGCGCTGTTCTACACTGGGCTCGGCATTCCGATCGCCTGGCTGGCCGACCGCTGGAGCCGGACCTGGATCATGACCGGGGCGCTGGCGCTGTGGAGCGGATTCACCGCCCTGTGCGGCCTAGCCGGCGGCTTCTGGCAGCTGTTCCTGTGCCGCATGGGCGTTGGCGTGGGCGAGGCGGGCGGCGTCGCCCCGGCCTATTCGCTGATCGCCGACTACTTCCCGAAGGAGCAGCGGGCGAGGGCGCTCGCGGCCTATTCGTTCGGCATCCCGATCGGCTCGGCCCTCGGCATCCTGTTCGGCGGCCTGATCGCCCACGCCATCGACTGGCGGGCGGCCTTCATCGTGGTCGGCCTCGCCGGGGTCGCCCTGGCGCCGATCTTCCGCCTCGTGGTCAAGGAGCCGCCGCGGGGCGCCATGGAAGGGCCGGCGGCCCCCATCCCCGCCGGCGCCGCCCCACCGCGCGGCGGCATCGGCCGGCTGCTCGCCAAGCCCGCGTTCTGGCTCATCTCGCTGGGCGCGGCCGCCTCGTCGGTCTGCGGCTACGGCGTGGCCTTCTGGCTGCCGTCGTTCTTCGAGCGCAGCCTGGGCATGAACCTCGTGGACCGCTCGCTCTTCCTGGGCTCGATGACCCTCGTCGGCGGCGTCGCCGGGGTCTGGCTCGGAGGCTGGCTGGGCGACCGCCTGGGCCGGGCCCGCCCGGCCTTCTACCTGCTGGTGCCGGCGGCGGCCTTCCTCGTGGCGCTGCCCTGCTTCTTCCTGGCCATCCAGGCCCAGAACCTGTGGCTGGCCTTCGTCCTGTTCCTCATCCCCACCGGGCTCAACCTGGTCTGGCTGGGGCCGGTGATTACTGCGGTGCAGCATCTTGTCGCGCCCGCCGAACGCTCGACGGCCTCGGCCTGCTTCCTGTTCGTCAACAACCTGATCGGTCTGGGGCTGGGGACCTGGTTCTTCGGCGCTGTCTCGGATGCGCTCGCGCCGCATTTCGGTGCGGAATCGCTACGTTACGCGATCTATTCCGGTCTCGGCTTCTATCTGGTCAGCGCCGGGCTGTTCGTCCTGGCGGCGCGGCGGCTGCACCACGACTGGGTCGAGTAACGCATCATTTCACGTGGGGCTGAATTTGTGACTTGCGTGCAGTGCAGCAAAGAGGCATGAAGGTCTCGCCCTTTTGGGCGTTTCCTCCCTAATGACTTGGCCGCGCCCTCACCGGCGCGGCCTTTTTTTCACGCCGCGGCCCGGCTCGCACCGTCGAGCGCTGCGCGGTAGCGGGCGACCTCGGCCGTCTCGCCGGCGAAGGTCCACAGGCCCGCCTGGAAGGCCGGGTAGGCGAGGCGGTGGAAGGCCACGAGCCGCATGTCGGCCCCCGCGGCCTGCGCCAGCGCCCGGACCTCCGGCTCCGAAAGTCCCAGCTCGACCGCCGCGCCCGCGACGTCCCAGGCGATGTCCTGGCATCCGACGAGGTCGTGCGCGCAGGCGTGGTCCAGGGCGTCGGTCTTGAGGAGCCGGCCGCCCGCCGTCCTCAGCCACTCCCAGGCGTGCAGCCGAGCGTCCACCTGCACCGGCCGCGGCGTCACGGCCGGGACCTGCGCGCGGACGTCCAGCCCCAGCTCGCCAGCGTTCACGCGCACCATGTCGGCCAGCTCGTCCAGGGACGCCCCGGCGCCGCCCTCCAGCGAGGCGCGAAAGGCGAGATAGCCGGCCAGCTCGTCGGGGCGGGGGCGCGCCGGCGCCCCGTCCACCCAGCGCAGCAGCAGGAAGCCCCAGCGCAGGGCCGCCGCCTCCGGACCCCACCCGGCGGCGTGCAGGGCCCGGGCCCGCGCCAGCTTGGCCTCGCCCGCCGCGCCGAGCCCCGCGAACCGGACGAGCCAGTCGCCCGAGGCGGTGCGCAGCCTGAACTTCAGCCGCTCCTGCCGGGGGAAGGCGGGGAGGGGACGTCCCGCCCGCCAGGCGCCGCCGGAGAGGTCCTCCACGGCGTGAACGGGTCCGGTCACGTCCTCGAACCGCGTCGGCAGGGGACGCCGGGCCGCGAGCGCGGGGAAGTCCACGGCCGCCTTGCGCAGGCCGGCCCAGCGCGCCCGGTGGGCGGCGGAGGCCTCGGGCCCCGGATCGCCCGCGTGGCTGGGGAAGACGACGATCCGCTCGCGCCCGACGCCCAGGCCCTCCAGCAGGTCGAGGACCGCGCCGAAGGAGCTGCCCGAAAGCCCGGGGCCCTCGTCCACCACGGCGAAGGGGCCCGCGTGCGCCGCCAGCCGCGCCCGCAGGCCCGGCGCGATCCGCAGCTCGCGCCGGAACGGCGGGCCGACCGGACGCAGGCTGACCACCTCGGCGGCGCCTGCGCCCTCGGCCACCATGGCCGCGAGGCCCAGGCCGATGCTGCGCAGGCCGAGCACGAACGGCGGGGCGGCCCATCCCACCGCGCGCGCCGCTTCCAGGTAGGCCTCGGGGTAGACCGCGTAGAAGGCGTGACCCTCGGCGGTCTTCGCCTTGACGGTCTGCGGCAGGGCGAGCCCCGTCAGCGCGGCGACGGGCGGTGGCGGCGCGGGCCGCCCGTCCCAGGCGGCGGCGATCCGGGCCGCGCGGGCTCTCAGGTCGGCGACGGCGGCGGCGTGCAGGGGCGTGAGGTCGTCGCACCCGCGCGCCTCGAACTCGGCGTCCAGGAGGCCCTGGGCCAGCTCGGAGAGCGCGATGAAGTCGGCCGTGGGATCGCCCGCAGGAGCCGCAAGCGTCCGCGCCACGTCGACGGCCCGCACGTGGTCGCCGTAGACCAGCATCTCACGCCTGCTGGGCGAGGCGCCGGTAAGCGATGCAGCCGAACTCGTGATAGCTGGGGATGGCGGCCTGGGGCGCGCGCCGGCGCATCCAGGCGGTCCAGGCCTCGTATTGCGCCTGGCTGGGCGAAACGAGGGCCCGGGCGTCCTTGGCGACGGACAGCGCATCGAGCGGCTCGTAGCCCCGGTCGACCATCACGCAGAGCGCGACCGTGGCCGAGCGGCCGATGCCGTGCTGGCAGTGGACCAGCAGGCGCCGCCCCTCGGCCGCTACGGTCCGGGCGAACCGGACGCCGGCGTCCAGCATGGGCTGGCTCACACCGCAGAGGTCCACGGTCGGCAGGTGCAGGAAGCTGAGGCCGCAGGCGGCGAGCTCGTCCGGGTCGTCGCAGTCCTCGAGCCGCACGTCCACCACCGCGCCGACGCCGTGGTCCTTGGCCAGGATCGCCGCCGCGCCGCGCGGGAAGGCGCCGCCCACCGCGAGGTCATGGGTGATCCAGCTGAAGTTGGGCGAGAAGCCCTGCATCGTCACTCCGCCGCGAAGGCGGCCCGGCCGGCCGTGGCGGGCGCATAGCGCCGAACCATGGATGCACAGAACTCGGCGAACTCCTCGGCGACCTGCGGCGGGCTCGTGTGGTGCGGCTCGATCCCGCGGTGCTCGGGGGTGAAGCAGAAGGTGACGGTGACGTCGAAGTCCGCCAGAGCCTCCATCTGCCGGTCGAACCAGCGGTCGGCGTCCGGCCGGAAGCTGTCGGCCCAGGAGAGGCCGGTGCGCAGCTTGCGCACGCCCAGGCGCTTCATCCAGGCGACCGCCTCGTCCAGCCGGTGATCCTCGAAGTGGAACCATTGGCACAGGCCCATGTCGGCCGCGTGGGGCGCATAGGCCTCCAGCGACGGCTTCGGCGAGCCGTCCTCGCGCAGCAGGCCCATGTGGAAGTGCCGATAGTAGGACGAGCCCTCGGCCTCCTTGTGCCGGGTCGTGGCCTCCCAGGTCTTGGGCAGGTCGTACAGCGAGTACCAGTGGATCGTCGGGACCTTGCCCACCAGGAGCTCGGCGGTCTTCGTCACGCCCCAGGCCTGCACCTCTTCCGAGCCGAAGCTGGAGACGCCGACCTCGGTGATCCAGACGGGCTTGTCGGTGACGGCGGCGATCTCGTCCACCTTGGCCGGCCACTCGTCGATCTGCCAGAGGTTCCAGTCCAGCGGGAACCCGTGGACGGCGACCACGTCGACGTGGTCCATCACGCCGCGGGCTTCCAGCCGCTTCAGGAAGTGCGGATCGATCGGCGACATCCCGCCCAGGACGCGCGTGAGGCCGCCGTTCTCGGCGGCGATGGCCTGGCCGGCGAGCCTCGTCATGTTCGCGAACAGGTCCCACTCGGGGTCGAGGTTCGGGTCCCAGTGCGACTTGTTGTTCGGCTCGTTCCAGATCTTGGCGGCTTCGATCACGCGTGCCCCTTCCCGTTGGTTCGCGGCCGGGCCGGATAGACGGCGCCCCAGGGCTTCGGCCGTTCGGTCACCCGGCAGACGAACACCTCCTCCTCCGGATGCTCGAGGATCTCGAAGCCGGCGCTGCGCAGCATGGCGGCCGAGCAGGCGGCGTTGGGCGCCCACCAGTTGGTCCAGTCGCCGGCGTACTCGTGCTCGATGAAGTGCAGCTTCGGATAGCCGGCGGCGTCGAAGTGGTCCTGCTCGAAGAAGTCGTAGTCCCGGCGGACCGGGGCCTCCTCGGGCGAGCCGCGCTGCATCGACTGGTAGATCAGGAGGTCGCCGGCCACGTGGTCGTGGATCAGGTCCAGGGCCAGCAGCGGATGGCGCAGGTGGTAGAGCACCCCCATGAAGAGGACGATGTCGAACCGCTCGCCCAGCTCGGCCACGTCGTAGACCGACAGCTTGCGGAACTCGATGTCGGCGCCTTTTACTTCGGCGGCGAAGCGGGCCTGCTCGAGATAGCGGTCGTCGAAGTCGACGCCCACCACCCGGTCCGCGCCGCGTCGCTTCATTTCGATCGAGTAGAAGCCGGCGTTGCAGCCGATATCGAGCACCGTCTTGCCCGACAGGTCCTCGGGGATGGCGTGGCGGAACCGCTGCCACTTCACGTTCGGATAGTCGTTCAGGAAGTGGTCGGGCGCCGTGGGCACGCCGTCCAGGTCGATGTTGTGGAACCATTGGCCAAGGGCCCGCGCCCGCGACCGGATCTCGTCTTTCGATAGCGTCGTCATCAGGAGGCCAGCTGCACCTTCGCGCGCATCTTGGCGGCCCCGGGGGCGACCACGGGGGTCGGCAGGGGCTGGTCGTCGCCCGCGATGAACCGCAGCGTCCGCTCGCGCGCCTCGTTGTCGGTGTACTGCTCGGGCGGGGACTTCATGAAGTAGCTGGACGGGCCGAGCAGAGGGCCGCCGAGCCGACGGTCCAGCCCGAGCTTGGCGCAGCGGACCGCATCGATCACGATGCCGGCCGAGTTGGGGCTGTCCCACACCTCCAGCTTCAGCTCGACGTTCAGCGGCGCGCCGCCGAAGGTCGTGCCCTCCACGCGGATGTGCGCCCACTTGCGGTCGGTCAGCCAGGGGACGAAATCGCTGGGCCCCACGTGGACGTCGTCGGCGTCGAGGGGCACGTCGAATTGGCTGGTGACGGCCTGGGTCTTGGAGATCTTCTTCGAGCTCAGGCGCTCGCGCTCGAGCATGTTCTTGAAGTCGGAGTTGCCGCCGAAGTTGAGCTGATAGGTCCGGTCGATGCGCACGCCGCGCTCCCGGAACAGGTTGGCGAGCACCCGGTGGACGATGGTGGCGCCGACCTGGCTCTTGATGTCGTCGCCGATGATCGGCACGCCGCGCTTTTCGAACCGCTTCGCCCACACCGGGTCCGAGGCGATGAACACCGGGATGCAGTTGACGAAGGCGCAGCCCGCCTCCAGCGCCTGGGCGGCGTAGTATTCCGTCGCCCGCTGCGAGCCGACGGGCAGGTACGAGACCAGGATCTCGGTGCCTGTCCGCTTCAGCGTCTCGGCGACGTCCACGGGCGGGACGTCGGCCTCTTCGATGTCTCCGGCGAGGTACTGGCCGATGCCGTCCAAGGTCGGGCCGCGCTCGACCGTCACCCCCGTCCTGCCGGGTTTGGCGAAGACCATGGTGTTGTTCGGCGGGGCGAGCGCCGCCTCGCCCAGGTCGCGGCCGACCTTGCCGGCGTGGACGTCGAAGGCCGAGGCGAGCTCGATGTCCCCGACGTGATAGCCGCCGAGTTCCACGTGCATGAGGCCCGGCGGCGGTTCGTTGGCCGTGGCCTCGCCGTAATAGGACAACCCCTGGACGAAGGAGGAGGCGCAGTTCCCCACGCCGACGATCCCAACTCGAAGCTTCCTGCGGCTCATCGGACCCCTGCATTCTCCTGCCGGCCCCCACGCCGGCAGTTCCCTACAAACAGCTTGGCAGAAGGTTTGTTCCTGGCGAGCTCCACCGTTGGAACGACTGTATCAATTGATCTGGGAGGTCGAGCTTGAGGAATACAGTTATGCGAACGGCTGAGGTTGCATCATTTGTTTCGCGTGTTCCGGATCACGAGAATTTTCGCGACAGCAAAGCTGTATCCGATGGAACGAATACTGCCGCAGGGGCGGGAACTTACATGAAGATGAAGGGTTAGCTTGGCGGGAAGGCAGCTGCGAGGGACGCAATGCGCCAGGCGAAGAAGCAGATCCACCATGACGCGATCCGCAGTTGCGGGGAAGGGGGCGCGGCGGCCGGCCCCCGGCGCCTAGCACGCGAAGGAACAGCGCCGCGGCCGAACCTCTTCCTCCACCTGCAAGGACCTGCGGCGCCCGGCCCGGGCCGCGCCGAAATCCTGGACGCGGAGTAGGCCGTATATGAGCAAGACCATCCTGATCACCGGCGGCGCCGGGTTCATCGGCCGTCACGTGGCCCAGGCGCTGCTGGCGCGGGGCGACCGCGTCCGCATCCTCGACAGCCTCATCGAGCAGGTCCACCCCACCCGCGCCCGTCCGGCCGAACTGGCCGCGGACGCCGAGCTGATCGTCGGCGACGTCCGCGACGAGGCCGCCGTGCTGAAGGCGCTGTCCGGCGTGGACCAGGTTGTCCACCTGGCGGCCGAGGTCGGCGTGGGCCAGAGCATGTACGCGGTCGACCGCTACACCTCTGTCAACGACTACGGCACGGCCGTCCTCTTCCAGCAGCTCATCGACAATCCGGTCGAGCGGGTCGTCGTGGCCTCGTCCATGTCGATCTACGGGGAGGGGCTCTATCGCACCGCCGACGGCGAGTTGCGGGACGACGTGATCCGCGGGGGGCGCAATCCGGACGGCTCGTGGGATCCGCTGGACGAGCAGGGCAGGCCGATGACCCCGGTCCACACGCCCGAGACCAAGGCCGGCGGGCTGAAGTCGGTCTACGCCATCGGCAAGTTCGTGCAGGAGCGGCTGACGCTCACCCTCACGCAGCAGTACGGCATGGGCGGCTCGGCCCTGCGGCTCTGGAACGCCTACGGGCCCGGCCAGGCGCTGTCGAACCCCTACACCGGCGTGCTCGCCATCTTCGCCTCGCGGATCGCCAACGGCCAGGCGCCGATGGTCTTCGAGGACGGCCAGCAGCGGCGCGACTTCGTCCATGTCCGCGACGTGGCGCGGGCCTTCCTGCTCGCCCTGGACAACCCGCGGGCCGACGGAGAGGTGTTCAACATCGGCTCGGGCGTCGATCGCACGGTCGAGGAGGTGGCGCTTCTGCAGGCCAAGGCCATGGGCCGCCCCGACCTGACGCCCGAGATCGCCGGGAAGGCGCGGGCGGGCGACATCCGCCACTGCATCCCCGACCTGGCCAAGGCCCGCGACGTGCTGGGCTACGAGGCCCGGGAGGACTTCGCCGAAGGCCTCGCCGAGCTCGCCGAGTGGGTCGCCCGCCAGGAGGCCGAGGACCGCGTCGTCGAGGCGCGGCGCGAACTCGAAATGCGCGGGCTGGTCGCATGAGGGCGCTCGTCACAGGCGGGGCGGGCTTCATCGGCGCCAACCTGGCCGACCGGCTGGCGTCCGAGGGCTGCGAGGTCGTGGTCTTCGATGCGCTGGCGCGGCCCGGGGTCGAGCGGAACCTCGCCTGGCTGAAGGCCCGGCACGGCCGCAAGATCACCAGCGTCCAGGCCGACGTGCGGGACGCCCGCGCCGTCGCCGAGGCGGCCCGGGACGTCCAGGTGATCTTCCACCTGGCGGCCCAGGTGGCGGTGACCACCAGCCTCGTGCAGCCCATGGACGACTTCGAGATCAACGTCCGCGGCGCGCTGAACGTGCTGGAGGCGGCGCGCAGGCGCCGCACGCCGGTGATCTTCGCCAGCACGAACAAGGTCTACGGCGACCTGGCGGACGTTCCGCTGGAGCTCGCGGGCGAGGCCTATCGTCCCAAGGATGCGGACCTGCGCGCGCGGGGCGTCTCCGAGGCCCGGCCGCTGGACTTCCACACGCCCTACGGCTGCTCCAAGGGGGCGGCCGACCAGTACGTGCTGGACTACGCCCGCAGCTTCGACCTGCCCACCTGCGTCCTGCGGATGAGCTGCATCTACGGCCCGCGCCAGATGGGCACCGAGGACCAGGGCTGGGTCGCCCACTTCCTGATCCGCGCCCTGGAGGGACAGCCCATCGTCGTCTACGGCGACGGCCGGCAGGTGCGCGACATCATGCATGTCGGCGATACGGTGGACGCCTACATGGCCGCCTGGCGGCGCATCGAGGAGGTCGCCGGTCGCGCCTTCAACCTGGGCGGCGGCCCCGGCAATGCGGTGAGCCTGCTGCAGCTGCTGGGCTACATCGAGGAGGTGATCGGCCGGAAGGTCGAGGTCGGGTTCTCGGACTGGCGCGCCGGCGACCAGCGCTACTACGTCTCGGATCCGTCCGCGGCCAAGCAGGCGCTGCAGCTCGCCGATCCGCGCGACTGGCGCGCAGGCGTCGCCGACCTCGCCCGGTGGCTGGCGGCCGAGCGCGGACCGGCCGGGACGGCGCGCCGCCCCGTCGAGGCCGCCTGATGCGGGTGCTGATGACGGCCGACGCCGTCGGCGGCGTCTGGACCTACGCCCTGGATCTTGCGGCCGGCCTCGCCGGCGCCGGCGTGCGCACCACGCTGGTGAACCTGGGCCCGCCGCCGCGCGCCGACCAGGTGCGCGCCGCCCAGCAGGTCGCCGGCCTGGAGCTGGTCGACACCGGCCTGCCGCTGGACTGGACCGCCACCGAGCCAGCCGAGATCCTGGAGGTCGGCGCGGCCATTCGCGGCCTTGCCCGCGGGGTCGGCGCAAGCCTGATCCACCTGAACAGTCCGGCGCTGGCGGCGATCGGCGGCTTCCCGGCGCCGGTGGTGGGCGCCTGCCATTCCTGCCTCGCCACCTGGTGGGCGGCGGTGAAGGACGGCCCGATGCCCGACGACTTCCGCTGGCGGACCCAGGCGCTGTGGCAGGGCCTTCACGCCTGCGACGTGCTGGTCGCCCCGACGCGCGCCTTCGCCGAGGCGACGGCGCTCACCTACGAACTGCCCGCGCCGCAGGTGGTGTGGAACGGGCGGACCCCGGCGGACGTCGCGGCCGCCGAGCGCGAGGCGATGGTATTCACCTCCGGCCGCCTGTGGGACGAGGGCAAGAACCTCGCCGTCCTCGACGCCGCCGCCGCTCGGCTTCCGGTCCCGCTCTACGCGGCGGGCCCCGTCGAGGGGCCGAACGGCGCGCGCACCCGCCTGGAGCATGCCCAGGCGCTGGGGCGGCTGCCGGCGGGCAGGGTGGCGGAGTGGCTCGGGCGCGCGCCCATCTTCGCGTCCTCGGCCCTCTATGAGCCCTTCGGCCTGGGCGTGCTGGAGGCGGCCCAGGCCGGCTGCGCCCTCGTGCTGTCCGACATCCCCACCTTTCGCGAGCTCTGGGAGGGCGCGGCGGTCTTCGTCGATCCCTACGATCCCGCCGCCTTCGTTCGCGCCATCGAACGCCTGCTGGCGGACGAGCCCGCGCGCGCGGCGCTGGCCGAGCAGGCGCGGGTCCGGGCGGGGACCTATTCCGTCCAGGCGATGAGCGCCGGCATGTTGGATGTCTACCGCCGCCTTCGCCCGCAGCTCTTCGCCCGGGCCGGCCAGGAGGCGGCGGCGTGAGGGTCGTCTACTTCACCCATTCCCTGGCCTCGTGCTGGAACCACGGCAACGCCCACTTCCTGCGCGGCGTGCTGCGCGAGCTGATCGCCCGCGGCCACGACGTTCGCGTCCTGGAGCCTGAGGGCGCCTGGAGCCTGCAGAACCTGCTGGACGATCACGGCGAGGCCGGGCTCGCGGCCTACCGCGAGGCCTATCCCGAGCTGGCGTCCGAGACCTTCGGGCCGGATCTCGACCTCGACCGCGCGCTGGACGGCGCCGACCTCGTCATCGTCCATGAGTGGAACGATCCGAAGCTGGTCGCCGCCGTCGGCCGCCGCCGGGCCGCGGGCGGGCGCTTCACCCTGCTGTTCCACGACACCCACCACCGCGCGGTGAGCGATCCCGAGGCGATCCGCGCCTTCGACCTGTCCGGCTATGACGGCGTGCTGGCCTTCGGCGAGACGCTGTCCGAGGTCTACCGGCGCTGGGGCTGGAAGGACCGGGTCTTCACCTGGCACGAGGCCGCCGACGTGCGCCTGTTCCGTCCGCCGGCCGAGGAGGGCCCGCGCGAGGGCCTCGTCTGGATCGGCAACTGGGGCGACGGCGAGCGCACGGCCGAGCTGGAGGCGTTCCTGTTCGCGCCGGCCCGGGCCGCGGGCCTGCCGCTCGACGTCTACGGGGTGCGCTATCCCAAGGCGGCGCTGGCGATGCTGGCCCGGCACGGCGCCCGCTACCGCGGCTGGCTGCCGAACGCCCGCGCGCCGCAGGTCTTCGCCCGCCACCTGGCCACGGTCCACGTGCCGCGGCGGTTCTACACCCAGGTCCTGCCCGGCATCCCGACGATCCGGGTGTTCGAGGCGCTGGCGTGCGGCGTCCCGCTGGTCTCGGCCCCCTGGAGCGACTCCGAGGCGCTCTTCCGCCCGGGGCGTGACTATCTGATCGCCAGGGATTCCAACGAGATGACGTCGCATCTTCGCGCCCTGAGCGAAGATCCCGGTCTGCGCGCGGAACTCGTCCGCTCGGGGCTGGAGACCATCCTTTCCCGCCACACCTGCGCGCACCGCGCCGACGAACTGCTGGCGGTGGCCCGCCGGCTCTCCGCCCCCGAACTCGAGGTCGCCGGATGAAGATCGCCTTCTATGGATCGAGCCTGCTGTCCGCCTACTGGAACGGCGCGGCCACCTACTACCGGGGCATGCTGAGCGAGCTGGCCCGGCGCGGCTACGACGTGACCTTCTACGAGCCCGACGCCTTCGACCGGCAGAAGCACCGCGACATCGATCCGCCGGACTGGGCGAAGGTGGTCGTCTATCCGGCGACCGAGACGGCCCTGCAGACGGTGATGGGCGCGGCCGCCGAGGCCGACGTGGTGGTCAAGGCCAGCGGCGTGGGGGTCTTCGACGACGAGCTGCTGGAGGGCGTCATGGCGCTCGCCCGGCCGCACGCGGTGAAAATCTTCTGGGACGTCGACGCGCCGGCCACCCTGGCGGAGCTGCGGGCCAGCCCCGAGGCGGTGTTGCACCGGGTGCTGCCGCAGCTCGACATGGTCCTGACCTACGGCGGCGGGCCGCCGGTCGTGCGGGCGTACGAAGGCTTCGGCGCCCGGCTGTGCCGGCCGATCTACAACGCCCTGGATCCTGCCACCCACCACCCGGCGCCTTCGCAGGAGCGGTTCGCGGGCGACCTCAACTTCCTGGCCAACCGGCTGCCCGACCGCGAAGCGCGCGTCGAGGAGTTCTTCCTCAAGCCCGCCGAACGGCTCGCCGACCGCCGCTTCGTGCTGGGCGGCAACGGCTGGGACGACAAGCCGATGCCGGCCAACGTCCGGCGCCTGGGCCACGTGGGGACCAACGACCACAACGCCTTCAACTGCTCGGGTCGGGCGGTGCTGAACGTCGCCCGGGACTCCATGGCCGACGTGGGCTTCTCGCCCGCGACGCGCGTGTTCGAGGCGGCGGGCGCGGGCGCCTGCCTGATCACCGACGCCTGGGAGGGGATCGAGCTGTTCCTCACCCCGGGCGAGGAGGTGCTGGTGGCCCGGGACGGCCAGGACGTGGCCGAGCACCTGCAGGCCCTCACGCCCGAGCGCGCCCGCGCCATCGGCGAGGCGGCGCGCCAGCGGATCGCCTCCGAGCACACCTACGCCCGCCGGGCCGCCGAGGTGGACGCCCTCCTCAGGCAGGAAGCCGCCGCCAGGCGGGAAAGGAGCCTCGCGTGAAGCTGGTCGTCCTTGGCCTGACGCTGTCGTCCTCCTGGGGCAACGGCCACGCCACCACCTACCGGGCGCTGCTGCGGGCCTTCGCGGCGCGCGGCCATCAGGTGGTGTTCCTGGAGCGCGACGCCCCCTGGTACGCGAGCCACCGCGACCTGCCCGAGCCCGGCTTCTGCCAGCTCGCCCTCTATCGCGATCTCGAAGAGCTGAGGCGACATTGGGCGGGCGCGGTCGAGCGCGCCGACGCCGTGATCGTCGGCTCGTACGTCCCCGAGGGCGTCGAGGTCGGCCGCTGGGTGCAGGCGACCGCACGGGGCGTGACCGCCTTCTACGACATCGACACCCCGGTCACCCTGGCCAAACTGGCGGCGGGCGACCACGAGTATCTCTCGCCGGAGGTCATTCCCGGCTATGGCGTCTATCTCTCCTTCACGGGCGGTCCGACCCTGCGCGAACTGGAGCGGCGCTACGGCTCCCCGGCGGCGCGGGCGCTCTACTGCTCGGTGGACGAGGAGGCCTACCGGCCCACGCCGACGCCCCACCGCTGGGATCTCAGCTACCTCGGCACCTACAGCCCGGACCGCCAGCCGACGCTCGAGCGCCTGCTGCTGGAGCCCGCCCGGCGCGCGCCGCACCTGCGGTTCTGCGTCGCCGGACCCCAGTATCCCGCCGACATCGACTGGCCGGCCAACGTCGAGCGTCTGGAGCACGTGCCGCCCGCCGAGCACCCGGCGTTCTACTCGGCCAGCCGGTTCGCGCTGAACGTCACCCGAGCCGACATGATCGCGGCGGGCTGGAGCCCCAGCGTGCGGCTGTTCGAGGCCGGCGCCTGCGCCGCCCCGCTGATCTCCGACGTCTGGGAGGGACTGGAGACGCTGTTCGAGCCCGGGCGCGAGATCGTCCTGGCGGAGGCGCCGGACGAGGTGCTGGCGGCGCTCGCCATGCCGGACGCCGCGCGCGACGCGATGGCCGAGGGCGCGCGCCGGCGGATCCTTTGCGGGCACACCGCCGTCCACCGGGCGGCCGAGCTGGAGGCGCATCTGTCGGCGGCCGGGGCTCGCAACTCTCCTGAACTTCTGCTGGCAGGCGACGGGCGCTGAAGGGTTTTTCCATGAAGAACGGACACGGCAAGAACATCCTCGTCGCCGGCGGCGCGGGCTTCCTGGGCTCCCACCTGTGCGAGCGCCTGGCGGCCGAGGGCGCCCATGTCGTCTGCCTCGACAACTTCCAGACCGGCCGGCGAGAGAACCTGCAGCGGCTGGAGGGGCGCGACGGCTTCCAGGTGGTCGAGGCCGACATCGTCGACGCCCTGCCGTCGCGCCTGGCCAAGATGCGCTTCGACCGCGTCTACAACCTGGCCTGCGCCGCCTCGCCGCCGCTGTACCAGGCCGACCCCGAACACACCCTGATGACCAGCGTCATCGGGACCCGGCAGCTGCTGAAGCTGGCCGAGGCCTCCGGCGCGCGGTTCCTGCAGGCCTCCACCAGCGAGATCTACGGCGATCCGGCGAGCCATCCCCAGCCCGAGAGCTATTGGGGCAACGTCAACTGCACCGGCCCCCGGGCCTGCTACGACGAGGGCAAGCGGGCCGCCGAGACGCTCTGCTTCGACTACGACCGGCTGGGCAAGGCCGAGGTACGGGTCGTGCGGATCTTCAACACCTACGGCCCCCGTCTCGACGCCAGCGACGGGCGGGTGGTGTCGAACGTGGTCAGCCAGGCCCTGGCGGGCGAGGACATCACCGTCTTCGGCGACGGCTCGCAGACCCGCTCCTTCTGCTACGTGGACGACCAGATCGACGGCCTCGTCCGGCTGATGGAATACGACGGCGCCCAGCCGGGGCCGGTGAACATCGGCAATCCCGCCGAGCGGACGATCCTGGAGCTGGTGGACCTGGTGCTCGCCATGACCGGCTCGACGTCCGAGGTGGTCCACCGGCCGCTGCCGGTGGACGATCCCAGGCGCCGGCGGCCCGACATCTCCAAGGCCGAGCGGCTGCTGGGCTGGACTCCGAAGACGCCGCTGGAGCAGGGGCTTCGCGCCACCATCGCCTGGTTCGAGGCCCGCGAGGGCCGCGACCGGAAAGGCAAGCGGGCGGACGTCGTGCGGCTCTCGGCCTGAGGGCGGAACGGCGCCCGCTCACGGGAATTCCTCGGCCATGTCCCGGCCCGCGAACGAGAAGCTGACCTACCCGCCGCCCGCCGCGGAGGACATGGGCCTCGTCCTGCGGCGGAACATCGAGGCGATGCGGGCCCAGCGGGCGCGCGAGGAGGCGCAGGCGGGGATCGGCGAGCGCATCGCCGAACGGATCACCGCCTTCACCGGCTCGCTCACCTTCGTCTGCCTGCACGTGGCCCTGGTCTCGGCGTGGGTGGCCGTGAACCTCGGGTTCGTGCCGGGGGTCGAGCGCTTCGATCCGACCTTTGTGATCCTGGCCACCGTGGCCTCGGTGGAGGCGATCTTCCTTTCGACCTTCGTGCTCATCAGCCAGAACCGCAACGCCGCGATCGGCGAGAAGCGCGCGGCCCTGGACCTGCAGATCAACCTGCTCGCCGAGTACGAGATCACCCAGCTCGTGAAGATGACGACGGCCCTGGCGGAGAAGGCCGGGGTCGAGGTCGAGCGTCCCAAGATCGACGAGATCAGCCGCGAGGTCGCGCCCGAGGCCGTGCTCGAGGAGCTGGCCCAGGACGAGCGCGAGCCGCCCTAGACGTCGAAGACGGCGAACTCGACGCCGACGTCCCGGTTCAGCACCGGCTTGGCGACATTGTAGACCGGCACCCCGCGCGCCGTCCGGCCTTCATAGGCGCCGCGGTGGGCGTGGCCGTGCACGGCGACCTTGACCCCGTCGAAGCGGTCGATCGTCTCGCCCATGCGGGCCGAACCCAGGAAGGCGAAGATCTCGGGCGGCTCGCCGGCCACGGTCTCCAAAACGGGGGCGTAGTGGGTGACGACCACGATGCGGTCGTTGCGCAGCATGCGCAGGCTGCTCTCGAGCTTCAGGTTCTCGTCCACGGCGGCCTGGACGAAGGCCTTGATCTCGGGCTCGCCGAAGGCCGAGAGCATGTGCCGGCCGTAGCCGCCGATGAAGCCCTTGCAGCCGGCGAAGCCGACGCCGTCGATCTCGTAGGCCTCGCCGTCGAGCAGCTTCAGGCCCGCCTGGTGCAGGATGCGCGAGACCTCCTGGGGCTGGCCGCACTCGTGGTCGTGGTTGCCCAGCACGCCGACGACCGGGATCGTGCAGGCCTGCAGGTCCTCGGCCAGGATCTCGGCCTCGGGCGTCTTGCCGAAGTTGGTCAGGTCGCCGCACAGCGCCAGCACGTCGGCCTCCTGGCTGATCCGCGCGAACAGCTCGCGGTACGGCTGGCGGGCGCCTTCGCCGACGTGCAGGTCCCCGATCGCCGCGACCCGGACCGATCCGTTGTGGATGGGGTCAGGCGGCGTGGCGTCAGGCGATGGGTTCATGCCGCTCCTCCAGGCCCTTGCCGACCACGTCGGCGAAGCCCCATTCCGAAATGTCCATGACGTAGTCCCGCGGGCTGAACAGGCGGCCGCGGCACACCTTCACCCGCGCGGGGGGCAAGCCGACCTGGGCCTTCAGGCGCGCGGACAGCTCGTCCATCACCCAGCGGGGGATCAGGTCGCGCTCGGTCGGGTAGATGAAACGGAAGTTCAGGAGGTGGCACAGCAGCACCTCCCAGTACGGCTCCATGTAGGTCATGAGCCGCTGCCAATCGATCCGGTCGTGGGCCCGCAGGATGACGTGCGCCACGTCCGCCCCGTCGTAGCGGTAGCGATCCTGGATGAACATCTTGGAGACGATCAGCTCGGTGGGCGGGGTGATCTTGGCCTCGGCGCCATAGACGTGGATCGTGTCGCAGCTCGAGAACCAGGCGTCCGTCACCGGCGCCGTGCCGTTCGACATGGCGAAGATCACGTCGAAGAACCGGTTGTCCTCCCAGACCTTGGCGATCCAGCGCTCGTCCTCGACGTCGGTGCGGTAGCCGCGCTCCTGGAAGTAGGCCAGGATCTTAGGGTAGTCGCCGGCCTTGCAGAACACGTCCAGGTCCTTGGTCGGCCGCACGATCCCCGTGAAGGCGCTCACCGCATAGGTGCCCGAGAGCAGGAACGGGATGCCGGACTCGTTGAGCAGCCTCAGGCTCTCGGCGTAGAACGCCTCGGCGTCCGGCGGCGGCTCGAAGACGGCGTCGTCAAAGGGCTGCGACATGCAGTGGGGTTTCGCTCCTTCCGGGGACCGGACGCCCCTGGGCCGGAAACGGCGCCCACAGGGTCAAGTTCCGTGCGGGATTCTTGGCGGCCTCCCGGCGATGGGCTAGCCTCGGGCCCGCTCTCCCGCCTCCCAGCAAATTTTGACAGGCCGTGGAACCCCCGCGCGCGACCCCACGTTCACCGGAACGGGCGGGGTGTGTCTTGGCGCCGACCTGTGCCTTTCGAGGTCAGGCCGAAGCGCGGGGCAGTATCCCCCCACCGCAGCAACGCTCGCCCTCGGGGGAACCATGTCCGCCAACGCCGCCGCGAAATCCGCGAAGCCTGCCAGGTCGCGCGCCGCGCGCGACGCCGAGACAGAGGTCGACACGGCCCAGCTGCTCGCCGCCCTGCGGGCCTTCCGGCGGGGCGACTTCTCGGTGCGGATGCCGCGCGGGCTGACCGGCGTGGCCGGCGAACTGGCCGAGGCGTTCAACGACGTGGTCGAGCTGAACGACCGCATGACCAAGGAATTCGAGCGGCTCGGCGACACCGTCGGCCGCCAGGGCAAGATCAGCCATCGCGCCAAGCTGCCGGGCGCCCAGGGCTCGTGGGCGGCCTCGGTGGACGCGGTGAACACCCTGATCACCGACATGATCCACCCGACCGCCGAAATGGCCCGCGTGATCGGCGCCGTGGCCAAGGGCGACCTGTCGCAGACCATGGACCTGGAGAACGAGGAGCGCCCGCTGCGGGGCGAGTTCCTGCGGATCGGCAAGGTCGTGAACACCATGGTGGGCCAGCTGGGCTCGTTCGCCTCGGAAGTGACCCGCGTGGCCCGCGAGGTGGGCACCGAGGGCAAGCTGGGCGGTCAGGCGCAGGTGAAGGGCGTGGCCGGCACCTGGAAGGACCTGACCGACAACGTGAACCTGATGGCCGCCAACCTGACGGGCCAGGTGCGGAACATCGCCGAGGTGACCACCGCCGTGGCCAACGGCGACCTCTCCAAGAAGATCACCGTGGACGTGAAGGGCGAGGTGCTCGAGCTCAAGAACACCATCAACACGATGGTGGACCAGCTGAACTCGTTCGCCTCGGAAGTGACCCGCGTGGCCCGCGAGGTGGGTACGGAAGGCAAGCTCGGCGGCCAGGCCCAGGTGAAGGGCGTCGCCGGCACTTGGAAGGACCTCACCGACAACGTGAACATGATGGCCGCGAACCTGACGGGCCAGGTGCGGAACATCGCCGAGGTGACCACCGCCGTGGCGCGCGGCGACCTGTCCAAGAAGATCACCGTGGACGTGCGCGGCGAGATCCTGGAGCTGAAGAACACCATCAACACCATGGTGGACCAGCTGAACGCCTTCTCCTCGGAAGTGACCCGGGTGGCGCGCGAGGTGGGCACCGAGGGCAAGCTAGGCGGCCAGGCCCGAGTCGAAGGCGTCACCGGCGCATGGAAGGACCTGACCGACAACGTGAACTTCATGGCCGCCAACCTGACGGGTCAGGTGCGGAACATCGCCGAGGTGACCACCGCCGTGGCGAACGGCGACCTGTCCAAGAAGATCACCGTGGACGTGAAGGGCGAGATCCTGGAGCTGAAGAACACCATCAACACCATGGTGGACCAGCTCAACGCCTTCGCGAGCGAAGTGACCCGCGTGGCGCGGGAAGTGGGTACGGAAGGCAGGCTGGGCGGCCAGGCCCAGGTGAAGGGCGTCGGCGGCACCTGGAAGGACCTCACCGACAACGTGAACCTGATGGCCGCCAACCTGACGGGCCAGGTGCGGAACATCGCCGAGGTGACCACCGCCGTGGCCATGGGCGACCTGTCCAAGAAGATCACCGTGGACGTGCGCGGCGAGATCCTGGAGCTGAAGAACACCATCAACACCATGGTGGACCAGCTCAACGCCTTCGCGAGCGAGGTGACCCGGGTGGCCCGTGAGGTGGGCACCGAGGGCAAGCTGGGCGGTCAGGCGCAGGTGAAGGGCGTGGCCGGCACCTGGAAGGACCTCACCGACAACGTGAACTTCATGGCCGCGAACCTGACCGGTCAGGTGCGGAACATCGCCGAGGTGACCACCGCCGTGGCCAACGGCGACCTCTCCAAGAAGATCACCGTGGACGTGAAGGGCGAGATCCTGGAGCTGAAGAACACCATCAACACCATGGTGGACCAGCTGAACGCCTTCGCGAGCGAAGTGACCCGCGTGGCGCGGGAAGTGGGTACGGAAGGCAAGCTGGGCGGCCAGGCGCAGGTGAAGGGCGTCGGCGGCACCTGGAAGGACCTGACCGACAACGTGAACCTGATGGCCGCCAACCTGACGGGCCAGGTGCGGAACATCGCCGAGGTGACCACCGCGGTGGCCATGGGCGATCTGTCCAAGAAGATCACCGTGGACGTGCGCGGCGAGATCCTGGAGCTGAAGAACACCATCAACACCATGGTGGACCAGCTGAACTCGTTCGCCTCGGAAGTGACCCGGGTGGCGCGCGAGGTGGGCACCGAGGGCAAGCTCGGCGGCCAGGCGCAGGTGAAGGGCGTCGCCGGCACCTGGAAGGACCTGACCGACAACGTGAACCTGATGGCCGCCAACCTGACGGGCCAGGTGCGGAACATCGCCGACGTCACCACCGCGGTGGCCAAGGGCGACCTGTCCAAGAAGATCACCGTGGACGTGCGCGGCGAGATCCTGGAGCTGAAGAACACCATCAATACCATGGTGGACCAGCTGAATTCGTTCGCCTCGGAAGTGACCCGGGTGGCCCGCGAGGTGGGCACCGAGGGGAAGCTGGGCGGCCAGGCCCAGGTCCCCGGCGTCGCCGGCACCTGGAAGGACCTGACCGACAACGTGAACATGATGGCCGCCAACCTGACCGGTCAGGTGCGGAACATCGCCGACGTCGTGACCGCGGTGGCCAACGGCGACCTGAAGCGCAAGCTGACCCTGGACGCCAAGGGCGAGATCGCCGCGCTCGCCGACACCATCAACGGCATGATCGAGACCCTGGCCATCTTCGCCGACCAGGTGACCAACGTGGCCTTCGAGGTGGGCATCGAGGGCAAGCTGGGCGGCCAGGCGCGGGTGCCGGGCGCCGCCGGCCTGTGGCGCGACCTGACCGACAACGTGAACGGCATGGCCGCCAACCTCACCACCCAGGTGCGCGCCATCGCCGAGGTGTCGACGGCGGTGACCAAGGGCGACCTGACCCGCTCGATCACCGTCGAGGCCTCGGGCGAGGTGGAGGAGCTGAAGAACAACATCAACGAGATGATCCGCAACCTGCGGGAGCAGACGCTCAAGAACACCGAGCAGGACTGGCTGAAGACCAACCTCGCCCGGTTCACGCGGATGCTGCAGGGCGAGCGGGACCTCTCGACGGTGTCGAACCTGGTGCTGTCCGAACTGGCGCCGCTGATCAACGCCCAGCACGCGGTCTTCTACGTCTCCGACCGCGACGAGGAGGGCCAGACGGTCCTCAACCTGGCGGCCTCGTACGCCTTCAACAACCGCAAGCACCTGGCCAACCAGTTCAAGCTCCGCCAGGGCCTGATCGGCCAGTGCGCCTACGAGAAGTCGCGGATCCTGCTGTCCAACGTGCCGAAGGACTACGTGCAGATCAGCTCGGGCCTCGGCGAGGCGCCGCCGGCCCACATCATCGTCCTGCCGGCCCTGTTCGAGGGCGAGGTGAAGGCGGTGATCGAGCTCGCCACCTTCGGCGAGTTCAACGAGACCCAGATGGCCTTCCTCGACCAGTTGATGGAATCCATCGGCATCGTGCTGAACACCATCGCCGCGAACATGCGGACCGAGGGCCTCCTGAAGCAGTCCCAGCTCCTGACGTCCGAGCTGCAGGCCCAGCAGGAGGAGCTGAAGAAGACCAACGACCGGCTGGAGCAGCAGGCCGCCTCGCTCCGCCAGTCCGAGGAGCTGCTGCGCACCAAGCAGGAGGAGCTGCAGCAGACCAACGCCGAGCTGCAGGAGAAGGCGCACCTGCTGTCGATCCAGAACCAGCAGGTGGAGGCCAAGAACCGCGAGGTCGAACAGGCCAAGCTGGCGCTGGAGGAGAAGGCCGAGCAGCTGGCCCTGACCTCGAAGTACAAGTCCGAGTTCCTGGCCAACATGAGCCACGAGCTGCGCACGCCGCTGAACAGCCTGCTCATCCTCTCCAAGCTGCTGGCCGACAACGCCCAGGGCAACCTGTCGGACAAGCAGGTGGAGTTCGCCCGCAACATCCACGACGCGGGCGCCGACCTGCTGGGCCTGATCAACGACATCCTCGACCTGTCGAAGATCGAATCCGGCACCGTCACGCTCGACATCGGCGAGATGGCCTTCGCGGGCCTCAAGGACCAGGTCGACCGGACGTTCGCCCAGATCGCCGCCGACAAGAAGCTGGAGTTCCAGGTCGAGCTGGACGGGGCGTTGCCGCGGTCGATGTACACCGACGACAAGCGCCTGCAGCAGATCATCAAGAACCTGCTGTCGAACGCCTTCAAGTTCACCGAGAAGGGCCATGTGAAGCTGAAGATCGCCCGGGCGCACGGCGGCTGGAGCTCGACGAACGACCACCTCAACACCGCCGGCCAGGTCCTGGCCTTCTCGGTCGAGGACACCGGCATCGGCATCCCCGAGGACAAGCAGCGGATCATCTTCGAGGCCTTCCAGCAGGCCGACGGCACGACCAGCCGCAAGTACGGCGGCACGGGCCTGGGCCTGTCGATCAGCCGCGAGATCACCCGCCTGCTGGGCGGCGAGCTGAAGGTGGAATCCAAGCCCGGCAAGGGCTCGACGTTCACCCTCTACCTGCCGCTCAACTTCAGTCCGGCCCAGGCGCCGTCGGCGCCCCGCGGCGCGGGCCTGCCGACGCTGTCGCGGCCGATGATGATCCCCGCCGGCTTCTCGGACGAGCCGTCCGAGGCGGTCGCCGACGATCGCGACAGCATCAGCGCGGGCGACTCGGTGGTGCTGATCGTGGAGGACGATCCGCGGTTCGCCGCCATCCTGCTGAACCTCGTCCACGACTCCGGCTTCAAGGGCGTGGTGACCGGGGAGGGGGCCGCCGCCCCGGCGCTGGCCCGCCGCTTCGGCCCCGACGCCATCATGTTGGACATCGGCCTGCCCGACATGGACGGCCTGGCCCTGCTGGACCTGCTGAAGCGCACGCCCGAGACGCGGCACATCCCCGTGCACGTCATCTCGGCCGACGACCAGAAGGGGCTGGGGCTGTCGATGGGCGCCTTCGGCTTCACCCACAAGCCGGTGGAGCGCGAGGTCGTGGTCTCGACGCTGCAGGGCGTGAAGAGCTTCGTCGACAAGAGCGACCGCCGCGTGGCCCTGGTGGGCGGAGACGGCGAGGCGGCCGAGGCCCTGCGGCAGTGCTTCGCCGAGGTGGAGATCGTGGACGACTTCGCCGCCGTCGCCGGCCGGCCGCCCGCCGACCGTCCCGACGCGGTGGTGGTCGAAAGCTCGGCCCTTCCGGCCACCCAGCTGATCGACCAGTTGAAGCAGGCCGAGGGCCGCTGCACGCCCGTGGTGGTGTTCGCCCCCGTTGAGCTGGAGCCCGAGGACGACCGGCGCCTGCGCCTGGCGGTGTTCGGCGGGCTGGTCCGCATGGCCCGCACGCCGGACCAGCTGATCGACCAGGCCAGCCTCCTGCTGCACGCGCCGATCGACAAGCTGCCGCCGCCGGCCAAGGCCAAGCTCAGCCAGAACCGGCATGACGACGCCGTCCTGACCGGCCGCAAGGTCCTGGTCATCGACGACGACATCCGCAACATCTTCTCGCTCGCCTCGGCGCTCGAGGAGTACGGCATCGACCTCAGCTACGCCGAGAGCGGCCGCGCCGGCCTGGAGGCGCTGGACGCGAAGTCGGACGTCGACGTCGTGCTGGTGGACATCATGATGCCCGACATGGACGGCTACGAGACGATCCGCGAGATCCGCTCGCGTCCGGCCCTCGCCGACCTGCCCGTGGTGGCGGTGACGGCCAAGGCGATGAAGGGCGACCGCCAGAAATGCATCCAGGCCGGGGCCTCGGACTATGTCTCCAAGCCGGTCGACATCGACCACCTCATCTCGGTGCTGCGGGTCTCGATCCAGCGGGCCGACGCGATGAAGCTGGCGAGCGACACCGTCGTCTCCCTCATGCCGCAAGCGAGCTGATGTGACGAACGCCGTCCCCGCCAGATATCCGGCAGGCCCCGGCGGGGCGGAGGCTCAGGCCCCGCCCGACCTGGACGCGCCGCTGAAGGCCCGGATTCTCATCGTCGACGACGACGAGCGGAACGCCTTCGCCGCCGTGCAGGCGCTGGAGGATCTCGGCCACGAGCTCGTGGTGGCCCGGTCGGGCGAGGAGGCGCTCAAGCGCCTGCTCTCGGAGGAGTTCGCCCTCATCCTGCTCGACCTGCACATGCCGGGGATGGACGGCTACGAGACCGCGGCGCTGATCCGTTCGCGCAAGCGCACGGCCGACACGCCGATCGTCTTCCTGACGGCGATCTTCCGGGACGAGGCGCACATCTTCCAGGCCTATTCGGCCGGGGCGGTGGACGTGGTCTTCAAGCCCGTGGACCCCTTCATCCTGAAGGCCAAGACCAAGGTCTTCGTGGACCTCTACCTCAAGACCCAGGAGGCGAACCGCCAGTCCGCCTACAAGCAGTGGCTGCTGGACGAGCACAGCCGGGTGAAGACCGAGAAGGCCCGCGCCGAGAAGGCGCTGCGGCGGGCCGAGGCGCAGCAGGCGGCGATCCTGAAGGCCATGCCGATCGTCTTCACCTCGCGCAGCGTCGAGCCGCCCTTTACGCCGCTGTTCGTCTCGGAGTCGGTGAAGGAGATCACCGGCTTCCCCGCGGACCGCTTCCTGGAGGAGGCCGACTTCGGCGCCGGCCGCATCCATCCCGACGATATCGAGCGGGTGACCAAGGCCATCACCCAGGCGGTGAAGATCGGCCACTACGCCTGCGAGTTCCGCTGGCTCTGCGCCGACGGCCAGTACCGGGTGCTGCACGACCAGGGCGTGATCGCGCCCAGCGACGACGGCGAGGCGCGCGAGATCTTCGGCGTCCTGCTCGACGCCACCGACCGCCGCAGCCTCGAGGAGCAGCTCGCCCAGGCCCGCAAGATGGAGGCGGTGGGCCAGCTCACCGGCGGGGTCGCGCACGACTTCAACAACCTGCTGACCGTGGTGCTGGGCAACATCGACATGCTCGCCCGCAAGCAGGAGGACGAGGCCCGTCGGGCCCGGCGCATCGACGCAATCCGCCAGGCGGCCGAGCGCGGCCGCGACCTGACCCGACAGCTCCTGGCGTTCTCGCGCCGCCAGCACCTGTCGCCGGTGACCCTGGACGTGAACGCGCTGATCCAGGACTTCGCGCCGCTGATGCGCCAGGCGGTCGGCGAGGCAGTGACCCTCGACCTCGAGCTGGGCGGCGACGGCGAGCCCCTGAACACCCATGTCGATCCGACGCAGCTCGAAACCGCGCTGCTGAACCTGGCCGTGAACGCCCGCGACGCGATGCCCGAGGGCGGGCGGCTGTGCGTGCGCACCGAGCGGCGGTCCGCGGCGGAGGGGTTGGGCTTCGTGGTCGTCGAGGTCGGCGACACCGGCTGCGGCATGAGCCCCGAGGTGCGCGAGCGGGTGTTCGAGCCGTTCTTCACCACGAAGGAGGTCGGCAAGGGCTCGGGCCTCGGCCTCAGCCAGGTCTACGGCTTCGTGCGCCAGTCCGACGGGGAGGTGGAGGTCGACAGCGAGCCGGGCCGGGGCACCGTCTTCCGCCTGCTGCTGCCCGCCACCCGGGCCAAGGCCGAGGTGCGGCCGGAGGAGACGCCCCGCGCCATTGTCGGCGGCGCCGAGCGGATCCTGCTGGTCGAGGACGATCCCACCGTGCTCGCCCTGACGCTCGATGTGCTCACCGGCCTGGGCTATCAGGTGCAGACGGCGACCAACGCCTCCGAGGCGCTGCAGATCATCCATTCGGGCGCCGAGATCGACCTCCTGTTCACCGACGTGGTGATGCCGGGCGGGGTCAGCGGCGTCAGCCTGGCGCGCACCGCCCGCGAGCTGCGGCCGGGGCTGAAGGTGCTGCTGACCTCCGGCTTCGTAGGCGAGCGCCAGGTGATGGAGGGCGCCGAGTTCCCGCTGCTCGACAAGCCCTACGAGACCTCGGCCATGGCCTCCATGCTGCGCAAGCTGCTCGACCGGTCCGAGAGGAAGCGCAAGCGCGGCCGGGCCTCGGCCGCCGCCGAATAGCTCAGTCGGTCCACGGATCCCGGGCGAGCCGCTTCAGCGCCGCCGACAGCTTGCGCGCGTGCGGCCGGTCCATCTCGGCGTCGCGGTAGCCAGCGGAGAGGGTCTCGGCCATCTCCTCCAGGGTCTCGGTCGCGCCCTGCCCGGCGAAGGCCTGGGCGAGGATGCGGGCCTCGGTCATCAGCTCGGCCTTCTCGTCGGCCGGGCACGAGTCGAGCAGCGCCTCATCGAAGTCGATGACTTCACAGGAGGATTCGCTCGTTTCACTCTTTCGTGCGCGGTTCATGGGCGGGAGAAGCCGCCAAGCGGGTTCAGGTTCCGACGGCGAAGGCGCTCAGCCGCACGTCGTAGGAGAGCTGCTCGCCGGGCTGCAGCCGGGCCATGCCGGTGTCCACCTCGCGCGGCCAGACGGCGCCGAAGGGATCGGCCAGGTTGAACTGGGGCTCGACCACGACGAACGGCTTGTCGGGCGGCGCGAAGACCTGGATCGCCTTCACATGCGGCGAGCGCGAGGCGAGGCGCAGGCCGACGCCGGCCGCCGGGTCGCGCACGTCGACCACCGCCTGGCCGTCCTCGCGGCGCAGCCCGGTGAAGCAGTCGTCCAGATAGAGGTCGCCGAGCGCCGCCCCGTCCGGGCCGCCGAAGTCATAGGGGCCGCCGGACGTGGGCGAGAGGCGGCCCGTGGGCAGCACCTCGTCGTAGTCGTTCACCTCGGCCCGCAGGTCGGCGGGCAGCCGCAGGCGCGCCTGCCGGCGCTGGCCGCTCGGCAGGGCGAAGTAGGGATGCCAGCCCAGCCCGATGGGCAGCGTCTCGTCCCCGACGTTCCGGGCGGTGATGGAGAGGGCCAGGGCGCCGTCCTCCAGCCGATACTCGAAGCCGAGCACCGCCCGCGACGGCCAGCGGCCGCCGAAGTCGCCGGCCTCCAGAACGCCGGTCACCCGGGCGGGGGAGGGCTGCTCGAACGGGACGGGCGCATCGAGGATCAGGCCGTGCATGGCGTACTGCTCGGCGCCCGGCGCCTTGCCGCCCCAGTTGCGCGGGAGGCGCGCCGTGCGGCCGTCGAGGTCGGCCTCGATCTCGCGGGCGCCGGGCAGGGCGCGGCCGCGGATGCGGTTGGCGAAGGGGGCCAGCACCGCGCCGCCGAACGCGAAGGCCTTGTTGCCGGCGAAGTCCTCGGCCCCGCCGTCCAGCTCGCGGGCGGCCTCGGCGGCGGGCGGGGCGAACAGCGCGTCCACGATCTCGCCCGACGGCAGGCGCAGTCTGGCCTGCAGGGTCATCATGCCCCGGCCGGGCAGGATCTCGGCCTCCACGAAGCCCGGAGTCCCCGCCGGCGCGCCCGCGGGAGCCTCGGCGGTCAGCCGGACGACCGGCGCGCCTCCGATCCGCATCGGCTCAGCCGCCCTCGCCGCCGGTGGCCAGTTCGTAGGCTCGCAGGCGCCGCGCCTCGACGCGGTGGCGCTCGGAGATCGGATCTCCGTACTCGGCCGGTGGGACGATGGGCACGGTGAGGCAGACACTCTGGGTGGGCAGCACCTCGTGCCAGTCCTGGATCAGCTGCTTGTAGGAGAGGCCCACGGGGCGGATCTCGCGGTTGAGGTCGTACAGGCCGACAGGGTGGACGCGGTTGTTTTGTTCGCGCAAGCCCACGTCCCAGTCGATCTGGTCGGTCAGCGAGTACCAGGTGAACCCGACGGTCGGCACCCCGTCGTTGCGCACGCGCAGGACGTTGGCCCACTCTTTCCAGAGCCAGTTCACCGCCTCGTCGCCGTTCGGCCCCTCGGCGATGTTGGTCTCGGTGTGCATCACCGGCAGGCGGTAGCGGTTGTAGTACTGCCGGGTGATCTCGGAGTAGCCGAAGATCTCGCCCGAGGCCCGGTGCATGCCGTTGGCCGACACCCGATGCTCGTTCGTCCAGTAGTAGTCGTTGCCCAGGATGCAGTGGTGGCGCAGCGAGTTGCCGAGGAAGAAGTGGTACTCCTCCCGCGTCATCCCGTTGTCCATCAGGTACTCGTACATCTCGGAATCGACCCGGTGTCCGTAGTTCAGGTCGAGCGAGAGGAAGCGACGCGAGTTCTCGATCTCGGCTGGCTTGATGGCCAGCGGGTTCTCGGCGTGGAAGTACTCTGAGGACTCGCTCTGGATGAAGATCGCGTCGGCCCGGACCTTCAGGATTTCCTGCATGGCCCGCACGTTGGCCCGGACGATGTGCTTGAGCGCCGTCACGAACGTCAGGTCGGTGGTGCCCTGCTCGTTCCACCAGCCGAACTTGGCCGAGAACTGGGCGCAGATGAACATCTCGTTCACAGGCGTGTAGAGCTGGACCCACGGGAAGCGCCGGGCGAAGGCCGCCGCATAGCTGGCGAACAGCTCGGGGAAGTCCGGGTTCTGGAAGTCGCCGATCCAGTCGGGCACGCCGAAGTGGCACAGGTCCACGATGGGGTTGATGTCGCGGCGCCGCAGCTCGGCGAAGGTGACGTCGGCGAACTCCCAGTCGAACCTGTCGGGGCCGAGGAAGCTGGTGTGCAGCGGCGGGCCGTAGCGGAGGTATCGCAGCCCCAGCTCCTCGACGAGGTCGAAGTCCTTTCGCCAATGGCGGTAGTGGCCGCACGCCTCCATCTGGTCGATGCGGATGCTGCCGTTCTGGATCTTCGGGATCGAGTTCTCGATCCCGGTGGCGAACATGAAGGCGGAGATGGTCCGTCCTCCCCTTTCCTCGCGCGAGCGACATCGCTCCCCGAAGCTACAACTCCGGGGCGGGACGGGGGTTCAGTTTGCGGTGATCGGCGGCGCGCGGCGCCTATTCGGCCGCCTGGTCGAGCGGCGGCTGGCCGTTGATCTTCCGGCACCGGGACAGCATGGCTAGGTGGTCCGAGCCGTTCTGCACGTTGCGGACCCAGGCCTTGTCGCCGTGGATGGCGAGGACCTCGAAATGCGGGAAGAGGTTGGGCCCCGTGCGCACGAGGTCGCCGACGGAGATGTGCTCGTCGTACCCGCGATCGTGATTGATCGCGAAGACGTCGGAATAGCTGGACAGCGACACTTGGGATCCCCTCCCGATTCTCTGTCTAAGATAGTAGTCCGCGGCGTCTGAACGTAACCCAAACGGCGACGGCAGGGTGTCGCAGGCGATCCACGGAAAGTCGCACGATTCTCAAGTCCGACCTCGGAGGCCATGTGGTCGATATCCATTGCGTAGTGAATGCGGCGGACCGTCTCGGGGAGGGGCCGGTGTGGTCGCCGGCCGAGCAGCGGCTGTACTGGTTCGACATCAAGGGCCGGCGGCTGTCCTGGTACGAGCCCGTCGGGGGCGAGCGCGGGGCCTTCGACCTGCCGATGCGCGCTAGCGCCGCCGTGCCCCGCGCCAAGGGCGGGCTGCTGATGGCGACCGAGAAGGGCCTGGCGCTGGCCGACCCCGGCAAGGGCGTGGTCAAGGTCGTGCGGCCCTACGACCTGGGCGAGGGGTTCCGCACCAACGACGGCAAGATCGACATGGCGGGGCGCTTCTGGTGGAGCGTCATGGACGACGACGGCGGCAAGCGGCCGGGCAGCGTCTTCCGCACCGACCCGGGCGGGACCACGACGCGGGTGCTGACCGGCATCCACATCCCGAACACCGTCTCGTTCAGCCCGGACGGGGCCACGCTCTACATGGCCGACTCCAAGCTGCAGACGCTGTTCGCGCACGAGACGGCCGACCTGTCGAAGGTGCGCGAGTTCGCCCACACCCGCGGAACCGAGGCCTCCCCCGACGGCTCGGCGGTCGACGCCGAGGGCTACCTCTGGAACGCCCAGTGGGGCGGCTGGCGGATCGTCCGCTACAGCCCGGACGGCAAGGTGGACCGCATCGTCCGCATGCCGGTGGAGCAGCCCACGAGCTGCGCCTTCGGCGGCCCGGACCTTTCCACGCTCTACGTCACCAGCGCCTGGGACGAGCTGTCGGACGAGGCCCGCGCGAAGCAGCCGCTGGCCGGCGGCCTGTTCGCCATCGACGTGGGGGTGAAGGGCCTGCCGCTGCCGGTGTTCGAGGGCTGAACCCCGGCCCCGCTCGGGGGTTTATCTCTCGGGCATCACGGGAACGCCGAGGGGTCGGGAATGGCCAGGAAGCCGCTGCGCAGCCAACGGAGCTACGGCAAGCACGACCGCGACGGCTTCATCCACCGGAGCTGGATCAAGGGCACGGGCCTGCCGGACCACGTCTTCGACGGCCGGCCGATCATCGGCGTCTGCAACACCTGGTCCGAGCTGGTCACCTGCCAGTTCCACCTGCGCGACCTGGCCGAGTACGTGAAGCGCGGCGTCTGGGAGGCGGGCGGGGTGCCGATCGAGTTCCCGGCCATGAGCCTGCCCGAGACCCAGATGCGGCCTACGGCCATGCTGTTCCGCAACCTCCTGGCCATGGAGGTGGAGGAGAGCATCCGCGCCAACCCCATCGACGGGGTGGTCCTGCTGGGCGGCTGCGACAAGACCACGCCCGGCCAGCTCATGGGCGCGGCCAGCGTCGACCTGCCGACCATGGTGGTCTCGTCCGGCCCGATGCTGAACGGCAAGTGGCACGGCCGCGACATCGGCTCGGGCACCGATGTGTGGCGCTTCTCCGAGGCGGTGCGGGCGGGCGAGATGAGCCTGACGGACTTCCTCTCGGCCGAGAGCTCGATGAGCCGCAGCCACGGGACCTGCAACACCATGGGCACGGCCTCGACCATGGCCAGCCTGATGGAGGCTCTGGGCGTCTGCCTGCCGAACAACGCCGCGCTGCCCGGCGTGGACTCCCGCCGCAAGACGCTCGCTCACCTCACGGGCAACCGCATCGTCCAGCTCGTCAAGGACGACGTCAGGCTCTCGCAGATTCTCACCCGCGAGGCGTTCGAGAACGCCATCCTGATGCACGCCGCGATCGGCGGCTCGACCAACGCGGTGGTCCACCTGCTGGCCCTGGCCGGGCGGGTCGGGATCGAGCTGTCGCTGGAGGATTTCGACCGCATCGGCCGCGAGGTCCCGCTGCTGGTGAACCTGATGCCGTCGGGCAAATACCTGATGGAGGAGTTCTGCTACGCCGGCGGCTGCCCGGCGGTGATGAAAGAGCTGGGGCCGCTGCTGCGGCGCGAGGCGATCACCGTCTCGGGCCATACCCAGGGCCAGATCGCCGAGGCCGCCGAGGTCTGGAACCGCGAGGTGATCGGCACGCGGGAGGCGCCGGTCGGGCCGTCCTCGGGCGTGTGGGTGCTGCGCGGCAACCTCTGTCCCGGCGGGGCGATCCTGAAGCCCAGCGCCGCGACGCCGGCCCTGCTGACCCACCGCGGCCGCGCGGTCGTCTTCGAGGACATCGAGGACTACCACGCCCGCATTGACGATCCGGACCTGCCCGTGGACGAGACCTCGATCCTGGTGCTCAAGGGCTGCGGCCCCAAGGGCTACCCCGGCATGCCCGAGGTGGGGAACATGGCCCTGCCGCCCAAGCTGCTGCACAGAGGCGTGCGCGACATGGTCCGAATCTCGGACGCGCGGATGAGCGGCACGGCCTACGGCACGGTGATCCTGCACGTCTCGCCCGAGGCCGAGGCGGGCGGGCCGCTGGCGCTGGTGCGGAACGGTGACGAGATCGCCTTCGACGGCCCCAGCCGCACCCTCGACCTGCTGGTGGACGAGGCCGAGCTGGCCCGCCGCCGCGCCGAGTGGGAGGCCGCCCGCACGCCCTCGCAGTTCGACCGCGGCTGGTACAAGCTCTACATCGACACCGTGCTGCAGGCGGACCGCGGCGCCGACCTCGACTTCCTGGTCGGCAAGTCCAGCCCCGACGTCACCCGCGAGTCCCACTGATGGCGGGGGCGATCTATCCCGGCATGAAGGACCGCGTGGTCTTCGTCACCGGCGGCGCCTCGGGCATCGGGGCCGCCTTCGTCGAGCAGTTCCACGCCCAGGGCTCCAAGGTCGCCTTCGTCGACCTGCAGGCCGATGCGGGCGAGGCCCTGGCCGGGCGGCTGGGGCAGGGCGCCTGGTTCCGCCGCTGCGACGTGACCGACGTGCCGGCGCTGCAGGCGGCGATCCGCGACGCGGCCCAGGCGCTTGGGCCCGTCACGGTCCTGATCAACAACGTCGCCAACGACACGCGGCATGAGGCCGCCGAGACCTCGATGGACGCCTGGCGCAAGGGCCTGGCGGTGAACCTCGATCCGGCGTTCGCGGCCTCGGTGGCGGTCTATCCGATGATGAAGGCGGCGGGCGGTGGCTCGATCGTGAACGTCAGCTCGATCAACGCCTTGTGGGGGCCGGCTCACATGGCGACCTATGTGGCGGCCAAGGGCGCGATCAACTCCCTCAGCAAGGGGCTGGCCCGCGAATGGGGCCCCGACCGCATCCGGGTGAACGCCCTGTCGCCGGGCTGGGTGGTGACCGAGCGCCAGCTGGAGCTGTGGCTGACGCCGCAGGCCGAGGCCGCCTGGCGCGAGCAGGTGGCCCTGAAGGACCGCATCCTTCCCGAGGACATCGCCCGGGCGGCGCTGTTCCTGGCCAGCGACGAGAGCCGGATGATGACCGGCCAGAACCTGATCGTCGATGCGGGGCGGCTCTGATGGGCGCCGCGCTGCTGGCCTGCGACTGGGGCACGACCAACCTTCGCGCCTGGACGCTGGACGCGGGCGGCGGGATCGTCGGCGACCGCGATTTCCCCGGCCTGGGGGTCTCGCAGATCGGCGCCGGCGAGGCCGAGCGGCGCTTCCGGGAGGAGGTGCGGCCGGCCCTCGGCGCGGAAGGCCTGCCGGCCATTCTCTGCGGCATGGTGGGCTCGAACCTCGGCTGGCGCGAGGCGCCCTACGTCGACGCCCCGGCCGGACCGGACGACCTCGCGCGCCGGCTGATGGCGGTGGAGGGGGCGGACTGGGTGCGGATCGTGCCCGGCGTCCGCTTCGAGGGCTTCAACGGCCGCGGCGACGTCATGCGCGGCGAGGAGACCCAGGCGTTCGGCTGGCTGGCCGCCGATCCCGCCCGCCGCCAGGGCCGCCGGGTGATCTGCCATCCCGGCACCCACGCCAAGTGGATGGTCCTCGAGGAGGGTCGGCTGGTGCGGTTCGTCACCGCCATGACGGGCGAGCTGTTCGCGGTGCTGAAGGCCCACAGCGTGCTGAAGAGCGATGCCCCGGCCGACGACATGGACGCCTTCGACGAGGGCTGCGCGGCCGCCGGCGACGGCGACGCCCTGGCCGCGCGCCTGTTCACCGCCCGGGCGCGGGTGGTGGGGCAGGGGCGGCCGGCCGAGAGCACGCCGGCCTACCTTTCGGGCCTGCTGATCGGCGCCGAGGTCGCGGCCCTGCCGCGGCTGCTGGGCTGCGAGGGGCTGGCGCACGTCGACCTGCTGGGCGACCCGGCGCTGTGCGCGCTCTACGCCCGGGCCCTTGAGACGCGCGGCGTGAGTTCCGACCTGCATGACGGCGAGGCCGCGGCGGTCGCGGGCCTCTTCGACCTCTATCGGAAGGCGCGGTCATGAAGCTGGAAGCGGCCCTCTTGGAATGTCCGGTGGTGGCCATCGTGCGGGGGATCCGCCCCGACGAGGCCGTGGACCACGTCCAGGCGCTCTACGAGACCGGCGTCCGCGGCGTGGAGGTCCCGCTCAACTCCCCCGAGCCGCTGGAGAGCATCCGCCGGATCGCCGAGGCCTTCGTCGGTCGCATGGCGATCGGCGCCGGCACCGTCCTGGACGCCGCGGCGGTGGACGCCGTCGCCGCCGTCGGGGGGCGCATCATCGTGGCGCCGAACACCTCGCCCGAGGTGATCGTCCGGGCCGTGGCGCTCGGCCTCGATCCCGCGCCGGGCTTCGCCACCGCCACCGAGGCCTTCGCGGCCCTGGACGCCGGCGCCCGGCACCTGAAGCTCTTCCCGGCGGTCACCTACGGCCCGGCGCACCTGAAGCAGCTCAAGGCGGTCCTGCCCGACGAGGCGGTGGTCTGGGCGGTCGGCGGGGTGGGGCCGGACAGCATGGCCGACTGGTGGGCGGCGGGCGCGCGCGCCTTCGGCCTCGGCGGCGAGCTCTACCGGGCGGGCCAGCCGGTCGCCGACACCGCGGCCAAGGCGGCGCGCGTCGTCGAGGCCGCGCGCGCCCTGCGCTGAACCTTCGCGGTCGCGAACGGTTATCGGGGGGCCATCTGGAGGGCCCCCCATGAGACAGCTCACGAAGTTCGCCATTTCGGTCCGCGAGGAGGACTTCGTCCTGCACCTCGAGGCCGACGGCGGCGAGACCATCGAATTCGCCACCTCGCCCGAACAGCTGGACGCGATCATCGACGCCCTGGACGAGCTGCTCTCGGAAGTGGAGGAGGACGTCTTCGAGGTCGAGGACGACCAGGCCAGCCACTGACGCGGCGGCCGCGCGCCGTCAGGTCGGCGGCGCGCCCCGGCGCACCAGCGTCTCCGGATGGGCGAGGTCGGCCATGGCCTCGGCCTCGGGCGCGAACTCGGCTTCCCGCACGATGGCGGCGTAGCGGGCGACCGCATTCTCGAGGCTCGGCATGACCCGGCCCCGCTCGGTCGAGAGCGGGACGTGCTGCGGCCGCGCCGCGGCCCAGCCGAAGCTGTCGGCCCGGACGCCGAGCACCCGGCCGGCGTCGAGGCCCAGCTCGGCGGCGATCATCCGGGCGAAGCCGGCCCAGCTCACCTCTCCGGCGTTGGCCAGGTGGCGCAGGCCGGCGTCGCCGTCCAGCAGCAGGTCGAGGCTGGCGTCCACCAGGTCCGGCACGTAGGTCGGCGAGACGACCAGGTCCTCGGCGGCCACGAACTCGCGTCCCGCCGACAGCGTCCCCACGACATGGGCCGCGAAGTTGTAGGGATCGAACGGCGAGAAGAACGCCGCGGTGCGGATCATCAGCGCCTGCCCGCCCAGGGCCAGCACCTCGCGCTCGGCGCGGGCCTTGCTCTCGCCGTAGACGTTCAGCGGCGCCGGCGGGTCGCTCTCCACGTACGGCCGCCCGGCCGAGCCGTCGAACACCAGGTCGCTGGAATAGCCCACCAGGGGCAGGCCCCGTTCGGCGCAGATCCGCGCGAGCCGCACCGCGCCGTCGGCGTTGGCCGCCAGGCAGTCCGCGGCGCAGGCCTCGGCCTCGTCCACCCGCACCCAGCCGGCGGCGTTGATCACCGCCCACGGTCCGCAGCCGTCGAGGGCGGCGGCGATGGAGTCGGCGTCGTCCAGGGAAAGCTCGGCCCGGCTGGTCAGGCGATAGTCGATGCCGCGCCATTCGCAGGCGCGGGCCAGCGCCTTGCCCAGGGTGCCGGTGGCCCCGACGATCAGCAGCGGCTGGCGCGCCCCGCGGCCCGCCTGCCAGGCCGAGCGCGGCTCGGGGGTCTCCACGTGCCGGAACACCGGCCGGAACTCCAGGCGGATGTCGCGCCGCCACCAGCCGGGGCCCTCCGTCCCGGGATGCGGCGGCCCGCCCTGGGCGAGCCGCTTCAGCTCGGCGGCGATGGCGGTAGGACGCGGCGGCTCGGCGCGGACGTCGAAGGCGCCGACCTCGTAGTGGCCGAGGGCGCGGGTGAGCAGGCTGTTCCAGTCGAACGTGCCCAGCAGGGCCCAGGCGGTGACCGCGCGGATGTCCACGCCGCGGCCCTGCAGGCGCTCGGCGGTCTCCCAGGCCTCGCGCAGCCAGCGGACCTGCTCCTCGCGGGTGCAGCCGTTGTGGGCCTCGGTGACGGCCAGCGGCAGGCCGTAGCGCGCCCAGGCTTCCTCCAGCACGCCCTCCAGGCCCCCGGGAGCGGGCAGGACGACCCGCACGGCCTCCACGTCGGCATAGGCCGTCTGGTCGTTGCCGCCGTGTCGCTCGGGGGGATAGGCGTCTAGCCGGTGGTCCAGGAACCGCTCGCTGGTCAGGTAGTGGTTCACGCCCAGGATGTCGGGCGGGCAGGGATCGTCGGCGATGGCCGCCAGCCGGTCGGCGAAGCCGCAGGCCGCCAGCCGCTCGAACATCGGGTGCCCGCGGGTCACGCGGCCCGCCAGCAGGTCCCAGGTCATCCACCGCCGGCAGTTCTCGAACTCGGCCTGGCCGGCGAGGAGGCGGGTCGCGTAGGTGCGGCCGAGGTCCTCGGTCTGGATCAGCCGGGCGTCGGGATTGACCTTGCGGATCTCCCGCATGGCCAGGCGCGTGCCGTCGATCTGGTTGAGCAGGGCCGCCCAGAAGAAGGGCTCGTCCGCCAGGTGGGGATACCAGTGGCCATAGAGCGCCGAGAAGCGCGCGGTGGTCAGCGGCTCGTTGATCGGGGTCCAGTCCCGCGCCCAGGGATACCGCTCGGCGGCGGCGCGGGCGTAGCCGGCGAACAGGCGCGCGAAGCCCTCGTCCACCAGGCTTGTGTAGCGTGGCCCGCTGCCGTGGTGGAGCAGGCCGAGGATCGGCCGCATGCCGAGCTCGCGGATGCGCGCCAGCCGCGCGTCGGTCCAACGCCAGTCGTGCTCGCCGGGCCGATCGGGGGCCGTCCGCTCCCACAACACCGGATAGCGCAGCGCCTTCAGGCCCAGCTCGGCGAAGCGGTCGAGGTCCTCGATGCGGTCGTGGTGCCCGGACCTGACCGTCTGGTCGTGGAACGCGGTCCCCACACGGTTCACGGTGCATTCGTGACCGCCCCACAGCTCGAGTGTCGGCATCGACCCTGGCTTTCCCGTCACAACCCGACGGTTCAAAGCCGCCGCGGAAGCAATCGTTCCCCATCCTGCCGAATGGGGCTGGAACCGGCGCCCGGGGGCGGGAATTATCGGCCGCATGGATCGGGGATCGAAGCCCGCCGTCCTGGTGACGGGCGGAGCCGGCTACATCGGCGCACACACCGCGAAGGCTCTGAGCGAGCGGGGATTCTTCCCCGTGGTGTTCGACAGCCTCAGTTCAGGCTTCCGCGAGGCCGTCCAGTGGGGCGCCTTCGTCCACGGAGACATCCGCGACACCCGCGCGCTGGCCGAGGCGATCTCGGACCACGGCGTCAAATCGGTGATCCACTTCGCCGGCCTGATCGAGGTGGGCCGCTCGGTCGCCCAGCCCGACATCTTCTGGGAGATCAACGTCGGCGGCACCGTCAGCCTGCTGACCGCCATGCGCGAGCGCGGGGTCGAGCGGCTGGTGTTCTCGTCCAGCGCGGCGGTCTACGGCCAGGGCGGGCGAGGGCCGCTCGAGACCATCCCCGAGAGCGCCGGCAAGGCGCCCGCCAGCCCCTATGGCGACACGAAGCTGGCCTGCGAGTGGATGATCGAGGCCCAGTGCCGCGCCTATGGCCTGACGGCCGTGGCGCTGCGCTACTTCAACGCCGCGGGGGCCGACCCCTCCGGCCGGATCGGCGAGGCCCACGAGCCTGAGACGCACCTCCTGCCGCTCGCCATCGCCGCGGGGCTGGGGGAGGGCAAGCCGCTGACCGTGTTCGGCGAGGACTTCGACACCCCGGACGGCACCTGCCTGCGCGACTACATCCACGTGAACGACCTGGCCGCCGCCCACGTCGCCGCCCTGGAGGTCGACCTGCCCGCCGGCGCCTACGAGGCGGTGAACGTCGGCACGGGGCAGGGCCACTCTGTGCGCGAGGTGGTCGAGGCCGTCGGCCGCGCCCTCGGCCGGCCCGTGCCGCACAGCATCGGCGCCCGCCGGGCCGGCGATCCGCCGAGCCTGGTGGCCGACGCCTCGCGGGCGCGGGATCTGCTCGGCTGGGAGCCGGTCTGCTCGACCCTCGACCGCATCGTCGCCGACGCCCTGCGGTGGGAGGCCCAGCCGGCTTACGGATCGGGCCGCCGCGCCGGCGGCCGCAAAGCTGAAACCGCGAGCTGAACAGTCGACTTTCCGACTTAAGCTAAAGTCGCGGTCTAGCTTTCTGCGGCTATCTTTTGATTACTGAATACTTTTGGCCAGTCTCAAGAAGAGGGCGGGAACCAATTCTGCTGTCAGGGGTTAAGTCCGCGGGCTTCGTGTGTCTTACAATCCAAAAGGAATGCGCCCTTGAACACGCCTTGGGTTCCGAGCGCCGTCGGCGCTGAGCCGTGTCCTCCGCAAGCAGGATCGCATTCCCGAGGTCGAGAGACCTTGATCTGCTTCTCCCACCTCCGGTGGGATTTCGTCTTCCAGCGTCCCCAGCATCTGATGACCCGCTTCGCCCAGACCCGGAAGGTGATCTTCTGGGAGGAGCCGGTCTGGACCCCCGAAGGCTCGCCGCCGCGCCTGGACAGCAAGGTGTGCCCGGAGAGCGGGGTGATCGTCGCCACGCCCTCGCTGCCCGAGGGGCTGACGGCCGAGCGGCGCGACGAGCTGCTCAAGACCCTGCTGGACGAGGTGGTCGCCAGCGTCCCGGGCGATCTGCTGCGCTGGTACTACACCCCGATGATGCTGCCGTTCTCGCGCCATCTGGAGGCGGCGTGCACGGTCTATGACTGCATGGACGAGCTGGCGAACTTCAAGTTCGCCCCGCCCGAGCTGACCAGCCTGGAGCGCGAGCTGATGGCCGCCGCCGACGTGGTCTTCACCGGCGGCTACAGCCTCTGGGAGGCCAAGCGCGACCGCCACCCCAACATCCACCCGTTCCCCTCCAGCGTCGATCGGGCCCATTTCGCCAGGGCGCGGGTGATGCGCGAGGAGGCGCCTGACCAGGCGCAGCTGCCCTGGCCCCGGTTCGGCTTCTACGGCGTCGTCGACGAGCGGATGGACCTCGGCCTGCTGGCCGCGCTGGCCGACGCGCGTCCCCACTGGAGCATCGTGATCGTCGGGCCGGTGGTGAAGATCGATCCCGACAGCCTGCCGCGCCGGCCGAACCTGCACTACCTGGGCGGCAAGTCCTACGAGGAGCTGCCCACCTATCTCGGCGGTTGGAACGTCGCCCTGATGCCGTTCGCCATCAACGAGTCCACCCGCTTCATCAGCCCGACCAAGACGCCCGAGTACCTGTCGGGCGGCCGGCCGGTGGTCTCGACCCCGATCGTGGACGTGGTGCGCCACTACGGCGACCTGGAGGCGGTGAAGGTCGCCGCCTCGCACGACGACTTCATCGCCGCCTGCGACCAGGCCCTGGCCCTCTCGCGGCTCCGCGGCGACTGGCTGAAGGCGGTGGACGTGGCGCTTTCGGCGCTGTCGTGGGACGAGACGTTCACGCGCATGAACCTCGAGATCGGCCGCGTGCTCGCCGCGCGCGAGCTGGGCAGGGCCGAGCTGATGGCCGAGGCCGGGGTCGCCGCGCCGGCGATCCGCGCCGCCTCCCGGACCAAGCCCTATGACTACCTGATCGTCGGCGCAGGCTTCGCCGGCTCGGTGCTGGCCGAGCGGCTGACCAGCCAGCTGGGCAAGCGGGTCCTGCTGGTGGACCGGCGTCCGCACGTGGGCGGCAACGCCTACGACGAGAAGGACGCCGGCGGCGTGCTGATGCACAAGTACGGGCCGCACATCTTCCACACCAACTCGGAAGAGGTGTTCCGCTACCTGTCGCAGTTCACCAAGTGGCGCCCCTACGAGCACCGCGTGCTGGCCTGCGTGAAGAGCGGCCTGCACGTGCCGATGCCGATCAACCGCACCACCCTGAACATGCTCTACGGCGTGAACCTGTCGACCGACGCCGAGGCCGAGGCGTTCCTGGCCTCTCGGGCCGAGCCGGTGGAGAAGATCCGCTCGTCCGAGGACGTGGTGGTCAGCCAGGTCGGCCGCGAGCTCTACGAGACCTTCTTCCGCGGCTACACGCGCAAGCAGTGGGGCATGGATCCGTCCGAGCTGGACAAGGCGGTCACCGCCCGCGTGCCGACGCGGACCAACACCGACGACCGCTACTTCACCGACAAGTTCCAGTCGATGCCGCTCGACGGCTACACCCGCATGTTCGAGAACATGCTGGACCAGAAGGGCCTGACCATCGAACTCGGGGTCGAGTACGAGGACGTCCGGGACGAGGCCGACTTCGACCGGCTGATCTTCACCGGCCCCGTCGACGAGTACTTCGACCACCGCTTCGGCAAGCTGCCCTACCGCAGCCTCCGGTTCCGGCACGAGACCCTGGACCAGGAGTGGTTCCAGCCGGTGGCGGTGGTGAACTATCCCGACGAGGCCGTCCCCTACACCCGGGTCAGCGAATACAAGCACATGACCGGCCAGGCCTCTCGCCGGACGACGGTCACCTACGAGTATCCCAGCGCCGAGGGCGACCCCTACTATCCGGTGCCGCGGCCCGAGAACCAGGCGCTCTACAAGAAGTACGAGGCCCTGGCCCTGGACACGCCCGAGGTGCTGTTCGTCGGGCGGCTGGCGACCTACCGCTACTACAACATGGACCAGGTCACCGGGCAGGCGCTCGCCACCTTCCGCCGCATCGCCGAGCGGGAAGGGCGCGCCGTCATCCAGGCCCAGACCGCCGCCCAGGCCATCGCCGCCAATTGAGTTCCGGCAACCGCCGCGTGTAGCCCGGCGAGCCGCAGCCCCCGGTCACCAACCGGGGGCTGCTTGCATTCGCAGGCCCCCTCGCTCAGGCTCGCCCCAAGGGGGCCGAGATGAGTCACAATCCCGAGCACGCCAGGCGACTGGCGCAGAACCTTGTGGAACTGCTCGCGCCCTACGAGGAAGAACTGATCGCGCTGGAGCGGGTCGATCCGGCGGTCGGGGCCCTTCGGAGAGCCGTCGGGATCGTGATCGCCGAGGCCTGCTACGCCATCTCGGACCGGGGCGCCCCGCAAGGCGTGGCCCCGCCCGCCGATGACGAGGCGAGCCGGACGCGATAGGGCACTACTGCAGAGGTTCCGGAGCGCGCATGGCCAGCAAACCCGAGGCGATCGCCGATCCCGTCGATGTCGCGGTGGGCGCGCGCATCCGGCTGCTCCGGAAGCTGAAGGGCCTGTCGCAGCAGGCGCTGGCCGAGGCGGCCGGCGTCACCTTCCAGCAGATCCAGAAGTACGAGCGGGGCGCCAACCGCGTCAGCGCCTCCATGCTGGCCCGCATCGCCCGGACCCTGGGCGTGCCCGTCGCCGAGATGTTCGGCGAGGCCTCTCCGACCTCCAGCGCCGTGGACGAGGTGGCCGCGCTGCTGGCCGAGCCCGGCGCGCTCGAACTGCTCAAGGCCTACGCCGACCTGCCGCGCGGCGCCTCGCGCTCGGCCCTTGTCGAATTCGTCCGCAGCCTGCGTAGTCAGCCGGGCTGAAACCCGGAGCCATTCCCATGAAGACCGCCTGCGCCGCCCTCCTGGGGGCGTTCGCCCTCGCGTCCGCCGCGCCGGCGCAGGCCGCGCCGCCCACGCCGGCCGAGCGCGCGATGATCGCCGCCGTCGAGGCCGAGCGCGAGCGCAGCGTGAAGCTGCTGGAAGACCTGGTGAAGGTGAACTCCGGCACCATGAACCTGCCCGGCGTCGAGCAGGTTGGGCGGATGATGCGCGCCGAGCTGGAGCCGCTGGGCTTCGACGTGCGCTGGGTCCCCATGAAGGCGACCGACCGGGCCGGCCACATCGTGGCCGTCCACAAGGGGAACGGGCGCGGCAAGCGGCTGCTGCTGATCGGCCACCTCGACACCGTCTTCGAACCCGACAGCCCGTTCCAGGCCTGGACCCGCCGCGGCGACGTGGCCGAGGGGCCGGGGGTGGGCGACGACAAGGGCGGCATGGTCGTGATGATCGCGGCGCTGCGGGCGATGCAGGCGGCCGGGACGCTGAAGGACGCCGACATCACCGTCGTGCTGACGGGCGACGAGGAGAAGCCGGGCGCGCCGCTGTCGATCGGCCGGGCCGACCTGATCGCCGCCGGCCGCGCCAGCGACGTGGCGCTGGACTTCGAGGGCCTCTCGCGCGAGGGCGGCCGGGACATCGGGGCGATCGCCCGCCGCTCGGCGACGTCCTGGACGCTGCGGGCCACGGCGCGCTCGGGCCACTCTTCGGGGGTCTGCATGGAGGGGCCCGGCTGCGGCGCGGTCTACGAGCTGACCCGGATCCTCGATGCGTTCCGGCGCGAACTGGCCGAGCCGAACCTGACCTACAACGTGGGCATCCTCGTCGGCGGCGCGAACGCCTCGGTCAACGAAGGCCGGACCGGCGGCCAGGCCAGCGGCAAGTCCAACATCATCGCGGCCGAGGCGGTCGCCGTGGGCGACATCCGCACGCTGTCCAACGAGCAGGAGGCCCGGGTGCGGGCGAAGATGCAGGCGATCGTGGCCCGCCACCTGCCGAAGACCGAGGCCGTCCTGACCTTCGAGGAGACCGGCTATCCGCCGATGGCCCCGACCGAGGGGAACAAGGCCCTGCTGGCCAGGCTGAATGAGGTGAACCGCACCCTCGGCCTTGCCGAGATGCCGCAGGGCGACCCCGCCAGACGCGGGGCGGGGGACATCGCCTTCGTCTCGTTCATCGACGGGCTGGTCGGCCTGGGTCCGGCCGGCGAGAACAGCCACGCCCCGGGCGAGACGATCGACCTCACGAGCCTCGAGGTCCAGGCCAAGCGGGCCGCGCTGCTGATGACCCGCCTGTCGCGCGAACCGCGCGGCAGCCGCTAGGCCCCTCGGCTAGGCCCCTCGGCTAGGCCCCTCGGCTAGGCCGGCGTCCCCAGCTCGGCCAGGGCGCGCTCCTTCACGGCCTTGTAGTCCACCTTGCCGTTGGGGGCCCGGCCGATGCTCTCGACCAGCACCAGTTCGCGCGGGGCCTTGTAGCCGGCCAGGCGGCCGTGCACGTGCTGCGACAGGTCCGCGAGCGTGGGCTCGGTGTTCGCCTCGGGCTCGACGACGGCGCAGATCCGCTCGCCGAAGCGCGGATCGGGCACGCCCACCACCACGGCGTCGCGCACCGCCGGATGGGTCTTCAGGGCCTCCTCCACCTCCTCGGGGAAGACCTTTTCGCCGCCGGTGTTGATGCAGACCGAGCCGCGGCCCAGCAGCTTCAGCGTGCCGTCGGGGTTCACCTCGGCCCAGTCGCCGGGCACCGACCAGCGCTGGCCCTCGAAGGTCCGGAACGTCTTGGCGCTCTTCTCCGGGTCCTTGTAGTAGCCCGTCGGCAGGAAGCCCGAGACCGCCACCATGCCGCGCTCGCCCGAGCCCGGCTCGACCCGCCGCCCGTCCTCGGTGAACACCGCGCAGTTGGGGCCCAGCATGAAGGCCGCCGTGGCCGCCTCCTGGCCAGGCGCCGAGGCCGAGGCGCCCAGGCCCACGGCTTCGGAAGAGCCCAGGCTGTCGTAGATCACCGCATTGGTGGCGTGGCGCAGCAGCCCGCGCTTGTTCTCCTGGCTCCACATCGAGCCGGACGAGCTCATCAGCTTCACCGACGACAGATCCCAGCGGCCGGGGTGGGCCTCCAGGGCCTCCAGCATGGGGGTGGAGAACGCCAGGCCGACGATGGCGATGCTGTCGGCCTTCAGGCGCTCGGCCTCGTTCCACAGCTCGGCGGCGTCGAACTTGCGCGAGGGCAGGGTGGCGACCGTCCCGCCCAGGTTCAGGGTGATGAAGGCCGAGAACTGGCCGGTGCCGTGCATCAGCGGGCAGGCGATCAGGGCGGTGGGGCGGACGTGTCCGGGGCTCTCCAGGCGGGCCGCCACTTCCTCCAGCGAGGTCACAGGCTCCACGCCCATGGCCGCGTGGCCGCCGGCCCCGATCACGTTGAACAGGTCGTCCTGGCGCCACATCACGCCCTTGGGCATGCCGGTGGTGCCGCCGGTGTAGAGCAGCAGGAGGTCGTCGCCCGAGCGTCCCCAGGGCGCCTGCGCGGGCCGTTCCGCCGGCGTGCGCCCCGCGATGGCCTCGTAGTCCTCGGCCCAGGCCGGGACGGCGTGGCCCGGCTCGGCCACGGCGACCCAGGCCTTCACCCTCGGCAGGCGGTCGCGGATCGCCTCCAGGGTCCCGGCGAAGCCCGCGTGGAACACGATCGCCTCGGCGTCGGCGTTGTCGAACAGGTACAGCAGCTCCTCGGGCCCGTACCGGTAGTTGGTGTTCACCGGGGCGAAGCCGCCCTTGAACGCGGCGAAATAGGTCTCGAGGTACTCGGGTCCGTTGAACAGGTAGGCGGCCACCTTGGCCTGCCGGCCCAGCCCCTTGCCGATCAGGTGCGCCGCCAGGGCGTCGGCCCGGGCGTCGAAGGCGCCCCAGCTCACGGTCCGCTCGCCCTGGATCAGGGCCGGCCGCTCCGGCTGGGCCGCGGCGATCGCCTCCCACACCGCGACCAGGGTCCATCCCGCCATCGCATTCCTCCCAACGTCTCTTCTGGTCTTTTGCCGGCCAGTTGAGGGGGCGGACGCCCGGGAAGTCAAACGCCGCCGGGTCCCCCCCGCGGGCGCGTCCCCGGTCCGAAGCGGGAACGCCTGCGGCCCGTCGGTGTTGGAACTGCGAACGGCCGCCGCTTGCGGCCGAGCCACACCTGGAGACGCGACATGGCCGTACGGCCCTACAGCGAATTCGACGACAGCTACGCCGTCAGCTCCGAAACCGGGACGACCGGCGCCGGGGTCGGCGGCAAGATCTTCATCTGGCTGGCCTGGGCGCTGGCCGCCGCCTTCTGGGCGTTCACGCTGACCACGGCCTTCGGCATCATGGGCGCCCTGGGCGATCCCGCCGCCAACGGGCCGGGGCCGGGCGAGGTGGACGCCGGCGGCATGGGCTGGTTGCTGATGACCTTCGTGGGCGGCCTGCTCATCCTGGGTGGAGCGCTCGCCTACGGGGCCTATCGGTACGCCACTCGCAACAAGCGCCTCGACCCGCTGACCGAGGCGGCCACCCATGCCGAGTACGACATGGCCGAGGCCGCCGGGGGCGACGACGACATCCGCCGCTCGCCCGAGGCGCGCCGTCCGCTGGACCGCGACGCGGCCCGGGCCGTCGATCCGTCCACAGGCGGCGCCTACCACTAGGCAAGGACGGCTGCGCTTCCCTGTAGCGCGAAGCGTACGCCGCGTTAGGATACGAGCAAGCGACTCAGTCCCGGCGCCCCTGCCGGCCCGTCGCGGAACTCTTAGCTGGGGGAGCCCATGGCCACTGGAAAGAACACGAACGCCCTGCAGAAGCCTCTGACGCCCTCGTCGGAACTGGCGGCTGTGGTCGGGTCGGGGCAACTGTCCCGCGGCGAGACCGTCTCGAAGATCTGGGACTACATCAAGAAGAACAACCTTCAGAACCCGCAGAACAAGCGCGAGATCATCGCGGACGCCAAGCTGAAGCCGATCTTCGACGGCAAGGACAAGGTGTCGATGTTCGAGATGAACAAGCACCTGGCGAAGCACCTGAAGTAGGCGCGTTCGCCGCGGCGCTCGTGCGCCGCGGACAGCCAGTCGATCGACAAAAAAGGAACCCCGCGGGCCGCTCGCCCTGCGGGGTTTCTTCACATTTCCGGAACGGAAACTAGATAAGGGACGAAAACGGGGGTGGCGCCGCAGCCGCGGCAAAGGATCACGGGCGGGCCGCCCGCGTCCCTTCAGGGTTCACCTTCGCCGGAACGTCTGCCAGGGATGCGTTCGTGAAGTCGCCCAACAGAGCCATCATCCTGAGCGCCGGGCAGGGCAAGCGCCTGCTCCCGCTCACCGAAACCCGCCCGAAGTGCCTCGTGGAGCTGTCGGGGCGCACGCTCCTGGCCTGGCAGCTGATGCGCCTGGAGGCCGCCGGGATCGACGAGGCGGTGATCGTCACCGGCTTCCGCGCCGAGGCGGTGGAGGCCGAGGTCGCGCGCCTGGGCCTGCGCATGCCGGTGCGGACCGCGTTCAACCCCTTCTACTCGGTGGCCGACAACCTCGCCTCGTGCTGGATCGTCCGCCAGGAGTTCGACCGCGACGTCCTGCTGCTGAACGGCGACACCCTGCCGGGCCCGGGCATCGTCGAGCGCCTGATCGAGGCGCCGCCCGCCGAGATCACCGTCACCGTCGACCGCAAGGGCGGCTACGACGCCGACGACATGAAGGTGCTGACCGACAACGGCCGCCTCCTGGCCATCGGCAAGACCATCGAGGCCTACGACGCCGAGTCCATCGGCTTCCTGCGCTTCTCGCCCGCCGGCGCCGCCAAGTTCCAGGCCGGCGTGGAGCAGGCCCTGCGCCGGCCCGAGGGCCTCAAGCGCTGGTACCTCAGCGTCATCGACGAGCTGGCCAAGGCCGGCGTGGACGTCCGCGTCCAGTCGATCGAGGGGCTGCAGTGGGGCGAGATGGATTTCCCCGCCGACGTCGACAACCTGACCAGGCTCTCGGCCGGCTGGGCCGCGAAGGAGATGGTGAAGGCCTAGGCCTCGCCGACCAGCCTGCGCACCAGGTCGAGGTCGGCGGGCTTGTCCACGTCCACGGCCGCCAGGCCGTAGGGCGTCGGCACGACCGCGGCCCGCACGTGCGCCAGCTCGCCCAGCCGCCGGACCGCGTCGGTCATCCCGAGGCGTCCCGCGAGGTAGCGCAGCAGGATGCCCGGTCCCAGCAGACCGGCCATGGCCACCGGGTTCTTCCGCTCGGCCTCGAGCCGTCGCCAGAACGCCACCGCGCCCAGCGCCCGCTCGCTCTGCAGCCAGAACAGGTTGCAGCCCGACCACTCGCCGTCCGAGAGCTTGAGGTAGGTGCGCTGCGTGCCCGGCGCGGCCGCCTCCACCTCGGCGCGGCGGGCCATCATCGCCGCGACGTCCACGTCCGCCGGCAAGTCGGCGCGGAAGCGGGCGATCCATTCCGGGCGGAGCAGGGCGTGATCGGCGGTGGTGACCAGCAGGGGAAAGCCCAGCCGCTCGGCGGCGGCGCGCACGCTGAGGCTCGGGCCCTCGGCGGCCGGCAGCACCTCCAGGCCGAGCGCCTCGGCGGCCGTCGCCACGGCCGGGTCGCTGCAGGAAACGGCGATCCGTCCTGCGCCGGCGTCCTTCAGGGCCTCCGCGACCCGCGCGAGCAGGGTGCGTCCCTCCAGCTCGATCAACGCCTTGTGCGCCACGCCCGCGTAGTCGGCGACCGGGTCCGCGCCGCCGCGCGAGCCCGCGAGGATCAGGGCCGAAAGGTCGTTCACGCCAGACCCTTGTCGTCGAGGGCCTTCTCGTAGAGCCGGTAGGTCTTGTAGATCCGCGCGCCGCCCGCCTCGCAGATCCGCCGCATCGGCAGGTTGTCCTCCAGCACCCACGACAGCTCGTAGCGCTGGTAGCCCTTGCGCCGGGCCTCCTGCACCACGGCGTCGATCAGCTGGAAGGGCAGGAGCTGGCCGCGGTGGGCGCCGGCGAACCGGCGCTTCACGCCCATCAGCGGCACGCGGCCCGTCTTCACCCGCCGCACCTTCAGCCGCCACAGCAGCTTGGCCCAGCCGAACGGCGCCAGCCGGCCCCGAAGGTCGGCGATCGCCTCGTTGACGTTCGGCAGCAGCACCATGAACCCCGCGGCCTCGCCGTCGATCTCGGCGAACCAGGTCAGGTCCGGGTCCAGCACCAACTTCAGGGCGTTGGCGAGCTGCTTGGTCTCGGCCTCGGTGGTGGGCGTGAAGCCCCAGTTGCCCGACCAGGCGTCGTTGAGGATTTCGGTGAGGGTGCGGACCTCCTCGCCGAACCGCTTCATGTCCAGCTTGCGCAGCACCACGCCCTCGGGCGGCGCCTTGCGCACCCGGCGCAGGATCGACGGCGGCAGGTCGTGCGAGACGTCGCAGGCGTAGGCGTAGAGGTCCCTGGCCTTGGCGTAGCCCTGGCCTTCGATGCGGCTCCCGGTCCAGGGGGCGTCGTGGCCCATCATGAACATCGGCGGTGTGTCGTGGCCCTCGACCAGCAGGCCCACCTCCTCGTTGGTGGACAGGTTGATGGGGCCAAGGGCGGCGCGGCAGCCGCGCTCGCGCAGCCACGCCTCGGCGGCGGCGAACAGGGCGGCGAACACCTCGGCGTCGTCCTCGGCGGCGATCAGGCCGAAGTTGCCGTAGCCCTCGCGGGTCTGCGGGTTCAGGTGGTCGATCTGGGCGCTGATCCGGCCCACGTCGCGGCCGTCCTTCACCGCCAGCCAGAACTGCACGTCGGCGTGGGCGAAGAACGGGTTGCCCTTGGCGCTCAGCGCCTCGCGCCGCTCGGCCAGCAGGGGGGCGATGTAGTTGGGGTCGCCGGCGCCCAGCCGCATCGGCACGCGGATGAACCGCTCCAGCTCGGCGGCCGAGGCCACGGGGACGACCTGCACGGCGGAAGCGGGGCGGTCGTAGGCCATCAGCCCTCCAGGTAGAGCAGGGCCGTGACGCCGAGGGCCCCGAAGATGACGGGGGCCCCCCAGGCCGCGAGCATGGCCGGCGCCGCGCCGCTCTCGCCGAGGGCCGTGAAGGCGCCGTCGAAGACCAGGAACAGCAGCCCCGCGGCCAGGCACTGGACCATCAGCGTGGTCCCTCCGCCGCGGAAGTTGGCGAGGGCGGCCGGGGCGGCCAGCAGCAGCATGACGAGGCACGCCGCGGGCGCGGCCCAGGCGCGGTGGAGCTGGGTGTCGTAGTAGGTCTTGGGCCGCACCGAGACGCCGCCGTGCAGCGCGCGCCGGGCCTCCGCGGCCGAGATGGTCGAGCCGCCGGACTGCAGGGCGCGGACGTCGGCGGGCCGCAGCGACCGGGTCCAGGTCATGGATTCGGCGGCGCCGGTCTGCACCTCGCCCTCGCTGATGGCCTCGAACCGCGGGGCGATCAGCCGCCACGCGCCCTGATCGTAGACGGCCGCGTCGGCGGCGGTGCGCTGCACCAGCCGGCCGGCGCCGTCGCGCCGGTAGATGACGACCTCCGACATCCGCTGGGCGTCGGCCGACGGGCGCGCCGAGACGATGTCGTCGCCGACCCGGAAGGTGATCACGTCCTGCGGCTTGACCTCTTCCCGCGGGGTGGTGGCCTGCCACCAGCGGGTCAGGGCCGCGTCGGTGCGGGGCGCGACGGCCATGCCGATGACGAGCTGGGCGGCGGCGACCAGGGCCGCGGCCGGCAGCGCCAGCAGCGTGATCCGGTAGGCCGAGATGCCGGTGGAGCGCATCGCCGTCACCGCGCTCTCGCCGGCCAGCTTGGCGAAGGCGAACAGCGAGCCCGCCAGCACCGCCAGCGGCGCGGCCTGCTCGACCAGCCGCGGCAGGCGCAGCAGCGCATAGTAGGCCACGCCCTGCGCCCCCAGCTCGCGGTCGAGGATCTCGGTCGTGACGTCCAGCAGGTCGAGGATCTGCAGGATGCCGACCAGCACCGCCAGCGCCGCCAGGATGCGGCCGAAGGCGAGCCTGAAGAGGTAGAGGCCGAGGCTCACGGCAGGGCCTTCCGGCGCAGCTTCACCCGCTTGCGCACGCGCACGATGACGTTCGCCAGGTGCTCCATCACCCGTCCGACGGGGGTCTCGCCCGGCCGCTTGCGGCTGGTGAGGAAGACGGTGAAGCAGATCGCCGCGAAGGCGACGAAGGGGATCCCGACGCCCGCCTCGGCCGGCGCGCGGCCCGTCTCGGCGAAGCTCTGGCCCAGCTGGATGAGGTGGTGGAAGGCGAGCAGCAAGATCCCGCCCACGATCACCCCCGGCGCGCGGCCGCTGCGCTTGGCCGACAGGCCCAGCGGCACGGCCAGCAGCGGCAGCAGCGGCAGGGCCAGCGCCCGCGCCAGGCGCCCGTAGAGCTCGGCCAGCAGGGTCTCGCGCGGGATCACCGACTGGGGATCGTTCGCCTTCTTGGCCAGCTCGAAGAGGTTGAGCTCGCGCTCGTCGCCGCCGCGGGCGCGCAGCAGCCGGGCGGGCCCGCTCAGCGGCAGCTGCATGGTGAAGTCCTCGAACGAGAGCAGCTCGGGCTCGCCGCGCCGGTTGAAGCGCAGCTGCTGGCCGTCCTTCAGCATGAGGGTGACGTTCTTACCGTCGGCGGTCCGGCGAAGCTCGGCGACGCCCGCCGTGGTGACCTCTTCGCGTCCCTCGGGCGTCAGGCGGCGGATGAACACCCGGGTCAGCCGCTGGCCCGCGGCGTCGGCCTGGTCGGTGGTCATGATCAGGTCGTCGTTGGGGGCGATGATCGTCCCCTCGGGCACCTGGCCGCTCCAGCCGGCGTTCTGGGCCGCGTGCAGCACCGCGCGGTAGGCGTAGCGGCTGTAGGGCTGCAGCGCGCCGAACACGATCAGCGTCAGGAAGCTGAGAACCCCCGCCAGCACCAGATAGGGCGCCGCCAGCCGCGTCAGCGAGACGCCGGCCGCCAGCAGGGCGTCGATCTCAGAGGCCTGATTCATCCGGTTCACGACGATGATCAGGGCGATGAAGAACGCCGCGGGCAGGGTCAGGCCCACGTAGTGCGGCACGAGGTTGACGGCCAGCTGGGCGACGAAGGTGAACCGCTCGCTGCTTTCCGACAGCAGGTCCAGCAGGCGCAGGATCCGTTCCAGCAGCAGGGCGACCAGCGTCACCGCCGTGGCCCCGACCATGGGCCAGAACGCCATCCGGAGAAGGTAACGGTCGATGAGGCTCACATTCCCCCCGGGTCGCGGGCGCTTCAGGCCTGCCAGCGCGCGGCGAAGTCGGCGGCCAGGGCCGCGGCCTCGTCATCGTCCAGGGCGACGTGGGATGCAAGCTGCGGCTGGCCCGGCCAGCCGGCGTCCGGGAACGCCCGCCCGCCGTGCTCGCGGGATCCCTCGTACCTCGGCAGGACGTGGAAGTGGACGTCCGTATCGACCATCATCAGCATCAGGTAGTTGATCTTCTCGTAGCCGACCGCGCGCCGCAGCAGGTCCTCGATGCCGCTCACCGCGACCTTCAGGTCGGCGAAGGCGGCGGGGCTGACGTCCGAGAACGCCTGCGCGTCCTCCTTGCAGACCAGCACCAGCGAGCCGAACGTCGGCTGCTGCGGTCGGACCAGCACCAGCCAGTGCGCCGTCTCGGCGACCTTCGTCCGCGGATAGCCGAACTTGCGGGCGGTGGGGTTCGTCACGGCGTGTCCATGTCCGGTGAAGCGCGGCGCAGCCGCCGGCAGATCATAGGGAGCCGGGCCCCGGCGCGCTAGGCCGCCAGGCCCGCGGCCCGGTCGGCGGCCAGGGCGTAGGCGCCCAGGCGCTCGACGGTGTTTCCGGGGGCGATCCCCCGCGCCTCGATGCGCGTGGAGAAGCCGCCGCTCCGGCGCGTCACCTCGATCAGCCGCCACTGGGCCGCGGGGTCGTGGCCGCCCGGCGGGGCCGAAGCCGAGGGGACCCCCAGCACCGGTATGGCCCCCTGCGGGCCGGGGATGCGGTGCAGCAGGGCGTCGTGGGCGTGGCCGTGCAGCACGAGCTCGGCGCCGACCGCCTCCAGCACCGCCCGGAACCGGCCGGCGTCGGTCAGCGCCTTGCGGGCCGACACGGCGCCCTCGGCGGGCGGATGGTGCAGCAGGACGATTCGGTAGAGCCCCTCGGCCTTCGCCCGGCGCAGGGCGGCCTCGAGCCGCGCGATCTGGTCCTGCCCCAGCGCGCCCTGGGCGAGGCGCCACGCGGTGGGGACCGCCGTGCAGGCGTTGACGATCGCCACGCACCCGCGGACCCGCACGTGCGGGAAGTCGGCCTGCGGCGTATCGCCCAGCCAGGGGGCCCAGGGGGCGAACCGGTCGGGCGTGCGGTGGGCGACGAGGGCGTCGTGGTTGCCCGGGCTGACGGTGACGGAGGCGGGATCGCCCAGGGTCCTCAGCCACTCGGCGGCGGCGGCGAATTCCTCGTGTGTCGCGAAATTGGTGAGGTCGCCGGTTATGGCGATGTGGTCCGGGGCGCATCGCCGCAGGTCGGCGATCAGGGCGTCGAGGACGGCGGGGCTGTGGCGATGGCGCTTGCGTCGCCAGGCCAAGCGGCTAAGCGCCCGTTTCGAGGCCATGTCGGCCAGCCGCAGCGCCCGGGCCGGCGGCGGCAGGTGCGGGTCAGACAGGTGCGCGAGGCGGAAGGTGGACAATTCGGGGCCGCGTTCTATCCAAGGGGCGCGCCGGCTGGGTATCAGGTTCCGGTGATTTGCGTGAGAGGCGCGCGAGACTTTTGACGAACACGGGCGAGGGCAAGACCGCGCCGCTGGGGCTCATCCTGGGCTCGGGCGAGGTGCGGCTGTGGGGGATGACGGCGCGCGAGCGGCTGCGCCGGACCTATGTGCGCGCGGGCGTGGAGCCGGCCGAGGCGGCGGACGTCGCCTCGGGACGCACGGTGGTGCTGACCCTGGGCGACTGGGTCTATGACGAGGGGCTGGTGGCGACGCTGTCCCGGCGCCCCGGAACGGTGCTGGTGACCGACGACGGCCGGGCGGTGGCGGCCCACGTGCCGGCGGCGGACGCCGCGGCGGCGTCGGCGGACCTGCAGGCCGGCCGCGCGCCTCCGGGGCTGCAGGCGCTGTCGCCGGCCGAGCTTGCCTACAACGAGGCGCTGCGCAAGCGCGAGGCGCCGGTGCTGGAGCGGCTGACCGCCGATAACGTCCGCGCCATCGAGGCCCGCACCTTCGCCGGCTCGTACAAGGGCGTCACCGACGTCGTCACCAAGTACGTCTGGCCGGTTCCGGCGCGGATCGTCACCCGCTGGTGCGCTGAGGCGAAGCTGACGCCCAACATGGTGACCTTCGCGGGCTTCCTGCTGGTCCTGGCCGCCTTCTGGCTGTTCTGGATCGGCGAGTTCGGCTGGGGCCTGCTGGCCGGCTGGATCATGACCTTCCTCGACACGGTGGACGGCAAGCTGGCCCGCACCACCATGACCTCGTCGAAGTGGGGCAACGTCTTCGACCACGGCATCGACCTCGTCCATCCGCCCTTCTGGTGGTGGGCCTGGTACGTCGGCTGCTTCCAGGTCGGCCTGCCGCCGCCGTTCCCCGAGCTGACCCTGGGCGTGATCCTGGCCGGCTACGTGCTGCAGCGGGTGGAGGAGGGGGTGTTCATGCGCCTCTTCGGCTTCCACGTGCACGCCTGGCGTCCGTTCGACAGCTTCTTCCGGCTGATCACCGCCCGGCGGAACCCGAACCTGATCGTGCTGACCCTGGCATGGCTCGCGGGCAGGCCCGAGATCGGCCTGTTCCTGGTGGCGGTCTGGACGGCGATCTGCCTCGTCGTCCACCTGGCCCAGGTGGTGCAGGCGATGGCCATGCCGAAAGGCCGGGTCGTCTCCTGGCTCTCGCGTTGATCCGCGCCGGCGTCATCCGCAACCTCAAGAGCCACCGCAACCTGGCGGGGGCGCCCGCCCTTGCGCCGCCTGGCGTGCTGGAGGCCGTGCCCGAACGGCCGGACGACCTCACCGAGGCCCTGGCCTGGTTCGCCAAGTCGGGCGTGGACTTCGTCGTCATCGACGGCGGCGACGGCACGGTGCGCGACGTGCTGACCCGGGCGACCGAGGCCTACGGCGACCGGCTGCCGACCTTCGGCGTGATCCCCAACGGCAAGACCAATGCGCTTGCGCTCGACCTGGGGGTGCCGCTGGGAACGCCCGTGCGGGCCATGCTGGCGGCGGCCCGCGACCCGGCCAAGCGCAAGGTCCGGGCCTGCCTTGAGGTGGTCCGCGCCGGCGCGGACGAGCCCGAGCTGCGCGGCTTCCTGTTCGGCATGGGCGCCTTCGTGCGCGGCACCGAGCTGGCCCAGCGCACCCACGGCCTCGGCTTCTTCGACAACGCCGCCATCGTCATGACCATCGCCGGCGCCGCGGCGCGCACGCTGGCGGGCGGCCCGCAGGATCCCTGGCGCCGGGGCGAGCCGGCGACGCTGGCCCTGGGCGAGGCCGCCCCCGAGACCCGCGACTGGTTCCTGGTCCTGGCCGCGACGCTCAAGCGCTTCCCCCTCGGCCTGCAGCCGTTCGGTCCGCCGCATGAGGGCCTCAAGGCCCTGGCTGTGGAGGCGCCGCCGCGGCGCCTGCCGATGGCCGTCCCCACCATCCTGCGCGGCGCGCAGCCGCCGTGGCTCGAGCGGGCAGGCTACCGCCGGCGGGACGTCTCCAGCCTGTCGGTGTCGATGGAGGGCGGCTTCACCCTGGACGGCGAGATCTATCCGGGCGGCGACCTCACCGTGCGCCAGGGGCCGGACCTGGAGTTCGTGTTCGTGTGAGCGGGCCGCTGGAGACCCTGATCGGCGAGGAGCTGGCCCGTCCGCTGCCCGCCGCGGTCACGGCCTTCGCCGCCGGGCTGGCCGACCCTTCCCGCGACGTGGCGATCCTCTACTACGGCTCGACGCTGAGGACGGGCGACCTGTCGGGCCTCCTGGACTTCTACCGTCTGACCCGCCGGCCGCACCGCAGCGGCTTCCACGGCCTCGCCGAGCGGGTGCTCTGGCCCGAGGTCAGCTACCACGAGTTCGACTGGGAGGGCCGGCGCCTGCAGGCCAAGGTGGCGACCCTGCCGCTGGACGTCTTCCGCCGGGCGGCCGAGGGGCGGACGCTGGACACCACCATCTGGACCCGCTTCGTCCAGCCGGCCGCCGTCGCCTGGGCGGGCGGCGAGGCTGCGGCCGTGCCGGCGGCGGTGGCCGAGGCGGTGAAGACCGCCTCCCGCTACGCCGCCGCCCTGGGGCCCGAGCAGGGGCCCGCCGAGGCCTACTGGGCGGCCCTGTTCCGCCGGACCTACGCCGCCGAGTTCCGGGTGGAGAGCCCCGACCGCGCCGACCAGGTGCTGGGGCCGAACGCCGGCCGCTTCGCCGCCGTCCTGCCGCTCGCCTGGAAGGCTGCGGGGGTCGAGTTCGCCGAGATGGACGGGGTCTACTGGCCGCGGAAGCGGGGGCTGCCGCGCTGGGGCCTGCGCGCGGCCCTGGGAAAGCCGCTCAACCTCGCCCGGCTCGCCAAGGCGGCGTTCACCTTCGAGGGCGCGGCCCGCTACGCCGCCTACAAGATCGAGAAGCACACCGGGATCGCCCTGGAGGTCACGCCGTTCCGCGAGCGCCACCCGATCCTGGCGGCGCCCGGCGTGCTGTGGCGACTGCGGCGGGCGCGCCGGCCCCGAGGCTAGCGTGGGCTAGGCGGTGGCGGCGCGGCGGCGGCCGGCCAGCAGGCCGAATTCCTGGCCCAGTTGCTCGAAGACGCCGAGGACGGTGTCGATCTGCTCGGTCGTGTGGGCCGCGCTGACGCTGGAGCGCAGCAGCGACTTGTTCTCGGGCGTGGCCGGCGGGATGGCGAGGTTCAGGTAGACGCCGTTCTGCAGCAGCGCGTTCCACATGCCGACGGCGGTGGCCTGGTCGGGCATCTCGACGGCGGTGATCGGGCTGGCGTGCGGGCCGACCGCATAGCCCATGTCGCGCAGGCCCTCGTAGAGCCGGTCGGCGTTGGCCGACAGCCGCGCGCGCAGACCGGGCTCGTCTTCCAGCCGCTTCAGGGCGGTGAGGGTCGAGGCGATCACCGCCGGCGGCAGCGAGGCGGTGAACATGTAGGGCCGGCTGACGATGCGCAGCAGGTCGAAGTTCTCCTCGTCCGAGACGAGGAAGCCGCCGACCGAGCCCAGGCTCTTGGAGAAGGTGCCGACGATGAAGTCGACGCCGTCCTCGACGCCGGCCGCTTCGGCCAGGCCGCGGCCCTTCTCGCCCAGCACGCCCATGGAGTGGGCCTCGTCCACCAGCAGGTGGCCGCCCATCTCGCGCTTGACGTCGACGAACTCCTTCAGCGGGGCCACGTCGCCGATCATCGAGTAGATGCCCTCGACGACGATCAGCCGTCCGCCGGGCGCGTCGCCCAGGCGCCGCAGGCGCTTGTGCAGGTCGTCCGGGTCGTTGTGGCGGAAGCGGATGACTTCGGCGCCCGACAGCTTGGCCGCGTCATAGATCGAGGCGTGGCTGTCGGCGTCCAGGATCAGATGGTCGCCGCGGCCGACGAGGCCCGAGATCGTGCCCAGGTTGGCCTGGTAGCCGGTCGTGAAGACCATCGCGTGCTTGCGGCCGTAGAAGCCGGCCAGGGCCTGCTCCAGCGCCGTGTGGCCGGCGAAGGTGCCGTTGGCGAACCGCGAGCCGGTCGTGCCCGTGCCCCATTCGCGCACCGCCTCGGCCGAGGCCTCGATGCAGGCCGGGTCGAAGGTCAGCCCGAGATAGTTGTTGGTGCCCAGCAGGATCACCGGTTGGCCGGCCAGCACGCCCTCAGTGGGCGAGAGCACGGCGTCGAACCGGACGTTGGACGGGTCGGCGCCCGCAGCGCGGATGCCTTCCAGGGGGGCGCGATAGCCCAGGTGCTTGTCGAGAAGCCCCATCCTTAAGCCTTCATCCGCAGCGTGTTGATCAGTTCGGAAAGGTCGCCGACGGTCTGCACCGTGGCCAGCCGGTCGAGCGGGATCGACAGGTCGAATCGATCCTCCAGCTCCATGACGATGTTCATCAGGGCCAGCGAATCGACGGCGAGATCGCGCGCGATGTCCGTCTCGTGGGTCACGTTGACGGGGCGGCCGAGAACGGTCTCGGCCGCTTTCGCGACTTCGCGTACGGTCAGATCCGTCGCGAGTTCCACCATCTTGTACGCCCCCACGTCGGCACACATCGCTTGCGCAGCGGGGGTACCTAAGCACGTTGGCCTAGGATTTCCACCTTCCGCTGCGCCGCACGTCACAAAACCGCAGCTAATGTTTCAACCAGCCGGCGGCCCTATACCACGCCACCGTGTCCCGAAATCCCCCCGAAAGCGTGTGCCGCGGGGGCGGCAGGTCCTCGGCCCGCTCGGCGGGCGGGATGCTCCAGTCGGGATGCAGCAGCTCGCGCGCCTTGCCCGAGGTCAGCATCGGCGCCGCCCCCAGCGCGGCGCTGAAATCATTTGTGATTCCGACGAGATGGACCAGCGCCTTCGGAATCCGGGCGAGGCGCGGGGCGCGCCCCACGGCGCGGGCGGCCTCGGCCATCAGCTCGGGCCAGCCGTAGCCCTCGGGGCGATCGTCGCTCAGCGCCACGGTGCGGCCGGGCGCCCGGTCGGCGAGCGCGGCGATCTGGCGCGCCGCGTCCTCCACGTGGATCATGCCCACCCGCGCGGTCCGGTTGAGCACGGGCAGCACCGGCAGCCGGCAGGCCGCCTGGAAGACCGGCAGCAGCTCGCGGTCGCCGGGGCCGTAGATCGCCGGCGGGCGGGCGATGGTGAGTCGCGGCCCCAGCGCCTCGGCCATCGCGTCCTCGGCGGCGCGCTTGCTGGCGGCGTAGGGCGACAGGGCCGGCTCCCGCGCCGCCAGGCTCGAGACCAGCAGCACGTGGGGGACCTCGCCGGCGGCCGCCGCCAGCCGGCGCGCGCCCTCCCGGTTCACCGCCGCGAAATGGCCGGCGCTGCGGGCCTTCACCAGGGCCGCGCCGTGGATCACGGCGTCGGCGCCGCGGCACAGGGCCTCCAGGGCCCGCGAATCGGCCAGGTCGCCCAGCACCAGCTCGGGCTCCAGGTCGCGCCACAGGGGATCGAAGGGATCGCGCCGCGCCAGGATGCGCACGCGCCAGCCGTCCTCGGCCAGCGCGCGGACGATCCGGCGGCCGAGGAAGCCGGTGGCGCCGGTGACGGCGGCGAGCCGCGTCAGGCCGGCTCCTCCGCCCGGAAGGCGCCCGCCAGGTACAGCGCCTTGGCCTTGGACCGGCTGAGCTTGCCCGACGAGGTCTGCGGCAGGGCGTGCGCCCCCACCAGCTCCACGTGGGCCTCCACGCCGTGCCGGGCCCGGAGCAGGGCGGCGACGTCGTCGGCCAGCGCCCGGCGCGCCTCGGGATCGCTGGTGCGCGCCTGCACCAGCACGACCAGCTGCTCGCCCTCGTCGCGGTCGACCGAGAACGCGGCCACGTCGCCGCTGCGCAGCTTGCCGATCTCGCTCTCGGCGGACCATTCCAGGTCCTGCGGCCAGACGTTCCGGCCGTTCAGCAGGATCAGGTCCTTGGCGCGGCCCGTCGGCACGATCTCGCCCTCGACCAGGAAGCCCAGGTCGCCGGTGTCGAGCCAGCCGTCCGGCCCCAGCACCTTGGCCGAGGCCTCGGGCTCGCCGAAATAGCCGCGCATCAGGCTGGGGCCCCGCACGAACACCCGGCCGACCTTCAGCTCGGGCAGGGCGGCGCCCGCCTCGTCGCGGACCTCCAGCTCGTGGCCGGGCAGCACCGGCCCGCAGCGGACGAAGGCCCGGCTGCGGCCTTCCCGGCCGCCGACGACCACGCCGTCGCGCTCCATCCGGTCGACGTCGACGGTCTCGAACCGCAGTCCCTGGCCCAGCGGCGCCATGGTCAGCGCCAGCGTCGCCTCGGCCATGCCGTAGCTGGCGACGAAGGCCGTGGGGGAGAAGCCGGCGGGCGCGAACGTCTCGGCGAAGGCCATCAGCGGGCCCGGCCGCACCATGTCGCCGCCGCAGCCGGCGATCCGCCAGGCCGACAGGTCCAGCCCCTCGCGCGTGCCGTCGCCGCGGCGGGCGCACAGCTCGTAGCCGAAGGTCGGGCTGTACGAGATCGTCGCCCGGTTCTTCGACATCAGGTCCAGCCACAGCAGCGGCCGGCGCACGAAGGCGCCCGTGGGCATCAGGTCCACGGTCATCTGGCTGGCCAGCGGGGCCATCAGGAAGCCCACCAGGCCCATGTCGTGATAGAGCGGCAGCCACGAGAACGCCCGGTCGGCCGGGACCACCTTCAGCCCGTCGCGGGTGATCGCGGTGGTGTTGGCCATCAAGGCGCTGTGGGTGCAGAGGACGCCCGTCGGGTGCCGCGTGCTGCCCGAGGAGAACTGCACGTAGCAGGGATCGTCCGGCGTCGGCGCGGGCAGGTCGGCGGCGGGCGCCTCGGGCAGGTCCTGGACGCGGGCCGCGAGCCTCACGCCGGCGGCCTGCGCCGCCTCCTGCAGCCACGGGATCAGGGCCTCGGGGCCGAACACGGCCGAGGCCTGCGCCGAGCCCAGCATCCGGCCGATCTGCTCCACATAGGCCTCGCGGCCGCCCAGCGGCGCGGGCGTCACCCGGGCGTGCTGGCAGGCGAAGAAGGCGACCACGAAGTCGGCGTCGGTCTCGGCGACGAGGCCCACGCGGTCGAACGGCCGGATCCCGGCCGCCAGGATGCGCGCGGCCAGGGCGCGGGCCCGCTCGCGCAGCTCGGCGTAGGACAGGGCGAGCACCAGCTCGCCGCGCAGGCCGTAGAGGTTCACGCCCGTGGGCCCCTGGGCGGCGAAGTCCAGCGCCTCGGTCAGGGTGGCGAACCCGCCCAGTCGGAAGGGCCGGTCGGGAGCGGTGGGGGTAGGGGTCAAGCTTCGCCTTTCAGACTGTCGTCGGAACCGGAGGGGGGCGGCGTCTCCCGGCGCCGGGTCCCGTTCTCCCTCAGGATGAACCCGAGCAGGCCCAGGGCCATGGCGGCGGCCGCCGCGACCAGGCCTGCGCCGGCTCCTGTAAGGCCGAACGCGCTCACGAGGAAGGGGAGTGCGACAAGGAAGGCCGCGCTGACCGCCAGCCGCACCCGCACCGCGAGCCCCGGCTTGCCCAGCGAGACCAGCATCGGCTCCAGCGGCAGGGCGAAGATGCCGATCACCGCGGCGGCCACCTGCCAGGTCATCACCCCCGCCGCCGGGGCGAAGGCCTTGCCCATCACCAGGCTCAGCAGCGGGCCGCCCGCGACGGCCGCGACGCCCAGCAGCACGATCCCCACGCCGCCGGCCAGCACGGCCACGTGCCGCACCAGCCGCCACATCGCGTCGTGCCGGTCGCCGGCCCGCAGCCGCGCCAGTTCCGGATAGAGGGCCGGGGTGAGCAGCTTGGCCGGCTTGGCGATGGCGTCGGCCACCTGCCGGCCCACCCGCCAGAACGCCGCCTGCGCCGGTCCGACCAGGGCGCCGACCAGCAGGGTCGCCACATGGGTGAAGGCCACGTCCAGCGTCGCCGCCAGGTTGGTGTTCCAGGCGAAGCGCCAGACGCCCGGCAGGCCTTCGGCCAGTCGCCCGCGCCACGAGAAGCCCGCCAGCAGGTCGCGCCGCCGCAGCTCGATCAGCGCCATGGCGATCAGGTAGATCCAGCCGGCCAGGCTGCCCGCCGCCCAGGCCAGCAGGAAGGCCGGCACCCCGCCGCCCGCCGCCCAGGCGACCCCGCTGCCCAGCAGCCGCACGAAGCCGACCAGCGCCGTCTGCTGGGCCAGCACGTCGAAGCGGTCGAACAGCCGGTGCAGCCCCATCGGGGTCGCCGACACCAGGAACACGATGCTCAGCATGTAGAGCGCGGCGACCGGCGCCATGGCCCCGTCCCAGCCCAGCTCGTCGGCGAAGACGAAGGCGCCGGCCACGCCGATGGCGACGCCCAGCACGGTGCTGGCCACGTCCAGCACGATGGTGAACCGCAGCATCCGCTGGAAGGCCGTCCGGTCGTGCTCGGCCAGCGGCCGCGCGCCGTAGTGGATCACCGTCTGCCAGGACTGGAACTTGACCACGTCGCCGAGGAACTGGGCGAAGGCGGTGATCAGCACCAGCACGCCCATCTGCGCCGCGCCCAGGCTGCGGCCGGCGACCGCCAGGTACGCGAGCCCCAGCACCGCGTTCACCGAACGCCCGCCCAGCAGCACGCCCGCATTCGCCACCACCCGCTTCAGGATGGCGCCGACGCCGGCTTCGGCCTGCGCGGTCATGCCTGGCTCCGGTCCGTGGTCATCGATCTCGCCCGCGCCGCCCCCGCCGCAGATGGCCCGTCGCCAGATAACATGGGGGCTCCGGACGCGTCGCCCCGCGACGCCCGCCCTAACGGCCTGGATTCAGAGGGGGAAAGTGGTGGGTGTACAAGGATTCGAACCTTGGACCCGCTGATTAAGAGTCAGCTGCTCTACCAACTGAGCTATACACCCGTCCCGGCTCCGGCGCCCTTGCGGGGGCCGGCGGCGAGGGCGCGGAACATACGCAAAAAAGCGGCGTTGGCAAGGCGGTTGAGGCGCGGAATGTCGACAGGGCCCGGAAGCGGCGGCGGAGCGGTGGATTTCGACCACCTGGAGACGTACTGCGCCGGCGACATGCAGGTGGTCACCGACGTCCTGGTCGTCTTCCGCGAGCAGGCGCAGGCCTGGGCCGAGCGGCTGGCCGATCCCGGCGAGGGCGGGCCAAGCGAGGGTTGGCGCGACCTGGCCCACACCATCAAGGGCGCGGCGCGGGGCATCGGCGCCCTGGCGCTGGGCGAGGCGGCCGACCGGGCCGAGCACGGCGCCCCCTCCGACCTTGCCGCCGTGCGGGCCGAGCTGGACGCGGCGGTGGCCGAGGTCGAGGGCTATCTCACCCGCATCGGCGGCGGCTAGCGGCGTTCGGCCGCGGCGCCTATCTCCCACCCCTCAACCTTGGCCTTGGAGGTCCGCCGCATGTCGCTTTCGCTCTACGAAGCCTCGATCCCCGTCTACCTGCAGATGCTGCGCAACCTCGCGGCCCTCCTCGACAAGGCCGAGGCCCACGCGAAGGCGGAGGGGCGCGACCCCGACGCCTATGCCGGGGCGCGCCTGATCGAGGACATGCATCCGCTGAACCGGCAGATCCACATGGCCAGCGACGCGGCCAAGGGCGGCGCGGCCCGGCTCGCCGGGCTGGCCCCGCCCAGCTTCCCCGACGTCGAGACCACCTTCCCGGAGCTGCGCGAGCGGATCGGGAAGACCATCGCCTTCGTCGAGAGCGTGAAGCCCGAGCAGGTGAACGGGCGCGAGGAGGCCACGATCGAGCTGCCGCTGCCGAACCGCACGCTCACCTTCACCGGCCGCGACTTCCTGCTGAAGTTCTCGCTGCCGAACTTCTTCTTCCACGTGACGACCGCCTACGCGCTGCTGCGCAAGGAAGGCGTGCCGCTGGGCAAGCTGGACTACCTGGCCGGCGCCGTTCCGCTGGCGCAGGCCGAACCCGCCTAGCTGCGGATCCGGTCCCAGACGCCGAACTCGTAGCGGATGCACTGCTCGATCAGCGTGCGCCAGACGGGTTCGGCGATCTCCTCCGACAGGCCCATGCGCCGCGCCTCGGCCTTCACCTTGGCCACCACGTCCTCGACCCGGGCGTTGTCGCGGACCGTCTCGCGGTCCTGCTTGATGCGCGCGGCGGCGTCCATGTAGCGCTGGCGCTCGGCCAGCAGCGCCACGAGCTGGCGGTCGAGGGCGTCCACCCCCTTCCGGACTTCGGCCATGGTGGTGCAGTCCGCGGGCGCGGGGCGGTCTTCGGTGATCAGCGTCATGACTCTCGTCGTCTGGTCGTCAGATGCCGGCGCCGTTGTCGATGGCCGCGAGCGCCGCTTCGTGCGCGCGGGCCTCCGCTTCGATCCAGCCGATGAAGGCCTTCACCTGCGGCAGCCGACCCTTGGCTTTGGGATGGACGAGGTAATAGGCGAAGTCGACGGCGGTGGCGATCTGCAATGGCGCGACCAGGCGGCCGGCCTCCAGGTCGGCCTGGGCCAGCGCCCGCTTGGCCAGGGCCACGCCCCGGCCGTTGGCGGCGGCCTCGATCACCAGGCTCGACTGGTTGAAGCGCGGCCCACGCTGGCCGTCGACGCCCCGCAGGCCCCGGGCGGCCAGCCACATCGACCAGTCGGGGCAGGAATCGTCGAGGTCGGGCGAGCCGTCGTGCAGCAGCACGTGGTTGGCCAGGTCCTCCGGCGTGTCGAGCGGCTGCTGGGCCAGCAGGTCGGGGCTGATCACCGGGATCACCGTCTCGCTCATCAGCCGCGTGACCTCCAGCCCCGGATAGCGGCCGGCGCCGTAGCGGATGGCGATGTCCACCTCGCCCGCGGTCAGGTCCACCAGCTCCATGCCCGCGTTCAGCCACACGTCCACCTGCGGGTGGGCCCGCTCGAAGGCGCCCAGGCGCGGCGCCAGCCACTTGGCGGCGAAGGAGGGGGCGGCGGTCAGGGTCAGGCGCCGGCCGTCCACCGCGGCGGTGAGCAGGCTGGCGGCCTCGGCCAGGCGGTCGAACGCCTCGCGCAGGGCGGGCAGGGCGGTCTGGGCCGCGTCGGTCAGCAGCAGGCCCTTGGGGGTGCGCTTGAAGAGCGCCGCGCCGACGTAGTCCTCCAGATTCTGGATCTGCTGCGAGACCGCCCCCGGCGTCACCGCCAGCTCGTCGGCCGCCCGGCTGAAGTTGAGGTGGCGCGCGGCGGCCTCGAAGGCGCGTAGCGCATTGAGCGGCGGCAGCCGGCGACGCTGGTTGTTCCGTTCCATAGAATCTCTGACAGCCCCGGCAGAAGTCCTTGGGTTGCGAATTGGGCGCCCCGGCCACTTATTGCAAGCGTCCGCTGGTGTATCGGCCCTTTTCGCCGGCGGGCGAAAGGCGGGGCGGGCGCAAGTCCGTCCCGCTCTGATTCCAGAGTACAGCGCTTTTAGAGAACCTAAAATATGGCACAGCGAGACCTGAAGCGAAGGCGCGCCGACCGGCTCGTGGTGCTGGGCGGCGGAACCCGCGCCGCGCAGCCGGGTGCGGTCTGGCTCGTGGGCGCCGGCCCGGGCGATCCCGAGCTGCTCACCCTCAAGGCGCTGAAGGCCCTGCAGGCCGCCGACGTCGTCGTCCACGACGGCCTCGTCTCGGACGAGATCCTGGACCTCGCGCCCGCCTCGGCGCGGCGCATCTCGGTCGCCAAGCGCAAGTCGCGCCATTCCTACGCCCAGGACGAGATCAACCGCATGCTGGTCGCCTTCGCCCAGGACGGCCTGCGCGTCGTGCGCCTGAAGGGCGGCGATCCCTTCATCTTCGGGCGCGGCGGCGAGGAGCTGGAGGCCTGCCGCGCGGCGGGCGTCGAATGCCACGTCGTCCCCGGCGTCACCGCGGCCCTGGCGGCCGGGGCCAGCGCCGGCGCGCCCCTGACCCACCGCGGCTCGGCTCAGGCGGTCACCTTCGTCACCGGCCACGCCGCGCAGGGCGCCGAGCCCGACCTCGACTGGGCCAGCCTGGCGCGGGCCAACCAGACCGTCGTGATCTACATGGGCCTGTCGCAGGCCGCCGCGATCGCCGGGCGCCTGATGGCCGCCGGCCGCGATGGGGCGACGCCGGCCCTGATCGTCGAGAACGCCTCGCGCGCCGACGAGCGCCGCCTCACCACCACCCTGTCCGGCCTGGCCGAGGCCGCCGCCGCCCTGCGCGGCCCGGCCCTGCTGATCGTCGGCGAGGCCATGGCCCTGGCCCAGGAGCAGGGGGCGGCCGGGGAGGGGGCGACGCAGACCGAAACCCTGATCCGGGAGGCCCGCGCATGAAGGTGCTGACCGCCAACCGCCTCTCCGACGGGGAGGTCGTCTTCTGGAAGGCCGGCCACTGGGTCGAGCGCTTCGCCGAGGCCGAGCTGTTCGACGAGCCCGAACGCGCCGAGGAGGCCGAGGGGCAGGCGAAGTCCGCCCACACGGTCGTCGTCGACGCCTACCTGATCGACGTCGTCGAATCCGAAGGGCTCTGGGCGCCGCTCAGCTTCCGCGAGCGTATCCGCGCCCTCGGGCCCAGCAACCACACCCAGCACGGCAAGCAGGCCGCGGGCGGCGAGGACATCGCGGCCCTGCGGCGCGCCCATGGCGCGGCCCGTTCCACCGGCCGCGTCGCCCTGATCAAGCGCAAGTGAGGGCGGCCATGTACCGCTACGACGCCATCGACAAGGACTTCGTCGCCGACCGGACGGCGGAGTTCCGCGAACAGGTCGCCCGCCGCCTGGCCGGCGAGATCACCGAGGAGCAGTTCAAGCCGATCCGGCTGATGAACGGCCTCTACCTGCAGCTCCACGCCTACATGCTGCGGATCGCGATCCCCTACGGCACGCTGACCTCGAAGAAGCTGCGCAAGCTGGCCTGGATCGCTTCGACCTACGACAAGGGCTACGGCCACTTCACGACCCGGACCAACCTCCAGCTCCACTGGATCAAGCTGAAGGACGCCCCCGAGATCCTGGGGCATCTGGCCGACGTCGAGATGCACGCCATGCAGACCTCGGGCAACGTGGTCCGCAACGTGACCGCCGACCCCTATGCCGGCGCGACGGCCGACGAGCTGGACGACCCGCGCGTCTGGGCCGAGGCGATCCGCCAGTGGTCGACTCTGCACCCCGAGTTCAGCTTCCTGCCGCGCAAGTTCAAGATCGCCGTGACCGCGGCCGCCAAGGACCGCACCGCGGCCAAGATCTACGACATCGGCCTGGCCATGCGCCGGGGCCGCGACGGCGAGCTGGGCTTCGAGGTGATGGTGGGCGGGGGCCTGGGCCGCACCCCGTACCTGGGCGCGACGATCCGCGAGTTCCTGCCGACCCGCCACCTTCTGTCGTACCTGGAGGCGATCCTGCGGGTCTACAACCGCTACGGACGCCGCGACAACATCTGGAAGGCGCGCATCAAGGTGCTGGTCGCCTCGCTGGGCGCCGAGGAGTTCGCCCGCCAGGTCGAGGCCGAATGGGCCAAGTCCGACCCCGGCCACGCCGACCTGCCCGACATCGAGCTCGCCCGCATCCGCACCGACTTCCGGCCGGCGTTCGAGACGCTGCCCGCGCGCTCGGAGGCGCTGGAGACCGCCAAGGCCTCCAACCCCGCCTTCGCCCGCTTCCTCCGGCACAACGTCCACCCGCACAAGCAGCCGGGCTACGCCATCGTCGACGTCTCGCTGAAGACGCCGGGCCAGACGCCGGGCGACATCACCTCGGGCCAGATGGAGGTCGTCGCCGACCTCGCCGAGCGCTACTCGCTGGACGAGGTGCGGGTGAACTACCAGCAGAACCTGCTGCTGCCGCACGTGAAGCTGGACGACCTGCCGACCGTCTGGGCGGCGCTGGAGGCCGCCGGGCTCGCCACGCCGAACATCGACCTGATCAGCGACATCATCGCCTGCCCGGGCCTCGACTACTGCGCCCTGGCCAACGCCCGGGCGATCCCGGTGGCCCAGCACATCGCAGAGCGCTTCGCCGATCCCGAGCGGGCCGAGACGATCGGCGAGCTGAAGATCAAGATCAGCGGCTGCATCAACGCCTGCGGCCACCACCACGTCGGCCACATCGGCATCCTGGGCGTCGATAAGAAGGGCGAGGAGTTCTACCAGGTCACCCTGGGCGGCTCGGGCGAGGACGACGCGGCCCTGGGCCAGATCCTCGGTCCGGCGCTGCCCGCCGACAAGGTCACCGAGGCCGTCGAGCAGATGGTCGAGGTCTACCTGCGCGAGCGCCGCGACGGCGAGCGCTTCCTCGACACCTTCCGCCGCACGGGCGTGGCGCCGTTCAAGGAGGCCGTCTATGCCGACGCACATTAGGCTGCGCGACGGGCGCATGGCGCCTGTCGAGGACCCCTTCACCTACGTCGCCGACGACCAGGAACTCGTCCCCGGCGACGTGATCCTGTCGCTGACCCGCTTCCAGGCCGAGGGCGACCGCCTGCTGTCCGAGGGCCGCGCCGTCGGCGTCCGGCTCGAGGCGGGCGAGGAGGTGGAGGCGCTGGCCTACGACCTGCCGCGGATCGCGGTGGTCGCGCTGGCCTTCCCCAAGTTCCGCGACGGGCGCCACTATTCCAACGCCCGCATCCTGCGCGAGCGCCTGGGCTACAAGGGCGAGATCCGCGCCGTGGGCGACGTCCTGCGCGAGCAGGCGGGCTTCATGCTCCGCTGCGGCTTCGACGCCTTCGAGCCGGCCGACGGCTCGGGCGCCCAACAGTGGGAGGCCGCCACCCGCCGCTTCCGGCACGTCTACCAGCGCGCGGCCGACGATCGCGAACCCGCCTTCGTGGAGCGGGACTCATGAGCCTGGCCTACGACGCCGCACGCAGCGACACCCTGGCCGCCCGCCTCGACGCCGAGCTGCGCCGGGCGCATCCGCGCACGGTGATCGAGGCGGCGCTGGAGACCTTCGGCGACAAGCTGGCCCTGGTCTCCTCGTTCGGGGCCGAATCCGCGGTGCTGCTGCACATCGCCTCCAGGGTGGACCCCGCCATCCCGGTGCTGTTCCTCGACACCGGCATGCTGTTCGGCCAGACGCTGGACTACCGCAAGCAGCTCGCCGCCCGCCTGGGCCTGACCGACGTGCGCGACCTGCGCCCCGCCTACCAGGACCTGGCGACCACCGATCCGCAGAACAAGCTGTGGCGCACTGACACCGACGCCTGCTGCCACATCCGCAAGGTCCTGCCGCTCGACCGGGCGCTGGAGGGTTTCGAGGCCTGGGTCACCGGCCGCAAGCGCTTCCACGGCGGCGACCGCCTGAACCTGCCCGTGGTCGAGCCCTCCGACGGGAAGGTGAAGTTCAACCCGCTCGCCAACTGGACAAGGGAAGATCTCGAGGCCTATGCCGCCGAGAACGACCTGCCGGCGCATCCGCTGGTCGCCCAGGGCTTCGCCTCGATCGGCTGCTGGCCCTGCACCCAGCCGGTGGAGGAGGGCGAGGACGTCCGCGCCGGGCGCTGGAAAGGGTTGGACAAGACCGAGTGCGGCATACATCTGGTGCGCGCGCCGGGGGCCGCGAACAACGTGGGCGGCGACATCTGATCGCCGGGATAGAAAGCTGATGAACGCCGTGACCGCCGCGCAACCGGCCGCCAAAGCCTCGAGCGCCTTCTTCGTCGAGACCGTGACCTGGGTCCAGCACTGGACCGACAGCCTGTTCTCGTTCCGCACCACCCGCGACCCGGGCTTCCGGTTCCAGAGCGGTCAGTTCGTCATGGTCGGCCTGACCAAGGAGGACGGCAAGCCGCTGGTCCGCGCCTATTCCATCGCCAGCCCCGCCTGGCACGAGGAGCTGGAGTTCTACTCGATCAAGGTGCCGGACGGTCCGCTGACCTCGCGCCTGCAGCACCTGAAGGTCGGCGACGAGGTCCTGATCGGCCGCAAGCCCACCGGCACCCTCGTGCTCGACGGCCTCAAGCCGGGCAAGCGCCTCTACATGCTGGGCACCGGCACGGGCCTGGCCCCCTGGCTGTCCCTGGCCCGCGATCCCGAGGTCTACGAGCGCTTCGACGAGGTGATCGTCACCCACACCGTCCGCCAGGTGGCCGACCTGAACTACCGCGAGCTGTTCGAGCGCGACCTGCCGAAAGACGAGTACCTGGGCGAGATGATCGCCCCCAAGCTGAAGTACTACCCCACCGTCACCCGCGAGGAGTTCAAGACCCGCGGCCGGATCACCGACCTGATCGAGAGCGGCCAGATGTTCCGCGACCTCGGGACGCCGCCGTTCGACCCGGCCGTCGACCGCGTAATGCTGTGCGGCGGCCCCTCGGTGCTGGTGGACCTGAAGCAGCAGCTCCTCGACCGCGGCTTCGTCGAGGGCTCGATCGCCCAGCCCGGCGACTTCGTGCTCGAGAAGGCCTTCGTCGAGACCTGAGGCGCCGCTACGCGTCCCCGCGCAGGACCGGCGCGGAGGCGCGCCGGACCTCCAGGAAATCTCCCCTGCGCTTCAGCGCCGCGCGGGCGTGGCCCAGCGCCGCCCGCGAGAGCCTCCGCGCCGCCGCCGCCATGCGCGCGTCGTCGGTCCGGGCCAGGGCCAGCAGCGCGCGCTGCAGCTCGCACTGGAGCGAGGGATTGCTGGCGCCGTATCGCGCCACCGGGCCCAGGGCCTCCTCCAGCAGCGCGTCGATCCCCAGGGGCGGGACGGTCACGTCGGGCGGCGTGTCGGGCTCCTCCGCCTCGCGCGTCCATTCGGCCAGCAGCCGGACGGTCCGCGCGGTCACCTCGCGCGCGACGCCGAATTCGTTGACCCCGGGCGACAAGGCGCGGGCGGCGATCTCTCCGAGCACGGTCAGGCCGTAGCGCGGGTCCTGCTCGAAGGTGCGCCGGGCGCCGACCGCGATCTTGCCGCGCAGCTCCTCGGTCTCTTCGTCGGTGAGCCGGGCGCCTTCGACGGATACGAGCCTCGCGCCCGCGTGCACCAGCTCTCCCGGCAGCACCTCCAGATGCACCCGGACGCTGCGCCGCTCGGCGAACGCGGCCAGGCCGTCGAGGTCGACGTTCTGCACATAGCCCACCTCGTCGGCGGTCAGCGTGCAGTCTGGCTCCCCCGCCGGCCGGCCCTCCGAGGCGCGTGCGCACAGGATGGGCCGCGCCCGCAGCGCCTTCTCGGTGACGGCCACGACCCGGCCGACCAGGTCGCCGATCTGACCCAGCTGCGACAGCTGGCCGATCCAGCGCAGCATCGCCAGCACGACCAGCGTCAGCACCGCCAGGGTGACGAAGAACAGGATCACCCGTCCCTCGGCGCCGTAGTAGCCCGTGTGCACCGCGATGATGCCGACGATGCTGTAGACAAACGCGCCCACGAAGGTGGCCAGCGAACGGCGCACGCCCCCGTCCGAGACGAGCAGCTCGGCGGCCCGCGGCGACACGCTTCCCACCAGCGAGGTGTAGGCGGTGACCAGCGTCGCCAGCGAGAATGTCGCCACGGCGAGCATGCTGCTGGCCAGGATCGAGAGGATGTCGTCGACCGAGTCCGAGCCGAGCTTCAGCGAGAAGTCGCTTGGCACCAGATGGCCGAACTGCGCCGAGGCCAGCGCAGCGGCGATGCCGAGCGCGCTGTAGAGGCCGACCGTGACCCACAGGCGGTTGAGGGCCCGGCTGAGTTGAAAGAGCCAGCTTGGCAAGGACGGCCTCCCGCAGACCGAACGCGGCAACGGCCGCTCGGCTCCGCCCTGCCGTCGCGCTAGGCGGCGGCGGGCGGCCGCCCTCGGTGCGGATCACGGCGCGCGCGCTCTCGGGCGCGACGGCGCAGCCGAGCCCGGCGAGATGGCGCAGCAGGGTGGTCTTGCCCGCGCCGGGACCTCCGGTGAGGGCGAAGAAGCGGTCGGACATGGGGTGGCTCGCCTAGGCGAGCGAGGCGCTACGCCGGCGGGCAGCCCTTGAACTCGCCGACCTTCACGGCGGTGAGCTTGGCCAGGTTCAGCTTCTGGACCGGCTTCATCGAGGACGCGCCGCTTCCGGTGTAGAGGTCGATGCGCTCGCCCTTGATCGCGCCGCCGACGTCCGAGGCGTACCAGTAGCCGTCGTGCGTCTTGCCGTCGGGCATCTTCAGGCCGACGGTCTCCTTGATGAACAGGACGCTGCGGCGCGGGATCAGCTTCTTGTCGATGGCGACCGTGCGCATGGCCACGACCTTGCAGCCCAGGCTGTCCAGGGCGCCGACGCCCTTGGCGCCCGCATGATAGAGCGTGGCCTTCAGGTTGAAGACCGGCGCGCCCGGCAGGCTGCCGGTCATCACCGAGGTGATCAGGTCGCCGACGGGATCGTTCGGCGCGGCTTGCGCGTTTGAGGCCGTGGCGATGAGGGAAAAGGCGGCCAGGGCGGCGAGGCGGCGTCGCATGGACGGCGTCCTCCTTCGTCGTTGAACTGGTGCCCGAGTCCTAGCGGTATCGCTCCCGCGCGGCAACCCCGCGGGCCCATCCGTCGCATGCTCGTCAGAAATTCTCATCGCGCTGCGGGCGTCAGCCAATTGATCTTGCGGGGAATTTTGGCGTGCAGACGCTCGTCGGACCGGCCGGGTCGCATGCAAATCTGCAGCCGCCGGTCGGCTCAGGCGGGGAGTCGGCGGACCATGTAGCGGGCGTCTTCGCCGTAGCTGGCGAGCTTTTCGGCCAGGCGCGGGTCCTGCACCGTCTCGAACCCCAGCCGCCGCCAGAAGCCTTCCGCATCGTTGACCGCGACGAGGGAGATGGCCGGCCAGCCGTCCTCGCGCGCCCGGCGGACGAGCGCCTCGACCGCCGGCCTGGCGAGCCCGCGCCCGCGCAGTCTCGGGTCCAGCGCCAGATCGTGCAGGTAGAGGACGTCGGCGCCCTCGGGCAGGGCGTCCAGGCCGGTGTTGAGCGCCGGCGCCGAACCTAGCCGCCACGGATAGGCGATCAGGTAGCCGACCACCTCGCCGGCGTCCTCCAGCGCGAAACAGCCCTGCGGATGCAGCGCCAGCCGGTCGGCGAAGCATCCGCGGTCCTCGAAGTGGTGCGGGAAGGCGAGGGCGGCGACGCGGACCACCCCGTCCAGGTCGCGGGTCTCCATGGGCCGCCAGCGGGCGGGCGCATCGTCGGTCATGGGCGGACATTGCGGACGTCGGCTCTCGATGTCGAGCCGAGCGGAATCGCTTGATCCCGCGCCCATTTGGCATAACAGCGCCGCTTGGAACCGGGAGGCGGGCGCATGGAAATCTATGGGGACTCCAAGTCGGGGAACTGCCTGAAGGTGAAGTGGACGGCCGACTACCTGGGCCGGCCCTACCGCTGGATCGAGCTGGACGTGCTGAAGGGCGAGTCCCGCACGCCGCAGTTCCTGGCGATCAATCCGGCCGGCCAGGTCCCCACGGTGGTCCTGCCGGGCGGGCAGCCGCTGGCCCAGTCGAACGCCATCATCCTGCACCTCGCCGAGGGCTCGGACCTGATCCCCGACGCGGCCTACGACCGCGCCCGGATGCTGGAGTGGATGTTCTGGGAGCAGTACAGCCACGAGCCCTATGTCGCCGTCGCCCGCTTCCAGGTGCGCTACCTGGGCAAGGACCCGGCCGACCTCGATCCCAAGCTGGTGGAGCGCGGGCAGGCCGCCCTGCAGCGGCTGGAGGACGGCCTCGTCGCCTCGCCGTTCCTGGTGGGCGAGCGCCTCAGCCTCGCCGACGTCGCGCTGGTGGCCTACACCCGCATGGCCGGGGAGGGCGGCTTCCGCCTCGCCGACTATCCGCGCGTCCAGGCCTGGATCGGCCGCGTCGAGCCGGCGCTCGGCATCGCCTGAGCCGCTTGCGTTCGGCCGTGCGAGCCCGCAAACCGGGCGCATGAAACGTCTCCTCCCGCTGGCCCTCGCCGGCGCGCTCGCCGCGCCCCTGGCCGCCGCCCCGACCGCCGCCCTCGCCTGGGGCAGCGCCGGCCACCGCATGGCCGGCGAGGCCGCGGCGCGCGCCCTGCCGCCGCAGCTCCCGGCCTTCCTGCGCAGCCGGGACGGCGTGCGCGAGATCGGCGAGCTGTCGCGCGAGCCCGACCGCTCCAAGGGCTCGGGGAAGATCCACGACCACGACCGCGACGCGGCCCACTTCGTGGACATCGACGAGGCGGGCAGGGTGCTGGGCGGCCCGCCGTTCGCCCCCCTGCAGGCCACCCGCAACGACTACGAGACCGCGCTGCGGGCCCACCAGCTCGACACGCCCAAGGCCGGCTACCTGCAGTTCGCCATCGTCGACCGCTACCAGCAGCTGACCACCGACTTCGCCTACTGGCGCGTGCTGAAGGCGGCCGAAGCCAATCCCGCCTGGAAGAAGAACCGCGCCTGGTTCAAGGCCGACCGCAAGCGCCGCGAGGGTCTGATCCTGCGCACCCTCGGCGAGCTGTCGCACTTCGTCGCCGACGGCGGCCAGCCGCTGCACACCTCGATCCACTACAACGGCTGGGGCGACTATCCGAACCCGCAGGGGTTCACCACCGCCCGCATCCACGGCCCCTTCGAGGGCGATGTGGTGAAGGCCGGCGTCCGGCCGGCCGCCGTCGAGGCCAGGGTCGCCCCCTTCCGGTCCTGCGCCTGTCCCATCGAGCAGCGGGTGGCGGACTACCTGCTGGCCAGCAACCGCTGGACCGTGCCGCTCTACGAGCTGGAGAAGGCGGGGGGCCTGACGCCCGGCGACCCGCGCGGCGCGGCCTTCGCCACCGAGCGCCTCGCCGTCGGCGCCTCGGAGCTGCGCGATCTCGTGGTCGAGGCCTGGGACGCCAGCGCCCGCCACAAGGTCGGCTGGCGCCCCGTGGCCGTGCAGGACGTGCTGGCGGGCAAGGTCGATCCCTGGCCCGCCCTCTACGGGATCGACTGATGCCGGCCCCGCAGTTCGGCCGCCCCGAGCCCGGCCGCAGCTACAGGGACCGTCCCGCCGCCTTCGGGATCGTCGAGCGCGACGGCCGGATCGCCGTGGTGCGCGTCGCGAAGCCCGGCCATCCGGCCTGGATCGACCTGCCCGGCGGCGCCCTCGATCCCGGCGAGAGCGCCGAGCAGGCCGTGGTGCGCGAGTACGGCGAGGAGACCGGGCTGAAGGTCGCGGCCGGCGAGGCCTACGCCCGCGCCGACCAGATGTTCGTCAACACCGACGGCGAGGCGTTCAACAACCGCGCCACGTTCTTCCGGCTGTCGCTGCAGGGCGAGGACCCGGCCCTGAAGATTGAGGACGACCATGCGCTGGCGTGGCTGGACCCGCAGGAGGCGCTCACCGCCCTGCGCCACGAGGCCCACGCCTGGGCCGTCGCCGCATGGCTGAGATTGCGCGCGCGCGCCTGAACCGCTAGCAGCGCGCCATGACGGCGAAGATCATCGACGGCAAGGTCCTGGCCGAGCGCCTGCGCGGCCAGGTGGCGGACGAGGTGGCGCGGCTGCGCGCCGACTACAGGCTCCAGCCGGGCCTGGCGGTGGTGCTGGTGGGCGAGGATCCCGCCTCCCAGGTCTATGTGCGGTCCAAGGGCGAGCACTCCCTGGCCGTGGGCATGCACTCGGTCACCCACCGGCTGCCGGCCGACACCCGGCAGGACGAGCTGCTGCGCCTGGTCGCCGAGCTCAACGCCGACCCGCTGATCCACGGCATCCTGGTCCAGCTTCCGCTGCCGAAGCACCTGGACGAGAAGGCGGTGATCGCCGCCATCAGCCCCGACAAGGACGTCGACGGCCTGCATGTGGTCAACGCCGGGCGCCTGGCCAGCGGCCTGCCGGCGCTGGTGCCCTGCACCCCGCTGGGCTGCCTCATCATGCTGCGCGAGACCCTCGGCGACCTGACGGGCAAGCGCGCCGTCGTCGTCGGCCGCTCGCTGCTGGTGGGCAAGCCGGTGGCCCAGCTCCTGCTGCAGGCCGACTGCACCGTCACCATCGCCCACTCCCGCACCGTCGACCTGCCCGCCGTCTGCCGCGAGGCCGACATCCTGGTGGCCGCCGTGGGCCGTCCGCGGATGATCCGCGGCGACTGGATCAAGCCGGGGGCGACGGTGATCGACGTGGGCATCAATCGCGTGCCGTTCGACGATCCCGAGAAGGCCGCCCAGGGCAAGACCAAGCTGGTCGGCGACGTCCACTACAAGGAGGCGCTGCAGGTCGCCGGCGCGGTGACCCCCGTCCCCGGCGGCGTCGGCCTGATGACCGTCGCCTGCCTGCTGCAGAACACCGTCACGGCCGCCAAGCGCCTGGCCGGCATCGAGGGCTAGCCCGCCCTAGTCCTCCCGCCAGAGGCGGCCCTGCTGCGCCATCTCCGCGCCGTGGGCGAACATCCGCGACATCGCCTCGCGGTCGAAGCGCAGCATGTTGGCCCCGTCCCAGTCGGCCGGGATCCAGGCGCTGTGCAGGAGAAAGCCGTTCAGCTCGCAGAACGCGGCCACCGAGCGCAGCGCCCCGCGATAGGTCGAGCGCAGCATCAGCTCGAAGCTGCGCACCAGCACCGGCACCACCCCCAGCGGCGTGGGCCGGGGGGAGGGATCCAGGGCGGTGTTGATCAGCACATAGACCTCGGCCCGGGCCAGGGGACGGTTCTGCGCCTTCCTCAGGATCAGCGGCTCGGGGACCACGAAGAGGGGGCTGATCGCCCCGCCGTCGACGTGCATCTCCTCATAGGTCTCGCCGCCGCTCTCCACCCGGATCAGCTTGGGCGGGAAGACGCCGGGCACGCTGGCCGAGGCCACCAGCACATCGGCGAACAGGGCCAGCGCCTCGGGCCCGCCGCGGGCGGCGATGGCGCCCAGGTCCCAGATGCAGGTCGTCTGGGCGTCCAGGTTCGCCGTGGCCGCCAGCAGCCGCCGGCCGCCGCGGTGGGCCTCGGCCACCGCCGCCAGCAGCGCCTCGTCCACGTAGCGGGCGACCAGGCCCGCCAGCCGCTCGGCCGGATAGAGGCTGGGGCCGGGCCGGACGGCGGCCAGCCCCAGCATCTCGGCCGCGTATCCGCCGGTGTAGGCGTCCGCCAGCCGCGCGTCCCAGTCGGGGCCGAGGAAGGCGAAGGGCGCGATCAGTGCCCCGGTGCTGACCCCCGTCACGAGGTCGAAGGTCGGCCGCTCGCCCGAGCGGGTCAGGCCCACCAGCGCTCCGGCGCCGAACGCCCCGCCCGCGCCGCCGCCCGAGAGCGCCAGCACCTGGATCGGCGCGTCCGCGGCATGGCCGGCGCCGTTGCGCGAGAGCTGGAAGAAGCGGGCCGCGGCCTCCAGGTCGTCCACCAGCGACAGCCGCACGCCCGGGAAGCCGGCGGGATCGGCGGCGGCCCCCGGCGGCGGGGGCGGGGCGCGGCGGCGGGGCCGAAGCGGCCTGCGGGGGGCGTCGGGGGAAAGCGGCATCGGCGGGTCCGGGCGTCAGGCGGCCGGCGAGACCTGCCCGTTGGTCCAGGCCGTGATCTCGCCCAGCACCTCGGCGACGGCCTCGTCGTAGGCCTCGACGATCGACGAGACGCGGTTGCCGCTCGCGCGGACCTGGGCCTCGAACAGGCGGTCCGTCGAGCCTTCCCCGCCGCGCGCCAGGGCCGCCCGCACCCGCACCAGCACCATGGGCGCGGCCTTGCCGCCGCGGTCGTAGTGGGTCTCGAAGTTGCGCACGTCGAGGCGCAGGACGTACTGCGCCGGCGCCGGCTCGCCGCGCGGGATCAGCCGCACGGGTCCGGGCGAGGCGTCGAACGCCGCCGTCACCGCCTGGTTGAACAGGGTGGAGGCGGGCGCCACCCAGCGGGTCTCGGCGATGTAGGCCACCTTGCCGCCCGTGACGGTCAGGATGCGGTCGCCCGCGGCCTCCCGCTGGAAGGCGCCGTTGACCCGGAACACCGGGACCTCCGCCGCGGCCGGCGCGGCGGCGGCCGGCTCGCTCCCGCCCAGCGCCGGCTGGCCGAAGCGGTACAGCGTGGCCTTCTCGCCCCCGCCCAGGAGAGCGCAGCCCCCGAGGGAGAGCGAGAGGGAGAGGGCGAGGGCGGCCAGCGCGCCCAGGCGGATCGTCGTCATTGGGGCACCTTCACTTCCTCGGACCTCTTGGACACCGACCCGGCGATGCCGCGCGACTGCAGCTCGTTGAGCAGACGCTCCAGCGACTCGGCCGTCTCCTGCAGCTGGCTCACCGAGGCGGTGATCTGCGGCAGGCCGTTGGTGGCGAAGTCCGTCGTCGGCCCCTGCAGGCGGCCGACCATGGTCCGCACGTCGGCGGCGGCGGCTCGGGCCTCCTCGGCGGCGTCGGCCAGGTTGCGGGTCGTGCGCCGCCCGTCGGTCTCGATCAGGTCGCGCGTGGAGCGGGTCAGCAGGGTGATCTCGGCGGTGGCCTCCTCGACCCGCTGCAGCGCCTGCTGGGCGTCGGCGATGATCGCCTTGCGCTCGCGCAGCTCGGCGGTGACCGCCTGGGTGTCGGACAGCGCGGCCGAGAACGTCTTGATGTTCTCGTCGGACAGGACCCGGTTCACCCGGTCCAGGGCCTCGATGGTGCGCGTCAGCACGGTGCCGCCGCCCTCCAGCAGGTCCGACAGGGTGCTGCGCTGGCTGCGCAGCACGGGGATGCACTCTCGGCCGATGCCGATCCCCTCGCGCTCGCAGCGCTTCTGGGCCTCGTCCTTCAGCAGCGGCCTGGACGGCGTGCCGGCGGTGATCTGGATGTAGTTCACCCCGGTGATCCCCTGCGGCTCGAGGGTGGCGTAGGAATCCACCCGGATCGGCACGTCCGAGGTCACCTGCACCCGGGCGATCACCCGGCTGGGGTTGGTGCGGTCGAGGGCGATCTTGGTGACCTCGCCGACCTTGATGCCGTTGAACTGCACCTCGCCGCCCTCGGAGAGGCCGCGCACCGGGCCCTGGAAGAGGATGTCGTAGGTGTCGTTCGCCTGGGCGAACTGGAACCGCGCCAGCCAGACGATGAAGATGGCCAGGGCCGCCACCAGGATCAGGGTGGACAGGCCCACGAGCGCGTAGTTGGCGTTCTTCTCCATCAGGCCTCTCTCATCCCTTGTCGCCCGCCTTGGCCGCCTTGGCGGCCCGGCCGCGGGGACCGAGGAAATACTCGCGGATCCAGGGATGGTCCGCCTTCTCCAATTCCTTCACCGGCGCGGTCGCGACCACCGTCTTGTCGGCGATCACGGCCACCCGGTCGGTGATCTCATACAGCGTGTCGAGGTCGTGGGTGATCATGAACACCGTCAGGTCCAGGCTCCGCGACAGGTCCAGGATCAGGGCGTCGAACGCGGCCGCCCCGATCGGGTCGAGGCCCGCGGTGGGCTCGTCGAGGAACAGCAGCTCGGGATCCAGGGCCAGGGCGCGCGCCAGGCCGACGCGCTTGCGCATGCCGCCCGACAGCTCCGACGGCTTCAGGGCCCCGGCGTCGGGGCGCAGGCCCACGAGGGCGATCTTCAGCGTGGCGAGCTCGTCGATCTCCTTACGGGAGAGGTTCGTGTGCTCCTGCATCGGCGCGGCCACGTTCTCCTTCACCGTCAGGTTCGAGAACAGGGCGCCCGCCTGGAACAGGACGCCCCAGCTGCGCTCCAGCGCCGACCACTTGCGGCGCGAGGCCGTGGAGATGTCGGCGCCCAGCACCTTCACCTGGCCGTCCTCGGGCGCCTTCAGCCCGATGATGGTGTTCAGCAGCACCGACTTGCCCGAGCCCGAGCCGCCGACGACGCCCATGATCTCGCCCCGGCGGACGGTGAGGTCCAGGTCCTTGTGGACGACGTGGTCGCCGAACTGCGAGCGCAGGCCGCGCACCTCGATGGCCGGGCCGTCGCCCTCCAGCAGCTCGTCCTCGCCCAGAACGGCTTCGTCGGGCGCGGCCGCGTCGGTCGCGCTCACAGGCCGAGCTCCATGTAGATCATGGCGAAGATCGCATCGATGACGATGATCGCGAAGATGGCGTGCACCACGGCCGCCGTCACCCGCCGGCCCAGGGACTCCACGTCGCCGCCCGTCTCCAACCCCTGGCGACAGCCGATGCCGGCGATCACCCCGGCCATCACCGGGGCCTTCGACAGCGCGATCCAGAAGTGGTCCACGCCGACGTTGTCGACGATCCGCTGCAGGAAGAACGCGGGGCCCAGGCCCAGCACCGACCAGGTCACCACGATGCCGCCCAGCAGGCCGGCCAGGGTGGCCACGAAGGTCAGCAGCGGGATGGTGATCAGCAGGGCGGCGAAGCGCGGGAAGACGAGGGCCTCGAACGGATCGATGCCCATCACCTTCATGGCGTCGATCTCCTGGCTCATCTTCATCGAGCCGATCTCGGCGGCGAAGCTCGAGGCGGACCGGCCCGCCAGCAGCACGGCGGTGATGACGATGTTGAACTCGCGCATCATCGAGATGCCGATCAGCTCCACGGCGAACACCTCGGCCCCGAACTGCTGGAGCATGTCGGCGCCGATGAAGGCGACCACCGCGCCGATGAAGAACGTCGCCACGGCCACCACCGGGATGGCGTCCAGGCCGGCTCGCTCCATGATCGAGACCAGCGCCGGCCAGCGGATCTTCCGCGGATTCACGAACAGCAGGACGAGGCTGCGGGCCAGGACCACCAGCAGGTGGCCGAGGAAGCCCATGGTGTCGATGAAGTCGTGGCCGAAGCCCACCACGCCCTTGCCGACGCGGATCGTCAGGTCGTGGAAGCCCTTCGGCTCCTGGCGCACCGCCGGCTGGATGCGCGCGGCCTCGTCCACCACCTCCAGCAGGCGGCGGACCTCGGGGCGGGCCTCGACCTTCGACGCGTCGAACGCCGGCCCGGCGGCGCGCACCACCGCATAGGCGCCGGCGGTGTCCAGCCGGCGCACCCCGCTCAGGTCGATGGCGATGTTGGTCAGGCCGTCCAGCGCCTCGGCCAGCGCCGTCCCTGCGCCGCCCAGCGCGCGGGCCGTCCAGTCGCCGGTGAGGGCCACGGTCGGACGATCCGTCGCGGGCTGCAGGGTGAACTCGGCGGGTCTCTCCATGCGGGCGGTTCCTCAGGCGGGCGGAAGGCGGCGACCGCGCAACCCGAGTCTTATCTCCTCGAAAGCCGGGCACCCTAGCAGAGACGGTGCAAGCGCGAACGTCCATATGGCGAAGGCTGTTCCCGCACGCCAGCGGCCGGTCCGCCGCGTCTAAGGCCAAGCTGGGCCTACATTTGGTCCCATTCGGACGGGAGAGCAGGGCAGGTCCTGCAGCGGACTGCGACTCGGGCTGCGCGAAGTGGAGAGTTAGGTTTGACCCGCCAGATCGAACTCGCCGGGAAATCCGGCGCCGTTTACCGCTACACCTCGATCGAGGAGGAGCGGTTCCTGCCCCCGGCGGGCGCCAACTATGTGATCGCTGAAGTGACCCCCGAGGGTCCGCACATCGTCTACGCCGGCGAAACCGACAACCTGGCCAGCCAGACCTGGCGGAGCGACCTCGAGAAGGCTCGCGAGCAGTACAAGAACGCCAAGGTCCTGACCCGCCTGAACGTCACCCGCGCGGTTCGCGAGGCCGAGCGCGAGGACCTGATCGAGCAGTACCACCCGCCGCTGAACCAGTAGGCCCCCGATCCGCAGACCCTTGATCGGCATCCCCTGGCGCCGGACCGCCGGCGTGGCCATCCTCCGTCCATGAGCCCGTCTCCGCTCATCGCGATCTTCGGCGCCGCGGTCCTGCCGCACGGCCCGTCGCCGTCGCTGCTGCGCCGGATCGGCTACGGCTGGCAGGCGGCCCAGGCGCATCCGGGGGCCCAGGTGCTCTGCTCGGGCGGGGTAGGGCGGCACGGCCCGTCCGAGGCCTCGGTCATGGCCGAGCGGCTGGCGGCGCTGGGCCTGGCCGCCGAGCGGCTGATCCTCGACGAAGAGAGCCTCGACACCCTGCAGAGCGCCGGCGCCGTGGCGCGCTGGCGCCGGCGGCTGGGCGCCGCCGACGTCGTGGTCTGCAGCGACGCCTACCACGTCCCGCGCATCCGCCTGCTGCTGGGCGCGCTCGGAACGCCCAGCGTCGCGGGGCCGCGCCTTCCCGGCCGGGGCGGGGCGGGCCTGGCGCACTGGACGCGCATGAGCCTGCGCGAGGGGCTCGCCATTCCCTACGACCTCGCCCTGGCGATCGCCCAGCGGCGGCGGCTGGCGGGCCTGGCCCCGACGGCGTCATAGTGCTGTCCCAACTTCCCCCGATGGTCGATGTGATGGTCGATCCGATGGTCGCCCCGAGAGCCGCCGAAGCCTGAGACCCCGATGCCCGATCCGGACGACGCCAATCCCTTCGCCCGCAACAGCGCCTGGCCGAAGATGCCCCAGGCGCCGTTCCGCGTGGGCCCGCTGCCCAAGGCCGCCCCGCAGGCGCCGCCGCCGCCGCGGTCCGCTCCCGAGCCGCCTCCCGAGGCGCGGCCTCAGTCGATCACGCCGGTGTTCACCCGGCCCGTGGCGCCCGCCCCGCAGCCGGGCTCCATCCTGACCGGCGGCGGTGCGCCCGTCCGCCCGGCCGTGACGCGGCCCGCGCCCGCGCCCCAGCCCGCCGTCCAGCGGCCCGCGCCGGTCCAGACCAGGGCGCCCGAACCGCCGCCGACGGTCCAGACCAGGGCGCCCGAACCGCCGCCGACGGTCCAGGCCAAGGCGCCCGAACCGCCGCCGCAGGCCGCCGCGCCGGCCGCCGCCGAGCCCGAGCCCGAGATCGCCTTCGCCGCCCCGCTGCGCCGACCGGCGCGGAGCAAGAGCAAGGTGCCGTGGCTGCCGCTCGCCGCCGCCGGCGCGGTGGGCGTCGCCGCCGTCGCGGGCCTCGTCGGCGTCCTCACCCGCGACCCGTCGCCCGCGCCGGTCGCCGCCACTGCGCCGCCGCCCGCCGCCGCGGCGTCGGCTCGCCTCAGCGAGTCGGAGCTCCCTGCGGCCGACGCTCGGACGCCCGACGTCCAGGCTCCCGCGCCGGCGCCGGTCGTCCAGGCGGCCGCCGCGCCGGCGCGCCGTGCGCCCGCGCGGGCCGCCGCGACCCGGCCCAGTCCTGCCCCGGCCCCCGAGCCACCGGCGACCGACCCCCCGGCGATCGACGTCGCCCCGCCGGTGCTGCAGCTGCCGCCCGCGGCCGCCGAGCCCGCGCCGCCCGCCGTCGCGGCCCCGGTCCAGCCGGCCTTCACCCCGCCGCCGCCGCCCGATCCGAACGCGCCGGTGGTCACGCGCTCGCCCTACTAGGCTTGGCCGGCCCGGCGGGGTTAGAAGGCCCATCCCCTTAAGGTTCGGAGAGGCCCCATGAAGACTCGCGCCGCCGTTGCGTTCGAGGCGAAGAAGCCGCTGGAGATCGTGGAGCTCGACCTCGAGGGCCCCCGCGCCGGCGAGGTGCTGGTGGAGATCAAGGCGACGGGCGTCTGCCACACCGACGCCTACACGCTGGACGGCCTCGATTCCGAGGGGATCTTCCCCTCGATCCTGGGCCACGAGGGCGCGGGCGTGGTGGTCGAGGTCGGGCCGGGGGTGACCTCGGTCGCGCCGGGCGACCACGTGATCCCGCTCTACACGCCCGAATGCCGGCAGTGCAAAAGCTGCCTCTCGCGCAAGACCAACCTGTGCACCGCCATCCGGGGCACGCAAGGGCGGGGCCTGATGCCCGACGGGACCAGCCGGTTCTCGTACAAGGGCCAGACGATCCATCACTACATGGGCTGCTCGACGTTCTCGAACTACACGGTGCTGCCCGAGATCGCGGTGGCGAAGATCCGCAAGGACGCGCCGTTCGAGACCGCCTGCTACGTCGGCTGCGGCGTGACCACGGGCGTCGGGGCGGTGGTCAACACCGCCCATGTGGAGCCGGGCGCCAACTGCATCGTCTTCGGCCTGGGCGGCATCGGCCTGAACGTCATCCAGGGCCTGAAGCTGGTGGGCGCGGGCATGATCGTCGGCGTCGACATCAATCCCGCCCGCGAGGAATGGGGCCGCCGCTTCGGCATGACCCACTTCGTCAATCCGAAGAACGTGCAGGGCGACCTCGTGGCCCATCTCGTCGAGCTGACCGGCGGCGGGGCCGACTACACCTTCGACGCCACCGGCAACACCGACGTCATGCGCCAGGCGCTCGAGGCCTGTCACCGCGGCTGGGGCGAGAGCATCATCATCGGCGTCGCCGAGGCCGGCCGCGAGATCGCCACCCGCCCGTTCCAGCTGGTCACCGGCCGGGTCTGGAAGGGCACCGCCTTCGGCGGCGCGCGCGGCCGCACCGACACGCCGAAGATCGTCGACTGGTACATGGAGGGGAAGATCGAGATCGACCCCATGATCACCCACAAGCTGCCGCTGGAGCGGATCAACGAGGCCTTCGACCTCATGCACCGCGGCGAGAGCATCCGCAGCGTGATCGTCTACTGATGGCGCTTGAGGTCGTCTCCACCGCCCGAAGCTTCGGCGGCGTCCAGGGCGTCTACCGGCACGACAGCCGCGAGACCGGCACGCCGATGACCTTCAGCGTCTTCGTCCCGCCGCAGGCCGAGCGGGGACCCCGGCCGGTGGTCTGGTACCTGTCGGGCCTGACCTGCACCCACGCCAATGTCACCGAGAAGGGCCAGTTCCAGCGCGCCTGCGCCGAGCTGGGCCTGATCCTGGTGGCTCCCGACACCTCCCCGCGCGGCGAGGGGGTCCCCGACGACCCGGCCTACGACTTCGGCCAGGGCGCCGGCTTCTACGTCGATGCGACCCGGGAGCCCTGGGCGGCCAATTTCCGGATGGAGAGCTACATCGTCTCCGAGCTGCCCGGGCTGGTCGCCGCCGAGTTCCCCGTGGACATGGCCCGCCAGGGGATCACCGGCCACTCCATGGGCGGCCACGGCGCCCTGACCCTGGCGCTGAAGAATCCTGGCCGCTGGAAAAGCGTCTCGGCCTTCGCGCCGATCGCCTCGCCGATGCGCTGCCCCTGGGGCGAGAAGGCGCTCTCGGGCTACCTCGGCGAGGACCGCAGCGCCTGGTGCCGCTACGACGCCACCGCCCTCCTGGAGGACGGCGCGCGCCTGCCCGAGCTGCTGGTCGACCAGGGCGAGGCCGACACCTTCCTTGAAGACCAGCTCAAGCCGCACCTGCTGGCCCAGGCCTGCGAGGCCGCCGGCGTGCCGCTGACCCTGCGCCTGCAGCCCGGCTACGACCACAGCTACTGGTTCGTCTCGACGTTCATGGCCGACCACCTGGCCTGGCACGCCGAGCGCCTCGCCTAGAGCCCAAAAAGAAAGGCGGCCCGGATCGCTCCGGGCCGCCCGACCTGCCGGGGCAGGCCGTCCTCTTTCCTAGTACCGGAAGCGGAGCGTCGCGCCCACGGTGCGCGGGGCGCCGAGGAAGGCGTCGTAGACGCTGATCGCGTCCACCGCCTCGTCCACCTGGTACGGGCCGTTGAAGCCGACCTGCACGTACTCCTTGTCGAACAGGTTGTTGGCCCACAGCTCGACGGTCCAGCTCTCGTCCTGGGCGCCGATGCCGATGCGGCCGTTCACCAGCACCATCGAGTCCTGCTCCTTCACCGGGTGCAGGTCCGAGCCGGTGTTGTACCGGGACGTGAACTTGCCCGACAGGTTCGCGCGGAGCTTCAGGCCCGAGAACACGTCACGCTCGTACGAGCCGGCCAGCGAGGCCGACCAGCGCGGGGCGAACGACAGCTGCGCGCCGGGCAGGCGGCGCAGGCTGGTGAACCGGGTCGGGTTGATCAGGTCGGCGGCGGTGAAGTCGCCGATCTCGGTCTCCGCGTAGGTCACGCCGCCCTGGAAGGTCAGGCCGTCGATCGGCGGCAGGTAGATGAAGTCCACGTCCACGCCGCGCGAGGTCACCTTCGGCAGCGTCTCGACGACGAAGGCCGTGCCCACGAAGGTGTTCAGCTGGAAGTCCTCGAACTTCTGGTAGAACACCGCCGCGTTCAGCAGCAGCGAGTTGTCGAGCCAGGACGTCTTGGCGCCCAGCTCGTAGCTGTCGACGAACTCGCCGCCGAAGCTCGTGTCGGGGTCGGCCGTGAAGTTCGGCGTGCCGGCCGGCGTCAGCGTGATCAGCTGCTCGCGGTCGAGGTTGAAGCCGCCCGCCTTGTAGCCGCGCGAGTACGACGCATACGTCATGATGTCGTCGTTCCAGCGGTAGGCCAGCTTGGCCGTGCCGGTGACTTCCTCTTCCGTGCGCTTCTGGGTCAGCAGGCCCAGCTCGTCGAAGTCGTTGTTCTGCGAGTTCAGGCACAGGCCGCCGGCGATCCGCGTGGCGGTCGCCGCGCCCACCGCCCCGACGAGGATCGGGAAGGCGGCTTCGCCCTGGTCGCACGACGAGCCCGTCGTGGAGTAGTCGGTCACCAGGGTCTTCTTGTCCTTAGTGTAGCGCAGGCCCACGGTCAGCTCGAGCGCATCGGTGATGGCGAACGAGTTGTTGGTGAACAGCGCCCAGCTCTTGCCGTCCTGGGCGTAGCGGTCGTCAGACCCCGCGCCCGGCTGGAACACCGTGCCGGGGACCAGGCCGATGAGGGCCGGGGCGCCGCCGAGCACGCGGCCGGCGTAGTAGGCGTAGTAGTCCGTGCCGTAGCTCAGCACCGAGCGGGTATCGAGGTCCTCCTCGGCGTAGAAGCCGCCGACGAGCCAGTTCAGGCGCCCGTCCATCGCATCGCCCGCCAGGCGGAGCTCCTGCGAGAACTGCTTGAACTGGACGTTGTTCGAGCCGTCGTTCGGCCGGTAGACGAGGTCGGCGGCGGTGAAGTCGCTGTCCTGGCCGGTCTCGGCGTTCCACTTCCGCCAGGCGGTGATCGACGTCAGGCTCATGCCGGGCGCCAGGCGCCAGGTCAGCTCGCCGGAGACGCCGCGGTCCTCGACGCGCTGGTCGGTCGGGCGGTTGGCGTAGCCCAGGCGGTCGAACGGCGTGCTGGTCAGGTCCAGCGAGCCGGGGCGCACCGCGTCGATCATCTGGCCGCGGCCGGGCTGGCCCGCCAGGCCCTGGCCGACGAACAGCTGGGTGCCGACGCAGCAGTCCTCGTTCCGCTTGGTGTAGTCGCCGATCAGGCGGAAGGTGATGTCGTCGGTCGGCTCGAACTGGAGCTGGCCGCGGACGGTGTAGAAGTTCTGGTTGTTGTCGTCGTGCTGGCCGCGCGGACCGGGACCGGTGATGATGTCCTGGTAGCCGTTGCGCTGGCGGGCGGCGGCGAAGATCCGGCCGGTGACGCCTTCGGTGATCGGGCCGCTCAGCGAGCCGCTGAAGCCGAATTGCTCGTAGTCGCCGACGGTGACTTCAGACTGCGCCTGCACGTCCTCGGTGGGACCGGCGGTGATGATGTTGATGACGCCGGCCGAGGTGTTCTTGCCGAACAGGGTGCCCTGCGGGCCCTTCAGCACCTCGATGCGGGTGACTTCGCCCAGGTCGCCGAACGAGACGCCGTTGCGGGGGCGGTAGACGCCGTCGATCACCACGCCGACCGAGCTCTCCAGGCCCGGGTTGTCGCCCACGGTGCCGACGCCGCGGACGCGGGCGGTCACGATGGTCTCGTTCGAGGTGGAGGTGACGGTCAGGCCCGGCGTCAGCACGGTCAGTTCGCGGATGTCGCGGACGCCGGCGTCGCGCAGCAGCTCGCCGCTGACCGAGGTCACGACGATCGGCACGTCCTGCAGGCTCTGTTCGCGCTTCTGGGCGGTGACGACGATCTCCTCGATCTCGCGGCCGCCGGTTTCTTCTTGCGCCTGGACGCTCGTGGCGAAGGCCGCAGCCATCACGCCGACGAGGGCCGAGCTGCGGAGCAGGTGTTTTGTACGCATTTGGTCTTGGTCTCCCCGAGCCATGCCCCGCGGGGGGAGTCGCGGGCGCACGCTCGGGTCCTGGGGTAGAGGCCGCCCGCTCGGAGCGGCAACGGCGCCGGCGTCAAAAACCGAGGGTAGGGACGGGGTGTGGCCCCGCCGCCACGCGAACGACGCGGTTCCGCCCGCCGCCGCCTTAATCCGGCCACGGATGGCAAAACGCAGGTCTGTCAAAAGGCCGTCGCGGCGTGCGAGTCAGGCGCGTCCTTGCGGCGGGTCCCCGGCGCCGAGGTAGCCGAGCGTGGCGGCGCGGTGCACCGCCTGCGCCCGCCCGGCGACGCCCAGCTTGCGCGAGGCGTTGGTGATGTGGAAGCGCACCGTCGGGGTGGAGATCGAGACGATGCGGCCGATCTCGGCGTCGGTCTTGCCCGCCGCGGCCCATTTCAGCACCTGGATCTCGCGCCGCGTCAGGTGCGCCGGGGACGTGCCCACGAGCGCCCCGGTCGCCTCGGCGTAGGTGGCCACGAACCGCAGGGCCAGGGCGTGCAGCTCGGCCGCGCGGGCGGCGAACACCGAGCCTGTGTCCACGTCCGCGTCCGGCGAGGCCCAGGTGACCGCCCCGATCGACCCGCCGGGCAGGTAGGCGGGCGCGACGATCGCCGCGCCGACGCCGAAGGTCTCGATGCCCTCGGCGGCGATGGCGTCCAGGGCGGGGTTGGTGCGCCACGACCGCAGCCGGCCGCCCTGGAAGTAGAAGGGCTCGGCGCACACCCGCGAGGCGCGGATGAACGCCGCCCGCAGGGCGAACCCGCGGTCCTCCCAGTAGCGCAGGTCGGGATCCAGCCAGCGGAAGGCGGTCTCGGCGAGCGGCCGTCCGTCGGGGCCGCGCATGGGGCGGGGGCTGCCGATGTCGTCGGTGGCGGCCACATAGGGCAGGCCGATCCGGGCGCCCAGCGCGGCCACCTCGCGCGCGAGGGCGGCCGCTTCTTCAAGCCGGACGGAGGAGCCCGTGGGGGCGAACATGGGGGCGAGCCCTGACCCTATCACTTTCGATAGCTTGTTCGCTCGCGCCGCCCTCCGCAAGCTCCGTCGACGGACCCGGCTCCAGCCGGGCCGAAACTAGCCGCCTGAAGAGCGGCGCGGGAGGGATAATGACCGAACTGAAGTGGGCGGCGTCGACCGCCGTCATCGCGGCGCTTGCGTGCGCCGGGCCGGCCCTGGCGCAGGAAACCGGCGGCGCCACCGTCGAAGCCATCATCGTCACGGCGCAGAAGCGGGAGCAGAACCTCCAGGACGTGCCGATCGTGGTCAACGTGGTGTCCGGCCAGCAGCTGCAGGACGCGGGCGTCCGCGACGTGAAGGACCTGCAGGTCCTGACGCCCGGCCTGTCCGTCACCTCGTCTACGGGCGGCGCCCAGACCTCCATCCGCATCCGCGGCGTCGGCACCATCGGCGACAACCCCGGCCTGGAATCCTCGGTCGGCACCGTGATCGACGGCGTCTACCGCGCCCGCTCCGGCGTCGCGTTCGGCGACCTGGGCGAGCTTGAGCGCATCGAGGTGCTGAAGGGGCCGCAGGGCACCGTGTTCGGCAAGAACACCTCGGCCGGCGTCATCAACGTCATCACCAAGGCTCCCGAGTTCGATTTTGGCGCCGACGCCGAATTCGTCGCCGGCAACTACGACCACCTGGCGGCCTCGGCCTCGGTCACCGGCCCGATCACCGACACCCTGGCCGGCCGCATCTTCGCCGCCCGCCGGGTCCGCGACGGTTTCTACGACGTGCGCAACGGCGAGGGGCCCTCGACCCAGAAGGACAACGACGACCAGGACGTCTCGACCGTCCGCGGCCAGCTCCTGTGGCTGCCCACCGACGCGCTCTCGCTGCGCTTCCTCGCCGACTACACCAAGCGCGAGGAGCACTGCTGCCTGAACACCATCACGGTCCCGGGGCCGACCGCGCCGATCGTCGATGCGCTGGCGACCGACGAGGGCCTGATGCGCCCGGCCGATCCCTTCCGGCGGATCGCCTACGCCAACCGCGAGTCCAATCAGGACATCGAGGACATGGGCGTCTCGCTGCAGATCGACTGGGACATGTCGGACGAGGTCACGGTCACCTCGATCACCGCCTGGCGCGACTGGGAGAACTTCCAGGCCAACGACATCGACTTCTCGTCGGCCGACATCTGGTACCGGCCCGACGACGGGCGCACGTTCTCCAAGTTCGAGACCTTCTCCCAGGAACTGCGGGTCGCCGGCCGGTCCGGGCCGCTCGACTGGATGATCGGCGGCTACTACTCGGACGAGCAGCTCGACTCGAGCGCCTTCACCGCCTTCGGCCTCGACTACGAGACCTACTTCGGCCTGCTGCTGTCGGGCGGCGCCAGCCCGACCGCGGTCTCGTCCCTGACGGGCCTGCCGTTCGGCACGAACTTCATCCCGGGCCAGGGCTCGTACGACACCTACGACCACAGCAACACCGGCTGGGCGATCTTCACCAACAACACCTGGCACGTCACCGACGCGCTCGAGGTGACGTTCGGCCTGCGCTACACCGACGACACCAAGAAGGTCTTCTCGCAGTACCGTAACACCGCGCCGGGGAACGCCTGCGCCGCGGCTATCGCCCGGCCGATCCCGGCGGCCGCCCGCGCCGCCATCTGCGCGCCCACGGGCGATCCGGCGTTCAACAACGTCGACACCCGCCAGAAGCGCACCGAGGACCGCCTCGGCGGCACGGTGAAGGTCAGCTACCGGCTCAGCCCCGAGCTGATGACCTACGTCTCGTACGCCAGCAGCCACAAGAGCGGCGGCTTCAACCTGGACCGCGCCCGCTTCGCGCCGGGCCAGATCAACACCGACACCAGCTTCCCGGCCGAGACGGTCGAGAGCTACGAGGCGGGCTTCAAGAGCAACCTGGCCGGCAACAGCCTGATGCTCAACGCGGCGGCCTTCGACCAGACGTTCAAGCACTTCCAGCTCAACACCTACACCGGCATCAGCTTCGTGGTCGCCTCGGTGCCGAAGGTGACCTCCAAGGGCGTCGACCTCGACCTCGTCTACCGCACGCCGTTCGAGGGGCTGACGCTGACCGGCGGCGTCACCTACGCGGTGACCCAGTTCGGCGACTTCGTCCCGGGCCCGGGGATCGGGCCGCGCCTGCCGACCTCGCGGGTGTCCTACGCCCCGCTGTGGTCGGCCTCGTGGTCGGCGGCCTACGAGAAGCCGCTCGGCCAGGACTTCAAGCTGCGGGCCAGCCTCTCGGGCCGCTACACCTCGTCCTACAACACCGGCTCGAACCTCGACCCGCTGAAGCGCCAGCGGCCGATGACCATCTGGAACGGCCGTATCGGCATCGGCCCCGAGGACGAACGCTGGATGCTGGAGGCCTGGGCCCAGAACCTGACCGACGTGAACTACTACCAGGTGGTGGTCGACCAGCCGCTGCAGTCGGGCACCTTCGCCGCCTTCCTCGGTTCGCCGCGGACCGTCGGGGCGACGCTGCGGGTGAAGTTCAACTAAGCCGATGGACCTGGACCTCACCCCGGAGGATCTCGCCTTCCGAGACGAGGTCCGGGCCTTTCTCGCCGCGGAGCTCACGCCCGAGCTTCGCGAGGCGGGGGCGCGGCAGACGAGCGTGTTCGTCGAGCCGCGCCACTCGCTCGCCTGGCAGAAGATCCTGCACGCGCGCGGCTGGGTCGCCCCCAGCTGGCCGGAGGAATACGGCGGTCCCGGCTGGACCGAGATGCAGCGGCACATCTTCGCCGCCGAGTGCGCGGCGGCCAGCGCCCCCAGCCTCGCGCCCATGGGCCTTCGCATGGTGGGCCCCTGCATCATGCGCTACGGCACGCCCGAGCAGAAGGCGCACTACCTCCCGCGGATCCTCTCGGGCGAGGACTACTGGTGCCAGGGCTATTCCGAGCCGGGCTCGGGCTCGGATCTCGCCTCGCTGCAGCTTCGCGCCGTAAGCGACGGGGATCATTACGTTCTGAGCGGGTCGAAGATCTGGACGACCCACGCCCACCACGCCAACCGCATGTTCTGCCTCGTGCGCACCAGCAGCGAGGGCAAGCCGCAGCAGGGCATCACCTTCCTGCTGCTCGACATGGCCACGCCGGGCCTCAAGGTCGACCCGATCATCACCCTGGCCGGCGAGCACGAGGTCAACCAGGTGTTCTTCGACGAGGTCCGCGTGCCCAAGTCGGGCCGGCTCGGCGAGGAGAACCAGGGCTGGACGGTGGCCAAGTACCTGCTGGAGTTCGAGCGGGGCGGGGGCTCGGCGCCGGGCCTGAAGGTCGCCCTCGAGCGGGTGCGCGGCATGGCCGGCGAGCTGGCGGCCGACCCGCATTTCCGCCGCCGCCTGGCCGAGCGCGAGATCGCCGTCCAGGCCGTCGAGATGAGCGAGCTGATCGTGCTCTCGGCCCTGGCCGGGGGGCGAAATCCCGGGCCGGCCTCGTCCATGCTCAAGACGCAGGGCGCCGAGACGATGCAGCGGATCGACGAGCTGGCCGTGGACGCGGCCGGCGCCTACGCCGCCGTCTTCCAGCCGCACGCCCGCGAGCCGGGCTCGAACGCCCCGGCGATCGGGCCGGAACACAGTCTGACCGCAATGGCCAGGTACCTGAACAACCGGGCCGCCTCGATCTACGGCGGCTCCAACGAGATCCAAAGAGACATCATCGCCCGGCTCGTGCTCGGGCTTTGAAGGGAGGAAATGCGATGTCGCTCAACCTGCGCCGGCCGCCTTACCGGACCTATTCCATCACCCAGCTGTGCCACGAGTTCGGGGCCACGCCCCGGGCGCTGCGGTTCTACGAGGAACAGGGCCTGCTGTTCCCCGCCCGCCGCGAGATGCAGCGGGTCTATTCCTACAAGGACCGCGCCCGCCTCGCGCTCATCATGCGCGGCCGCCGGGTCGGCCTGTCGGTGGCCGAGATCCGCGACATCCTCGACCTCTACGAGGAGGGCGGCGAGACCGCCCAGAACGCCCACGCCATCCGTGTCTTCCAGAAGCGCATCGACGAGCTGCTGGCCCAGCGCGAGGCCGTGGACGAGGCCATCGAGGCCCTGAAGCAGGCCTCGGTCCGGCTCGAGACCAGGTACTTCCCCGAAGGGAGCCTGCCCGCTTGAGCCTCGCCGCGGCCGCCGGGCGCCTCCAGGCGCGCGCCTTGCCCGCCGGCCGCGTGAACTACCGCGAGCCGGCCGGCGATCCGGGCTTCTTCGGCCCGGACTCCATGGCCTGGAAGGTCCACGCCAATCCCGTCGCCCTGGCGGTGGGCGGCGTGGCCGCGGTCATCCTGGAGCTCGCCGAGCCGCGCGTGCGCACCGGGGTCTGGGAGCACTCGACCTTCCGCACCGATCCGCTGGCCCGCATGCAGCGGACCGGCGAGGCCACCATGATCACCACCTACGGCCCCACGCGCGCGGCCGAGGCGCGTGTGGCGATGGTGACCCGCATGCACGAGCGGGTGGGGGGCGTCACCCCCGAGGGCCAGGCCTATGTCGCCCTCGAGCCCGAGCTGATGACCTGGGTCCACCTGACCGCCGGCTGGGGCTTCCTGAACGCCTACCGCCGCTACGTCGAGCCGCGCATGAGCCTCGCCGACCAGGACCGCTACTACGCCGAGGGCGGGCGCCTGGGCCGGGCGTTCGGCGCGCCCGAGCCGCCGGGCTCCGTGGCCGAGGTGGAGGCCTGGTTCGACCGCATGCGGCCCAAGCTCGTCCCGCACCCGATCGTCGGCGAGTTCCTGGACATCGTCGCGACGACCTCGCCGCTGGGCCTGGCTGGCCGCGCGCTCCAGCCGCTGGTTGTGCAGGCGGCCATCGACCTCGTGCCGCCCGATCTGCGGGCCCGTCTCCAGTTGCCCGTCCGGCCGCTGCAGCTCGCCGCCGCCGGGCCCGTCCTGCGGGCGATGGCCGCCGCCGCGGCGCTCGCCCCCAATCCCATCGTCCGCGACGCTCACCAGCGGGTCGGCCGCGCCGCCGCCTGACGTCCTCCTGAGGGCCCCTGCTAGGGGGTCCAGTTTCCGCTGTCTGGCCCTGGCGGAACACGCGCCTGCCAAGGATCGTATCCCCTGCAGGCGCTTGAGCATTGTGCTCCCGAGCGTTTTCCAATTAGAAAATCGCCGTCATGGAAGACTCGCTTCTCATCACCCGTCGCCCCCATGCCTCGCCGACCCCGCCGCACGCGCGGGCGGCCCTCCTGGAAGATCCCGGCTTCGGCAAGATCTTCACGGACCACATGGTGACGGTGCGCTGGGTAGAGGGGAAAGGCTGGCATGACGCCCAGGTGCGCGCCCGCGAGCCGTTCCAGCTCGATCCCGCCGCGGCGGTGCTGCACTACGCCCAGGAGATCTTCGAGGGCCTGAAGGCCTACCGCACCCGCGGCAACGACGTGGTGCTCTTCCGCCCGCGCGAGAACGCCCGCCGCTTCGTCGCCTCGGCCGACCGCATGGCCATGCCGAAGCTGCCCGAGGACCTGTTCGTCGGCGCCATCGAGGCGCTGGTCCGCGTCGACGCCGACTGGATCCCCACGGGGGAGGGCAGCCTCTATCTGCGGCCCTTCATGATCGCCACCGAGGCCTTCCTCGGCGTCCGGCCGGCGGCCGAATACACCTTCTGCGTCATCGCCTGTCCGGTGGGCGCCTACTTCAAGGGCGGGGCCAAGCCGGTCACCGTCTGGGTGTCCGACGCCTACACCCGCGCCGCGCCCGGCGGCACCGGGGCGGCCAAGTGCGGCGGCAACTACGCCGCCAGCCTGGTGGCCCAGGCCGAGGCCATCCGCAACGGCTGCGACCAGGTCGTCTTCCTCGACGCGGCCGAGCACCGCTACGTCGAGGAGCTGGGCGGCATGAACGTCTTCTTCGTCTTCGACGACGGGACCATGGTCACCCCGCCGCTGGGCGGCACCATCCTGCCCGGCATCACCCGCGACGCGATCCTGACCCTGGCCCGCGACGAGGGCCTGAACGTCCAGGAGCGGCTCTACTCGTTCGACGAGTGGCAGGCCGACGCGGCCAGCGGGCGGCTGAAGGAGGCCTTCGCCTGCGGCACCGCCGCGGTGCTGGCGGCCATCGGCGAGATCCGCCACGTGGGCGGCGCCTTCAAGATCGGCGGCGGCCAGGAGGGCCCGGTGACGACGCGGCTGCGCGACCAGCTCACCGGCATCCAGCGCTGCACGGCGCCCGACCCGCACGGCTGGGTGCACAAGATCGACATGGAAGCCTGAGGGAAGCCTGAGCAGCCCCCGCCGCCCCTCAGCGGGCGGCGGCCTTTGCGGGAGCCGGGGCCTCGTCCCCGTGCAGGGTCATCAGCGATTCCATCAGGTCCTCGTCGGCGCTGGAGCACACGCCCAGCACGACCGCCTCGTCGGTGCCCTCGGGGGCGATGTAGGCGTGGCCCATGGTGCTGTCGATGTAGATGGACTCGCCGGTCTGCAGCAGCACCGGCTCGTAGAACTCGGTGTGGATCTCCACCGGGCCCTGCAGCACGTAGATGTACTCCTCGCCCGGGTGGCGTACGAGCTCGCCGAACTCCTCGACGCTCTTGGCGCGGATGCGGGTGACGGTGGGGACCATCCGCTTCCGGCGCAGGTCCGGGCACATGTAGTAGTAGTCGTAGTTGGGCGTGTTGACCCGGATCGCCCCGTCCAGCCGGCCGATCGAGCGGCGGGCGGTGATCGGCGCCTCGGGCGCGGCCTCGGGCTCGCTGAACAGCTCGCTCATCCGCAGGTTCAGCCGCTGCGACAGCTGCAGCAGCTTGTCGTAGGTCAGCGTCAGCCGGTCGTGCTCGACCTTCGAGAGCGTCGAGAGCGGGATGCCCGTCCGTTCGCTCATCTCCTTCAGGGTCCAGCCGTTGCGCGACCGCAGCCCGCGCAGCAGGCTCCCCAGGGTTTGTTGGCGCGGCTTCAAGCTCGGGATCCTCGCATGGGCGTAAAGGCGTGACGCCATCCTGATCAGGACCGTCTCCCTCGCGCACGGATTTTCCGATTCTGCGAAGGTCCAGGCGGCCACGTAACATATTCGCTGGGACGGCCGCCGCAAGGACGACGCGCCGTGGTCGTGTTGACAATTCTCTAATCAGGATCAAGATCGCCGTATCGGGATCAATTCGGGATGAGCCGGATGGTCCAGGGGGTCCCTGATGCGCCTTCTCGCCAAAGCCGCGGCCGCCGCCGCGATCTGGATGTGCTCCGCCGCGGTCGCCTTCGCCGGCGCCAGCCCGACCATCGTGCCGCCGGTCAAGCGGGCGCCGACCCCCGCCGCCGCCGCATCCCCGCCGCTGCCCGGGCCCGAGCAGGCCCGGCCGCTCGTCGCCGCGGACCTCGAGGCCTGGCTCGACGGCTTCATGCCCTACGCCCTGGAGAGCGGCGACGTGGCCGGCGCGGTGGTGGTCGTCGTCAAGGACGGCCAGATCCTGCTGCAGAAGGGCTACGGCTACGCCGACGTCGAGAAGCGGACGCCGGTCGATCCGGCCCGCACGCTGTTCCGCCCCGGCTCGACCTCCAAGCTCTTCACCTGGACCGCGGTGATGCAGCAGGTGGAGCGCGGCAAGATCGACCTCGACGCCGACATCAACACCTACCTCGACTTCAAGATGCCGCCGGGCCCCGCCGGCAGGCCGATCACCATGCGGGACGTGATGACCCACACCGCCGGCTTCGAGGAGGCGGTGAAGGGCCTGATCGGCGATGACCCCGCCAAGCTCCAGACACTCGAACAGACGGTGAAGGCCTGGACGCCGACCCGCATCTATCCGGCCGGCTCGACGCAGGCCTACTCGAACTACGCCACGGCGCTCGCCGGCTACGTCGTCCAGCGCGTCTCGGGCCTGGACTTCGACACCTACGTTGAGCGCAACCTGTTCGGCCCGCTCGGCATGACCTACGCCACCTTCCGCCAGCCTCTGCCGGCCGCGCTTACGCCCTACATGGCCAAGGGCTACGAGCGCGCCTCCAGCGGCGAGGCCAAACCGTTCGAGCTGATCCCGGCCGCGCCGGCGGGCGCCATGTCGGCCTCGGGCGAGGCCATGGCCGCGTTCATGATCGCCCACCTGCAGGAGGGCGCCTACGGCGACGTGCGCATCCTCGCCCCCGAGACGGCGCGGACGATGCACAGCACCACCCGCGACATGAAGCTGCCGCTGAACCGGATGGCCCTGGGCTTCTACGAACAGAACATCAACGGCCGGCGGGTGATCTCGCACGGCGGCGACACCCAGTGGTTCCACACCGAGCTGCACCTGTTCCCGGACGACGGGGTGGGCCTCTACGTCTCGGTGAACAGCCTGGGCAAGGACGGCGCCGCCGGCCCCATCCGCTCGGCGCTCTTCCGCGAGTTCAGCAACCGCTACCTGCCGGGCCCCGGCCACGACGGGCAGGTCGATGCGAGCACCGCCGCCGAGCACGCCCGGATGATCGCCGGCTCGTACATCAACTCCCGCCGGGTCGAGACCAGCCTGATCAGCCTGTCGAACCTGATGGGCGTGGTGAAGATCATCCCGAACAAGGACGGCACCATCTCGGTCTCGCTGATCCGCGACGCGAGCGGGGCGCCGAAGAAGTGGCGCGAGATTCAGCCCTTCGTCTGGGTCGAGGTGGGCGGCGAGAGCCGGCTGGCCGCGCTGGTCGAGGACGGCAAGGTCGTCCGCTGGTCCGTCGACGACTACTCGCCCTTCATGGTCTTCATGCCCGAGCCGCCGCTGAAGGCCTCGACCTGGCTCGTGCCCGCCGTGGCCGCCAGCCTCGCGGCCCTGCTGCTGACCGTGGTCCTCTGGCCCGTGGCCGCGATCGTCCGCTGGCGCATGGGCGCGGCCTTCCCGCTGCAGGGACAGGCGGCGCGCGCCTACCGCTTCGTGCGGATCGCGGCCGCGGCCTCGGCGGCGACGATCATCGCCTGGGGCGGGACCGTGGTGGCCATGTTCGGCGACCTCGCCCTGCTGAACGGCGCCCTCGATCCCTTGCTCTGGGGCCTGCACATCCTGGGCTCGATCCTGGTGCTGGGCGCGGTGCTCGTCGCGGCCTGGAACCTCTGGGTCGTCTGGCGCGGCCAGCGGAGCTGGTTCGCCAAGTTGTGGAGCGCGGTGCTCCTCGTCTCGACCGTGGTCCTCGCGTGGCTGGCGATCGCCTTCCACCTCGTGGGCCTGGGCGTGAACTACTGATCCACCGATGCGAGGCGTCCGGCCCCGGCCGGGCGCCTCCTTCCTTTTCGCGCCATTCCCGGAGGTCGCATGACCGCCCTGCGCCAGCGCCTTGCCCTCAGCGTGGCCGAGGAGCCCGTCGCCCTCGCCGAGCCGTTCAGGATCACCGGCTACGTCTTCACCGAGATGCCGGTCGTCGTCGTGCGCCTGCGGCAGGGCGCGGCGGAAGGGCAGGGGGAGGCCTCCGGCGTCTACTACCTGGGGGACGACGTGCCCGCGATGCTCGCCGCCATCGAGGCGGCGCGGCCGCGGATCGAGGCCGGGATCGACCGCGAGGCGCTGCGCCGGGCGATGCCGCCGGGCGGCGGACGCAATGCGGTGGACGCCGCCCTCTGGGACCTCGAGGCCAAGCTCACCGGCCGCCCCGCCTGGGCGCTCGCGGGCCTGGATCCGCCGAAGCCCCTGGTCACCACCTTCACCGTTGGCGCCGCTGACCCGGATGTCATGGCGCGCAAGGCCGTCGCCTACGCCCAGGCCCGGGCGCTGAAGCTGAAACTCACCGGCGAGGCCGAGCTCGACGCCGAGCGGGTGCGGGCGGTGCGCGCCGCCCGGCCCGACGTCTGGCTGGCCGTGGACGCCAACCAGGGCTTCGTCCCCGACACGCTGGAGCGGCTGATGCCGGCGCTGGTCGACACCCGCGTCCAGCTCCTGGAGCAGCCGTTCGCCCGGGGCCGTGAGAGCGACATGGAGGGGCTGGGCAGCCCCATCCCCGTGGCGGCCGACGAAAGCGTGCTGAGCTTCGCCGACCTCGAGGAGATGGTCGGCCGCTTCGACGTCGTGAACATCAAGCTCGACAAATGCGGCGGGCTCACCGAGGGGCTGGCCATGGCGCGGCAGGCCAGGCGTCTCGGCCTCGGGGTGATGGTCGGCAACATGGTGGGCACCAGCCTGGCCATGGGCCCGGCCTACCTGCTCGGCCAGCTCTGCGAGGTGGTGGACCTCGACGGGCCGATCTTCATCACCCGCGACCGCCTGCCGTCGGTCAGCTACGCGGACGGCCTGATCGCCTATCCGGAGCACGGGTGGGGGAGCGCTCCGTGACGAGTTCGGGCGCGCCGCCGGCCAGGGCGTGGTTCGGCCAGCCGCCGGGCCTGACGATCCTCTTCCTCACCGAGATGTGGGAGAAGTTCTCGTTCTACGGAATGCGGGCGCTGCTGGTCTACTACATGACCAAGCAGCTGCTGATGCCCCAGGCCCAGGCCTCGATGGTCTACGGGCTCTACACGGCGTTCGTCTACTTCACGCCCATCCTGGGCGGGGTGATCGCCGACCGGTGGCTCGGCCGGCGCAAGGCCGTGATCCTCGGCGGCTCGATCATGGCGCTCGGCCACTTCCTGATGGCCTTCGAACCGGCGTTCTATCCGGCGCTCGCCTGCATCGCCCTCGGCAACGGCTTCTTCCTGCCCAGCCTGCCCAGCCAGATCGGCGGGCTCTACGCGCCCGACGATCCGCGGCGGGTGCGGGCCTACAATGTCTACTACGTGGGCGTGAACCTGGGCGGGTTCCTGGCCCCGCTGGTCTGCGGCACGCTGGGCGAGCTCTACGGCTGGCACTACGGCTTCGCCGCGGCCGGGATCGGCATGGTCGCGGGGCTGACGATCTACATCCTCGGCGGACGCCACCTGCCTGCCGAGGAGCCGCGACCCGCGTGCAGGGGCGATGGTCCGCGGCGGCGCGGCGACCTGCGGCTGTTCCTGCTGCTGCTCGGCGTTGGGCTGGCGGTCGTGGTCTTCCGCGGCGCCTACGAGCAGACCGGCAACACCCTGGCGCTCTGGGCCGACCAGGGCGTCGACCGCGGGGTGGGGGAGGGCTTCGTCATCCCCATGACCTGGTTCCAGTCGCTGAACCCGCTGCTGGTGTTCGTCCTCACGCCGCTGTTCCTCGCGCACTGGGCCAGGCTGGAGCGCTGGGGCCGCGAGCCGTCGCCGCTGGTGAAGATGTCCATCGGCTCGGGGGGCGTGGCGGCGGCGTTCCTGATGCTGGCCGTCGTGGCGGGGACCTCGGGGCCGAGCGCGAGCTGGCTGTGGCTCGCGGCCTTCTTCGTCGTCCTCACCGCGGGCGAGCTCTACATCCTGCCGGTCGGCCTCGGCCTCTTCGCCCGCCTGGCGCCGGCGGGGATGGCGGCGACGGCGGTGGCGGGCTGGTTCCTCGCCGCCTTCGCCGGGAACCTGCTGGCGGGCGCCCTCGGCGCGTTCTGGAGCCGGCTGGATCCGGCGGTCTTCTTCGCCGGCATGGGCGGCGTGGCTGCGATCGCCGCCGCGGTGCTGCTGGCGCTGGCCCCCTGGGCCCGGGGCGCGGAGGACGCCGGTGCGCCGCCCGCGGACGAGGATCTCAAGTCTGGACTGGAGCGCACGTTCCGTCGCTGACGGGCCGATTCAGCCTCATCAGGCTTTCGTCTGGTTGACAATTCTCTAATCAGGACCATCCTCGCCGAACAAGGATCATTTTTCCGGGGGCGGACCAAAGACACAAGAGGGGTGAAGATGACTTGGGGAATCTACGGGCGGCGCGCGGCCCTGGCCGCGTCGGCCGCGATCGCGGCCCTGGCGAGCGTCGAGGCGGCGCGGGCCGACGAGGCGCCCACCGACGTCGAGGCCGTCGTGGTCACGGCGCAGAAGCGCGAGCAGGCCCTCGTTGAGGTGCCGCAGTCCATCTCGGTCGTGTCGGGCTCGACGCTCGAGCGCCAGCAGGCCGTCACGTTCTCGGACTACGTAAAGCTCGTGCCGGGTCTGCAGGTGGTCCAGAGCACCCCCGGCAACGCCCGCCTGATCATCCGCGGGATCAACACCGGCGGCATCGCGTCCACGGTCGGCGTCTACATGGACGAGACGCCCTTCGGCTCGAGCAGCGGCCTGGTCAACGGCGCGGTCCTGGCCGGCGACTTCGACACCTTCGACGTCGCCCGCGTCGAGGTGCTGCGCGGCCCGCAGGGCACCTTCTACGGCGCGAGCTCCCTGGGCGGGGTCCTGAAGTTCGTCACCAACGAGCCGGAGTTCGACCGCCATGTGGTCCGGGCGCGGGCCAACCTGGAGACGGTAAAGGGCGGCGGCGAGTCCTACGGCGCGGCCGGCGTCGTGAACATCCCGCTGGGCGAAACCCTGGCGTTCCGCGCCACCGGCACGTACCGCGAGAGCGCAGGCTTCATCGACTCCATCGGCACGGGCGGTTCCGACATCGCCAAGGACATCGACGATTCCCGCAGCTACGGCGGCCGGGCCTCGCTGCTGTTCCGTCCGAGCGACCGGCTTTCCCTGCGGCTGACCGCGCTCGCGCAGAACATCGAGGCCGATTCGGCAAGCACGGTGGAGGCCGATCCGACCACCCTGGAGCCGCTCTACGGCCGGCTGTCGCTTTCGCAGTTCGTGCCCACGTTCTCGGACCTGCGCTATCGGGTCTACAACGCCACCGGCGAGGCGGACCTGGGCTTCGCCACCCTCACCAGCTCGACCAGCTACAGCACCCAGAAGCAGAAGCTGCGCGACGACTACACGTTCAACCTGAGCGGCCTGATCGAGGCGGTGTTCGGCGTGCCGAACGAATTCCTGCTGAACCAGAACACCAACAACGAGAAGTTCACCCAGGAGGTGCGGCTGTCCTCGAAGGAGGGCGGACGGCTCGAGTGGCTGGCGGGCCTCTACTACAACAACGAGGACGGGCTGATCCGCCAGCGCCTCGTCGCGGTGCAGCCCGGGACCCTCACCGAGATCGGCGGTCTGCCGGTGCTGGGCACGACCCTGCTGCCGTCGAAGTACGAGGAGATCGCCGGCTTCGCCAACGCGACGCTCCACCTGACCGACCGCTTCCACCTCGATCTCGGCGGCCGCTACAGCCGCAACGAGCAGAGCGCCGAGCAGACCTCGGACGGGGCCCTGGCGGGCGGGCCGCAGAGCTTCTCGCAGGACTCCTCGGAGGAGGTGTTCACCTATTCCATCGCCCCGCGGTTCGAGCTGACCGAAACCGCCTCGGTCTACGCCCGCGTGGCCAAGGGCTTCCGGCCCGGCGGCCCCAACGTCGTCCCGCCCAGCGCGCCGCCCGAGGTGCCGAGGTCCTACGACTCCGACTCCGCCCTCAGCTACGAGGTCGGCTTCAAGGCCGAGACCGCCGACCGGCGGGGCAGCATCGACGTGGCCCTGTTCCACATCGACTGGAAGGACATCCAGCTGCTGGCGGCGGTGAACGGCTTCGGGGTCAACATCAATGGCGGAAAGGCCAAGAGCGAGGGGGTGGAGTTCAACGCCGCCTACCAGCCGAAGGACGGCCTCTTCCTGTCGCTGAACGGCGCCTACACCAACGCCAAGCTCAAGGACGACGCCGGCCCGCTGGTCGGCGGGATGGCCGGCGACCGCCTGCCGTTCAGCCCCAAGCTCACGCTCAGCTTCAACGCCGACTACCGCTGGCAGGTGAGCGACACCATGGAAGCCTTCGTCGGCGGCTCGGTGCGGCACGTCTCCTCGCAGTCGGCGGCTTTCGACGCCGACTTCCGGGCCGCCAATGGACGCCAGCGCGAGGCCGAGGACTACCAGGTGGTCGACCTTCGGGCCGGCGTGGACCTGGGGCGCTTCGTCATCGAGGCCTACGCCAAGAACCTGGGCGACTCCTACGGAGTGGTGTCGACCAGTGCGGTGACGGCCAACGGCTTCGACATCTATCCCAACGGCGCCATCGCCGCGGGCGTGATCCGTCCGCGGTCGATCGGGGTAGCGGTGACCGCCGAGTTCTAGTCGCGTTGGCGGCCCCGCCCGCGCGCCGCGGCCCGCAAGGCGGCGCGCGGGACCCCGTGTACAAGGAAAGCGTATGCGTTCGCCCATCCTCCCCGTCGCGCGAGTTCCCGCATGAGCCTCGCCGCCGCGCGCCTGGAGCGTCCCGAGATCCGCCTCCCGCAGCCGTACCTCCTGTTCGTGGGGGACGTGACCGAACCCGGCTACGCCAAGACCGCCTTCGGCCTGCGGGACTGGGCGGCCGACCGCTGCGTGGGCGAACTCGCCTGCTCGGACGACGCGGTCACCACCGGCCTGCCGCGGATGTCCCCCAGCGAGGCCCAGGCCCGCGGCGCCCGGGCCATGGTTATCGGCGTCGCCAACCCCGGCGGGGTGATCAAGCCGGGCTGGATCCCGAGCCTGGTGGCCGCCCTGGAGGCGGGCCTCGACCTTATCGCCGGCATGCACGGCCGGCTCGAGGACGTTCGCGAGATCAAGGCGGTCGCCGACCGGCTGGGCCGGCGCCTGATCGACGTGCGCCGGCCGCCGCCGGGCATCCCCATCGCCACCGGCCGCCGGCGGAGCGGCAAGCGTCTCCTGACCGTCGGCACCGACTGCGCCCTGGGCAAGAAGTACACCGCCCTGGCCATCGCCCGCGCCTTCCGGGAGCGGGGACTCGACGCGGACTTCCGCGCCACCGGCCAGACGGGGATCATGATCGCCGGCGGCGGCATCCCCATGGACGCGGTGGTCTCGGACTTCGAGGCCGGCGCCGCCGAACTGCTCAGCCCAGACGCCGCGCCCGGCCACTGGGATGTGATCGAGGGCCAGGGCTCGCTGTTCCATCCTGCGTACGCGGCGGTGTCGCTGGGCCTGCTGCACGGCAGCCAGCCCGACGTGATCGTGCTGTGCCACGAGCCGGGGCGTGAACGCCTGCTGGGCTATCCGGACTTCCCGACGCCCGGACTGTCGGAAGCGATCGAGCTGAACCTCTCGCTCGGGCGCATGACGAATCCGGAGATCCGCTGCGCCGGCGTCAGCTTCAACACCGCCGCCATGAGCGGGGCCGAGGCCGACGAGGTGATGGCGCGGGCCTCCCGCGCCCTGGGCCTGCCGGTCGCGGACCCGATGCGCGGCGGGCCGGCGTTCGAGCGGCTGGTGGAGGCCTGTCTGGCGTGACCGGTCGGCCCTCCTGGTTCCAGCGCTTCCTGCTGCCTGGCCTCGCCTTCAAGGCGGTGGTGATCGGCGGCGGGTATGCGACGGGCCGCGAGCTCGCCGAGTTCTTCCTGCCCAGCGGGCCCCAGGGCGGCCTGATGGCTATCACCCTGGCCACGGCGATCTGGAGCGTGGTCTGCGCGGCGACCTTCCTGTTCGCCCAGGCGACCGGCAGCGAGGACTACCGGACCTTCTTCCGCAACCTGCTGGGTCCGTTCTGGCCGGCCTTCGAGGCGGCCTACGTCTTCTTCGCCGTCCTCATCCTGGCGGTCATCGGCGCCGCCGCCGGCGCCATCGGCGAGGCGGTGTTCGGCTGGCCGGCCATCGTCGGGGCGCTGGCGCTCACCGGCGCGATCGCCGGCGTCGTCACCTTCGGGACCTCGGCCGTCGAGCGGCTGTTCAAGTACGCCTCGATGTTCCTCTACGGCGTCTACGGGCTTTTCATGCTGCTGGCCCTGGGCGCGTTCGGCGACCGCATCGCCGAGGCCTTCGCCCGACCCACGCCCGTGGACGGATGGATCGCCGGCGGCGTCACCTACGCCAGCTACAACATGGTGGCCGCGGTGATGATCCTGCCGGTGCTGCGCCACCTGACCAGCCGGCGCGACGCGGTGGCGGCGGGCCTGCTGGCCGGGCCGCTGGCCATGCTGCCGGCCGCCCTGTTCTTCGTCTGCATGGCCGCCTACCACCCGCAGATCGCCGGCGAGGCCCTGCCGTCGGATTTCCTGCTTCGGCGGATGGAGCTTCCGGTCTTCCACCTGGTGTTCCAGGGCATGATCTTCATCGCCCTGCTGGAGACGGGCGTCGGGGCCGTCCACGCCGTCAACGAGCGGATCGCCCACGTCTGGAGCCGCGCCCGCGCCGGCGCGGCGTTCCCGCACGCTGCGCGGCTGGCGCTCGCCGCCGCGCTGCTGGTGGGGTCCATCTTCATCGCCGACCGCTTTGGCCTCGTGGCCCTGATCGCCAAGGGCTACCGCCTGCTCGCCTGGATGTTCCTGGCCGTCTACGTCCTGCCGCTGATGACCTGGGGCGTCTGGCGCCTCGCCACCGGCCGGACCGGGCGCGCCGTCGCCGCCTGATGGGAAAGGTCCCCCGATGCGCCGCCTGATCGCCGCCCTGGTCCTCTTCGCGCCGACTTTGGCGTGCGCGGCCCCGCCGCCCGGCTTCGACCGGCGCGTGGAGGAGGTGCGACGCAAGCTGGACGCCGTCGGCTTCGCCGCGGTGATCGTCGAGGACGGCAAGGTCACGCTGTCGAACGGGTACGGGCGCAAGCACATGCAGCGCCCCGATCCGGTGGACGCCGACACCCTGTTCCAGATCGGCTCGGTGACGAAGCACTTCACGGCCGCCGCGCTCGCCACTCTCGTCGACGAGGGGAAGCTGAAGTGGGACGATCCGGTCATCGACCACCTGCCGGACTTCCGGATGTACGACCCGTGGGTCACGCGGGAGATGACCGTCCGCGACCTGCTCACCCACCGCAGCGGCCTGGGCCTGGGGCAGGGGGACCTGATGTTCGTCCCGGCCAGCACCATCAGCCGCGCCGAGGTGGTCCGCCGGATCCGCCACCTGAAGCCGGCGACGAGCTTCCGGTCGGGATACGCCTACGACAACATCCTCTACGCCGTGGCGGGGCAGCTGGTGGAGGCCAAGACCGGCCGCACCTGGGAGGCCTACGTCCGCGACCGGCTGCTGAAGCCGGCGGGCATGGCCGACTCGGTCACCAACGATCCCGACCGCTGGACCGTGGCCAACCGGGCGCTGCCGCACGGCAGGCTGGGGGAAATCCGGGGCCTCGGCCCCCAGGAGCCCCTCGACGAGAAGGGCGTGGCGCTGGGCCAGAACGTCGGCCCGGCCGGCGCCGTCTCCTCCAGCGCCAACGACATGGGCCGCTGGCTGCAGGTCCAGCTCGGCGAGGGGAAGGCGGCCTCGGGCGCCCAGGTGTTCTCGGCCGCCGCGGCGCGGGAGATGTGGAAGCCGGTGGTGCTGATCAACGCCCCGCCGTTCCCAGGCGCCCTGGCCGAGGCCAGCCCGCAGTTCAGCACCTATGCGCTGGGTTGGAACGTGAAGGACTACCGCGGCCACAAGGTCATCAGCCACGGCGGCGGCACGCTGGGCTTCCGCGCCGTGGCGGTGCTGATCCCCGAGAAGAACGTCGGCTTTGCGATGATGGTGAACTCCGAGGAGAACGCCATGATCCCCGCCCTCACCAACGAGCTCCTCGACCACTACCTGGGGCTGCCGAGGCGCGACTGGGTCGCCGCCTATACCGAATTCCTGGACCGGCGGATGGCCGAGGGCCTGAAGGCCGCCCGCGCCGCCCGCCAGGCGCGCCCGGCCGCCTCGAAGCCGTTCCTCCCGGCGGAGGGCTACGCCGGGACCTACGCCGATCCCTGGTATGGCCCCATCGCCGTGAAGGCGCAGGACGGCGCGCTCTCCATCGATTTCCTGCAGACGCCCGGGATGACGGCGCCGCTGGAGCACTGGGCCTACGACACCTTCGTCGCCCGCTGGAGCGACGGGGTCACCGAGCCCGCCTTCGTGACCTTCAGCCTGGACGCCGACGGCAAGCCGGCGCGGATCGCCATGAAGGCCGTCTCGCCGGTGGCCGACTTCAGCTACGACTTCCACGACCTCGACTTCCGGCCGGTCCCGGCGAATCAGCCGGGACCGAGCCGCCCGGGTCAGACCGGGTCGTAGGGGAAGACCGAGGCGCTGGCGCCGAGGTCCGTGAAGCTGGCCGACATGGCCGGGAAGCCCTGGGCGATCAGCGCCTCGGGCGTCCAGCCCTCGATCCTGGTCACCGACTTCACCGGGCGCGGCTGGTTGAACAGCACGACCTCGTTGCCGCGGGCAGCGAAGATCTGGCCGTTGACGTCGGACCCGGCGAGGGCGACCGCGAGCTGGGCCACCTGGTCGGCGCGCATGAAGTTCTTCATCCGCTCGACGCGCTGGGCCGAGGCCTCGTCCTTCACCGGGATGGTGGCGATCATCCGCGTCCAGGCGAAGGGCGCGATGATGTTGGAACGGACGTTCTTGGCGGCGCCCTCCATGGCCACGATGCGCGAGAGGCCCATGACCCCCAGCTTGGCCGCGGCGTAGTTGGCCTGGCCGATGTTGCCGATCAGGCCCGAGGTCGAGGTGAAGTGGACGTAGGAGCCGTCCTGCTGGTCGCGGAAGTGCTCGACGGTGGCGCGGGTGACGTTGAAGGCGCCGCGCAGGTGCACCTGGATCACCGCGTCCCAGTCGGCCTCGTCCATCTTGTGGAACATCTTGTCGCGCAGGATGCCGGCGGGGTTCACCACGGCGTGCAGGCCGCCGAATGCATCCATCGCCTGCTCGAACATGCGCCGGGCGCCGGCCATGTCGGCCACGCTGTCGGAATTGGCGACCGCCTCGCCGCCGGCGGCGCGGATCTCCTGGGCCGTCGTCTCTGCGGGCCCCGCATCGCCCAGGTCGCCGCCCGAGACGCCGCCGCCCAGGTCGTTCACCACCACCTTGGCGCCTTCCCTGGCCGCCAGCAGCGCGCACTCCTTGCCGATGCCGCCCGCGGCGCCCGTGACCAGCACCACCTTCCCGTTCAGAACGCCCACGTCCGTCTTCTCCCTACTGCCATCGGCCACAGCTCGCGGCCCCGATCGATCGCCAAGCTATAGTTGGTTGACGCAGCGGCCACCCAATAGGATCGCCCGCGATGCTGGAAACCCCGGAAAGCGCGACCTCCCGCCGGGCGAGCCCCTGTGGGGCTTGCGCCCGGGCGCCCCTGCGCTGCAGGAACACCCCGACATCCCTTCGCCGGCGCGCGCCCTGAGCGCCGCGCCGGACCATCCACGCCTCAGCAGGAGACCACCCCCATGGCCCAGAGCCTCCGCCGCGCCGCCATCGTCAGCCCGATCCGCACCGCCGTGGGCAAGTATCTCGGCGCCCTGTCGGGCGTGACCGCCGGCGACCTCGGGGCGGTGGTGATCCGAGCCCTCGTGGACCGCACCGGGGTGGATCCGGAGCGGATCGACGACGTGATCTTCGCCCAGGGCTACGCCAACGGCGAGGCGCCCTGCATCGCCCGTTGGTCGGCCCTGGCCGCCGACCTGCCGATCAAGGTGCCGGGCTACCAGCTCGACCGCCGCTGCGGCTCGGGCCTCCAGGCGGTGGTGGACGCCGCCATGATGATCCAGACGGGCGCGGCCGACGTGGTCATCGCCGGCGGCTGCGAGAGCATGAGCAACGCCGAGTACTACACCCTCGACATGCGCAAGGGCGCGCGCGCGGGGTCGACGACCATGCACGACCGCCTGGCCCGCGGCCGGGTGATGTCGCAGCCGATCTCCCGCTTCGGGGTGATCACCGGGATGATCGAAACCGCCGAGAACCTGGCCAAGGACTACGGCATCAGCCGCGAGGCCTGCGACGAGTACGCCCTGATGAGCCACACCCGGGCGGCCGAGGCCTGGGCCGCCGGAAAGTTCGACGACGAGCTGGTGCCGGTCTCGGTGCCCCAGCGCAAGGGCGATCCGATCCTGTTCGATCGCGACGAGGGCGTGCGCGGCGACGTGACCATGGAGAGCCTGTCGAAGCTGCCGGCCATCGAGAAGGGCGGGGTGGTCACGGCCGGCAACGCCAGCCAGCAGAACGACGCCGGCGCCGCCTGCCTAGTGGTGGCCGAGGACAAGCTGGCCGAGCTGGGGCTGGAGCCGATGGGCTGGTTCACCGGCTGGGCGGCCGCCGGCTGCGACCCGGCGCGCATGGGCATCGGCCCGGTGCCGGCGGTGGAGCGGCTGTTCGCCCGCACCGGGCTGTCCTGGGACGACATCGACCTCGTGGAGCTGAACGAGGCCTTCGCGCCGCAGGTCCTGGCGGTGCTGAAGGGCTGGGGCTGGCCAGAAAATGGGGACTGGCGCGACCGGCTGAACGTCAACGGCTCGGGCATCTCGCTGGGCCACCCCATCGGCGCCACTGGCGGCCGCATCCTGGCCAACCTGCTGCGCGAGCTGAAGCGCCGCGACGGCCGTTACGGCCTGGAGACCATGTGCATCGGCGGCGGCCAGGGAATCGCGGCCGTCTTCGAGCGGGCGTGACGCGCGATCCTGACGGGCGAGGGAACCGCGGCAAGGCGTTCACAGACGAGCCTCGCCCAACGTCAGGCGCTTCCGCTGCTATGCGGGCTGAAAATCCTATCGGGAGGCATATGGGATGAAGATCGATTCCAGCGTTGCGGCCGTCGTGACGGGCGGGGCGTCGGGCCTGGGGCGGGCGACCGCCGCGGCCCTGCGTGACCTCGGGGCCAGGGTCGCCCTGTTCGACAAGAACAAGGAGCTCGGCGAGCAGACGGCGGCCGAGCTCGGCGCGCTGTTCTGCGAGGTGGACGTCATGGACGAGGCCTCGGTGGACGCCGGCTTCGCCAAGGCGCGGGCGGCCCACGGCCAGGAGCGCGTCCTGGTCAACTGCGCCGGCGGCGGCCGGGGCGGCAAGACCATCGCCCGGGACAAGCAGACGGGCGAGATCGTCCCCTACAAGACCGACGACTTCCAATGGGTGCTGGGGCTGAACACGGTCGGCACCTTCCGCTGCACCGTGAAGAGCGCCGCCGGCATGGCCGCCCTCGAGCCCACCCCCGAGGGCGAGCGGGGCGCGATCGTCAACACGGGCTCGGTGGCCGCCGAGGAGGGCCAGATCGGCCAGGTCGCCTACGCCGCCGCGAAGGCGGCCATCAAGGGCATGACCATCGTCCTGGCCCGCGACCTGTCCTCGGAGGGGATCCGGGTGAACACCATCCTGCCGGGGATCATGGACACGCCGCTGCTGGGCGGCCTGAAGACCCGCGCGCCCCAGGTCTACGAGGGCCTTGCCCGGTCGGTGCCGTTCCCCCGCCGCCTGGGCACGGCCGAGGAATACGCGGACCTGGCGCTGACCATGATCCGCAACGGCTACCTGAACGGCGAGACGGTGCGCTTGGACGGGGCGATCCGCATGGCCCCGCGCTAGGGGCCCGACCTGAGCCCCGGGGCGCGGCGGCGACCCTGCTCCGGCCGACGGCTGCTCCTCCTGCGCGAGCCACGGCTCGTGGGCGTCGGGCGCTGTCGGGAGAGGGGGCGCTCGGCCCGCCGAGCCGCCGCGGGAGCTTGCAGGGCGGGCGCTTTCCTGCTCAGCCGGGCCCCGTCCGGAGCGCGACCGGATTTCAGTTTCGGAGATGCCCCATGCCTGGCCTGCGCCGCGACATCGACCCCGAGGGGCTGCTGGAATTCTCGGTCGTGTTCACCGACCGCTCGCTCAACCACATGAGCGCGGCGTTCCAGGGGGTGATGCGCGACATCCACGCTATCCTTTGTGAGGTCCACAAGGCCGACCGCGCCGTGATCGTCCCCGGCGGCGGCACCTACGCCATGGAAGCCGTGGCGCGACAGTTCGCGATCGGCCGCAAGGTGCTCGTGGTGCGCAACGGCCTCTTTTCCTATCGCTGGAGCCAGATTTTCGAGGCCGGCGCGATTCCCGCTGAGGAAATCGTCCTCAAAGCGCGCCGCCAGGGGGAGGGCGCGACCGCGTCCTACGCGCCGCCGCCCATCGACGAGGTGACCGCGACCATCCGCCAGCAGAAGCCGCAGGTGGTGTTCGCGCCGCACGTGGAGACCGCGTCGGGGATCATCCTGCCCGACGACTACGTGAAGGCGGTCGCCGAGGCGACCCATGCGGTCGGCGGTCTCTTCGTGCTGGATGGCGTCGCCTCGGGCTGCGTCTGGGTCGACATGGCGGCCCTGGGCGTCGACGTCCTGGTGTCGGCGCCGCAGAAGGGCTGGTCGGCGCCGCCGTCGGCCGGGCTGGTGATGATGCGCGCGGCGGCGCTGGAGGCCTGCCGGGCCGCGAAGTCCACCAGCTTCGCCATCGATCTCGGCAAGTGGCTGACGATCACCGAGGCCTATCTGAACGGCGGCCACGCCTATCACGCCACCATGCCGACCGACGCGCTGCGGACGCTGCGCGACGCGATGCTGGAGGCCAAGGCCATCGGCTTCGAGCCGCTGCGCGCCGCCCAGTGGGAGCTGGGTCGGCAGGTCCGGGCGTTGCTGGCGGAACGGCAGATCGCATCGGTCGCCGCCGAGGGGTTCGGCGCCCCCGGCGTCGTCGTGGCCTACACGGACGATCCCGAGATCCAGACCGGCCGGCGCTTCGCCGCGGAAGGCGTGCAGGTGGCTGCGGGGGTGCCGCTGATGGTCGGCGAGGGGCCTGATTTCCGCACGTTCCGCCTGGGCCTGTTCGGTCTGGACAAGCTCACCGACGTCCCGGCCGCGGTCGCACGCCTGCGCCTGGCCCTGGAGAATGCGACGTCCGCCGCCCGGTAGGGCGAAGTGGGATCCACTAGGCTCAGGCCGGGCGGCCGCCGCGCCTTGACGGCCCGCACGCGAATGTGCCTCTGGCAGAGGGGCCGACGGGGCCGCCGCGTAGGACAGAGCCGGCATGCCGCGCGAGAAGCAGAGAGCTGGGACCTCGAGCCTGCGCACCCTGGGCGCGCGGGCCATGCCGCCGTTCGCTGCGCTGCGGGCGTTTGAAGCCGTGGGCGCGCTGGGCGGGATCCGCCGGGCGGCGCAGGAACTCGGCGTCGACCACGCAGCGGTCAGCCGCCACATCCGCTTCCTGGAGGACTGGGCCGGCGTCCCGCTTATCGACCGGCCGCAGGGCGGGCGGCTCACCCCCGAGGGGCAGCGCTTCCATCAGCGCATCGCCGCGGCTCTGGAGGAGATCGTCAGCGCGAGCGCCGAACTGACCCGGCGCGGCCACGAGCGCCGGCTCCTCGTCTGGTGCGTCCCCGGCTTCGCGTACCGCTGGCTGAACGCTCGGCTAGCGGACTTCTCCGCCTCGCACCCGGACTTCGACCTCGAAATCCGACCCACCGACCACGCGCCGGACCTCGCACGGCATGAGGCCGACGCCGACATCCGGTACGTGCACGACTACGATCCGCCGCAGCCGGCCGATGTCGAGACGATGGAGATCGCAAGGCCCCCGGTGATCCCCGTGGGCAGCCCCGACCTGGTCGCCAGCCTCGGCCCGCCGGTGTCGCCGCAGCGGTTCCTGGACGGGCCGTTGCTCCACGAGGAGGGAGACGGCGAGTGGCGGGCCTGGCTCGCGGGCAACGGGGTGGAGGTTCCCGACCGCCTTCCCGGCCCTCGCCTTTGGCACGCGCACCTGACGATCGATGCGGCGCGCCGAGGGCAGGGGATCGCCCTGACGAACCCGTTCCTCGCCGGGGAGGACCTGGCGGCGGGCAATCTCCGCATCGTGCCGCTGGTCGAGGGCGCCGCTGACGTCCGGCTGGGCGCCTACGTCTTCCGCACCCGACGCGACCGCTGGCGGACGCCGGCGGTGATCGCGTTCCGCCGCTGGCTCGAACGAGAAGCCGCGAAGACCCCGGCCTGACGGTCGCCGCTCCTTACGAATCGCGGGAAGCGTGCCGCCCACCCCAGACGGAGCGCTCGTTTGCCCAATCCCGTGCTGCTGTTCGCCTGCCACGATGTTCCGGCGGAGCCCTGGCTCGTGGCCCTCCAGCGCGCCGCGCCGGAGCTGGAGGTCCGCCTCTCGCCCGAGGGCCCGCCCGAGACCGTCGACTTCGGCCTGGCCTGGGCGACCCCGCCTGGCTTCTGGAACCGGTTCCCCCGCCTGCGGGCGATCTTTTCGCTGGGCGCCGGCGTCGAGCATCTGCTGGCGTCCGGGGCGCCGGCGCACGTTCCGCTCGTGCGAATGACCGACCCCGGCCTGGCTCGGGACATGAGCGACTTCGTGCTGATGCGCGTGCTCCACTACCACCGGGGCATGCACCTCTACCTGCGCCAGCAGGAGGCGCAGGTCTGGACGCCGATCCGGCCGCCCCGGCCGAACGGGCGGACCGTAGGAGTGATGGGCCTGGGGGAACTCGGCGCGCATTGCGCCCGCACCCTAGCGGAGGTGGGATTCAGGACCCGGGGCTGGAGCCGGAGCGCCAAGGCCGTCGAGGGCGTGGCGACCTTCGCCGGGCGCGATGAGCTCCCGCGGTTCCTGGAAGGGTGTGAGATTCTCGTCTGCCTCCTGCCGCTCACGGCCGAGACCCGGGACATTCTGGATGCCAAGCTGTTTGCGGCGCTACCGCAGGGGGCGTGCCTGATCCAGGTCGGCCGGGGGTTGCAACTGGTCGAGGCCGACCTGCTGGCGGCGCTCGACGCCGGCCGCATCGCCGCGGCCACGCTCGACGTCTTCCGGCAGGAGCCGCTGCCGCAGGGCCATCCTTTCTGGAGCCGGGCGGACATCACCGTCGTCCCGCACGCGGCCGCCTTCACCTATCCCGAGACCGCCGCGGAGGTCGTGGCCGAGAACGTCCGTCGGTTGCAGGCGGGCGAGGTCCCGATCGGCCTCGTGGACCGGGCGCTCGGCTATTGAGCGTCAGTGGTGTGGATGGGCGTGATGACCGTCGACGCGCATGGCCTCATCAATGATCTCCAGGCGCTCCTGCCGTAGCCGGTCCGTCAGGTCCGGGGCGGTCGGCGGAAATGCGAGATGGAACCGCTTGCGCAGCGCCGGCTCTGCATCGTCGCCACGCCGACCGATCACGGCGCCGTCGGGCGCCAGCTCGAACCGAACCACGCCGCCCGGGGAGGCGACCGTCCAACCGGCCTCGTCGTAGGTCGCGGGATCGCCAAGGTCGGGCGCGGCGGGATTGAGCCGTCGGCCGGCCCCCTGGTCCTCCAGGCTGTAGATCTCGGCGAGCTGGCCGGCGATCCAGATCTCGATGCGGTCGTCTCCCACCGGGGTGAACGCCAAGGGGACCGGCGCGCCTTTCGCGTCGAGCGTCACGAACGGGCGCCGCGCCAGCTCTCGCAGCAGGCCGAAGCCGCCGGCCGGCGCGCACGAGGCCGCGCCGGCGGAGAGGATCAGGACCAGGCCGGCGCACAGGCCGGCGAGCGCTTTCGCGCGTGTGGGAGCGGACATCCGTCTTCATTGCCGCTCACGGACCGGGCGGACAAGGCGTCGCCCTCCGGCGCCGTCCCAACCCTGGATTGCGATCGTCGGTGTTTTCCAGACGGAACAAGAGGTTGACCTCCGGTCGGAGCCGTCGTTGGTGACTTGGAGTCACCAAATGCGCTTCCGATGACACCTCCCCCGGGGCCGCCAAACGCGGAAACTCCCCATGAGGCCCTGCGGGGGGTCTTCGCCATAACAGGATCCAACGGCCGCGGCCGTGCGAGGTCCGACGTCGCCAAAGGGGTCTGACAGATGACGATGACGAATTCACGACGTGTTCGGTTGCTGAGCGGCGCCGCCGCTGCGCTGCTCGGCGGATTCGCCGGAACCGCCGCCGCGGCCCAGGCGGAAGGGGGCTCCATCGACGTGTCGGAGGTGGTCGTGACCGCCACCAAGCAGGCCGTCCGTCTCGACAAGGTGCCGCTGTCGGTCAGCGCCTACACGCCCGAGGCGATCGAGAAGCGCGGCATCCGCGACATCCGGGACGTGGCGCTCCAGACGCCGGGGGTGGACATCCCGAACGACGGCGGCGGGCGCAGCGTCCAGCGCGTGTCGATCCGGGGCATCGAGTCCACCGCCGGCGCCGCGACAGCCGCGGTCTACATCGACGACACTCCGATCCAGGCTCGCAACGCCTCGATCAACTATTCCGGCTCGACCATTCCCTACATCTTCGATCTTGAGCGGATCGAGGTGCTGCGCGGCCCGCAGGGAACCCTGTTCGGCGCCAGCTCGCAGGGCGGCGCGATCCGCTTCATCACCCCGACGCCGAGCGTCACCCGCTACACCGCCATGGCGCGGGCCCGCGCCAGCGTCGTCGAGGACGGCGACGCCAGCTACGAGCTGGGCGTGGCCGCCGGCGGCCCGATCGTCGAGGACCGCCTGGGCTTCCGCGCCAGCTTCCTCTACCGCGACGAGGGCGGGTGGATCGATCGCCAGGACTGGCAGGATCCGACCGAGCGGCACAGCAACGTGAACTCGACCGAGTCCACGGTCTTCCGGGCGGCCCTGAACTTCAAGCCGGTCGACTGGATGTCGATCCAGCCGAGCCTGTTCTACCAGAACGTCAAGCAGAACGACCGCTCGCCGCTCTACTCGGCCTGCCCCGACAGCCTGCCCCTGGCGCCCGGCTTCGATCCGTGCCCGCGCGGCGTGGCGGACCCGGACGACGGCAAGTTCCTCAGCTACTCGACGATCGCCCAGCCGGGCAGCGACAAGTTCTACCTCCCGTCGCTGAAGATGGTGGCAGACAAGGGACCGGTGACCTTCACCTCGGTCACTTCGTACCTCTACCGCCACGTGATCCAGCTGAACGACGCGACCTACAACAACGACCGCGTGTCCCTGGGCAACAACTGGCTCTTCCCGGTCATCCCGGGCCGCGAACTGCAGACCTACCAGAACCCCGACACCGAACAGCGCCTGTTCACCCAGGAGCTCCGCCTCGCCAGCGCCGACCCGTCGGCCCGGGTGCGGTGGACCGCGGGCGTCTACTACTCGCGCAGCTCGCTGAAGTCGGACCTTCCGATCACGTCGGCGCACTATCCGGATGCGTACGCCATCCGCTTCGGCCGGCCGCTCGCCGCCACGCCGTTCATGGTCGACGGGATCCACCGCTACTACGGCAACGAGAACACGATCGAGAAGACGCTGGCCGCCTTCGGCAACGTGGACGTCACCCTCCTGGAGGGGCTGACGCTCAGCGTCGGCGCGCGCTACTCGCGTGACACCATCGACTTCGACATCGTCGAGCGGGGCGTCTCCTACGCGGGCGGCATCTCCACGGCGGCCGGCACGCTCAAGGAGAAGCCGTTCACCCCGCGCGTGGCGCTGTCTTGGCAGCAGTCCGAGGACACCCTCGTCTACGGCTCCTACGCTCGCGGCTACCGTGCGGGCGGCGTGAACAAGGCGGTGCCGGACATCTGCGAGGCCGATCTGGCGACCCTGGGGATCGACGGCGGCAACACCTACGACTCCGACAAGACCGACACCTACGAACTCGGCGTGAAGAGCGCCCTGTTCGAGCGCCGCGTCACGTTCCAGGCCAGTGTGTTCCGGACCAAGTGGAAGGACATTCAGCAGCAGATCCGCCTGCCCTGCGCCTTCAGCCTCGTGGCCAACACCGCCAGCGCGGTCAGCCAGGGCGGCGACCTGAGCGTCAGCTTCCGGGCGACCGACAACCTCACGCTCACAGCGGCCGTGGGCTACACCGACGCCGAGTACGAGAAGACGATCATCGTCGGCACCTCGCCGCTGGTGTTCGAGGGCCAGTCGCTGGGCGCCACGCCCTGGACCGTGAACCTGGCCGCCGATTACAGCTTCATGGCCTTCGGCCGGGACGCCTTCGCCCGGGCGCAGTACACGTCGAAGTCGGCGGAGGACGGTCCGTACCCCTACCAGAACCCGATGAGTTCGCTGTACGACCCGACGCGGGGCGGCGGCTATGGCACGAGCCAGCTCGACCTGCGGGTCGGCGTCGACGTGACGCCGCTGGTGACCGTGGAGGCCTATGTGGAGAACGCGCTGAACGAGGTGTCCTACCTCAGCAACGCGCCGACCTACATCCGCGGACCGCTGTGGCTGGCGACCGCCGCCAAGCCGAGGGTCATCGGCATCCAGGCGACCGCCCGCTACTAGTCGCGACCCGTTCGAGGAGAGCTACGATGAACGCCCGCCTGCGTCTGCTCGTCACCGGCCTCGCCAGCGTCTGCGCCATCGGCGCTACGCCGGCGCTGGCGGCGCCTACCGCCTACGCCGACCTGCTGCTGGTCAACGGGAAGGTCGTGACGGTGGACGGGAAGGGCACGATCGCCGAGGCCGTCGCCGTGCGCGACGGCCGGATCGCGGCGATCGGCGACGCGGCCGGCCTGGCCGCGTGGCGGGGGCCGGAGACGAAGGTCGTCGACGTGGGCGGCAAGACGGTCCTGCCGGGCTTCATCGACTCCCACTCCCACATGGCGGGCATGGCGGAGGTCGAGGCGCTGCACATCAACGTGCATGCCCCGCCCTTGAAGAGCGGGAAGGAGATCATCGCGACCCTCAAGGAGAAGACGAAGGGGCTTCCCAAGGGTGCGTGGATCATCGGGCAGGGCACCTACAACCAGATCATGCCCACCCGCGAGGCGCTGGATAAGGCCTTCCCGGACAACCCGGTGCGGCTGATCTGGAGCGCCCACGACTCCATGATCAACCATGCCGCGGCCGTCGCGATGGGGCTCACCAAGGACTATCCCGATCCCAAGGACGGGATGGGCCGCTACGAGCGCACCAAGACGGGCGAGGTGATGATCATCCGGGACGCCCCCGCGCCCTGGCCCAAGCTGCGCACCCTCACGCCCGAGGAGCTGAAGGAGGGCGTGCGCACCATCATGACCGACTTCTATCTGAAGAAGGGGGTCACCACGGTTTCGGACTACGCCGCGCCGCTGACGGTGAGGGCCTATCAGGAGCTGAAAGACGAGGGCCGCCTGCCGGTGCGGGTGAGCCTCAACTTCTTCGTCCGCGACTACAAGCGCCTGGTCGGCAACCGCCTGCCGGGGCTGCTCGAGAGCGGCGCGCGCACGGGCCTCGGCGACGAGTGGCTCCAGCTCGGCGCCCTGAAGTTCGCCGCCGACGGGGTGTGGGGCACGACCGCCTACACCTACCGGCCGCACTGGAACGGCTCGGGCACGACCTGGATGCCGGACAACTACGGCGGCACCAATTTCACGCAGGAAGAGCTCAGCGATCAGATCCTGCAGGGGCACAAGGCGGGCTGGCAGATCCACGTGCACGCCAACGGCGACCGTGCGCAGGACATGGCCCTCAACGCCTTCGAGGCCGCGCAGGCCGCGGCGCCGAGGCCGGACGCGCGGCACCGGATCGAGCACTTCGGCCACTTCCTGACCCAGGACCCCGAGCGGACCGAGGCGCGCCTGGACCGGATGGTGAAGGGCGGGGTGATCCCGTCGCCGCAGGTCGCCTTCCTGTGGCGCCTGACCGACGTCAACGTGCGCGAGCCGGACGTGAAGTTCTTCGCCCTCAAGACCATGATCGACAAGGGCATGCACCCGGCCGGGGGGGTCGACACCATCGGCACCCAGAACTTCGCGACGGCGCCGATGTTCTCGATCAGCCGGGCGATCCGCCGCGACACCAAGTACGGCACGGTCGTCCAGCCCGAAGAGGCGATCTCGGTGATGGACGCCATACGCATGTTCACCATCTGGGGCGCCGAGGCCAACTTCATGGAGAAGGACCGCGGCAGCCTCGAGGTCGGCAAGCTCGCCGACATGGTCGTGCTGTCGCAGGATCCGCTGACGGCGACGCCCGACCAGCTCCCCGGCATCGAGGCGGCGATGACGATCATCGACGGCAAGGTGGCGTACCAGAAGCCCTGACAGACCTCCCCCTGTCGGGCTGAAGGCCCCGCATCGCCCTCCGCATGCTCGTGCGGAGGGCGATTTCGTTTGGGCGCCTATCGCAGCGATGTGGTGACTGGAAGTCACCGTTTTCGGCGGCGTTGTCGCCTGTTGGCCGGCCGGGGATTTGGCGAGGCTGCGGGTCGGAACCTGTACCTTCGAGAGTCTCCCCGTGTCCCGGAACGCCGAACTTCTCAGCCGCCGCACCGCCGCCGTCTCGCGCGGCGTCAGCACCGCCACACCCGTGTTCGCCGCGCGGGCCGAGAACGCGGAAATCTGGGACGCCGACGGCCGGCGCTATGTGGACTTCGCAGGCGGCATCGCGGTGCTCAACGTCGGCCACCGGCATCCGAAGGTGATCGAGGCCGTCCGGGCCCAGCTGGACGCCTATACCCACACCGCCTTCCAGGTCATGGCCTACGAGCCCTACATCGAACTGGCCGAGCGCCTGAACGCGCTGGCGCCGTTCAAGGGACCGGCCAAGACGCTGTTCTTCACCACCGGCGCCGAAGCGGTGGAGAACGCCGTCAAGATCGCCCGGGTCGCCACCGGCCGCACGGCCGTGATCGCCTTCACCGGCGCGTTCCACGGCCGGACCATGCTCACCATGGGCCTGACCGGCAAGGTCGCGCCCTACAAGAAGAACTTCGGCCCGTCGCCGGCCGAGCTCTACCATCTGCCGTTCCCGGGCAGCCGCGCCGGCGTCAGCGTCGACGACACCCTGCGGGCGCTGGATCTGCTGTTCGCCGCCGACGTGGCCCCTGACCGCGTGGCCGCGATCATCATCGAGCCGGTGCAGGGGGAGGGCGGCTTCAACCCCGCGCCGGTCGAGCTGATGACGGCGCTGCGCCGCGTCTGCGACGAGCACGGAATCCTGCTCATCGCCGACGAGGTCCAGACCGGCTTCGCCCGCACCGGCAAGATGTTCGGCATCGAGCACTATCCGGTGGAGCCGGATCTCGTGCCGGTCGCCAAGTCGCTGGCCGGCGGCTTCCCGCTGTCGGGGGTCATCGGCCGCGCCGACCTGATGGACGTGGTGGACCCGGGCGGACTGGGCGGCACCTACGGAGGCTCGCCGGTGGCCTGCGCGGCGGCGCTCGCCGTGCTCGACGTGATCGCCGAGGAGGGGCTGCTCGAGCGCGCCGGCGCGATCGGCTCGGCCATGCGCCGACGCTTGTCGGCCATCGCCGCCCGCAACGACGTCGCGCCCATCTCGGAGCCGCGCGGCCCGGGCGCGATGGTCGCGTTCGACATGCTCAAGAGCCGTGGCGGCGACGAGCCCGACGGCGCGGCGGCGAAGGCCGTCGTCTCCCGCGCGCTGGACGCGGGGCTGGTGCTGCTGTCCTGCGGCCGCTACGGCGAGACCATCCGGCTGCTCGTGCCGCTGACGGTCTCGGACGAGGTGCTGGCCGAGGGGATGGACATCCTGGAAGGCGCTCTCCGGGACGTGGCGCCGTGACCGCCGCCGCTCCCCGGACCGACGAGGCGGCCCGGCTGTCGCTCCGCAGGCCGGACCTGCTGCGCGAAGCCGCGTTGATCGATGGGCGCTGGGTCTCCGGCGCCTCGCAGCTGGATGTGCTCAATCCCGCGACCGGGAGGGTGCTGGCGCACGCGCCGCGGCTGGGTCGCGCCGAGGCCGAGGCGGCGGTCGCCGCCGCAGCGTCCGCCTTCCCGGCGTGGCGCGCGCTCGGCGCGAAGGCCCGCGCCGAGATCCTCAAGCGCTGGCACGGCCTGATCCTGCTCCACGCCGAGGACCTCGCGCGGCTGATGACCGCCGAGCAAGGCAAGCCGCTGGCCGAGGCGCGCGGGGAGGTGGCCTACGCCGCGTCCTTCATCGAATGGTTCGCCGAGGAAGCCCGACGGGTCTACGGCGTCACCATCCCGGGCCACCTGCCCGACAAGCGGCTGGTGGTCACCCACGAGCCGGTGGGGGTCGTCGGCGCGATCACGCCCTGGAACTTCCCGGCCGCCATGATCACGCGGAAGGTGGGCCCGGCGCTGGCGGTCGGCTGCACCGTGGTGCTGAAGCCCTCTGAGCTGACCCCGTTCTCTGCCTTCGCCCTGGGCGTGCTGGCGCAGGAGGCGGGCGTGCCGCCGGGCGTGCTCAATATCCTGACCGGCGATGCGCCCGAGATCGGCGCGGTTCTGACGACCGATCCGCGGGTCCGCAAGTTCACCTTCACCGGCTCGACCGCGGTCGGGAAGATGCTGGCGGCGCGCTGCGCCGGGACGGTGAAGCGCGTCTCCCTAGAGCTGGGCGGCAATGCGCCGCTGATCGTCTTCGACGACGCCGACCTGGACGCGGCGGTCGCCGGGGCGATGGCCTCGAAGTTCCGCAACACCGGACAGACCTGCGTCTGCGCCAACCGCATCTACGTCCAGGCCGGCGTGTACGACGCCTTCGCCGACCGGCTGACGGCCGCAGCCGCCGCCCTGGTCGCGGGAGACGGCCTGGCGGGGGAAACCCAGCAGGGGCCGCTGATCGATGCGCGCGCGCTCGAGAAGGTCGAAGCCCACGTGGCCGATGCGCTGGCGCGAGGCGCTGTGGCGCGCATCGGCGGCGCGCGACTGGACGGCGCGGGGGCGTTCTTCGCACCGACGGTGCTCTGCGACGTGCCCCCCGACGCCCTGCTCTGCCGGGAGGAGACCTTCGGTCCCGTCGCCGGCCTGGTCCGCTTCGAGGACGAGGCCGAGGTCGTGCGCCTGGCCAACGACACGGCGGCCGGCCTTGCGGCCTATCTCTTCACCCGCGACTCCGCGCGCGCTTGGCGGATCGGCGAGGCGCTGCAATACGGGATGGTGGGGGTGAACACCGGCCTCATCTCGACGGAGGTCGCGCCCTTCGGCGGCGTGAAGGAGTCCGGTCTCGGCCGGGAAGGCTCGCTATATGGCGTCCGCGACTACATCGAGACGAAGTCGCTCTGCTTCCATGTCGATGCGGCATGATCCGGGCGGCGGCTGGTCGCGGCGGAGCGCGCTCGCCGGCCTTGGGGCCGGCCTGCTCGTCACGGGCGGCTGCGCCGAGCGGACCGACGTGCGCGCCGCCGGCGGCTTCATCGTCGGCTCTTCGGCCACAGGCGTTCCGTTCAGCTTCCTGGACGTGGAGACCAACGCCTTGACGGGGGCGATGATCGACATCGTCGAGGCCACGGCCGCCGAGGCCGGCGCGCCGGTCGCCCTTCAGGTCGTGCCGTTCTCCGCCCTCATCCCGTCGCTGACGGCGCGCAAGATCGACGTGATCGCGGCGGCGATGCTCCGCACGCCCGAGCGCGAGCGGATCGTGGCGTTCTCCGACCCGGTCTACGCCTACGGCGGGGGGCTGGTGGTCGCCGCCGGGAACCCGCGGGACTATGGCCGCCTGGAGGACCTTCGCGGGCTGCGGGTGGGCGCCCAGGTCGGCTCGCGCTTCGTCGATCAGCTCAAGGCCGCGGGCGTGTCCGGGGTGAAGACCTACGACAACCTGAGCGACATCCTGCGAGACGTCCGGCTGAAGCGGCTGGACGCCGCCTACGGCGACGAGCCGATCCTGCGGTATTACCTGCGGGTCACGCGCAGCAAGGCCCTGCGCCTCGTCGAGAGCTACCGGCCGACGGCGCTCGAGGATGTGTGCCTGATCCTGCGGAAGGACGATCGCGCGCTGCTCGACCGGATCAACACGGCGATCGCGGCGATCCGCGGCTCGACCCTCCCGCCCATCCTCGCCAAGTGGGGACTCTGATGGGAGACTTCCTGAGCCAGGCCATCAGCTTCCTGCCCATCCTCGGGCGGGGGATGGGCGTCACCGTCCTGATCAGCCTGGGCGCCCTGGCGCTCAGCCTCCTCCTTGGCCTCGGCTGGGCGCTGCTCGGCCAGTCCAGGTTTGCGGCGCTGCGGGGGATCAGCCGCACGTCCGTCGTGGTGCTCCGCGGCATCCCGATCATCGTGCAGCTGTTCTACGTCTACTTCGTGCTGCCCGAGTTCGGCCTCTCGCTCGATGCGATGTGGGCCGGGATCATCGGCCTGGGCGTCGCCTACTCGGTCTATCAGGCGGAGAACTTCCGCGCGGGCATCCAGTCCGTGGACCCGGCCCTGGTGGAGGCCGCGCGGTCGCTGGGCATGAGCGAGGGGATGATCATGCGGCGGGTGATCCTGCCGCTGGCGATCCGCACCGCCCTGCCGCCGTTCGGCAACACCTCGATCATGCTCCTAAAGGACTCCTCGATCGCCTCGACGATCACGGTGGCCGAACTGACCCGCGCCGGCCAGCTGCTGGCCATCTCCACCTTCCAGAACATGACCGTCTACACGCTGATCGCGCTCCTCTACCTGGCCATGAGCCTGCCGCTGACCTTCCTGGTCCACCGGCTCGAAAAGCGGATGGCGCGGCGATGATCCGGGTGAGCGGCCTGAGCAAGGCCTTCGGCGCCAATCACGTCCTCCGGGACGTCAGCTTCGAAGTCGCGCAGGGCGAGGTGGTCTGCCTCATCGGGCCCTCCGGCTCGGGGAAGTCGACGGTCCTGCGGTGCATCAACGGCCTCGAGACGCACGACGCCGGCGAGATCGAAGTGGAGGGGGTGAAGGTCTCCGCGGCCACGCTGCCGGCGATCCGGGCGCGGCTGGCGATGGTGTTCCAGCGCTTCAACCTCTTTCCCCACCGCACCGTGATCGAGAACGTGACGGAGGGGCCGATCCACGCCCAGAAGCGGGATCCGGCCGAGGCGAGGCGCGAGGCGCAGGCGCTGCTGGAGCGGGTGGGGCTGGGCGACAAGGCCGACGCCTATCCGGCGAAGCTCTCCGGCGGCCAGCAGCAGCGCGTCGGGATCGCCCGGGCGCTCGCCATGAAGCCGGACGCCATCCTCTTCGACGAGCCGACGTCGGCGCTGGACCCCGAGCGGGTCGGCGAGGTCCTGCGCATCATGCGCGATCTCGCGGCCGAGGGGATGACGATGGTGATCGTCACCCACGAGATGGACTTCGCGCGCGAGGTGGCCGACCGGGTCCTGTTCATGGACGGGGGGCGGATCGTCGAGGCGGGGCCGGCGCGACAGCTCCTCACCGATCCGCAGCATCCCCGGACCCGCGAGTTCCTCGAGCGCGTCCTGCGCCCGATCTGACCTGACATCTGGAGTATCGCCTTGCGCAGCATTCCGCATTTCATCGGCGGCCGGCCGTACGCCGGCGAACCGGCCCGGTACGGCGACGTGTTCGACCCCAACGCCGGGCAGGTGCAGGCCCGGGTGGGCCTCGCCGACTCCACGGTCGTGGACCTGGCGGTCGCGGACGCCGTGCGCGCCCAGGCGGCATGGGCGGCGGTCAATCCGCAGCGCCGCGCCCGCGTCATGTTCGAGTTCAAGCGCCTGCTTGAGCGCGACATGCAGGCGCTCGCCGAGCTGCTCGCCTCCGAGCACGGCAAGGTGGTGGCGGACGCCAAGGGCGACATCCAGCGGGGGCTGGAGGTGATCGAGTTCGCCTGTGGCATCCCGCACCTGCTCAAGGGCGAGCACACCGAAGGCGCGGGACCGGGGATCGACGTCTACTCGATGCGCCAGCCCCTGGGGGTGGTCGCCGGCATCACCCCGTTCAACTTCCCGGCCATGATCCCGATGTGGATGTTCGGCCCGGCGATCGCGACGGGCAACGCGTTCATCCTCAAGCCGTCCGAGAAGGACCCGTCGGTCCCGGTGCGGCTGGCCGAGCTGATGATGGAGGCGGGGGCTCCCGCGGGCGTGCTGAACGTGGTCCACGGCGACAAGGCGGCGGTCGACGCCATCCTTGATCACCCCGACATCAAGGCTGTCAGCTTCGTGGGCTCGTCCGACATCGCCCAGGCTGTCTACGCGCGCGCCGCGGCCGCCGGAAAGCGGGTCCAGGCGATGGGCGGCGCCAAGAACCACGGGATCGTGCTGCCCGACGCCGATCTCGACCAGGCCACGGCGGACATCATAGGCGCGGCCTACGGCTCGGCGGGAGAGCGCTGCATGGCCCTTCCGGTGGTCGTTCCGGTCGGCGAGAAGACGGCGGACGCCCTGCGCGAGCGCCTGGTCGACGCCGTCGCCGGCCTGAAGATCGGCGTCTCCACCGACCCCGACGCCCACTACGGCCCGGTGGTCAGCGCCCAGCACAAGGCGCGCATCGAGCAGTACATCGGCCTGGGCGCCGAGGAAGGCGCCGAGCTGGTCGTGGACGGCCGCGGCTTCAGCCTGCAGGGCTACGAGCAGGGCTATTTCGTGGGACCGACGCTGTTCGATCGCGTGCGTCCCGAAATGCGGACCTACCAGGACGAGATCTTCGGCCCGGTGCTGCAGATGGTGCGGGCCGAAAGCCTGGAAGAGGCGATCGGGCTGGCCTCGCGGCATCCCTACGGCAACGGCGTGGCGATCTTCACGCGGAACGGCCAGGCGGCGCGGGCTTTCGCCAGCAGGGTCGAGGTGGGGATGGTCGGGATCAACGTGCCGATCCCGGTGCCGGTGGCCTACCACTCCTTCGGCGGGTGGAAGCGCTCCGGGTTCGGCGACCTCAACCAGTACGGGATGGACGGGGTCCGCTTCTACACCCGCACCAAGACCGTGACCCAGCGCTGGCCGAGCGCGGGCCCCGTGCTCGATCAGAGCTTCGTCATCCCGACCATGAAGTGAGCCGACGCATGTCCATCATCTCGTTCCGTTCCGACCAGTTGCTGACCGAGCTGCCGCCTCCGACCCCCGTGCCCGTCCCGCTCGGCGAGCCCGTCTCCGGCGTCAGCGTGCGCAGCTTCACGGCGCAGTCCGGCGCCCGTACGGGCGTCTGGGAATGCTCGCCTGGAGTGTGGCGCCGCCAGGTCCTCCAGGCCGAGTTCTGCACGTTCCTCGCCGGCAAGGCGGTGTTCGAGCCGGATGCGGGCGATCCCGTGCGGATCGAGGCGGGTCAGAGCGTCTATTTCCCGGCCAATACCGGCGGCGTGTGGCGCGTCGAGGAAACGCTGCGGAAGATCTACATCATCTTCGACGAGAAGGCCTGACTCGTGACCTATGAGGGCCTGAGCTACTGGCTGGAGACCGTTGGCGAACCGCTGACTCCCCGCCCGGCGCTGACCGAGGACCTGACGGTCGACGTCGCCATCGTCGGGGCCGGCTATTCGGGCCTGTGGACCGCCTACTATCTCCTGTCCAAGGAGCCGGGCCTCAGCGTCGCCGTCCTCGAGGCGGAGATCGCCGGATACGGCGCCTCCGGCCGCAACGGCGGCTGGTGCTCGTCCCGCTTCCCCGTGGATCCCGGCGTCCTTGAGCGCCGCTACGGAGCCGAGGTCGCCCGCGCCACGATCGAGGCGAGCGTGGGGGCGGTCGCCGAGGTGGGCCGCGTCTGCGAGGCCGAGGGCATCGACGCCGACTTCCGCATCAACGGGATTCTCAGCTTCGCCCAGGGCGAGGCCCAGATGGCCAGCGTGCGCGCGACCCATGCCGCCTATGAGCGCCTGGGCCTCGGAGAGAAGCATCGCCTGCTCGACGGCCAGGCGGCCCGCGCCCGGGTGAGCGTCCCGGGAATGGCGGGCGGCCTGTTCACGCCGTTCAGCGGCGCCGTCCACCCCGCCAAGCTGGCCCGCGGGCTGGCCCGCGCGGTCGAGCGCCGCGGCGGCGTGATCTTCGAACGGACGCGGGTCCGGCGCGTCGAACCCGGCCAGACGCCGAGGGCGGTCACGGAGGGGGGCGTGGTCACGGCGCGGCGCGCGGTGGTGCTCGCCGCCGAGGCCTACCTGCCGAAGCTTCCCGGCTGGGAGCGGGCGGTCCTGCCGATGTCGTCGACGATCGTCATGACCAAGCCCCTGTCCGCCGCACAGTGGGACGCGATCGGCTGGCAAGGGGGCGAGGGCATCGGCTCGCAGGCCTTCACGGTGAACTACTTCACCAAGACGCCGGACGGCCGGATCCTCTACGGCAGCCGGGGCGCGCCCTACGTCTACGGGTCGGCCACGGAGGGCGGCGAGGCCCAGCTGCGGCGGACCGAGGAGAAGATGCGCCACGAGCTGCGCGGGTTCTTCCCGGTGCTCGACGAGGACTCGTTCTCCCACGCCTGGGGCGGTCACCTCGGCGTCACACGCGACTGGACGCCCTCGGTCGATTTCGACCCGGAGCAGCGGATCGCCTGCCTCTACGGCTACACGGGGCGTGGGGTCTCGACCACGAACCTCAGCGCCCGGCTCCTCTCGGACATCCTGCTGGGGCGGGACAGCGACCTGCGGACCTTGCCGATCGCCTCGCGCCGCTCGCGTCGCTGGGAGCCGGAGCCGTTCCGCTGGATGGGGGTCCGCTACGTCCAGGACGCCTTCCGGCGCATGGACGAGGCGCGGGACGGCGGCCGGCCGATGCCGCTCGACGCGTCCCTCGCGCGGCGCCTCGGCTCGCAGTAGGACGGGCCCCGCCGCGCTGGACCGCGCCGGCCGGCGCGTGGCATGTCCGCGTCGAACGGGGGGATCAGGCGTTTGGATGGCCGTCCGCAATCTTCCGCAGCGCGCGACGTCCCGTCGGAGAGCGCCCGGTGAGCGGCGGGGCCAGCGCCCTGCCGGCCGCCGCGGTGGCCGTGGGGCTGATCTCGCAGAACCTGGGCGCGGCCCTCGCCAAGAACCTGTTCCCGATCGTGGGCGTGGAAGGCGCGGTGGCGATGCGGATCGCGTTCTCCGCGATCCTGCTCGGCGTGCTGTTGCGCCCCTGGCGCGGACTTTCGATCCGTGACGTCTGGCCCGACCTCCTGCTGTACGGGGCGGCCCTTGGCGTGATGAACCTCTGCATCTACCAGGCCTTCAAGCTGATCCCCATCGGCGTCGCGGTCGCGATCGAGGTCCTGGGGCCGCTGGCGGTGGTCCTGGCCGCGACGCGACGCTTGGCGGACCACGTCTGGACGCTCCTGGCCGCCGCCGGGCTCTACCTTCTGCTCCGTGACGCCTGGTCGGGCGCGGCGCTGGACCCGCGGGGGGTGGCCTTCGCCCTGGCGGCGGCGGGATGCTGGGCGCTCTACATCGTCTTCGGCAAACGGGTCTCGGGCCGCCTCTCCGGGGGGAGGGCCGTTGCGATCGGCATGATCGTGGCGACGATGCTCACCGCCCCGCTGGCGGTTCCGCGCGTCGACGCGGCCATGTTTCTCCCTGCGACCCTGGCGCTCGGCGTCGCGGTTGCGGTGCTGTCGAGCGCCTTGCCCTACCTGCTCGAGATGTTCGCGTTGCGGCGCCTCCCCTCGCGGGTGTTCGGCCTTCTGGTGAGCAGCGCCCCTGCGGTCGCCGCCGTCGCCGGATTCCTGGTCCTTCGCGAGACGCTGAGCGTCACCCAATGGCTGGCGGTGGGATGCGTCGCCATCGCGTCGGCCGGCGCTGCGACCTGGGTGCGCCGCGATCAGCCGGGAACCGCCGTCGAGGGCGGACCGGACGCATGAGGGGCGCAAGTCGAGTTGGGCGGAGTCGCCGATCGGTCGCGGTGCATCTGAACAGGTCCGGGCGACAGCGCCCTAGCCCCTGAGACGCCCGCCGACGCCCCATGCTCGTCGAGCCCGTGGCGGACCGCGGGTGGGGTGATCGGCGTCTGTAGTCTGGGGGAAGAATGGTGGATGCGACAGGGATTGAACCTGTGACCCCCTCGGTGTGAACGAGGTGCTCTCCCGCTGAGCTACGCATCCGCCGGAGCGCGCCCTTCGGTTGGGCGCGCGGGAGGAGGGGGCGTATAGCCGGAAGGCTTACGCGCCGCAAGCGCCCAGGAGCCTTTCGCAGGCGCCCGGCAGTTCGTCGAAATGGTGGATCAGGACGTCTGGATCGAGCTCGGCCACGGGCGTCTCGGTGTAGCCGAAGCTGACGAGGATCAGGCCCGCCCCTGCGGCGCGCGCCGCCCCGGCGTCGGTGGCGGCGTCGCCCACCATGATGGTGCGGCCCATCTGCCCGCCCACGGCCTCGACCGCGGCGGCGAGATGCCGCGGATCGGGCTTGATCGCCGGGGCGGCGTCAGCCCCGACGATGACCTCGAACCGGTCGGCCAGGCCCAGGGCGTCCAGGAGCGAGGCCGAAAGCCCGGTCAGCTTGTTGGTGCACACCGCGAGCCGCGCCCCAGCACCGCGCAGCACGTCCAGCGCCTCCACGCAGCCGGGGAAGGGGCGGCTCTCGTCGGCGATGTGCTCCAGGTAGTGGGCGATGAACCGGTCGAACAGCGCCGGGACCCGCTCGGCCTCCAGCGGAGCGCCCGCCTCGGCGAAGCCGCGCTCGATCAGCCAGCGGGCCCCCTTGCCGATGAACGGCCGCGCCTGCTCCAGCGGGAAGGGCCGCACGCCTTCCTCGGCCAGCAGCACGTTCAGCGTCCCGATCAGGTCGGGCGCGGTGTCGACGAGGGTGCCGTCGAGATCGAAGGCGACGACGGCGCCTTCGAGGATGCTGTCTGCCATGGGCGGGGGTGCTGCTGCGCTCGGGTTCCGGAAACGTGCCGAAAGCTAGCCTCTTGTCGCGCGGCGCCACAAGGCTTGCTAAGGCGTTCGGCATCGTTGACTCGTCGCCGCCCGGGAGCCCAGCCGCATGACCGCGAGAGCCGCCGTAATCATGGCCGCCGGCCAAGGCACGCGGATGAAGTCTCCGGTCCCCAAGGTGCTGCACAAGGTGGGCGGACGCACGCTGCTGGACCGGATCATCGACACGGTCCAGGCGGCCGGCTGCGAGCGCATCCACGTCATCGTCGGGAACCACAGTCCCGAGGTGCGGGCGCTGGTCGCCCGGCGCCTAGGCGAGGGCGCCGCCGTGCTGCAGGACCCGCCGCTCGGCACCGGCCACGCCGTACTCTGCGCCGCCGACACCCTGGCCGACTACGACGGCGACGTGCTGGTGGTGAACGGCGACTGCCCGCTGCTGCAGGCGTCGGACCTGGAGCCGCTGTTCGAGCTGCGCGCGGGCGGCGCGGCGCTGGCGATCATGGGCTTCGAGCCGCAGGACCAGCTGCTCTACGGCCGGCTGATCCGCGGGGCGGACGGCCACGTCCTGCGCATCGTCGAGCCCAGCCAGTGCAGCGAGCAGGAGCGGGCGGTCCGCCTCTGCAACGCCGGCATGTACGTGGCCGACCGCGCCGACCTGTTCCGGTGGCTGTCGCGGCTGACCAACGACAATCCGAAGGGCGAGTATTTCCTCACCGGGATCGTCGCCGAGGCGAACGCCGAGGAGCTGACGGTGCGGGCGCACATCGCCTCCGAAACCGCGGTGATGGGCGCCGACACCCAGATGCAGCTCTCCCAGGCCGAGGCGGTCTTCCAGCAGCGCCGGCGGGCCCACTTCCTGGCCGAGGGCGTGGGGATGCCGGCGCCCGAGACCGTGCACTTCGCCTGGGACACCGAGATCGCGCCGGGCGCCGTGGTCGAACAGTTCGTGGTCTTCGCGCCCGGCGTGAAGGTCGAGACCGGCGCCGTGATCCGGGCGTTCAGCCATCTGGAAGGCGCGGTGGTCCGGGAGGGCGCCCTCGTCGGCCCCTACGCCCGCCTGCGGCCCGGGGCCGAGATCGGGCCGGACGCCCACATAGGCAACTTCGTCGAGGTGAAGAACGTCGCGGTGGGCAAGGGCGCCAAGGCCAACCACCTGTCCTACCTGGGGGACGGCGAGGTCGGCGCGGGCGCGAACATCGGCGCCGGCACGATCTTCTGCAACTACGACGGCTTCTTCAAATACCGGACGGTGGTGGGCGAGGGCGCCTTCATCGGCTCGAACACGGCCCTCGTCGCGCCGGTCACGATCGGCGCGGGGGCCATGACCGGCTCCGGCTCGGTGATCACCAGGGACGTGCCGGACCACGCCCTGGCGCTCGAGCGCAGCCCCCAGGCCGACAAGGCCGGATGGGCGCGGGCGTTCCGTGAGAAGAAGTCGGCCGAGAAGGCGGCGAGGGGGAAGAAATGAGCGACGCCGAGGCGCAGAAGAAGGCCGCGGGCGAAGCCGCCGCGGCGCTGGTCGAGAGCGGCATGGTGGTGGGCCTGGGCACCGGTTCCACCGCCGCCTGGTTCGTCAGGGCGCTGGCCGCCCGCAAGCTGGACATCGTCGGGGTCCCGACCTCGCAGGCCACCGGCGAGCTGGCGGCCAGCCTCGGCATCCGCATCGCCGAGCTCGGCGAGACCTCGCAGATCGACCTGACCGTGGACGGCGCCGACGAGATCGGCCCCGGGCTGTCGCTCATCAAGGGCGGCGGGGCGGCCCTGCTGCGCGAGAAGCTGGTGTGGGAGGCGTCAAAGCGCTGCGTCGTCATCGCCGACGCCGCCAAGCAGGTCCCGACCCTTGGCAAGTACCCCCTGCCGATCGAGGTGGTGACCTTCGGCCACCAGACGACGGCCCTGCGGATCTGCGACGCCCTGGCCGAATGCGACGTCGGCGTCGCGCCGCGCCTGCGCGTCAGGGACGGCCAGCCGGTGCGAACCGACGAGGGAAACCTCATCTATGACGCAGCCTGCGGGCGGATCGAGGAGCCGGCGGCGCTGGCCGCGGCGCTGAAGAGCGTCACCGGCGTGGTGGACCACGGCCTCTTCCTCGACCTCGCCGACCGGGCTTTGATCGGCGGCCCCGGCGGCGTCACGACGCTGGAGCCCTAGACCCCAAGGAGTCCGCGTTGGCCGGATACGACTACGACCTCTTCGTCATCGGCGCCGGTTCGGGCGGCGTGCGCGCGGCCCGGGTGGCGGCGCTGTCGGGCGCCCGCGTGGCCGTCGCCGAGGAGCACCGCGTCGGCGGCACCTGCGTGATCCGCGGCTGCGTGCCCAAGAAGTTCATGGTCTACGCCTCGGAGTTCGCGCACCACTTCAAGACCGCCGAAGGCTACGGCTGGACGGTCGAGGGCGCGCGGTTCGACTGGCCCGCCTTCCTGGCCGAAAAGGACAAGGAGATCGCCCGGCTTTCCGGCATCTATGTCCGTAACCTGCAGAACGCCGGCGCCGAGCTGGTGCACGGCAAGGCTCGCCTCGTGGACCGCCACACGGTCGAGGTCGAGGGGCGCGGCCAGGTCACGGCCGACAAGATCCTGATCGCCACCGGCGGCCGGCCCTGGATGCCGAAGGACCTGCCCGGGATCGAGCACGCCATCACCTCCAACGAGGCGTTCCATATCGCCGAGCTGCCGAAGCGGATCATCATCGCCGGCGGCGGCTACATCGCCGTCGAGTTCGCCGGCATCTTCAACGGCCTGGGCGTCGATACGACCCTGGTCCATCGCGGCCCCAACATCCTGCGCGGCTTCGACGACGACGTGCGCGCCCACGTGGCCGAGGAGATGGAGAAGCGCGGGATCAAGGTCCTGCTCGGCACGCAGCATTCCGCCATCGAGCAGACCGCGACGGGTCTCGTGAGCCGGCTCACCAACGGCATGTCGCCGTGCGAGAGCGACCTGGTGCTCTTCGCCCTTGGCCGCGAGCCCTATGTCGAAGGCCTCGGCCTCGAGGCGGCCGGCGTCGAGCTGGACGCGCGCGGCGCGGTGAAGGTGGACGAGTACTCCCGCACCAGCGTCGACAACATCTGGGCCGTGGGCGACGTCACCGACCGGATCAACCTGACGCCGGTGGCGATCCGGGAGGGCCACGCCTTCGCCGACACCGTGTTCAACGACCGGCCCACGACCTTCGACCACGAGATGGTGGCCTCGGCGGTCTTCTCGCAGCCGCCGATCGGCTCGGTGGGCCTCTCCGAGGCCGAGGCCCGGCACAGCCACGGCGGCAAGGTGGACATCTACCTCGCACGCTTCAGGCCGATGAAGTACGCCTTCACGGGCGGCGACGAGCGGTGCCTGGTGAAGCTGGTGGTGGAGCAGGGGACCGAGAAGATCCTCGGCTGCCACGTCGTCGCGCCCGATGCGCCCGAGATCATCCAGATGGCCGCCATCGCCATGAAGATGGGGGTGACCAAGCCGCAGTGGGATTCCACCTGCGCCGTCCACCCGACCCTGGCCGAGGAGCTGGTCACCCTGCGTGAGAAGCAGGCGCCGCCCGCCCTGGGTCAGGTGGCCTGATGCCTGCGGCCGCCGCGGCGTCCGACCGGCTGGCGGTCTGGTGCGGCTGGGTGCTGGTGGGCGCCGCGGCGCTGGTCCCGCTGCTGGCCTGGCTGGGGCCGCTCGGTTTCGCGCCGCTGATGGGGCTCGTGGGCCTGCTCTGCCTGCCGGCGCTGCGGATCACCGACGAGGACCGGCCCGTGGCGGTCGTCCTGCTGGCGGGCCTGGTCTGGGCCGGCATGGCCTCGGCCTGGAGCGTCTGGAAGCCGGACGCCGTCGAGGAGAGCGTCGCGCTCAAGCTCGCCCTGCAGCTTCCGCTCTACTGGGCCGCCTGGTGCGCTGCGCGCCGGGCCGATCCGGCGCTGCGGCGGCTGGCGCTCACGGTCCTGGCCTGGGGCCTTGCGCTGCTCGGGGTGATCTACCTGGTCGAGGCGGCGACGGGCGGGGCCGTCTACCAGGCGCTGCGGGCGGCCATCGGCGATCCCACGCGCCCGGACCTCGCGCGCAAGAACCTGGCCCAGGGCTCCTTCGCCGTCGCGCTGCTGTGGCCGCTGGCGGCGGCCGGCGGGATCCGGGCCGGCTGGCCGTGGTGGCTCGGCCTGCCGATGGCGCTCGGCGCCTGGCTGATGGCCTTCCTCTTCCACTCGGACGCGCCTGTGATCGCCGTCGGGCTCAGCCTGCTGGTCGGCGTCCTGGCCTGGAGCTTCCCGCGCTCGGCGCCGCGGGCCCTCGCCGTGGCGGCGGCGGGGTTCTTCCTGCTGACGCCGGCCGTCATGCTGGGGCTGCGCAGCCTCGGCCGCGGCATGGGCATCGAGGTCGCCGCGCCGGAGTCCTGGGCCCAGCGGCTCGGCTACTGGAGCCATGCGGTGGACGCCATCGCCCATCATCCGTTCCGCGGCTGGGGCCTGGACGCCAGCCGCGCGTTCAGCCCGAACATCGTCCTTCACCCGCACAACGGCGCGCTGCAAGCCTGGCTGGAGCTGGGCGCCGTGGGAGCCGTCGGGGCGGCGCTGGTCTGGGCCTTCCTCCTGCGCCGCCTCAGCCGCGAGGGGCCCGATCTCGCCGCCGCGGCGGGTTGCGCCGCGGCCGTCGCCTACCTGCTGTTCGCCGCGGTCAACTTCGGGCTTTGGCAGGAGTGGTGGCTGGCCCTGGGCGCGTTGGCCTGCGTCGTCGTCGGCATGATGGACGGGGTCGTTCCTGCCCCCAGAGTGCGTCCGGATCGCCGCACCGCAGCAAAATCATCGACCACAGCGGCCTTCTCGGGGTAGAAGCCCGCTTCCGCCGCCGGGGGCGCACGCCCATGTTTGGCAGGCGTGGAGTTGGAAGAATGACCGAGCACTGGACGCCTGCATCCTGGAGATCGAAGCCCGCCAAGCACCTGCCGACCGACTATCCGGATCCGGCCGAGCTCGCGCGCGTGGAACAGACCCTTCGCAAGATGCCGCCGCTGGTGTTTGCGGGCGAGGCGCGCCGGCTGAAGAGCCTGCTGGGCGACGTGGCCGAGGGCCGCGCCTTCCTGCTGCAGGGCGGCGACTGCGCCGAGAGCTTCAAGGAATTCCACGCCGACAATATCCGCGACCTGTTCCGCCTGATCCTGCAGATGGCGGTGGTGCTGACCTTCGCGGGCGGCAAGCCGGTGGTGAAGGTGGGCCGCATGGCCGGCCAGTTCGGCAAGCCGCGCTCCTCGCCGATCGAGACGATCGACGGCGTCGAGCTGCCGTCGTACCGCGGCGACAACATCAACGGCATGGAGTTCACGCCGCAGGCCCGCACGCCGGACCCGCAGCGGCTGATCCAGGCCTACGGCCAGTCGTCGGCGACGCTGAACCTGCTGCGCGCCTTCGCGGGCGGCGGCTACGCCGACCTCTACAACATCCACCGCTGGACCCTGGGCTTCGTCAACGACAGCCCGCAGGGCGCGCGCTACCGCGAGCTGTCCGAGAAGATCTCGGAGGCGCTGACCTTCATGGCCGCCATCGGGGTCACGCCCGAGAGCCATCCCGAGATGCACCGGGTCGAGTTCTTCACCAGCCACGAAGGCCTGCTGCTGGGCTTCGAGGAGGCGATGACCCGCGTCGATAGCACCTCGGGCGAGTGGTACGACACCTCGGCCCACCTGCTGTGGATCGGGGAGCGCACCCGCCAGCTCGACGGCGCCCACGTGGAGTACTTCCGGGGCATCAAGAACCCCATCGGCGTGAAGGTCGGCCCGACCATGGAGCCGGACGAGCTGCTGCGCCTGATCGACGTGCTGAACCCGAAGAACGAGGGCGGCCGCCTGACGCTCTACGGCCGCTTCGGCTACGACAAGATCGAGGACCGCCTGCCGCGCCTGCTGCGGGCCACCAAGGCCGGCGGCCGCAACGTGGTCTGGGCCATCGATCCGATGCACGGCAACACCCTGACGGCGGCCTCGGGCTACAAGACCCGGCCGTTCGACCGCATCCTCTCCGAGGTGAAGTCCTTCGTGGACACCTGCAAGGGCGAGGGCGTGCACCCGGGCGGCGTGCACCTGGAGATGACCGGCCAGAACGTCACCGAGTGCCTGGGCGGCGCCCGGGCGCTGGCCGAGGGCGACCTGGCCGACCGCTACCACACGCACTGCGATCCGCGGCTGAACGGCGAGCAGGCGCTGGAGCTGGCGTTCCTGGTGGCCGAGAAGCTGAAGGAAGACCGGGTCGACCTCTCCAGGCGGGTCGCCGTCAACATCTGAGCCGTGGCCGCCGGGCCACTCCGACGTAGGAAGCTCCGGCGGGCGGCGGACCCGGCTTGCGGGCGCGGTCCGGCCGCGCGACTGTCCGCGGCTTCTTTGACAACCAAGGTTGCGTGTCATGGACCGCCCGGCGGCCCAGGCGTCCTCGCTGGCCGGGGAACGCTCCAGTCTCGTCCGCGCCGATCTGGCCCAGCTCCTGAAGCTGTCGGGGCCGGTGGTCCTCGCGCGCCTGGGGATCATGACCATGGGGCTGACGGACGCGGTCGTCGTCGGCCGCTACTCGGCCCAGCAGCTCGGCTACCACGCCCTGGGCTGGGCCCCCACCAGCGTGATGCTGACGGCGGTCGTGGGCCTGCTCACCGGCATCCAGGTGATGACCGCCCGGGCGATCGGCGAGGGGCGGCGGCACGAGACCGGCGCGGTGCTGCGGCGCGGGCTCGTCTACGCGTTCTGGGTCAGCCTCGCCTCCACGGTCCTGCTGGCGCTGGCGGGGCCGCCGTTCCTGCACGTGATCGGGCTGGAGCCGGACCTGGCCGACGGGGCCACGCGCGCGCTGCTCGTCTTCTCCCTCTCGCTCACCAGCTACGGCGTCAGCGTCGCCGCCAGCTTCTGGCTCGAAGGGCTGGCCAGGCCGGGCCCGGCGGCCTGGGCCATGTGGGCGGCGAATGTCGTGAACCTCGGCCTCGTCCTGCTGTTCGTGCCGGGGACCTTCGGCCTGCCCGCCATGGGGGCCGTGGGCGCGGCCTGGGGCACCTTCGGGGCGCGGACGTTCCTCGCCCTGGCGCTGCTGGCCTACATCGCCCTGATGCCAGAGGCGCGAGCGCTGGGCGTCTTCCGCAAGCCCGCCCGTGACCGCGCCGCCGAGGCCGAGCAGCGACGGATCGGCTACGGCGCAGGGATTTCCAACTTCCTGGAGGTCTCGGCCTTCGCCAGCATGAACGTCATCGCCGGCTGGATCGGCGGCCTGGCGGTCGCCGCCTGGGCGATCGTGCTGAACCTCGCGGCGATCGTCTTCATGGTCCCGCTGGGCCTGGCGACCGGGGCGGCGGTGCTGGTGGGCCGGGCCTACGGCGCGCGCGATCCGGCCGGCGTCCATAGGGCCGGGGCGATCTCGTTCGCGGTGACGGCGGTGTTCGGGGTGATCGTCTCGCTGGCCGTCTGGCCCGCCGCGGGGCTCATCTCGGCCGGCTACACGCGGGATGCGGCGACCATCGCCCTGGCCGCGCCGGCCCTGGCCCTGTCGTGCCTGTTCTTCCTGCCCGACGCCCTGCAGGTCGTGGCGGCCCAGGCGCTGCGGGCGCGCGGCGACGTCTGGCTGCCGACCTACACCCACCTGGCCAGCTACATCGCAGTCATGATGCCGCTCGCCTGGTGGCTGGCGATCCCCATGAAGCTCGGCATCGACGGCATCGTCTGGGCCGTGATCGTGGCGAGCCTGGTTTCCTGCGCCCTGCTGCTGGGCCGGTTCTGGCTGTTGAGCCGCCGGACCCTCTAGGCCCCGGCGCCCAGGATCCAGCCTTCCTCGCGCTCGGCGTCCAGCACCACGTCGGCGGCGGCGTCCTTCGGCGGAGCGAACAGCGCGCCCAGCTTGCTGGCCTCGTCCAGCCGCGCGAAATGCTCGGCGGTCGTCCGGACCTGGGTCAGGTCCTTCACCTCGCCCGGCCCGCTCTGAGCCTTCAACATCGAGGGATAGACTTCGGCCGCCACGACGTCGACGCCCGCCAGGTCGGCCTCGGTGAGCGCCTTGAACCCCGTCTCGAACGGCCAGACCCTCATCGCCTCGCCGCGCGCCAGCTTCAGCCGGCGCACGAACGGGATGCCCAGGATCGCCTGACCGCCCACCGAGCCGTTGTAATAGAGCTTCCAGATCGAGGCGGCGCCCTTGGCGGCCAGGTCCGCGTGGCGGAACTCGGGCAGGTCGTCCGGCCCATGGGCGCGGGTGCGCTTGGGCTGCAGGGTGGTCAGGGCGTCCTTCGGCGGGCAGCCCCAGAACGGGAAGGGGCCGCCGGTCATCCGCCGGTTGATCTCCGAGCCCACGCCGAAGCGGTTGTTGGTGTTGTCGGACTTGTCCTTGACCATCCGGTCAAGCTGGTCCCAGGTCGCGCGCCACGGCGCATCGCCCGGCAGCTTCAGCGCCTCTGCGAAGCCGCGCGGGAAGCCCAGCGGGAAGTCGAAGCCGAGCAGCGCCCGCTCGTTGCGCTTCTTCAGGTCGTCGAGGACGGCGTTCAGCCGCGTCTCGGCCTCGGCCCGCGTCGAGGGGTTGTAGCTCTCGAACGCGAGCCGGAACCGCACGTCGCGCTTCAGCACGCCGATCCAGATGGAGTCCGCGCCGGTGGTGGGCTTGGCGGCGGCGCTCCAGTCGACGATCACATAGGCGCTGAACAGGCGCGGCACGGCGGACTCCAGGGATGGGGTGGAGCCGCCGTTCTACGCCGTCCGTCCGGCTTAAGCGAGCTTGACCAGCATCTTGCCGAGGTTCTCGCCCTTGAAGAGGCCGAGGAAGGCGTCGGGCGCGCGCTCGATGCCTTCGAACACAGTCTCCTTCCACTTCACCTTGCCCTCGCGCACCCAGCCGGCCAGGTCCCGCTGGAAGTCGGCCTGCATGTCGGCGTGGCTGGAGACGATGAAGCCCTGGATGCGGATCTGCTTGCCGACGACCTGGATGATGTTCCGCGGCCCGGCCGGCGGCTCGGTCGAGTTGTACATCGAGATCATCCCGCACTCGGCGAAGCGGGCGAAGGGGCGGGCGGCGTTGAGGGCCGCCTCGAGGTGGTCGCCGCCGACGTTGTCGAAATAGACGTCGATGCCGTTCGGGGCGGCCCGGGCCAGGGCGGCCGTGAGGTCCTTCTCGGCCTTGTAGTCGATGGCGTGGTCGACCCCGATCTCCTTCAGGAAGGCGACCTTCTCAGGTCCCCCCGCCGAGCCGATCACGGTGTGGCCCTTGGCCTTGGCGATCTGGCAGACCAGCGAGCCGACGGCGCCCGCCGCGCCCGAGACGAACACCACGTCGCCGTCCTTCAGACCGGCCACGCGCAGAAGCCCGGCGTAGGCGGTCAGGCCCGGCATGCCGGCCACGCCCAGGAACGCCTGGGGTGGCAGGCCCTGCGGGTCGATCTTCTGCAGCGCGCCAGCCGGGGCGTTGAACCGTTCGCGCCAGCCGAGCATCGACAGCACGAGGTCGCCCGGCTTCAGGGACGGGTCGTTCGAGACGGCGACCTCGCCGATCGCGCCGCCCTGCAGCGCCTCGCCCAGCTGGAACGGCGGGACGTAGCTCTTCACGTCGTTCATGCGCCCGCGCATGTAAGGATCGACCGTCATCCAGAGGTTCTTGACCTGGACTTCGCCCGGGCCGGGATCGGGCAGCTCGACGGTCGCCAGCTCGAAGTTGTCGTGGGTCGGCACGCCCGAGGGGCGGCTCTTCAGGCGGATCTCGCGCGCGGCGGTCATGGACGTTCTCCCGGTTCTCATTGCCTCAAACAGTTGTTTAACCGGCCCCTCGGGTGGCGTCGAGGGCGCCCGGCGTGCTAGGCCCCGCCCGCGTCCCAATCCCCGAGTGAGTCCATGGCCGAGGTCCTGAGAGGCGGCGTCATCGGCGCCGGCGTGTTCGGCGGTTACCACGCCCGCCAGTACGCGCGCCTGCCGGGCGCTGTGCTCTCGGCGGTGTTCGATCGCCATCCCGAACGCGCGGCCCAGGTCGCCGTGCCGCTGGGGGGACGGGCCTTCCACGAGCTGGACGCCTTCCTCGAGGCCGTGGACGTGGTGACCATCGCCTCGCCCGCGACCTGCCACGCCGAGCACGCCCTGGCCGCCCTGGCCGCCGGCAAGCCGGTCTATGTGGAGAAGCCGATCGCCGTCTCGGTGGCCGAGGCCGAAAAGATCCGCTCCACCGCCGCCGCCAAGGGGCTGGTCGTCGCCTGCGGCCACCAGGAGCGGGTGGTGTTCCGCGCCATGGGCCTGCTGGACGTGCCCGAGCAGCCGGTGCTGCTGGAGGCGCTGCGCCACGGCCCGCCGTCCGAGCGCAGCCAGGACGTCTCGGCGGTGCTGGACCTGATGATCCACGACATCGACCTGGCGCTCGCCATCACCACGGCCGAGCCGGTGACGGCGGAAGGCGAGGGGCGGCTCGGCGCCAGCGGCGCCTGGGACGTGGCCCGCGCCGAGGTCAGCTTCGAGTCCGGCTTCACCGCCCTGTTCGACGTCTCGCGCATGGCCGAGGGGCGGCGGCGCACGATGCGGGTGGTGTATCCCTCGGGCGAGGTCGAGATCGACTTCGTGGCCCGCACGTTCCGCAACACCACGCCGTTCGCGCTCAATCCGGACTTCGCCGACACGCCGGCGGCGGCCGACCCGCTGGGCGCCAGCGTCGAGGCTTTCCTCCAGGCCGTGCGCGGCGAGGCCCCGCGGCCCTTCGTGACCGCCGAGGAGGCGATCCGCGCCCTCGACCTGGCCATCGCCGTCGAACAGGCGTTGGAGGACGCTGCGTAACGGCGCTAGCCTTGCGTCCCAGGTCCTCCAGGGAGGTCGCCATGACCGCCAGCGCCCACGAGTTTTCCTTCACCACCATCGACGGCGAGCCGCTGCCGCTCACCACCTTCCGCGACAAGGTGGTGCTGGTGGTCAACACCGCCTCGCAGTGCGGGCTGACGCCGCAGTACGACGGGCTGGAGAAGCTGTACGCCGAGTACCGCGGCCGCGGCTTCGTGGTGCTGGGCGTGCCCTGCAACCAGTTCGCCGGCCAGGAGCCCGGGGCCGAGGCCGAGATCAAAGACTTCTGCGAGACCCGGTTCGGCGTCGACTTCCCCCTGACGGCCAAGGTCGAGGTGAAAGGCGAGGGGGCCCATCCCTTCTACCGCTGGGCCCAGGAGCAGCTCGGCGAGCCGGCCGTGCCGGTGTGGAATTTCCACAAGATCCTGATCGGCAAGTCGGGCGAGGCGCTGCAGGCGTTCGGGCCGCGCACCGATCCGCTGGATTCCGACATCACCGACGCGATCGAGAGGGCGCTCTGAGCGAGGCCGTCGCCCGTTCGCTGGATCTGCTCGCCGAACGGGCGGGCGATCCGGCCCCGCTGGTCTACCGGCGGCTGTTCGAGGCGTTCCCCGAGATGGAGGCGCAGTTCGTGCGCGACACCACGGGCGCGGTGCGTGGCGAGATGCTGGCCGTCGCGTTCCAGTGCGTGCTCGATCTCGACGGCGGCTATGCGGCCAACCTGATCCGCTCGGAACGGGTCAACCACGAGGGCTTCGGCGTGCCGCCCGAGGCGTTCGCCAGCTTCTTCCCGATCGTGATGGAGACGACCCGCGCCGTGGTGGGCGAGGACTGGACGGCCGAGATGGAGGCCGGATGGCGCGCGTTGCTGGCGCGGCTGGAAGGGCTGGTCCGGGCCGCCTGAGGGCGAAAGGGCGCCCCGCCGCGTGGCGGAGCGCCCCTCCGGTCACCCTAGAAGAAGCGGTACTGCAGCTCGATCCCGTAGGTCCGGGGCGGCGTGATCGGATAGGTGGTCGAGATCCCCTGCGAGACGGGGATCACCGTCACCGGCGTGCCGGGCGCCGAGGCGGTGGCCGGTCCGATGTAGCCCTCGCGCCGGGAGGCGCCGGCGCCGCCCTCGTAGCCGACGTCGTCGAACAGGTTCCGGACGAACAGGATCACCGTGTACTTGTCGTTCTCGGGCTTGTAGGTCAGCCGCGCGTCCACCTGATCCCAGGATGGCGAGCGCGTGTACGAGCGGTTGAAGATGCTGCCGTACTGGGCCGCGCGCCAGGTGTAGCTCACCGAGCCGGTCAGCGAGGCCGTCGGCAGCTGCCAGGTGTAGTTCACGTTCACCGCGACCTTGTGCTTGGGCGCGTGGGGCAGCTTCTGGCCCTTCAGGTCCTGGCCGAGCTGGAAACCGCCGCCCTGGAGCAGCGAGAACAGGTCGGCCGCGCAGTTGTCGGTGGTGTCCGCGTTCGCCTGCCGCGCCGCGCAGTCGGCGAGCGAGCCGATCGGGTTGGCGTCGGGATCGAGCGCCGCCGGATCTGCCGGGTCGACCGGGCCCCGGGCGCGGGTGATGTGCGAGTCCAGGTAGGAGTAGTTGGCGAGGATCTGCAGGCCGTCGACCGGCTGCCAGATGGTCTCCACCTCCACGCCCTTAGAGATCGCCTTGGGCACGTTGTAGAAGACCGAATTGGCCTGCACGATGCCGCCCGCGGTGTCGACGATGGTCAGCGGGATCTGGGCGTTCTTGTACCAGTAGTGGAAGAACGCGACGTTGGCCTGGAAATTCCCGAACGACTTCTTCACGCCGAACTCGACGTCGTCCAGCGTCTCCTTCTCGGTGTAGGGATTGGCGGTCAGCGCCGTGTCCACGCCGATCCGGAAGCCGCCGGGCTTGTAGCCCTTCGAGTAGCGGAGATAGGCGTTGGTGTCGGCGTCGGGCTCCCACTGGAAGCCGACGTTGCCGGTCACCTGGTCCCACTTGCCGTCGTACTCGCGCCGGGCGCGGCCCGTGGCGGGGTCGAAGGTGAAATCCTGCGAGATGCCCTTCGGCGGGGTCGGCCGGGGGACGAACAGGGTCTGGGTCAGGTCCACCGCCGGCGTGAACGGGCCCAGCTGCTCGGGATAGAGCCCCGGGGTGCAGGCGAAGAACGCGAAGCAGATGACCCGCGCCTCTTCCGAGCCGGTCTTGGTGTCCTCCGAGTAGCGGAGGCCGGCCGTGAACTTCAGCGTGTCGGTGAAGCTGTAGTCGATCTGGCCGTAGACCGCCTTGGACTGGATGTGGAACCGCGGCTCGTCGTGCGTGCGCTGGAGCAGCGTGTTCGGGGGGCAGACATTGCCGAAGCGGGGGCAGCTCGCGCCGACCGGCTGGGCGATCTGGGTCTGGTCGAACAGGTAGGTCGAGGTCGGCTGCTCGTAGTGCTCGTTCCAGTAATAGACGCCGGCCAGCCACTGCAGCGGCCCGTCATGGGTGGAGCTCAGGGTGAGCTCGTGGCTCCACCACTCCTCGCGCTCCTGGTAGTTGTAGAGCTGCTGCGGGAAGATCGTCAGCCCGCCGGGCAGGGTGAAGCGCTCGACCGGCGCCACGTTGTCGTTCGGCGGCCGGTTCAGGTTGTAGTGATAGCGCGCCCCGCCGGTCGTGTACTTGATGTCGAAATTCGAGGCGTGCCAGGTCCATTCGCTGGCGAAGATCAGGGTGTCGTCCAGCTTCACCTGGAACGGCACCGCCGAGGCGATCTTGCGCGGATCGTCGAGCTGCGGATTGGTGCAGCCCAGCGGCGAGCGGTTGACGACGTTGGTGGTCCGGCCGCTGCAGCCGTAGCCCGGATCGTTGGTCGTCGCCGCATTGGCCACCTGGAACGTGGCGTAGGGCGCCGGCGTCCACGTCCCGCGCGAGCCGGGGCCCCCGCCGCCGTTGCGCCAGACGATGGTCGTCAGCTTGGCCCAGCCCTCGAAGTTCTCGTTGAAATTGAACTTCAGCTGGCCCTCGACGATGTTCGTGTCGATGACGTTGCCCTCGTCGGGCATGCCGGGGACGATGTTGTCGTACCAGCCGTCGGTCTGCTTCTCCCAGTTGGCCACCAGGCGGAACAGCACGCCCGGGATCATCGTCGGGCCTGAGACGGCCCCCTCGACCAGGTGGCGGTTGTAGTTCGCGTAGGTGGCCCGCGCCTCGGCGTACCATTCTTCGGTCGGCCGCCTCGAGATCAGGTTGATCGCCCCGGCGATGGCGTTGCGCCCGTACAGCGTGGCCTGCGGCCCGCGCAGGACCTCGGTCCGGTCCAGGAACAGGGGCGTCTTGCCCGCCTCGACGGTCGAGGTGGTGTAGATGCCGTCCGAATAGACCGACACGGACGGGTCGGCGGCGTGCACGTTGGTCGTCCGGCCCACGCCGCGCAGGCTCACCCGGTCGAGCTGGCTGGAATACTGCAGCCCCGGGGTGAAGTTGGTCATGTCCTGGACGGTGGTGATGCCGATCAGGTCCCGGTTCTCGGACGTGAAGGCCGAGATGGCCACCGGCACGTCCTGCAGGCTCTGCTCCCGCCGCTCGGCGGTGACCACCAGCTCCTCGATGACGTTTGGACTGCCCTGCGCGTACGCAGGTGCGCCAAGGGCGGCGGCCAGCGCAGCACTGGTCGCCATCAAGCCGTGCTTGAATTTCATGTGAACTGCCTCCCCGCAGCCTTTGAGCGCTATTGCCTGCGCTTGACGGTGAAGCTGAAGCAGCCGCGGAGCGCCGTCAATGCGAATACGTGTTTGAAACGGGGATAACTGAATAAGAATCACCTTGCGGTTGCTTCTTGTCGCTGGAATGATCTGCGGCACAGTATGGGGGCGTCAGAAATCGGCCGCGGTTCGCCGGTTTCGGATCTTGTTCTTCCCAATAGACAACCTAGGGGCGCGCCTGAGGCGCGCCTTCTTTCTTTGTGCGCGCCGTCGACTGCTGTGGCGAGTGTCGAGTCGACAGTGTTCGGTAGGCTCAACGCCTTACGCGGCAAGGAATCGCGCCGGCTCAGCGCGTCCCGCGCCGCCGTCGCGCCGCCGGGTGCAGGGCGCCAGTTAGAGTAGAGTGGCCACGCGCGCGCCGCGGGGGACTTCCACCGGCGGCGAGCGGCCCTTACAGAGGGCCGGCCTTAGTCGGGAGCGCCTGAACATGCATCGCAAACCGGACGGATCCTGGGACAAGTCGAAGCTCCCCAGCCGCCACGTGACCGAGGGGCCCTCGCGGGCGCCGCACCGGTCGTACTTCTATGCGATGGGCCTGGGCAGCCGCGAGATCGCCCAGCCGTTCGTGGGCGTAGCCTCGTGCTGGAACGAGGCCGCGCCGTGCAACACCGCCCTGATGCGCCAGGCGCACGCCGCGTCCGAGGGCGTGAAGCGCGCCGGCGGCACCCCGCGCGAGTTCTGCACCATCACCGTCACCGACGGGATCGCCATGGGCCACGAGGGCATGCGCTCGTCCCTGGTCAGCCGGGACCTGATCGCCGACTCCGTCGAGCTGACCATGCGCGGCCACGCCTACGACGCCCTGATCGGCGTCGCCGGCTGCGACAAGAGCCTGCCGGGCATGATGATGGCCATGCTGCGCCTGAACGTGCCCTCGGCCTTCATCTACGGCGGCTCCATCCTGCCCGGGACCTGGCACGGGCGAGAAGTGACCGTGCAGGACGTTTTCGAGGGCGTCGGCAAGCACTCCGCCGGCCAGATGAGCCTCGAGGATCTGTGCGACCTCGAGCAGCACGCCTGTCCGGGCGACGGGGCCTGCGGCGGCCAGTACACGGCCAACACCATGGCCTGCGTGTCCGAGGCGATCGGCCTGGCCCTGCCGCTGTCCTCGGCGCTGCCGGCGGCCTATCTCGACCGCGACGAATACGCCCGCGCCACCGGCGAGGCGGTGATGGCCCTGCTGGAGCGCAACCTGCGTCCGCGCGATATCTGCACCCGCGAGGCGTTCGAAAACGCCGCCGTGGTGGTGGCCGCGACCGGGGGGTCGACCAACGGCGGCCTGCACCTGCCGGCCATGGCCCACGAGTGCGGCATCGAGTTCACCCTGCGCGACGTGTGCGAGATCATGAAGCGGACGCCGTACCTGGCCGACCTGATGCCGGGCGGGCGCTATCCGGCCAAGAAGATGGGCGAGGCGGGCGGCGTGCCGATGCTGCTGCGCACCCTGCTGGACGCCGGCCTGATCCACGGCGACTGCATGACGGTCACCGGCAAGACGATCCGCGAGAACCTGGAAGGCGTCGTCTGGAACGACGAGCAGGACGTCATCCGCCCGGTCTCCAATCCGCTGTCGCCCACGGGCGGCGTCGTCGGCCTGTGGGGCTCGCTGGCCCCCGACGGCGCGATCGTGAAGGTGGCCGGCCTCAGCCACACCAAGCACCGCGGCCCGGCCCGGGTGTTCGACGGCGAGGAGGCCTGCTTCGCCGCCGTCGAGGCGCGCGACTACAAGGAAGGCGACGTGCTGGTCATCCGGTACGAGGGGCCCAAGGGCGGCCCCGGCATGCGCGAGATGCTGGCCACCACGGCGGCCATCAAGGGCCAGGGCGTGGAGAACATCGCGCTCATCACCGACGGCCGGTTCTCGGGCGCCACGCGCGGCCTCTGCGTCGGCCACATCGGTCCGGAAGCCGCGGACGGCGGCCCCATCGCGCTGGTGAAGGACGGCGACATCATCTCCATCGACGCCGAGGCCGGCACGATCGAGCTGGAGGTCGATCCGATCGAGCTGGAGCACCGCGCCCACCTGCTGGCCCAGGAGGAGCCCCGCCGGACGAACTACGGCTCGGGCGCGATCTGGAAGTACGTCCAGCTCGTGGGCCCCGCGCACCTCGGCGCCGTGACCCATCCGGGCCACGCTGGCGAGACGCACGTCTACGCGGACATCTGAGGTGCGGACCCTCGGCCTCATCGGCGGGATCAGCGCCGAGAGCACGGTCGTCTACTACCAGCTGCTCAACCGCCTGGTCCGCGAGCGGCTGGGCGGCCTGCATTCGGCCAAGCTGATCCTGTGGTCGGTGGACTTCGCCCCCGTGGCCGAGCTGCAGGCCAAGGGCGACTGGGACGAGACCGGCCGCCAGTTCGCCGAGGCCGCGCGCCGGCTGGTGGCGGCGGGCGCGGAAGGCCTGATGATCTGCGCCAACACCATGCACCTGAACGCGCCGCAGGTGGCCGAGGCCGGCGGCGTGCCGCTGATCCACATCGCCGATGCGACCGCGCAGGCGCTGAAGGCGAGGGGCGTCGCCCGGCCGCTGCTGCTGGCCACGCGATTCACGATGGAGAAGCCGTTCTACCTCGATCGGCTGAGGGGGCAGGGGCTGGACGGCTTCGCGCCCGAGGCGGCCGACCGCGAGCGGCTGCACGCGATCATCTACGACGAGCTCTGCCAGGGCGTGATCCGCGAGGAGTCGCGGCGCGAGGTGCTGGGGATCATCGAGCGCGGCCGCGCGGCGGGCGCCGACGGGGTGATCTTCGGCTGCACCGAGATCGGCCTCCTGCTCGATCCGGCCGACATGGCGCTGCCCACGGTCGACAGCGCCGTGGCCCACTGCGAGGCGGCGGTGGAGTTCGCGCTAGGGGCCTAGCCGAGGCTTAGTCGAACCGCTGGCGGTCCACGATGGCCGCCACGTCCGCGCCGCCGGGCAGGATCCCGAACGAGCGGCCGCCCTCGTCCCCCAGCCGGGTGGCGCAGAAGGCGTCGGCGACGGCGGCCGGCGCGTGGCGGACCAGCAGCGCGCCCTGCAGCACCAGCGCCATCCGCTCGGCGGTCCGGCGCGCGTCGGCCTCTCCGGGGCGATGGCGCGCCAGGCCGTCCAGCAACCCCTCGGCCGCAGCGTCCAGCCGCCGGTCCGCGCCCCGGGCCTCGGCGACCTCGGCGGCGTAGGCCTCCAGCGCCAGGGGCTCGCGCCCCAGGGTGCGCAGGATGTCGAGGGCGATGACGTTGCCCGAGCCCTCCCAGATCGCGTTCAGCGGGCTCTCCCGGAACAGGCGCGGCATGGGGGTCTCCTCCACGTAGCCGACGCCCCCGTGGCACTCCATGCACTCGTAGACGAAGTTCGGGTTGCGCTTGGTCAGCCAGTACTTGCCGACCGCCACCGAGAGGCGGGCGAAGGCGCGGCCGGCCGGATCCTCGGCGTCGAAGGCGCGGGCCACGCGCATCGAGAGCGCCGCCGCCGCCTCGTACTCGACCGCCAGGTCGGCGATCACCGAGGTCATCGCCGGCTGGTCGATCAGGGTCTTCTGGAACGCCCGGCGCCCGCTCACCTGGTTCACCGCCTGGGCCAGGGCCATGCGCATGATCCCCAGGGTGCCGCCCATGGTGCCGAGCCGCGTGTGGTGGACCATGTCGATGATCACCTTCACCCCTTCGCCCTCGTCGCCGAGGAGCTGGGCGTAGGCGTCGTGGTACTCGATCTCGCTGGAGGCGTTGGACTTGTTGCCCAGCTTGTCCTTCAGCCGCATCACCCGGATGCCGTTGCGTTCCCCGTCGGGCGTGATGCGCGGGACGAGGAAGCACGACAGGCCGCGCTCGGCGTAGGCCAGCGTCAGGAAGCCGTCGCTCATCGGCGCCGAGCAGAACCACTTGTGGCCGACGAGGCGATAGGCGCGCGGATCGCCGGTTTCCAGCCGGTAGGCGCGGGTGGTGTTGGCCCGCACGTCGCTGCCGCCCTGCTTCTCGGTCATGGCCATGCCGACGGTGATCCCCGCCTTCTGCCCGATGGGCCTCAGCGGGGCGTCGTAGCGGCCGCCCAGCAGCTTATCGAGCCACGGCCCGGTCACGTCGGGCTGGGTGCGCAGGGCCGGAACGGCGGCGTAGGTCATGTTGATCGGGCACATGACCCCGGCCTCGGCCTGGGTGAACAGGGCCAGGGTCGCCAGGTGGCCGACGTGGCCGCCCGGCCGTTCCGCAGTCCAGGCGATGTCGTGGATCCGGTGCTCCATGGCGAGGGCCATGAGCTGGTGGTAGGCGGGGTGGAACCGGGCCTCGTCCACCCGCCGGCCGTAGCGGTCGAACGTCACCAGTTCGGGCGGGAAGCGGTTGGCCTGTTCGCCCCAGTCCAGCACCTGTTCCGAACCCACCGCCGCGCCCAGGGCCGAAAGCGGCGCGTCCAGCCACTCGCCGGCCTCGCGCCGCGCGGCCTCGCGGAAGGCGACGTCGATCTCGTAGAGGTTCCGGCCCGCGAACTCGGGCGGCTGGTTCAGGACCTCGTGGGTGGCGAGCTGGGTCGTGGGGGCGAAGACGGGCATGGACCCATTCCACTCCCGCCCGTCGGCCACTTCAAGGCCGTCAGGGGAGGGCGGGGACGCCGAACAGCCAGGGGTGGCCGAAGGCCAGCGCGGCCCAAACCAGGATCGCGACGGCGAACCGCCACCAGCCGATCTCTCCCAAGCTCAGGCGCTGGCGGCCCTGGGCGATGGCCAGGAAGGGCACGTTCGAGGTCTGGGCCGCGAAGGCGTCCCACTTGGTCCCCAGCTTGCGCCGACGCTTGGCGTCGATGCTCGCGGTGCCGAACAGGCCGAGGGCCAGCATCGAGCCGAACAGGATCAGGCTGGCGGCGTCGCCGTTCACCAGCAGGTGCCCCAGGGCCCAGATCGCGACGCCCCACAGGAAGGGGTGGCGGGTGACCCGGAGCATGCCGCGCACCAAGCCCGGCCGGTCCAGCGCGCCCTCCTGGCGGACGCTGGTGGGGTTGGGGGTGGTCAGGCCCACGACGATGAACGTCACCGCCACGAGCTGGATGAGGAGCTGCAGGTGGCGGGTCCCGGTGGAGACTCCCCACAGCACGTCGTTGTCAGGGGCGCTGCGGGCGGCGGCGAAGGCGAAGCCCAGCCAGACGAGGCCCGCCGCCGAGGTCAGGGAGAACAGGCCCATGTAGGGGCCGTCTCCGATCCTGCCGGTCAGGGCGTCGCGGACCCGGGTCCCCGAGATCAGCAGATGGATCAGCACGAAGAATGCGGCGGCGGCGATGAGATTGGTCATGGGGCCCTCCTGGCGCGGGACCGTGGCCTTATAAATTTACAGCGTCAAGTCATGCCGCGTCGGCCGACTCGTCCTCCGGCTCGTCGTCCTGCGGAGGGGTCCGCTCGGCGGCCGACGGCGCGACCGGAACGGGCGCGGCGCGCTTCGGGACGGGCCGGCGCAGCAGCGATTCCATGCGCGCGATCCAGCGGTTGCCCTCCTGCAGGGCCTCGGACGCCGTGGCCGCCTTGCGCTTGCCCTCGTCGCCGCTGGACCACAGCTCAAGCGTGAAGTCGGGATAGGTCGGGTCGTCGAAGACGAAGCGCAGGCGCACGTGATCCTGGGCGCCGCCATGCTGGTCGAGCGCGCGGCGCTGCTCGCCGCGGTGGGTGCGGGCCCCGACCTGGCCGTCGACCACCAGCTCGGCCCCCATCAGCTCGTCGACGCGGTACAGCAGGCACCAGCCGCCGGCGTCCCAGCTCACGGCCACGGCGCCCGCGGCGAAGTCGAAGCCTATGCCCTTGCCGCGGCCGCGCGCGATCAGCAGGGCGTGCGGCTCGGCCCCCAGCACCTTCTTCAGGCTGCGACGGATGCGGCGGGATTCCTCGAGGAACCAGACGAAGGCGGCCCCCAGCGCCGTGAAGGCGCCGCCGGCGATCGCCATCAGCACGATCAGTCGCCCGACCTCGTCCATTCGCTCAGCCTACGCCCGTTTCGGCGAGTCGGGCTACGGCGCAGCTCAGGCGTCCAGTTCGACCACCAGCGGGACGTGGTCCGAGGGCTTCTCCCAGCCGCGCACGTCGCGGTGGATGGTCACGCCGCGCAGCAGGTCGGCGGCCTGGGGCGAGAGCAGGGCGTGGTCGATGCGGATGCCGTTGTTCCGCTGCCAGGCCCCGGCCTGGTAGTCCCAGAACGTGTAGGCGCCGGGCGCGCCGTCGGCCTGCAGGTAGGCCTCGGTGAGGCCGAGGTTCTTCAGCGCCCGGAAGGCAGCCCGGCTCTGCGGCTGGAAGAGGGCGTCGTCCTCCCAGTTCTTGGGGAACTCGGCGTCGCGCGGCTCGGGGATGACGTTGTAGTCGCCGGCCAGGACGAGCGGCTCCTCGAGCTTGAGCAGGTTCTGGGCATGGCGGTGCAGCCGGCCCATCCAGGCCAGCTTGTAGGCGAACTTCTCGGTCCCCACCGGATTGCCGTTCGGAAGGTAGATCGACGCCACCCGAACGGGCTGGGGTCCCGAGACCACCGCCTCGATGTAGCGGGCGTGCTCGTCGCCGTCGCCCTCCGGCAGGCCGCGGGTCACGTCCTCCAGCGGCCGCTTCGAGAGGAGAGCCACGCCGTTGTAGGTCTTCTGGCCGTGGATCGCGAGATTATAGCCAAGCCGTTCAAAGGGTTCGGCCGGGAACTTCTCGTCGACGCACTTGATCTCCTGCAGGCACGCCACGTCCGGCTGCGCCGCCTCGAACCAGCGCACGACGGTCTCCAGGCGCGCGTTGATCGAGTTCACGTTCCAGGTGGCGATGCGCATCGAAGGCTCCGGCTCAGGTGGAGCGGAAGCTAGTGGGGCGCGCGGCCGGGCTCAATGGCTTGCGCGTTGCGCCATCGGCTGATACTTAAGGAAATACTTAAGTGAAAGGCGCCGCCATGCCCCTGATCCTTCACCAGCACCCGCTGTCCTCCTACTGCTGGAAGGCCAAGATCGCCCTCTACGAGGCGGGGCTGCCGTTCGAGGCGCGCCTCGTCGACTTCGGCGACGCTGAGGGGCGGGCGGCCTTCCAGGCGCTGTCGCCGATGGGCAAGATGCCGCTGCTGGAGGATACGGACCGCGGCCGCCTGGTCCCCGAGACCACCGTCATCATCGAGTACCTCCAGGCGCACCATGCGCCCTCGGCCGGCCTGATCCCGGCGGACGCCGAGGCGGCGCTCCGCGTCCGGCTGCTCGACCGGGTGTTCGACAGCTACGTGATGGACCCGACCTCGCGCATCGTCGCCGAGAATTTCCGCGGCGGGGACGATCCGGTGGGCGTGGCCCAGGCCGACGCGACCCTGGCCAGGAGCTATGGCTGGCTCGAGCGCGAGCTGGCCGGCCGGACCTGGGCGGCGGGCGAGGCGTTCACCCTGGCCGACTGCGCCGCCGCGCCGGCGCTGTTCTACGCCGACAAGGTGGCGCCGTTCCGCGACAGCCATCCCACCCTCGGCGCCTATCTCGACCGGCTCGAGGCGCGGCCGTCCTTCGCCCGGACGCTGCAGGAGGCGCAGCCGGTCATGCACATGTTCCCCGGCCGGAAGGCGGCGTGAGCCCCCTGGCGACCGGCCGCCTCGACGGCCTGTTCCAGGCGCTCGCCGATCCCACCCGGCGTGCGATCGTGGAGCGCCTGAGCCGCGGCCCCGCCTCGGTGAGCGACCTGGCGCGGCCCTTCGACATGAGCCTGCCAGCGGTGGTGCAGCACCTGGCGGTGCTGGAGGCCGCCGGCGTCGTGGCTTCCGAGAAGGTCGGCCGGGTCCGCACCTGCCGCATCGAGCCCGCCGCGCTCAGCCGCGCCGAACAATGGATCCACGCCCGCCGGACGGCCTGGGAGCAACGCCTCGACCGCCTGGGCGACTACTTGGCCGCCAACCCCGAGGAGCCCTCATGACAGACCGCAACGTCGTCCACGCCACCTTCTGCATCGAGCGCGCCTATCCGGCCGCGCCGGCGCGGGTCTTCGCCGCCTGGGCGAGCCCTGAGGCCAAGGCGCGGTGGTTCGACGGCCCGGAGGGCTTCGAATGCTATGAGCGCTCGATGGACTTCCGCTCGGGCGGGTCCGAGCGGCTGTGGGGCAAGCACCCCGGCGGCAAGGTCTCGGACTTCCAGGCCCGCTACTTCGAAGTGATCCCGGACGCCCGGATCATCTACGGCTACGACATGCACGTGGACGGGGTGAAAATCTCGGTCTCCCTCGCCACCATCGAGTTCAGGCCCGACGGCGCCGGGACCCGCCTCGTGATGACCGAGCAGGGCGCATTCCTCGACGGCTACGACGACGCCGGCAGCCGCGAGGAGGGGACCCGCTGGCTGCTGGAGAAGCTCGCGGCCTCGCTGGACTAGATCGAGAAGCTGACGCCGCAGCCGCAGCTGGAGCGGGCGTTGGGGTTGCGGATGCGGAACTCGGCGCCGGCCAGCTCGTCCACGAAGTCGATCTCCGAGCCCTTCAGCAGGGCGAGGGAGACCACGTCCACCAGGGCCGCGGCGCCGTCGCGCTCGACCTTCAGGTCGTCGGCCTGCGGCTGGTCGACCAGGTCGAACTGGTACTGGAAGCCCGAGCAGCCGCCGCCTTCCACGGCCACGCGCAGCATCACCGGCCGGCCTTCGGCCTCGCCCAGGGCGCGGATGCGTTCGGCGGCGGCGGGAGAAAGGGTGACGTCTTCGGTCGTGGTCATCGGCTGTTAAACGAAATGATGGCCTGGACTATATGAGGGCCTGGGCGGCTTCGACCAAGAGGCCACGAATTAGAATGGTTTGATGGCCGCGACCAATCCCCCCCGGACCAACCCCGCCAGGGCTCCCTTCGCCGAAGATCCGACCCGCTCGCGCGGCCGCAAGGTCGCCGAGCCCGAGAGCCGCACGCGCACGCCGTTCGCCCGCGACCGCGACCGGATCATCCACTCCACCGCCTTCCGCCGCCTGAAGGAGAAGACCCAGGTCTTCGTGGCGCACGAGGGCGACCACTTCCGCACCCGCCTGACCCACTCGCTGGAGGTGGCCCAGATCGCCCGCTCGGTGGCGACCGCCCTCGGCCTCGACGCCGACCTGGCCGAGACCATCGCGCTGGCCCACGACCTCGGACACCCGCCGTTCGGCCACGCCGGCGAGGACGAGCTGCAGATCCAGATGCGCGGCTTCGGCGGCTTCGACCACAACGTCCAGACGTTCCGGGTCGTCACCAAGCTGGAGCGCCGCTATCCGCGGTTCGACGGCCTGAACCTGACCTGGGAGACGCTGGAAGGGGTCATCAAGCACAACGGACCGGTCACCGATAAGCTGGCCAAGCCCTCGTGGAGCGCCATCGCCGAGTTCGACGCCGAGTACGACCTGCGCCTGTCGGGCTGGGCCTCGGCGGAGGCGCAGGTGGCCGCCCTGGCCGACGACATCGCCTACAACAACCACGACGTGGACGACGGCGTCGCCGCGGGCCTGTTCCACCTGAAGGAGCTGCTCGACGTTCCGCTGATCGGGCCGCACGTGCACTCCGCCCTGGCCGACTATCCCGACTGCGACCAGCAGATCATCCGCCTCGAGGCCGTGCGCCGGATGATCGGGGCCATGGTCGACGACGTCATGGCCGAGACCCGCCGCCGGGTGGCCGAGGGCATGGTCGACGGGCCCGAGGACGTGCGCAACCTGGGCCACGCGGTCGTCGCCTTCTCGCGCGACATGGCCGAGGACCTCGCCGCCCTGCGCGCCTTCCTGATGGAGCGCATGTACCGCCACTGGCGGGTGAACCGCACGCGCAGCCAGGCGCGGCGGATCCTGGCCGAGATGTTCCAGCTCTTCATGTCCGAGCCGGACGTCCTTCCCACCGAGTGGCAGGCCAAGATCCAGGGCCGCGACGAGGCCGGTCGCGCGCGGGTGGTCTGCGACTACATCGCCGGCATGACGGACCGCTTCGCGATCGAGGAGCACCGCAAGCTCTTCCACCTGGAGATCTGGGGGTAGGGCGGCCCGCCCCATTCCCGCCCGAGATCGCCCACAGAAAACGGCTCCCCCAGGCGCTGGCGGGGCCCATGCTCCGCTAGACTGCCCCCACACGCGCGCGATTCGCGTCCCGACGCGGGCGCGCGCCAGACGACGTCTCGGAGCCTACGCATGTCCGACCACGAGCGCGGCGCCTACACGCCCCCGACCGACGCGCCCCTCTCGTTCGACGCCCGCCAGCCGGTGCGGGGCGCGCGGCCCGTGCCGATCACCCTGATCATCAGCGTCCTGGTCCTGGCGGGCCTGGTGGCGGCGATCTTTGTCTTTTACCGCTCGGGCGTCCGGCAGGCGGGGGATGCGCCCCAGGCCGTCGGCGTGCCGGTCGAGGGCATGAAGACCGCGGCGCCCCCAGAGGCCCAGCCGCAGGACCCCGCCGCGGGCCTGCAGATCTACCGCTCCGAGGCGGGCGCCGCGCCCGAGGCCGTGCCGACCTTCACCCCGGGGCCCGAGGAGCCGCAGCCGCGCCCTGCGCCGACCACGCCCGTTGTGGTGGCCCAGGCGCCGGCCCAGCGTGCGCCGCAACCCGCCCTGCGGCCCGCGCTGCCTGCCCAGGCTCCGGCCCAGGCGCCGGCCCAGGCCGCGCCGCCGCCCGCCGCGGCCAAGGCCCCGGAACCCAAGGCGCCTGAAGCCAAGGCGGCCCCGGCCCCCGCGCCGAAGGCCGCTTCCGGCGCCGCCGCCGTGCAGGTGGGCGCCGTCTCCTCGCCGGCGCTGGCCGACAAGACCTGGAACGAGGCGGTCGCCGCCGCGCCCGGGCTCGCCGCCGGCAAGGGCAAGGCCGTCGAGAAGGTCGAGCGCAACGGCGCGACGCTCTACCGGACCCTGGTCACCGGCTTCGCCAGCCGCGAGGACGCCCAGGCGTTCTGCGGCCGCCTGAAGGCCGCGGGGAAGGCCTGCTTCGTCCGGTGAGCGTCTCGGCCGCGATCCTGGGCTGCTCGGGCCCCGCGCTGACCGCGGAGGAGGCCGCCTTCTTCCGGGACGTGCGGCCCTGGGGCTTCATCCTGTTCGCGCGCAACCTCGAGACGCCGGACCAGATCCGCCGCCTCACCGCCGCGCTCCGCGAGACGGTGGGACGGGCCGATGCGCCGATCCTGATCGACCAGGAGGGCGGGCGCATCCAGCGGCTGGGGCCGCCGCAGTGGCGGGCCTATCCGCCGGGACGGGCCTACGGCGCCCTGCCGCCCGACCGGCGCCGGGAGGTCACCCGCCTGGGCGCGCGGCTGATCGCCCACGACCTCGCCGAACTCGGGATCAACGTGGACTGCGTGCCGGTGCTGGACGTGCCCGACCCCGAGGGGCACGAGATCATCGGCGACCGGGCCTACGGCGAGACGGTCGAGGACGTCGCCCTGCTGGGCCGCGCCGCCTGCGAGGGCCTGATGGCCGGCTGCGTCCTGCCGGTGGTCAAGCACATCCCCGGCCACGGCCGGGCCAAGGCCGACAGCCACCTGGAGCTGCCGGTGGTGGACGCGCCGTTCGAGGCGCTGGACGCCCGCGACTTCGCCCCGTTCCGCGCGCTCTCGGACATGCCGATGGCGATGACCGCCCACGTCATCTACGCCGCCGTCGACCCCGTGCGGTCGGCCACCACCTCGGAGCGGGTGTTCGAGCGCGTGATCCGCGGGGTCATCGGCTACGACGGCCTCGTGATGAGCGACGACCTGTCGATGCAGGCGCTGAGCGGCGGCATGGCCGAGCGGGCGGCGGAATCGCTTGCTGCCGGCTGCGACGTGGTTCTCCACTGCAACGGTGACATGGCCGAGATGCGGGCGGTGATCGACGGGACAGGCGAGCTTTCGGGCCGGGCGGCCGAGCGGGCGAGGGCGGCGCTCTCGCGCATCCCCGGCGCGCCCGAGCCGCTGGACCATGCGGAGGCGGTGGCCCGTTTCGACGAGGCCTTCCGGTGAGCAAGAGCTTCCAGCCCAGCCTCGATTTCGCCGCCGCCGCGACCGCGGCCGAGGACGGCGAGGCCCTGATCGTCGACGTGGAGGGTTACGAGGGTCCGCTGCACGTGCTGCTGGCCCTGGCGCGCAGCCAGAAGGTCGACCTCCTGAAGCTGTCGGTGACCAAGCTCGCCGAGCAGTACCTGGCGTTCGTCCAGGAGGCCCGCCGCCGGCGCTTCAGCCTGGCCGCCGACTACCTCGTGATGGCCGCTTGGCTCGCCTATCTGAAGTCGCGGCTGCTGCTGCCCAGGCCCGAGCGGCCCAAGGCGGAGGAGCCGCCGGCCGAGGAGATGGCCGCCCGGCTGGCCTTCCGCCTCGCCAAGCTGGAGGCCATGCGCAACGCCGCCGAGGCGCTGAAGGCCCGCCCGCAGCTCGGACAGGAAGTGTTCGTCCGCGGCGATCCCGAGGCCATCAAGGTCGTGCCGTCGGGACGGATCGAGGGCGACCTCTACGCCCTGATGAGCGCCTACATCGAGCAGCGCCGCAAGGAGACCGCCCGCCACTACACGCCGGCCGCGCCCAAGGCCTATCCGCTGGAGGATGCGCGCGAGCGCCTGCGCCGGCTGCTGCCCGACCTCGACCGCTGGACGCCGCTCACCGGCGTCGCCCCGTTCGGCCCGGCCGCCGAGAACATGCCCTCGCGGGCGTCCTATGTGGCCTCGACCCTCTCGGCCAGCCTGGAGCTGGTGAAGGAAGGCGCGCTGGAGGCCCGCCAGCTCGAGGCCTTCGCCGACATCTACCTGCGCGCGCGGGGGAGGGCGGCGGCGTGACCGACCGGCTGGAGACCGCCCGCGAGGTTGAGGCGCTGCTGTTCGCCGCCGCCGGGCCGCTGACCGAGCAGGACCTGCAGGGCCGGCTGCCCGAGGGCGCCGACGTCGCCGGTGCGCTGGAGGAGCTCCAGCGGCTGTATGCGGGGCGCGGGGTTGTGCTGGCCCATGTGGCCGGCGGCTGGCGCTTCCAGACGGCCGAGGACCTCGCCTGGCTGATGACCGAGGAGCGGGACGAGCCGCGCCGGCTGTCGAAGGCGGCTCAGGAGACTCTCGCCATCATCGCCTATCACCAGCCGGTGACCCGGGCCGAGATCGAGGCGGTCCGCGGCGTGCAGGCCAGCAAGGGCACCCTCGACGTGCTGCTGGAGCTCGGCCTCGTGCGGATGCGCGGGCGCCGCCGCACCCCGGGCCGGCCGGTCACCTACGGCACCACCGACGCCTTCCTCGAGCACTACGGCCTGGCCAGCCTCGCCGACCTGCCGGGCGTGGCCGAGATGCGTGCGGCGGGCCTGCTGTCGCTGGACATCCCGGCCGACTTCGCCGTTCCCAATCCGGCCGACCCCGCGCCGGACGAGGATCCGCTGGACCTCGCCGAAGCCCCCGAGTTCCACGTGGACTTCCTGGGCGAGGACGAGCCGGGGAAATAGGGCGCTTCGTCGCCGTGGCGCGCGCGGCGCGGTCGGACTATATAGGCCGTGACGTTCCAAAGGGGGGACGCACAAGGAGTTAGGCCTCATGGGCTCTTTTTCGATCTGGCACTGGCTCATCGTGCTGGTCGTGGTGGCGCTTCTGTTCGGCGGCCGCGGCCGGCTGTCGGGCATCATGGGCGACGCCGCCAAGGGCATCCGCGCCTTCCGCGACGGCCTGAAGGGCGAGAGCGAGCAGGCCGAGGACGAGACGGCCAAGCCGCTCCCCAAGGAGCGCGACAAGGACAGCGCCCGCGGCTGACCGCGCGGATTCGACATCACCGGCGCGCCGGCCCGCTTGATCGCGGCCGGCGCTTGCGTTTAGGCCACCTGCAATGCTTCCCGAGATCGGCGCCGCTGAGCTCCTGATCATCGCCGCGGTGGCGCTGATCGTGGTGGGCCCCAAGGACCTTCCGCTGCTGATGCGGCGGATCGGCCAGTTCATGGCCAAGGTCCGTTCCATGGCCTCCGAGTTCCGCGCCAGCTTCGACGACATGGCCCGCCAGTCCGAGCTGGACGACCTGCGCAAGGAGGTCGAGGCGATGCGCCGGGGCCAGTTCGCCGACATGTCCATCGCCGACGGCGCCATGACCGAGGCGGCCGGCGACATCGAGAAGAGCCTCGCCGGCGTAGGCGTCCAGCTTCATTCCCCCACGGGCTACGAGAACACGGTCGAGCCGCCGCCCCCCGAGCCGGAACCGCAGCCGGCCGCCGAGCCTGCGCCGAAGCCCGCCCGCAAACCGCGCGCCGCCAAGCCGAAGGCGGCGGCGGCGCCGAAAGCCGCGGCCAAACCGAAGGCTGCCGCCAAGCCCAAGCCCAAGCCCAAGACCCCAGGCCTCAAGGCCCGCAAGACCGCCGGGAGCGCGGAATGAGCGCCTGGCAGGACGAGGAATCCGAGATCGAGGCCTCGCGCGCGCCGCTGCTCGACCACCTGATCGAACTGCGCAAGCGGCTGATCATCTGCGTCGCGGCGGTGTTCGTGGGCTTCGTGGTCTGCTTCGGCTTCGCCACGCCGATCTACCAGTTCCTGCTGCACCCGTTCGAGATGGCCGCGCGCCTCTTCGCGGCCCAGCGGGCCGGCCACACCTCGGGTCCGTTCGACCTGCTGTTCGTGGTCATGGGCGTGAAGTCGCTGCCGCAGCTGGGGGGCGAGAACCTGCAGCTCGTGTTCACGGCGCCGCTGGAGTTCTTCTTCACCAAGCTCAAGCTCGCCGGGTTCGGGGCCATCGTGCTCTCGTTCCCGGTGCTGGCCTGGCAGGTCTACGCCTTCGTCGCGCCGGGCCTCTACAAGCGCGAGCGCAAGGCCTTCCTGCCGTTCCTGCTGGCCGCGCCGGCGCTGTTCCTGCTGGGGGCCGCGCTCGTCTACTTCGTCATCCTGCCGTTCGTGCTGTGGTTCTCGCTCTCGCAGCAGATTGTGGGAGCGGGGGCGATCTCGGTGCAGCTCCTGCCCAAGGTCTCGGACTATCTCAGCCTCGTCACGACCCTGCTGCTGGCCTTCGGCCTGTGCTTCCAGCTGCCGGTCGTGCTGACCCTGCTCGGCATGGCCGGGCTGGTGGGCTCGAAGATGCTGCGGGCCGGCCGCCGCTACGCCATCGTGGCGGTGTTCGTCGTGGCCGCGATCGTCACTCCGCCCGATCCGATCAGCCAGACCATGCTCGCCCTGCCGATCGTGCTGCTCTACGAGGTCTCGATCTGGTGCGTGGCGCTGATCGAGCGCCGCCGCCGGCGCGAGGAGGAGGCCGCGGGCAAGGACGTCGTGCCGACCTGACGCGGCTTCTTGGCCGGCCCTTCTTGGCGCCTGTTCCGACGCGCTCTAGAGAGGTCCGCTCAACCGACAAGCGGGCCCCATGCACGACATCCGAGCCATCCGCGAAACCCCCGAGCTTTACGAGAAAGCCTGGGCCGCGAAGGGCTCGCCCGGCAAGGTCGCCGAGATCCTGAAGCTGGACGAGGCCCTGCGCGCCGCCCAGACCGCCCTGCAGGCGGCCCAGGCCGAGCGCAACGAGGCCTCCAAGAAGATCGGCCAGGCCAAGGCGCAGAAGGACGAGGCCGAGGCCACGCGGCTGATGGCCCACGTCGAGACCCTGAAGAAGGCGCTGGAGGAGCAGGGCGAGGTCGAGCGCTCGGCCGGCGAGGCGCTGCGCGCCCTCCTGGCCGGCCTGCCGAACATCCCCGCCGCCGAGGTGCCGGACGGCGCCGACGAGCACGACAACGTCGAGGTCCGCCGCTGGGGCGAGCCGCGCGCGATCGCCGCGCCCAAGGACCACGCGACCCTCGGCGAGGCGATGGGCCTGATGGACTTCGAGGCCGCGGCCCGCATGAGCGGCGCCCGCTTCGTGGTGCTGAAGGGCCAGCTCGCCCGTCTGGAGCGCGCGCTCGGCCAGTTCATGCTGGACCTGCAGACCCAGGAGCACGGCTACACCGAGGTGAACCCGCCGCTGCTGGTCAACGACGCGGCTGCCTACGGCACCGACAAGCTGCCGAAGTTCGCCGAGGACCTGTTCCAGACGACGGACGGCCGCTGGCTGATCCCCACGGCCGAGGTGCCGCTGACCAGCCTGGTCATGGGCCAGATCGTCGCCGAGGAGGAGCTGCCGCTCCGCTACACGGCCCTGACGCCGTGCTTCCGCTCCGAGGCCGGGGCCTCGGGACGCGACACCCGCGGCATGATCCGCCAGCACCAGTTCAACAAGGTCGAGCTCGTCTCCATCACCACGCCCGAGCAGTCGGCGGACGAGCACGAGCGGATGGTGGGCTGCGCCGAGGCCGTGCTGAAGCGGCTCGAGCTGCCGTTCCGCACCATGCTGCTGTGCCGCGGCGACATGGGCTTCGGGGCCCGCAAGACCTACGACCTCGAGGTCTGGCTGCCGTCCCAGGAGAAGTACCGCGAGATCAGCTCCTGCTCGAACACCGGCGACTTCCAGGCCCGCCGCATGGACGCCCGCGCCAAGAAGGCCGGCGAGAAGGGCACGCGCTACGTCCACACGCTCAACGGCTCGGGCTTGGCCGTCGGCCGCACGCTGGTGGCCGTGCTGGAGAACTACCAGGACGAGGGCGGCCGGATCGCCATCCCCGAGGCCCTGCGCCCGTACATGCCGGGGATGACCCACATCGGGGGCGCGGCTTGAGGATTCTCATCACCAACGACGACGGGATCAACGCCGACGGCCTCGCGGCGCTGGAGCGCATCGCCGCCCAGCTGTCGGACGACGTCTGGGTCTGCGCGCCCGAGTACGAGCAGTCGGGCGCGAGCCGCGCCCTGACCCTGGCCGAGCCGATCCGCGTGCGCCGGCTGGACGATCGCAAGTTCTCCACCACCGGCACGCCCACCGACTGCGTGATGCTGGCCGTCCACGAGCTGGTGAAGGGCAGGCGGCCCGACCTGCTGCTCTCGGGCGTCAATCGCGGGGCGAACCTCGCCGAGGACGTCAGCATGTCCGGCACGGTCGCCGGCGCCATCGAGGGCATGGCCCTGGGCGTACCCTCGATCGCCCTGTCGCAGATGGGCTTCTACGAGCCGGGCGAGAGCTTCGAGCCGGCCGAGGCCTTCGCGCCGGGCATCATCAAGCGCCTGGTCGAGCTGGGCTGGCCCGCCGACGTGGTGCTGAACGTCAACTTCCCCAATCGGCCCGTCGAGGAGATCACCGAGGTGGAGGTCACCCGCCAGGGCTTCCGGGACGTCCACGTGCGCCACGCCGAACGCCGGACCGACCTGCGGGGCAAGGAGTACTACTGGATCGGGTTCCGGCAGGAACGGTCCAGCCCGCCCGACGGCACCGACCTGCGCGCGCTCTACGAGGGCAAGATCTCGGTGACCCCGCTGCACATCGACCTGACCCACCAGCCGGCCGTTTTCGACCTGAAAGGCAAGCTGGGCGGCGCGCCTCCGAAGGTCTGAGGATGTCCGAGCCCCCGATCCCCGCCGACGGCGACACGCCCGAAACCCGGATGGCCCGGCTGATCCTGGCGTTGCGGTCCCAGGGCGTCAGCGACGCCAAGGTGCTGAACGCCATCGAGAAGACCCCGCGCGAGCTGTTCACGCCCGAGCTGTTCAAGGAGCGTGCGTTCGAGGATTCGGCCCTGCCGATCGCCTGCGGCCAGACCATCAGCCAACCGTTCATCGTCGGCCTGATGTCCCAGGCGCTGAAGGTCGACAAGCGCGACCGCGTGCTCGAGATCGGCACCGGCAGCGGCTACCAGACGGCGATCCTCTCGAAGCTGGCGCGGCTGGTCTACACGGTCGAGCGCTACCGCACGCTGATGCGCGAGGCCGAGGCGCGCTTCAAGGCGCTGGGCCTCACCAACATCATCACCCGGTTCGGCGACGGCGGGGAGGGGTGGCCCGAACAGGCGCCTTTCGACCGCATTATGGTCACGGCGGCGGCGCCGGGAGAGCCCAAGGCGTTGCTGTCGCAGCTCAAGCCGAGCGGGATCCTGGTCGCGCCCATCGGCAAGGGGCCGGTGCAGACCCTTCGCCGCTACACCGGCGACGGGAAGGGCGGGTTCGAGGTCGAGGACCTCATCGACGTCCGCTTCGTGCCCCTGCTCGAAGGCGTGGCCAAGGAACTCTGACGGCCGTCCACAGGCTGCGGCGGTTTGCGGGTTGGCGGGGGCGCCGGCCCGCCGCCATCATTCCCGCCCACGCCCCGTTGATTCTCTTGGACCTCCACACCCGGAGCGGCGATGACGCACCTTCCTACGCGCCCGATCCTGAGCCTGCTGGCCGCCAGCGCTCTGACCGCGTGCGCCAGCCCGAACTTTCCGATCGAGCCGCCGGTCATTCAGACGCCGCCGCCGCCCTCGGCCGCGCGCGCGCCGGCCGAGCCGCCCATGGCGCGGACGCAGGAGCCGGCGCCGGAAGCGCCGCGCCCGACCGAGCGGGTGGAGTCGCGTCCGCTGGACATGCCGCCGGCCGCGCCCCGGGCCGAGTCGCGGGCGGAGTCGCGTCCGTCCGCCCCTGCCGCGACCCCGCCGGCAGAGCCGACCTACCGCACCGTCACGACCCGCAGCGTCACGGGCCGGGTGGTCGATGTGGACGGCCCGCCGACGGTCTACGAGGTCAAGTCCGGCGACAACCTCGAGAAGATCGCCCGCAAGCTCGACACCACGGTCGAGCAGCTCAAGAAGGACAACAAGCTCAAGTCCGACGTGATCCGTCCGGGCCAGGAGCTGAAGGGGCCGCGCAGCGAGGCGAAGGCCTACACGGTGGAGTCGGGCGACACGCTCTACGCCATCGCCCGCCGGTTCGGCGTCTCGGCCGGCGCGATCGCCGGAGAGAACGACATGGCCATCGAGGCCACCCTGCGGCCGGGCCAGCACCTGCGCCTGCCGTCCGGGTTCCGGGACCGCGGCCCGATCACCTCGACCCAGCGGGTGCGCGTCGATCCGCCTCCGCCGCCGCCGCAGCGGCCCGCGCCGGCTCCGGTGCAGACCGCTCAGGCGACCCCGCCGCCGCCGCCTCCGCCGCCGCGCGAGGAGCCGCCGGCGCGCCTGCCGAGCCGCCCGCAGCCCTACACCGGCCGGGCCCAGCCCACGCCGGCCCAGCCGCCGCGCGCGACGACGCCCGCCCCGACGCCGGCGCCCGCGCAGACCGCGCCGGCCCGGCCGGCTCCGCCGCCCGCCTCGACGCCGCGCATCGTCGGGGCCCCCGTCGCCTCGGCCCAGCCCAGCGACAGCGAGATTTCGCAACTCGGCCGCGGCCGCTTCCTCTGGCCCGTTCGCGGCGACATCCTGTCGGGCTTCGGCCCCAAGGGCCCCAGCCAGCGCAACGACGGGGTGAACATCCAGGCCAAGGCCGGCGAGCCCGTACGTGCGGCCGCGGCCGGCGACGTGGTCTACGCCGGCGACCAGGTTCCCGGCTTCGGCAACCTGGTGCTGATCAAGCACGCCGACGGCTGGGTGACCGCCTACGGCCACCTCGCGCGGGTCGACGTGAAGATGCAGCAGAAGGTCACCCAGGGGCAGCAGATCGGCCAGGTCGGCCAGACCGGCGGCGTCTCCGAGCCGCAGCTGCATTTCGAGGTCCGCTACGCGCCCACCCCCGAGGAACGCGCGCGGCCGATCGATCCGGCCCTCGTCCTGCCGCGCTAGGGGCGTCTACAGCGGCAGGGGCTTGCCCAGCTCGCCGGCGCGGTCGCGGATGAACTGCCAGGCGACCCGGCCCGAGCGGCCGCCGCGGGCCTGGGCCCACTGCAGGGCCCGGCGCTCGAGGTCGTCCGTCCGCAGGCCGTAGCGCTCGGCGTAACCGCTCACGGCGGCGAGATAGGTCGCCTGGTCCATCGGCGGGAAGCCGATCCACAGGCCGAAGCGGTCCGAGACGCTGACCTCCTCCTCGGCGTCCTCGTGGGCGGCGACGAGGCCGCGATCCTCCTGGTGTCCGCGCGGCATCAGGTGACGGCGGTTCGAGGTGGCGGTGAACAGCACATTGGCCGGCGGGCCGGACACCCCGCCTTCCAGGGCGGACTTCAGCGCCTTGGCGGCGGCCGCGCCCTCCTCGAACGACAGGTCGTCGCACAGTACGACGAAGCGCTCGGGCCGGACCCGCAGGTCGTCGAACAGCGCGGGCAGGGCGGTGACCTGGTCGCGGTCCACCTCCACCAGCTTCAGGTCCGGCGTCTGGGTCGCCACGGCCATGAACGCCGCCTTGGCGATGGAGCTCTTACCTGTGCCCCGCACGCCCCAGAGCAGGACGTGGTTGAACGGCAGGCCCTGGGCGAAGCGCCGCAGGTTCTCGACCACGCGGCCTTTCTGGCGGTCGATCCCGACGAGGCTGTCGAGGGCGAGGGGATAGTCCGGCGCAGGGTGGAAGGCGCCCGTCTCCGGGTCGTGGCGGAACAGCCGCGCGCCGTCGAAGGCGGCCGGCGTGCGCGGCGGCGGGGCGAGGCGTTCGAGGGCGTCGGCGATGCGCTCGAGAACGGGTTTCAGCTCGGGGTCCATCGCCGCGAGGCTTAGCCGCCCCCAGGTTCCATTGCAAAAGCGGGGCGCTGCGCATAGCTTCCGCCGACTTTCGAACGGGGCCGCAGGAAGCGGCCCCGCCCGCAATCCGGAGAGGCCATGTTCGCCACCCCTGCCTATGCCCAAGCCGCCGGCGGCGCCGCCGCTGGAGGCCCCGAGGCCATGCTGATCCAGTTCCTGCCGCTGATCGCGCTGGTCGTCCTGTTCTACTTCCTGATGATCCGGCCGCAGCAGAAGCGGATGAAGCTGCACCAGCAGATGCTGGGCGCTCTGAAGCGCGGCGACACCGTCGTCCTGTCCTCGGGCATGATCGGCAAGGTGGTCCGCGTCGAGGACAAGGAAGTCGGCGTCGAGATCGCCACCGGCGTCACCGTGAAGGTGGTCAAGTCCATGGTCGCCGACGTCCGCGCCAAGGGCGAACCGGCCGCCGCCAACGACGCCAAGGCCTAAGCGAAAAGCCCCCTTCCGATGCTGACCCTCTCGCGCTGGAAGGTTCTCCTCGTCGTCCTGTCGGTCGTGCTGGGGGCGCTGCTCGCGTTTCCCAACGTCGTGCCGCCCGAGACGCGGGCGAGCCTGCCGGGCTTCGTTCCGAAGCAGACCCTGAACCTCGGCCTCGACCTCCAGGGGGGCTCGTACCTCCTGCTCGAGGTCGACACCGAGGCGCTCCGCGCCGAGCGCCTGACCAACACGGTCGAGGACGTCCGAACCCAGCTGCGAGAGGCGCAGATTCCCTTCACCGGCCTTGGGGTGGTCAACGGCGCGGTGGCGGTGCGCATCACCGACCCGGCCCAGGTGCGCGAGGCCCAGACGCTCCTGCGCAACACGCTCGGCGCGCCGCTCGCCGGGACTGTCGGCGGCCGGGACCTGACCGTCTCGACCGAGGCCGACCAGCGCATCCGCGTGACCTTCGTGCCCGAGGCGATGCAGGCCGAATCCGCGCGCGCCGTCGAGCAGTCGATCGAGATCATCCGCCGCCGGGTGGACGAGCTCGGCACGCGCGAGCCGACCATCGTCCGCCAGGGGACCAACCGGATCGTCGTGCAGGCGCCCGGCGAGAGCGATCCCGAGCGGCTGAAGAACGTCATCGGCCAGACCGCCAAGCTGACCTTCCAGATGGTCGACGAGGCCGCCGACCTGAACGAGGCCGCGGCCGGCCGCGTGCCGCCCGGCTCCGAGGTCCTGCCCAGCGACGACGGCGCCGTGCCGTTCTATGTCGTCAAGCGCCGCGCGGTGGTGACGGGCGAGATGCTGACCTCGGCCAGCGCCGCTTTCCACCCCCAGACCGGACAGCCGATCGTCGAGTTCCGCTTCGACGGGCAGGGCGCGCGCCGCTTCGGCGACGCCACCACCCAGAACATCGGCAAGCGCTTCGCGATCGTCCTCGACAAGAAGGTGATCTCGGCGCCGCGGATCAACTCGGCCATCACCGGCGGCTCGGGCTACATCGAGGGCAACTTCACGACCGAATCGGCCAACGACCTGGCCGTCCTGCTGCGCGCCGGCGCCCTGCCGGCGCCGCTGAACGTCGAGGAGCAGCGCACGGTCAGCGCCGAACTCGGCGCCGACGCCATCAAGGCGGGCCAGATCTCCACCGTCGTCGCGTTCGTCTCGGTCGTCGGCTTCATGCTGCTGGCCTACGGCTTCCTGTTCGGCGGCATCTCGATCATCGCCCTGCTGGTCAACGGCCTGCTGATCATCGCCGCCATGAGCCTGACCCAGGCGACGCTGACCCTGCCGGGCATCGCCGGCCTGATCCTGACGCTCGCCATGGCCGTGGACGCCAACGTGCTGATCTACGAGCGCATGCGCGACGAGGTCCGCGCCGGGCGCACCGCCATCGCGGCCATGGACGCCGGCTTCTCCCGGGCCATGACCACCATCGTCGACGCCAACCTGACGACGCTGCTGGCGGCGCTGCTGATGTTCCAGTTCGGCGCCGGCCCGGTGAAGGGCTTCGCCTGGACGCTGTCCATCGGCGTGGTCACCTCGGTGTTCACCGCCGTCCTCATCACCCAGGTTCTGCTGGCCTTGTGGTATCGCACCACGCGGCCCAAGACCCTGCCGATCGCGTAAGGAGGGCCTGACCCATGTGGCCCCTGATCAAGATCATCCCGATCAAGACGAACTTCCGGTTCGTCCGGTTCGCCAAGATCGCCGGGATTCTCTCGGCCCTCGCGGTGATCGCCTCGCTGGCGCGCGCCCTGATGCCGTTCGAGCCGCCCTGCGGCGGCCTGAACTGCGGCATCGACTTCACCGGCGGCACGGTCATCGAGCTGTCGACCGCGCCCCAGCAGGTCGACCTCGCTGCGGCCCGCGCGGCGATCAACCGCCTCGAACTGGGCGACCCCCAGGTGCAGGGCTTCGGCGACGGCACCGCCGCCATGGTCCGCTACCAGCCCCCGGCCGGCGCGAGCGCCGACCAGGTGGCCGAGCAGGTCCGCGGCGCCCTGACCCAGGCGCTGGGCCAGGTGACCTTCGACGCGCCGGACGTGGTGGGCGCCAAGGTCTCGGGCGAGCTCTTCCAGAGCGGCCTGACCGCGCTCGGCCTCGCGATCCTGCTGATGCTGATCTACATCTGGTTCAGGTTCGAGCTGCAGTTCGGCATCGGCGCCGTCGTGGGCCTGTTCCACGACGTCATCCTGACGTTCGGCCTGATCGCCTTCTTCCAGCTCGAGTTCAGCCTGAACACGGTGGCGGCGATCCTGACGGTCATCGGCTACTCGATGAACGACACCGTGGTGGTGTTCGACCGCCTCCGGGAGAACCTGCGCAAGTACAAGCGCATGCCTCTGCGCGAGGTCATCGACCTGTCGATCAACGAGACCCTGTCGCGGACCATCATCACCGGCGTGACCGCGATCATGGCGCTGACGGGTCTGGCGCTCTTCGGCGGACCGACCCTGTTCGACATGTCGATCGTGCTGATCTTCGGCATCATCATCGGCACCTACTCGTCGGTCTATGTCGCCGCCCCGGTGATCCTGCTGTGGGGCGTCAAGCGCGGCGAGGAAGAGGCCGAGCCGCTGAAGCCTGCCGGCGTGCGTCCCTAGGGGCCGGCCGGTGGCCCGCAACGCCCCCACGCTGGACGCCTACGGCGACGGCGGCTTCCGCGTCGGCGGCGAGCGGCGGGACGGCTCGCTGCTGATCGTGGGCGACGAGGCGCGCAGCTGGCCCGTGGCCGGCCTCGCGGACCTCACCGTCGAATCGCTCGCGCCGGTGTTCGAGGCCGGCCGCGCCGAGGTGGAATTCGTGCTGCTCGGCGTCGGGGTGCGCAACGCCCAGCCGCCGCGGGCGGTCCGCGAGGCGCTGCAGAAGGCCGGCATCGGCCTGGAGTTCATGGACACGCCGGCCGCGGCCCGGCTCTACAACGTCCTCACCGCCGAGGGCCGGCGCCTCGCCGCGGCCCTGATCGCCGTCTGAGCGGCTCGAAGCGTCGCCTTTCAGGCTGCGGCGAAACGCCCTATACGACTCAGTCCAGGGGAAGGAACTGAGAGGGCAACATGGCTGGACTACTCGCCAATCTTCGGAACACGCTGATCGTCAGCTTCATTCTGGCGCTGATCATTGTGGCCGGATACGGCATGCACAATGCAGCCTGGGACCAGATCTTCTGGCAGGGCGTGTTCCGCTGGCTGCACACCCTGGCCGGCATCCTGTGGATCGGGCTGCTCTACTACTTCAACTTCGTCCAGATCCGGAAAATGCCCGAGATCCCGGCCGAGCTTAAGCCGGGCGTCTCGAAGTACATCGCGCCCGAGGCGCTGTTCTGGTTCCGCTGGGCCGCGCTCGCCACCTGGGTGATGGGCGTGCTGCTCGCCTGGAACCGCGGCTTCCTGATCGAGGCGTTCACCCTGGGCGCCATGGACGGCTTCCAGGTCCCGCAGCACACGTTCATCGGCCTGGGGATGTGGCTGGCCACGATCATGTTCATCAACGTCTGGGCGTTCATCTGGCCGGCCCAGAAGATCGCGCTGGGCATCGTGGACGGCGACGCCGACGCCAAGGCCGCGGCGGGCCGCAAGGCCATGCTGTTCTCCCGCATCAACACCCTGCTGTCGGTGCCGATGCTGGTGACCATGACCATGAACCAGACGATCTTCGGCTGACGCCGGAGGCGATCTCTGCGAGAAGGCCCGCCAACCGGCGGGCCTTTTTTTGTTGGCGATGAGCGACGACCTCGAAGACCTCGACGCGCTGATCCGGCGCAACGACCCGGACCGCTGGCTTTCCAGCCGCTTCATCGGCGAGCGCGAGCGGCGGGCGGACGTGGTCGCGATCTACGCCTTCGACCACGAGCTGGCCCGCGCGCCCAAGGTGGCCTCCAACGCGCTGCTGGGCGAGATGCGCCTCACCTGGTGGCGCGAGGTGCTGGACGAGGTGTTCGAGGGCCGTCCCGTCCGCCGCCATCCGACGGCCCAGGCGCTGGCCGTCGCCGTGCGCCGGCGCGGCCTGCCGCGGGACCTGCTGGAGGCGATGATCGACGCCCGCTACCGCGAGCTGGACGCCTCGCCGATGGACCCGCCTGAAGCCCTGGCCTGGGCCCGGGACACCGCCGGACGGGCCGCCGAGCTCGCGGCGATGATCCTGGCGCCCGGGAGCGACGCCGGACCCGCCCGCGCGGCGGGGACCGCCTGGGCCATGTCCCGCCGGGCCGCGGCCGCGCCGGTGTTCGCCGGCCTTGCGGCGAAGACGCTGGAAGGCGCCCGTCAGGCGGTGCGCGGGCTGGACGCCCAGGCCTTCGCGGCCGCCGCTCACGCCGCCCTGATCGGCCGCCGCCGCTCGCCGGTCGGGGACCGGCTGCGCCTGATCCTGGCGGTCGCCCGCGGCCGGATCTGACTTCCCCCGGATCGGGAGCGGGCGCTACTCGGCCGCGACCGCCTGCGCCCCGCTCAGCCAGGCCTCGAGGTCGGCCAGGGCCCGCTCGCCCACCAGCCGCTTCTTGATTCGGGTCTTCTCCTTGGCACCCAGGCGCCGGCCCTCCGCGTCGCGCTTGGGCGGAGCGATGGGCGGGATCAGGCCGTAGTTGATGTTCATCGGCTGGAACGAACCGCTCCCGCCCTCCAGATGCCCGCCGGTGATGTGCCCGATCAGTCCGCCCAGGGCCGTGGTCGGCGGCGGTGCGACGGCGGGGCGGCCCAGGCGTTCGGCGGCGGCGAAGCGCCCGGCCAGCAGGCCTACCGCGGCGCTCTCCACATAGCCCTCCACGCCCGTCACCTGGCCCGCGAAGCGCAGGCGCGGCTGGGCCTTCAGGCGCAGGACGCCGTCCAGCAGCCGGGGGCTGTTGATGAAGGTGTTGCGGTGCAGGCCGCCGAGCCTGGCGAACACCGCCTTTTCGAGGCCCGGGATCATCCGGAACACCTCGGTCTGGGCGCCGTGCTTCAGCTTGGTCTGGAAGCCCACCATGTTCCACAGGGTCCCCAGGGCGTTGTCCTGGCGCAGCTGGACGACGGCGTGGGGCTTCTCGTCGGGCCTGTGGGCGTTGGTCAGGCCGACCGGCTTCATCGGCCCGTGGCGCAGGGTCTCGCGCCCGCGCTCGGCCATCACCTCGATCGGCAGGCAGCCGTCGAAGTAGGGCACGTGCTCCCACTCCTTGAACTCGGCCTTCGGGGCGGCCAGCAGGGCGTCGATGAACGCCTCGTACTGCGCCTCGGTCATCGGGCAGTTGATGTAGGCCGCCGCATCGCCGCCGGGCCCGGCCTTGTCGTAGCGCGACTGGCGCCAGGCGACGTCCATGTCGATGGACTCGAAGTGCACGATCGGGGCGATGGCGTCGAAGAACGACAGCTGGTCCTCGCCGGTCAGCTTCAGCACCGCGTCGGCCAGGGCGGGCGAGGTGAGGGGGCCGGTGGCCAGGATCACGCTGTCCCAGTCCTGCGGCGGCAGGCCGGCGATCTCCTCGCGGGCGATGGTCACCAGCGGATGGGCCTCCAGCCGCTCGGTCACGGCCTGGGAGAAGCCCTCGCGGTCCACGGCCAGCGCGCCGCCGGCCGGCACCTGGTGGGCGTCCCCCGCCGACATGATGATCGAGCCCAGCCGGCGCATCTCGGCGTGCAGCAGGCCGACCGCGTTGCCGGTCCAGTCGTCGGCCCGGAACGAGTTCGAGCAGACCAGCTCGGCGAGGCGGTCGGTGTGGTGCGCGTCGGTGCGGCGCACCGGGCGCATCTCGTGCAGCACGACCGGCACGCCGGCCTCGGCGATCTGCCAGGCGGCTTCCGAGCCGGCCAGGCCGCCGCCCACGACATGGATAGGGTTCATCGACATGGCCGGTTCACTAGCAACGAACGGCCGGGATCGCGAGCGGGGCCTTGCGCGCTTGATCCTCGGCGCGGCAACGTGGGCGGCTGAAGGGGCGGCCCGAATCGCGCGCTCAAGCAGTCGGGCCAAGGGATGTAGATGGCTGGGTTTTCGGCGACCGACGCCGCGTTGGAAGGATTCCGCATCACCAAGGAGCGGCCGCGCAAGCTGCTGGCGGCCAGCGTGTTCGTCTTCCTGGTCAGCGTGCTGGGCGTGTTCATCGAGGTGAACATGCCGCCCGAGGCCCACGCGGCCCTCGCGGCGTTGTCCGGTCAGGAGACGCTGGAGTCCGGCCCGCTCTTCGAGGCGCTGACCATCCTCTCGCCGCTGCTGCTGTTCGGCCTGCTCGTGCAGTGCATGATGGCGGCGGCCATCTACCGGGTCCTGCTGCGGGGCGAGACGGGCTCGATCCGCCTGTTCCGCATCGGCGGCGACGAGATCCGCCTGATGGCGCTCGCGCTGATCTACGTGGTGCTGTTCATCTTCCTGATGGCCGCCGCGGTGCTCTTCGCGGTCCTCGCGGCCACGCTGTCCTCGCCGCTCGGGCAGGGGGCCATGGTGTTCACCGGCACCATCGCCTGGGTCTTCGCCCTTGGCGTGATCGTCTGGGTCGGCGTGCGCATGTCGCTGGCCCCGGTGATCACCTTCGAGCGGCGCAAGCTCGCCATCCTCGACTCCTGGCCGATCACCCGCGGCCAGTTCTGGCGCCTGACCGGCGCCTACATCCTGGCGCTGTCGTGCATCGTGGTGGTGGCCTTGCTGGCGCTGATGGTCTTCCTGCCGGTGGCCGGCATCGTCGTGGTCGCCTCGGGCGGCAGTCTCGCCGAGGTCGCCGAGATCGTGCAGCCGACCGAGCCGACGCTGTCGGCCTACTTCCACCCGCTGCGAGTGGCGTACATGGTGCTGTCCAGCCTGTTCAACGCCCTCTGGTACGCGGTGATCGCCGCGCCGGGCGCCTACGCCTACCGGGCTCTCACCGCGGGCGCCCCCGCTCCCGCGGCGTCCTAGGCGGCGGCGCTGGGGCGGGCCGCGACCCGCTCGCGCCAGGCTCGCAGGTTGGGGACCTCGTCCAGGACGGGCAGCCCGATCCAGTCCGCGAAATCCACCGTCGTCAGCAGGCAGATGTCGGCGACGGTGAAGTCGTCGCCCGCCAGGTGGGCCCGGTCCGCCAGCTCGCGGTCCAGCCACCGCTGCGCGGCGGCATAGCTGTCGCGGTTCGACTCGCCGAACTCCTTGAACTGGGTGAGCAGCTGGGCCGTCAGGGGATGGGCGTGCCGCCAGAACGCGCCGACCGGCGCCATCACCGTGAACTCCACGCGGCGCACCCACATCTCGACCAGCGCCTTCTCGACCGGCGTGCGCCCGAACAGCGGCGGCTCGGGCCGCACCTCCTCGAAGTAGCGGCAGATGGCGACCGTTTCCGAGATGCAGGTCCCGTCGTCCAGCTCCAGGGTCGGGACCTGGCCCAGGCTGTTGCGCGACCGGTGCTCGGGCGACTTGTGCTCGCCCTTCAGCAGGCTGACCGGAGTCTCCGGCAGCTCGACGCCCTTCTCGGCGAGGAAGATCCGCACCCGCCTGGGGTTCGGTGCCGGCGTCGGCGCGCCATAGAGCTTCAAGGCGTTCCCTCCTGATTGGTCGCGGGAGCGTAGCGGGAGTCTACGCGCCGACCAGCGCCTTCTTGCGGGCGCCCGAGCGTTCGCGGTGCCGTTCCAGCAGTTCGGCCAGGTAGCGGCCCGTCCAGCTGCGCGGGTTGGCGGCCACGTCCTCGGGGCTGCCGGCCGCGACGATCTCGCCGCCGCCGTCGCCGCCTTCGGGGCCGAAGTCCACGATCCAGTCGGCGGTCTTCACCACGTCGAGGTTGTGCTCGATGACGACCACCGTGTTGCCCTGGTCGGCCAGCTCATGGAGCACCTCCAGCAGCTTCTTCACGTCCTCGAAGTGCAGGCCGGTGGTCGGCTCGTCGAGGATGTAGAGCGTCTTGCCGGTCGCCCGGCGCGACAGCTCCTTCGACAGCTTCACGCGCTGCGCCTCGCCGCCGGACAGGGTGGTCGCCTGCTGGCCGACCTTCACATAGCCCAGGCCGACGCGCTTCAGCGTCTCCATCTTCTCGCGGATCGGCGGCACGGCCTTGAAGAAGTCGGCGGCCTCCTCGACGGTCATGTCGAGGACGTCGGCGATGTTCTTGCCCTTGAACATCACCTCCAGCGTTTCGCGGTTGTACCGGCGGCCGTGGCAGACGTCGCAGGTGACGTAGACGTCCGGCAGGAAGTGCATCTCGATCTTGATCAGGCCGTCGCCCTGGCAGGCTTCGCAGCGCCCGCCCTTCACGTTGAACGAGAAGCGGCCCGGACCGTAGCCGCGCGCCTTGGCCTCGGGCAGCCCGGCGAACCAGTCCCGGATCGGCTGGAACGCCCCGGTGTAGGTCGCGGGGTTCGAGCGGGGCGTGCGCCCAATCGGCGACTGGTCGATGTCGATGACCTTGTCGAAGTGCTCCAGGCCCTCGATCCGCTCGTGGGGCGCGGGGGCGTCCGAGGCGTTGTGCAGCCGGCGGGCGGCGGCCTTGTAGAGCGTCTCGATGGTGAAGGTGGACTTGCCGCCGCCCGAGACCCCGGTGATGCAGGTGAAGGTCCCGATCGGGATCTCGCCGGTGATGGCCTTTAGGTTGTTGCCGCTGGCGCCGATCACCCGAAGCATCTTCTTCTTTGAGAACGGCCGCCGCTGGTCCGGCACCGAGATCTCGCGCGCGCCCGACAGGTACTGGCCGGTGACGCTCCTGGGGTTGGCCATGATGTCGTCGGGCTTGCCCTGGGCGATGATCTCGCCGCCGTGGACGCCCGCGGCCGGCCCCATGTCGATGACGTGGTCGGCGGTCAGGATCGCCTCCTCGTCGTGCTCGACCACCAGCACCGAATTGCCGAGGTCGCGCAGGCCTTTCAGCGAGGTGAGCAGGCGGGTGTTGTCGCGCTGGTGCAGGCCGATGGACGGCTCGTCCAGCACGTAGAGCACGCCGGTCAGGCCCGAGCCGATCTGGCTGGCCAGGCGGATGCGCTGGCTCTCGCCGCCCGACAGGGTGCCCGAGCCGCGCGACAGGTTCAGGTAGTCGAGGCCGACGTTCACCAGGAACCGCAAGCGGTCGTTGATCTCCTTCAGGATCCGCCGGGCGATCTCCATCTGCTTTTCGGTGAGCTGGCCGTCCAGCGCCTGGAACCACTCGCCGGCGTGGCGGATCGAGAGCGTCGAGACCTCGCCGATGTGCTTGCCGGCGATCTTCACCGCCAGCGCCTCGGGCTTCAGGCGGTAGCCGGTGCAGGCCTCGCACGGCGTCTCGGACTGGTAGCGGCCCAGTTCCTCGCGCACCCAGGAGGAATCCGTCTCGCGCCAGCGGCGCTCGAGGTTCGGCAGCACGCCCTCGAAGGTCTTGTTGACCTCGTACTTGCGGGCGTTGTCGTCGTAGATGAAGCGGATCTTCTCGTCGCCCGAGCCGAACAGGATCACCTTGCGGGCGGCCTCGGGCAGCTTCCAGAACGGCTCGTCCATCGAGAAGCCGTAGTGGCGCGAGAGCGCCTGCAGGGTCTGGGTGTAGAGCGGCGAGGGGCCCTTGGCCCAGGGGGCGATGGCGCCCTTGTGGAGGCTCTTGTCCTTGTCCGGCACCACCATGTCGGCGTCGAAGGCGAGCTTCGCGCCCAGGCCGTCGCACACCGGGCAGGCGCCGTAGGGGTTGTTGAACGAGAACAGCCGCGGCTCGATCTCGCTGATGGTGAAGCCCGAGACGGGGCAGGCGAACTTCTCCGAGAAGATCAGCCGGCGGGGCTCGGTCTCGCCGGGCGCCACGTCGGCCCATTCGGCGACCGCGATCCCGTCGGCCAGGCGCAGCGCCGTCTCCAGGCTGTCGGCGTAGCGGCTCTCCAGGCCGGGCTTGGCGACGAGCCGGTCCACGACGACGTCGATGTCGTGCTTGAACTTCTTGTCGAGCGCCGGGGCGTCCTCGATCGGGTAGAACTCGCCGTCGATCTTCAGGCGCTGGAAGCCCGCCTTCTGCCACTCGGCGATCTCCTTGCGGTACTCGCCCTTGCGGCCGCGCACCACGGGCGCCAGCAGGTAGAGCCGCGCGCCCTCCTCGATGGCGGCGAGCTTGTCGACCATCTGGCTGACGGTCTGGCTCTCGATCGGCAGGCCGGTGGCCGGCGAGTAGGGAACCCCGACCCGCGCCCACAGCAGGCGCATGTAGTCGTGGATCTCGGTCACCGTGCCGACGGTGGAGCGCGGATTGCGGCTGGTGGTCTTCTGCTCGATGGAGATGGCCGGCGAGAGGCCCTCGATGAGGTCCACGTCCGGCTTGCTCATCAGCTCCAGGAACTGGCGCGCATAGGCCGACAGGCTTTCGACATAGCGGCGCTGGCCCTCGGCGTAGATGGTGTCGAAGGCGAGCGAGCTCTTGCCCGAGCCCGACAGGCCGGTCAGGACGACCAGCTCGCCGCGCGGGATGTCGACGCTGACGTCCTTGAGGTTGTGCTCGCGCGCGCCCCGCACGCGGATGAAGTTCTGATGGTCGGCCATCTTGTCCCGGAAACACGCATTGCGCCGTGGAGGTCCTGGTTCAGAGGCCCTGTCGGCGAGACCGCTGAATGTAGGAAACGCGAGTCAGCGATAACACGGGAACGCAAGGCGAACAAAGGGGTCCCGCGTCGGACCGCCGCAGCTCTGCTGACACAACGCTGGCAGCAGAGTCGTACGTCGGGCGGCGCGGCCCGCCGTTCTTTTCGCACGCTGCGGGAACAGCCGTCATTCCCCGCCGGTTCGTTGGGGGTCCCAGCTCAGGGACTGAGGGAGTTCGATCCATGAACAAGACCATCCTTGTGGCGGGCGCGGCCAGCGCGCTCATGTTCGGCGCGGTGGCCATCGCTCAGACGACCAGCAGCGGGGCCGCCGACCCCAGCATGCAGGGCCAGACCGGATCCGCCGCGACCGGCGCCATGTCCACCGATCGGGCCGCCGGGGCCGACGCCTACGGCGCCGACACCGCGGCGCAGAGCGGCGCGACCAACGCCGGCGAGTTCGGCGACGACGCGGCCGGCACGGCGATGGACCGTGCGGGCGAGCGCGGCTGATCCTGCGAGCAAGGCGCCGCCGGGGCTGATCCGCCGGTTGCGGCTCGGCGAAGCCGCCAAGGGCCTGGTCCTGGCGGCGGTCGTCGCCGCGCCCTGGATTCCCAGCGGCGCCTTCCACGGCACCCAGGCGGCGACGCGGCCGGGCGAGGCCCGGTCGCTGGGCGCGCTTCAGAACCTCCTGGAGCGGCGGCCGGCGGATGACCCTCTGCGCGCCTTCTACGCGGCGCGGGACCATCGGCCGCTCTGGGTGACCGGCGGGGCGGAGGGCGGCCCCAGGCCGGAAGCCTACGAGGTGCTGGCCCTGGTGCGCGCGGCCGCCCGAGACGGCCTCGACCCGGGCCGCTACCGGCCCGAGGCCCTGACTGTGCGGCTGCAGGCGGCGCGCGGCGGCGCGCCGGCCGAGCTGGCGCGGGCCGAGGTGGCGGTGTCCGAAGCCTTCGCCGCCTATGTCGTCGACCTGCGCACCCCGCCCGAGCCGGCGCGCCTGGCGTTCATGGACTCGGAGCTGACGCCGCCGGCGGTCGGGGCGCTGGCGGTTCTCGACGCGGCCGCCCGCGCCCCGTCGCTGGCGGCCCACGTCCGCGCCGCCGCGCGCATGAATCCAGTGTACGAGGAGCTCCGGGCCGCCCTGGCCGAGCACCGGGCCCGCTCAGGCGGGGTGGCGACCGAGCGGCTGATCCTGGCCAACATGGACCGCGCCCGCGGCCTGCCGCGCGCCCTCGGGCCGCGCTTCATCCTCGTGAACGCCGCAAGCGCGGAGCTGCGCGTCTACGAGGACGGCGAGGAGGTGGACCGGATGCCGGTGATCGTCGGCCGTCCGAGCGCGGCCACGCCCCCTATGGCCGGCGTGATCCGTTACGCTCGCTTCCGCCCCTACTGGAACCTGCCGGAAGGCATGGTGCGCGAGGAGTTCGCGCCGCGGGTCCTCCGGGAAGGGCCGGGGTTTCTGGCCGCTGCGGGCTTCGAGGCGCTCTCGGACTGGTCGCCGCAGGCCCGGGTGCTCGACCCGGCCGAGATCGACTGGCGCGCGGTCGCCCGAGGCGAACGGTCCCTTCGCCTGCGGCAGTCGCCGGGGCCGGGCAACATCCTGGGGAACGTCAAGCTGATGCTGCCGAACCATTTGGGGATCTACCTGCACGACACCCCCGACAAGGCGTCGTTCCGGCGCTCGCGGCGGACACTGAGCGCCGGCTGCATTCGCCTCGCCGACGCCGATCGGCTGACGCGCCGGCTGCTGGAGTGGGAAGAGGGGGAGCGGCCTCCGGAGGGCCTCAACCAGCGGGTCGACCTGCCTCGGGGCGTGCCGGTCTACATCCTCTATCTGACCGCCGAGCGGGGCGAGGGTGGCGAGGTGCTTCGCCACCCCGACCTCTACGGACGCGACAGCCAGGTCATCGCCGCCCGCGCGGGCGATCAGAACCTGCGGACGTAGGCGACCTTCGTCGGCTTGACCTGGAAGCCCTCGTCGTCGGTCCAGGCGTCCTTCTCGCGCAGCTCGACGTCGCCGCTCAGGCGGTCGTCGCCGCGGACGGTCAGGTCGAGCGCGCGGGGGGCCGGCGTCGTCCGCCGTTCTTCCATCGCCGCCTTGCGGGCGGCGAGGGTGACGCGCGGCGAGTCGGCGGCCGGCGCCGCGGCGACCTGCCCGCTCATGCCGCTGCCGACGGCCGCGAGGGCGGTTTGGGCCAGCGCCGGCGCGGGCGCGGCCAGGATGACGAGAGCCCCCAAGACCTTTGGCGAAACGGGCAAGTGCTTAATTCTCCTCCGTTAATTCGGAGGGGGAAACCCGCTTCGCGAAAGATGGTTGCGATCCTCACGCCCTTGCGATCCGGGCGGCGAAGCAGCCGCGGCCGGGATAATGGGCGTGGAGGTAGGCCGTTCCCGGCGCGTCCAGCATCCGGCGGATCTCGTCGGGCAGGTCGCCGACCGCGACGAGCGCGCCGTCCGTCATCATGCCGGCCGCGTCGAACGCCCGCAGCGAGGTGAAGGGGCGTGCGGCGAGCACGGGCGGCAGTTCGTCCACATACCTGGCGGCCTTGTTCGCCTGTTCTCCGACGAAGATCGCGTGGCGCGAGCGGAACGGCGTGTCCGCCGGCTGGTGCTCGAAGTTCATGAGCAGGACCGTGTCGCCGACCGGGCGGTCCTCGAGGCTGATGCGGCACGGGAAGCCCAGCGGCGCTGTCACGCTCATGCGCTGGACGCCGCGGGCGGCGAGGGCCTCGTCCGGAAGGCCGAAGAGGGGCTGGAAGTCCTGGGCGGGCAGGCCGGTGACGACGAAGGACATGGGAAGGTCTCCTTTGCTCGCCCGGAACATCGGCGCCGCTCCCGCCCGGGCCAATGCAGCTTCTTCAACACATGTCCGAAAGCCGCGATCAGGCCGCGTCGTGGAAGATGATCCCCAGGGTGTGGCGCCGGCCCGCGCGCAGGCGGCTGACGCCATGGCGCAGGTTCACGCGATAGACGCCGCGCACGCCCCGGACCGGCCGCTCGCGCACCGGGAAGACGACGGCGTCGCCCTGGCGCAGCGGCGTGACCTCCACCCGCGACTGCATCCGCGGGCGCTGCTCGGTCAGGACGAACTCGCCGCCCTCGAAGTCGCGGCCCGGCTCGGACAGCAGCACGGCGACCTGCAGCGGGAAGACGTGCTCGCCGTAGAGGTCCTGGTGCAGGCAGTTGTAGTCGCCGGGCCCATAGCGCAGCAGCAGCGGCGTCGGCCGCGTCTGGCCGGCCCCGTGGCAGCGGGCGAGGAAGGCGGCGTGATCCTCCGGATAGCGGGCCGGCAGGCCCATGGCCCCGTTCCAGCGGTTCGCGATGGCGACGAGCGGCGGATAGAGCCGCGTGCGCAGCTCCGCCACGGCGGGCGGCAGGTCGTAGCGGAAGTAGCGGTACTCGCCCCGCCCGAAGCCGTGGCGGGCCATGACGACCGTGCTGCGGAACAGCTCGGGCCGGTCGTACCAGCCGGCGATCTCGGCGCAGGTGGCGGAGTCCAGCAGCCGCGGGAGGAGGGCGCATCCGTGCGCGTCCAGGCCGGCCTCGATCGCCGGCCAGTCGAGGGTGTCGAGGGCGTCCATGCCGCCTCCATCCCTCCGCGGCGTCGGCCGCTCAAGGCCCGAGGGAACGCGAGGTCCGATTTGCGCGGGAACGCCCGCGGCGGCCCGGCGCTTTCCGCGAATGGTCAAGTCGGTGATGAATCCGCGGGTCTTCTGGGGCGCGAGCCTGATCGTAGGGCTGCTGCTGGCGGTCGCCGTGGCCGCGCCCGGCGCGTCGGACCGGGTCTTCCAGGCCGCCCAGGGCTGGGTCATCGGGGCGTTCGGCTGGTTCTACGTGGCGGCCGTCGCGGGCTTCCTGTTCGTTGTCCTGGGGCTGGCGTTCAGCTCGACGGGCCGCCTGAAGCTCGGCCCTGACGATTCGGAGCCAGACTTCCCCTACGCCTCGTGGCTGGCGATGCTGTTCGCCGCCGGCATGGGCATCGGCCTGATGTACTTCGCCGTCGCCGAGCCCGTGCAGCACTACGCCGCCCCGCCGGAGGCCGCGCCCGGCACGTTCGCCGCCGCGCGCGAGGCGATGGTGATCACCTTCGTCCACTGGGGCGTCCACGCCTGGGCCGTCTACGCGGTGGTGGGCCTCAGCCTGGCGTTCTTCGCGCACCGCAAGGGCCTGCCGCTGACCCTGCGCTCGGGCCTCTATCCGCTGCTCGGGCGGCGGATCCACGGGCCGATCGGCGATGCGGTCGACATCTTCGCCATCTGGGGGACGCTGTTCGGGATCGCTACCTCGCTCGGCCTGGGCGTCGCCCAGATCAACAGCGGTCTCGCCTACCTCGTCGGGCTTCCGTCCAACCCCGCCGTGCAGGTCGGCTTGATCGTCGTCGTCATGGGCGCCGCGATGGTCTCGGTGCTGACCGGGCTCGATCGCGGCGTGCGCCGCCTCTCGGAGCTGAACCTGGCGCTCGCCGTCTGCCTGATGGCCTTCGTCCTCGCCGTGGGGCCGACCGGCTTCCTGCTCAAGGCGCTGGTCCAGAACTTCGGTCTCTACCTCGACCACTTCTTCGTGCGCACGTTCAACCTCTACGCCTACGAGCCGCGCGGCTGGATGGCGAACTGGACGCTGTTCTACTGGGCCTGGTGGATCGCCTGGTCGCCGTTCGTGGGGATGTTCATCGCCCGCATCTCCCGGGGCCGCACCGTCCGCGAGTTCGTCGTGGGCGTGCTGCTCGTCCCGACCGGCTTCACCTTCCTCTGGATGACCGTCTTCGGGAACACCGCCATCAGCCTCGACATGGGCGGGGCGGCCGGCGCCATCTCGCAGGCGGTGACGTCGGACCTGTCGACGGCGCTCTTCCGCTTCTTCGAGTTCCTGCCGGGCGCGGCGATCACCTCGACGCTCGCCGTGCTGCTGGTGGCCGTATTCTTCGTCACCTCGGCCGATTCCGGCTCGCTCGTCATCGACACCATCGCCTCGGGCGGCGCCGAGGAGACCCCTCGTTGGCAGCGGGTCTACTGGTGCTCCCTCGAGGGCGGGGCGGCGGCGCTGCTGCTGCTGGCGGGCGGCCTCGGCGCGCTGCAGGCCGCGACCCTTGTCGCCGCCTTGCCCTTCGCCCTGATCATGATCGTGCTCTGCGTGGGGCTGGTGCGCCAGATGAACGCCGACGTGAAGGGCGTGGCGGTCGGACGCGAGGCGCCGGCGCTGCGGGTGCGGCTCGCCCAGATCCTCTCGCCGCCGCGGAAGGCCGAAATCGAGCGGCAGATCGCGGAGGAGGGGGCGCCCGCGCTGCGCGACGTGGGCGCCGCCCTCGAGGCCGAAGGGCTGCCCGGCCTTCACGTCGCCTTCGCCGAGGACGAGGCGCGGCTCGACGTGGGCCCGACGGGCGGCGAGGCGGCGGGCCGCTTCGTGTACCGCCTCACGCCCGAGGCGCGGCCGCTGCCGGCCTACTCGCATCTGGAGGCGCCGGACGGACGCCGTACCCGGGAATGGCGTCTGATCGCCCGTGTGGAGCCGCGAGGGTTGCGCCGGGACGTGACGGGTCTGAGCCGCCGCCAGCTCGTCAACGACGTGCTCGAGCAACTCGCCGACTGGCGCGGCGCCGGGCCTGGACCTAGATAGGGACCTCCAGCCGGGAGGATATCGACCATGCGCCTGACGACGGACACCCGCTCCGCCCGCCATCTCCACGCGCACCCGGTCGCCCATGCCTGCCCTCGTCACCCTCGACAGCCTCTCCGCCGCCACGCCTGACGGGCGGACCCTCTTCGACAACCTGACCCTGGTCTTCGGGCCCGAGCGGGCCGGCCTTGTCGGACGCAACGGCGCGGGCAAGACGACGCTGGTCCGGCTGATCCTGGGCGAGCTCGCGCCCGCCGCCGGCGCGGTCGGCGTGCAGGGACGGCTGGGCGTGCTGCGCCAGGCGGTGGGCCCCGCGCCCGGCGAAACCGCCGCGGACCTCCTGGGCGTCTCGGTGGCCCTGGCCCGGCTGCGGCGCATCGAGGCGGGCGCCGGGAGCGTGGACGACTTCGACCGGGCCGACTGGACGCTGGAGGCCCGGCTGGACGCGGCTCTGACAGAGGTGGGCCTTGCGGGGCTCGACCTGGATCGCCCCGCCGCCTCGCTCAGCGGCGGCCAGGCGACCCGCGCGCGGCTGGCGGGCCTGCTCGCCGCCCGGCCCGACATGCTGGTGCTGGACGAGCCCACCAACAACCTCGACGCCGAGGCCCGCGAACTGGTCGCGGACGTGCTCGGCCGCTGGAAGGGCGGGGCCATCGTCGTCAGCCACGACCGCGTGCTCCTGCGCCGGATGGACCGCATCGTCGAGCTGACCGGCCTCGGCGTCCAGATCTATGGCGGCGGCTACGACCTCTACGCTGAGCGCAAGGCCGAGGCCGAGGCCGCGGCGGCCCGCGCCCTGGCCGATGCGGAGAGGGCCGCCGCCCGGATCGCGCGCGAGGCCCAGGCCGCGGCCGAACGGAAGGCCCGCCGCGACGCCGCCGGCCGCCGCTCGCGGGTCGGCTCCAGCGATCCGAAGATCCTGCTCGACTTCCGGGCAGAGCGGGCCGAGGCGAGCGGCGGGCGCGAGCGGCGCCTGGCCGAGCGCCTGAAGGCGGACGCCGCCCGCGACCTCGCCGAGGCCGAGGCGAAGGTGGAGCGGGTGCGCCGCCTGGCCTTCGAGCTGCCGCCGTCGGGGCTGCCCGCCGGCAAGCCCGTCCTGGCGTTCGAGGCGGTCGGCTTCGCCTGGCCCGGCGGGCGGCCGGTTCTGACGGACGTCTCGTTCCGCGTCTCGGGGCCCGAGCGGATCGCCGTCGTCGGGCCGAACGGCGCGGGAAAGACGACCCTGCTCCGGCTGGCGGCCGGCGAGCTCGCGCCGACCCGGGGCGCGGTGGTGCGCAGCGTCCCGGTGGCGTTCCTGGACCAGCACACGGCGCTCATGGGAGACGCGGGGACGCTCGTGGAGGCCTTCCGCCGGCTGAACCCCCGGGCGGGCGAGAACGCGGCGCGGGCCGCTCTGGCGCGGTTCCTGTTCCGCAACCTGGCCGCCGACCGGCCGGTGGCTGCGCTCAGCGGCGGCGAGCGCCTGCGGGCGGCGCTGGCCTGCGTCCTGATGGGCGATGCGCCGCCCGGCCTGCTGATCCTGGACGAGCCGACCAACCACCTGGATCTCGACAGCCTGGGCGCCGTCGAGGCCGCCTTGCGCAGCTACGACGGCGCCCTGCTGGTGACGAGCCACGACGCCGACTTCCTGGCGGCCGTCGGCGTCGGGCGCGAGATTCGGCTCTAGCCGAAGCCCTCCGCCAGCACGACGATGGCGTCAGAGCCGGCGATGCGGTCCTGCGCGATCGTCCGGTACTCGGGCGAGTCCGCCCACGCGAGCGCCGCGTCCCGGCTTTCGAAGGCCAGCAGGACCAGCTTGCGGCCGTCCCACTCGCCTTCGAGCGGCTCGGGGGTCTCCTCGGACACGAGGAGCCGGCCGCCGTACTGCTTCAGCACCGGCATGAAGGCCGCCGCGTAGCGGCCGTACCGCTCGCGGTCGTGGATGGCGATGCGGCCCACGAGGTAGCAGGTCATGCCGGCGTCCTCCGCACGACGCGGAACACCGCGTTGGCCCGCGCGCAGGGCCGGCCGTCGGCGGTGACGAACGCCTGGGCGAAGCACAGGGTGGAGCCAGGCCGCACGAAGACGGTGTCGAACTCCAGCCATTGGCCGGTCAGCGCCGAGCCCAGGTAGTCCACGTTGAGGTTCACCGTGACGAGGCTGGCCAGGTCTCCCAGCCGTCGGGCGCAGGACAGGCCCATGGCGTTGTCGGCGAGGGCCGAGATCAGCCCGCCGTGCACGAAGCCGCGGCTGTTGGTGTGGGCCGCGCCCGCGCGCAGGGCGAGTATCACCGTGTCGTCCGTCACCCGGCTGTAGAGCGGCTCCCACGGGTCGGTGAGGGGGCTCTTGCGGAAGTGCGGGCTAAAGCCCGCCGGAAGCTCCAGCGTCGTCATCACGCCGCCCTCGCGATGCGCGCCAGGCTCTCCAGCGTGCCGTGGCAGGCCCGGGCCGCCTCGGCGCCCTTCACCCGGAAATGGCCGTGGAAGAAGCCCTGGTGGACGTCGTGCTCGTGGAAGTGGTGCGGCGTCAGCACGACCGAGAACACCGGGGTCTCGGTGGCCAGCTGCACCTGCATCAGGGCCCGGATCACCGTCTCGGCGACGAACTCGTGTCGATAGATGCCGCCGTCCACGACGAATCCCGCCGCCACGATGCCCGCATAGCGGCCGGTGCGGGCCAGGGTCTGGGCGTGCAGCGGGATCTCGAAGGCGCCAGGCGTCTCGAACACCTCGACGGCGCTCTCGGGGAAGCCCAGGCGGGCCATCTCCTCCATGAAGCCGGCGAGGGCCTGGCGGACGATGTCCTCGTGCCAGAGCGAATGGACGAAGGCGATCCGCGCGGCGCGGAAGGCGCCGTTGGCGGTGGGGTACTCGTGGGGGACTTCGACAGCAGTGTGGGTCATGGTCTTCTCCCTGACCGGGTTCGAAGGGACCACGACTCAGGGAGAGGCCGCGCGCACGCAGGGCGGAATCCGCCTGCGACATGCGGCCGTTCTCATAACCGGACTATGACCGTCGGCCCCGGGATCGCACCGGGTCTGCTCGTCCCTGGGACCTTCCTATGACGAAGGCCCAGGCGCCCGCGGGCTCGTCCCTCCGTCGCCGAGGCTACGCCAAGGTCTGGAGGGCATTACCGCCGGTGGGGAGTTTCACCCCGCCCTGAGAACGCAGGCCGCCGGACTCTCCGACGGCGCAGGGACGATACCCCCGTTACCTTGCGGCAAACAAGCGTTCGAGGGCGGCTAGGCGCGCTGGTTGAGGGTGATGGCGGTCGCCGTGCCGTCGGTCGAGGCCTTCGCCGTCGGGCCGTAAGAGACGCCGCGCGAGCGTTGGGACGCCACCTCGTCGGCGATCGCCTTGACGAGGCCCTCCGTCACCGTCCGGGCCGCCTCGATGGCGCGGCCCTGGCGGGCGAGCACGGCGTCGAAGGCCTCGGTGGCCCTAACCAGGCGCGTGCGCAGCGCGAGCGGGGCGCCGCCGACCAGGCCGGGCTCGGCCCGCACGCGGGTCGATTCGTGGCGGTAGAGGTTGGCCAGGCGGCTGGTCTCCTCCAGCTTGGCCGCGGCGTCCTGCGGCCGGCGCTGCTCGAAGGCCTGCGCCTGCTCGGCCACCAGTTCGGTCAGGCGCTCGGTCAGCAGGATCAGCTGCTCGACGCGGTCTTCCGGGTTCTTCGCGGCGATGGCCATCAGTCGAGCCCCTGCATCTTGAGCATTTCGCGTTGGACGGTGTCGGCCAGGCCGATGCCGCCGGCGCTGGCCATCTGCTTGCCCATGGCCTCGGTCATCAGCGAGCGGAACATGTCCTCGCCCGGGCCGCCGCCGAAGGGCGCCTCGACCTGGGTTCCCTCGAACATCGGCTGCAGCATGATCGCCAGGAACTGCGCCTCGAACTTCTCGGCCGCGTCGCGGATGCGGGCGCGTTTCGCGAGGTCCTCGGTCCTGCCGGCGATCGGCGTCTGGGGCGTGGAGACGGGCGTGGCGACCAGGTCCATCACATCACCTCGATTTCGGCCTGCAGGGCGCCGGCGGCGCGGATGGTCTGCAGGATGGAGATCATGTCCCGCGGCGTGACGCCCAGGGCGTTCAGGCCCGAGACCAGGGTCGCCAGCGAGGCTCCCGAACCCACGGTCAGGAACTGGCGGCCGCGCTCCTCGTCCACCTCGATGTCGGTCTGCGGCACCACCGCCGTCTCGCCCGTGCGGGCGAAGGGGGCGGGCTGGCTGACGCCCGGCTGCTCGCGCACCGTGATCGTCAGGTTGCCCTGCTGGATCGCGACGGTGGAGACGCGGACCGCCTCGCCCATGACGATCACCCCGGCCACCTCGTCGATCACCACCTTGGCCGGCGCGTCGGGCTCCACGGCCAGGTTCTCGACCTGGGCCATGAAGCTGATCAGGTCGCCGCTGGCGGGGCGCAGCGAGACGATGGTCGGGTTCTCGGCCACGGCCGAGCCGGGGAAGCGCGCGTTCACGGCGTCGGCGATGCGGCGAGCGGTCGTGAAGTCGGGATTGCGCAGGGTCAGGCGCATCTGGCCCATGTTGGCGAGCTGGAAGCCCGTCTCCAGCTCGACGCTCGCCCCGCCGGCGATGCGGCCGGCGGTCGGCACGCCCTTGGAGATCGACGAGCCCGAGGCGCCCGAGGCGCTGATGGCGCCCGTCTGCACGGTCCCCTGGGCCACCGCATAGGCGCGGCCGTCGGCGCCCAGCAGCGGGGTCACCAGCAGCGAGCCGCCTTGCAGGCTCTTGGCGTCGCCCAGCGCCGAGACGCTGACGTCGATCTGCGAGCCGGGGGCGGCGAAGGGCGGCAGCTTGGCCGTGACCATCACCGCGGCGACGTTCTTGGTGTTGAGCTGGGCGTCGCGGGTGTTGACCCCCAGGCGTTCCAGCATCGCCTCCAGGCTCTGCTTGGTGAAAGGGGCGTTGCGCAGGGCGTCGCCCGTGCCGTTCAGGCCGACCACGATGCCATAGCCGACCAGCATGTTCTCGCGCACGCCCTCGAACTCGACGATGTCCTTGATGCGGGACTTGGCGCTCGCCGGCCCGGCGAGGGCGCCGAGGGCCAGCGGGGCGGCGAGGAGGAGGGCTGTAAAAGCTCGGAACCGGCGCATGGAACTCACGGAAGCTGCTTCGCTCGCGTCCCTGCGAGGAGCGTGCCAGTCGGCAACCGCCATGAAAGCGCAATGAAATCAAAGCGAGACGTGGTTAACGCGGCGCCTTCGTCCCGGCAGAATTTGCCGCCTGTTAACCATGCTGCAAGTTTGGCCCGCGATCTTCACCGTAGAGTTTGAGGGGGTTGCGTCGAGCCATGAAGGTCACCGGCACAGGCGGCGTTTCCCAGGCGTCGGGCGCCCGTCCCGCGCGCGGGGGCGGCGGCGAGGGTTTCCGGGTCGCGGCGCCGCAGGGCGCCTCGGGGCCCAGCCAGGTCTCGTCGGTCGCCGGCGCGGGGCCCGTGATGGGCGTCGAGGCGCTGATCGCCCTGCAGGAGGTCGGCTCGCCCCTCGAGCGGCGGCGGCGGTCGGTGGCGCGGGCCGGCCGCATCCTGGACGTGCTGGAAGGGCTGAAGGTGGCGCTGCTGGGCGGCGACCTCGGGCCCGGCGATCTGGACCGCCTGCGCCGTGCGGTGCGCGAGGAGCGCGCGGCCACCGAGGACCCCCGATTGGAGGGGCTGCTCGATGAGATCGAGTCTCGCGCCATGGTTGAGCTTGCCAAGCTCGAGATGGCCGGGCGTGCGGCGTAATCGCACTTGGAAAACCACCGGCGTTGAAACCGCGGTTCGATTTGCTATACAGCCCCCGCGTGTCTCAGGGCGTCCAGGGGGCGTGAGGGTTTCATGAAGACAGCCGCAGTTCTGGCTGAGAGTCCTGAATACCGTCCTTCCGAGGACGAGGAATTCATGAACGAGCGCCAGCTTGAGTACTTCAAGCAGAAGCTCCTGAAGTGGAAAGAGGACATCCTCCGCGAATCTCGCGAGACGCTGTCCCACCTGCAAAGCGAAACCGAGAACCATCCGGATCTGGCCGACCGCGCGTCGTCCGAGACTGACCGGGCTCTCGAGCTTCGTACGCGGGACCGTCAGCGCAAGCTGATCTCCAAGATCGACGAGGCGTTGCGGCGGATCGAGGACGGCTCCTACGGCTTCTGCGAGGAGACCGGCGAGCCGATCGGCATCGCCCGGCTGGAGGCCAGGCCCATCGCCACCCTCAGCCTCGAGGCCCAGGAGCGCCACGAGCGGCGCGAGCGGGTCCACCGCGACGACTGATTGAACGGCCCCGCCTCGGGGCCGTTTTGCTGTCGGCCGTGGAGCGGAGGACAGTGCATGTCGCGGGTCGTCGGGATCGACCATCTGTCGGTGCGGGTCAGCGACATCGAACGCTCGCGGGCGTTCTATGGGCGCCTCTTCGAGTTCCTCGGGTTCGAGGTGCTGGAGGACTACGGCGACCAGATCGGCTGGACCAACGGCAAGACCCGCTACTGGATCGGCCAGGCCGACGCCGAGGGGCGCGGGCGCAGGCATCGCATTGGAGATGTCGGCTTCCACCACTACGCCTTCGAGCTGCGCAGCCGGGCCGACGTCGACGACTTGCAGGCCTTCCTGGAGCGGGAAGGGGCGACCATCGTCGATCCCGCCGGCGAGTACTATCCCGACTACTACGCCGTGTTCTTCCTGGACCCCGACGGCCTCAAGCTGGAAGGGATGAAGTACGGCAAGGTCTAGGTTTCCCAGGCCGATCGCCCACGCTATATATGCTCAAAGTGAGCATTTCTCTCGGACCGGAGACGGAGCCGTCGTGACGAAGTCGTTCTACGCCATCCACAGCCACGGCTTCGTCCGCGTCGCGGCCTGCACGCCGCGCGTCGCGGTAGGCGATCCCGGGTTCAACGCCGCCGAGACGCTCCGCATGGCGCACGAGGGCGACGCCCGCGGCTGCGACCTGATGCTGTTCCCGGAGCTGGGGATCAGCGCCTACGCCATCGACGACCTGCTGCTGCAGGACGCCCTGCTGAAGCGGGTGGAGGACGAAATCGCGGCCCTCGCCGCCGCCAGCGCCAAGCTCTCGCCCGTGCTGGTGGTGGGCGCGCCCGTGGCCCGCAACGGCCGGCTCTACAACTGCGCCGTGGCGATCGCCCGCGGGCGTATCCTGGGCGTCGTGCCCAAGAGCTATCTGCCCAACTACCGCGAGTACTACGAGAAGCGCTGGTTCGCGCCGGGCCACGGGGTCGAGGGACTGGAGGTCGAACTGGCCGGCCAGGCGGCGCCCTTCGGGACCGACCTGCTGTTCGAGGCGTCGGACCTGAAGGACTTCGTCTTCCACGCCGAGATCTGCGAGGACTTCTGGGCCCCGGCGCCGCCCTCAACGGAAGGCGCGCTCGCCGGCGCGCTTATCCTCTGTAATCTGTCGGCCTCGAACATCGTGGTGGGCAAGGCGGACGAGCGGGCGCTGCTCTGCGCGTCGCAGTCGGCCCGCTGTTCGGCCGCCTACCTCTATTCGGCCGCGGGGCCGGGGGAGAGCACGACCGACCTGGCCTGGGACGGCCAGGCCTCGATCCACGAGCTCGGCCGCGAGCTGGCCTGCACCGACCGCTTCCCGACCGAGGCCCAGATGGCGGTGGCCGACATCGACGTCGAGAAGCTGCGGCTGGAGCGGATGCGCTCGCCCACGTTCAACGACGCGGCGATCGCCCGCGGGCATCCCGAGCGCCGCTTCCGGCGGGTGCGCTTTGAGCACCGCCCGCACGGCAAGGATGTCGGCCTGCTGCGGCCGGTCGACCGATTCCCCTTCGTGCCGGACGACCCCGCCCGGCTCGACAAGGACTGCTACGAGGCCTTCAACATCCAGGTGCAAGGCCTTGTAAAGCGGCTGGAATCCACGAAGTCGCAGCACATCGTCATAGGCGTGTCAGGCGGCCTGGATTCCACCCACGCCCTGATCGTGGCGGCCAAGGCCTTCGACCGGCTGGGCAAGCCGCGGTCCGACATCCTGGGCTTCACCATGCCGGGGTTCGCCACCAGCGAGGGGACGAAGTCCAACGCCTGGAAGCTGATGCGGGCGCTGGGCGTCACCGCCGAGGAGATCGACATCCGGCCGGCGGCGACCCAGCTCCTGAAGGACATGGGCCATCCGTTCGCCGCGGGCGAGCCGGTCTATGACGTGACGTTCGAGAACGTGCAGGCGGGCCTTCGCACCGACTACCTGTTCCGCCTGGCCAACCAGCGCCACGGGTTCGTCCTGGGCACGGGCGACCTGTCCGAACTGGCGCTGGGGTGGTGCACCTACGGCGTCGGCGACCAGATGAGCCACTACAACGTCAACGGCTCGGTGGCGAAGACGCTGATCCAGCACCTGATCCGCTGGGTGGCCAAGACCGGCCAGTTCGACACGGCCGCGTCCGAGACCCTGCTGTCGGTGCTGGACACCGAGATCTCTCCCGAGCTGGTGCCCGCCGACGCCAGCGGCGCGATCCAGAGCACCCAGGCCAAGATCGGCCCGTACGAGCTGCAGGACTTCAACGTCTACTGGATCACCCGCTACGGGCTTCGGCCGTCGAAAGTGGCCTTCCTGGCCTGGCACGCCTGGCGCGACGTGGCGGAGGGCAGCTGGCCGCCGCACTTCCCGGCCGAGGCCCGCAACGCCTACGACCTGGCCACGATCAAAAAGTGGCTGTCGCTGTTCCTGTTCCGGTTCTTCGAGATCAGCCAGTTCAAGCGCTCGGCCATGCCCAACGGGCCGAAGGTGATCTCGGGCGGCAATCTCAGTCCGCGCGGCGACTGGCGCGCGCCGTCCGACGGCGTGGCGAGGGTCTGGCTCGAGGAGCTCGAGGCCAACGTGCCCTAGCGCACCCTAGCGCGCCTGGGCGCCCGCGGGGCAGCAGGAGGAGGCGGCCGGGCGCCGGCGGGCGGCCATGCGCCGGATCAACGGCTCGATCCAGAACACCCAGTAGCCATAAGGAACGTCCTTGTGGATCTTGTGCAGCTCTTCCATGACCCGCTCCATCGGTTCGACTTGCTGATGGAGTGCAGAATGGTTGCGGGAACGCCGATCGACAAACGGGTTCTCCTGCTCTATCGATAAGCAGACCTTATGCAAGACCCGCTCGCCAGCATTCCGCTCAGCGCCATCCGCGTGTTCGAGGCCGCCGCCCGCCTGGGCAGCTTCACGCGCGCGGCGTCCGAGCTCGGCATGACCCAGGCGGCGGTAAGCTGGCAGGTGAAGGCGCTGGAGCAGCGCCTCGGCCAGCGGCTGTTCGTGCGCCGCCCGCGCGAGGTCGGCCTGACGCCCGCCGGGGAGCGGCTGGCCCGCGCCGCGTCCGACGCGATGGCGGCGCTGCGCTCGGCCCTGTCCGACATCTCGGAGACGGGGGAGGGGATGCTCGGCATCACCACCCTGCAGACTTTCGCCACCCAGTGGCTCGCCGGACGCCTCGGGCGTTTCCAGCTCGCCCATCCGAAGATCGCGGTGCGGCTCGACACCGAGAACCGCGTGGTCGACCTGATGCGCGAGGATTTCGACGTCGCCATTCGCGGCGGGCGCGGGGACTGGCCGGGGATGGAGTCCCTGCTGCTGTTCCCGGCGGTGCAGACGGTGCTCTGCACCCCGGCCGCCGCCGCCCGGCTGGGCGATCCGCCGCGGCCCGAGGCGCTGTTCGACGTGCACCGGATCGGCTCCGACGCCGAGTGGCGCCAGTGGTTCGCCGCCGCGGGCGTCATGCCCGAGGGCGAGACGGGCCCTGCGGCGCCGCGCCTGATGGGCGACACCCAGACCCTGGAGGTGGCCGCCGCCATCGCCGACGACGGCGCGGCCATGGGCTCTCCCGTCATGTTCGGCCGCGACCTGGCGGAGGGGCGGCTGGTTCAGCCGTTCGACGTCTACTTCGGCGACAGCAGCTACTGGCTGGTCTATCCGCGCGACCGCCGGCGGGCGGGCAAGATCGCCGCCTTCCGCGACTGGCTGTTCCAGGAAGTGGCGGCCGATCCCCACGCCCAGAGGGTCCTGGCGCGGCTCGACCTCGTGGCCGCCGCTAGCTGATCTTCAGGACCGCCGCCTCTTCGGACGGCGGCATCGGCTCGGGCGCGACGCCCAGCAGCGCCGGCACGATGTCCTCGACCCGCTCGACCGAGATCCACGCGTCCATGAACGAGGCCGGCGTCAGCTTCGCGTCCACCGTGTGCTGGAACAGGTCGAACAGGGGCCGCCAGAAGCCGCCCGGATTGTAGAAGACCACCGGCTTCTCGTGCAGGTGCAGCCGCCGCCATGAGAGCAGCTCGACGATCTCCTCCAGGGTGCCGATGCCGCCGGGCAGGACGACGAAACCGTCGGACTGCTCGAACATGATCGACTTGCGCTCGTGCATCGAGCGCACCACGAGGTGCTCGACGGTCTCCAGCGCCCGCTCGGCGCCGACCAGGAACTCGGGGATGACGCCCAGGACCGCGCCGCCGGCGTCGTGCGCCGCCCGCGCCGTCGCGCCCATCAGGCCCACGCCGCCGCCGCCGTACACCAGCCGGATCTTCGCGGCGGCCAGGGCCCGGCCGAGGTCGGCGGCGGCCGCGAGGTAGGCGGGATCGGCGGCGTCGGACGAGCCGCAGAAGACGCAGACGGAATGCAGGCGCTCGGGGGCGCTCATCGTTGGTACGCTCCAGGAAAGGGTCTCGAACACGCACGGCGCGCTTGCCTGCGCGCGTCGAAGGCCCAAGTAGCTATGGCCAGGGTTAAGGAGTTTCAAGCAGACCGTGTTCCCGAGCCGCCCGTTCGATCCCCAGGACCGGGGCTGACGCCTTGGTCCATGTGCATACGGCCCAGAGCCGTTTCCGCGGCCCGGGCGCCATCGCCCCGCCGGGCGCCAGGTTCGACTTCTGGGGCTCGATGGCCGACCTCGGCCGGCTGGTCATGCGCTCGGGCGCGCCGCAGCTTCGCCTGCGGATCGGCGCCGCCCTGGTCCTGGTGTTCCTGGGCAAGCTCGCCGGCGTGCTCGCGCCCGTCCTGCTGGGCGAGGCGATCAACACCTTGACGCCGGTCGGGCAGGGGGTGGTGATGGTCGGCGCGGGCTTCATCGGCCTGGCGCTGGGCTTTGCGTTCCTGCGGCTGCTGGCGGCCTGCGCCCCCTACGCTCGCGATGCGATCTTCACCCGGGTCTCGCAGTCCACCATGGCGCGGGCGGCGGTCGAGAGCTTCGGCCATGCGCTGTCGCTCTCGCTCGACTTCCACCAGACCAAGCAGACCGGGGCCCTGTCGCGGGTCATCGACCGCGGCGCGCGGGCGACCGATTTCCTGATCCGCAGCCTGGTCTTCAGCCTCGGCCCCACGGCCGTCGAGCTCGTGCTGGCCATGGCGGTGATGGTGGTGCGGCTGGACTGGAGCTTCGCGCTCACCGCCCTCGTCACCCTCGTCCTCTACGCCGTCATCACCTTCAAGATCACCGACTGGCGCCTGGACCACCGGCGCGAGCTGAACGACGCCGAGACCCGCGCGGCCGGCCTCTCGTCGGACGCGCTGATGAACTACGAGACGCTGAAGGCCTTCGGGGCCGAACCCCGGCTGGTGGAGACCTACGCCGGCGCCATGGCGACCTACGTCGACGCCAGCGCCCGCGCCAACGGCTCGCTCAACCTGCTGAACGCGGCCCAGGCGCTGATCCTCAACGTCGGCCTCGCCGCCATGACGGTGATGGCCGGGATGCAGGTCTCGGGCGGAACGCTGCAGATCGGCGACGTCACCATGGCCATCTTCCTGCTGTCCGGCCTCTACGCCCCGCTGGGCATGCTGGGCTTCCAGTACCGCGAGATCCGCCAGGGCCTGATCGACATGGAGCAGATGGTCGCCCTGCGCGACATCCGCCCCGAGATCACCGACGCGCCGGACGCCCGCGACCTGCCGCCCGCCACCGGGCGCGGGGCGGCCATCGCCTTCGACCGGGTGAGCTTCCGGCACGACGCCCGCTCGGTCGGCCTGATCGACGTCAGCTTCGAGGCGCAGCCCGGCCAGACCGTCGCCCTGGTCGGACCCTCGGGCGCCGGCAAGACGACGGCCATCCGCCTCGCCATGCGCCTGATCGATCCCCAGGAGGGGCGGGTGCTGATCGACGGCCAGGACATGCGACAGGTGAAGCTCGCCGCCATCCGCCGCGCCGTGGCCCTGGTGCCGCAGGACGTGGCCCTGTTCAACGACACGCTCTACGCCAACATCGCCTTCCCGCGCCCGGACGCGAGCCCCGCCGAGGTCCGCGCCGCGGCCGACGCCGCCGAGCTCGGGGCGTTCATCGACGGCCTGCCCGACGGCATGCAGACGCGGGTGGGCGAGCGCGGCCTGAAGCTCTCGGGCGGGGAGCGCCAGCGTGTGGGGATCGCCCGCGCCCTCCTGGCAGACCCGCGCCTCTTGATCCTGGACGAGGCCACCAGCGCCCTCGACGGACCCACCGAGGCGGCGATCCAGGAGACGCTGCGCAAGGTTAGGGCAGGGCGCACGACGCTGGTGGTAGCCCACCGGCTCTCCACCATCGCCGACGCCGACCAGATCCTGGTGCTGCGCCGCGGGCGGATCGTCGAGCGGGGGGCGCACGAGGCCCTGCTCGCGAAGGGCGGGGAATACGCCGCCCTCTGGCGGCGTCAGACCCGGCAGGCCTAAACCCGGCTCTGCGCTACTCGGCGGCGCGGGGCACGTCGTCCCCGAAGTCGGTGGGGGCCAGCCGTCCTGCGGGCGGCCCGCCGCGGCCCCGACGCCGGCCGACCCAGCGGCCGAACCGTCCGATGCGGTCGGCGTAGACCTTCGGCGCGGCGAGCATCACCGGGGTCAGCACCAGCGTCAGCAGGGTGGCGAACGACAGGCCCCAGACCACCGAGGCCGAGAGCTGCACCCACCATTCCGACCCTGGCGCCTGGTGCTCGATGTGGCCGGTGCGGAAGTTCGGGTGGATCTGGAACATCAGCGGCAGCAGGCCGACGACGGTCACGGTGGTGGTCAGGAGCACGGGCCGGAAGCGCTGGGCCGCGGCGCGCACCGCCGCCTCGTCGGGCGAGTGGCCCTCGTGGCGCAGGTGGTAGAAGGTGTCCACCAGCACGATGTTGTGGCCCACGACGACGCCGAACAGGGCGACCACGCCCGTGCCCGTCATGATGATCGATATGTAGTCGAAGGTGCCCAGCAGGTTCACCTGCACCCCCAGCAGCACCCCGACCGTGGACAGGATTACCGCCGAGAGCGTCACCAGCACGCCGTAGAAGCTGTTGAACTGCCACAGCAGGATCACGAACATCATGAACAGGGTGGCGGCCATGGCGGCCATGAAGAACTGCGCCGCCTCCTGGCCCTCCTCGTCGGCGCCGATGAACTTCCAGCGCACCGAGGAGTCGATCGGGGCTTTGTCCAGCCAGGGGCGCAGCTCGGTGATCTTCTGGTTGGCGGCGACGCCCTCGACGGCGTTGGCCTGGACGATGACGATCCGCTGGCCGTCGCGCCGCTGGATCTGGGTCACCTGCTGGGCGGGCACGCGCTTGATGAAGTAGCTGGCGGGCACCGGACCCTGCGGGGTGGTGATCTTCAGCTCGTTGAAGGCGGCCACGTTGCGCGCGTCGGCGGGGAAGCGGACGCGGATGTCCAGCTCGTCCTCGGCGTCGTCGGGACGGAAGCGCCCCATCAGGACGCCGCCGGTCAGGAACTGGATCGTCTGGCCGACCGACAGGACGTCCACGCCGTAGCGGCCGGCGGCCTCGCGGTCGACGGTGAGGTTCCACTCGATGCCGGGCGAGGTGCGGTTGTCCTCCAGCTCCATGAGCTGCGGATCGGCGGCGAGCTTGGCCTTCACGAGGTTGGCCGCGGCGTTCAGGGCGGCCGGATCGTGGCTCTGCAGCTGGACCTGGATGTCCTTGCCGATGGGCGGGCCGTTCTGCGGTCCCCGCACCTCGATCTGCAGGCCGGGGAGGTCGGCGACCCGCTTGCGGATCTCGGCCTCGATGTCGCGCCCGCGCAGGCCGAGCTGGCGCCGGTCCTCGAAGTCCAGGAAGTCGACCCGGATGCGGCCGACGGTGTCGTTGGGCGGCGAGCCCGGGCCGCCGTTGGCGCTGAAGCCGCCGGCGCGGGTGTAGAAGGACTCCACCCCCTTCAGGCCGACCAGGCGCTGCTCGACCTGGCCGACCAGTTCGTTCTGGGCCTCGGGCGAGAGGTTGCCGCGCGCCTTGACGAACACCTGCACGAACTCGGGGTCCTCTTCGAAGAAGAACTCGGTCCGGTGCTTGGTCCCGCCGAACCAGACGGCGATGGCCACGACGATCACGACGCCGGCGAACATGGTCCGGGTCGGGTGGGCGCCGAGATAGGTGAGGGTCCGGGCGTACCAGCCCATGAAGCCCCGCATTTCGCGCGGGTCGCCGTGCTCGGACTTGACGATCTCGGCCAGGGTCTCCTCGTCCACCGCGGCCTTGCGGCCGAAGATCGAGCCCAGCGCCGGGGTGAACACCAGGGCCACGAAGATCGAGGCGCCAAGCACGAAGAACAGCGTCAGCGGCAGGAAGCTCATGAACTTCCCGGCGATCGAGTTCCAGAACATGAACGGCACGAAGGCGCAGAGCGTGGTCAGGGTGCCGTTCACCACCGGCCAGAACATCCGCTTGCCGGCGGCGGCGAAGGCGGCCTCCTTCGGCAGGCCCTCGGCCATCTTCCGGTCGGCGTACTCCACCACCACGATGCCGCCGTCGACCAGGATGCCCACGGCCAGCACCAGGCCGAACATGACCATCATGTTCAAGGTCACGCCCATGCCGTTGATCATCAGGAACGCCAGCATGAAGCAGACGGGGATCGAGGCGCCGACCATCAGCCCCTGGCGGATCCCCAGGCTGGCCACGATGATCAGCATCACGAGGATGATCGCGATGATCAGGCCGGATTCGAGCACCACCAGCGTGCGGCCGATGAACTCGCTCTCGTCGTAGATGTAGTCGATGCCGATCGTCGGCGGCCACCGCTCGGACTCCTCGACGGCGACTTCCTTCACCACCTCCACGGTCTCGAGGATGTTGGCGCCGCCGCGCTTGGAGACCTCGAGGATGAAGGCGGGATGGCCGTTGTAGCGGCTGATCGAGGCGGCCTCCTTGAACGTGCGCCGCACGTCGCCGATGTCGCCCACCGTCACCAGCCGGTCGCCGTTGCGCTTGATCGGGAGGGTCAGGATGTCGGCCGGCTCCTCGACCACGCCCGGCACCTTCACGGCGAACTGGCCGGCGCCCGAGCGCAGGCTGCCCGCCGGCACCAGCTGGTTGTTGCGCCCGATCACTTGGGCGAGTTCGGCGGTGGTGACGTTGTAGGCCTCCATCCGAACGGGATCGATGGTGACCTCGAGGACCTCCTCGCGGGCCCCGCTCATGTAGACTTCCAGGACGCCCGGAGTGGCCTCCAGGCGCTCCTTCAGCGCGCGGGTCACCCGGTGCAGCTCGCGCTCGGGCGCCGCGCCGGAGATGACGATCCCGATCACCGGCTCGCCCGAGAAGTTCGCCTCCTGGATGATCGGCTCCTCGGCGTCGGGCGGGAACTTGCCGCGCGCCAGGTCGACCTTGGCGCGGACGTCCTCCAGCGCCTTGTCCTTGTCGAACTTGGCCTCGAACTCGAGGGTGACGATCGCCAGGTTCTCGCGCGCCACCGCGTTCATCGACTCGATGCCCTGGATGGTCTGCAGCTCCAGTTCCAGGGGCTTCACCAGCAGCCGCTCGGCGTCCTCGGGCGAGACGCCCGGGTAGGGCACCACCACCGAGATGTAGGGCAGGTCGATGTCCGGCTCCGACTCCCGGGGCATGTTCAGGTATACGAAGAACCCGAACAGCGCCGCGATGAGCGTCACGCCCAGCACGACCTTCCGTCGCTTGATGGCTCCGTCGATCAGGGGGCCGATCATGCTCGCCTCTCCAGGGCCGACCGGGCGCTAGCGCGCCTGGGCGACACGAACCTTCTGGCCGTCGGCCACGAACGACTGACCCACGGTGATCACCCGGACGTTTCCGGACAGGCCCTGCACCCACATGCCCTCGGCGGTCTGCTCGAGGACCCGCACCGGGGCGAAGGCCACGCGATTGTCGGCCAGGACGTAGCGCACGCCCTGGCGGCCGTCGGCGTCGAGCACCAGGGCCGAGACGGGCACGAGGTGGGCCGCGCCGGAGCCCGCGCCTATCCGGAGCTCGGCCGACAGGCCCGAGCGGACGTCCATGGCGGGGTTCTGCACGGCGACTTCCAGCGGGTAGGTGCGGGTCTGGGGATCGGCGTCCTGGCCGACGTAGCGCACCCGGCCGCTCAGGGCGCGCCCGTCCACCAGCCGGGCGGTCGCCGGCGCGCCGACGCGCAGCCGGGTGGCGTCCGTCTCGGGCACGTGGCCCACCACCAGCAGCGGGTTCAGTTCGATCATGGTCCCGCACGGCTGGCCGGGAGCGAGGTAGGTCCCGATCTCGGCGTCGCGGCGGTCGAAGACGCCGGCGAACGGAGCGCGGATGTTCACCTGCGACAGCGCGATCTCGGTCTGGCGCACCTGCGCCTGGGCCGCGTCGAGCGCCGCCTGGGTCTCCAGCACCTGGGTCTGCGAGCGGTAGCCCTTCTCGGCGAGCTGCCGGGCGGCCTGGAGCTGGAGCTGGCGCGAGCGGAGGTTGGCCCTGGCCTGATCCAGCGTCGCCTGGCGGGCGTCGACGGCCAGGCGGCACAGCACCTGACCCTTGCGCACGAAGCTTCCTTCGCGCGCCGGCGTCTCGGCGACGACCCCGGCCGTCTCGGACCGCACCACGACGGCGCGCGCGGCCTCGGTCCGGCCGCGCAGGACCACGTCCACCTGACGGACGGTCTCGGGCGTCACGCGCACCTGAACGCTGGGCGGAGCTTCGGCGTCGGCCACGGCCTTGGCCTGGGCGGCGTTGCGGTCCTCGCCGCCGCCGCGGAACAGCGCGCCCGCGACGAAGTAGAGGGTGAACAGCCCGATCACCACCAGGATGAAGACGTACTGCGGCTTGAGACGTCGCAACTTCGTTTCCTCGTGCCCCGTCGTCCGCGCGAGCCGATGCTCGTTCGCGGACGTCCTCCGAACTGCGCTTGTGATGCCCGCGTTATGCGAGGGCAAATGAATTTGCCGTCACGCACGCAGCGTAGAACAATCCGCCGCAGCCGCGAGCCTGGATTGCGCCCGCGCAGGATTCGCGCGCAACGGGTCCCGCGGCCGATGTTTTACGCAGTATAGGAAAGAGCCTCCGTGCGCTACCTCCACACCATGGTCCGGGTGACGGACCTCGACGAGTCGCTGGCCTTCTACGTCGGCAAGCTGGGCTTGAAGGAGCTGTACCGCAGCGAGCACGAGGCCGGCCGTTTCACCCTGGTGTTCCTCTGCGCGCCGGGCGACGAGGCGGCGGCCGCCGAGCGCAAGGCGCCGCTGGTCGAGCTGACCTACAACTGGGATCCCGAGAACTACGAGGGCGGCCGCAACTTCGGCCACCTGGCCTATCAGGTGGACGACATCTACGCCGCCTGTCAGCGGCTGAAGGACGGCGGGGTGGTGATCAACCGGCCGCCGCGCGACGGCCGGATGGCCTTCGTCCGCTCGCCCGACAACATCTCGATCGAACTGCTGCAGAAGGGCGATCCCCTGCCGCCGGCGGAGCCCTGGGCCTCGATGCCGAACGTGGGGACCTGGTAGCGGCCCGTCAGCCGGTCTCCTGGGGCGGGAAGCGCAGGCCCTCCAGGGCGCGGGCGGCGAACGCCAGGTTGCGGGCGGCGTTGCGGGCGAGGCGGTCCGAGTAGGCGTGCGCCTCGTCCGTGTCGGTGTAGTCGGGGCCGGGCCCCGGCCCCAGGTGCCAGTAGGTCCACGACTGGCCGGGGATCGTGAAGCCCAGGTCGATCAGCGGCTGGCAGACGGTGGCCACGATGTGGTGGGCGCCGTCCTCGTTGCCGGTGACCACCACGCCCGCGACCTTGCCCATGGCGATCGAGCGGCCGGCCTCGTCGGTCTCGCTGAAGAACGCGTCCATCCGCTCCAGCGCCCGCTGGCAGACGCTGGACATCTGGCCCATCCAGGTGGGCGTCGCCATCAGGAGGATGTCGCAGGCCGCGATCTTCTCCCGCACCTTCGGCCATTCGTCGCCGTCGCCCATATCGCTCTCGACGCCGGGCCGGATGTCGAGGTCGACCAGCCGGACGATCTCGCTCTCGACGCCGTCCCTGGCCCATTCGGCCATCACCACCCGGGCCAGGGCCTCGGTGTTGGAGGTCTTGGGCGAGGGTTTCAGGGTGCAGTTGAGCACGAGCGCCTTCATGCGGCCTCCGGAGCGAAGCGGGAGCTTCAGGCCGAACGGTCGCGCGCGCCGCCTGTTCCGGCGGCGGGTAGGGAAGGGCGGGCTTTCGGAAGGGTCTCGATGGCTCCCCGGGCAGGACTCGAACCTGCGACCCGGCGGTTAACAGCCGCCTGCTCTACCAACTGAGCTACCGAGGATCAGGGCCGTCGAGGGCCGGGCATATACGCGGGCCCGCCGGGGTGTGCAAGCGCCTCCACCGCATCTTTTGGCGACTTGTCCGCTCGCCCCGCGCGACACGGCGTCGCCTCTCTCCAGCAGGTCGCTCGGAAGGCCTGCGGACGAAAAAAAGCCCGGCGCGGACGCCGGGCAGGAATTAGTCGGTGATGGTGGGGTGTCTTCAAGGAAGACGAGGGCAAGGTCCGGTGCTTTGGTTAAGCGGGGGTAAACGCCTTCGCCCGCCTCAGTTGAGCAGGCGGATCGGTTCCACCGCCAGGATCTCGAGCCGAATCGCCGGGGTCCGGGTCTCCAGCTCCACCGTCTCGCCCGGCATGGCGCCGATCATGGCGCGGGCCAGGGGCGCGACCCAGCTCAGCCGGCCCTGCGCGGGCTCGGCCTCATCCTCGCCGACCAGTTCGACGGTCTCGGGCGCGCCGCCGTCCTTGCGGAAGGTCACCCGCGTGCCGAACGCGACCTCGTCGGGATCGGCGGGCGATTCGACCACCTGGGCGTTGGCCCGACGCGCCGCCCAGTAGCGCTGGTCGCGGCGCAGCCAGGCCATCTGCGCCTCGTCCTCGCAGCCGGCGATTCGCTGGTCCAGGTCGGCGAGGGCGCGCTCGATCAGCTTCAGCCCGCGGGAGGTGACATAGTTGGGGTGCTGGCTGACGACCCGCTCCGGAGGGCTCTCCGGCGGCAGTTCGTCCAGCTCGCGCACGAAGGCGCTGCTCATGGGTGCTACTCTCCTCGGACGGCCGCGCGACTCGCGGCGGTCCGACAGGCTCAACGCTCGAGCCGTCGGCGGGCGCCGCGAAACATCAAAAGGCGCGAGGGGCGCCCGATTGTCGCGCCGGGCTGGACGGCGCCGATGGATCGGCTAACCAGCGGTCCTGGGACGTCTCGTCAGGGAAGGGCGCATGCGCATCCATTTCACCGGCATCGCCGGCGCCGGCATGAGCGCCGCGGCCCTGATGATGCGCGAGGCCGGCCACCAGGTCTCGGGCTCGGACCAGGACGTCTTCCCGCCCATGTCCACCTACGTGGAGGGGCTGGGCTTTCCCTTCTTCCGCGCCTTCGATCCGGCCAACCTGCCGCGGGATTTGGACGTGCTGGTGCTGGGCGCCTCGGCCAAGCTGGGCGGCGACGACAATCCCGAGGTCGCCGAGGCGCGGCGGCGCGGCGTGCGCGTGACCACCTTCCCCGAGCTGGTGGGGGAGGCGACCGCCGGCAAGCTGAACACCGTCGTCGCCGGCTCGTTCGGCAAGTCCACCTGCACGGCGCTCCTGGCCCACGTGCTGCGCGAGGCGGGCTGCGACGCCGGCTGGATGATCGGGGCGATCTCGCCCTCGCTTCCGGACACCGGCCACTGGGGCGCCGCTCCACAGGTCGTGCTGGAGGGCGACGAGTACATCGTCGGGCCGTCCGACCACCGCTCGAAGTTCGTGCTCTACCACCCGCGCGACGTGCTGCTGACCTCGCTGGTCCACGACCACGTCAACGTCTTCCCGACGTTCGCCGACTACGAGGCGCCGTTCCGCGAGCTGCTGCGGCTGCTGCCGGCCGACGGGCTCCTCGTGGCGCGCGACCATCCGGCGATCCGCGCCGTCGCGGGCGAGGCCGCCTGCCGCATCGTCTGGTACGACGTCGGCCCCTGCGAGGGCTGGTGCGCCGAGGACGTGGCGTTCGGCGACGTCACGCGCTTCACGCTGCGATCCCCGGGCGGCGGCCGGCTGAAGCTCGCCACGACCCTGCTGGGCGCGCACAACATCGAGAACATCGTCGGCGTGGCGGCCTATGTGCTGGAGCGCGGCCTAGCGACCGAGGCCCAGCTCGCCCGCGCCGTCGAGAGCTTCCAGGGCATCCGCCGCCGGCTCGACCGCCTGACCGCGGCCTCGCGCATCCCGCTCGTGGAGGGCTTCGGCTCGTCCTACGAGAAGGCCCGCTCGGCCATCGAGGCGATGCGGCTGCACTATCCCGCGCGGCCCCTGACGGTGGTGTTCGAGCCGCACACCTTCTCGTGGCGCAACCGCGAGGCGCTGCCCTGGTACGACACGGTGTTCGAGGGGGCGGCCAGGGTGCTGGTCGTCCCGCCGCCCAGCCACGGGGCGGCCAGCCACCAGCAGTCCAGCTTCGAGGAGATCCTCGCGCGGATCGAGCGGGCCGGCGTGCCGGCGGCCGGCGTGCGCACGGCCGAGGAGGCCACCGCCGCCCTCGGCGGGCTCGCCGGCGACGAGGTCGTGCTGCTGCTCTCCTCGGGCCCGCTCCTGGGCCTGCCCGACAGCCTGCCGCCGGTCTTCGACCAGCTCTATGCCGAGCCCGCCGCGGCCTGACCGCTAGCCGTGCCGGGCGGGGATGGGCTGGACGTAGTCCGTGCCCGCCTCGATCTCCTTGAACATCTGCCGCCGGGGGCCGAGGTAGCCGAACAGGTAGGCGGCGACCTTGCGCATCTGGATCTCCTCCGAGCCCTCGGTGATCCGGTAGCGCCGGTGGTGGCGGTAGATGTGCTCGAAGGGCTTGTGGCGCGAATAGCCGATGCCGCCATGCACCTGCATGGCCCGGTCGGCCGCCTCGCAGACCAGCCGGTTCGCCCAGTAGTTGCACATCGAGACCTTGTCCGAGATCTCCTTCTCGATCTGCTTGTGATCCATGCGGTCCATCTGCCAGGCGGTCTTGCGGATCAGCAGGCGCAGCATCTCGCACTGGGTGGACAGCTCGACCAGCGGCCACTGGATCGCCTGGTTCTCGGCCAGCGCCTTGCCGAACGGCTTGCGGCTGCGCGCGTACTTCACGCTCTCCTCGATGCAGAACACCGCCGCGCCGAGCGAGGAGGCGGCCTGCCGGATCCGGTTCTGGTGCACGAAGCTCTGGCCCAGGCCCAGGCCCCGGTCGATCTCGCCCCAGTAGGAATCCTCCGGCACCCAGCAGTCGCTGATCGACACCCGCGGGTGGTCGGTCGGCATGTTGAAGGTCCAGAGGTACTCCTCGACGTTGATCCCGGGATTGTCGGTCGGGACGATGAAGCAGGTGATGCCGGTCGCGTCGCCGTCCTTGCCCGAGGTGCGCGCGAAGACCATGCAGTGGGTCGCCACGTGCATGCCGGTCGTCCACATCTTCGCGCCGTCGATGCGCCAGCCGGGCTTGCCGTCGCGGGGCTCGCGGACCGCGCGGGTCTCCATGAATGTGGCGTCCGAGCCGTGGTTGGGTTCGGTGAGGCCGAAGGCGGTGCGCATCTTCCCCGACAGCAGGGCGTCGGCGTAGCGCTCGTATTGTTCGTTCGTGGCGAAGCTCTTGAACATCAGCACGAACGGGTTGTTGCCGACGATCGAGTGCTCGTTCTGCAGGTCGTTGTGCAGGCCCAGGCCCTTGGCCGCCAGGTGCTCGCGGATCACCGCCATGGCCAGCTGGCTGCCGCCCTTGCCGCCCATCTCGACGGGCCAGGCGTAGCGGAAGTGGCCGGCCGCGTCGGCGCGGCGCCGCGCCTCGGCCAGCAGCTCCTCCCACTCCTTGCGCGGCAGGCCCTGGTTCTCCCAGTCGGTGCGGGCGTACTCGCGCCGGTGGTCGAAGAAGCGGATGTTGTCGTCCTGCTGCTCGAGCGGCCTGATCTCGCGTTCGATGAAGTCGTCCAGCTCGGCGAGGTAGTCGACGAGATCCTGGGGCAGGTCGAAGTCCATGGCCGTTTCCTCACGCCTTTCTTGGGCGGGGTTGACGCTGCGGAGGCATTTACAAGCCGGCCGCGGCCCCGCCAGATCGGGGGCAGACTAGACCAATCGGAAGGTTCCGTCGGGTCATGGAATTGGACGTTCGCGAGCGCCTCGACAGCCTCGCCGCCCGCCTGGGCGGGGCGGGGACGAAGGTGGTCCAGGCCGGCCGCCTGTCGGGCGGGGCCAGCATGGAAACCTGGGCGTTCAGCCTGGAGGGGCCGGACGGCCGCCGGGACCTGATCCTGCGCCGGCGCACCGTTCCGTTCGACCCCGAGAACGCCCGCTCGGTGCCGCTCGCCGCCGAGGCCGCGCTGATCCGCGCCGCAGGCGCGAGCGGGGCGCTGGTCCCGCCGGTGGCGCATGTGTGCGACGTGGCCGACGGCCTGGGCGAGGCCTACGTCATGGGGGCCGTGCCGGGCGAGACCCTGGGCCGCAAGATCGTCTCCGATCCGCGCTTCGATGCGGTCCGCGGCAAGCTCGCCCGCCAGTGCGGCGAGGTGCTGGCCCGCATCCACGCCACGCCGGTCCCGGACGTCGGCCTGCGCGTCTCGAACGCCGCCGACGAGCTCGACCGCTACGAGCAGCTCTACCGCGACAGCGGGGCCAGGCGCCCGGTGCTGGAGCTGGCGTTCCAGTACCTGCGCCGCCGCCTGCCGGAGCCGGTGGAGCCGGTGCTGCTGCACGGCGACTTCCGGAACGGCAACATCATGTTCGACCCCGAGAGGGGCGTCGCCGCCGTCCTGGACTGGGAGCTGTCCCACGTCGGCGACCCGGCCGAGGACATGGGCTGGATCTGCACCAACTCCTGGCGCTTCGGCCGACCCGACCGCCCGGTGGGCGGGTTCGGCGACTACGCCGACCTGCTGGCGGGCTACGAGGCCGCGGGCGGCCGGCCCGTGCCGCTGGAGCGGGTCCGCTACTGGCAGATGCTGGGGTCGCTCCGCTGGGGCGTCATGTGCCTGCTGATGTACATGAGCTGGGCCAGCGGGGCCGAGACGTCGGTCGAGCGGCCGATGATCGGCCGGCGCGTGTCCGAAACCGAAGCCGACCTCGTCGTCCTCCTGGAGCAGGGCCTGTGATCACCCATCCGAAAGCCGAGGAGCTGACCGAGGCCGTCGCCGCCTGGATCGAGCAGATCCGTCCGGGTCTCGATCCGCGCAACGCCTTCCTCGCCCGCGTCGCCGCCAACGCCCTGGCCGCCGTCACCCGCGAGCTGAAGCAGGGACCCCATGCCGAGACCGCCGCCCAGAAGCGCATGGCCGGGCTGCTCGGCCACGGCGGCCCCTTCGAAGAGCTGAACGCCGAGCTGTGCGAACGCATCCGGTCGGGCGAGTTCGACGTCGCCACGCCGGGCCTCCTGGAGGCGCTGCGGGCGAACACGATGGAGCAGCTCGCCATCGACCAGCCCAGCTACCGGCACGAGGTCTAGCCCGGCCGCGGCTCCCTCTGCGGCAGCTTGACCGGCCGCGCGACGCGGCGCACTTACCGGGCGTGGCGCCCGAAAGGGCTGAATAGGGAATGCGGTGCGTGCGCTTGCGCACAAGGCCGCGGCTGCCCCCGCAACTGTAAGCGGCGAGCCTTCGACCACCCAAAGCCACTGGGACCGCAAGGTCCTGGGAAGGCCGGTCGAGGGCCCTGACCCGCGAGCCAGGAGACCTGCCACGAGCCGTGGTCACGCGCGAACGCGTCGGACGGGGTGCGCCGATGTGGATTGACCGGCCGTAGGGCGCTCCCGCGCCTCCGGCCGGGCGGTCTCCATTCGCGGTGACGTGTCACGTCCCGCGAGGTTCGCGCATGAACTCCCGTATTCTTTCCCCCGCCGTCGCCGCGGGGACCCTGCTCATCTCCGGCCCGGCCTGGGCCGACGCCGCCACCGTCGACGACGTGGTGGTGACCGCCAATCGCCGCCCGACCCCCGCCGACGCCGTCGGCAGCTCGGTCACCGTCATCCGCCGCGACGACATCGAGCGCTTCCAGTGGCGCAGCCTGCCCGAGGCGCTGCAGCTCTCGCCCGGCCTCAACGTCGTCCAGACCGGCGGGACCGGCGGCCGCGCGTCGGTGTTCATCCGCGGCGCCAACGCCAACCACACCAAGGTGCTGATCGACGGCGTCGACGCCAACGATCCGAGCCAGGGCGGGGTCTTCGACTTCGGCGCGATCCTCACCTCCGACATCGAGCGGATCGAAGTCCTGCGGGGTCCCCAGAGCGGCCTCTACGGCTCGGACGCCATCGGCGGGGTGGTCAACATCGTCACCCGCCCGCCCGGCGGGCCCCTGCGCCTGCGGGCCCGGCTTGAGGGCGGCGCGCACGAGACCTTCGACCAGGGGGCGGGCGTCTCCGGACAGGCCGGGGTGGTCGGCTTCGCCTTCGACCTGGCCCACGCCCGCACGGGCGCGTCGGACACCACGCCCCTGGCCCTGCTGCCCGCCGGCCGCGCGCGCCACGCCGATTCCTACGAGAACCTGACGCTGTCGGGCCGGCTGAACGCCCGTCCCTCCGCGCGCCTGGAGCTGGACGGGACCGTCCGATGGTCGGACGGCGACCTGCGCTTCACCGGCGATGAGGGCTTCCCCAGCGCCCCGGCCGCCGAGCCGTCCCGCCAGGACGCGCGCAGCCTGGTCACCCGCGGCGAGGCGCGCATCGACGCCGTCCCGGATCGGCTGGAGGTCCGCGCCGGCGTGGGGCGGGCCGACTACCGCACCCGCCTGCAGGGCCCCGGCGGGGCGGCTCCGACCTACAACAGGGGTGATCGCACCGAGGCCGACCTGCGCTTCGACCTGGTCCTGCCGCGGGGCGCCGCCCTGGTGGCCGGGATCGAGGCCGAACGCGAGCGGCTGAAGGACCAGCCCGTCCGCTACCGGAACGACAATCGCGCGGCCTTCGCCGAGCTGCACCTCGAGCCGGCCGGGGACCTCAACCTCACGGCCAGCGTCCGCTACGACGACAACGACCGGTTCGGCGGCGAGGCCACCTGGCGGCTGGCGGGCGTCTACGAGCTGGCGGCCACGGGCGCCCGGCTGAAGGCCAGCTACGGGACGGGCTTCAAGGCGCCCAGCCTGACCCAGCTCTTCGTCAGCTTCCCGGACTTCGGCTTCTTCGCCAATCCGGACCTCGACCCCGAGACGAGCCGCGGCTTCGACGTCGGCTTCGAGCAGCCCCTCGGCGGTCGGGTGGAGGTCGGCGCGACCTACTTCCGCCAGACCATCCGCAACCTGATCCAGTCCAACGCGGCCTTCACCTCCTACGAGAACGTCGGCCGGGCCCGCGCCGAGGGCGTGGAGGCCTATGCGGCCCTCCGGCTCTCCGCCGCTGTGACCGCCCGGGCCGACTACACCTATGTCGACGCCGAGGACCGGGCGACGGGGCTCGCGCTCCTGCGCCGGCCGAAGCACCGGGCCACGCTCAGCGCCGCCTGGACCCCCGCCGAGCGCGTCGCGCTCTCGGGCTCGGTCGTCCACGTGGGCGGCTGGGTCGACGGCGACCGCAGCTTCACCGTCCCGCGCCTGAAGGCCGACGGCTACACGGTCGCGAACCTGGCCGGCGAGTACCGGCTGAGCGAGGCCGTCGTTCTGTTCGGCCGCGTCGAGAACCTGTTCGACGAGCGGTTCGAGAATCCCGTGGGCTTCCAGCAGCCGGGGCGCGGCGCCTTCGCCGGCGTCCGGGTGCAGTGGGGGAGGGGCCAATGAGGGCCGAGTCTCTCCCGCTGCGGGAGGCCGCGTGGTCCGCGGGCCTCCTCGGCGCGGTGATCGTCGGGAGTCTCGCGCTCTCCTGCCTGGAGCCGCTCGTCGCGGTGGCGGTGCTGGCGGCGGGCGCGCTGCCGCCGGCGCGCGCCGTCGGGCTCACCCTCGCGGTGTGGCTGGTCGGTCAGGCGGTCGGCTTCGGCCTGCACGATTTCCCGGTGGACCGCACGACGATCGGCTGGGGGATCGGCCTCGGCCTCGCCGCGGCGGCCTCCACGCTCGCCGCGGCCGCGACGCTGGTCCGCCTGCCGGGCCGTCCCTCCTGGTTCCGCGCAGGCCTGGCCTTCGTCGCCGCCTTCGTGGCCAACCAGCTGGTCGTGCTCGGCGTGCAGCAGGTGGTCGAGGGCGCTTGCGAGATCGTCCCGGGGGTCATCAGCCGGATCGGCCTCCTCAACGCCGCCTGGCTGGCCGTGCTGCTCGCGGCGGACGCCCTGGCCCGGCGGTTCCTCGGGAGCGGGACCGGCTTCGGCGCCCCGAGGCCCGCGTGAGCGCACAGCGGATCGTCTCACTGCTGCCCAGCGCCACCGAGATCGTGGCGACGCTGGGCCTGGCCGGCCGTCTGGTGGGGCGCTCCCACCAGTGCGACTACCCGCCCGAGGTGGCGGCCTTGCCGGCGCTCAGCTCCACCAAGGTCCGGCTGGATGGCGATTCCCGCGACATCCACCTGAGCGTGGAGGAGATCCTGACCCGCGCCGTCTCCGTGTACGACGTGGACGCCGCGCGGCTGCGGGCGCTGCGGCCAGACGTCATCCTCACCCAGACCCAGTGCGCGATCTGCGCCGTGACGCCCGCCGACTTGGAGGACGCCCTCCGTGACTGGACCGGCGCGCGCCCGGCGCTGGTCTCACTGGAGCCGGACGACCTGTCCGAGGTCTGGGGGGACATGCTGCGGGTCGGTGAAGCGGTGGGCGCTTCGGACCGCGCCCGGGCCGCGGTCGAGGATCTTCAGGCCCGGCTGGAGGCCATCCGGGCCCGGGCCGCCACGGCGGGCCGCCGGCCCCGGGTGGCCGCCATCGAATGGATCGAGCCGCTGATGGCGGGTGGCAACTGGATGCCCGAACTGGTCGGGATCGCAGGCGGCGAGAGCCTGTTCGCGCAGCCGGGCGTGCACTCGCCCTGGCTGGCCTGGGAGACGCTGGTCGGCGCCGACCCCGAGGTGATCGTCATCCTGCCCTGCGGCTTCCACCTGCCCCAGGGCCTGAAGGACCTGGCGCTGCTGCGGGTCCGTCCGGAGTGGCGACGTCTCTCGGCCGTTCGGCGCGGCGAGGTCTATGTCGTCGACGGCCAGCACTTCTTCAACCGGCCCGGCCCGCGGCTGGTGGAATCCGCCGAAATCCTGGCTGAGATCCTGCATCCGGGTCTCTTCGACTTCGGCCACGCCGGCCGCGATTGGCTGCGCGCGGCCTGATCCGGCGTCCCGGAGGCCAGCTAGGCCGTTGACCCGCGGCGGCGGCGCGGACCATGTTCCGCGCCCCAGGTGACCGGTAAGCGTTGGAGTGGCGTTCGTGAGCGTTGGCGTATCCGTGCCCCAAAGCGGCGATCCGATCGTCGATGGGCTCCTGTTCGGTTCCAAGTGGTCCGGGACCAGCCTTACCTTCAGCTTTCCGGCGAGCGTCGCCGACCTTGCGGACTACGCCACCCCGCTCGACCCGACCTACTTCGGCGTGCTCGAGGCCGCCGGCCAAACCGCGGTGCGGGCGGCGCTGGCCCGCTGGGCGGCGGTCGCGGCCGTCACCTTCACCGAGGTCGCGCCGTCGGCCGCCGCCGATCTGCGGATCTACCACTACGACGACGGCACGCTGTTCACCGCCCGGGTGGTCGCCTTCCCCGACGCGACGCCCGAGGCCGGCGACCTGCAGTTCGGCTCGATGTTCGTGGGCCCCGACTGGAGCCCCGGCAATTACCACTACTTCACGGTCGTCCATGAGATCGGCCACGCGCTCGGGCTGAAGCACCCGCACGATACGCCGAACGGCTTCCCGGCCGCGGACTCGGCGGTGGACGCCGTGGCCGAGACGATCATGAGCTACCGGAGCTACGTCGGCGGCCCGATGGGCGGCTATTCGCTCCAGGCGGGGAGCTATCCCGTCGGGCCGATGCCGAGCGACATCGCCGCGATCCAGCATCTCTACGGCCCCAACTGGGCCACCAACGCCGGCGACACCACCTACACCTTCGACCCGAGCGCCTCGGTGATCTTCCAGGCGGTCTGGGACGGCGGCGGGACCGACACCTACAACTTCGCCAGCTACGCGGCCGATCTTCACATCGATCTTCGCGCCGGCGAGTGGAGCGACCTTGGCGGCCAGTACGCGGTGCTCGACACGGGCGATGCGAGCATCCGGCCCTCGGGGAACGTCGCCAATCCTCACCTCTACCAGGGCGATCTCCGCTCGCTGATCGAGAACGCGGTCGGCGGGTCGGGCGACGACACCCTGACCGGCAACCAGGCCGCCAATACCCTGACCGGCGGGGCGGGCGACGATTCCCTCGTCGGCGGCGACGGGGCCGACACCCTGGTCGGCGGGTCCGGGAACGACACCCTGTCCGGAGGGGCGGGGAGCGACCGCTTCACCCTGGGCGGCGGCGGCGACGTCATCGCCGACTTCCTGGCGGGCGACCGGATCGTGGCGCAGGGCGCCGTGGCCGGCGATCTGACCTTCGATCTGACCGGCGAGATCCTCACCATCGACCCCGACGGCGCGGGCGCGGCGGCCTCGTTCACCGTCACCGTGACCGGCGGCCTCCTGTCCGGCTACGAGCTGGTCGCCGAAGCGGACGGGGGCCTCGTCTGGAAGGCGCTGCCGCCGCCGCCCGAGCCGCCGCCGCCCGGACCGACGCACACCGACCAGCCGGGCGAGGGCTCGGACTTCGTCGTGCTGTCGCAGGAGGGGACGACCTTCGCGGGGGCGGGCGCGGACTGGGTCCTGGGCTCCATCGAGGGGGACTGGGTCCACGGCAACCAGGGCGACGACTATCTGCACGGCTACGGCGCGGCCGACACCGTCTACGGCGGCCAGGGCGACGACCGCGTGTTCGGCGACGAGGGCGACGACGCCATCTACGGCGACATGGGATCCGATCGCCTCGACGGGGGGACCGGCGACGACGTCGCCCACGGCGGCCCGGGCGACGACGTCGTCGAGGGCGGGCAGGGCGCGGACCTGCTCTACGGCGGCAAGGACGCCGACACCGTCAGCGGCGGGGCCGGCGACGACTGGATCTGGGGCGATCTCGGCGACGACAGGCTGTCGGGCGGAGCTGGCGCCGACCGCTTCGCCTTCGTCGCGGGCTACGCCGGGAACGACGTCATCGCCGACTTCTCCGCCGCCGACGGCGATCGGATCGAGCTGCGCGGGGTCGAGGACTTCGCCGCCCTGACCATCGGCTCCAGCGCGGCGGGCGCCACCATCCTGCTGCCGACGGGCGAGGTGATCACGCTCCTCGGCGTGCCGGGCGCCAGCCTCGGCGCCTCGGACTTCCTGTTCGGTTGAGGCGAGCGCCTCAGCCGACCGGCTCGGGCGTCCGTGCCTTGGTCCCCGCGTAGACGAACGCGCTGTCGTCCAGGTCGATCAGCGGCAGCTCCTCCTTCTCGCGCCAGTAGTCCTGGCTGTGCTGCCACTCCGGCTTGTCGCCGCGCTTGGGCAGGAGGTGCATGCCGCGCATCAGGTAGCCGGGATTGAAGTTCTCCGGGTCGATCCAGGCGGAGAGCGGCATGTCCTTGTCCTCGGGCCTCAGCTCGACCGTGACCTTCCGCGCGCCCTTCTCGTCCATGTGGGTCAGAAGGCGGCAGACGAAGTCGGCGACGAGGTCCGCCCGCAGCGTCCAGCTGGCCCGGAAGTAGCCGAACACCCAGACGAGGTTCGGCACGCCCGTGAACATCATCCCCCGATAGGTCACCGTGTCGGCGAAGTTCAGCGGCTTGCCGTCGACCGCGAAGCTGATGTCGCCCAGGACGTTCAGGTTGAAGCCCGTGGCGGTGATGACGATGTCCGCCTCCAGCTCCTGGCCGGACTTCAGCAGGATGCCCTGCTCGGTGAAGCGCTCGATCTCGTCGGTGACCACCGAGGCCTTGCCGCGGTTCACGCACTGGAAGATGTCGCCGTCCGGCACGAACGCGATCCGCTGCCGCCACGGCCGGTACGAGGGCGTGAAGTGCTTCTCGGTGATCTCGGGTCCGACGAAGGCGCTGACGCCAGCCAGCAGCTCCTGCTTCACCGCCTCGGGCTCCTCGAACGAGCGGCGGGTGAACAGGTCCTGGTCGTGCAGGATCTTGCGGCGGACGATCTCGTGGATCCAGGCCTCGTCGATCTTCAGCTCGCGCAGGATGTCGGCCAGCTCGTTGGCGTTGCGGCCGGGGATGAAGTAGGTCGGCGAGCGCTGCAGCAGGGTGACGTGGCCGCAGTCGTCGGCGATGGCCGGCACCAGCGTCGCCGCCGTGGCCCCCGAGCCGATCACCACCACCTTCTTGTCCTTAAGGTCCAGGTCGTCCGGCCAGGTCTGCGGATGGACGATGCGGCCCTTGAAGTCGGCCATGCCCGGCCACTCGGGGGTGTAGCCCTCGGAGTGACGGTAGTAGCCCTGGCACATCCACAGGAAGTTGCAGGTGAACGCCACGGCCTGACCCGTGTCGAGGCGCTCGGCCTCGACGGTCCAGAGGTTGTCGCGGCTGGACCAGGTCGCGTTGGTGATCCGGTGGCGGTAGCGGATGTGCGGGGAGAGGTCGTTCTCCTCGATCACCTCGCCCATGTACTTCAGGATCTCGTCCGCCGTGGCGATGGGCGGGCCGACCCAGGGCTTGAAGCGGTAGCCGAAGGTGTAGAGGTCGCTGTCCGAGCGGATGCCCGGGTACGTGTGGGTCAGCCAGGTGCCGCCGAAGCTCTCCAGCGTCTCCAGCACCACGAAGCTCTTGCCGGGGCACTGCTGCTTCAGGTGGTAGGCGCCGCCGATCCCGGAGATCCCGGCGCCCACGATCAGGACGTCGAAGTGTTCGAGGGCGGTCGCGGGCCCCTTCGGCATGGCGGCATCGTTCATGGCGTCTTCCCTGTCCCGTTCCCTGTCCCGGCGGCGCTCGGACGGCGCGGCTCTGCTTCGGCCGCAGCATCGGGCGGCGGGCCGTTCCCCCAATTGATCCAGATCAAGGGTAACTGATCAACGATAACTTCTGAGCTTGGCCTTGCGCTCCGCTGTCGTGGCCGCCATGTATCCATCGGATACATTTAGGAGGCAGGCCCATGGCCATGAGCACCGTGCCCTATGCGGCCCACACCGGCGTCGAACTGGTGGAGGTGAAGCCCGGCGAGGCGCGCGCGGCTCGACCAGCGCGAGGAGGTGTCCAACCACATCGGCACCATGCACGCCGGCGCGCTGTTCACCCTGGGCGAGACCGCCTCGGGCGGGGCCATGGTGGGGACCTTCGCCGACCGCCTGGGCCAGATCCGGCCCGTCGCCTCGGGCGCCTCGATCCAGTATTCCCGCCTGGCGCGGGGCGCGCTCACCGCCACGGCCCGCTGCGCCGAGCCGGCCGAGGCGCTGCGCGCGCGGCTGGACGCCGACGGCAAGGTGGCCTTCGACGTCGCCGTCGACATCCAGGACGCCGAGGGCCAGTCCGTCGCCGGCATGACGGTTGCCTGGCACGTGCGGCGCACCTAAGCCGGGCGGGTGCCGGCCAAGACGTCCTACCATCACGGAGACCTCGCGCGGGCGGCCCTCGACGCCGCCTTCGAGCTGGTCCGCGCCGGCGGCGCCGAGGCGGTGTCGATGCGCGAGGTCGCGGCGAAGGTCGGGGTGGCGCACCGCGCGCTCTACCGCCCCTTCGGCGGCCGCGAAGGCCTGCTGAACGCCGTGGCGGCGCGCGGCTACGAGATCCTGGCCGACCGGCTGGAGGCGGCGATCGGGGAGGGGGGCGAGGTCCGGCGGGGCTTCGTCGCCGCCTACGCGCGCTTCGCCCTGGAGGAGCCCGGCCTCTACGGTCTCGTGATGGACCGGGACCGCAAGCAGATCGCCGCCACGCCCGCGCTCAAGGCCGCGTCCGACCGGGTGATCGCCCTCAGCCTGCAGGCCCTGGCCGGCGGCGCGCGCGGGGCCGAGGGACGCGACCGCGTCATCGCGATCTGGTCCCTGCTGCACGGCGCGGTCGCGCTCTACCGCTCGGGCCTGATCCGGGCCTCCGGGACCGAGCCGCTGGTGGACTACCTCGTGGCGCTGAGCGAGGGCGCGCCCTTTTCGGCTGGAAAGTGATCGGCGTTCAGATATCTTCCGCCGCAAATCTCAAAGGGTGGGAATCCAGATGGCTGTCGAACACTTCGACGTGGTGATCGTGGGCGCGGGCCTGTCCGGCGTGGGCGCCGGCTACCACCTGCAGACCGAGGCGCCCGACCGCAGCTACGTCATCCTCGAGGGCCGCGACGCCTCGGGCGGGACCTGGGACCTGTTCCGCTATCCCGGCATCCGCTCGGACAGCGACATGTACACCCTGGGCTACGCCTTCAAGCCGTGGCGCGAGGCCAAGGCGATCGCCGACGGCCCCTCGATCCTGCGGTACGTGCGCGAGACGGCCGCCGAGCACGGCATCGACCGTCACATCCGGTTCCGCCACCTCGTCAAGCGGGCCTCCTGGTCCACCGAGGACGCGCTCTGGACCGTCGAGGCCGAGCACTCCGGCAAGACTGTCCGCTTCACCTGCAGCTTCCTGTTCCTGTGCGGCGGCTACTATTCCTACGAGGGCGGCTACACGCCCGAATACCCGGGCCGCGAGCGCTTCAAGGGCGCCTTCGTCCATCCCCAGCAGTGGCCCGAGGGCCTCGACTACACGGGCAAGAAGGTCGTGGTGATCGGCTCGGGGGCGACGGCGGTCACCCTGGTGCCCGAGATGGCCAAGGACGCCGCCCACGTCGTCATGCTGCAGCGCTCGCCGACCTACGTGGTCTCGCGGCCCGCCGAGGACCGGTTCGCCAACTGGCTGCGCAAGGTGCTGCCGGGCAAGCTCGCCTATGACATCGTCCGTTGGCGCAACGTCCTGTTTGGCATGTACTTCTTCAAGATGGCCCGCGAGAAGCCCGAGGCGGTCAAGGCGCGCATCCTGAAGATGGTCCGCCAGGAGCTGGGCCCGGACTACGACATCGAGACCCACTTCACCCCCAGCTACAATCCCTGGGACCAGCGCCTCTGCCTGGTGCCGGACTCCGACATGTTCAAGATGATCAAGTCGGGCCGCGCCTCGGTGGTCACCGACCATATCGAGACGTTCACCGAGACGGGGATCCGCCTGAAGTCCGGGCAGGAGCTGGAGGCCGACGTCGTCGTCTCGGCGACCGGCCTCGTCCTCGAGGTCTGGAACGGCGTCGAGCTCACCGTCGACGGCCGCAAGGTCGATGCGTCCCAGACGCTGTCCTACAAGGGCATGATGTACGAGGGCGTGCCGAACCTGGCCTCGGCCTTCGGCTACACCAACGCCTCCTGGACCCTGAAGTGCGACCTGACGTGCGAGTACGTCAGCCGGGTCCTGAACCACATGAAGAAGACCGGCCTGCGCCAGGCGACGCCGGTGAACGACGATCCCACCGTGACGCACGAGCCGTGGCTGGACTTCTCGTCGGGCTACGTCCAGCGGGCGATGGCCAGGTTCCCCAAGCAGGGGAACAAGCCGCCGTGGAAGCTCTATCAGAACTACGCCCTCGACCTGATGAGCCTGCGCTACGCCAAGCTCGACGACGGCGTGCTGCGGTTCACCAACCCGGCCGGCCAGGCCAAGGAGCGCCCGAAGCTCGCCGCCTGAGCCTTGCCGTCCGCCCGGGTTTTGGATTACACATGTAGTCTATAAATCCGGGAGGGCGCCCATGACCAGGGACCTGGGGGTTCGCAGTCCGCCGCGGCGCGGTCTCGGGCAGAGGCTGGTGATCGGTCTGGCGCTGGTCGCTGCGGTGGGCTTTCCGGCGTGGGTCTACACCGGCTCCTACCTCAAGCGCCGGGACGCGGCGCTCGCGCTGCAGCGGGAATGGACCATCGACGGCCCGCCCTGTGCGGCCCTGACGAAGGCCGAGTTCGAGGCGCGGGGGCTGAAGGTCCGCAAGGGGACGGTTTACGACGGGGTGACCTTCTACCGGCAGTTCGGCCACGTCAGCTGCAGCCCGCTGCGCTACGGAGCGGGCTGGGCGCCGGCGACCTATCCGGTCTGTCAGTTCACCACGCCCAGGGCGCTGAAGGTCACTACGGCCAGGGGCGGCTGGTACTTCGACATCCCCCCCGGCCAGCCGGCGACCATCGCCGCGCCGCGCGGGCAGGTGCGCTGCGTCCTGGCGGCCGACTTCACGATGGCGCGGCTGAACCGGCGTCAGTAGGCGAAGCAGTCCGCTGGCGGACGTTCAGGCTTGGGCAGCGGCGCTTCCGCGCCGCCGGCGCCGCCGCGCGGCCACCGGGAGGTGACGAAATGGTCCTCGTCGGGCGGCAGGTCCCGGCCGGGGGCCTTGGGGCGGCTGAGTTGAGCCTTGAGGCGGGTGAGGAGATCGTCCAGGCTCTCGTCCGAGCCCGTCAGATCGGGTCTGAAACTGCGCTCGTGCATAGCGGCGTTATACGCCGCTCGAATCGGAAATTCTAGTACGCGGCTGTGCCTAATTTTTCGTTAAGTCAACCAGCCCCCTCGCCGCAGGGGCTGTGAAAAGGGGGGATAAGGTGAAGCTCTACACGTCCGTCGGACCCAACCCGCGCATGGTGCGCATGTTCCTGGCCGAGAAGGGTCTGAAGCTCGAGACGGTGGAGGTCGACCTGCGCGGCGGCGAGAACCGGCGCGCGCCTTATCTCCAGGTCAATCCGGCCGGCCAGACCCCGGCCTTGGAACTGGACGACGGGACCTGCCTCACCGAGATCACCGCCATCTGCGAGTATCTCGAGGAAGTGCAGCCCGAGCCGCCGCTGATCGGCCGCACGCCGCAGGAACGGGCGATCGTCCGCATGTGGACGCGCCGGATCGACCTGAAGATCTGCGAGCCGATGGCCAACGGCTTCCGCTTCGGCGAGGGCCTGCCGATGTTCGAGGCCCGCATGCGCTGCCTGCCCGAGGCCTCGGCGGGCCTGAAGGCGATCGCCCGCGACGGGCTCGAGTGGCTGGAGGGCCAGTTCCAGGGACCCTGGATCGTCGGCGAGCGCTTCACCCTGGCCGACGTGCTGCTGTTCAGCTTCCTCGACTTCGGCGCCATGGTGGGCCAGCCCCTGGATCCGGCTTTCGCCAGGCTGACCGACTGGTTCGCCCGCGTGAAGGAACGCCCCAGCACGGCGGCGTAGCGGGCGGCTCAGCCGACGTTGCGGTCGCGGCCCTCCCAGTAGGGCTTGCGCAGCTCGCGGCGCAGCACCTTGCCGGACGGGTTGCGGGGCAGGGCCTCGATGAAGTCCACCGACTTCGGGGCCTTGAACCCCGCGATCCGCTGGCGGACCCAGGCGATGATCGCCGCCGGGTCCGGCTCCTGGCCGGGCGAGGGGACGACGACGGCCTTCACCGCCTCGCCCCAGCGCTCGTCGGGCACGCCGATCACCGCCGCGTCGGCGACGCCGGGGCAGCCGAGGATCGCGTTCTCCACCTCGGCCGGATAGACGTTCTCGCCGCCGGTGACGATCATGTCCTTCACCCGGTCGTGGACGAAGAAGAAGCCCCCCTCGTCCATGTAGCCGGCGTCGCCGGTGCGCAGCCAGCCGTCGGGCCGGATGGTCTCGGCCGTCGCCTCCGGGCGGTTCCAGTAGCCGGCCATGAGGATCGGCCCGCGAATCTCGATCTCGCCGATCTGGCCGGCGGGAAGGGCGTTCCCCGCCTCGTCCGCCACCCGCACCTCCAGCGTCGGCCAGGCCCGTCCGCAAGAGCGGAACAGCTCGCCGCGGTGCTCTTCCGGGGCCAGGGTGGTCCCCGCGCCGCAGGTCTCGGTCATCCCGTAGAACTGGATGAAGCCGCAGCCGAACCGCTCGGTCGCCGCCTTCAGCACCGCCTCCGAGATCGGCGAGGCCCCGTAGCAGACGGTCTTCATGCTGGAGAAGTCGGTGTCGGCGATCTGCGGCGTCTGCAGGAGGACGTTGATCATCACCGGCGCCATGAACGCGTGGTTCACGCCTTCGGCCGCGATCACGCGCAGGACCGCCGCGGGATCGAACTCGGCCATCAGCACCAGCCGCGCCCCGGCCGCCAGGCCCGAGAAGCTGATGTTCGTCCCCGCCACGTGGAACAGGGGCATCAGGATCAGCACCGTGTCCTCGGCCGCGTAGGCGAAGCCGGGCACCTGGTGGCGTAGTTCCAGGAACGCCGCATAGGCCCCGTGCGTCAGCCGCACGCCCTTGGGCAGGCCGGTGGTGCCGGAGGTGTAGAGCTGAAGGACGTCGTCGCTTGGCGAGGGCCGGGTCAGCTCGGGCGCGGGGGCGGCCTCGCGCAGGGCGGCGTAGGGCTCGAAGCCGTCGCGCTCGCCGCCGACGCCGATCAGCCGGATCGGCCGGTCCACCTGGGCGACCACCGCCTCGGCGCACGCGAAGAACTCCGGGCTCACGAAGAACAGATCCGCGCCGGAGTCGCCCAGGATGAAGGCGATCTCGGGCGGGGCGAGGCGCGAGTTGATCGGCGCGAAGCAGGCGCGCGCCTTCGCGGTCCCGAAGAAGACTTCGTACCAGGCCTCCGAGGCGCGCCCGAGCCAGGCGACGCGGTCGCCGGGCCTTACGCCCGCCTGCTGCAGGAAGCCCGCGACCTGGTCCGACCGGCGGTCGAGCTCGGCGTAGGTCAGGCGGCGGCCCTCGAACTCGACCGCGACGTGGTCGCCGCGCGCGGCGGCGTGGACCGACGGGATGTCGGTCAGGAGCTTGATGGGGTCTTCGCTCATGCCCTGCTGCGTTCCGTCTCCCGGCGGGCTTGTGGCCGCCCGCTCGATACAAATTGCTAGCGGATCGGATCTTGGCCGCCAATCGGGGCCGCCGCCTTGGTTGACGGGGCGGAAGCCCGCGCGCCGGCGGGGGCGCGCGGGCAGGGCAGGGTGGGGCAGTGCGAGGAAGGCCTACGACCGCCGCTCGTCGTCCTTCTTGTCCTTCTCGTCGGTGCGCCGGTCGCCGTCGGTGGCGGCCTGCACCTGGGGCGGGGTCTTGCCGAACTCCGTGTCCCCCGACGCAAGAGCGCCGCCGCCGGATGCTGGGCCGCCTGCCGAGGAGCCGCCGGCGCCGGCGCGCCCGGTCAGCGCGCCCGGCGGCTCGAGGCTGCCCGAGGGCCGGTCCTGGCCGTGGCCGAAGCCGGCCGCGGTCCGGCGGGCGTAGTCGTGGGTCTCGGGCGTGATGTGCTGCTGGGCCATGCCGCCGGTCATGTTCCGCTGCGAGCGCCATTCCTGGAACGAGCGGCCGAAGCCCTCGCGCCGTTCGGAGCGGAAGCGGCGGTACTCGTCGTCGTACTGCTGGTGCTGCTGCCGGCGCCATTCCTGGTAGTCGCGGTCGTGCAGGCGCAGCTGTTCGTCCCGCCAGTGCAGGTAGTCGGGATCGAACTCCGAATGCGGGTGGTAGGCGTAGTCGTGCGGCGCGCCGAACTGTTCGTAGCCGGGGCTGCGGGTGTTCAGCTCCATGTCGCCGTACGGGGCGCCGCCGCCGGGCCGCCAGGTCTGCCGGTAGTCCTCGCGGGGGCGACGGTCGTCGTCCTGCCCGCGGCCGTAGTCTCCGCGGTCGCGGTCCCAGCCCGAGCCGTAGTTCGTCCGGTCCTGGTCGTACAGGGAGCCGTAGCGGTCGCGCCGCCAGGGCTCGCGCTCCTCCTCGCCGTGGCCGCCCCGGAACGAGCGCTCCTCGCGCCCGCCCCAGCGTTCGCGCCGGCGATGCTCCTGGCGATGCTCGTCGCCGCGCCGCCAGCGGTCGTCGCCGCCGCCGCTCCACGATCCGCGATAGTCGTTGCGGTCCGCCATGTCTGGTCCTCCTCCGGATACGGTCTCGCAGGGTCAACGGCGGCGGGTCCGGGCTGTTCCGCATTGTCGCACCGGGGTTGCGCCCGCCGCCGCCGGGGGGCACTTGCGCGCCGCGGCTCCGCGGTGCGATGCGGCCGGCTGGGAGTGGGATCGATGACGCGCAAGCGCGAGAAGGCCGCCGCCCTCGATGCGAGCCTGAAGGGCATGTTCCGGGCGCTGCAGGCCCGCCCGCTGCCGGACCGGCTCCGCTCGGTGGTCGAACAGCTGGACGAGGGCTCGCCCGCAGCGCCCTCCGCGGCGCCGGCCAGGAAGTCCGCCTAGGCGGTGCCCATGGCGGTGGCGGACTCCAGCGCCATCACGTCGGTCGCGTCCTCGGCGTCCATGATCTTCAGCAGGCGGGCGCGTGCGCGGTTCACCCGGCTCTTGATGGTGCCGAGCGCGCAGCCGCAGATCTCGGCCGCCTCCTCGTAGGACAGGCCCGCCGCGCCGACCAGGATCAGCGCCTCGCGGTGCTCGGCCGGCAGCTGCTGCAGGGCCGCCTGCAGCGAGCGCATGGCCACGCTCCAGTCCTGGGTCGGCGGCGACCTCAGCCCGCCGGCGTACTCGCCGGTCTCGTCGCGCACCTCGCGGCGGCGGCGCAGGACGCTCGTGTAGTAGGTGTTCCGCAGGATGGTGAAAAGCCAGGCGCGCAGGTTGGTGCCGGGCTCGAACTTGTCCCGGTTGGTCCAGGCCTTGATCAGCGTGTCCTGGACGAGGTCGTCGGCGTCCGAGCCGTTGTGGCTGAGGGACCAGGCGAACGCCCGCAGCGCCGGGATCATGCCCACCACCTCGTCCCGCCAACTGGACGTCGAACTCATGCTGTCCTCTTGGGCCCGGGGGAGCGGTGGGCCGGCTGCGCTAGCTCTCGGTTGGCCCGTTCAACGCGCCCCCCTGGCAACCGTTCCGGGAACCTAAGCGCCTGAAAATCGCCAGAATCCTGGAACTCGGCCGGCTGAGTCACGTTGCCGACGCTGGGCCCGAAGCTTCACAAATGACGGCAAGGATCGGTTGTGGCGGCGCAACCGTGCGCCCACATCAGCCGCCTGACGGCGAGGAGAGCTTCATGGGCGACATCCACCGGACCACCGAGGCCGTCCCGCGGGCGGACGACTCCGAGGCCCTGGCCAGATACCGCGCCGTCCGCCGGGCGACCGAGGCGCTGATCCGCTCGCTGACGCCCGAGGACATGCAGGTCCAGTCGATGCCGGACGCCAGCCCGACCAAGTGGCACCTGGCGCACGTCAGCTGGTTCTTCGAGACCTTCCTGCTGACGCCGCACCTGACGGGCTACCGGGTGTTCGATCCGCGCTTCGGCTATCTGTTCAACTCCTACTACGAGGCGGTCGGCGCCCGGCAGCCGCGGCCCGAACGCGGGCTGATGACCCGGCCCTCGTTCGACGACGTCATGGCCTACCGCGCCCACGTCGACGCCGGCATGGCGCGGCTGCTGGCCGGCGGGGCGGGACCGCACGCCGACCTCCTCGACCTCGGCCTCGCCCACGAGCAGCAGCATCAGGAGCTGATCCTGATGGACATCCTGCACCTGTTCGCCGGCTCGCCGCTGCAGCCGGCCTATGCACCGCCCAAGGGCGTCCCGCAGACGGAGCCCGCGCCTGCGGCCTGGATCGGTTTCGAGGGCGGGCTGGTCGAGATCGGCCATGCGGGACCGGGCTTCGCCTTCGACAACGAGACGCCGCGCCACAAGGTCTGGCTCGAGCCCTTCCGCCTCGCCGACCGGCTGGTGACCAACGGCGAGTGGCTGGCCTTCATGGCCGACGGCGGCTACGGCCGGCCCGAGTTCTGGCTCTCTGACGGCTGGGCCCGCGTCCAGGCCGAGGGCTGGCGCGCGCCGCTCTACTGGCGCGAGGGCGAGGACGGCTGGACCGAGATGACCCTCAGGGGCCCGCGTCCGGTGAACCCCGCGGCCCCGGTCAGCCACGTGAGCTACTTCGAGGCCGACGCCTACGCGGCCTGGGCGGGGGCGCGCCTGCCGACCGAGGCCGAGTGGGAGCACGCCGCCGCCCACGCCTGGCACGACGGCGAGTTCCTGACATCGGGCCGCCTGACCGCCCAGCCCGCGCCGGCTGGCGAGGGCCTGCGCCAGATGTACGGCGACCTCTGGGAATGGACCCGCAGCGCCTATGCGCCCTATCCGGGCTTCAAGCCGGCCAAGGGCGCTGTCGGCGAGTACAACGGCAAGTTCATGGCCGGCCAGTTCGTCCTGCGCGGCGGCGCCTGCGTCACGCCGGGCGGCCATGTCCGGGCCAGCTACCGCAACTTCTTCTATCCGCATCAGCGGTGGATGTTCTCGGGCGTGCGCCTGGCGCGCGACGGCGTGCGCGACGTCGCGGAAGACGACAGCTTCGAGGCGGATGTGGTCGCGGGCCTCTCCCGCCCGCGCAAGACGATCCCGCCCAAATACTTCTACGACGCCGAGGGCTCGCGCCTGTTCGAGGCGATCACCGCGCTCGCCGAGTACTATCCGACCCGCACCGAGCTTGCCCTGCTGCGCAGCGCGGCCGGCGAGATCGCCGCCGAGATCCCCGACGGCGCGGCGCTGGTGGAGTTCGGCAGCGGCGCCAGCCTGAAGACCCGCATCGTCCTCGACGCCGCGCCGCAGGTGGCCGTCTATGCGCCCATCGACATCAGCGCCTCTGCGCTCGAGGGGGCGGCCAAGGCGATCCGGGCCGACTATCCGAAGCTGGCCGTCGCCCCGCTGTGCGAGGACTTCACCCGCGCCCTGGAGCTGCCGGTGGCCGCCGCGGGCCGGCCGGTGGTGGGCTTCTTCCCCGGCTCGACCATTGGCAACTTCACGCCGCAGGAGGCCCAGGCGTTCCTGGCCGGCGCCCGCCGCCTGCTGGGCGACGGCGCGGCGTTCCTGGTGGGGATCGACCTGAAAAAGGACGCCGCCACGCTGGTGGCGGCCTATGACGACGCGCTCGGCGTCACGGCGGCGTTCAACAAGAACCTGCTGGCGCGGATCAACCGCGAACTGGGCGGCGACTTCGACCTTGACGCCTTCGCGCACCGCGCGGTCTGGAACGATGCGGAGAGCCGCATCGAGATGCACCTGATGAGCCTGAAGGACCAGGCGGTCGGCGTGGCCGGCCGGACGTTCCGCTTCGCGGCCGGGGAGACCCTGCACACCGAGAACTCCTACAAGTTCACCGTGGAGGGGTTCGGCGAACTCGCCGCGGCGGCTGGCTGGAGGCTCGAGCGGTGGTGGGCGTCCGCCCACCCCGCCTTCGCCATGGTGCTGTTGAGAGCCTAGCTCTCGCGGCCCCGGGAGCGGCCGCCGCCGCGGGAGGCCTCGCCGCCCTTGCGCCCGGCCGAGGCGGCCAGGTCGCGGTCCTTCGCGAAGCTGCGCTTTTCGCCGGGCACGCTGGCCCCGCCCTTGCGGGCGATTTCGCGACGACGTTCGGGGTTCATGGCGGCGAACCCGCGCCGGGCGCGCGGCTTGCCTGAGTCAACGCTTGGCATCTTGGGCAACTCTCCTAATCGGGCGATGAGAGGGGGAGGTCGAGCGAGGCGCCTCCGACCGGCCGCTCGCCGCGGGACGGCCGTTCGGGATGATCGGGGCGCGGATCGTCCGCGGGCCCGGTCTCCGGGGGATCTTGTTCTGGTCTGGGGTCCGGCTCGGACATCGGCGCCTCGCAGGGTTAGCGGTCTGGCTAACCAACGAGGACCGGCAGAGGTTGCGTGGTGCGACGCTTAATCGCGCCTGAGGGCCCAGATGGCGTTCAGGGGCGGGGCCGGCCGTCCGATCCGCCCGCCGCAAATGCGGTTCAGAGCGGCAGCAGCACCCTGGCCCGCAGGCCGCCCCCGCTGCGGTTGGCGAGCGTGACGTCGCCGCCGTGGCTGCGGGCGATCGAGCGCACCACGGCCAGGCCCAGGCCGATACCCCCCGTCTGGCGGCTACGGGACGGCTCGCGGCGGTAGAAGGGCTCGAACACCCGCTCGGCCTCAGACGGCGGGATGCCGGGGCCCTCGTCGTCGATCTCGACGACCGCATGGCTCTCCTCGCGGAACACCCGCGCGCGGGCGCCGCCGCCGAACTTCACTGCGTTCTCCAGCAGGTTGGCGAACAGGCGGCGCAGCGCCATGGGATCGCCCTCCAGCACCACCTTCTCGCCCCGCTCGGCCTCGGTCCGGGCGCCGGTTTCCGCCATCTCGTCGCAGAGGCTCTCCAGCAGGGACGACAGCTCCAGGGGCGTGCGCTCGCCGGTGCGGCTGGTGTCGCGCACGAAGGCCAGCGTGGCGGTGATCATCTCCTCCATCTGGTCGAGGTCGGAGGAGAACTTGGCCCGCTGCTCCTCGGGCAGGGCCTCGATGCGGAACCGCAGGCGGGTGAGGGGCGTGCGCAGGTCGTGGGCGATGGCCGCCACCATGGCCGTGCGATCCTCGACGTAGCGGCGCAGGCGCTGCTGCATCTCGTTGAAGGCGCGGGCGGCCACCTCGATCTCGGTGGGGCCCTTCAGGGTCAGCGGCGCGGCCTTCGGATCCCGGCCGAGCCGCTCGGCGGCGCTGGCGAACAGCTTGATCGGCGCCGAGAGGCGGCGCGCGAAGATCCAGGCCACCGGCGCCATGGCCAGGGCCGAAAGCACGAACCACAGGACGAGGCGCTGCTGCCAGTCCGACAGGCCCAGCCGGTTCTGGGTCTGCACGACCTTCCAGCTCCCGTCCGCCTGCCGCACGCCGACCTGGAACGGGGCGATCAGGAAGTGTTCCTCCCGGATGCCCTCGCGCGCGGCGCGGTCGCGCAGGACGCGGCCGATCCGGCGGTCGGAGAGGGGGCCCCGTTCGCCGGCGATGACGATGGCCTCGGGCGCCACCCCGAGCTCCTCGGCTAGCTTGCCGCGGATGACCGGCATGGTGCGGCCCTCCAGCTCGGGCCCCGGAGGCCGGGAGGCCTGGCGCAGCACCAGCGGGCGACGCTCGGTGAAGGTCGGCGGAGAGCCCGCGAAGGTCCGCTGGATCTCGCTCAGGCGGTAGAAGTCCGGGATCGGCGGCGGCAGGCTGAACAGCAGCAGGATGCTGATCGCCCAGGCGGCCACCAGCGTCAGGCCGGTCAGGGTCAGGAGCTGGACGAAGAACGAGGCCGTCGGCCGGCCCGCCGGACTCATGTCCGCTTCACCTTGGCGGTGAACATGTAGCCTTCGTTGCGGATGGTGCGGATCAGGTCGTGGCCCCCGCCGCCGTCGTCCAGCTTGCGCCGCAGCCGGCTGATCTGGACGTCGATGGCCCGGTCGAATGCGTCGCTGTCGGGGCCGCGGGCGAACTCCAGCAGCTGGTCGCGGGTCAGCACGCGCTGCGGCCGCTCGACGAAGGCGCGCAGCAGGCTGAACTCGCCCGAGGACAGGTTCACCACCACGCCCTGCGGCGAGCGCAGCTCGCGCCGCACGAGGTCCAGCCGCCAGCCGGCGAACTCGCAGCCGGCGCCCAGCGCGCCGCCGTTCGTCCGCTGCTCGGCCCGGCGCAGCACGGCCCGGACGCGCGCCAGCAGCTCGCGCGGGTTGCACGGCTTGGCCAGGTAGTCGTCGGCGCCCAGCTCCAGGCCGACGATACGGTCGGTGTCCTCGCCCATGGCCGACAGCATGATGATCGGCGGGGCGTTGTCGGCCGTGGTCAGCCGGCGGCAGATCGCCAGGCCGTCCTCGCCGGGCAGCATCACGTCGAGGACGATCAGGTCCACCGGGCCGCGCTCCAGCACGCGCTCCATCTCGGGCGCGTCGGCGGCGGTCTCCACCTTGTAGCCGTGGCGGCCCAGGAAGTCGGAGACCACGTCCCGGATGCCGGGGTCGTCGTCGACCATCAGGATGCGGGCCCCGGCGCCGGCCATGTCAGCTGCAAGCTCCATGGCGCCCAGCATGGGCGGGCGCCGTAACGCTCGAATGTCTCGGATGAAACGCGCGTGTCACGCCGCTTACTCGTCGGCCAGGACCGCGTCCGCGACGAAGGGGTTGCTGCGGCGCTCCTGGCCGAAGGTCGACATCGGCCCGTGGCCGGGCACGAAGCGCACGTCCTCGCCCAGCGGCCACAGCTTCTTCGTGATCGAGGCGATCAGGTCGGCGTGGTTCCCGCGCGGGAAGTCGGTGCGGCCGATCGAGCCCTGGAACAGCACGTCGCCCACCTGCGCGAACCGCGCCTGGCGGTGGAAGAAGACCACGTGGCCGGGCGTGTGGCCGGGGCAGTGGATCACCTCGAACTCGGTCTCGCCCAGGGTGACGACATCGCCGTCCTGCAGCCAGCGGTCCGGGATGAAGCTGCGCGCGTCGGGCATGCCCCAGCGGGCGCCCGAGCTCTCGATGTCCTCGATCCAGAAGGCGTCGTCGGGGTGGGGGCCTTCGATGGGCGCGCCGGTGGCCTCCTTCAGGGCCGCCGTGCCGCCGGCGTGGTCCAGGTGGCCGTGGGTGATCCAGATCTTCTCCAGCGTCAGGCCCTGGTCCTTCAGCGCCTGCAGCAGGCGCGGGACCTCGCCGCCGGGATCGATGACGGCGGCCTTCATCGTCTTCACGCACCAGACGATGGTGCAGTTCTGCTGGAGCGGGGTGACCGGCGCGATGACGGCGCGGATCGGAAGGGTCGGCTGCGGAGCGTTCATGTCGCTCCTATGATCGGGGCTCGCGCCCCTAAAGAAAAGGCCCGGGGCGAACCCCGGGCCTTCCTTGGCCGCCTAGCGGTCGGGCTGGCCGGGGACCGGCGCGCCCGGCATGGGCGGCACGGCTCCGGGCGGGGCGTCGGTGTCGAGCTCGTGCGTCTCGACGAGGCCCCGGCCCACGTGGCTGCGGGAGCGGCTGTAGCCGAAGTAGACCGCCAGGCCCACCGTCGCCCAGATGCAGAAGAGGACGATGCTCTTCGTGTCCAGGCTGACGAACAGGAACAGGCAGCCCGCCACCGCGATCGGAGCGGTGAGGAAGACGAGCGGCGTGCGGAACGGCCGGTGGCGAGTCGGGTCGGTCTTGCGGATCACCATGACCGCGATGGAGACCGCGGCGAAGGCGAACAGCGTGCCCGAGTTCGAGATGTTGGCCAGCTGGCCCACCGGGAAGAACGCCGCGAACAGCGCCACCGCGATGCCGGTCAGGACCGTGATCACGTAGGGCGTGTTGTACTTCGGGTGGATCTTCGAGAACGCGGCGGGCAGCAGGCCGTCGCGGCTCATCACGAAGAAGATGCGGGTCTGGCCGAACATCATCATCAGGATGACCGACGGCAGGGCGAGGCCCGCCGCCAGCCCGATCAGGTTGCCGATCTGCGGCCAACCCACCTGGCGCAGGGTCCAGGCCAGGGCTTCCTTCGAGCAGACCACGGCCCCGTCGCCGATGGCCGAGCAGGCCGCGGCGAGCTCGCGGCTACCCGGGTGGAGGGCTTCGCCGGTCGGGCTGAACACCGGCTGGGCGCCGACGGTGCCGATCACCCCGGCGGCCACCAGCAGGTAGAAGATGGTGCAGATCGCCAGCGAGCCGATCAGGCCGATGGGCATGTTCCGCTGCGGGTTCTTGGTTTCCTCGGCCGCCGTCGAGACGGCGTCGAACCCGACGTAGGCGAAGAAGATCGACGCCGCCGCCGCCGCGATGCCGCCGAAGCCCAGGGGCGCGAACGGAGTGAACTGCTCCATGTTCATCACCGGCACCGCCAGGACGATGAACAGCGTCAGGGCCGCCACCTTGATGGCCACCAGGATCGCGTTGACCGTGGCGCTCTCGCGCGTGCCGATCACCAGCAGCCAGGTGACCAGGCCGGCGATGGCCATCGCCGGCAGGTTGATCATCCCGCCGTCGAACGGCCCGAGCGTCAGGGCGTCGGGGATCTCGAGGCCGAAGCTCGCCTCGATCAGTCCGACCACATAGCCGGACCAGCCCACCGAAACCGCGCCCGCCGCCACGGCGTACTCCAGGATCAGCGCCCAGCCGACCATCCACGCGACCAGTTCGCCCATCACGGCGTAGCTGTAGGTGTAGGCCGAGCCGGAGACCGGCACCATCGAGGCCATTTCGGCGTAGCAGAGCGCAGCCACCGCGCAGACCACGCCGGCGATGACGAACGACAGCATCATGCCGGGGCCCGCCTTCTGGGCGGCTTCGGCGGTCAGGACGAAGATGCCGGTGCCGATGACGGCGCCGATGCCCAGCATGGTGAGCTGGAATGCGCCGAGCGACCTTTGCAGTGACTTCTTTTCCGCGGTCGCCAGGATCGCGTCGAGCGGCTTAACACGCCACATATTCCCTCCGAGCAGCGGCCCCCCGGCCGCCGTTGAAAAAGTTTGGCGGACCGTTGCGTGCTTGGCGCCCCCGGGTCAAGCGGCAACGCTGGCGGTCGGGCGAGGCATTCGCTAGAGCCGCGCCGATGCTTCCCGTCCACGACGCCCTGCCTGCGTTGAAGGCGCAGCTCGCCGCGCGCAACGCCGCCGTGCTGGTCGCCCCGCCGGGGGCGGGCAAGACCACGGTCGTGCCCCTGGAGCTCCTCGGGGAGGCGTGGGTCGGCGAGGGCCGGATCGTGATGCTCGAGCCCCGCCGGCTCGCCGCCCGAGCCGCCGCGCACCGGATGGCCCAGACCCTGGGCGAGCCCGTCGGCGGGACGGTCGGCTTCCGGGTGCGGATGCAGTCGAAGGTCTCGGCCCGCACCCGCATCGAGGTGGTCACCGAAGGCGTCTTCACGCGGATGATTCTCTCGGACCCCGAGCTCGCCGGGGTGGTCTGCGTGATCTTCGACGAGTTCCACGAGCGCAGCCTCGACGCCGACCTCGGTCTGGCGCTCGCCCGCGACGCCCAGAAGCTGCTGCGCGAGGATCTGCGCATCCTCGTCATGTCCGCCACCCTCGACGGCGCGGCCGTCGCGCGGCTGCTGGACGAGGCGCCGGTGGTCGAGAGCCAGGGCCGCATGTTCCCGGTGGACACCCGCTACCTCGGCCGCGACGAGACCCAGCGGCTGGAGGACCGAGTCGTCCGCGCCGTCGAGCGCGCCCTGGCGGAGGAGACCGGCAGCCTCCTGGTCTTTCTGCCGGGCCAGGGCGAGATCCTGCGCACCGCCGAGCGCCTGGCCGAGCGCGTCCGGCGCGCCGACGTGGACGTGGCGCCCCTCTACGGCGCCCTGGATCCCAAGGACCAGGACCGCGCCATCGAGCCGGCGCCCGCCGGCCGCCGCAAGGTCGTGCTCGCCACCTCCATCGCCGAGACCAGCCTGACCATCCAGGGCGTGCGCGTGGTGATCGACTGCGGCCTGGCCCGCGTGCCGCGCTACGATCCGGCCAGCGGCCTGACCCGCCTGGCCACCGTGCGCGTCTCCCGCGCCGCGGCCGACCAGCGGCGGGGCCGCGCCGGCCGGACCGAGCCGGGCGTCTGCTACCGCCTGTGGGACGAGGCCGAGACCCGGGCGCTGCCGGCCTACGGCGACCCGGAGATCCTCGACGCCGACCTCTCCGGCCTGGCGCTGGACCTCGCCCGCTGGGGCGCGAAGGACCCGGCGGACTTGGCCTTCCTCGACCCGCCGCCCGCCGCGGCCTTCGCCGAGGCCCGCGCGCTGCTGCGCCGGCTGGAGGCGCTGGACGAGGCCGGGGTGCTGACGCCCCACGGCCGGGCCCTGGCCGACGTCCCCCTGGCGCCGCGGCTGGCGCACATGGTCCTCAAGGCCGGCGAAACCGGACAGGCGGCCCGCGCCGCCCGCATCGCCGCTCTCCTCACCGAGCGGGGCCTCGGCGGCCGCGACGCCGACCTGCGCCACCGGCTGGAGCAGCTGGAGCGCGACCGCAGCCCCCGGGCCCGCGACGCCCGCGCGCTCGCCGACCGCTGGGCCGCGCTGGCGCCGAAGGGCCGTTCGGGCGAGCCGCTGCCCGACGGCCTGCTGCTGGCCTTCGCCTATCCCGAGCGGATCGCCAAGGCGCGGGGCGGGCAGGGCGAGTTCCAGCTCGTCACCGGCCGCGGCGCCTTCGTCGAGCCCACCGACGCGCTGGCGCGGGAGAGGTGGCTGGCCGTCGGGGAGCTGGGCGGCGGCGACCGGCGCGACCGCATCCTGCTCGCCGCGCCGCTGGACGAGGCCGACCTCGCCGCGTTCACCGGTCAGTTCGAGGTCGAAGCGCGCCTGGAGGAGAGCGCCGGCGGGCGCCTGCGGGCCAAGCGGCTCACCCGCCTCGGCCGCCTGACGGTGCGCGAGGAGATCGACGACAATCCCGACCCGGCGCTCGTCGCCCGCGCCCTGGCCGACCGGGTTCGGCGCGAGGGCGTGCGCATCCTGCCGTGGGGCCCGGCGGCCGAGAGCCTGCGCGAGCGGATCGCCTTCCTGCGCGCCCGCGATCCTGCCTGGCCGGACCTGTCCGATGCGGCCCTGGCCCAGCGGCTGGACGATTGGCTGGCGCCGCTGCTGCACGGCCTGCGCTCGCTCGCGGCGCTGAAGCCGGACGTGCTGGACGGGGCGCTGCGCACGCTGGTCCCCTGGGAGCTGCAGCGCCGGCTCGACGCCGAGGCGCCCGCCCGCTGGACCGCCCCCACCGGCAACAGCTTTTCCATCGACTACGCCGCCGAGGCCGGCCCCCGGGTGGACGTGCGGGTGCAGGAGGTCTTCGGGCTGTCGGAGCACCCGGCGGTGGGCGGCGTCCCGCTGACCCTCAGCCTGCTCTCGCCCGCCCACCGGCCGATCCAGACCACCCAGGACCTGCCCGGCTTCTGGAAGGGCTCGTGGAGGGACGTGCGGGCCGACATGCGCGGCCGCTATCCCAAGCACGCGTGGCCCGAGGACCCGGCGCAGGCCGCGCCGACCGCTCGGGCGAAGCCGCGGGGGACCTAGGCGGCCGCCTTCCAGGCGCGCGGGTGCTGGCTGCGGAAGCCCACCGCCAGCCGGTTCCAGCCGTTGATCGTCACGATCAGCATCGTCAGCCAGACGATCTCGGTCTCGCTGAAGTGCGGCTCCAGGGCCTCGTAGTCGGCGTCGGGGGCGCCGGTGTCGCCGACCCGGGTCAGGGCCTCGGTCCAGGCCAGCGCCGCCCGCTCGCGCGGCGTGTAGAGGCTGCTCTCGCGCCAGGCGGCCAGCAGGTGGAGCCTCGCCTCGCTCTCGCCGGCCTTGCGGGCGTCCTGGGTGTGCATGTGCAGGCAGAAGGCGCAGCCGTTCATCTGCGACGCGCGGGTCTTCACCAGCTCGCCCAGGGAATGTTCGAGGCCGCTCTCGCGGACGGCGGTCTCCAGGCCCATCATGGCGTCCAGGGCCGTCGGGGCGACGGCGACATAGTTCAGGCGGGTGGTCATGGGGGAGGGGTCCTTCTCTCGATACGTCGCAAGGACGTGCGGTCCCCCGCCCTTGTGACACGCCTCAGCTGGTCGCAGCGTAGATCATGATCCCCGTCGCCACCGACAGGTTCAGGCTGTCGGCCCGGCCGCGCATGGGAATCTTCACGTTCAGGTCGGGCAGGGCGGCCATCTCCGGCGTCAGCCCCTGCTGCTCGTTGCCCATCAAGATCAGGGCGGGCTTGCGGTAGTCGGCGCTCGCGTGGCTGTGCGTGGCGCTCAGCAGGGTGCCCACCACCGAGCCCGGCCAGCCCTTCCGCCAGGCCGCGAACTCGGCCTCGCCGCAGCGGCTGAGCGGCACGGCGAACACCGAGCCCATCGTCGCGCGCACCGCCTCGACCGAATAGGGATCGCAGCACTCGCCCACCAGGATCACCCCGCCGCAGCCCGCCGCGTCCGCGGTGCGCACGATGGTCCCCAGGTTGCCCGGATCGCGCACTCGGTGCAGCGCCACCCAGCAGTCGGCGGCCTTCGGGTCGATCTCGGACAGCGGCCGGTAGACCTGCGGGAACACGCCGACCACCGCTTGCGGATTGTCGCGCCGGGACACCTTGGCCAGGATCTCCTGGGTCACCTCGATGACCTCGCCGCCGGCCCGCCGCGTCGCGTCCGCCGCCTTGCGCAGCAGCGGATGGCTGGCCGCCTCCGGGCCGTACATCAGGATGCGCGGCGCGTGGCCCAGCTCGACGCCCTCGGTGACGTGCTTCAGGCCCTCGGCCAGGAACAGGCCGGTCTCGTCGCGGTCCTTGCGCAGGTGAAGAGCGCGGACCGCCTTGACCGTGGGGTTGGTCAGCGAGGTGACGGCCCTCATCGCGACCAGCGCCCGTAGAAGCTCATGCCGACCTGCCGATCCCCGCCGTCCTCCACCAGCGCCAGCTCGCCCCAGTCGATCCGCCCGCCGCGGCCCGCGAGCTTCTCAGCCAGCAGGCCCGACAGCGCCGCGCCCGAGATCCGCTCGGCATAGGCGTTGAGGATCAGGAACGAGGCGTTTTCCGAAAGAAGTTCAGCGCATAGCCCGGCAAGTTCAGGCAGGTCCTCGAACAGCCGCCACACCTGGCCGTCGGGTCCGCGGCCGTACTTGGGCGGGTCCAGGATGATGCCGTCGTACTTCGAACCGCGCCGCACCTCGCGCTGCACGTAGCGGCGGGCGTCCTCGACGATCCAGCGGATCGGCCGGTCCGACAGCTTGGAGGCCTCGGCGTTCTCGCGCGCCCAGGCGACCGCCTTCTTGGAGGCGTCCACGTGGGTCACCGCCGCGCCCGCGGCGGCCATCACCAGGCTGGCGACGCCGGTGTAGCCGAACAGGTTCAGGACCCTCGGCGGTCCGTCCGATCCGGCCGATCCGGCGTGGGCGCGCACCCGCTCGTCCAGGAACGCCCAGTTCGCCGCCTGCTCGGGAAAGAAGGCCAGGTGCCGGAAGGCGGTGAACCGGCCCAGGAACCTCACCTCGCGCCAGGCCAGCGGCCAGGCCTCTTTCGGCTGCCCGCTGAACCGCCAGCGGCCGGCGTCCTCCTCGTCGGTGGGATCGAAGACCGCGTCGGCCTGGTCCCACAGCTCGGGCTTGCGGGGCGTCCACAGGCACTGCGGCTCGGGCCGCACGACGGTGTAGGGGCCGTAGCGCTCCAGCTTGCGGCCGCCGCCGGAGTCCAGCAGGGCGTAGTCCGCCCAGCCTTCGGTGCGCATCACGCCGGGCGCGTCGGCGACAGTCGGGCGGCTCATGGCCCGCCTTGAAGCGCAAGCCGCCGCGCGCGTCCAGCCCACCGGCCGGCCCACCGTCAGCCGGGCGCCCGTCTGGCGAGTTGCGGGGCGCCTGCCGCAACGTAGGCTTGCCACCGGTGTCGATTTGGGGTCCGGTGTTCTCCAAGGGGAGCTTGGGGAACTAGAGTAACCGTGACTGCTGTGGGGACCACCACGCGCCGATCGGCGCGCAAGGCCAAGGGGGACGGGCACCTTCGCCGGGCCGAGATCCTGGAGGCCGCCGAACGCATCTTCGTGGCCGAGGGCTACGAGGGCGCGACGATCCGCAAGATCGCCGACGAGGTGGGGGTTTCCTCCACCGCCCTCTACATGCACTTCCCGGACAAGGGCGCGATCCTGCTCGAGATCTGCGAGCGCACCCTTCGCGAGCTGCTGCAGAACAACCGGGACATCGCCGCCAAGCCGCTGGATCCGGTGGTCCGCGTGCGGATGATGCTGGACGCCTACATGCGCTGGGGCTTCGAGCATCCCAACGCCTATCAGCTTGTCTACAGCACGCCCCGTCCGGTATCGGCCCAGCCGTGGCCGGAAGGGACGGCGGACCTGAGCCGACAATGCTACGAGATCTTCTCCGGCGTGGTGCGCGAGATCGCCGCCAGCGGGCGCTTGCGCACCGGCGGCGCCGATTCGGCGGCCCAGGCGCTCTGGACGGCCTGCCATGGCCTGGTGGCCCTAATGACCGCCCGCCCGGGCTTCGGCTGGGCCCCGCGCGAGGAGCTGATGCAGGTCTCGCTGGAAGGCCTGCTGCACGGCCTCGTCATCGACTGAGCCTCGCCGCCGCCGGCGCGGCGCTCGCCCTGGCCGTGGCGTCGCCCGGTGAGGGGCAAGCCGCGCCGCGGGTGATGTCGCTGGATTCCTGCGCCGACCAGTACGTCATGGGTCTGGCCCCGCGCGCCGCCATCGTCGGCGTCTCGACCCGGGCCGACGACGCCGATTCCCGGCTTCGCGCCCTTGCGCCCGGCCTGCCCAGGCGCCGCATCGACCTGGAGAGCGTCCTGGCCGCCCGGCCCGACGTGGTGGTCCGCTATTGGGGCGGCGAGCCCCGGCTGATCGCGGCGCTGGAGCGGCGCGGCGTGCAGGTGGTCACGATTCCCGACGCGACGGGCTTCGACGACATCCGCCGCACGGTGCGCACCGTGGCCGCCGCCCTCGATCGGCACGCCGCCGGCGAGGCCGCCATCGCCCGCATGAACGCCCAGCTCGCCCGCGCCGCCGGCGCCTGGGGCGGGGCGCGGGTCCTCTACATGACGCCGGGCGGCGTCACCGCCGGGCCGGGCACCCTCGTCGACGCCATCCTGCGGGCGGCGGGGCTGACCAACGCCGAGACCCGTCCCGGCTTCCAGACGATCTCGCTCGAGGGCCTGGCGCTGTCGCCGCCCCAGACCGTCGTGCTGGGATTTTTCGACACGTTCCAGCTCTCGGGCGACAGCTGGGGAATCGGCCGGCATCGGGTGCTCCAGACGGTGGCGCGCGAGCGCGCCGTCGCCCGCCTGCCCGGCGCCCTCCTTGGCTGTCCCGACTGGGGCGCGGGCGAGGCCGTGGCGCTGCTGGCGGCCGAGGCGCCCCGGTGAGGCCGCTCGTCCTCAACCTCGCGCTGGCGGCCGGCGTCCTTGCCTTCGCCGCCGCCGGCCTGCTGCTGGGCGAGACGGCGCTCAGCGGCGCCCAGTACGCCCAGGCGTTCCGCGACCCGGCCTCGGGCCCCCACGTGGTGCTGTTCGAGATCCGCCTGCCGCGGACCGTCGCGGCCCTGGTGGTTGGGGCGGCCCTGGGGCTGGCGGGCGCGGTGATGCAGGGCCTCCTGCGCAATCCCCTGGCCGATCCCGGCGTGCTCGGGGTCTCGGGCGGGGCGGGGCTCGGGGCGGCGCTCGCCATCTCGCTGGGCCTGTCGGCGATCCCGGGCGCCATCGAAGCCGCCGCGCTGGCCGCGGCCCTCGCGACCGGCCTCCTGCTGACGGGCCTGGCCGCCCGCTTCCGCGAACCCGAGACCCTGATCCTGTTCGGCGTCGCGCTCTCGGCCTTCCTCGGCGCGCTGACCTCGCTGGTGTTCAACTTCTCGCCCTCGCCGGTGACCCTCGCCGAGGTGTTCGGCTGGCTGCTGGGCTCGGTGGCCAATCGCGACTGGGTAGACATCGCCCGCCAGATCCCGGCCCTGGCGGTGGGCGGGGCCTTGAGCCTCTACGCCGCCCGCGGCCTCGTCATGCTGACCCTGGGCGAGGAGGCGGCGGCGCTCTCGGGCCTGCCCATGACCCGCCTGCGCGCCGCCGCGGTGGCCGGCGCCTCGCTGCTGACCGGCGCCTCGGTGGCCATGGCCGGCATCGTCGGCTTCGTGGGCCTGGCCGCGCCGCACCTCGTCCGGGCCGGGGCGGGCGGCGATCCGGGCCGGATGCTGCTGCCCTCGGCGCTGGCGGGGGCGGTGCTGCTGGCCGCCGCCGATCTCGCCGCCCGCCTGATTCCCACCGACATCGAGCTGAAGCTGGGCGTCGTCACGGCCCTGTTCGGCGCGCCGCTGTTCGCCCTGATCGCCTGGCGCGCGGCCAGGAGCTGGCGCGGATGAACCTCCCGCTGGCCCTCCACGACGCCGCGGTCCGCCGCGGCCGCCGCCTCGTCCTCGACGGGGCGGGCCTCGAGGCGCGCGCCGGCGAGGTGGTGGGGGTGGTCGGCGCCAACGGCTCGGGCAAGACCACGCTGCTGCGCGCGGCCCTGGGCCTAGTGCGGCTGGAGCGCGGCCGCGCCAGCCTCTGCGGCCGCGAGGTCGCCCGCCTATCCGAGGCCGAGCGTGCGCGCCTGGCCGGCTACCTGCCGCAGGACCGGCACATCGGCTGGAACATGAGCGCCTGGCGGGTGGCCAGCCTCGGCGCAGCGCTGGCCCCGCCCGCGCAGGCCCGCCACCGGGCCGAGGCGGCCCTGGCGCGTGTCGGGCTGGGCGGGCTCGCCGACCGCGGCGTGCTGCAGATGTCCGGCGGCGAGCGGGCCCGGGTGCTGCTGGCGCGGCTGCTGGCGACCGAGGCGCCCCTGCTGGTGGCCGACGAGCCGGCCGCCGGCCTCGATCCCGACGCCCAGCTCCTGGCGCTCGACCTGTTCCGTGAGGAGGCGGGGCGGGGGGCCGCCGTGGTCCTCACCCTGCACGACCTGGCGCTGGCGGCCCGCGCCTGCGACCGCCTCGTGGTCCTCGCCGCCGGGCGCGTCGTCGCCGAGGGTCCGGCCGGACAGGCCCTGACGCCCGAAGTGCTGGCCCGCGCCTTCGGCCTGGTGGGCCGGTTGGAGCTGGCCCCCGACGGCGCCATGCTGGCGGTCAGGCGGGAAGGGGCCCCTCGATGAGGTTCGCACGCTGGGTGTTCACCCTGGCTGGGATCTACGGCCTGGTCGTGGTCGCGCCGATGTATTTCGCGGAAGCGGCGATGGGCGAGGCCGGCCGGCCCGTCAGCCATCCCGAGCTGCTGTACGGCTTCGCGGGCGTGACGCTCGCCTTCCAGGTCCTGTTCCTGATCATCGGCCGCGACCCCGCGCGCCTGCGGCCGGCGATGATCGCGGCAGTCATCGAGAAGGTCAGCTTCCCCGCCGCGGTCTGGCCGCTCTACATGCAGGGGCGCACGCCGGGCGCCGTGGCGGCCTTCGCCACGGTGGACCTGCTGCTGGCCGTGCTCTTCGCGATCGCCTGGCTGCGGACGAAGCCCGCCGCCTAGGTCCTACGGACTCGCCGTCTGCACCGGCCCCATGGCGGGATAGCCGTAGCCGCCGCGCTTCAGGTCGCCCGACAGGGTGATCGGCGCCTGGCCGCCGTTCAGCTTGGCCCGGTAGACCTGCATGTTCTCCAGCACCCGCATCACATAGTTCCGCGTCTCGGAGAACGGGATGCACTCGATGAAGTCCACGGGATCGACGCTGCCGGCGCGCGGGTCGCCGCACATGGCGGCCCACTGGGGCGGCCGGCCGGGGCCGGCGTTGTAGCCCGCCGCGGCCATCAGGTACGAGCCCGAGAACCGGTCCACGAGCTGGCCCAGGAAGGCCGAGCCCAGCTGCATGTTGTGCTCGGGATCCCAGAGCATCTCGGTCGAGTGCTTCACCCCAATCCGCCGGGCCACGCTGGCGGCCGTGGCCGGAAGGAGCTGCATCATCCCGCGCGCGTCGGCGTGCGAGCGCACCCGCGGGTCGAAGCCGCTCTCCTGGCGGGTGATGCCCAGCACCAGCGCCGGTTCGGGGCCGCCGGCCACCTGCGGCGGGCTGCGGTAGGGATAGCCGCGGTCGGCCAGGATCAGGCCGCGCTGGGCCGCCGCCCGCACCGCCCGCATCGAGGTGTCCTGCTCGCCGTAGCCGCGGATCATGTCCACGAGCAGCGCCGCTTCCTGGGTCGTGGGGACCACGTCGTCCAGGTGCAGGGCGAACACCCGGAACAGGTCCTTCTGGCCGGTGTCGGCGAAGAGGCGCGCGGCCTGCACGACGTCGCGGCCCTCGAACCGCGCGCGGTCGGCGTCGGTCAGCGTCGGGTCCGAGGGCAGGGTGAGCGGCAGGCCCAGCTTCTCGGCGGCCAGCTGGCCGTAGAAGGTCGTCTGGTGCCGCGCGCCCTGGGCGTAGAAGTCCTCGGCGGCGCGGGCGTCGCGGCGCGCCTCGGCGGCGCGGCCCTGCCAGTAGAAGGCTCGGCCCACGGTTATGGGCGAGGAGCCGATCTTCTCGAGGTTGGCGAAGTGCCGGGCGGCGGCGGCGGGATCGTTCAGCTTCGAGAGCGCGATCCAGCCCGCGTAGAACTCGGCGTCGGCGGCGTCCGAGCCTTCGGTCAGGCCGGAGTTGGCCGCGGCCTGGTAGGCGGCGCGCCAGTCGCCCGCCTTGATCCCCGCGAGCGTCAGCCGGTGGCGCTCATACCAGATCCGGTCGGCCTGCTCGCTCGTGACGAGGGTGCGCGGGAAATAACCGGTCAGCGCCAGCGCCGCCTGGTCCAGGCCCTTGCGCCGCAGGTAGCCGGCGCGCTCGAAGGCGACGCCGGGCTGCACCTGCTGCTCGGGCAGGAGCGCGGCGTAGAGCTCGTTGGCGTTGGCCGCGTCCGAGCGCAGGGCGATGCGCGCCAGGGCCGGGCCCTGCTGGTCGGCGGGCAGCAGGGTGACCATCGCCCGCGCCGCCGGGCCCTGCGGTCCGTACAGCAGGATGTCGGCGCGGCGGACATGGTCCTCGGGCGTCAGCACGCCGGCGAAGCGGGTCAGGATCGCCTGCTGGACGTCGGCCTCGAAGCTCTTGTCCCGCCACCAGCGGCGGATCAGCTCGGCGGCGGCCTGCCTCTGGCCCAGCATCTCCTGCGCCTGGGCGAGGGCCAGGGCGCCGTGAGCCGTGGTGGGCTCGCGCCCTTCGAACCAGGCGACGACCTCCCGGGGCGACTTGCCGGACGTGGCCAGCAGCTTCTCGGCGGCGGCCTGGCGGCGGCCGGCGCGGGGCCAGCCCACGAGGTCGCGGCGGGCGGCGTCGACCTCGGCGAAGCTCAGCGATTCGGCGTTGGCGTCCACGAACGCCCAGGTGGCGGCCCGGCGGGCGACCGGATGCGAGATGGCGGCGACGGCGGCGCGGCCGCCGGCGATGTCGCCGCGCTTGGCGGCGTTCAGGGCGGCCCCGAGGTTCGACTGGTCCTGCGCGGAGACGGGCCCCGCCACCGTGCGGCGCACCACATCAACGTTCGCAGGCGCGTTCGCCGGTCCTCTCGCGGACGCAGGCTCGGCCTTGCGGGCGATCAGGTCGCCGATGGGGTCCGCGGGCTGGGCCCGGGCCACGGCGGCCGCGAGCGCGACGAGGCTCACGGCGAGGAACGCTTTGCGGGTCTTGGAGTCCAACCTCTCCCCCGGCTCTGGAACGACACGGAATCAACATTGCGGGCTTGGCCCACGCCAACATATTGTCCGCCCAAATCTGAACGTCGCCCCAACAAGCGGCATCTTCACGGCATTTTGCGCATCATGATCGATCCCATGTTCCGGGGCGTGCTCCCGGCCCTCGTCACGCCGTACCGTAACGGCCAGGTGGACGAGGACGCCTTCGTCGCCCTGGTGGAGCGGCAGATCGCGGGCGGCGTCCACGGCCTGGTGCCCGTCGGCACCACCGGCGAGTCCGCCACGCTGACCCACGAGGAGCACCGCCGGGTCGTCGAGCTGTGCGTGAAGACGGCCCGCGGCCGGGTGCCGGTCGTCGCCGGCGCCGGCTCCAACTCCACCGCCGAGGCGATCGAGCTGGTGCGCCACGCCAAGACCGTCGGCGCCGACGCGGCCCTGGTGGTCACGCCCTACTACAACCGCCCCAGCCAGGAGGGGCTCTACGCCCACTACAGGGCGATCAACGACGCGGTGCAGCTGCCGATCCTGGTCTACAACGTGCCCACCCGCACCAGCGTGGACATCTCCAACGACGTCCTCGTCCGGCTCTCGAAGCTGCCGAACGTCGTGGGGATCAAGGACGCCACCTCGGACCTGGTCCGCGCCAGCTTCCAGCGCCTGCACTGCGGCGAGGAGTGGGTGATGCTGTCGGGCGACGACCCGGTGGCGCTCGGCTACATGGCCCACGGCGGCCACGGCTGCATCTCGGTCACCGCCAACGTCGCCCCTGAGCAGTGCGCCGACTTCTACAACGCCGCCCTTTCCGGCGACTGGGCGACCGCCCTCCAATGGCAGGACCGCCTGGTGCGCCTGCACAAGGCGCTGTTCGCCGACGCCTCGCCCGCGCCGACCAAGTTCGCGCTCTCGCATCTGGGCCTGTGCTCGGAGGAGACCCGCCTGCCGATCACCCCGGCCTCCGAGGCCGCCCGCGCCGAGGTCCTGGCCGCCATGCGGGACGCGGGCCTGATCTGAGATGGCCGGCAAGACCATCGCCGAGAACCGTCGGGCGCGGTTCGACTACTTCCTCGAGCAGACGTTCGAGGCCGGCATCGCGCTGACCGGCTCGGAGGTGAAGAGCCTGCGCAACGGCCGCGCCAACATCGCCGAGAGCTATGCGGCGGTGGAGGGCGACGAGATCGTGCTGATCAACGCCGACATCCCGCCCTACGCCCAGGCCGGTCCGTTCTTCAACCACGAGCCCCGCCGCCCGCGGAAGCTGCTGCTGAAGCGCAAGGAGATCGACCGGCTGATCGGCGCCGTTCAGCGGGAAGGGCGCACCATCGTGCCCACCAGGCTCTACTGGAGCGACAAGGGGCTGGCGAAGCTCGAGATCTCCCTCGCCAAGGGCAAGAAGACCCACGACAAACGCGAGACCGCCGCCGAGCGGGACTGGCAGCGCGACAAGGCCCGGCTGCTGCGGGACAAGGGGTGATCGACCCGGCCGATGTCGCCTCCATCGAGCGGGCCACGGTCGAGGCCGTCGCCCCGCCGCAGGTGCTGGAGGTCGACGGCTGGCTGGTCCCCCTGGACGCCGGGACCGTGGGCCGCGCCAGATCGGCCGTTCCCCTGAGCCACGACGCGACGCCCGCCGCCCTGGACGCCATCGTCGCCGCCTACGAGGCGCGCGGTCTGCCGCCCGCCTTCCGCATCGCCGACGAGGAGGGCCTGGCCCCCGTCCGGGCCGCCCTTGAGGCCCGCGGGTTCGTCGGCGGCAAGCCGACCTGGGTGGAGCGCGCCGATGCGGCGACCGTGGCCGGCCACGCGGCGCCGTGCGCCGAGTTGCTGAGCCGGCCCGACGAGCCCTGGGGCGCGGTGTTCCTGGGCGAAGGCTTCGATCCCGCCGACGGCGTCCACAGGGTGGCGGTGCTGTCCCGCTCGCCCGACGCCCTCTATGGCGCGGTGCGGGAGGACGCCCGCGCCGTGGCGGTGGGGGCGGTCAGTTTCGGCCGGGGATGGGCCGGCGTGCACGGCATGCGTACGCTCCCCGCCTGCCGGCGCCGCGGGTACGCCGGCGCGATCCTGGCCGCCTTCGCCGCGGCGGCGCTCGGCCGCGGGGTCCGCCGCATGTTCCTGCAGGTGGAGGAGGCCAATCCCGCCCGGGGCCTCTACCGCAGAGCCGGGTTCGAGCCGGTCTGGCGCTACCGCTACTGGGAATAGCGCCTTTCCAAGATTTCATTTGGGCCGGGCAGGGGCGCCCCCTATCCCTCGGTCAAACCTTGGGGGTTCTCCATGTTCCGCACCGCCTGTTCCGCCCTGGCGCTCGCCGCCGTCCTCGCCGCTGCGCCGGCCTACGCCCAGCAGCCGGCCGCCGCGCCGGCCGCCGCCGCCAACCAGTCCGAGGACGCGCGGCTCGCCGCCTTCTTCCAGGACGCCTGGATGGAGAGCGCCCGGCTCAGCCCCGAGACGCTCAGCCAGCTGGGCCTGAAGGAGCGCTACGGCGAGCTCGGCGACTACACCAAGGCCGGGCAGGACAAGGCCCTGGCGGTGTCCGAGGCCCAGCTCGCGCGCATGAAGCGCGAGTTCGACCGCGCCAAGCTCAGCCCGGCCTCGCAGGTCTCCTACGACCTCTTCGAGAAGTCGGTCGCCAACCAGCGCATGTTCGACAGGTGGTACTGGCAGAACTACGCCGTCAGCTCGACGGGGAGCGCCCTCGACGGCGTGCCCGTGATGCTGATCAACGTCCACCGGGTGGACACCGTGGCCGACGCCGAGGCCTACGTCTCGCGCCTGAAGGCCATGGACCGCGTGGCCCGCGAGGTCGCCGCCGACATCGACGCGCGCACCGCCAAGGGCTTCCTGCCGCCCGCCTTCGTCTTCGGCCGGGTGATCCCCGACGCCCAGAACCAGACGAAGGGCGCCCCGTTCGACGCCGGCCCCGACCACGCCGTCTGGGCCGACTTCAAGAAGAAGGTCGCCGCGCTCAAGGCCGACGAGGCGACCAAGGCCCGCCTGCTGAAGGATGGCGAGGCCGCGCTGAAGGGCGAGTGGCGCAGCGGCTACGCCCGCTATGTCGCGGCGCTGGAGCGGATGAAGGCCAAGGCCGACGCCGTGAACGGCGTCTGGGCGCTGCCGGACGGCGAGGCCTTCTACGCCGACATGGTGCGCTTCTTCACGACCACCGACCTGACCCCCGACCAGATCCACCAGATCGGGCTCTCGGAGGTCGCTCGGATTCGCGGCGAGATGGAGGCCATCCAGCGCCAGGTCGGCTTCAAGGGCTCGCTGAACGACTTCTTCGCCCACGTGAAGACGGACGCGAAGTTCCGCTACCCCAACACCGACGCCGGCAAGCAGCAGTATCTCGCCGACGCCAAGAAGATCATCGCCGACTACATGGCGACCGCGGCGGACAAGCAGTTCTCGGTGCTGCCGAAGGGCGCCCTCGAGGTCCGCGCGGTCGAGCCGTTCCGCGAGAAGACCGCCTCGGTGGCCTTCTACAACACCGGCACCCCCGACGGCTCGCGCCCGGGCATCTTCTACGTGAACCTGTCCGACATGACCCAGGTGCTGAAGCCGCAGCTGGAGGCGATCGCCTACCACGAGGGCGCGCCGGGCCATCACTTCCAGATCGCCCGCTCCCTGGAGCAGACGGACCTGCCGATGTTCCGCCGCTACGCCTACCAGGGCGCCTACCAGGAGGGCTGGGGGCTCTACGCCGAGAAGCTGGGCAAGGAGGCGGGCTTCTACCAGGACCCCTACGCCGACTTCGGCCGCCTCTCGCTCGAGATCTGGCGCGCCGCCCGCCTCGTGCTGGACACCGGCGTCCACGCCAAGAAGTGGTCGCGCGACCAGGCCGTGCAGTACATGCGCGACAACACCCTGAACTCCGAGCGCGACATCCAGAGCGAGATCGACCGCTACTTCACCAACCCCGGCCAGGCGACCAGCTACAAGCTGGGCCAGCTGCGCATCTCCGAGCTGCGCCGCAAGGCCGAGACGGCGCTGGGCGACAAGTTCGACGTCCGCGCCTTCCACGAGGTGGTGCTGGCGGCGGGCGCCATCCCGCTCGACGTCCTGGAGCAGCGCGTCGACGCCTACATCGCCGGGGCGAAGTAGGCGCCCGCCCGGCGCGGCCCGGCGGCTACTTCGCCAGGTCGCGCAGCAGCGAGTCCCAGTGCGCCAGCGAGCCGTCGATGGCGGCCACCGGGGCCTTCTCGTTCAGCCCGTGGGCGAAGGCCTGGCCCTGCTCCATGAACAGGCCCGAGACGCCGTAGCTCGGCACGCCCTGGGCGCGGAAGTGCATGGAGTCCGAGGCCCCGGATTCCTGCCACGGCGTGATGGCCAGGCCGGGGTAGCGGGCATGCACCGCCTTCGTCACCGCCGCCACCACGTCGGGGCGCAGCGGCGAGGCCGGGCTGTCGATGGAGCCGTCGTCCACCCGGGTGATGGTCATCGTCGGCTCGGCCATCACCTCGATCAGCGTCTGGCGCACGCTCTCGGACGAGGTCCCGGGGAAGATCCGGCAGTTCACCGTCGCCTCGGCCTTCTGGGGCAGGGCGTTGGGCGCATGGCCGGCCTCGACCATGGTCGCCACGCAGGTGGTCCGCAGGACGGGATTGTAGTCGGGCGTCGCCGACAGCGTGGCGATCGCCGCGGCGTCCTCGGGGTTCTTCGCGAACGCCTTCAGCGCCTCGCCGATCGGGCCCGGCGTCGCCGCGCCCTCGGCGGCCAGCGCCGCGCGGGTGATTTCGTTGCTCATGGTCGGGAAGCGGTAGGCCGCCAGCCGGTCCAGGGCCTTGGTCAGCCGGTAGATCGGGTTGGTCGGCGTCGGCCGGCTGGAGTGGCCGCCGGGGTCGGTGAAGGTCGCCTTGAAGTCGGCGTAGGTCTTCTCGGCGCCCTGCAGGGCGTAGGGCAGGGGCTTGCCGTCCTTCAGGCTGCCGCCGCCGCCGTCCGAGTTCAGCACCATCTCGGCGTGCTTCAGCCGCTCGGCGAGGGCGGCCGTGGTGGCCATGGTGGTCTCCTCGTCGCCCGAGAGCGCCAGGATCACGTCGCGGCCGGGCCGCCAGCCCTGCCGGCGCAGGTTGGCCAGGGTCGCCACCACCATCGAGACGTCGAACTTGTTGTCCACGGCGCCGCGGCCATAGATCCAGCCGTTCTCCACCACCGGCTTGAACGGATCGCGGGTCCAGTCCTGCGCCTTGGCCTCGACCACGTCCATATGGCCCGAGATGACGATCGGCTTCTTCTTCGGGTCCTGACCGGGATAGCGGGCGAGCAGGTACGCCGTGCCCTTCATGGGCTCGATCGTGATCTCCTCCGGCTTGAAGCCGCCGGCCACGAGCACGCCTTTCAGGTACTCGGCGTAGGGGACGACCTGGTCGCCGCCCGCCACCGTCCGGTAGCCGATGCCGGTGGTCAGGATCTCCAGCGCCCGGGCGTGCAGGGCGGGGTCCGCCTTGGGCGCGGCGAGCGCCGGCGCGCCCAAGGAAGATACGAGGGCGGCGGAAAGCGCCGCGGCGGCGGCGAAGGTCCGGAAGGCGGGCAAGGGCGACTCCGTGGAAGCGTGGCCGTGCGACGCTAGAGCCCCCCGGGCCCGCGTCAATCCGCCGGGCCGATCAGCGCCCGGGCGCGCTGGAAGACAGCCTCGAACATGTCCGGCGTGAGGCGCCCGGTGTTCGTGTTGAGGCGCGAGCAGTGGTAGCTGTTGAGCACCGTGTAGGGGCCGGCCTGGAACTCCGAGCCGTGGCCGGGGATCCCGGCCGAGGCCTTCAGCCCCAGCGCCCGCAGCACGTTGCGGCGCGAGACGTCGCCCAGCGTCACGATCACCCTCAGCCGCGGCAGGCTGGCCAGCCGCGCGGTCAGGAACGGCCGGCAGTTGGCCTCCTCCGAGGTCTCGGGCTTGTTGCCGGGCGGGGCGCAGCGCACCGCGTTGGTGATCATGCAGTCGGTCAGGGTCAGGCCGTCGTCGGGACGCGCCTCGTAGGTCCCGCGCGCGAAGCCGGTCTTCAGCAGGGTCTCGTAGAGCAGCCAGCCGGCGAAATCGCCCGTGAAGGGGCGGCCCGTGCGGTTCGCCCCCGTGCGGCCGGGCGCCAGGCCCACCACCAGCAGGCGCGCGTCAGGGTCGCCGAACGAGGGCGCCGGGCCGTTGAACCAGTCCGGATGGGCCGCGCGGTTCGCCTCGCGGTAGGCCACCAGCCGGGGGCAGATCGGACAGTCGCGCGGTGGTTCGGGCCCGCGGAGCGCGGCCTCGGCCTCACGCATCCGCATCGGCCTGGGCGTCGCGCTGGCTTTCCTGGATGAAGCGGGGCAGGCGGCTGGGCCGCCCGATGATGTCGGCCAGGTCCGCCAGGTCCACGAAGCTGTCCGCCTGCCGGCGCAGCTCGTCCGAGACCATCGGCGGCTGCGATTTCAGGGTCGAGACCACGGTCACCCGGCTGCCCTTGCGCTGCACAGCCTCGACCAGCGCCCGGAAGTCGCCGTCGCCCGAGAACAGGACCAGGTGGTCGGCGTGGGCCGCCATCTCCAGCATGTCGACGGCGATCTCCACGTCCATGTCGCCGCGCCAGCGCTTGCGGCCCTGGCTGTCGGTGTATTCCCGCGCCGACTTCGTCACGAGCCGGTAGCCGTTGTAGTCCAGCCAGTCGACCAGCGGCCGGATCGGCGAATACTCCTCGTTCTCCACCAGGGCCGTGTAGTAGTAGGCCCGCACCAGCACGCTCCGCTTGCGGAATTCCTCCAGCAGCTTGCGGTAGTCGATGTCGAAGCCGAGGTTCTTGGCCGCCGAGTAGAGGTTGGCCCCGTCGATGAACAGCGCCAGCCGGTCCGTGGGGTAGAAGGTCATCTTGGCAGGGGTCCTGGATAGCGATCGGGCGGTCGTCGTCGCCCTGGGCGGCAACCTGCCGGACGGCTTCGGCTCGTCCGAGGCGCTGCTGGAGGCGGTTCTGGCGCGCTTCCCCGACGCGGGGCTGAAAATCCTCGTTCGGTCGTCCTGGTGGCGCTCGGCCGCCTGGCCCGACCCAATGGCGCCTGAGTACCGCAACGGCGTCGCGCTTGTCGAGGCGACGGCGCCCCCGAAAGAGGTGCTGGAGAGGCTTCTGTCCCTCGAAGCGGCGTTCGGACGCACGAGATCGCTCAGGAATGCGGCGCGGACGGTGGATCTCGACCTGATCGCCTACGGGCGCGAGGTGCGGGACGCGCCCGGCCTTGTCCTGCCCCACCCGCGAGCGCACGAGCGGCTGTTCGTCATGGGCCCGCTGGCCGAGATCGCCCCGGAGTGGCGTCATCCGGTGCTGGGCCGCACCGCCGCCGAGCTGGCCCGCGCCGCCACCGTGGGGCTGGACGCCAGGCCTGTCTGATAAACTAGTCCGTCTGACGAAAATGTCGGCCCTTCCGCGCCCCGTTCGTCGTCCCGCCGAAGGGCGCGCATCGGGCCGCCCGTATCCAGGAGTTCGACAATGCGCTTCATGCTGATCCGCAAGGCCGACGCGGCCACCGAGGCCGGCGTCATGCCGAGCCGGGAGCTCGCCAAGGCGATGATGGACTACCACGAGGAGATGGGCCGCCACCTGAAGATCCTCGGCGGCGACGGCCTCCACCCCAGCGCGCGCGGCAAGCGGGTCAGCTTCAGGGACGGCAAGCCTCTCGTCGTCGACGGCCCCTTCGCCGAGACCAAGGAGCTGGTCGCCGGCTACACCCTGGTCGAGGCCGACAGCTGGGATCAGGTGCTGGAGTGGGCCAAGAAGTGGCCGTGCATCCTCGAGGAGGCCGAGGTCACCCTGGAGATCCGCCAGGTCTACGAGCTGGAGGACTTCGGCGACGTCTTCACCGGCGAGGTGAAGGAGGCCTACGACCGCGCCCTCGGCCAGACCCGGAGCTGACCGCTGGTCCCGCTGCTCGCCGCTCCCGCCTGGCTGCAGGCCGTCCTCGCCGCCGAGGCGCTGGCGCTGGCCTGGCTCGCCTGGCGGTTCGGCGGGCGCGGGATCGGCTGGGGCGTCGCGGCCGCCGTGGCGTCCTGGCTCCTGTTCGGCCTTGCCGCCTCGTTTCTGGTCAGCCGGCTCGAGGGCGGCGGCGCGCCGCTGTGGCCCGACATCGTCCGCGGGGCGGGCGAGGGGGCGGTCCGGCTGGCGGTCGCGGTCCTGCCGCTGCTGCTCATGGCCGCGCTCGGAGGGCTCCTGCTGCGGCGGGTCGTGCGGCGCAAAGGCCCGGCGGAATAAGGGCTTTTCGCCGATGCGGCGTTGCACAATGGGCCCCGAGGCTCTATTTTCGCCGGTTCTATCCCCGACTTGAGGACTCCATGGCCCGCGTCACCGTCGAAGACTGCATCGAAAAGGTCCCGAACCGCTTCTCGCTGGTTCTGCTGTCGGCGCATCGCGCCCGCGCGATCTCGGCCGGTTCGCAGATCATGGTCGATCGCGACAACGACAAGAACCCGGTCGTGGCCCTGCGCGAGATCGCCGAGGACGTGGTCGACGCCGAAGAGCTGAAGGAAACCCTCATCGGCACGCTGCAGCGCGTCGACGAGCGCTCCGAGGCCGAGGAAGAGGCCGAGACCCTCGCCCTGCTGGCCGATCCCACCCACATGCAGATGAGCGAGCTCGAGCTGGTTCGCGCCCTGCAGAGCGACCGCGACGGCGGTCAGGAGGAGCGGTACTGAGCCCCGAAGGCGCAGAACCACTCACTCACGAGGCGGCGATCGAACCCGCCGCCCTCCCGGAAGCTCGCCCGGCCGAGCCCAAGGACTCTCCCGCCCAGCTGTCGGCCGCCGTTGCCCGGCGGCCGAAGATGCTGCGCCAGTTCGAGCTGATCGAGAAGGTCCGCTCCTACGACCCCACGGCCGACGAGGCGCTGCTGAACCGCGCCTACGTCTACGCCATGCGCCAGCACGGCTCGCAGAAGCGGGCCTCGGGCGACCCCTATTTCGCCCACCCGATCGAGGTGGCGGGCATCCTCACCGACTACCGGCTGGACACCGAGACCATCGTCACGGCCCTGCTGCACGACGTCATCGAGGACACTGACGCCACCCGCGAGAAGGTGGAGGAGCTGTTCGGCGCCGAGATCGCCGAGCTGGTCGAGGGGGTCACCAAGCTCTCCAAGCTCGAGCTCTCGTCCGAGCACCTGCGGCAGGCCGAGAACCTGCGCAAGTTCATCCTGGCGATCTCCAAGGACGTGCGCGTCCTGCTCGTGAAGCTGGCCGACCGGCTTCACAACATGCGCACGCTGCACTTCATCAAGACGCCCGCCAAGCGCGAGCGGATCGCGCGCGAGACGCTCGACATCTACGCCCCGCTGGCCCGCTCCATCGGCGTGCACCGGATCTGCGCCGAGCTGGAGGAGCTGGCCTTCGCCCACCTCAATCCGGTGGCGCGCGATGCGATCATCCGCCGGCTCGAGGTGCTGCGCCAGCAGCAGGGCGGGGCGGTCGCCCTGGTCAGCCAGGAGATCACCACCCGTCTCCAGGAGGCCGGCGTGCCCAGCCGGGTGTTCGGCCGCGAGAAGCATCCCTTCTCGATCTGGCGGAAGCTGCAGCGCAAGTCGATCGGCTTCTCCCAGCTCTCCGACATCTACGCCTTCCGGGTGATCGTGGACACCGAGGACGACTGCTACCGCGCGCTCGGCGTCATCCACCGCGCCTGGCCCAGCGTGCCCGAGCGCTTCAAGGACTTCATCTCCACGCCCAAGCGGAACAACTACCGCTCGCTGCACACCACCGTGGTCGGCCCCAAGGGGATGCGGATCGAGATGCAGATCCGCACCGAGTCCATGGACCAGGTCGCCGAGGAGGGCGTGGCCGCCCACTGGCGCTACAAGAACGAGAGCTACGGCTTCGACGCCGAGCACCAGGCCGCCGCCGGCGGCCGCGACCCGCTGGTCAACCTGCGCCACCTCGTCCAGGTGCTCGAGCACGGCGGCGACGCCGAGGAGCTGGTCGAGCACGCCAAGCTCGAAATGTACCTCGACCAGGTGTTCGTCTTCACCCCCAAGGGCCGGCTGGTCAGCCTGCCCCGGGGCGCGATGCCGCTGGACTTCGCCTACGCCGTCCACACCGACATCGGCGACACCACCATCGGCGTCAAAATCAACGGCGAACTCAAGCCCTTGCGCACGACTCTTCAGAACGGGGACGTGGTCGAGGTGATCCGCGGCGGCAAGCCCGTGGTGCCGCCGGACTGGCGCTCGCTGACGGTCACCGGCCGGGCCCGCTCGGCCATCCGCCGCCACATCCGCCAGACCGAGCGCGAGGAGTTCGTGCGCCTGGGCCGGGCCACGATCGACCAGGCCTTCGAGTCGGCCGGCAAGAGCCGCAAGGACGTCTCGCTGCGTCCCGCCCTCGACCGCTTCGCCGTGGCCAGCGAGGAGGACCTGTTCGAGGCCATCGGCCGCGGCCGCGCCCCGCCGGCCCAGGTGCTGGAGGCGGTCTTCCCGGGCCTGAAGGCGGCCGAGCGCGAGGCCGCCGCCGCCCGGCGCCACATCCAGGACGGGGCCGGCGCGCGGCTCTACGTCCGCGGCGGGGGGCTCACCCCCGGCGTCTCGATCCATTTCGGCGAGTGCTGCTCGCCCGTCCCCGGCGACCGGATCGTCGGCATCCTGGAGAGCGACGGCCGGGGCCTCACCGTCCACACCATTGACTGCGAGCGGCTGGCGGAGTTCGAGGAGCGCGAGGAGCTCTGGCGCGACCTGCAGTGGACGCCCGAGGCCGAGCGCAACGCCGTGGCCCGGGCCCGCGTCACCGCCACCATCCGCAACGCCCCCGGGGTCCTGGGCCAGGTGTGCAGCATCATCGGCGAGGCCGGCGGCAACATCATGAACCTGCGCATGCACCACCGGCAGCAGGACTTCTTCGAGGTGGATATCGACGTGGACGTGCAGGACGCCAAGCACCTGACCCACATCGCCGCCGCCCTGCGCGCCAATCCCAGCGTCGAGACCGTCGAGCGGATGAAGGGCTAGGGACCAGGGTCTCTAGGCTCCGCCGGCCTCCAACGCCCGCGCCACGCCGGCCAGCACCGGCCCCCAGTCGCCGGGCTGCGTCTGCCGATGCAGCCTGGCGGTGGGATACCAGGGCGTCCGCGCCGCCTCGCCCCAACGCCAGTCTACGCCGGCTGCGGGCAGCAGGATGTGGACCGGCTTGCCCATCGCCCCCGCCAGGTGGGCCACCGAGGTGTCCACCGTCACCACCGCGTCCAGGCCCGCGACGATGTTTGCGGTGTCCTGCATGTCGCGCGCGCCGGTGTGCGCCGGATCCAGGCTGACGGTCGGGAAGGGGACCGTCAGGCCGTCGGGCAGCGAGCGGTTGGCGTCGTTCGGGTGCGCCGGGTTGCCGCGCCGCACCAGGCCGACGCCGCCGGCCGCCCTGGCGGCGCCTTGCGCCTTGCCCCGCAGATAGGGGGCGCCGGGGATCTCGAAGGCGCCGAGCCGCAGCGGCAGGTCGCCCAGCAGCACCCAACAGTCGGGGTCGGGGAACTCCATCCTGCCCTGTGCGGCGACCACGCGCACGCCCAGCGCCTCGAACAGGCGGGCCAGCGGCGGCAGGCATATCAGCGTCACCTCCGCGCCGCGCGCGGCCAGCGCGGGGGCGTAGCGGGCGAACATGATCTGGTCGCCCAGGCCCTGTTCGGGGAAGATCACGATATGGCGGCCGGCCGGATCCTCGCCGCGCCACTCGGGGCAGTCGAAGCGCGGCCGCGAGATCCCGAGCCCGGGCACGCTCCAGCGGTGGGCGTAGAGCGGCAGGCCCTCGCGCAGCTTGCCCTGGGCCATCAGCGCCAGCGCCAGGGCGTGCCGCCGGGCCGGGTCGCCGGGTTTCAGGGCGGCGGCCAGCCGCAGGTGGGGCTCGGCCTTGGCCCATTCCCCGCGCAGGGCGTGCAAGCCGCCCTTGGCGGACGGATCCTGGGCGGACGGGTCGGCGCCCGGCTTCATCGGCCGCTGGCCGCCAGGACGTGCTCGATCCCCCGCACTACGGCCTCGCCGTGGGTCAGGCCCAGGATGCTGGTGTGGGTGGCCTCGGGGACCGCCTCGAAGTAGCCGTGCCGCGACTGGCTGGCCGGGGCGGCGCGGGGACTGTCCTGCCGGCGATCCCCCGCGACCACGACCGCGACCGGCAGGCCGGGCGGCAGCGGGCCGGCGGCGATCGCCTGCCGGGCGGCGCGCTCCCACTGCAGCCCCTCGGCGGCGGCCTCGCGCATGTGGCGGCCCGAGACGAAGATCCGCCGCTTCTCGGCCACCCGCGCCTCCGGAAGGCCGATCCGTTCGCCCAGGTAGTAGAAGGGCTTGATCAGTCCCGTCGTGCCGGCGAACGCGCCCAGGCGCGCCACCGCCTTGAACACCCCCACGAACCGCCGCACGCGGGGATCGTCGATGCTCTCGGGCGTCGTGGCGTCGACCAGCACGAGGCCGGCGACCCGGTCCGGATGCTCGGCCGCGAACCGGCGCAGGTGCAGGCCGGCCATGGAATGTCCCGCCAGGACGACCGGTCCCGTGACGCCCTCGGCCGCCATCAGAGCCTCAAGGTCGGCCAGGGCCGCGTCCCCGTCGCGCGGCCGCGGGCCGGGGTCCGAGAAGCCGAGGCCCGCCCGGTCGTAGGCGCACGAGCGCAGGCCCCTGGCCGTCAGCTTCTGCTGGATCGCCGCCCAGTCCGTCGCGCTGCCGAAGGCGCCGTGCTCCATCCAGATCGCGGGGGCGGATTCAGCCGGCCCTTCGCAGACCAGCCGTAGCTTGCGGCCCTCCGCGATCTCCACGAACCGGCCGTGGGGCGTCACGTCCCCCGCCGCCGCCACGATCGCGAACCCTGCCGCGAGCCATGCGCCCAGCACCACCGCCAGGCCGATCAGCACCTTCACCATCCGTCCGTCGTAGCGGGGGCAGGGGCCAGCCTGCAACGGCTGGCATCTTCCGCCTCTGGCGAAACGCGACTATCTCCCGGGTCCATGAACACCGAAGACGTCCTCAACGAGTTCCGCGGCGCCGGCGCCCTGCGCGAAGGCCACTTCGTCCTGTCGTCGGGGCTGCACTCGCCGGTCTTCCTGCAGAAGAACCTGGTCTTCCAGTATCCCGACCGCACCGAGCGCCTGTGCAAGGCGCTGGCGGCGAAGATCACCGAGGCCGTGGGGCCGGTGGACCTCTGCGTCTCCCCGGCGGTGGGCGGCATCATTCCGGGCTACGAGACGGCCCGGCACCTGGGCTGCCCGTCGGTCTACGTCGAGCGCGAAGGGGGCGAGTTCAAGCTGCGCCGAGCCTTCTCCATCCCCGAGGGCGCCCGCATCGCCATGGTCGAGGACATCGTCACCACGGGCCTCTCGTCCCGCGAATGCGTGGAGGCGATCCGCAAGGCCGGCGGCAACGTCGTCGTCGCCGCCTGCATCGTCGACCGCTCGGGCGGCCGGGCCGACCCCGGCGCGCCGCTGGTGGCCCTGGCGCGGCTGGACGTGCCCGCCTATCCCGCCGACCAGCTCCCGCCCGAGCTCGCCGCCATCCCCATCGAGGACCCCGGCAGCCGGAGACTGAAGGGATGAGCAAGCTCAGGCTGGGCGTGAACATCGACCACGTGGCGACCGTCCGGAACGCCCGCGGCGAGAGCTACCCCGATCCCGTGCGCGCCGCAGAGCTGGCGCTGGCCGCCGGCGCCGACGGGATCACCGCCCACCTGCGCGAGGACCGCCGGCACATCTCCGACGCCGACATCGACGCCCTGGCCGCCACCTGCCGCCGGCGGGGCCGGCCGCTGAACTTCGAATGCGCCGTGACCCCCGAGATGGAGGCCATCGCGCTCGCCCACCGGCCGCACGCCGCCTGCCTGGTGCCCGAGCGGCGCGAGGAGGTGACCACCGAGGGCGGCCTCGACGTCGCCCGCGGCCACAACGTCATCGCCCCGGTCGTGCAGCGGCTCGTGGAGGCCGGGATCCGCGTCTCCTGCTTCATCGACGCCGATCCAGCCCAGGTGGCCGCCGCGAAATCCGTGGGCGCGCAGGTGGTCGAACTGCACACCGGCGCCTACTGCGAGGCGGTCCGCGCCGGCCGTCGCGACGAGGCCGCCCGACTGCTCGACGGCCTCAAGGCCGCCGCCGCCGAGGCCGTCCGTCTGGGGCTGGAGGTCCACGCCGGCCACGGCATCGACTACGAGACGGTCGGCCCCGTCGCCGCCATCCCGCAGGTTATGGAGCTGAACATCGGCCATTTCCTGATCGGCGAGGCGATCTTCATCGGCCTCGGCCCGGCGATCCAGCGCATGCGCGCGCTGATGGACGAGGCCAGGCGCCAGGTGGCCGCGTGATCATCGGCATCGGCTCGGACCTGTCCGACATCCGCCGCATCCAGGCCAGCCTCGACCGCTTCGGCGACCGCTTCCGGCATCGGGTGTTCACCGAAATCGAGCGCACGCGTTCCGACCGCAAGGCCGACGCCGCCGCCTCCTACGCCAAGCGCTTCGCCGCCAAGGAGGCCTGCGCCAAGGCCCTGGGCACCGGCATGCGCCGCGGCGTCTTCTGGCGCGACATGGGCGTGGTCAACATGCGCTCGGGGCAGCCGACCATGGCGCTCACCGGCGGGGCGCTGAGGCGGCTGGAGGAGATCACCCCGCCCGGGATGACGGCGCATATCCACCTGTCGCTGACCGACGACCATCCCTACGCCCAGGCCTTCGTGATCATCGAGGCGCTGCCCGCCGCCCCGTCCGCCGCCGAATGACGGATATCAAGGCGCGGGCGCCCGCCGTCGCCTAGCCCGCCGCTTTCGGCCGGCTTTCCGCCGCCGGCGTCGCGGAAGGAGCCTGCGGGTGTTGACGGGAGAGCTGTTGCGGGCGGCCCGGGCCATGGCCCGCCTGGAGCAGGAGGAACTGGCGCTCGAGTCCGGGCTCAGCCTCGAGACCATCAAGCGGCTGGAGCGGGTGCGCGGCGAGGTCAACGCCCAGAGCCGCACCTTGTCGGCGCTGCTGGATGCGCTGGCCCGCCACGGGGTGACGTTCGAGACCCGGACGGACGGGTCCGTCGGCGTCTGGCTGCGTCATCCGCAGGGCGGCGAGCGGCGGGACGCCCGCCCTCCCGCCGAGCCGTCTCCCCTGTACCGGCTGGTCTACTACAGCACCGCCGAGACGACCGAACTCGCCCGCGACCTTGACGAGATCCTCAGCCAGTCGCTGCCCAGCAACGCCGCGCTCGGGATCACCGGCGCGCTGCTGGCCTCGGACGGGCGCTACCTTCAGGCGCTGGAAGGCGGACGCGAGGCGGTGCGTCAGGTCTACGGGGCCATCGCCGTCGATCCGCGCCACCGCGACCTGCACGTCGTCGAGAGCGGTCCGGTCGAGGCGCGGCTCTTCGCCGGCTGGCTGATGTGCGCCCGCTCCGCGGCGCCCGGCGAGGCGCCGGTCCCGGCCGGAGGGTTCCGTCCCGAGGCGCTGTCGGTGGAGGGCGCCCTGATGCTGCTGCAGATCCTCTCCGGGCTGGAGAGCGCCGCGCTCGCCGAGGAGGACGGCGGCTAGTCCAGCGACCCCTCCGAGACGCGCGTCTCGGGCGCGATCTGCGTCCAGGCGGCCTCCAGCTCGACCTTGCAGGCGGCCTGCGACCAGGCCCGGGCCGTCTCGAATCCGGCTTCCCGGCGGCGCTTGAGGGCCGGCCCGCCTTCCTTCACGAGGGCGCAGGCCTCGGCCAGGGCGTCGGCGGCCGCCTCGCAGTCCTCGTCCGGGACCCAGAAGCCGTTGTCCGGCGTGGCGTAGGAGAGCCCGCCGATCCCGGTGAAGCCCGCCACCACGCACCCCGCGGCCATGGCCTCGAGCGGCGCCAGCCCCACCGATTCCAGGCGGTTCAGGCTGAGGAACACCTCGCTCTGCGCCAGGCTCTCGGCCGTCTCGATCTCGCTCGCGCCCTGCAGGTCGCGCCAGGGCCAGTCCCAGGCGGGATGCATGAGGCGCAGGAAGGCCTCGATCGCCTGGCGCTCCTGCGGCCGCTTCTTCGGCGTGGAGACGATGCAGCGCTGCTTGGCCGGCGCCGGGCGGAACAGCCGTTCGTCCGCGAAGGCGCGGATGTCGTGGATCGCCGCCTTTGGGAAGAGCCGCCGCAGCGTCGCCGTCTGCCGCGGCGCGACCGAGAGGAGGGTCAGACGGCCCTGATCGGCCATCCGGCGCATCACCTCGCCGGCGCCCGCGGCCGCGAGGGCGTAGGGATTCTGCACGAAGACCACCGAGCGCCAGCGGGCCGCCTCGCACTGGCGGAGGATGTCCACGTCGTCGTCCGGGACGACCAGGATGTCGTCGTTGTGGAAGCCGCCCCGGATCATCGGCGCCTGGTGGGACAGCCCGGCGGGCAGGGCGTTCGTCACGTACAGGCGTGCCTCGAAGCCCAGGTCCCGCAGGGTCTCGACGTGCCGCACGACCATCTTCTGGCCGCCGGTGAACCCGCCCGCGGAAGCCAGGGCGTACAAAATCTTGGGCATGCGAACTCACGCGAACTGCAACTGCGTGTCAGTTCGCCAAACTTGGGAGTCGTGGCAAGGCCGACCTTAGGTCAGGCGCCCCTTCGGTCAGGCGCCCCTTCGGTCAGGCGCCCGTCGGTCAGGCTCCGCGCGTCGCCGTCCGCCGGCGCTCCCAGGCCGGATAGAGGGTGTTGAGCGCCAGCCCGCCCAGCACCAGCACCGCCGCCGTCAGCTTCCAGGCGGCCAGCGGCTCGCCCAGCAGCGCGGCCGAGGCGCCCATGCCGAACACCGGCACCAGCAGCGACAGGGGGGCGATGGTCGCCGCCGGGTGCCGGGCCAGCAGCCAGGCCCAGCTCGCATAGCCGAAGATCGTGTTGCCCACCGACTGCCACAGCACGCAGGCCCAGGTTCCGAGGTCGGCCTGCACGATCCCCTCGCGCACCGCGGGCCAGCCCTCGAACGCCAGGGCCAGGCCGAAGAGGGGCGGGGCGGCGAACAGGCTCGACCAGACCACGTAGCTCAGCATGTTCACCGGGCCGGCCGCCCGGGCCACCGTGTTGCCGCCCGCCCAGCCCAGGGCCGCGCCGACCACCAGCGCCAGGCCGAGCGGCGTGGCGTCGGCGCTGGTGTGGGCCATCAGCCAGGCGAGGCCGGCGGCCGCCAGCCCCAGGGCCGCCACCTGGAACCGGCGGATCTTCTCGCCGGCCAGCATCATGGCGAACCCGACCGTGAAGAACGCCTGCACCTGCACCACCAGCGAGGCCAGCCCCGGCGAGATCCACTGCGTCATGGCGATGTAGAGCAGGCCGAACTGGCCGACCCCGATCAGCACGCCGTAGGCCGCCAGGTTGCGCCAGGGCACGTCCGGCTTCTTCAGGAAGAACACCGCCGGCAGCAGGGCGAAGGTGAAGCGCAGCGCCGCGAAGGTCAGCGGCGGCAGGTCGTCCAGCGCCCAGCGGATGACGACGAAGTTGGTCCCCCAGACGGCGACGACCGACAGGGCCAGCAGGGCGTGCAGCGGCGGCAGCGCGGGGCGACTCATGGCGCTAAGTTAGGCGTCGGCGGGCGGGCTCACAGGGCCAGTTGCGACGATCCGGCCCGCTTGCGTGAAGCAGAGTTCACGGGCGCGGCGCTTGCCCGTGGGCTATCCAGCGTCTACCCAACGCTTCGCTCCGGCCCGCCGGGGCCCACCAGGGACGTTTCATGAGCGAGAACGTGCAGAGCGCGCACAGCCCCGAAAAATCCGGCGCGGCGAACGAGTTCGTCGAGATCGTCAAGACGGTGGTCTACGCGCTGCTGATCGCGCTCGTTCTGCGCGTGGTGTTCTTCCAGCCCTTCACCATCCCCTCGGCCTCGATGGAGCCGAACCTGTACGAGGGCGACTACATCATCGTCTCCAAGTGGTCCTACGGCTACTCGAAGCACTCCATCCCCTTCAGCCCGCCGCTGTTCGAGGGGCGTATCTTCGGCGGCTCGCCCGAGCGCGGCGACGTGGTGGTCTTCAAACTGCCCAGCGACAACCGCACCGACTACGTCAAGCGGGTGATCGGCCTGCCGGGCGACCGCGTCCAGATGAAGGACGGCCTGCTCTACGTGAACGGCGCCCTGGTCGAGCGCCAGCCGCTGCCGCCGGCCCGCACCGACATGGGCGGCTTCGTCCGCGAGGTGGCCCAGTACCGCGAGACCGTGAACGGCGCCTCTTTCGCCACCCAGGACTTCGGGACCGACGGCGACCTCGACGACACCGAGCAGTTCGTGGTCCCCGAGGGCCACTACTTCATGCTGGGCGACAACCGCGACAACTCGATGGACAGCCGCGTTCCGCCCGGCGCCGGCGGCGTCGGCTTCGTCCCGGCCGAGAACCTGGTCGGCAAGGCCCAGATCGTCCTCCTGTCCTGGGAGCCCGAGGCCTCGGTCTTCAAGCCCTGGACCTGGGTGCTCGACGCCCGGCCCAGCCGCTTCTTCAAGGTCCTGCACTAGTCCATGAACGCCCGTGCGGCCGCCGTCGCCGAACTCGAGCGGCGCATCGGCTACGTCTTCACCGACCGCGACCTGCTGGAACGGGCGCTGACCCACGCCAGCGTCGGCGACGGCGCCCGCGCCGTGCGTCACAACGAGCGCCTGGAGTTCCTCGGGGACCGGGTGCTGAACCTGTGCGCCGCCGAGCGGCTGATGGCCCTCGATCCCGACGCCCGCGAGGGCGAGATGAGCCGGCTGCTGGCCAGCCTCGTGAACTACCATGCCTGCGCCCGGGCGGCGAAGCGGGCCGGCCTGCAGGAGGCGCTGCGCCTGTCGGCCTCGGCCACCAAGGTCGGCGCGCGCAAGTCCGACGCGGTCCTCGGCGACGCCTGCGAGGCGCTGATCGCGGCGCTCTACATCGACGGGGGCCTCGAGACCGCCCGCGCGTTCTTCCTCAAGTTCTGGGACGAGGAGTTCGCCAGGCTCGACGAGCCGCGGGCCAAGGATCCCAAGACCCAGCTCCAGGAGTGGGTGCAGGGCATGGGCCTGCCGTTGCCGACCTACGAGATCGTCTCCCAGGAAGGGCCGCCGCACGCCCCGTCCTTCACGGTCGAGGTGCAGGTGGCGGGCTTCGGCGCCGAGCGCGGCGAGGGCCGCTCGCGCCAGGCCGCCGAGAAGGCCGCGGCCCAGTGCATGCTGCTGAAGCGCGAAGGGCCCGAGCCCGGAAAGGTCGGAGAATGAGCCGCGCCGGTTTCTGCGCCATCATCGGCGCGCCCAATGCGGGCAAGTCCACCCTGACCAACCGACTGGTCGGGGCCAAGGTCTCGATCGTCACCCAGAAGGTGCAGACGACGCGCTTTCCCGTGCGCGGCGTGGCCATCGCGGGCGACGCCCAGATCGTGCTGGTCGACACCCCCGGGATCTTCCAGCCGCGCCGCCGGCTGGACCGGGCCATGGTCCGCGCCGCCTGGGGCGGGGCCGAGGACGCCGACGCCGTCGTCCACCTGGTCGACGCCGCCGCCCAACTCGGCGACAAGCCCGCCGACCGCAAGGCCCAGGCCGACGTGGACTCCATCGTCGAGGGCCTGAAGAAATCCGGCCGTAAGGTGATCCTGGCGCTGAACAAGATCGACGCGGTCAAGCGCGAGGCGCTGCTCGATATCTCCAAAACCCTCTTCGATACGGGCGTTTACGACGAGGTCTTCATGGTCTCGGCGACCTCCGGCTCGGGCGTGGAGGACCTGAAGGCCAGGCTCGCGGCCCTGATGCCCGACAACCCCTGGTTCTACCCCGAGGACCAGACCGCCGACCTGCCGGCCCGCCTGCTGGCGGCCGAGATCACCCGCGAGAAGCTCTACCTGCGCCTGCACGAGGAGCTGCCCTATTCGGCCACCGTCGAGACGACGAAGTTCGAGGAGAGGCCCGCGCCCCCCGACGGCGACGGCGGCGTGCGCATCGAGCAGACCATCTTCGTCGAGCGCGAGGGCCAGCGGCCCATCGTCCTGGGCAAGGGCGGCCAGACCCTGAAGTGGATCGGCCAGAAGGCCCGCGAGGAGCTGACCGCCATTCTCGACCGCCCCGTGCACCTCTTCCTGCACGTGGCCGTGGACGAGCGCTGGGCCGACAAGCGCGAGTTCTACGGCCCGCTGGGCCTGGACTACGACGTGTGAGAGCCTAGCTCTCACCAGATGGTCGACCTCGACGCCTACTTCGCCCGCATCGGCTACGCCGGCTCTCGCGAGCCGACGCTTCAGACCCTGCGCGAGCTGCACGCCCTGCATCCCGCGGCTATCCCGTTCGAGGCTGTCGACTGCCTGCTGGACCGCGGGATCGACATCTCGCCCCAGGCCGTGGACGCCAAGCTGATCCACGCCCGCCGGGGCGGCTACTGCTTCGAGCACAACGGCCTCTTCCGGCGGGTCCTGGCGGCCCTCGGCTACGAGGTGGAGGGCCTCGCGGCCCGCGTCCGCTGGAACATGCCGCCGGGCGCGCCGGACCAGCCGCGCACCCACATGGTCCTGAAGGTGCTGGCCGAGGGCGAGCCCTGGCTGGTGGACGTGGGCTTCGGCGGCTGCGTGCTGACGGCGCCGCTCCGCTACGAGGCCGGCGTCGAACAGGCGACCGACCACGACCGCTACCGCCTGGCGCCGGTGGTCGAGGACCTGCGTCTGGAGGTGCTGCGAGAGGCCGGCTGGGTCCCGGCCTACGACATCGGGCCCAGCCCCTGCGTCCCGCGCGACTACGAGATGGCCAACTGGTTCACCTCCACCCATCCGACCAGCCATTTCCGCCACAACCTCCTGGCCGCCCGCACGACGCCCGAGGCGCGTTACGGGCTGCTGTTCAACCGCTTCACCGTCCGGCCGCGCGGGGGCGAGACGGCCCACGAGATCCTGGACGCCGGCGGGATCGAACGGGTCCTGCGCGAGGTGTTCGGCCTGCCGGTCGAACCGTCGTGGCGGCCGCTCATCGAAGCGGCCGCGGCCCGCTGATGGAATTCGAGGACGACGCCTTCGTGCTGGCCGCCCGCGCCCACGGCGAGACGGGCGCCATCGTCGAGCTGCTCACCTCGGCCCACGGCAGGTACGCCGCCCACGTGGCCGGCGGCGCCTCGCGCAAGGTGCGGCCCTTCCTGCAGCCGGGCGCGCGGGTGATCGCCCGCTACCGCGCGCGGGTCTCGGACCAGCTCGGTTCGGCCGCCATCGAGCCGGTTGGGGAGGGGCCGGCGGCCCTGTTCGACGATCCCCTGGCGCTGTCGGGCCTTTCGGCCGCCGCCGCGGTCGCCGCGGGCGCGCTGCCCGAGCGCGAGCCGCATCCGGGCGCCTTCCTAGCCTTCGAGGCGCTGACCGGCGCGCTGACCCATCCGGACGTCTGGCCCGCGGTCTTCGTCCGCTTCGAGGCGGGGCTGCTGCAGGACCTGGGCTTCGGCCTCGACCTCTCAAAGTGCGCCGCCACCGGGATCACCGACGATCTCGTCTGGGTCAGCCCGCGCACCGGCCGCGCCGTCAGCCGCCAGGCGGGCGAGCCCTACAAGGACCGCCTGCTGGCGCTGCCGCCATTCCTGCTCTCGGCCCAGGGCGGCCTGCGCGCCGGCGACGTCGCCGCCGGCCTGGCGCTCACCGGCCACTTCCTGGAGGCCTTCATCTTCGGCCCCTTGAACCGGCCCCTGCCGCCCGCGCGCCTCTGGCTCCTCGACCGCCTCTCCGAAGCGGGACGGCTGTAGTTTCCCTCGACTTGTCATCCCGGTTTCGCCGGAGGCGAAGACCGGGACCCATATGCGCTGACCGCAGGGGCTTGCCTCCAGTCGAGAACGCCGTTATCTGCGCGGCCGTGACGACGAAGCTCAACCGGATCCAGCAGCAACAGCTCCGCCCCGCGGCGGTGTTTGCGCCTGTCTGTCCCTGACGCTTCCGGCTTCACGAACCGACCCCGCAAACCCCGCTCCGGCGGGGTTTTTTCATGGCCTTCGCCGAGCCTTCAGGACGCTCGACATGACGACGACCTACACCGACGACGACATCGCCCGCATCGGCGAGGGCATGGCCGCCCGGGCCCTGCCGAAGGCCGAATGGACCCACGCCGCCCACTGGGCGGCGGCGCTGTGGCTGCTCACCCGCCCGGGGCGCGACGCCTTCGCCGAGATGCCGGGCCTGATCCGCGCCTACAACGAGGCCACCGGGGGCGAGAACACCGACACCGCCGGCTACCACGAGACCATAACCCTGGCCTCCCTTCGCGCCGCCCAGGCGCACCTGGCGGCCCGGCCGCACGCCAGCCTCTCGGCGATCCTGGCCGAGCTGCTGGCGGGCCCCCTCGGCCGCTCGGACTGGCCGCTGGCGCACTGGTCCCGCGAGCGCCTGTTCAGCCCCGAGGCCCGCCGCGCCTGGGCCGACCCCGACCTCGCCCCGCTGCCGTTCTAGGCGGTCCACGAACCCGCGCCTGCGGCGCGCTGCGACGTCGCCCCGAATCCCGCGCCTTGCTAAGAGACGCCCATGACCGTCCACACCGCACCGCCCGGCGGGGCCGAGCCCGACCGGATCATCGACGAGCCGCTGTCCGAGGCCCTGTCGCGCCGCTACCTCGCCTACGCCCTGTCCGTCATCACCGACCGGGCGCTGCCCGACGTGCGCGACGGCCTCAAGCCCGTGCAGCGCCGCGTGCTCTACGCCATGCGCGAGATGCGGCTGAACCCCGAGAACGCCGCGCGCAAGTGCGCCAAGGTGGTCGGCGAGGTGATGGGCGGCTACCACCCGCACGGCGACCAGGCGATCTACGACACCCTCGTGCGCATGGCCCAGTCGTTCGCCCAGCGCTATCCGCTGGTCGACGGCCAGGGCAACTTCGGCAACATCGACGGCGATAACGCCGCGGCCATGCGCTACACCGAGGCCAAGCTCACGGCGGCCGCGACCCTGCTGCTGGACGGCATCGAAGAGGACGCGGTCGACTTCAAGCCCACCTACGACGGCTCCGACGACGAGCCGGTGGTCCTGCCGGCCGGCTTCCCGAACCTCCTGGCGAACGGCTCGACCGGCATCGCCGTCGGCATGGCCACCTCAATCCCGCCGCACAACGCCGGCGAGCTGATCGACGCCTGCCTGCTCCTGCTGGAGAATCCCGAGGCCTCCACCGAGGCCCTGATGACCCACGTCCAGGGCCCCGACTTCCCGACCGGCGGCGTCATCGTCGAGCCGCGGCAATCGCTGGCCGAAACCTACGCCACCGGCCGCGGCGGCGTGCGGGTCCGGGCTCGCTGGACGAAGGAGGACCTCGGCAAGGGGACCTACCAGATCGTCGTCACCGAGATCCCCTACCAGGTGAAGAAGGCCGACCTGGTCGAGAAGCTGGCCGAGCTGATCGAGGCCAAGAAGGCCCCGCTGCTGGGCGACGTGCGCGACGAGTCCGCCGAGGACGTGCGCCTCGTCCTCGAGCCCAAGAGCCGCAACGTCGAGGCCGAGGTGCTGATGGAGAGCCTGTTCAAGCTCTCCGACCTCGAGACCCGGTTCTCGGTGAACCTCAACGTCCTGGACGCGCGCGGCACGCCGGGCGTGATGAACCTGCGCCAGGCGCTGAAGGCGTTCCTCGACCACCGCCGCGAGGTGCTCGTCCGCCGGGCCCGCCACCGGCTGGAGAAGATCGAGGCCCGGCTCCACATCCTCGACGGCCTGATGATCGCCTACCTCAACCTCGACGAGGTGATCCGCATCGTCCGCTACGAGGACAAGCCGAAGGAGAAGCTGATCGAGACCTTCTCGCTCAGCGAGATCCAGGCCGACGCCATCCTCAACACCCGCCTGCGCCAGCTCGCCAAGCTGGAGGAGATGGAGATCCGCCGCGAGCACGCCGAGCTCGCCGAGGAGCGCGACGGGATCCTGAAGATGCTGGCCTCCGACGCGGCCCAGTGGAAGCTGGTGGGCGAGGGGCTGCGGCACGTGAAGGCCGAGCTGGGCAAGCTCAACGACCGCCGCTCGACGTTCGGCGAGGCCCCGCAGGTTGACGCCGAGGCCGCCATCGAGGCGATGATCGTGCGCGAGCCGATCACCATCATCCTCTCCGAGCGCGGCTGGATCCGCGCCGCCAAGGGCCGCATCGAGGACCCCTCCGAGCTGAAGTTCAAGGAGGGCGACAAGCTGCAGTTCCTGGTCCCGGCCGAGACCACCGACAAGCTGCTGATCTTCGCCTCGGACGGCCGCTTCTTCACCCTCGGCTGCGACAAGCTGCCGGGCGCCCGCGGCCACGGCGAGCCGCTGCGCCTGATGATCGACCTCGACGACAAGGTCGGCATCGTCGACGTCTTCCCGCACAAGCCGGGGGCCAAGCGGCTGCTGGCCAGCAAGCAGGGCTACGGCTTCATCCTGCCCGAGGAGGAGGCCATCGCCTTCCGCCGCGCGGGCAAGCAGGTGCTGAACGCCGGCGATCCGGCGAAGAAGGGCGAGGGGGCCGCCGTCTGCCTGCCGGTCACGGGCGACCAGATCGCCGTCGTCGGCGACAACGGCAAGATCCTCGTCTTCCCGCTCGCCGAGCTGCCCGAGATGCCGCGCGGCAAGGGCGTGAAGCTGCAGAGCTACCGCGAGGGCGGCCTGCGCGACGCCCTGGTGTTCAACGCCGCCGAGGGCGCCGCCTGGATCGACGCCGCCGGCCGCACCCGCGCCTGGGACGGCTGGCAGGAATGGGCCGGCCGCCGGGCCGGCGCCGGCAAGCTCGCGCCCAAGGGCTTCCCCGCCACCAAGCGCTTTCGGCCGAAGGCGTAGGCGCGACGAACGGCGTCGCGTCCGGGCGCGGGGGGCGCTAGGCTTGTGGCGGGGCGCTTTCGCCTCGCCATCCTGTCCGGACCATGCTGCTCCTTGCGACCACCGTCGTCTTCCTGCTGATCCTCCTCAACGGCCTGTTCGCCATGTCCGAGCTGGCCGTCGTCTCCTCCCGACGCGCGCGCCTGCAGGGCCGAGCCGAGCGCGGCGACCGCGGGGCGCGGGCCGCCCTGCGGCTCGCCGAGGAGCCCACGCGCTTCCTGTCGGCCGTGCAGGTCGGCATCACCCTGATCGGCATCCTGGCCGGCGCCTTCGGCCAGGCCACCATCGCCGGCGAGCTGGACACGCGGCTGGAGACGATCGCCTGGCTGGCCCCCTGGTCCGAGCAGATCGCCACCGGCGTGGTCGTCGTGCTGCTGACCTACTTCTCGCTGATCCTGGGCGAGCTGGTGCCCAAGCGCCTGGCGCTGATCCATCCCGAGGCCATCGCCGCCATCGTGGCGCGCCCGCTGGCGGTGATGGCCAAGGCGATGGGGCCGTTCGTGACCCTGCTGACCTTCTCCACCGCCACGGTGCTGGGCCTGCTGCGCGTGCGCGACCGCGACGGCACCGCCGTGACCCAGGAGGAGGTGGAGTCGGTCCTCGCCGAGGGCACGGGCGCCGGCGTCATCGAGCCCCAGGAGGAGGCCATGATGCACGAGGTCATGCGCCTGGGGGACCGGCCGGTGCGGGTGGCCATGACGCCGCGGATGGACGTCTACTGGGTCTCGGCCGAAGCCGACGCGGCGGCCCTGCGCGAGGAGGTGCGGGCCTGCCCCTATTCGCGGTTCGTGCTGGTCAAGGGCCAGGACTTCGACAGCCCGCTGGGCGTGGTGCACAAGCGCGACGTGGCCGACGCCCTGCTGGCCGGCGGGCCGCTCGACCTGTCGGCCCTGGCCCAGGAGCCGCTCTACATCCCCGAGACCACCTCGATGCTGCGGGCGCTGGAGCAGTTCAAGGCGTCCAAGAACCACATGGCCTTCGTGGTCGACGAGTTCGGCGGGCTGGAGGGCATCCTCACCCCCACCGACCTCCTGGAGATGATCGCCGGCGACCTGCCCGAGGAGCACGACAGTCCCGCCGCGGCCATCGCCGCCCTGCCGGACGGCTCGTTCCTGGTGGACGGCCGGGTCGACATCGTCGAGCTCAACGAGGCGCTGGAGACCGACTTCGAGGCCGGCTCGTACCACACCGTCGCGGGCCTGGTGCTGGACCGGCTCGAGCGCCTGCCCGAGCCGGGCGAGGTCGTGCGCATCGGCCGCTTCGAGGCCGAGGTGCTGCAGATGGACGCCCGCCGCATCGACAAGATCCGCCTGCGGCCCCTGCCGGGCGCCCGGCGGGAGCCCGGAGTCTAGGGCGCCAGCCTAGGGCGCCCTCCTAGAACGCCCGGGCCTCGGCGGCCGGCGCGCGCGCTCCGGGCTCGGCCGGGCCGACCAGCGCCGTCACGTCCGCCACATAGGCCGCGGTGTTCTGCCGCGCCGCCGCCGCGCCGAACACGCCGTTCATCTCCAGCGCCTCGAACCCGGCGCCGATGTGGAACAGCGCCCGGAACGCCTCCTTCTCCAGCAGCGGCGTCGGCAGGATCTTCACGCCCGCGGCGCGCAGCTGCTCGACCACGCTCCTCAGCATCTTCGGCTTGATCGCCGCCGGCACGCGCGTCAGCAGCGCCCGGTGGGGGACCTCGCGCCCGCCGCGCCGGCCGAACGCGCGCACCATCTCGGCCGCCTTGATCGCCTCGGCCAGGTCCAGCTGCGAGCCGGCCAGCGGGGTCAGCACCAGGTCGGGCCGCAGCGCCGCCAGCACCACCGCCCCGCGCTCGGTCCCCTCGGTGTCCAGGAGGATCCAGTCTGGCGCGCGCCGCTGGGCCTCGCGGGCGGCGTCGCGGATGTCGGGCACGGTCGGCGCCGGGTGCACGCTGATCCCCTCGCAGCGGTTCGGCAGCTCGGCCCAGCGCACCAGCGGCTTGTTGGGGTCGGCGTCGATCATCGCCACCCGCTGGCCGCGCTCGACGAGCCCCAACGCCAGCGCCACCGCCGCGGTGGTCTTCCCGGCGCCGCCCTTGGGGCTGATGAAGACGACGTTCGGCATCGGCGGACCCTCTTCCTGCGGACTCAACCGGGCCTTGAGAGTCGGGCGCTTTTCAGGCGCCGGCGGGGCGCCGGGTCTCTGTCGGGAACCTGACAGACGGCGCGGCCGGGCCGCCCAATCCTCGAGGCAGAGTCGCGGCGCGGGGGGACGATGGCGAGCGGCAACCGCAGGCGGGGCGCCTATTCGGCGTGGGTCAGGCGGCGCGGGGGGCAGGACCGGCCTCCGGACCCCGAGGCGGGCGCCGCCGAGCCGCCCGACCGGCCGCATCCTCCGCCGGCCTGCGACCGCGACCCCGATCCGGGCGACGACGGCGTCGACTGAGGCCGCCGCTACTCCTTGAAGCCGAACCGCTCGGCCAGCTCCCGGCGGGTGAAGGTGCGCCTGGATTTGTCCGGGCGGGTATCGCCCCCCTCGGGCCGGAAATGGCCGTCCTGCAGCTCGAAGAGTCCCGGCCGGACCTCGCGGTACCACGACCCGCCCAGCTTCGCTCGCTGCTCCAGCCAGGCGAGGTAGGCGTCGAGGGTGGGGAACCTCGCGGCCGGACCTTTCGCTACGTCGCTCACGACTTTGTCATCGGCGTGCGCCCTTGGCGGAGGACTATCTATGGTTGCATGCTGGGCCGTTCCGGGCGGGGTCGTCCAGGCCATCGTCAGCACCGCGACGGGCAGTATGAACGCTGCAGTCCGTGGCGTACGTCTCACACCCATCTCCTAAGTAAATGTCAAAAGATGTACTTGGTGCGTCTTTGCGAATCCTGTTGCTGGACCGCTGAAACCATGATGCCTATGCAATCAAGGCAAATCTTGGCCGATAAGAAACCTGTTCATAGGGAAATCACATGCGCCCAGCAACGATGGAAGACTTCCGTCCGTCCGGCGGCAGCCCTGACACGTCTTCCCCCCTGCATCCCAGCCTGAGCGGCTTCACCCCGATCGGCGCGGCCCTGCCGGCCGCCGACGGCCAGCCGCCGATCCGCTTCCTCGACTCCTTCTCGACCGAGGTGCTCGACGTCTACGGCTTCACCCTGCAGGCGGGGGTGACCTACACCTTCGCCCAGCGCCCCGCCGCGGCCGGCGGCATGGAGGACCCGTACCTGCTGCTGGCCGACTCCGGCGGCAATGTCATCGCGGCCGACGACGACGGCGGCTTCGGCCGCTCGTCCATGATCACCTTCACGCCGACGGCGACCGGCACGTACCTGGTCGCGCCCAGTTCCTGGTACCACCTCGATCCCGGCGCCCCCGGCTACCCGGACTACCGCGACGCCGGCGGCTACACCCTGGACGTCTGGGTCTCGAACCCGGCCACCGACGCCCCCGCCACCCTGGGCGGCGCCTTCGAGGCGACGGTCGGGACCACCTACGGCCACCTCGACGCCCCCGGAGACCGCGACATGTACCGCGTCGAGCTGACCGGCGGGCAGTTCTACACCTTCACCTACGCCGGCGGCATCGCCGGTTCGGGCGAGTACCCTGCCTATCTGCCCGGCGAGAACATCGGCATCCTGCGCCTCTACGACGCCGACGGCGTGCAGATCGGCGCGGCGGTCAACTACGAGACCGGCCTCGGCTTCATGCCCGAGGAGGACGGGACCTACTACCTGCGCGTCGAGGGCTACGAGGCGGCCATGACCGGCGGCTACACCCTCGACATCGCCGCCGCCGACCCCACCGACTACGACCCGCTGGAATCCCTCAACTGGGACTCGGCGAACAACATCCCTACCGTCATGGTCGACGGCGTGCCCACCGCCTACGTCTACTTCGCGGCGGCCGAGGAGGGCGGCTTCGGCGAGGTGGAGTCAGACGGGGTCACCCCGATCACCACCTACGGCTGGGAGGACTTCCAGATCGAGGGCGTCATGCGCGCCCTGCAGGAATACACCCCCATCACCGGCATAAACTACGTCCGCACCGACGACATCGAGCAGGCGACCTTCCGCCTGGTGACCACCGTCAACCAGGACTTCGGGGCCAAGTTCTATCCGCAGGATCCGGGCCTGGGCGACCTGCAGGGCCTCGGCATCTTCAACCTGATCAGCGGCGGCTTCACCGCCCCGGCCAGCCTCCAGCCCGGCGGCTTCTCGTTCGGCGTCGTCCTGCACGAGTTCGGTCACGCCCACGGCGTCGCCCACCCGCACGACAACGGCGGCGGCTCCGAGATCATGCTGGGCGTCTCCGACTCCAGCTCGCTCGGCATCTACGACCTGAACCAGGGCGTCTACACCGTCATGTCCTACAACGACGGCTGGCAGACCCACCCGGACGGCACGCTGGAGTTCTCGTCCAAGACCTGGGGCTCGGGCTGGTCGGGCACCCTGGGCGCCTTCGACATCGCCGTCCTGCAGGCCCGCTACGGCGTCCACGCCCACAACGCGGGCGACGACGTCTACCAGATCGAGTCCCTGCAGCGCTGGTCGTACTACCAGACCATCTGGGACACCGGCGGGACCGACACGATCGCCTACAGCGGCGGCCGCGACGCCCACATCGACCTCCTGGCCGCCACGCTCGACTACACGCCCACCGGCGGCGGGGTCGTCTCGTTCGTGAACGGCGTGTTCGGCGGTTTCACCATCGCCGGCGGCGTGGTGATCGAGAACGCCACCGGCGGCCAGGGCGACGACGCCCTGATGGGCAACGCCGTCGGCAACCTGCTCAAGGGCGGGACCGGCGACGACACCCTCATCGGCCGCGCCGGCGACGACCGGCTGATGGGCGAGACGGGCCAGGACGACCTGCGGGGCGGCGAGGGCGCCGACACCCTCGAGGGCGGCACCGGGACCGACACCCTGCACGGCGGCGAGGGCGACGACGTCCTGATCGGCGGCACGGGCAAGGACGTCTTCGTCTTCACCGAGGCCGGGACCGAGACCATCGCCGACTACCAGAAGGGCGAGCTGATCGACCTCTCGGGCCTGGAGGACGTCACCTTCGCCGACGTCAGCTGGACCGCCACCGCCATCACCGTCGACCTCGACGGCGACGCCGACCTCATCATCCTGGTCGGCAGCACCCGCGGCCTCGCCCAGGGCGACTTCCTGTTCGGCTAGCCGAGCCGCGCGCGAACCTCCCCCGCGAAAGCGGGGGAGGGGGACGCGAAGCGGTGGAGGGGGCCGGCCCCATCCGCCGAGCTTCCGGCAGGCCCCCACCACCATGCTGCGCATGGTCCTCCTCCCCCGACGGGGGAGGAGGGTGCGGTCGTGGGGCAGGGAGACCCCCCTAGAACACCCCCATCGCCAGCCCCGCCGCCAGGCCCGCGCCGCGCTCGCGCGCGGGGGCGAGGTCGGCTTCGGTCGGGTGTTTCTGCGCCAGGATCGCCTCGGGGGTCTGGGCGCGCATGTTGAGGATGTAGGGCTCGGCCACGGCCTTCAGCCGCCAGCCGGTGCAGATGCGGGCGAGCTGCCGCGCGGCGCCGTCGCCGTCGCTGCCGGCGGCGATCAGGGCCGCGTAGGGCCGCCCGTTCAGCCGCTCGAGGCAGGGATAGTAGGTCCGGTCGAGAAATTCCTTCATCTCGCCCGACAGGGCCGCGAGGTTCTCGGGCGCGGCGAAGAGATAGCCGTCGGCGTCCAGCAGGTGCGCCGCCTCAGCCTCCGCCGCCCGCAGCCGGCGCACATCGACGCCCGCCTCGGCCCGGGCGGCCTCCTCGGCGGCGGCGGCCATGGCCTGCGCCGTCCCCGTGCGCGAGTGCCAGACGATCAGGAGTCGCTTCATGGGCGCGAGGTTAGCCCGCCGCGTTGCGCTCCTGAAACGCCCCCGCGCTTTGCCGGCGGGCCCCCCGCGCCTAAGGTGCCGCTCGAACGATGAGTATGGGGGGAAAGATCCGATGCACGTGAACCGAAACTCTGCGGCGGCCAGAATGGTGGGGGCGATGACCGCGGTGGCCCTGGTCCTGGCGCCCGCCCATGGGACCTGGGCCGCGCCGAAGAAGGCGCCGGCCGCCCTGGAGCTGTCCCAGGCCGTCGCGCCCGAGGCCGTCGGCTTCGATTCCGCCCGGCTGGCCCGGCTCGACGCCTACATGGCGAAGGTCGTGGAGAGCGGCCGGGTGGCCGGCATGACCACCTTCCTCGCCCGCCACGGCAAGGTGGTCTCGTTCAAGACCTACGGGAAGAAGAGCCTCGCCACGGGCGAGCCGATGACCCCCGACACCATCTTCCGCATCTACTCCATGACCAAGCCGGTCACGGGCGTGGCGATGATGATCCTGTTCGAGGAGGGCCGCTGGCGCCTGGACGACCCGGTCACCCGCTACGTCCCCGAGTTCAAGGACCTGAAGGTGCTGAAGGGCGTGGACGGGAACGGCCAGCCGATCCTGGAGGACCTAGGCCGCCCGCCCACCATGCGCGAGGTGATGGCCCATACCGCCGGCTTCGGGTACGGCCTGGCCGAAGAGCATCCGGTGGACAAGCTCTACCGCGAGAAGCAGGTGCTCTCGGCGTCCTCGACGCACGAGATGATCCAGCGCACCGCCCAGATCCCGCTGGCCTTCCAGCCGGGGACCCAGTGGCGCTACTCCAGCTCGGTCGACATCCAGGGCTACATCGTCGAGAAGCTGACCGGCCAGCGGCTGGGCGACTTCATGGCCGAGCGGATCTTCCGCCCGCTGCGGATGCCCGACACGGCCTTCCACGTTCCGGCCGAGAAGGCGGGCCGCCTGGCCGCCGTCTACGTGGGGAACAAGGAGACCGGCAGGATCGAGGAGGCCAAGGCGCTGTTCGGCGGCGACCTGCCCACCTACCTCGAGCCGCCCCCGTGGGATTCGGGCGGCGGCGGCCTCGTCTCCACCACCATGGACTACGCCCGCTTCGCCCAGATGATCGCGAACAAGGGCGAGCTGGACGGCGTGCGCATCCTCTCGCCGGCCTCGGTCGAGATGATGGGCACCAACATGATCCCGAAGGAGGTGCTGGTCTCGTCCAACGGCACGACCGGCGCGCGCTTCAACGAGGCGGTGGGCTTCGGCCTGGACTTCATGGTGGTGAACGAGCCGCGCGCGGCCGGCACGCTGGAGGGCAAGGGCTCGATGAGCTGGGGCGGCGCGGCCGGCACCTGGTTCTGGGTCGATCCGACCAACGACGTGGTGTTCGTGGGCATGATCCAGCGCTTCGGCGGCTCGGGCGGCGACGATCTCGGCGCCATGGCCCGCACGCTCACCTACCAGGCGCTCGTGAACCCGGAGAGATAGACTTCCCTCCCCACGAGGGGGAGGGAAGCGGCCTACTTCGCGTAGCCCGGAGGGTAGGGCCGGGCGAGGTCCTTGTACCGGTCGCGCAGCTCGAACTGGCGCGAGGTCAGGGGCTGGGCCTGGCCGCGGACCAGGATCAGCTGGGGCCGCGACAGGGGCTCGAAGGGGTCGCCCGACCACAGCACGAGGTCGGCGTCCTTGCCGGGCTCCAGCGAGCCGACCCGGTTCGCCACGCCGAAGACGCGGGCCGGGTTGATCGTGACGGCCTTGAGGGCGGCGTCGAACGGCAGGCCATGGGCCACCGCGTTGCCGGCGTTGTAGCGGGTCTCGTGGGCCCGGTGGGCGCCGCCCTGGCCCTCCAGGACGACGGTCACGCCCGCCGCGTGAAGGCGGGCGGCGTTCTCCAGGCTGGCGCCCAGGCTCTCGAAGCTGGCGGGCCGGTTCTGGATCGGGTTGAGGATGACGGGAACGCCGGCCGCGGCGATCTCGTCGGCCACGCGCCAGCCCTCGGTCGCCCCCGAGAGGATGACCTTCAGGTTCTCCTCGCGGGCCAGGCGCAGGACGGCGCGGATGTCGGAGGCGCGGTTGGCCACGGCCAGCAGCGGCAGGCGGCCCTCGACCACCGGGATCAGCGCCTCCAGGTCGGCCCGGCTGAGCGCCAGGTCGCGGTAGCCGGCGCGCTCGTAGGCGGCCTTGTTGCGGGCGTAGGCGCGGACATCCTGCAGCACGGTCTTGAGAAGGACGATCTGGGCGCCGCGGGCCCCGCCCGACAGCGCCGCGCCGCGGGCGCCGAAGGGGGCGACCATGGCGACCTTGGCCTTGACCAGCGGGTCCTGGCCCTGCGCCAGCTGGATCACCGCCGCCTGGCCCGAGAACAGGCCGTGGGTGTGCTCCGAGGCGCCGCCGCCGGCGGTCAGGTCCTCGGCCCCGTCGTGGCTGTGGCCGTCGTCGCCGCCACCGCCGCGGCCCGGCCGGGGCGTGACGATCGCGCTGGTGATCCCGCCCAGCCGGGCGACCGGGATCACGAACGAGTCGGGGTTCAGGGCGTACGAGATGTCGAAGGCGGCCGACAGTTCGGGGTTGTCGACGGCGGCGTCGGTGCCGAGCATGCCGATCTCGACGGCGCCCAGGATGCTGTTGGCGGCCACGAAGCCGGGGGTGACGACGCCGCCCTTGGCGTCGACGACCTGGGCGCCGGCGGGCACGGCGACCGATGGGCCGACGGCGACGATCTTGCCGTCGCGGACGAGGACCGTGCCGCTGGCGATCTCGCCGGCCGGGCCTGCGGTCAGCACCCGGGCATTGGTGACGGCGATGGTGGCGGCCGCGGCGGTCCCCGCGACCGCGAGCGAGCAGAGGGCCGCGAGCGCGGCGAGCGGGCGTCTCATCGCAGGCCTCCCAGGCCGATCTCGAAGTCCGACTTGGCCTGGAAGGCCGGGTCGTGGCGGTCGTAGGCGACGCCGCCGTCGATCCACACGCGCTCGGCGCGGGCGTAGACCGAGAAGGGGTTCTTGTCCCAGAGGACCACGTCGGCCCGCTTGCCGGGCTCCAGGGTGCCGGTCTCCTTCAGGACGCCCAGCGCCTTGGCGGGGTTGGCGGTGATCCAGCCGATGGCCTCGGCCTCGCTGATCTGCAGGCCGGCGTCGCGGCCGGCGGCCAGGGCCTCGGCGGCCTCCTGGTTCAGTCGCTGGATGAGGTCGGGATCGTCCGAATGGATGATCGCGCAGCCGCCGGCGGCGTGGACGAGCGCGGCGTTGGCCTCGATGCCGTCGAACTGCTCCAGCTTGCCGCCCCACCAGTTCGCCCAGGTGGCGGCGCAGATGTCGCGCTTGGCCAGCACGTCGGCGATCTTGTAGCCCTCGGTGGTGTGGTGGAACGAGGTGATGCGGTAGCCGAACTCGTCGGCCACATCGATCATCTGGGCCATCTCGTCGGCCCGATAGCAGTGGTTCTGGACGAGGATGTCGCCCTTCAACACGCCCAGCAGGGTGTCGAGCTGCAGGTCGCGCTTCGGCGGATCGGCCTTCTCGCCGTCCTCGCTCTTGCGGCGGTAGGCGTCCCACTTGCGGCCGTAGTCGGCGGCGTTGATCCAGGCGGCGCGGTAGCCGGCGACGTTGCCCATCCGCGTGGAGGGCGAGCGGTTGCGGCCGCCATAGACACGCTTGGGGTTCTCGCCGCACGCCATCTTCAGCGTGTAGGGCGCCCCGGGGAACTTCATCGCCTGGGTCGTGCGGGCCGGCACGTTGCGCAGGGTGACGCCGCGCCCGCCGAAAAGGTTCGCCGAGCCGGGCAGGATGTGGACCGTCGTCACGCCGCCGGCGCGCGCCAGGTTGAAGTTGGGGTCCTGCGGCCAGACCGAGTGCTCGGCCCACACCTGGGCGGTGTTGGGGTCGGTGATCTCGTTGCCGTCCGAGTGCGCCTGCACGCCGGGAGAAGGGTAGACGCCCATGTGCGAGTGGGCGTCGATCACGCCGGGCGTCACCCAGCGGCCGCGGGCGTCGACCACCTCGTAGCCGGCCGGCGGCTCGGCGGCCGGGCCGACACGCTCGATGCGGCCGTCGCGGATCAGCACCATGCCGTTCTCGATCCGCTGGCCGGTGGCCGTGAGGACCGTCCCGCCCACGATGGCCGTCGGGCGGCCGGGCAGGGGCTGGTAGGTGCTGGCGAAGACGTCGCCGCGGGCCTCCAGGCCCTTCGGCAGCGCCGACTTGGCGGCCGGCGCGGGCTTGGCGCCCTCGTCGGGCGTGGTGGCGCAGGCGGCGAGGCTCGCCGCCAGGCTGGCCGCGACCGCGGCCTTGAGGATGTGTGGCACTCAGGCTCCCCCGAACTTTGCGGCGCGAGTTGAGGGCGCTCGGCCGGGGTAGTCAAGCGCCCCCGGGACCTCAGCCGTGCTTGACAAGCCGGGATGCGCATGCGCCCTTCCGCGCCTCGCAAAACAGCCGATTTCCGCAGCTTTTCATGCACCTCTACCGCACCCACACCTGCGGCCAACTCCGCGCTTCCGACACGGGCTCGAAGGTCCGCCTCTCGGGCTGGGTCCACCGCAAGCGCGACCACGGCGGCCTGATCTTCATCGACCTGCGCGACCACTACGGGCTGACCCAGCTCGTGGTGAGCCCATCGACGCCGGGATTCGACCTCGTCGAGCACGTCCGCGCCGAGAGCGTGATCCGCGTGGACGGCGAGGTGGTGGCCCGCTCGGCCGAAACGGTGAACCCCAACCTGCCGACCGGCGAGATCGAGGTCGTGGTCCGTCAGGTTGAGGTGCTGTCGGAAGCCGCCGAGCTGCCGCTGCCGGTCTTCGGCGAGCCGGAGTACCCCGAGGACATCCGGCTGAAGTACCGCTACCTCGACCTGCGCCGCGAGACGCTGCACCGGAACATCGTGCTGCGCAGCCAGGTGATCCAGTCGATCCGCCGCCGGATGATCGACCAGGGCTTCCTGGAGTTCCAGACGCCGATCCTGACGGCGAGCTCGCCCGAGGGCGCGCGCGACTTCCTCGTGCCCTCGCGCCTGCACCCGACCAAGTTCTACGCGCTGCCCCAGGCGCCCCAGCAGTTCAAGCAGCTGCTGATGGTCTCGGGCTTCGACCGCTACTTCCAGATCGCGCCCTGCTTCCGCGACGAGGACCTGCGGGCCGACCGCAGCCTCGAGTTCTATCAGCTCGACGTGGAGATGAGCTTCGTCACCCAGGACGACGTCTTCGCGGCCATCGAGCCGGTGATGCACGGCGTCTTCACCGAGTTCGGCGAGGGCAAGCCGGTCACCCCGTACCCGTTCCCGCGCATCCCCTATCGCGAGGCGATCGCCAAGTACGGCTCGGACAAGCCCGACCTGCGCAACCCGATCGAGATGCAGGACGTCTCCGAGCACTTCCGCGGCGGCGGCTTCGGCCTGTTCGCGCGGATCCTCGAGGACGCCAAGAACGCCGTCTGGGCGATCCCCGGCCCGAAGGGCGGCAGCCGCGCCTTCTGCGACCGCATGAACAGCTGGGCGCAGGGCGAGGGCCAGCCGGGTCTCGGCTACATCTTCTGGTCCGACGACCAGGGCGGCTGGGGCGGGCCGATCGCCAAGAACCTCGGTCCCGAGAAGACCGACGGCCTGATGAAGGCGCTGGGCCTGGGGCAGGGCGATGCGGCGTTCTTCGTCGCGGGCGACCCCAAGGTCTTCTACAAGTTCGCCGGCGCGGCCCGGACCAAGGTCGGGACGGACCTGAAGCTGATCGACGAAGGCCGCTTCGAGTTCTGCTGGATCGTCGACTTCCCGATGTTCGAGTGGAGCGACGAAGAGAAGAAGTACGACTTCTCGCACAACCCCTTCTCGATGCCGCAGGGCGAGCTGGACGCGCTCCTGAACAAGGAGCCGGGCGAGATCGTCGCCTACCAGTACGACATCGTCTGCAACGGCCACGAGCTGTGCTCGGGCGCGATCCGGAACCATCGGCCGGACGTGATGCTCAAGGCCTTCGAGATCGCGGGCTACGGCCCCGAGGTGGTCGAGGAGCAGTTCGGCGGCATGCTGAACGCGTTCCGGCACGGCGCGCCGCCGCACGGCGGCCTGGCGCCCGGCATCGACCGGATCGTCATGCTGCTGGCCGGCGAGACGGCCATCCGCGAGGTCATCGCGTTCCCGCTGAACCAGCAGGGCCAGGACCTGCTGATGAACGCGCCGTCCGAGGTCTCCGAGAAGCAGCTCAAGGAGCTGCACATCCGGCTGGCCCCGCCGATCAAGGCCTGAGGCTAGGGGGCCTTACGGCTACTCGCCGATCGCCACGAAGTAGCGGGGCGCCTCCGGCGGCGCCGGGGGCTCCGGCGGATCGGGCGGCGGCGGCGTGCGCGGCCTGACGATCACGCGCACCCCGTGGCAGGTCTTCGCGACCAGTCCGCGCGGAAGCTTGGTGCGGGCATCGCCGCAGGCGTCGTCGAGCTGATCCTGGGTCAGGCCTCGCGCGCGCGACAGGTCGGCCCCCGCAATCACCGTCCGCCGCAGGCCGGCGTCGCGGAAGTCCGCTCCGTCGAAGGTGGCCCCCGAGAGGTTCGCGGTCTTCAGCTCGGCCGCCCGGAAGGACGCCCGGTCGAACCGGCCGCCTGAAAGATCGGCGGCGACGAGGTCGGCGTCCTGGAAGTTCGCGCCGGTGGCGTCAACCTTGCTCAGGTGGGTCGCCTTGAGGGAGGCGGCGCGAAAGCTCGCGCCGCGCAGCACGGCGCGGCTGAAGTTCGCGCCCGCCGCCTCGACGTCGTTCAGGATGGCGTTGGTGAGGTTCGCCGAGCCGAAGTGGCCGCCGCGGATCTCGGCGGCGCGCAGCACCGCATTGGTCATGACGGCCCGGCTGAAGTTGGCGCCCGTGGCTTCCACGTCAGAGAGATCGGCGCGGGTCAGGTTCGCCGAGCCGAAGTGCACGCCGCGGGCTTCGGTCGACCGCAGCCGGGCGCTGGAGAGATTGGCGCCGGAGAAGTTGGCGCCGCTCATTCCGGCGTCGCTCAGGTCGGCCCGCGACAGGTCGGCCCCCGCGAAGCTGGAGGCCTGGAACTTGGCCTCCCGCAGGTTGGCCCCCACCAGCGCCGCGCCCGAGAAGTTGGCCCCGACGATCCGCGCGCCGGCCAGATTGCGGCCCGACAGCTCGCACTTCACGCACGAGCCGCCGAACGAGGTCTGGCGGGCGATCTCCTTGTCGCCGAACGCAGCGGCCTGGCCGGCCACGGCGGCGGCGGCCGCGAAGGCGGCGCTGGCGAGGAGCAGGCGGGCGGAACGCGTCGTCACAGGGGCGATCCTCTCAGGAGTCCGGCGTCACCTCTGCGCTGGCGGGACGCCGAACACCACTTAAATCGCGGTAACTTAGAGGGACTTAGCGCGCCTGATCCTCGGCGCGGCCCGCCCGCGAGCCGCAGGTCTCGCAGATCATCGCCTGGCCCTTGCGCACGACCGCGATGTCGCCGCAGGCCGCGCAGACTTCGGCCGCCTCCAGAGCCGCCGGGCCGGCGTTCCGGTTGGCGGTGGGCAGGAAGACGAGGTTGTCGGGGGTCGAGCCGCGGGAGAATCCGCGCGAGATGAAGCGCGACGCCGGCTGCGGGACCTCGGGGCCCAGGCCCGGGTCGCCGTCGTCGTCGGCCTTGCCCCGTCCCAGTCCGTCGGCGTTCAGCTCGCCAGGGTCGGCGCTGGCGAGGTCCGCGCGGCCCAGGTAGCTGATCCCGAGCTCACGGAAGATGTAGTCGAGGATGGACGTGGCCGACTTCACCGAGTCGTTGCCCGTAACCGGTCCGGCGGGCTCGAAGCGCGTGAAGACGAAGGCGTCCACGAACTCGTCCAGCGGCACGCCGTACTGCAGGCCGATGGAGATCGCGATCGCGAAGTTGTTCATCAGCGAGCGGAAGGCCGCGCCTTCCTTGTGCATGTCGATGAAGATCTCGCCGAGCTCGCCGTCGTCATACTCGCCGGTGTGGATGTAGACCTTGTGGCCGCCGACCGAGGCTTTCTGGATGTAGCCCTTGCGGCGGTCGGGCAGCTTGCGGCGAGTCCGGTCGCGCTCGACGATACGCTCGACGATGCGTTCCTCGGGCTCGGACGCGGGTCCGCGGCGATCGGGCAGGTCGGCGAAGGCGGGCAGGTCGAGCACGGCGTCCGCAGGCGCAGGCTCCCGTCGCACGCGCACCGGCGCCTCCGCAGCCTCCATCGCCGCCAGCACGTCCCCCGGCGTGGCCCGCCACGGCAGGACCACCTCCAGCACCGGCGGAACGCCCAGGGCGGGGCGCAAGGCCTGCATCATGGCCGCGACGGCCGCCGGACCGGTCTCGTCGCGGGATCGGAAGACCGCCTGCTGGGCCTCGGTCAGGCCCGGCGCGCCCTCGAGGCCGTCGCCCCCGAGGACGTGGCGCTCGGCGGCGGCGACATCCTCGGACGAGAACCCGGCCAGGGCGAGCACGTCCAAGCCGGGGTCGGCGAGCTGCTCGGGGCTCGCGCCGAGCACGTCCCGCAGGAAGCCTTCGCCGAGCACGGCGGGCGCGAACGCTTCGGCGAGCCGGCCCACGAAGGGCAGCTCGGCGATGGCGGCGCCGATCTCAAGGTCCGAGAAGCCGCAGGCGGCGAGGGACTGGAGGTTCACGCCCGGCGCGTCGGTCAGGCTGCGGCGGCCCAGGCAGGCCGCCTCCACCGCGTCCCGGTCCGCGTTCGTGGCCGCAAGCGCGCGCAGCGCCGCATCCGAGAGGACCCGCAAGACTTCGCCGTCGGCCGTCTCGGCCGCGGTGATCGGCCCCAGCCACGGCCCGGCGTCGAGCGGGCCGCCCAGTCGCAGCGCGAGCTCCGGATCGCTCAGCGCCGCCAGCCGGCACGCCGGCCCGGTCTCGCCGAGCCCGGTCTCGTCGAGCGCGGCGCGAGCCCGTTCGTAGAGCTGGCGGGCGGCGGTCCTTCCCCCGTCGCTGTCGTAGGCGTATCCCTGCGCCGCCAGCCAGTCCCCCAGGTTCGCCAGCGCGAGGAGGCCGGACCCGCCGTTCGCGGCGAGCGCAGTGGCGGCGAGCTGCACCGCGCCCTCGAAGACGTCCCAGTCGAAGCCGGTCTCGCCGAAGAACGCCATGAGGTCGACGCCCCCCCGCGGCGCTGCGGCGAGCGCCATCAGGGCCTCGGTGTCGGCGGGCGTCCGGGCGACCAGGACGTGACCCGTGGTCCAGGCGGCTCGCGCCGTCGCCGCCCCAGCGGGTCCGTCGAAGGCGTCGAGGCGGACGACGAGCCCCTTGGCGGTCGGCGGCTCGGCCTCGGGCGGGGCGGGCCACGCGCTCTCGCCGGCGCCCGCGAGAGCGATGGCCTCCAGGATCATCGCGTCCGCGGCGCCGGCCGCGCGGGCGGCCTCGGCGGCGCGGGCCAGGCTGCTGTTCCGGGCCGGATCCGCGCAGGCCTCGGCGTCGCCTTCGCAGCGCAGGATCGAGTCCATCACCGCCTGGAGCCGGGCCGCCAGCAGCCGGGCGGCGGCCTCCGCGGCCTGATCGGCGCGGAACCGGCTCTCGAACGCCTGCACGCTGCGGAGGAAGTCCGGAGCGCCGGCGTCGGCGGTCGCGAGAGGGGCGACGGAGGGGGCGGGGGCCAGGGCGACGGCGCCCAGCAGCATCGCCTCGGTGAGCGCCTCGCGGAAATGGGTGCGGGCGCGCAGATCCTTCAGCAGGCCCGCGGCCTGCGCATTGGCGGTGAGGGCGGCCGCTTGATCGACGATGGCCGCCGGCAGGTCGGGACGCCCGCCTGCCCAGTCCAGCCAGGCCTCGACCCGGGCGCTGCTCCAGTGCGCCGGCGCCTCGACCTCGACGACGCCTTGGGGCCGCTCGAGCAGGCGGCCTTCGATTCCCACGCGCGAGGCTTGATCGCCCATCATCGACTCCCCTGCGGGCAGGGTAGGGCCGCCCAGCGGCCAACGGCAATAGATGTTGGGGTCGAGAGGGCAGTCATCCCCAACATATCGACTCGGAAGATGCCGGCGTCGGGTGCTGGACGCCCCCGGGAGGCGCCCCTATAGTCCGCGCGCATTCGCAAGCCCAAAGAGCGTCTTAGTGTCCGTCCTCAAGACCATCTTCACCTGGTGGAACGGCGCCACCGCCGGCGTCCGGTTCACGATCGCCAAGCGCGGCGTCTTCGTCGGGCAGGACGATTTCGGCAACCGCTACTACGAGGCCAAGGACACGCGGGACAGCTACGATCCCAAGCGCAAGCGGCGCTGGGTGGTGTTCAACGGCTACGCCGAGGCGTCCAAGGTTCCGCCGGACTGGCACGGCTGGCTGCATCACACCTTCGAAGAGCCGCCGACGACGGCGCCCCTGCCGCGCAAGCGCTGGGAGAAGGAGCACCGGCCGAACCTGTCGGGGACCATCTACGCCTACCGACCGAAGGGCTCCCTCGCCCGCGGCGGCGAGCGCCAGCGCGCCACCGGCGACTACGAGGCGTGGACCCCGGAATAGCCGTGAAGCCGCGCTTGCCCGCTTCGCAGCACCTGAAGCGCGTCGCTTCCGCCGCGGCGCTGGCGGGCGGCCTCATCTCGACCGTCGTCGCGGCCCAGCCGGCGCAGCCGCCGGCGGTCCAGCCGACCCCGGCGGAAGCGCCGCCCGGGCCGGCCAGCATCCCGGCCGAGGAAGCCCCCCCGATCGACATTCCGCCGCCGGCGCCCATCGAGGTGCCGCCGGTGAAGCAGGAAGAGGTCGAGCCCGCGGCCCCGCCGACGGAGCAGGTGGCCGAGAAGCCCGTGGAGGCGCCGATTCGCCGGGCCCGGTACGACACCGCGGTCCTGCAGGCGCTGGACAAGGTCAGCGCCGAGACCCTGAAGTTCGAAGCGCCGGTGGGTCGGCCGGTCCGCTGGAAAGGCCTGATCTTCACCGTGCGGGCCTGCGAGCGCTCGGCGCCCGACGAGCCGGTCGAGGATGCGATCGCCTACGTGACCATCGATTCCCAACCCCGGCCGCAGCCGGGCCGGCCCACGCCGCCGCCGCGGCAGGCGTTCAGGGGGTGGATGTACGCATCGTCCCCGGGTCTGAACCCGATGGAGCACGCCACCTACGACGCCTGGGTGATCAGCTGCAGGGCCAACCGCCCCGCGCCGTCGGCTGAAGGGGCGGCCGCGCCCAAGGCGTAGAAGTCCGCCGGGGCGGCGAGGGCCCGGTCCAGCCGCCGATGGTACTCCCGGCGGGGAATCTCCCGGGCGCCGAACTGCGCCAGGTGCTCGGTCATGAACTGGGCGTCCAGCAGCGTGAAGCCGCCCGCGATCAGCCGCGCGACGAGGTGCACGAGCGCGACCTTCGAGGCGTCGCGCACGCGGGAGAACATGCTCTCGCCGAAGAACGCCCCCTGCAGCGACACGCCGTAGAGGCCGCCGACCAGCCGCTCTCCCTGCCAGCATTCGACGCTGTGGGCGAAGCCGAGTTCGTGGAGCTCAAGGTACAGCTGCTCGATAGGCCGGTTGATCCAGGTCTCGGTCCGGCCGGGCCCCGATGCGGCGCAAGCCAGCACGACGTCGTGGAAGGCCGCATCGATGCGGATCTCGAAGGGATCGCCCCGCACCGTCCGCGCCAGTCGCCGGGGGACGTGGAAGGCCTCGAGCGGGATCACGCCGCGCCGCTCGGGATCGATCAGGAAGACCCGGGCGTCCTCCCGCGCGTCGGCCATGGGGAACACCCCGCGGGCGTAGCAGTCCAGGAGGTCGCGGGCGTCGAACTCCGCCATGCGATACGCCTAGCGCAGCGGGCGGGGCGGCGCGAGGCCTAGGCGGACTCCGCCTGGGCCTTCATCCAGCGCTCCAGCCAATGGATGTTGTAGTCGCCGCGGACGATCTCCGGATTGACCAGCAGCTCCTGGAACAGCGGGATGTTGGTGTCGATGCCGCCGACCACCACCTCGCCGAGGCAGCGGCAGAGGCGGGCGATGCACTCTTCCCGGTCGCGGCCATGGACGATCAGCTTGCCCACCAGGCTGTCGTAGTAGGGCGGGATCGAATAGCCGGCGTAGAGCGCGCTATCCATGCGCACGCCCAGGCCCCCCGGGGCGTGGTAATCGGTCACCAGGCCGGGCGAGGGCGTGAAGGTCTTCGGGTTTTCGGCGTTGATCCGGCACTCGATGGCGTGGCCTTCGAACACCACGTCCTCCTGGCGGAACGACAGCGGCTCGCCGGCGGCGATGCGGATCTGCTCGCGCACCAGGTCGATGCCGGTGATGGCCTCGGTGACCGGATGCTCCACCTGCAGGCGGGTATTCATCTCGATGAAGAAGAACTCGCCGTCCTCGTACAGGAACTCGATGGTGCCGACGCCGAGGTAGCCGATGGCGCGCACCGCATCGACCACGACCTTGCCGATCTTCTCGCGGGCCGCGGCGTCGATGACCGGGGAGGGGGCCTCCTCCAGCACCTTCTGGTGACGGCGCTGCAGCGAGCAGTCGCGCTCGCCCAGGTGCACCACGTTGCCGTGGCTGTCGGCGACCACCTGCAGCTCGATGTGCCGCGGGGTCTGGAGATAGCGCTCCATGTAGATGGCGTCGTCGCCGAAGGCGGCCTTGGCCTCGGACCGGGCGGTCTGGACCGCCTCGACCAGCTCCTCCTCGTTGCGGGCCACCTTCATGCCGCGCCCGCCGCCGCCCGCGGCGGCCTTGATGAGGACCGGGAAGCCGATGGCCTTGGCCGCGGCGAAGGCCTCTTCCTCGGTCGTCACCGCCCCGTCGGAGCCGGGCACGACCGGGATGCCGGCGTCCTTCACTGCCTGCTTGGCGGTGATCTTGTCGCCCATCAGCTTGATGTGCTCGGGCTTGGGTCCGATGAAGGTGAAGCCGTGGGCGTTCACGATCTCGGCGAAGCGGGCGTTCTCGGAGAGGAAGCCGTAGCCGGGATGGATCGCCTGAGCGCCGGTGATCTCGGCCGCGGCGATGATCGCCGGGATGTTGAGGTAGCTCTTGGCGGCCGGCGGCGGGCCGATGCAGACGCTTTCGTCCGCCAGCCGCACCCACATGGCGCCGGAATCGGCCTCGGAGTGCACCGCGACGGTCGCGATGCCCATCTCCTTGCAGGCGCGATGGACGCGGAGTGCGATCTCGCCGCGGTTGGCGATCAGGATCTTGTCGAACATCGGCCTACTCGATGATGGCGAGCGGCTCGCCGAACTCCACCGGCTGGGCGTCCTCGACCAGGATCTCGACGATCTTGCCCGACTTCGGGGCGGGGATCGGGTTCATGGTCTTCATCGCCTCGACGATGAACAGGGTCTGCCCGGCCTGGACGGTGTCGCCCACCTTGACGAAGGGATCGGCGCCCGGCTGGGGCTGCAGGTAGACGGTGCCCACCATCGGCGACTTCACCTCGTCGCCCTTCGCCCGGGCGGGGGCGGCCGGGGCGGCGGCCTCCGCGGGCGCGGCCGGCGCGGCGGCATGGACGGGCGCGGCGTGCGCCACGGGCGCCGGAGCGGCCACCTGCACGGCGGCGGTCAGCGTCTTGGCGACGCGGATCTTGAGCCCGGCGTTCTCGACCTCGACCTCGATCTCGGAGAGGCCCGTCTCGGTGAGGATGTCGGCCAGTTTGCGCACCAGGCGCGCGTCGATCGGATCGGCGGGCGCCTTCGGACTGCTAGCCATGGAACGACCCTTTTCCTTGTAGGCTTGGATTAGCGGGCCAGGCCCGCGGCGGCCTCGACGGCCAGTTCATAGCTCGCCGCGCCGAAACCGGAGACGACCCCGGTGGCGGCGAGGGAAACATACGTCTTGCGGCGGAACGTCTCGCGCGCGGCGGGGTTCGACAGGTGGCATTCCACCACCGGCAGGCCCACGGCCTTCAGCGCATCGAGAATGGCCACCGAGGTGTGGCCGTAGCCGGCGGGATTGATCACCAGGGCGCACGCCTTCTCGCGGGCTTCCTGGATCCAGTCGATCAGTTCGCCCTCGTGGTTGGACTGACGGAACACGATCTCGCGCCCCAGGGACTTCGCACGCGCCTCGCAGAGGCGGCGGACGTCGTCCAGGGTCTGATGTCCGTAAATCTCGGGCTCGCGGGTTCCCAGGAGGTTGAGATTGGGACCGCTCAGCACATAGATCGGTTTCGACATTCGGCTCCGCCGTCGATTCCGGCGTCTTGTAACGGGAGGCGGCGGAGGCCACAAGCAAGCCGACCGGAGCGACCGCCGCAATGAACCTGACCGTCAACGGAGAGACCCGCACGTTTCACGACGTCGCCGACGTGGCGGCGCTGGTGAACGCGCTGGGCCTGGACCCGCGGAAGGTGGCCGTGGAGCGGAACCTGGAGATCGTGCCGAGGTCGGCCTATTCGGCCACGGCGCTCGCCGAGGGCGACCGGATCGAGATCGTGCATTTCATCGGAGGCGGCTGACATGGATGGGTCTGTCCGGAGCGAGGACACTTGGACGGTCGCCGGCCGCACGTTCCGTTCGCGCCTGATCGTCGGCACCGGCAAGTACAAGGACTACGCCCAGAACGCCGCCGCGGCCGAGGCCGCCGGGGCCGAGATCGTCACCGTGGCGGTGCGGCGGGTGAACCTTTCCGATCCCAGCCAGCCGATGCTGGTGGACCATGTGAAGCCCGACCGCTTCACCTTCCTGCCCAACACCGCGGGCTGCTTCACCGGCGAGGACGCCATCCGCACCCTGCGCCTGGCGCGCGAGGCGGGGGGCTGGGACCTGGTGAAGTTGGAGGTCCTGTCCAACACCAAGCATCTCCTGCCCGACATGGAGGAGACGCTGCGGGCGCTGAAGCTGCTGATCGCGGACGGCTTCCAGGTGATGGTCTACTGCTCGGACGATCCGGTCTACGCCAAGAAGCTGGAGGAGGCGGGGGCCGCCGCCATCATGCCGGCCGCCGCGCCGATCGGCTCGGGGCGGGGCATCCAGAACGCCCTGAACCTCGCGCTCATCATCGAGCAGGCCAAGGTGCCGGTGCTGGTCGACGCGGGCGTCGGCACGGCCTCGGACGCCACGATCGCCATGGAGCTGGGCTGCGACGCGGTGCTGATGAACACCGCCATCGCCGAGGCCAAGGATCCGATCCGCATGGCCCGCGCCATGCGCCACGCCGTGATCGCCGGTCGCGAGGCCTATCTGGCCGGCCGCATGCCCAAGCGGATGTACGCCGAGCCGTCCTCGCCGCTGTCGGGCCTGATCTGATGAGCCGCAAGTCGATCTTCATCACCGGCGCGGCCTCGGGCATGGGCCGCGAGACGGCGCTGCTGTTCGCCGAGAAGGGCTGGTTCGTCGGCGCCTACGACATCAACACCGAGGGGCTGAAGGACCTGCAGGCCGAGCTCGGGGCCGAGAACTGCCTGACCCGCCGGCTCGACGTCACCGACCGGATGGATTTCCGGGCGGCGCTGGACGACTTCGCTCCCGCCGCGGGCGGGCGGCTGGACATCCTCTACAACAACGCCGGGATCGGCCGGGGCGGGCCGTTCCACCAGCAGCCCTTCGAGGACATCCTGGCCGTGGTGCAGGTGAACCTGATCGGCGTGCTGAACGGCATCTACGAGGCCGTGCCGCTGCTGAAGGCGACGCCCAACTCCCTCTGCTTCACCACGTCGTCCTCGTCGGCGACCTTCGGCATGCCGGGGATCGCGGTCTATTCGGCGACCAAGCACGCGGTGAAGGGGCTGACCGAAGCCCTCTCGGTGGAATTCCGGGCCCTGGGCATCCGCGTCGCCGACGTCCTTCCGGGCGTGATCGACACGCCGATCCTGCCGCCGGGCGTCGCCGAGGCCGCGCCAAAGGACGGGATGTTCCGGGCGATGCACCCGTCCGAGGTCGCGAAGGTGGTGTGGGAAGCCTACCACTCCGAGCGGCTGCACTGGTTCGTTCCCGAGGAGATCGCCGAGCTGGACAAGGCCAGCGCCCTCGATCCCGAGGCGGTCCGCGAGCAGATGGCGCAGGGCGGCCTGTTCGCCGGCCCGGCCGAGCCCAAGCCGGACTGAGGGCGGCTCAGGCGCCGAGCAGCCGCGCCGCGTCGGCCTCGGCCGGCAGGCCCAGGGCCGAGAGCATCTCGCGCCGATCGGGTCCCAGCTTGGGCGGATAGGCCTTGGTCCGGCGCGGCCGGGCCCAGGTCGCCAGGACCTTCGCGAGATTGGCCGGCCGCTTCAGCCACGCCTGGGGATGCTCCAGCATGTGGAAGCCCCGCAGGAACGCGCGCAGTAGGTCGACGTCCTCCCGCAGGGCGATCGCCACGCCGTCGTCCAGGAAGCTCTTCACCATCCGGCCGCGGAGGCTGGGCCGGGCTCCCAGCAGGGCTTGGCGGGCCCGGCGCAAGGCGGTGCGGTCGGCGTCGCGCATGACCTCGTAGTAGGGGCGAAGCTCGCGCTCGACGCCCGCGACATAGCGGACCAGCCGGGCCTCGGGGTCGGAGCCCGCATCGAGGGCCTCCCGCAGCAGTTCGGCCGAGACCGCGGCGAAGGAGCAGCCGCGGCCGTAGAGAGGATTGCTGCGCACCAGGCTGTCGCCCAGCGCGAAGAAGCCGTGCACGCCCGCGCGCCCGCCCGGCGCGAAGTCCCGCCAGCGGCTCTCCAGCTGACCCATGCCGAACACGCGGCTCGCGCCCTCGGCCCGCTCGGGCTCGATCCAGCGGGCAGGGCCGGGCAGGGCGCGGCACACGGCGTCGAACACCGCGGGATCCACGATCGCCTTGCGCAGCTCCTCCTCGATCTCGGGCGTGCACAGGGTGATCGAGAACCAGCCGCTGTCCCCGGGAAAGACCCCGAACTTCAGGTAGCCGAGGTCGCCGTTGGACGGGGCCTGACCCCGGGGCGGCTCCTCGGCGCCCGGCCGCAGCCGGTAGAAGCGGGTGAAGTAGATGACCCCGGCGCCTTCGGAATTCTCGCGGACCGGCGCGCCTGCGGCGACGAGCTGCTCGGTCGCCGGCGAGGTGCGGCCGGCGGCGTCCACGACCACGTCGGCGGAAAGCACGCTGTCGTCGAGGCGAACGCCCGTCACGCGCGGGACCGGGCCGGGCTCGATGACGAGTTCGCGCACGAAGGCGCCGGACCGGATCGTGACCCCTGGCAGGCGCGCCACGTAGCGCCGCATGACCAGCTCCAGGGTCGTGCGCCGGCTGGTCAGGATGACGAGATCCTCGTCCACGGGCTTCGGTACGTAGCGCTCGCGATGCCTGGCGGTGAGCGAGCCGTCGAGGCCCAGGTCGCGGCAGCCGGCGGCGTGGAGATCGGCCAGCAGCTCGGGATGACGGTCCCGGATGAGCAGCCGTAGGCGGGCGAGGAAGGCGTGGCTGTGGCGGAGCTGGCCGACCCCGCGACGGGCCCAGGTCTCGAAGGCCACGTCCGGATCGTCGTCCGGCGGCGGCGGGTCCCGCTCGAGCAGGATCACCTCGCGGCCGGTGGGCGCGAGCGCCAGCGCGGTCCAAAGGCCGGCCATGCCGGCGCCGATCACGACGACCCGTTCCGCCATCGTCCCCTCCCCAGAGAACGACGATCCTACGCGGGCGCCGGGACGTAAGGGGAGGGGCTAGGAGGGATTTCCAGACGGACGCTTGAGGTCCGTGGCCTTGGCGGCGGCGATGGCCGCCCTCAGAGCCTCGATATCGGCGCCGGGGATGACCTTGTCGCCGACCACGAAGGCCGGCGTGCCGTCGATGTGCAGCGCCTGGGCGAGGGCGCGCACGTCCAGCAGCTGGCGCTCGATCGCGGGGTCCTTGGCCGCCGCCCGCGCCGCGGCGGGATCGACGCCGGCCTCGCGCAGGGACCGGTCGATGGCGGCCTGGTTGAGCGGCTTCTGAGCCATCAGCAGGCGGTGCAGCTCGAGCCCCTTGGCCTTGGCCTGCGGCGTCAGGGCGATGTGCGCCGCCTCGATGGAATCGGGAGTCTGGAAGGCGAATTCCTTGAAGACGAACCGGACGTCCGGGTTCTCCTGGATCAGCTTCACGACCTCCGGGGCGGCGATCTTGCAGTAGGCGCAGTTGTAGTCGAAGAACTCGACCACCGTGATCTTGCCGTCGGGATTGGCCACGAAGTCGCGCGGGTCGCGCTCGAGCTGGGCGCGGTGCTTCTCGATGGCGTCCGAAGAGGCCTTGGCCAGCTCGGCCTGCTGCTTCTGCTGCAGGGCGACCGAGACCTCCTGCAGGACTTCCGGGTGCTCCAGCAGGTAGGCGCGCACGCGCTGGCCGAAGGCTTCGTCGCTCTGCTGCTGGCAGCCGGCGAGGGACAGGGCGGCGGCGAGCACGGCCGCGGACTTGAGGGCGGTCAGGGTCATGGGCGTGGAGATAGAGGGCTTTCGGCGGCGGCTCAACGCGAGCGGCGCGTGGTGGAGCCCTCGCGGGCCAGTTCCCGCAGTTCGTCGCGGGAGGGTTCGGAAACGAGCACGATGTCCGTGGCGCGACGCCATTCGGGGGTGCCTCGCTCCAGCTTCTCGCGCGCCCGCATGGCGAACACCCGGGCCTGGCGCTGGTCGCCGACCCAGAAGTTGAACTCGGCGGTGGCGAGGCGAGCCATGCCGTCCTGCCCCAGCTTGTCGTAGGCCTCGGCCAGCAGGCGCCAGGCGACGGCGTTGTCCTCTTCCTGGGTGAGGGCCTTGCGCAGCTCGGCGACCCCTTCCTCGACCTTGGCCTTGTCGGGAAGGGCGATGAGGGTCTGGCCCAGGTTGACCCGCAGCAGCGGCGCGTCGGGCTTCAGCGCCACCGAGCGCCGCTGGGGCTCCTCGGCCTCCTCGGTGCGGGCGAACTCGAACAGGATCTGGCCCTTCAGCTCCCAGAGGTAGGGATTGTCGGGCTGCTCCTGCAGCATGGCGTCGATCAGCCGGATCGCCCGATCGGGCTCCCGAAGCTGGTAGTAGGCGATCGCACGGGCGTAGCGGGCCGGATACGAGGCGTCGGTCTCGCTGTACTTTGTGATCGCCACCTGCGGGTTCAGAAAGCCGTCCAGCTTGGCCTTCATGATCGCGTGCGCGGCCAGCGACTCAGGGGTGTCGGGCTTGTCGTAGTTGGGCTGGGACTCGACCCGGCGGCGCAGGGCCTCGATCCGGTCCGAAGAGATCGGGTGGCTGCGGAAGTAGGCGAAGCGCCGGGCCTCGTCGAAGACCTCCTGATAGCGGAAGTTGTCGAAGAAGTCGGCCAGGCCCTTGCCCGACAGGCCGGCCTTGTCGAGGAGGGTGGCGCCGGCCTGGTCGGCGCGGCTCTCCTGCTCGCGGCTGTAGCCCAGGGCGCCCAAGGTGCCGAAATAACCGGCGCTGCCCACGAGGCCGGCGCCCGCCTCGGGCGAACCGGCGAGCGCGGCCAGCACGCCCAGCCCCATGGTCAGCAGGAAGGGCCGCATGCCGGCCCGGTTCATCTCGTCGCGCCGCGCGCTGTGGCCGGCGGCGAGGTGGCTGACCTCGTGCGCGATCACGCCCTGCAGTTCGTTGGGCGTGTCGGCCTCCAGGATGAGCCCGGTGTTGAAGCCCATCACCCGCGGGGCGGCGAAGGCGTTGAGCTCCTTCGACCCCACGATGATGATCTCGACATTCCGGGGGTCGATGCCCGCGGCGCGCAGGATCGGTTCGGAGTCCTTGGCGAGGATCTCCTCGATCTCGGTGTCCCGGATGAGCGAAAGGCTCTCCTGCGCCGCGGCGGGCTTCGCCCCGAAGGCCACGGTGGCCGCCAGGACGAAGCTCATCGCGAGGCGGGAAACCGATCGGGCAGGGGAGACCATGCTCAACTCTTCTCCAGACCGCCCTCGAAGCCCGACCGGAATGTAATGCCTCAGCCGCGGCGCCACCAGCCTTTGCGCGGCGCCGGCGGCGGCCCGGAGATCTCGGCCGGGTCGGGCGCTTGCGGCGCCTCGGGCTCGGGAACCGAAGCCGCCACGGGCTCGGCCGGAGCCGCGGGCGCCGGTTCAGGCCGGGCCGGCTCCGCTGCGGGTTCGGCGGCCGTCGCCTCGGCTTCGACGGGCGCGGCGGCCTTGCGGCTGCGCGTCCGGCGCTTGGGCGCGGGCTTCTCAGGCTCGGCCGCTTCCGGCTCCGCCGCAGCGGGCTCCGGCTCGGCGGGAGCCTCCGGTTCCGGCGCGACGACGGCCTCGGGGGCGGCGACCTCAGCGGCCACGGCCTCCTCGGCTTGCGCCTCGGCCTTGCCGCGGCCGCGGCTGCGCGAGCGGCGGGCGCGCTTGGGCTTCTCCTCCTCGGCGGGGAGCTCGACCCAGACCTCCATGTCGCCCTCGGGCTGCGGGGCCCGGACGGCCGGCGCGGGCGCGGCGGCCTCGGCGGCCGCGGGCTGCGGCTCGGCCGCAGCATCGTTGGCCGCAGCCGGCGGCGCGGCGACCGGCTTCAGGTCCTCGGCCGGATCGTACCAGACGAAGGGATCTTCGCCGTAAGGCACCCAGGGGCGCACCCAGGAGAAGGGCTCGTGCGGGCGGAAGTCGTCGCGCATGCGCCGACCGCCGCGGCGGCCGCGGCGACGGCGACGGCCGTGGGCGCCGTCCTCGTCCTCGGCCTGGACCTCCTCGCGTCGCCCGCCCTCGGGACGGCCGCCCTCCGAACGTGCGCCCTCGGGCCGCTCGCCCGCGGGCTCGTCGCCCCGGCGGCCGCGGCGACGGCGGCGACGCCCGCGGCGGCCTTCGCCGTCTTCCCGATCGCCCCGGGCCTCGCGGCTGCGGGGAGCCTCGGCTTCGGCGCCGCCTTCATCCTCGTCCTCCTCGAAGGACTCCTCTTCCTCCTCGGCCTCGTCCTCGTCCTCGAAGACCTCCTCGAGGTAGGCCTCCTCGGCCGGGGGGACGGCGCCGGCGGCCGTCGGCGCGAGCGCCGCGGCGTGCTCGGCGCGGGTCTCGCTGGCGGTTCGCTCGATGCCGTGCTCGGCGTGCGCCATGTCGTCGTCGATCAGGACGGTGACGAACAGGCCGAACGCGTGGTGCAGGCGGGCGAGATGACCGCGCTTCTCGTTCAGGATGTAGAGGCCCACGGCGCGCGGCACGGTCAGGGTGGCTTCGCCGCCGCCCTTCAGCGCCTCGATCTCCAGGGCTCGCAGCGCGGCCAGCGCGCTGGATTCCACCGAGCGGACCCGGCCGGTGCCGCCGCAGTGTTCGCACACGTGGGTGGTGCCCTCCAGCACGCCGGTGCGGCGGCGCTGGCGGGAGATCTCCATCAGGCCGAAGGGGCTGATCTTGCCCATCTGGACCCGCGCGCGGTCGTCCTTCAGGCAGTCCTTCAGCTTCTTCTCGACGGCCCGGTTGTTCTTCGCCTCATCCATGTCGATGAAGTCGATGACGATCAGGCCGGCCAGGTCGCGCAGGCGCAGCTGCCGGGCGGCTTCTTCGGCCGCCTCCATGTTGGTCTTGAGCGCGGTGGCCTCGATGTTCCGTTCGCGCGTCGCGCGGCCGGAGTTCACGTCGATGGCGACCAGCGCTTCGGTCTGGTTGATCACCAGGTAGCCGCCGGAGCGCAGCGGCACGACGGGCGAATAGATCTGGCTGAGGTGGTCCTCGACCTTGTGCTTGACGTAGAGCGGCGTCGGCTCGCGGTAGAGCTGCACCTTCTTGGCCTGCGACGGCATCAGCATGCGCATGAAGTCGCGGGCTTCCTTGAAGCCGGCCTCGCCCTCGACCCAGACGTTGTCCACGTCCTTGTCGTAGAGGTCGCGGATCGCCCGCTTCACGAGGTCCTCTTCCTCGTAGATGAGGGCGGGCGCGATCGAGTGCAGCGTCGTCTCGCGGATGTTCTCCCACAGGCGCAGCAGGTAGTCGTAGTCGCGCTTGATCTCGGCCTTGGTGCGCTTGGCGCCCGCCGTGCGGACGATGAGGCCCATGCCGGCGGGCACGTCCAGGCTCTGGACGATGCTCTTCAGGCGCTTGCGGTCGGTCGCCGTGGTGATCTTGCGGCTGATGCCGCCGCCGCGGGCGGTGTTCGGCATCAGTACGCCATAGCGGCCGGCCAGCGACAGGTAGGTGGTCAGCGCCGCGCCCTTGTTGCCGCGCTCTTCCTTGACGACCTGGACCAGCATGATCTGCCGGCGGCGGATCACTTCCTGGATCTTGTAGCGGCGCATCAGCCGGCGGCGGCGGCGCGCCAGCTCTTCCTCGACGACGTCGTCCTCGTCGTCAGCGGAGCCGGACAGGTCGACCTCGTCCTCGTCCTCGGGCGCCCGGGCGCGGGGCTCGTGACGGTCGTCGTCGTCCTCCTCGGCCTCCTCGCGGAGCAGCGCTTCGCGGTCGGCGACCGGGATCTGGTAGTAGTCGGGGTGGATTTCGTTGAAGGCCAGGAAGCCGTGGCGGTTGCCGCCGTATTCGACGAAGGCCGCCTGCAGCGACGGCTCAACGCGCGTCACCTTGGCGAGATAGATGTTGCCTCGAAGCTGCTTCCGGTTCTGGCTTTCGAAATCGAACTCTTCAACGCGGTTCCCGTCGACGACCACCACGCGCGTCTCTTCCGCGTGGGCTGCGTCGATCAACATGGTCTTGGACATTCAGTAAGTCTCCGCGGCGCGCGGCGGGGGCCCGAAGGCCCGGGCGCTGCCGGTGCATGGGACGGGCGCGCGCGCCGGCCCGCGGGGCGCCGGGAACGGCGTCGCGGGGGGCCGGAAGACCGGGATTGGCTTGAGCTGCGCAGCCCATCGGGTGTGTTCCTAGGCGCGCCGTGGGCGCGTATCGGAGGGTGCGTCGTCGCCGAGGATCTCGGGCGGACCCGACGCAGGTTTGCGTGGCGCGCGCCAACGGGCCCGGAACGGGCGCACCGTCGTCGCGCGGCCGGACTTTGCATCACCGCACCCGAAAAGGAAAGCGGCGCTGCGTCATCCTGCGGCGGTAAAGCTGTCGTTAACCGATTGTCTACGGCCGCTGGGCGTATATGGCTGGTGTGGTCGCATGTTGCGACTCCGCGTTGCGGAGCGAGGCTGGGCGTATGTTTGGGCGAGTGAGGGGGCTTCTGGCCGGGACTCGGGGGCGCTTGGCGCTCGCGGCGATGGCCGCCGGCCTGGGCCTCGCCGTGGCCGCGTCGCACGCCGCGCCCGACCCCGTCGGGCTGCTGAAGGTCCGCCTGGGCGGCGACAGCGCCGAGACCCGGATCGTCCTCGACCTCGCCAAGTCGGCCAATGTGAAGATCGTCTCGGACGGCGCCGCCGATCGCCGGATCGTCATCCATATGCCGGGGGTGCAGGCCGCCGAGGAGCTGCAGGGCCCGGGCCGGGGCCTCGTCAAGGCCTGGATGGTCGACGAGGTGCAGGGCGGGGCGCGCCTGCAGATGGACCTCGCCGCCGACGCCAAGGTGAAGCGCCGCTTCCTGCTGCCGCCCGCCGACGGCGTCGAACACTACCGCTATGTCGTGGACGTGGCCGCGGCGCCGGGGGCGAGCCTGACAAAGGCCTCGCAGGCCGGCCCCGTCGACGGCGCCCTGCGGACCAAGTTCCTGCCCGCCCGCAAGTCGGCCCTCCCGCTGAAGAAGGTGGTCGTCGTCGACGCCGGCCACGGCGGCAAGGACGTCGGCGCGGTCGGCTCCAAGGGCTACGAGAAGGACATCAACCTCGCCGCTGCCCAGGCGCTGAAGGACAAGCTGGAAAAGACCGGCCGCTACAAGGTGGTCATGACCCGCAACTCGGACGTCTACATTCCGCTTGAAACGCGGGTGCGGATCGCCCAGCGGGCCAACGCCGACCTGTTCATCTCGCTGCACTCCGATTCCGGACCCGACACCAGCCTGAAGGGCGCCAGCGTCTACACGCTGTCGGACAAGGCCTCGCGCCGCTCGACCAAGTTCGTCAGCAAGGACGACTGGTTCATGAAGGCCAGCCTGACCGGCGATCAGGGGGTGCGCGACATCCTCTTCGACCTCACCCAACGGGCGACGCGCAACCGCTCGGCCGTCTTCGCCCAGACCCTCCTGTCCCATATCGAGGACGAGGCCCCGCTGCTGCGCCGCAGCCACCGGGACGCCGGTCTCGTGGTGCTGCTGGCTCCGGACGTCCCGGCGGTGCTTCTGGAGATGGGGTTCGTCAACAATCCCGAGGACGAGGCCCGCCTGCGCGATCCCCGATCCCGCGCCCGCCTCATGGACTCGGTCGCCGACGCCATCGACGACCACTTCGGCCACGACATGAAGGTTGCGGCGCGCTGACGCGGCGGCGTTGGCGCCCGGCCCGACACAGGGTAGACGACGCCTCATAAGGTGGACGCGGCGCCCCCGGAGGCTCGTCTAAGTTGAACTCCCCCGCAGGACCCGAACGGTGGGTCGCGATGGCCGGCGTTGTGGTGCTGAGCCTCGTCGCTCTGGCCGCCTTCTCCGCCGCGATCTACGCGGCCTGGCTGTTCCATGACATGCCGGACGCCGGGGAATTGGTGGACTACCACCCGCCCACGGCCACGCGCGCCTACGCCTGGGACGGCACCCTGATCGGCGAGTTCTCGCGCGAGCGGCGCATCTTCGTGCCCTACGACGCCATCCCCGCCCAGACGGCGCAGGCGTTCCTCGCCGCCGAAGACCACAGCTTCTTCCGGCATGCGGGCGTGGACGTAAGCGGCCTGGGCCGCGCCATGGCCAAGAACGTCCTCAACCTCGTCCAGGGCCGGCGCCTCGAAGGCGGCTCGACCATCACCCAGCAGGTGGCCAAGAACATCCTGCTGACGAGCGACGCCACCATCGGGCGCAAGCTGAAGGAGGCGATCCTCGCCGGCCAGCTCGAGCAGACGCTGACCAAGGAGCGGATCCTCGAGCTCTATCTGAACGAGATCTGGCTGGGCTACCGATCGTACGGGGTGGGCGCCGCGGCCTACAACTACTTCGGCAAGTCGGTGAGCGAGCTGACCCTGGCCGAGAGCGCCTATCTGGCCGCCCTGCCGAAGGGGCCCGACAACTACCACCCGATGCGCCGCAAGCGTCAGGCCATCGCCCGCCGCAACTGGGTGATCGACCAGATGGCCGACCTCGGGATGATCAGCCGGGAAGAGGCGCGCGCCGCCATGGCCGAGGACCTGAAGGTCCAGCCCGCGCCGACCCGGGCGCAGTACCGCGACGCCGACTACTTCGTGGAAGAGGTCCGCCGCCTGGGCCTCAACATGGACGAGCTGGGCGACGAGCGCCTGAACGCCGGCGGCTACTACATCCGCACGACGCTGGACCCGCGCCTGCAGAGCGCCGCGCGGCTGGCGCTGATGAACGGACTGGAGGCCTACGACCGCCGCCACGGCTGGCGCGGCGCCTGGGGCAACGTCACGACCCTGGCCGACTGGGAGAAGGAGGCCAAGAAGAAGGCCCTCCCGTCCGAGCGGCGCAGCTGGCGCCAGGCCGTCGTGACCAGCGTCGCTGGCGGCAACGTCGAGGTGCTGACCGTCGACGGCGACCGCGGCGCCCTGGCCGGCGAGGACGTGGCCTGGGCCCGGCGCGGGAAGGGGATCGGCACCGGCGACCTGGTCTTCGTGGCGCCGAATGACAAGGGCGCGGGCTTCCGCCTGAAGCAGATCCCGGCGGTGAACGGCGCCCTCGTTGCCATGGAGCCCAATTCGGGCCGGGTGCTGGCGATGGTCGGCGGCTATTCGTTCTCGCTGTCCAGTTTCAACCGGGCCACTCAGGCCTACCGGCAGCCCGGCTCGGCCTTCAAGCCGATCGTCTACGCCGCGGCCCTTGAGAGCGGCTACACGCCCGCCAGCACTGTCATGGACGCGCCGATCACCCTGCGCGGGGCCGGCGGCCAGGCCTGGTCGCCCGAGAACTACAATCGCAAGTACTATGGCGCGCTGACGCTGCGCCGGGGGTTGGAGCTGTCGCGCAACACCATGACGGTGCGCCTGGCCCAGAACGTCGGCATGACCCGGATCAGCGACCTGGCGATCCGCATGGGCGTGACCGAGAAGATGGACAAGGTGCTCGCCATGGCCCTCGGCTCGGGCGAGACGACCGTCTACCGGATGTCGGCGGCCTACTCCTCGTTCCTGAACGGCGGCCGCAAGGTCGAGCCGCACCTGATCGAGCTGGTCCAGGACCGCAACGGCAAGGTCATCTGGAAGGCCGACCGCCGGGAATGCCCGCGCTGCGGCGCCGGTTTCTCGGGCGCCGAAAGCCCGCGCATCGCGCGCACCGGCGCCCAGGTGATGGATCCGATCACCGCCTACCAGATCACCTCCATGCTGGAAGGCGTGGTCCTGCGGGGCACGGCGACCCAGGCCTCGTCCGTCGGCAAGCCGCTGGGCGGCAAGACCGGCACGACCAACGACTACCGCTCGGCCTGGTTCATGGGCTTCTCGCCGGACATCGTCGTGGGCGTTTACATCGGCTTCGACGACAACCGCAGCCTGGGCGAGGGCGAGACGGGCAGCGTCGCGGCCGTGCCGATCTTCACCGAGTTCATGGGCGAGGCGCTTAAGGACCGGCCGGCCCAGCCGTTCAAGGCGCCCGCCAACGCCAAGTTCGCCATGGTGCGGGGAATCCGCGAGGCCTTCCGGCCCGGAACCGAGCCGCAGGTCGCCCAGGCGCCGGCGAGCGCCGTGCCGGGCGGGCCGCAGCCCTACAGCCAGGTCTGGCAGAACGGCATCACGGGCGCCCCGAACGCCGGGGCGGCCGTGGCGCCGCCTCCGCCGCCGAAGAAGCAGGACGAGCTGTCGGACTTGTTCTGACGCGGGACGCAGACTATGTCCGGCCGCCTGAAGTCCGGAGTTCCCCATGAGAGTGGATGTCGAGGCCGCCAAGGCCGACATCGAGCAGTCGATCGAACTGCTCAGGAGGCGTCTTTGACTGGGAGCCAGCGCTCCGGAAGCTCGACGAGCTGAACGCCCGGGTCGAGGACCCGACCCTTTGGAACGATCCTGACGAGGCCCAGGCGGTCTCGCGCGAGCGTTCGCGCCTGTCGGCCCAGGTCGAAGCGGTCCATGGCCTCGAGCGGGACCTGGCCGACGCCCTCGGCTACGCCGAGCTGGCGGACGAGGAGGGCGACGAGGCTTCGCTGGACGAGGCCCGCGCCCAGCTACGCGAGATCAAGGAGCGCGCCGCCCGCGCCGAGCTGGAAGCCCTGCTGTCGGGCGAGGCAGACGGCAACGACGCCTATGTCGAGATCAACTCCGGCGCCGGCGGCACCGAGTCCAACGACTGGGCCGGCATGCTGCTGCGCATGTACACCCGCTGGGCCCAGGCCCACGGGATGAGCGTCGACGTGATCGAGGAGACGGCCGGGGAGCAGGCGGGGATCAAGTCCGTCACCCTGCAGGTGAAGGGGACCAACGCCTACGGCTGGCTGAAGACCGAGGCCGGGGTTCACCGCCTCGTGCGCATCAGCCCGTATGATTCCAGCGCCCGGCGCCACACCTCCTTCGCCTCGGTGTGGGTCTATCCGGTCATCGACGACAACATCGAGATCGAGATCAACCCGGCCGACGTGCGGACCGACACCTACCGGGCCTCGGGCGCCGGCGGCCAGCACGTGAACAAGACCGACTCGGCGGTGCGCCTGACGCACATCCCGACAGGCATCGCCGTGGCCTGCCAGACCCAGCGCTCGCAGCACCAGAACCGGGACCAGGCGTGGAAGATGCTGCGCGCCCGGCTCTATGAGCTGGAGCTCGAGAAGCGCGAGGCCGCCCAGCAGGCGCTGGAGGACCAGAAGACCGACATCGGTTGGGGCCACCAGATCCGCAGCTACGTGCTGCAGCCGTACCAGATGGTGAAGGACCTGCGGACCGAGGTGGAGACCTCCGACACCCAGGGCGTCCTGGACGGCGACCTCGACGCGTTCATGGGGGCGGCGCTGGCCCAGCGGGTCGGCGCGACGCGGGACGCGGCGGCCTAGGCTATTCCGCGGCGATGTCGAGGCGCATCTGCGCCTCGTCCGCGGCCTCGGGAAACACCAGGCTGCGGCCCTCGAAATGGGCGCCGGCCTCGATGGCCAGTTCGGTGTGGCGGATGTCGCCGTCGACGCGGGCGCTCGCGCACAGTCGGACCTGGCGGGCGCTGATCGTGCCGGTGACGCGGCCGCGGATCTCCACGCTCTCGGCCGTGACCACGCCGGTCACCGCGCCGGTCTCGCCCAGGATAAGCCGGCCGACCGACACGTCGCCGTCGACCGCGCCGTCGAGGTGCACGTCGCCTTCGGTGACGATGTCGCCGCGGATGGTCATGCCCTCGGCCAGCAGGGACGCCACGGCGGCCTTGCGCGGGGGCGGGGCAGGGGCTGCAGGTTCGGTACGCTTAGTCGCCTTGCTGAACATACTGGCCGGCCTTGAGGAAGCGGCCCGGGTTCTGGGCGCGTCCGTTCACCCATACCTCATAGTGCAGGTGCGTCCCAGTCGAACGGCCGGTCGAGCCCATGGCGCCGATCCGCTGCCCGATCGCAATGCGCTGACCCGGCCGCACCGCGATGGCCGACAGGTGGGCGTAGCGGGTCTTCAGGCCCCGCCCGTGGTCGATCTCGATGGTGTTGCCGTAGCCGGACCGGACGCCGGTGAACGCCACGACGCCGGGTCCGGCCGCGTGGATCGGCGTGGCGTGGCCGCCGGCGAAGTCCAGGCCCGAGTGGAAGGCGGGTCGCCGCGTGAACGGATCGAACCGGACACCGTAGCCGCTGGTCTGAGGCGCGGAGGCGGTCGGTCGCCCGAACGGAAGATCTCCCGCCGCGTCGGTGAGCGCGCGCGCCTCCGACAGGTCCTTCGCCGCGCGCTGGATGCGCAGGGCGAACTCCTCGTCGACGTCCAGCACGGCGGCGAGGGCGCGGGGGTCCTTGGAATCGATCAGCGGGCCGCCCAGCGAGCCACTCTTGGGAACGAAGGCGGAGGGGGTGAGGCCGGCCATGCGGAACGCCAGCCGCAGGCGCTCGGCGCGGCTCTTGGCGTAGCTGTCGGCGGCGTCCAGCAACTGCTCCTGGCCGATCCGGACCATCTCCACCCGCTGCGCCGGATTGCGGCTCTCGGCGGCCAGGGCGCGGTTGATGGCCGGCGTCAGGTTCTCGGCCGCGCCGGGCGCGCCCTTCAGGTCCGTGAGCAGCAGGGCCAGGGCCGCATGGCGCTTCTCGATGGTGGTGGCGAGGTCCTCGTTCGAGCCCGAGGCGGCGTTGAGCCGGGCCAGCGCGCTGTCGAGCCGGGCCTGGCGGTCGGCTACGTAGCGCTCGGACTGCGCCTTGAGCTGCGCGATCTCTCGGTCGGTCGCCGAGGCGGACAGCAGGTTGACCAGCATGGCGGCGGTGCAGACGCCCATCCAGAGCGCGCCGCCGGCGACGACCCCGGCGATCGCCATCTGCTTGGAGGTGGTCAGGACGAAGGCCTTCATGGCCCCGCCGGAGCGGACATAGAGATGACGTTCCGGAAACAGCTCTTCCAGCGAACCACGAAGCCGCGCCAAGCGTGTCATGCGTTCCGCTAAGCCCCCGCCCCAAGCGACGGCTTGATATGCGATGACTTTTTCGGGGCAGGCAAGACGCTTAGGCCAAAAAACAGGCAAAAGCGGCGCGTAGCCGCAGGATGAATGCGGTTTGCGCCTTCGTCCATCCGCCGGCGCACAAACCTGCGGACTGCGGCGCCGCCGCCACAGCGCCGCTTACCGCGCCCTGACCGCCTCCAGCACCTGCTGCGCGTGGTTGGGAACCTTCACCTTGCGCCAGATGCGGACGATCCGGCCGTCGCGGATCAGGAAGGTGGACCGGTCGATCCCCATGTACTTGCGGCCATAGAGGCTCTTCTCCACCCACGAGCCGTAGCGTTCGATCACCGCGCCCTCAGGGTCGGACCCCAGCGTCACGGCCAGGCCGTGCTTGGCGGCGAACTTCTCGTGCGACTTCACGCTGTCCTTCGAGACGCCGACCACCGTCGCGCCCGCCTTGGCGAACTCGGGCGCGAGCGCCGTGAAGTCCTGCGCCTCGCGCGTGCAGCCGCTCGTGTCGTCCTTCGGATAGAAGTAGAGCACCAGGGTCTTGCCAGCGAAGTCCGACAGGCGGACGGGGCCGTCGGCGGTCTCCAGCTCGAAGTCGGGCGCCGGCGCGCCCTCGATCACGTCCGACATCTCGTCTCTCCCTCAGACCGGCTTCACCAGGACGATCTTCTTCTTGCCCGCGGCGAGCTTCACGACGCCGTCCACGAGGTCGGCCTCGCTGACGAGGCGCGCGCCGTCGGTCTCCTGGGCGTCGTTCACCCGCAGCCCGCCGCCCTGCGCCAGGCGCCGGGCCTCGCCCCGCGAGGAAGCGAGCCCCGCGTCGGCCGCGAGCGCAGCGAGGGCGATCCCCGCGGCAAGGTCGGCCCGGGCGACCTCGTGCGTCGGCAGGTCGCCGGACAGGCGGCCCTCCTCGAACGCGGCCCGGGCGGCGGCCTCGGCGGCCCGCGCGGCCTCCTCGCCGTGCAGCATCCGCGTGGCCTCGTTCGCCAGCACCTTCTTGGCGTCGTTGATCTGCGCGCCCTCCAGCGCCTCCAGCCGCGCGATCTCGTCCAGCGGCAGGTCGGTGAACAGGCGCAGGAAGCGGCCCACGTCCGCGTCCTCGGTGTTCCGCCAGAACTGCCAGTAGTCGTAGGGGCTGAGCAGGTCGGCGTTCAGCCACACGGCGCCCTGAGCGGTCTTGCCCATCTTGGCGCCCGAGGAGGTGGTCAGCAGCGGCGTCGTCAGTGCGAAGGCGGCCTTCTGGTCCATCCGCCGGACCAGCTCCACGCCGTTGATGATGTTCCCCCACTGGTCCGAGCCGCCCATCTGTAGCTGCACGCCCATGGTCCGGTTGAGGTGCCGGAAGTCCACGGCCTGCATCAGCATGTAGTTGAACTCGAGGAAGGTGAGCGGCTGTTCGCGCTCGAGCCGCAGGCGCACCGAATCGAAGGTCAGCATGCGGTTGACGGTGAAGTGCGGACCGTACTCCCGCAGGAACTCCAGGTAGCCGAGCTTCGAGAGCCACGCGTCGTTGTTGACCATCACCGCGTCGGTGGGCCCGTTCCCGAAGGTCAGGAACTTCTCGAACACGGTCCGGATGCCGGCGATGTTCCGCTCGATATCGGCGTCGGTGAGCATCTTGCGGCTCTCGTCGCGGCCGCTGGGATCGCCGACCTTGGTGGTCCCGCCGCCCATCAGCACGACGGGCTTGTGCCCCGCCTGCTGCAGCCGCCGCAGCATCATGATCTGGATCAGGCTGCCGACGTGCAGCGAAGTCGCCGTCGCGTCGAAGCCGATGTAGGCGGCGATCACGCCGCCGGCGGTCGCCTCGTCCAGTTCCTGCGGGTGGCTGATCTGATGGATGTAGCCGCGCGCCTGCAGCGTCTTCAGGAACTCGGACTTGAAGGCGGGGTCGGACATCGCGGGAATCTCAGGTTCGGGACGGCCGGGCTCTAGCACGGGCGCGGCGCTGATTTCGAGGGACATGGCGGCTCCTTGGGGCTCAGGGAGGCCGGCGTCCAGGGGATCTGATCAGGAAGGGCGCCGGCCGGTGGGGGCAGGCGCGTGGGATCGGCCGCCTGCGTCTAGGGCAGGCGGTAATAGCGGCCGGTCAGGGCGGCGGGTCCGATCATGGCGGCTAGCTAGCGATCCCCGGACGTGGCAGTCAAGCCGCATGCGCGTGCTGGGATTCATGACCGGGACCTCCCTCGACGCCGTCGACATGGCGGTGCTGGAGACGGACGGCGAGGGGATCTCGGCGTTCGGCCCGGCCGGCGAGCGCAAGCTGACCGACGCCACGCGCGAGATCCTGCTGGAAGCAACCGAGGCGGCGCTGAAGTGGGAGCGCGGCGAGCCCGAGCCGCAGATCTTCGCCAAGGCCGCCGTGACGGTCGCCGAGGAGCATTTCGCCGCGGCCGAAGCCTTCCTGGCCGAGCATGGGCTGGTCTGGAGCGAGTTCGACCTGCTCGGCATGCACGGCCAGACCGTCCTGCACGAGCGGCCGCAGGACGGCGTCCCGGGCCGCACGGTGCAGCTGGGCGATGCGGGGCTGCTCGCCAGCCTGACCGGCCGGCCGGTGGCCCACGATTTCCGCTCGGCGGACGTCGCGGCCGGCGGGGAGGGCGCGCCCCTGGCGCCGATCTACCACTTGGCCCGGGCGCGAGCCTCGGGCCTCGAGCCGCCGCTGGCGGTGCTCAACGTGGGCGGGGTGGCGAACGTCACCTTCTGGTCGGGGCCGGGCGATTTCGCGGCCTTCGACACCGGGCCCGGCAACGGCATGATCGACCTGCTGGTCCAGGCCCGGAAGGCCGGCCGCTACGACGCCGGCGGGCGCTACGCCAGCGTCGGCCGGGTGGACGAGGCGGTCGTCCGGGCGCTGCTGGCCCACCCGTACTTCGAGGCGCCGGCCCCCAAGTCGCTGGACCGCTACGACTTCTCGCTCGAGCCGCTGGAGCCGCTGCAGCTCGAGGATGCGTGCGCCACCCTGGTGGCCTTCACCGCCGAGGCCGTGGGCCGGGGCTTCGAGCTCATGGGCGAGGTCCCGCGCGAGGTGGTGGTCACCGGCGGCGGCCGGCACAATCCCGAGATCATGAAGGCGCTCGCCGCCCGCCTGCCGGCGCCGGTGAAGACCGCCGAGGACCATGGCTGGCGCGGCGATTCCATCGAGGCCGAGGCCTTCGCCTATCTGGCCGCCCGCTGCGCGCGCGGACAGCCGATCTCGTTTCCGAAGACCACCGGCGTGGCCAGGCCCATGACCGGCGGGCGAATCGTTCAACCGGAGTAGGGGAGTTCAGGGGATGAAGGGGCATTGGATCGCGGGCGCCGCCCTGGCGCTGGTGCTGGGCGCGGCCGCGCCGGCGGCGGCGCAGTCGGCCGAGGCCGGGCCGTTCGATCAGGCGGTGTTCTCCGCTGCGGCCAAGGTCCAGCCGAAGGTCGTCACCTGGCGGCGCGACATCCACCAGCATCCCGAGCTCGGCAACAATGAGGTCCGCACCGCCAAGCTGGTCGCCGACCACCTGCGCAAGCTGGGGATCGAAGTCCGCACCGGCGTCGCCAAGACCGGGGTCGTCGGCGTGCTGAAGGGCGGCAAGCCGGGCGGCGTGGTCGCGCTGCGGGCCGACATGGACGCCCTTCCCGTGGCCGAGCAGACGGGCCTGCCGTTCGCTTCGAAGGTCACCACCACCTACAACGGCCAGACCACCGGCGTGATGCACGCCTGCGGCCACGACGCCCATGTGGCGATCCTCATGGGCGCGGCCGAGGTGCTGGCGGGCATGCGCGACCAGATCCCGGGCACGGTCGTCTTCCTGTTCCAGCCCGCCGAAGAGGGCCCGCCGGTCGGCGAGGAGGGCGGCGCGCCGCTGATGGTCAAGGAAGGGGTCCTGGAGAACCCCAAGGTCGACGCCGTCTTCGGCCTGCACGTCGTGCCCGGCGAGCCCGGCAAGCTGCTGTGGCGGCCGGGCCCGATGATGGCCGCGTCCGATCGCTACGAGATCAAGCTGAAGGGCAAGCAGACCCACGGCGCGAACCCGTGGTCGGGCATCGACATCGCCTCGATGCAGGCCGAGGTCGTCCTGGCCTTCAACCAGATCGCCGCGCGCCAGATCAACGTCACCCGCACGCCCACCATCCTCACCGTCGCCACGGTCCACGGCGGCGTCCGCTACAACATCATCCCGGACGACTTCACCCTGGCCGGCACGCTCCGGACCTTCGATCCCGAGCTTCGCAAGGACGTGATGCAGCGGGCGGAGAAGGCCGTGGAGAGCATCGCCGGGCGCTACGGCGGCAAGGGCCAGATCGAATGGGGCACGCCGAACCCGGTGACCACCAACGACCCGGCGCTCACCGCCCGGATGAAGCCCACCCTGGCCCGGGCGGCCAAGGGGAACGTCAAGGACGACATCGACTACATCACCGGGGCCGAGGACTTCTCGTACTACCAGCAGAAGGTCCCAGGCCTGTTCTACGACCTCGGCATCGGCTTCCCGCCGGGCGTGAACCACTCGCCGATGTTCAACGTGATGGACGAGGGCGCGATGGAGGTCGGCGTCCGCGCCCAGGCGCTGACCGCCCTCGACTTCCTGGCGACTACGGCGAAGTAGTCGCGGCGGCGTGGCGGCCCGGCGCCGCCACGTCACCCTTGCCGTTCAAACGATCGTTCGGCACGCTGGCCGCCACCACGACAAGCGGGAGGCACGGCCATGGCGGACGACATCGGGAAGGTCGACGACCTGGGCTTCGATCCGGACGCGCTCGCCCGCAAGTACCGCGAGGAGCGCGACCGGCGCCTGCGGGGCGACGCGAACGAGCAGTACGTCGAGATCGCCGGCCGGTTCGCCCACTACCTCGACGACCCCTACGTCCAGCCGGGCTTCTCCCGCGCGCCGCTGACCGACGAGGTCGAGGTGGTGGTGATCGGCGGCGGCTTCGGCGGGCTGCTGGCGGGCGCCCGGCTGCGCGAAGCGGGCGTCGACGACATCCGCATCATCGAGAAGGGCGGCGACTTCGGCGGCACCTGGTACTGGAACCGCTATCCCGGCGCGGCCTGCGACATCGAGAGCTACATCTACCTGCCGCTGCTGGAGGAGGTGGGCTACATGCCCGTGGAGAAGTACTCCCGGGCGCCCGAGATCCTGGAGCACTCGCGGGCGATCGGCCGCAAGTTTGGCCTCTACGACAACGCCTGCTTCCAGACCGAGGTCACCGACCTGTCCTGGGACGAGGACGCCGCCCGCTGGATCGTGCGCACGAACCGCGGCGACGCCATGAAGGCCCGCTTCGTCGTCATGGCGAACGGCCCGCTGCATCGGCCCAAGCTGCCGGGCATCCCGGGCATCGAGACCTTCAAGGGCCACTCCTTCCACACCAGCCGCTGGGACTACGACTACACCGGCGGCGACTCCGCGGGCGGCCTCACCGGCCTGAAGGACAAACGGGTCGGCGTGATCGGCACGGGGGCGACGGCGGTCCAGTGCGTCCCGCATCTCGGCGAATGGGCCAAGGAGCTCTACGTCTTCCAGCGGACGCCCTCGTCGATCGACGTGCGCAACAACCGCCCCACCGACCCCGACTGGGCGAAGAGCCTGCCGCCCGGCTGGCAGCAGGCGCGGATGGACAACTTCAACACCCTGGTCTCCGGCGGCTTTGCCGACGAGGACCTGGTGAACGACGGCTGGACCGACATCATCGGCAACATCCTGCTGCTGGCCCGCCGCAAGGCCGAGGCCGGCGAGGCGGTCGAGAATCCGGCCGCGCTCATGCAACTGGCCGACTTCAAGAAGATGGAGCAGGTCCGCTCGCGGGTGGACCAGGTGGTCAGGGACAAGGCCACGGCCGAGGCGCTGAAGCCCTGGTACAACCAGTTCTGCAAGCGGCCGTGCTTCCACGACGAGTACCTGGCGACCTTCAACCGGCCGAACGTCACCCTGGTGGACACCCAGGGCCGCGGCGTGGAGCGGATCACCGAGAGCGGCGTGGTGGCGAACGGCCGCGAGTACGAGATCGACTGCCTCGTCTACGCCACCGGCTTCGAGGTCGGCACCTCGTACGCCCGGCGGGCCGGCTACGAGATCCACGGCCGGGGCGGGATCAGCCTGACCGAGAAGTGGAAGGACGGCGCCTCCACCCTGCACGGGATCCTGAGCCGGGGCTTCCCCAACTGCTTCATCGTCTCGAACGTGCAGTCGGGCTTCAGCGCCAATTTCCCGCACATGATCAACGAGCAGGTGAAACACATCGCCTATATCGTGCGGAACGCGGCCGGTCGGCAGGCGCGCATCGTCGAGCCCAGCCGGGAGGCTGAGGACGCCTGGGTCGACACCATCGTGAAGCTGTCGGTGATGCGCGAGCAGTTCCTGAAGGAGTGCACGCCGGGCTATTACAACAACGAGGGCAAGGTCGAGCTGATGAACAAGAAGAACAGCTCGTACGGGGCCGGACCCGTGGCCTTCACCAAGGTCCTCGAAGCCTGGCGCGACGAAGGCGAGCTGAAGGGCCTGGAGCTGACGGCCTGAGGGCCCAGCGAGACGAGTAGGAGTGACGATGTCCGACAAGACCCTTCGGCCCGAGACCCTGGCCGTCCACGCCGGCTGGCGGGCGGACCCGACCACAGGCTCGGTGGCCGTGCCGATCCACCAGACCACCTCCTACCAGTTCCAGAGCGCCGAACACGCCGCGTCCCTGTTCGCCCTCCAGGAGATGGGCAACATCTACACGCGGATCATGAACCCCACGACCGACGTGCTGGAGCAGCGCGTCGCCGCCCTCGAGGGCGGGGTGGGGGCCCTCGCGGTCGCCTCGGGCCAGGCCGCCTCGGCGTTCGCGCTGCAGAACCTGGCGCGCGCGGGCGACAACGTGGTCAGCTCGACCTCGCTCTACGGCGGCACCTGGAACCTGTTCGCCAACACCCTGAAGGACCAGGGGATCGAGGTGCGGTTCGTCGATCCCGCCGACCCCGAGAACTTCCGCCGGGCCACCGACGAGCGGACCCGCGCCTACTATGGCGAGACCCTGCCGAACCCGAAGCTGGAGGTCTTCCCGATCGCCGAGGTGGCCGCCATCGGCCGCGAATTCGGCGTGCCGCTGATCATGGACAACACGGCCGCGCCGCTGCTGTGCCGTCCGCTGGAGCACGGCGCGGCGATCGTCGTCTACTCGGCCACCAAGTACCTGGGCGGCCACGGCACCTCGATCGGCGGGCTGATCGTCGACGGCGGAAACTTCGACTGGGAGTCCAGGCCCGAGCGCCAGCCGCTGCTGAACACGCCCGACCCGTCCTACCACGGCGCGGTGTGGACCGAGGCGGTCAAGCCGCTGGGGCCGATCGCCTATATCCTGCGGGCGCGGGTCATCCTGCTGCGCGACCTCGGCGCGGCCCTCTCGCCGTTCAACGCCTTCCAGCTGATCCAGGGCGTCGAGACCGTGGCGCTACGCATGGAGCGCCACTGCGCCAACACCCAGCGGGTGGCCGACTACCTGGCCGGCCGCAAGGGCGTGACCCGCGTCATCCATCCCTCGCAGCAGTCCGGAGAGGCGCGGGCCAGGGCCGACCGGTACCTGAAGGGCGGCTACGGCGGCCTGCTGGGTTTCGAGCTGGAAGGCGGCGTCGAGGCGGGGCGGAAGTTCATCGACGCGCTGCAGCTCTTCTACCACGTGGCCAACATCGGCGACGCGCGCAGCCTGGCGATCCACCCGGCTTCGACCACCCACTCCCAGCTCACCGCCGAGGAGCAGGCGGCCGCGGGGGTCTCGCCCGGCTATGTGCGCCTGTCGATCGGCATCGAGCATATCGACGACATCCTGGCCGACCTGGACCAGGCGCTGAAGGCGGCCGGCGCCTAGGCCTGCACGGTTTCTGCAAGGCAGGACCGCGGGCGCTGCACGGCGCCTCCCGCAGGGACTGACAGCGCTCGGTTACCCCCTGGAGCGAGGCTTCCAGGGGGACTTGCGTGCCGATCCGACTTCCGACTTTCCGGCTCAAGCTCGCGGCGAGCCTGCTGCTCGTCGCGGGCGCCGACGTTCTGCTGTTCGACCGCTACCCGGGCGCCGGCGTCGGCGTCCTGAGCCTGGCGCTGCTGGCGGCGGTTGTGGCGACCAATCCGGCCATCCTGCACCGCCGGCTCGGCATTTTCGCCCTCGTGGCGGCCGCCTGGTTCGCGCTTCTTCAGGTCGAACGGGCGACCCTCCTGGGCGGGCTGCTGTTCGCGCTCGCCCTTGGCGTCGCGGCGCTCGCGCCGCGGGCGGGGGAGGGCGAGGACGCGCTCCGCTGGACCCGCCGGTTGGCCGTGGCGGGCGTGAAGGGCCTCTTCGGGCCGATCCTCGACCTGCGGCCGCTGCGCCAGGCGGCCGGACGCCGCCCAGGTCCCCGGGCGCCCGCAAGGCTGGCGGCCGCGGCGCTGCCGGTGGCGGGCGGCGCGGTGTTCCTGGGGCTGTTCGCCGCCGCCAATCCCCTGATCGCCGAGGCGTTCGCGCGGCTGCGGCTGCCGGCCATCGAGCCCGCGCGGCTGGTGTTCTGGGGTCTCGCCGGCGCCGTCGCCTGGACGGCCCTGCGGCCGAGAGGGCTGAAGCCCCGCCTGGCGTCCCGGCCCAGGCGAATCCGCGATGGCGCCCGTCCGGTCGCCTCCACAGCCTCGGTCGCCGCCTCCCTGGTGGTGTTCAACCTGGTCTTCGCCCTGCAGAACGGTCTCGACGCCGCCTTCCTGTGGAGCGGGGCGCGGCTGCCCTCGGACATGAGCCATGCGGAATACGCCCACCGCGGCGCCTATCCGCTGGTGGCGACGGCTCTGCTCGCCGGCGCGTTCGTGCTGGTCTTCCTGCGGCCGGGGTCCGCGACGTCGGCGTCGCGGCCGGTCCGCGCCCTGCTGGCCGCCTGGATCGCGCAGAACCTGTTCCTGCTCGCCTCCACCGCCCTGCGAACCCTTGAGTACGTCGACGCCTACGCGCTCACCCGCACGCGGATCGCCGCGCTCCTGTGGATGGGGCTGGTGGCGGCGGGCCTCGCCCTGATCGCCTGGCGGCTGCTGGCCGGCAGGAGCGGCCGCTGGCTGGTCAACGCCAATGCCGCCTGCGCCGGGGCCGTGCTCGTCCTGTGCAGCCTCGTGGATCTCGGCGCCGTGGCGGCGGCGTGGAACGTGCGCCACGCCCGGGAGGTCGGCGGCCGCGGCGTGGCTCTGGACCTCTGCTACCTGGGACGGCTGGAGGGCGCCGCGCTGGTCTCGCTGGCCGAGCTGGAACAGCGTCCGCTGCCTCCCGATCTGGCCGACCGCGTCCGCTGGAAACGGCAGGAGGTTCGCGCCGGCATGCTGCGCCGGCAGGCCGACTGGCGCAGCTGGCGCTGGCGCGATGCCCGGCGGCTCGCGCGCGACGCCGGCCTTCCCGGCGCCTTGCCGCCTCCGCTGCCGGGCGAGCGGGGCTGCGACGGACGACCTCGGCCGTTGACGCCTCCGGCGAAGCCCGGAACATGAGCGCCATGCCCCAGGTGCTCGTCGTCGACGACGACCCCCACATCCGCGAGCTCCTGGTCTTCGCCCTCGAGAAGGCGAGATTGTCGGCCCGCGTCGCCGAGGACGGCGAGGCTGCGCTGGCGGCGGTGGCCGAGCAGGCGCCCGACCTCGTCATCCTCGACATCAACATGCCCCGGCTGGACGGTCTGGAGGTGTGCCGCCGGCTCCGGGCCCAGGGGGACCTGCCGATCCTGTTCCTGTCGTCGCGCGACGACGAGATCGACCGTGTCCTCGGCATTGAGCTGGGCGGCGACGATTACGTGGTCAAGCCGTTCAGCCCGCGCGAGGTGACGGCGCGCGTGCAGGCCATCCTGCGCCGGGTTCGGGGGCGCGCCGAGCCCCGTGGGCCGGGCGTCCTGCGCCACGGCCGGCTGAGCCTCGACCCCGAGGCCTGGACCGCCCGCTGGGACGAGGTCGAGGCGCCGCTGACCGTCACCGAGTTCCAGATCCTGCGGGTGCTGATGGGCGCGCCGGCGCGGGTGTTCAGCCGCGACGCGATCATCGACCGCCTGCACGGCCCGGGCTTCGCCATCACGGACCGCACCATCGACAGCCACATCCGCAACCTGCGCGCCAAGTTCGCCAGGGCCGGGGGCCACGACGTCGTCGAGACCCGCGCCGGGGTGGGCTACCGGCTCGGCCCGTGCCAGGGCGGCGGCGGGTGATCGGGCGGACCAAGGCGTTCCTGAAGCGCCACTGGCCGGCGCTGCGGCTGGGCGACATCCTGCTCGCCGTGCTGCTGTTCGCGGCGGCCATGCCCGCCATCGGCGCCATCTCGCTGCGGGTGTACGAGAACACTCTGGTGCGGCAGACCGAGGCCGAACTGGTGGCCCAGGGGGCGGCGCTCGCGGCCGTGGCGGCCCAGGCCTGGCCGGGCGCGCCCGAGACGCCGCCGCGGCCGGCCGAGCCCCCGCCCGGCTATTTCCACCCCGAACCCACGACCATCGACCTGTCCCGCTCGCCGGTGCTGCCGGAACGACCGGCCCCCCGCGTCGCGGCCGGTCCGGTGGATCCGGACGCCCTGGCCGTGGCGGCCGCCCTTCGGCCCGTCGTGGAGCGGACCACGCGCACGACCCTGGCCTCCGTTGTCCTGCTGGACGCCCGCGGACGGGTGGCCATGGGCGTGGACCGGGGCGGGGACCTGTCGGAGCTGCCGGAGGTCCGCGCGGCGCTGTCCGGCGCGCCGCGCACGGTCTTCCGGCGCAACGGGGACTACCGGCCCAGCTACCGCTTCGAGTGGCTGAGCCGGGCCTCGGCGCTGCGGCTGCACCATGCGCGGCCGGTGATGGTGGGCGAGCGGGTCGCGGGCGTGCTGCTGCTCTCGCGCTCGCCGCGGGCGCTGTTCCGCGGCCTCTACGAGGATCGCGGCAAGCTGCTGATCGCCGCCGGCGTGATCTTCGGGATCCTGGTGCTGCTGGCGGGGGTCGTCTCGCGCGGCGTGACCCGGCCGATCGAACGGCTGAGCGCCGCCTCGCGCGAGGTGGCGGCCGGCGGCGGCGCGATCCCGGAAACCCCGCCCACCGCCGCCGTCGAGATCCAGGCGCTGTACGAGGACTTCCGCGCCATGGCCGAGCGGATCGACCGGCGCAGCGGCTATCTCCGCGACTTCGCCGCGGCGGTCAGCCACGAGTTCAAGACCCCGCTCGCGGGGATCGGCGGCGCCGTCGAGCTGTTGCAGGACCATTTCGAGACCATGTCGCCGGCGGAGCGGCGCCGGTTCCTGGACAACATCGCCGCGGACGCCGGCCGCCTATCGCAGCTGGTCACCCGCCTGCTGGACCTCGCCCGCGCCGACATGGCCGCGCCGGAGACGGGCGCCGCCGTCGATCTCGCCGGGCCCGTCATGCGCGCGGCGGAGGAGGAGGGCGCAAACGGGTTCCGCGTGGAGGTGGACCTGGCCTCCGGCCTGCCGCCGGTCGCCGTCCCCGCCGCCACGGTCGAGAAGGTGCTGGCCGTCCTGCTGCAGAACGCCCGCCAAGCCGGCGCGTCCGAAACCGTGATCCGGGCGCGGCCCGAACCTGAGGTGGTGGTCCTGACGGTGGAGGACGACGGCCCGGGCGTGCCGCCGGCCGACCGCGAGCGGCTTTTCGAGCCGTTCTTCACCGGCCGCCGGGCGGCGGGCGGGACGGGGCTGGGCCTGCCCATCGCCCGCTCGCTGCTGGCGGCCAGCCACGGGACCATTGCGCTCGCCGACACCCCGGCGGGCGCGGCGTTCCGGGTGATCCTGCCGCGCGCGGGACGGGGCTAGGGCCTCGGCCAGCGCGCCGCGGCCCTGGCTCGGCAGTCGGCCGCGGCGCGGGCGATCAGGGCGTCGGCCAGCTGATCGAGCGGGGAGCCCTCGCGATAGTCGCCGGGGCCGCCGAGGTGCGCCCGCCCGTCCTGCCGCAGGCTGAGGGCGGCCGTCTGGCTGAGCGGATCGTCCGGGTCCCAGACCGAGACCGCGTGGCCGCCCTGGTCCGTCACCACCCGCATCACCGGAATGTCCGTGAAGCCGTCGCCGAAATAGACGATGCGGTCGAACGGGACCGGGCGTTCGTCCCTTGGCTGGGCGCGGTTGATGGTGATCCCGTCCCACTCGTCCAGCGTCCACTTGTTGATGCGGAACAGGTACTGGGTCTTGGAGGTGTAGTTGACGGCCAGGGCGATGCCGATGGCGTCGTCCTCCGCGTCGAACATGAAGGCCGAGGCGTAGATCCGCTCGAAGGCCGAGGCGATAGGCGAGCCCTCGATCAGTTCGCGGTTGCCGGACGAGATGATGAAGTGGCGCAGGTCCAGGCCGGCGGCTTCGGCGCGGGCGTTCTGGCGAGCGAACCAGTCCTCGACCCCCGGGAACAGCTTCAGCGAGGCGCCGCGGCCGCGCCAGCTCTCCAGGCTGAGCTCCAGGCCGCGCTCGCGCGCCTTGGCCAGCATCAGGTGCATGTAGGCCAGGATCTCGTCACCCCGCTGGGCGCGGGCGAGCTGGTTCACCTCGGCCCAGAAGTGCGCGCGGTCCATCCCCAGCTCGTCGGGAATGAAGGCGTGGTTCTGCATGTGGCCGGGCGCGAGGGTGCCGTCGAAATCGTAGGCGAAGACGATCAGGGGGCGGTCGGTCATCGGCTCTAGGTAGCGGCGGGCGGCGTCCGAGGGAACGCGCGATCGTGGGCCTGCGGATCGCCGAACGTCGTCCTGCGTTTGAGCGGGATGCAGACGAAGGATTCCCTGGCGGACCTGTTCGAGGCGCTGCGCAAGGCGGTGATCGGTGTCGAACTCAACCGCGGACGCCCGCCCCGCCGCAAGACCGCCCGCCGCTAGCTGTGGCCCCGCTGGCGCATGGCGTCGGCCATCAGCGCCAGCCCGGCGATGAGCAGCGGTATGAGGAAGAAGGCTAGGCGATAGCCGAGGAACGCCGCCGCCAGGGGCGCGGCGGGCACGCCCGCGAGCAGCGTCGACAGCGATCCCTCGAACACCCCCACGCCGCCCGGGACGTGGGAGATCAGGCCCACGACCACCGAGGGGGCGTAGGCGCCCACGAAGGTGAAGTACTCGACCGAGCCCTCGGGCAGCAGGCTCCAGATGATCCCCGCCGCCACCGCGTTGTCGCAGGCGCCCAGCCCGATCTGCGCCAGGGCGACCCGCCAGGAGGGCAGCTTCAGGCTGTGGCCGAAGCCCCGCAGCGGCTGCTTCAGGGTTCCGCAGAGCGCGACGTAGAAGGCCACTCCGCCGAGCAGCAGGACGCCCATGCCGCTGGCCACCGGCCCGGCGATGCGGACCGAGGGGCTGCCGCCGCCGATCAGCAGGCTCGCCCCGGCCAGGGCCGAGAGGCCGACGGCGAAGGAGGCGCCGTGGAAGACGGTGGTCGCCGCCACCTGCCTGAGATTGACGCCGTAGCGGCTGTAGAACCTGGCCCGGATGGCGCCCGAGACGATCAGGTTGGCGCCCAGGGTGTGGCCGATGGCGTTGGCGAGGAACGAGCCGGCCAGGGCCGGAGGGATCGGCAGCCGCGCGCCGGCCCAGCGCAGGCCCAGCCACTCCACGAGGCCCATGAGGGTGAAGCTGGCGGCCGAAAGGCCCAGCGCCGCCAGCGTGTCGCCATAGCCCCACGCCCGCATCGAGGCGGCGATGTCGGCGGGCCGGACCTCGTGGAACTCGCGCCAAAGGACGAAGACGGCGGCGGCCAGGAGCAGGAACGGGACGACGTGCAGCGCCCATCGCCGGATGAGGGGAAAGAAGCGGTTCCCCTGCGTCTCGGGCAGGACGGCGGCCAGCTCCTCTTCCACGTCCTCCGGGCCGTGAAGGGGGAGCTCGGTGGGGTCATGGCTCTGCACGGCGATCACATGTCCCTTGAGTCGGCCCCCACGGTCACTCACGGGCGGAACCGAACACTAGGGCGAAGGTTCTTGCCGTGACTTCGGACAAACGTTGACGGAGGCGACCATGGCCCACGAAGACTGGCCCGCCGGAGACCGCGACCGCCGCTGGCGCGAACCGCGCGATCTCGAGGACTTCGGCCAGGCGGACTACTCGCGCGACTATGTCTACGACCCGCGCACGCGGTCCGGCTATCGCGCCGAGGAGGATCTGCGCCGTCGCAGGGGCTACGCGCGGGCGGACGATGACCGCGACTGGCGTTACGAGGGCCGGGAAAGATCCGATCGGCGGTTCGCGGACGGCGACCGCCGCTGGGACGACGCCGACCACCACCGGCGCGAGCACCGTTCGTGGATGGACCGGGCCGGTGACTTCTTCGGCGGTCGGCGCGACGAGGACCGCTACGCGGACGAGCGCTACCAGGACGACCGCTACGAGGACCACCGCTACGAGGACCACCGCTACGAGGACGACCGGCGCGCCCGGCGTCGGCGGGGTCCGTCGGACCGGGTGCTGTGGGCGGTGATCATGGAGCGCCTGGAGGACGAGCGCCGCCTCGACCTGCGCGACGTCGACGTCTCGGTCGAGGACGGCGAGGTGGTCCTGAACGGCACGGTGCGTCGCAAGGAGGACAAGCGCCGGATCGAGGACGTCGCCGACATCGAGGGCGTCCGCAACGTGCAGAACAACCTGCGGGTCCGCGAGCGGGACCGCGGGTGGACGTTCCTCTAGCGCTCCGCGTCTAGCGGTCCACGCGCGCGAAGCGCCGGCGGAACCGCTCGACGATGATCGGCGCGAAGGCGGCCGCGAGGCCGCCGAGGTCGGCCACCCAGTTGTCCACCAGCGCCGCAAACCTTGCGCCCGACAGCAGGTGCGAGGCTTCCAGCACCGTGGCGAACACGAAGAAGCCGACGGCGATGCTGCGCAGGCGCCGGCGCGGCATCGCGGCCAGTCCCGCCAGGGCGGCGCAATAGAACGCCGCGAAGTGCTGCAGGTAGGTGGACTTCACGAAGTCCGGCACCATCCACGGGGGGAGGAACACCGCCACCACGATTGCGACGACGGCGCCCAGGAAGGCCAGCCGCGCCAGGACGGCGAGGGGGCCGGTGTCGGGATAGCGGCCGTCGCCGAGGAGGGTTCGGTCGTAGCTCATCGGGCGGGACCCTAAGGCGGGCCGAGGGTCTCCGGAACCCCCATGCGCGCCTCGGCCGTTGAGAGGGCATGAGCAAGCCCGTCGTCGTCACCATTCCCCACCAGCTCGGCCGCGCCGAGGCCCGCCGGCGCATCGAGGAAGGTCTCGGCCGGCTCACCGGCCAGTTCGCCGCGATGGGCCGGACCGAGCACGCCTGGGACGGCGACGTCATGCGGTTCGCGGTCGCAGCCATGGGCCAGGAGGTCACCGGCACCATTGCGATCGCCGACCAGGACGTGACCCTGAACGTGATGCTGCCCGGCTTCCTCGCCATGCTCGCGAACAAGGTGAAGGGCCAGATCCAGCGAGAGGGGCAGGTCCTGCTCGAGGACAAGCGACGCTGAGGCGCGAGGCAACCCCGGCGCGGGCCAGCGGGTTTATCAGCTGAGCCATTTTCAGGAGACAGACATGCCGCACAAGCAGACCGAAGAAGAAGCCAAGCGCGCCTTCACCCACGGCTCCAGCGGCGCCACGGCCGACATGGCCACCGACCGCTCGGGCTCGGCCCGGGAGCAGGGGTGTTCGGACGAGCCGCACGCGCGCCGCGCCGACGAAACCCTGCGCGAGGGTGAGAAGCCCGACCAGATCGCCCAGCGCAAGGCCGAGGACCGACAGGAGGCCCTGCTCGACGAGGCGATCGAGGAGACCTTCCCGGGCTCGGACCCGATCAGCCCCAAGCACATCACCTGAGGATCGGACGCGACCGGCGGGCCGCTACTGCGGCTCGCCCACCGTGTCGGCCATCACGGCCCCCCGCGTGCCCAGCGGCTGCGGGGGGCCGATCGTCGTGTCCTTCACAGTCTGGTGCTCGATCTCCGAGTTCAGCTCGGCGCCCAGCAGGACGACCTGGGCCGACAGGTAGAGCCACATCAGGAAGCCGATCACCGCCCCCAACGAGCCGTAGGTCTTCTCGTAGTCCGCGAAGTTGGCGACGTAGATCGAGAACGCGGCGGAAACGGCCAGCCAGAGGATCAGGGCCGCCGCGCTGCCCCAGCTGATCCACCGCCAGCGCACGCGGTCGCGGCTCGGGCCGAACCGGTAGAGGAGGGCGAGGCCTAGTCCCAGGGCCGCCACGAGGATCGGCCAGGTGATCCACCGCATCATGGCCGCCGCGGCCGGCCCCGCGAACGGCTCGACCGCGGCCGGGGCCGCGATGACCGCGAGCGCGGCCAACCCGAACATCAGGAACCCAAGCGTAAAAGCGAGAGATGTCAGCGTCTTGGCGACGAAACTTCGCTTCTCATCTTCGTCGTAGGCGATGTTCATGGCGGTGATCATCGCCTTGGTCGCCCCGTTGGCGCTCCAGATCGACAGCAGCAGGCCGCCGGCGAAGGCCAGCGACAGGCCGCCCTCGTTGGAGGCCGAGATGCGCACCATCTGCTCCCCCAGGAAGCGGACCGCGTCGGCCGGCAGGACGGCGGACAGGGCGGCCAGGTGCTCCCGCGCCTGGGCCACGTCGGCGAATAGGCCGTACAGGGCCACGAGCGCGCCGAGCGCGGGGAACAGCGCGAGCAGGGTGTAGAAGGTCACCCCCGCCGCCACGAGCGGGGCCTGGTCGTCGGCGAACTCCTTGACGGCGCGGATCAGGATGTCCTTCCAGCCGCGCGCCGGAATCTCCTCGGGCGCGTCCGCATGCCGGCCGCGGCCCGGCGCGTGGATCTCCGCCGGGTCGGTGGTGTGGCGATCGGGCGCCGACTCGCTCAGACGGCGGTCCCGCCCGCCGCCCGGGTCCGGCCGGGCCGCCGGACGCTCGCGCGGCATCAGCGCGATCCCCGCCAGCACAAGGAACGGGGCCGCCTTTCGAAGCGCGTGGGGCATGGGACCTCCCGGAACAGCGCGGCTGCAACAGCCGGGCCGGACGGTCGGTTCCGGCGCTAGCCGCGGAGAGCCTCGTACGCCTCCTGCGCCTCCAGCCATTCCAGCTCGGCGGCCTCTACGGCGGCCTGGGCGGCCTCCCGCTTCCGGCCAAGGTCGGCGGCCTTGGCGGGATCCTTCACGAACACCTGCGGGTCGGTGAGGGCCGCGTCGATGGCGGCGAGCGCCTCGGTGGCCTTGCCCAGGGCGGCCTCTGCGGCCTCGGCGCGGCGGCGGGCAGGGCCCGTGGGAACCTTGGACTTCGCGGCCGGCGGCGGCGGGGGAGGCGGCGGCGCCTCGGCCTTCACCTGGGTCGGAGCGCGGGCGGCGATCCGGGCCCGGTCCAGCACGAAGCGGGCGTAGTCCTCCATGTCGCCGTCGAAGGGCTGGATCGTGCCGTCGGCGGCGAGCCACAGCCTGTCGGCGACCAGCTCCATGAGTGAGCGGTCGTGGGTGATCAGGATGACCGCGCCCTCGTAGTCGTTCAGCGCCTCCAGCAGCGCGCGGCGGCTGTCGATGTCGAGGTGGTTGGTGGGCTCGTCCAGGATCAGCAGGTGCGGCGCTTCCATGGCCACCAGGTTCAGCAGCAGGCGCGCGCGCTCGCCGCCGGACAGGCTGCCGACCTTGGTCTCGACCTTCTCGTGGCTGAAGCCGAACTGGGCGATCACCGAGCGGCGCTTCGCCTCGGTGGCGTCCGGCATGGCCCGGCGGATGATCTCCAGCGGGGTGTCGTCCGCATCCATGGCCTCGATCTGGTGCTGGTGGAACCAGCCGACCTTGAGCCGCTGGGAGCGCAGCAGCCGGCCCGCCTCGGGCTGAAGGGCGCCCGCCACCAGCTTGGCGAAGGTGGACTTGCCCGCGCCGTTGACCCCCAGGAGGCCGATGCGGTCGTCGAGGTCGAGCCGCAGGTCGAGCTTCTTCAGGATCGGCGGGCCGCCGTAGCCGACCGCGGCCTCCTCCAGCCGCAGCAGCGGCGGGGGCAGGGGACGTTCCGGGGACGGCAGCAGGAACGGGGCGACGTGCTCCTCGACCACGGCCGAAACCGGCGGCAGCTTGGCGATGGCCTTCAGGCGCGACTGGGCCTGGCGGGCCTTCGAGGCCTTGGCGCGGAAGCGGTCCACGAAGGACTGCATGTGCGCGCGCTTGGCCTCGATCTTGACGCGCGCAGCCTCCTGCAGGCGCAGCTTCTCGGTCAGTTGGCGCTCGAAGCTGTCGTAGCCGCCGGCGTAGAGCTCGAGCTTGCCGTCCTTCAGGTGGAGGATGTGGTCCACCGAGTTGTTCAGCAGCTCGCGGTCGTGGCTGATCACGATGGCGGTATGGGGATACTTCTTGAGCCGCGCCTCGAGCCAGAGGGCGCCCTCCAGGTCGAGGTAGTTGGTCGGTTCGTCCAGCAGCAGCAGGTCGGGCTGGGCGAACAGGGCCGCGGCGAGGGCCACGCGCATCCGCCAACCGCCCGAGAACTCGGCCATGGGGCGCGCCAGATCGGGCTCCGAAAACCCCAGGCCCGACAGGATCTCGGCGGCGCGCGACGGCGCCCGGTCGGCGTCGATGGCGATCAGGCGGTTGTAGATCTCGCCCATCTCCTCGGGCGTGGCCGTCTCCAGCCGCTCCAGCAGGCTGGCGCGCTCGACGTCTGCCGCGAGCACCGTCTCCAGCAGGGGGACCGGCGTGGCGGGGTGCTCCTGGTCGACCGAGCCGATCCGCGCCGCCCGCGGCAGGCCGATCTCGCCGGACCCGGGCGTGAACTCCCCGAGGATCAGGCGGAACAGGGTGGACTTGCCGACGCCGTTGCGGCCGACGAGGCCCACCTTGGCGTCCTTGGGCAAGGTGACCGAGGCCTGGTCGAAGAACCGGCGGCCCCAGGCGTCGAAGACGAGGTCGTTGATCTGCAGCATCAGCGGAAACGGGAACGGAACGGAAATGGGCGAGCGGACGCGGACCCGCGCGTCGCCGGTCTCGCGAATGAAGGGAAGGTCAGGATGAAATTCGCCGCGCCGCCGCCTGACCGGGGCCGCCCATAGCAGACCGCGGCGGCTTCGTCAGCGATTGTTGCATCGCAGCGCCCTTGGCGAGGCGGGGCCTTGCCGCTATAGAGCGCGCCACCTCGCGGGCCGACCGCGATCCCTCCCTGACGCACAAGAACAAGAAGACCCATGACCGAACGCACCTTCTCGATCATCAAGCCGGACGCCACGCGGCGGAACCTGACCGGCAAGGTCAACGCGGTGATCGAGGACGCCGGCCTGCGCATCGTCGCCCAGAAACGCATCCGCATGAGCCGCGCCCAGGCCGAGAAGTTCTACGAGGTCCACAAGGAGCGCCCGTTCTTCGGCGAGCTGGTGGAGTTCATGACCTCGGCCCCCGTCGTGGTGCAGGTGCTGGAGGGCGAGAACGCCGTGGCCCGCTACCGCGAAGTCATGGGCGCGACGAACCCGGCCCAGGCCGCCGACGGCACGATCCGCAAGCTGTACGCCGAGAGCGTCGGCGAGAATTCGGTGCACGGCTCGGACAGCCTGGAGAACGCGAAGATCGAGATCGCGCAGTTCTTCACCGAGGACGAAATCGTCGGCTGAGCCGCAACGACTTCGCCGCCGGGGGGTTACCCCCGGCACAGCCCATTCCTAGATTCAAGGTAGCATGAGAGAGTCCAAGCTTCCGGACTTCTCCGAGCGCTTGGCCGCGCAGGCCGAGGCCCGGAAGGCCCTTCTGGAAAAGTTCAAGCCCAAGCCCACCGTCCGGGCCGAGGGCGAGGTGTTCGAGACCCGCGAGCAGCGCAAGGCGCGGGAACTGGCCGAGGTGCGCGCCAAGCGCGCGGCCGAGAAGGAAGCCGCCCGTCTCGCCAAGGAGAAGGCCGAGGAAGAGGCCCGTCTCGCTCGCGAGAACGACGAGGAGTTCCAGCTCCAGCTGAAGCGCGACGAGCGGAAGGCTCGCAAGGCCGCTGCCAAGGCCGAGGCGCGCGCTAAGCGCGAAATGAAGGCCCAGGGCCGCCGCTAGTCGTCGGCGACGCCGGTCACCTTGCGGGACATCTCGCCGTAATAGCCCTGGATCAGGAGCTCGACGGTCTCGCCGCGCTCCTCGGCCTCGAAGGCCAGGTCCTTGGCCATCTGGATCGCGGCCGACCGCGTGAGCCCCCGCGCGAGGGGCTCTCCTTCGCCGAAGACGGTCCAGTCTCCGTCCTTTAGCGTCACCGCGTATTGCACCATGTACTCCGTCCCTGTGGTGAACCTTCAGCGTACGAACCGCGCCGGAGGTTCCCGCAGGCATGGTTCGACAATTCCCGGCCCTTGGGGCCGGCGATGAAACTCGCGTGACCTGGCCGCCGTTCGCTGCAAGACTTGCGAACGGGAGGTCGCCATGAACGCGCCGCACCTCATCTACTTCGCCGATCCAATGTGCTCCTGGTGCTACGGCTTCTCGCCCGTCATCGAGGACATCCACCGCGCCTTCGGCCGCGCCTTGCCGATCCGGGTGGTGATGGGCGGGCTGCGGCCCGGCACGGACACGCCGATGACCGACGAGGCGAAGGCCCAGGTGACCGGCCATTGGCGCCACGTCCACGAGGCCACCGGCCTGCCGTTCGACGAGGCGGTTCTGGACCGCGAGGGCTTCCTCTACGACACGGACCCGGCGGCCCGGGCCGTGGTGGTCGTCCGGCGCGAGGGCGAAGAGCTGGCCGCGGGCTATCTCGGCCGCCTGCAACGGGCCTTCTACGCCGAGAACCGGGACGTCACGTCCGCCGAGACCCTGGCCGATCTGGCCGCCGAGCTGGGCGTGGACCGCGAGCGCTTCCTGGCGCAGTGGGACGCCGAGGACGCCAAGATGGAGACCTGGCGCGACTACGCCATCTCGCAGCGGGCGGGCGTCACCGGGTTCCCGACCCTCGTGGCCGGCCCGAACGCCGAAGGCGCCTTCGGCGTTGTCACCCGCGGCTATGCGCCCTCCGAGCCGGTCGTCGCGACGCTGCGGGACTGGATTTCGAGCATCGCCGCCTGACCCCGGCCTTGCGCGCGGGATAGGGGCGGGCGATATCGAAGGGACGGCGCGGGCCGCCCGCGCCCATCGACTCTGAAGGAAGCCTCCTCTCCATGCGTGATCCCGTCACCACCGCCCTGGGCCTCGTGCCGATGGTCGTCGAGCAGACGAGCCGGGGCGAGCGCGCCTATGACATCTTCTCCCGCCTGCTGAAGGACCGGATCGTGTTCCTGGCGGGTCCGGTCGAGGACGGGATGGCCAGCCTGATCTGCGCCCAGCTTCTCCATCTCGAGGCCGAGAACCCGAAGAAGGAGATCCAGATGTACATCAACTCCCCGGGGGGAGTGGTGACGTCGGGCCTCGCGATCTACGACACCATGCAGTACATCAAGAGCCCGGTGATCACGCTGTGCCTCGGCATGGCCGCCTCGATGGGCTCGTTCCTGCTGATGGCCGGCGAGAAGGGCCAGCGGATCGCCCTGCCGAACTCGCGGATCATGGTCCACCAGCCGTCGGGCGGGTACTCGGGCAAGGCGACCGACATCCAGCGCCACGCCGAGGACATCATCAAGACCAAGCGGCGGCTGAACGAGATCTACGCCAAGCACACCGGCCAGCCGATCGAGGCGGTCGAAGAAACCCTCGACCGCGACTTCTTCATGACCGCCCAGGAGGCCAAGGACTGGGGCCTCGTGGACCACGTCTGGGAAAAGCGCGACAACGAAAGCTGACGCGCCGATCCGGCACGCGCACGAGGGCCCGGGCGGCGACGCCCGGGCCCTCTTCGTTCCGGAGAAGCCTGGTGGCCCCGCTCACATTAAGTTTAGCGGCCAAGGTGTTTCCCATGGCCACGGCGTGAATTATCCCCGAGGCCATGAGGGACCTGAATGAACTGCTCGAGCAGTGCGATCAATTCTCGACCGTGCTGATCGCTAGGAAGTCGCCTGAGTCGACGGACAGCCTTGTCCAGTTACTGGTCGATGCCGGCGTCAATGTTCTTGGACCTGTGGATACGGCGGCGCGCGCCCTTGCGATCGTGGCGCAGACCCCCGCCGACTTCGCCGTGGTGACCCCCGAGCTCGCCGGCAAGCGCAACGGCGCTGAGCTGGCCCGCCGGCTCGAGGACACCTGGGGCGTGCCTTCCGTGGTGGTGGCGCCCGCGGCCTGACCCGAAGGCGACGCCCAAGGGGAGTGGCATGGGACGCCTGATCGTCGTCTCCAACCGGGTGGGTCAGCCGGACCAGAGCGGAGGCCCGTCCGTCGGCGGCCTGGCGATGGCGCTCGGCGCCGCCCTTCGCGAATACAACGGCGTCTGGTTCGGCTGGAGCGGCCGGACCGTCGAGACGTTCACCGGCGGCCTGTCTGTCCAGCGCGGGCAGGGCGCTACCGTCGCGACGGTGGATCTCGAGGAGCAGGACCGGCAGGAATACTACAACGGCTACGCAAACCGTACGCTGTGGCCGCTGTTCCACTACCGGATCGACCTGTCCGCCTACGAGCGCTCGTTCAACGAAGGCTATGCGCGGGTGAACGCCCGCTTCGCCCAGACCCTGCTGCCGCTGCTGAAGCCGGACGACTTCATCTGGGTCCACGACTACCACCTGATCCCGCTTGGGCGGGAACTCCGCCGACGCGGGGTGAAGAACCGGATCGGCTTCTTCCTGCACATCCCCTGGCCGGCGCGCCGGCTGTTCGCGACCCTGCCGTTCCATCGCGAGCTGGTGGAGGCGGTTTTCGACTACGACCTCGTGGGCTTCCAGAGCGAGGATTCCCTCAGCGCCTTCGAGGACTATGTCGAGAGGGAAGCCGGCGGGACCGTCGGGCCGAACGGACGCTTCGAGGCCTTCGGCCGAAGCCTCCAGGCCGGCGTGTTTCCGATCGGTCTCGACACCAAGGCGTTCCTCGAGGGAGCGGCGACCGAGGCGGCCTCGGCCTGGCGGGACCGGATGCGGGTCAGCCTCGCCGGGCGGCGCATGATCATCGGCGTCGACCGGCTGGACTACTCCAAGGGGCTGGAGGAGCGCTTCCTCGCCTACGAGGAGTATCTCTCCCACGCGCCCGAGGCGCTGGAGCAGGTGTTCCTGCTGCAGATCGCCACGCCGAGCCGTGACGAGGTGGCCGCCTATCAGGAGATCCGCGCGCGCCTGGACGCGGTCACCGGCCGCATCAATGGCGCCTTCGCAACGCCCGACTGGGTGCCGATCCGCTACGTGAACCGCAGCTACCGCCGAGACGAGCTGGCCGGCATCTACGGCGTCGCGGCGATCGGCCTCGTCACCCCGCTGCGCGACGGGATGAACCTGGTGGCCAAGGAGTATGTGGCGGCCCAGCCGCCCGAGGATCCGGGCGTGCTGATCCTCTCGCGGTTCGCCGGCGCCGCCGAGCAGATGGGCGAGGCGCTGATCGTCAATCCCTTCAGCCGGGAAGAGGTCTCAGACGCGATCCGGGAGGGGCTGGCCATGCCCCTGAAGGAACGCGTCCGCCGTTGGGAGGCGCTGATGGCCGGCGTGCGGCGGGACGACGTCGACGCCTGGCGCGACGCCTTCGTCTCGGCCTTGCGGGCGGTCCCGCAGCGCGAGCTGCCGCCGGCCGCCTAGGGTCGGCCCTTGAACACCCGGAAGCCCGCCTCGTCGGCGATCGCGAGCATCTCGGTGTCGCCCGAGGTGTCGCCGTAGGCCGCCGCGAGCCGCAGGTCAGGGCCGAACACCTCGTGCAGGCGCACGACCTTCTCGGCGCCTCTGCAGTTGGGGCCGGAGAACGCCCCGAGGACCCGGTTCTGCGCGTCGAACGAGAGCTGGGTGCCGAGGATCAGGTGGGCCCCCAATCCGCGTCCGAAGGGCGCCACCACGATGTCGGGCGATGCGGTGACGATGACGATCCGCGCACCCCGCTCGCGCCACCGCTTCCACGTGGCCACCGCGTCGGGCCGCAGAAGCCGGCGGGCGTGATCGGCGGCGAAGCGGCGGGCGTCCGACTCCAGCCGGTCATGCGGTACGCCCCGAAGGAACACCCGCACCGCCGCCGCCTTGATCCGGCCACGGTCGCGGTGGAACAGGTAGGCGAGGGCCGCGGGCGCGAGCCGGAGGCAGCCCAGCCACCAGCGCAACGGGCCCGCCCGCCACTTCAGGAAGGCTGTGAAGCTGTCCTTGATCGTCAGTGTGCCGTCGAAGTCGAACGCGACGACGGGCGCGTCGGCCGCAGGCTCGTCCACTTGTGCCATTCCGGGCCGTTTCCCATTTAGGTCCAGGCGCCCATCCACAGGGCGTCGCGCCGCGATTTGTCGCTACGGCCAGCGAAGGCTTGTGATCCTCGGCGGGATCGGGGAATGTCAAGACTTGGACAACCCGTGGCGCGTATTCTGCATTGATAGGGCGGACACGCCCCCCGCCAGCGTCAAGGGGTGCGAGGCAGGCCAGGCGATCGGCCAGCGTCGTCGAGAGAGTGAGACAAGACCATGACGAAGGCCGCCAGCGGAGATTCGAAGAGCACGCTGTATTGCTCTTTCTGCGGCAAGAGCCAGCACGAAGTCCGCAAGCTGATCGCGGGCCCGACAGTGTTCATCTGCGATGAATGCGTCGAACTGTGCATGGACATCATCCGCGAAGAGCACAAGATCTCCTTCGTCAAGTCGAAGGACGGGGTGCCGACCCCCAAGGAGATCCGCGAGGTCCTCGACGACTACGTGATCGGCCAGGACCACGCCAAGAAGGTCCTCTCGGTCGCCGTCCACAACCACTACAAGCGCCTGAACCACGCGACGAAGAACAACGACGTCGAGCTGGGCAAGGCCAACATCCTGCTGATCGGTCCCACCGGCACCGGCAAGACACTGCTGGCCCAGACGCTGGCCCGAATCATCGACGTGCCGTTCACCGTGGCCGACGCCACGACCCTGACCGAGGCGGGCTACGTCGGCGAGGACGTCGAGAACATCATCCTGAAGCTGCTGCAGGCGGCCGACTACAACGTCGAACGCGCGCAGCGCGGCATCGTCTACATCGACGAGGTCGACAAGATCAGCCGCAAGTCGGACAACCCCTCGATCACCCGCGACGTGTCGGGCGAGGGCGTCCAGCAGGCGCTGCTGAAGATCATGGAAGGCACCGTGGCCTCGGTGCCCCCGCAGGGCGGCCGCAAGCATCCGCAGCAGGAGTTCCTGCAGGTCGACACGACCAACATCCTGTTCATCTGCGGCGGCGCCTTCGCCGGGCTCGAGAAGATCATCTCGGCGCGCGGCCAGGGCACCTCGATCGGCTTCGGCGCCAAGGTGGCCGATCCGGACGAGCGCCGCACGGGCGAGATCTTCCGCCAGGTGGAGCCGGACGACCTGCTGCGCTTCGGCCTGATCCCCGAGTTCATCGGCCGCCTGCCGGTCATCGCGACCCTGGACGACCTGGACGAGAAGGCCCTGGTGAAGATCCTCACCGAGCCGAAGAACGCCTTCGTGAAGCAGTACGTCCGCCTCTTCGAGATGGAGAACGTCGGCCTGACCTTCACCGAGGACGCCCTGATGGCCGTCGCCCGCAAGGCGATCCAGCGCAAGACCGGCGCGCGCGGCCTGCGCTCGATCCTGGAAGGCGTCCTGCTCGACACCATGTACGAGCTGCCGACCTACGACGGCGTCGAGGAAGTGGTGGTCAACGCCGAGGTCATCGAAGGCCGGGCCCAGCCGCTGATCATCTACGCCGAGCGCCGCGACAAGGGCGGCGCGGCGTAAGCCCTCCGCCACCGAAGGAATAGCGAGGCCCCGCAGGCGACTGCGGGGCCTTTTGACTTTCGGCGGGCAATGCAGGCTTGATAGAACAGCGGTATCCGGAGCAAGGGAAACCTGGGCGAGTGACGCGGTAATCCAAGGGGGAGGGGCATGGCGACCTTCACGGTCACGAACACGAGCGACTCGGGGGTGGGTTCGCTACGCCAGGCGATCCTCGACGCGAACGCGGCCGGCGGGGCGGACACCATCGTCTTCGGCCTCCCAGCCAATTCGACGATCACGCTCGCCAGCGACCTCCCCCAGATCACTCAGTCGTTGACCCTCGACGGGTCCGGATCTTCCGGGCTGACGGTGCATGGCGCCGACCTCTACCGCATCTTCTGGGCCGACAGCGGGACCATCGCGATCCAGGACCTGACCATCGCCCACGGCCGGGCCCAGGGCGGCGCGGGAGGGATCGCGGCGGGCGGCGGCAAGGGTGGCGGCGGCGCGGGTCTCGGCGGCGGGGTGTTCGTGAACGACACCGCCGACCTGACCCTGACCCGGGTCACGTTCTCGGACAACTCGGCCGGCGGCGGCGCGGGCGGGACCACGTCGACCGGTCAGGCGCAGGGCGCGGGCGGCGGCGGCATGGACGCCGACGGCCAGGACTGGAGCGGCAGCGGCGGCGGATCCGGCGGCGGCGCCAACGGCGGCGCGGGCGGTACGGCCGGCGGCACCTTCCCCGGCGGCGACGGCGGCGACTTCGGCGGCGGCGGCGGCGGGGGGGCCTTCGGCTCCGGCCTGGCCGGCGACGGCGGCGACGGCGGCTTCGGCGGCGGGGGCGGCGGCGCGGGCTTCGGCGTCCCCGGCGGCACGGGCGGCGACGGGGGCTTCGGCGGCGGCGGTGGCGGCGGGGGGGGAGGCGGTTCCCTTGGGACCGATCTCGGCGGCGCGGGTGGCTACGGCGGCGGCGCGGGCTCGGCGAACACTTCGGCCGGCGGGCTGGGCGGCGGGGGTGCGGGCCTGGGCGGGGCGGTGTTCGTGCGCCAGGGCGGCGGCCTGACCCTGACCGACGTGACCTTCGCCTCCAGCAACTCCGTCACCGGCGGATCGGGCGGCAACAGCGGCTCGGCGGAGGGCGGCGGCCTCTTCGTGATGGGCGGCGGGGCGCTCAGCTACAGCGTGACCTCCGGCCGGACGGCCACCATCGGCAGCGGTTTCGAGGGCAATGCGTCGCTGCAGCTGACCAAGACCGGCGCCGGGATCCTGGTGATCGGCGCGACCGGGGACTTCACCAGCCTGACCGCTTCGGCCGGCGTGCTGCGGGTGAACGCGAACCTCACCGGCGCCTCGGCCACCGTACAGAGCGGCGCCACGCTCCAGGGGACCGGTACGGTCGGCGCGGTGACGGTGCAGAGCGGCGGCACGCTGGCGCCGGGTGCAAGCCCGGGGACCCTGAGCACCGGCGCGCTGTCCCTGGTCGGCGGCGCGACCTTCGCAACCGAGATCGGGGGAACGGGTGCAGGCCAGTACGACCGGGTCAACGTCACCGGGACCGTCACCCTGGGTGGCGCCACCCTCGACCTGTCGCTGTACGGCGGCTTCACGCCGACCTCGACCCTGACCTTCACCCTGATCGACAACGACGGCGCCGAGGCCGTCAGCGGAACCTTCGCGGGTCTGGCCGAAGGCGCCACCGGGACCATCGGGGCCTACGACTTCGCGATCAGCTATGCGGGCGGCGACGGCAACGACGTGACGCTCACCATCCACGGCTTCCCCGCATCCCAGCCGCCGCCGACGGTCGGTTCGGCCGGGGACGACCTGGTCTTGCTGAGCCATGGCGACGACCCCTACGCTGCCGGTACGGGCGACGACTTCGTCTGGGGCGAGGGGGGGGACGCGACACCCTGCACGGCAACGCCGGCGCCGATACACTGTACGGTGGCGCCGGGAAAGACTGGGTGCGCGGCGGCCAGGGCTCGGACGCGATCCACGGCGACGACGGCGCGGATCTGCTGTTCGGCGACAAGGGCGACGACATCGTCCATGGGGGGCGCGGCGAGGACGTCATCGAGGGCGGCGAGGGTTCGGACGCGCTGGCCGGCGGGCAGGGGAACGACCTGCTGCGGGGCGGCGACGGCGAGGACTGGCTGTCGGGCGACCGGGGGAACGACACCCTGTCAGGCGGGCCGGGGGCCGACGTGTTCTACGGCTTCCCGGGCATGGGGCGCGACGTGGTCGCCGACTTCGACGCCGCCCTGGGTGATCGGATCGTGCTGGCGGCCGGGGCGACCTACAGCGCCAGCCAACAGGGCGCCGACGTGGTCGTCCAGCTCTCGGGCGAGGGCGGGGCCTTCACGCTCCAGAACGTCACCTTGGCCTCGCTTGGCGACGGCTGGATCGTGGCCTGAGGGCCTCGCTCGAGCGCCGAAGGGTTGCGGAAGGGACCTCCGGTTCCCATCTCCGGCTCCTGCGCGAGGCACAACCTTGCGTCGGCCCTTGTTTTCCACCGGTGAAGCTGGCTTGTGGATCGCGATGAGGCCGAACGTCGCGCACGGTTGTTGCGGCGCTTGAACAACCCGCGAAACCGTCCACATAAAACGTCGAACAGCCGCCGAAGCCCGGCGGACGGGTCGTCCGACTCAGGCGCATCGTCTGAAGTGACCGCGATCCGGCAGGCCAGGTCCGATCCAAACGGGCCGGCCAGGAGTTGAAGCATCATGTCCGAGATTAAGATCCTCCCCATCCTGCCGCTGCGGGACATCGTGGTCTTCCCGCACCAGCCGGTCCCGCTGTTCGTCGGCCGCGAGAAGTCCGTGCGCGCGCTCGAGGAAGCGATGCGCGCCGAGGGCAAGCAGATCCTGCTGGCGACCCAGAAGGACAAGGACGACGACGATCCGTCTCCCGAGGCGATCTATGACGTCGGCGTCGTGGCCACCATCCTGCAGCTGCTGAAGCTGCCCGACGGCACGGTGAAGGTGCTGGTGGAAGGCAAGGCGCGGGCGGGGGTCACCCGGTTCACCGACCAGGCCGACTACTACGAGGCGGAGATCGCCTATGTGCAGGAAGACGGCGCGGGCTCGCCCGAGGCCGAGGCGCTGTCGCGCGCGGTGATCGAGCAGTTCGAGAACTACGTCAAACTCAACAAGAAGGTCCCGCCGGAGGCCCTGGCGGCCATCCCGCAGATCGACAACCCGTCCGAGCTGGCGGACCGCATCGCCGGCCACCTGTCGGTCAAGATCGCCGAGAAGCAGCAGCTGCTCGAGATCTTCAACGTCGTGAAGCGGCTGGAGAAGGTCTACGCCCTGATGGAGGGCGAGATCTCGGTCATGCAGACCGAGAAGAAGATCCGCAATCGCGTGAAGCGTCAGATGGAGAAGACGCAGCGCGAGTACTACCTGAACGAGCAGATGAAGGCGATCCAGCGCGAGCTGGGCGAGCAGGACGACCACCGCGACGAGCTGCTCGAGCTCGAGAAGCGGATCAAGAAGACCAAGCTGTCGAAGGAGGCCCGGCAGAAGGCCGAAGCGGAGCTGAAGAAGCTGCGCAACATGAGCCCGATGTCGGCCGAGAGCACCGTCGTCCGCAACTACCTCGACTGGGTGCTGTCGATCCCGTGGGGCAAGGCCAAGCAGAAGCCCATCGACCTGCAGAAGGCCGAGGACATCCTCAACGAGGACCACTACGGCCTGGAGAAGGTCAAGGAGCGGATCCTGGAGTACCTGGCGGTGCAGAGCCGCGTGGGCACCCTGAAGGGCCCGATCCTGTGCCTCGTCGGCCCGCCCGGCGTCGGCAAGACCTCGCTGGGCAAGTCCATCGCCAAGGCCACCAGCCGCGAGTTCGTGCGCGTGTCGCTGGGCGGCGTGCGTGACGAGGCCGAGATTCGCGGTCACCGCCGGACCTACATCGGCTCGATGCCCGGCAAGATCATCCAGTCGATGAAGAAGGCGAAGACCACCAACGCGTTCTTCCTGCTGGACGAGATCGACAAGATGGGCGCGGACTGGCGGGGCGACCCCTCGTCGGCGCTGCTCGAGGTGCTGGACCCGGCGCAGAACTCCACCTTCGCCGACCACTACCTGGAGGTGGACTACGACCTGTCGCCGGTGATGTTCGTCACCACGGCGAACTCGCTCAACATGCCCCAGCCCCTGCTGGACCGCATGGAGATCATCCGCATCCCCGGCTACACCGAGGACGAAAAGGTCGAGATCGCCAAGCGGCACATCCTGCCGAAGCTGACCAAGGACCACGGGCTGAAGCCCGAGGAGTTCGTGGTGCCGGAAGAGACGATCCGCGACCTGATCCGCTACTACACGCGGGAAGCGGGGGTCCGCAGCCTCGAGCGCGAACTGGGCAACCTGGCGCGCAAGACGGTTCGGGACCTGGCGCGGGAGAAGCTCCTGTCGATCACGGTCGACGCCGAGCGGCTCGAGAAGTACGCCGGCGTCAAGAAGTACCGCTACGGCGAGACCGACAAGGAAGACCAGGTCGGCATCATCACGGGCCTGGCCTACACCGAGTTCGGCGGCGACATCCTCACCATCGAGGCGGTCAAGATGCCGGGCAAGGGCCGCATGACGGTCACCGGCAACCTGAAGGACGTGATGAAGGAGTCCATCTCGGCGGCGAACTCGTATGTCCGCAGCCGGGCGACGAAGTTCGGGATCGAGCCGCCGATCTTCGAGCGTACCGACGTGCACATCCACGTGCCGGACGGCGCCACGCCCAAGGACGGACCGTCGGCGGGCGCGGCGATGGCCACCGCCATCGTCTCGGTGCTGACCGGCATCCCGATCAAGGCGGACATCGCCATGACCGGCGAGGTCACGCTGCGCGGCCGGGTGACCGCCATCGGCGGCCTGAAGGAGAAGCTGCTCGCGGCGCTCCGCTCGGGCGTCAAGACGGTGCTGATCCCGGAAGAGAACGAGAAGGATCTGGCCGACATCCCGGACAACGTGAAGTCGGTGCTGGAGATCATCCCGGTCTCGACCATGGACCAGGTGCTGGCCAAGGCGCTCGTCCGCCAGCCCGAGCCGATCGAGTGGGACGACGCCACCCCGGTGGAGGTCGCCGCGGAGGAGCCGGACGCGGACGTCGAGCCCATGGTGATCACGCACTGATCCCAGGCGGCTGATCAAAACTTGTGACAGCGGGGCGGCGCGGGAGGATTCCCGCGCCGCTCTCGTTTGACGGCCAAGCCTCAACGGGCCTTAATTGCGGCCGAGGCGCGGGGGGCGCGCTCCGATACGCCAGCCGACGTCCGACATAACAATAAGGCTTGGGAGACTACGCACATGACGAAGGCCGAACTCGTCTCGGCGATCGCCGACAAGGCGGGCTTGAACAAGGCGCAGGCCAAGGAGGCGCTGGACGCCTTCATCGCCTCGGTCTCGACGTCGCTGAAGGCTGGGCGCGAAGTGCGCCTCGTCGGGTTCGGCAGCTTCGTGCCGGTGAAGCGCGCGGCCGGCATGGCCCGCAATCCACGCACGGGGGAGAAGGTCCGGCGTCCGGCGTCGCAAACCTGCCGGTTCCGCGTCGGCGAGGCGCTGAAGAGCACCCTCAACAGCTAGCCGCCCGACAGGGCTGAAGGGGCGGCCGCCTGTCGCGGCCGCCTTTTTCGTTTGGACGGCCTTTTCGTTTGTCGAGCGGCGCGCAATTGCGCTACGAGGCGGGCCTTCTACGGGGAGTAGCCGTCCGCGCGACAGCGGAGCCCGCGTCAACAGACTTGGCCGATCCGGCCATGGCGCAGGCGGCGGACCTTCAGGGGTCCGGATTGGCGAGACCGGCGATGCGGCACCGACGCGGGGCGCGGCGGGGCCAGCGCATCGTCGTGTCGAACGCCGCGCCCCGGGGGAATCCGATTGGAACAGTTCCTGATCTCCACCGGCGTGGTGGCGGTCGCCGAGATCGGCGACAAGACCCAGCTCCTGGCCATCGTGCTCGCGGCCAAGTTCCGCCGGCCCTGGCCGATCGTGCTGGGCATACTGGCCGCCACGCTGCTGAACCACGCCGCCGCCGCGACCCTGGGCTTCGCCGTCGCCCGGTTCCTGAGCGGGCCGCTCTTCCAGATCCTGGTGGGGGCGGGCTTCGTCGCCATGGCGCTCTGGGCGCTGATCCCGGACAAGGAAGACGAGGACGCCGCGGCCGCGACCCACGGGGGCGTGTTCCTGACGACCCTCGTGGCCTTCTTCCTCGTCGAGATCGGCGACAAGACCCAGATCGCCACGACCCTGCTGGCGGCCCGCTTCCAGGAGGTCGTCCTGGTCACCGCCGGCACCACGCTGGGCATGATGCTGGCCAACGTCCCGGCGGTGTTCCTGGGCGAGGCTGCGACGCGGGTGGTCCCGCTGAAATACGTGCGGGTCGGGGCGGCCGTGCTGTTCGGGCTGATCGGGGTCTGGGTGCTGCTGGCGGCGCTGTTCGGAACGCGCTAGGCCTTGCCCCAAGGGGAGTAGATTCCATGACCGCGACGAGCGTCGCCCGCGACGGCGACAAGGCCTTCCTGGGCCACCCGAAGGCGCTGGGCTACCTGGCCTTCTCCGAAGCCTGGGAGCGCTTCTCGTACTACGGGATGCAGTCGCTGCTGGTCCTCTACATGGTCAAGCAGCTGCTGCTGACGCCGCATGTCGAGGCGATCGCCGGCTTTGAGACCTTCCGGGCGATCATCGGCGCCATCTACGGCCTGCCGGGCGACGCCTCGACCCAGCAGGTCGCCTCCACGATCTTCGGCCTCTACACCAGCCTGGTGTACCTGACGCCGATCGCCGGCGGCTTCATCGCCGACCGTTTGCTGGGGCGCACGCGCACGATCATCGTCGGCGCGCTGCTGATGTCGGCGGGCCACTTCCTGATGGCCTTCGACGCCTCGTTCCTGCTGGCGCTGCTGTGCCTCGTCCTCGGCACCGGCTGCTTCAAGGGCAACATCGCCGGGCAGGTGGGCGGCCTCTACGCCGAGGGCGACCTGCGCCGGGCCGACGCGTTCCAGATCTTCTATCTCGGCATCAACGCCGGGGTGATCGCCGCTCCGTTGATCGCCGGCACCCTGGGCGAGGGGGTCGGCTGGCACTACGGCTTCGGCGCGGCCGGCGTCGGCATGCTGATCGCCCTGGTGATCTACCTGGCCGGCCGGCGCCACCTGCCGCCGGACCCGCCGCTCCGCCGCGCCGCCAAGGCGGACCGCCCGAAGCTCAGCGCCCATGACTGGCGCACCATCGCGGTCCTCGTGCTGCTGATCCCGGTGCTCGCGTCCTCGGTGCTGGTGAACCAGCAGATCTTCAACGCCTACCTCGTCTGGGCCGACCGCAGCGTCGACATGACCCTGTTCGGCCAGCGCCTGCCCACCACCTGGCTGATCACTCTCGACAGCATCGTCTCGGTCTCGTTCCTGGCGGGCATGGTCGTCTTCTGGCGGCTCTGGGCGAAGCGGTTCCGCGAGCCGGACGAGATGGGCAAGCTGACCATCGGCGCGTTCATCTCGGTGCTGGGGGCGCTGTCCCTGGCGGCGGGCGCGGCCGTCGCGGCGGCCAGCGGGACGCAGGTGAGCCTGTGGTGGCTGATCGCCTTCGAGGTGTTCAACAGCGCGGCCTTCGCCAACATGCTGCCGGTCTCGCTGGCGCTCTACGCCCGGGCCTCGCCCCCGGCGGTCGTCGGCACCATGATCGGCGTCTACTACCTGCACCTCGTGATCGGGAACCAGACCGTGGGCGTGCTCGGCACCTTCCTGGAGAAGATGCCCGCCGCGAACTTCTGGCTGATGCACGCCGGCATCGCGGCCGGCGCGGCCGTGGTGTTCCTGGTGGTCGGCCGGTTCTTCGCCCGCCTGCTCAGCCACGAGGCGGTTGGAGCCGGGCGGACGGCGCACTAGAAGCGGCGGGGAGGGCGGCTAGCTCAGCTGGTTAGAGCATCTCGTTTACACCGAGAGGGTCGGGGGTTCGAATCCCTCGCCGCCCACCAATTCTGAACCGCGAGGAAAGGTGCCGACGTGCGCCACCGCCCGCTGGGCCGCACCGGCCTGACCGTCTCGGAGCTGGGCTTCGGCTGCGCCAGCTGGTGGGGCAAGCCCGCATTTGAGGAGCGGCAGGCGCTGGGCCTCGTCCACCGCGCGATCGACCTGGGCGTCACATTCTTCGACACCGGCGCCAGCTATTCGGCCGGCGAGGCCGAGCCGCGCCTGGGACGAGCGCTGAAGGGGCGGGACGCCTCCCGCCTCGTCATCGCGACCAAGGCCGGCACCTACCATGCCGGCGGCGGCCGCATCGCCCGGGACGTCTCGCCCGCGGCGGTCGTGGCCAGCGCCGAGCGGAGCCTGAAGAACCTCGGCCTCGACGCCCTGGGCCTGCTGCAGCTCCACGGTCCGGCGGCGGCCGAGCTGACCGACGAACTGCTCCGCGCCCTGGAGGACCTGAAGGCCCGCGGCCTGGTGCGCGCCCTCGGCGTGAACAGCTTCGATCCGGCGCTGATCGAGCGGGTCGTCGCCCTGCCGGAATTCGACGTGGTGATGGTGGACTACAACGTGCTGCGGCCCGAGCGCGAGCCGCTCATCGCCCGCGCGGCGGCGGCGGGGAAGGGGGTGCTGGCCGGCATGGCCCTGGCCATGGGCCACACGAGGCCGCTGCTCTCCCGCCTGAAGGGGCCGCAGGACCTTTGGTACGCCGCCCGGGCGCTGGCCCGCCATCGCGGCGAACTCGCCCGCGGACGCGGCTTCGGCTTCCTCCACAGGCAGCCGGGGATCAGCGGTTCGCAGGCGGCCCTGGCCTATGTGCTGGCCAACCCGGACGTCTCGTGCGCCGTCTTCGGGGCGACGCGCCTGGCCCACCTCGAGGAGAACGCCGCCGCCTCCGGCCTGACGCTGCCGCAGCCCCTGATGGCCCAGATCCGTGCGGCCCAGGCGCGCCTGACCTGACCTCACGTCCTGACGTGGCGTGAGGCCTTCCGCTCCCGGATCGGGGGAGTCATGCTCGGCTCAAGAACAACGATAAGCTGGGTAGGAACATGGCCGAGCAACGGGCCGATCTCGACGAGATCCTGAAGGACGCGCACCTTCCGTCGCTGATGGCGGCGCTGGTCCACATGACCGGCGATCCGGGCTTCATCCGACCCGAGTGGGCGCCGACCTACAATCCGATGGAGCGCGAGGACATCGGCCTGTCGTCCGAGACCCAGGCCGAGATGCGGAGCGAGGCGAAGGCGGCGATCCAGGCGTTCCTCGACGGCCGCCCGCTGCAGCTTCGCGAGCCCGACGGGGCGACCCTGCGCCGGATGATCGACTTCGTGGCCGGCGCTCCGATCCCCGAAGGCTACGCCGATTTCCTGACGGACGAGCTGGCCCTGGCCGGCAAGTCCACCAAGGACCCCCAGTTCGAGCAGCCGCGCCTGAAGGAGGCGGCCCGCAAGCTGAAGGTGCTGGTGATCGGCGCGGGCATGTCGGGGATCCTGACCGGCATCCGGCTGTCGCAGGCCGGGGTGCCCTTCGAGATCGTCGACAAGAACCCCGACGTGGGGGGGACCTGGTTCGAGAACACCTATCCCGGCTGCCGCGTCGACAACTCGAACCACATGTACAGCTACTCGTTCGAGCCGAACCATTTCTGGCCGCAGCACTTCTCGACCCAGCCGGTCCTGCTCAGCTATTTCCGCGGGATCGCCGAGAAGTACGGCCTGCGCCAGCACATCCGCTTCGAGACGTTCGTCGAGCAACTGACCTGGGACGAGGCCAAGGCCGTCTGGCGGGTCGAGATGCGCGGCAAGGACGGTCAGCGCGAGGTCGTCGAGGCCAACGCCGTCGTCACCGCGGTGGGCCAGCTGAACCGGCCGCGGTTCCCCGACATCGAGGGCATGGGCAGCTTCGAGGGGCCGGCCTTCCACTCTGCGGAGTGGCGGCACGACGTCGATCTGAAGGGCAAACGCGTGGCGGTGATCGGCACCGGCGCCTCGGCCTATCAGTTCGTGCCCGAGATCGCGCCCGAGGTGGCGAGCCTGAAGGTGTTCCAGCGGACCCCGCCCTGGGGCCTGCCTGCGCCGCACTACCACGAGAACGTGCCCGAGGGCATGAAGTGGCTGCTGGAGCACGTGCCCTACTACGACAAGTGGTACCGCTTCTGGCTGTTCTGGATGGTCACCGACGGCTTCCTGCCGATGGTCAAGGCCGACCCGACCTGGAACGGCGGCCCCGCGGCCGTGGGTCCCGAGAACGCCATGCTGCGCGAGATGTGCGTGCAGTCGATCATGGCCCAGGTCGCCGACCGGCCGGACCTGCTGCCCAAGGTGGTCCCCGACTACCCGATCGGCGGCAAGCGGGCGGTGCTGGACAACGGCGTCTGGCTGGCGGCGCTCAAGCGGCCGAACGTGGACCTCATCACCGACAGGATCGTGAGGATCACGCCCAAGGGCGTGGTCACCGCCGACGGGGCCGAGCACGAGGTGGACGTCATCATCTACGGCACCGGCTTCCAGGCCTCGAACTTCCTGTCGTTCCTGAAGGTGAAGGGCCGGGGCGGGCGCGACCTGCACGAGAGCTGGGGCGGCGATGCGCGCGCCTACCTGGGGATCACCAACCCGGGCTTCCCGAACCTGTTCATGATCTACGGACCCAACACCAACATCGTGGTCAACGGCTCGATCGTGTTCTTCTCGGAGTGCGCCGTCCGCTACATCGTCGGCTGCCTGAAGCTTCTGGCCGAGACCGGCGCGCGAGCCCTGGAGCCGAAGCGCGAGGTGCACGATGCGTTCAACGCGCGGGTGGACGAGGCGAACAAGGGCTGGGCCTGGGGCTCGCCGCACGTGTCGAGCTGGTACAAGAACGCGTTCGGCCGCGTCAGCCAGAACTGGCCGTTCGGCCTGATCGACTACTGGCGCGCCACGCTGGCGCCGAATCCGGACGACTACGTTCTGGAGAAGGCCCCGGAGGCCGTCGCCTGACCTGAACCGAAAGAGAGGCCCGCATGCGCGCAGCCGTCCTGACCCTCGCCCTCGCGCCGTTGCTGATCGGGGCCTGGGGATGCCAGCGGACGGACGCGGCGCCGCCCGTGGAGGCGGGGGCGGCGGTCAACCCCGACCCGAAGGTCACGATCTACACCTGCGAGGACGGCCGGCGGATCGAGGCCGGCTATCCCGACCGCGACACCGCGATGGTCAAGGTGGACGGGCGGCCCTATCCGCTGAAGGCGGCGGTGGCCGCGAGCGGGGTCCGCTACGTGGGCTACGGGCTGCAGTGGTGGACGAAGGGCGATGACGCCCGGCTCTCCCGGTTGAAGGAGGGCGAAGATGTCGCAAGCGATCCCGGCGTGCAGTGCTGGTCGGGCGAGCCCCCGCCGGTCGAGCCGCCAGCCCCGGGGACGCCCGGCGGCCTTCCCGACGACCGCACGCCGATCTCCGAAGCGCCGTTCACGCCGGAGAGCGCCCAGGGCGCGGCGAACGTAGTGCAGACCTTCTACGCCTATCTGGAGAGCGGGCGGACCGAGGAGGCGGCCAGGCTGATGCGCGACGTCGCGCCACCCGACGTCTCCCGCTATTCCGAGTACCACGCCCAGGTCGGCGCGCCGGGCCGGATCGAGGGCGCCGCCGGATCGCTGTTCGTGGAGGTGCCGGTGGTGATCTACGGCCGACTCAGGACCGGCCAGGAAGTCCATGAGTCGGGCAGGGCGGTCCTGCGCCGCGCGAACGACGTTCCCGGCTCGACGGCCGCCCAGCGGCGGTGGCGCATCGAGCGGATCGAGCTGGACTAGGTTTTAAGGGGGTTCGTCGCCGGCTTCCCCGCGTCTCGAAAGGGGGAAGTGGCGCGAGTGACGGGGCTCGAACCCGCGACCTCCGGCGTGACAGGCCGGCGCTCTAACCAACTGAGCTACACCCGCGCAAAGCCCGTGGGCCGTGCGAAGGCGGCCCTCATAGGGGGGCGCCGGAATCGTGTCAACGGGAGAGTGTCGGCCGTGCGAATTTGATCCGCCTGGCGCCCCCATGTTGCGAGCGGCTCGCAAGTTCGAAGGCCCGTTTGAAACCCCGGGACGGGTGGTCTAGAAGGGCGCCCGACTCCTCCCGAGGACTCCATGAACGCGTTCCTTCTCGAGTACCTGCCCATCGTGATCTTCCTGGGGATCGCGGCGGCGCTGGGCATCGCCTTCATCCTGGCTGCGGCCATCTTCGCGCCCAAGGCGCCGGATCCGGAGAAGCTGTCCTCCTACGAGTGCGGCTTCAACGCCTTCGACGACGCGCGGATGAAGTTCGACATCCGGTTCTACCTGGTCTCGATCCTGTTCATCATCTTCGACCTGGAAGTGGCCTTCCTGTTCCCCTGGGCCGTGACGCTGATGAAGCTGCCGCCCGAGGCCAGCCAGTTCGCCTTCTGGTCGATGATGACCTTCCTGGGCGTGCTCACGGTGGGCTTCATCTACGAATGGAAGAAAGGCGCCCTGGAATGGGAGTGATCGTTCCCGCGGGCGAGGCCGGCCGGACCACGGTCGAAGGCTACGACCCCAAGCTCCATGACCCGTATTTCGACGGCGTCTCCCAGCGGCTGGCCGACAAGGGGTTCGTCACCGCCGCGGCCGACGACCTGATCACCTGGGCCCGCACGGGCTCCCTGATGTGGATGACCTTCGGTCTCGCCTGCTGCGCGGTCGAGATGATGCAGGCGTCCATGCCGCGCTACGACCTCGAGCGGTACGGCTTCGCCCCGCGCGCGAGCCCGCGCCAGTCGGACGTGATGATCGTCGCCGGCACGCTGGTGAACAAGATGGCTCCGGCCCTGCGCAAGGTCTACGACCAGATGCCCGAGCCGCGCTACGTGATCTCGATGGGCAGCTGCGCCAACGGCGGCGGCTACTACTACTTCAGCTACTCCACGGTCCGCGGCTGCGACCGGGTGGTGCCGGTGGACGTCTACGTCCCGGGCTGCCCGCCGACCGCCGAGGCCCTGGTCTACGGCGTGCTGCAGCTTCAGAAGAAGATCCGCCGCACCGGGACGATCGTCCGATGAGCTGGCCCGCGACCCATGACGAGCTCGAGGCCCTGGGGCGTGAGCTGGTGGCCGGCGGCCTCGGCCCGTTCGGCGGCTACGAGGTGGCGTTCGGCGAGCTGTCGCTCACCGGCCCGGCCCACCGCATCGTCGAAGGCCTGACCCTGCTGCGCGACGATCACGGGTTCCAGCAGCTCGTGGACATCTGCGGCGTGGACTATCCCGAGCGCGAGCGGCGCTTCGACGTGGTCTACCACCTGCTGTCGTTCACGAAGAACCGGCGCATCCGCGTGAAGGTGCAGGCCGACGAGGACACCGCCGTCCCGTCGGTGACGGGCGTCTATCCCAACGCCGACTGGTACGAGCGCGAGGCGTTCGACATGTACGGCGTCTTCTTCGACGGCCACCCCGACCTGCGGCGGATCCTCACCGACTACGGCTTCCACGGCCATCCGCTGCGGAAGGACTTCCCGATGACCGGCTATGTCGAGGTCCGCTACGACGACGAGCTGAAGCGGGTCGTCTACGAGCCGGTGAAGTCGGTGGAGTGGCGCAACTGGGACTTCCTCTCGCCGTGGGAAGGGGTGGAGCGCGGCTTCGCGCCGATCCTGCCCGGCGACGAGAAGGGTGAGGAGGCCAAGTCTTGACCGGCCAGACCGCGCCTGCGGCGCCCGAGGACGCGAACGTCCTGGGCCTGCCCGAGACCAAGGTCCGCAAGTTCAACATCAACTTCGGCCCGCAGCACCCGGCGGCGCACGGCGTGCTGCGCCTGGTGCTCGAGCTGGACGGCGAGGTGGTCGAGCGGGTGGACCCGCACATCGGCCTGCTGCACCGCGGCACCGAGAAGCTGATGGAGGCCCGGCCGTACGCCCAGACGATCCCGTACTTCGATCGCCTGGACTACGTGGCCCCGATGAACCAGGAGCACGCCTACTGCCTGGCCATCGAGAAGCTGCTCGGCGTCGAGGTCCCGGTCCGGGGCCTGCTGATCCGCACGCTCTATGACGAGATCGGCCGCATCCTGAATCACCTGCTGAACGTCACGACGCAGGCCATGGACGTCGGCGCGCTCACGCCCCCGCTGTGGGGCTTCGAGGAGCGCGAGAAGCTGATGATCTTCTACGAGCGCGCCTCGGGCGCCCGCCTGCACGCGAACTACTACCGCGTCGGCGGCGTGCGGCAGGACCTGCCCCCCGAGCTCGTGCAGGACATCTCGGACTGGTGCGACGCCTTCCCGAAGATCCTCGACGACATTGAGGGCCTGATCACCGACAACCGCATCTTCAAGCAGCGCAACGTCGACATCGGCGTGGTGACCAAGGAAGAGGCCATCGCCTGGGGCTTCTCGGGCGTCATGGTGCGCGGCTCGGGCATCCCCTGGGACCTGCGCCGCAGCCAGCCCTACGCGCTCTACTCCGAGATGGAGTTCGACATCCCGCTGGGCGTGAACGGCGACTGCTACGACCGCTACCTCTGCCGGATGCAGGAGATGCGGGAGTCCACCAAGATCATGAAGCAGTGCTGCGAGCGCCTGCTGAAGACGTCGGGCCCCGTGCTGGTGGACGACCACAAGGTCTCGCCGCCCAGGCGCGGCGAGATGAAGCGCTCGATGGAGGCGCTCATCCACCACTTCAAGCTCTACACCGAGGGCTACCGGACCCCGCCGGGCGACGTCTACGCCTGCGTCGAGGCGCCGAAGGGCGAGTTCGGCGTCTATCTGGTCAGCAACGGCACCAACAAGCCGTACCGCTGCAAGATCCGCGCGCCGGGCTATCCGCACCTGCAGGCGATGGACTGGATGAACCGCGGCCACATGCTGGCGGACGTCTCTGCCATCCTGGGCTCGCTGGACATCGTGTTCGGGGAAATCGACCGGTGACGGCGCCCGCGACCCTTTCGCCGGCCGACCTGGTCCAGGGCCAGCTCGACGCCTACAACGCCCAGGACCTGGACGCCTTCTGCGCCTTCTACGCGGACGACGCCGTGCTGGCCTCGTACGGCGGGGCGGTGCAGACGCAGGGGCTGGCCGCCATCCGCGAGCGCCACACCGGGCTGTTCGCCGAGCATCCGCAGAACCGGGCCGAGGTCCAGCATCGCATCGTGGTCGGCCAGACCGTGATCGACCACGAGTTCGTCACCCGATCGCCCGGCGGCGAGACCTTCCACGTCGCCGCCATCTACACCCTCGCCGGCGGCAAGATCGCCCGCGTCGATTTCGTGAAGTGAGGCCGAGACCGTGAGCGTCCGCAGGCTTTCCCCCGTCCAGCCCGAGAGCTTCGCCTTCAGCCCGGAGACGCTGAAGAAGGCGCAGGCCTGGATGGCCAACTTCCCGCCCGGCAAGCAGCAGTCGGCCGTGGTGCCGGTCCTGTGGCTGGTCCAGAAGCAGGAAGGCTGGGTCTCCGAGCCGGCCATCCGCGCGGTGGCCGAGCTGCTCGGCATGCCGGTGATCCGGGTGCTGGAGGTGGCGACCTTCTACACCATGTTCATGCTGGAGCCGGTGGGCACCCATGCGCTGGTGCAGGTCTGCGGCACCACCCCGTGCCAGAGCCGCGGCGCCGAAGCGCTGATGGAGGTCTGCAAGCGCCGCATCGGGCCGCAGAGCCACCGCTCGGCCGACGGCAAGTTCTACTGGCAGGAAGTCGAGTGCCTGGGCGCCTGCGCCAACGCGCCGATGGCCGCCATCAACGACTACTACTACGAGGATCTGACGCCCGAGAGCTTCGAGAAGCTGCTGGACGACTTCGCCGCCGGCAAGACCCCGCCGCCGGGCTCGGCCATCGGCCGCCAGTGCTCCGCCCCCGAGGGCGGGCCCATGACGCTGACCGATCCGAAGCTCTACGACGGCTCGCTCGCCAAGAAGATCAAGATCCCGAACCTGCCCTCGAAGGAGCCTGTGTGATGCCGGGCATCCTGGCCGACAAGGACCGCATCTTCCTCAACCTCTACGGCCTGCACGACTGGGGCCTGGAGGGCGCGAAGGCGCGCGGGGCGTGGAACGGGACGAAGGACATCGTCGCCCAGAGCCCTGAGTGGATCTGCGACCAGATCAAGGCGTCCGGCCTGCGCGGCCGGGGCGGGGCGGGCTTCCCCACCGGGCTGAAGTGGACCTTCATGCCCAAGCAGGAGAGCGAGCGGCCGCACTACCTCGTGGTCAACGCCGACGAGTCCGAGCCCGGCGCGTGCAAGGACCGTGAGATCCTGCGCAACGATCCGCACCTGCTGATCGAGGGCTGCCTGATCGCCTGCCGGGCGATCCGGGCGCACACGGCCTACATCTACATCCGCGGCGAATACGTGCACGAGCGCGAGCGCCTGACGGCGGCGATCCAGCAGGCCTACGACGCCAAGCTGATCGGCCCGGGCAACATCCACGGCTGGGACTGCGACGTCCGCATCCAGCACGGGGGCGGGGCCTACATCTGCGGCGACGAGACCGCCCTGATGGAAAGCCTGGAAGGCAAGAAGGGCCAGCCGCGGCTGAAGCCGCCGTTCCCGGCCGGCGCCGGCATCTGGGGCGCGCCCACCACCATCAACAACGTCGAGTCCATCTCGGTCGTCGGCACCATCCTGCGCCGCGGGGCCGACTGGTTCGCCGGCTTCGGCACCGAGAAGTCCACCGGGACCAAGCTGTTCGCGGCCTCGGGCCACGTGAACAAGCCCTGCGTGGTCGAGGACGCGGTCGGCATTCCGGTGCGGCAGCTGATCGAGGAGCACTTCGGCGGCGTGCGCGGCGGCTGGGGCAACCTGAAGGCGGTCATCCCGGGCGGCATCTCGGTGCGCATGATCCCGGCCCACGAGGCCGAGGAAGCCGTGATGACCTACGAGGACCTGCAGGCCCGCGGCTCCGGCCTCGGCACCGGCACCATGATCGTGTTCGACAAGGACGCCGACCTGGTGAAGGCGATCGCCCGGGCCAGCTACTTCTACAAGCACGAGAGCTGCGGCCAGTGCACGCCGTGCCGTGAGGGCACCGGCTGGATGTGGCGGGTCATGGAGCGGATGGTCACCGGCGAGGCCGAGATGTCCGAAATCGACCTGCTGCTCGACGTCGCCAGCCAGGTCGAAGGCCACACGATCTGCGGCCTGGGCGATGCGGCCGCCTGGCCGATCCAGGGCCTCTTCCGCCACTTCCGCCACGAGGTGGAGGAGCGGATCACCAGTTACCGCGCGCGCAAGGGCTCGTACGCCGGCGCTTCCATCGCGGCGGAGTAAGCGAGAATGCCTATCGCCAAGGTCGACGGGGTCGAGGTCGAGTTCGAGCCGGGGATGAACGTCCTCCAGGTCTGCGAGCTCGCCGGCAAGGAGATCCCGCGCTTCTGCTACCACGAGCGGCTGTCGATCGCCGGCAACTGCCGCATGTGCCTCGTCGAGGTGAAGCCCGGTCCGCCGAAGCCGCAGGCGTCGTGCGCGCTGCCCGCCGCGGAAGGCCAGGAGATCTTCACTGACACGCCGATGGTGAAGAAGGCCCGCCACGGGGTGATGGAGTTCCTGCTCATCAACCACCCGCTGGACTGCCCGATCTGTGACCAGGGCGGCGAGTGCGACCTGCAGGACCAGGCCATGGGCTATGGCCGCGACGATTCCCGCTACCAGGAGAACAAGCGGGCCGTCGAAGAGAAGTACATGGGTCCGCTCATCAAGACGGTGATGACCCGCTGCATCCAGTGCACCCGCTGCGTGCGCTTTATCACGGAAGTCGCCGGCGTTCCCGACATCGGTCTCATCTCCCGCGGCGAAGACGTTGAAATCACGACATATCTCGACAAGGCGGTGGGCTCTGAGCTGTCCGCCAACGTCATCGACCTGTGCCCGGTCGGCGCGCTGACCCACAAGCCGTGGGCGTTCAACTACCGCCCGTGGGAACTGAAGAAGACCGAGACCGTCGACGTCATGGACGCGCTGGGCTCGGCGATCCGGGTCGACAGCCGCGGTCCGGCCGTGCTGCGCGTGCTGCCGCGCACCAACGACGAGATCAACGAGGAGTGGATCTCGGACAAGACCCGCTACGCCATCGACGGCTTGGCCCGCCAGCGTCTCGACCGGCCCTACATCCGCGAGAACGGCAAGCTGCGCGCCGCGAGCTGGGGCGAGGCCCTGGACACGGTCGCCGCGAAGCTGAAGGCGGCCGCCCCCGAGCGCGTCGGCGTGATCGCCGGCGACCTGCAGGACGCCGAGTCGATGAAGGCCGCGCTCGACCTGTTCGGCGGCATGGGCGTGACCAGCCTGGACTGCCGCCAGGACGGCATGGTGCTGGGCGAGGGGCCGCGCGAGAGCTGGCTGTTCAACTCGACCATCGCCGGCATCGAGAACGCCGACGTGGTGCTGATCGTGGGCGCCAATCCGCGGATCGAGGCCCCGGTGCTGAACGCGCGCCTGCGCAAGCGCTGGCTGGCCGGCGCGCTGCGGGTGGGCGTGATCGGCGAAGCCGCCGACCTGACCTACGACTACGAGTTCCTGGGCGCGGGCCCGGCTTCGCTGACCGGCCTGTCGAAGTCGAAGAGCGACTTCGTAAAGGCGCTCAAGGAGGCCAAGGCGCCGGCGATCATCGTCGGGACAGGGGCCCTGGGCCGCGCCGACAGCGCCGCGGTGCTGCAGGCCGCCGCCGGCGTCGCCAAGACGTTCGGCATGACCTGGAACGTGCTGCACACCGCTGCCTCGCGGGTGGGCGGCCTGGACCTGGGCTTCACGCCCAAGGCGGGCGGCAAGCCGGCGCGCGAGCTGGCCCAGAAGGGCGCGGCGGACGTCCTCTTCCTGCTGGGCGCGGATGAGCTCGACCTGTCGAAGTCCGACGCCTTCGTCGTCTATCTGGGGACTCACGGCGACGCCGGCGCGCACCGCGCCGACGTGATCCTGCCGGGCGCCGCCTACACCGAGAAGAACGGCGTCTACGTGAACACCGAGGGCCGCGTGCAGCTCGGCCTGCGCTCGGTGTTCCCGAAGGGCGAGGCGCGCGAGGACTGGGCGATCCTGCGGGCGCTGTCCGAGCGGCTGGGCGCCACGCTGCCGTACGACACCCTCGACCAGCTGCGCGCCAAGCTGTTCGCCGACCATCCGACCTTCGGCCGCATCGACTACGTGCCCGAGGCGCCGGCGGCGCTGGACTTCGGCGCGCTGGGCGCGAAGGGCGAGGTCTCGGACGACCCGTTCTGGAGCGGCGTGAAGAACTTCTACCTGACCAACCCCATCGCCCGCGCCAGCGTGACGATGGCCGAATGCGCCGCGCTCGCGGCCGGCGCCACGAAGATCGCGGCGGAGTAGTTGATGGACCCGGCTGCCACCTCCTTCTGGGCCACCCCCGTCGGCTGGACCCTGGTCACCGCCGGCCAGATCCTGGCCGTGATGATCTGGATCCTGCTGTCGCTGGCCTTCCTGCTGCTGGCCGACCGCAAGATCTGGGCGGGCGTGCAGATGCGCAAAGGGCCCAACGTGGTGGGTCCGTTCGGCCTGCTGCAGTCCTTCGCCGACTTCCTGAAGTTCGTGCTGAAGGAGATCGTCATCCCGTCGGGCGCTGACAAGACGGTCTTCCTGCTGGCCCCGCTGATCAGCTTCACCCTGGCGTTCGCCGCCTGGGCGGTGATCCCGCTGGCGCCCGGCTGGGTGGTTTCCGACATCAACGTCGGCATCCTCTACCTGTTCGCGATCAGCTCGCTCGGCGTCTACGGCATCATCATGGGCGGCTGGGCCTCGAACTCGAAGTACCCGTTCCTGGGCTCGCTCCGTTCGGCCGCGCAGATGGTGTCCTACGAGGTCTCCATCGGCTTCATCATCATCACGGTGATCCTGCTGGCGGGCTCGATGAACCTGCAGCAGATCGTGGCCAGCCAGACCGGGGGCTTCTGGAACTGGTACGTCTTCGGCGGCCCGGGCGGCCTCGCCAAGCTGCCGCTGCTGCTGGTGATGGTCCCGATGGCGGTGATCTTCTTCATCTCGGGCCTGGCCGAGACGAACCGCCCGCCGTTCGACCTGCCCGAGGCCGAGTCCGAGCTCGTCGCCGGCTATCAGGTCGAGTACTCCTCGACCCCGTACCTGCTGTTCATGATCGGCGAATACGCCAACATCGTGCTGATCTGCGCGATGACCACCATCCTGTTCTTCGGCGGATGGTCGGCGCCGTTCCCCAGCGACTTCACGGACTCCTGGGCGCCCACGGCGGCCAGCTTCTACTACTTCATGTGGTTCTTCCTGAAGGTCATCTTCTTCTTCTTCCTGGTCTCCATGGCCAAGGCGATCGTGCCCCGCTACCGGTACGACCAGCTGATGCGGCTGGGGTGGAAGGTGTTCCTGCCGTTCTCGCTCGTCTGCGTCGCGCTGATCGCGGCCTGGCGGGTGTTCGGACCCGCGGCGGCGGCATGAGGACCGTTCCGGCCATGCTCCTGACCCTCGCCCTGGCGGCGTGCGCGACCGCGCCCGCCCAGCGCGAGGGCGGCCTGGCCACCTACGACGCTCTTCGCGACGCGCAGCAGGCGTGCGCCGCGAAGGGTCTGACCTTGAAGCTTCGGGACCAGGGGAACGCCAGGCGGCTGGACCACTGGTCCTGTCAGAAGGACTGAGAGCCAAAGATGCTGAACCGGATCGGCCAGGCGGTGAAGGGCGCGGCGCTGCTCGACTTCGCGGGCGCCTTCGGCCTGGCCATGAAGCACATGGCGCGGCCCAAGAAGACCGTGCAGTACCCGCACGAGCGCAATCCGCAGAGCCCGCGCTTCCGCGGCGAGCACGCCCTGCGCCGCTATCCCAACGGGGAAGAGCGCTGCATCGCCTGCAAGCTGTGCGAGGCCGTGTGCCCGGCCCAGGCCATCACCATCGAGGCCGAGCCGCGCGCCGACGGCAGCCGTCGGACGACCCGCTACGACATCGACATGGTCAAGTGCATCTACTGCGGCCTGTGCCAGGAGGCCTGCCCGGTGGACGCCATCGTGGAGGGCCCGAACCTGGAGTTCGCCGTCGAGACCCGCGAGGAGCTCTACTACGACAAGGAGCGCCTGCTGGATAACGGCGACCGCTGGGAGCGGGAGATCGCGAAGAATCTGGAACTGGACGCGCCGTACCGCTAAACCCCGCGGCGCGATTCCGCCGCCCGTTCGACGCGTGATTTGAGGGACGAAAAGAGAGCCCGATGGCCCTGCAGGCGATCGCATTCTACCTGATGGCGGCGGTGACCGTCTCAGCCGGGTTCGGCGTCGTATCGGCGCGCAACCCGGTCCACTCCGTACTGTGGCTGATCCTGGCCTTCTTCTCGGCCGCGGGCCTCTTCGTCCTGATGGGCGCCGAGTTCCTCGCGATGCTGCTGGTCGTCGTCTACGTGGGCGCGGTCGCGGTGCTGTTCCTGTTCGTCGTGATGATGCTCGACGTGGACTTCACCGCCCTGCGGCAGGGCTTCGCCCGGTACATGCCGGTGGGCCTGCTCATCGCGGCGGTGCTGGCGGTGGAGATGATCGTGGTCTCCACCACCGTGGCCACCCGCGGCGCGGCCCGGGCCAACGAGACGCCGATGGCGGCGGGGCAGGGGGCCGACGTCACCAACGCCGAGGCGATCGGCCGGGTGCTCTACACGGACTACGTCTACTTCTTCCAGGCGGCGGGCCTGGTGCTGCTGGTGGCGATGATCGGCGCGATCGTGCTCACCCTGCGCCACAAGCCGGGCGTGAAGCGCCAGCTCGTCGCCGACCAGGTCCTGCGCTCGCCCAAGACGGGCATGCGCGTCGTCTCGCTCAAGCCGGGTGAAGGGGTGGGGGAATGACCATCGGCCTCGCGCACTACCTGGCGGTCGCCGCCATCCTGTTCACGATCGGGGTCTTCGGGATCTTCGTGAACCGGAAGAACATCATCGTCATCCTGATGTCGATCGAGCTGATCCTGCTCGCCGTGAACATCAACCTCGTGGCCTTCTCGGTCTACCTGGGCGACGTGGTGGGGCAGATCTTCGCGATGTTCGTGCTCACCGTCGCGGCCGCCGAGGCCGCCGTGGGCCTGGCGATCCTCGTCACCTTCTTCCGCAACCGCGGCGACATCTCCGTCGACGACGCCTCGATGATGAAGGGCTAGGCGCGCCTCATGGATCCGAAAGTCCTCGTCTCGATCATCCTGTTCGGGCCGCTCGTCGGCGCGATCGTCGCCGGGCTGTTCGGCCGCGCGATCCCGAGCAAGGTCTCGCAGGCCGTCACCACGGGCCTGCTGTTCCTCTCGGCCGCCCTGTCGTGGGTGGTGTTCGGCCAGTGGACGTGGGGCGGCCTCGAGCCCTTCACGCTGACCTACGCCCCGTTCATCCACGTCGGCGACTTCGTCTCGAACTGGTCGTTCCGCCTGGACGGCCTGTCTGCGGTGATGCTGGTGGTGGTCACCAGCGTCTCCTCGCTCGTGCACCTCTATTCGTGGGGCTACATGGCCGAGGATCCGCACAAGCCGCGGTTCTTCGCCTATCTGTCGCTGTTCACCTTCGCCATGCTGGCGCTGATCAGCGCCGCCGACTTCATGCAGCTGTTCTTCGGCTGGGAAGGCGTGGGCCTGGCCAGCTACCTGCTGATCGGCTTCTGGTTCAAGAAGCCCACGGCCAACGCCGCCTCGATCAAGGCGTTCGTGGTCAACCGGGTCGGCGACTTCGGCTTTGCGCTCGGCATCATGACCGTGTTCTGGGCCTTCGGCAGCATCCAGTTCGCCGAGATCTTCCCGCAGATGCAGGCCGCCGCCGGCCGCGCGTGGAGCTTCATCGGCTACGACTGGAACCTCGTGGACCTGGCCTGCGCGCTGCTGTTCGTCGGCGCCATGGGCAAGTCGGCGCAGTTCTTCCTGCACACCTGGCTGCCCGACGCGATGGAGGGCCCGACGCCCGTGTCGGCCCTGATCCACGCGGCCACCATGGTGACCGCCGGCGTCTACATGGTCTGCCTGCTGTCGCCGATGTTCGAGTACGCCCCGGTGGCCAAGAACATCGTCACGGTGATCGGCGCGGTGACGGCCCTGTTCGCCGCGACCGTCGGCCTGACCCAGAACGACATCAAGCGGGTGATCGCCTATTCGACCTGCTCGCAGCTGGGCTACATGTTCTTCGCCGCGGGCGTGGGCGCCTACCAGGCGGCCATGTTCCACCTGTTCACGCACGCCTTCTTCAAGGCCCTGCTGTTCCTGGGCGCCGGTTCGGTGATCCACGGCATGGCGCACGAGCAGGACATGCGCCGCTACGGCGGCCTGGTGAAGTACCTGCCCGTCACCTACGCGGTGATGACCATCGGCACGATCGCCATCACCGGCCTGGGCATCCCGGGCGTGGAGCTGGGCTTCGCCGGCTTCTATTCGAAGGACGCGATCATCCACGCCGCCTACGAGGCGGGCGGGGCGGGACACCCGATGGGCTACTTCGCCTTCGTGATCGGCATCTTCGTGGCCGGCCTGACCGCCTTCTACTCCTGGCGCCTGGCGTTCTTCACGTTCAACGGCAGCGCCCGCTGGACCAGCGAGGACCTCGAGCACCACTGGCACAACCGCGACCACGCGCATGACGGCCACGACGACCACGCGACCGCGGCCCAGATCGAGACCCACGACGAGCCGCTGGCCGACGATGCCGGTCATGGGCACGGACATGGCCACGGCCACGGGCCGCACCTGCCGCACGAGAGCCCCTGGAGCATGCGCCTGCCGCTGATCCTGCTGGCCATCGGCGCGGTCTTCGCTGGCATCGCCTTCCACCACCAGTTCATCGGCGACCACAAGGCCGAGTTCTGGAAGGGCGCGATCTACAACGCTCCGGTCGAGGCCCATGCGGCCGCGCCGGCGGCGCACGCCGAGGCCGCGGCCGATCACGCGGCGGCCAGCGAGGTCGCCTCGACCGCCGCCGGTCCGATGCCGGGCGAGGACCACGACACCGCCGAGGCGCACCACGCGCCGACCTGGGTGATCTGGGCCCCGCTGGTGGCCTCGGTCCTGGGCCTGCTGGTGGCCGCCTACATGTACCTGCTGAAGGAGGGCCTCGGCGCGCGCCTCGCCGCCCGCGGCGGGCCGCTCTACACCTTCTTCTACAACAAGTGGTTCTTCGACGAGCTCTACGACGCGGTCTTCGTCCGCGGCGCGAAGTTCCTGGGCGACCTGTTCTGGAAGGGCGGGGACCAGAAGATCATCGACGGCCTGGGTCCGGACGGCGTCTCGGCGCTGTCGGTCCAGGTCGGCAAGGGCGCCGGCCGGCTGCAGACCGGCTACGTCTACCACTACGCCTTCGTCATGCTGCTGGGCGTCGCGGGCCTTCTGACCTACGCCCTGTGGGCCTGGAACGCCTGAGGGGGATAACGACCGATGCCGCTTCTCTCCCTCATCACCTACGCCCCGCTGGTCGGCGTCGCCGGGATCCTGGCGCTGCGCCTGTTCGGCCGGCCCGACGACGCCAAGGCCGTTGAGGCCTCCAAGTGGATCGCGTTCGTCACCACCCTGGCGACCTTCGCGCTCTCGGTGCTGCTGGTCGTCCAGTTCGACCCCGCCAACCCGGGCTTCCAGTTCGTGGAAGAGGTCCCGTGGTTCGCGAGCCTGTCCTACCGGATGGGCGTGGACGGGATCTCGGTCCTGTTCGTGCTGCTGACCGCGTTCCTGATGCCGCTCTGCATCGCCGCCTCGTGGCGGTCGATCGAGAAGCGGGTGCCGGAATACATGATCGCCTTCCTGGTTCTCGAGACCCTGGTGATCGGCGTGTTCTGCGCGCTGGACCTCGTGCTGTTCTACATCTTCTTCGAGTTCGGCCTGGTGCCGATGTTCCTGATCATCGGCATCTGGGGCGGGGCCCGGCGCGTCTACGCGGCGTTCAAGTTCTTCCTCTACACGCTGCTGGGCTCGGTCCTCATGCTGGCGGCGATCCTGTTCATGATCGCCAGCACCGGCACCAGCTCGATCCCCGAGCTGATGGCCTACGACTTCGCGCCGGGCGTGCAGACCTGGCTGTGGCTGGCCTTCTTCGCCTCGTTCGCGGTGAAGATGCCGATGTGGCCGGTGCACACCTGGCTGCCCGACGCCCACGTCGAGGCGCCGACGGCCGGCTCGGTCATCCTGGCGGGCATCCTGCTGAAGATGGGCGGCTACGGCTTCATGCGCTTTAGCCTGCCGATGTTCCCGAACGCCTCGGACCTGTTCGCCCCGCTGGTGTTCGCGCTGTCGGTGATCGCGATCGTCTACACCTCGCTGGTCGCCTTCCGGCAGACCGACATCAAGAAGCTGATCGCCTATTCCTCCGTGGCGCACATGGGCTTCGTGACCATGGGCATCTTCTCGGGCAACGCCCAGGGCGAGCAGGGCGCGCTGTTCCAGATGATCAGCCACGGGGTGATCTCGGGCGCGCTCTTCCTCTGCGTCGGCGTCGTCTACGACCGGATGCACACCCGCGAGATCGCCTTCTACGGCGGCCTCGTGAACCGCATGCCGTGGTACGCGGCGGTGTTCATGCTGTTCACCATGGGCAACGTCGGCCTGCCGGGCACCTCGGGCTTCGTCGGCGAGATCCTGACCATGACGGGCGTCTACCAGGCCTCGACCTGGACGGCCCTGGTCGCGGCCACCGGCGTGATCCTGTCGGCCATGTACGCGCTGACCCTCTATCGCCGGGTGATCTTCGGCGAGCTGACCAATCCGAAGCTCGCCGCCATCACCGACCTCGACTGGCGGGAAGTGGCCATCTTCGCCCCGCTGATCGTCTCCACGCTGTACCTGGGCGTCCAGCCCAACGTCGTCTTCGACCTGACCGCGGCCTCGGTGGACCAGCTCGTCGCTGCCTACCAGGCGGCCGTCGGCGGGTGAGGGATCCTGGATGAACTTCGCCTCTGACCTCTCGCTCGCCTTTCCCGAGCTGATCCTCGCCGGCGGCGCCCTGATCCTGCTGGTGATCGGCGCCTTCGCGCCGCGCGCCACCGCGGCCGTCTCCGCGGCCGCCGTCGTGGCGCTCCTGGGCGCGGCCGTGGCCGCGGCGACCCAGCCGTTCGGCGTGGCCTTCGGCGGCGGGCTGATCTCGGACGCCGCCGCGACCTTCTCGAAGGTGGCGATCTACGTCGCCTCGGCCGTCGCCATCCCGCTGGCCCAGCCCTGGTTCGAGCGCCGCGGCATTCGCACGTTCGAGTTCCCGGTCCTGATCCTGCTGGCCGCCCTCGGCATGGGCATGATGGCCTCGTCGGGCGACCTGATCTCGCTGTACGTCGGCGTCGAGCTGCACTCGCTGGCGCTCTACGTCATGGCCGCCATGCACCGGGACAACGCCAAGGCGTCCGAGGCGGGCCTGAAGTACTTCGTCCTCGGGTCGCTCTCTTCGGGCCTGCTGCTGTACGGCGCGAGCCTGGTCTACGGCTTCGCCGGCTCGACCCTCTATTCCGAGATCGCGGTCGCCGTGCAGGGCGGGGCGGGCGTCGGGGCGCTGTTCGGCCTGGTGTTCGTGATCTGCGGCCTGGCCTTCAAGGTGTCGGCGGCGCCGTTCCACATGTGGACGCCCGACGTCTATGAGGGCGCGCCGACCCCGGTCGTGGCGTTCTTCGCCGCCGCGCCGAAGCTCGCCGCCATGGTGCTGTTCGCCCGCGCCCTGGCCGAGGCCTTCCCGGGCGCCACGGACCAGTGGCAGCAGGTGCTGGTCGCCATCGCGCTGATCTCGATCGCCGTGGGCGCCTTCGCGGGCCTGGTCCAGAAGAACCTCAAGCGCCTGTGGGCCTATTCCTCGATCGCCAACATCGGCTACGCGCTGCTGGGCCTGTCGGCCGGCACCGAGGCGGGCATCCAGGCCATGCTGATCTTCATGGTCCTCTACATGATCGACGTGACGGGCTTCTTCGCCTGCCTCGCGGCGCTGTCGCGCCAGGGCCGGCCGATGGAGACGATCGACGACATGGCGGGCCTCATCAAGGAACAGCCGGGCCTGGCGCTCGCCATGACCGCCTTCGCCCTCTCGGCCCTCGGCCTGCCGCCGTTCTCGGGCTTCTGGGCCAAGGTCTTCGTGTTCCAGGCTGCGCTGGACGCCGGCCTCTGGGGCCCCGCCGTGGCGGGCCTGGTGGGCTCGGTCGTGGCCGCGTTCTACTACCTGCGCCTCCTGAAGGTGATGTGGTTCGACGCGAGCGCGGGGACGACCGACAAGCCGGCGTTCGAGGCGCGGGGAACGGCGATCGCGCTGGGCCTCTTCTCCTTCCCCGTGGTGCTCGTGGCCCTGGTCTGGATCTACCCGGCCGCCGGCCAGGCCGCGCGCGCCTTCGGCCTGTCCTAAGGGCTTGGCCGAGCACCCGCCGATCGAGGCCTACGAGGCGCTCGACTCCACCAACGCCGAGGCCCGCCGCCGGGCCGAGGCGGGCGAGGCGGGGCCCGTCTGGATCACCGCGGCGGTCCAGACCGCCGGCCGCGGCCGCCGCGGGCGGGCCTGGTCCACCCGCAAGGGGAACCTCGCCGCGACCCTGCTGACCGTCACGGACGTCCCGGCCGCCGAGGCCGCCCAGCTCTCGTTCGTGGCGGCGCTCGCCGCCTGCGACCTGGCCGACGCCTGCCTCGGTGAGGGGACCGCGCGGCTGAAATGGCCCAACGACGTGCTGATCCACGGCCGCAAGGCGGTCGGAATCTTGGTCGAGTCCGGCGCTCGGCCGGACGGGCGGCTGTGGCTCGCGGTGGGGATCGGAGTGAACCTCGCCCATGCGCCGCAGGACGTGGAGCGTCCCGCCGCCGCCTTCGCCGAGTACATGGCCGGCCCGCCGCCCGAGCCGCGGGCCGCGCTGGAGGTCCTGGCCGCCGCGTTCGAACGCTGGCGGCGGACCTGGGCGGCGGGCGGCTTCGCGCCCATCGCGCAGGCGTGGACGGCGCGGGCCATGGGTCTGGGCGAGCGCTGCGAGGCGCGGCTGCCGGGCCGGACGCTCGCGGGCGTGGCCGAGGCGCTGGATTCCGACGGCGCGCTGCGGCTCAGGCTGGACGACGGGAGCCTGGAGCGCATAACGGCGGGCGACGTGTTCTTCGGGGGCGTGTGAGACGAATGTTGCTGGCGATCGAACAGGGGAACACCAACACCCTCTTCGCGGTGCATGACGGCGAACGCTGGATCGCCCAGTGGCGCGCGGCGACCGATTCCACCCGCACCGCCGACGAGTACGCGGTCTGGCTGTCGCAACTGCTGTCGATGGCCGGCCTGGCGCTGGGCGCCTTCGACGGCTGCATCATCTCGAGCGTCGTGCCGCAGTCGATCTTCAACCTGCGCAACCTGTCCCGCCGCTACCTGCACGTCGAGCCGCTGGTGATCGGCGAGAACGCCGAACTCGGCATCCCCATCCGCATCGACAAGCCCTCGGAGGCGGGAGCCGACCGCCTGGTGAACGCCATCGGGGCCCATATCGCCTATCCGGGGCCGCTGATCGTGATCGACTCGGGCACCGCCACCACCTTCGACGTGATCGCCGCCGACGGCGGGTTCGAGGGCGGGGTGATCGCGCCGGGGATCAACCTGTCCATGGAGGCGTTGCACACGGCGGCGGCGAAACTTCCCAGGGTCGCGATCCAGAAGCCGCAGAAAGTCGTGGGGACGGATACGGTGGGCGCGATGCAGGCCGGCGTGTTCTGGGGCTACATCGCCCTGATCGAGGGCCTGATCGCCCGCATCAAGGCCGAGCGGGACGAGCCGCTGACCGTGGTGGCGACGGGCGGCGTCGCCTCGCTCTTCCACGGCGCGACCGCGGCCATCGACAAGTTCGACCCCGACCTCACCATCCGCGGCATGCTGGAGATCTGGCGCCGCAACCAGGCGAAGGCGTGATGGCGCGTAACAAGGACACCGACGAACTCGTCTTCCTGCCGCTGGGCGGGTCGAACGAGATCGGCATGAACTTCAACCTCTACGGCTTCGGCCCGGCGCACGACCGCAAGTGGATCGTGGTGGACCTGGGCGTGACCTTCGGCGACCAGACCACGCCGGGCGTCGAGGTGATCCTGCCCGACCCCGAGTTCATCGAGGAATACGCCGACCGCATCCTGGGGATCGTGCTGACCCACGCCCACGAGGACCACATCGGGGCGGTCGCCTGGCTGTGGCCGCGCCTGAAGGCGCCGATCTACGCCACGCCGTTCACCGCCTTCGTCCTGCGCGAGAAGCTGCGCGAGGCCGACCTGCTGGAGGCGGCGCAGATCACCGAGGTTCCGCTGGGCGGGACGATCGAGCTCGGCCCCTTCAAGCTGGAGCTCATCACGCTCACCCACTCGATCCCGGAGCCGAACGGCCTGGCGATCCGCACGCCGCTGGGCACCATCCTGCACACCGGGGACTGGAAGATCGACCCCGACCCGCTGCTGGGCGGGCCGACCGACGAGGACGCCATCCGCCGGCTGGGCGACGAGGGCGTGCTGGCCATGGTCTGCGATTCGACCAACGTCTTCGTCGACGGCCACGCCGGCTCCGAGGCCGAGGTGCGGGCCGCGCTGATCCCGCTGATCGGCGGGCTGAAAGGCAAGGTGGCGGTCGCCTGCTTCGCCTCCAACGTGGCGCGGATGGACAGCGTCGCGCGCGCGGCGCAGGCGGCCGGCCGGCGGGTCTGTCTTGTCGGTCGCTCGATGATCCGCATGGCCTCCGCGGCCAAGTCGGTCGGGCTGATGCAGGACCTGCCGCCGTTCGTCACCGAGGCCGAGGCCAACCACCATCCGGCGAACGAGATCCTCTATCTCTGCACCGGCAGCCAGGGCGAGCCGCGCGCGGCCCTGGCCCGCATCGCCGACGGGACGCATCCGCACGTGAGCCTCGGGGAAGGCGACCACTGCATCTTCTCCTCGCGGGTGATCCCTGGGAACGAGATCCCGATCCGCAACCTGCAGAACAACCTCGCCGACCGCGGCGTGCGCCTCTACACCGAGCGCGACCACCCGGGCATCCACGTCTCGGGCCACCCGTGCCGGGACGAGCTGGCCGAGATGTACCGCTGGGCGCGGCCGCAGGTCGCCGTGCCGACCCACGGCGAGCGCCGCCACCTGCTCGAGCACGCCGCCTTCGCCCGCGACCTGCAGGTGCCCCAGCAGGTCACCCCTCGGAACGGCGACATGGTCCGCCTCGCGCCCGGCCGGGCCGAGATCGTCGACGAGGTGCCGTCGGGCCGCATCTATGTGGACGCCGGCGTGCTGACGCCCGAGAACGGCCCGTCGCTGCGCGAGCGGCGGCACGCCTCGTACAATGGCGTCGTCGCGGTCTCAGTCGTGCTGGACGGGCGCGGCCGCATCGCCTCGGGTCCGCAGGTGAGGGCGCTGGGGTTGCCCACCGACGAGGACTATCCGCTCGACGAGGTGCTGGAAGACCTGGCCGACGAGGCCAAGGAGGCCCTTGGCCGGCTGAAGGGCGAGCAGCGCGAGCTGGACGACGAGATCGAGACCGCCATGTCCCGCGCGGTGAAGAAGGCCAGCCAGCGCATCTGGGGCCGCCGGCCCGTGGTCGAGACGACGGTGCTGAGGATCTGACGTTCCGCTGCGTGATCTCGCGCCCGTTCCGCAACCGGCGTATACCGCCCGCATGAAGATCGGGAAGCTGAACCACGTGGGCGTCGCCACGCCCTCCATCGAGCAGTCGGTCGCGCTGTATCGCGACGTGCTGGGCGCCACGAAGATCGGCGAGAAGTTCGCCATGCCCGAGCAGGGCGTGTGGGTCTGTTTCGTGGACCTGCCGAACAGCCAGATCGAGCTGATCGAGCCCCATGGCGACAACTCGCCGCTGAAGGGCTTCCTTGAAAAGAACCCGGCGGGCGGGCAGCACCACGTCTGCTTCGAGGTGGACGACATCATCGCCGCGCGCGACGACATGGCCGCCAAGGGCGCGACCGTGCTGAACAACGGCCAGCCGCGCATCGGAGCCCACGGCACGCCGGTGATCTTCGTCCATCCGAAGAACATGGGCGGGGTGCTGGTGGAACTGATGGAGACCCCGAAGGGAGCCCACTGATGGGTCCGATCACCGCCATCGCGATCTACCTGACGATCTGGTGGGTCGTGCTGTTCGCCGTGCTGCCGTGGGGCGTGCAGAGCCACTACGAGGCCGGCGTCGACAAGGGCGACGGGGGCGATCCCGCGGCGCCGGTTGATCCTAAGCTGAAGCAGAAGTTCCTCACGACCACCTGGATCTCGGCGGTCGTGTTCGCGGTCATCTGGCTGATCATCCGCTTCGAGGTCGTGAAGCTGCCGCCGCTGCCGTCGGGCTACTAGGGAGCCGAAACGGCTCAGCTGCGTTGCCAAGCTCGCGGGGGCGGGGCTATCAGAGCGCCTCTTTCCCGCCGTGAATCCTTAGGACACCGACCACGATGCGCCTTTCGCGTTACTTCATGCCGACGTTGCGCGAGGCGCCCTCGGACGCCCAGATCGTCTCGCACCAGCTGATGCTCCGCGCCGGCATGATCCGGCAGGAGGCGGCCGGCATCTACGCCTGGCTGCCGCTGGGCCTGAAGGTGCTGAAGAAGATCGAGCAGGTCGTCCGCGAGGAGATGGACCGGGCCGGCGCCATCGAGGTGCTGATGCCGACGCTCCAGCTCGCCGACCTGTGGCGCGAGAGCGGCCGCTACGACGACTACGGCGAGGAGATGCTGCGCATCAAGGACCGCCACGAGCGGGACCTGCTGTACGGCCCCACGGCGGAGGAGGTCATCACCGACATCTTCCGGGCCTACATCAAGTCCTACAAGGACTTGCCGAAGAATCTTTACAACATCCAGTGGAAGTTCCGCGACGAGCGCCGGCCCCGGTTCGGGGTCATGCGCGGCCGCGAGTTCCTGATGAAGGACGCCTATTCCTTCGACATCGACGAGGCCGCCGCACGCCGGGCCTACAACCGGATGTTCTGCGCCTACCTGAACGTCTATGCGCGGCTGGGGCTGAAGGCGATCCCGGTGCGGGCCGACACCGGCCCGATCGGCGGCGACCTTAGCCACGAGTTCATCATCCTGGCCGACACGGGCGAGAGCCAGGTCTTCGCCCACCGCGATCTCGTCGAGATGGGCGCGCCGGGCCCGGACATCGACTGGGACGGCGATCTTGAGCCGCTGGTCCAGCAGCGCACGCGTCTCTACGCCGCCAGCGACGAGATGCACGATCAGGCCCGTTTCGAGACCGAGGCGCCCGAGGACAAGCGGATGACCGCCCGCGGCATCGAAGTCGGCCACATCTTCTACTTCGGCGAGAAGTACTCGCGGCCGATGAACGCCAAGGTCGCCGGGCCCGACGGGGCCGAGCGGTTCGTGCACATGGGCTCGTACGGCGTCGGCGTCTCGCGCCTGGTGGGCGCGATCATCGAGGCCAGCCACGACGAGGCGGGCATCGTCTGGCCGGACAGCGTGGCGCCGTTCGGCGCGGCGGTCGTCAACCTGCGGCCCGGCGAGGCGGCGGTGGACGCGGTGGCCGAGCAGGCCTACGGCGCGCTGCAGGCCGCGGGCAAGGAGCCGCTTCTGGACGACCGTGACGAGCGCCCGGGCGCGAAGTTCGCCTCGCTCGACCTGGTGGGCGTGCCCTGGCAGCTCATCGTCGGCCCCAAGGGCGTCGCCGAGGGCGTGGTCGAGATCAAGCGCCGGGCCACCGGCGAGCGCCAGACCCTGCCGCTGGATGCGGCCCTGAAGGCGATCACCGCTTGAGCGACGCCGCCGCCGTCATGGGGGCCAGCGCCCCGCCGTTCGGCTACTGGGAGCGGATGCTCGCAGGCCGCTACCTGCGGGCCAAGCGCAGCCAGGGCGGCGTGGCGCTGATCTCGGTCATCTCGTTCATCGGCATCCTGCTCGCGGTGGCGGTGCTCATCATCGTGATGAGCGTGATGAACGGCTTCCGGTCCGAGATGCTGACCCGCATCCTGGGCTTCCAGGGCCATCTCTACGTCACCGGCGGGGTGCTGGACGGTCCCGACCGCGAGGCGGCGGTGCAGCGGCTAAGGCAGGTCCCCCGCGTCACCCAGGCCGCGTCCATCGTCGAGGCCCAGGCCATCGCGCTCGGCCCCACCCAGATCACCGGCGCCATCGTGCGCGGGATCAGCCCGGCCGACCTGAAGGCGACGCGGCTCGTCTCGGCCAACGTCACCCAGGGCTCGCTCGAGGAGTTCGGGGTGGGCGAGTATGGGGGCGAGACCATCGTCATCGGCGAGCGCCTGGCGCAGTCGCTGGGAGTCGCCCCTGGCGACGTCCTCACTCTGATCTCGCCCTCCGGCGGGGCCACCGCCTTCGGCGGCACGCCGATGCAGAAGGACTATGTGGTCGGCGCCACCTTCAGCGTGGGGATGAGCCAGTACGACCAGGCCTATGTCTTCATGCCCTTCGAGCAGGCGCAGCTCTTCTTCGGGCGCGAGGGTACGGCCGACGCCATCGAGGTGCGGGTGGACGATCCCGACCAGGCCGCGCGGATGAAGGCGGCGATCGCTCAGGCGGCCGGACCGGCCGCCATCGTCACCGACTGGACCCAGCGCGACAGCTCGTTCTGGGGCGCGCTGAAGATCGAGCGCAACGTCATGCGGCTGATCCTGATGCTGCTGGTGGCCATCGCCGCCATGAACATCATCTCGGGCCTCGTCATGCTGGTGAAGAACAAGGGCCGCGACATCGCCATCCTGCGCACCATGGGGGCCGGGCAGGGCGCGATCATGCGCATCTTCTTCATGTCGGGCGCCGCGGTCGGCGTGCTGGGCACGGCGGCGGGCCTGCTGCTGGGCGTCCTGTTCTGCATCTACATCGGCCCCATCCAGGGCTTCGTGGAGATGGTCACGGGCGCGACCGTGTTCTCGTCGGACGTCTATTTCCTCTCCCACATCCCGGCGAAGGTGGACTGGCGCGAGGTGCTGATCATCACCGCCTGGGCGCTGGGCATGAGCTTCGTGGCGACCCTCGCGCCGGCCTGGCGAGCCTCGCGGATCGATCCGGTGGAGGCGCTCCGCTATGAGTGAGCCCGTCCTTTCGATACGCGGGCTGGAGCGCACCTACCGCACGGCGGCGGGGCCGCTGACGGTGCTGCGCGGCGTGGACCTCGACCTGCGGCCCGGCGAGATCGTCGGGCTGATCGGACCGTCGGGCTCGGGCAAGTCGTCGCTGCTGCACGCAGCGGGCCTGCTGGAGCATCCGGACGCGGGGCGGATCACCGTCCTTGGCCGCGACTGCTCGAACCTGGCCGAGGCCGAGCGCACGCGCGTGCGCCTGGCGACCATCGGGTTCGTCTATCAGTTCCACCACCTGCTGCCCGAGTTCTCGGCGCTGGACAACGTGGCCCTGCCGCAGATGATCGCCGGCAAGAGCCGCAAGGCCGCCCAGGCGCGGGCGGCGGTGCTGCTGGGGGAGTTGGGCCTGACCGACCGGGTCCACCACCAGCCGGCCCAGCTCTCAGGCGGCGAGCAGCAGCGGGTGGCCGTGGCCCGGGCGCTGGCCAACGCCCCGCGCATCCTGCTGGCCGACGAGCCCACCGGCAACCTCGACCCCAAGACCTCCGAAGGGGTGTTCGAGAACCTCTACGGGCTTGCCCGCAGCCAGGGCGTCGCCGCCTTGGTCGCCACTCACAACCTCGAGCTCGCCGGCCACATGGACCGGGTGCTGACGCTCAAGGACGGCCACCTGGAGCCGTGGACCAAGCCTTAGGCGCGCTCAGCTCGGAGGCGGCAGCAGCTCGATCAGCTTGATCAGCGTCTCGCCCGCGGCCTGCACGTCGTCGAGGATGTAGGTTCCCCGCAACTCGACGATGTGCTCGCCACGCCGCATCAGCATCACCTCCTGCATCAGGCCGGCCTTGTCGACCCACGCGCGGCCGGCCTGGATCGGCCACTTCCGGCCGGTGGGCGGGTCCTTCAGCTTCCGTGGCTGTTCCAGCGCCCCCTCTGCGTCGGAGATCACGCTGGCGAAGTAGGCCTTGTCGCCGCGGACGTCGGGCGCGCGCGAGACGAAGATGGTGATGAAGCTCTCCTCCGTCGCGTAGCCGCAGCTCACGTCCATCGCCTCTTCGGACGGATTGAGGATCGCCCCGTAGGCCCGCTCGAACGCCCCGAACGCGGCGGGACAGACGAAACCGGAACCCCGTAGGCGCCAGTCCTCGCCGAAGCCGCCGGAGAAGAACCGCCCGTCGGCGCCGTAGAGCTTGGCCGGCCGGTCCGGCGTGATCGCGCCGGGGCGGAAGATCTCCGCGTAAACGCCGGAGGTCGTTTCCCGGAACAGGGTCACGGCGTCGCCGGCGGCCAGCACCGCCAGCGGCGGCGCCTGGGTCTCGAGGAGGGCCGAAAGGTCGTCGGCGAGCCGGCGGGTGTCGGGCAAGGAATCGTAGATCCGGAAGACGTAGTGCTCGCCGGCCGTGGTCCCGGCCAGGTAGTAGGCGGGCGGCTGCGTACTCGGCGGCAGCCCTTGACGGGTCCGGCTCCAGGCGAGGGCGTCCGGAAGGGCCGGGCCGCGGGCGACGTAGAACACGCCTTCGCGCCCCGGAGCCTGCATCCATCTCGGTGGCGCTCGCCCGTCAGCGCCCGAGATCGTCCAGACGACGCCGTCGGCTTCGAAGCGGGCGAGCCGGCACGGACCCGCCGCGCCGATGTCCGCCATCGGCCACGTTCCGGCGCCGGAGGGGTCGTGCAGCGCGAGGAAGACCCCGGCGGCGAGGGCGGCTTGGGCGTCGGGGTCGAGGGTGTCCGGGACTTCGATCGGCTGTCCCTGCCCGGCGGCGGGCGCGGCGCAATCCGCCGGGGCCGTGGCCTCGAGCTGGAACAGCCGCACGTCGGCTTCGGTCGCCGCCGTCGCGGCGCTGCAGGAGAAGGCCAGGGCGATGGCCGCTGCAAATGTCCTCATGGTCCGCACATCCCCATTGTCCACGGCCCAGCTATAGCAGGCTTGACGACGAGAACAAAAGGCGAATAAGAACGAACAAGGAACGCAACGGTTGTCCCTCGGCTTTTCCACAGGGACGCCCACAGGAAGGATGCCGCAGATGGTTCGTCTCGCCCGGGAATCGCTGGCGTTTATGTCGGTGGCCAGCTTTGTCTGGATGGTGTGCGTCGTGGCGTCCCAGATGGGCTGACGCCATGCGGATGGGGGAGGCGGCGAGCTTGAGCGGAGAGGGCCCGGCCACGGCTGACGCAGGCTTCGTCCACCTCCGCGTCCGCTCCGCCTACTCGTTGCTGGAAGGCGCGATCAAGGCCGACAAGATCGGCGACCTGGCCAAGGCGTGGGGCATGCCCGCCGTCGCGCTCGCCGACCGGGCCAATCTGTTCGGCGCGCTGGAGTTCTCGGTCGCCACCAAGGGATCCGGCGTCCAGCCGATCATCGGCTGCGCCCTGCCGGTCAGCGGCATCGGCGACCGCCCGCCCGAACGCTGGGCCAAGACGCCGACGATCATGCTGCTGGCGCAGAGCGAGCAGGGCTATCTCAACCTCTGCGAACTGTCCTCGGCGGCCTATCTGGACGTGGACGCCTCGGAAGAGCCGCACGTTCCCTGGACCAAGGTGGTCGAGCGGTCCGAGGGCCTGATCCTGCTGTCGGGCGGCCCCGACGGCCCCGTGGACCACCTGTTCGCCGCCGGGAAGGTCAAGGAGGGCCGGGCGGCCCTGGCCGAGATGAAGCGGGCGTTCGGCAGTCGCTTCTACGTCGAGCTGCAGCGCCACGGCCTGCCCGCCGAAGCCGCCGCCGAGGGCGAACTGGTGGCCTTCGCTTACGACGAGGACGTTCCGCTCGTCGCCACCAACGACGTCTATTTCAAGAACCCGCAGATGCACCAGGCGCACGACGCGCTGCTGTGCATCGCCGACGGCAGCTTCGTGGGCCAGGACGAGCGCCGGCGGGTGACCGCCGAGCACTGGTTCAAGTCGCCGGCCGACATGCGCGCGCTGTTCGCCGACCTGCCCGAGGCCTGCGACAACACCCTCGACATCGCGCGGCGGTGCGCCTTCATGGTGCACAAGCGCGATCCGCTGCTGCCGAGCTTCACCGACGAGGGCCGATCCGAGGCCGAGGAGCTGGCGCACCAGGCGCGCGAGGGGCTGAGGGCCCGCATGGCCGCGGGCCAGGCGAACGCTTTCCCGGCCGAGGAGTACGAGGCCCGCCTGGAGCGCGAGATCCAGGTCATCACCCAGATGGGATTCCCGGGCTACTTCCTGATCGTCTCGGACTTCATCAAGTGGGCGAAGGCGCGCGGCATCCCGGTGGGGCCGGGGCGGGGGTCGGGCGCGGGCTCGCTGGTCGCCTACGCTCTGACCATCACCAACCTCGACCCGCTGCGCTACGGCCTGCTGTTCGAGCGCTTCCTGAATCCCGAGCGGGTCTCGATGCCCGACTTCGACATCGACTTCTGCCAGGAGCGGCGGGAGGAGGTGATCAACTACGTCCAGCAGCGCTACGGCCGGGACAAGGTCGCCCAGATCATCACCTTCGGCACGCTGCAGGCGCGGGCCGTGCTGCGCGATGTCGGCCGGGTGATGCAGCTGCCGCTGGGCCAGGTGGACCGCCTGGCCAAGATGGTGCCGGCCAACCCGGCCAATCCGGTGACCCTGGCCCAGGCCCTGGACATCGAGCCGCGGCTGAAGGAGGAGGCCGCCCGCGACGAGGCGGTGGCGCGCCTGCTCGACGTCGCCCTGCAGCTGGAGGGCCTCTACCGCAACGCCTCGACCCACGCCGCCGGCGTGGTGATCGGCGACCGGCCGCTGACCCAGCTGACGCCGCTGTACCGCGATCCCCGCTCGGAGCTGCCGGCCACCCAGTTCAACATGAAGTGGGTCGAGAGCGCGGGCCTGGTGAAGTTCGACTTCCTTGGCCTGAAGACGCTGACCGTCATCGACCGGGCGGTGAAGCACCTGGAGAAGCGCGGCGCGGCGGTCGACATGAACGCCCTGCCGCTCGACGACGGGCCCACCTACGAGCTGATGAGCAACGCCCAGACCATCGGGGTCTTCCAGCTCGAAGGGCAGGGGATGCGCGACACCCTGCGCCAGCTGCGGCCGTCCAGCATTGAGGACGTGACCGCCATCGTCTCGCTGTACCGGCCGGGCCCGATGGACAACATCCCGGCGTTCGTGGACTGCAAGTTCGGCCGCAAGCCGATCGACACCCTTCACCCCCTGCTGGAAGGGGTGCTGAAGGAGACCTACGGCATCATCGTCTACCAGGAGCAGGTGATGCAGATCGCCCAGATCCTGGCGGGCTACAGCCTGGGCGAAGCCGACCTGCTGCGGCGCGCCATGGGCAAGAAGAAGAAGGAGGAGATGGAGGCGCAGCGCGCGCGGTTCGTCTCCGGGGCCGAGGCCAAGGGCGTGCCTGCGGCCCAGTCGGGCGCCATCTTCGACCTCGTCGACAAGTTCGCCGGTTACGGCTTCAACAAGTCCCACGCCGCGGCCTACGCCGTGGTCAGCTACCAGACCGCCTGGCTGAAGGCGAACGCGCCGGTCGAGTTCTTCGCCGCCTCGATGAGCCTCGACATCGCCAACACGGACAAGCTCTCGGTGTTCTACCAGGACGCCAAGCGCTTCGGCGTGAAGATCCGTCCGCCGTGCGTGAACCGCTCCGGCGCTGACTTCGAGGTGGAGAACGGCGAGGTGCTCTACGCCCTCGGCGCCATCCGCAACGTCGGCCTGCAGGCCATGGAGCATGTGGTTCAGGTGCGCCGCGAGGGCGGGCCGTTCCGCGACATCTTCGACTTCGTCGAGCGCATCGACCCCAAGCAGGTCAACAAGCGCACCTTCGAGACCCTGGCGCGGGCCGGGGCCTTCGACGCCATCCATCCGAACCGGGCCGAGCTGCTCGCGTCGGCGGACACCCTGGTGGGCCACGGCCAGGCGCTGGCCGCGGACCGTGCCGAGGGCAAGGTCAGCTTGTTCGGCGACGACCTGTCGGGCGGCCACCGGCCGCGGCTGACGCGGGCCGAGCCCTGGACCCCGACCGAGCGGCTGGACGAGGAGCTGGCGGCGGTGGGCTTCTACCTGTCGGGCCACCCGCTGGACGACATGGTCGAGGCGCTGCGCCGCAAGCGCACGGACCTGCTGACCGACGCGATCGCCCGGGCGGTGGCCGGCGCCGAGGCCCTGCGGATGGCCGGGGTCATCCGGCGCAAGCAGGAGCGCCCGTCGCGCACCGGCGAGAAGTTCGCCTTCGTGACGTTCTCGGATCCGACCGGCGAGTACGAGGTGCTGTTCCCGCCCGAGTCGCTGCGCAAGTGCCGCGACCTGCTGGAGCCCGGCAGGGCCGTGGTCCTGAAGGTGAGGGCGAAGGCCAGCGAGGGCGAGGTGCGCTTCTTCGGGGACGACGTGGAGCCGGTGGAGAAGGCCATCGAGAACGTGGTCGCCGGCCTGCGCGTCCACGTGGCCCCGCGCAGCGCCGAGATCGAAGCGCTGAAACGCCGCCTGGAGGGGGTGACCAACACCCGGGGCGGCGAGGTCATCCTGGTGGCGGGGCTGGACGGCGGGCGCGAGGTGGAGCTGAAGCTGCCCGGCCGCTTCACCCTGGACGGGGCCGTGCGCGGCGCGCTCAAGACCGCCCCCGGCGTGGTGTTCATCGAGGATCTCTAGGCGCCCGCGATGCGTCCGGAAACCGCCAGACCGACCGGGGCCGCGACGGCATTGTCCGCCGATGACTGACCCTTCTCAGCATCCGCTGGACCGGGCCGCATGGGCCGCGCTGTCCACACGCCAAGCCGGCCTCGCGCTGGGCGACGATCGCGCGCGCCGGCTCGCGCCCGAGTACGGCCTGTTCGCCGCGGCGGCCGACCGTTCGGAGGAGAGCCTCGCACGGCTGGCGGCTCTCGTCCGCGAAACCGGGCCGGCCGCGCTGTTCGAGGCCGACCCGCCCCGGGCCCTGGAGGGGGTCCGCATCACGCCGGGCGATCCGATCAGCCAGATGGTGGCCGAGAATCCGGCGTTCCCGACCGTCGGCTTCGAGGTCGTCCGCCTGGGCGACGAGGACGCGGACGAGATGCTGGAGCTGGCGACGCTGACCCGGCCCGGACCGTTCTTCAGCCGCACGCACCGCCTGGGCGACTTCATCGGCGTGCGGGAGGGGGGGCGGCTGGCGGCCATGGCGGGCGAGCGCCTGCGGCTGCCGGGCTACACCGAGGTCAGCGCGGTATGCACCCACCCCGACTTCCGGGGGCGCGGCTATGCGGCCGGCCTGATGGGGCTGGTCACCCGGGCCATCGTCGCCCGGGGCGAGAAAGCCTTCCTGCACGTCTACGACCACAACGTCACGGCGATCGCGCTCTACGAACGGCTGGGCTGGCGACGTCGGCGGGCGGTGGAGGTGGTCTTCCTGGACCCGGCCTGACCGGCCGGCGGGCGGCGAAAGCTTGCATTTCCGGCGCGCAGCCCCTACATCCGCGCCTCATTCCACACGCGGGCGTGCGGCCTGGCCGGGGAGACATCCCGTCCTTGTCCGTTCCGGTCCTCTTCGGAGGGTTGCCTGCGGCGGTTCAACCGGAAGAAAGAGACGATACAGACGATGGCTCTGCCTGAATTCTCCATGCGCCAGCTGCTGGAAGCCGGCGCCCACTTCGGCCACCAGACGCACCGCTGGAACCCGAAGATGGACAAGTACATCTTCGGCGCCCGCTCCAACATCCACATCATCGACCTGTCGCAGTCGATCCCGCTGCTGCACCAGGCGCTGGTGAAGGTCCGCGAAGTCGCCGCCGGCGGCGGCCGCATCCTGTTCGTGGGCACCAAGCGGCAGGCCTCGGAGCCGATCGCCACGGCGGCCAAGCGCTGCGCCCAGTACTACGTGAACCACCGCTGGCTGGGCGGCACGCTCACCAACTGGCGCACCGTCTCGAACTCGATCGCCCGCCTGCGCGAGCTGGAATCGGTTCTCGGCGGCGAGGGCCAGGGCCGTTCGAAGAAGGAACTGCTGCAGCTCACCCGCGAGCGCGACAAGCTCGAGCTGAGCCTGGGCGGCATCAAGGACATGGGCGGCATTCCCGACCTGATGTTCGTGATCGACACCAACAAGGAAGCGATCGCCATCCAGGAAGCCCGGAAGCTGAACATTCCGGTGATCGCCATCCTGGACACGAACTGCAATCCGGACGGCATCACCTATCCGATCCCGGGCAACGACGACGCGGCCCGCGCCATCCAGCTCTACTGCGACCTGATGGCCGACGCGATCCTCGACGGCCTCGCCGCCGGCCAGGCGGCCTCGGGCGTGGACCTCGGCGCCTCGGAAGCTCCGGTGGAGCCCACGCTGGCCCGCGAGCTGGCGCCGGAAGCCCCGGCCCCGGAAGCTCCCGCCGAGGAGGCCCCGGCCGCTGAAGCCGCGCCGGCTGCTGAAGCTGCTCCGGCCGCCGAGGCCGCTCCGGCCGAAGCGTCGAGCGAAGAACAAGCCGGCTAAGCCCCTCGGGGCCTGCCGACACGAAACTCTCACGGCGAGCCCTCATGAGGGGGCTCGTTCCGATTCAGACCAAAGGAGCCCACCATGGCGGAGATCACCGCTGCGCTGGTCAAGGAACTGCGCGAAAAAACCGACGCGGGCATGATGGACTGCAAGAAGGCCCTGCAGGAGAACAACGGCGACCTGGAAGCTGCGGCCGACTGGCTGCGCACCAAGGGCCTCTCCAAGGCGGCCAAGAAGTCCGATCGCGCCGCGGCTGAAGGCCTCGTCGCGGGCCTCGTGAGCGCCGACGGCAAGTCCGGCGTGCTGATCGAGCTGAACGCCGAGACCGACTTCGTCGCCAAGAACGAGAAGTTCCAGGACGCCGCTCGCCGCATCGCCGCGACGGCCCTGGTGCACGAGGCGCTGGAGACCCTGCACGAGGCCAAGACGGCCGAGGGCGAGGTGGTCAACGACCTGGTCACCGGCCTGATCGCCACGATCGGCGAGAACATGCGCCTGCGCCGCAGCGAGCGCCTGAGGGTCGAGAACGGCGCCGTCGCCCTCTACCTGCACAACGTGCAGGGCGAAGGCGTGGCCCGCCTCGGCGTGCTCGTCGCGCTGGAAGGCGCCGGCGACCAGGCGGTGCTGAAGGACGTGGGTCGCAAGATCGCCATGCACGTGGCCGGCACCCCGACCCCGCCGCTGGCGCTCAACTCCAGCGATCTCGACCCCGAGGCCGTGGCCAAGGAGCGCGAGATCCAGACCCAGACGGCGATGGAGTCGGGCAAGCCCCGCGAGATCGCCGAGAAGATGGTCGAGGGCCGGATCCGCAAGTGGCAGGAAGAGGTCGTGCTCCTGAAGCAGCCCTTCGTCATGAATCCGGACCAGACGATCGAGGAGCTGATCGCCGAGACCGCCAAGCAGGCGGGCGGCCCGGTGTCGGTGAAGGGCTTCGTCCGCTTCGCCCTGGGCGAAGGCGTCGAGAAGAAGCAGGACGACTTCGCGGCCGAAGTGGCCTCGATGACCAGCGCCTCCTAGGCGTTCGCCTGAAAGAGCCTTCAGGGGCGCGGCGCGTTCGACGCGCGCCGCGCCCTTGATGTATCTACCTTCCGCGTACCAGAATCCCGGACCCGCCATGACCGACGCCAAACCGCGCTACAACCGAGTGCTCCTGAAGGTGTCGGGCGAAGTCCTGATGGGCGACCAGCCGTTCGGAATCGACACGGGGACCCTCGAGCGCACGGCCGAGGACATCGCCGAGGTGGTCCGCACGGGCGTCCAGCTCTGCCTCGTGATCGGCGGCGGCAACATCTTCCGCGGCGTGTCCCTGGCGGGGCGCGGCATGGAACGGGCCAGCGCCGACTACATGGGCATGCTGGCGACGGTCATGAATGCCCTGGCGCTGCAGGCGGCGCTGGAGAAGATCGGCGTCTACACCCGCGTGCAGTCGGCCATTCCGATGGAAGCGGTGTGCGAGCCCTACATCCGCCGTCGCGCCATCCGCCATCTCGAGAAGGGCCGGGTGGTGATCTTCGCCGCCGGCGTGGGCGCGCCGTTCTTCACGACGGACTCCGGCGCGGCCCTGCGCGCGGCCGAAATGGGCTGCGAGGCGCTGTTCAAGGGCACCAGCGTGGACGGCGTCTACACCGCCGACCCCAAGAAGGATCCCGACGCGCAGCGCTACGACACGCTGAGCTACACCGACGTGCTCGCCAAGGACCTGCGCGTCATGGACGCCTCGGCCGTGAGCCTGATGCGCGACAACCAGATTCCCATCGTGGTCTTCTCGATCCGCGAGCGGGGCAATTTCCTCAAGGTGCTGAAGGGCGAGGGCGTCTACACGACGATCGCCTGACGGCTTAGTTTCGATCCGAACAGACTTCGCACGGGAGAGATCCGCATGGCCACGACCGAGAAGCCGGTGCTTTCCAAGTACAGGGACCGCATGGACAAGGCCGTTGCGGCGTTGAAGGAGGAGTTCGGCTCGCTGCGCACGGGCCGGGCCTCGGCCAGCCTGCTCGACCAGATCCACGTGGACGCCTACGGCTCGTCCATGCCGCTGACCCAGGTGGCGGCGGTGTCCGTGCCCGAACCGAGGATGATCACAGTCAACGTCTGGGACCGCGGCATGGTGGTCTCGGTGGAGAAGGCGATCCGCCAGTCGGACCTGGGCCTGAACCCGGTCGTCGACGGCCAGACCCTGCGGATCCCGATCCCGCCGCTGACCGAAGAGCGCCGCAAGGACCTCGCCAAGATCGCCGGCCGCTACGCCGAGCAGCAGCGCGTGGCCGTGCGCAACATCCGCCGCGACGCCAACGAGGACCTGCGCAAGGCCCAGAAGGACAACGTCATCAGCCAGGACGAAGAGAAGCGGATGGAGACCGAGGTCCAGAAGATGACCGACGAGGCCATCAAGCGCATCGACGAAGCCTTGAAAACCAAGGAACAAGAGATCATGCAGGTCTGACGCGCGCGTCAGCCGCCTCGTAGGATCCCCCACAGCATGGCCGCACAAGACAAGACGCCGCCTGCGTCCACGCCCCAGCCGGGCGCGGCGGAGCGGCCCCTGCACGTGGCCATCGTCATGGACGGCAACGGCCGCTGGGCCAAACGCCGCGGCCTGCCGCGCACCCTCGGGCATCGCGAGGGCGTCGAGGCGCTGAAGCGCACCGTCTCGGCCGCGGCCGAGCAGGACATCCGCTGGCTGACCGTCTTCGGTTTCTCCACCGAGAACTGGAGCCGGCCGGCCGCCGAGGTGGCCGAGCTGATGGCCCTGCCGAAGCGCTACTTCGAGAGCGACATCGGCCGGCTCGAGCGGGAAGGGGTGCGCGTGCGCGTGATCGGCCGCCGAGCCGGCCTCTCGCCCGAACTCGTGCGGATCATCGAGGACGCCGAGACGCGCACGGCGCGGAACGACCGGTTCTTCCTGAACATCGCCTTCAACTACGGCGGTCAGGCCGACATCGCCGACGCCGCCCGGCGCTTCGCCGAGGAGGTGGCCGCCGGCCGCGCCCGGCCGTCCGACCTGGACGAGCGGGTGTTCGCAAGCTTCCTGGCGACCGCCGGGTCCCCGCCGCCGGACGTGATCATCCGCCCGTCGGGCGAGCAGCGCCTGTCGAACTTCCTCCTATGGGAGGCGGCCTACGCGGAGCTCGTCTTCCAGGACGTGCTCTGGCCGGACTACGGGGCCGAACACCTGAAGGCGGCGCTCGCCGCCTTCGCCGCCCGGGACCGACGCTATGGCGCGATCGTGGCCGATGACGTCCTCGCCGCCGGCTAAGCGCTTCGACTGGTCCAACCTCGGCCTGCGGATCGCCTCGGCCGTCGTGATCGGGCCGGCCGCGGTCGGCGCGGCCTGGATCGGCGGCTGGCCCTATCTCGTCCTCATCGCCATCGGTGTGGCGCTGCTGGCCCTCGAGTGGGGCGGCATGAGCGCGCCGGTCGCCCCGACCCGCGTTTCGGCCGCCGTGACCGTGGCCGTCCTCGCCGCCGTCTTCCTCGCCTATCAGGACCAGGACCTGCTGGCCTGGACGGCGGTGGCGGTCGGCGCCGCCGCCGCCGCCCTGGTGGCTCGGGGCGTCGCCGAGCGGCCGGCGGACGCCGCTTTCGGCGTGATCTACATCGCCCCCGCCGCCATCTGCCTCGTCTGGCTGCGCTCCACCGACCAGGGCCACTGGTGGATGATGACCCTGTTCGCGGCCACCTGGGCCGCCGACATCGGCGCCTTCGCCGTCGGCAGCCTGCTGAAGGGGCCCAAGCTCTGGCCGAGGTTCTCGCCCAACAAGACCTGGTCGGGATTCGTCGGCGGGCTCGCCGCCTCGTCGCTGGCGGGTCTCGCGATGGCCTCGCTTCGCGCCTTCGACCTCAACCTCGCCGCGGCGGCCCTGGTCGGCCTGTCGGTGGGCCTGGCCACCATGGCCGGCGACCTGTGGGAATCGGCGCTCAAGCGCCGGTTCGGGGTGAAGGATTCGGGCGACCTCATTCCGGGTCACGGGGGCCTGCTCGACCGCGTGGACGGCCTCATGTTCGCCGTGGTCGTGATGGCTGTGGTGCGTCTCGCCAACATCTGGGGATGGCATTGAATCTGCCGCGTAAGGTCAGCGTCCTGGGATCCACGGGCTCGGTGGGGGTTTCGACCCTCGACCTGTTCCAACAGGCCGGCGTCGAGGTCGACGTCGTCGCCCTGACCGCCGGGCGAAACGTCGAACGGCTGGCCGACCAGGCTCTGAAGTGGCGGCCGCAAGTCGCTGTCATTCAAGATGAAAGCGCGTTGCCGAGGCTTCGAGAGCGGCTGCAGGGCTCGGGGATCGAGGCCGCCGCCGGCGAGACGGCGGTGACCGATGTGGCGGCGGCCGACGCCCAGTGGGTGATGTCGGCCATCGTGGGGTTTGCGGGGCTGGCCCCGACCCTGGCGGCGGCGAAGGCCGGGGCGGTGATCGCGCTGGCCAACAAGGAGAGCCTAGTCTGCGCGGGCCCCTCCCTGCTGCGCACGGCCAAGCTCGCCGGCGGCGCCGTGGTGCCGGTCGATTCCGAGCATTCGGCGATCTTCCAGGTGCTGGACCCGGCCGTCGCCGAACAGGTCTCGCGCCTGATCCTGACGTCCTCGGGCGGCCCGTTCCGCAATGCGAGCCGGGACGAGATGGCCGCCGCGACGCCCGAGCGGGCGCTCAACCATCCGAACTTCTCGATGGGCGCCAAGATTTCGATCGATTCCGCGACGATGATGAACAAGGGCCTGGAGGTCATCGAGGCCGCCTACCTTTTCTCAATGCCGCCCGAGCGGATCGAAGTCCTGGTTCATCCCCAGCAGATCATTCACAGCCTGGTCGAGTACGCCGACGGATCGACGCTGGCCCAGCTCGGCCCGCCCGACATGCGCCCGCCGATCGCCTGCGCGTTCGCCTGGCCCGACCGGCTGCCCTGGCCCGCGCCCAAGCTGGACCTCGTCACGGCCGGCCCGCTGACGTTCCAGCACCCGGACCTCGACCGGTTCCCGGCGCTGCGGATCGCCAAGGAGGCGCTGGGCGCCGGCGGCTATGCGCCCGCGGCGATGAATGCGGCCAACGAGCGCGCGGTCTCGGCGTTCCTTGACCGCCGGATCGGCTTCCTCGACATCAGTGCGGTCGTCTCCGAGACGCTCGAGCGGCTGGACGGCATGGATTTCGCAGCGGACAACGGCGACGCTGTCGAAAGCGCCAGGACGACCGACGCGCAGGCGCGTCGCGTGGCGGACGACGTCGTGAGCGGCCTGGCCCGGGCCTGATGGAGTAGATCGCCTGATGCAGTTCCTGCAGACCGTCTTGCTCTACGTGATCCCGTTCCTGCTGGTGCTGGGCGTGGTGGTCACGGTTCACGAGCTGGGCCACTTCCTGGCCGCCAAGTGGCTGGGCACCAAGATCGACCGCTTCTCCATCGGGTTCGGCAAGGCGCTGGCCAGCTGGCGGGACCGGCAGGGCGTGGAGTGGCGCGTCGCCTGGCTGCCGCTCGGCGGCTACGTCCGCTTCGCCGGCGACGAGAACATGGCCTCCATCCCCGACGCCGACGACCTGGCCGCGATGCGCAAGGACCTGGTGAAGCGGGAAGGGGAGGGCGCGCTCACCCAATACTTCCACTTCAAGCCGCTGTGGGAGCGGGCGATCATCGTCGCGGCGGGCCCGTTCGCGAACTTCGCCCTGGCGATCGTGATCTTCGCGGCCCTGCTGATGTCGTTCGGCGAGATGGTGCTGCCGTTCCGGGTGGCCCAGGTGAACCCCGACAGCGCCGCCGCCGCGGCCGGCTTCCGGCCCGGCGACCTGATCGTCGAGGCCAACGGCCGGCCCGTGCGCCGCTTCGACGAGGTGCAGCAGCTCGTCCGCGTCCGGGCCGAGGTGCCGACCCGCTTCGTGGTCGAGCGCGGCGGCGAGCGGGTGGCCCTGACGGCGACGCCGCGCTGGGAGACCCAGACCGACGCCGTGGCCGGTGAGCAGCGCGTCGGCGTGCTGGGCCTCGTTCCGGCTCAGCGGCCCGAGGACTTCGTCCGCGTCCGGTACGACCCGATCAAGGCCCTGGCCGGGGGCGTGCAGCGCACCTGGAACGTCCTGGAGACCAGCGTCTACTACCTGGGGCGCATGGTGACCGGCCAGGTGGGGACCGACCAGCTGCGCGGCCCGCTGGGAATCGCCAGCGTCACCAAGAACGTCGCCCAGCTCGGCGCCGAGAACGCCCCCTCGCTCGGCCACATGCTGATGGGCGTGGGCCTCAACCTCGTGCAGCTCGCGGCGCTGATCTCGGTCAGCATCGGCTTCATGAACCTGCTGCCGGTGCCGGTGCTCGACGGCGGCCACCTGCTGTTCTACGCCTACGAAGCGGTCGCAAGGCGCCCTCTTGCCGCCAAGGTTCAAGCTGCAGGGTACCGGGTGGGCCTTGCGCTCGTCCTCGGTTTGATGTTGTTCGCGACTTGGAACGATTTGCAGCGCCTGCGTGTGTTCAATCTGTTCGGCGGCCTATTCTCCTAGGCCCTCGGTCTCACAAAACGGCTGATTCGATGCTCAAGACCCGCGCCCGCAGCGCCGCGCTCGCCTCCGGCCTTGCCCTGCTTCTGGGCTCGACCGCCCTCGTCGCGCCGACGCTAGCCTTCGCCCAGCAGGAACAGGGCGGGGTGATCCAGCGGATCCTGGTGCAGGGCAACGAACGGATCGAGCAGGCGACCGTCGTCTCGTACCTGCCGATCCAGGTCGGGGATCAGGTCGATCCCGAGCGCATCGACCTGGCGCTGAAGGCGCTGTTCCGCACCGACCTCTTCGCCGACGTGAAGATCGACTTCCAGAACGGCGACCTGATCATCACCGTGGAGGAGAACCCGATCATCAACCGGGTGATCTTCGAGGGGAACTCGGGTCTGAAGGAGGACAAGCTGCGCGACGAGGTGTCGATCCGTCCGCGCGGCATCTTCACCCGCGCCAAGGTGCAGAGCGACGTCCAGCGGATCGTCGAGCTCTACCGCCGCTCGGGGCGGATCTCGGCCCAGGTCGAGCCGCAGATCATCGAGCTGCCGCAGAAGCGGGTGGACCTGATCTTCAAGATCGACGAGGGCCCCAAGAGCGGCATCCTGTCGGTCAACTTCCTCGGCAACCGGGCCTTCTCGGACAACGACCTGCGCGACGTGGTCGTGACCGAGGAGAGCCGCTGGTACAAGTTCTTCTCGAACAACGCGAACTACGATCCGGACCGGCTCGAGTACGACAAGGAGCAGCTGCGCAAGCACTACCGCAATCGCGGCTACTACGACTTCCGCGTCTCCTCGGCCGTGGCCGAGCTGGCTCCGGACAAGAACGGCTTCGTCGTCACCTACACCCTGGACGAAGGTCCGCAGTACGAGTTCGGCGAGATCAAGGTCGAGACCGAGCTGCAGAAGCTCGACCAGGCGGTGCTGGCCTCGCTGCTGCCGATCCGCTCGGGCGAGACCTACCAGGACGAGGTCATCGAGCAGGCCACCGACGCGCTGACCTTCGCGGCGGGCGCCGCCGGCTTCGCGTTCGTGGACGTGCGCCCGAACTACCAGGCCAACCGCGAGACCCGGAAAGTGGACGTGACGTTCCAGGTCCGCGAGGGACCGCGCGTGTACGTCGACCGCATCGACATCGTCGGCAACACCCAGACGCTGGACTACGTGATCCGTCGCGAGATGAGCGTGGTGGAGGGCGACGCCTACAACCGGGCGCTCGTCGACCGCTCCCGCCGGCAGGTCCGCGGCCTGGGCTTCTTCAAGGACGTCGAGATCACCGAGACCCCGGGTTCGGCGCCGGACCGCACCGCGCTGCAGGTGCGGGTTGAGGAGCAGCCCACGGGCGAGCTGTCGTTCAGCGCCGGCTATTCGTCGGTGGACCAGCTCGTGCTCGACCTCGGCGTCACCCAGCGCAACTTCCGCGGCCGCGGCCAGGACGTGCGTGCGCGCGTCTCGGTGGGCTCGCTGCGCCAGCAGCTGGACTTCTCCTTCACCGAGCCGCGGTTCCTGGGCCGGGACGTGGCGGCCGGCATCGACCTCTACGGCTACCGCTACGACCTGTCGGACTACACCTCGTACGAGACGGCCACGGTCGGAACGACGCTGCGGGCCAACTTCCCGCTCAGCCTGAACGCCCGCGGGTCGCTGCGCTATTCGCTGCGCCAGGACGAGATCAAGATCGACGACTTCTACTGCGATCCGAGCCAGCCGCTGCTGGCGCTGGCGATCTGCGGTCAGCGGGGCTCGTTCATCACCTCGCTGGTGGGCTACGGCATCCGGTTCGACCGGCGGAACGACTACCTGAACCCGACCCGCGGCTATTACGTGGACTTCGTGCAGGACTTCGCCGGCCTGGCGGGTGACGTGAACTACGTCCGCACCGAGGCCGAGGGCGGCTGGTACCACGGCTTCACCCGCGACTTCATCCTGAGCCTCACCGGCTCGGCCGGCTACGTCGAGGGCTGGGGCGGCGACAACGTCCGGATCAACGATCGCTTCTACAAGGGCGGCAACACCTTCCGTGGCTTCGAGACCGCTGGCATCGGCCCGCGCGACCTCTCGTTCACCCGCGCCGACTCGCTGGGCGGCAAGGCCTACGCCATCGGCACGGTCGAGCTGACGGTGCCGACCTTCCTGCCCGAGCAGTACGGCATCAAGGCCGCGCTGTTCTCGGACTTCGGCACCCTGGGTCTCCTCGACAAGGAGGACAAGCAGTGCCCGCCGCCGGGCACCGCCGAGTGCCCGCTGGGCGCGCGGGACCCCAACGTCCAGGACGACCTGTCCCTGCGGGCGTCGGCGGGCCTCAGCATCTTCTGGCGTTCGCCCATGGGTCCGATCAGGTTCGACTTCAGCCGTGTTTTGGCCAAAGAGGACTACGACAAGACCGAGACCTTCCGGTTCTCCACCTCAACCAGGTTCTAGGAAACATATGAACTTCAAGACCTTCACCGCGGCCGGATGCGCCGCGACCGCCGCTCTGGCGCTGGCCGGCGCGGCCAACGCCCAGGCCGTCGCCCAGACCAACGCCCCGCCGCCGGTGACCCACGGCCCCGCGCTGCCCGGCATCTGCATCATGAGCGTCCAGGGCGCCATCGCGGGCTCGGCGGTCGGCAAGTACGTCAACACCCGGATGGAGCAGATCATCCAGCAGACGAACGCCGAGCTGAACGGCGAGCGCACCGGGATCGAGAACGAGAGCAAGCAGCTCGAAGGCCAGCGCGCGACGCTGGACCGCACCACCCTCGAGCAGCGCGCCTCGGCCCTGCAGGTCCGTGCGAACGCCCTGCAGCGCAAGGCGCAGCTGCGCGAGCGCGAAGTCGCCGCCACCGAGCAGAAGGCGATCGGCCGCGTGGGCCAGGAGATGGAGCCCCTGATCCGTCAGGTCTACCAGCAGCGCCAGTGCTCGGTGCTGCTGAACCGGGACTCGGTGATCATCGGCAACCCGGCGATGGACATCACCCAGGGCGTGGTCACGGCGCTGAACGCCAAGATCACCCAGTTCGCCTTCGACCGCGAGCGCCTGGACCAGCCGGCGGCCCAGCCCGCTCCGGCCGCCCAGACGCAACAGCCGCGCCGCTAGTCGGCCGACGGAGCGCGGAGCGAGCCCGCCAAGGCGCACCATGCCCGATCCGCGCTTCTACGAAGACCTGGGACCGGTTCCCCTCGCCGAGCTGGCCAAGCTCGGCGGGGCGGACCTGCCCGCAGGCGCCGACGGCGCCCGCCTGATCCGCGCCGCGGCGGTGCTGGCCCACGCGGGGCCCGACACCGTCACCTTCCTGACCGACCGCAAGCACCTGCCGGGCCTCGCTCGCCTGGAAGGCGCCTGCTTCGTCCAGGCCAGGGACGCAAGCGTCTTGCCCGATGGCTGCATCCCGCTCGTCACCCGCAACCCGCACGGCGCCTATGCGCTGGCGGCGCAGACGCTGCACCGGCCCCGTGCGGTCGGATCGGACGCCATTGCGCCCGACGTGGTGCTGGAGCCGGGCGTCGAGCTGGGCGCGGGGGTCGTGCTGGGGCCGGGGGTCAAGGTGGGACGCGGGACCCGGATCGGCCCAAACGCCGTGGTCGGCGCCGGCGTCGCGATCGGCCGCGAGTGCGACATCGGGGCGAACGTCACCCTCGGCTTCGCCCTGCTCGGCGACCGGGTGCGGATCCTGGCCGGCGCGGTCATCGGCGAGCCGGGCTTCGGCGCGACGGCCGGGGCGCAGGGCCTGATCGACATCCCGCAGCTCGGCCGGGTGATCATCCAGGACGGGGTGACCATCGGGGCGAACACCACCATCGACCGCGGCGCCTTCGACGACACCGTGATCGGCGAGAACACCAAGATCGACAACCTCGTGCAGATCGCCCACAACGTCCGCGTGGGACGAAACTGCGTCATGGCCGCCCACACCGGCATCTCGGGCAGCGTGGAGATCGGCGAGGGCGCCCAGTTCGGCGGCCGCGCCGGCGTGGCCGACCATGTGACCATCGGCGCCGGCGCCCGGGTGGGCGCGGCGGCCGGCGTGATGAAGGACATCCCGGCCGGAGAGACATGGGGGGGCATGCCCGCCCGTCCGATCCGGCACTGGCTGAAGGAAACGGCGTGGCTCGCCCGGATGGCGAACCGCAGGGGGCCGGACGGTAAAGGGGCTGGGAATGACGCGTAAGGCGCCGGCGGGGCAGGACCCGACGCAGATCGACATCACCGAGGTGCTGGAGCGGATCCCGCACCGCTATCCGTTCCTGCTGGTGGACCGTTGCGAGGAGTACAAGCCCTCGGAGTCGATCGTCGGCATCAAGTGCGTGACGGTGAACGAGCCCTTCTTCCAGGGGCATTTCCCGGACTATCCGGTGATGCCGGGCGTGCTGCTCATCGAGGCCATGGCCCAGACCGGCGCGGTCCTGATGTCGAAATCGCTCGAGGTGGACACCGCCGGCAAGGCGATCTTCTTCATGTCGGCCGACAACTGCCGCTTCCGCTCGCCGGTGCGGCCAGGCGACGTGGTGCGGATGCCGGTGCGCGTGGTCCGTCACCGCGGCGACGTCTTCAAGTTCGCGGGTCAGGCCCTGGTGGGCGACAAGGTGGCCGCCGAGGCCGAGTTCGCCGCCATGGTCGTGGAGACCTGAGCGCTTGGCCGTCGAGATCCACCCCACCGCCATCGTCGCCGACAGCGCCGAGCTGGCGGACGGCGTCAGCATCGGCCCCTTCTGCATCGTCGGCGAGGCGGTGAGGATCGGCCCCGGCACGCGCCTGCACGCCCATGTCGTGGTCGAGGGGCGCACGACCCTGGGCGCGAACAACCACGTCCATCCGTTCGCCGTCCTCGGCGGGCCGCCGCAGCACACCGCCTACAAGGGCGAGGACACCGAGCTCGTCATCGGCGACAACAACCTGATCCGCGAACACGCCACGATGAACATCGGCACGCCGCACGGCGGGGGCGTGACGCGCGTGGGCTCGAACGGCCTCTACATGATCGAGAGCCATGTCGGGCACGACTGCATCGTGGGCGACAACGTCATCCTGACGAAGCAGGCCACCCTCGGGGGCCACTGCCAGATCGGCGACTATGTGATCGTGGGCGGCCTCGCAGCGGTCCACCAGTTCACCCGCGTCGGCCGCCACGCCATGATCGGCGGCCTGGCGGCCGTGGTGAAGGACGTGATCCCCTACGGCTCGGTGTGGGGCAACCACGCCCATCTCGAGGGGCTGAACCTCGTGGGCCTGAAGCGGCGCGGGTTCGACCGCGAGACGATCAACACCCTGCGCGCCGCCTACCGGCTGCTGTTCGCCGACGAGGGCACCTTCCAGGAGCGCCTGGAGGACACCGCCCAGACCTACGCCGACAGCCCGCAGGTGATGGAGATCATCGACTTCATCCGCGCCGACGCCAGCCGGCCCCTCTGCCTGCCCGAACGCGAAGTCTGATGAAGAAGCTGGGGCTGATCGCCGGCGGCGGGGGCCTTCCCGTCGAGATCGCCGAGCATTGCGAACGCTCGGGCCGGCCGCTCTTCGTCATCCGGCTGAAAGGCTTCGCGGGCGCCCAGCTCGCGCCCTACGCCGGCGCCGAGGTCGGCATCGCCGAGGTGGGCAAGTGCATCAAGGCGCTGAAGCGCGCCGGGTGCGAGGCGGTCTGCCTGGCCGGCATCGTGGCGCGGCCGGACTTCACCAGCCTGATGCCCGACCTCCGGGGGCTCAAGCTGCTGCCCCGGGCCGTCGCCGCGGCCCGCAAGGGCGACGACGCCCTGCTGCGCCTGCTGGTCGAGGAGTTCGAGGCCGAGGGCTTCGCGGTCGAGGGCGCGCACGAGGTGATGGACGACCTCACCCTGCCGTCCGGCTTCCTTGGCCGGGCGCGGGGCTCGGACGACGACCTGCGCGACGCCGACCGCGCGCTGGAGGTGGCTCGCGCCGTGGGCCGGCTCGACATCGGCCAGGCCGCCGTGGTGACCCAGGGCCTCGTCCTGGCCGTGGAGGCGCAGGAGGGCACCGACGCCATGCTGGCCCGCGTGGCCGATCTGCCGGCGCACCTGCGCGGCCGGCCGGGGGCGGGCCGCGGCGTGCTGGCCAAGGCGCCCAAGCCGATCCAGGAGACCCGGGTGGACCTGCCAACCATCGGCCTGGCGACCGTCCAGGGCGTGGCGCGGGCTGGTCTGGCCGGCATCGTGGGCGAGGCGGGGCGGGTCATCGTGCTGGACCGCGAGGCGGTGATCTCGCTGGCCGACGAGCTCGGCGTGTTCATCTTCGGCGTGGAGCCAGAAGGCCGATGACCGCGGGCCGGCCGCTCACCGTCATGCTGGTGGCCGCCGAGGCCTCCGGCGACGACCGGGGAGCGGGCCTGATGCGGGCGCTCCGGCGGCGGCTGGGCGAGGGAGTCCGGTTCGTCGGCGTCGGGGGCGAGCGGATGCGGGCCGAGGGGCTGGACAGCCCGTTCGACATCGCCGAGCTGTCGGTGCTGGGCCTGCTCGAGGGGCTCGCCGCCTATCCGAAGGTGATCCGCCGCGCCCGCGAAGCCGCCGCCATCGCCGCGCGCGAAAAGCCCGACGTCGCCGTGCTGATCGACTCCTGGGGCTTCACCCTTCGCGTAGCCCAGCGACTGCGCCGGGCCCGTCCGGGCATGCCGCTCGTGAAGTACGTCGGCCCGCAGGTCTGGGCCTCGCGGCCGGGCCGGGGGAAGACCACGGCGGCGACCTACGACCACCTGCTGTCGATCCACGCCTTCGACGCGCCGTACTTCGAGGCCGAGGGCCTGCCGACCACCTTCGTCGGCAACTCGGCCCTGGCGATCGACTTCGGCGGGGCCGATCCGGCCCGCCTGCGCCGGAGCATCGGCGCAGGGCCTGACGATCCCATCCTCCTGGTGCTGCCCGGCAGCCGCCCGGGCGAGATCCAGCGCGTCCTGCCGGCGTTCGAGGATGCGGTCCTGCGGCTGAAGGCCGAGCGGCCCGAGCTCCACGTCGTGATCCCCGCCGCGCCGACGGTGGCCGACATGGTCCGGGCCCGGGTCGCCGGCTGGCCGAACCGCGCGCACGTCGTGGAGGGGGAAGCCGGCAAGCTCGACGCCATGAAGGCCGCGACGGTGGCCCTGGCCTGCTCGGGCACGGTGACGACCGAACTGGCGCTGGCGGGCTGTCCGATGGTGGTCGGCTACAGGCTCGCGCCGCTGACCTATGCGATCCTGAAGCGGCTGATCACCACGAGGTATGTGACGCTGTTCAATATCGCCGCCGGCGAGGCGGTGGCGCCGGAGCTGCTGCAGGACGACTGCAACGGCCCGGCCCTGGCGCGCGAGGCGGCCTTGCGCCTGGACGATGCGGATCTGCGCCGCCGGCAGGTCGAGCGGCAGTACGCGGCCCTCGACAAAATGGGACGCGGCGGCCCCGATCCGAACGAGGCCGCCGCGTCTGCAGTCCTGAAAGTCCTGGAAGGGAAGGGGGCTGCTTAGCCCCGCTTCTCCACCGGCACGTAGTCGCGCTGGGCGGCGCCCGTGTAGAGCTGGCGCGGGCGGCCGATCTTCTGGGACGGATCCTCGATCATTTCCTTCCACTGCGCGATCCAGCCCACGGTGCGGGCCAGGGCGAACAGCACCGTGAACATGTCCGGCGGGAAGCCCAGGGCGCGCAGGGTGATGCCCGAGTAGAAGTCGACGTTCGGGTAGAGCTTGCGCTCGATGAAGTAGGGATCGTTGAGCGCGATCTTCTCGAGCTCTATCGCCACCTTCAGCAGCGGGTCGTCCGAGTGACCGACCTCGGCCAGGACCTCGTGGCAGGTGGTCTGCATGACCTTCGCCCGCGGGTCGTAGTTCTTGTAGACCCGGTGGCCGAAGCCCATCAGCCGGTAGCGGCGGTCCTTCACGCCCTGGACGTACTCGGGGATGCGGTCCACCGAGCCGATCTCGGCCAGCATGTTCAGCGCCTCTTCGTTCGCCCCGCCGTGGCTGGGGCCCCAGAGGCAGGCGATGCCGGCGGCGATGCACGCGAACGGATTGGCGCCCGACGAGCCGGCGAGGCGGACGGTCGAGGTCGACGCGTTCTGCTCGTGGTCGGCGTGCAGGATGAAGATGCGATCCATCGCCCGGGTCAGGACCGGGTTCGGCTTCCAGTCCTCGGCCGGGACCGAGAAGCACATGCGCAGGAAGTTCTCGGCGTACGAGAGCTCGTTGCGCGGATAGATGAAGGGCTGGCCCTTCGAGTACTTGAACGCCCGCGCCGCGATCGTCGGCATCTTGGCGATCATGCGATGAGCCGAGATGATCCGCTGCTCGGGATCGTCGATGTTGGTGCTGTCGTGGTAGAAGGCCGAGAGGGCCCCGACCGCGCCGACCATGATCGCCATCGGGTGCGCGTCCCGGCGGAAGCCCTGGAAGAAGCGGTCGAACTGCTCGTGCACCATCGTGTGATAGGTGATGTTGTGCTCGAACGTCGTGAACTCGGCCGCCGTGGGCAGCTCGCCGTGCAGCAGCAGGTAGCAGACCTCGAGGAAGCTCGACTTCTCCGCCAGCTGGTCGATCGGGTAGCCGCGGTGCAGCAGCACGCCCTTGTCGCCGTCGATGAAGGTGATCTTGCTCTCGCAAGAGGCGGTCGACGTGAAGCCCGGATCGTAGGTGAAGGTGTCGGTCTCCGCGTACAGCTTGCGGATGTCGACCACGTCGGGGCCAACCGTCCCCTTCAGGACCGGGAGCTCAACGTCCTTGCCGCCGATGCCGATCTTCGCCGTGTCGCCCATGCGGACTCCTTTCGCGGGTGCGAGATGAAACGCTCGTTCGAGCGGCCTTATAGCGGTTTACGCGGACGGTGAAAGCGCATCGTCGAGCCGTCCTAGACTTTCGTCGCGGGTCAGCGCGACCATCGCGCCTGCGAGATCGGGGGCCGGCGCGCCGCCGGAAAGCACGGCGCGCAGCTGCGGTCCGAACTTGCCCAGGCCCACGCCTTCGGCTTCCGCGAACGCCCGCAGCGCCGCCTCGAGCGACGGCACGTCCCAGTATTCGACAGCGGCCAGCGCCTCCCGCAGGCGCGAAAGGCGCCCGCGCAGCTCCTCGGTCATCTGCGTCCGGGTCTTCTCGGGCAGCTCGAGCGGCCGGCGCTTGAGCGCGAAGACGACGTTGTCGGCCAGCTCCAGCGTCGTCTTGGCGCCGTCGCGGACGAAGGGGATCGTGCGCTCGATCACCGCCATGTCCCCGGCCTCGAGGGGCCAGTCGCGGCTCGCCAGCACCGTCTTGACCAGCTCGGCGAGGCGCGCGGGTTCGGCCTGGCGGATGTAGTGGTTGTTCAGGTGGTTCAGCTTGGCCCAGTCGAGGCGGGCCGGCGCGCTGACCACGTCATTGATGTCGAACCAGGCGATCGCCTGCTCATCCGAAAAGATCTCGTCGTCCCCGTGGCCCCAGCCCAGCTTGGCCAGGTAGTTGCGCATGGTCTCGGGCAGGTAGCCCATGGAGTCGAACTCGCTGACCGCCTGGGCGCCGTGGCGCTTCGACAGCTTCGCTCCGTCGGGGCCGTGGATCAGCGGCAGGTGCGCCCACACCGGGACCTCCCAGCCGAGGCCTTGATAGATCAGCGTCTGGCGGGCGGCGTTGTTCAGGTGGTCGTCGCCGCGGATCACGTGCGTCACGCCCATGTCGTGGTCGTCCACGACCACGGCGAGGTTGTAGGTGGGGGTGCCGTCGGTGCGCAGCAGGATCAGGTCGTCCAGCTGCTTGTTCTGGAACCGGACCTCGCCCTTCACCGCGTCCTGGATGACAGTCTCGCCCTCCTGCGGCGCCTTCAGCCGCACCACGAACGGGCGGTCGGGGGCGTCGTTGGGCGAGGCGTCGCGCCAGGGCGAGCGGACGACCCGGCCCTCGGCGCGCGCCACCTCACGCTCCGCCTCCAGCTCCTCGGGCGTCATGTAATCACGATAGGCGCCGCCGCGCGCCAGCAGCGTCTCGGCGGCCTCGCGGTGCCGGTCGGCCCGGGCGAACTGGAACACCGGCGGCTCGTCGGCGTCCAGGCCCAGCCATTTCAGGCCGTCGAAGATCACCTTCACCGCCTCGTCGGTCGAACGCTCCCGGTCGGTGTCCTCGATGCGCAGCAGGAACTTGCCGCCCGTGTGGCGGGCATAAAGCCAGTTGAACAGGGCGGTCCTCGCCGTGCCAATGTGCATCATGCCGGTAGGCGAGGGGGCGATCCGGGTGCGGACGGGACGGTCAGGCATCGATCTCGGAGGGGTTGGGGCGGCCCTGGCGGATAACGCCGGAGCTGAACACTTGGGGGCGCCTCTTAGCATGCGGATTCGGCGTGCTTCCAGCCTCCGCGCCCACGCGGCCTGGCTCCGCGACCAGGTCGAGGCGCAGGCCGACCGCTGGACCCTGTGGACGCCCGTGGCCTTCGGCGCCGGATGCGGCGCCTACTTCGCGCTGATGCGGGAGCCGCAGGCCTGGGTCGCCTGGCTGCTGCTCGGGGCGGCCGCAGCGCTGCTCCTGGCCGCGGGGCGTTGGGCGGGCCCGCGCCCCGTGGTGGTGGCCCTCGCGCTGACGGCGTTCGGCCTCGGCGGCTTCGCCGTGGCCAAGCTGCGCACCGAGAGCGTCAAGGCGCCGGTCGCCGTCGCGGGCGCGAGGCCGCAGCCGGTCGAAGGCTGGGTGGTGGACGTGGCCGCGCCGGGCCAGGGCGGCCAGCGCCTGCTGATCGCGCCCGTCCGGATCGGCTCGTGGGCGCCCGAGACCACGCCCATCCGGGTGCGCGTGACGCTCCGCCCCGGAACGCCTGTGCCGGCGCCAGGCGAGGGCGTGCGGGTTCTGGCCATCCTCAATCCCCCGCCGCCTCCGGCCAGCCCCGGGGCCTACGACTTCGCGCGCGACGCCTTCTTCGAGAGCGTCGGCGGGGTCGGTCTGGCGCTGCGGCCGCCCGAGTGGTGGACGCCCGATACAGTGGCGCCCTGGCGGCTGCGGCTGACGATGCGGGTGAACGCTGTCCGCTGGGCGCTGACCCGGCGGATCGTCGAGACCCTCGGCCCGGAGAGCGGCGGGCTGGCGGCGGCGATGACCACGGGCCACGAGGCGTTCATTCCGCCCGAGCAGGTGGAGAACCTGCGCGTCTCGGGCCTGGCGCACATCATCTCGATCAGCGGCCTGCACATGGCGATCGTGGGCGGCTTCACCTTCGCCGCCGCCCGCCTGGCGGTGGCCGCTTGGCCGTGGCTGGCGCTGCGGGTGTCGGGCAAGAAGGTGGCGGCGCTGGTCGGTCTGGCCGCGGTCGGCGGCTATCTTGTGCTGTCGGGCGCGCCGCCGCCGGCCGAGCGGGCGGCGATCACCGCGGCGGTGGCCTTCGCCGCCGTCCTGGCCGACCGGCAGGCGATTAGCCTGCACGCCCTGGCCCTGGCCGCCATGGGGGTGCTCCTCCTCCAGCCGGAAGCGGTGACCGAGCCCGGGTTCCAGATGTCGTTCGCCGCCACCGCCGCTCTGGTGGCGCTGGCCGAGGGCTGGCCCCGGCCGATCCGCGAGATCGAGGCGCCCTGGTGGATCCGCCTGCCGCAGGCGGTCGTGACCTGGACCGCCGCCAGCCTGGCCGTCAGCTTCGTCGCGGGCCTGGCCACGGGGCCGTTCGCCATCCAGCACTTCAACCGCGTCTCCACCTGGGGCCTGCTGGCGAACCTGGCCGTGGCGCCGATCTCCACCTTCCTTCTGATGCCGGCCTTGGCCCTCGGCGCGGCGCTGGCCCCCTTCGGCCTCGGGCGCATTCCGCTGGAGGCGGCGGGGCTTGCGATCGAGCTGATGAACCGCATCGCCGCAGCGGCGGCCTCGGCCCCCATGGCCCAGACGCTGGTTCCCAGCGCGCCGGCCTGGACGCTGGCGGCTTCGTTCGTGGGCCTGCTCTTCGTCTGCCTGTGGCGAGGACGGCTGCGCTGGGCGGGCCTGCCGCTGGCCCTGTCGGTGCTCTGGGCGCCGCGACCGGCGACGCCGGACCTGTGGATCAGCGCCGACGGCGCCGCCGTGGCGGTCCGCGAGGGGCGCGAGGCGGTGCTGCTGCGTCCGGACGTGAAGCTGTTCGGGGCCGAGCTGTGGGCCCGCCGCCGGGGCCTGACGCCGCTGACCTCGGAGGCCGAGCGGGACGAACGATTCGACTGCGACCGCTGGAGCTGTGCGCCGGGGGCGGGGGCGCCGATGCGGGTCTCCGCCGCCTGGAACCTGCGCCGGCCGCTGAAGCCGGGCCGCCTTGACGCCCTCTGCGGCTCGGCAGAGGTGGTGATCCTGAGGAACGACTTCCGCCCGGAGAGCTGCGGGGCGCCGCTGGTGCTGACCGGCGCCGACTTCCGCGCCGGCGGCTCGGCCGAACTCTGGCGGCGGAGCGACGGAAGCTGGCGCATCGCCTGGAGCCAGGACCTGCGCGGACGCAGGCCCTGGACCTGGGGCTTCGACCCCAGGGGGCGCTAGGGCCTAGTGGTAACGGCGGATGAGGCCGACGAGGCGGCCCTGCACCGCCACGCGGTCGGGGCCGAAGATGCGGGTCTCGTAGGCGGGGTTGGCCGCCTCGAGCGCGATCGAGGCGCCCTTCTTGCGCAGGCGCTTCAAGGTCGCTTCCTCGCCGTCCACCAGGGCCACGACGATGTCGCCGGAGTTGGCGCTGTCGGTCCGGCGGATCACCACGAAGTCGCCGTCGAGGATGCCGGCGTTGATCATCGAGTCGCCCTGGATCTCGAGGACGAAGTGCTCGCCCGCGCCAAGCATCGCCTCGGGGACCGGCAGCCGGTCGCGCTCCTGCTGGATGGCCTCGATGGGGGTCCCGGCGGCGATCTTGCCGAGGATCGGCAGTTCGCGAGTGTCGTTGGCCGCGACCGGCATGGCCTGGCCGGCCTCGACCAGCTGCGGCTTGAAGGGGGCGCGACCCTTGGGCGGAGCGGCGGCCGTGGCCTGCTGCGGCAGGCGGACCACCTCCAGCGCGCGGGCCCGGTGGGGCAGGCGGCGCAGGAAGCCGCGTTCCTCCAGGGCGGTGATCAGCCGGTGAATCCCGGACTTGGACGCCAGGTCCAGCGCTTCCTTCATCTCGTCGAAGGACGGCGAGACGCCGGTTTCCTTGATCCGCTCATGGATGAACATGAGCAGTTCATGCTGCTTGCGGGTGAGCATCTGCAGGCGACCTCTGGAACAAAGCGCAAACGTTATCGATATTCTCTAGGTGTTCCTAGTTAATGTCAAGTTACCACCGTTCTCCCTGAAAAATCAGGAGAACTGGCCCGGCGCCGGACGGCGGAACGGGCGACTCAGCCGAGGAGGGCGCGGGTTGCGGCGGTCACGTCGGCCTGCCGCATCAGGCTCTCGCCCACCAGCATGGCCTGTGCCCCGCAGCGTTCCAGGCGAGCGACGTCGGCGGGGGTGAAGATGCCGCTCTCGGTGACCAGCAGGGCGCCGGCCGGGGCCATCGTGGCCAGCCGCTCGGTCGTGGACAGGTCGACCTCGAAGGTCCGCAGGTTGCGGTTGTTCACGCCTATCAGGTCGGCGCCGAGCGCGCCGGCGCGCGCCATCTCGGCCTCGTCGTGCACCTCGACCAGGGCATCCATGCCCAGCCGCTGGGCCTCGGCCATCAGCTCGGCGGCGAGGACGTCGTCGACCATGGCGAGGATCACCAGGATGGCGTCGGCCCCGAGCGACCGGCTCTCGGCCACCTGCCAGGGATCGACCAGGAACTCCTTGCGCAGGCACGGCAGGCGCACCGCGCTCCGGGCCGCGGCGAGGTAGCTGTCGTCGCCCTGGAAGCTGGGCCCGTCCGTCAGTACCGACAGGCAGGCCGCGCCGCCGGCCTCGTAGGCGCGGGCGAGGGCGGGCGGATCGAAGTCCTCCCGGATCAGCCCCTTGGAGGGGGAGGCCTTCTTGATCTCGGCGATCAGGGCCAGGCGGCCGGGGGCGTGCGCCCGCGTCAGCGCGGCGCGGAAGCCGCGCGGGGCCTCGGCCGGCGGCGCGATCGTCGGCTGCGCGGCCTTGCGGACGGCGACCTCGTCGCGCTTGTAGGCGGCGATCTTCTCGAGGATGTCGCTCATGGGGCGGTGATCTCCACGAGTCGCTCCAGGGCGGCCTGGGCGCGCCCTTCGTCCAGGACACGGCCGGCCAGCTCGACCCCCTCGCGCAGCGTCTCGACCTTGTCGGCGACCAGGAAGGCCGCGGCGGCGTTCAGGGCGACGATGTCGCGGTAGGCGCCGGTCTCCCCGGCGAGCAGGCGGCGCAGCGCCTGCGCGTTCTCGGCCGGGCTGCCGCCGGTGATGTCGGCCAGGGCCGCGCGGCGTAGGCCCACCGCCTCCGGGGTGATCGTGAACAGCCGGACCTTGCCGTCCGAGAACTCGGCGACCGAGGTCTCGCCCGTGGTGGTCAGCTCGTCGAGCCCGGCCCCGTGGACGACCCAGGCCTTCTCGGACCCCAGCATGCCGAGCGCCTGCGCCAGCGGCTTGACCCAGCGCTCGGCGAAGACGCCCACCACCTGCCGCTGCGCGCCGGCCGGATTGGTCAGCGGCCCCAGCAGGTTGAAGATCGTCCGGAAGCCCAGCTCGGCCCGGATCGGCGAGACGTGACGCATGGCGCTGTGGTGCGCCGGCGCAAACAGGAAGCAGATGCCGGCCTCGTCCAGCGCCTGGAGCTGCTTCTCGGGCGGGGCGGCGATGTTGACGCCCAGTTCGCCGAGGACGTCGGCCGTGCCCGACTTGGACGACATCGCCCGGTTGCCGTGCTTGGCCACCTTCAGCCCGCCGCCTGCGGCGACGAAGCCCACGGCGGTGGAGATGTTCAGCGTGTGCAGCCCGTCGCCGCCGGTGCCGCAGACGTCGATGGTGGGGAACGGCGGCTCGAGGTGGATCGCCGCTCGCCGCATGGCGCGGGCGCAGGCGGCGATCTCGCCGAGCGTCTCCCCGCGCATCCGCATGGCCGTCAGGGCGGCGCCGACCTGGGCCGGCGTCGGCTCACCCCGGAGGCAGGCCGAGAAGAACGCGTCGGCGTCGTCGTCCGACAGGGTCGCGCCGTCGGCCAGGCGCGAGAGGAGCGGCTTGAAGGCGTCGGACATCGGCGGCTCAGGCGTCGGCGAGCCGCTTCACGCCGGCGATGTCGAGGAAGTTGGACAGCAGCTCGTGGCCGCACTCGGTGGCGATGGACTCGGGGTGGAACTGCACGCCGAAGATCGGCCGGGTCTTGTGCTGCACGCCCATGATCTCGCCGTCGTCGGTCCAGGCCGTGACCTCGAGGTCCGGCGGCAGGGCGGCCTTCTCGACCGAGAGGCTGTGATAGCGCGTGGCGGTGAAGGGGTTCTTCAGGCCGGCGAACACGCCCTTGCCGTTGTGATGGATCAGGCTGGTCTTGCCGTGCATCAGCGCCTTGGCGCGGACCACCTCGCCGCCGAACGCCTGGCCGATCGACTGGTGGCCGAGGCAGACGCCGAAGATCGGCAGGTCGGCCGGCGCGCTGGCCAGCAGCGACAGGCAGACGCCCGCCTCGTTGGGCGTGCAGGGGCCGGGCGACAGCAGGATCGCTTCCGGCTTCAGCGCCAGCGCCTGTTCGGCGGTGATCGCGTCGTTGCGCACGACATGCGTCTCCGCCCCCAGTTCGTTCAGATAGTGAACCAGGTTGTAGGTGAAGCTGTCGTAGTTATCGATCACCAGGATCATGCGTCCCATCTAGGCTTTGCGGAGCCGTCCGCCAAGCGGGATGCTCGGTCCATGTCGGCTGACGATTCGACTCTCGATGCGGCGGCGATCGCGCGGGCGCGGGCGCTGCTGGCTGCGCCGGTGCGGCGTGAGCGGATCTGGCCGGCGTTGACGGCCGCCGCGCTCCTGGCGGTGTCGACCCTGGCGTTCGCGACGGCGATGGTGCTGGCCCCGCCGCTCGTCACGCACCCGCTGGAGAAGCCCGAAGCCCCTTAGCGTCGTCGGCCGGCAGCGGCGGCGCGAGCCGACTCCACGCCTCGATCACGCCCCGCTCGGATAGCCCCGCGAACAGCCGCTGGACGTTGGCGGCGTTGTCCCTGAGAAAGCCCCGCCACTCGGGCCGCTCCAGCATCTCGGGAGGTACGGACACGCCCTTAGCCGACCGGACGCAGCAGTCCTTTTCGGTCAGCTCGAGCACGTGCCGGCGGGCGGTCTCCATCGGCATCCGCAGACGCTTGGCGATCCGGGCCACGTTGGTGGTGCGCGTCTCGCCGCCCAGGATCGCCAGGAGGACCACGGCCGAGACAAGATCCTCGACGCGCACCAGCAACTCGTCCGTCGTGCGCAGCACATAGTCCGAGAGCAGGCGCGCCGCGGCGCGGACGGGGATCGCCGGCTCCGGGGGATAGGCGGAGCGGGGGAGGGGCTCGACCAGCCCCTGGGCGCTGGCGTCATAGTAGAACGCCCGGAGCAGCCGGTGGCTTTCGGCCACGCCCTGGACGTAGCCGGGCGAGACGAGGAAGGTCTCGGGCACGATGATCCCCCCGTCGGCGGACACGCACGCGCCCAGGGCCTCCAGCCGGCGCACGCGGCGGCGGACGGTCTCGAACGGCAGGCGCAGCGAGGCCGCGACGGCGTTGACGCTGACGGGGCGGCGCCGGGCGTCGGGCGCGGGGGTCTCCATCCGGCCATGGCGGATGCGGGCCAGCGGCTCGCGCGTGAGCGGCTGGATGTTGGCCTGGTTGATCGCCATCACCAGGATCGAGTCGATCGTCGATAGCTCGCCGACCCCCAGAGCCGCCTGGTCGAGCATGAAGGCGAACGAGAGGCGCCCCAGCGCGCGCTCACGCGCCGTGATCTCGTCCCGCGTCTCGTCTGTGGTGATCCCCGCCGTCACTCGTCCGATCCCCGATCGAATCCCGGCGTGCGCCGGTCGGCGAACGCACGATCACGTTCGCGAGCCGACGAAGTTATGCAAGCGCGGGCCTACCCGCATTGAGCGATCGCAGTTAACGCGGCTCAGACGAAGCGCCAGCTCTCCTCGGCCGCCCGCCGCAATGCGCGGGCCTTGTGGAGGGTTTCATCGTACTCGGCGTCGGGATCGCTGTCGGCCACGACGCCGCCGCCGGCCTGCACGTACATCACCTCGTCCTTGAACAGCGCGGTGCGCAGGACGATGCAGGTGTCCACCGATCCGTCGCAGCCGAAGTAGCCGACGCCGCCTGCGTAGCCGATGCCGCGCTTCTCGATCTCCAACTCGTCGATGATCTCCATCGCCCGCACCTTCGGCGCGCCGGAGAGCGTGCCGGCCGGCAGGGCGGCCATCACCACGTCCACCGGATCGAGGCCATCGGGCGCATCCCCCTCGACGTTTGAGACGAGGTGCATGACGTGGCTGTAGCGCTCGACGAAGAAGCTGTTCGTGACCCGCACGCGCGGCTGGCGCGACGCGGGCGCCGGCTGGTTGGCGCCCTGTTCCTTCAGCATCGCCACCCGGCCGACGTCGTTGCGGCCGAGGTCCAGCAGCATCAGGTGTTCGGCGCGTTCCTTGGGATCGTTCACGAGCTCCTGTTCGAGCCGCAGGTCCTCCTCGGGCGTCGCGCCGCGGGGGCGGGTGCCCGCGATCGGCCGGATGGTGATCTTGCCGTCGCGCAGGCGCACCAGGATCTCGGGGCTCGAGCCGGCGAGCTGGAAACCGCCGAAGTCCAGGAAGAACAGGAACGGCGACGGGTTGGTCCGGCGCAGCGAGCGGTAGAGCGCGAATGGATCGCGGGTGAACGGCGCGCGGAAGCGGTGGCTGGGGACGACCTGAAAGATGTCGCCGGCGCGGATGTAGCCCTTCGCCTTTTCGACGATCTCGCGGTACGCCTCGCGGCTGACCGGGGTCGTGAAGCTGTCGGGCTCGGGCGTGGCCGTCCCGGTGAGCGGCGGCGCGGGCCTTCGCAGGTCGTCGACGACCGCCTGCAGCCGCGCGCGGGCGGCCTCATAGGCCTGTTCGGCCGACGCCATGCCCGGACGGACCGGCGTCACCAGGATGATCTCCTGGGCGATGGCGTCGAAGATCGCCACGATCGAGGGACGCGCCAGCACCGAGTCGGGCAGGCCCAACGGGTCGGGATTCACGTTCGGCAGGCGCTCGACCAGCCGGATCATGTCGTAGCCGATCGCCCCGAAGACGCCCGCGGCCATGGGCGGCAGGCCCGGGGGCAGCTCGATGCGCGAGGCGGCCAGCAGGTCGCGCAGCGAATCCAGCGCCCCGCCGGGCTGGGTGGTGAACCGGCCGGCGGCGATGTCTTCGCCCTCGGCCGCCTCGGCCACGTCGCCGCGACAGCGCCAGACGAGGTCGGGCGCCAGGGTGATGATCGAATAGCGGCCGCGCCAGGCGCCGCCTTCCACCGATTCGAACAGGAAGGCGTACGGCCGGCCGTGACCGATCTTCAGGAACGCGGAGACGGGGGTCTCCAGGTCGTCGACCAGCCGCGTCCAGACGACCTGCGGAGCGCCGCCGTCGTAGGTCGACCGGAACGCCTCGAACGACGGCTCCGGCGTCACTTCTTCTTCTCCGCCGGGGCCTTGGCGTCGAGGGGCTCGAAGCCGACCGCGGCGCGGGCGCGGTTCACATCCACGCGCACCTTCAGCTTGTCGCGCGCCGCGCGCTGGGCCGCGTCGGCGATCTCGCGGAAGAGGGTGTTCGTCATCTCGCCGCGCTGCTGCTCGGTCAGCATGGCGGCGGTGGGGCCGGGCTGCATGCGGATGTTGCTGACCTTGGCCACCGAGAAGGCGAACTCCCGGGCCCGGCCGACGATCACGTCGTCGGGGCGAGCGCCGAAAGCGCGGTTCAGCAGCTCGCCCGACAGCGCCGGGTCCTGGCCCGCGGTCTGCCGCGACAGGCCCTCGGCGCGCGAGACCTTCAGGCTGGCGGACGCGGCGACCGCCTCCAGGCTCTCGCCCTTGCGCACGCGTTCGGCGAGCTCGTTCGCCCGGGCCTCCATGCGGCGGGCGGTCTCCCGCGCCGACCAGACGCGGGCGAGCTCGGTGCGCACCTCGGCGAGCGGCGGCATGGCGGGCGGAACCACGCGCTCGACCTTCACGGCGAAGGATTCGCCCTCGCCGGCGTCTGTCAGGTCGCCTTCGCCGCCCGCAGGCAGCGAGAACGCCTGTTCGAGGATCGCCGGCGTGAGGCCGGGGACGGGCCGGCCCTGTTCGTCCACGCCCTGGCGGGTCACCGGACCCACCGTCATCGCCGGTACGCCGACCTGCTGGGCCGCGGCGGCCAGGTCGGCCCCGCCCCGGTGCGCCTCGTCGTAGGCTTCGGCCTGCTCGTAGACCTTCTGGGCGGCGGCGTTCTTGCGCAGCTCGGCCTCCAGCACCGGCCGGGCCTCCTCGAGGGTGACCGTCTGGCCGGGGGTCACGGAGATCACCTTCACGACCGCCAGGCCCAGTTCGCCCTGGGCGCGGGCGACCTGGCCGGGCTGCAGGCCGAAGGCGACGTCGGCCACGCGACGGTCGGCGAGGGCGGTCTTCGGCTTGTCCTCGTAGGTGATGACGTCCACGCCGGCGGCCTTGGCGACCGCGGCCGGATCGTCGCCCCGCGCCAGGCCGGCCTGGATCTGCTGGGCCGCCGCGGCGTCCTTGGCGGGAATCTGCACCAGCGTGCGGGTCTCCGGGCGCGAGAAGGTGTCCTTGCGGAACTCGTAGAGCTTCTTCAGCTCGGCCTCGTCGACGGGCGTGTTCTGGGGAACGGCCTGCGGGGTGAAGCGCACCACCGTCAGCACGCGCATCTCGGGACGGGTGAGCTGCTCGGCGTTCTCCTTCATGAAGGCCGTCAGCTGCTCGTCGGTCGGCGCCGCCACGGCCGGAACGTTCGCGGCGGTCACGTTGAACCAGGCCACGTCCCGGCTCTCCAGGCCGAAGATGGCGCCGAGCGCGCCGTAGGCCCGCGGCGCGCGCAGGCCTTCGCCCACGCCCGCGCCCCAGTGCTGGGCGGCCATCTGGTCCCGCAGGGCGCGGTCGAAGCCCTCCGGGGTCATGTCGTTCTCGGCCAGGCGTTGCTGGAAAGTGTTGCGGTCGAAGCGGCCGCTGATCGGATCGAAGAAGGCCGGGATCTTCGAGATCTCGGCCACCAGCAGCTTGTCCGACGGGCGGATGCCGATCTTGTGCAGCATCTCGGCGAAGGCCTCGCGGGTGGCCAGGCCGTTCAGCACCTGGCGGTCGATGCCGTTGGCCTCGGCCATCTCGGGCGTGATGGGCTGGCCGGCCTGCTGTTCCAGCCGCTTGCGGTAATCCTCGTACTCGCGCCGGAATTCGGCCGAGGTGACCACCCGCGAGCCGGCCTTGATGACCTGGTCGCCGGTGGCGCCGCTGAATACGTCGTTGATGCCGAAGACCGCGAAGCTGACGATCAGCAGGCCGATCAGGACGGCGGCGACCCAGGACTTCGCGAACTGGCGGATGGCGGCGAGCATCAGGAATAACCCTTTCCGGGGCGCAGGCGTGCGGGCCGGTATAGTGGAGGCCGCTTCCGTACGGCAAGGAGGTGACAGGCCGCCCAGCTTGCCTTAACCGCGCCGGCCATTGCGACGTATGTGAGGCAAGATGACCGCTCCCAAGCCGCTGATCGCCGGAAACTGGAAGATGAACGGGCTGGCCGCCGCGCTGTCCGAGGCCAAGGCCGTGGCCGCCGGGGCGGCCGCGAGCGCCGCGCGCGTGGCGATCTGTCCGCCCAGTCTGCTGGTCCACCGGATGAGCGAGGCGCTGGCGGGGACGCCGGTGCTGGTCGGCGGTCAGGACTGCCACACGGACGAATCGGGCGCCTTCACCGGCGACGTCTCGGCCGAGATGCTGGCCGACGCCGGCGCGAAGCTGGTGATCCTCGGCCACTCCGAGCGGCGGTCGGGCTACCGCGAGACCGACGCCCTGGTGGCGGGCAAGGTCAAGGCGGCGCTGCGCGCGGGGCTGGAGCCGATCGTCTGCGTCGGCGAGACGCTGGAGGAGCGTAAGGCCGGCCAGGCGCTGGCGATCGTCACGCGCCAGGTCCGCGGCTCGCTGCCGACCGAGCTGGCGGGCAAGGCCTTCGCGGTGGCCTATGAGCCCGTGTGGGCGATCGGCACCGGCCTGACGCCCACCACGCCCGAGATCGAGGAAATGCACCGCGCGATCCGGGCCACCCTGGTCGAGATGTTCGGCGAGGCGGGCAGGGCGGTCCCCATCCTGTACGGCGGCTCGGTGAAGCCGTCGAACGCGGCCGAGATCCTGCACGCCGACGAGGTGGGCGGCGCGCTGGTGGGCGGCGCGTCCCTGAAGGCGCAGGACTTCCTCGGGATCGTGAACGCCCTCTAGGGCCCCCTCAGGCTCCGGGGCCCTTCAGCTCGACCGTGTTGCCCTCGGGGTCCTGCAGGTAGATCGACCAGCCGTCGCCGTCGGCCCCGTAGCGGGGGCCTTCGTCCGTCACGGCGACTCCGTGAGCGGCCAGGTGATCCTTGATCGCCTGGGCGTCGTAGGGACGCACCTGCAGGGCGAAATGGTCGAGGTTGCGGCCCTCGGCGCCGGGCCCGGCGCCGCCCATCCGCCCCAGCGGGCCGTCGAGCGTGACGAGGTCGATCATCTGCGGCCCGCAGCGGATGTGGGTGAGTCCGATCTCCGGACGGTCGCGGTCCACCGAGAGCCCCAGCACGCCGCAGTAGAAGGCGAGCATCCGCTCCTTGTCGCGGACGCGCAGCACGATGTGGTCGAAGCCGGCGACGACGATGGGCTGGGTCATGGCGGGTCTCCCTGCCGTGGAGATAGGGCCGCCCAGCCTAGAGCAGAAGGCCGAACAGCCGCACGTCCCGCCGCTCGCCGTCCTCCAGGATGTGGCCGCGCAGCAGGCCCTCCTCCTCGAAGCCGAGCTTCTCGAGCACGCTCTCCGAGCGCCGGGCGCCCAGGTGCGTGCGGGCGGTCAGCTTCCGCAGCCCGTTCGCCGCGGCGAAGGCGATCACCGCTCGCATCGCCTCCAGGCCATAGTCCTCGCCCGAGGTCTGCCGGCCCAACATCAGGCCCACCTGGGCCCTGCGATGGCGCCGGTCGATCTCGGTAATGTCGAAGCAGCCGACGAACGCCCCGTCCGAGAGCCGGCGCATGGCCCAGCGCATGGCGCGCCCGGCCGCCATGTCCTCGACGTGGTTGCGGACCACGCCGGCGACGACGTCGGGGTCGTTGGGCTCGGGCGCCTCCCAATAGGCGAGCACCTCCGGGTCTGCGAGGAGGGGGAAGATCGCCTCGGCGTCCTCGAGGGTCAGGGGATTGAGCCGGAGCCGTTCGGTTTCGAGGATCGGCAGGCGCTGCAGGTCGAGAATCATCACTTGTCCGACGGAAGCGACCCGCTACCTATGGCCTTGGGCCCGCCTCGGTGGTAGAGCGCGCGCTTCATTTCGGCGGGGTGTGTCCGCCGCGCACTGGAAAGACTGTCCATGCTGCTCACGCTGCTCCTCGTGATCGAGGTCATCGTCGCGTTCTTCCTGATCGTCGTGGTCCTGCTGCAGCGGTCCGAAGGCGGGGCGCTGGGCATGGGCGGCGGGCCTTCGGGCTTCATGACCGCGCGCGGGGCCGGCGACCTGATGACCCGGATCACCTGGATCCTGGGGTCGGTGTTCTTCGTGCTGGGCCTGCTGCTGACGATCATGGCCGGCCGGGAAGGGGGCTCCTCGTCCGTGGTCGACCGCCTGAAGGTGGACGCCATCGATCCGAACAGCCTGAACCAGTCGGCGCCCCAGCCGACCCCGGCCGCGCCGGCGCAGGGTGGCCCCGCGCCGCTCCAGGCCCCCGCGCCCGTGGTCGGCAATCCGTTCGGCGCCCAGCCGGCCCCGACCGCTCCGCAACCGGCTCCCCAAACGGCCCCCGCGCCCGCCGCGCCGCAGTAATCCGTGGATAGTTTGCACCACGGGGCGGGCCGCCCCGGCGAATCACGGCTACTCTGAGCGCCCATGGCCCGGTACATCTTCATCACCGGCGGCGTGGTCTCCTCTCTTGGTAAAGGTCTCGCGTCCGCCGCGCTTGGCGCCCTGTTGCAGGCGCGCGGCTACAAGGTCCGTCTGAGGAAACTCGACCCCTATCTCAACGTCGATCCGGGGACGATGAGCCCCTACCAGCACGGCGAGGTCTTCGTGACCGACGACGGGGCCGAGACCGACCTCGACCTCGGCCACTACGAGCGCTTCACGGGCGTCTCGGCCACCCGCGCCGACAACATCACGACGGGCCAGATCTACAAGACGATCATCGAGAAGGAGCGCCGCGGCGACTACCTCGGCGCGACGGTCCAGGTCATTCCGCACGTCACCGGCGAGATCAAGGACTTCGTCCTCTCCGATCCCGGCCCGGATGTGGACTTCGTGCTGATCGAGGTCGGCGGCACGGTGGGCGACATCGAGGGCCTGCCGTTCTTCGAGGCGATCCGCCAGCTGGGCCAGGAGCTGCCCCGCGGGCACGCCTGCTACATCCACCTGACGCTGCTGCCGTTCATCAAGACGGCCGGCGAGATGAAGACCAAGCCGACCCAGCACTCGGTGAAGGAGCTGCGCTCGATCGGCATCCAGCCCGACATCCTGCTGTGCCGGACCGAGTTCCCGATCCCCGAGGGCGAGCGGCGCAAGATCGCCCAGTTCTGCAACGTGCGCCCCAGCGCCGTCATCCAGGCGATGGACAGCGCCAACATCTACGCCGTGCCGTTGGACTATCACCACGAGGGACTCGACACCGAGGTGCTCGACGTCTTCGGCCTGCTGGACCAGGCGCCGAAGCCTGACCTGACCCGCTGGGAAGAGATCTCCCACCGCCTGAGCCACCCCGACGGCGAGGTGAACATCGCCATCGTCGGCAAGTATACGGGCCTGACCGACGCCTACAAATCGCTGGTCGAGGCGCTGGTCCACGGCGGCGTGGCCAACAACGTCCGGGTCAAGTTCGACTGGATCGAGGGCGAGGCCTTCGAGAAGGACGAGGACCTGATCGCCGTGCGTCTGGCCAACGTCCACGGCGTGCTGGTCCCGGGGGCCTTCGGCGAGCGCGGCTCGGAGGGGATGATCCGGGCCGTCCAGTTCGCCCGCGAGCACCAGATCCCGTACTTCGGCATCTGCTTCGGCATGCAGATGGCGATGATCGAGGCGGCCCGGAACCTGGCCGGCATCCGGCAAGCTTCGTCCACCGAGTTCGGCCCGACCTCCGAGCCCATCGTCGGCCTGATGACCGAGTGGACCCGGGGGAACGAGAAGCAGGTCCGCGCCGAGGGGGGCGAGCTGGGCGGCACCATGCGCTGCGGCGCCTATGACGCCGTGCTGGCCCCCGGATCGCGGGTGGCCGAGATCTACGGCTCGACCGCCATCCAGGAGCGCCATCGCCACCGCTACGAGGTGAACATCGGCTACCGCGAGCGGATCGAGGCCACGGGCCTGAAGTTCACCGGCCTGTCGCCCGACGGCCAGCTGCCCGAGATCTGCGAGCGGGCGGACCATCCCTGGTTCGTCGGCGTGCAGTACCACCCGGAGCTGAAGAGCCGGCCGTTCGACCCGCACCCGCTGTTCGCCAGCTTCATCGGCGCGGCCAAGGAGCGGAGCCGGCTGGTCTAGGCCAGGCCCCTTTCGCGCAGCAGGGCCTCCTCGTCGCCCGACACCCAGCCGAAGATCCTGGGTCCCTCGTCGGTCAAGCGTACGAAGTAGGTCACCTCGAAGTCGATATCGGTCTGCGAGCCGTCCTTGCGGCGGTAGCGGGCGCGCCAGCTGACCTTGGCTGTCGCGTGCCGGTCGTCGATAGGCGTGACCGCGACGTCGCGGAGCGTCATGGCCTGGGCGCCTGTGGCCCGGTAGTGATCGTAGCCGGCCCTCATCGCCTCGACGAGCGAGGCGTCGTTCCGCCCCGTCGCGACCCCTTGGGGCCCGGCGGCGATGAACTCGGGCGTGAAGAGGGCGCCCGCGTCCTCGGGCGCCGCCTCGCCGTGCAGGCCGCGGTTGAAGTTGTCCTCGTGGCGGCGGAAGAGGGCGTGGATCTCGGCTTCCATGGTTTCACTCCAACGAGCGTGGGCCGGCAGGGGCTGCATTGGGAGGAACCCGAGGCGGGCGCTTGATCCGAAGCGGCGTTTCATGCATACACCGCCGCTCACGTCGGCGGCCTCACTCGGCCGCCGCAGTCATTTCGAGATTTCCGATGGCCGTTCCCAAGAGAAAAACCTCGCCCTCGCGGCGGAACATGCGTCGCTCGCACCACGCGCTGGGCCCGAACGCCTATCACGAAGACAAGGAAACGGGCGAGCTGAAGCGCCCGCACCACGTCGACCTGAAGACCGGCATGTACAAAGGCCGCCAGGTCCTGACGCCGAAGGAAGACTAAGCCTCATCCGAGGCAGCGATTCCGCGCGGCCCCGTCTGGCGACAGGCGGGGCCGTTCGCATGCGCGCTACTGGCTCCGCCCGCGGGCCTGCACCTTCTCGCGGCGGGCGGCGACCATCTCGGGCGTGACCTCGACGTTGTGCGCGAGCGAGCGCTCGTGCTCCAGCTTGAGCCCCTCGGCCAGGGTCGTCTCGTAGCCGTCGTCGATCATCGCCTTGTATCCGACCAGCATGTCGGCCTCGATGTCGGCCATCTGCCGGGCCAGGGTCAGCGCGGCCTCCATCAGCTCGCCGGGTTCGACGACGCGGTTCGCAAGGCCCCATTCGTAGGCGGTTCTGGCGTCGAGGAAGTTGCCGGTCAGCGACAGTTCCTTGGCCCGATAGGGGCCGATCACGCGCGACAGCTTCTGCGACAGCCCCCAGCCGGGGGTGATCCCGACCCGCGCGTGGGTGTCGGCGAAACGGGCGTTGGTCGAGCAGATCAGCACGTCACAGGCCAGCGCCACCTCGAAGCCGCCGGTGATCGCCACGCCGTTGATCGCGCCGATGATCGGCTTGCGGGTGGCCAGCAGCGCGCGGGCGGGGTTCTCGGCCGGGTCCGTCGTGTTGGCCGCGCCCATGCCCAACGGATCGGACGACAGCTCCTTCAGGTCGAGCCCGGCCGTGAACGCCCGCTCGCCCGCGCCGGTCAGGACGATCACCTTCACCTCGGGGTCGGCGTCCAGCTCGACCATGGCCTGCCGCAGCGCCTGGCGCAGGGCCTTCGACAGGGCGTTCATCGCCTCGGGCCGGTTGAGGGTGACGACGGCGACCCCGTCGAACGGCTTTTCCACCAGCAGCATGATCTTCCTCCCTTGGCGTCCCGGCATGACCGGCCGACGCCGCGGCAAGTCAACCGGGGAAGTCAAGTTGCCCCTGTCGCGGAAGGTGGCTAAGGCTCGCGCGCCGCAACACCCGAGGGAGCTCCATGACCGAGATCGTCGACATCACCGCCCGTGAGATCCTGGACAGCCGGGGCAACCCGACCGTCGAGGTCGACGTGATCCTCGAGGACGGCGCCATGGGCCGTGCGGCGGTGCCCTCGGGCGCCTCGACCGGGGCCCACGAGGCCGTGGAGAAGCGCGACGGCGACAAGGCCCGCTACCTCGGCAAGGGCGTGCGGCAGGCCGTCGATGCGGTGAACGGCGAGATCTATGACGCGCTGTCAGGCTCGGACGCCGAGGACCAGCGCCGCATCGACCGGATGCTGATCGAGCTGGACGGCACGCCGAACAAGAGCCGCCTGGGCGCCAACGCCATCCTGGGCGTCAGCCTGGCCACGGCCAAGGCGGCGGCCAGCAGTTCGGCCCTGCCGCTCTACAAGTACGTGGGCGGCGTCTCGGCCCGCATCCTGCCGGTGCCGATGATGAACATCATCAACGGCGGCGCCCACGCCGACAATCCGATCGACATCCAGGAGTTCATGATCCTGCCGACCGGCGCCGAGACCTTCTCGGAAGCCCTGCGCATGGGCGCCGAGATCTTCCACGCGCTGAAGAAGCAGCTGAAGGACGCGGGCCACAACACCAACGTCGGGGACGAGGGCGGCTTCGCTCCCAACATCGGCTCGGCCGAGGAGGCGCTGGCCTTCATCGTCAAGGCGGGCGAGGGCGCGGGCTACCGCTGCGGCGAGGACTTCCACCTGGGCCTCGACGTGGCCTCCACCGAGTTCTTCAAGAACGGCAAGTACGTGATGGAGGGCGAGGGCAAGACGGTCGATCCCGCCGGCATGGTCGAGTACCTGGCGGGCCTCGTCTCCAAGTTCCCGATCGTCACCATCGAGGACGGCTGTGCCGAGGACGACTTCGACGGCTGGAAGATCCTGACCGAGCGCCTGGGCGGCAAGGTCCAGCTCGTGGGCGACGACCTGTTCGTCACCAACCCGGAGCGCCTGGCCGTGGGAATCGAGAAGGGTCTGGCCAACTCGATCCTCGTGAAGGTCAACCAGATCGGCACGCTGTCCGAGACCCTGGACGCCGTCGATATGGCCCACCGCAACAGCTACACGGCGGTGATGAGCCACCGCTCGGGCGAGACCGAGGATTCCACGATCGCGGACCTCTCAGTCGCCACCAACTGCGGTCAGATCAAGACCGGATCGCTGGCCCGCTCGGACCGTACGGCCAAGTACAACCAGCTGCTCCGCATCGAGGAGGAGCTGGGCGACCAGGCGATCTACGCCGGCCGCCGGGCGCTGCGGGCGCTCTAGCGGCGCTCGTCGCCGGGCGGACCCTGATAGTCCGGGCCGTAGACCGCGGCCCGGATGTCTCGGTGCAGGGTCCCGTCGAACGGGGCCGTCTGGACGAAGAACACCGCCGCCAGGCGGTTGGCGGGATCGACCCAGAACAGCGTCGACTGCGCGCCGTCCCAGAAGAACTCCCCCACCGCGCCGCGATTCTCCTGCGGACTTTTCGGCCGCGCGGTGCGGACGGCGAAATCGAAGCCGAAGCCCACCTGGCCCTTGCTGGGCAGGAAGTGGCGGCGGGCGATGCGCGGGTCGAGGTGATCGGTCGCCATCAGCCGGACCGTCGAGGACCGCAGGATTCGCACCCCCTCCAGCTCACCGTCATTCAGCAGCATGCGGGCGAAGCGCATGTAGTCGTCGATGGGCCCGGCGAGGCCGGCGCCGCCCATGGTCAGCCGCTTGGGCGCGAAGTTGAGCGCGCGCGTCCGCGCGTCGTCCTGCCGCTCGAGGGTCTCGTTCCGGCGGACGTAGGTGGCGGCGAGCCGGCCGAGGCGTTCGGGCGGGTGGGTCCAGGCGGTCTCGCGCATGCCCAGCGGGTCCAGCACATGGGTGCGCACGTAGGTTTCGAACGGCACGCCCGACAGCCGTTCGACCAGCAGCGCCTGGACGTCGACGGCGGCGCTGTAGCGCCACTCCGCCCCCGGTTCGAACAGGAGCGGCAGGCCCGCGATGCGGCGGCCGGCCTCCGCCAGGTCGTTCTGCAGATTCAGCGGGTCGGCGGTCCGGAACCGCGGGTCGTCGCCGTAGCCGAAGCCGGCGGTGTGGCGCAGGATGTCCCGCACAAGGACCGGTCTGGCGGGAGGGGTGAGCGACCCGTTAGGCTGCAGCACCTGCAGCGCGGCGAACTCGGGCAGGTGCTGCGCCAGCGGATCGTCGAGGCCGAAGCGGCCCTGTTCCCAGAGCTGCATCAGGGCGACGCCGGTCACCGGCTTGGTCATGGAGTAGATCTGCACGAGCGTGTCGCGCGCCATCGACCGGTCCGCCTCGCGGTCGGCGAATCCGGCGGCGCCGAAGTAACGCTCGGCGCCGTCCTGCCAGACGAGGGCCGACACGCCCGCGGCCCGGCCGCTCGCCACCATCTGCGCCAGAGCCTCGTCGATGCGGGCGGTGTCGAGGCGGACCGGCTCGGCCGCGACGAAGGATCCAGGCAGCAGCATCAGCGCCGCGCCGAGCAGCGCGATCAGGGTCCTGAGCATGATGGCCTCCCCACTTCCCGGCGAGCGTTCCGCAGCTTCGCCGTGCGGTCAATCGGATTGGGACCGGTACCAGTCCCGCGTGGTTAGCCGCCCATTAAGCAAGATGGGCGAGAAGAGCCGGTTCCTCCGAGGGAATCGCGTCCTGTGCTCGCCCGCCTCCGCCCGTACCTGTCGACCGCGGCCCTCGCCCTGCTGATCTTCTATTTCGCGTTCCATGCCTTCACGGGCGAGGGCGGTCTGCTGCGCTCGAACCAGCGCGGGGAGACGCTGCTGGCGAAGCAGCGCGAGCTCTCGCAGGTGCGCGCCAAGCGGGAGGACCTGGAGGCCCGCGCCCAGCTTCTGCGCGACCAGAGCCTTTCGGCCGACCTGTTGGAGGAAAGGGCGCGCTCTCTGCTAGGCTTTGCTGACCCAAGGGACTATGTGATCCGCATGAAGCCCTAGCACCCCGTCGCGGGTTCTATCGGCTACCTGCAAAGGATCACGGAGAGACGCATGGCGCGCGGGCAGACCGGTGAGGCCGGTCGGCGAAAAGCCAATGGGGCGGACGGGCGATCGGCCGCCGACAAGGACGAGCTTCTCAAGTTCTACAGGGACATGCTGCTGATCCGCCGCTTCGAGGAGCGTGCAGGCCAGCTTTACGGCATGGGCCTGATCGGCGGCTTCTGCCACCTCTACATCGGCCAGGAGGCGATCGCGGTCGGCGTCCAGGCGATCAAGCAGCCGGGCGACCAGGTGATCACCGGCTACCGCGACCACGGCCACATGCTGGCCTGCGGCATGGACCCGCGCGAGGTCATGGCCGAGCTGACCGGCCGGGCCGGCGGCTCGTCCAAGGGCAAGGGCGGCTCGATGCACATGTTCTCGACCGAGGCCGACTTCTACGGCGGCCATGGCATCGTGGGGGCGCAGGTCAGCCTCGGCACCGGCCTGGCGCTGGCCAACAAGTACCGCGACAACGGCAAGGTCAGCTTCACCTACTTCGGGGACGGCGCGGCCAACCAGGGGCAGGTCTACGAGAGCTTCAACATGGCCGAGCTCTGGAGCCTGCCGGTCGTCTACGTGATCGAGAACAACCAGTACGCCATGGGCACGGCGGTGGAGCGGTCGTCGTCCGAGACCGAGCTGTTCCGGCGCGGCGCGTCGTTCAAGATCCCTGGCGAGCAGGTCGACGGCATGGACGTGCTGGCGGTGAAGGCCGCCGCGGCCAAGGCGGCCGAGCACGCCCGCTCGGGGAACGGCCCCTACATCCTCGAGATGAAGACCTACCGCTACCGCGGCCACTCCATGAGCGACCCGGCCAAGTACCGGACCCGCGAGGAGGTGGACGAGGTCCGCAAGACCCGCGATCCGATCGACCACGTCGAGGAGCTGCTGGAGAAGCACGGCTGGGCCGACGAGGCGTCGCTGAAGGCGATCGACGCCGAGGTGAAGAAGATCGTCGCCGACGCGGCGGAGTTCGCCCGCACCAGCCCCGAACCCGACCCGTCCGAACTCTACACCGACGTCTACACCGACGCTTCCCAGGGGGCGGCCCAATGACCGACATCCTGATGCCGGCCCTGTCGCCCACCATGGAGGAGGGCACCCTCGCCAAGTGGCACGTGAAGCCGGGCGACAAGGTGCGCTCCGGCGACGTGATCGCCGAGATCGAAACCGACAAGGCGACCATGGAGGTCGAGGCCGTGGACGACGGCGTCGTGGCCGAGATCCTGGTGCCGGAAGGCTCGCAGGAGGTGAAGGTCAACACTCCGATCGCCCGCCTGCAGGGCGAGGACGGAACCGCGCAGCCCTCCAAGGCCCCCTCCAAGACCGAGGCGGCGCAGACCGAAGCCGTCCAGACCGACACCATCGCGGAAAAGCCGTTCCGGAAGGAGCCCTCGGGCGACGAGGAGAAGAAGGGCCCCTCCGAGGCCAAGGGCGAGCGCCCCGAGGGCGAGGGCCCCGCGGCGGTGACGCCCGACCGGCCGCTGGCCGATCCCGAGATCCCCGAGGGCGTCCAGCTCGTGAAGCAGACGGTCCGCGACGCCCTGCGCGACGCCATGGCCGAGGAGATGCGCCGCGATCCCGACGTCTTCCTGATGGGCGAGGAAGTCGCCCAGTACCAGGGCGCCTACAAGGTCAGCCGCGGGCTGCTGGACGAGTTCGGCGATCGCCGGGTGATCGACACGCCGATCACCGAGCACGGCTTCGCCGGCCTGGGCGTCGGCGCCGGCATGGCCGGGCTGAAGCCGATCGTCGAGTTCATGACCTTCAACTTCGCGATGCAGGCGATTGATCAGATTATCAATTCCGCCGCGAAGACCCTTTACATGTCGGGCGGCCAGCTGAAGACCTCGGTCGTCTTCCGCGGGCCCAACGGCGCGGCCGCCCGGGTGGCGGCGCAGCACAGCCAGGACTACGCGGCCTGGTACGCCCACGTGCCGGGCCTGAAGGTGATCGCGCCCTACGACGCCGCCGACGCCAAGGGCCTCCTCAAGGCCGCGATCCGGGATCCGAACCCCGTGGTCTTCCTCGAGCACGAGATGCTCTACGGCCAGGAGTTCGACGTGCCCGAGGGGATCGACTGGGTCGTGCCGATCGGCAAGGCCAAGGTCCGCCGGCCGGGCAAGGACGTGACGATCGTCGGCTACTCGCGCATGGTCGGCCTGGCCCTCAAGGCCGCCGAGGAGCTCGCCGCCGAGGGCATCGAGGCCGAGGTCATCGACCTGCGCACCCTGCGCCCGCTGGACCACGAGACGGTCGTCGAGAGCGTGAAGAAGACCAACCGCCTGGTCACCGTCGAGGAAGGCTGGGGCCCGATGGGCGTCGGCGCCGAGGTGGCGGCCCGCGTGGTGGAGCACGCCTTCGACTGGCTGGACGCCCCGCCTGCGCGGGTGTGCCAGGAGGACGTGCCGCTGCCCTACGCGGCGAACCTCGAGGCCCTGTCGCTGCCGTCCGTCGAGCGGATCGTGAAGGCCGCCAAGGCGGTCTCGTACCGATGAGCGGCTCGCCCTTCGAGTGGCGCGCCGGCGGATGCCACTGCGGCGGCGTCCGCTTCGAGGTCGCCCTGCCGGACCGGGTCGAGGCCCAGGCCTGCAACTGCTCGATCTGCGCCAAGACCGGCTTCGTGCACATCATCGTGCCCGAGAGCCGCTTCCGCATCGTCAAGGGCGCCGATAGGCTGGCCGAATACACCTTCAACAGCCGGGTGGCGAAGCACCTCTTCTGCGCCGAATGCGGCGTGAAGAGCTTCTACCGCCCCAGGTCCAACCCCGACGGCTGGAGCGTCAACGCCCGGTGCCTCGATACGGTCGAGGGACTGGAGATCGCGATCGAAGCCTTCGACGGCCAGAACTGGGAGGCGAACGCCGCCGGCCTGGCCCATCTGTCCAAGGAACCCGCATGACGGACATCCTCATGCCCGCCCTGTCTCCGACCATGGAGGAGGGCACCCTCGCCAAATGGCACGTGAAGCAGGGCGACGCCGTCCGCTCGGGCGACGTCATCGCCGAGATCGAGACCGACAAGGCCACCATGGAGGTCGAGGCGGTCGACGAAGGCGTCGTCTCCGAGATCCTGGTGCCGGAAGGAACCGAGGGCGTGAAGGTGAACACGCCCATCGCCCGCCTGGGCGGCGAAGGCGAGGCGGCCGCTCCGGCGCCGCAGCCGAAGGCCGAGGCGCCGAAGCCCGCGCCGACCCCCGAGAGCGACGGCGCCCGCGCCGCCCGCGAGGAGAAGACCGAGGCCGCGGCCAAAACTCCGGCCCAGGCTCCCGCGCCGGCCCCCTCGCCGGCCAGGGCGCAGGACGGCTCGCGGATCTTCGCCTCGCCTCTTGCCCGCCGGCTGGCCGAGCAGAAGGGCGTCGACCTCTCGGCGGTGAAGGGCACCGGGCCGCACGGCCGGATCGTCAAGGCCGACATCGAGCAAGCCCGGCCTGGCGAGACCAAGCCCGGTGAAGCGAAGGCGCCGGCGGCCCAGCCGACCGCTGCGCCCTCGGCGGCGCGCGCCGAACCGCGCCCGGCGGCGAGCCTGGAGCAGATGGGTATCGCGCCCGGCAGCTACGACCTCATCCCGCTGGACGGCATGCGCAAGACCGTCGCCCGGCGGATGACCGACAGCTTCCGGGACGTGCCGCACTTCCCGCTGACCATCGACCTCGAGATCGACGGCCTGCTGGCCGCCCGCGCCCGGATCAACGCTTTGCTCGAGAAGGAAGGCGTGAAAGTCAGCGTCAACGACATGGTGATGAAGGCCGCGGCCGTGGCCCTGAAGCGCGTGCCCGAGGCGAACGCCTCCTACACGCCCGAGGGCATCGCCATGCACCACCACGCCGACATCGCCATGGCCGTGGCGGTCCCGGGGGGCCTGATCACGCCGATCATCCGCAAGGCCGAGACCAAGGGCCTGGCGCAGATCGCCACCGAGGCCAAGGACCTGGCCGAGCGGGCGCGGAACAAGAAGCTGAAGCCCGAGGAATTCCAAGGCGGCACCTTCAGCGTCTCCAATCTCGGGATGTTCGGCATCAAGACGTTCTCCTCGATCCTCAACGAGCCGCAGGGCTGCATCCTGTCGGTCGGCGCGGGCGAGAAGCGGCCCGTGGTGCGCGGCGACAAGCTGGAGATCGCCACGCTGATGTCCGTGACCCTGACCTGCGACCACCGGGTCGTGGACGGGGCGACCGGCGCGCGCTGGCTGCAGGCGTTCAAGGCGCTGATCGAAGAGCCGCTGACGATGATCGTCTAGGCGGGAGGGTCCGGGATGGCTTCCATCTACGACTTCACCGCCGAGACCATCGACGGCGCGCCGGCGCCGCTCGCGGACCACCGCGGCAAGGTGCTGCTGATCGTGAACACCGCCAGCAAGTGCGGCTTCACGCGCCAGTACGAGGGGCTGGAGGCGCTCTACCGCCGCTATCGCGACCGCGGCCTGGTGATCCTCGGCTTCCCCTGCAACCAGTTCGGCGCGCAGGAGCCGGGCGATGCTGAGGAGATCAGGTCCTTCTGCTCGCTCACCTACGAGGTCGACTTCCCGCTGATGCGGAAGATCGATGTGAACGGCCCGACGGCCCATCCCCTCTACGCCTTCCTCAAGAAGGAGAAGAAGGGCGTGCTGGGCACCGAGGCCATCAAGTGGAACTTCACCAAGTTCCTCGTGGACCGGTCGGGGAAGGTCGTGGACCGCTTCGCCCCCACCGTTGAACCCAAGGCGCTGGAAGGCGCGATCGAGGCTTTGCTCTGATGGCTGATGCGTTCGACGTCGTTGTGATCGGCTCTGGCCCCGGCGGCTACGTCACCGCCATCCGCGCCTCGCAGCTGGGCTTCAAGACCGCCATCGTGGAGCGGGCCGAGCTGGGCGGCATCTGCCTGAACTGGGGCTGCATCCCCACCAAGGCGCTGCTGAAGTCCGGCGAGGTCTACGAACAGCTCGACCACCTGAAGGACTACGGCCTGTCGGTGGAGAAGCGCGGCTTCGATTTCGAGGCCGTGGTCCAGCGGTCCCGCAAGGTCGCCGCCCAGATGAATTCGGGCGTCACCTTCCTGATGAAGAAGCACAAGATCGAGGTGGTGCAGGGGACGGCGCGGCTGGAGAAGGGCTCGCCTGCGCCGACGGTCGTGGTCGGCCAGCGCAAGCTGACCGCCAAGCATGTGATCCTGGCCACCGGCGCGCGGGCGCGCACCGTCCCCGCCGTCGGCCTGGAGCCGGACGGCGAGCGGGTCTGGACCTACCGCGAGGCCCTGGTCCCCAAGGCTGCCCCCAAGTCGCTGGTGGTCGTCGGCTCCGGCGCCATCGGCATGGAGTTCGCCAGCTTCTACAGGGCCTTGGGCTCGGAAGTTACGGTGATCGAGATGATGCCGCGCATCCTCCCGGTGGAGGACGAGGAGATCTCCAAGACCGCCCGCAAGGCCTTCGAGAAGCGGGGCATCAGGTTCCGCGTGCCGGCCAACGTGAAGAAGCTGACCAAGGGCAAGGGCGGCGTCAGCCTGGAGATCGAGGCCGACGGCAAGGCCGAGACCCTGCAGGCCGACGTCTGCATCGTGGCCATCGGGATCGTCGGCAACGTCGAGGACCTCGGCCTTGAGGCCCTCGGTGTGAAGATCGAGAAGACCCACGTGGTCACCGACAAGCACGGGGCCACCGGCGTGCCCGGCCTCTACGCCATCGGCGACGTGGCCGGCCCGCCTTGGCTGGCCCACAAGGCGAGCCACGAGGGCGTCCACTGCATCGAGCACATCGCCGGCCTGAAGCCCACGAACCTGACCGCGCCGATTCCGGGCTGCACCTACACCACGCCGCAGATCGCCTCGGTGGGCCTGACCGAGGCCCAGGCGAAGGAACAGGGGCTGGAGCCCAAGGTCGGCCGCTTCCCGTTCCGGGTGAACGGCAAGGCGGTGGCGGCCGGCGAGCCTGACGGCCTGGTGAAGACCATCTTCGACGGCAAGACCGGCGCGCTGATCGGCGCCCACATGGTCGGCCATGAGGTCACCGAGATGATCCAGGGCTTCGCCATGGCGATGACGCTGGAGGCCACCGAGGCCGAGATCCAGGCGACGGTCTTCCCGCACCCGACCATGAGCGAGGCCATGCACGAGGCCGCGCTCGACGCCTACGGGCGGGTTCTGCACATCTGACGCTGCTTCCCTCCCTTGAACGGGAGGGAGGACTTACGCCGCCCGCCGCAGCTCGGCTTCCACGATCCTCTGGAGCGCCACGTAGTCGGTCTTGCCGGTCCCGAGGACGGGGATCTCCGGGACCTTGATGATCCGACGCGGCACGGCCAGTTCGGGCGCGCCTGCCTTCTGGGCGTGGGCCAGCAGGGGCGCCGCCTCGGCGTCCCGCCGGTCGGTGACCAGGATCAGGCGTTCGCCCTTCTTGGCGTCGGGCACGGCCACCACGGCGTGGCGGCAGTCAGGCCACACGGCCGCGGCTAGGTCCTCGGCGGCGGTCAGCGAGACCATCTCGCCGCCGACCTTGGCGAAGCGCTTCACCCGGCCGAGGATCTTCACCCAGCCGTCGTCGGTGATGGAGACCACGTCGCCGGTGTCGTGCCAGCCGCCCGCGGGCGGGTCGATGCCGCCGTCGGGCCGCAGGTAGCCGGCCATGACGTTGGGCCCGCGCACCAGCAGCTTGCCGCCGCCGGGGATGCCCTCCACCGGCTCCAGCTTCGTCTCCATGCCGGGCAGGAGGCCGCCCACGGTGCCGCGGCGGTTGTCGGTGGGCTTGTTCACCGCGATCACCGGCGAGGCCTCGGTGGCCCCGTAGCCCTCCAGCAACGGGATCGGCCCGAACTTCTCGGCGATCAGGTTGTGGGTCTCGTCGCGCACCTTCTCGGCCCCGCAGACGACGAAGTTCAGGCCCGCCAGCTCGTCGGAGTCGGCGGCGCGGGCGTACTGGTTCACGAAGGTGTCGGTGGCCAGCAGCACCGCCGCCTTGGAGTCCTTGATCAGCGGCGGGATCTGCTTGGTGTGCAGGGGCGAGGGGTACTGGAACGCCTTCATGCCCGTCAGGATCGGCAGCAGGACCCCGCCGGTCAGGCCGAAGACGTGGAAGATCGGCAGCGGGTTGAAGAACACCCAGTTCGGATCGAGCGCGATGTGCGTCGCGATCTGCCGGCAGTTGGCCACGAGGTTCGCATGGGTCAGGACCACCCCGCGCGGCGCGCCGAAGCTGCCCGAGGTGAAGAGGATCACGCCGGGGTCCGACGGCGCCACGGAGGCCCGGAACTGCTTCGGCAGGGCGCCGGCGGCCGCCGCATACAGCTTGTCGGGCAGGCCGATGGTGGCGCGGACGTCCTCCAGGTAGGTGATCTGCGCCCGGTCCTCGAGCGCGTCGATCAGGTCGTGCAGCTTGCCCTGCTCGACGAAGCGGTGGGAGGTCAGCACCCGCTTCACGCCGGCCAGATCGCAGGCCGCCTTCAGGTTCCGGATCCCGGCCGTGAAGTTCAGCATGGTGGGGACGCGCCCGAAGGCGTGCAGGGCGAAGAACGTGACAACGCCGCCCGCGCTGGACGGCAGCATCACGCCCACGCGCTCGCCCTTTCTCGTCAGGCCCGACAGCTTGCGCCCGAGGGCGAAGGAGGCCCGGATCAGGTCGGTGTAGGTGAGGGGGTTGCGCTCCTGGTCCTCCAGGATCGGCTTCTTGGCCCCGTGGGTCTTCGCCGCGTCGATGAGGGCGTCGAAGACGGAAGACTGCGCCTGGGCGCTGTCGAACGAACGCAAGGGCGTACGCTCCCGGACTGTTCTCGTTGGCTCGGGAACCTATCGGTCGGACTTTAAAATGAAAAGATCGGTTACAGAGCGTGAACGCCGCAGCCTGCGGCCATCCTCCGCTTGATCCCGGCGCTCTGACGGACGATCTAGGGGCCATGGCCGTGGTCATCGACACCGTAGGCGCGCGTCCGCGCCACCCCGAGAAGCAGGCGAACCCCGACACGCCGGTCCTCCGAAAGCCGGAATGGCTGCGGGTGAGGGCGCCGGGCTCGGCGAACTACATGGCCACGCGCGAGGTGGTGAAGTCCAACCGCCTGGTCACGGTGTGCGAGGAGGCCGGCTGCCCCAACATCGGCGAGTGCTGGGACAAGAGCCACGCCACCTTCATGATCATGGGCGAGGTCTGCACGCGGGCCTGCGCCTTCTGCAACGTGGCGACGGGCAAGCCTCTGGCGCTCGACCCGGACGAGCCGGCGCGCGTGGGCGAGGCCACGGCCAAGATGGGGCTCAAGCACGTCGTGGTCACCTCGGTCGACCGCGACGACCTGGCCGACGGGGGCGCCTGGCACTTCGTCGAGACGATCCGGGCGATCCGCGCCGCGTCGCCGGCGACCACCATCGAGATCCTGACGCCGGACTTCGCCCGCAAGCCGGTCGCCGCCCTTGAGTCGGTGATCGACGCCCGGCCCGACGTCTTCAACCACAACCTCGAGACCGTGCCGCGGCTCTACCTGTCGATCCGCCCCGGCGCCCGCTACTACCACTCGCTGCGCCTGCTGGAGCGGGTGAAGGAGCGCGACCCTACCCAGTTCACCAAGTCCGGCATCATGGTCGGCCTCGGCGAGAGCAAGGAGGAGGTCATGCAGGTGATGGACGACATGCGCTCGGCCGGCGTCGACTTCATCACCATCGGCCAGTACCTGCAGCCGACCCGCAAGCACGCCCCGATCGACCGGTTCGTGCACCCGGACGAGTTCCGCGCGTTGGAGGAGATCGCCCGCGCGAAAGGCTTCCTGATGGTTTCGGCCAGCCCGCTCACCCGCTCGTCGCATCACGCCGGCGAGGACTTCGCCCGCCTGCAGGCCGCGCGCCTCGCCAAGGAATCGGCGGCCTAGGGCTTGCGGCACCACGTCTCCAAGGCGCTGCCCTATACGCCCGACCAGCTCTTCCAGCTGGTGGGGGACGTCGATCGCTACCCGGAGTTTGTACCCTGGGTCACGGCCCTGCGGACCTGGAACGCCCGCACGCTCAGCGAAGGCGTGGACAGCCTCGACGCCGAGGCCGCCGTCGGTTTCTCGTTCCTGAAGGAGCGTTTCGCCACCCGCGTCCGCCGCGACACGCTGAACCGGCAGATCGACGTCAGCCTGCTGTCGGGCCCGTTCCGGAAGCTGGTGAACCGCTGGCGCTTCATCGATGCGGGCCACGGCTGCACGCGCGTGGAGTTCGACATCGAGTTCCAGTTCAAGTCTCGCCTGCTGGAGGGCCTGCTGCGGGCGAACTTCCACCATGCGGTCGAGCGGCTGATGGGCTGCTTCGAGGCCCGCGCGGAGGCCCTCTATGGCAAGGCGCAGCCCGAGATTTCGCCCGGCTGAACCGCTGGCTACCGTGGCGAGCCCCTAGGCCAGCCGGTCCCTCAGCGCCTGAAGCGCCGCCTGCACCGCGGCCAGCTGGATCTCCTCGCGGGTCTCGAACGCGAACAGCTCCTGGCGGTGCATGATCCGCTCGTTGGAGCGCGCGGTGGCGATGTGGACCGTTCCGACCGGCTTCATCGGCGTGCCGCCGCCGGGACCCGCCACGCCGGTGATCGCCACGGCGAGGTGGGCGTTGGAGGCCTCGAGCGCGCCTTCCGCCATCATCCGCGCCACCGGCTCGGACACCGCGCCCAGGTCGGCGATCAGGTCGCCCGGCACGCCCAGCAACTCCTGCTTGGCCCGGTTGGAGTAGGTGACGAACCCGCGCTCGAAGACGTCGGAGGCCCCGGCGATCGAGCAGATCGCCCCGGCGACCAGGCCGCCGGTGCAGCTTTCCGCCGTGACGATTCTCAGGGATCGTTGCCGCGCCTCGTCGATCAGGAGCCGGGCGAGGGTGACGATCTCCAAGGAAAACATCGGCGCACGTCCCCTTAACCGCTAATGCTCGACCACAAGCATTCCAGCCCCGCTTCGATCAAGGCCTAACGACGACATGACCACGCTCGCCGCCGGGACCCGCCGGGCCTATGCGCCGCCGGCCCTGTTCGCCGTGACGACCTTTTCCAGCGCCGCGCTGGTCTTCCTGGTCCAGCCGATGGTGGCCAAGCTGGTCCTGCCGCTGCTGGGCGGGAGCCCCTCGGTGTGGAACACCAGCATGGCGTTCTTCCAGCTGGCCCTGCTGGTCGGCTACTTCTACGCCCACGCCCTGCAGAGGATAGCCTCGGTCGGCCGGCAGGTGGTCGTGCACTGCGCCGCCCTGCTGGTCGCCGCCGCGGCCCTGCCGCTGCGGGTGAACGAATGGGTCGGCGCGCCCTCGTCGGAGCACCCGAACCTGTGGCTGCTGGCGGTGCTGGCGCTGTCCATCGGCGCCCCCTTCGCCATCCTCTCGGCCACCGCCCCGCTGGTCCAGGCCTGGTACGCCCGCACGGTGGGCCAGGCCGAGGGCAAGGAGCCCTATGTCCTCTACGCCGCCAGCAACCTGGGCAGCCTGCTGGCGCTGCTGGCCTATCCGCTGGTCGTGGAACCCGCCTTCTCGCTGTGGGGCCAGCGCTACGGCTGGAGCGCCGGCTACCTGGGCTTCCTGCTGCTGATGGCGACCCTCGGGCTGCTGGTGACGCGGGTCCGCGCCGCCGCGCCCGCGGCGCCGCCCCGAGCTGTCGCCCCCGCGAGCTGGAGCGACCGGCTGGCGTGGATCGGCCTGGCCGCCATCCCGGCCAGCCTGATGCTGGGGGTGACCACCCACATCACCACGGACGTGGCCTCGGCGCCGTTCCTGTGGGTGCTGCCCCTGGCGCTCTACCTGCTCACCTTCATCATCGCCTTCCAGGCCAGGCCCGCCATCTCGCCCGCGCTCACGCTGGTGCTGCAGGCGGCGGCGGTGGCGGCCTGCGCGGCCCTGCTGCCGTTCCGCTCGACGTTCTTCGCGCTGCAGTTCGGGGTGCACCTGATCGCGTTCTTCCTGACCGCGCTGATGTGCCACCAGCGGCTGGTGGCGCGCCGGCCCGACCCGGCGCACCTGACCGAATTCTACCTGTGCCTCTCGATCGGCGGGGTCGTCGGCGGCGCGTTCAACGCCTTCGTGGCGCCGGTCGTCTTCACCAACGTCTGGGAGTACCCGCTGGTGCTGGCGCTCTCGTGCCTGGCGCGCCCCTGGGGACGGCTCGACAAGGTCCCGCCGGGCCAATGGGTGCTGCTGGTGGTGGGCGTGCTGGCGGCGGCCGCCACGCCGGTGGCCGTCACCTTCGCCCAGGGCAACCTCTCCACCGCCAGCGTGGTGGGGGCGTTCGACCAGTCCGAACTGTTCGACCTGGGCATGAAGACCCTGCTGATCCTGGCGGTGATCTGCGCCTTCCTCGTGCGGCGCCGGGCCCTGTTCTTCTTCCTGGTGATCGGCGTGCTGTCGTTCGCCGCCGAGGCCGCCGCCGACCGCACCGACGTGCGCCAGAGCTGGCGCAGCTTCTTCGGCGTGATGCGCCAGTCCCAGACCTACGTCTCCTCGCTGGGCGGGGAGGTGAAGATGCTGGCGCACGGGACCACGCTGCACGGCGCCCAGGCGCTGAATCCGGCGTACCGCTGCAACCCGCTCGTCTACTACACGCCGCGCACGCCGATCGGTCAGGTCTTCACGGGCCTGCAGGGCGCGCGTGCGGCGATGCGCATCGGCGCCGTGGGCCTCGGCACCGGCTCGGTCGCAGCCTATGCGCGCGCGGGCGACCACCTGACGTTCTTCGAGATCGATCCGCTGGTGGTGCGGGTCTCGAGCGATCCGGCGCACTTCAGCTACACGACCGAGTGCGCGAAGGGGCGGGTGGACTATGTCATCGGCGACGCCCGGCTCACCCTGTCCCGGCAGCCGCCGGCGACCTTCGACCTGCTGCTGATCGACGCCTTCTCGTCCGACGCCGTGCCGGCCCACCTGCTGACCGTCGAGGCGGTGCAGACCTACCTCGAGCGGCTGACGCCCGACGGGGTGCTGATCCTGCACCTGTCGAACCGCAACCTCGACCTGATGGGACCGGCCCAGGCCGTGGCCAGGGCCGCGGGCGGCTACGCCCTGGCGCAGAACTACCGCCCCGACGAGGACCCGCAGGGCAGCTGGGAGTCGGCCGAGGACGTGGTGATCGTGGCGAAGAACCGCGCGGCGCTCGCCGCGTTCGAGGCCGATCCGCGCTGGACCCGCGCCAATCCGTTCCTGGCCCGGCCCTGGCGCGACGACTACACGAACCTGGCCGGGGCGCTCTACGCCAACCTCAAGACCCGCTGGACCTGGCTGCCGTAGCCGTCAGGGCGGGCATTCGACCGCGACGACGGCCTGGGCCATCAGGCCTTCCTCGCGGCCGGTGAAGCCCATGCCCTCGGTCGTGGTGGCCTTCACGCTGACCCGCTCGACCGGCAGGCCCAGCAGTTCGGCGATCCGGGCCCGCATGGCGTCGCGGTGCGGCCGGATCTTCGGGCGTTCGCAGACGAGCGTCACGTCGGCGTTGAGGATCCGCCCGCCGGCCGCGCCCACCAGGTCCACCGCATGCTTCAGGAACCGGTCGGAGGAGGCGCCCTTCCACCGCGGGTCCGAGGGCGGGAAGTGCTCGCCGATGTCCCCCTGGGCGATCGCGCCCAGCACCGCATCGGTGAGCGCGTGGAGGCCGCAATCCGCGTCGGAATGGCCCACGAGCCCCAGGTCGTGCTGGATGCGGACGCCGCACAGCCAGACGACTTCGCCGGGGCCGAAGCGGTGGGCGTCGATCCCTTGGCCCATGCGGACGATGCGGCGGCCGCCGGCCAGTTGTTCGGCCATCAGGAAGTCCTGCGGATAGGTCAGCTTCATCAGCAGCGGATCGCCGGGGACCATGGCCACCGAGCCGCCGGCCCGCTCCATGACCGAGGCGTCGTCGGTCGGCTCTTCGCCCGTGGGCCAGAGGCGGTAGGCCGCCTTCAGCTTGCCGGTCCGGAACGCCTGGGGCGTCTGGGCACGCCAGAGCCCGTCGCGGGAGACCGTCTCGTCCACCAGACCGTCGCCGCGCTTCAGCGTGTCGGGGACGGGCAGGGCGGGGATCGCGCCGTCGGAGACCTCCAGCGCCTTCAGCAGGCGGTCGACATGCTCCTTCGTCACGAAGGGTCGCGCGGCGTCGTGGATCAGCACCGGTTGGGTCCGGCCGGCGGTGATCGCCGCCAACCCGGCCTGCACCGACTCGGCCCGGGTCTTGCCGCCGGTGACGGCGCGCCAGCCGACCAGCCCCGCCAGGGCCTCGTCCACCTGCGTCAGGCGATCGTGGGCGACCACGACCACGACCTCGCGCGCGCCGGCCGACAGCAGGCCCTCCACCGACCAGCGCACGAGCGCCCGTCCGCCCAGGGTGCGCCAGGCCTTGGGTTCGCCCGGACCGGCCCTCAGACCGGCCCCCGCCGCCACGACAACAGCCGAGAAACTCATGGCGTCGGTCTAAGGGACTGCGGCGCTTTCTTCCAGCTTTACGGCGCCGCACAAATTGCCTAAAAACACAGCGTCGGGGATGATTAGAAAATGAGCACCATGCTCAAGATCGGCGGAGTCGAGGTCGGCGGGCGGGCGTGGATCGCGCCCATGACCGGCGTGTCCGACCTGCCGTTCCGAAAGGCCGCCAGCGCCCAGGGCGCGGCCTATGTGGCGACCGAGATGGTCGCGTGCGCCGAGTTCTCGAAGGGCCGGCCCGACGTGGTCCGACGCGCGGCGGTGGGCGAGGGCCTGCCTTTGATGGTCGTCCAGCTCGTCGGCCGCGATCCCGAACACATCCGGCAAGGCGCGCGCCTCGCCGCCCAGGCCGGCGCGCAGATCGTCGACCTCAACTTCGGCTGTCCGGCCAAGGAGGTCACCGGCGTCCTCTCGGGCTCGGCCCTGATGCGGGAGCCCGAGCTGGCCGCCCGCCTGATGGCCGCCGCGGTCGAGGCGGTGGACGTGCCGGTGACCGTCAAGATGCGCCTGGGCTGGGACGACGCCTCGCGGAACGCCCCCGAGATCGCCGCGGCCGCCGAGGCGATCGGCGTCCAGGCGGTGACGGTCCACGGCCGCACGCGCTGCCAGTTCTACAAGGGCGCCGCCGACTGGAGCGCCGTCCGGGCGGTGAAGGCGGCGGTGTCCATCCCGGTGATCGTCAACGGCGACATCGTGGATGGGACCACGGCCAAGGCGGCCCTGGCGGCCTCGGGCGCGGACGCCGTGATGGTCGGCCGCGGAGTCTACGGCAAGCCTTGGGTCGCGGCGCAGATCGAGGCCGAGCTGGCGGGGCGCCGCTTCGAGGAGCCGGATGCTCCGGCGCGGCTGGAGATCGCCCTCAGCCACTTCCGCGAGAGCCTGAAGTTCTACGGCGACCGCCTGGGCCTGCGGATCTTCCGCAAGCATCTGGCGAGCTACATCGAAAACGCCCCCTGGCCCGCCGATCCGCAGGCCAGGCGAGAAGCGCGCGCGGCCCTGTGCCGCCTGGAGGACGCCTCTGAAGTGGAGCGGGGCCTGAAGGCCCTGTGGGGCGCTTCGGAGAGATTGGCGGCATGAACGGAAACACGAGGACGCACCCCAAGGGGATAGATCCCGACGCCCTGAAGGCGGCGGCGTTCGACCTCAGTCCCGACCCTTCGCTGGTGGTCAGCGCCGACGGCGCGCTGGTGGCGGTCAACGAGGCGGCCGAGGCGCTGTTCGGCCAGGGCCTGGGTCTGCTGGCCCGAGGGCGCTTCCGCGCCGCCCTGCCGCCGGGCTCGGCGCTGGTCTCGCTGCTGAACCGGGCCATCGACGAGGGCGCCCGGGTTCGGGAGCGCGGCGTGCATATCAGCCTGTTCGGCCTGCCGGCGTTCGAGGCCGACGGCGCGGCGGCCCCGCTCGGCGACGGCTCGGTCCTGCTGACCCTGACCGTCAAGACGGGCCTGGGCGTCGAGCGCGGCCCGCAGGAGGCGGCGGGGCTGCGCTCGCTGGTGGGCCTCGGCCGCATGCTGGCGCACGAGATCAAGAACCCGTTGGCGGGCATCCGCGGCGCGGCCCAGCTGCTGAAGGCCGGCGCCAAGGCCGAGGACGCGCCCCTGGCTCAATTGATCGTCGACGAGACCGACCGCGTCCGGCGGCTCGTGGACCGCATGGAGGCGTTCTCGGACGACGCGCTGCCGTCGCTGAGCCCGCTCAACATCCACCAGATCCTCGACCGGGTGCGGGCGCTGGCCGCCAACGGCGTGGCCGACGGCCTGACGCTGAAGGAGAAGTACGACCCCTCGCTGCCGCCGGTGCTCGGCGACGAGGACCAGCTGATCCAGGTCTTCCTGAACCTCGTGAAGAACGCCGCCGAGGCGGCCCACGCCCGCGGCGACGGCCGCGGCGAGATCTCGATCCACACCGCCTACCGCCATGGCGTGCGGGTGCGCTCGGCGAGCGGCCAGTCCCTGCGAGGGGCGCCGCTCGAGGTCCGCATCCAGGACAACGGCCCCGGCGTGCCCGAGCACATCCGCGAGAGCCTGTTCCAGCCCTTCGTCAGCTCCAAGGCGAACGGGGCCGGGCTGGGCCTCGCTCTGGTCGCCAAGCTGGTCGCCGGCCACGGCGGCCTGATCGATTTCGAATCCGAGCCGGGCCGCACCGTCTTCCGGGTGCTGCTCCCCATCGCCGCGCCCGAGGACCTGCCCGCATGAACGCCGCGTCGAAGAAGATCCTGATCGCCGACGACGATTCCTCGATCCGGCTCGTGCTCAGCCAGGCGTTCACGCGGCTGGGCTACCAGGTCCGGGCCACCGGCAACGCCACCACGCTCCTGAAGTGGGTTTCCGACGGGGAGGGCGACCTCGTCGTCACCGACGTCGTGATGCCTGACGAGAACGTCTTCGATGTCCTGCCGCGCATCCGCAAGCAGCGGCCGAAGCTGCCCGTGATCGTGATGAGCGCCCAGAACAACCTGATCACTGCCGTGAACGCAGCCGAGGTCGGCGCCTTCGAATATGTGCCCAAGCCCTTCGATCTCGACGACATGACCTCGGCCGCCCGCCGGGCCCTGTCGCGCCCGGCCGATTCCGAGGCCTCCAAGGCCCAGGCGCGGGCCGTGCGCGACGACCGCCTGCCGCTGATCGGCCGCTCGGCGCCGATGCAGGAGGTCTACCGGACCATCGCCCGGCTCGTCGGCGCGGATCTGACGGTGCTGATCACCGGCGAGAGCGGCACCGGCAAGGAACTGGTCGCCCGCGCCCTGCACGACATGGGCCGCCGCCGCGACGGCAAGTTCGTGGTCATCAACCTGGCCGCCACGCCCCGCGAGCGCGTCGAGGCCGAGCTGTTCGGCAAGGAGGACGGCGACCACGGCAAGCTGGTCGAGGCCGACGGCGGGACGCTGTTCCTGGACGAGATCGGCGACATGCCGCTCGACGCCCAGACCCGCCTCCTGCGGGTGATCGACGGCTCGGAGCCGACGGTGAATCCCAAGACCGGCCGCCGGCCGAACATGCGGATCATCGCCGCCACCAACCGCGACCTGCGGGCGCTGATCCAGCAGGGTCTGTTCCGCGAGGACCTGTTCTTCCGCCTGAACGTCGCCCCGCTGCGCCTGCCGCCCCTTCGCGACCGGGTCGAGGACATCCCGGACCTGGCGCGGGCCTTCCTGCTGCGCGCCAACCGCGAGGGCCTGCCCGCCAAGACCATCGATTCGGGCGCCCTGGAGCGCCTCAAGCGCCATCCCTGGCCGGGGAACGTGCGCGAGCTCGAGAACCTGGTGCGCCGGATCTGCGCCCTTTACGGCGAGGACCTGATCTCGGCGCGGATCATCGAGCGCGAGCTGGCCGACCAGCAGCCGGTCGTCCAGGGGCAGGAGGGGCCGGCCACCCTGGCCCAGCTCGTCGAGCAGAAGCTCTCGACCTATTTCGCCGACCAGCCGGACGGCATTCCCCCGCCGGGCCTCTACGATCGCGTGCTGGAGGAGGTGGAGCGGCCGCTGATCCAGCTCACGCTCGCCGCCACGCGGGGCAACCAGGTCCGGGCGGCGGAGATCCTGGGCCTCAACCGCAACACCCTGCGCAAGAAGATCCAGGACCTGGGCGTGGAGATGAGCCGCGGCCGTCGCTGACGGCTGTGTGAAGCATCGGCGCAACATAGCTGTTGAGTTCGGAGCACAGTCCCTTAGGCTCCCGACGCAATGGCGTTGCCTATCAACCCCGCGTTCGCGCCCCAGGCGCTGGCCTGGATGCGCCGCACGCTGCAGTCCAAGGTGGTGCTCGGCGTCGGCTACGGGGTGGCCGTCGGCCTGACGGTGCTGGCCATCATCCTGGCCGCCTCGCCGCCGCAGACGGGGCCGCTGGGGCCCGCCAGCCGGCTGATCTTGACCCTGCTGGGCCTGAACCTGATCCTCATCCTGCTGCTGATCGCGGCGGTGGGCCTGAGGATCATGGAGCTGGTCCGGGCCCGCGCCGAGGACGCCGGGGCGCGCCTGCACGTCCGCTTCGTCCGCCTGTTCGCCCTGGCGGCGGTCGTGCCGGCGGCCGTGGTGTTCATCTTCTACGGCGTGCTGGTCAGCCGGGGCGTCGAGAACTGGTTCAGCGCGCGGGTCCAGACGGTCGTCGAGACCTCGGCCACCGTGCTTCGGACCTATGTGGACGAGCAGATCCAGTACATCCGCGACCACGTCACGCCGATGGCCGCCGACCTCAACCGCGAGGCCGACGCCCTGCAGGAGAACCCCGGGCAGGTCAGCAGCTACCTGGGCGCGCTGGCGTCGTATCACGCGTTCTCGGCGGCCTATCTGGTGGACGGCCGCGGCCGGGTGCTGGCCAGGGCCGAAAGCGACGAGGCGCCGCCCTTCACGCCGCCCTCGGCCGCCAGCTTCGAAGCCGCCGACACCGGCGAGATCTACATTCCCGACTTCACCGGCGGCGACGTCATGCGGGCGGTCTACCGCCTGAACGCCTACGAGGACCTCTACCTCTACATCGCCCGGCCGCTGCGGGAGGGGATCGTCGTCAACCTCCGCAACGCCGAGGGCTCGCTCGTCTCGTACCGCGACGTGGCCCAGAACCGCGAGCGCATCCAGGCGATCTTCGTCCTGAGCTACGCCGAGACGGCGCTGCTGGTGCTGGTTGGGGCGGTGTGGCTGGGGCTGGGCGCCGCCAACGCGCTGTCAGCGCCCATCGCCCGGCTGGTGCAGGCCGCGGGACGGGTGGCCGGCGGCGACCTCAGCGCCCGGGTGGACGCCGAGTCCGACCCGGACGAGATCGCGGTGTTGTCCCGCGCTTTCAACAGCATGACGCATGATCTTCAGGCCCAGCAGGAGGCGCTGAAGCGCGCCGGCGACGAGGCCGAGAGCCGGCGCCAGTTCATCGAGACCGTGCTGGCGGAGGTGAGCGCCGGGGTGATCGGCCTGGACCGCAAGGGCCGCATCTCGGTGGCCAACCGCCAGGCGGCGCTGCTGCTCGACCTGCCGGGCGACCACGGCCGGGGCCGCCGCCTCGCCGACGTGGCGCCCGAGTTCGCCGAGCTCGCCGCCGGGGCGGGCCGGGGCGGCGAGGCCGAGGAGGAGATCGACGTCGTCCGCGGGCGCGAGAACCGCCGGCTGCGCGTGCGCGCCAGCCAGAGCGAGGGCGGGCTCGTGCTGACTTTCGACGACATCACCCGCCTGGTCGCCGCCCAGCGCAACGCCGCCTGGCGCGACGTGGCGCGGCGCATCGCCCACGAGATCAAGAACCCGCTGACCCCGATCCAGCTCTCGGCCGAACGCCTGCGGAAGAAGTACCGCAAGGACATCGCCGACGCCGAGCTCGAGACCTTCGACCGCTGCACCGACACCATCGTGCGGCAGGTGGGCGACATCGGCCGCATGGTGGACGAGTTCTCGGCCTTCGCCCGGATGCCGGCGCCGAAGTTCGCCAAGGCCGACGCCAGCGAGCTGCTGCGGGCCGCCGTGTTCGCCCAGCGGGTGGCGAGCCCCGACATCTCGGTCGAGCTGGAGGAGCCGGCGCCGGACGCCATGCTCCTGGCGGACAGCCGCATGATCGCCCAGGCGCTGACCAACGTACTCAAGAACGCGGCCGAGGCGGTGGAGGCCCGGCGGGCCCGGACGCCGAAGCTCAAGGGCCGGATCGTCGCGCGCCTGGCGGCCGACGACGGGCAGGTGGCGTTCGAGGTCGAGGACAACGGCGTCGGCCTGCCGGCCAAGGACCGCGACCGCCTGACCGAACCCTATGTGACGACGCGGGAGAAGGGCACGGGCCTTGGCCTCGCGATCGTGAAGCGAATCCTGGAAGACCACGGCGGCGAGCTGGAGCTCGCCGACGCGCGGAGCGGGCAGGGGGCCCTGGCCACCCTTCGCCTGCCGGCGGCGAGCGCCGCGCGCGTCGAGGCTACGGCCGTCGCCGCGACGACGTGAGAAGGCGGAAGGCATGGCTGCAGACGTTCTGGTGGTCGACGACGAGGTGGACATCCGCGAGCTGGTCGCGGGGATCCTCTCGGACGAGGGTTATGCGGTCCGGACGGCGAACGACTCCGAATCGGCGCTGGCCGCGGTCCGCGCGCGCAAGCCCGCGCTCCTGATCCTCGACATCTGGATGTCGGGCGGCGGGATGGACGGCCTGGAGCTGCTCGATCTCGTCAAGGAGCTCGATCCCGACCTTCCGGTGATCATGATCTCGGGCCACGGCAACATCGAGACGGCGGTCAGCGCCATCAAGCGCGGCGCCTACGAGTTCCTGGAGAAGCCGTTCAAGTCCGACCGGCTGCTGCTGGTCGTGGAACGGGCGCTGGAGGCGGCCAACCTGCGGCGCGAGAACCGCCGGCTGCGCGCCCAGGCCATCACGCCTGAGGGACTGCTCGGCAAGTCGGTCGCCGCCCAGCAGCTCCGCCAGATGATCGCCAAGCTCGCGGGCGCCAACAGCCGCGTCCTGATCTCGGGCCCGCCGGGCGCGGGCAAGGAGACGGTCGCGCGCCTGATCCATGACGCCAGCCATCGGGCCCGCAACGAGTTCGTGCCGATCAGCGCCGCCGGCATGACGCCCGAGCGCATGGACATCGAGCTGTTCGGCCAGGAGGGCGAGGGCGGACGTCCGGCCAAGATCGGGGTGTTCGAACGGGCCCACGCGGGCACGCTCTACCTCGACGAGGTCGCCGACATGCCGCGGGAGACCCAGGGCCGCATCCTGCGGGTGCTGGTGGAGCAGCGGTTCCGGCGCGTGGACGGCGACTCGGACGTCCAGGTGGACGTGCGGGTGATCTCGTCCACTTCCAAGGACCTGCGCGAGGAGATCGCCGCCGGCCGCTTCCGCGAGGACCTGTTCCACCGCCTGAACGTGGTGCCGGTGAACGTGCCGGGCCTGGCCGAGCGGCGCGAGGACATCCCCGAGCTGATCGACGACTTCATCACCCGCATCTGCGACGCCACCGGCCTGCCGCGGCGGCGGCTGTCCGACGACGCGCTCGCCATGCTCCAGGTGCGCGCCTGGCCCGGCAACCTGCGCCAGCTGCGCAACAACGTGGAGCGGATGCTGATCCTGGCGTCGGGCGCGCCGTCCGAGCCGATCACCGCCGAGATGCTGCCGCCCGAGGCTTCCGTCAGCGACCAGGCCGGCTCGTTCGGCGCCGAGCGGATCATCGCCCTGCCGCTGCGCGAGGCCCGCGAGGTGTTCGAGCGCGAGTACCTGAACGCCCAGATGCTCCGCTTCTCGGGCAACATCAGCCGCACCGCCGCCTTCATCGGCATGGAGCGTTCGGCCCTGCACCGGAAGCTGAAGTCGCTGGGGCTCTCCGGTGCCCGCCCCCTCGAGACCGAGGAGGCCTGAGCTTGGGCCGCATCGCCTACGTCAACGGCCGCTTCGTTCCCCACGGGGAGGCGTTCGTCCACATCGAGGACCGCGGCTATCAGTTCGCCGACGCGGTCTACGAGGTCTGGGCGGTGTTCGACGGCCGGCTGGCCGACGCCGAGGGGCACTTCGCGCGCCTGGAGCGCAGCCTGGCCGAACTCGGCATCGTCATGCCCATGAGCCGCGCGGCCCTGACGCTGGTCCTGAAGGAAACCCTGCGGCGCAACCGCATCCGCGAGGGGCTGCTCTACCTGCAGGTCAGCCGCGGCGTCGCGCCCCGGGACCACGCCTTCCCCGCCGAGGGCGTCCGGCCGGCTGTGATCGTCACGGCCAGCCGCGTCGACCGCGCCGCGGCCGAGGCCCGGGCGGCCCGGGGCGTGGGCGTCGTCACCACCCCCGAGAACCGCTGGGGCCGCTGCGACATCAAGACGGTCGGCCTGCTGCCGAACGTGCTGGCCAAGCAGAAGGCGCGCGAGGCCGGGGCCGTGGAGGCCTGGTTCGTCGACGAGCTGGGCCTCGTCACCGAGGGCGCGTCCTCCAACGCCTGGATCGTGGACGGAGACGGCGTGCTGCGGACCCGCGACACCAACGCCAACATCCTGCGCGGGGTGACCCGCCTCAGCCTCATGGAGGTGATCCGCGAAGCCGGCCTGAAGGTCGAGGAGCGCCCGTTCACGCCCGAGGAGGCGCGAAGCGCGCGGGAGGCCTTCATCACCGGCGCGGGCACGATCGTGCTGCCGGTCGTCAGCGTGGACGGCAAGCCCGTGGGCGACGGGTCGCCCGGCCCGGTGGCGAGCCGGCTGCGGCGTCTCTATATCGAGCGGGCGAAGGCGCGGTCCGTCTGATCGTCCGCCCGCGATTGCGCCCGTCGCCAAAGCCTGTTTAGCGTGACCCTTGTGTGTGGGCGGACCTGGCCGCCCGTCATAACCAAAAGGCGAAAAGCCATGAGCGACAAGAAACAGAACCTGCAGGACACCTTCCTGAACAGCGTGCGCAAGTCCAAGACGCCGCTGACGATCTTCCTGGTGAACGGGGTCAAGCTGCAGGGCGTGGTGAGCTGGTTCGACAACTTCTGCGTTCTGCTCCGCAGGGACGGGCAATCCCAGCTCGTCTACAAGCACGCCATCTCCACCATCATGCCGGCTCAGCCCGTGCAGCTCTATGAGCCGTCTGACGACGAGGCCGATTGAGTTCTTCGAAATCCGTTGACCGTGAGGCGCCCGTCCAGGGCGCCGTGGTGATCCACCCGGACCGCGAGGGCCGGACGAGCGCCGTACGGGACCCGCAGGCCCGCCTCGAAGAGGCGGTCGGCCTTGCGCAGGCGCTCGACCTGGAAGTCCGCGAGACCCTGGTCGCGCCCCTGCGGCGGCTGACGCCCGCCACCCTGTTCGGCAAGGGCAAGGTGGAGGAGGTTGCGGCGGTCGTGGACTCCGTCGAGGCCGACGTGGTGGTCGTCGACGACGCGCTCACGCCGGTCCAGCAGCGCAACCTCGAGAAGGCCTGGAAGGCCAAGGTCATCGACCGCACGGGGCTGATCCTGGAGATCTTCGCCCGCCGCGCCCGCACGCGGGAGGGCCGCCTGCAGGTCGAGCTGGCCCGTCTGACCTATGAGCGTTCGCGCCTCGTCCGCACCTGGACCCACCTGGAGCGCCAGCGCGGCGGCTTCGGCGTCATGGGCGGCCCGGGCGAAACCCAGATCGAGACCGACCGGCGGCTCCTGGCCGAGAAGATCGGCAAGCTGAAGCGCGAGCTGGTGGAGGTGCGCCGCACCCGAACCCTGCAGCGCTCGGCCCGCCGTCGCGTGCCGTACCCGACGGTGGCGCTGGTGGGCTACACCAACGCCGGCAAGTCCACGCTGTTCAACCGCCTGACCCAGGCCGAGGTGCTGGCGCAGGACATGCTGTTCGCCACCCTCGATCCGACGCTGCGGATGCTGAAGCTGCCCGACGGGCGCCCGGCGATCCTGTCGGATACCGTGGGCTTCATCTCGGACCTGCCGCACGAGCTGGTCGAGGCGTTCCGCGCCACGCTGGAGGAGGTGCGCGAGGCCGACGTCGTGCTGCACGTGCGCGACATCGCCAGCGAGGAGACCGAGGCGCAGGCGCAGGACGTGCGGACGGTGCTCCAGCGCCTGGGCGTCGACATGGACGAGCGGCGCATCCTGGAGGTCTGGAACAAGGTCGACCTGCTGCCGGCCGACGAACGCCAGGACGCGGCCGGCGACGCCCGCCGGGCCCATCCGCCGGCCATCCTGGTCTCGGCGGTCACGGGCGAGGGCTGCGACGACCTCCTGAGGGCCGTCGGCGCGCTGGTGGACGAAGCGCCGCCGGTGGACGTCTATGCGCCGGCCGGGGAGGGCGCGGCGATCGCCTGGCTCTACCGGCACGGCCGGGTGGTCGAACGGGTGGAGGGCAAGGACGGCAGCGTGCGCCTGGCGGTCAGCCTCTCGCCCCAGGCGCTGGGCCAGTTCGAACAGCTGTTCCCGCACGCCGAGGTGCGCGGGGCGGGCTGACGCCCGCCTGCACCGAATCTCCACAGTCCGCGCCGGTCGGCCTGCACCGGCGCCGCTCAAAGCTGCGGGCCATGGACGAGCTCTTCTCCCCCGCGCCCGGCGGATGCCGTTTCTCCCTCAGCGCCGCCGGCGAGGCTTGGTCCTGGCGGCTGACCACGCCGGATGGCGACAGCCTGGGCGGACTCGCCCCCGACCCCAAGACCGCCCGGCGGTCAGCCGCCTTCGCCGCCTATGCGGTGGCCGCGCTGGAGCGGACGCGCCGCCGGCGCTTCTAGGTCAGGGTGACGTAGAGTTCGCTCTCGATCACCCATTGGCCGGTGACCTTGCGCCAGACGGCCAGATAGGTCCCGGACATCTCGGGCTGGCCCTTCCAGTCGGCGCGCCAGCGGCCCTGTTCGGCGGCGCGCTGTCCCGCGGCGTCCAGCTCCACGGACGCCGTCTCGCGCACATAGGTGACGAAGGCGGGATCGGCGAACTGGCCGGAGAAGGCGTCCACGACCGCGTCGGCGCCCACGATCAGCCCGCCGTCGCCGACGATCAGCTTCACGTCGGGCGCGAAGAACGGACGAAGCCGCGCCGCCTCGTGGGCGGCGATCAGCTTGTTGGTCAGCCGCCGCCGGGCGCGGATCGCGTCCTCCGGCGCCGTCATCAGGCGGGCTGGGCCGCCAGGCGCTTGTCGAGATAGGCGCCCACGCGCTGCTCGACGTCGGGCAGGTTCTCCATCCAGAAGTGGCTGGCGCCCTCGACCACCTCGTAGTCGATCACGATGCCCTTCTGGGTCCGGAGCTTGGAGACCACGCGCTCGACCTCGACCGGCGGCACCACGCTGTCTGCGCCGCCATGCAGGATCAAGCCCGAGGCGGGGCAGGGGGCCAGGAACGAGAAATCGTAGGCGTTGGTCGGCGGCGAGACCGAGATGAAGCCGTCGGTCTCGGGCCGGCGCATCAGGAGCTGCATGCCGATCCAGGCGCCGAAGGAATAGCCCGCCACCCAGCACTGGGACGCGGCCGGATTGGTCGCCTGCAGCCAGTCGAGCGCGGTCGCCGCGTCAGCCAGCTCGCCGATGCCGCCGTCGAACTCGCCCTGGCTGCGCCCCACTCCCCGGAAGTTGAACCGCAGCACCGAGAAGCCGCGCTTCATGAAGATGTGGAAGAGCTGCACCGCCACGGGGTTGTTCATCTGGCCGCCCGCCTTCGGGTGGGGGTGCAGGATGAGGGCGACAGGCGCGCTCTCGCTCTTGCCTTGCGTGTAACGGCCTTCGATCCGCCCGGCTGCGCCGGTCAGAACCACCTCTGGCATCTAGACCCCTCTTATCGGCCTGGAATACTTGACTGCTGCGCTAGGTCTTCCTAAGTCCGGGCCATCCGATGCGGCCGGTTCCCCAAGAGCCCTGCGCGAGGCGCCGGCTTGTAGCACAGGCCGCTTCGGATGCGCGGGAAAACTGCATCGGGCGAAGGAGCCATGCGACTCTCCACCAAAGGCCGCTACGCCGTGATGGCCATGGCAGACCTCGCGCGGCGCGAGGGCGAGGCCGCCCGCGCCGTGGCGCTCGCTGACATCGCCGCGCGGCAGGAGATTTCCCTCTCTTACCTCGAACAGCTCTTCGCGCGGCTGCGCCGCAAGGGCTTGGTGAAGAGCGCCCGCGGCCCCGGCGGCGGCTATCGCCTGGCCCGCACCGCCGAGCAGACCAGCATCGCCGAGATCGTCCATGCGGTGGACGAGCCGCTGCGCGCCACCCGCTGCGCCAACGCCGGCAAGGGCTGCATGACCCGCGGCGAGCGCTGCCTCACCCACGACCTCTGGGCCGATCTCGGCCAGCAGATCGAGCATTACCTGGCCTCGGTCACCCTCGCCGACGTGATCGGCGGTCGCCTCGGAGCCCGCGCCGCCGCATGAGTTCGTCCATCTACCTCGACTACAACGCCACCGCCCCGGTGCGCCCGCAGGCGGCGGCCGCTGTGGCCCGCGCCCTGGAGGTCGGAGGCAATCCGTCGTCGGTCCACGCCGCCGGCCGGGCGGCGCGCGCCATCATGGAATCGGCCCGCGAGAGCATCGCCAGGCTGATCGGCGCGCCAGCGCCCGACGTGGTCTTCACCAGCGGCGGCGCCGAAGCCAACAACCTGTGCCTCGACAGCGCCGTGGCCGCGGGCTCGCGGCGCCTCATCGTCTCGGCCATCGAGCACGCCACCGTCACCGAGACGGCCAAGGCCTCGCCGGCCGAGGTGGAATACCTGCCGGTGGGCCGGGACGGCGTCGCCGACCTCGGCTGGCTGCGCGAGCGGCTGGCGGGCTGGGACGCTGCCGACGGGCGGCCGTTCGTGGCGCTGATGCTGGCCAACAACGAGACCGGAGTGATCCAGCCCATCGCCGAGGCGGCCGAGATCGTCCACGCCGCCGGGGGCTGGCTGCACGTCGACGCCATCCAGGCGATCGGCAAGATCCCAGTAGATTTCCAGGCGCTGGGGGCCGACACCCTGACCTTCTCGGGCCACAAGCTGGGCGCGCCGCAGGGCGTGGGCGGCCTGGCCTACGGAGCCGGGGCGACCCTGGTCCGTCGCCAGCACGGCGGCGGGCACGAACGGGGTCGGCGGGCCGGGACCGAGAACGTGCCGGGGATCGCGGGCCTGGGCGCCGCCGCCGAGGCGATCCTGACCGCCAACGCCGACTGGTCGCGTCACGCCGCCTGGCGCGACGCCGCCGCCGAGCGGCTGAAGTCGGTCGGGGCCGTGGTCATGGGCGAGGGCGCTCCGCGCACGCCCAACACCCTGTGCGTGGCCACGCCCGGCTGGACGTCGGACTTGCAGCTGATCGCCCTCGATCTGGCCGGGGTGATGGTGAGCGCAGGCTCGGCCTGCTCGTCGGGCAAGGTGAAGGCGAGCCATGTGCTCGTCGCCATGGACCAGGGCGACCTCGCGTCCTGCGCCATTCGCGTCAGCGGCGGCTGGAACACCACGGAGGCCGACTGGAACAGGTTCGCCGACGTGTGGTTCGAGGCCTATCAGCGGTTCGCCGCGCGCCGGAAGGAGGTCGCCTGATGGCCGCCGTCAAGCAGACCGTCGAGCAGGTCCAGAGTCTCGAGAAGTACAAGCACGGCTTCATCACCGAGATCGACCAGGAGTTCGCGCCCAAGGGCCTGAACGAAGACATCGTCCGCTTCATCTCGGCCAAGAAGGACGAGCCGGAGTGGATGCTGGAATGGCGGCTGGAGGCCTTCCGCCGCTGGCAGGCGCTGGAGGAGCCGGCGTGGGCGAAGGTCAGCTTCCCGCGTATCGACTACCAGGACGCCCACTACTACGCCGCGCCGAAGCAGAAGGCCGGGCCGAAGAGCCTCGACGAGGTCGATCCCGAGCTGCTCGAGACCTACAAGAAGCTGGGCATCCCGCTGAGGGAGCAGGAGGTCCTGGCGGGGGTCGAGGGCGCGCCGCGCTACGCTGTGGACGCGGTGTTCGACAGCGTCTCGGTCGTGACCACGTTCAAGAAGGAGCTGGCCGCCGCGGGCGTCATCTTCTGCTCGATGAGCGAGGCGATCCGCGACCATGGCGACCTGGTGCGCCGCTACCTGGGCTCCGTGGTGCCGGTCAGCGACAACTACTTCGCCTGCCTGAACTCGGCGGTCTTCTCGGACGGCAGCTTCGTCTACGTGCCGCCGGGCGTGCGCTGCCCGATGGAGCTGTCCACCTATTTCCGGATCAACGCCGAGAACTCGGGCCAGTTCGAGCGGACGCTGATCATCGCCGACGCCGGATCCTACGTCTCGTACCTGGAGGGCTGCACGGCCCCCATGCGCGACGAGAACCAGCTGCACGCCGCCGTGGTCGAGCTGGTCGCCATGGACGACGCCGAGATCAAGTACTCCACCGTCCAGAACTGGTATCCGGGCGATCCCGAGACCGGGAAGGGCGGCATCTACAACTTCGTGACCAAGCGGGCCGACTGCCGCGGCGACCGCTCGAAGGTGTCGTGGACCCAGGTCGAGACCGGCTCGTCCATCACCTGGAAGTACCCCTCCTGCGTGCTGCGCGGGAACGGGAGCGTCGGCGAGTTCTACTCGATCGCCATCACCAACGGCCGCCAACAGGCCGACACCGGCACCAAGATGATCCACCTGGGCGCGAACACGCGCTCGCGGATCATCTCGAAGGGCATCAGCGCCGGGAAGAGCAGCAACACCTACCGCGGGCTCGTCTCGGCGCACCCGAAGGCCAAGGGCGCGCGCAACTTCACCCAGTGCGACAGCCTGCTCATCGGCAAGCGCTGCGCGGCCCACACGGTGCCCTACATCGAGGCGCGCAACGGCCAGGCGGTGTTCGAGCACGAGGCGACCACCACGCGCCTCTCCGAGGACCAGCTCTTCTACGCCATGCAGCGCGGCCTTTCCCAGGAGGAGGCGGTGCAGCTGCTCGTGAACGGCTTCGTCAGGGACGTGCTGCAGGAGCTCCCGATGGAGTTCGCCGTCGAGGCCCAGAAGCTGGTGGCCATTTCGCTGGAAGGAAGTGTCGGCTGATGTTGTCCGTGAAGAACCTGCACGCCGCGGTCGAGGACAAGGAGATCCTCAAGGGCCTCTCGCTCGAGGTGCCCGCCGGCGAGGTGCACGCCATCATGGGGCCGAACGGGGCCGGCAAGTCGACGCTGTCCTACGTGCTGACGGGCCGCGAGGGCTACGAGGTCACCGCCGGGTCGGCGACGCTGGACGGCGAGGACCTGCTGGCGCTGGAGCCCAACGAGCGCGCCGCCAAGGGCGTGTTCCTGTCGTTCCAGTACCCGCTGGAGATCCCCGGCGTGCCGGCGCTGACCTTCATCCGCACGGCGCTGAACGCCCAGCGCAAGGCCCGCGGCGAGGACGAGATCAGCGCGCCCGAGTTCCTGAAGCTGGCCAGGACCAAGGCCGCCGAGCTGAAGATCGACTTCGACATGATGAAGCGAGCGCTCAACGTCGGCTTCTCCGGTGGTGAGAAGAAGCGGATGGAAATCCTTCAAATGGCGATGCTTTCGCCGCGTTTCCTCATCCTGGACGAGACCGACTCCGGCCTCGACATCGACGCACTGCGCATCGTCGCCGACGGGGTGAACGCGATGCGCGGCCCGGACCGTGCGATGCTGGTGATCACCCACTACCAGCGCCTCCTGGACTACATCAAACCCGACCGCGTGCACGTGCTCTCGGCCGGCCGGATCGTCGCCTCGGGCGGCCCTGAGCTGGCGCTGGAGCTGGAGCGCGAGGGCTACGACAAGTACGCGAGGGCCGCTTGAGCGTCGCCCTCGCCATACGCGCCCGCGACGCCTCGGCGCTTCCCGGGAAGCGCGACGAGGACTGGCGCTGGACCGACCTGCGCGGCCTGATCCGCCAGGTGCCCGATCCGTCGGCACCCTACGCCGGGGAGCCGCCTCCGGGCCCGTTCGACGCGATCGAGGCGGATGCGGTCCACATCCTGGCCAACGGCGGCCGGGCCGAGATCGACGTGCCGGCCGGCCAGCTCCGGACCGTGCGGCTGCGGATCGCCGCCCAGGGCGCCGGCGCCCACGCCTCCCAGGTGGAGGTGCGGGTGGGCGAGGGCGCGACCCTGCGCCTGCTGGAGAGCCACGACAGCGACGACGCCTCGCTGGCCCACACCGCGTTCGACTTCCACCTCGCCGCCGGAGCCTCGGTCGAGCGGATCGTCGTCGCGGACGACCACCCCGAGGCGGTCAACGTGACCCAGGCCGAGGTGCGGATCACGTCCGGCGGACAGTTCGCCCAGAACGTCTTCACGACCGGCGCCCGCCGCCAGCGCCTGGAGACCGGCGTGCATCACCCAGGGCAGAAAGCGATCGTCCGCCTCGACGGCGTCTACCTTCTGGAGGGCAAGGCGCACGCCGACCTGACGACGATCGTCACCCATGCCGGCCGCGACGGCCGCACCGAGCAGCTGACCAAGGGCGTCGTGCGCGACCAGGCGCGCGGCGTCTTCCAGGGCCGCATCGTGGTCGCCGAGGGCGCCGACGGCACCGACGCGCGCATGGGCCACCACGCGCTCATCGTCTCGGACCGGGCCGAGGTGGACGCCAAGCCCGAGCTCGAGATCTACGCCGACGACGTCTCCTGCGCCCACGGCAATACGGTAGGGGCCCTGGACGAGGACGCGCTGTTCTACGCCCGCCAGCGGGGCATCCCCGAGGCGGAGGCCCGGGCCATGCTGACGGAGGCCTTTGTGGGCGAGGTGGTCGACCGGGTGGCGTTTGCGCCCGCCCGCGATGTCGCCGCCGCGTGGGTCGCCGCGCGTCTGAGGGGCGCCTGATGGCCTTCGACGCCGAACAGGTCCGCGCCGAGTTCCCGATCCTGCAGCGGCAGGTGCATGGCAAGCCGCTGGTCTATCTCGATAGCGCCGCCTCGGCCCAGAAGCCTCGGGCGGTGATCGAGGCCATGACGCGGGCGATGGAGCACTCCTACGCCAACGTCCACCGCGGCCTGCACACCCTGGCCAACGAGACGACCGACGCCTATGAGGCCGCCCGGCGCAAGGCGGCCGCGTTCATCGGCGCCGCCGAGGGCGAGATCGTCTTCACCAAGGGCGGCACCGAGGCGGTGAACCTGGTGGCCTCGGGCCTGGCCGCGCGGCTGCAGCCGGGCGACGAGATCGTGCTCTCCGAGATGGAGCACCACGCCAACATCGTCCCCTGGCACTTCCTGCGCGACCGCTGCGGCGCGGTGCTGAAGTGGGTCCCGGTGCTGGACGACGGCTCGCTCGACCTCGCGGCCTACCAGGGCCTGCTGGGCCCCCGGACCCGGGTGGTTGCGCTCTCCCACATGTCCAATGTGCTGGGGACCATCAACCCGGCCAAGGACCTGGCGCGCATGGCGCACGAGGCCGGCGCCCTGGTGCTGTTCGACGGCTGCCAGGCCATCGTCCACAAGCCGGTGGACGTGAAGGACATCGACGCCGACTTCTACGTCTTCTCGGGCCACAAGCTGTACGGCCCCACGGGCATCGGCGTCCTCTACGGCAAGGCCGAGCTCCTGGCGCAGCTTCCGCCCTACCAGGGCGGCGGCGAGATGATCGGCACGGTCACGCTGGACGAGATCACCTACGCCGACCCGCCGCACCGCTTCGAAGCCGGCACGCCGCCGATCCTGGAGGCCATCGGCCTGGGCGCGGCGATCGACTGGCTCTCGGCCCAGGACCGGATCGCCATCGCCGAGCACGAGCACCGCCTGTACCAGCGGGTCCGCGAACGCCTGGCCGGCGCCAACTGGCTGAAGGTGATCGGCGAGGCGCCGGGGAAGGGCGCCGTCCTCTCGTTCACCATGGAGGGCGCGCACGCCCACGACGTGGCCCAGATCCTCGATCGCTACGGGGTGGCGGTGCGGGCCGGGACCCACTGCGCCGAGCCGCTCATGCGGCGTTTCGGGGTGACGTCGAGCGCCCGGGCCTCCTTCGCCCTATATAACACCGAGGCCGAGGCGGACGCGTTCGTCGACGCCCTCACCAAGACGCAAGCCTTCTTCGCCTAGAGTACGGACATGGATGACGGCGCTTCCATCGAAACCACGGCCACGACGCCGCTCTCCCAGGCGGAGCTCGACCGGCTGACGGACCAGCTGATCGAGAAGCTGAAGACGGTCTATGACCCTGAGATCCCGGTCGACATCTACGAGCTGGGGCTCATCTACAAGGTCGACGTCTCGGACGACAAGGACGTGGCCATCGACATGACCCTGACGGCGCCGGGCTGCCCCGTGGCGGGCGAGATGCCGGGGTGGGTCGAGGACGCGGTCATGGAGATCGACGACATCAAGTCGTGCAAGGTCGAGCTGGTGTTCGATCCGCCGTGGGACCCCTCGCGCATGTCGGACGAGGCCAAGCTGCAGCTGAACATGTTCTGATGGCGAACCTCGAAGTCACCCCCCAGCCGCGCCAGCGGCGTCCGCGTCCCAAGGTGGTCACGCTCACCGAGCGGGCGGCCGAGCGCGTGCGCGAAATCATGGGTAAGGCGGATAAGCCCTACGCCGGCCTGCGCGTGGGCGTGAAGAACGGCGGCTGCGCCGGCCAGGAATACGTCCTCGAATACGCAGAGACAGCCGATCCGATGGACGAGGTGGTCGAGGACAAGGGCGTGACCATCCTGGTCGAGCCCAAGGCCGTCCTGTTCCTGATCGGTTCCGAGATCGACTACGAAGTCAGCAAGCTCTCGGCCAAGTTCGTGTTCCACAATCCCAACGAGACCGACGCCTGCGGCTGCGGCGAGAGCGTGACCATCCAGCCGGCCAAGCTGGATTAGCGTTCCGTATCGGCGTTATGCTCCCGTCACGACGACGGGGAAGCGATCATGACCGACGACGCCGAACTCCGCCGCCTGGCCGTGCGCCGGGCGGACATGAAGCTGGGCTTCCGCACGCACCTGATGGCCTACGCCATCGTCAACGCGGGCCTGGCGCTCATCAACATCCTCACATCGCCCGGCGACTGGTGGGTCCAGTGGCCGATGTTCGGCTGGGGCCTGGGCCTCGTCGCGCACGGGGCCGTCGTCTATTTCGACGGCGAGGGCGTGCGCGACCGGATGATCGAGGCCGAGCTGGAGAAGCTGCGCCAGAAGCGCTAGCTCAGCGCCCCTTGAACGCCGTGGGCCGCTTCTGGATGAACGCCATGACGCCCTCGCGCGCGTCCTCGGTGCGGCCGGCGTCGCCCTGCGCATAGGCCTCGGCCTCGAGCTGCAGGTGCCAGGGGGCGTCCAGCGCATCCCAGACGAGGTTGCGGGTCATGCCCAGCGAGGCCGGCCCGGTCGCCAGCGCCTTGGCGTACTCCATCGCCGCCGCCATCACCTCGGCGTCCGGAACGCACTTGTTGATCAGGCCCCATTCGGCGGCGGTCTTGGCCGGCAGCTTCTCGCCCAGCAGCATCAGCTCCATGGCGCGGGCCTTGCCCACGAGGCGCGGCAGCAGCCAGGTGGCGCCGCCGTCGGGAACCAGGCCGATCCGCCGGAACGCCAGCAGGAAGTAGGCGCTCTCTCCCGCCACCGCGAGATCGCAGGCCAGCGCCAGAGAGACGCCGACGCCGGCGGCCACGCCGTTCACCGCCGCCACGACCGGCTTGGGCGACCGGCGGAGCTGGGTGACGAAGGGATTGTAGACTTTCAGCAGCGCCTGGTTCGGGCCCTTGCCGGAATCCGACACGCGGTTTGGGCCGCCCGACAGGTTCGCACCCGAGCAGAAGCCGCGGCCTTCGCCCGTGATCACGATGGCGCGGACGGCGTCGTCGTCGACCATCGCCTGGAAGGCGCCGACCAGGTCGCCCATCAGCTCCATGCCGGCGGCGTTCAGCGTCGAAGGGTCGGAGAGGGTGATCACCCCCACGCCGTCCTGGACCTCGGTCTTCACCTTGCTGGCCGCTTGAGCGCCGTCCATCGCTTCCTCCCTCGCGTTCGGGCCGATTGAACGGAGGATACCCCGGCGTCAGCCAAGGGAAAACGCGCGGCGTCAGGCCGCCGCGGCGATCGGATCGGCGCAGGAGGTGCGGTTGCGGCCGCCGCGCTTGGAGGCGTAGAGGGCGCTGTCGGCGCGCTCGACGAGGCTGGCGGGGCTTTCCCCCGGCTTGCGCTCGGCGATGCCGGCCGAGATCGTGATCGCCCCGAGGTCCTCGTTGGTCGAGCGGCGCTTGAGGATGCGGGACGAGACCTCCTCGCGCACAGCCTCCAGGACCGCCAGCGAGTCCCGGGCGCTCTCGCCGGGGAAGATGATGGCGAACTCCTCGCCGCCGTAGCGCGCCGAAACCCGCGGGGCGGGGCTGCAGCGCTGGATCACGCTGGCTACGTAGCGGATCACCTGGTCGCCCGTCTGGTGGCCCCAGGTGTCGTTGAAGCTCTTGAAATGGTCGATGTCGATGACCGCCAGGGTCACCGGGCCGCCCTGTTCGCCCTGGTCGCAGGCCCGCTCCAGCGCCTCGTCGAAGGCCTTGCGGTTGGCCAGCCCCGAAAGGGCGTCGGTCATCGCGTCGCGGCGCACCTGCTCCAGGTGCTCGCGCAGGCGGCCGAGTTCGGCGGTCGTGTCCTGCAGCTGGCTTTCCAGCGCATGGTTCTCCTCCCGCACCTTGCGCGTGGCGACAGTCAGGGTCTCGACCATCGACTTGATCGCCTGGGCGTCCTCGCCGTCGAGCGACTCGCTGGCGCTGGCCAGCTGCTGGCCGTAGGCCTCGGAGGTCTCGCGGGCGGATTCGATGGCGCGCGAGACGCTGTCCAGTTCCTTCGACAGGGTCTGACCCGCCTCGAGGATCTCGCCGTTCAGCTTGGCCTTGGGCAGGAACTGGGCGGCCAGCTGCTCGCCCACCGCATCGGTGAACGGTTCGCCGGCCTCGATCAGATGGTCGATCTCGGTGGCCAGGGCGGAATCCTTGGCCGCGACGTAGTGCACCCAGAGCTCGAAGTTGAGCGCGGTCGGCCAGACCTGGTGCGCTTCCATGGCCTCGATCGCCTTGCGGGCCAGCGCGTAGGCCTTCGGGCCCCGGAGCGATGTTTCGACGTCGGAAGACATGGTCCGCCTTCAGTTCCCCGCCGATGAGCCTGGAGACGCATCATCGGCCGGCGGGAAGCCTAGGCCAGGACGGGCAAACGCCCGGTTAAGACGGGCGCGGCCGGATCGGAAGATCTCAATCCTTGGTCGAGCGCGGCGGCGGACGCTGCAGGAACGCCGGCACGTCGGAGCCGAAGCCCACGACCCGGTCGCCGTCGTCGCGGCCGCGGCGGCGGTCCTGGGCCTCCGCACGCTCGCGCTCGGGGCGCTCGCGTTGGGGCCGTTCACGTTCCGACCGTTCACGTTCAGGCCGTTCGCGCGCGGGACGTTCGGCCCGGGCGGGGCGGGACTCCTCGGCGGGGCGCTCGCGTGCGGGCCGGGGTGCGGGCTGGGGCTGGGCCGCCGGCTCTGCAGCCGGCGCGGGCGCCGCCTCGGCCTTCTCGCGCCTCGGCCGCGGTTCGCGGGCCTCGCGCGGCTTGCGCTTGCGCTCGCGGCCGCCGCGTTCGCGTCCCCGCCCAGGGCGGGGCTCGTCCTTGATGTTCGCCCAGTCGAGGTCGAGGCTGACCTCTTCGGGAGTCTTGCCGATCAGCTTCAGGACCTTGTCCAGGTTCTTGGAGTCGGCCGGCGTGACGATCATGAACGCCTCGCCCGTCCGGCCCGCGCGGCCGGTGCGGCCGATCCGGTGGACGTAGTCGTCGGCGTGGTGCGGCACGTCGAAGTTGAAGACGTGGCTGACGGCGGGAATGTCGAGCCCCCGGGCGGCCACGTCCGAGGCGCAGAGCAGCTTCAGCTCGCCGTTGCGGAAGCTCTCAAGCGTCCGCATGCGGGTGGCCTGGTCGAGGTCGCCGTGGATCGCCGCGGCGTCGAAGCCGTGCTTCTTCAGCGACTTGGCGACGATGTCGACTTCCGTCTTGCGGTTGCAGAAGACGATGCCGTTGTTGATCTCGGCGCGACCGATCAGCTCGCGCAGCGCGGTCCGCTTGGCCTTCGGATCGGCGCTGGGGATGCGGACGAGGTACTGGGTGATGGTCTCGGCCGTGGTGGCCGGGCGCGAGGCCTCGATCCGCACCGGATCGTTCAGGAACTGCTTGGTGAGGCGCGTGATCTCGGGCGGCATGGTGGCCGAGAAGAACAGCGTCTGCTTCTTGGCGGGGGTCAGCTTGAAGATGCGCTCGAGGTCCGGGATGAAGCCCATGTCGAGCATGCGGTCGGCTTCGTCGACCACCATGATCTGCACGCCGGTCATCAGCAGCTTGCCCCGCTCGAAGTGGTCGAGGAGGCGGCCGGGCGTGGCGATCAGCACGTCGACGCCGCGGTCCAGCTTCTGTTCCTGGTCCTTGAACGAGACGCCGCCGATCAGCAGCGCCCAGGTCAGCTTCTGACCCATGGCGTACTTCTCGAACGAGGCCGAGACCTGGTCCGCGAGCTCGCGGGTGGGGGCGATGACGAGGGCCCGCGGCATGCGCGCCTTGGCGCGGCCGGCGGCCAGCCGGTCGATCATCGGCAGGGTGAAAGCCGCCGTCTTGCCGGTGCCGGTCTGGGCGATGCCCAGGACGTCGCGGCCCTGCAGCGCCATGGGAATGGCTTCGGCTTGGATCGGCGTAGCGGTGGTGTAGCCCGTCTCGGCGACGGCCTTCAGGGTCGCGGGCGATAGCCCAAGATCGGAAAATTCGGTCATCAGTTACCGGTGGTGCGGCGCCGGCCGAGGAAGCAGCCAGGCGCAACGCTGCGGCGCAGGCGGACATCGCCGCGCGCGCGGAACATACGGTGCGACGGCTGCAAGTCAACGCGCGGACCGTCACAGTGGTTCATCGAACAGGCTTCAGCGTCCACGAGGAGCGGCCGTCGCCGGGGCTTCGCGCCGCGCCAGCCAGGCGTCGGCGAGCGCCAGGAAACCCGCCACCGGCACGACCTCGGCGCGGGCGGCCGGGTCCAGGCCCGCGGCCGTGATGAGCGGCTCGCCCCCCAGGGCCTTGAGGCTGGAGCGGAGCATCTTGCGGCGCTGACCGAAGGCGGCGGCGGTGACCTTCTGCAGGGCGTCCAGGCGCTCGGGCGAGGGGCGGGCGGCCCGCGGCTCGAGGCGGACCACGGCCGATTCCACCTTCGGCGGCGGGGTGAAGGCGCGGGCCGGGACGTCCATCACCGGCCGGGCGTCCGCGGTGGCCTGGGCGATCACCGCCAGCCGGCCGTAGGCGTCTTCGCCCGGCGCCGCCGTGATCCGGTCGGCGACCTCCTTCTGGAACATCAGGGTCAGCGACGCCGGCGTCCAGGGGCCGGTCAGCCACTTGATGAGCAGCGGCGTGCCGACGTTGTAGGGCAGGTTCGAGACGAGGTGCGCGGGCCGGCCGGCCGACAGCGCCGCCTCGTCGGCCGTCAACGCATCCCCGAAGACCAGGGTGAGATGCGGGGCGGCGTCGGCCACCTCCTGCAGCAGCGGCCGGAAGCGTTCGTCCTTCTCGACGGCGATGACCCGGGCGCCGGTCTCCAGCAGAGCGCGGGTCAGGCCGCCGGGGCCCGGGCCCACCTCGATCACCACGTCGCCGTCGCCCACCTGCGCCAGGCGCGCGATCTTGCGGGTGATGTTGAGATCGAGGAGGAAGTGCTGGCCGAACGCCTTCTTGGCCCACAGGCCGTGCGCCTCCAGCGCCTCGCGCAGGGTGGGCAGGGTCTCCAGGCTCATGCCGGGCGGCGACGAGCGATGTCGGCGGCGAGCCGGACCGCGGCGATCAGGCTGTCCGGCCGCGCGATCCCCCGGCCGGCGATGTCGAACGCCGTGCCGTGGTCGGGCGAGGTGCGAACGATCGGCAGGCCGAGCGTGACGTTCACCCCGCCCCAGAAGTCGAGCATCTTCACCGGGATCAGGGCCTGGTCGTGGTACATGCAGAGCGCCGCGTCGTACCGCTGGCGCATCTCGGCGGGGAACAGGCTGTCTGAGGGGTAGGGTCCGCGGACGTCGACGCCGGCGTCGTGGAGGGCCCGGACGGCCGGACCGATGATCTCGATCTCCTCGCGGCCGATGCCGCCGTCTTCCCCGGCGTGCGGATTGAGGCCGGCGACGGCCAGGCGGGGGGCGGCGATCCCGAAGTCGCGCGCCAGCGACTGGGCGGTGACGAGGCCGGTATGGACGATCCTCTCCACCGAAAGCGAGGCCGGGACCCTGGCCAGCGGCTCGTGGACCGTGACGAGAGCGACGCGCAGGTCGGCGGCGGTCAGCATCATCACCGGGCCGCGGGCGCCGTCGAGCGGCGCGGAGGCGGTGAGCTCACCGAGGAACTCGGTGTGGCCGGGGAAGCGGAAGCCGGCCTCATAGAGCGGGGCCTTGGCGATCGGCGCGGTGACCACGCCCGAAACGGTCTTCGAGAGCGCGAGCCCGACGGCGGTCTCGATCCAGCGGATGACGGCCGGCGCGGCGGCGGGCGAGGCCTGTCCGGCGACCACGGGCGCCTTCAGCGGCAGGTCCAGCACCGGCAGCGCCTCGGGGAAGACGCGTGCGGCCTCGTCTGGCGACTGGATCGTCCGAACGAGGCCTGCGCCCCCGGCGGGCGCCGAGGCGAGCGCCTGGGCGTCGCCGACGACGACGAAAGCCTGCCCCTCGGCCCGCAACGCCCGCCACGCCTTGACGACGATCTCGGGGCCGATGCCCGCGGGATCCCCGAGGGTGAGGGCGAGCGGTGCCGGCCTCACCGCGTCTCGATGGTGGCCGAGTTGCGCAGGTCGCGCATGTACCGCCGGGCGATCATCGAGAGCTGCTGGCCGTAGAGGCGGTTTTCGATCTGCTCGCGGTCCACCTGCGCCTCGCCGGCGGCGCGGCGGCCGCAGACGGCCACGAGATGCAGCCCGGCGTTGGTCCGGATGGGCTCCGACACCTGGCCGATCTGGAGGGTCTCGGCGGCCTGGCGGAAGGCGGGCGCGAGATCGGCGACCTCGGCCTCGCCAAGGTCGCCGGCCACGACGCCTTCGACGCCCGCGGCGGCCTGTTCCAGGGTCTCGCAGCTGGTGATCTTCGGCCGCAGGGCCTCGAGCTTGGCGCGGGCCTCGGCCTCGTCGGCGCCCTGGGCGAGCGGCACGGCCGCCTGCTTGAGGTTGACGAGGGTCGCCCCGCCGCCCGCGCGCTTGTCGCGCAGATAGACGATGTAGACGCCGTCCCGGACCGGGATGGGCTGGGAGAGCTGGCCGGGGCGCATCTGCTCCAGCACCTGCTCGACCTCGGTCGGCATCTCGCCCTGGCTGATCCAGCCCGCGTCGCCGCCCGCGGCGGCGGTGGGCAGGGCCGAGAACTGGCGGGCGACGGCCGGGAAGGGCGCGCCCTGCTGCATCTGGGCCACGAGCTGCTGGGCGCCCTGCATGGCCTGCTGCATGCCGCCGACGCGGCTGGCGTCGATCAGCACTTCAGAGATCTGGTACTGCGGCTTGGCGGCGGCCGCCTCGAGCCGCGCCTGGGTGGCCGCGATCTGGTCGTCGCCGATGCGCAGGCGCGAGCCGTAGCGGCCGCGGATCCAGCGGGCCCAGCTGACCTGCGCGCGGATCTGCTGGCGCAGGGTGTCGACCCCGATGCCCCGCGCGCCGAGGAAGCTCAGGAACTGCTCCCGCGTCATGTTGTTCTGCCGCGCCATGTCGGCGATCTCCTCGTCCACCTCCTCGTCGGTGGCGACGATGTCGATCTTCTGCTCGCGCTCGACGCGGCGGAGCTCCTGGAACTGCAGGCGCTCGTCGACCAGCGAGACCAGGGCCTCGCGCTGGAACTGGGGCAGGGTCTGTTCGGTGGGCTGGACGCCGGAGGTGGCGATCAGCAGCCGCATCCGCTGGGCGAGGTCATAGGTCGAGATGATCTCGTCGTTGACGACGGCGGCGACCGATTCCGAGATGCCGGCCGGTTGGGCCGCCGCCTCGGGCTCAGGCTGGGCCGGCGCCGCGGGGGCGGGCTGGCTCTGGGTCGGCGCCTGGGCGAGGACGGGCAGCGGCGAGCCTGCCGCGAGCAGGGCGCAGGCGATCGCCGCGCTCCGCGCCGCAGGGCCCGTGACAAGAGACTTCATGGACGAGATCGTTTCCTTCGTAGGGCGCAGTCCGCCTGGCATTCTACCTGCCATCAGATGTTCCGCCCAATGTGGCGAGCGTTAGGCGCACCGAGACGGACTCACTGGGTAGCAGACGGCCGATGATCGTGTCTTCGCGGCGATAGACCACATCCACCCGGATGCAGTCGTCCCGGTAGAAGACGCCCAGGTCCCGGATCACCCATGCGTCCTCGTTGAGGTCGCGGTTGCCGTAGAAGCTGACGCCCCAGTTCTTGCCGACGTAGACCTCGCCGCCGAGGTCCAGGTTCTCGCGCTTGCGGCCGGTGATGTCGAAGTCGTCGGTGAGGTAGCGGACGAAGCCGTTGCCGTAGCGGTTGTAGACGTTGGCGCCGGCCTCCAGGCGGTGGATGTCGAAGTCGTCGCTGTCGAGGCGGGCGCGGGCGAACATCGACAGCCCGCGGACCGGCTGGGCGTCGGCGGCCACGATCCAGTCCGAGGACTCGCTGCGCAGGCCCGAGCGCTCGGAGAACACCCGGTTCTCCTCCGTGCGGAAGGCCCGGCCGACCAGCAGGTTGGCCCGCCGCCCATCGTCCCAGAGCACCGAGGCGCGGCCGGCGACGTTCAGGCGGACCCCGTCCTCGTAGAGGTCGTAGCCGGGGAACTTGTTGGGCCGGAAGAGGGTCGTCTCGTCGAACTCGAAGGCGACGCTGTCCTCGTTCAGGTAGATCGGCTCGCCCGTGACCGGATCCTCGCCGATCACCACCTGCTTGGCGTCCGGAGAGGCGGCCAGCTGCACCACAGGCTCCACGACGATGGTGGCGTCGCCCGAGCGCTTGAAGAAAGGATAGGTCAGGTCGAGGCCGACGGTGGCCAGGCCCCGGCCGAGCTCGTCCTTGCGGGTGGCCGAGCCGACGCCGGTCAGGATGTCCTGGATGCGGTAGGCGTCGGCGCGCAGGTTCACGAACGGCGAGAGGCGCACGCCGGCCGCCGAGGTGAAGGTGCGCCGCCAGTCCACCTCGCCGGTCAGGCGGGCGCTGTCGATCCCGGGCAGGCGCTGCTCGGGGAAGAACTGGGACTGCTCGCGGCTGAGCACGACGGCGCTGGTGTGCACCCGCAGGCGCCCGCCGGCGACCATGCCGGGCAGCTCATAGTGCCCCTCCACCAGCGGTCCGATGACCGGGAACACCCTGTCGTTCTCGCCCCGGGCCACCTGGTCGCCCGGGGCGAACTCTGGGCGCAGCCCCTGGATCGTCATGGCCGCCGCCGAGAAGTACGATCGTTCGTCCTGGCGGATGGCGTAGACCTGGCTGATCAGCCGCCGGTCGTCGGCGACGTAGGGGCCGCGGCTGACGTAGACCCGGCCCACCTCGTACTTGTCGAAGATCAGGTCGTCCGAGGTCCGTTCGGCCGTGAAGCCCCACCGCCACTTCTCATCGATCTCGAAGCTGCCGCGGCCGAGGATGTAGCTGCGGTCGGTGCGGGTGCCGACGATCTCGTTGCCTTGGCCGTCGAAGTCGCGGGCGTGGGTGTAGCCGAACCGCACGTCGACATCGCCCGAGTAGAAGCGCTTGCGCACCTGGCCGTTCAGGAACGGCGCGATCTTGGTGTTGATCTGCGGACTGATGATCATGTCCGCCGAGGGCGAGATCACCTGGTAATAGGGCTGCTCGTACGAGAAGCCGCGACGGTCCGAGAACGAGGCCTTGGGGGTCAGGAACCCCGACGAGCGGCCGGCCTGCGGGTCGGCGTGCCAGAACAGCGGCAGGTAGAGCACCGAGGCGCCGAACAGGCGGAAGCGAGCGTGGCGGTAGTAGACGATCCGCCGCTTCTTGTCCTGGACCACCTTGTCGGCGGCGATCGACCAGGTGGGCTTCTTGGGCGTGCCGTCCGCCGCGCAGATCTCGCACGGCGTGTAGATGGCCCGGTTCAGCTCCTGGATGTTGTCGTTGCGCCGCGCGGCGCTGGCGGCGGCGATCTTGACGTTCTCGGACAGGCGGGCCGCGAAGCCCAGGACGACGCCCGCGCGCATGTCGTCGTCCAGCACGGCCTCGTCAGCGTATTCGGTCGAGCCGTCGGCGTTGACGATGACGATGTTGCCGAACGCGCGGATGACGCCCGTGTCCTCTTCGTAGACGAGGCGGTCGGCGCGCAGGGTGCGGTCGTTGTAGCGGATCTCGAGGTTGCCCTGGGCGGTGGTGCGGCCCGTCTCGTCCTCCCGGATGACCTCGTCCGCCTCGATGTACATCTCGTCGGGCAGCAGGCCGTCAGGACCCGGCTGGGCCTGGGCCGGGGCGGCGGACTCGGGCGCCTGGGCGTGGGCCGCGGCGGACCACAGGAGCGCGAGCGCAGCGCCGGCCATTAGGGCGCGCTTGCCTGCGTGTCGGGGCGTACGCCGACGCGGACTCATCAAGCTTCCGATCCCCTCTCGCGTCGACGCGCGCTCAAGCTGGCTCCAGCGGCGATGCATATCCCGGCGCGCCAACGATTCAACCGTCTTCGGTGTAGCAAAGCAGGGTCACGCCTGCGAGCAGCGCGACCAGCGTGGGCGCCCAGGCCGCCGCGAAGAGCGGCAGGATGTCGGCCTTGGCCAGCGCGCCGGCGAACTGGTTGAAGAAGAACATCACGAAGCCGAGGGCGACGCCGGCCCCCGCCAGGCCTGCGAGGCCCCCCAGCCGGACCAGGCGCAGCGAGAAGGCCGCCGCCAGCACGGTCATCGCCGCGAACAGCACCGGGGTGGCCAGGAGCTGCTGGAACCGCAGCCGGTACCCCGCCGCCGAGAAGCCCGCCTGTTCGGTCAGCCGGATGGCGGCCGGCAGCCGCCAGAAGGCGATCGCCTCGGGCGAGGCGAAACGCTCCATCGCAGCCTCGGCGTCGAGGGTCGAGCGGATGGACAGGCTCTCGGAGCGGATCGAGCTTTCGCCGACGCCGGCCTCGCGCACGTCGCGCAGCCGCCAGAAGCCGGGCATCAGGCGCGCCTCGGCGGCCTCGAGCCGGCGGCGGAATTCCGGCGCCCCGCGCGGGGTCTTCTCGTAGATGAACACCGAGACGCCCTTGAGGACCACGGCGCCCGCCACGGTCTCGCGGTCCTTGGCGTGGATCACGATCTGGGTGCGCTCGTCGCCCTGGCGGATCCACACGTCCTGCGGCCGATCGCCCAGGTAGTTCTCCATCAGCCGGGCGCGCTCGGCCTCGAAGCGGGCGTTGAGCGCCGCGGCGAACGGGTTGAGCACCGCCACCGCCAGCACGCCGAGGATCGCGGCGAGGGCGGCCGACGGCAGGATGAAGCGCCAGGCCGAGACGCCGGCCGCCCGCATGGCCACCAGCTCGCTCTTGCGGTTCAGGCCGACGAAGGCGCCGATCCCGCCGAACAGGAAGCAGAAGGGCAGCAGGATCTGGATCAGCGAGGGCGCGCGCAGCAGGGTCAGGGCGAAGATGCCCGAGGCGCCCACGTCCGCCCGGGTGCCCACCTGGCTGGACAGCTCCACGAACTGGATCAGCAGGATGACGGCCGAGATCACCGCCAGCGCCGCGCCCACGCCGGCCAGCATCCGGCCCATCACATAGCGTTCGAGGCGGCCGAGCCCGGTCACGTCCGCACCCCGGCGATGCGCGCGGGCCGTTTGGTCACGTCGATGAAGCGGTTCACGCGCTGACGGAAGATGCTGCGGAAGGCGAGGGCGGTCGCGGCCAGCGGGATCAGGTACTGGAAGACGTTGAGCCAGGCCGCATCCTCGCTGGCCGCCTGCACCTGGAAGCCGAGGATGCGCACGATCGCCGCCGCCGCGCCCATGGCCGCGATCCGCCGGCCGTAGCCCAGGCGCGAGAAGCCGCCCCCGATGATCGCCGACAGCGCCATGGCCATGAAGGCGATGTTGTAGAGCGGGCTGGAGATGCGGGCGTGGCCCTCGGCCAGCAGGTCGAGGCGGTTCCGGCGCTCCCAGTCCTGCTGCAGGTCGGGGAAGAACAGCTCGTGCGGGTAGCGGTCGGACGGCTTGTAGTGGACGAGCTCGTCCGAGCTGGTCAGGGCCGACAGGTCGAAGATGTACTCGTCGAAGGTCAGGTAGTTCAGCACGCCCGTGGACGAGAACTCCTGGTTCGAGCCGTTGCGCATCACCAGCACGGGGCGGCCCTGGCTGCGGCCGACCCGGCCCTGTTCGGCGGTGTAGGTGGTGGCCGAGCCGTCGTCCCGCATCTGGTGGATGAACAGGTTCTCCAGGTTGCCGGCGCCGTCCACGCCCTGGGCGTAGACCGTCAGGCCCGGGGCCGGCTCGGTGAACTCGCCCTCGCGCACGAGGGTGGAGGCCAGGTCGGTGCGGACCTGGAACAGCTCGCGGCGCATCTCGCGGTAGGCCGCCGGCTGGACCCACAGGTTCATCAGCAGCGCCAGGAACGCCACGGTGCAGGCGAGGCGGATCGCCGGGGAGATCACCCGCCAGCGGCTCATGCCGCCGGCGAAGCACACGACGATCTCCTGTTCGGTGTGCAGCCGGTTCAGCGCCACGAGCGCGGCCACGAACACGGCGATCGGCAGCACCATGTTGATGAGCTGCGGCATGGCCAGCAGCGTCACCTTCAGGAACACGAGGGCGCTCTGGCGCTGGTTGACGATCAGGTCCAGGCCCGAGAGCGTCTGGCTGAGCAGCGCCACGCCGGTCAGCGCCAGGGTGGCGAGGATCACCGGGCCCAGCAGCTGACGCAGGAGATATCGGTCGATCAGGCGCATCGGCTTGCGAAAAAGAGCGTGCCCGCAGATTAGGGCCTGCCCCGGCCGCGGAGGTGTTCTAAATCATGCGTCGCCGCGACGCACAACCGCACCGCACAGACGTCCACTTAAGCTGACGAGAGAGTTTCATGGAGATCGAGTTCGTCGCCGCCTCGGCCGCGACGCCCGCGAAGACCGCCCTGGCCCGGATCGTGTTCGAGGGGGAGGCGCAGGATACGACGCTCACCCAGGCGAGCCGCTTCACCGGCGCCAAGGGCCAGACCCTCGACATCCTCGCGCCGGCCAGCGTGGACGCCGCCCGGCTGGTGCTCGTGGGCGCCGGCAAGCGGGAGGCCTTCGACGCCCTTGCGGCCGAGCACGCCGCGGCGACCGCCTACAACGCGGTGAAGACCTCGGGTCTGGAGGTCCTGCGGGTCGAGACGCCCAACGGCGACGCCGAACTCGCCGCCCGCGTGGCCCTGGGGGTGCGGCTGGCCTGCTACCGCTTCGACAAGTACCGGACCAAGGAGCCGGCCGAGAAGAAGCCTTCGATCGTCAAGACCCAGGTGGCGACCGCCGACCCCGACGGCGCCCTGGCGGCCTTCCCGCCGCTGGCCGCCCTGGCCGATGCGGTGAGCTTCAGCCGCGACCTGGTCTCCGAACCCGCCAACGTCCTCTATCCGGCCGAGTTCGCGCGGCGGGTGAAGGAGCTGGAGCGCCTCGGCCTCGAGGTCGAGATCCTGGGCGAGGACGCCATGAAGGCCCTCGGCATGGGCAGCCTGCTCGGGGTGGGGCAGGGCAGCGTGCGCGAGAGCCAGCTGGTGGTGATCCGCTGGAACGGCGCGCAGGATCCGAACGCCCAGCCCGTCGCCTTCGTCGGCAAGGGCGTCTGCTTCGACACCGGCGGCATCTCCATCAAGCCCGCCGAGGGCATGGAGGACATGAAGTGGGACATGGGCGGCGCCGGCGCCGTCGCGGGCCTGATGTACGCGCTGGCCGGCCGCAAGGCCAAGGTCAACGCCGTCGGGATCCTCGGCCTCGTCGAGAACATGCCTGACGGCAACGCCCAGCGTCCGGGCGACGTGGTGACCTCCATGTCGGGGCAGACGGTCGAGGTGATCAACACCGACGCCGAGGGCCGCCTCGTGCTGGCCGACGCCATCTGGTACTGCCAGGACCGCTTCAAGCCGAAGTTCATCGTCGACCTGGCCACCCTGACCGGCGCGATCATCATCAGCCTGGGCAACGACTACGCCGGCCTGTTCTCCAACAACGACGAGCTGGCCGGGAACCTGCTGGATGCGTCGGGCAAGGAGGGCGAGCCCCTGTGGCGGCTGCCGCTGCCCGAGGCCTACAACAAGCAGCTGGAATCCCCGATCGCCGACATGAAGAACATCGGCGGCCGTCCGGCCGGCTCGATCACCGCGGCCCTGTTCATCCAGAAGTTCGTCAACAACGTCCCCTGGGCGCACCTCGACATCGCGTCCACCGCCTGGAAGAAGCCCTCGACCGTGCCGACCATCCCGGAAGGCGCCACCGGCTTCGGCGTGCGGCTGCTGAACCGCATGGTCCAGGAGAAGTACGAGGGCTGAGGCGTGACCGAGGTCTGGTTCTACCACCTGGAGAGGACCGGCCTGGACCAGGCCCTTCCCGAGCTGCTTGAGAAGACCCTGCAGCGCGGCTGGAAGGCGATCGTGCGCACGCCCGTCCCTGAACGGGTGGAGCACCTGGACGGCTGGCTGTGGAGCTACCGGGACGACAGCTTCCTGCCGCATGCGCCGGCGGGCGAGCCCGGAGCCGCCCGCCAGCCGATCCTGCTGACCATGGACTTCGAGAACCCCAACGGGGCCGACGCCCTGTTCCTGGTGGACGGGGCCGAGCCGGGCGACCTTGCTGGCTACCAGCGGTGCGTCGTCCTGTTCGATGGGGCCGACCCGGCGCAACTGAGCCTGGCGCGCAGCCAATGGAGCCAGGTGAAGGCCAAGGGGTTCTCCGTTTCGTACTGGAAGCAGCAGGCGCGCGGATGGGAGAAACAGGCATGAGGCGGATGGCGTGGATCGCGGCCGGGGCCGCGGGTCTGGTCCTGGCGGGATGCGCAAGCGAGCCGACGGCGCCGCCTCCGCCCCCGGCGAGCGCCCCGCCGCCGGCCATGCCGGCCCCCCCGCCCGACACCTGCGGCGCGGCCGAGGCCCAGCGCTACGTGGGCCGGCACAGAAGCGAGATCCCGGTGCCGCTGCGCCCCGAGCAGCAGCGCGTGGCCTGCACCACCTGCCCGGTGACCCAGGACTACAGGCCCGACCGGCTGAACTTCTTCTTCGACGCCGAGACGGGGATCGTGCGCGAGGTGCGCTGCGGCTAGGTCGGGATCTCCAGGCCCAGCTCCTGCAGCAGGGCGAGCCAGCCGGCGCGGCCCTTCGTGCGGCTGAACCGCTCGACCGCCGTCTCGCGCGCGGCCGCCCGCAGCGGCGCGGAAGCCTCGGGATTGCGGCACGCCTCGATCAGCGCCCCGGCCAGCGCGTCATGGTCGAAGAAGGGCAGGAGCCGGCCGTTCACGCCGTCCTCGATCGCGTCGTGCAGCGGCGGGGTGTCGGAGCCGACGACGTAGCAGCCGAGCGCCATCGCCTCGGCCAGCGACCACGAGAGCACGAACGGGTAGCTGTAGTAGACGTGGGCCGTCCCAAGCCTCATGGCCGCGTGCATCCGCGCGTGCGGAAGCCGTCCCAGGAAGTGCAGTCGAGCGGGATCGAGGGCCAGGTCGCGGAACGCCCACTCCTTCCAGGTCATGCCGTCGGGGGCGGCCGCGCCGTAGCCCCGCTTCGCCGCCTCGCCGATCACCAGCACGTGGGCGTTCGGGACCTCGGCCATGAGGCGGGGCAGGGCGCGGGCGAAGATGTGCACGCCCCGCATCGGCTCCAGCTTCTGGTTCACGTAGGTGATCACGGGCGTCCCGGGCTGCAGGACGCGGCCGTCGGGCAGCTCGAACGGCTCGGCGGGGGCGGGCCGGATGACATCCACGTCGACGCCCTCGTGGATGATCCGGGCGCGGTCGCGGAACGCGGGCGGCAGCGTCGAGGCCTGGAACCGCGTGGGGCTGACGATGGCGTCCGCCCAGGCGAAGGCCAGGGACATCGCCATCCCCTTCGCGTTCACCGTGCGGACGAGCTCAGGAGAGGCGGCGCCCATTTCGGGATCGAACCCGACGTCCAGACCGCTGGCGCGGTAGAAGAATTCGGCGAACAGCACCCGTCTCGCCTCAGGGAAGACCTGGTGCAGGTGCAGCGCCTCGCCCCAGCCGGGGTGGGCGACGATGACCGCCGGATCGCAGCCCTCGGCGCGGAGGACCTGGGCGGCCTCGAGCGCGCCCAGCGCCCGGATCAGGTCGGCCTCCGGCCGGGTGGCCTCGGGCAGGATGCCCGGCGTGGAGCTGCGGGGCAGCTGGTAGCGGGCGATTCGCACGCCCGTCTGGCCCGGGGCGTGCGCCTGGCCGATGGCCCAGCAGCGGACGCCGCGCGCCAGCAACGTCTCGACGAGGTCCCGGAACTGGGCCGGGAAGTTGTTGTGAACGAACAGGACGCCTTCGGGCATGGCCGCCTTTTGCCGGGGCGAAGCGGGGCTGTCACGCCCGGTGGCCGCAGGCGGCGGGGGCGCTGGTGCGGATGAGAGGAGTCGAACCTCCACGCCTTGCGGCGCTGGAACCTAAATCCAGTGCGTCTACCAATTCCGCCACATCCGCGTGACGGGGCTGCCATCGCGGGCGCGGGGCTCCGCGTCAAGGCTCTTGGAGCCGCACGCGGGCCATGACATAAGGGCGCGCCGCGCCGCCGGGCGATTTCGGCGGCGCTCCCTATTCCACCTGAAGGCGGACCCTCAGCGCGCGCCTGGCGCGTCGTCCGGAAGTTGAAGAATGTCGATGCAAGTCGTTGAGAAGTCTGGCGAAGGTCTGAGCCGAGTCTACGGCGTCACGGTCCCCGTGAAGGACCTGAACGATCGACTGGAAGCGCGGATCGCCGAGATCACGCCGACGCTCAACATCAAGGGCTTCCGCCCCGGCAAGGTGCCGCCGGCGCACGTGAAGCGCCTGTACGGCAAGCAGCTGATGAGCGAAGTCCTCGAGGCGACCCTGTCCGAGACCACCCAGAAGGTGCTGGAAGACAACAAGCTGCGTCCCGCGGGCGAGCCCGAGCTGAAGCCGGAAGGCGACCTGCAGGGCGTGATCGACGGCAAGGCGGACCTGGCCTACGAGATCTCGGTCGACCTGATGCCCGAGTTCGAGCCGGTGGACCCCGCCACCCTGTCGCTGACCCGGCCGGTCTACGAGCCCACCGACGCCGAGGTGGACGAGGCGGTCGAGGAACTGGCCAAGCAGAACCGCACCTACGAGACCAAGACCGGCAAGACCGTGAAGGCCAAGGACGGCGACATGGTCGTCATCGACTTCGTCGGCCGGATCGACGGCGAGGCCTTCGAGGGCGGCTCGGCCACCGACGTCGAGCTGGTGCTGGGCTCGGGTCAGTTCATCCCCGGCTTCGAGGACCAGCTGGTGGGCGCCAAGCCCGACAGCGACGTCGAGGTGAAGGTGACCTTCCCGGCCGACTACCAGGCGGCCAACCTGGCCGGCAAGGAAGCGGTCTTCGAGACCAAGGTGAAGGAAGTGAAGGCGCCGGCCGAGAGCAAGGCCGACGACGCCTTCGCCGAGCGTCTCGGCGTCGAGAACCTCGAGAAGCTCAAGGAGCTGCTGAAGACCAACCTCGAGCAGCAGTACGCCGGCGCCAGCCGCTTCAAGCTGAAGCGCGCCCTGCTGGACGAGCTGGATTCGAAGCACGACTTCCCGCTGCCGCCCAAGATGGTCGAGGCCGAGTTCGCCTCGATCTGGAGCCAGGTCCAGCAGGACAAGGAAGCCGGCAACCTGCCTGAGGACGACGCCAAGAAGTCCGACGAGCAGCTCGAGTCCGAGTACCGCAAGATCGCCGAGCGCCGCGTGCGCCTGGGCCTGGTGCTGGCCGAGATCGGCCGGGCCAACAACGTCCAGGTCACCGATCAGGAACTGGGCGAGGCGATCCGCCGCGAGGCGATCAAGTACGGCCCGCAGGCCCAGCAGGTGTTCGAACTGCTGCGCCAGAATCCCAACGCCCAGGCGCAGCTGCGCGCCCCGATCTTCGAGGACAAGGTCGTCGACCTGATCGTCGAGAAGGCCAAGGTGGAGGACAAGAAGGTCGACAAGGACGAGCTCCTCAAGGAGGACGACCTGCCGGCCGGCTACGAGGGCTAAGCCCCTCGACCGAAGAGAGATTGCAGGCGGCGCCGCACCGGAAGGGGCGGCGCCGTTTTCCTTATCTGGGATCAGTCTTCCAGGGTGTAGCCCAGCTTCAGCGCCACCTGGAAATGGGCGACCTGACCGTCCTCGACGTGGCCGCGGGTCTCGATCACCTCGAACCAGCGGATGTGACGGCGGTCCTGCGTGGCCTTGGCGATGGCGCTGCGGATGGCGTCCTCGATCGAGTTCTGGGACGAACCCACGATCTCGCTGACGCCGTAGGTGTTGTCCTGGCTCATGGGCTCTCCTCTGCTCTTCAGCAGAGGAAGGCCGCAGGCGGGAGAGGGTTCCGGCCCGGCTAGAGCGAGCGCAGGCGCCGCAGCAGCTCGGGGTTCTCGAGCTGGGCCCGGCGGACGTTTATTTCGCGGTGCAGGTCGAGGGCGTCCTGCTCGCCGAGCGCCAGGATGGCCGGCGGCGGCGGTTCGTAGGCGGGCGACGCAGGTTCGTGGACGCGGTCCGGTTGCGCGTGCATCGGCTTCCTCCCTGGCCCCGTCGTTCGCGGGACGCTCCCAACCATTAAGCTATCATTTACCTCCAGCGCGCGCCAAGGCCGCGGTTCGCCGACCTGACGTCAGGGAACGACGATCAGGAATCCCTTGGCGTTCCTGGGATTGCGGGCGTAGCCTTCCGCGATCAACGCCGCGCCGTGGCCGCGGAGGCGCCCTGCCGGGCAGGGGACTTCGCCGCCTCGGGAGTAGAGCGTCCCGGGAAGGAAGCGAAGTCTTGCAGCGCACGCGTACCGAGGGGCCCGAGTACTTCCACAAGGTGGTCGACTGCCAGTGGGCCTGTCCGGCGCACACGCCGGTGCCCGAGTACATCCGGCTGATCGCCGAGGGGCGGTACGCCGACGCCTACATGATCAACTGGCGGTCCAACGTCTTTCCCGGCGTGCTGGGGCGGACCTGCGACCGGCCCTGCGAGCCCGCCTGCCGTCGCGGCCGGGTCGAGGAGGAGCCGGTGGCGATCTGCCGGCTCAAGCGCGTGGCGGCCGACAACAAGGGCGACGTGCTGGCGCGGATGCCCGAGCCGGCGCTGGCCCGCAACGGCCGGCGGGTGGCCCTGGTGGGGGCCGGCCCCGCCTCCCTGACGGTGGCCAGGGACCTCGCGACCCTGGGCTACGAGCTGGTGCTCTACGACGCCGAGGCCCGGCCGGGCGGCTTCATCCGCAGCCAGATTCCCCGTTTCCGCCTGCCGGAGGAGGTGATCGACGAGGAGGTGGGCTACGTCACCCGTCTGGGCGGCGTGGAGCTGCGGCTGGGCCAGCCGGTGGACAGCCTGAAGGCCCTGCTGGGCGAGGGATACGACGCGGTGTTCGTCGGCTCGGGCGCGCCGCGCGGCCGGGACCTGGACCTTCCGGGCCGGCAGGAGGCCGCGGCCAACATCCACATCGGCATCGACTGGCTGAGCTCGGTCTCGTTCGGCCACATCGAGAAGATCGGCCGGCGGGTCATCGTGCTGGGCGGCGGCAACACGGCCATGGACTGCTGCCGCACCTCCCGGCGCCTGGGCGGCCAGGACGTGAAGGTGATCGTCCGCTCCGGCTTCGACGAGATGAAGGCCTCGCCCTGGGAGAAGGAGGACGCGATCCACGAGGACATCCCGATCCTCAACTATCGCGTCCCGAAGGAATTCACCCACGAGAACGGCCGCCTGACCGGCGTCGTCTTCGAGGTCGTCGAGGCCCGATACGACGACATGGGCCGGCGCAAGCTGGTTCCCTCGGGCGCGCCGGACGAGCACCACGAATGCGACGACGTGCTGATCGCCGTGGGCCAGGAGAACGCCTTCCCCTGGATCGAGCGCGACATCGGCCTGGAGTTCGACGAGTGGGGCCTGCCGAAGGTGGACCCCGCGACCATGCGCTCGACCATCCCCAACGTCTTCTTCGGCGGCGATGCGGCCTTCGGGCCGAAGAACATCATCTGGGCCGTGGCGCACGGCCACGAGGCGGCGGTCTCGATCCACCGGCTGTGCGAGGGGCAGGACGTGGCCGAGCGGCCGCCGCCGCACGCCAGCCTGGTCAGCCAGAAGATGGGCATCCACGAGTGGAGCTACGACAACGACGTCTCCAACGACCGCCGCTACCGCGTGCCGATGCGCGAGAAGGCCGAGGCGCTGACGAACGTGCGGCTGGAGGTCGAGCTGGGCTTCGACCGCGACCTGGCCCTGCGCGAGGCCGAGCGGTGCCTGAACTGCGACGTGCAGACGGTGTTCGCCGACAAGCTGTGCATCGAGTGCGACGCCTGCGTCGACATCTGTCCGATGGACTGCATCACCTTCACCGAGGACGGGGAGGAGGATGAGCTGCGCGGCCGGCTCAAGGCGCCCGCGCTGAACCCCGAGCAGGACCTCTACGCCTCGGGCCGGCTGGGCACCGGGCGGATCATGGTCAAGGACGAGGACGTCTGCCTGCACTGCGGCCTGTGCGCCGAGCGGTGCCCGACCGGCGCCTGGGACATGCAGAAGTTCTATCTCGAGACCACCCAGGCGGAGGGCGCATGCCGGAGCCGGTGACGAGCCAGGCCGCCCAGCCGCCAATCAGGCCCCGCGTGAACGACTTCGTCGTCAAGTTCGCCAACGTGAACGGGTCGGGATCGGCCAGCGCCAACGGGCTGTTCGCGCGCTCCATCCTGCGGATGGGCGTGCCCGTGGCGGCGCGCAACATCTTCCCCTCGAACATCCAGGGCCTGCCCACCTGGTACGAGGTGCGGGTGACCGAGGCCGGGCGCCTCGGCCGTCGGGGCGGCGTAGACCTGATGGTCGCGATGAACCCGCAGACCTGGGACAAGGACGTGGCCGAGCTCGAGGCCGGCGGGTTCTTGTTCTACGACTCCACGCGGGCGATCCCGGCGTCGAAGTTCCGCGAGGACATCACGGTCATCGGCGTGCCGCTGACCGCCATGTGCAACGCGCGCTACGAGCTGCCGCGCGAGCGCCAGCTGTTCAAGAACATCGTCTATGTCGGCGCCCTGGCCGCGCTGCTGGGGATCGATCCCGCCGTGATCGAGGCGCTGCTGGCGGAGGACTTCGCGGGCCGTGACAAGCTGATCGCCGCCAACGTCGAGGCCCTGCACATGGGCGTCGAGCACGTGCGCCAGCATCTGGAGCCGCTGTCGCTGCAGGTGCGCCGCGCGGACGAGGTGGGCGACCGGATCTATGTCGAGGGCAATCAGGCCGCCGCGCTGGGCGCGATCTACGGCGGCGCCTCGGTCTGCGCCTGGTATCCGATCACCCCCTCGACCTCGCTGGCCGAGGCCTTCACCGCCTATTGCCAGGACCTGCGCACCGAGCCCGAGACCGGCAAGGCGCGCTACGCCATCATCCAGGCCGAGGACGAGATCGCTTCCATAGGCATGGTGGTCGGCGCCGGCTGGAACGGCTGCCGCGCGTTCACCGCCACCTCCGGCCCCGGCGTCTCGCTGATGACCGAGTTCATCGGTCTGTCCTACTTCGCCGAGATCCCCGCGGTGATCTTCGACGTCCAGCGGGGCGGGCCGTCCACCGGCATGCCGACGCGGACCCAGCAGGCCGACCTGCTGGCCTGCGCCTACGCCGGCCACGGCGACACCAAGCATCCGCTGCTGCTGCCCGCCGACCCGGGCGAGTGTTTCGAGATGGGCGCCCAGGCCTTCGACCTCGCCGACCGGCTGCAGACGACCGTCTTCGTCATGCTGGACCTCGACATCGGCATGAACGAGTGGCTGACCGAGCCCTTCAGGTGGGACGACTCGCGCCGGCTCGACCGCGGCAAGGTCATGACCGCCGAGATGCTGGAGGCCGGCGCCGACTTCGGCCGCTACAAGGACGTGGACGGCGACGGGATCCCATTCCGCACCTATCCGGGAACCCATCCCACCAAGGGCGGCTACTTCACCCGCGGCACCTCGCGGAACCCCTATGCGCGCTATTCGGAGGAGGGCGCGGTCTACGTCGACAACATGCAGCGGCTGCTGCGCAAGTTCGAGACCGCCAAGAGCCTCGTCCCCCAGCCGGTCGTGCGGCCGGCCAAGGGCAAGACGAAGGACGCGGTGATCTACTTCGGCTCCACCACCCCGGCGATGCACGAGGCGCTGGAGATGCTGGAGGCCCAGGGACGCAAGCTGGACGCCATGCGCCTGCGGGCCTTCCCGTTCCCGGCGCAGGTCGAGGACTTCATCGCCGCCCACGAGCGGGTCTTCGTCGTCGAGCAGAACCGCGACGCCCAGCTCAGGACCATGCTGATGACCGAGCTCGGGATCGATCCGGCCAAGCTCGTCCCCGTCCTCCACTACGAGGGCGCTCCCATCACCGCCCGGTTCATCTCGGGCGAGATCGCCCAGCTGATGAGCCTGGGCCAGATCGAGGCGGCGGAATGACCTACATCGCCAAGCCCAGGCTGCACCATCCGAAGCTGCCGACGAACGGCCTGGGCTACACCCGGCGAGACTACGAGGGCTCGGTCTCGACTCTGTGCGCCGGCTGCGGCCACGATTCCATCTCGGCGGCGATCATCCAGGCCTGCTTCGAGCTGGAGCTGCCGCCGCACCGCGTGGCGAAGCTGTCGGGAATCGGCTGTTCGTCCAAGACGCCGGACTACTTCCTCGGCAACTCGCACGGCTTCAACACCGTGCACGGGCGCATGCCGTCGGTGCTGACGGGCGCGAACCTCGCCAACCGCGAGCTGATCTACCTGGGCGTCTCGGGCGATGGGGACAGCGCCTCCATCGGCCTGGGGCAGTTCGCCCACGCCATCCGGCGCGGCGTCAACATGCTCTACATCGTCGAGAACAACGGCGTGTACGGCCTGACCAAGGGCCAGTTCTCGGCCACCTCGGACAAGGGCTCGAAGTCCAAGCGCGGGGTGGTCAACCACGACGCCGGCATCGACATGGTGAGCCTCGCCCTGCAGATGGGCGCGACCTTCGTGGCCCGCAGCTTCTCGGGCGACAAGGCCCAGCTCGTGCCGCTCATCAAGGCCGGCCTGGCGCACAGGGGGGCGGCGTTCATCGACTGCATCAGCCCGTGCGTGCAGTTCAACAACCATCCGGGCTCGACCAAGAGCTTCGACTACGTGCGCGAGCACAACGAGGCGGTGAACCGGCTGGACGTGATCACCCCGCGCGACCCGATCCACGTGGACTACGCCCCCGGCGAGACGGTGCGGGTGCAGCAGCACGACGGCTCGATCCTGTCGCTGCACAAGCTGGCCGAGCTCTACAATCCCAACAACCGCGCCCAGGCCCTGGGCTATCTCCAGGCGCGGCAGGCGAGGGGGCAGATCGTCACCGGCCTGCTCTACGTCGATCCCTCGGCCGGAGACCTGCACGAGGCGCTCGGCACCGTGGACACGCCGCTGAACCAGCTTTCCGAGGCCGAGCTGGTGCCCGGCCAGGCCGCGCTGGAGGCGATCAACGCTTCCCTGAGGTAGGCCGGCCCCACCAGGCGGCGGCAAGGCCCACCACGACCGCGCACGCCAGCGCCAGCCAGCCTGCGGCGGGGTTTCCGCCCCGCTCGGCGACCCAGACGGCCACGAGGCCCCAGGCCACCGCCGCCCCGTAAGGCAGCACGGCGGTGCTGCGGAGCACCCAGAGCGCCACCGCCGTGGTCGCCAGAATGCCCGCCGCGCCGGCCAGCAGCACGCTGTCGCGTGGGATCATCCCCTCGGCGGTCATCACGGTGAGGATGTTCACCGCCGAGGCGATCGTCAGCCATCCGCCGAGCAGGCCCAGGGGCCACCAGACGAGCAGCCAGTCGAGGAAGGTGCTCTGCCCCCGGCTGGCGCGCTTCAGGCCATAGATCATGGACGCCGCGGCGAACACGATGACGCCGACCGTCAGCCAGCGCTCGTTGAGGGCCGAGGCGAAGATCCAGACGCCTGTCGCCGTGATGGCGAGCACCGCGGGCCAGGCGAGCGCCTTGATCGCGGGGTTGTTCGTGTTGCGGGGCAGGACCTGCCAGAGGGCGAAGGCGGTCAGGCCCAGGTAGATCAGGCCCCAGATCGAGAACGCGTAGCCGGCGGCGCGCAGGGTGCTGTTCCCCTGGTCGGCGAACTGCGAGGCGGACAGGCCGATGTCGAGCTGGTCCTGCAGGACGGGCGCGGCGATGGCGAACGCCGTGGCGGCGATGACGGCGAGCTTGCGGGGCGCGTCCTTCACTTCTCGGTCTCCTGGGCCGGCTCCTCGGGTTTGGCGGCGGCGGCCTGCGGCACATAGAGCCCGGTGGCGAACTTGGCGAGCCAGCCCTCGGGCCGGAAGCGCGGTCCGTACTCGGCGCAGGGATCGGGGTCGGGGATGTCCCGCGACTTGGTCTCCTCGGCGGTCATCGCCTTGGCGGCCTCGTCGGCGAATTGTTCGGCGAACTGCAGGGCGTCGCCGATGCGGCTGAGCGAGGGGTTGTCGGTGCCGACCGCGGTGGCGCTGCGGTTCCAGGTGATCGCCGCGAGCTGGCGGCCCTTGGGGTCCAGCATCTCGGCCTCGGCCCCCAGCCCGCCGAGGCCGCCGGGAACGCGCAGGCCGATCGGGCCGGGGATGAAGACGCCCGCGGCCGCCGAGACCGCCGAGCCGACGCGGCCGGTGGCGTCCACCCGGGTGATGGCGGCCCGCACCTCGGCGTCGGGCGGATCGCCTGCCTTGGCCAGGTCGTAGCGCTCGGTCAGCTCGAAGCAGAGCTGGGCGTCGACCTCGCGGGCGAGCGCCTGGCGCTCATTGTCGTTCATCCATTCGGCGTCGGCGACCGGGTGCAGGACGGTGGGCGCGATCCGCACCTTGCGCACCTGGGCGAGGCCGGCCTCGTCCTTGCGCACAGCGATCTTCGCGCGGACGGCGTCCTCGTGCGGGGTGAGCCCCTCGTAGCTGGACAGGAAGCCCGAAGGCTTGAGCGGAGTCGCGCAGGCGGCGAGCGCCAGCAGCGCGGGGGCGGCGAGAAGGATCCTCATATGCGCGGTACGTCAGCCTTTGCCGGAGGGATGCAGGCTGAGTGAACGCGCAAATCCGCCTTTCGTCAGGTCAAGCCTTGGCGAGTTCGCCCACGACGAAGGCGTCCTCGCCGTCGCGGACCAGCCCTTCCAGCACGTCTGGCAGGTCCTCGGGACCGACGATCAGCACCAAGCCCACGCCGCAGTTGAAGGTGCGGCGCATCTCCTGCTCGGCGACGCCGCCGGCCGCCTGCAGCCATTCGAAAACCGGGGGAAGGGTCCAGGCGCTCCAGTCGAACTTCGCCTCCAGCCCCTCGGCGATGGCCCGGGGCGGGTTCTCGATCAACCCGCCGCCGGTGATGTGGGCCAGGCCCTTCACGCGGCCCGCCTTCAGGTGCGGCAGCACCGTCTTGATGTAGATGCGCGTCGGCTCGAGCAGGGCGGCGGCCAGGGTCTTGCCCTCGGCGAACGGCGCCGGCGAGTTCCAGGCCAGGCCCGAGCGCTCGACGATGCGCCGGATCAGCGAATAGCCGTTCGAGTGCGGGCCCGACGAGGCGAGGCCGATCAGGATGTCCCCGGGCTTCTGGTCGCCCAGGCGCGGCAGCACCTTGTCGCGGTCGACGGCGCCGACGCAGAAGCCGGCCATGTCGTAGTCGCCCTCGGCGTACATGCCCGGCATCTCGGCCGTCTCGCCGCCGACGAGGGCGCAGCCGGCCTGGCGACAGCCTTCGGCGATGCCGGCCACCACGGCGGCGGCGGCCTCCACGTCGAGCTTCCCGGTGGCGTAGTAGTCCAGGAACATCAGCGGCTCGGCGCCCTGGGCCAGCAGGTCGTTGACGCACATGCCGACGAGGTCGACGCCGACCGTGTCGTGGATGCCGGTCTCGATGGCGACCTTCAGCTTGGTGCCCACCCCGTCGGTCGTCGTGACCAGCAGCGGATCGTCGTAGCCGGCCGCCTTCAGGTCGAAGAGCGCGCCGAATCCGCCCAGCGAAGGTTCGGCCCCCGAGCGGCGCGTGGACTTCGCCAGCGGCTTGATACGCTCGACGAGCGCGTTTCCGGCGTCTATGTCGACGCCCGCCTGGGCGTAGGTGAGACCGTTCGGACGCTCGGACATTCAGGAAGCCTATAAAGGAATTGGAGCCGCGTGCATCGCGCACTTGCAGACTCGGTCGCGCGCGGGGCTATAGCTAATCGATGACGCCCATCACAACCACCGCGGAACTTGAAGCGTTCTGCGCCAAGCTCAAGGGTCAGCCTTTCGTCGCCGTGGACACCGAGTTCATGCGCGAGACGACCTACTGGCCCAAGCTTTGCCTGATCCAGGCCGCAGCCCCCTCCGCGGAAGCCGTCATCGACCCCCTGGCCGACGACATCGACCTCTCGTGCTTCCTCGACATCCTGCGCGACGAGAGCATCCAGAAGGTGTTCCACGCCGCCCGGCAGGACGTGGAAATCTTCAACAACCTCGGCGCCATGCCGAAGCCGCTGTTCGACACCCAGGTGGCGGGCATGGCGGCGGGCTTCGGTGAACAGATCGCCTACGACGCCCTCGTGCGGCAGATGCTGAAGATCGAGATCGACAAGTCCAGCCGGTTCACCGACTGGGCGCGCCGGCCGCTCTCGGACAGCCAGCTGACCTACGCCCTGGCCGACGTGACGCACCTGGCCAAGCTCTACCCCCTGCTGCGCCAGCGGCTGGAGCGGGAGGGGCGGCTGGCCTGGGTCACCGACGAGATGAACGACCTCACGGACCCGGCGAACTACGACGTCGAGCCCGAGAACGCCTGGAAGCGGCTGCGCCCGCGCCGGCACACGGCCAAGTACCTGGCGGTCTACCGTGCCGTCGCCGCCTGGCGCGAGCGGACCGCCCAGCTGCGCGACCAGCCGCGCGGCCGGATCCTGAAGGACGACGCGATCGACGAGATCGCCACGCAGACTCCGACCGACGCCGACGCGCTGGACCGGCTGCGCTCGGTGCCCAAGGGGTTCTCGGGGTCGCGGTTCGGGCCCGACCTCCTGGCCGCCGTCCGCGAGGCGCTGAAGGACCCGGAAGGCTACGCCCCCGTGATCGAGAAGACCCGCCAGCCGGCCTCGCCGGCCGCCGGCGCGGTCGTCGAGCTCCTGAAGGTGCTGCTGAAGGCGCGGGCCGAGGAGGCGGGCGTGGCCTCGAAGCTGATCGCCACCGTCGCCGACCTGGAGCAGATCGCCAACAACGACAACGCCGACACCGCGGCCCTCAAGGGTTGGCGGCGCGAGGCCTTCGGCGAGGACGCCCTGAAGCTGAAGCGCGGCGAGCTGGCCCTGGTGCTGGACGGCGCGCGGGTGCGCGTGGTGGAAGTTCGCCGCGCGCCGAAGGCCGCCTCGGCGGGCTGACCGCAATCCTGAGGATAACCTCAAGGCTTTGAACGCGCGGGCGGATTCCACCGCCGCGGCGCGTTCTCCACAGCCGTTCCACCGGGCGGTCCCAGCGCCATGCACAGGCGCGGCCCGACGTATGCTTGCCGAACGGCGGTATCGGGTGGATCGTGACCTTGCCGAGAGGGACTGCGGCGCGGCGGACCGGGCGACCGGGAAGCCAGGCGGGCAGACGGCTCCTCCGGGACGGGAAGGCAAGGCGACCCCTTCGGGACGAGCTGCACCTCGACGGACTGAAGGGGCTCCGGGAGAACATCGAGGCCGAGCCGGGCGACCGGCGGAGCGGAGATGCCTTCCGACCTCGAAGGCTCAGATCCCCCAACGGATCTGGTTCAGAGGGCGGTGTTCCGGGAAACCGGGGCGCCGCCCTCTTGCTATGCGGCGCGGCCCATCTCGAGCTTGAGCTTCAGCGCCTGGGCCAGGGTCTGGGCCCGCTTGGCCGTCTGTTCCCCCAGCAGCATGTCCTCCCAGCCCGCCAGGGTCGAAAGGTGCAGCCGCCCGGCGTTGAGGCGCAGGCTCGACTTCTCCAGCAGGACCGGATTGCGGCCCGACAGGTCGGCGGCCAGGCGGATCGCCGAGCCGAGCGCCCGCGCCCGCTGGCGCCGGTCCGGGGTCAACAGCCGGCTCACGGCGGACATGTCCGGCGGGGCCGCGGCCGAGGAATGGCGGGAGAAGGCGACGCACGCCAGGAACGCGCGCTCGGGATGGCTCATGCCGGCGATCGGCGCGCGCAGCACCTGCTCGAAGACGAGGGCGTCCCGATGGTCGGGGTGCAGCCGGGCGCCGAGGTCGGCCAGGCGGCAGGCGGCGGCGATCAGCAGCGGCTCGCGCTCGCCGAACACCGGCGGCAGCCCCTCGAACAGCGGGGTGATCCAGGCCTCGATGGCCGGCCCGAGGTCGGGGCCGACGCCGCGCTGGGACGTCAGCGCCTCGCAGCCGGCGATCAGCGGGTCGCGCTCGCGCACCTTCGGCGGCATGGCCTCCAGCAGCATCCCCTCGCGGACCCCATAGGCCGAGATCACGATCCGCTCGATCCCCAGGCGCTCGATCAGGCGGTCCAGCACCAGGGCCGAGTAGGGCAGGGTGTCGAAGCGCTTCTTGGAGAGGCCCTGGATCTTCTCCAGCGAGGTGCGCGACTGGCGCTCGACGAAGCGGCTGACGTCGATCGCGTCGGCGCGGCTCATCTCGTACTGATGGGCGACGTGAAGCGGATAGTCCGCGAGCTGCATGTGCAGCAGGGCGAGGTTGCGCCAGGCGCCGCCGACCGCATGGAACTCCGGCGACCGGAACCGGCCGGCGAGCGGCGCCAGGTGCTCGTCCACGGCCCGGCGGATGCGCTCGACGTCCAGCGGCTTGGGCGCGCCCAGCGCGAAGGGGCCGAGCGGCAGGGTGACTCCCTCCACCGAGGCCTTGCCGTTCAGGCGGATCAGCTCGAGGCTGGAGCCGCCGAGGTCGCCCACGACGCCCTTCGCCAGCGGATCGCCGGCGGTGACGCCGAGGGCGGCGTAGTGGGCCTCCTCGTCGCCCGAGAGGATGCGTACGTCGAGGCCCGCCTCGTCCTTCACCCGCTGCAGGAACGCCCGGCCGTCTGCGGCTTCTCGGACAGCGGCGGTGGCGGCGGTCAGCACCTGGTCGGCGCGCCAGCCTTCCAGCACGGCGCGGAAACGGCGCAGCGCCGCGACCGCGGCCTCGACTCCCTCCGCGGACAGGCGCCCGGTGACGGGCAGGTCCTTGCCCAGGCCCGCGACCACCTTCTCGTTGTAGACGGTCCAGAGCGCGCGGCCGTCCACCCGGTAGATCACCAGGCGGACCGAATTCGAGCCGACGTCGATGACGGCGGCCAGCCGGGAGTCGGGGTGGTTATCCGCGCGGGGCCACATGATCGATCGCGCGCGGCATGTCCTTCACTCGCTGCCCTCGGCCCGAGAGGCTCGGATTGGTCATGAAATACTCGTGCGCGGAAAACGCGTTCGGGTGGTCCCAGGACGGATCCCGCCTATAGCGGCCGTCCGTATCCAGCGTCCAGCTCTGCGCCTCGTCCTTGAGGTTGGCGAGCATGATCTGCTGCAGCACCTGCTGGTGGACCGTGGGGTTCTCGATGGGGGTCAGGCACTCGACCCGGCGGTCGAGGTTGCGCGGCATCCAGTCGGCGGACGAAATGAACACCCGCGACTGGGCCGAGGGCATGGCGTGGCCGTTGGCGAACGCCACGATCCGGGCGTGCTCGAGGAAGCGGCCGACGATCGACTTGACCCGGATGTTCTCGGACAGGCCCGGCACGCCCGGGCGCAGGCAGCAGATCCCGCGCACCACGAGGTCGATGGAAACCCCCGCCTGGCTGGCGGCGTAGAGGGCGTCGATCACCTCGACGTCGACGAGCGCATTGAGCTTGGCCCAGATGCCCGCGGGCAGGCCGGCGCGGGCGTTCTCGGCCTCCTGGCCGATCAGCTGCAGCAGGTCCCGCTTCATGGTGATCGGCGAGAACGACAGCTTCTCCAGGCTCTCGGGCTGGGCGTAGCCGGTCACGAAGTTGAACAGCCGCGCGGAGTCGCGGCCCAGGGCCGGATCGGTCGTGAACAGGGACAGGTCCGTGTAGATGCGCGCCGTGATCGGGTGGTAGTTGCCGGTCCCGAAGTGGCAGTAGGTGCGCAACCCGTCGCCCTCGCGCCGGACCACGGTCGAGAGCTTGGCGTGGGTCTTGTACTCGATGAAGCCGAAGACGACGTGGACGCCGGCGCGCTCCAGGTCCCGCGCCCACTTCAGGTTGGCCTCCTCGTCGAACCGCGCCTTGATCTCCACGACGGCCGTGACGTTCTTGCCGTTGTCGGCCGCCTCGATGAGGGCGGCGACGATCGGGCTGTCCTTGGAGGTGCGGTAGAGCGTCTGCTTGATGGCCAGCACGTTCGGATCGCGCGCCGCCTGGCGCAGGAACTGGACCACCACGTCGAAGCTCTCGAACGGATGGTGGACCAGGATGTCCTTCTCGCGGATGGCCGCGAAGCAGTCGCCGCCGTGGTCGCGGATCCGCTCGGGGAAGCGCGGCTCGAAGGGCTTGAACTTCAGGTCGGGCCGGTCGGGCGGGATGAGCTGCGACAGCTCGTCCAGGCCCAGCAGGCCGTCGATCAGGATGACGTCCTGGGGGTTGGCGTCCAGATTTTCGCAGATGAAGCCGCGCAGCTCCTCGGGCATGGCGGCCTCGATCTCGACGCGGACGACCGAGCCCATGCGCCGCTGCTTCAGCAGGGCCTCGTACTCCCGGACCAGGTCCTCGGCCTCTTCCTCGATCTCGACATCGGAGTCGCGGATCAGGCGGAAGACGCCCTGGCCCTCAACCTCGCAGCCGGGAAACAGGTGGTCGAGGAACAGGCCGACGACCGCCTCCAGAGAAAGGTAGCGGCGCTCGCGCCGGCGCCCGCCCTTGGCCGCGCCGGTCAGCTCCCAGAATCGGGCGACCTGGGCCGGGATCGGCACCAGGGCGTGCAGCCGCCGGCCGTCGGACAGGCGTCGCAGGTTCAGGACCAGCGAGAACGCCAGGTTCGGGATGAACGGGAAGGGGTGCGCCGGGTCGATCGCGAGCGGCGTCAGCACCGGGAACAGCTCAGCGAGGAAGCGCTCCTCCAGCGCCGCCTTCTCGGCGGGCGTGATCTCGCCCATGCCGACGACCCGCAGGCCTTCCTGCGCGAGGTCGCCGGTCAGTTCGCGCCAGCGGGTCTGCTGGTCGGCCATCAGGTCGGCCGCCTCGGCGTTCAGGCGGGCGAGCTGCTCCGAGGGAGTGAGGCCGTCCTGGCTGACCACCCGGACCCGCTCGCGGACCTGCGCCTTCAGGCCCGCGACGCGGACCATGTAGAACTCGTCGAGGTTGTTCGCGCTGATCGCCAGGAAGCGCAGCCGTTCCAGCAGCGGGTGGCGGGGGTTCGTGCTCTCGGCCAGGACCCGGCGGTTGAACGCCAGCCAGGAGAGCTCGCGGTTGAAGAAGCGGCCGGGGGACTTCGCCAGCTCGGCGTCCCATGCATGTTCGGCCCGTGCGCCGTCGTTCGCGGACTGCGAGGCGAGGGGCGCGACATAGGTCATCAGGACCGCTCCGGGACTCCGAGGTTGTTGGCCAGCCTCATGTGGGTGGCCAGTCTTCACTCGAAAAGATCAAGATTTTGACTATCGCCCTCAAGAATCTGCCGGGCAAGCACGCGCGTGACCGGCTTCAGCTCACCATCGCCGGCCTCGTCCAGCTTGCGGACGATCTCCCGCGCGTCCGGAATCGACCGGCCCATGCGCCGCAGCAGGTACGGATAGACCTCCTCGGGCGGGCGAATATTCCGGTCACGGAAGAATTTGCGCAGCACGCCTTCCAGCACCGCGTCGTCGGGGGGCTCGATCTCGGCGACCGCCAGGGCGTTCAACCGCGAGCGCAGGTCGGGCAGGGCCGCGGGCCAGGCCGCCGGCCGGGTGCGCGCGGTGAGCAGCAGCCCGCCGCCCTCGCGCGCCGCCAGATTGATCAGGTGGAACAGCGCCTCGCCGGGAACGCCCTGGTCGACGTCCTCCAGCAGCGCCGGGCGGCCGTCGGCCTGGCGCAGGTCCGGGTCCTCGCGGTCGAGCACGACGGCGCCGGCGGCCTGCGCCCAGGCGCGCGCCAGGTGCGTCTTGCCCGAGCCCTCGGGGCCCACCAGCGCAAGCGCCCGGCCGTGCCACGCCGGCCAGGCGTCCAGCAGCGCCACCGCCTGGGCGTTCGAGGGGCCCACGGCGAATTCGTCACGGGAATAGGCGGCCGGCCGTCCGAGCCTCAGCCGAAGCTGTCGCGCCATGCGCCGTGTCCGAAGGGGAAGGTGACCACGAGCGCCATCTAGCAAGACCGCAGGGCCCCGCGCCACCGCCGCGGGGCGGCGATCCCCGCCATTCACAGCCCCGGAAGTTCGTCCTTGGGCCGCAGGTCGCGCGAGGACATCAGCGTCCAGCCCTCGGCCTTGAGCAGCTCGATGGGCGAGAAGCGGACCTTGTAGTCCATCTTCTCCGAGCCCCGGACCCAGTAGCCGAGATAGACGTAGGGCAGGCCGGCGAGCCCGGCCTGGACCACGTGGTCGAGGATCACGAACGAGCCCAGGCTGCGCCGCCCCAGCGTCGGGTCGTAGAAGCTGTAGACCAGCGACAGGCCGTCGCTCATCAGGTCGACCAGCGCGCAGGCCACGAGTTCGCCCGGTCCGCCGTCCGACGGCCGCGTGCGGTACTCGATGATGTGGGTGCGGACGGCGGTGTCCTCGACCATCGCCACGTAGTCGGGCCAGGTCATCTCGGCCATGCCGCCGTCGGCGTGGCGGGCCAGGAGATAGCGGCGGAGCAGGTCGAACTGCTCCATCGTGGCCTCGGCCTCGACGAGATGCCGTTCGAGATCCTCGTTGCGGGCCAGCACCTTCCGCTCGGAGCGGGAGAAGGCGTAGTCGGTCACCGGCAGCCGCGCCGAGACGCACGCCGAGCAGGCCTCGCAGGCGGGGCGGTAGGCGATGTTCTGCGACCGGCGGAAGCCCACCTGGGTCAGGCTGTCGTTCACGGTGGCCCCGTCCGAGAGGGGCAGGTGGGCGAAGACCTTCCGCTCGTACCGCTCGGGCAGGTACGGGCACGGCGACGGCGCGGTCAGGAAGAACCTGAGCTGTCGGGTCGGAAAATGCTGCGTCACGACAGTGCGACCGCCCCTAAACCAAAGCGCCTCAATGGATTAGGCGTCATGCGGGGCCGTTGCGCAAGGCGCTTCGCTACAACCCCGGGTCCGGCGGAAGAACCGGCGCCTCCCGCAACAACACGATCGCAATGCGACGGTTGCCGGCCAGGGTCGGATCATCGGGATAGAGCGGCTCGGACGCCGCCTTGCCCGAGACCTGGTAGACGCGGTCCGGATCGACCCCCGAGCCCTGCAGGATGCGCCGCGAGGCGTCGGCCCGGGCCGCCGACAGCGGCCAGTCGCTCTCGGCCCGCGAGCCGTTCGCATTGGCGCTGGTGTGGCCGTAGATGCTGACCCGGTTGGGCAGCTGGTTGATCACCTTCGACACCGCACGCAGCAGCAGCTTGGCCCTGTCGTTGGGCTGGGACGAGCCGGCGTTGAACATCGACCGCCCCTCCTGGTCCACGAGCTGGATGCGCAGGCCCTCGGGCGTCTGGTCGATGATGATGTTCTTCGACAGCTCGGCCAGCTCGGGCATGTCCTGCAGCGACTGGCGCAGCGACTGGGCGGCCGAGGCGAACGCGGCCTCCTCGCGCTTCTGGAGCGCGTCGCGCAGCGCCTGGGTCGAGGCGGCTTCCAGGGAGTCGGACTTCGAAGCGTCGCGGTTCTTGCCGTCGTTGGGGTTGCGGCTGTCGGGAGCCAGTTCCTCGATGATCGGGCTGGCGCCCGCGCTCTTGGAGCCGTCGGTCCCCAGGGCGGTGCCGCCCAGGATGCCGCCCGCGCCCGAGCTGGTCTGGGAGACGCTGGCCGGGGCGAAGTAGTCGGCGATGCCCTGCTTCTGCTCGGGGCTGGTGGTGTTGATCAGCCACATCAGCAGGAAGAAGGCCATCATGGCGGTGACGAAGTCGGCGTAGGCGACCTTCCACGCGCCGCCGTGGTGACCGTGGCCGCCGCCCTTCTTCACCTTCTTGATGACGATCGGCTGGTCGCCCACCGACATGGCTCACCCCAGGTTGGCCTGTTACAGGGGGCCAGGGTCGTCGCTGCTCGTTAAGATGCAGCTAAGCTTACGGAGTTCGAGGGGATGAAGGTCGCGTTCGCGGGCCTGGGCGTCATGGGCTTCCCGATGGCGGGGCACCTGGCCAGGGCCGGTCACGAGGTGAGCGTCTACAACCGCAGTCCGGATAAGGCGCGCCGCTGGGTCGAGGCCCATGGCGGCCGGATGGGCGAGACCGCCGCCGAGGCCGCGGCGGGGGCCCAGGTGCTGGCCCTCTGCGTCGGCAACGACGACGACGTGCGCCAGGTGGTGGCGCAGGCGCTGCCCGCCCTGGCCGACGGCGCGGTGATCGTCGACCACACCACCACTTCGGCCGTGGTGGCGCGCGAGATGGCGGCGCTGGCGGCGCAGAGCGGTCGGGCGTTCGTCGACGCGCCGGTTTCCGGCGGCCAGGCGGGCGCCGAGGCCGGCCAGCTGACCATCATGTGCGGCGGGGACGAAGCCGCCTTCGCCAAGGTCGAGCCGGTGATCGCCGCCTACGCCAAGGCCATCCGCCGGATGGGCGGGCCGGGCGCGGGCCAGCTGACCAAGATGGTCAACCAGATCTGCATCGCCGGCGTGGTCCAGGGCCTCGCCGAGGGGCTGCACTTCGCAAGGCGCGCCGGGCTCGACCCGCAGGCGGTCTACGAGGCGATCTCGAAGGGCGCGGCCCAGTCCTGGCAGATGGACAACCGCTGGAAGACCATGAGCGAGGGCAGGTTCGACTTCGGCTTTGCGGTGGACTGGATGCGCAAGGACCTCGGGCTCCTGCTCGACGAGGCGACCCGCAACGGCGCGACGCTGGAGATGACCGCCATGGTCGACCGGTTCTACGCCGAGGTGCAGGCCCTGGGGGGCGCCCGTTGGGACACCTCGAGCCTCGTCGCGCGGCTGGAGAAGCCGGAATGATCCTCAGGACCGAGCGTCTGACGCTGACGCCCCCGACCGAGGCCGACGCGGCCTTCGTCCTGGAGCTGCTGAACGATCCGGGCTGGATCGCCAACATCGGCGACCGCGGCGTGCGCACCGAGGACGAGGCCCGCACCTACATCGCCGAGCGGTTCTCGAAGAGCCCTTGGTTCGTGGTGCGCAATGCCGCCGGCGAGGCCATGGGTATGTGCGGAATCGTCGTGGGCCGGGAGGGGCTGGATTCCCCCGACATCGGCTACGCTTTCCTCGAGCGGCACGCCGGCCAGGGCTACGCCACGGAGGCGGCGCGCGTTGTCCTCGCCCACGCCCGCGAGGCGATGGGGCTGGCGAAGGTCGCGGCGATCACTTCGGTGGACAACACGGCTTCGCAGCGGGTGCTGGAGAAGATCGGCCTGCGCTTCGTCGAGGTCATCCAGCTTCCGGGGGTCCCGGAGCAGAGCGCCTATTTCACGACGTAAGGGGCAACGCGATGGGGGCCGCGACACGGACGATCGAGGCGAACGGCTTCCGCTTCGCCGTGGACGAGGCGGGGCAGGGCGACCACCTGGCCCTGTGCCTGCACGGCTTTCCCGAGAGCCGCTTTTCCTGGCGCTTCCAGCTGCCGCTGCTGGCGGAGCTGGGCTACCGCGCCTGGGCGCCGGACCTGCGTGGCTACGGCGAGACGGAGCCCAGGCCGCAGGACGTCGCCAGCTACCGGATCGAGCGGCTGCTGGTGGACGTGGCCGCCCTGATCGACGCCAGCGGCGCGCGCCGGGTCACCCTGATCGGCCACGACTGGGGGGCGGGCCTGGCCTGGGCCTTCGCCGCCAACCGCGTGCGGCCGCTGGAGCGGCTGGTGATCATGAACGTGCCGCACCCAGCGGTGTTCGCGAAGGTGATCCGCCGCTCGCCGCGCCAGTTGCTGCGGTCCTGGTACATGTTCCTGTTCCAGATTCCCGGCCTGCCCGAATGGCTGAACACCGCGGGCGACGCCCGCGCGATCCGGCGGGCCTTCCGCGGGATGGCCGTGGACAAGACCCGCTTCCCCGACGAGGTGCTGGACCGCTACGCCCACGACGCCCGGCGTCCCGGTGCGATGACGGGGATGGTCAACTGGTACCGCGCGGTCATGCGCCACCCGGGCCTGATGGCCGGCCCCTGGCCGAAGATCGAGACGCCGACCCTGGTCGTCTGGGGCGAGGCGGATGCGGCTCTCGGCCTGGAAACACTCGACGGAACCGATACTTACGTCGAAAACCTCACGATCCGGCGCCTCCCGGGCGTCTCCCACTGGGTCCAGCAGGAAGCGCCCGAACAGGTGAACGCCATCCTGCGGGAGTGGCTCAGCGGAACGGCCTGATCGCGGGCAGGATCTCGCGCTCCAGCACCGGCGCGAGCAGGACGTCCGGCGCCTGCGGGTCGATCCAGCGGAGGTCCTCGATCTCGGCCGCGCACGCGGGCTCGCCTTCGATCTCCGCCGCATAGGGGCGGGAGCGTACGGTGCGGCCGGGCTCGTTGGCCGCGGGCGCCTCGAAGACGCCGAGCGGGCGGGCCGAGAGCAGGCTTACGCCCAGTTCCTCCGCCAGCTCTCGGGCGAGAGCCGCCAGGTCGTCCTCGCCCGGCTCGGGCTTGCCGCCCGGCAGCATGAAGCGCTGCGTCCCGCGCTTGCGGACCACGAGCAGACGGCCGGCGCCGTCGCGGACGACCGCGCCGACGACCTCGACGATCACGCGCCCAGGAGGCGCGCCGCCCGGGGCGCGAAGTAGGTGATGACCCCGGCGGCGCCGGCCCGCTTGAAGGCGCCGAGGCTCTCCAGGATGGCGCGTTCCTCGTCCAGCCACCCGTTCTGGGCCGCCGCCATCAGCATGGCGTACTCGCCCGAGACCTGGAACGCGAAGGTCGGCAGGGCGAACTCGTCGACCACCCGGCGGACGATGTCGAGGTAGGGCAGGCCGGGCTTCACCATCACCATGTCGGCGCCCTCGGCGATGTCGAGGGCCACCTCGCGCAGGGCCTCGTCCGTGTTGGCGGGGTCCATCTGGTAGGTCTTCTTGTCGCCGGGGTTGTCCACCGAGCCGGTCCCCAGCTTTCCGGAGCCGATGGCGTCCCGGTAGGGGCCGTAGAACGCCGAGGCGTACTTGGCGGCGTAGGACATGATCATCACGTCCTGCAGCCCCTCGGCCTCCAGCGCGCTACGCAGCGCCCCGACGCGGCCGTCCATCATGTCGGACGGGGCGAGGATGTCGCAGCCGGCCTTCGCCTGCACCAGCGCCTGGGCGACCAGGGCCTCGATGGTCGCGTCGTTGAGGATGCGGCCGCCCTCGATCAGGCCGTCGTGGCCGTGGTCGGTGAAGGGGTCGAGCGCCACGTCGCACATGATCCCCACTTCGGGGGCGGCGTCCTTCATCGCCTTGACGGCGTTGCAGACGAGGCCGTTGGGATCGGCCGCCCGGCTGCCGCGGGCGTCCTTCTTGGCGCCGTCGATGTGCGGGAAGACGGCGATGGCCGGGATGCCGAGGGCCTTGGCTTCCTTCGCGGCCTGGGCGGCGTCCTTCACCGACAGGCGGGTCACGCCCGGCATGGAGGCCACGCGGATCTCGCCCTCGCCCTCGTGGACGACCATCGACCAGATCAGGTCGGCCGGCGTGAGCACGGTCTCGCGGACGAGGCGGCGGATCCAGTCGGCCTGGCGCAGGCGGCGCAGGCGGAGCGCGGGGTAGGCGGCGAGGGGAGCGCGGGTCATGGCCGGGCTTTGGACCCTGAAGGCCCCGGAAGGCAAGACCCTCCCGCCGTGCTAAGGCGACGCTCAAAAGGGGAGGCAAGAACATGACCCTGAGCTACGACCTCTACTGGTCGTTCCGGTCGCCGTACTCGTACATGGTGACGCCGCGGCTGCTGGAGCTCGAGACCACGCACGACGTCCGCTGCAATGTCCGGCCGGTCTATCCGCTGGCGGTGCGCACGCCCGAGTTCTTCGAACAGCAGGACCCGCTCTGGCTGCGCTACTTCATGGTCGACGTGTTCCGCGAGGCGGCGTTCCGCGGCCTGCCGTTCCGCTGGCCCCGGCCCGACCCGGTGCAGCGCAACGAGGCGCACGGCTATCGCATCCCCCAGCCCTACATCCATCGCCTGACGCACTTGGGCGTCGCGGCGGCCGAGCGGGGGCGGGGCCTGCCGTTTCTGGCCGAGGCCTCCCACGTGATCTGGAGCGGCGAGGTGGAGGGCTGGCACGAGGGGGATCACCTCGCCCGCGCCGCCGAACGGGCTGGCCTCGACTGGGCCGAGATGTCCGCCGCGGTGGACGCCGATCCCGACCGCTTCCGGCAGATCGTGGATACGAACCAGACGGACCAGCGCGAGGCCGGCCACTGGGGCGTGCCGATGATGGTCTTCGGCGGCGAGCCGTTCTTCGGCCAGGACCGGTTCGACCAGATGGTCTGGCGGATGCGCCAGCAGGGCCTTCGGCCCCGGGCCGCTCCCCCAACGGCAGATTGACACCACGTCATGGGCGGGCGAACTCCCCGCCCATGGACTTCAACCTGACGGAAGATCAGCGGGCGATCGAGGACGCGGCGCGCGCCTTCGCCGCCGCTGAGCTCGCGCCCCATTCGGCGCGCTGGGACGAGGAGAAGCACTTACCCGTCGACGTCATGCGCAAGGCGGCCGAGCTGGGCTTCGCCGGCCTCTACGTGCGCGACGACGTGGGCGGCTCGGCGCTCTCCCGGCTCGACGCCTCCATCGTCTTCGAGCAGCTCTCCTACGGCGACGTCGCGGTGGCGGCCTTCATCTCGATCCACAACATGGCTTCGTGGATGATCGACCGGTTCGGCTCGGAGGAGCTGCGCCGGCGGTTCCTGCCCAGGCTGACGACGATGGAGCTCATCGCCTCGTACTGCCTGACCGAGCCGGGCGCCGGCTCGGACGCGGCCTCGCTGCAGACCAGCGCGCGCAGCGATGGCGGCGAATACGTCCTGAACGGCTCCAAGGCCTTCATCTCGGGCGCCGGGACTTCCGACGTCTACGTCGTGATGGCCCGGACGGGCGGGGAGGGCGCCGGCGGCGTCTCCACCTTCGTCGTCGAGAAGGATACGCCCGGTCTCTCCTTCGGCGCCCAGGAGCGGAAGATGGGCTGGAACGCCCAGCCGACCGCCCTGGTCCACTTCGACAACTGCCGCGTGCCCGAGGCGAACCGGGTCGGCGACGAGGGCCAGGGGTTCAAGATCGCCATGGCCGGACTCGACGGCGGGCGGATCAACATCGCCTCGTGCTCGCTGGGCGGGGCGGCGCTGGCCTTCGACACGGCCAAGGCGCACCTCGAGACCCGCAGGCAGTTCGGCCGGGCGCTGCGCGAGTTCCAGGGTCTGCAGTGGCGCCTCGCCGACATGGCGACCGAGCTGGAGGCGGCGCGCCTGATGGTCCGCCGCGCCGCCCACGCCCTCGACAACAAGGATCCGAAGGCCACCCAGTACTGCGCCATGGCCAAGCGCTTCGCGACCGACGCCGGCTTCGAGGTAGCGAACCAGGCGCTGCAGCTGCACGGCGGCTATGGCTACCTGCGCGACTATCCGCTGGAGCGGATCGTCCGCGACCTGCGCGTCCACCAGATCCTCGAAGGCGCCAACGAGGTCATGCGCGTGATCACCGCCCGGGAGCTGTTCCGTCCATGAGCGAGCCTGAAGTCCTCTGCCGCATCGAAGGCCGCGTCGGGCGCATCACCCTGAACCGGCCGCAGGCGCTGCACGCGCTGACGACGCGGATGTGCCGGGACATCACCGACGCCCTGCTGGGCTGGAAGGACGATCCGGCGGTCGAGCTGGTGCTCCTCGACCACTCCGGCGAGCGCGGCTTCTGCGCGGGCGGCGACATCCGCATGCTGGCCGAAAGCGGCCAGGGCGACGGCTCGGCGGCCCGCGAGTTCTTCTTCACCGAATACCGGCTGAACGAGCTGCTGTTCCGCTATCCGAAGACCACGGTGGCGATCATGGACGGCGTCACCATGGGCGGCGGCGTGGGCCTGTCGCGGCCCTGCCGCTTCCGGGTGGCGACCGAGCGCACCACCTTCGCCATGCCCGAGACCGGCATCGGCCTGTTCCCTGACGTCGGCGGCGGCTGGTACCTTTCCCGGATGCCCGACCACATCGGCCTGTGGCTGGCGCTGACCGGCGCGCGGATCAAGGCGGCCGACTGCGAGCTGATCGGCGTCGCCACCGACTATGTCGAGAGCGCCAAGGTCGCCGAGCTGAAGGCGGGGATCCTCGCCGATCCGTCCGGCGCCGAGACCCTGCTGACCGAGCTGGAGGGCGATGCGGGCCGCCCGCCGATCGCCGCCCACCAGGACGAGATAGCCAGGCTCTTCTCCGGCGACAGCGTCGAGGCGATCGTGGCCGCCCTGGAGGGCGCCGGGACCGAATGGGCCGCCGAGCAGCTGAAGATCCTGCGAACCAAGTCGCCACAGACGATGAAGGTCGCCTTCCGCCAGCTGCGGCTCGGCGCGCGCTGCGCGACCTTCGCCGAGAACATGGCCATGGAGTACCGGATCGGCGCCCGCGTCGTTCAGAAGCACGACTTCATCGAGGGCGTGCGGGCGGTGATCGTCGAAAAGGACAACGCCCCCAGGTGGAACCCCGCCAGCCTCGAGGGCGTCACCGAGGCCATGCTGGACGAGATCTTCGCGCCGCTGCCGGCCGACCAGGAATGGTCGCCGCTGCCCTGAGGATTCGGCCGCCAACAGACTGAAATTCATGAGGAAGCCATGACCCGTATCGCATTCATCGGCCTGGGCAACATGGGCGGGGGCATGGCGGCGAACCAGGCGAAGGCCGGCCGCACGGTCGCCGCGTTCGACCTCTCGGCCGCGGCGCTGGAGAAGGCGGCCGGCGCCGGCTGCACGCCCGCCGGCTCGGTGGCCGAGGCCGTGAAGGACGCCGAGGCGGTCATCACCATGCTGCCGGCCGGGCCGCATGTCCGTTCCGTCTACGCCGAGCAGGTGCTCCCGCACGCGCCCAAGTCGGCCCTGCTGATCGACTGCTCCACCATCGACGTGGAAAGCGCGCGCGCGGTGGCCGGGCAGGCCAAGGCCCAGGGCTTCCGTTTCGCCGATGCGCCGGTCTCCGGCGGGACGGCGGCGGCCGAGGCTGGGACGCTGGCTTTCATGGTCGGCTGCGACGAGGCCGACTTCGCCGAGGTGGAGCGAATCATCGCGCCGATGAGCCGCGCCACGATCCGCGCCGGCGACCACGGGGCGGGGCAGGCGGCCAAGATCTGCAACAACATGGTGCTCGGCATCTCGATGATAGGGGTGTGCGAGGCCCTGGCGCTGGCCGAGAAGCTCGGGCTGGACCCGGTGAAGTTCTACGAGATCAGCTCCCAGTCCTCCGGCCAGTGCTGGAGCCTGACGAGCTACTGCCCCTGGCCGGGGCCGGTGCCGGCCGCGCCGTCCAACCGCGGCTACGAGGGCGGCTTCGCCACGGCCATGATGCTGAAGGACCTCAAGCTGGCGCAGGAGGCGGCGGCCAGGGCCGGCGCGGCGGCGCCGCTGGGGGCGGCGGCGGAAGGCCTCTATGCGCTGTTCGACCGCCTCGGCGGGGGCGGCAAGGACTTCTCGGCCATCCTCGAGCTGCTGCGGGGCAATGCGCCGCAGGGGACCTGAGGACGCTCCCCGGCTCCTGATCGCCGTTCACGAATTCTCAGGGTCCGTCCACGAAGCCTCGGACGACCCGCGACCCGATTTTATGGACAATGTGAAATCGCGGCGCCAAAAGGCGGGCATATTTCAGGGGCCGGTCCTCAGCGCGAGATCGTCGAACGCGGCGGGCCGGGATTGAAGTCCATGGATTACAGGGTCGCCTTCCGCACCGCCTTGGAGAACATCCGTTCCGAGGGCCGTTACCGGGTGTTCGCGGACCTGAAGCGGCATCGCGGGGCGTTCCCGCGGGCGACCTGGACGCGGGCCGACGGCTCCGAATCGGACGTCGTGGTCTGGTGCTCGAACGACTACCTGGGCCAGGGCCAGAACCCGGTGGTGCTGGACGCCATGCACCGGGCGATCGAGGCGGCCGGGGCCGGCTCGGGCGGCACCCGCAACATCTCGGGCACGACGCACTATCACGTGGAGCTGGAGCGCGAGCTCGCCGACCTGCACGGCAAGGAGGCGGCGCTGCTGTTCACCTCGGGCTACGTCTCCAACGAGGCGACGCTGTCGACGCTCTACAAGATCCTGCCGGGCCTGGTGGTCTTCTCCGACGCCCTGAACCACAACTCGATGATCTCGGGCATCCGGGCGGGCAAGCGCGAGCAGCGGCACGTCTTCCGCCACAACGACCTGGCGCACCTGGAGGAGCTGCTGGCCGCCGCCGATCCGGCCGCGCCCAAGCTGATCGCCTTCGAGAGCGTCTATTCCATGGACGGCGACATCGCCGACCTGCCGGCCATGGTGGCCCTGGCCCGGAAGTACGGCGCCATGACCTACCTGGACGAGGTCCATGCGGTGGGCATGTACGGCCCCCGCGGCGCGGGCGTGGCCGAGCGTGACGGGGTGATGGACCAGATCGACATCGTCGAGGGCACCCTGGGCAAGGCCTTCGGGGTGATGGGCGGCTACATCGCCGCCGACGCGGTGATCGTCGACGCCATCCGCAGCTACGCCGACGGCTTCATCTTCACGACCTCGCTGCCGCCCGCGCTGGCCGCAGGCGCCGCCGCCTCGATCCGCTGGCTGAAGGAACACGACGAGGTCCGAACCGCCCACCAGGAGCGCGCCGCGACCCTGAAGGCCAAGATGCGCGCCGCCGGCCTGCCGGTGATGGACAGCGTCTCCCACATCGTGCCGGTGCTGGTGGGCGATCCCGTCCACTGCAAGATGATCAGCGACATCCTGCTGGAAGACCACGGGATCTACGTCCAGCCGATCAATTACCCCACCGTGCCGCGCGGAACCGAGCGGCTGCGCTTCACGCCCAGCCCCGCCCATACCGACGCCATGATGGACGCCCTCGTCGCCGCCCTCGAAACGCTGTGGGTCCGCTGCAACGTCAAGCGCGTGGGCGGCGTCGCGGCCTAGCGGCCGCACCGGATCAGAAGACGTCGGTCACCCGGCAGACGGCGCTCCAGCCGCCCTTGAACGTGGCGAGCTGGACGACCGCCACCTCGTGCACCACCCCGCGGCTTTCGACCGTGAACAGGTCGCCCAGCCGGGGCGCCAGGGGGTCGACCGACCAGATCGCCACCTCGCGGCGGGTGTCGAGCTCCTCGTCCAGGATCTCGTAGCCGCTCTCGCTGAACGGGCGCAGGGCGGGGTCGGTCTTCAGCTGGGGCATTACTTCCTCCGTCGGACCCCGCGGCCCAGCCCGATCTTCTTGGCGAAGTCCGAGCGGCGGGCGGCGTAGGCCGGGGCGACCATGGGATAGTCGGGCGGCAGGCCCCAGCGACGGCGGTATTCGTCGGGGCTCATGTTGTAGCGGGACCGCAGGTACCGCTTCAGCATCTTCAGCTTCTTCCCGTCCTCGAGGCAGACGATGTAGTCGTGCTGGACGGACCGGCCGATGGGGACCGCCGGCTTGGGGCGTTCCTCGGGCGTGGGCGCGGACGGGCCGCGGGTGAGTTGCTCGAGCGTCTGGTGGACGGTTCGGATGATGTCCGGGACCTGTTCGGCCGAGACCGCGTTGCGGCTGACATAGGCGGCGACGATGCCTGCGCCGAGGCGCAGGATGTCCTCTCCCGACGGAGCCCCGGAGTCGGGTCCAACGCTCATGAAACCCCCTTTTTCCACGCTGCACAGATGAGCCGGCGCGCTCTACGGCTGCACCTCGGCCCAAGCCGCTCAACGCCGGGCGCCGAGGTTGGTTCCCGCGCGCCCGTGCGCGGTTGGAACCGGCGCGGCGAAGGAGTAAAGAACGCCCTCCGCCGGAAGACTCATCGCCAGCCCAGAAAGGCCCGCCCTTGAACGTGCACGTGCAATCGCAAGCGTCGTCGGACGATTTCTTCCTTCAGGGCGTGGGGTCGGCCGACCCGGCCGTGGCCGAGATCCTGGCGGGCGAGTTGAAGCGGCAGCAGGACCAGATCGAGCTGATCGCCTCGGAGAACATCGTCTCGAAGGCGGTGCTGGACGCCCAGGGCAGCGTGCTGACGAACAAGTACGCCGAGGGCTATCCCGGCAAGCGCTACTACGGCGGCTGCGAAGTCGTGGACGAGGTCGAGCGCCTGGCCATCGAGCGGGCCAAGCAGCTGTTCGGCTGCGAACACGCCAACGTCCAGCCCCACTCGGGCAGCCAGGCCAACCAGGCGGTGTTCATGGTCACCATGACGCCGGGCGACACCTTCATGGGCATGAACCTGGACCACGGCGGCCACCTGACGCACGGCAAGAGCGTCAACCAGTCGGGCAAGTGGTTCAGCCCCGTGGCCTACGGCGTGCGCGCCCAGGACCACCTGATCGACTACGACGAGGCCTACGAGGTCGCCAAGGCGAACAACCCGAAGGTGATCATCGCCGGCGGCTCGGCCTATTCGCGCCACATCGACTTCAAGAAATTCCGCGAGATCGCCGACGAAGTGGGCGCGATCCTGATGTGCGACGTGGCCCACTATGCCGGCCTGATCGTGGCGGGCGAGTACCCGAACCCGTTCCCGCACGCCCACATCGTCACGACGACGACGCACAAGACCCTTCGGGGTCCGCGCGGCGGCATGATCCTGACCAACGACAAGAAGCTGGCCAAGAAGATCGACAGCGCCGTCTTCCCGGGCCTGCAGGGCGGCCCGCTCATGCACGTCATCGCCGCCAAGGCCGTGGCCTTCGGCGAGGCGCTGAAGCCCGAGTTCAAGCAGTACGCCCGCCAGGTGATCGAGAACGCCCGCGCGCTGGCCGAGAGCCTGCAGAGCGTCGGCTTCAAGATCGTCTCCAACGGCACCGACAGCCACCTGATGCTGGTGGACCTGACGCCCAAGGGCGTCTCGGGCGCCGACGCCGAGATCGCGCTGGAGCGGGCCGGGATCACCACCAACAAGAACTCGATCCCGGGCGATCCCCTGCCGCCGATGCAGACCTCCGGCCTGCGCGTCGGCACGCCGGCCGGCACCACCCGCGGCTTCGGCCCGGGCGAGTTCCGGCAGGTCGGCAAGTGGATCGGCGAGGTGCTGGATGCGGTGGCGTCGGGCGAGGATCCGACGCCGGTCGAACAGAAGGTGCGCGGCGAGGTGCTGGCGCTGACGAAGCGCTTCCCCATCTACAGCTAATAGCGTTAAGTGGTCGGGAAGGGGGCTAGATATGCGCTGCCCGTTCTGCGGCCACGACGAGACCCAGGTGAAGGACAGCCGCCCGTCGGAAGACGGCGCGGCCATCCGGCGCAGGCGGCTGTGCCCGCAGTGCGAAGGCCGCTTCACGACCTTCGAGCGCGTGCAGCTGCGCGAGATCACCATCCTGAAGCGGTCGGGCCGGCGCACGCCCTTCGACCGGGACAAGCTGGCCCGGTCCATCTCCATCGCCCTGCGCAAGCGGCCGGTGGAGCCCGAGCGGATCGAGCGGATGATCTCGACCATCGTCCGCCAGCTCGAGAGCATGGGCGAAACCGAGCTGCCGTCCTCGACCATCGGCGAGCTGGTGATGAAGCAGCTCAAGCAGCTCGATGACGTGGCCTATGTCCGCTACGCCTCGGTGTACCGCGACTTCCGCGAGACCCAGGACTTCGCCCGGTTCCTGGGCGAGGAAGGCCTGAGCGAGGCCGCCGAATCCTGACGGAAGAGTCCTGACGAAGAGCGCCGGCCGGCTCGGGTATTCCTGCCGGCGCTCCCGTCGTCGCGGGCCTAACAGAAGGCCGGCGCAACCTCTTCCAGCCTGGCCCGGCCCGCGGGGCTGATCTCCCCCAGCGCCTTCAGGAAGCCCTGGTTGACGAGCGCCGAGCCCAGGAAGGTCCAGCGCTGGGCCTGGTGCTGGCTGGCGATGAACTGCGCGCGCTGGCCGCCGGTGAGCCGCCGGCCCGTGGCGCGCTCGAAGGCGTCGAGGTCGAGCTCGGCCTGCTGGGCCAGGCCGCCGTCGATGAAGGCGCCGATCCGCAGGAACTCCTCCACCGCCTGCATGACACCGTCAGGACCGGCCTTCTCGGCGAGTTCGTAGAAGACCAGGGCGTCGAGCTTCGCGTGCTGGGATTCCTCCATCCAGTGGTGCCGAAGGAGGCTCTTGATCTGCGGATCGAGCCCCTCGTCGTCCTGCACGCTCTCCAGCCAGTGCTGCTGGGTCGCCCATTCGATGGCGAGGACGAAGAGCGCGACGCCCAGCTTGCCGTGGCCGCGGATCGCGGCGCCGATGTCCTCGGCCGGGCCGATGACGCCGCAGGCCACGTCGAAGCCGTCGGTGAACGCCTTCCGGAACCGGACGAAGAGCTCGATGTGCTTGGCTTCCTCGTGGGCGAAGTTCTGCAGGGCCGCCGTGCGATGGGGGTCCTGGCCGGGCCGGGAAGGCACGTGCTCCTCGATCGCCGGCAGGATGCAGCGCTCGACCAGCTCGAACATGGCCAGGTAGCCGAAGCCGCGGATCTGGTTGAGCTTCAGCCGCTCGGCCGGGCTCAGGAAGTCCAGTTCGCCGGTGCGGGCGAAGGTCTCGGGCAGGAAGGGCTTGCTGAAGTCCATCGGCTTGTCGGGGCCGATGATGTCCTCGACGCGCCAGTTCACGCGCTTCGAGATCTCGAGCAGGCGCTCGTAGCTGTGGCCTTGGATCATAGTCGTTTCTCCTCGCGCGGCGCCGCGCCCTCCGAGGGCGCAGCCGCGGCGGGTGGAGCAGCCGCCGTCAGTTGTTGGCGGTTGTCGGGTCGATGATCTGCGGCACCTCGGTGATCCGGGTCACCGGGAAGCCGCTGAGTTCGGCGTGGGCACGGATCGTGTCCTCGCCGTCCGCGAGGTAGATGCAGTACGTGCGGTCCCCAGCGACGTAGCTGTGCTGCCACTGGATGTTTCCGCCGATCTTTTCGATCGCCTGGTTCGAGGCGCGGGCCACGCCGCACAGTTCGACAATGGACATGCCGCCTATGCCGGAGACGTCGCGCTCGACCAGGAAACGTCTGAGTTGGCCCATGGCGCCGCCTCGTGCACTTCCCTCGATGACCTCAGTGTCGCGTCGCTCGCAGAACGCTGCAATCTAAACAATCTGGCCATCACTAAAGGTTTTGCTTAGTAAGACTCCATGGTGGCGCCGACGTACCTCAGATCGCTCCAGGCGCTGGAGCTGGCGGTCCGGAAGGGCTCTTTCATCGCCGCCGCAGAGGCGCTGGGGATCACGCCCGCCGCGGTCGGCCAGCGAGTGAAGGCGCTGGAGGACTACCTGGGCGTCGAACTGTTGACCCGCGGGCGCTCGGGCCTGCGGCCGGCCCCTGGCCTCGTCCCGGCGCTGGCGCATCTGAACCGCGGGTTCGAGGAACTGGCGGCGGCGGCGCGGGAGCTTGAGCTGCAGCGGGGCCATGAGCTGCACCTGGCGGCGGCCTCCGACTTCGTCGACCTCTGGCTGGCCCCCAGGCTGGAGCGGTTCCGGGCGGCGCACCCGAACATCCTCTTCAACATCAACGGCGAGGGCGAGGCGCCCCACCGCATCGGCCGCGTCGACTGCGAGATCAGCTACGGTCCGCCGCGCGACGCCCCCAACTCCGACCTGCTGTTCCGCGACTATGTGCTGCCGGTCACCTCGCCCGAGAATGTCGAGCGCACCGCCGCTATCGCGCGCGAGATCCGGCTGGAAGGCTTTCCGCTCGTCCACCTCGACTTCTACAAGGACGACCCCGCCGGGCTTTCCTGGCCGGATTGGGTGGCGGCCAACGCCGTCCAGCGCAGCGCGCCCGAGCGCGGCATGCGCTTTCGGCGGATCACGGCGGCGCTGGACGCGGTCCGCGCCGACGCCGGCGTCACGCTGTGCGGCATGGCCCTGATCGGCGACCGGCTGGACGCCGGCGAGATCGGGCTGCCGTATCCGATATCCACCGGTCGCTGGAGCGCCCACGGCTTCCACGCCCGCTTCCGCGCCGATGTCGACGGCCGCCGGCCGGTGCAGCGGTTCCGCGAATGGCTCCTGGGCGAGGCCCGCGCCACGCGCGGCTGGCTGGCGGGCGCGGTGGGCGAGGCGCCCGACTAGCGGCTGTTCGGCCCCGCCTTGTCGCGCAGCGGCTTTCCGGCCATGAACGCACCCGAATGAGCGTCACCCTCAAGCTCGCCACGTCCCTCGACGGGCGGATCGCCACGGCGTCCGGCGAGAGCCGCTGGATCACCGGCGAGCCCGCGCGCCGGGCCGTCCACCAGCTCCGCGCCGAGCACGAGGCCGTGCTGATCGGCATCGAGACGGCCCTGGCCGACGATCCCGAGCTGACCGTGCGGCTGCCCGGCTGGAACGGCCGCCAGCCGGCGCGCGTGGTGCTGGACAGCCGCCAGCGGCTGACGCCCGGCTGCCGGCTGGTGACGACCGCGCGCGACATCCCGACCTATGTGGTGGCCACGAGCGCGCCGGATCCGGCGCTGACTGCGGCCAGCGTGCGGGTGGTCCAGGTTCGCGCCGTGGGCGAAGACCGGCCCGAGCTGAAGACGGTCGTGGCAGCCCTGGCCGCCGAAGGCCTGTCGCGGATCTTCGTCGAGGGCGGCGGCCAGGTGGCGGCGAGCTTCCTGCGCTGCGGCCTCGTGGACGCCCTGGAGTGGTTCCGCGCGCCCATCGTGATCGGCGGGGAAGGGCGGCCGGGCGTCGGCGCCCTGGCCGTTGCAGCGCTTGTGGATGCGCCCCATTTCCGGCGCGTCGAGGTCCGCGAACTGGGCGACGACCTCTGGGAACGCTACGAAAGGATCTAGATGTTCACCGGCATCGTCACCGACGTGGGCCGCGTGCGGTCTGTGCGGGAGACCAATCGCGACCGCAGGTTCGAGATCGAGACCGCGTTCGACACCTCCACCCTCGACATCGGCGCCTCGGTCAGCCACGCGGGCTGCTGCCTGACGATCGTGGAGAAGGGTCCGGGCTGGTTCGCCGTCGAGGTGTCGGGCGAGACGCTGTCGCGCACCACTCTCGATCAGTGGGCCGTGGGCCGCCGGGTGAACCTGGAGCGCGCCGCCCGGGTCGGCGACGAGCTGGGAGGCCACATCGTCTCTGGCCATGTGGACGGCGTCGGCGAGGTGGTGAGCGTCGAGAGCGAGGGCGGCTCGCACCGCGTGCGGATCCGCGCGCCCCGGCCGTTGCACCGCTACATCGCCGAGAAGGGCTCCATCGCCGTCGAAGGCGTGTCGCTGACGGTGAACGAGGTCGAGGACGACGTCTTCGGCGTGAACCTGATCCCGCACACCTGGGAGGTGACCACCCTGGGCGAGCTCGCGCCGGGCGGCCGGGTCAATCTCGAGATCGACATGCTCGCGAGGTATCTCGCCCGCTGGCGCGAAACCGCCTAAAGGGGCGGGAATGAGCGACCAACCCCTTCGCATCCTGATCGTGGAAGCGCGCTTCTACGACGACCTGGCCGACGCCCTGCTGGAAGGCGCCGTCGACGCGCTGAAGGCCTATGGCGCGGAGTACGACGTGGTGACCGTGCCGGGCGCGCTGGAGATCCCCGGCGCGATCGCCCTGGCCGAGGAGGCCGGGCACGGCCCGAGCGGCGTCCGCTACGACGGCTACGTGGCCCTCGGCTGCGTCATCCGCGGCGAGACCTACCACTTCGAGATCGTCTCCAACGAGAGCGCGCGGGGGATCATGGACCTGACGGTCCACAAGCGCCTGTGCATCGGCAACGGGATCCTGACGACCGAGGACGACGAGCAGGCCTGGGCGCGGGCCCGGATCAGCGAAGGCGACAAGGGCGGCGGCGCGGCCCGCGCGGCCCTGGCGATGGTGGCGCTGAAGCAGCAGCTGACGGCGGGCGGGCGATGAGCGCGGCCCGGGCATCCCGATCGGTCGCGCGCCTGGCGGCCGTCCAGGCGCTGTACCAGATGGAGGTCTCCTCCACCGGCGTGGAGGCGGTCATCCGCGAGTTCTCGGATCATCGCTTCGACCGCGACGTCGAGGGCGAGACCCTGGCCTCGGCCGACGAGGCGTTCTTCGCCGACCTGGTGCGCGGCGTGGTGCGCGAGCAGAAGCCGATCGACGCGGCCATCGTGAAGCGCCTGGCCCAGGGCTGGCGACTGGAGCGGCTGGACGCCACCGTGCGGGCGATCCTGCGCGCCGGGGCGTTCGAACTGATGCACCGCTCCGACGTGCCCACCGAGGTGGCGATCGACGAGTACGTCGAGCTGACGAAGAGCTTCTTCGAGGGACCCGAACCGGGCTTCGTGAACGGGGCCCTGGACGGCGTGGCGCGGGATGTCCGGCCTGGATGAGTTCGGCGAGATCGCAAGGCTCTTCCGCCCGCTGACCCGCGGGGCTCCCGGCGCGTTCGAGCTCAAGGACGACGCCGCCGTCATTCCCTCCCGGCCGGGGTTCGACCTGGTGGTCACCAAGGACGCCGTGGTCGAGGGCGTCCACGTGCCGAAGGGCGAGGCGCCCGACCTGATCGCGCGCAAGCTGGTGCGGGTGAACCTGTCGGACCTGGCCGCCAAGGGCGCCGAGCCGGCGGGGTGCCTGCTGGCCGTCGCCTGGCCGCGCGCCTATCGCCTGAAGGACCGGGAACGGTTCGTCCTGGGCCTGGCCGCCGATCTCGAGACCTACGCCTTGCCGCTGCTGGGCGGGGACACCGTGGCCATGCCGGACGGTCCGCTCACCGCCAGCCTGACCGCCTTCGGCTGGGTCCCGGAGGGGCGGATGCTGCGCCGCGGCGGCGCCCGCCCGGGGGACCTCGTCCTGGTCAGCGGAGCGATCGGGGACGCGACCCTGGGCCTGGCCGCGGTCCAGGGCGAGATCGAGGATCCCGACGGCTCGCTGACCTATCGCTACCGGCTGCCCGAACCGCGGCTGGACGTGCGGGCGGCGCTGCGCCGCACCGCCACCGCCACGGCCGACATCTCGGACGGGTTGATCGCCGACGCCCGCCACATCGCCGAGGCCAGCGAGGTGGCGATCACCCTCGACCTCGAGCAGATGCCGCTCTCCCGCGCGGCGGCCACCTGGCTGGAGGGGCAGCCCGACACCACCGCCGCCCTGCTGCGCCTCGCCTCGGGCGGGGACGACTACGAGATCGTCTGCACCGTTCCGTCGGGGGTTCGCAAGCCGGCCGGCTTCACCGTCGTGGGCAGGGTTTCGGAGGGGGCGGGCGTGGAGGTCCGCGCGCTGGGCCGCACACTGGAGGCCGGAGCCGGGGGCTGGCGGCACGGCTGAGGCCGCGCGGGGCTAGATGTACTCGAAGCGCACGGTGGACCGGCCGAAGTCCAACGCCACCTGCTCGAACTGCATCAGGAGGTCCATGCCGAGCACCAGCGCCGGCTTGTCCTCAAGGCCCCAGATCTTGAAGACGTGCATGTCCGCGTAGGTCACCGGCACGTTGCCCAGGTGCAGGCCGCCCAGGCGCAGGAACGGCAGGAAGACGCCTTCGCCGCGGAACACCTCGCCGGCCAGGGTCTCCATCCGGACGATCTGCGGCGGGTCCACCTTGCCGCGGCGCCGCTCGGACGCGCGGATGAGGTCCCGCAGCGGGCCGTTGCAGAGCGTGCCCTCGGCGCCGGAGTCGATCATCGCGCTGATCGGCGTGCCGTTCAGGTCGGCGTCGACGATGGTCAGCTGGCCCAGCCGCCGCCGGGCCGGGACCACCACGACCCGCCCCGGGTGGGCGTGGTCGGACTTCGACTTGGTGATCTCGATGGCGTTCTTCTTGAAGTCGAGCACCAGGCGCTGGCCCTTCAGCCAGTCGATCCCCAGGACGCCGTGCACCGCCGGGTCCTTGAAGGGCAGGGCAGGGGCCTGGACGCGCTTGCGGTTGCGCTTGCCGACCTGCAGGTCGTCGATGAAGAAGCTGGGGCGCTCGCGCACGCCGACAATGGTGTGGACCCGGGCGGGCGGGCCAGGGGTCAGCGCCAGTTCTTCGACCAGATGGTGCGAGACGCAGCTGACGTTGGCGCCCGTGTCGAGCAGGAATTGGTAGGGCCCGCGGCCGTTGACGATCACCGGCGCCATCATGTGGGTGTCGCGCCCCGCGACGGTGTCGAGCTTGGTGGGCTCCTCGTCGACGTCCGGGATCTCCGGCGGCGGCGGCTCCTGAGCGCGGGCGAGCCCGGGCGCCGCGGCGGCGGTCAGGAGACCGATGGCGGCCTGGCGTCTGGTCGGAGACATGGCTCCGGACCTCCTCCCAACATCTTCTTGTTGAAAATCATACCACCGTTCACCGAAGGCGCCCATGAGCGGTGGAGCCTGAAAGGATGATTCAACGAATCGGCCGCACCCTCGCGGCATGCTCCGCCGCGTCCTGATCGCCGCCCCGCTGATGCTGCTGGCCCAGGCCGCCGTGGCCGCCGACGACAAGGCCGCGGCCGAAGGCGGCCAGTACGTCGACCTCCTGCCGCTCGGCCTGCCGATCGTGGTGAACGGGCGGCTGGTGAACTACGTGTTCGTCCACGTGCGCATCAATCTCGCGGCCTCGGCCGATCCGCTGCGGGCGAGGGCCAAGGAGCCGCACCTGCGCGACGCCCTGGTCCGCGCCGCGCATCGCACCCCGTTCACGGTCGCCACCGACCACAACAAGATCGACACGGCCAAGCTGGCGGCCGCGCTGATGCGCGACGCCGCGACCATCCTCGGGCGGGGGCAGGTCAGGTCGGTGGCCGTCACCTCCCAGCAGCCCCGGCGCCGGGTGGCGACCCCCCGGGCCTGACCCGCAGTCCTCCTCCGGATTCCCGCGTTCGTCGGGCGCCGGTGCGGCATGTTGCGCGCCTCTCCAAAACCCGGCTAGGCTCCCGCTTCCGCCGGGCCCGTCAGAGGCGCCGGCGCACTTGGGGAAACGTACAGGGGGTGGGCTGCCGCCGACGGGCCCTTCCGGCCGGATCGGCGCCCCTCCGCGCAATCGCAAAGGGGTGCGCACGACATGAGTCTAACGCTTACGCTGGTGATCGCAGCCGGCTTGCTGGCGGTGCTATACGGCATCGTCCAGTCCAGCGCGCTGCTCCGGGCCTCGCCCGGCAACGCGCGAATGCAGGAAATCGCCGCCGCCATCCAGGAGGGCGCGCAGGCGTACCTCAACCGGCAATACACCACCATCGCGATCGTCGGCGTGGTGATCCTGATCGCCGCCTTCTTCCTGCTGGGCTGGGAAGCCGCCCTCGGCTTCGCCATCGGCGCCGTGCTCTCGGGCCTGGCGGGCTTCGCCGGCATGCTGATCTCGGTTCGCGCCAACGTGCGCACGGCGCAGGCCGCCTCCGAGAGCCTGGCCAAGGGCCTGTCGCTCGCGTTCCGCTCGGGCGCGATCACCGGCATGCTGGTGGCCGGCTTCGCCCTGCTGGGCGTGTCGGTCTATTTCGCGGTCCTGACCAACGTGCTGGGCTACGGCGTCACCGACCGGGTGGTGATCGACAGCCTGGTGGCCCTCGGCTTCGGCGCCTCGCTGATCTCGATCTTCGCCCGTCTCGGCGGCGGGATCTTCACCAAGGGCGCCGACGTCGGCGGCGACATGGTGGGCAAGGTGGAGGCCGGCATCCCCGAGGATGACCCGCGCAACGCCGCGACCATCGCCGACAACGTGGGCGACAACGTCGGCGACTGCGCCGGCATGGCCGCTGACCTGTTCGAGACGTACGCCGTGACCACCGTGGCCACCATGGTGCTCGCCGCCATCTTCTTCCGCGGCTCGGGCGTCGAGCTCGACATGATGCTGCTGCCGCTGGCCATCTGCGGCGTCTGCATCGTCACCTCGATCCTCGGCACCTTCTTCGTCCGTCTCGGCAAGAAGCAGAACATCATGGGCGCCCTCTACCAGGGCCTCATCGTCACGGGCCTGACCTCGATCGTGGCCCTCTGGTTCGTCACCCAGAACCTGGTGCACGGCGACGTGACCGCCGGCGCCTTCACCTTCGGCGCGACCGAGCTGTTCTGGTGCGGCGTCGTCGGCCTGCTCGTGACCGCCGCCATCGTGGTGATCACCGAATACTACACCGGCACGGGCTTCCGGCCGGTGAAGTCGGTGGCCAAGGCCTCGGTCTCGGGCCACGGCACGAACGTCATCCAGGGCCTGGCGATGTCGCTGGAATCGACGGCGCTGCCGGCGCTGACGATCATCATCGGCATCCTGGTGACCTACAGCCTCGCGGGCCTGTTCGGCATCGCCATCGCCACGACGGCCATGCTGTCGCTGGCCGGCATGATCGTCGCCCTCGACGCCTTCGGCCCGGTGACCGACAACGCCGGCGGCATCGCCGAGATGGCCGGGCTTCCCAAGGAGGTCCGCGTCTCGACCGACGCCCTCGACGCGGTGGGCAATACGACCAAGGCCGTGACCAAGGGCTACGCCATCGGCTCGGCCGGCCTGGGCGCCCTGGTGCTCTTCGCCGCCTACACCGAGGACCTGAAGTTCTTCTCGGCCAACGCCGCGCCGGGCTCGTTCTTCGAGGGCCTGGGCGCCGTGGCGTTCGACCTGTCGAACCCCTACGTGGTCGTCGGCCTGCTGTTCGGCGGCCTGCTGCCGTTCCTGTTCGGCGGCCTCTCGATGACCGCCGTCGGCCGCGCGGCCGAGGCCGTCGTCGCCGAGGTCCGGCGCCAGTTCAAGGAGAACCCCGGGATCATGACCGGGGAGGTGAAGCCCGAGTACGGCCGCGCCGTGGACATCCTGACCAAGGCGGCCATCCGCGAGATGATCGTCCCGAGCCTGCTGCCGGTCGTCACGCCGGTGCTGCTGTTCTTCGTGATCCGCGCGATCGCCGGCAACACCAACGCCTTCGCCTCGCTCGGGGCCATGCTGATGGGCGTGATCGTCACGGGCCTCTTCGTCGCCATCTCGATGACCAGCGGCGGCGGCGCCTGGGACAACGCCAAGAAGCTGATCGAGGAAGGCCACTACGGCGGCAAGGGCTCCGACGCCCACAAGGCCGCCGTCACGGGCGACACCGTCGGCGATCCCTACAAGGACACCGCCGGCCCCGCCGTGAACCCGATGATCAAGATCACGAACATCGTGGCCCTGCTGCTGCTGGCGGTCCTGGCCCACGCGGGCTGACCGGCGCAGACAGCCGAAACGACGACGCCCCGGAGAGCGATCTCCGGGGCGTTCTTCGTTGTGCGCCTCCGCGGGAGCGGAGAGGGCGACGCGCCTGGCGGCGGTCGCCCGAAAGGGACGCGCCCCGCCTAGCGGCGGTCGCCGGGGCGGCTGCCGGGCACGCCCTCGTCGTCGTTCGGCAGCATGCCGGCGCGGCCGACGCTGCCGAGCAGCTGCTCGAGGATGGTCATCTCGCGGCCGCGGGTCGGGGTCTCGCGCCCGTTGAACGCCACCACCTTGCCGTCCTTCAGCGTGTAGTTGTTCACCTCGGCGACGGCCTCGGACTCCTTGTCGAACACGATGGCCGTCACGTTCCGGGCGGTGACCTGCGGCTTGCGGAAGGCGACCCGCTGCTTCACCTGGTTGACGTAGAACCAGACGTTCGGGTCGAACGTCGAGGTGGCCGAGGGCGAGCCCAGCTTGGCGCGGACGGTCGACTTGGTGTCCGTCCCGACCTGGACGTCCTTGGGATTGGCGTCGATCGCCTGGAAGCCCGAGTAGGTCGTGATCGGGGCGCAGGCGGAAAGCCCCATCCCGGCGATCAGGCCGACGGCGAGGGCGGCGGGAGCGGCTCTGCGGAGCATTCGAAGGTTTCCAATCACCTGCAAGGCAAGAGGCTTTGACCTATCGTCGGCGGCCCCTTAGTTCAATGCCGCCCTTTAGCCGCCCTCCGGGGCGAAATCGAGGCCGTCCATGCTCCGAAGCCTGTTCAAGCCCCGGCCCGCCCGGCTCGCCGGCCGCGCGCTCTACGCGCGGGTCGTGGAGCAGTCGCGCACGCCGGCGCTCTACGCCGACCTCGGCGCGCCGGACACGGTGGAGGGCCGGTTCGAGATCTACAGCCTGCACGTCGTTCTCCTGCTGGAGCGCCTGCGCGGCCACGGCGAGGGCGCGGCCGAGGTCTCCCAGGCCCTGTTCGACGCCTATGTGAAGGCCCTCGACGACGCCCTGCGCGAGATGGGGGTGGGCGACCTGTCCGTCGGCAAGAAGATGCGCAAGCTGGGCGAGGCCTTCTACGGCCGGGGCAAAAACTACCAGGCGGCGCTGGACGCGCTGCCCGACCGCGGCCCGCTGGAGGCGATCCTGCGCCGCACCGTCTACGCCGACGCGTCCGATCGCTCGGCCGAACTCGCCGACTATGTCCTGGCCCAGCGCGAGGCCCTGGCCGCCAATCCGCTGGAGCGGCTCATCGAGGGCCATGTGGACTGGAGGACGGCGTGAACCGCGACTGGAGCAAGCCGCTGAAGCTGCATGAGCTGGCGCGCGGGCCCGTCCGGCTCGAGCTCGGCCCCGACGCGGAGGCGCGGACGGAGATCGCCCGGCGCCTGGGCCTCCGGAGCCTGCCGTCGCTCGCCGCCGAGCTGACCGTGAAGCCGTGGCTGGACGGCGCCGAGATCACCGGACGCTTCGACGCCGTGGTCGAGCAGGTCTGTGGCGTGACGCTGGAGCCCTTCGAGCAGCCGGTGTCGGGCGAGATTCTGGCCCGGGTCGTGCCTGCGGGCAGCCCGAACGCGCCGGACGCCGACAGCGGCGCGATGGAGCTCGACCTCGAGGCCGACGATCCGCCCGACGTGCTGGACGGCGACTCGATCGATCTGGCCGGCTATGTCGTCGAGCACCTGTCGCTGGAGCTGGACCCGTTCCCCCGCAAGCCGGGCGCCGAGTTCGACTACCGGCCGGCGGACGTCGAGGAGTCCCCGTTCGCGGTCCTGAAGAAGCTCAAGGACCCCGGCTCCTAGCCGGGTGGCGAGGTTTGCAGATGCGGGGCCGCCGCGTATGGTCCCGTTGATTCCGGCTTAGGCCGCCGAGGGACAAAGCGCCGCTTGACCCAATCTCTGGTGATTTCGATCGACGCCATGGGCGGAGATCACGGACCGTCCGTCGTGGTTCCGGCCGCCGCGCGCGCCGCGCGCGACCTGCCGCACGTCCGCTTCCTGCTGCACGGGGACGAGGCCGCGGTGCGCGCCGAGGTCGCGCGCTGCGCCGGGCTCGCCGAGCGGACCGAGGTGCGCCACGCCGACCGCGTCATCGGCATGGACGAGAAGCCCGCCCAGGCGCTGCGCCGCGGCAAGGGCACCTCGATGTGGGGCGCCGTGGAGGCCATCCGCGAGGGTGACGCGCACGTCGCGGTCTCGGCCGGCAACACCGGCGCCCTGATGGCGATCTCCAAGCTGATCCTGCGCATGAGCGCCGACCTGGACCGGCCGGCCCTCGTGGCCTCGATCCCCCACGCCAAGGGGGTGACCACCTTCCTGGACGTCGGCGCCAACGTCGACTGCGACGCCGAGCGCCTGGTCGAGTTCGCCATCATGGGCGAGGCCTATCACCGCGCCGCCCACGGCGTCGCCAAGCCCACCGTCGGCCTGCTGAACGTCGGGTCGGAGGAGATGAAGGGCCACGAGGAGGTCCGCGAGGCCAACCGCATCCTGCGCGAAGGCGGCTTCGACCTGGAGTACCGCGGCTTCGTCGAGGGCGACGACCTGACCAAGGGCTCGGTGGACGTGGTCGTCACCGACGGCTTCACCGGCAACGTGGCGCTGAAGGCCATGGAGGGCGCCGCCCGGTTCATGTACGGCGAGCTGCGCGCGGCCCTGACCGCCGGTCCGTTCTCCAGCCTCGGCGCGCTGCTGGCCCGACCCTCGTTGCTGCGCTTCCGCGAGCGGATGAGCCCGCCGCCGGCCGCGCCCCTGCTGGGCCTGAACGGCTTGGTGCTCAAGTGCCACGGCGGCGCAGGCGACCGCGAGTTCGCCAAGGCCATCCGCGCGGCCGCCGATGTGGCGCAAAGCGGGTTTGCCTCGGAGATCGAACGGAATATGAGGCGGCTTCCCGCCGCGCTTTCCCCTGCGGCGCCTTCGCCTGCCGATGGAGCCGCCTGAGTGCCCAAGGTCCTGCGTAGCGTCGTCACCGGCGTCGGCGGCTATCTGCCGGAACGGATCGTCACGAACGACGACCTGGCCAAGATCGTCGAGACCTCCGACGAGTGGATCCGCGAGCGGACCGGCATCCGCCAGCGCCGCCAGGCCGAGGACGACCAGCCGGTCTCCGACCTGGCCGTCGAGGCCGCCCGGCGCGCCCTGGCCGCCGCGGGCCGATCGCCCGACGACGTCGACCTCATTGTGGTGGCCACCACCACGCCCGACCTGACCTTCCCGGCCACCGCCGCCATCGTCCAGCGCAAGCTGGGCGCGCCTGTCGGCATCGCCTTTGACGTGCAGGCGGTCTGCTCGGGCTTCGTCTACGCGCTCTCCGTGGCCGACGGCTTCGTGGCCCGCCGCCGGGCCAAGTGCGCACTGGTCATCGGCGCCGAGTGCATGACCCGCCTGATGGACTGGACCGACCGGGGCACCTGCGTGCTGTTCGGCGACGGCGCCGGGGCGGTCGTGCTGGAGCCGGGCGAGGGCGAGGGGGCGGTCGCCGACCGCGGACTCCTGGGCTTCGCCCTGCGCGCCGACGGGACCAAGCAGGACCTGCTCTACGTGGACGGCGGCGTCTCCACGACCCGCACGACGGGCTACCTGCGGATGCAGGGCAACCAGGTCTTCCGCCACGCGGTGGTGAACATCTCCGAGGCGGTGGTCGCCGCGGCCGCCGACGCCGGCGTCGAGGTCTCGGCCGTGGACTGGTTCATCCCGCACCAGGCCAACCAGCGCATCCTGGAGGGCGTCGCCAGGCGCCTGGGCATCGACGAGACCAAGGTCATCTCGACCGTGGCCGAGCACGCCAACACCTCGGCGGCCTCGATCCCGCTGGCGCTCGACCAAGGCGTGCAGGACGGGCGAATCAAGCCGGGGCAGCTGCTGCTTCTGGAGGCGATGGGCGGCGGCCTGACCTGGGGGGCGTGCGTCCTGCGCCTCTAGCGCTTAACCACCGCCCGCAAAGCGTGACTTGAAGTCTTTGAGCCGATAGGACAATCAAGGTCCATGAACGATGTCTCGTCGGGGGTCAGCGCAAGGATGAAGGGGGCGACGGTCACCCGGGCCGACCTCTGCGAGGCGGTCCACGAGCAGGTGGGCCTCACCCGCCAGGACTGCGCGGAACTCGTCGAACGGGTCCTCGAACTGATGTGCCAGGCCCTCGAGCGGGGCGAGCAGGTGAAGCTCTCGGGCTTCGGCGTCTTCCAGGTCCGCTCCAAGCGCGCCCGCATGGGCCGCAATCCCAAGACCGGCGAGCCCGCCGCCATCGAACCGCGCCGCGTGATCGGCTTCCGCGCCTCGCAGGTGATGAAGGCGCGGGTCGACCAGGCGCTGTCGCGGTGAGGGCGCCTTAGGCCGTGGCCAAGGGCCCGGACGCCTTCCGCACCATCTCGGAAGCGGCCGAAGAGCTGAACGTGCCGCAGCATGTCCTGCGGTTCTGGGAGACCAAGTTCGCCTTCATCCGGCCCATGAAACGGGCGGGCGGGCGGCGGTTCTACCGACCCGCCGACATCGCCGTGCTGCGCGGGGTGCGCCGCCTGCTGCACGACGAAGGCTACACCATCAAGGGCGTCCAGAAGCTGCACCGCGAGCAGGGGCTGAAGCGCCTCGTCGCGGCGGGGGAGGGTATGTCCGCCGCCGCGCCGCCCGCGCCGTCGGCCGGGTCACCCGCGGCCCGCGGCGACACCGACGCCCTGTTGACCGCCCTGCGCGATCTCGAGGCCGCCAAGCGTCGCCTGGACGACCTGCTCAAAGGCTAAGCTCTGCAACTTTAAGTCATCGCGCGGAACGCAACCGTGAAGCCGCCCGGCCGGTTTGCCTTGGGGTCATCCCAGGGAGATCGCCATGGCATTCAACCCGCTCAACGAGCGCGGCATTCCGCTCGAACGTCAGCTTCGCAACTGGTCCGAGCTGAACGTCCAGCCCTACGACACCCGCGACGTCCACCCCTACACCCGCTGCCGGGTCATCCTGATGAACGGCGTCGAGGTCGAGGCGGCGATGTTCTCGCACAACTTCAACCGCAACCTCGCCGACGTGGAGATGAAGCAGCGGCTGCAGCGCGTGCGCCGCGTCGAGCAGCAGCAGCAGAAGGCGGTGAACTGGCTGATCCCCGGCGAGAAGCAGGAGAACGCCATCGAGGTGACCATCGGCTATGAGCAGGTGGCGGTGGACCTGACCGCCTGGCTCGCCCGCCATGAGCCCGACCCCTACCTGAAGCAGGTCTACGAGTTCGGCCTGCTGGAGGACTTCGACCACCTCTACCGCTACGCCAACCTCATGGACCTGATGGGCAACGGCCGCCGGGCCGAGGAGATCACCGGCGACTACACCGAGATCACGCCCGGCCGCCCGACCATCTTCGAGCACCGCGACCCGCGCGACGACATCCGCCGGCCGATGACGGTCCAGGCGGCCCACCGGCAGTCGATCCTGAACGCCATGACGCTGGTCTCTGCCGAGCAGCAGACGATGAACTACTACATGACCGTCGGGAACCGGCCCACCGACCCCCTGGCCCGCGCGCTCTACCTGGAGATCGCCCAGATCGAGGAGCAGCACGTCAGCCACTACGAGTCCTGCCTCGACCCCACGGTGAGCTGGCTGACCAACTGGGTGCTGCACGAGAACCACGAGTGCTGGCTCTACTGGTCCTGCTTCGAGACCGAGGTCGACCCGCGCATCAAGGCGCTGTGGGAGCTGCACCTGTCCATGGAGATCGAGCACCTGCGGATCGCCGCCCGGGCGCTGGAGGAGGTCGAGGGCAAGGACGCCGCCGAGCTGATCGGGGCCGGCTACGAGGCGCCCATGACTTTCGAGGAGAACAAGGCCTATCTGCGCGAAGTCGTCTCGCGGCAGGTCGACCTGACCGCCTGGGACTCCGAATTCCTTCCGGTCGAGGAGCTGCCCGAGGGGCACCGCTACTTCGCCTACCAGGCCCAGGTGAACGCCGGCGGCGCGCCGAGCGAGCAGGTCATCGAGCGCCACCGCGAGGAGTTCGGCGGCGAATACCGTTTCGAGCCCGAGGGCGAGCATCCCGTGGCGCCGCTCCGCACCGAGGGACCGCACGCCGAGCTCGGCTACTGGCGGGCCGGCGCCGGCGACGGCGTGGCCCGGATCGCGTGAAGGAGGCGAGGATGTCCGACGACAAGGAACGCGGCGGCCTGAAGGGGCTCGCCGACAAGGCCCAGGACATGGTGGGCGGGATGGTCGGCATGGCCTCGGCCTCCACCGCCGGCTCGCACAACACCGAGGCCTTCATCGCCAACGCCTGCATGGGCGACCTCTACGAAGTCGAGGCCGGACGCCTGGCCATGCAGCGGGCGCGCTCGGACGACGTGCGGATGTTCGGCGAGATGATGGTCGAGCACCACACCACGGCCATGCACCAGATGCGTTCGGCCCTGCGCAGCCGCGAGGTGACCGACGCCCTGCCGGGCGCCGCCCCGACGATGGAGCTCGACGACCGCCGCGCCGGGATGCTGAAGCACCTGCAGGACGCGCCCGACGACGACTTCGACAAGATGTACCTCGACCAGCAGCGGATGGCCCACCAGGAGACCGTGGCGCTGCACAAGGGCTACGCCGAGCACGGCGACAATCCGCAGCTCCGTTCCGTGGCCCTGGGCGGCCTGCCGATGGTCGAGCGGCACCTCAAGGCCCTGGGACGCATCGGCGTCCACTGAGCCCGGCGGCGGCCTGACGGGGCCGCCGTCGTCTTCATCTCATCTGCGGGAGATTGCTCGCCGCCGGCCGATGGTCGGAGCGGCGGGATTCGAACCCACGACCCCTTGACCCCCAGTCAAGTGCGCTACCAGGCTGCGCTACGCTCCGCCGGCCGGTCGGCGAGGCGGGCCTTATAGGCGGGCTCGCGCTCGCGCGGCAATCCCGAAATCACCGCCCGCGGCTCATCCAGCGAAACAAGGGCGCGAGCGGCAGCCACCAGCAGAAGCCGACGACGGCGTAGTAGGGCAGCTGGGCCCACCAGCGCTCGGGAATGCGCTCGCCGACGAACACGGCGGCCACGACATAGAGCGCCAGGAACCCCAGGATGGCGAAGAGGCCGATGAGTTTGCGGACGCGCGCGGACATGAGGCCGGTGATAGCGGGGTCGCGCTCGTCGCGTAAGACCGATAAACACGGCGCCCAAGTTCGGCCCCCAAGCTGCGCCACCGCGTGCCCATGACTTCATTCCTGCGTTCCGACCGTTCCAAGTCCGTCGCCGTCTGGCTGTGGGGGGTGGCCTTCCTGGTCCTCGCCATGGTGGTGGTGGGCGGGGCGACCCGGCTGACGGGCTCGGGCCTGTCGATCACCGAATGGAAGCCGGTGACGGGGGTCATCCCGCCGCTGAGCGATGCGGCCTGGCAGGCCGAGTTCGCCCGCTACCAGGCGATCCCGCAGTACCAGCAGATCAACCGGGGCATGAGCCTTCCGCAGTTCCAGGAGATCTACTGGTGGGAATGGGGACACCGGTTCCTGGGGCGGCTGACCGGCCTCGTCTTCTTCGTCCCCTTCGTCTGGTTCGCGATCCGTCGCGAGATCCCGAAGCGGCTGTTCCTGCGGCTCGCCGGCATCTTCCTGCTGGGGGCGCTGCAGGGAGTGGTCGGCTGGTGGATGGTGGCGAGCGGCCTGTCGGAGCGGGTCTATGTCGCGCCCGAGCGGCTGATGGTCCACCTGGGACTCGCCTTCGCCCTGCTGGCCGCCCTGGTCTGGACGGCGCTGGACGCCTGGTCGGGCGGGGCGCGGCAGACGCTGCCCAGCCCCTGGGGCCGGCGCGCCGCCTGGCTGATGGCGCTGATCTACGTCCAGATCCTGCTGGGCGCCCTGGTCGCGGGCAACCACGCGGGGCTCGTCTACAACGACTTTCCGCTGATGAACGGGCGGCTCGTGCCCGAGGACTACGCCGCCACCACCCTGTGGGGGACGCTGGCCCATAGCCAGGGGGCGGTGCAGCTGCATCACCGTCTCGCCGCCTACCTGCTGACCGGGGTGGCGATCGCCGTCGGCTGGTCGGCCTGGCGCTCGAACTATCTGGCGCGGGATTCCAAGCTGCTGGCGGTCGGCGTCGCCGCCGCCGTGGTCCTGCAGGCCTGCCTGGGGGTGGCGACCCTGATGGCCCAGGTCCCGCTGGCGCTCGGCATCGCCCACCAGGTCGCCGCGGCGGTGGTCCTGGCGCTCGCGACGGCGTTCGCCTGGCGCGTGCGGCGGGTCTGAGGCGCAGAAAATCGCGGTATCTCGCTACCGCATACGTTAAGTTATTGAATTAACGGCTTTTCTTCCGCGCACTCGCAAACCGGGAGTGTTGACAGCCGGCGTTTCCCCCGGCATATGCCGCGCCTCACGTCGGGAGCGCACGTTCGCGCTCCTGCCCAAGTTCATACGGATCGCACCATGTTGAAGGCTACGACGGCTTCGCTGAAGCCCGCCGAGGTCGAGAAGAAGTGGATCGTGATCGACGCCAAGGACGCCGTCGTCGGCCGTCTCGCGTCGTTCATCGCCATGCGTCTTCGCGGCAAGCATCGGCCCGACTACACCCCGCACGTCGACTGCGGCGACTTCGTCGTCGTCGTGAACGCCGACAAGGTGAAGTTCACCGGCAAGAAGCTGTCGGACAAGATCTTCTACTGGCACACCGGCCATCCGGGCGGCGTGAAGCAGCGCACCGCCGGCCAGATCCTCGAGGGCAAGTACCCCGAGCGGGTCCTGGAGAAGGCCGTCGAGCGCATGCTGCCCAAGGAAAGCCCGCTGGCCCGCAAGCAGATGACGCACCTGCGCATCTACACGGGCGAGGAGCATCCGCATGCGGCCCAGAACCCCGAGACCATCGCGTTCGCCGAGCTGAACGCCAAGAACGTGCGGAGCGCGTAATGAGCGAAGCCACCACGACCGAAGCCACCGGCTTCGACGCCCTGAAGGGCCTCGGCACCCAGGAAGAAGCCGTCGTCCGCGAACCCAAGATCGACGCTCAGGGCCGCGCCTACGCCACCGGCAAGCGGAAGAACGCCGTCGCCCGCGTGTGGATCAAGCCCGGCAAGGGCAAGGTCACCATCAACGGCCGCGACCAGGAGGTCTACTTCGCCCGCCCGGTGCTGCGGATGATGATCGCCCAGCCGCTGCAGGTCGCCGACCGCCTCGGCCAGTTCGACGTCGACGTGACCGTGGAAGGCTCGGGCCTGTCCGGTCAGGCCGGCGCCGTGCGCCACGGCATCGCCAAGGCGCTGACCTACTACGAGCCGGGCCTGCGCGCCGTCCTGAAGCCGCACGGCTTCCTGACCCGCGACCCGCGCGTCGTCGAGCGGAAGAAGTACGGCAAGGCCAAGGCCCGCCGCAGCTTCCAGTTCTCGAAGCGCTAACCGCGCGCGAGCAAGTTCGCGTTTACGGACGGGGCGCTTCGGGAGACCGGAGCGCCCCTTCTCTTATCCGGAGCCGCACATGGCCCACACAGTGTTCATCGACGGCGAGGCCGGCACGACCGGCCTGCAGATCCGCCAGCGGCTGGAAGGCCGCCGCGACCTTACGCTGCTCTCGATCGACCCGGCGCGCCGCAAGGACCCGGCCGCCCGGGCCGAGCTGCTGAACGCCGCCGACGCCGTCGTGCTGTGCCTGCCGGACGATGCGGCGAAGGAAGCCGTGGCGATGATCACCTCGGACAAGGTCCGCGTGGTGGACGCCTCGACCGCGCACCGCGTGGCGCCGGGCTGGACCTACGGCTTCCCCGAGCTGGCGCCCGGCCATCGCGAGGCCATCCGCGCCTCGAAGCGCGTGGCCAATCCGGGCTGCTATCCGACCGGCTTCATCGGCCTCGTCCGGCCCCTGGTCGAGGCGCGCCTCGTGCCGCACGACTTCCCGTTCACCGTCAACGCCATCTCCGGCTACTCCGGAGGCGGCAAGGGGCTGATCGAGGAGTTCGAGGGCCAGGCGCCGCCCGAGGGGACCAACGACGCCTTCCGCGCCTACGGCCTTCCCCTGGCGCACAAGCACCTGCCCGAGATGCAGGCCTACGCCGGCCTCTACCACGCCCCGCTGTTCGCCCCCTCGGTGGGCCGCTACGCCCAGGGGATGCTGGTGGAGGTTCCGCTGCAGCTCTGGGCCGTCGCCGGCAAGCCCACGCCGCGCGACCTGCACGATGCGCTCGTCAGGGCCTACGCCGGCGAAGCCTTCGTCGAGGTGGCCGACTGGGACGAGTGCCTGGCCCTGCAGAAGGAACGCGCCGGCGCGGCGGGCTATGTCCGTGCGCTGGACCCCGAAGCGCTGAACGGCACGAACCGGATGCGCCTGTTCGTGTTCGGCCAGGCGGTGCGCGGGCAGGCCCGGCTGGTCGCCATCCTCGACAACCTGGGGAAGGGCGCCTCGGGAGCGGCGGTGCAGAACCTCAATCTGATGCTGGGCCTCGACGAAGGCGCGGGCCTGTAGCGCTTGCATCCGGACGCGCCTGGGCCACGTAATCGGGGCATGAGCGCGAATGTCGATCGCCGCGGCTTCCTGCTGGGGGCCTCCCTCGTCGCCATCGGCGTGACGCCGGGCTCGGCCGGGGCGGCCGACGCCTGGGCCGACTCGCCGTTCCGCAGGCTCACCGACGCCGAGTGGAAGCGCAGGCTTCCGGGCCCGGCCTACCGCGTGCTCCGCCACGAGGACACCGAGCGCCCGGGCTCCAGCCCCCTGAACCGTGAGAAGCGCAAGGGCGCGTACCAGTGCGCCGGCTGCGGCCTGCCGCTGTTCAAGTCGGACTGGAAGTTCGAGAGCGGCACCGGCTGGCCCAGCTTCTACCGCGCCATGCCGGGCGCGGTGGCCACCAAGACCGACTACCGGATCGGCATTCCCCGCACCGAGTATCACTGCGCCCGCTGCCTGGGCCACCAGGGCCACGTCTTCGACGACGGGCCCAGGCCGACGGGGCTGCGCTACTGCAACAACGGCCTGGCGCTGAGGTTCGTCCCGGCCTGACGCGGCGCAAAAGAAGCGGGCCCGCGGGGGAGCGCGGGCCCGAGGAAGCGCAAACTGGCTTGGGGATCAGTCTGCGGGGAAAGGCTCAGGTCCTGGTCTTGGGCTGGGCGGGCTCGACCTGCGGCTTCGCCCGCTGGATCGTCCCGGCGCCCGAGATGTCGGTCTCGATCTCGGCCGGCTCGGTGACGAGGGTGATGTTGCCCATGCCGGAGATCTCGAGGTCGGCCCGGCCGGTGGGCGCGATCCGCGCGTGGCCTGCGCCCGAGATCTCGACCCGCGCGTCCCGGGTCTTCAGCTGGCCGAGGTCGGCGTTGCCCGCGCCGGAGATGTCGACGTCGAGTTCGCCCGTCTCGCCCGTGGCGCGCACGTCCGAGGCGCCGGATAGGTTCAGGGTCAGCTCGTCCTGGCGGTAGTCGTCGAGGATCAGCCGGGTCGCGCCGGCCAGGTCGAAGCGCTGGACGCCGGGGGCGGTGACCACGATCGTCAGGCGCCGGTTGATCCAGTGCTGGCGGTTCAGCCGGATGGCGCCGTCCTCGATCACGACCCGCTCCACGGTCCGCGAGGGGCCGGTGATGGTGACCGTGCCGGGGCCTTCGCCCTGGACGTAGCGGACCTCCGCGGGCACCCGGACGCGCAGGGTCCGCTCGCCGGTCCAGGCCAGGGTGCGGGTGGCCTGCGGGCCGGGGGCGGGGCCGTCCTCGAGGTCGAACTCGGGATCCCAGTCGAAGCGATGGTGCGAGCCCCAGTCGCGGGAGCCGAAGTACCAGCCGCCACGGGCGATGGCGTCCGGCCCGCCGATGGCGACGGCGGCGGAGAGGGTGACCAGGGCGAGCACGAAGCCCGACACGGCGATCAGGATGAGGACGCGGATCATGGACCTTCCTCCTTAGGCCTGGGGCTCGAGCGCCGGCTTCAGCAGGCGGTAGTGGAGCCGGCCGTACCAGACGAGCGCGTTGATGAGGCCGATCGTGACCAGGGTCAGCACCGCGCCGACCGAGGCCGATCCGGCCATGATGCCGATGCCGGCCAGGACGCCGGCCACCGGTCCGCCGGGCGGATCGACGAACGGCGCGGCGGCGAACACCACCCCGCCGGCGAAGAAGCCCGCGATGGCGGCGATGTAGAGACCGAACAGCGCCCCGCCGATCCCCATGAGGATCGGCAGCAGGATGAGGATGTCGATCGCGCCCAGGCCCAGCACGGCGAAGATCGCCGCCGCGGCCGACGAGGGGCTGCGCTCCTCGCGCCAGCGGGCGAGGGTGGCCTCGGCCCGCAGTTCCCGGGCCAGCCGGTCAGGGTCGCCCAGGGCCGCGGCCACCTCGGCCTCGGTGCGGCCGGCGGCCTCGCCCTCGGTGAAGTGGGTCTCGTAGTCGGCGACGATATCGGCCACCGCCTGCGGGGGCAGGCCGCGCAGGCCCTCCCGCAGCCGGGCGATGAAAGCCTGGCGTGTCATTGCGCCCCTCCAAGGATGTCGTCGACGGCCCCGGAGAACGACTTCCAGGCCGCCTGCTGCGAAGCGAAGCTGCGCTTCCCGGCCTCGGTCAGCCGGTAGTACTTGCGCGGCGGTCCCGACGAGCTCTCGATGAGGTAGGTCTCGACGAGCCCGTCCGACTGCAGCCGCCGCATCAGCGGATAGATGGTGCCTTCGCCCATGCCGATGGTGTCGGACAGGCGGCTGGCGATCTCGTAGGCGTAGCTGTCGTGCTGATGCAGCAGGGCCAGAACGCAGAGTTCGAGCGCCCCCTTCTTCAGCTGGATTTCGATGGCTTCCGGCACGACGGAGCTCCTTCCGAGCTCTGGTGTACCGACAGGTAGCGTGCGACGCAAGGTAGCGTGCATTAAACGTTAGTAACGTACGTTACGGCGCCGCCGGGAAGGGCGTCGGAGCGCCTAGCTGCGGACCTTCACGTACTCCCCGGGGGCGTCGCAGATCGGCTTGAGCTTGCCGTTCGCCGGATCGCGGGCCGGGACCATCTTGCCTGAGCGGGCCTTCAGCCACTCGGCCCAGTGCGGCCACCACGAGCCGGGCGCCTCCTTGGCCTCGGCCTGCCATTCCTCGAGAGTCCCGGGCAGGCGGTCGCACGTCCAGTGCTGGTACTTGTTGGCCGCCGGAGCGTTGATGACCCCGGCGATGTGGCCCGAGCCGGCCAGGGTGAAGGTCACCGGGCCGCCGAACAGCCGGGCGCCCTTGAACACCGAGCGGGCCGGGGCGATGTGGTCCTCCCTCGAGGACTGGACATAGACCGGGACCTTCACGTCGCCGAGGTTCAGCTTGACCCCGTCCAGCACGAGCTCGCCCTTCGCCAGCGCGTTCTCGCCGTAGAACTTGCGCAGGTAGAAGAGGTGCAGGGTCTTCGGCATGCGTGTCTGGTCCGAGTTCCAGAACAGCAGGTCGAACGGCTTGGGCTCCTTGCCAAGCAGGTAGTTGTTCACGAAGAACGACCAGATCAGGTCGTTGGCGCGCAGGGCGTTGAAGGTGTCGGCCATGGCCTGGCCCGAGAGCACGCCGCCGCCCTCGTCCATCTTCTGCTCGAGCGTCTTCAGCCAGTTCTCGTTGGTGAACAGCAGGAGGTCGCCGGCCTCGGAGAAATCCTGCTGGGCCGCGAAGAAGGTGGCCGAGGCGACCGGCTGTACGCCCTTGGCGGCCATGTGGGCGAGGGCGGCCGAGAGCAGGGTGCCGCCGATGCAGTAGCCGACCGCGTTCACGTGCGGCGTGCCGCACTGCTCCATGGCCGCGGCGGCGCCGGCGTAGATCCCCTCGCGCATGTAGTCCTCGAAGGTGCGCGTGGAGAGCTCGGGCGTGGGATTGACCCAGGAGGCGACGAAGACCGTGATCCCCTGGCCGACCAGCCAGCGGATCATCGAGTTCTCCGGCCGCAGGTCGAGGATGTAGAACTTGTTGATCCAGGGCGGGAAGATCACCAGCGGGATCTCGAAGACCTGCTCCGTCGCGGGAGAATACTGGATCAACTCGATGATATCGTTGCGGAAGACGACCTTTCCAGGCGCCGTCGCCACGTTCTCTCCGATCCGGAACCGGTCGTAGTCGGTCTGGGCGATCGAGAGCTGGCCGCCGCCGCGCTGCAAGTCGGCGGCGAAATTCTCCATCCCCCGCACCAGACTCTCGCCGTGGGTGGCCATCACCTCCTTCAGCGCCGCCGGGTTGGAGGCCAGGAAGTTCGACGGCGAGAAGGCGTCGGTGAGCATCTTCATGAAGAACTCGACCCGGCGCTTCTCCATCGGGTCGACGCCTTCCACGTCGGCGACGAGGCCGTTCAGCCAGCCCGAGGTGAGCAGGTACGACTGCTTGATGATGTCGAAGACCGGATTCTCGGTCCAGTCGGGGTCGGCGAAGCGCTTGTCGCCCTTGGCGGGCTGGGCCACCGGCTCGACGGTCTCGCCGGCCATCCGCCGGGCGGCCGACTGCCAGAGCTCGAGATAGCGCGCGAAGAGGTCGGCCTGGGCGCGCATCAGCCGGTCGGGCTGGGCGGCCAGGCGGCCCATCACCTCGGTCAGGGCGGGGGCCACGTGGAACGGGTCGGGGGAGAGGCCGGACGGGCGGTCGGCCTGGCGCAGCGCCATCTCGGCGATGGCGCCCTGGGCGGCGTCGAAGGCCGGCGCGGCGGGTCCGGCGGAGGCGGGCGAGGGGTCGATGGCGGCGAGGGGCTCCTCGGGGAGCGGCGGCTTCTGGGCCGGCTTGGCTGTCTTGCCCTTGGCGCCCTTCGGAAGGGTCTGTTCGCTCATCCGCGTTTCCTCGTCGCCGAAAGAGATCGCACGCTCTTCCGCCTTTGGCGATCATCGCATAAGAGCGTGACAGAGATGAATGCGCCGCGCCCGCCTTTTCGGAACGCCCGTAACGCCGCCAAGCTCCTGGCGGTCGGCGCGGCCGGCCTCGTGCTGACCGGCTGCATCGGCAATCCCCTGGTGGACGCCAAGGTCGATCCGGCCTCGCCGGTGGCGGCCGACGTGGCGCGCCTGACCCGCACGAACCGGGACTATCCCAGGTTCTCCGAGATCCCGGCCCCGCCCACCGACCTGCGTCCCGTGGGGCTCTACGGTCGCGAGGCCGAGGCCGTGAAGGCGGCCGGCGCGCGGCTGATCGCCGAGACGGCGCCCGAAACCTGGACGCTCGGCGACACCCAGGCCTTCGCCGACCGCGCCCGGCGCGACGCGGGCCCCGAGCTGGAGCCGGCGACCGACCGGGATTCGGACGCCTTCGCCCGCGAGCTCCGGGAGCGAGCTACCCCGCCTCCGCCCCGCTGAGGCGCGGTCGGAGGCGCAAAATCACAGAAACCCGGCTTGGCGGACTCCGGCCCGGAGTCTATCGATGCCTGACCCTCAGCTCACCTTGAGGCCGCGCCGGGCAAGCGCGGCGAGAGCTCCCTGAACATGACCCCCGAGTTCCACCGGATCCGACGCCTCCCTCCCTACGTCTTCGAGGAGGTCAACCGCATCAAGGCCCGCCTGCGCGGCCAGGGCGTCGACATCATCGATTTCGGCATGGGCAATCCCGACATGCCGACCCCCAAGCACATCGTCGAGAAGCTGATCGAGACGGCCCGGCACCCCAAGGCCGGCCGCTATTCGGCCTCGAAGGGCATTCCCGGCCTGCGCAAGGCCATGGCCGGCTATTACGGCCGCCGCTTCGGCGTGAAGCTGAACCCCGACACCGAGGTGATCGCCACCCTGGGCTCGAAGGAGGGCTTCGCCAACCTCGCCCAGGCGCTGACCGCCCCCGGCGACGTGATCGTCTGCCCGAACCCGGCCTATCCGATCCACGCCTACGGCTTCATCATGGCCGGCGGGGTGATCCGCCACGTGCCGGCCGGCAGCCCCGAGGAATACCTGTCGGGCATCAGCCGGGCGGTGAAGCACTCGGCCCCGCCGCCGAGCGTGCTGATCGTCAGCTACCCGTCGAACCCGACCGCCCAGTGGGTGGACCTCGACTTCTACCGCGAGGTCATCTCGCTGGCGAAGAAGCACGACATGCTCGTACTGTCGGACATCGCCTATTCCGAGATCTACTTCGAGAACAACCCGCCGCCGTCGATCCTGCAGGTCGAGGGCGCGAAGGACATCGCCGTCGAGGTCAACTCGCTGTCCAAGACCTACGCCATGGCCGGCTGGCGTGTGGGCATGGTGGTGGGCAACGAGCGGATGTGCGCGGCGCTCGCGCGGGTGAAGTCGTACCTCGACTACGGCGCCTACACGCCCATCCAGGTGGCCGCCGCCGCGGCGCTGAACGGGCCGCAGGACTGCGTCGAGGAGATCCGCCAGATCTACAAGGGCCGCCGGGACTGCCTGGTGGAGTCCATGCGCCGCGCCGGCTGGGACATCCCCGCGCCGCCGGCCTCGATGTTCGCCTGGGCGCCGCTGCCGGAGCAATATAAGGAAGCCGGCTCCATGCTGTTCTCCAAGCTCCTGGTCGAGGAAGCCGGCGTCGCCGTCGCCCCGGGCATCGCCTTCGGCGAGTACGGCGAGGGCTATGTGCGCATCGGCCTCGTGGAGAACGAGCAGCGGATCCGCCAGGCGGCCCGCAACGTGAAGAAGTTCCTGGCCAACGCGGACGAGATCCTCGGGCGGGCCCACAACACCATGGCGGCGCAATGACGGACAGGACCTGGCGCATCGGAGTCGCGGGCCTGGGCACCGTAGGCGCGGGGCTGCTGACGTTCCTGGCCGAGCATCCCGGCTTCGCCCCCGCGGGCGGCCGGGCGGTGGTCAGCGGCGTCTCGGCCCGCTCGCGCTCGCGCCCGCGGCCGTTCGACATCTCGAACCTGCCGTGGTTCGACGACCCCGTCGCCCTGGCCCAGTCGCCCGAGACCGACATCTTCGTCGAGCTGATCGGCGGCTCGGACGGGCCCGCCAAGGCCGCGGTCGAGGCGGCGCTCGCCGCCGGCAAGCCGGTGGTCACGGCCAACAAGGCCCTGGTCGCCGAGCATGGCGCAGAACTCGCCGCCCTGGCCGAATCCAAGGGCGCGCCGCTGCTGTTCGAGGCCGCCGTCATGGGCGGCACGCCGGCGGTGAAGATGGTCCGCGAGGCCCTGGTCGGCGACGACATCAAGTCGGTGGCCGGCATCCTCAACGGCACCTGCAACTACATCCTGACCGAGATGGAGGCCTCGGGCCGCTCGTTCGCCGAGGTGCTGGCCGAGGCCCAGCGGCTGGGCTACGCCGAGGCCGACCCCACCATGGACATCGGCGGCTTCGACGCCGCCCACAAGATCAGCATCCTGGCCGCCCTGGCGTTCGGCTGCGCGCCGAACTACGCCGCCGCCGAGGTGGAGGGCATCGCGCAGGTCGAGCTGCTCGACATCCGCATGGCCAAGGACCTCGGCTACCGGATCAAGCTGGTCGCCTCGGCCGACCGTTCCGAGGAGGGCGTGCTGGTGCGGGTGCATCCCTCGCTCGCGCCGCTGAACCATCCGCTGGCCCAGGCGGGCGGGGCGCTGAACGCGCTGTTCATCGAGGGCGCGCGGGTCGGGCGGATCTTCGTCCAGGGCCCGGGCGCCGGCGCGGGCCCGACCGCGGCGGCCGTCGCCGCCGACATCGCCGACGTCATGGCGGGGGCCGTGCGCCCCGTGTTCCAGGCGCCGGCCGGCACGCTGCGCCCGTTCGAGCCGGTGGACCCCTCGCGCAGCCTCAGCCGCGCCTATGTCCGCTTCCTGGTGAAGGACGAGCCGGGGGTGATCGCCGCCGTGTCCGAGACCCTGGCCGAGGCGGGCGTGTCGATCGAGAGCTTCCTGCAGAAGCCGGTGGAGAACGCGGACGGGGTTCCGATCGTTCTGACAACCCACGCTGTAGCGGAATCGGTGCTCGCCGCCGCGATCGAGCGCATCGCAGGGCTTTCCGCCGTGCTGGACAAACCCAGGATGTTGCGCATCGCGCGCATCTGACATTGAGACTGACGCGCCGAGGGCGCGGGGCTGGAGACGCATAGGAATGAGTTCGCAAGGTCTTGACCGCGGTCTGGTGCTGGACGCGGCCCGGGTGACCGAGATCGCCGCCATCGCCGCCTGGAAGCTGGCCGGCCGCGGGGACGAGAAGGCCGCCGACCAGGCCGCCGTCGACGCCATGCGCACGGCGCTGAACGACCTCGACATCGAGGGCGAGATCGTCATCGGCGAGGGCGAGCGCGACGAGGCGCCGATGCTCTACATCGGCGAGAAGGTGGGCCGCGGGAAGGGCGCGAAGATCGACATCGCCCTCGATCCGCTGGAAGGCACCACCCTGACGGCCAAGGCGATGGCCAACGCGCTGGCCGTGATGGCCTGGGCGCCCAAGGGCACGCTGCTGAACGCCCCCGACACCTACATGGACAAGATCGCCTGCGGTCCGGGCTACCCCGCCGGGATCATCGACCTGGACGCCTCGCCCGCCGACAACGTCCAGGCGCTGGCCAAGGCCAAGGGCGTCGGCGCCGAGGAGATCACGGTCTGCGTCCTCGACCGTCCCCGCCACGCCGAGATCATCGCCTCGGTCCGTTCGGTGGGCGCGCGCATCCATCTCATCACCGACGGCGACGTGGCCGGCGTGATGAACACCGCCGATCCCGAGACCGGCGTCGACCTCTACCTGGGCCAGGGCGGGGCGCCCGAAGGCGTGCTGGCCTGCGCGGCCCTGAAGTGCGTCGGCGGCCAGTTCCAGGGCCGGCTCGTGTTCCGCAACGCCGACGAGCGCGCCCGCGCCGCGCGGGTGGGGATCACCGACCTCGACAAGAAGTACGACCTGCACGAGATGGTCCGCGCCGATGCGATCTTCGCCGCGACCGGCGTGACCAAGGGCGCCCTGCTGGACGGCGTGCGCTTCCAGGGCGGCTTCGTCCACACCCACACCATCGTCATGGACTCGGCGAGCCAGACGGTGCGCGAACTGCGGATGAAGCGTCCGACCTGAGGGTCCTTGCGTCCTGTGTGGATGGCTCCCGCGTTGCAAGGCTCGATTTGATGTTTTGGCGGCTGGGTCGGGTGCAGTCTTGTGTCCGGCCTGTTGATGCAGTCGTTTCAAGGACTGCTGGCCCTGATGGTGTCCGCAAGCTGGGTCCCACTCTGCTTTGCAGGCTTCGACGCCTTGGACACTACGCGGGGTGTCCCAGCTCCCGGTCTGACCGGTTCGCCATCACTTCACATCGCGCTCGCAACCTCCGGAAGCTGGTCGTCGACGATCAGCTAATCTGTCAGGCGGTCACGCCCTGAGGCGCGCGGTAGACGCCGCCGCGGGCCATGATCGACCAGGCGACACGGGCGGTGCGATTGGCCGCGGCCACCGTCACCACGCGAGCGGGTTTGCGCGCCAGCATCGCAGCGATGCGCGGGTCGACCGAGTCCGGTCTTGTTCGTGCACGGCGCACGAGCGAGGTCATGCCGACGACCAGCAGGCGTCTCAGATATCGATCGCCCATCCGTGAGATCCTCCCCATCCGCTCCTTGCCGCCGCTGGAGTTCTGCAGCGGTGTTAGGCCAAGCGAGGCCGCAAACTGCCGCCCGGAGCGGAAGCGGCTGGCGTCGGTGACTGAGGCGGCAAGCGCCGTGGCCGAGATCAGGCCGACGCCAGGGATGGTGCTGAGGCGCTGAGACAGCTCGTTTGTCCGATGCCAGGTCAGCAGCTCCTTCTCCAGCGCCGTGAGACGGACCTGCAGATCGCCGATCTGGCCCGCCAGGCCGGTGATGACTCGCGCCGCCAGCTCGGGCACGTCCGGCGCAGCGCCTTGAGCAACCCGTGCGGCTAGGTCGAGGGCATGATGCAGGCCGCGCGCCATCTCGATCCCAAACTCAGCCAGGAGGCCGCGGATCATGTTGACCAGCTGGGTGCGCTGCTTGACCAGCAGATCTCGGGTCCGGTGCAGCGCCAGGGCCGCCTGCTGCTGCTCGGACTTGATCGCCACGAACCGCATCGTCGGCCGCGTCACCGCCTCGCAGATCGCCTCGGCGTCGTTGGCGTCGGTCTTGCCGCGCTTCACGTAGGGTTTCACGTAAGCCGGCGGCATCAGCCGCACCTCGTGGCCGAGCCGCCTCAGCTCGCGCGCCCAATGGTGCGACGTGCCGCAGGCCTCGATCCCCACCAGGCAGGGCGGCGCGGTCTTGAAGAACGGCAGAACCTGGGCTCGTCGAAGAGCTTTGCGGACGATGACCTTCCCCTCGGCGTCAACCGCGTGAACCTGAAAAACGCTCTTGGCGAGATCCAGGCCGATCGTTGTAATCTCCATCTGGGTGGCTCCCTTCGCTCGTGGTTGTTCGACAACTTCCACAAGTCTGGCACTCAGATGCCGTGAGCGGGAGCCATCCACCCCATCTGCTTTGGACGCAGGCCCGATGTAGCTGCGACGGTCAGGCGGCTGGCGACTCACGGCCGGCCGCCCGATAGTGCGCCTTCGGAGGGCTCTCGAACTTGGCGGACGGCTCCAGCCACCCCGGATATCTCGGCGTCACCCGCTCGCTCTCGGGCCGGCGGTGGCGCGAGCGCGCCGCGTGCCCGGACCTGACCCGGCGCCACCAGCTCTCGCTGGGATTGTCCGAGCCCCTGGCCCGCGCCTTGGCGTCCCGCGGCGTGGGGGAGGGGGAAGGGGAAACCTTCCTCAATCCGACGCTGAAGGCGCTGTTCCCCGACCCGTCCTGCTTCTCCGACATGGATCGGGCGGCCGAGATCCTGGTGGACGCCCTGGAGAACAGGCGCCGGATCGTGGTCTTCGCCGACTACGACGTGGACGGCGCCTCCTCGGCGGCGCTGCTCGTGCGCTGGTTCCGGGCCATGGGCCTGGAGATCGCCATCTACGTCCCCGACCGGCTGACCGAGGGCTACGGCCCGTCGCCAGCCGCCTTCCGCCGCCTGAAGGACGAGGGCGCCGAGCTGGTGGTCACCGTGGACTGCGGCGCAGCCGCGCACGACGCCCTGGCCTGTGCGGGCGAGATCGGCCTGCCCGTGGTGGTGATCGACCACCACCTGATGCGGCCGGGCGAGATCCCGCCCATCGCCGCGCTGGTCAACCCGAACCGCCCGGACTGCGTCTCGGGCCAGGGCCACCTGGCCGCCGCGGGCGTCACCTTCGTCCTGCTCGCGGCTCTGAACCGCGAGGCGCGCCGCCGCGGCCTCGCGCCCGAGCCCGACCTCCGCGCCTGGCTCGACCTCGCCGCCATGGGCGCCATCTGCGACGTCACCCGCCTGACGGGGTTCAACCGCGCCCTGGCGGCCCAGGGGCTGAAGGTGATGTCCGGCTGGAAGAACCCGGGCCTGGCCGCCCTGATGCAGGTGGCCAAAGGGCAGGGGGCGGCCTCGACCTTCCACGTGGGCTTCCTGCTGGGCCCGCGGATCAACGCCGGCGGGCGCATCGGGCGCTCGGACCTGGGCGCGCGCCTGCTCTCCACCGACGATCCTGACGAGGCCGCGGCCCTGGCCGCCGAGCTGGACGGCCTGAACGCCTCGCGCAAGGAGGTGGAGGCCCAGGTGATGGAGGCCGCCATCCGCCACATCGAGCAGGAGAGCAACGCCGCCGACGCGCCGTGCCTGCTGGTGGCGCAGGACGACTGGCATCCGGGGGTGATCGGCATCGTCGCCGGGCGCCTGCGCGAACGCTACCGCAAGCCGTGCATCGTCGTTGGGATCGACCGGGCCGCCAACGTCGGCAAGGGCTCGGGCCGCTCGCAGCCGGGGGTGAACCTCGGCCGCGCGGTGCAGGCGGCGTTCGAGGAAGGCCTGCTGCTGGCCGGCGGAGGCCACGCCATGGCCGCGGGGCTGTCCGTGCGGCCCGATGCGATCCCCGAGCTGCGGGACTTCCTCAACGCCCGCCTGGCCGACGAGCAGGCCCAGGCCGCCGCCGAGGACGGCCTGGAGATCGACGCCCTGGTGACCGCCCGCGGCTGCGACCGGGCGCTCTGGCGCGACTTCCAGCGGCTGGCGCCGTTCGGCCCCGGCAACCCCGAGCCGACCTTCGCGGCCGCCGACATGCGGATCGAACGGCCGATGGCGCTGAAGGGCGGCCATGTCCGTTGCACGCTCACCGATTCGTCGGGCGGGAAGCTCAAGGCGGTGGCCTGGCGCATGGCCGACACCGAGGCCGGCCGACGGCTGCTGCAGGAAGGCGGGGCGGTCCACGTGGCCGGCCGCCTGAAGCCCGACGACTGGCAGGGCCGCGAGGGCGTGGAGCTCGAGATCGAGGACGTCGCCGACCCCCGGGCGGTCCTCGACTGAGGCGTCCGCGGGGCCTCTCCGGCCCTGGAAAAGCCGCCTGCGCCTTCGCCGAACGCCGCTCCGGAGAAATTCGTCCGGTGGGCCTTGCAAGGGTTGGGGAGGGCGGATATAGAGCCCGCCTCGCGTCCCGCGGGCCCTTCGTCTATCGGTTAGGACGTCAGGTTTTCAACCTGAAAAGAGGGGTTCGATTCCCCTAGGGCCTGCCACGCGACCTCTTCCGGAATCCCTCGATCCATCCCGCGCGCCCCGCGTGACGCGGCGATTCTCCATTGACGCCATCGCCGTTACGAGAACAGTGTTATAGTTGGCCCAAGCCGAATGTTTCGGGGGTTAGGGGCCGAGGGGCGGATGGCTGGTTTCGAATTCGAGCAGGTGGATGCGCCGGCGCCGGTGCGCATCACCGGCCGCGTGAAGTGGTTCGACGCGGGCAAGGGCTATGGCTTCATCGTGCCCGACGATCCGGCTCAGACGGATCTGAAGGACGTGCTGCTGCACGTCACCAGCCTCAGGAGCTCCGGCCGCGAACATTGCCTGGAGGGCTCGCTCATCACCTGCGACGTCGTCCGCCGGCCCAAGGGCTGGCAGGTGGCCGAGGTGGTGGATCTGGACGAGAGCACCGCCGCGCCGCCCGAACGCGCGCTCGGCGCCCGTCGCGAAGGCCTGGGGCTGTCGGCGATCCGGCCGCCCCGGCGCCCGCTGGAGGCCACGGGGCCGCTGGAGCAGGCCAAGGTGAAGTGGTTCAACCGCGCCAAAGGCTACGGCTTCGTCATCCGCGACAGCCAGCCGGGCGACATCTTCGTCCACATCGAGACGCTGCGCCGCTCGGGCATGGAGGACCTCCAGCCGGGCGAGAACGTGATGGTGCGGTTCGCCGAGGGGCCCAAGGGGCTTGTTGTGGCCGAGATCGAAGCGTCTAGTCTGGCCTGAACGCCACGCTTCGGAGCCTGTCTGTGAGTTTCGCATCCATCGGCCGACGCGGCCTCGTCGCGCTGGGGGCCGTCCCACTCCTTGCTGGCCTCGTCCTCGCGGGCCCGGCGGCCGCGATCCCGCGGATGGACCCGGCCGCCTGCCAGGGACAGCCCGAGCTGACGCCGCTGGAGCCGCTCAAGCTGGTCACCCAGCGCGGGACCCACAGCTTCCGGGTCGAGATCGCCGACAGCGTCATCGAGCGCGAGTACGGCCTGATGTGCCGCAAGAGCCTGGCGGCCGACCGCGGCATGCTCTTCATCTTCCCGAAGTCGGCGCCCCAGGCCTTCTGGATGCGCAACACCCTGATCCCGCTCGACATCATCTACATCGGGACCGACGGGAAGGTGGTCTCCATCGCCCGCAACGCCCGGCCGCTGGACGAGACGCCGCTGCCTTCGGGCGGGCCGGCGATCGCCGTCCTGGAGCTGGCCGGAGGCCGCGCGGCGCAGCTGGGCCTGCTGCCCGGCGACAAGGTCGTGCACCGGGCCTTCAAGTGAGCGAGGAGATCCCGGCCCCGCCCGAGGGCTTCGTCCGCTCCGAGCTCCGCGGCCCGTTCTCGACCCACAACGGCCCGTACTTCCACCGCGTGGGCGGCGATCCCGAGACCGTCGGCCAGGCGTTCTACGCCCTGCCGCGGCACGCGAACGGCATCGGCCTGGTCCACGGGGGGATGCTCTCGGCCTTCATGGACGGCCTGCTGGCCCAGGCCGTGGGCCGCAAGACCAAGGCGGTGGGCGTCACCATCCACCTGTCGATCGACTTCCTGCACATGGCCCGGCAGGGCGAGTGGGTGGTCGGCGAGGCCAGGATGACCCGGGCGGCCAAGGACGTGGCGTTCGCCGAGGGGGTCGCCCGCTCGCGCGGGGTGGACGTGGTCCGCGCCTCGGGCATCTTCAAGCTGATGTCCCGCCACGGCTGAACCGCGCGTTCAGGTTTGCGGAAATCCCGAAACGCCCATATTGCAGGGCCTCCGACGCATCCGGGGCGTAGCGCAGCCTGGTAGCGCATCTGCTTTGGGAGCAGAGGGTCGCAGGTTCAAATCCTGCCGCCCCGACCAGCGTTGGGGCCGAACGATGAAGGGTTTTTAGAGAGCATGCTCGCGCGCATCTTCCGCCCGTCCAAGACCGCCATGCAGTCCGGGCGCGCCAAGACCAACGAATGGGTGCTCGAATTCGAGCCGAAGGCCGCGCGCCGCCCCGATCCGCTGATGGGCTGGACCCAGACCACGGACACCGAGTCGAGCCAGGTCCGGCTGCACTTCGAGACGAAGGAGGACGCCGTGCGCTACGCCGAGCAGCACGGCATCGCCTTCCAGCTGGTGGACCCCAAGCCCGCCAAGCGGATCATCAAGGCCTACGCCGACAATTTCGCCTTCGGGCGCAGAATCCCCTGGACCCACTAGGGGGTTCCGCCCCGGGCGCCCGTAGCTCAGCTGGATAGAGCACGTGCCTTCTAAGCATGTGGTCGCAGGTTCGAATCCTGCCGGGCGCGCCACCTCCTACGCCTGAGAGGACGCCGCCATGACGCGCCCAGCCATCGCCCCGGACACCGACAGCGTCACGGTCGCCGAGACGGGGGTCGGCCGGTTCCAGGTGGAGGTGCTGGCGGCGGGCTCCGCCTTCCTGGCGGACGAGCCCGTGGAGGCCGGCGGCCTGGGTTCAGGGCCCACGCCCTACGACCTGCTGGCCTCGGCGCTGGGCGCCTGCACGGCCATGACGCTGCGCCTCTACGCCGAACGCAAGGGCTGGCCCCTGACGCGCGCCACCGTCCGGGTGCTGCACACCCGCACGCCCAAGGGCCGCGACCGCTTCGCCCGCGAGCTGACCGTCGAGGGCCCGCTCGACGACGACCAGCGCCGCCGGCTCGTCGAGATCGCCGAGAAGTGCCCGGTCCACCGCACGCTGGAGGGCCGGTCCGAGATCATCACCGTCCTGACCGCGCCGCCAGACCTGGCGGCCCGCGAGCGCTCGGGCGAGGGCCACATGCACGCCATGCTCGAAGCCTGCGCGGACTGACGGTGGCCTGGACCCGCCGCTACGACGAGGCCGAGCCGCAGCGCGTCAACAAATGGCTGGCGCAGAGCGGGGTCTGCTCGCGCCGCGAGGCCGAGGCGCTGATCGCCGACGGCCTCGTCAGCATCGACGGCGAGACGATCGCCGACGCCGGCCGCAAGATCCTGCCGGGCCAGACGCTGACCCTGGCCGACCGCGCGGCCGCCAGCCTGGGCGGCTTCACGGCGGTGCTCAACAAGCCGGTGGGCTACGTCTCGGGCCAGCCCGAGCCGGGGCACGTCCCGGCCGTGCGGCTGCTGACCGCGGCCAATCTCTCGGGGGAGGGGGCGGCGCCCGACGCCAGGGCCAGCCTGCCGCCCCTCGGCCGCCTGGACGAGGACAGCCGGGGCCTGCTGATCCTCTCGGACGACGGGGTGCTGGCCAAGGCGGTGATCGGGCCGCAGTCCGACCTCGACAAGGAGTACGTCGTCCGCGTCGCGGGCCAGGTCGACGAGCGCAAGCTGGCCCGCCTGCGCCACGGCCTCGAACTGGACGGCCGCAAGCTGAAGCCGGCGACGGTGTCGGTGATCCAGGGAAACACCCTGCGCTTCGTGCTGAAGGAGGGCCGCAAGCGCCAGATCCGCCGCATGTGCGACCTCGTGGGCCTGCGCGTCGTCGACCTGCTGCGCGTACGCATCGGCCCCCTGAAGCTGGGAGACCTGCCCGAGGGGCGCTGGCGAGTTCTCACGCCACAGGAGCGCGAGGCGATGATCCGCGCCTCTACTCCGTCCGTGACGCCCCCGGCTCGGCCGCCACGACCACGCTCTTGATGTTGACGAACTCGCGGAGGCCGAACGCCGCGAGCTCGCGCCCGAAGCCGGAATGCTTCACCCCGCCGAAGGGCAGGCGGGGGTCGGAGCGGACGTTCTGGTTCACGAAGCTCATGCCCGCCTCCAGGGCATCGGTCGCCAGACGCTCGCCGCGGGCCAGGTCCCCGGTCAGCACGCCCGAGCCCAGGCCGAAGGCGCTGTCGTTGGCGATCCGGACTGCCTCGGCCTCGTCCGCCGCCTCGATCACCGCCGCCACCGGACCGAAGACCTCCTCGTCATAGGCGGCCATGCCGGGCCTCACGCCGGCCAGCACCGTGGGCGGATACCAGGCGCCCGGCCGGTCCGGGATCTGCCCGCCCGTCAGCAGGCGCGCGCCGGCCTCGACGCTGCGGCGGACCTGAGCGTGGACGCCGTCCCGGTCGGCGGTGCGGACCAGGGGGCCGAGCTTCGTCCCTTCCGCGCGGGGGTCGCCCATGGCGTAGGCCTCCATCTCGCGCGCCAGCGCCGCCTCGAACGCCTCGCGCACCGACGCCAGCACCACGAACCGCTTGCCGGCGATGCAGCTCTGGCCGGCGTTGACCATCCGCGCCGCCGCGGCCGTCTTCGCGGCGACCTCGATGTCGGCGTCGTCCAGCACGAGGTAGGCGTCGCTGCCGCCGAGCTCCAGGACGCACTTCTTCAACACCGCGCCGGCCTGAGCGGCCACCTTGCGCCCCGCCTCGACGCTGCCGGTCAGGCTGACGGCGGCGATGGCGTCGTCCTCGATGAGGGCCTTCACGGCCCCCGAGGGGATCAGGGCGGTGCGGAAGACGTCCTGCGGGAAACCGGCCTCGCGGAACACCTCCTCGATCGCCAGCGCGCAGCCGGGGACGTTGCTGGCGTGCTTCAGGACCGCGGTGTTTCCCGCCATCAGGGTCGGGGCGGCGAAGCGGAAGACCTGCCAGAAGGGGAAGTTCCAGGGCATGACGGCCAGGACGGTCCCCAGCGGCCGGTAGACCACCTTGGCCTTCGGGCCGCCGAAATCGACCGGCTCGTCCTTCAGGAAGGCTTCGGCATGGTCGGCGTAGAACTCGCAGCCGACGGCGCACTTCTCCACCTCGGCGCGGCCGTCGGCCAGCAGCTTGCCCATCTCGGCGCACATCAGCTCGGCGAACTCGTCCTGGCGGTGGCGCAGGACGACGGCGGCGGCGCGCATCAGCCCGGCCCGGTCGGCGAAGGACGTCCGGCGCCAGTCCTCGAACGCGCGGCGCGCGGCGCGGGCCATCTCCAGCGCCTCCTCGGCCGTGTGGCCCTCGTATCGGCGGCCGGGCGCGTCCGTGGCGGGATCCACGGCCTGGAAGGTGGGGCGTTCGCTCATCGGGGAGGCTCCCTGCTCAACGGACGGCGAGCGGCCGGCGCCCGGCGTCCAGGTCCACGACCATATCGGCCCGCGCCGGCATCTCGGCCAGCATCCAGCGGGTCAGGCGTTCGTAATGGGCGACGAAGCGGCCGACCTCGTCGTCCGACATGCCGCGCCCCAGGCCGCCCCCCTTGCGCTCGCGCAGCTTGCGCTCCTGTTCGGTCCGCCAGGCCCGCACCACCTCGAAACCCGGCGCCCGGAGCATGGCCAGCATGTGCAGCCGCCCGAACAGGGCCTGGTAGGGACCTGCAAGCTGGGCGTTGACGAAGCCGCGCCAGGCGCCGTCCGGGTCCGCCTCGGCCTCCAACGCGTTGACCGGCGCGGCGAGGTCGCCCTCGGGCTGCGCCCGCGCGCCGACGCACCAGCCCTCGAAGATCATCGCCTGCACCGGTCCCTCGGCCTCGCGCCAGTCGGCCTTCGGGCGGCGCTCGTCCGAGGCCTTGTCGAAGGCGGGCAGGGGCGTGCGGCCGGGTTCGGCCAGGGCGTCCAGCACCCCGCAGGCGAGGGCCACATCGTGGGTCCCGGGCGGACCGCGCACCGCCAGCAGCGGATGGACCCGCTTGGCCAGCCAGCCTCGCGCCTCGCGGCCGAGGTAAAAGTCGTCCAGCGAGAGGGAAAGCGCCGAAAGGCCCTGGTCCTGCAGCAGTCGCACCGTGGCCGCCGCGATGGTGGACTTGCCCGAGCCCTGCGCGCCGCACAGCCCCACGATCGCCGTCCCGTGCGTCGGCGCCAGGGCCGCGGCCCGCGCGGCGAGCGGCCGGCAGACGGTCTCCACCGTCCCGGCGAAGGCGGGCGGCAGCCGCTCCGCCTCCAGGAACTCGCCGAGCCAGGCCTCGATCGCTTCCGTCCCTCAGTAGCCGCCGATGACCGGCAGGATCTCGCCGGTGATGTAGCTGGCCGTCTGGGGCGAGGCGAGGAAAACGAAGGCGGGGGCCAGCTCCTCGGGCTGCGCCGGCCGGCCCATGGGGGTCTGGGCCCCGAACTCCGGGATCTTGTCGGGCTTGTCGGCCGGGTTGAGCGGCGTCCACACGGGGCCAGGCGCGACGCAGTTCACCCGGATTCCCCGCTTGATCAGGCTGCCGGCCAGCGAGCGGGTGAAGGCGTGGATGCCGCCCTTGGTCATCGAATAGTCCAGCAGCTCCTTCGAGCCGTGCAGGCCGGTGACCGAGCCGCAGTTGACGATCGAGCCGCCCGCCTTGATGTGCGGGGCCGCCGCCTTGGCCATGTTGAAATAGCCGTAGAGGTTGGTCTTCAGCGTCCGGTCGAAGTGGTCGAAGGCGATGTCGGTGATGTCCTTGGCGTGCTCCTGGAACGCGGCGTTGTTGACCAGAATGTCGATCTTGCCGAACGCCTCGATGGTCTTGCGCACCGCCTCGTCGGCATAGGCCGGGTTGGCCACGTCGCCCGGCAGCAGGATGGCGCGCCGGCCTTCCTTCTCGACCGCCGCCTTCGTCACCTGCGCGTCCTCGTCCTCCTCGAGGTAGGCGATGGCCACGTCCGCGCCTTCCCGGGCGAACAGCACGGCCACGGCCCGGCCGATCCCGGAGTCGGCGCCGGTGATCAGGGCCGCCATGCCCTCCAGCTTGCCCGAGCCCTTGTAGTAGGGGGCGTCCCACATGGGCTTCAGTTCGAGGTCCGCCTCGAGGCCCGGCTTCTCCAGCGCCTGCTTGGGCAGGGGCGGGACGGGGTAGTCCCTGGCGCCTGTCTGGGGCGCGCTGTCCTCGCCGTCGCCCTTGGACTGAAACGAGCGTTCCTCCTGCGCCTCGATGCGGTCCTGGATGTCGCGTTCGTGCTCGGCCGTGCGCTCGGCCTCCTGGCGGAACTCGCCGCCGGGTCCCTGGCTGGTCATCGCCGTCTCCTTCGGGGTGCTTGCGCGGTGCAATCCCGGGGAGGGCGCGAGGTTCCGGCTCAGGCCGCCGTTTTCGCGTAGGCGTCCAACCCCCGCCGCAGGTCGGCGATCAGGTCGTCCACGGCCTCCAGGCCGATGTGCAGGCGGATCAAGGGTCCGGCGTAGTCGCGCCTGAACCGGCGGGCCTTCAGCTGCGGGTCGCACCAGATCGCCAGGCTCTCGAACCCGCCCCACGAGAAACCCAGGCCGAACACCTGCAGGGCGTCGAGGAAGGCGTCCACCGCCGCCCGCGGCGCGGGCTTCAGCGCGACGGTGAACAGGCCGCAGGCGCCCCGGTAGTCCCGGGCCCAGAGCGCATGGTCCGGATCGCCGGGCAGGGCGGGGTGGTGGACGGCGGCCACCTCCGGCTGGGTCTTCAGCCACTCGGCGACCCTCAGGCCCGCCTCGCCCTGGGCCGCGAGGCGCAGCGGCAGGGTGCGGACGCCGCGGAGCACCTGGTAGGCGTCCTCGCCCGAGACCGCCCAGCCGAGGTCGTCGACGCCGTCGTTCAGCGCCCGCACCAGCGCCGGGTCGCGCGCGGCCGCCGAGCCCATGAACACGTCGGAATGGCCGCCGACGTACTTGGTCAGGGCCTGCAGCGACAGGTCGACCCCGTGCTCCAGCGGGCGGAACAGAAAGCCCGCGCCCCAGGTGTTGTCGATCGCCGTCAGGATCCCGCGCTCGCGGGCGAGGCGCGCGATGGCCGGCACGTCCTGCATCTCGAGGGTCAGCGAGCCCGGGCTCTCCAGCAGGATCAGCCGCGTCTTGTCCGAAGCCTCGCCGACGAGCGCCTCCGGCGCGGTGCGCGGGTCGAAGTAGCTGACCCCGACGCCGAAGCCCCCAAGCACCCGGTCGCAGAACCGCCGGACCGGCTTGTAGACGTTGTCGACCACCAGGATCTCGTCGCCGGCCTTGAGCACCGCCAGCAGCGCGCCCGAGATGGCCGCCAGGCCCGAGGGGTAGAGGGAGACGCCCACCGCCCCCTCCATGACCGCCAGGGCCTCGCGCAGCGTCGCCTGGGCCGCCAGGCCGCTGCGGCCGTAGGTGGTGCAATGGTCGTCGTCGTAGAGCGCCGCCGCGTTGGGCAGCAGCACCGTGGAGCCCTTCTGGATCGGCGGGCCGACCGTTCGGCAGATGGGCCCGGATTGGGCGCCGGCGTGGATCAGGCGGGTCTCGTCGGACATGCGGGCTTGCGGCTCCGGGCGACGCTGGCGAAAGTGCCCCTCGCACTTAAGAGCTTCGCACTTAGACCTCCGGGTTTCTCCGTTTCAAGGAGCTGGGATGATCGGACGCCTCACGGCGATGGCGGCCATGGGCCTTCTGCTCGCAGCCTGCGAGGCCAAGCCGCCGCCCGCGCCCGCGTCCGTGGCCCCGCCGCCCAAGACCCCGGCCCAAACGGCCGCCTACGAGGCGACGCCCAGCCCGACGCTGGAGGCGGTCCGCCGGCGCGGGCGGGTGACCTGCGGCGTCCATCCCGGCCTTCCCGGCTTCGCGATGCGCGACGCGCGCGGGATCTGGCGCGGCTTCGACGTCGACGTCTGCCGGGCCGTGGCCGCCGCCGTGTTCGGCGACGCCGAGCGCGTGCGCTTCGTGCCCATCGACGGCTCGGACCGTTTCCGCGAGCTCAGGGCCGAGCGGATCGACATCCTCTCGCGCAACACCTCGCTGACCTTGTCGCGCGACGCGGGGCTGGGCCTGACCTTCCCGGCGACCACCTATTACGACGGCCAGGGGTTCCTGGTGGCCCGCGCGCTGGGCGTCGCCAGCGCCGAGGAACTGGGCGGGGCGCGGGTCTGCGTCCAGGCCGGCACCGCCAGCGAGACGAACCTCGCCGACTTCTTCCGCGCCCGCGGGCTGGACTACCAGCCGGTGCTCGCCAAGTCCGAGGAGGACGCCCGGCGCCTCTACGAGAGCGACGGCTGCGACGTGTTCAGCGCCGACATCTCGGGCCTGGCGGCCTCGCGCTCGCTGCTCTCCAACCCGAACGGCCACGTCATCCTGCCGAACGTGATCTCCAAGGAGCCGCTGGGCCCCGTGGTGCGCCAGGACGACCCCGCCTGGGCCGACATCGTCGCCTGGACGGTGCACGCGATCGTCCTGGCCGAGGAGCTGGGCCTGTCCTCGCGCACAGTCGAGCAGGCGCGCGAGACGGCGACCGATCCCGAGACCCGCCGGCTGCTGGGGGTGGAAGGAAACCTCGGCGAGCTCCTCGGCGTGCGGCGCGACTGGGCCTATCAGGTGATCCGCCAGGTGGGCGCCTACCACGAGATCTTCCGCCGCGACCTTGGCGCCGACTCGGCCTTGAAGCTGGAGCGGGGCCTCAACGCCCTCTGGACCGCCCCGAAGCCGGGGCTGATGTACGCCCCGCCGGTCCGCTAGCGGGCGACGACGACCTCGCAGTCGGCCCGCCCGCCCCATTCCGTCCACGAGCCGTCGTAGACCGCCACGTCCTCGCGGCCCAGCCGGGCGAGCGCGAAGGCCAGGAGGGCGGCGCTGACGCCCGAGCCGCAGGTGGTCACCACGGGCCGGCCCAGGTCCACGCCGGCCGCCGTGAACGCCTCGCGCAGCTCCGCCGCCGATTTCAGCGTGCCGTCGGAATTCACCAGCCCCTGCCACGGCAGGTTCAGGGCGCCCGGCATCGCGCCGGATCGCAGCCCCGGCCGCGGCTCGGGCGCCTCGCCGCGGAAGCGGGCGGCGGCGCGCGCGTCCAGCACCTGCGCATCGCCGGCCGCCAGGTGGCCGCGCACGGCCTCGAGATCGCGGATCAGGTCCGGACGGAAGGCCGCATCGAGCGCCTGCGGCGGCGGCGCGCCCGGCTCGTCGGTGACGACGCGGCCCTCGGCCCGCCACTTCTTGAGGCCGCCGTCCAGGACCCGCACGTCCGGAAAGCCCATGGTCCGCAGCGACCACCACACGCGCGGGGCCGAGAACAGGCCCTGGGCGTCGTAGACCACCACCACGGCGTCCCGCCGCAGGCCCAGCGCCCCGACCGCCTGAGCGAACGCCTCGGCCGACGGAAGCATGTGCGGCAGGTCGGTGTCCTTGTCCGCCACCTCGTCGATGTCGAAGAAGACGGCGCCCGGGATGTGCGCCTCCTCGAACGACTGGCGGCCCGTTCGGCCCTCGCCGGGCATGTACCAGGTCGCGTCCGCCACCTGGACCGCCGGGTCGTGCAGGCGTTCGTCGAGCCAGTCGGTGGAAACCAGAGGATCCATGGCGGCTACTCCATCCAGGGCGGGCAGGGCAGGCCCTTCTCGCGCAGGAACGCGGGGTTGAAGATCTTGGACTGATAGCGCTGGCCGTGGTCGCACAGCACCGTCACGACGGTGTGGCCCGGCCCCAGGTCCCTGGCCAGGCGGATCGCGCCCGCCACGTTGATCCCCGTCGAGCCGCCCATCACCAGGCCCTCGAACTCCATGAGGTCGTAGATCGCCAGCAGCATCTCCTCGTCCGAGATGCGATAGGCGCGGTCCACCTTGAGCCCTTCGAGATTGGCGGTGATCCGCCCCTGGCCGATGCCTTCGCTGATCGAGGTCCCCTCGGCGGCCAGTTCGCCGTCCGTGTAATATTTGTAGAGCGCTGCACCGTGGGGATCGGCGAGGCCGATCGTCACGTCCGGCTTCTTCTCCCGCAGCGCCTGGGCGACCCCGGCCAGGGTGCCGCCCGATCCCACGGCGCAGATGAAGCCGTCGACCTTGCCGTCGGTCTGGCGCCAGATCTCGGGGCCGGTGCCATGCACGTGCGCCTCGCGGTTCGCGACGTTGTCGAACTGGTTGGCCCAGACCGCGCCGGCGGGCTCCTTCTCGTTAAGCTCCGCCGCCAAGCGCCCGGAATACTTCACATAGTTGTTCTCGTTGGAGTAGGGGACCGCGTCCACCTCCACCAGCTCGGCGCCGTAGAGCCGGATGGCGTCCTTCTTCTCCTGGCTCTGGGTGCGCGGGATGACGATGGTGCACTTGTAGCCCAGCGCCTTGCCGACCATCGCCAGGCCGATGCCGGTGTTGCCGGCGGTGCCCTCCACGATGCGCCCGCCGGGCCGCAACAGGCCTTTACGCTCGGCGTCGCGGATGATGTGGAGCGCGGCCCGATCCTTCACGGACTGGCCGGGGTTCATGAACTCGGCCTTGGCCAGGATTTCGCAGCCGGTCAGCTCGCTGGCGCGGCGAAGGCGGAGGAGGGGCGTGTTCCCGATCAGGTCGAGGACGCTTTGGGCGACTTGCATGGTCGCTAATTAGGCAAGCCGGGCCGGTTGCGACAGGGGCGGATTTCTAAGTCCGCGCCAAGCTGAGCTGAACGACGTCGGTCCGCGCGGTGCGGAAGCCGGCCTCGCAGTAGCTGAGATAGAAGCGCCAGAGCTTGCGGAACCGCTCGTCGAAGCCCAGCCGGCGGATGTCGTCCCAGGCCCCCTCGAAGCGCCGGGCCCACTCGGCCAGGGTGTCGGCGTAGTTCTGGCCGAAGCGCGAGACGCCGGCCCAGGAGAGCCCCGCCTTCTCGGTCTCGGCCTTCAGCCGCGCCTCCGAAGGCAGCATGCCGCCCGGGAAGATGTACTTCTGGATGAAGTCGGCCCGCCGCCGGTAGTGGTCGAACAGTTCGTCCCGGATGGTGATGATCTGCAGGCCGGCCCGGCCGCCGGGGGCGAGGCTCTCGCGGATCTTCCCGAAGTAGGTGGGCCAGTAGCGCTCGCCCACCGCCTCGAACATCTCGATGGAGGCGACCCGGTCGAACCGGCCCTCGACGTCGCGGTAGTCCACCAGCCGGATCTCGGCCCGCTCGTTCAGCCCCTGCTCGAACATCCGCCGACTCGCGAACCTGTACTGCTCCTCGGAAATGGTGATGCCGGTGACCTTCGCGCCCACCTCGCGGGCGGCGTACTCGGCGAAGCCGCCCCAGCCGCAGCCGATCTCCAGCACGTGGTGGTCGGGCTTCAGCCCCATGCTCTCGGCGAGGGTGCGGTACTTGCGCCGCTGGGCCTCGGACAGCGGCTCGCCGGGCTTCTCGAAGCGAGCCGACGAGTAGGTCATGGTGGGGTCCAGCCAGCGCGAATAGAAGGCGTTCCCGAGGTCGTAGTGGGCGTGGATGTTCCGCCGCGAGCCCGCTCGCGTGTTGCCGCGCAGCAGGTGGCCGACGAAGTGGACGAAGGACATCACCGGATTGCCCGTGGCCACTTGGTCGATGTTGTTGAAGTTCAGCGCCAGGACCTCCAGCAGCGCCGAAAGGTCGGGCGTGTCCCACTCGCCGGCCATGTAGCCTTCGGCGAAGCCGATGTCGCCCGAGGCCAGCACCCGTTTCATGAAGCGATAGTCGCGGACCACCAGGCGGCCGTCGCGGCCGGGCGCATCGCCCTGCAGCCGGAACTCGCGCCCGTCCGGCAGCACGAAGGTGAGGACGCCCGCCTGCCAGTTGCGCGCGATGATCCTGGCGGCGGCTCTGAAGGCCGCTGGCGCGCCGGCGAGCTCCGCGATCTTGTGATCCAGGCCCATGCTCGCTTCCCCCTAAGCCAGACAACGATAACACCGATCTTCGCCGGCGTGCGAATCGCCGGCGAGCTCAACTACGGCCGCGGCTGGCCGGCGGATGCCGCGGGAGCGCGATCCGGGACTTGAGATCGGGGGCGCGGCGCCGCACTTAGGCCGCCGCAGACGAGAGGAGCCCCATGGCCGTCCTGAAGCTCGATCGCTGGAACCTCGCCATCGGCGACGGCCAGCCGCTGGTGGTGATCGCCGGGCTCAACGTGCTGGAGGACGAGGCGCTGGCCCTGGCCACGGCCCGCCACCTGAAGGCGGCGTGCGAGCGGCTCCAGCTGCCGTTCGTGTTCAAGGCCAGCTTCGACAAGGCGAACCGCTCGTCGATCAGCAGCTACCGCGGCCCTGGCCTGGAGGCGGGGCTCGCGATGCTGAAGGCGGTGAAGGACCAGGTGGGCGTGCCGATCGCCACCGACATCCACGAGCCCGGCCAGGCCGGCCCACTGGCCGAGGTGGTGGACCTGCTGCAGATCCCCGCCTTCCTGTGCCGTCAGACGGACCTCGTCGTCGCCTCCGCGCGGGCCATCCACGCCGCCGGCGGCCTGCTGCACGTCAAGAAGGGCCAGTTCCTGGCGCCCTGGGACGCCAAGAACATCGTCTCCAAGGTGAAGGAGGCCACGGGCGGCGCCGAAATCACCGTCCTTTGCGAGCGCGGCTCGTCCTTCGGCTACAACAACCTGGTCGTCGACATGCTCGGCATCGGCGAGATGAAGAAGCTGGGCTGCCCCGTGACCATCGACGCCACCCACGCGGTCCAACTCCCCGGCGCCGACCCGCGCACCGGCGGCGCCTCGACGGGCGGACGGCGCGAGGGCGTGGCGGTGATCGCCAGGGCCGCCGTCGTCTCCGGGGCCGACGGGGTGTTCCTGGAGTTCCATCCCGACCCCGACAAGGCGCTCTGCGACGGGCCAAGCTGCCTGCCGCTGGACGGCGCCGAGCCGCTGCTGCGCCAGCTCAAGGCGCTGCACGAGGTCGCCCGCGCGGCTTGACCGGCCCGCCAACGCGCCGCACACCCTGAGCCCCATGGATCTGGCCGCACTCCAGCACCTCCTCAGCGAGGTCCCGGGCAAGCGCGTCGCCTGCGTGGGCGACCTGATGGTGGACCGTTTCGTCTACGGCTCGGTCAGCCGCGTCTCGCCCGAGGCGCCCATCCCGGTGCTCGCCCGCAGCCGCGAGATCATGATGCTGGGCGCCGCCGGCAACGTGGCGCGCAACGTCGCCGCCCTGGGCGGCTCGGTCGCCCTGGTGGGGCTCGTCGGCGGCGACGCCGAGGGCCATGAAGCCTCCCGCCTGGTCGGCGAGGAGCCGGCCATCGAGGGCTATCTCGTCACCGATCCCTCCCGGCCGACCACCCTGAAGACCCGCTTTGTCTCGGGCGGCCAGCAGCTCCTGCGCGTGGACCTCGAGGAGAGCCGGCCGGTCGAGGGCGAGTGCGAGCAGCGGCTCGTGCGCACCATCCGAGACGCCGCCCGGGGCGCCGGCGTGATCCTGCTGTCCGACTACGGCAAGGGCGTGGTGACCGACGCCGTCATCGCCGCCTGCCGCGAGGCCGCCGCCGAGACCGGCGCCAAGGTGGTGGTGGACTCCAAGGCCCGCTCGTTCGCCCGCTACGGCGAGATCGACCTCGTCAAACCGAACGCCTCCGAGCTGGCCTACGCCACCGACATGCCGACCGACACCGACGCCGAGGTGGAGGCCGCGCTCGCCCGCGCGCTCGAGCTGTGGTCGGCGCGGGGCGTTCTGGTCACCCGCTCGGGCAAGGGCGCCTCCCTCGGCCTGCGCGGCTGGCCGGTGCGCCACTTCCCGACCGTGGCGCGCGAGGTGTTCGACGCCTCGGGGGCGGGGGACACGGCCCTGGCGGCCCTCGGCTTGGCCCTGGCCGGCGGCGCGGGGCTGGAGGACGCCATCGCCTTCGCCCAGCTCGCCTCCGGCGTCGCGGTGGGCAAGGCGGGCACCGCGACGGTCTCGCCCGAGGAGCTGGTGGAGGCCGTCCTGACCGCCCACATGGCGCCGGCCGAGGCCAAGGTCGCCACGCCGCAGCGCATGGTCGAGGAGGTTGCCCGCTGGCGCGCCCAGGGCCTGCGGGTGGGCTTCACCAACGGCTGCTTCGACATCCTGCACCGCGGCCACGTGGCCTACCTTTCCCAGGCCAAGGCCTGGTGCGACCGGCTGATCGTGGGCCTGAATTCCGACGAGTCCGTCCGCGCCCTGAAGGGCGAGGGGCGGCCGGTGAACGACCTGGAGAGCCGCGCCCTGGTGCTGGCCGGGCTGCAGAGCGTGGATCTCGTCGCGCCGTTCGAGGAGCTGACGCCGCTGAAGCTGATCGAGGCCGCCCGGCCCGACGTGCTGGTCAAGGGCGCCGACTATTCCGAGGACCAGGTGGTGGGCGCCGAGCAGGTCCGGTCCTGGGGCGGCGAGGTGAAGCTCGCCAGCTTGGTGGACGGCTATTCCACCACCGCGGCCATCGCCCGGATGAAGAAAGAGAAGGCATGACCCGCAAGATCGTCTTCGTGACCGGCGGCGCGGGCTTCATCGGCTCGAACATCGCCGCCAAGCTGGCCGAGGACCGCAGCCTGGACGTCGTCGTCTGCGACCGGCTGCGTGAGGCCGAGCTCGGCAAGTGGCGCAACATCGCCAAGCACCCGATCGGCGACTTCGTCGCGCCCGAGGACATGTTCGACTGGCTGGAGAAGCGCTGGCGCGACGTGGAGATGGTCGTCCACATGGCCGCGGTCTCCTCCACGACCGAGCCCGACGCGGACAAGATCGTCCACTCGAACTTCACCCTCAGCCGCGACCTGTTCCGCTGGTGCGCCGACCGGCAGCGCCGGTTCGTCTACGCCTCGTCGGCGGCCACCTACGGGGCGGGCGAGCACGGCTTCTCGGACGACAACGACTACGAGGCGCTGGCCCGGCTGCGACCGCTCAACACCTACGGCTGGTCGAAGGCGCTGTTCGACCTCTTCGCCGTGCGCCAGGCGGGCCGCGACTACGCCCCGCCGCAGTGGGTGGGGCTGAAGTTCTTCAACGTCTACGGGCCCAACGAGGAGCACAAGCACTCGATGAAGTCCGTGGCGGCGCAGATCTGGCCGCAGGTGCGCGAGGGCCACGCGGTGCAGCTCTTCAAGAGCTACCGGCCCGACGTGCCGGACGGGGGCCAGAAGCGCGACTTCGTCTACGTCCGCGACGCCGCCGACGTGACCCGCTGGCTGCTGGACAGCCCGCAGGTGAGCGGGGTCTTCAACCTGGGCTCGGGCCAGGCGCGGACCTTCGAGGAGATGGCGCGCAACGTCTTCGAGGCGGCGGGCAAGAACGCCCAGATCGAATACACGCCCATGCCGCCCGCCATCCGCGACAAGTACCAGTACTTCACCCAGGCGCAGATGGACCGGCTGTTCGAGGCCGGCTACCCGGCCGCCATGACGCCGCTGGAGGAGGGGATCGGCGACTATGTCGGCAATTACCTCAGCCAGCCCGATCCCTACCGCTAGGCGATGTCCGCAGGTCCGCGCTCGCGCCGCTGGCTGACCGCGGCCCTCCTGGGCCTGATCCTGCTGGTGGGCGCGGCGGTGGGCTTCTACTGGGGCGACCTGGTGCGGACCACGCTCGACCCCAAGGTGCCGTTCCAGACCTACGAGCCGCCGCCGGCGCCCGACTACGCCGCGCCCGCGGCCTGGGCCCTGCTGCCCCGCGACGAGACCGATCGCCCGGCGGACGTCTTCTTCATCGCTCCGACGACCTACGAGGGCGGGCGCCACTGGAACGCGCCGATCGACGATCCCGAGGCGCTCGAGGAGTTCCGCGAGACCATGGCGCCGAACTATGTCGGGCCCTTCGTCGGGGTGGGCCGGATCTTTGCGCCGAAGTACCGCCAGGCCAGCCTCTACTCCCTGCTGACGCTGCGCGAGGACGCCCGTGAGGCGCGCCGCTTCGCCTACGCCGACGTGCAGGAGGCGTTCCGCACCTACCTCCAGCGCGACAACCGGGGCCGGCCGTTCCTCGTCGTCGGGGTGGAGCAGGGCGGCACGCTGGGGCTTCGCCTGCTGGAGCAGGAGGTGGCCCGCGATCCCGCGCTGCGCGCCAGGCTGGTCGCCGCCTATCTGGTGGACACCGTGGTCCCCGCCGACAGCCCGCCGCTGCCGCCCTGCACCGAGCGGCGCCAGGCCGGCTGCCTCGCCGCCTGGGCCAGGGTGGACGAGGGCGAGTTCGACGCCGCCAAGCGCAAGCTCGACCGGGCGCTCGTCTGGAACGGCCGCGGGGAGCTCGAGAACCTGACGCCGCGGCCGGCGCTCTGCTTCAACCCGGTGCTGGGGTCGACCACGGACGCGCCGGCCCCGGCGCGGCTGCACCTTGGAGCGGCCAACGCCACCGGCCTGGAGTGGGGCGCCCGGCCGGCCTTCCTGGCGCGCCAGGTGGCCGCGCAATGCCGGCAGGGCGTGCTGCACGTGAGCCGGCCGAAATCCTCGGCCCTGCGCAAGACCGGCTCGTGGGCCGACCGGCGCAAGGCCCCCGGCTTCAACCTCTTCTACGCCGACCTCGAAGCCGACGCCCAGGCCCGGCTCGCCGCCTTCCAGGCGCGCTAGCCCCCGACACAGGAGACGCCGCCATGTCCGAGACCAACCGCCAGTTCGTCCTCGCCGAGCTGCCCCAGGGCCACCTGACCCCCGCCCATTTCCGGCTGGTGGAGGGCGAACGCCCGACGGCCGGGCCGGGAGAGGTCGTCGTCCGCACGCGCTACGTCTCGCTGGATGCGGCGAACCGGGCCTGGATGCAGGGCGCGACCTACCGCTCGGCCCTGGCCGCGGGCGACGTCATGGCCGGCGGCGCCCTGGCCGAGGTGGTGGAGTCCAACGCCCCCGAGCTGGCGCCGGGCGACCTCGTGTTCGCCGACACCGGCTGGCAGGACTACGCCGCCCTCCCGGCCCGGCGCCTGTCGAAGCTGCCGAAACTGGAGCCGATGACCCACCTGCTCAGCGTCTACGGCGTCGCGGGCCTGACCGCCTACTTCGGCCTGCTGGAATGCGGCCGCCCCCAGGCGGGCGAGACGGTCGTGGTGTCCGCCGCCGCGGGCTCGGTGGGCTCGATCGTCGGCCAGATCGCCCGGATCCAGGGCTGCCGGGTGATCGGGATCGCCGGGGGGGCCGAGAAGGGCCGCTGGCTGACCGACGAGCTCGGGTTCGACGCCGCCGTCGACTACAAGGCCGCCGACTTCAAGCGCCAGCTCCGCGAGGCCGTGGGCGAGGGGATCGACGTCTACTTCGACAACGTCGGCGGCGAGGTCTTCGAGGCCTGCCTGTTCGGCATGAAGACCTTCGGCCGGATCGCCTGCTGCGGCGCCGTCTCGCAGTACGACGGCGAGGCGCCGCGCCACGGCCCCCGCGGCGTGCCGGGGCTGATCGTCACCAAGCGCCTGACCCTGCGCGGCTTCATCGTCTCGGACTTCGACGACCGGCGCGAGGCGGCGCTCGCCGACCTGCAGGCCTGGGTCGGCGCCGGAAAGCTCAAGGTGCAGGAGGACGTCATCGACGGCTTCGAGAACCTGCCCCAGGCGCTCGTCGGCCTGCTCCACGGCGAGAACCGCGGCAAGCGGATGGTGCGGGTCTAGCCGGCGTCCCTCAGCCCGAGGTTCGCCTTCCAGTCGAACAGCTCCTGCAGCACCTGCAGGGCCTTGCCGCGCTCGCCGGCGAGCTCGGGGTCGCGCATCACGATGAGCCGCGCGTCGTCGCCGGCGGCGGCGATCAGGTCGCGGTGGGCGATGGGGTCGGCGAAGGCGTAGTCCGGGAAGCCGGACTGGCGCAGGCCCAGGGCGTCGCCGCCGCCGCGCAGCTCCAGGTCCTTCTCGGCGATGACGAAGCCGTCGTCGGTGCGACGCAGGATGTCCAGCCGCTGCTGCGCGGTCTCCGACAGCGGCGGGTCGTACAGCAGCACGCAGGCGCTCTCGCGCCGTCCGCGCCCGACCCGGCCCCGGAGCTGGTGGAGCTGGGCCAGGCCGAAGCGCTCGGCCTGCTCGATGACCATGATGGTGGCGTTGGGCACGTTGACGCCCACCTCGACCACCGTGGTGGCGACGAGGACGGAGAGCCGCCCCTCGGCGAACTCCGCCATCACCGCGTCCTTGGCGGCGGGCGGCAGGCGGCCGTGGACCAGGCCCACGCTGGGGCCGATGCGCTCGGTCAGCTCGGCGGCCCGGCGCTCGGCGGCGGCCAGGTCGGTGGCCTCCGACTCCGAGACCAGCGGGCAGATCCAGAACGCCTGGGCGCCGCCCTGCACCGCCTCGCGCAGGCGGGCCTCCACCTCGTGCGCCCGGGTCATCGGCGCGGCGCGGGTGGCCACCGGCGTGCGGCCAGGGGGCTTTTCGTCGATCCGGCTGACGTCGAGGTCGCCGTAGACGGTCAGCTCCAGCGTGCGCGGGATCGGCGTGGCCGACATGGCGATCAGGTGGGTGGCCTCGCCCTTGGCCTGCAGCCGCTGGCGCTCGGCGACGCCGAACCGGTGCTGCTCGTCGATGACCACCAGCTGCAGCTTCTGGAACGCCACCTCGTCCTGAAAGAGCGCGTGGGTGCCCACCGCCACCCTGGCCTCGCCCGAGGCCAGGGCCGCCAGCTTCTCCCGGCGCGCCGCCCCCTTGTCGCGGCCGGTCAGCAGGACGGTTCCCACGCCATGCGCGGCCAGGGGCCCCGAGATGGTCTCGTAGTGCTGCCGGGCCAGGATTTCGGTCGGGGCCATCAGGGCCGACTGGCCGCCGCTGGCCGCCACGTCCGCCATGGCGCACATCGCCACCACCGTCTTGCCCGAGCCGACGTCCCCCTGGACCAGCCGGCTCATCCGCTCGCCGGCGGAAAGATCGGCGCGGATCTCGGCCAGGGCGCGCTCCTGGGCTCCGGTGAACCGAAAGGGCAGGTCCGCGCGGATCTTCTCGGCCGTCTCGCTCGCGGCGACCCTGGCGGCGGGCTCGCGCCGGCGCGCCGCCTTGCGCTGCGCCATGGCCAGCTGGTGCGCCAGCAGCTCGTCGAAGGCCAGCCGTCGCCGGTGCGGGCTCAGCAGCGACAGGTCGGCCTCGCTCTGCGGATTGTGCAGGCGCTCCATCGCCGCGCGCCAGGCGGGGAACTGCTCCTGGCGCAGGAACGCCGGGTCCTGCCATTCCGGCAGCTCGGGCGCGCGCTCCAGCGCCTCGAGCACGAAGCCGCGCACCCGGCGCGCGGGCAGGCCTTCGGTCGCCGGATATACCGCCTCGAGCTCGGGAATCTCGCCGGCCTTCTCGGGCGGCAGGATGTAGTCGGGATGGACCATCTGCCGGCCGAAGCTGCTCTCCTCGACCTTGCCCGAGACGATCCTTCTCGCGCCCACCGGATGGCGCTGGGCGAGCTGGTCGCCGTAGCGGCCGAAGAACACCAGGGTCATGAAGCCGGTGGGGTCGGTCACCTGCACCCGCCACGGCTGGGCCTTGGTCCGCGGCGCCTGATAGCCGTGGATCGCCACCTCGAAGGTCATGGTCTCGCCGTCGCGGGCGGCCGACAGCACCGCGGGCGTGCGGCGGATCAGCGAGTGCGGCTTCAGCCACAACACGTCGCGCACGATCGGGCCCGCCACCTTCTCCAGCAGCGGGGCCACGCGCGGGCCCACCCCCTTCAAGGAGGTTATCGGCGCAAACAGCGGGAACAGAATCTCCGGCCGCATGATTGCAACATACCTGACTGGCGCCGGAGCGAGGGGGGCTCTATATCCGCGACCTCCTGATGACCGAAGATGATCCACGGCAGAAGAAGCTGAAGCTGCGCGCCTGGCGCCGCGGTTTCCGGGAAGCGGACCTCATTCTGGGGCCGTTCGCGGACAAACACGTCTCCACGTTCTCCCCCGAGGAGCTGGACTGGTTCGAACGGCTGCTGGAGCAGCCCGACCAGGACCTCTACGCCTGGATCGTCGACCGCGAGCCCGTCCCGGCCGCTTTCGACGGCGAGCTGATGAGGCGTCTCAAGACGTTCCGCGACGAGGTTTACGCGAAAGGCATGACCGGTGGCGGCTGACGGCTCCCGACCCGTAAGCGCGGCCCAGCTGCGGCGCGTCGCCGACGATCCCGGCCGGCTGGACCTGGTGGGCGCGCCCGAGGGCTTCGACGCCCTCGTCATGGCCGACGTGGTCAAGGCGCGCAAAGGCCTGTCGGTGTTCGTCGCCCGCGACGGGGCGAGGCTTTCGGCCTTCGCCGACGCCTTCCGCTTCTTCGCCCAGAACGTCGAGGTCCTGACGCTCCCCGCCTGGGACTGCCTGCCGTACGACCGGATCGGCCCGTCGCCGGGCGTCGCGGCCCAGCGGATGGCCACGCTGTCGCGCCTGGCCGAGGGCCTGGACGAGAAGAAGCCGGCGCTGCTGGTCACCTCGGTCCCCTCGCTGCTCCAGCGCGTGCCGCCGGTGAAGGCGGTGAAGCGGGCCAGCTATTCGGCGAAGGTCGGCAACTCGGTCGAGATCGCCGACCTCGAGCGCTACTTCGCGGTGAATGGCTACGCCCGGGCCTCCACCGTCTCGGACCGCGGCGAGTTCGCCATCCGCGGCGGGGTGATCGACGTCTTCCCGCCCACGGCCGAGGAGCCGGTGCGCCTCGACCTGTTCGGCGACACCCTCGAGAGCATCCGCGCCTTCGATCCCGAGACCCAGCGCTCGACGAAGCAGCTCAAGGAGGTCTCCCTCCTGCCGGTCAGCGAGGCCCTGCTGGACGCCGACGCCATCAGCCGGTTCCGCACCGGCTATCTGGAGGCCTTCGGGGCGCCCGGCGACGATCCGCTCTACGCCGCCATCTCCGAGGGCGGCCGGCGGGCCGGCATGGAGCACTACCTGCCGCTGTTCTACGGCGAGATGGCGACCCTGTTCGACTACCTGCCGAAGGACGCGCTGGTCGGCCTCGACCATCTCTCGCGCGACGCCCGCGACGAGCGGCTGGAGATGATCGCCGACGCCTACGAGAGCCGGGCGGCGACCGAGCGCAAGGTCCAGTACCACCCGCTGGAGCCCGAGCGCCTCTACCTCGACAAGGACGAGTGGTCCGAGCGGCTGGCGAAGCGGGCCACCCGCCGGTTCTCCGCCTTCCAGGAGGCCGAGGGCGAGGCGGTGCTCGACATGGGCGCGCGCCAGGGCCGCGACTTCGGTCCCGAGCGCAAGCTGGACAGCGTCAACCTCTTCGAGGCCACCGCCGACCACGCCAAGAAGTTGTCGTCGGACGGCAAGCGGGTGCTGTTCGCCTCGTGGTCCGAGGGCTCCTCCGACCGCCTCGGCCACATGCTGGCCGACCACGGGCTCAAGACCCTGCCGTTCGCCCCGTACTGGGACGCGGCCAAGGCGGCCGATCCGAAGACCCCGCAGCGGGTCGTCCTGCCCCTCGACCACGGCTTCGAGACCGACAGCCTGGCGGTCATCTCCGAGACCGACATCCTGGGCGATCGCCTGGCCCGGCCGCGCAAGCGCCGCCGCGCGGCCAACTTCCTGGCCGAAGCCTCGGCCCTGACGCCGGGCGACCTCGTGGTCCACATCGACCACGGCATCGGCCGCTACGACGGGCTGAAAACCCTGGACGTCCAGGGCGCGCCGCACGACACGCTCGAGCTGCAGTACGGCGGCGAGGCGAAGCTCTACCTGCCCGTCGAGAACATCGACCTTCTGACCCGCTACGGCGCCGACGCCGAGAACGTGCAGCTGGACCGCCTCGGCGGCGCCGCCTGGCAGGCCCGCAAGGCCCGCGCCAAGGAGCGGCTGCGCGAGATGGCCGACGGCCTCATCCGCATCGCCGCCGAGCGCGCCACCAAGGCCACCGACGCCGTCGAGCCGCCGCAGGGCGTGTTCGACGAGTTCTGCGCCCGGTTCCCCTACGAGGAGACCGAGGACCAGCTCATGGCCATCGGCGACGTGCTGGAAGACCTGGCGGGCGGCAAGCCGATGGACCGGCTGGTCTGCGGCGACGTCGGCTTCGGCAAGACCGAGGTCGCGCTGCGCGCCGCCTTCGTGGTCGCCATGAGCGGCCAGCAGGTGGCCGTGGTCGCGCCGACGACCCTCCTGGCGCGCCAGCACTACAAGACCTTCACCGAGCGGTTCGAGGGCTGGCCGGTGAAGGTGCGCCGCCTCTCACGGCTGGTGACGGCCAAGGAGGCTGCCGAGACCCGCGAGGGCCTGGCCAAGGGCGAGGTCGAGATCGTCGTCGGCACCCACGCCATCCTGTCGAAGCAGGTCTCGTTCAAGAACCTGGGCCTCGTCATCGTCGACGAGGAGCAGCACTTCGGGGTCAAGCACAAGGAGAAGCTCAAGGAGCTCCGCGCCGACGTGCACCTGCTGACCCTGACGGCGACGCCCATCCCGCGCACCCTGCAGATGTCGCTGTCGGGCATCCGCGAGATGTCGATCATCGCCACCCCGCCGGTCGACCGGCTGGCGGTGCGGACCTACATCACGCCCTGGGATCCGGTGGTCATCCGCGAGGCGCTGCTGCGCGAGAAGTACCGCGGCGGCCAGGCCTATTTCGTCGCCCCGCGGATCAACGACCTGCCCGAGCTGGAGCGTTTCCTGCGCGAGCAGGTCCCCGAGGTGAAGTTCGTGGTCGGCCACGGCCAGATGGCTCCGACCCAGCTCGAGGAGGTGATGAGCGCCTTCTACGACGGCCAGTACGACGTGCTGCTGTCGACCACGATCGTGGAGAGCGGCCTCGACATCCCGACCGCCAACACCCTCATCATCCACCGGGCCGACATGTTCGGCCTGGCTCAGCTCTACCAGCTGCGGGGCCGGGTCGGCCGCTCCAAGAGCCGCGCCTACGCCTATCTGACCACCCCGGCCGAGAAGCAGATCACCCTGTCGGCCGAGAAGCGCCTGAAGGTGCTGCAGTCGCTGGACAACCTGGGCGCCGGCTTCCAGCTCGCCAGCCACGACCTCGACATCCGCGGCGGCGGCAACCTGCTGGGCGAGGAGCAGTCCGGCCACATCCGCGAGATCGGGGTCGAGCTCTACCAGCAGATGCTCGAGGACGCCGTCAACGAGCTGAAGGAGCGGGCCGGCGCCGAGGGCGTCCCTGACCGGGGCTGGTCGCCGCAGATCAACACTGGCGCGGCCGTGCTGCTGCCCGAGGACTACATCCCCGACCTGAACGTGCGCCTCGCCATCTACCGGCGCATCTCGGACGCCGAGCGGGTGGACGACCGCGAGGCCCTGGCCGCCGAGCTGATCGACCGCTTCGGGCCGCTGCCGCCCGAGGCCGACCAGCTGCTGAAGGTGGTGGCCATCAAGGGCCTCTGCCGCCAGGCGAACGTGGCGAAGATCGACGTGGGCCCCAAGGGCGCCGTCGTCACCTTCCGCAACGACGACTTCCCGAACCCGATGGGCCTCGTCCAGTTCGTGGCCAAGAACCAGGTCGCCTGGAAGGTCCGTCCCGACCACAAGGTGGTGGTCAAGGGCGAGTGGGAGACGCCGGTCCAGCGCCTCAACGCGGCCGAGAAGGTCCTGGCCGAGCTGGCGAAGCTGGCGGCCTAGCTCGCCTTGCGGCCGGCCGCCGCGGCGGCGGCCTCCTCGAGCGCGCGACCCACGGCCTCGGGCGAGGGGACTTCCGCCGCGCCCATGTCGAAGTCGACCACGAACGGCTGGGCGCCGTCGCCGGCGTCGAACGCCGTGCAGCCGATCACCGCGGCGATCCGCTCGCCGGTGGCCCGCGCCGCGTGCAGCGGCGTGGCGGGGAGGGCGAGGGCGAAGACCTCCGGACCCAGGCGCGCGGCGGTGTCCTCCACCCGCACGAGGCGGCCGATCATCGAGCCGATCTGCGGCACGGCCCGGGCCACCCAGCCGCCGGCGCGCGGGGCGCGCAGCTCGGGCTTCTCGGCCACCTTCAGGACGCACACGCTCAGCGGCCGGTTGCGCGCCTGGGCGGCGCGGGCCAGCCGGCCGAGGTGGGCGGCGAACAGGTCCCGGGTGAAGAGGCCGGTGGCGGCGTCCATCAGGCCCGAGTGGCGGGCCTGCTCAAGCGCCTCGCGCACCGACTTCTGCCGGCGGTAGGTCCGCGCCAGCTCCACGACCCGGCGCGCCGTCTCGCTCTCGGGCGTCTCGGGCGAGGCCACGTCCGAGATTCCGCGGTGATAGGCCTCCGACGTCGTCACCGAGGCGTCGGCGCGCAGGTAGAGCAGGGCGGGCGTGTGGTAGAGGCGGGTGTTGCGCCGCATCCCGCCGGCGATCGACATCGCCTCCTGCGGGTTGTCCCCGGCCCACAGAACGACCGCGTCGAACGGCCGCTCGTGCAGGTAGTCGAAGGCGGTGAAGGCGGTGAACGCGCCCACCACCTCGGCGCCGTTGCGGGCCAGGGCGTTGGACAGGGCCAGGAACTGCGGCGCGGGCTCCCCGATGGCCAGCACGCGGTACGGGGTGAGGTCCTCGGCCGGCATGTCCAGCGCGTGGCCGCGCTCGGCGAAGGTCGCCAGCCGCAACTCGAACTCTTCCTCGGAAACCGCTGTACGGACAAGGGTTTCCAGCCGCATGGCGGCCTGAGCCGGGTGCAGCGGGGCGGCCATGGTCAGGTCGAAGCCGCGGTCCTTCAGGAACGGGTCGGGAGTCCCGATCGCCACCACCGGCATCCGCCGCGGCGCGCAGGCGGCCTTAAGCCGCGCGGCCAGCTCGGGCGCCTCGTCGCCGAAGCTCTGCAGGTCCACGATGGCGGCCTCGATCTGCAGGTCCGAGAGGGCCGCCTCGGCGCTCGCCGCCCGGCGCGCGGTCACGGTCCGCCAGCCCAGGCGGTCCAGTCCCTCGGCCAGGGGTCCGGCCACGGAATCGTCGCGGGCTGCGATCAACACCCGGGCCTGTACGCCTGCCGCCATTTCCCCATCCCAATACGCCCGCCGTTGTCCTAAGCACGGAATCGGGCGCGCCCAAAGCGGGACCGACTAGGCGCGCGCAAAGGTTGCGGAAAAGCTGAAACGGGAGAGGGGCGACGCATGGGCGCACAGCTGGCCGGCAAGGTCGCGGTGATCACGGGGGCGAGCGGGGGCCTGGGGGAGCATTTCGCCCGCCTGCTGGCCCGCGAGGGCGCGGCGGTGGCGGTCACCGCGCGCCGCATCGAGAAGATCGAGGCCCTGGCCGCCGAGCTGTCCTCCGGCGGCGCCCGCGCGCTGGCCCTGCCGCTGGACGTCGCCGACGCCGACGCCATCGGCCCCGCCTTTGAGCGCATCGAACGCGAGCTCGGCCCCATCGACGTGCTTGTGAACAACGCCGGCGTCGGCGGCGAGGGGCTGGCCCTGGAGCTGTCGGTGGAGGCCTTCGACAACACCTTCGCCGTGAACGTGCGCGGGACGTACTTCGCCGCGGTCGAGGCCGCGCGGCGGATGATCGCCCGCGGCGCCGAAGGCCGGATCGTCAACATCGCCTCGATCGCCAGCCACACGGTCCTGCCGGGGCTGTCCGCCTACTGCGCCTCCAAGGCCGCCGTCGGCATGCTGACCAAGAGCCTGGCCCGGGAATGGGCGCGGCGCGGCGTCGCCGTCAACGCCCTGTGCCCCGGCTATATCGAGACCGACATCAACGCCGCCTGGTGGCCGACCGAGGGCGGCCAGAAGCAGCTGCGGGGCTTCCCGCGCCGCCGCCTGATGCAGGCGTCGGACCTCGACGCCGCCTTCCTGATGCTGGCCGGCCCGGCCGCGGGGGCGATCACTGGCAGCCTCATCACCGTCGACGACGGACAGTCGCTGCCCGGCGGCGGCTGAGGCGCTTGGCTGACGGCGCGTCAGGATTCGTAAGACCATCGCCGAGAACGAGGAGGAAGCGCATGCGTCAGGGACCGCTCACCGGCCTGAAGATCGTCGAGTTCGCCGGCATCGGGCCGGGCCCCTTCTGCGGCATGCTGCTGTCGGACCTGGGCGCCGACGTCATCCGCATCGACCGCAAGGGCGGGCGAGGGGGCGCGCCGTCGGACATCACCGCCCGCGGCCGCCGATCGGTGGCGCTGGACCTGAAGTCGCCCGCCGCCGTCGAGGCCTGCCTGAAGCTCATGGAGACGGCCGACGCGGTGTTCGAGGGCTTCCGTCCCGGGGTCATGGAGCGCCTGGGCCTCGGCCCCGACGTGGCGCTGAAGCGCAATCCGAAGCTGGTCTACGGCCGCATGACCGGCTGGGGCCAGACCGGCCCCTACGCCCACGCCGCCGGCCACGACATGAACTACATCGCCATCACCGGCGCGCTGCACGCCATCGGCACGAAGGACAAGCCCGTCCCGCCGCTGAACCTGGTCGGCGACTTCGGGGGCGGGGCCCTGTACCTGGCCTTCGGCCTGCTGGCCGGGGTCATCCAGGCCCGCGAGACCGGCAAGGGCCAGGTCGTCGACTGCGCCATGAGCGACGGGGCCGCCTCGCTGATGGCCATGTTCTACGGCTTCAAGGCCTCGGGCATGTGGACCGAGGAGCGGCGCGCCAACCTGCTCGACGGCGGCGCGCACTTCTACGACACCTACCAGTGCTCGGACGGCAAGTGGGTGTCGATCGGCTCGATCGAGCCGCAGTTCTACGCCCTGCTGCTCGAGAAGACCGGCATCACCGACCCCGACTTCCAGCGCCAGATGGACAAGGCCGCCTGGCCGATGCTACGCGAGAAGCTGGCCGCCGTGATCGCCACCAGGACCCGCGACGAATGGTGCGCCCTGATGGAGGCCACCGACGTCTGCTTCGCCCCGGTCCTCGACCTGGACGAGGCGCCGAAGCACGCCCACAACGCCGCCCGCCAGACCTTCGTCGAGGTCGCCGGCGTCACCCAGCCGGCGCCCGCGCCCCGCTTCTCGGCCACGCCCGGCGCGATCCAGAGCCCGCCGCCGCAGGTGGGCGCGCACACCCGGGAGGCGCTCTCCGAGTGGGGCTTCACCGACGCCGAGATCGAGGCGCTGGGAAGCTGAAGGCCGCGTTCAGGCTGGGTTCAGCCGCCCGGAGCCATCTTGCGCATCGGTCGGTCGCCGCGCTCTCCCGTCCCTCGAAGCGGCGGACGATCCGGATGGAACGACACGCCCATCGGCGGCGCGCTGCTCGCAAGAGCGGCGCGCCGTTATGGCTTTAGGCCGAGGTGTTTTGAGGGGGCGCCTTGCGAGTCAGGGACGCCTTGACCACCCTGCGCCCGATGAACGGCCTGGCCCGACGCCTGCAATCCATCGACTGGGATCCCGCCCACTGGGCCCGCACCGCGCTCACGATCACGGGCCGCGCGCTGACCCGGCTGTGGGGCCGCGACGTGATGCTCTACACGGGCGGCGTCAGCTTCTTCGTCATGCTCGCCATCTTCCCGGCGCTGGCGATCCTGATGGGCGCGTACAGCCTCTTCTTCGATCCCGCCCAGGCGGCGCGGCAGGCCGAGCACGTGGCGCGGATCATGCCCGACGCCGCCCGGCTGATCTTCCAGAAGGAGATGCTGCGCCTGAGCCAGGTCTCGCACGAGGCGATCTCTCTGCAGAGCGGCGTCGCCCTCGTCATCGGCGGCTACGCGGCGCACAGGGGCTTCAAGGCCCTTCTGGCCGGCCTGTCCTTCATCCACGACGAGGACAAGCCGCGCGGCTTCGTGGGCTTCAACCTACTGGCCCTGTGGGTGCTGATCGCGGTGTTCGCCGGGCTCGGCGCGCTGTCGGCGGTGTTCTTCGTCTTTCGGATTCTGGGCGAGACCTTCGACCTGCGGCCCCTGCGCGGGGCGCTCTGGCTCTACAGCGAGTGGACCTGGGCCAGCGCCGGCATGACCGCCGGCATGACCTTCATCTACCGCTGGGCGATGTCGAGCGATCCGGTGGACTGGCGCGCCTCGACTTTGGGCGGGGCGGCGGCCGCGGGCCTGTGCATCTTCGCGTCCTGGGCGCTGGGCTTCTACGTCGAGCAGATCGCCCAGCTCGGCGCGACCTACGGCTCGGTCGCCACGGTGGTGATCTTCCTGATCTGGCTGTCCTGGAACGTGAACGCGGTGTTCTTCGGCGGCGCGCTCGCCACCGAGGTGGAGCTGGCGCTGCACACGCGGCGCGGGCCGGTCAGGCCTTCGCCACCAGGAAGCTGAAGCCGCCGTCCGCCTCGGACTGCTCCAGCACCTGCGCGCCAGCCTGGGCGGCGAAGTGCGGAACGTCGATGCGGGCCAGCGGATCGTCGGCCAGCAGCCGCACGCGGCCGCCGGGCGGCGCCCCCTCCAGGGCCCGCCGCAGCCTCAGCGTCGGCACCGGGCAGCGGTGACCGCGCGCATCGACCAGGATCTCGTCGGAAGCCATCGGCGGGCCTTACACCAGCGGAGGTGAGGAACCCAAGCTCGGCCTTCGCAGTTTGCGTGACCACGGGAGCCAGGCAGGTCGGGGATGCAAGCGAGGGGCGACGTCTTCACCACGGACATTCCGGCCAGGCTCGACCGCCTGCCGTTCAGCCGTTTCCACTGGCTGGTGGTGTTCGCCCTGGGGATCACCTGGATCCTCGACGGGCTGGAGGTCACCCTCGTGGGGGCGCTGGCCCCCGCCATCGCCGGCCCTGACGGCCTGGGGCTGACCGCCCAGCAGATCGGCTGGACCGCCAGCGCCTACATCGTCGGCGCTGTGCTGGGGGCGCTGGTCTTCGGACGGCTCACCGACGCCTTCGGCCGGCGGCGGCTCTTCACCATCACCGTCGTGGTCTACATGCTGGCCACCATCGCCAGCGGCTTCGCCTGGGACTTCTGGTCGTTCATGTTCTTCCGGTTCCTGACCGGGGCCGGGATCGGCGGGGAGTACGGCGCCATCAACTCGGCCATCGACGAGCTGATTCCCGCCCGCCGGCGCGGCCAGACGGCCCTGGCCATCAACGGCAGCTTCTGGGTGGGCGCGGCCCTGGGCGCCGTCGGCTCGCTCGTGGTGCTGGATCCCGAGGTGGTCGATCCCGCCTGGGGCTGGCGTCTGGCGTTCATCATCGGCGGCCTGCTGGCCCTGATCGTCGTCTTCGTCCGCCGCTACATCCCCGAGAGCCCCCGCTGGCTCCTCACCCACGGCCGGCCCGAGGAGGCCGAGGCGATCGTGCGCGAGATCGAGGCGCGGGTGGAGCGGCGCACGGCCCTGCCGCCGATGATCCGTCCGCTGCCCCGGCTGCGCTTCGTGCGGCGCACCCGCACCGACTGGCGCGAGATCTGGCTCACGCTGGTCCGCCACCACCCGCGGCGCACCGTGCTGGGCTTCGTGCTGATGGCCACCCAGGCCTTCTGCTACAACGCGATCTTCTTCACCTACGCCCTGATCCTGACCCGCTTCTACGGCGTCCAGCCGCAGGCCGTGGGCTGGTTCATGCTGCCGTTCGCCCTCGGCAATTTCCTGGGGCCGCTGCTGCTGGGCCGCCTGTTCGACACCATCGGCCGGCGGACCATGATCTCGGCCACCTACGCCCTGGCCGGCGCGCTGCTGTGCCTCACCGGCTGGGGATTCGCCGAGGGGATGCTGACGGCCGAGGCGCAGACGGCGGCCTGGATGGTGATCTTCTTCTTCGCCTCGGCGGGGGCCAGCGCGGCCTACCTGACCGTCGGCGAGCTGTTCCCGCTGGAGACCCGGGCCATCACCATCGCGATCTTCTACGCGGTGGGCACCCTGCTGGGCGGCGCCGCCGGGCCTGCGCTGTTCGGCGCGCTGATCGACACGGGCGAGCGCGGCCAGATCCTCATCGGCTACCTCTTGGGCGGGGGGCTGATGCTGCTGGCCTCGGTCGTCGCCCTGGCCCTGGGCGTGCGCGCCGAGCGCAAGGGCCTGGAGGAGATCGCCCCGCCGCTCTCGCTCGCCCCCGAGGACGTTCCCCGGGACGTCCCCTAGGACCTGGGGCGGGGCTGGGCGCTCAGACCGCCCGCCGCACGGGCCCGGCGCGCCGCTCGGACTTCACCATCGCCCAGCCGTCGCGGGTCAGGAAGTAGGCGTTCGGCGAGCCCCGCCAGCCGTTGGCCGCGGCGATCCCGCCCGCGCGCTGCAGGAGCTTCAGGGCGCACAGCTTCATGCAAAGGCTCGCGGCCTCCGGCTCACGGGTCGTGAGCGGGCCGTTCAGGGCGTCCAGGAGCAGCTGTCGTTCTTCCGCGGTGAGGTGGCTCGGGCTCATGCAGGCTCAACGCCGAGACCGCGCGCCCGTTGCGCAGGCGCACGCGCATGTGTGGCCCGCGCGCCCTAGCGCGAGAGGTGCAGCGCCGCGATCTGCCCGGCGATGCTCTGGAAGGCCATGGTCATGTCCGCGGCGTTCTGGACGTCGTAGTAGTGGTCCGCCGAGCTGGCGCAGGTCTGCAGCACGCTGCTCGACCCCGACGAGACCTCCACGCGGATGGCGTAGATCTCGATGTCCTTGGCGGGCGCCTTCATGTTGGCGCACAGCTTCAGGAGGCGGTCGTCCAGGGCCGCGGTCCGCTCGCGCTGGCTCGAGGATTCGGTGATCGGCCGCCCCGCGGGGTCGAGCACGCGGCCCTGCCGGGCATGGCCGACGCCCGAGTAGTCCGAGCCGTTCGGGGTATCCTTGTAGAGGATGGTGTTCTCGCCGTCGGTCATCAGCACGACGATCTTCTTGTGCTTCTCGGTCAGGTACGGGACGCCGTCCGGGAAGGGCGCCATCGGGGCGAGGGTGTGCCAGCCCCAGACGAGGCCCATCGGGATGTTGGTGCTGCCGTCGGCCACCAGGTCGTCGACGGCGTCGCGCAGGCCGTCGAAATCGGTCGTCAGGCGGATGATCGGGCGCAGGCCGCAGCCGGCGTTCGGTCCCTTGCTCGTGCCCAGGCCCTTGGTGTTGACGTACTTGGTCAGGTTGCCCTGCCGCACGCGCCAGTTGGTGCTGCTGGTCCGGTCGTCCACGTAACTGTTGGCGAACTTGGTCCCGTACCATTCGGCCGGATAGTCCGGCTCGTCCGGGGCGAAGTAGGGGGTGAACAGGGTCGCCCCCGTGGTCGGCGGGGTGTCCTGGATGTCGTAGGGCGCCTGGCGGCTCTCGACGCAGCCGCGCCAGCTCGTGCCCAATTGGCTGAACAGGGTGAAGCGGTTGGCCCACTGCGTGCCGGTCGCCGTCGGGAAGATCTCGTTGTTGATCGGCGAAGAGCCGTTCTGGTCGATCCAGGCCGCGTTCCGGTAGGCGTCCGAATCCACCCGCACCGTGTGCGAGAACGGCACCAGCGAGATCTTGATGGAATTGGGGACGGTGTTGCCCTCGGCCGCCGTCTCCATGGCGGTGACGAACGCCTTGGCCGCCGTCTTCAAGTGGTAGAGCTTGTTGTTCTGGTTCATCGACCCGGTGTTGTCGAGCACCAGGGCGATCTCCAGCTGCATGCCGGCGCGCACCACCTCGGTGGCGGCGGCGATGTCCATGTTGTTCACCCCGGCCAGGCCCGCGACATAGGGCTCCACCCGCACCTGGGCGCGCGCCAGCACCTTGTTGTCCGGGCCGAAGGTGAACGAGGACGACACCAGCTCGAAGTCGCCGCCCAGCGCCAGGTTCTGGCGCAGCAGCCGCTCGCCGGCGGCCTGCAGCGTGTCGGGCGAGTTGGCGCTCGAGCGGGCCGCGCCCAGGGCCGCCGCGTCCAGGGCGTCCTGCAGCTGCACCTTGGCGCTCGCCCCGCGGGCCAGGTCGATCGCCCCAAGGGTGCCGATCGCGAGGGGCACCATGGCGAACGCCACCGTGATGGCGACGTTGCCGCCGTCGTCCGCCAGGCGCCGGAGCGCGCGGCGAAGCCAGGACGTCCCGGGGCTGCGCATGGTCCTCACCGTCGAAGGTCGAGCTCGACGCGCGAGCCTGCCCGGGGACGGCTAACTTCCGATGATCGGGCGTGGTAAAAATCGAGACACCATAGGCGCCTGGGACTTAACCCGGCTTTTGCCCTGCGCGCGCATCCTGCGGGTCTGCTTCAAGGAGGAGGCGACCCGTGGCCGTGCGCCGCTTCATCGACGATGTCCGGGGCGGAGCCGCGATCGAGTTCGCGCTGATCTCGCCTCTGCTCATCTTCCTGATCTTCGCCACCATCGAGATGGCGGTGATGGCGATGATGTCGGCCGGCCTCGACAACGCCGTGGCCACGACGGCGCGCATGATCCGCACGGGCCAGGACGACGGCCCGGCCAGCGCGGCCGACTTCGAGGCCCTGATCTGCCGCAACCTCGTCTCGGACAACGCCGGCTGCCGCGACAAGCTGCAGGTGAGCGTCCAGCGTTTCAGCCGCTTCGCCGAGGCGGCCGCCAGCGCCGACGCGCCGCCGGACGGGGCGTTCAACAAGGGCGTCGCGGGCGACATCATCCTCGTGCGCGCCACCTACCGCTGGCCGATGATCGTGCCGAACTTCACCCTCTCGGGCGGCGCGCCGCGGCCGGGCGAGGTGATGCTCGACGCCCGCACGGTGTTCAAGAACGAGCCCTACGAATGAGGCGCTTCCTGACCCGCTGGCGGGCCTGCGCGCGCGGCGGCGCGGCCGTGGAGTTCGGCCTGATCCTGCCGTTCCTGTTCGTCATGCACATCACGGTGGGCGAGATCGTCCAGGCCTGGCAGGTGCGCACGCGGGTGTTCCACGTCGCCTCGGCCATCGCCGACGTCACCTCCCAGGCCCGCGGCCTCACCGACGGCGAGCTCGCCGACATCATGCAGGCGGGCGATGCGATGATGCGGCCCTATCCCGTCGAGCCCCTGGGCGAGCGGATCACCAGCCTCGTGGCCGACGCCCAGGGCGCGGTGGCCGTGGACTGGAGCGTCAGCCGCAACTTCCCGGCCTCGCCCGCGCCCTCGGTGCCGTCGGGCTACCTCGCCCCGCACGAGAGCATCATCGTGGCTGACGCGATCTACGAGTACGAGCCGGCCTTCAACCTGTTCCTGGCCGACAGCTTCCGGCTGCGGCACACGGCCTACATCCGCCCGCGCGTCTCGGCCAAGGTGGACAAGCGCTGAGCGGATCGGCGCGCGGCCTAGCCGAGCGGCGGGGCGACCCGCACCCAGACCTGGGCCTTGCAGAGCACGTTGGCGAACAGGCAGCCGCGGGCCCGCAGGTGGTCGCGGTCGATCAGCTCGGCCGAGCCGCTGAACGTGGCGTTCAGGTCGGGCACGAAGACCTTGCCCCGCCAGCGGCCGTTGGCCTGCTGGTTGAAGTTGCGGAACAGCTGCAGGCCGATGAGGTTTTCGGTCCCGCCCTTGCGGGCGTCGGCCTGGGCGTCGGCGTTGGCCCACACCACGACGCCGCAGGCGCCCGCGGCGCAGGGGCGCACGTCCACGTGCACGCTGTTCTTCGGGTTGCGCCAGACGCCGAAGATCGCCTGGTCGGCGGTCTGCGCCGCGGCCGGGCCGGCGATCGCCGCGGCGAGGACCGTCAGCGCAAGGAGGGGTCGGAAGAGCTTCATTTGCATCCTGGCTAATATATTTCGCCCGTACGGCAAATGAACGGCCGTCGAAAGCCGCGTTCAGATAGGCGCCCCCGAGCATGTTCGCGAGGGCCCTCCCGGAAGCGAAGCATCTGCGCTCCCTGGCGGCGGGGCCGAGGCCGGGGCGGGGGGCTTCCTGTCGACCTGGACCAGCGCCTGACCCAGGAGATCGTCCATGAACAGGCTGAGCAGCGCGTAGCGGTTGCGTACGCCCGCCTTCGCATAGACACGCGCGAGCTGCGCCCGGACCGTGCCGGTCGCCGCCTCGCGGAGCCGGGCGATGTCCTCGATGGGCAGGCCTTTCAGGGCGAACAGCGCCACGTCCGCCTCGGCAGGGGTGAGCCGCCAGTCCTGAAAGCGGAGTTGGATGAGTTCGGCCAGCGCCCCGGACGCCACCACCATCACCCGGTCGGCCCGCCGCTGGCGCTGGAGCAGGTCGCGCAGCTCGAGGGCGTTCAGCGTCACGCCCAGCAGCAGGGCCGCGGCCACCACCCCCTCGATCACGATGTGCGCCCCCAGCTCCTGCGCCTGCAGGTCGCTGTAGGCGTCGATCGCGAAGAAGGCCGCCGCCACCGCCTGCAGGCAGACGATGGCGGCGATGGCCCTGGCTCGGCGCCCGTCAGTCACGCCGCCTCGCCCCGCCGCCCGTGATCATGGCTCGCACCAGGCCCGGGCCGCGCCGGCGCGTCTCGAAGGCGACGCCCACGACGTGCAGCGCCGCGAGCACGAACAGGATGTTGGCCGCCGCTTCGTGCACCTCTTCCCAGACCTCTTCTTCCCCGGCCTCTTCGCCGCCACCGTGGCCTTCGGCCTCATCCTCGGCCTCGTGCCGGGGCGCCTCGGCCACGTTCGCGCCGAATGCTGGACCCTCCGCGAAGCCGCGTCCTTGATCCATGGCAAGCCCGCTGCCGACGACGACGGCGAGCGTGGCCCAGAGCGCATAGACCATCAGCGCGCCCAGGGGATTGTGCGAGACGTGGTCCGAGCGCCCGCCGCGGACGATCTCACCGACGTGCCGCCAGGCCCGGGCGAGGCTCGGGGGAAAGGCGCTGAAGCGCGCCGGGCGCGGCCCGACGAGGCCCCACACCAGCCGCAGCGCCAGGAGGGCGCCGGCCGCGTAGCCGACCCACACGTGCAGCGACGATCCTTCCTCCGAGAGCAGCGCGTTGACGAGGATCGCCGCGGCGATCAGCCAGTGGGTGAGCCGCACGAGCGGATCCCACCGCACGAACCGGCCGCCGCTCCGCGCGCCGCGGGCCGGTCGCGCCGCAGGGGCGTCGACATGGATTTCGGAACTGGACTGCATCGCTTTCTCCCTCGCAGGACCAGGCGAAGGAGGGCGCCGGGAGGCTCGCGGGCGCCATCGGGCCGGCGCTTATTTGGGCCGGCGTAAGCGCCCGCTGACGGAGGGCCTTGGTGCGACAACGAGGGGGATCGTGGCGGATGGGGTGGGATTCGAACCCACGGTAGGCTTGCACCTACGGCGGTTTTCAAGACCGCTGCCTTAAACCACTCGGCCACCCATCCGGGGCGCCGCCTATAGCAGGGCGGGGCTGGGCGCTCCACAGCAACCCTCCGTTAACCGTGCCGCAAGCGTTCGGCGGCAAGCTGCCGGCAAGCCGTTCCGAAGGGGGAGACATGCCGGCGACCCGCGCGTTCCACCTGGCCGCCGTGCTCCTGGCGGGCGTCTCGCTCGCCGCCTGCGCCACGCCCCGCTACGCGGCCGGCCCCGGAGGCAAGGCCCCAGGCGGGAAGGGCTCCGCCGCGAAGGCGCCCTCGGGCGCCGGCGGGACCTACAAGGTCGGCAAGCCCTATCAGGTCGGCGGGATCTGGTACGTGCCGCGCGAGCAGCCCGACTACGACAAGACCGGGATCGCCTCCTGGTACGGCGAGGCCTTCCATCTCAAGTCCACGGCCAACGGCGAGCGGTTCGACATGAACCTGCTCTCGGCCGCCCACACGACCCTGCCGCTGCCCTCGATCGTCGAGGTCACCAACCTCGAGAACGGCCGCCGGCTGCAGGTGCGGGTGAACGACCGCGGCCCGTTCGTCGGCAACCGCATCATCGACCTGTCCCGCGAGGCGGCCCGCGAGCTTGGCTTCGAGCGCCAGGGGATCGCCAGGGTGCGGGTCCGCTACGTCGGGCCGGCGCCGCTGCTCGGCCGCGAGGCTGGCGTGCGCTACGCCTCGGCCAGGCCGGCCGACCCGCCGCCCCGGGTGGTGGAGACCCGCTGGGACGAGCTGATGGAGATCTCGGCCGGAGGACCGGCGGCTGCCGCTCAAACCCCCACGCCGCCCCCGACGGAGGTGGAGTCCCAGCCGCTGCCCGCGGCCGCGCCGCCCCCGGTGCAGGCGAGTCCGATCGCCGCGGCGCCGGCTCCCCCTCTGGCGTCCGCGCCGCCCCCCGCCGTCCTGCCGGCGGGCCTGCACGTCCAGATCGGCGCCTTCTCCAGCGAGGCCAACGCCCAGCGGGCCGCGGCCCAGGTCGCGGCCGCCGGGACCGCCAGGGTCCAGCCGATCGAGCGCGGCGGGACGACCCTCTACCGCGTCACCTTGCCCGCGCCGGCCGACGAGGCGGGGGCCTACGCCCTGCGCGACCAGGTGGCCGCGTTCGGCTTCGCCGACGCCCGCGTCGTTCAGGCCTTCTAGACTTCTGGGCCGAACGGGGCATTTTGGCCCCGTGGCGCGCGGGCGGTTCATCACATTCGAGGGCGGCGAGGGGGCCGGCAAGTCCACCCAGGTGAAGCGTCTGGCCGCGCGCCTGGAGGCCCAGGGGCTGGAGGTCGTCACCACCCGCGAACCGGGCGGCTCCGCCGGCGCCGAGAGCATCCGCGCCCTGGTGCTGAACGGCGAGGCCGACCGCTGGAGCCCGGTCACCGAGACCCTGCTGATGTACGCCGCCCGCCGCGACCACATCGAGCGGGTGATCCGGCCGGCGCTCGCCCGCGGCGCCTGGGTGATCTGCGACCGCTTCGCCGACTCGACCCGCGCCTACCAGGGCGCCGCCGGGGGCACGGACCCGGCGCTCATCGCGGCCCTCGAGGCCCATATCCTGGAGGACGTCCGGCCCGATCTGACGCTCGTCTTCGACCTGCCGCCCGAGGTGGGGCTGGAGCGCGCCCACGCCCGCGCCGGCGCCGAGATGCGCTTCGAATCCAAGGGCATGGCCTTCCACCAGCGCCTGCGCGAGGGCTTCCGGGCCATCGCCGCCGCCGAGCCGCAGCGCTGCGCCGTCATCGACGCCACGGCGCCGATGGATGCGGTGGAGGGCGCCGTCTGGACGGCCGTGTCCGAGCGGCTCGCCGTCCATGGCTGAGGCCGCCGTCCCGCATCCCCGCGACGTCTACGAGCTGCGCGGGCAGGGGGGCGCCGAGGCCGCCTTCGAGGAGGCCCGCGCCCGCTCGCGCCTGCACCACGCCTGGCTGCTGACCGGCCCCGAAGGCGTCGGCAAGGCCACCTTCGCCTACCGCGCGGCGCGGCGCCTGCTGGGCGCGCCGCCGGCGCCGGCCTACGGCGAGCTGGGCTCGGATCCGAACCATCCCGTCAGCCGTCAGGTGGCGGCCCGCAGCCATCCCGACCTGCTGGTGCTCGAGCGCGAGGGGCCCGACGGCAAGCCGCGCAAGGTGATCCCCGTCGAGGACGCCCGGCGCCTCGGCGAGTTCTTCTCCAAGTCGCCGGCCAGCGCGCCGCACCGGGTGGCGATCATCGACGCCGCCGACGACCTCAACGTCAACGCCGCCAACGCCATCCTGAAGACCCTGGAGGAGCCGCCGCCGCGCGGCGTGCTGTTCATGGTCTCGCACTCGCCGGGACGGCTGCTGGCGACCATCCGCTCGCGCTGCCGCCGCCTGACCTTCCATCCTCTGGAGCTGGAGGAGGCGGCCGCCTTCGTGCGCGCCCACGCCGACGTGAACGTCGAGGAGTCCCTGCGTCTTTCGCGCATGGCCGGCGGCGCGCCGGGCCGGGCGCTGGCGCTCGCCGCCGCGGGCGCGCTCGCGGTGGACGACGCCGTGCGCGACCTGATCGCCGACCTGCCCCGCGTGGACGAGACCCGGGCGCTGTCGCTGGCCGAGAAGTTCCGCGGCGGGGAGGGGCCCCAGGCCTTCGCCCTGCTGTTCGACCGGCTGGCCGACCGGGTGCACGCCATGGCCACGGACCGTGCGGCCCAGGGGGTCGGCCCGCTTGATCGCTGGGCCCAGGCGTGGGAGACGCTGCAGCGCCTGCCGCGCGAGGTCGAGGCCCTGAACCTCGATCGCACCGACGCGCTGTTCGCCGCGCTTTCGGAACTTCGCCAGGCCGCCCAGGCCTAAAGACCCATGCTGATCGACAGCCACGTCAACCTGCACGCGCCGCAATTCGACGACGACCGCGAGGCGGTCATCAGCCGGGCCCTGGCCGCCGGCGTGCGGCTGATGGTCAACATCTGCGACCGGGTCTCGAACTTCGATGCGGTCCGCGCCGTGGCCATGCACCCGGACATCTGGTGCACCGTCGGAACCCATCCGCACGAGGCCAAGGAGAACCCCGACCTGGCGGCCCGCACCCTGGTCGAGCTGGCCCAGGACCCGCGCGTCGTCGGCATCGGCGAATGCGGCCTCGACTTCCACTACGACCTCAGCCCGCGGGACATCCAGGCGAAGGTCTTCCGCGTCCACTGCGAGGCGGCGCGCGAGACGGGCCTCCCGCTCGTGGTCCACACCCGCGAGGCCGACGAGGTGATGGGCCGGATCCTGGCCGAGGAGCACGCCCGCGGGCCGTTCCGCATCCTGATGCACTGCTACACCTCGGGCGCCGAACTGGCCCGCCAGGCGGCCGAGCTGGGCGCCTGGTTCTCTGTGGCCGGCATCGCCACGTTCAAGACCGCCGACGACGTGCGCGCGGTGATCCGCGACATGCCGGCCGACCGCATCATCGTCGAGACCGACTGCCCCTACCTCGCGCCCGTGCCCTACCGCGGGCGGCGCAACGAGCCGGCCTTCCTGCCGCACGTTCTGGCCAGACTGGCCGAGATCCGCGGCTGGGGCCTGGACGAGGCCGAGCAGCGCACCGAGGACGCCTTCTTCGCCCTGTTCGACCGGATTCCCCGGCCATGAGCGCGACGCTCGAGGTCGTGATCCTGGGCTGCGGCTCGTCGGGCGGGGTGCCGCGGGCCGACGGCGAATGGGGCGACTGCGACCCGGCCAATCCGAAGAACCTGCGCACCCGTTGCTCGATCTTCGTGCGCCGCAAGGCCGCCGATCCGCTCTCCGAGACCAGCGTGCTGGTAGACGCCTCGCCCGAGCTGCGCCAGCAGACCGCCCGCGCGGGCGTGAAGCGCCTGGACGCCGTGCTGCTGACCCACGACCACGCCGACCAGGTCCACGGCCTCGACGACGTGCGCGCGTTCTACCTGCGCCAGCAGGCGCGGATCCCCTGCTGGATGGACCCGGCCACGACGCGCACCATGATGCGGCGGTTCGGCTACATCTTCGAGGGGGAGGGGGGCTATCCCGCGATCTGCGAGCGCGAGGCCCTGCCGCCGCACGGGACCCCTTGGGCGGTGGAGGGGCCGTCCGGCCCGATCCCGGTGCGCACCTTCGACCAGGACCACGGCGGCGTCCGCTCGGTGGGCTACCGCTTCGGCGGGGTGGCCTATTCCAGCGACGTCGTCGGCCTGGACGAGGCCGCCTTCGAGGCCCTGGCGGACCTGGACGTCTGGATCGTCGACGCCCTGCGCCGGCGCCCGCACCCGACCCACGCCCACCTGGACCGGGCCCTGGAGTGGATCGACCGGGTCAGGCCGCGCCGGGCGATCCTCACCAACATGCACATCGACATGGACTTCGAGACCCTCCGGCGCGAGCTTCCCGAGGGGGTCGAGCCGGCCTACGACGGGCTGACGATCCAACATGAGCTGAGAGGCGAAAACGCGTGAGAACACGGCCGCTTAAGCTGGGTTTCCTCGCCTCCGCTAACGGCTCCAGCGCCCAGGCGGTGATGGACGCCATCGAGGGCGGCCGGCTGAACGCCGAGGCCTGCCTGATGGTCAGCAACAACAGGAGCGCGGCGGCGCTGGCGTGGGCGCAGGACCGGGGCGTGCCGGCGCTGTGCGTGCCCACCGCCGCCGATCCCGAGGCCGCCGATCGCCGCCTGGCCGACGAGATGGCCGCCCGCGGCGTCGAGCTGATCGTCATGTCCGGCTACCTGCGCCGGCTGGGGCCGGCGGTGCTGGGCCGCTACGGCGGGCGCATCCTCAACATCCATCCGGGGCCGCTGCCGGACTTCGGCGGCCAGGGGATGTACGGCCGCCGGGTCCACGAGGCGGTGCTGGCCGCCGGGCTCGCCGAGAGCAGCATCGTCATCCACCTGGTGGACGAGGAATACGACCACGGGCCCGAGCTCGCGCGCCGCCGCGTGCCGATCCAGCCCGGCGACACGCCCGAGACGCTGGAGGCGCGGGTGAAGGCCATGGAGCCGGCGTTCTTCGTCGAAACGCTGCAGCAGATCGCTTCGGGCGCGCTGGAGCTGCCCGATGCCGCTTGAGCGGCGCGAGTTCCTGGCGGGCGCGGCCGCAGCCGGCCTGGACGGTCCATTGGGAAGCGCGGCGGGAGGCGCAAGGCCGATGTACGGACTGATCGGACGCATGCGGGTCCAGCCGGGCCGCCGGGACGCGGTGATCGCGATCCTGACCCGGGACGCGGCGGCCATGCCGGGCTGCCTCAGCTACATCGTGGCGAAGGATCCGGCCGATCCGGACTCCATCTGGATCACCGAGGCCTGGGACAGCGCCGAGAGCCACAGGGCCTCGCTGAAGCTGCCCAGCGTGCAGGCGGCCATCGCCGAGGCCCGTCCGCTGATCGCCGGCTTCGGCGAACGCTTCGAGACCGAGCCGGTGGGCGGCCATGGCCTCGTGAAGGGCCCCGCCTGATATTTCCGATAATCTTGCTTAGGCGATAAACATGTGCGCCGCGCCGACCGCCCCTCAGCCGCCCTGTCCGCTGTGCGGCGAGCCTGGCGGCTCTGAGCGCGCCAACGGGCCTCGGCGGTTTTTCGACTGCGCCGGCTGCGGCCTCGTCTTCGCCGCGCCGGAGAGCCTGCCGACGCCGCAGGTCGAGGCCGAGCAGTACGCCCTGCACGAGAACGACCCGGCCGATCCCAGATACCGCGCCTTCCTGCGCCAGCTGACCGATCCGCTGCTGGCCAGGCTCGCGCCCGGCGCCCAGGGCCTCGACATCGGCTGCGGACCCGGCCCCGCGATCCGGCCGATGCTGGCCGAGGCCGGGTTCCGGGTCGCCGACTACGATCCCCGCTTCGCGCCCGACGAAGCCGCCCTGTCGCGGCGCTACGACTTCGTCACCGCGACCGAGGTGGTCGAGCACTTCCACCATCCGCTGCAGGCGTTCATGCAGCTGGACGGCCTGCTGCGCCCCGGCGGCTGGCTGGGCGTGATGACCCTGCTGCTGCGCGAGGACGTCGATTTCACGACCTGGTACTACGTGCGCGACCCCACCCACGTGGCCTTCTACCGCCCCCGGACGCTGGGCTGGATTGCGGCCCGCTTCGGCTGGAGCCTCACGACCGACGGCGTACGGGTGGCCCTGTTCGGCAAGCCGGCTTCCTAGCCGCCCGCCAGCGCCCTGCCCTGGAACGCCGCGGCGAGGGCGTAGTACATCGGCTTGGCCCGCAGGTCGGAATCGAACGGCAGGCCGCGGTTCAGCCCCGGGCTGGTGCCGTCCTGCCAGGCGCCCGGGAAGCGGGCCAGGTCCGCCTCGCCCAGCTCCAGCCAGGAATGCCGATCGGTGATCCCCCAGGTGATGACGCCCTTCGTCGCCGGCTGATCGAGGGCGACGTCCAGGTAGGCCTTGGCGTGCTCGGCCACGAGGCGGTCGCGCACCTGCGGCGGCTGGATCAGGTCGGCCTCGCGCACGTCGAGCTCGGTGATGACGATGTCCAGCCCCATCCCGGCGACCTCGGCCAGGAACGCTTCGAACACCCGCGCCGAGAACGGCCGCTTCTGCAGGTCGAGGTGGCCTTGGACCCCCAGGCCGTGCAGCGGCACGCCGGCCTTCAGCAGCCGCTCCAGCAGGCGCAGCAGGTGACGCCGCCGCTCGCGCTCGACCGGAATGTCGTAGTCCAGGCTGAACTCGTTGATCAGCAGCTTCGCCGCCGGAGCCGCGGCGGCCGCCTCCTCCAGCGCCCGGCGGATGTAGTCGGGCCCGAACGCCTCCAGGAACAGGCTCCCGCGCAGGCCGTCGGGGCGATAGCCGGTGTCGATCGGCTCGTTGACCACCTCCCAGTAGGCGATCCCCTGCCCGTAGCGCCGGATCGTCGAGCGGATGTGCGCGGCGACGATCCCCCAGTCGGGCGCCGTCCGCAGCAGCTCCTGCGCCCAGGCGGGCACGCTGCGGTGCCACAGCAGGGTGTGGCCGTGCAGCGGCTTGCCCATGTCGCGGGCGTGGGCGGCGTACTCCTCCATGCGCAGGTGGTCGGCGGGCTGGGCCAGGTGGTCCCAGTTCAGCTCGACCTCCGGGACCAGCAGTCCGCAGTCCCGCTGCAGCAGGGCCCGCACGGGCGAGTCCGGCCGCACCTCCCGCAGGAGGGCCGCCGCGCCGTAGAAGCGGCCCGAGGCGCTGGCCAGCTCGTGCAGCGGCCGGCCCGCCCGCCGCGTCTGGCCGCAGGCGAACGTCGCCGGCGCCGCAGCGGCCGCGGCGGCGGACGCGAGCAGGCCGCGCCGGGCGATGGTGCGCCCCCTGGCGATCTCCAGGGCGGGGTCAGGGGCGTCGGCGGGCGCGGAGGACCTGGGCGGCACGACCGAAGGCTAACCCGCCCGCGTGGGCGCCGTCCCCCTCATCTGCAACTACGGATCCTATCCGGCGATCATGATCTGGGGCGCGCGCGTCCCGACGATCTCCAGGGCTTCCGGCTTCAGGTCGTGGCCGACGGCGATCCCGACGGCTGCGGCGGTCAGGGCCCCGATCAGGAAGACGCCGAGGCGGATCGCGGTCCGGCGCCCTCCCCCCGCGGCCGCGGCAGGCTTGGTCATGGGCGCTGCATAGCCCGACTCGGCGGCGGCCGCGGTCACGACCGCTTGATCCCGCTCAATGCCGACCGCCGATCCGGGGCGGAGGCTGCGGGTCCTGCGAGCACTCTGGAGGCCGACCGTGCGCAAGATTCCTCTCCTCCTGCTGGCCGGGCTGACCGCCGCCGGCCTTTCCGCCTGCGACCGCCGCGAGGCCGCCGCGCCCGCCCCCGCCGCCGCGCCCGCCGCCGCGCCGGGCGAGGAGACCGCCCTCTGGCGCATCGAGGTGCTGCAGGACGGCGCGGTGGCCAGCCAGCTCGACATCTGCGCCGACCGCGCGGTGCGCTCGTCCTTCACGCGCCCGGCCCCCGAGGTCGACGGCAAGCCGTGCGTGCGGGTCGCCGATCCGGTGGAGACCGCCGAGACCTACTCCGTCCGCTGCCGCGTCGACGACCAGCTCTACCGGGTCGGCTCGACCACCCAGGGCGACCTGGCGCAGGACTTCACGGTCGAGATGGCGGTCACCCGCCAGGACCGGGACGGGCCGATGTTCGAGCAGGTCCGCCGCTACCGCCGCCTGGGCGCCTGCCCGGCGGACTGGAAGATCGGCGACTCCGCCGCCCCCGGCGCGAGCCAGGTGGTCAACACGCTCAGCGGCGAGACGCGCGCGGTCGCCGCCCCGCCTGTCCCCTGACGCCTGGGCCGTGACGCCGGCCGTTCATCCGCCCGTCAGCTAAGCTGGACTACGATCGGCCGACGTTCGGAGGACTCCCATGGCCGACAACCTCATCGCCCCCGCGCTCGTCGGCGCCGCGGTCCTGGCGGTCGGCGTGGCCGCCGGCGGCGCCTTCGTCGGCAAGGGGGTGGAGAACGCCCGGGTCGGCGACCGCGCGGTGACCGTCCGGGGCCTGTCCGAGCGGATCGTCAAGGCCGACCTCGCCGTCCTGCCGCTGAAGTTCGCCTCGGCCGGCGACGACCTGCAGGCGGTGCAGGCGGACGTCGACGCCGACACCGCCGCGGTGCGCCGCTTCCTGGCCGCCCAGGGCTACCAGGGCTCCGAAGTGGACCTCGGCCGGCTCGAGGTCACCGACCAGTACGCCCGCGAGTACCAGCAGCAGAACGTCGCCGCGCGCTACCGCGTGGCCCAGACGGTGATCGTGCGCACCACCAACGTCGACCGCGTCCAGGCCACGACCCGCCAGCTCGACCAGTTGATCCGCCAGGGCGTGGTGCTGCAGGACTACAACGGCCCCTCCTACCTCTTCACCAAACTCAACGACGTGCGGCCCGCGATGATCGCCGAGGCCACCGCCAGCGCCCGCTCGGGCGCCCAGCAGTTCGCCCGAGACTCCGGCTCGAAGCTCGGCGGCATCCGCCAGGCGACCCAGGGCTCGTTCGAGATCCTGGGCCGCGACGACGTCGGCTACGACCCCTCCTCCCAGGTGTTCAAGAAGGTCCGCGTGGTCACCACCATCACCTACCGGCTGAAGTAAGATGCTGTTCCACCATGGAAAACACGCTCCGCCCGCTTGCGGCGTGACCGCCGGCGCCCCACATGTTAAGTAATTACTGTATATGATCGGAGACCCAGCCATGCGCACACTCGCGCTCGCGGCCGCCGCGCTCCTGGCGAGCGCCACGGCCGCCCTCGCCGCCCCGCCGACCGTCTCGGTCAGCATCGGGCCGGACTTCCAGAAGAAGCTCGAGAAGGACTACGGGGTCCGCGAGGGCCGCGTCCTCACCGAGGACCTGCAGCAGGAAGTCCAGACCGCCCTCGCCCGCTCGGGCCGCTACGAGGACGCCCGCATCGAGCTGGTGCTGACCGACGCCAAGCCGAACCGGCCGACCTTCAAGCAGATGCAGGACACGCCGGGCCTGTCCATGCAGAGCTTCGGCGTCGGCGGCGCGGCCGTCGAGGGCCGCATCGTCGCGGCCGACGGGACGGTCACGCCGCTCGCCTACAGCTGGTACGAGACCGACATCCGCCAGGCCTACGGCGACTGGATCTGGTCGGACGCCACCTGGACCTTCAACCGCCTGGCTGGCCGCCTGGCCCGCGGCGAGGCGCCCAACAAGCGCTGACGCCCGCCCAGGTCGCCCGCCCGAGCTTGCCTCCGGGGACGGCGCGCGGTCTGATCGCCGCGCGCCGTTCTGCTGTTCCCGGAAGCCCCACGAGCCCCATGACCCGACCTGCCCCGCCGGCCGACCTTCGGCCCATCGACCGCCTGCTCGCCATCATGGCCAGGCTGCGCGACCGGGAGGACGGCTGCCCCTGGGACCAGGAGCAGACCTTCGCCACCATCGCCCCCTACACGGTCGAGGAGGCCTACGAGGTGGCCGACGCCATCGAACGCGGCGACCTGGCGGACCTCAAGGAGGAGCTGGGCGACCTGCTGCTGCAGGTGGTCTTCCACGCCCGCATGGCCGAGGAGCAGGGCGCCTTCGCCTTCGAGGACGTCGCCCGCGCCATCTCGGAGAAGATGGTCCGCCGCCACCCGCACGTCTTCGGCGACGAGAGCTACGGCTCGCTGGCCGAGCAGAAGCAGGGCTGGGAGGCGCTGAAGGCGGCCGAGCGCGAACGGAAGGGTCGCCAGGAGAGCCTGCTGGATGACGTGCCCGTGGGTCTGCCCGCCCTAACGCGCGCCGTGAAGCTCTCGAAGCGCGCCGCGGGCGTCGGCTTCGTCTGGCCGACCGTGCAGGACGTCATGGCCAAGCTGCACGAGGAGGTCGCCGAGCTGGCGCAGGAGGTCGAGGCCGGCGACCTCGAGAAGGCCCGCCAGGAGATGGGCGACGTGCTGTTCGTCGTCGCCAACCTCGCCCGCACGCTCGACGTCGATCCCGAGGACGCCCTGCGCTACACCAACGCCAAGTTCACCCGGCGTTTCAGATACATAGAGCAGCGTCTTGAAGAGCGGGGAAAGACCCCCGACCAGTCCGACCTGGCCGAGATGGACGCCCTCTGGGACGAGGCGAAGGCCGCCGAGAGGGCCTGAAGGGCGGCCTGAGCCGGGACGTGAGGCGGGGACCTGAGGCGGCCCCCGCCCCACCTCCGCCTCACCGCGCCCGCCCGTCGCGCCCGCCGGCGTGCAGCACCGCGAGCCGGCTCGAGCCCACCTCCGCCACCGCCCGGGCCACGGCGTCCCGACGGCACGCCCTGAACGCCTCGCGCACGAGGTCCGGCGTCGTGCGCCAGGCCGAGTGGTTGCGCGGATCGCCGCCGCAGGCCGTCCGGGCCGCCGCCTCCAGCCGCGTCAGCAGGTCCCGCGCGCCGGCCTCGCCGGCCAGCGCCGCCGGGTCGTAGCTCACCGCGACCGCGCCCACCTTCTCGGTCCCCACCCTCACCTCCGCGGCGGTCGCGGCGGGAGACCCAGCCATCGTCGCGGCCATCGCCGCAGCCAGGGCGCAGATCGCCGTCGTCATCCGAGCTTGCATGTCGTCCTCCGGGTTTTCGTCCGCCCGACGCCTGCGCCCAGGAGAGCCCCATGGGTCCCGAGGCCGCATTTGTCGGGAACGCTGTTTTGTCGGAGACTTGGCGGCCGACGCGCCTGGGTCCGGACCCGATCGTTTGCCGATGATTTGCCGATGAACGAGCACACCAGCATCCGGCCGCCCCGCGAGATCGTGCTGGCCTACGAGCCGGCCTTCCGGCTGGCGGCCACCGAGGTGCGCCCGGCCGAACTGGAGGTCGAGGGCCCGGCCGGCGTCCGCCCGCTGGAGCCGCGGGTGATGAAGGTTCTCGTCGCGCTCCACCGCAGTCTCGGCGCGGCGGTCAGCCGCGAGGCCCTGGGCCAGCAGTGCTGGGGCGGGCGGATCGTCTCGGAGGACGCCCTGACCCGCTGCGTGGTCCAGCTCCGCAAGGCCCTGGCGGCCGACCCCGCCATCGTGGTCGAGACCATCCCCACCGTCGGCTACCGGCTCCAGGCCGACGGCGGGGCTCCCACCCGCGCCGTGCGGCCGCCCCGGCGCGCCGCCCTCATCGCCGCCGCCGTCGCCGCGCTCGCCGTCATGGCCGCGCTGGGCGGCGCCTGGCTGTGGAGCCAGCGGCCGCAGGCGTGGGCCGCCAGCGACTTCCGCCCCCTGACCTCCGAGCCGGGCTTCAAGACCTTCCCGGCCCTGTCGCCGGACGGGCGGCAGGTGGCCTACGCCCACGCCGCCCTGCCCTTCGCCCCGCGCGACATCCACCTGCGCGCGGTCGCCGGCGGCGAGGCGGCGGCGGTCACCTCGGGGCCGGACGACGACTTCGCCCCGGCCTGGGCGCCGGACGGCGACCGGATCGCCTTCCTGCGCCGCAGCCCGGACGGCGGCTGTGCGGTGATGGTCGCCATCGTGCCCCGCGGCGGAGAGCGGCGGCTGGCCCCCTGCCGCGAGGCCGGCGCCCATCCGACCTGGCTGGACGCGCGCACGCTGGTGGTCGCCGACACGCCGGCCGGCGGCGGCCTGCCGCGCCTCTCCGCCATCGACGCCACGACCGGCGAGGTCCGCGCCCTGACCGCCCCGCCGCCGGACACGCTGGGCGACAACGAGCCCCAGGCCTCGCCCGACGGGCGGCAGGTCGCCTTCCGCCGCACCCTGCGCTTCGGCGCCGACGAGATCGTGGTGCTCGACGTCCGCACGGGGCGGGAGCGCACCCTCACCCGCGACGGCTGGAAGGCGGCCGGCTACGTCTGGTCGCCCGACGGACGGAATCTCCTCTTCGCCTCCAACCGCGGCGGCGGCCTCGGCCTCTGGCGCCTGGACGCGCGCCGGCCGGCCGAGCCCGAGCAGGTCAGCCTGGGCCTGGGGGTCGTCAGCTTCCTGCACATGTCGGCCGACCGCACCGGCCAGGCGGTGGTCGAGATCGCCCGCCCCCGCTCGGGCCTCGTCCGCCTCGGCCCGTCAGGCGCCCCCGAGGCGCGGATCGTCACCGCCTCCAACGACTGGGACCCGGTCACGGGGCCGGACGGCGCCGTCGCCCACATCTCGGACCGGGCCGGCGCGCCCGACCTGTGGATCTCGGCGCCCGGCGGCGGCGCGACCCGCCTCACCGAAGGGCTCGGCAGCTATGTGAGCAGCCCCGCCTGGTCGGGCGACGGCCGCTCGCTCGCCTTCATCGCCGTGATCGGACGCCAGGCCGACATCTTCACCGTGGGCCGCGACGGCTCGCGGCTCCTGCGGCTGACGGACGACGGCCGCGACAAGCGCAGTCCGGTGTTCGGCCCCCGCGGCCGGGTCTACTACGTCGAGCGGCGGGGTCAGGCCTGGCGGCTGATGACGGTGGATCCCGCAGCGCCCGGCGCCGCGCCGGCGCCGGTCCCCGGCGGCCAGGGCTGGCGCTCGGTCCAGGCCGCCCCGTCGGGCGCGCTCTACGGCCAGCGCCAGGGCGCCGAAACGATCGGACGCCTCGACGGCGGCGCCTGGCGGCCGGCGGCCGAGGTCTGGCCCTACGAGTCCTGGGCTGCTTCCGACGACGGAGTCTTCATCCTCGATACGTCGGCCCGGCCCCGGCCGGCGCTGTGGTTCCAGCCCTGGAGCGCCCCCCGTCGCCGCCTGCCCGATCCCGGGCCGATGGCGGCCCGCGTCACCCCCTCGGCGCTCGGCGGCGCCACGCTGGGCGAGGCCCTCACCGAGGCGGTGGACCTCGGCCTCATGCGCCTGGGCCCGGCGCGCCGGTAGCGGGCGCCTAGTACCGGACGTAGGCGCGCACCGGGAACGTCGCCCCGCCCCGCCACGCGATGGGCGCGGCGTGCAGCCGCCCGCCCTCGGGCTGTAACGCCTCGAGGTTCGTCAGGTGCTCGCAGATCGGGATCCCCGCGCCCAGCAGGATCGTGTGCGCGGGCCGGGCCAGGTCGGCGAGGTCGTCGATGTTCACCGAGTCGATGCCGACGAAGGCCGCGCCGGCCTCCACCAGCCGCAGGCAGGCCTGGGCGGTCAGGAACGGGTTGTCCCGCCCGTAGCGCTCGGTCCGCCAGTGGCGGCTGAAGTCGGTGCGCACCAGCACGGCGGCGCCGTCGAGGTCCTGGCCGCGGAACAGCTCGGGGCCGATCGCCCGCCCTTCGGCGCGGGCGTCGAACACCCGCACCGGCAGGTCGGCGACCCGCTCCAGCGGCAGGTCCGCCAGGTCGGCGCCGTGCCGATGCCGGTGGATCGGCGCGTCCACATAGGTCCCGGTGTTGCCGCACAGGTGCAGCGAGGCGATCAGGAACTCGGACTGGCCCTGGTAGCGTTCGCGCGAGCCCTCGTGATCCACCAGCACCTCGATCTTCGGCGTCGGCAGGCCCGGATAGGTGGTCATGCCCTCCTCGATCACATGGCTGATCTCGACGAAGCGCGGCATGGGCGGGGTCCTTTCCTGGCTGGGCCCGGGGCTGGCGCTGGCGCCCGACGGCCTCGCGCTCGCCGTGGCGAGGCCGCACAGCACCGCGCGGCGCGGCAGGCGCGCGCCGCGCGCCGGCGACGTGGGGATCCGGATGATGGCGCGCAGGGTCACGGCGGGTCCAGGCGGTAGAAGATGGCCGCGATCCTAGCCGGCGCGCGCCGCCCGCCAACGCCAGTAACTGAACCGCTCGCCGCGCCGCTGGACCGCCTCAGGAGGCCTGCGGCAGGGCCAGCACCCGCTCCAGCCGCCGATTGGCCTCTCGCCCGGCGGCGAGCGCCCGGTTGTAGCTCTCGGCGCAGAGGCTGCGCCCCTCGGCCCGGTAGGTCCGGCAGCGCGCCAGGGCGTCCGCGCGGCCCGCCTCGGCGCTGGCCGCCGCGCCGGGCAACAGGGGGGCGAAGCTGGCGAAAGTCGTCGCCGACAGCGCCGGCGAGGCCAGCGCCCGCTCGCTGGGTCCGAACCCCTGCGACAGGGTCAGCCCCAGCATGTAGCGGGTGAGCGGCCCAAGGCTCAGCCGGCCCGCGGGGCTGATGTGGATCAGCGGCAGGTACGGCGCGAGGTCGGGAAGGATGTGGTTCGGCAGCACGCGCTGGCCCCAGTAGCTCGCCGCGATCCGCGCGTAGTGGCCGAAGCCGGCGATGGGCCGGAAGCCGGCCGCGTCGAACGGCAGGATCTCCACGGGCGGCTTGGCCGGGTCCACCGTGTCGTTCGAGACGTCCACGTACAGCGCCCCGACGATGAGCGCGTTCTGGAAATAGCGTCCCCGAAGGTCGCCCCACGCGCGGCGAACGGTCCCGCCGGCCGCCCGGAAGGCGCGCACGGCCGCCCATCCCTCGGCCGCGGCGGGCGAGAGGGCGGCGGGCTCCGGACCGTCCAGGCGCCGGCGGACCGTCTCGCTGATCTGCAGGCACTCGCCGATGGGCCAGGGCTTGGCGCCCGGCGCGGGGTGGAGCGGACGAAGCCTGGCGTCAGCCGCCGCCCGCAGCTCGCGGAACAGCGCCTCAAGGGACGGCAGGACGGGAGTGAGGAGTCGGTCGGTCAGCAGGCGCTGCCGTTCGGAATCCCGGACCTCCGGCGTCTCCTCCAGCAGCCCCTGGATGTACTCGGACATGGAGGGGGCCGGCGCGAACTCGCGGGCCGTTACGCTGGACATTGGGACGCCGGAAACGGATGAACGGCCTTGGGCTGTAAGGTCCGAAACACGCCACGGCAATGCTGCACGCCGCCGCGGCTAAACCATTGGGCGGGGTTGTGCGTTCTCCTCCGGACGCCGACGGTGCGGGGGACCAGCATGACGCGGAGATGGCCGGCAGGCTCGTGGCGCAAGGCGCCGCTTGGGGCTCCGGCGCGCGCGATAGCGCGCGGCGTCCGGTGACGGTTCCGAGCTTCCTCCAGGGCGGCGGGGCGATGGGCGCGCTCATGCGCGCCCACGACTGGTCGCGCTCGCCGCTCGGCGACCCCGCCGCCTGGCCCCAGGCCCTGCGGACCGCCACGGCGATGATGCTGAACACCCAGCAGCCGATGTTCATCGCCTGGGGCCCCGAGCTCGCCTTCATCTACAACGACGCCTACGCGCCGATCCTGGGCGCCCGGCACCCCGCCGCCCTCGGCCTGCGGTTCCAGGAGATCTGGGCCGAGATCTGGCCCGACCTGGAGCCCCTGGTCCGCTCGGCGCTCGACGGCCAGGGCGTCTGGCAGGAGGACCTGCCCCTCCTGATGCAGCGCCACGGCTATCCCGAGCCGACCTTCTTCACCTTCACCTACAGTCCCCTGCCCGACGAGACCGGCGCGGTGAGGGGCATGTTCTGCACCTGCATCGAGACCACCGGCCGGGTGCTGGCCGAGAACCGCCTGCGCGAGGCGGTGGAAGCGCTCGCCGCGAGCGAGCAGCGCTACCGCGAACAGGGCGAGCGGCTGTTTGCGCTGTTCGAGAAGGCGCCGGGCTTCGTGGCCGTGCTGGATGGGCCGGACCACGTCTTCAGCCTGGCCAACGCCGCCTACCGCCAACTCATCGGGCACCGCGACGTGATCGGAGTGCCGGCTCGCGAGGCCCTGCCCGAGGTCGCCCCAACCGGGCTGTTCGAGGTCCTCGACCGGGTCTTCTCCACCGGCGAGCCGTTCGCCGGCAGCGCGCTGGCCGTGCCGCTGCAGCACGCGCCCGGCGGGGAGGTCCAGATGCGCTACGTGGACTTCATCTACCAGCCCATCCGGGACGAGGAGGGCCGCGTCACCGGCATCATCACCCAGGGCAGCGACGTGACCGAGCGCACCGTCTTCACCGAGAAGCAGCAGCTCCTGCTCAACGAACTCAATCACCGGGTGAAGAACAACCTGGCCACCGTGCAGTCCATGGCGACGCAGACGGCCCGCAACGCGCCCGACATGGCGACCTTCATCCGCGATTTCGAGGGGCGGCTGGTGGCCCTCGCCCGCACCCACGACGTGCTCACCGCCCGCGCCTGGAGCAGCGCCGACCTGCGCGCCGTGGTGCGCGGCGAGCTCGAGCCCTACGCCGAGCGGGTCTCTCTGGACGGGCCCGTCATCCACCTCGACGCGACCCGGGCGCTGGCGCTCGGCATGATTGTCCACGAACTGGCGACCAACGCGGCCAAGTACGGCGCGCTGAGCGCGGACGGCGGAGTCCTCGAGGTGACCTGGGCCCTCGAGCCCGACGGCGGGGCGCGCCTGCGGTGGCGCGAGCACGACGGGCCGCCCGTCGTTTCCCCCACGCGCCAGGGGTTCGGCGCCCGGCTGATGGAGAAGCTCAGCGCCGGAGACCTGCGCGGCTCCATGCGTATCGACTTCGCCCCCGACGGTCTGCGCGCCGAACTGCGGATCGGCCCGCCGCTGAACGCCGAGCTGGACCCGCTGCCGGCCGCCTCCCGCACGCTCGCCTGACCGGGCCTCAGCGCTGCGGCAGGGCGTAGGCGATCACCTCGTCGCCGACCGGGGTCTCCATGAAGTGGTGGCCGCCGGCCATGATCACGACGTACTGCCGCCCGTTCGCCTCGTAGGTCATCGGGGTGGCCTGGCCGCCGGCCGGCAGGACGTCGCTCCACAGCGTCTCGCCGGTCCGAAGGTCGATGGCGCGGACCAGGTTGTCGGTGGCCGCGGCGATGAACACCACCCCGCCGGCGGTGACCACGGCGCCGCCGTTGTTCGGCGTGCCGATCTCCAGCGGCAGCATCGAGGGGATGCCGAACGGCCCGTTGCGTCGCGCCGTCCCGAACGGCCGGTCCCACAGCGTGCGGCCGGTGCGCAGGTCGATGGCCCGGATCCCGCCGTACGGGGGCTCCTTGCACAGCAGGTTGGTGAAGGGCATCCGCCAGCCGGCGTTCACCTGCACGCCGTAGGGCGTGCCGGCCTGCGGGTCGCCCGCCCCTTCCGGCCCGCCGAGGTCGCCGCCGCGCGCCTGGCTGCGCGGGCTCCAGCCCTTCCGCTCAACCTCCGAGCGCGGGACGAGACGGTTGTAGTTCGGCATGTCGTTGTAGTTGGCGACGATCACGCCGCGGCGCGGGTCGACGGCGATCCCGCCCCAGTCCGAGCCGCCGTTGTAGCCCGGATACTGGATCCAGCGCCGGTCCGCGGTCGGCGGCGTGTAGATGCCCTTGTAGGACGCCCGCCGGAACTGGATGCGGCAGATCATCTGGTCGATCGGCGACATGCCCCACATGTCCCGCTCGGTCAGGTCGGGCTTGGCCAGGGTGTGGTAGCGCGAGAACGGCTGGGTCGCCGTGCGCATCTGCGGCTCGACGCCGCCCTGCGGGACCGGCCGCTCCTCCACCGGCGTGATGGGCCGCCCGGTGCGCCGGTCCAGGACATAGATGTCGCCCTGCTTGCTCGGCAGCACGATCGCCGGGACCGTCCCCGCCGCGGTGGGGAAGTCCACCAGCGTGCCCTGCCCGCCGAGGTCGTAGTCCCAGACGTCCATGTGCACCGTCTGGAAGCGCCAGGCCGGCGCGCCCGTGGTCACGTCCAGCGCCACCAGCGAGGTGGCGTAGAAGTTCTCCTGGGGCGAGCGGTCGCTGCTCCAGTAGTCCACGGCCGAATTGCCCATCGGCAGATAGACGTGCCCCAGGGCCTCGTCGCCGCTGGCGATGGTCCACATGTTGGGCGTGCCGCGGGTGTAGGTCTCGTCCGGGGCGGCCGGCGTCGTCACGCCCGGCCGGCCGAGGTCCCAGGCCCAGCGCTGCTCGCCCGTGACGGCGTCGAAGCCCTGGATCACGCCCGAGGGCGCCGAGTTCTCCTGGCCGTCCAGCACCTGGTGGCCGGTGACGACCACCCCGCGCACGATCACCGGCGGCGAGGTGATCGAGACCATGCCCGGATGCACCGGGCCCATGCCCTGCTTAATATCCACCTGGCCGCCGCGGCCGAAGTCGGCGCAGGGCCGGCCGGTGCGCGAGTCCACCGCGATCAGCCGCCCGTCCAGCGTGCCCTCGATGATCCGGGCCGCGCAGGCCTGGCCGGGGTCCGCGCCGGGGGTCTGGTGGTAGACCACGCCCCGGCAGGCGGCGGTGTAGGGAATCCAGTCGTCCGAGACCTTCGGGTCGTAACGCCAGCGTTCGCGGCCGGTCGCGGGATCCAGCGCGATCAGGATGTTCTTGGCCGAGCAGAGGTAGAGCGTATCGCCGACCTTCAGCGGCGTCGTTTCGGCCCCGTATTTCTTCTTCGCCCGCTCGCTGGGCAGGTCGCGCGTGTGGGCCACCCAGGCGCGCTCCAGCCGGCCGACGTTGTCCGGCGTGATCTGGGCCAGGGGCGAGTAACGGTGGGCGGCGTAGGTCCCGCCGTAGGCCGGCCAGTCCGCGCCCACGGTCATCGGCGAGGGGTCGGTCATGGCCATCGCGGCGGCGGGCAGCGGCCGCGGCGCGTCCGGCCGGTTCGCGACCGCGATGGCGATCCCGCCGACCACGACGACGGCCACGAGGCCGACCGCGCCGGCCAGGGCGATGCGGCGCGGCGTCCGCTGCGGAGTCAGCGCCGGAACCACGGCCATCGCCAGCAGGAACAGGATCGCCGGTCCGAACACCCGGGGGATCAGCGGCCAGCCCGCGAGCCCCACCTCCCAGACCGCCCAGACCAGGGTCGCGACGAACACCGCCGCATAGATCCACGCGCCGAGCACCCGGCCCTGGAAGAGGAACCAGCCCGACGCCAGCAGGCCCAGGCCCGCGAGCAGGTAGTAGGGAGAGCCGCCGATCACGACCAGCCAGGCGCCGCCGATCGCCAGCACCACGCCGATCAGGCCCAGCAGGACGCCGAACGCCATGGCGATCCAGGTTCCGGCCCCGCGTCGGCCGTGCGCGCGCTCCAGCGCCATCCGCGTCCCTCCTCCTGGTTGTAGGCTTGCCTTCGGAAACCGGCCTCACCGGCTAAGGTTCCGGGAACCTCCACCGCGGCGGGCGGTTCCCCCGGCGCGCCCTTCAGCGTCCGGGGGGCGCGCCGGGGAGGATCGCGCGCTCATGCCCGTTCAACAGATCGCGACCTGGTCGCCCTACTGCGGCGTCGCGCCCGCGCCTGGAGAGCTCGTCCAGCGCTGGAACCTGGATCCCTGGCTGCTCGCCGCCCTCGCCCTCCTCGCGGCCGGCTACGTCCTCCACCGCCGCCGGGGCGGGGCCGGCCGAGACGGCCTCGTGGCGCTCGCCGGGCTGCTGCTGGTCGTCAGCTTCGTCTCGCCGCTGTGCGCCGCGAGCTCGGCCCTGTTCTCGGCCCGGGCGACGCACCACGCCCTGCTGGTCGCCGCCGCCGCGCCCCTGCTGGCGTTCGGCCTGCCCCGCCGCGCGATCCCCGCCCTGCCCCTCGCGCCGGCCGTCGCCCTGCACGCCGCCGCCCTGTGGCTGTGGCACGCCCCGGGCCTCTACGCCTGGGCGCTGTCCAGCGATCTCGCCTACTGGCTGATGCAGGCCGGCCTGCTGGGCACGGCCCTCGCCTTCTGGAGCGCGGTGCGCCGGGCCGGCGTGCTGGCCGGCGCGGCGGGCCTCTTCGTCACCATGATGCAGACCGGCCTGCTGGGCGCGCTCCTCACCTTCGCCGCCGAGCCGCTCTACGCGCCGCACCTGGCGAGCACCTGGGCCTTCGGCCTCTCGCCCCTCGCCGACCAGCAGCTGGCGGGCCTGATCATGTGGGCCCCCATGGCCGGCGCGTACCTGCTCGCCGCCCTCGCGCTCGTGGGGCGCAGCCTCTCCCCGGTCCGGGTCGCGCCCGCATGATCGTCGCCCGCCTGCGCCGCTGGGCCCGCGGCCACACGCGCCGGCGGCGCTACTCGCCCGTCGGCATGGCCTTCCACTGGACGGTGGCGGCGCTGATCCTCTTCCAGCTCTGGTGGGGCTGGCGCACCGGCCGCCTGCCGGTGGGACCCGAGAAGCTCGACGCCTACGAGATCCACGCCGACGTCGGCCTGCTGATCTTCGTCGTCACCCTGCTGCGGATGGTCTGGCGGCTGATGATCCCGGGGCCCGTCAACGACGCCGACAAGCCCGGCTGGCAGAGCACCGCCGCGCACGCCACCCACTACGCCTTCTACATCGCCCTCATGCTGCTGCCGATCAGCGGCTGGGCGATGCTGTCGGCCACCGCGCCCTATCAGGAGCTGGCGCTCGCCGGCGCCGTCCCCTGGCCGCAGCTGCCCTTCGCCGGCCTCTCGCCCGAGCAGCGCTGGACGATCGAGACCTGGGCCGAATGGGTCCACGGCTGGACGATCGTGGGCCTCCTGGTCCTCATTCCCCTCCACGTCGGCGCGACGCTCAAGCACGAGCTGGTCAACACCGACGACGTGCTCACGGGGATGCTGCCGGGCCTGCCGACGCTGCACCGCTGGCTGGGGATAGAGCCGCGGCATAGGCGGAAAGAGCGGTGGTCTCCTCCGGACTCAGGCGACGGGCGATCTCCAGCATGAGGTTCTGCGGATCGTTGCGCCGCTCGCTGGACCGCCAGCGGTCGAACTGGGCGGCCAGGTAGCCCGGCGGCTGTCCGCTGAGCGGCGGGTTCGCCGGCCCCACGCCCTCGCCCGCCGGACCATGGCAGCTCGCACAGGCCTGCAGGCCCCGTCCGGGATCGCCCCGGTGGTACAGCGCCACGATCCGCGGCGCCGCGGCGGCGGGCGGGACCGGCGCGGCGCGGACCGGAAGCGACGCGTAGTAGGCCGCCACCTCGCGCCGGGACCTGGCGTCTAGCGCCTTCGCGATCTCGCTCATCTGCGGGTGCGCCCGCCGGCCGTCGGCGTAGTCCTCCATCTGCTTCAGCAGGTAGCCGAACGGCAGACCCGCCAGGCGCGGCGCGAGCTCCCCGTCGCCCTGTCCCTGCAGGCCGTGGCAGGCGATGCAGGCCCGCCCCGGCCCGGCGTCGCCGCCGCTCAACGCGACGAGCTCGCCCGTCGCCGTGAACGGATCCGTCGGCCGCTCGGCGGCGCAGCCTGCGGCCAGGAGCATGACCGGCAGGCCGAGGGCGCGGAACACGAGGCCGGACAGGCTGGCGATGGCGGGCGCTCCCTCTGAAACCACCTGTGAAACGACGCATCCGAAGGAACCGCGGCCGTCGCGAAGGGTTGCATCCTCAAGCTTCACGGGGACGGTCGGATGCCAATGCGGGGCGCCGCCGCGGTCGGCGCCTGCGCCGCGCTGCTGGTGGGCGGATGCGGAAAGACGGGCGGCGGGCCTACGGCCATCGCCGGCGCCGACCCCGGCCAGGGGCGGCGGGTGATCGAGCGCGTCGGCTGCGGCGCCTGCCACGTGATCCCCGGCGTCCGCTGGCCGCAGAGCCGCGTCGGCCCCTCGCTCGAGGGCTTCGGCCGCCGCGCGCTGATCGCCGGCCGCTTCCCCAACACCGCCGACACCCTGGCGCTGTGGGTGCGCGACGCCCCCGCGCTCTCCCCCGGGACCGGCATGCCCGCCATTCCCCTCACCGAGCAGGAGGCCCGCGATGTCGCCGCCTACCTCTATACGCTCGACGCTCGCTGAGGCGCTGCGCGGCTGGCCGCCGCCGCCGCTGGACCCGGCCGGTCCGCACGCGGGGTTGGTGGCGACCCTGAGCTGGGTGCTGTTCGGCATGGCGCTGGCCGTGCTGCTGATGGTCTCCGTCGCCCTCGTGGTGGCGCTGGCCGGCAAGTCCGAATGGCGGGACAGGCTCGGCCGCGAGTGGCTCATCTGGTCCGCGGGGCTGGCCCTGCCGATCGTCGTGCTCACCGGCGTCCTCATCTACGGCCTGACCGCCACCCAGGCGCTGTCCCAGGCCCCGCAGCCGGGCGAGATGCGGGTGCGCGTGACGGGCGAGATGTGGTGGTGGCGCGTGGCCTACCTCGACGCCGAGGGCCGTCCCGCGATCCACGACGCCAACGAGCTGCACATCCCCGCCGGCGTCCCCGTCACCCTCGAGCTCGAGGCCGCCGACGTGATCCACAGCTTCTGGGTGCCGCGCCTGGCCGGCAAGCTCGACATGATCCCCGGCCGGCGCAACATCCTGCGCATCCAGGCCGACCGGCCGGGCGTCTACGGCGGCCAGTGCGCCGAGTACTGCGGCGGCCCGCACGCCCTGATGGGCTTCGTCGTCGTCGCCCACGCGCCCGAGGACTTCCAACGCTGGCGCGCCGCGCGCCTCGCGCCGCCTCCCGCCGCCCCCGCAGACGGGCTCGCCGCCCGCGGCGCCCAGGTCTTCCGCGACAGCGGCTGCGGCGCCTGCCACCGCGTCGCCGGGACCGAGGCCGGCGGCCTCGCCGGGCCCGACCTCACCTTCGTCGGCGCCCGCCGCTCGCTGGGCGCGGGCATCCTCGCCAACAACCAGGGCACGCTCGCCGGCTGGGTCGCCGACAGCCAGGCGATCAAGCCGGGCAACCGCATGCCCGCCTACCGGATGCTGTCCGGCGGCGACCTGCGCGCGCTGGCCGCCTACCTGGAAAGCCGCCGATGAGCTCCGAGACGGGCTTCGACCCGAAGCTCTTCGAGCGCTTCCCCACCCGCGAGCCGCGCCCCGAAGGCGAGTTCGAGACCCTGAAGCACGTCTGGCGCGCGCCCACGGGCTGGGCGCGTCTGACCGTCGTCAACAACAACTACATCGGCCTCTACTACGTCGGCGCCGCCTTCCTGTTCTTCTGCCTGGCCGGGGTGTTGGCGCTGATCATGCGCGTCCAGCTGGCCCTGCCGCTGAACGGGATCCTGCCGCAGGAGACCTACAACCAGGTCTTCACCATGCACGGCACGGTGATGATGTTCCTCTTCGCCGTCCCGGCGGTGGAGGCGGCCGGCGTGCTGCTGCTGCCCCAGATGCTGTCGGCGCGCGACCTGCCGTTCCCGCGGCTCTCGGCCTACGCGTTCTGGGCCTATCTGGTGGGCGGACTGTGCTTCTTCGCCTCGATCTTCTTCGGCCTCGCCCCCGACGGCGGCTGGTTCATGTACCCGCCGCTGACCAGCAAGACCTACTCGCCCGGGATCAACGCCGACTTCTGGCTCCTCGGCATCGGCTTCATCGAGATCAGCGCCATCGCCGGGGCCATCGAGATCATCGTCGGCGTGCTCAAGACCCGCGCCCCGGGCATGACCCTCGACAAGCTGCCGATCTTCGCCTGGGCCATGCTGGTGTTCGCGGCGATGATCATCATCGGCTTCCCGGCGGTGATCCTGGGCACCCTGCTGCTCGAGCTGGAGCGGGCGCTGAACTGGCCCTTCTTCGACCCCACGCGCGGGGGCGACCCGATGCTGTGGCAGCACCTGTTCTGGTTCTTCGGCCACCCCGAGGTCTACATCATCTTCCTGCCCGCCGCGGGGATGATGTCGATGATCGTTCCCGCCGTCGTCCAGGCGCGGCTCATCGGCTACCGGCTCGTGGTGCTGGCCCTGCTGGCCACCGGCTTCATCAGCTTCGGCGTCTGGGCCCACCACATGTTCGCCACCGGCATGCCGACCATCTCGGTCAGCTTCTTCTCGGCGGCCAGCATGGCGGTCAGCGTGCCGGCCGGGGTGCAGGTCTTCGCCTGGATCGCGACCCTCGCCTCGGGAAAGATCCGCTGGAGCACGCCGGCCCTGTTCGCCGTGGGCTCGATCGTCACCTTCACCATGGGCGGCCTGACCGGCGTCATGGTCGGCATGGTGCCGTTCGACTGGCAGGTCCACGACACCTACTTCATCGTCGCCCACCTGCACTACGTGCTGATCGGCGGGATGGTCTTCCCGCTGTTCGCCGCCTTCTACTACTGGACCCCGATGATGAGCCGGCGGCCGCTGTCCGAGCGGTGGGGCCGGTGGGTCTTCGCCCTCATCTTCCTCGGCACGCACGTCAGCTTCCTGCCCATGCACCTGACCGGCCTGATGGGCATGCCCCGCCGGGTCTACACCTACCTGCCCGGCCGGGACTGGGAGCTCACCAACCTCATCTCCACCGTCGGCGCCTTCATGATCGGCGCGGGCGTGCTGCTCTTCATCCTGGACCTCGCGCGCAATTTCCGGGTGGCGGTCGAGGACAACGCCGGCAACGTCTACGGCGGCGGGACGCTCGAGTGGCTGCCCACGGGGCTCTACTCCACCCGCTCGATCCCCGTGGTGCGCAGCGCCTATCCGCTGTGGGACGACCCGGACCTGCCGCGCGACGTCGAGGCCGGCCGCTACTTCCTGCCCGGCAGCGCCACGGGCCTGCGCGAGACCCTCGTCACCAGCCCCATCCGGGCCGAGCCGCAGTACCTTCAGCGCATGCCGGGCCCGTCGGTCTGGCCCCTGCTCGCCGCCGTCTTCACCGCGGGCTTCTTCATGCTGCTCACGGTCCAGGCCTACTGGCCGGGCGTCGTCAGCGGCGTCCTGGCGGTCGCCTGCGTGCTGCGCTGGCTGTGGGAGACGGACTGGCCGATGGGCCCGGCCAGCGTCGACATCGGCGCGGGCGTGCGCGTGCCCACCTATGTCACGGGCCCAGCCAGCCACGGCTGGTGGGCCATGGTCATCCTGCTGGTGGTGGCCGGCATGATCTTCCTGATGGCGTGCTTCAGCTACGTCTTCCTGTGGAGCCGGCGTCCGGATCTCTGGCTTCCGCCCCCCGATCTCGTCTGGCTCGCCGGCATCGTCCTCGCCTACGCCGCCGCCGGGGGCCTGGCCTGGCTCGCCGCCAGGTCCGCCCGCACCGCGGGCCGCGGCGCCGGCGTCGCGGCGCTGCTCGCCGGCCTCGCCACGATCCTCTGCCTCGCCGCCTGGGCGGCCGACCTGGGCAGCTGGCGGATGGCCGGCCTCGACCCGGCCGCCAGCGGCCAGGGGGCCACGGTCTTCGCCCTGCTCGCCTTCCAGGGCGTGCTGCTGTCGGTCGTCGTCCTGATGGCCGGCTATCTGGCGGCGCGCACGGTGCGCGGGCTGGTGGCGCCGGACCGCACCTCCACCGTCGACCTCGTCGCCCTGTTCATCGCCAACGCCGCCGCCCAGGGGGCCATCGCCGCCCTGCTCGTGCGCCTGTTCCCCGGAGCCTGACCGTGGGACGCTGGATCCTCATGCTGGGCGGTATGAGCGTCTGGGCGGCGCACTTCATGGGCGTCTACGGGATCGCCAGCGTCGCCGACGTGGCGGCCGACGCCGCCGTCCCCGCCTCCCGCTGGACGATCGGCGCCTTCACCCTCGCCTGCGCGGCCGCCGCCGCCCTCTTCGGCCTGGCCGGGCTGCGGCGCCTGCGGGCCGGCGGCGACAGCCTCGACCGCCTGTCCTGGTCCGTCACGGCCTTCGGCGGCGCCTTCGCGACCATCGCCATCCTCTGGCAGGGCCTGCCGGCGCTCGTCGGGCACTGACCGGCGGGCGGGCGCCGCTCGCCCCCTACTCCCCGTTCGGCTCCGCGCCTCCCGGCGGCGTCCAGGCGGGCGGATCGCTGGCCGGGAAGGACTCCTCGCCGGCCTCCTCCACCGGATCGCGCGGTTCGTCGTCGCGCTCGTGCGGTTCGCTCATCACAGGCCTCCAACGCCCCCGGACTCTACGCCGTTGCGCCGGGCGCCTCCACCCGCTCCAATGGTCAGAATCAGGGCCAAGACTCGCGGATACGGAGCCGGCATGCTGACCCTCCTGGGCGTCGTCGTGGTCGTCGTCGGCTTCGCCGTGCGCCTCAATCCGCTGCTGGTCGTGGTGCTGGCCGCCTTCACCACGGGCATCTTCGCCGGGCTCTCGCCCCTCGAGGTGCTCGCCGCCTTCGGCAAGGCGTTCAACGAGAACCGCTACGTGACCATCGCCTACCTGGTCCTGCCGATGGTGGGGGTGCTCGAACGCGCCGGCCTGCAGGAGCGGGCGCGGGCGCTGATCGCCCGGTTCCGGAACGTCTCGGTCGGCCCGTTCCTGGTCGGCTACCTCGCCTTCCGCCAGATCACCTCGGCCATGGGCCTCACCTCCATCGCCGGTCAGGCGCAGAGCATCCGCCCGATGGTCGCGCCGATGGCCGAGGGCGCCGTCGAGGCGCGCCACGGCGAGCTCGACCCCGACACCCGTCAGGCCGTCCGCGCCCAGGCCGCCGCCACCGACAACATCGGCCTCTTCTTCGGCGAGGACATCTTCATCGCCATCGGCTCGATCCTGCTGATGGTCGGCTTCCTGGCCGCCAGCGGCATCGTCATGGACCCGATCCACCTGTCGCTGTGGGCCATTCCGACCGCCATCGCCGCCTTCGTCATCCACGGCGCGCGCCTGATCCTGTTCGACCGCGCTCTGCGGAGGCGCGCGGCGTGATCAAGCTCTCGCTCGTCTACGTCCTGGCGGGGCTGGTGTTCGCCGCCTTCGCGGTGTTCAGCGCCACTGACCGCGCCAACCGCAAGCGGCTGGGCAACGCCGTCTTCTGGGGACTCGTCGCCCTCAGCTTCCTGGCCGGCGACCGGCTGGGGGACCTCGGCAACGGCGTGCTGGTCCTGGGCCTGGCGCTGATCGCCGGCTTCGGCCTCCTCGGCCGCGGCCAGCCCGCCACCACCTCGCCCGACGAACGGCGCGCCCTGGCCGAGCGGTTCGGCGACAGGCTGTTCATCCCGGCCCTGACCCTGCCCGTGGTCGTCATCTTCGGCGTCCTGGTGCTCAAGCCGCTGCAGTTCGGCGGCCAGCCGCTGCTGGATCCGAAACAGGCCACCCTCGTCTCCCTCGCCATCGCCGCGGTGGCCGCCGTGGCGGTGGCCCTCGTCCTCCTGCGCCAGCCCCCGCTCAGTCCGCTGCAGGAGGGCCGCCGGCTGATGGACACCGTCGGCTGGGCCGCCCTGCTGCCGCAGATGCTGGCCGCCCTGGGCGCCGTCTTCGCCCTGGCCGGCGTGGGCGAGCTGATCGGCCAGCTCGTCACGGACTGGGTGCCGCTCGACACCCGCCTCGCCGCCGTCGCCGCCTACTGCCTCGGCATGGCCGGCTTCACCATCATCATGGGCAACGCCTTCGCGGCCTTCCCGGTGATGACCGCCGGAATCGCTTTGCCGATCCTTATCAACGGCTTCGGCGGAAACCCTGCGGTGGTCTGCTCCATCGGCATGCTGTCGGGCTTCTGCGGCACGCTGATGACCCCGCTGGCCGCCAACTTCAATCTGGTGCCCCCGGCCCTGCTCGAGCTCCCCGACCGCTACTCGGTCATCAAGGCGCAGATCCCCACGGCCCTGCCGCTGCTCCTCGTCAACATCGGCCTCATGTATGTCTTCGCCTTCTGACCGGCTGACGCCGCAACTCGCCTCGGCCTTCGCCCGCATCGCCCTCGGCCACGTCGCCCGCGAGTACCCGAACAAGCTCGACCACGTGCTGGACGGGCCGCAGGACGCCCTCGGGCCCCGGGCCCTGCACCCGATCTACTACGGCAGCTTCGACTGGCACTCCTGCGTCCACGGCTACTGGACCCTGGCGACCGTGCTGCGCCTCCACCCGGACATCCCCGAGGCGCCGGCGATCCGCGCCCGCTTCGACGAGGCCTTCACGCCCGCCAACGTGGCGGCCGAGGTCGCCTACCTCGCCCGTCCCTCCGCCCGGGGCTTCGAGCGGCCCTACGGCTGGGGCTGGCTCCTGAAGCTGCAGGGCGAGCTCCTGGCCCACGACGCGCCCTGGGCCGCCGTCCACCAGCCGCTCGCCGACGCCTTCGCCCAGCGGTTCCGCGACTTCCTGCCGATCGCCGCCTATCCGATCCGCACCGGGGTCCACTCCTCCACCAGCTTCGCCCTGGCGCTGGCCAGCGACTACGCCCGCGCCGCCGACCCCGGCCTCCTGGACCTCTTCCGCGACAAGGTCCTCGCCTGGCACGCGGGCGACCGCGACGCCCAGGCCTGGGAGCCGTCGCTGGACGAGTTCCTGTCGGCCACCCTGGTGACCGCCGAGTGCCTGCGCCGGCTGCTGCCGCCCGGCGATTTCCGCGCCTGGTTCGCCGCCTACCTGCCGCGCCTGGATCAGCGTCGCCCGGCCAGCCTCTTCACGCCCGCCGTCGTCACCGACCGCACCGACGGCAAGATCGTCCACCTCGACGGCCTGAACCTGTCCCGCGCCTGGTGCTGGCGCGAGCTGGCCCTCACGCTGGAGGGCGAGGCCCGGCGCGCCGCCGAGGACGCCGCCCGCGACCATCTGGCCGCCAGCCTGCCGCACGTCGCCGGCGACTACATGGGCGAGCACTGGCTGGCCTCGTTCGCCCTCCTGGCCCTGACGGCGGGCGACGGGCCCTAGCCTCGCGGCTCCAGCAGCGCCTGGGCCTGTTCGGTCAGCGCCCACCGCGAGCGGCAGTGGGCCTCGCCCGCCAGCCGGCCGTCCCAGCCCACGAACGCCAGCCAGCCGCGCTCGCCCAGCGCGAAACAGCGGCGCTCGCGCTGGAACCCCGCGTCCAGCCGTTCTCCGTCGCGATAGAGCACGTTGACGACCTCCCCGGCGGGCATGGCTTCGCTCAGCAGCGCGCGGTTCGGCGGCGAGAGGTCCTCGACGTTCACGGCCGGCCTCCTCTTCTTCGGGACGATGCGGCCCGAAGGGAAGCGCCGTTCGGCCGTCATGGTAAAGGCGCGCGCCGACGCGCCTGTGGACGGCGCGGCCGTTCCCTGGGGATGGTTGTGGGAGATGCTACTGGAGCGAGAGGATCACGGGGAACGCACCCCGGTACACGCCCGCCGCCGCCTCGCGCGGCACGCCCACCGCGCCCTGGATGTCCACCGACCCCACGCTGCGCGCGCCGTAGGCCCCCGGCAGGGTCGTCATGGCGCCCGAGGGCGAGAGCCTCAGCACCACCTCGCCGGCCCCGTCGCCGCGCACGAGCCGCAGCGAGGCGGGCATGGCGATGTTGAAGGTGTCCCCGGCCACGCCGCTGACCGCATAGCGGCCGCCGACCGCCGTGGCCGTCACCGCGCCCGTCACGGCGCCCGGCGCGCCGCCGCGGGCCACCGGGGCGACGCTGAGCTCGGTCTCCTTCCCCAGCGCCGGCGGATCGACGATGGTCACCGAACTGCGGACCTCGACCTGGGCCGAACTCTGGGCCGAACTCTGAGCAAGCGCCGTCCCGGCCGTCATGGCCGTCATGGCCGCCGCCAGTCCCAGAACGATCGTCCGCACCCCCGTCATGGCCGCCATCGTACGCCGGCGGGCCCCGCCGCCGCAATCCGGCCCCTCGGAAGGCCCCAAAATGAGTTGGCCCGCGTGTTGCAGCCGCCATGGCCGAGCTGTATCAGGCCGCTCGCCTGTAAGACATCGGCACAGATCAGCGAACGACAACTTTTGATAAGTTTCGGCTCCGGTCGCCGCCGCCGCGGGGCCCGTTTTACTAGAGGTTCTTCAGTGACGTACGGTTGCAGGTTCTTGATCGGCATGGTTGCAGCCGCCGCGATGACCGGCGCGGCCTCGCTGGCGCACGCCCAGGCCTCGGCCAGCCAGTCGACGACCTCCACCGTCACCATCTTCCGGCCGATCACCCTGACGAAGAACTCGGACCTGTCGTTCGGCACCATCGTGCGGCCGATGGCGGGCTCGGGCACGGTGACGATCTCCGAGGTCGACGGCAGCCGCTCGCTCTCGGGCAGCGGCGCCCTGCTCTCCACCGGCCCCAACGCCCCCGCCGGCCGGGCGACCTACACGGTGGGCGGCGAAGGCGGCCAGACGTTCTCGATCTCGGTCCCGGCCAACTTCAACATGACCCGCTCGGGCGGCTCCGAGACCATCACCGTCCTGCTGACCCCCACGGCCACCACCGGCACGCTCAGCAACGCCCTGGGCTCGGCCGGCACGGCCAGCTTCGGCGTCGGCGGGCAGATTCCGATCAGCGACGGCACCGCCAGCGGCGCCTACTCCGGCGCCTTCACCGCGACGGTGGCCTACAACTAGGCTAGTCGGGAGCCGATGCTCCGCTTCGCGCCCGCGCTCCTGCCGCTCGCCGCCCTCGCCGCCTGCGCCACCGCCATCGAGGGTGATCGGCCCTCGGCCCTCTACGGCCAGTCCGCGGACGCCGCGGTCGCGCTGTACGGCCCCTGGGACGAGGCGGTCACCTTGGCGGGCAAGCGCTATCACATCTGGCGGCGCCGGGCCGACACCGCCGACGGACCCCGCTACTGCGAGCTGCGCCTCGAGATCACGCCCCAGGGCCCCACGGGCCAGGGCCTGATCGCCCGCCGCCTCGTGCAGGGCTACCCCGAGGCCTGCGACCTGTTCACCGCCCAGATGGTGCCGGTCGAGCGCAAGTAGCTAGCGCCGCGCCCGTCCGCCCAGCAGGTCGGTCCAGCGCCAGGCGCCCCGGCCCAGCACCAGCCGCGGCGCGCCCGCCGAATCGCTCATCGACAGCAGGACGAGGCCGGCCATCGCCTCCTGTCGGCAGGCCTCGGGCGCGAACGCCACCTCCATGACGATCGCCTGGCGCACGCCGGCCAGGCCCTTGCCCGCCTCGCCCGGGCTGCGGATCCAGTCCCCGTCCCAGACCAGGATGGCCCGCCCGCCGGCCCCGGTGCGATGCGCCTGCGCCACCGCGGCGCGCACCTCCGGGTCCCGCCGCAGCGCCGCCTGCAGCCGCCGGACCATGTCGCAGGGCTCCCCGCCGTCGCCCACGCCAGAGCCGGTCCCGGTCCCCGAGCCGCGCCCCGATCCCGCCGTCCTCGCCCCGACGAGCGCGGCCTCGCCCACCGTCGCCAGGGTCTCCACCGGGACCGGCGGGGCCTCGGGCGCCAGCAGCGGCTCCACGTCGGGCGGCGGCGGCCGGACCGCCCGGCGCACCGGCCGGCGCGGCGGCGCCTCGGCGGCCTTGGCCGGGGCCGCCGCGGGCGAGCCGCCGGGTTTCGGCGTTTCCGGGGGCTTCGGCGGCGGCGGCGGCGGAGGCGGCGGCGGCGGGCGCACCAGACTGACCACGATCGGCTCGGGCTCGATCCGCGGGGCCTCGTCCCGGGCGCCGACCACGATGGCCAGTGGAATCGCCAGGTGCGCGGCCAGGCTCAGGGCCGTCGCCCAGATCCGCCGCCTTCGACGCCGCCCCGCCTCGGTCCGCCCGCTCATGCGCAAGGCTGAGCATGCGCCTCGGGCAGGATCGTGGCCCGATTTAAGGCCAAGCTGCCCTGTTCCGGCCACGGTCGCGTCATGCCGAAGCCACCAGGGCCGGGAACCTAAGCATTGGCTCACGCCTTGGGGGTGGGGTTCTATGGCTAGAAGGAACCTCGAATTGAACAATGGGAAGTTTAGGGCGGCCACGGTGACCGGCGTCCTGCTGCTGGCCGGCGTCGCCGTCAGCGGCTGCGCCAGCCACCGCTTCGTCCGCGATCAGGTCGCCGTGGTGGACACCCGGGTGACCGGAGTGGAGGGCACCGCCGGGGAAGCGCTCGCGCGCGCCAACGCGGCCCACAAGCTGGCGGAGGGCAAGTTCCTCTACCAGGTCGTGCTGTCGGACGATTCGGTGAAGTTCCCGGTCGACCGCCACGCCCTCTCGCCCGAGGCCGAGGCCCGCCTCAACGAGCTGGCCGAGCGGCTGAAGAGCGAGAACCGCAACGTCTACCTCGAGATCCAGGGTCACACCGACTCCACCGGCCCCGAGGCCTACAACGACCAGCTCGGCGAAGCCCGGGCCGAGGCCGTGCGCAAGCATCTGGCCAAGGCGGGCGTCGCCCTCAACCGGATGGGCACGATCTCGTACGGCGAGGAGGCTCCCGTGGCCTCAAACGACACCGCCGAGGGCCGGGCCCAGAACCGGCGCGTGGAGATCATCGTCCTCAGCTGACGGGCCGCGGAGGAGGCTCCGGCCTCCTCCGCCTCACCGGGCGTTCAGCGGTCCTCGTAGAGGCGCCGCAGGACGGCCGGCGCGAGGCCGGGCAGGTCCTCGGAAATCAGGCCGGGCCCATGCAGCTCGGCCGCCTCGGCGTGGATCCAGGCCGCCGCGCAGGCCGCCTCGAAGCTCTCCATGCCCTGGGCCACCAGCCCGCCGATGAAGCCCGCCAGCACGTCGCCCGAACCGGCCGTGGCCAGCCAGGGCGAGCCGTTCACGTTCACCGCCGCCCGGCCGTCCGGCGCGGCGACGACCGTGTCCGCGCCTTTCAGCAGCACGACCGCCCCCGCCTTCTCGGCCGCCCGCCGGGCCGCCGAGATGCGCTCGGGCGCGCCCGACAGCAGCCCCGGGAACAGCCGCTCGAACTCGCCGGGATGCGGCGTCAGCACGTCGTCCCGGTCCAGCACCGAGAACAGCTCCTCGGGATCGTCGCGGAAGACGGTGATGGCGTCGGCGTCCAGCACCAGCGCCGCCCCCGTTCGGGCCAGGGCCAGCACGTTCAGCAGGGTGTTCTCGCTCACCCCCGCGGCCGGGCCGATCACCGCCGCGTCCACCTGCGCCGCGGCCTGCTCCAGCTCCTGGTCGGTCTCGAAGGGCCGCAGCATCACCGCCTCCAGGTGGGCGACGTTCGGGGCCAGGGCGTCGGGCGGCGAATGGACGGTGACGAGGCCGGCGCCGATCCGCAGGCCCGCGCGGGCGGCCAGGCGCGCCGCGCCGGTGCTCCACGCCTCGCCGCTCACCACGATCATCCGGCCCCGGTCGTGCTTGTGCGAGGCCGCCGTCGGCCAGGGGAAGCGGTCCAGCCACAGCTCGGGCCCGTTCTCCACCAGCCGCGAGGTCGTCCCTCCCCCGCCGGGCTCTCCCCCGCCCATCTCTCCCAGGCCGATGTCGGCCACCACCACCTCGCCGCACAGGCCCTTGCCGGGCTCCAGCACGTGGGCGGGCTTGCGGGCGTGGAAGGTGACGGTCAGGCGCGCGCAGGCCGCCGGGCCCACGGGCCGGCCGGTGTCGCCCGGCAACCCCGAGGGGATGTCCACCGCCACCACCTTCTCGGGCCGCTCGGCGAGCCGCTGGACGGCCGCCGCGGCGACCCCGTCCAGCGGGCGCGTCAGGCCCGCGCCGAACAGCGCATCGACGAACAGCGCCGGCTCCAGCGTTCCCGCCAGCGGCGCCATCGGGCCGTCCCACTGCGCGGCGGCGTCCCGGGCGTCCTCGGTGGCCGGTTCGGCGAGCGCCCTCACCTCCACCGGCCAGCCGCGGGCCTTCAGCACGCGCGCGACCACATAGCCGTCGCCGCCGTTGTTGCCGGGGCCGCACAGCACCACCGTCGGCTGCGGGCGGAAGCGGGCGCAGACGGCGTCGGCCACCGCCGTCCCCGCGCGCTCCATCAGCACGCTTCCGGGCGTGCCGGCGGCGATGGCGGCGCGGTCGGCCTCGGTGATCTCGGCGACCGTCAGGATCGGACGTGCGGGCAAACTCGGCTCCCAGGCTCCCTGCGGCCGGTCATCCCCCGCCACGCCCCCGCGTGCAAGCCCCCTGCCCCTAGAGCACGCTCGTCTGGGCCTCGGCGCCCTTGCGCACCAGGCGCAGCGCCGCGCCATCCGTCTCCAGCACGGTGATCGAGGCGTGGTCGGGGAGGAAGGCCAGCACCTGCTCCACGCCGGTCAGGCGCGAGACCGCCGCGTTGATCGCCACATAGTGCGAGAACACCGCCACGCCGCCCAGGCCCGTCAGCCGCTCGACGATCGCCTCTCGCCAGGCGCGGTAGTCCAGGTCGCCCTCGATCTCGCCCCAGGTCCCGGCGAAGGCCCGGCGCAGCCAGTCGGGCCGCTGCTCGGGCGCCAGGTCCTTCGGCGTCGGGATCTCGCCCACCACCGGGTCCACCAGCAGCTCCACGCCCAGCGCCGCCGCCGTCGGCTGGGCCGTCTCGCGGCAGCGGCGCAGGGGCGAGCTCGCCACCCGCACCGGCCGCTCGTCGCCGGGCAGGCCCAGCAGCCAGTCCCGGGCGGCCTCGGCCTGGGCCAGCCCCTGCGGGTCCAGGCCCGGGTCGTCGTCGTGGCCGCCCCAGGTGGAGGCCGGCCGGCCGTGTCGGATCAGGTAGAGGCGGGCCATGCGGCTAGTCCGGTGTGAACAGGTTGGTCTGGCCGTCCGGCGCGGGGCCCACGGTCCCGCTCCGGCCCACCTGCTCCGAGACCTCCATGGCGGCCAGCAGCTGCGGGTCCTGCGGCGTGTTAGCGGCGAAGCGGCGCCCCGCCTCGTCGCGGCCCACCACGATGGCCGTGAACGGCCCCTCCCGCCTGTGGACGACGGTGTAGGTCTCGATCGTCCCCCGCCCGCTGGGCCGCTCGACGATCTCCGGGTGCGGCAGGGCGTCGATCTCCCGCTGCAGGATCGCCGGGTCCTCGCGCTCGAACGGCGCCTCCGGCCGCTTGGTGGAATAGATGCCCGTGGACTGCTTGGTCAGGTACCAGCCGTTGCCGGTGATAAGGCCATAGGCGCCCGGCCGCTCGCGCAGCTTGCCCAGCATCGCCGCCACCGAGTGCATGACGTAGTTGTTCCCCGGCCCGCCGGCGTAGGGCAGCCCGCCGGTGACGGTCAGGCCGCGCGGGTCGTCCAGCGACAGGCCCAGCTCCTCGGCGCCGATCTCCACCGCCACCGGGAAGCAGGAATAGAGGTCGATCAGGTCGATGTCGGACAGGCCGATGCCGGCCATCTCGAACGCCTTCTGGCCCGTCCGCCGCATGGCCGGGCTCGAGTGGAAGTCCTGCCGGTCCAGGGGATGCCACAGGTCGGCCGCGTCGGCGCAGCCGTGCAGGTAGACGAAGTTGGATTCCGGCACGCCCAGCTCGCGGGCCTTGGCCTCGCTGGCGATCAGCACCGCCGCCGACTGGTCCACCTCCATGATCGCGTTCAGCAGCTTGGGGTACGGGAAGCCGATCATCCGGTTCTTCTCGGTGACCGTGACCAGCTCCTCGGCGCTGCGCTCGATCGGGAACCAGGCCTCGGGATTGCCGGCCGCCACCTTGCTGAATCCGGCGAACAGCTTGCCCATCCGCCGCTGGTGGTCGGGGATCGAGCGTCCGTCCCGCGCCCGCAGGGCGTTCTCGAACAGCGGATAGATGTTGATCGGCCGGTCGATGCCGTGCCGCGCCTCGTAGGCGGTGTTGCCCGGCCGGGGGTCGCCGATGCGCTGGGGCGGCGGCAGGTCCTCGGGCTCGTCGGCCTTCCAGTCGTCGAAGGACAGGCCCCGCGTGGCCCGCTTCATGGCCGAGCCCAGGAACTCGCAGCCCACCGCCAGCGCCAGGTCCGTCTCGCCGCGCGCGATCCGCTCGGCCAGGGTGTTGATCAGGTACTGGGGCGTGTTGCCGCCCATCTCGGAATAGACGCTCCAGCGGGGCGCCGCGCCGATCTTCCCGGCCAGGTTCGCGGGCGGGTTGTTCGAATGCGGGATCATCCCCCGCTTCGAGCCCGGGGCGTCGATGGTGAAGCCCACCACGGCCAGGGCGTCGATGGCCGAAAGGCCCGCCGCGCCGAGTCCGGCGTCGAGCGCCGCCCGTTCCGCCGCAATCTTCAGCAGCGCCGTGGGCGACGGCGACGTCGCCGGATCGCCCCTGTACGTGAATTGGCCCGCTCCGATGAGAACCGGGGTGCGATCACCCATGCTTGGCCCGCCTCCACTGCGAATTGCCCGCGATCCTGGGGCCGGAAGGCGCCCGCACAAGGCGATTTCCGGCCTGATCGTTTTTTGATCCAATGGCGCCCATTCCTTAGGCGCCTGCCTATTTTCCCAGGTAGCCGTGGCGGCAAGCAACCGATGCCGGCTTGTGGTCGGCGCGCGGCGCGTGCTCCGTCCGCGGCGACCGCGGGGCGGCGCCGCCCGCCTGACGAGCCGAGCCAATGAAAAAGATCGAAGCCATCATCAAGCCGTTCAAACTCGACGAGGTGAAGGAGGCCCTGCAGGAGCTGGGCGTCCAGGGCATGACGGTGATCGAGGCCAAGGGCTACGGCCGGCAGAAGGGGCAGACCGAACTGTACCGCGGGGCCGAGTACGTCGTGGACTTCCTGCCGAAGATCAAGATCGAGGTGGTGGTCGCCGACGACCAGCTGTCCCGAGCCCTGGAAGCGATCTCCGCCGCCGCCCGCACCGGGCGCATCGGCGACGGCAAGATCTTCGTCTCCGAGGTCCTGGACGTCATGCGGATCCGGACCGGCGAGACCGGACCCGTCGCCATCTGACCTCAACGACACCCGCCAAAAGCAACCGATCGAGACCAAGCCAAGGGGATAACAACATGGCTTCCGCCCAGGACATCCTGAACCTGATCAAGGAAAAGGACGTCAAATACGTCGACGTCCGCTTCACCGACATCCGCGGGAAGATGCAGCACGTCACCTTCGACATCGACCTCGTCGACGAGGACTTCCTCACCGACGGCACGATGTTCGACGGCTCGTCCATCGCCGGCTGGAAGGCCATCAACGAGTCCGACATGAAGCTGCGGCCGGACCTGGACTCGGCGATCATCGACCCGTTCTACCAGCAGACCACGCTCGCCCTGTTCTGCGACATCGTGAACCCCGACACCAACACGCCCTACAACCGCGATCCCCGCTCGATCGCCAAGGCGGCGCTGTCCTACGTCAAGGCCGCCGGCGTGGGCGACACCGTGTTCTTCGGTCCCGAGGCCGAATTCTTCGTCTTCGACGACGTCCAGTGGAACACCGCCGCGCACGACACGCGCTACTCCTACGACTCCACCGAGCTGCCGGTGAATTCGGGCAAGTCCTATCCCGAGGGCAACATGGGCCACCGCCCGGGCCCCAAGGGCGGGTACTTCCCCGTCAATCCGGTGGACAGCGGCCAGGACCTGCGCGGCGAGATGCTGGCGGTCATGGGCGAGCTCGGCATGAAGCCCGAGAAGCACCACCACGAGGTGGCGCCGGCCCAGCACGAGCTCGGCCTGAAGTTCGCCGAGCTCATCACCATGGCCGACCGGATGCAGCTCTATAAGTACGTGATCCACAACGTGGCCCACGCCTACGGCAAGACCGCCACCTTCATGGCCAAGCCGATGTTCGGCGACAACGGCTCGGGCATGCACGTCCACCAGTCGATCTGGAAGGACGGCAAGCCCATGTTCGCGGGCGACAAGTACGCCGGCCTGTCCGAGATGTGCCTCTGGTACATCGGCGGCATCATCAAGCACGCCAAGGCGATCAACGCCTTCTCGAACTCGACCACGAACTCGTACAAGCGCCTGGTGCCCGGCTACGAGGCGCCGGTGAAGCTGGCCTACTCGGCCCGCAACCGCTCGGCCTCGATCCGCATCCCGCACGTGGACTCGCCGAAGGCCAAGCGCATCGAGGCCCGCTTCCCGGACCCGATGGGCAACCCCTACCTCACGTTCGTGGCGCTGCTGATGGCCGGCCTCGACGGCATCGAGAACAAGATCGATCCCGGCCCGGCCATGGACAAGAACCTCTACGACCTGCCCCCGCGCGAGCAGAAGAAGGTCCCCGAGGTCTGCGGCAGCCTGCGCGAGGCCCTCGAGAACCTCGACAAGGACCGCGCCTTCCTCAAGAAGGGCGGCGTCATGGACGACGACTTCATCGACGCCTACATCGAGCTGAAGATGGAGGAGGTCATGCGCCTCCAGCTCCATCCGCACCCGGTGGAATTCGACATGTACTTCAAGTGCTAGTCGGGATTTCCTGACCGAACAGGCAAGGGCCGCGGAGCGATCCGCGGCCCTTTTCTTGTCGGCTCCGCGTCAGGCCGGCTTGCAGGCGCCGGTCGAGGCGATGTTCACCCCCGCGCGGTCGGCCTCGCAGGCGTTGCCGTAGGTCTGGCCGTCGCAGCCGCAGACCGGCATGTACTCTTTCGTGCAGATCTCCGGCTTCTTGGTGCAGACGCCCGCGGCGTCCTGCACCCCGCATTGGCCCGTCTCGGTCTTGCAGAAATCGTCGGCCGAGGCGCAGGTGATCCCGGCGATGGTCCCGCACGTCCCGCCCGTCGCCGCCCCGGCAGCGGGAGCAGCCGCGGGGGCCGCCGCTGGCGCGGCCGCGGCGGGCGCTTCCGCCGCCTGGTCCGTCTTGGCCTCGTTCTGCTGGCAGGCGGCGAGCGCAAGCGCGCCGGCCGCCATCAGGCCCAGTGCAAGTCGCTTCATCATGGAACAGCCCCTAGGATCGCGTTGAAGTTGTCCTTCTTACCGCCCACGGCGGCGCTTGGGTAGCTGCGTTCGTCGAACGCGTTATCTCCGGACGGGTTTGCGGGCCTGCGGCAAGCCGCACTACAAGGAGCGATGCGTCCAAGCTCCCTCGCCCTCGCCGCCGCGCTCCTCGCCTGCGCGGCCCTCCCCGTCGCGGCCCAGCCGTCTCCCGGTCCCCAGCCCCTGCCGATGCCGCCCGAGATCGCGGGCCCGCGGGACGCGCCCTATCCGGGCGTGCTCACCGTCGACATCGACGCCACCGACCTGGAGCGCCGCATCTTCCGCGTGCGCCAGACGATCCCGGTGACCGAGGCCGGGCCGATGACCGTCCTGTTCCCCCAGTGGGTCCCCGGCGGCCACTCTCCGCGCAATCCGATCTACAACATCGCCGGGGTCACCTTCCGCGCCGGCGGCCAGGTGCTGCCCTGGAAGCGCGATCCGGTGCAGGTGTTCGCCTTCCACGTCACGCCGCCCGCGGGCGCGACCGCGATCGAGGTCGAGTTCCAGCATGTCTCGCCCACCGCCGGCGACCAGGGCCGGGTCCTCATCACGCCCGAGATGCTGAACGCCCAGTTCGTCTCGCTCGCCATGTACCCGGCCGGCTACTACATGCGCCGCATCCCGGTGGACGCCTCGATCCGCCTGCCCGCCGGCTGGGGCTACGGCACGGCGCTGAAGGCGGCGTCCGAGCAGGACGGCCTCGTCCGCTTCGAGCGGACCGACTTCGACACCTTCGTCGACTCCCCGCTGTTCGCCGGGCGGCACTTCAAGCGCTACGACCTCGACACCAGCGGCAAGTCGCCCGTGCGCCTCAACATCGTCGCCGACCGGCCCGAGTTGCTGGCCGCCACCGACGAGCAGATCGAGAAGCACCGCGAACTGGTCCGCCAGGCCGACAAGCTGTTCGGCGCGCGCCACTTCGACCGCTACGAGTTCCTGCTGGCCCTGACCGAGCGGATGGGCGGCATCGGCCTGGAGCACCAGCGCTCCAGCGAGAACGGCACCGTCCCCGAGTACTTCACCGAGTGGGCGAAGAACGCCCCCGCCCGCAACCTCCTGCCGCACGAATACGCCCACTCGTGGGACGGCAAGTACCGCCGGCCGGCCGACCTGTGGACGCCGAACCTCAACGTCCCCATGCGCGACAGCCTGCTGTGGGTCTACGAGGGCCAGGACCAGTACTGGGGCTTCGTGCTCGGCGCCCGCTCGGGCCTGGTCACCAAGCAGCAGACGCTGGACGCCCTGGCGATGACCGCCGCCGCCTACGCCGAGGGCCGTCCCGGCCGCAAGTGGCGCTCGGTCGAGGACACCACCAACGATCCGATCATCGCCGGCCGCCGCCCGATCCCCTGGACCAGCTGGCAGCGCAGCGAGGACTACTATTCCGAGGGCCAGCTGGTCTGGCTCGAGGCCGACACCCTGATCCGCGAGAAGTCCGGCGGGAAGCGCTCGCTCGACGACTTCGCCCGCGCGTTCTTCGGCGTGAACGACGGCGAGTGGAAGCAGCCGCTCACCTACACCTTCGAGGAGGTCGTCGAGACCCTGAACAAGGTCCAGCCGCACGACTGGGCCGGCTTCCTGGACTCGCGCCTGCGGCAGGTCTCGCCCGACTATCCCCTGGGCGGCCTGGAGCGCGGCGGCTACCGGCTCGTCTACGCCGAGACGCCCACCGACTACTGGCGCGACACCGAGGCCCGCCGCAAGATGGTGGACCTCACCTATTCCGTCGGCCTGACGCTGAACCGCGAGGGCCGGATCATCGGCGTCCTGTGGGACGGCCCCGCCTTCAAGGCCGGCCTGACCGTGGGCGACCAGATCCTGGCCGTGAACGGCATCGCCTACGACGCCGAGCGCTTCAAGGAGGCCATCACCGCCGCCAAGGCCGGCGCGCCGATCGCCCTGATCGTCAGGGACGGCGACCACTTCCGCACCGTGGCGATCGACCACCGCGGCGGCCTGCGCTACCCGCGCCTGGAGCGGATCGCCGGAACCCCCGACCGCCTCTCGGCCATCTACGCGCCCCGGAAATAGGTCGCAGGGCCCCGGGACCGGCCGGCATTGATCCGCCGGTCCCGGGGGGCCATACGGGGTCGCTCCAGAATCGCCGCAAACTCGGGCCCATGTCTCCCAAGTCCACCGCCCAGGCCTCCCTGTTCGACGAAGCGCTGAATCCCGCGCCGGCCGCGCCGCTGGCCGAGAGCCACGAGCCGCGCCCCGATCCCGCCGTCGTCGGCGTGAAGACCAGCGGCTACTCGGCGGCCGACATCGAGGTCCTCGAAGGGCTGGAGCCGGTGCGCAAGCGGCCCGGCATGTACATCGGCGGCACCGACGAGCGGGCGCTGCACCACCTGTTCGCCGAAGTCCTCGACAACGCCATGGACGAGGCCGTCGCCGGCCACGCCAAGGTCATCGAGGTCAGCCTCGACGCCGACGGCGCCCTGACCGTCCGCGACGACGGCCGCGGCATCCCGGTCGATCCGCACCCCAAGCACCCAGGCAAGTCGGCCCTGGAAGTGATCATGACCGTCCTGCACTCGGGCGGGAAGTTCTCGGGCAAGGCCTACGAGACCTCGGGCGGCCTGCACGGCGTCGGCGTCTCGGTGGTCAACGCCCTGTCCGAGCGCGTCGAGGTCACCGTCTTCAAGGACGGCTTCGAGTGGCGCCAGGCCTTCACCCGCGGCAAGCCGCTGGGCGGCATCGAGAAGATCGGCCCCACCCGCAAGAAGGGCACGGCCATCAGCTTCCTGCCCGACCCGGTGATCTTCGGCGACGGCGCGGCGTTCAAGCCCGCCCGCCTCTACCGGATGGCCCGCTCCAAGGCCTACCTGTTCGGCGGGGTCGAGATCCGCTGGAAGTGCGACCCGGCCCGCATCCACGACCAGACCCCGGCCGAGGCGGTGTTCCGCTTCCCCAACGGCCTGGCCGACTTCCTGGCCGAGCGGATCAAGGGCCTGGAGACCGTCACCCCCGAGCCCTTCACCGGCCGCTACGAGCGTCCAGGCGAGGCCGGCAAGGTCGAGTGGGCCATCGCCTGGACCCCCGCCGGCTTCGGCGAGGCCGACAGCTTCATGCAGTCCTACTGCAACACCGTGCCGACCCCCGAGGGCGGCACGCACGAGTCCGGCCTGCGCGCGGCGCTGACCAAGGGCCTGAAGCAGTACGCCGAGCTGGTCGGCGAGAAGCGCGGCGGCCTGATCACCGCCGACGACGTGGTCGCCCAGGCCGGCGCCCTCGTCAGCGTCTTCATCCGCGACCCCGAGTTCCAGGGCCAGACCAAGGAGAAGCTCTCCTCCACCGAGGCCCAGCGCCTGGTCGAGAAGGCCCTGGCCGACCCGTTCGACCACTGGCTGACCGCCCAGCCCAAGGCCGCGGGCGCCCTCCTGCAGTTCGTGGTCGAGCGCGCCGAGGAGCGCCTGAAGCGCCGCCGCGACAAGGAGGTCGCCCGCGCCTCGGCCACCCGCAAGCTGCGCCTGCCGGGCAAGCTCGCCGACTGCGCCGGCAACGCCATCGACGGCGCCGAGCTGTTCCTGGTCGAGGGCGATTCCGCCGGCGGCTCGGCCAAGCAGGCCCGCGACCGCAAGAACCAGGCGATCCTGCCCCTGCGCGGCAAGATCCTGAACGTCGCCTCGGCCTCCACCGACAAGTTCGGCGGCAACAAGGAGCTGTCCGACCTGCTGCTGGCCCTCGGCGTCCAGCCCGGTTCGAAGTTCAAGGAAGACGACCTGCGCTACGAGCGCATCATCATCATGACGGACGCCGACGTCGACGGCGCCCACATCGCCAGCCTGCTGATCACCTTCTTCTTCCGCACCATGCCCGACATGATCCGCGCCGGGCGCCTGTACCTGGCCCTGCCGCCGCTCTACCGGATCAGCCACGGCGGCAAGGCGGTCTACGCCCGCGACGACGCGCACCGCGACGAGCTGCTGGCCACCGAGTTCAAGGGCAAGAAGCCCGAGATCAGCCGCTTCAAGGGCCTCGGCGAGATGATGCCGAACCAGCTCAAGGAAACCACCATGGACCCGAAGACGCGGACCCTGGCCCGCGTCACCCTGCCCCGGGCCGAGGAGACGGTGGAGGACCTGGTCGAGGCGCTGATGGGCCGCAAGCCCGAGCTGCGCTTCCGCTTCATCCAGGAAAACGCTGAGTTCGCCGCCGCCGACCTCGACATCTAGGGCGGCGCCGAACGAACACGGCTCCGCCCGCGTTCCCGTGGGGTTCAGGCTCCGACGGAGGAACGGCGATGGAAGACCACGGCCGGATGGGGAAGATGGGCTGGGGACGGTTCGCGGCGATGATCGCCGTCTCCGCCGCCCTGATGTTCGTCCTGATGTACCAGCTCGTCTACAGCCCCGAGCACGCGCTGTTCAGCCTCAACCGGCTTATCGCCTCGCTGGTCATGGCCTGCGTGATGACCGTGGTGATGCTGGGCTTCATGTGGTCGATGTACGAGGGCCGGGTCCTGAAGATCGCCCTGGTCGCCGGCGCGGTCGTCCTCGGCGGGCTCCTGCTCTACGTCAACCGCAGCCAGGCCCTCGTGCAGGACACGACCTTCATGCGGGCGATGATCCCGCACCACTCCATCGCCGTGAACAACGCCCGCAAGGCCGACCTCAGCGACCCGCGGGTGCGCGCCCTCGCCGACCGGATCATCGAGAGCCAGATGGTCGAGATCGCCGAGATGAAGCTGCTGATCGCCGACATCGAGCGCAACGGCGCCCGCGGCGAGCGCCCGCTCCCGGCGGTCCCCGCCGCCATCCCCCCGGGCCGCCAGGCCGAGATCCGCGAGGCCGTGCGCTGAGGCGGCGCCCTCAGGGCGCGGCGCGGCCCTGCCAGTCGTTCCCGCCCTCCCAGTCGGCCCGGAAGGCCCCGGGGATCCCGTGCGAGGGGTCGCGCGGCGGCTCGGGCCCGTCGCCGTCGGGATAGATCAGCAGCAGCGGCTCGCCCGGCTCGCGCCGCGGCCGCGCCCGGAACATGTAGGCCACCCGCACCTGCCCGTCCGACCCCCGCTCGAAGCGCTTGATCCACAGCTCGCGGGCGTCCTCCGCCTCGGCCTCGGCCTCGGCTTCCGCCTGCGCCGCCGCGGCCGCCTCGGCCCGCTCGATCATCCGCATCAGATAGGCGGGCCCGTAGCGCTTGGGCGACAGCCGCCCGATCCGCCACTTGATCACGTCCACCTTCAGCCGCGCCGTGCGCACCTCGTCCTCGTCGGCCTCCCGGGCGATCCGCCAGGCCAGGTCGAACAGCCCGTCGGCCTGCGCCAGCCGCGCGTCGAGGTAGCGGTCGCGGAAGCCCGGCTTCTCGTCCAGCCAGCGGGTCACGCTGGTGTGGTGCGGCATCTCGGGCGCCTCGCACACCTCCACCAGGCTGCGGCCGGCCGCGATCCGCCTCAGGATCTCGTCTTCCAGCACGCGCGACCACGGATGGTTGGCGCGCCGCCGCCAGGTCCCGGCGTCCTGCGCGCGCCGCCGCGCCTCGCGCACCATCTCATCGAACAGCGGCTCGGCCGCCCGCCACCGGTCCAGCTGGTAGCGCTGCGGCAGCAGCGGGTCGCGGCAGACGCCGCACAGGCTCTCGCCCGCCTCGAGCCGCTCGCACACCTGCTGCACCGCCGCAAGCCGGCGCGCGAACTGCCGCCCGCGCGCATCCTTCGACGCCGCCGTCCGCCTGCGTCCGCCCATGGAACGCCCCCGATTTTCGATTGTCCGGAAATGCGAAGGGCCAGAAACGCTGACGGGGGGCGTCCGCCCAGACGCACCACCTGACCCTGCCGAAATCCTAGCGAAAACGCGCGGACCCGTCAAGAACAAACCACGAACACTCTCCCCTCGTCATCGCCCGGCGCGTCCGGGCGACCCAGCCCGAAGCCTCTCCGCCTCAACGGCGAACCGACCTCAGGACGCCCCCCGACACCCCTGGCCGTGACGGGCTTGAGGCTTCAGGCCTCCGGCGCATCGGCGCCGTTTCCCCGCCGCGCCCCCGCCGGGGCCGTCTCCGCCCGCGCCGCCTCTTCGACGGCCTCGTGCCAGTGGACCGCCTTCGCCAGCAGCTTGGCGCGCCGGGCGTCGTCGCGCTCGCTCAGCGCCGCGCGCAGGAAGTCGTCGACCTGCGCGCGCAGGAGTTCGGCATGGGATTTGGACACGGGAAGCGCTCCGGCGGAAAACAGGCGGGAGCGCTGAATTGTTCGCTGTCTCTCAGCCGCCGGCGCCCAGGACCTTCAACCGGCGATGCCCGGCATCCTACACGCCCGCGGCGCCGTTGGCCAATCTGAGCCGCGTCTAGTCGTCGTTCGCAGGGGGCGGAGGGGGCCCGAGGACCATCGAGCGCCAGTCCGCCGCCATCTTCAGCCACTGGTCGCGCTGGCGCGGATCGGGCGTCTCGCGGGCCCGCGCCTCGCATTCCTCGGCCTTGGCCCGATAGAAGTCGTCCCGCTCGCCCATGCGCCTCACAACTAGCGGCCGCGGGTCCCGTTGCAAACAGCGCGATCGAGCCGCCCTGGCCATCGCCCTCAGGCTTCAGGCATCATCCGCCCATGACCAAGTATCTGATCTCCTTCCCCAGCAAGGCCATGGCGGTGAGCGCCGACGAGCTCCCGGCCGTCGCCGACGCGGCCCACGCGGTGATCGAAGAGGCCAAGGCCGCCGGCGTCTACGTCTTCGGCGGCGGGATCCACGAGGGGGTCGCGCCCGTGCTGGTCTCGGCCGACGGATCGGTCTCGGCGCAGATCTACCCGGATAGCCGGCTCGACGGCGGGTTCACCGTCCTGGAGCTGCCCACCCGCGAGACCGCCGTCGACTGGGCGCGCAGGATCGCCCTCGCCTGCCGCTGCCCCCAGGAACTGCGCGAATTCATGTACGACCCCGCCAGCTAGCCCCCGCCGGGCGCCGGCGCCGCTTCGTGCTGCCTCCCCCCCTCGTCATCGCCCGCTTCATGCGGGCGACCCAGCCCAACGCCTCTCCACCGCAACTGCGGAACGACATCAGGATGGGTGGCCCGCACAAGGCGGGCCATGACGAACAGGGGTTACCGGTTCAGCAGGTTGTACAGATCCACCCAGTGCGGATTGCGCGCCTCGATCAGGTTGATCTTCCACTGGCGCGGATACTTCTTGATCCGCTTCTCCCGCCGGATCGCCAGGCCGATGTCCTCGAACGGCTCGTACCAGACCAGCGTCTTCACCCCGTAGCGGCTGGTGAAGCCGGGGGTCAGCGCCTCCCGGTGCTCATAGGCCCGCCGCGCCAGATCGCTCGTCACCCCGGTGTAGAGCGTTCCGTTCCGCCGGCTCGCCATGATGTAGACGGCGACGATCCCCACGCGCCCTCTCCCCCTCGCCCTCGCTCGGCCGGCGAACCCTACGCCCCCCTTCCCCCCTCGTCATCGCCCGGCTCGTCCGGGCGACCCAGCCCAACGCCTCTACGCATCAACGGCGGAACGACACCAGGCTGGGTGGCCCGAACAAGTCGGGCCATGACGAACTTGGAAATCCACGCGCCCCGCTCCCCCTCTCCCCCAGTCGTCATCGCCCGCTTCATGCGGGCGACCCAGCCCAACGCCTCTCCACCGCAACTGCGGAACGACATCAGGATGGGTGGCCCGCACAAGGCGGGCCATGACGAACTTGGACTCCGGCCTTCAAAGCGACGCAGCGTATGCGTTCGCCCATTGCCTCGGGATCGCGTCCCACTCAGCGCGGCGGGATGCGCGAACAATGGGTGAGGGATGGCTCGACCGGAACACCTGCAGACCCGCACCCCGCAAGAGTGGCTCGGCCCGCTGAGCCTTGCGCCCGACCAGTACAATCACGCCGACCTTCGGGAGGAGGGTGAGGAGGCTGTTGATCGCGCGGATTCCGCATCCCAGTTCCTCAGCCGTTACGCGCCGCGTCCCGTTCCATCCGGGAATGACGTTCCATAGGACGGTCTCTTGGCGGGGAATTGCCGCCTCCACCATGAACTTGAAGGTGCTTTCGGCGGTCGGATCGTCGTTGTCACGGCTGATGAAACCCGAACCTGCTCGACCTCGGCCCCCTGCGGACGTCATCGGCCCCGGCTTCTCCATCAGGAACAGGAGGCGGGCGTTGACGCCGCCGTCCGAGGGATCGAACATCGGAACCTCAGCGCCGGACGATGTCCGCAGCTGGGCCACATAGTCGACCAAAGGCCTGATGTGCGGCTCGCCCAGCCGCGCGAACCGCTCCTCTCGGATAGCGGCCGAACGCATTGTTCGAGGGGCGCCGATGAACTCCATCGCGGCATCGGCCGCCTTCGCGGCGCGGGGCGCATTAACATCCGAGAGCGCCTGGGGGCACAGCCCTTGTTTGTCGCGATGTGAGCTGTCGAAGCCCCCCCTACCCCGCCGCGTCCTCCAGCAGCCCGTCGACGAACTCGGGCAGCCACGGGTTGCGGCCGGGCTTCATCCGTTCGGCGCGGTAGATGTGGCCGAGGTCGGCGTAGGCGCGGTCGAAGTTCTTGTTGACGATGACGTAGTCGTACTCGGTCCAGTGGGCGATCTCCTCGCGCCCCAGCCGCAGCCGGGCGTCGATGATCTCCTCGCTGTCCTGGGCCCGGGCCCGCAGGCGCCGCTCCAGGTCGCTCCACACCGGCGGCAGGATGAACACCCGCACGCTGTCGTCGGGCTGCTTCTCGGCGATCTGCCGCGCGCCCTGCCAGTCGATGTCGAACAGCACGTCGTGGCCGCCTTCCAGCGCCTCGATCACGGGCGTTTTCGGGGTGCCGTAGTAGTTGCCGTTGACGGTCGCCCACTCCAGGAACTCGCCCGCCTCGATCATCGCCTCGAACTCGGCGCGGGTCTTGAAGAAGTACTCCCGCCCTTCCTCCTCGCCCGGCCGCGGATCGCGGGTGGTCGCCGAGATCGACAGCGTCAGGTCCGAGTGGTCCGCCACGAGCCGGCGCGACAGCGAGGTCTTGCCCGCCCCCGCGGGGCTCGAGATCAGCAGCAGCAGGCCGCGGCGGACGGTCTCCCAGGGCCGGGCGTGTTCGTCATGCGGGCTCACCAGTGGTCCATCCTCCAATCGCACGCGCGGCGCGGACGTCGTCCACGCACCACACGAACCACACGAACGCGCGCCTCTCTGGCACACCCCGCGCCCCGATGGAAAGACGCCCCCCCGCTCGTCATCCCGGTTTCGCTGTCAGGCGAAGACCGGGACCCATCGTCGCCGCGCCGGCGGTCAGCCCGACCGCCCCCCGCCTCCCCCCGGCCTCCCCCCGGCCTTCCCCCGACCTCGCTACGTCCGGCATGGGTCCCGGACAGGCGCTCCGCGCCTTCCGGGATGACAATCGGGAGGAAGGGCCGAGCCTGGCCGTTCGTGTGGTTCGTGTGGTTCGTGGACCTCTCTCGAAGCGGCAGGGCGCCCGCCCCCTACTCCACGTTCTGCACCTGCTCGCGGAACTGCTCGATGGTCGCCTTCAGCTCCAGGCCCACCGCGGTCAGGGCCGAGAGCGCCGACTTCGAGCACAGGGTGTTGGCCTCGCGCATGAACTCCTGGGTCAGGAAGTCCAGCCGCCGGCCCACGCCGCCGTCGGCGGCCAGCAGCGCGCGGGCGGCGTCGACGTGGCCGGACAGCCGGTCCAGCTCCTCGCGCACGTCGGCCTTCACCGCCATGGCGGCGGCCTCCTGGACGATCCGCTCCTCGGTGGCCGCCGCGCCCGCCAGCTCCTTCAGCCGCGCCTCGAACCGCTCCTTGATGGCGGCCGGCTGGCCGGCGGCGGTCTCCCGCGCCTGGGCGGTCAGCGCCGCGATGCGCTCGAGGAAGCCGGTCAGCAGGCCCAGCAGGGCCCCGCCCTCCTCGCGCCGCGCCGCCAGCAGGCCGTCGAGGGCGGCGGCGATCGAGGCGGCCATGGCGGCCTCCAGCTCGGCCAGCGCCTCGGGGTCCAGCGCCGCGTCCTCGGCCTCCACCACCCCGCGCAGGGCGAGCAGGCCGTCGATCCGCGGCTTCTTCGCGCGGCCGTCCTCCACATAGGGCTCCACGGCCGCCAGGTAGCGCTCGAGCTGCTCCAGGTTGATGCGGGCCGAGCCGGCGCCCTCGGCGCGCCTCGCCTGCAGCCCCACCGTCACCTGGCCGCGCTGGAAGCGGCCCTGCGCGCCCTCGCGGGCGGCCCGCTCCAGGCCCTCGAACCCCGGCGGCCCGCGGAACCGCACCTCCAGGTTCCGGCCGTTCACGCTGCGCGCCTCGGCCGCCCAGGACCACGCCCCCAGCGCCCCCTCGGCCCGCCCGAACCCCGTCATCCCGCTGATGGCCATAAGAACTCCTCAGATCGTCATCCCGGTTTCGCCGCAGGCGAAGACCCGGACCCATCATCGCCGCGCCCGGCCCTACAAGCTCGGCCTTCGACCGTCACCCCCGGGCTCGTCCCCCACGGCGAAGCCGTCTTCCAGCACAATGAGCACGAAGACCACGAAGATCACAAAGCGAGGCTCGGCCCCTTCGTGACCTTCGTGTCCTTGGTGGTCTTCGTGTCAAAGGGCTGATCCGCCGCTCCCGCGGCGTCTCCCATCGGCCCCGTTCATTGCCTTCAGCGCTCTCTCTACGGCGCCGCCGCGGCCGCCGCGCGCTCGCGCTCCACCTGGCGCCAGCGGGCGACGTTGCGCTGGTGGTCGGCGTAGGTCGTCGCGAACACGTGGCCGCCCGTCCCGTCGGCGACGAAGAACAGCTCGTCGGTCCTGGGCGGGTTCAGCACCGCCTCCAGCGAGGCCCGGCCCGGGTTGGCGATCGGCGTCGGCGGCAGGCCGTCGATCCGGTAGGTGTTCCAGGGCGTCTGGGCCGCCAGTTCCGAGGCGCGGATCCCCCGCCCCAGGGCCCGGCCCTTGCTGACGCCGTAGATGATGGTGGGGTCGCTCTCCAGCCGCATCCCCTGGCGCAGGCGGTTGACGAACACCGCCGCCACCCGCGGCCGCTCGGACGCGATCCCGGTCTCCTTCTCGACGATGGAGGCCAGGACGACCGCCTCCTCGGGCGTGTCGAACGGCAGGCCCGGCTGGCGCTTGGGCCACAGCTCGGCCATCAGGTCGTCGTGCGCCTTGCGCATGCGGGCGATCACCTCGGCCCGGTCGTCGCCCCGCTGCACCTGATAGGTGTCGGGCAGCAGCGCGCCCTCGGGGGCCACGGGCGCGGTCCCGGTCAGCACCGGCTGGCGGTTCACCGCCTCGGCGGCCATCTCGCTGGTCCAGCCCTCGGGGATGGTGATGAAGTGGCGCACCACCTTGCCGGCGCGGATGTCGGCCAGCACCCGGGCCATCGGCGCGCGGGAGGGGAACTCGTACTCGCCGGCCTTCAGCTCGCCCGCCGCGCCGGTCAGGCGGGCGGCCAGGACGAACAGGCCCGCCGAGCCGATGGCGCCCGCGTCCTCCAGGGCGCCCGCGATGCGGGTCAGGCCCGAGCCGCGCTCCAGGACGACGACCGTCGTCTCGCCCGACTTCGCCGCCGGGCCGGGGCCGGCGTAGCTCCAGACGGCCGCGACGGCGATCAGGGCCGCGAGCGCGCCCAGGGCCAGGAGGACGAGGCCTCCCTTGCGCGCGCTGCGGGGGCGGGCCTTGCGGCTCACGCGGGCTTCTTGAAGATCACGCAGGCGTTCGTGCCGCCGAAGCCGAAGCTGTTCGACATGGCCACGTCGATCTTCATCGGCTTGGCCTTGTGCGGCACGAGGTCCAGCTTGGTCTCGACGTCGGGGTTGTCGAGGTTGATGGTCGGCGGGGCGATCTGGTCGCGGATGGCCAGGATCGAGAACGCGGCCTCCAGGGCGCCGGCGGCGCCCAGCAGGTGGCCGGTCATCGACTTGGTCGAGCTCATCGCCTTGCCCGGGGCCGAATTGCCCAGCAGGCGCTCGACGGCGCCCAGCTCGATGCCGTCGGCCATGGTCGAGGTGCCGTGGGCGTTGACGTAGTCCACGTCGGCCGGCTGCATCCCTGCGTCCTTCAGGGCCGCCTTCATGGCCCGGAAGCCGCCGTCGCCGTCCTCGACCGGGGCGGTGATGTGGTAGGCGTCGCCCGAGAGGCCGTAGCCGGCGACCTCGGCGTAGATCTTGGCCCCGCGCGCCTTGGCGTGCTCCAGCTCCTCCAGCACCAGGACGGCCGCGCCCTCGCCCATGACGAAGCCGTCGCGGTCCTTGTCGTAGGGACGGCTGGCCTTCTCGGGCGTGTCGTTGAACGCCGTCGCCATGGCGCGGCAGGCGATGAAGCCGGCGATGCCCACCGGCACCACGCTGGCCTCGGCCCCGCCGCAGACCATCACGTCGGCGTCACCGTACTTGATCAGCCGGGCCGCGTCGCCGATCGCGTGGGCGCCGGTGGCGCAGGCGGTGACGACGGCGTGGTTCGGGCCCTTGAAGCCGTACTTGATCGAGACCTGGCCGCTGGCCAGGTTGATCAGGGCCGAGGGGATGAAGAAGGGGCTGACCCGGCGCGGGCCCTTCTCGTGCAGCTCGATGGCGGTCTCGGCGATGGTGCCAAGGCCCCCGATGCCCGAGCCGATCATCACCCCGGTGCGCTCGCGGCTCTCCTCGTCCTCGGGCGTCCAGCCGGCGTCCTTCACCGCCTCGTCGGCGGCGGCGACGGCGTAGAGGATGAAGTCGTCCACCCGCCGCCGGTCCTTGGCCGACATGGTGGCGTCGGGGTCGAAGCTGCCGGGCACGTCGGGCCCGCCGCCGCCCCGTCCGTCGACCCTCGGCACCTCGCAGGCGACCTGGCAGGCGTAGTCGGCGGGGTCGAAGGCCGTGATCCGGGCCGCGCCGGATTCGCCGGCCAGGATGCGCTTCCAGGTGTGCTCGGTGCCCTGGCCCAGGGGGGTCAGGAGGCCGATGCCGGTGACGACGACTCGACGCATGGGCGATCCTCAAACGAAAACCGCCGCGGTCTCCGGTCTAAGGGAAGCCGCGGCGGTCGAATTCTCTAGCGATTCGAACGCCTTAGGCGCCGAGCCGCTCCTGGATGAACTTGACGGCGTCGCCGACGGTCTGGATGTGCTCCGCCGCGTCGTCCGGGATTTCGATGTCGAACTCTTCTTCGAAGGCCATCACCAGCTCGACGTTGTCGAGGCTGTCGGCGCCCAGGTCGTCGATGAAGCTGGCCTTCTCGGTGACCTTCTCGGGATCGGCGTCGAGGTGTTCGATGACGATCTTACGGACGCGTTCAAGGACGTCGGACATTAGGTAGGTCCCTCAGGGCTTAGTCAGGTGCTTGCATCGGCGACGGCGAACGGGAAGTCAACCGCCGCTTTGGTGATGTGGTTCGGGCCGGCCCGTAGCATGTTCCTCCGGACCTTGGCGAGCCTCAGATCATCGCCATCCCGCCGTTCACGTGCAGGGTCTGGCCGGTGACGTATCCGGCCTCGTCGCTGGCGAGATAGACGCAGGCGGCGCCGATGTCGCCGCCGCCGCCCAGCCGGCCGGCGGGGATGGTCGACAGGATCTGCGCCTTCTGCGCCTCGGTCAGGGCGTCGGTCATGGGACTCTCGATGAAGCCCGGCGCAACGCAGTTCACGGTGATTCCCCGGGTGGCCACTTCCTGCGCCAGCGCCTTGGAGAAGCCGATCATGCCGGCCTTCGAGGCCGCATAGTTCGCCTGGCCGGGATTGCCGGTCACGCCCACGACCGAGGTGATGCCGATGATGCGGCCCGAGCGGCGGCGCATCATGCCCTTCACCGCGGCGCGGCTGAGCCGGAAGTAGCTATCGAGGTTGACCTTCAGGACCGCCTCCCAGTCCTCGTCCTTCATCCGCAGGAGCAGGCCGTCGCGGGTGATCCCCGCGTTGGCCACCAGGATGTCGATCGGCGCGCCCGCGGCGGCCTCGGCGGCCTCGATCAGGCCGTCCACGGCGGCTGCGTCGGAGAGGTTGGCGGCGACGGCGCTGGTCCGCTCGCCGAGCTGGGAGGCAAGGTCCTGCAGGACGGACTCGCGGGTGCCGGAGAGCACGACATGCGCGCCCTGGGCGTGGAAGGCCCTGGCGATCTCTGCGCCGATGCCGCCCGTGGCGCCGGTGACGAGGGCGGTCTTGCCGGTGAGGTCGAACATCTGGTGGCTTCCTAGAAGGTTTTGGCGAAGGCTTCGAGGTCGGCGGGGGCGTTCAGGGGAACGGCCTCGGCGTCGGGCGCGATCCGCTTGACCATGCCGGAGAGCACCTTCCCCGCCCCGGCCTCGGCGAAGCGGGTCACGCCGCCCTCGCCAGCCATCCACTGGACGCTCTCGCGCCAGCGCACGCGACCGGTCACCTGTTCCACGAGCAGGCGGCGGATGGCCTCGGGGTCGTTGGTGGGCCGCGCGGTGACGTTGGCCACGACGGGCGCCTTGGGCGTGACGATCGTCGCGGCGGTGAGCGCCTGCGCCATCTCGTCGGCGGCCGGCTGCATCAGGGGGCAATGGAAGGGCGCCGAGACGTTCAGCGGGATCGCCCGCGCGCCCAGTTCCTTGGCCTTCTCGATCGCCCGGTCGACCGCGGCCTTGGCGCCGGAGATCACGACATTGCCCTGGTTGTTGTCGTTGGCGACCACGCAAACGCCGGCTTCGGAACCGGCCTTGGCGGCTTCCTCGGCGAGCGCCAGATCCGTCTTGGGCCCGATGAGGGAGGCCATGGCGCCCTGTCCCACGGGGACCGCGCGCTGCATCGCCTGGCCGCGCAGCTTCAGCAGCCGGGCGGTGTCGGACAGGCTGATCGCGCCCGCGGCGGCCAGGGCGGAGTATTCGCCCAGGCTGTGGCCGGCGACGAAGGCGGCCCTCTCGACGCCGACGCCGAACTCCCGCTCCAGCACCCGCATCACCGCCACGCTGACGGCCATCAGCGCCGGCTGGGCGTTCTCGGTCAGGGTGAGCTGGTCCTCGGGGCCCTCTCGCATCAAGGCGAAGAGCTTCTGGCCCAGGGCCTCGTCCACCTCCTGGAAGACCTCGCGGGCGGCGCCGAAGGCGTCGGCGAGGTCGGCGCCCATGCCGACGGCCTGGCTGCCCTGGCCGGGGAAGATGAAGGCGAGGCTCATGCGGGGGCTCCGCTGATTGCTTGATTCCGAGGCGCGAGGGTTAGGGGATTAGGCTAGGCTGGACAAGCAGAGGACGTCGCGGCCGCCAAGAGCCGCCTTTGGAGGGGAACGCATGAGGGCCGTCATCCGGCGCAACAGGCAACTCGTCTGCGACGAGATCGAGGACCTGACGCCCGCAGAGGGGCAGGTGCTCGTGAGGACGCTCGCCTGCGGGATCTGCGGCTCGGACCTGCACGCCCTGCACCACATGGAGCACATGATCGACCTGTCGCGGCGGGCAGGTTCGCCGGACAACGGCTTCGATCCGCGCGCGGACACCGTCTTCGGCCACGAGTTCTGCGCCGAGATCCTCGATCACGGGCCGGGGGCGGCGAAGACCCTCAAGGCCGGCGCTCGGGTCGTCAGCATGCCGGCCGTCATGACGCCCAGCGGCGTCGAGCTGCTGGGCTTCTCCAACCGCCTGCCCGGCGGCTTCGCCGAGCGCATGGTGCTCACCGAGGCGATGCTGCTGGAAGTGCCCAACGGCCTGCCCACCGACCAGGCCGCGATGACCGAGCCGTTCGCCGTCGGAGCCCACGCCGTGGCCAAGGCGCGCCTGGAGCCCGGCTCGGCCTCGCTGGTCGTAGGCTGCGGCCCGGTGGGACTGGCGGTCATCGGCGCGCTGAAGGCCGCCGGCCACGGCCCGGTGATCGCCGCCGACTACTCGCCCCGGCGCCGCGCCGCCGCCGAGCGGCTGGGCGCGGACATCGTGGTCGATCCGGCCGTGGAATCTCCGCACGCCCGCTGGGAGGCCCTGGGCGTTCCCACGTCGCGGGCGGCGCAGAGCATGGTCCAGATGATGGGCGGCAGCTTCGCCCGGCCGGTGGTCTTCGAGTGCGTCGGCGCGCCCGGCGTCCTGCAGGCGCTCATCGAGGCCGCACCGGCCGGCGCGCAGATCGTCGTCGCCGGCGTCTGCATGGAGACCGACCGCATCGAGCCCTCGATCGCGGTCACCAAGGAGATCGAGCTGACGTTCGTGCTGGGCTACACGCCGCAGGAGTTCGCCGACACCCTGCGGAACCTTGCCGAGGGGGTCATCGACGTCTCGCACCTGGTCACCGGCAAGGTGGGGCTGGACGGCGTCGCCGGCGCGTTCGAGGCGCTCGGCGATCCCGAGGCCCACGTGAAGATTCTGGTCGAGCCCTAGGGACCCGCAACCGAAACCCTGGCGATCTCCGGGGCCTGGCTGCGCCGGTAGGCCTCCACGGCCTCGCGATAGGACTCGGTCTCCCGACCATCCGTCGGGCCGATATAGAATCCCAGGCGCGCGAGCTTCTGCTGGGACTCGGCCACGGTCGCCGCGCCCGGAACCAGAACGGTCTCCCGCGGCGGCTCCCCACCGGCGGCGAAGCGGCCCACCACCCGGTCGGCCGCGGCGAGTTCGCGCCGGGAGAGCCGCTCCTCCAGGGCGACGGCGCGGGCTCGGGCTCTAAGGTCGCCGTTCTGGGCGGCGATCTGAAACCACTTATAGGCCTCGACGAGGTTCCGATCGACGCCGGCTCCGGTCTCGTAGAGCAGGCCGAGGTTGACTTGGGAATCCCCCACGCCGGCCACCGCCGCGCGACGGAACAGTCTGGCGGCCATGGCCTCGTCCCGGGGACCGCCGCGCCCCTCGAGGAGATAGAGCGCCAAGTTGTGCTGGGCGATCGGGTCGCCCCGCTCGGCCGCTCGCGCGGTCCAGCGGCGGGCCTCGGCCGAGTTGGCCTCCAGGCCCCCGCGCCCTGTCTCGTACAGCTTGGCCAAGTACATCTGGGCGCGAGGCTGGCCCGCCTCGGCCAGGCGGCGAACCTGCTCAAGCCCGCCGCGGCGCCCCGCCTCTACGTCGGCGATCGCGCCCGCCAGACCCGCCGGCGCCTCGGCCGACGGCTCCGCCGAGCGGGGCGGAGCCGGGAGAGCGGCCTCTGCAACTTCGATGGGCGGGGCGATCAGGATCGGTCCTCGCAGCACCAGATCGCCCAGTACATCGGCGCCGCGCAGCGCCTCCACAGGGAGGGACATCGGGGGTTCCAGGACGATCGCGAGCGTGGAGAGGCCGACACACGCCACTCCGGCCGACAGCAGCAGCGCCGCCGACCGGGAGCGCCGCCGCGGGCCGCGGGCCGCCTCGCCCTCCGGAACGCTGCGCGGGCGTTCTCCAAGGTCCACGACGGGGGTCTGGTCCACGGCCCGGACGAACTCTGCGAATTGCCGCGCCCGCCGCCCTTCCGCGCGTTCCAGGTCCCGAGCCGCCGTCTCCGCGAACCGGCGCTCCCCGTCGGCGGACGCAGCCTCCCAGCGCCCGACACGCCCCTGGAACCCGGCGAGCACAGCGTCGAGTTGGGCCTCGGACTGCGCGATCTCGCTTTCCAGCCGCCGCACTCCGGCCGCGACATCCCGCTGGAGGGACGCCAGCGCCAGGGACCAGCCATCGTCGGCGCGATCGAGCCGAGTCTCCAGCGCCCGCTCCCACCCTTTCAGCTCCGCCGAGAGCGATCGCAGATCGCGGGCGGCCCGCCGCCGCTCTTCAGGACCTTGCGGGATGGCGTCGGCCCCGGTCCGGCGGACATGCGCGCGCAGCCGATCGAACAGGTCGTGCAACGCCTGTCGGCCGTCTTCCGCCGGTTCGATGGCGGCCTCATCTGCGGGGCTCACGTTTCCGCGGGTCAAGGCGGGCTCCAGATGCTTCCCTTATCCTTTCGCGCCCCCTGTGGGCGCTACATTTTTCCCATTGCGTCTTATCATTTACTAACTCGGATCCGGCCGCGCGACGGCTCTGGCGCTGCGCTACACTTACTGCGCCTCAGTCGTGCGGCGCCGCCCAACGGCGCTGAACTCGGAAAACGCGGTTCTCGCCCCGGTGAGAAGAAAGAAGCCCCGCTCATCCCTCGGCTGATACGGCTCTCGCATGACGTGTATCAGCCTCGAAGACCTGAGTGCTCTCGAATCCACCACACCCGAAACGGTAGCCACGCTCAACTTCAAAGCGACTTATACCTGCACTTCCTTAGAACCGAGAGCTTCCGTTACTCAAAATGGGCGAATATCAGCTGATCCTCGATATGACGCGTCCAGAATTCGGGGGCCGCAGCTTGACAGTGCCGGAACACGGTTCTAGAGCGCCGCCTTGCCTAATCGCCTGTTAAACATGACCTCCACAACCGCGCGTTTACTTAAGAATAGCGCCTCCCGCCAAGCTGGCAGGCGCGCGGATTGCTAGTCGTCGACGAGACGAGTGCAAGCGTACCGTTTCGAAACAAACCCTCCGTTCCTCCCAGGGGCTGACAGAATGCAGATTCGTAACCTCATCGTCGCTGCGGCGGCGTTCTCCGCTCTCGCCGGCGCCGCTCAGGCGCAATCCTCCACCAGCGCCAACGTGCCCGCGAAGATCACCTTCGTGGCGCCCGTCGCCGTGACCCAGGGCGAGGAGATGCGCTTCGGCAGCTTCACGATCCCGACCACCGCCGGCGGCTCGATCGTCCTCGGCACCGACGGCGCGGTCACCGCCTCGGGCGGCGGCGTGTTCGAAGTGAGCACCAGCGCTCCCCAGGCGGCCACCTTCGACCTCGGCGCCGCCATCGGCACCGACGTGACCCTCACCGTCGCGGCCACGAGCGTCGCCTCCGGCTACACCCTGGGCTCCTTCCAGGTGGCCGGCGACACCGGCTGCTCGTCGGTGACGACCTCGGGCAGCTTCCAGTTCACGGGCGCCAGCTGCACGATCGCCGTGGGCGGCACCCTCGGGCTGCCTGCCACCGCCACGGCCGGCGAAGTGACCGTGGGCACGGTCGTCGCCACCCTCGCCTACCAGTAAAACGCGTCTTGCGGAGCCGGGTGCGCCCGGCTCCGCCCCACCGTCAGGCAAGGCTTTCCCATGCGACGGGCTCTCATCCTCGGCGTCGCCGCGCTCGCCTCGGCGGCCTGCGGCGTCCAGGCCGCGGTCAGCGCGACCGCCAGCTCGCCCGTGCGCATCAGCTTCGTGCGGCCCGTCGGCATCAACATCGGCAACACCATGACGCTGCCCAGCGTCTCGGTGGCCCCCGTCATCCGCACCGGCGCGCTCGGCGCCCGCGCCTCGACCTCGGTGCGCAGCCCGGGCAACGCGCAATTAACCATTAGGGGTCAACCTGGGGACGTAGTCTCGACGACCGTTCCCGAGAGCTTTACGGTCGTCCGAAGCGGGGGCGAGGAATCATTGACCGTGAAGACGAACACGAGCGCCGAGTACCAGATCGGCAGCGGCGACGTCGTGCTGGGCGGCGCCATACTCAACGGCAACACGATGAGCGTGGACATCGGGGGATCGCTGAACCTGGCTTCAGCCCAGAACCTGGTGCCGGGTCCCTACGAGGGCGTCCTCGTCGTCGTGGTGCAATACAATTGAGCCGCCCGGCCCTTTTCACGGCGCTCGCCCTCCTCACCTTCGTTGGCGCCGCCGACGCCTGGGGACAGCAGCCGTCCGCCCCTCCGCCGGTGTCGGTCACGACCGTCGGCGCGAACCTCAACATCACGCCCAAGCGGGTGACGTTCGATCCGCAACGCCGCACCGCTAGCGTCTACATCTTCAACCAGGGCACGGCCGCGGCGACCTTCGACATCGCCATGGTCGACCGCGCGATGCTGCCCGACGGCCAGATCGTCGCCGTCGCCGACACCGCCGAGCGCCCCGAGGCGAAGGCCGTGGCGGACAAGGTCGCCTCGGCCAAGGACATGCTTCTGGTCTCGCCTCGCCGCGCGACGCTGGCGCCCGGTCAGGGACAGACGATCCGCCTGCGGGTCGCCTCCGTGCCGCAGGACGCCAAGGGCGAGTACCGCACGCACCTGACCGTCACCACCATCCCGCCGCCGAGCGTCGGCACGACCGCCGAGGACGTGGCGGGCGGCGCCGGCAACGAGCTGCGCTTCCAGATCACCTCGGTGTTCGGCCTCAGCATCCCGGCCATCGTCCGGGTGAGCGAGCCCGACGTGCGGGCGGCGATCGAGGACGCCCATATTGAGTACGTGGACCTCTCGTCGGACGGCCGCAGCGACCCTAAACGTACGCCCGTCATGGCTTTCGACCTGGTCCGCGTCGGTGCGAATTCCCTCTTCGGGAACGTCGAGGTGCGGGCCGCCGGCAAGCGAGGCGACCCGATCGGCGTCGCGCGAGGGGTGGGCGTCTATACCGAGATCGACCGCCGCTCCATGCGCGTTCCCCTGACGCGTGCGCCTGCCGCCGGTGAGAAGCTGGAAGTCACCTTCACCGACGACGACACGTCTCCGGGCAAGCTTCTTGCGACCGTTCAAGCGCCCTAGATGGATTACGTGCTCCGTTCCTGCAGCCCTTGTCCTCCTAGCCGCCGCCCCTGGCCAGGCGGCTGACGGCGCTGCAACGACGGCCCCGGCTGGATCGGCGATCCAGCCGCGGGCTGACGTCATCGATCCCGGGAACCTGGTTCTCTTTTCCGTAGAACTGGACCAGCTCACCCTGACCGACGGCCTTGCGGCCTACGGCGATCCCACAGACCCCTACCTGCCCGTCGGCGAGCTCACCCGGCTCCTCGAGATGGACGTCGACGTCCTGCCGGCCGAGGGGCGGGTCATCGGCCGGGTCGGCGAGGCCCGCCGCTCCCTGATCATCGACCTGAAGACCGGCACCGCGCGCGAGGGCGCCCGCGCCGAGGCGCTGTCCACCGACGACATCGCGGTCACACCGACCGAGGTCTACCTGCGCGCCTCGGCCGCCACGCGCCTGCTTCCGATGAAGTTCGAGATCAGCGTCGAGGCGCTCTCGATCAAGATCATCGCCCAGGAGCCGCTGCCCATCCAGTCGCGGCGCGAGCGCATGGCCCGGCTGCGCAACCTCGGAACGGACCCGCAGGCCGGCGCCGCCGAGAGTCTCGTGGTCGATCCGCCGTACCGCGCCGCAAGCCTCCCGGCCTTCGACGTCCAGCTCGCCACCGGAGTCCAGACCGAGGATCCCCAGACGCCCTTCCGCTACGACGTGCGGGCGGCGGCCGATCTCGCCTACGGCAACTTCCAGGGCTACCTCGGCTCGGACGAGACCGGGCGCCCCTCCTCGGCCCGGGTCCTGTTCGAGCGGCGCTCGCTCCAGGGCGGGCTGCTTGGGCCGCTCAAGGCCCGTGTGGTCAGCATCGGCGATGTCTACACCCCCGCCCTGTCGCTCGGGCCGCGGGCGGTCGGGGGCCGGGGCTTCAGCCTTTCAACGGTCCCGCTGGACGAGACCAACATCTTCAACCGCATCGACCTGCGGGGCGAGCTGCCCATCGGCTACGACGTCGAACTCTACATCAACGACGTCCTGCGGAGCGGCCAGAACACCCCCGCGAAAGGCCGCTACGAGTTCCTGAACGTGCCGCTCGCCCCCGGGGTGAACGTGATCCGCATCGTCACCTACGGGCCGCGGGGCGAACGCAGCGAGCAGACCCGGATCATCAACGTCGGCGGCGGCCTGCTGCCGCGCGGTCGGGCGACCTTCGAACTGGGCGCGGTCGAACAGGACCGGGAGGTCTTCACGTTCGACGGCCTCGGCTCGGCGCCGAGCACGCTGGAGCGCGCCGGCGGCTTCCGTGCCGTGGCGGCGGTGAACTACGGCCTGACCTCGTTCCTCACGCTCTCCGGCGGCGCGGCGCTCGTTCCGATCGACGAGGAGAAGTACCGCGCGGCCTACAATGTGGGCCTGCGCACCTCGCTGCTGGGCTTCTCCACCCAGGTCGACCTAGCCGCGGACGACCGAGGCCGGACAGGCGCCTTCATCGGTCTGGCCGGCCAGGTCAGCGGCGCCTCGATCGTCCTGCGCCACGCCGAGTTCCGTCGCGGGTTCCTGGACGAGAACGGCCCCGGCTTCGACCGCTCCCGCCCGACCCGCCAGCGGACAGAGCTCTCGGTGGATGCGAGCGTCGAGCTGACGGGCCGGATCATCCCGATCTCGGCCCGGGCCGCCCGCTACGCCTACGCCGACGGGACCCTCAACTACCTGGGCTCGCTCCGCGCCTCCACCTCGGTGGCCAACGTGCTGGTCTCGTCGGGCTTCGAATACGAGCGGACCGACGGCCGGGCCAGCACGTACGAGCGCCTCACCGGCTACGTCGCCGCCTCCACCTTCCGCGACTACGCCTGGCAGCTGCGCGCCGCTCTCGACTACGACATCCTGCCCGAGCTCACGGCGCGGTCCCTGGCGATCACCGCCGACCGCGACATCACCGACACCTGGGCCGTGCGGCTGGGGGTCGGCCAGCCGCTCGACGACCTGGAGGGCACGAACTTCACGGTCTCCAGCATCCACCGCCTGCGGATGGGCGACCTGGCGCTGAGCGGCGACTACAACAACCGCGACAACTCCTGGAGCCTCGGCGCGCAGCTGAGCTTCGGCCTGAACTACAACCCGGCGGCGGGCGGCTATCAGATGACGCGTCCGGGCCCCGGATCGGGCGGCAGCGTCCTCTTCCACGCCTTCCTGGACGAGAACGCGAACGGCGTCTTCGATCCGGGCGAGGAGCCGGTGAAGGACGTGACCCTCGAGGGCGGGCTGACGCGCGTGAAGACGGGCCCGGACGGCCGCGCCTTCGTGTCCGGCATCGGCGCTGGCCCCACGGCGCGCCTCCTGGTCGGCCTGGACCAGTTGGAGAACCCTTCCGTCTCGACGCCCCCCACCACCCTCGACCTTCGCCCCCGGCCCGGGTCGACGATGGAGATCGCCTATCCGATGCAGCCAACCGGCGACGTGATGGTCCGGCTGATCCTGCGCCGCCCCGACGGCGATCCCGTAGGCCTGGCGGCCGCCCGCCTGGTCCTCATCGGCGAGAAGGGGCGCACGTACGAGGCCGGCACCGAGTTCGACGGCACGGCGATCTTCTCGGGCGTTCCCGTGGGGCGCTATCGGGTGGAGCTCGAGCCCGAGCAGGCGCGGCGGCTGCGGATGCGGCTGGCTGCGCCGCTGACCGCCGTCGTCAAGAACGACGGCGGCTTCGGAACCGACGTGCAGGGTGAAGTCCTCTTCGAGCCGCGCCCTGAGGACGTCGAGCAGACGTCAAGCACGTTGGAAGATGCGGCAGCTTAGTATAGAGGCCTCCCAACTTGTCCGTTCAGCGTAATACCCTCCCCGGCCGCAGGAAGTTCATGCAACTGAGACTTGCAATTCAGGTGATGCTGATTGCATTGCTTGGGCAGGCCGGCGCGGCCCAGGCCCAGACGTTCGGGCTGGGGATCACCGCGTCCCGCCCGGACCTCGGCAGCGTGACCTCGGCCGACGTCGGCGACACCGTCTTCCGGGTGGACGCCGCCACCGGCGCCATCAGCAAGGTCAGCGGCGGCGGCGCCCGTCTGGGCACGGGCACGTCGGTGGTGACCGTCACCGTCACCTGCGGGAACCAGAACGCCTGCAACTCGCGGACCCTGAACGGGACGATCTCGGCCGTCGGCACGCCGACCGGGCGCGCCGGCCCGATGACCAACTTCGACCTGGCGGGATCGGTCATCTCCAACGAGAGCGGCTCGAACCCGCGGACGTTCAGGGTCGGCGCCATCGGAAAGAACTCGTCGAAGACCTTCACCGTCGGCATGGACTTCCCCATCAAGGGCGACAACGCCGGCGGCGGAACGAACGCGGCCCAGTCGTCCTTCACGATCACCCTGACGCCCAACGGCTCAGGGAACACCGTCTCGAAGACCGGGACGGGCCTGGCGACGGTCTATCGGTCGCTCGGCATCGCCAAGAACAGCGACCTGTCCTTCGGCCGGATCGTGCGCCCCGGCAGCGGCAATGGCACGGTCACGATCAACGCCATCACCGGCCTGCGCAGCCTGGGCGGCGCGGCGGTGGGACTGCCGACCCCCTCTCCCTCGCGGGCCAACTACACCGTCTCTGGCGAAGGCGGGCGAACCTTGTCGGTCACCATCCCCTCCTCGATCGTCATGACCCGCGAGGGCGGGACCGAGACGCTTACGGTGACCACGACGAACACCGCCTCGACCCCCAAGCTGAGCTCGATCCTGGGCATGGCGGGAACCTACACCTTCTCGGTCGGCGGCTCGTTCCCGCTGGACAGCACGACGGCGTCGGGCGCCTACAGCGGCGTCTTCAACGTATCGGTGGCGTACAACTGAGGACGGCAGGCTTCTTGCTGACCCGTCCTCCGAAATCGGCGTCGCCGCGGCGGCGCAGCGGCCGTTGAGGGCCGGACTGTACCAATTTGGGGCTAGGGGACCGCTCTGACATGTCGATCATCATCAGCTTCGGGGGCGTCCCCGACGGCGCGTTCAACCTCTACGAGGAAGCGGGCTTCCGGTTCACGACGGCCACCAACGCCCCCGACGCCTTCGAGGGCGGCCTGAGCATCGCCGACCTCGGCACGGGCGAATACATCTTCGTGCGCAACACGGCCGACACCGCCACGGTCGAGAAGCTGGACGGCGGCGCGTTCGGCGTGAGTTCGGTCGATCTCGACGGCTTCCGCTGGACCGGCTTCACGCCGGCCGGGGAGCCCATCCCCGGCTCGTCCGCGGTCCAGATCAACTTCATCGGCTACAAGAGCGACGGGACGACGGTCAGCTGGTCGTTCAGCACCGACGCGAGTTCCGGCTTCCAGACGGCGGTGCTGCCGGCCGACTTCCAGGGCGGGCTGCTGGCGTTCCAGTGGTACGCCGAGGGCGGCTCGGGCCTGACGCTGTTCGACAACCTGACCCTCCAGCAGAACCGTCCCCCGGTGGCGGAGGACTACTCCGGCGAGGGCCGCGCGGGCGAGACGTTCATCGGCCAGCTGGCCGCCTCGGACCCCGACGGGCAGGCGCTGGTCTTCCAGCCGGTGGGCGACCTCCCCCAAGGCGTCACCCTCGATCCCGACGGGCGGTTCTACGTCGAGCCGCTGGAGAGCGACCTGGACCTGCCGGCCGGCCAGAGCCGGGTCGTCACCTTCCAGTACGCGGTGAGCGACGGCGAGGCGGCCTCCGAGCCCCAGACCGTCACCTTCGAGATCCAGGGGGTGACCGCGCCGGGCAAGGTCATCTGGGGCGACAACAAGTCCAATACCCTGACCGGCGATTCCGGTCCCGACACGATCTGGGGCTGGAACGGCGAGGACACCATCGCCGGCGACCGCGGCGACGACTGGCTGGACGGCGACAACGGCAAGGACAACCTCTCGGGCGGGGCCGGCGCCGACACCCTGTGGGGCGGCAACGGCAAGGACACCCTCGTGGGCGGCGCCGGCGACGACAAGCTGTTCGGCGGCCTGGGCGAGGATCACTTCATCTTCGACCAGGGCTCGGGTCGCGACGTGATCTTCGACTTCCAGTCGGGTCACTGGGAGCACCACAAGCACGGCTGGGGCTGGGGCGGCTCAGGCAAGCGTTGGGAGCCGGGCGACCTGATCCAGATCTCGCCGGCGACCGTCGGCAGCTTCGACGAGCTGATGCAGCACGCCGAGCAGAAGTGGTACGGCGTCGAGTTCGACTTCGGCGACGGCTCGTCCCTGACGCTGATGGGCGTGAGCCTGTGGTCGCTGAACGTGGACGACTTCCTCTTCGCATAGCGGCGATCTAGCATCCGGACCGAAGGCTCCGCCGTATCCCTACGGCAGGAGCCAAACCGGGAGATCCACATGCACCGCCTCGTCGCCGCCGCCGCGCTCTGCGCGGTGATCGCCACCCCCGCCGCAGCCGCCCTCAAGCCCGGGGACAAGGCGCCGGACTTCACGGCCCAGGGCTACCAGGCGGGCAAGCCCCTCACCTTCTCGCTCGCCGAGGCGCGGAAGAAGGGGCCGGTGGTGCTCTACTTCTTCCCGGCGGCCGACACGAAAGGCTGCAACATCGAGGCGAAGATGTTCGCCGACGCCATCCCGCAGTTCCAGGCGGCGGGGGCGACCGTGATCGGCGTGACCGCCGGCAACCTCGACAAGCTGCAGCAGATCTCGTCCGACACCGACAAGTGCTCGGGCAAGTTCCCGGTGGCCGCCGATCCGGGGGCCAAGATCGCCAAGCAGTACGACGCCGTGCTGGCGATGAAGCCCGACTGGTCCGACCGGACGTCCTATGTGATCGCGCCCGGCGGCCAGGTGATCCACACCTATTCCAAGCTGGACCCGTCCGAGCACGTCTCCCAGACCCTCAGCGCCGTCAAAGGCTGGAAGGCGGCGAAGAAGTAGCCGCTCAGGAAGGGGTGGGCCGGGAGTCGGCGTCGCAGCCGAACCTGTCGCAGAGCCGGCGCAGGATCTCGCCCTGCGCCGGCGGCATCAGCTCCTCCGTGATCGCGATGGATTCCTGCATCAGCTGCGGAATCCGCGTGATGGCGGCCTGGCCCACCGGGCTCTCGTAGAAGACGACCATCGCCTCGAGCTCCGCCTCGGTGAACGTCCTGGCGTAGACCGGCGTCATCCGCGCCATGAGCTTCGGCGTCACCTCCTCGCGCATGACGTCACGGACGATATGGGCGACGGCGACCCGCTCCTCGTCGCTGAGGTTCAGGTTCGACGAGGCGGCCATCTGGGTGATGATGGCCTGGGTGAGGAGGTCCGCCTGGTTCTCGGCCCCCGTCGCCTTCAACAGCCGCTGGACGAGCTCGAGCGCCTTGGGGGACGGCGACGCCGCCTGCGGTCTTGCCGGCGGGGATGCACCCTGGGACCAGGCCGCCGCAGGCGCAGAGGCCCCAAGCGCGACGACGAGGGCGGCGGCGGCAAGCCTGCGGAACATGGGCGACTCCGGATTGATGGGGCAGGTTCCGCAAGGCAGAGCTGCAGCGCAACCCCGAATTTCCTTGCCCTTCCAGGGGTTTTCCCCTATTGGCCCGCGTCTTCACGGAAGGCGGTCTCATGCGGAACGCGAAAGGGCCGGGAACCCCCCGGTCGCCGCGCTGAGAGCCATCGTTTCCGGCGGACCTTCCGCCGCCGGACGCGCCGCCCTCCCAACCGGAAGAAGGAACTGATGGCCCTCTACGAACACGTGGTCATTTCGCGGCAGGATATCTCGCCGCAGCAGGCCGAAGCCCTGAACGACCAGCTGAAAGCCCTCATCGAACAAGGCGGCGGCTCCGTCGCCAAGATCGAGTACTGGGGTCTGCGCAACCTGACCTACCGGATCAAGAAGAACCGCAAGGGTCACTACTCCCTGCTCGCGATCGACGCTCCGGCGGACGCGGTCAAGGAGATGGAGCGCCAGCTGTCGATCAACGAAGACGTCCTGCGCTACATGACCGTCCGCGTGGACGAACTCGACCTCGAGCTCTCCCCGATCCTCGCCCGCCGCGATCGCGAACGCGAACGCCGCGACGACTCTCCGCAATTCTAGGAAAGGGAGGCTCTCGCATGTCCGAAGAAACCTCCACGGCCGCCACCGGGTCTGCGACCGTCGGCGCTCCCGCCGGCGGCGCTCCGCGCCGTCCGTTCTTCCGCCGCCGCAAGGTGTGCCCGTTCTCCGGCGCCAACGCCCCGAAGATCGACTACAAGGACGTCAAGCTCCTGCAGCGCTACGTGTCCGAGCGCGGCAAGATCGTGCCGTCGCGCATCACCGCGGTGTCCGCCAAGAAGCAGCGCGAGCTGGCCAAGGCCATCAAGCGCGCCCGTTTCCTGGCGCTGCTCCCCTACGTCGTGAAGTAAGGGGGAAGGTCCGATGAAAGTCATTCTGCTCGAACGGCTGGAAGGCTGGGGCGGCCTCGGCGACGTCGTCGACGTCAAGGACGGCTACGCCCGCAACTTCCTCCTCCCCCGCCAGAAGGCGCTCCGCGCCAACGGCGCGAACCTCAAGGTCTTCGAGGCGCAGCGCGCCGAGATCGAAGCCCGCAACGCCAAGGCCAAGGAAGCCGCCGGCAAGGCCGGTGAGAAGCTCGACGGCACGCAGTACGTCCTGATCCGTCAGGCGGGCGAGTCCGGCCAGCTCTACGGCTCGGTGTCGGGCCGCGACGTGGCCGACGCGGTCAACGCCGAAGGCGGCAAGGTCGAGCGCTCGATGGTCGTGCTGGACAAGCCGATCAAGACGCTCGGCATGCACGAGGTGAAGATCCGGCTGCATTCGGAAGTGGCGGTCACCGTCACCCTGAACATCGCCCGCAGCCAGGACGAAGCCGACCGTCAGGCCCGCGGCGAGAACGTGATCGCCTCGCAGTTCGAGGACGAGCGCATGGCGGCCGAACAGGCCGCGGCCGACCTGCTGGAAGGCGGCGCCGGCCAGCAGGCCAGCGAGTACACCGAAGCCCAGGCCTAAGGCCCGCTTCGATAGGTTGCGAGACGGCGCGGGGGGCTTCCTCCCGCGCCGTTTTTCGTGCAGCCAAGCTTCATCCACAGGTTCAGAAAAGTTCTGGGGAGAATTGGTCGCAGCGACATGTGGCGCCCGTGATCGGACGGCCCTGGACCGCTATCGATTGAGGCATGGCGATCGTTCCGGCTCTTGATCTGCGCCCCGTCTCGAACGACGCGGCGATCCCCCACGCTCCAGCCAACATCGAGGCCGAGCAGGCGCTGCTGGGCGCCCTGCTCTACGACAACGCGGCCTTCGAGCGCCTCGGCGACAACTTGCAGGCGCGCCACTTCTTCGAGCCCTTCCACCAGCGGCTCTACGCGGCCATCGAGACCCACATCCGCAAGGGCCAGCTCGCGGAGCCGATCCTGCTCGCCGAGCAGTTCGCCCGCGACCCAGCATTCGAGGAGCTGGGCGGCGTCCGCTACCTGGCCGATCTCGTGGAGCGCGCCCCGCCCGCGGCCAACGCCCCGGACTATGCACGGGCGATCTACGACCTCGCCCTGCGGCGTGACCTGATCCGGATCGGCGGCGACATCGCCGCCCAGGCCCAGGCGGGCGACGCCGAGCTCGACGCCCGCGAACAGATCGAACAGGCCGAACAGCAGCTCTACCAGCTGGCCGAGACCGGCGGCGTCTCCCAGGGCTTCGTGCCGTTCTCCGACGCCCTGCAGGGCGCGCTGGCCATGGCGGCCGAGGCGCACAGCCGCGACGGCGGGCTCGCCGGCCTCTCCACCGGCCTGATCGACCTCGACCAGAAGATCGGCGGCATGCACCCGTCCGACCTGATGATCCTGGCCGCCCGCCCGTCGATGGGGAAGACCTCGCTCGCCTGCAACATCGCCTTCGACGTCGCCCGCAACTACGCCTGGGAGCCCCAGCCCGACGGCTCCCGCAAGACGGTCCGCGGCGGCGTGGTGGCCTTCTTCTCGCTGGAAATGAGCGCCGAGCAGCTCGCCCTGCGCCTGCTCGCCGAGGCCTCGGGCGTCTCGGGCGACCGGCTGCGCAAGGGCGAGATCGACGCCATGGAGTTCGGCCGCATCCGCGATGCGGCCATGGAGATCCAGGAGGCGCCGCTCTACATCGACGCCACCGGCGGCATCACCCTGGCCAAGCTGGTGGCCCGCGCCCGCCGGCTGAAGCGGATGGTCGGCCTCGACCTGATTATCGTGGACTACCTCCAGCTGGTCACGACCGGCTCCGGCGGCCCCGACAACCGGGTGCAGGAGGTCTCGATGATCACCCAGGGCATGAAGGCGCTGGCCAAGGAGCTGAACGTGCCGGTGCTGGCGCTCAGCCAGCTCAGCCGCCAGGTCGAGAACCGCGAGGACAAGAAGCCCCAGCTCTCGGACCTGCGCGAATCCGGCTCGATCGAACAGGACGCCGACATGGTGATGTTCGTGTACCGCGAGGAGTACTACCTCAGCCGCCTGGAGCCCCGCGAAGGCACCGAGGAGCACTTCAAGTGGCAGGAGCAGATGGACCAGGTGCAGGGGCTGGCCGAGCTCATTATCGGCAAGCAGCGTCACGGCCCCATCGGCACGGTGAAGCTGTCGTTCAACTCCGACACGACCAAGTTCGGCAACCTGGCCCGCGACTCGAGCCGCTACGAGCCCCACTAGGGCGGCGGCCGCGCCCCTACGAGAACTGCAGCGGCCCGCCCAGCTCGGCCGCCCGGGCGATCGCCAGGGCCCTGAGCGCGCCCACCGCGAGCGCGGCCAGCAGGATGCTGGCGAAGTAGGTCAGGGCCCTCTCCGGATCGGGCCGCATCAGCCGCGGCAGGCCCAGGTAGAGCGTCCAGGCGCACCAGAGCGCCGCGAGCAGCCCCACCGGGAGCGCGAGGTTCGGGTAGAGATGGGCCGCCCCCGCCACCCAGGCGGCCGCGCCCGAATAGCCGACCAGCTTGAGCGCCTGGTCCCGCTCCCGCAGCCCGCCGAATAGGGGCCCCATGGCGGCGACCAGCCAGGCGAGCCCCCAGACCCCGACCAGCGTCAGCACATAGCCGACCACCGCCTCCGACAGGATCGAGACGAGGCTGGGGCGGACGCCCACGTCCGCGAAGCTGATCCCGAACAGATAGGTCCCGAGCGCTCCGCACACGGCCGGTATGGCGGCCAGCGGCGCCACGAAGCGGCCCAGCACCTGGCGCTCGCCGCCCGGTTCCGGTGCGACGGTCTCCCAGGTTCGCGCCGGCCGCAGGATCATCGCGCCGGCCCGCCGGGCCAGCCACGCCAGACTCATCCAGCCCTCCGAACAGCTCCCGGCATCTGACTAGCACGCGCCGCGTGGCCGCACAGACCCCGGCGCTGCGGTCGGCTAGACTTGGGATCCCTCGAATCAGGAGCATCCCGTGGCCCGCGACGGCGCCGTCTATGCCTGCCAGTCCTGCGGCGCCGTGCAGACCCGCTGGTCCGGGCAGTGTCCCGCCTGCGGGGCCTGGAACTCGCTGGTCGAGGAGCTGACCAGCCGCCCGCCGGGCGCCCTGAAGCCGTCCAAGGCGACCCGCGCCCGGGGCCTGGCCTTCCAGGGCCTGGAGGACGCCACCCCTGCCCCTCCGCGCATCGCCACGGGCGTGGAGGAGTTCGACCGCGTGTGCGGCGGCGGGGTCGTGCCGGGCTCGGCCATCCTGCTGGGCGGCGATCCCGGCGTGGGCAAGTCCACGCTCCTGCTGCAGGTGGCCGCCAGCGCCGCCCGCCGGGGCGCCCGCTGCGCCTACATCTCTGGCGAAGAGGCCGTGGAGCAGGTTCGCGGCCGTGCCCAGCGCATGGGCCTGGCCGACGCGCCGGTGAAGCTCGCCGCCGAGACCAGCCTGCGGGCCATCACCGACGGGCTGAAGGCCGAGGACTTCGACCTGGTGGTGATCGATTCCATCCAGACCCTGTGGAGCGACGCCCACGAGGCAGGGCCGGGCTCCGTCACCCAGGTGCGCGCCGCCGCAGGCGAGCTGGTGCGTCTGGCGAAGAAGCGGGGGCTGGCGGTGATCCTCGTCGGCCACGTGACCAAGGAAGGCACGATCGCCGGTCCCCGGGTCGTGGAGCACATGGTGGACGCCGTCTTCGCCTTCGAGGGCGAGCGCGGCTATCCCTTCCGCATCCTGCGCGGCGCCAAGAACCGCTTCGGCGCCACCGACGAGATCGGCGTGTTCGAGATGAACGACGCGGGCCTCTCCGAGGTGAAGAACCCCTCGGCGCTGTTCCTCAACACCTCGGGCGAGCGGGCGGCCGGCGCGGCGGTGTTCGCGGGCATCGAGGGCTCGCGCCCCGTCCTGGTGGAGATCCAGGCGCTCGTCGCCCCCTCGGCCTACGGCACGCCCCGAAGGGCGGTGGTCGGCTGGGATTCCGGGCGGCTGGCGATGGTGCTGGCGGTCCTGGAGGCCCGGTGCGGCCTTGGTTTCGGGGACCGGGACGTCTATCTGAACGTGGCGGGGGGCCTTCGGATCACCGAGCCCGCCGCAGACCTCGCCGCCGCCGCGGCGCTCGCCTCTTCCGCCTTCGACCAGGCCCTGCCGCAGGACTGCGTGGTCTTCGGCGAGATCAGCCTGTCGGGCGAGGTGCGCTCGGTCAGCCGGATGGACGCCCGCCTGAAGGAGGCCGCAAAGCTCGGCTTCCGTCGCGGGCTCGGTCCCGCCGACGTCGAAGCCGCGGGCGGCATGACATTCACCGGGGTGAGCCGCCTCGCGGACGCCGTTCGCCGGATCGGCGACGGCGCATGGGACTAGGAATGACGCAGTTCGATTTCATCGTCCTGGCGCTGCTGCTGATTTCGGCGGCGGTCGGCTTCGCCAGGGGCGCGGTGCGCGAGATCGCGGCCCTCGTGGCGCTGATCGGCGCGGCCCTGCTGGCGATCTTCGGACTGCCGCTGTCCGCGCCGGTGGTGCGGGAGGTCGTCCGCCCCGACTGGCTGGGAACGGCCGCCGCCCTGATCCTGGTGTTCGGGACCGCTTATGTCGTCCTGCGTCTGATCGGCGCAGCCCTTGCGCGGAAGGTGCAGCGCACCGACGTGCTGGGCGCCCTCGACCGGTCCGTCGGCCTGGCCATCGGCCTGGCTCGGGGGCTTCTCGTCCTCGGAGCGCTCTTCCTGATGTTCAACGCCGCCACGCCCCAGGACCTGCGTCCGCGCTGGATCACCGGCGCGACCACCTGGCCGCTCGCGAGCAACATGGGCCGGCTGCTGGAGGCCATGGCCCCCCAGGGCCTGGACATCGCCGAGCGGCTCCGCCCCGCTTTCGACCGGGCGGTGCGAAACGGGTCAGGTGACAGACGCGTGACGGACGGCTACGACGCGCCGCGAAACGGCGAGACGGATCTGGAGAGGTCTCGATGACCCTGTCGGCCAAGGCCATGGCGTACGATCGATGGTCCCCGCCGCCGCGGGACCCGGATGACGATACGCCGCGTCTGGAATGCGGCGTGTTCGGCGTCTTCGACGTCGAAGCGGCCTCGGGGCTCACGGCGCTGGGCCTGCACGCCCTGCAGCACCGTGGCCAGGAAGCCTGCGGCATCGCCTGCTTCGACGGCCAACGCTTCCACACCGAGCGCCACATGGGGCACGTGGGCGACGCCTTCGGCGGCGGCGACCTCAACGAGCGCCTGCCGGGCCAGTCCGCGATCGGGCACACTCGCTATTCGACCGCCGGCGGCAGCTTCATCCGCAACGTCCAGCCGATGTTCGCCGACCTCGAGGCGGGCGGGATCGCCCTCGCCCACAACGGCAACCTCACCAATTTCCTGACGCTGCGCGAGCAGCTGGTCGCCCAGGGCGCCATCTTCCAGTCCACCTCGGACTCCGAGGTCATCCTCCACCTGATCGCCCGGTCGCGTAAGGCCAAGTTCGTCGAGCGGTTCATCGACGCCCTGCAGCAGATCGAGGGCGGCTACGCCCTGGTGGCGCTGACCAACAAGAAGCTGATCGGCGTGCGCGACCCGCTCGGCATCCGGCCGCTCGTCCTCGGCGATCTCGACGGCAAGGCGGTGCTCGCCTCCGAGACCTGCGCCCTGGACATGGTCGGCGCCCGCTTCGTGCGCGACGTCGAGCACGGCGAAATGGTGGTCATCGACCAGGACGGGGTGCAGAGCCTTCGGCCCTTCCCGGCCATGCAGGCGCGCCCCTGCATCTTCGAATACGTCTACTTCGCCCGCCCGGACTCGGTCGTGAACGGCCGCTCGGTCTACGAGGTCCGCAAGCGGATGGGCCGGCGCCTGGCGCAGGAGACCCCCGCCGACGTCGACGTCGTGGTGCCGGTGCCGGACTCCGGCGTCCCCGCCGCCCTGGGCTTCGCCCAGGAGGCGGGCCTTCCCTTCGAGATGGGGATCATCCGGAATCACTATGTGGGCCGGACCTTCATCGAGCCGACCCAGGGCCAGCGCGAGCTGGGCGTGCGGATGAAGCTGTCGCCCAACCGCTCGGTCCTGGCGGGCAAGCGCGTGCTGCTGGTGGACGATTCCATCGTGCGCGGCACCAATTCGGTGCGCGTGGTGCGCATGGTCCGCGAGGCGGGCGCCAAGGAGGTGCATCTGCGCTCGGCCTCGCCGCCGATCCAGTGGCCCGACTACTACGGCATCGACATGCCCGACCGCGAGAAGCTGCTGGCGGCCAACCACTCGGTCGAAGAGATCGCCAAGATCCTGAACGTGGACTCCATGGGCTACCTCTCGGTGGACGGGCTCTACTGGGCGATGGAAGCCGCGCGCGATCCGGCCAATCCCCAGTTCACCGACCACTATTTCACCGGCGACTACCCCACGCGCCTGCTGGACCGTGAGATCGCCGAGGGCCGCAACCAGGCCGTGGAGCGCCAGCTCTCGTTCCTGGTCGACGCGTGAGCGCGCCCCGGGCGGGCCTGCTCTCCCGGATCAAGATCAAGCCCGACTGGTACCTGATCCTGATCGTGCTGATGGGCGCGGCCGCGACGATCGCGCCTGCGCAGGGGCAGGCGGCGCTCAGCCTGGACTGGGTGACCCGGGCCGCCATCGCCCTGGTGTTCTTCCTCCACGGCGCGCGGCTCTCGCGCGAGGCCGTGATCCGCGGCCTGACGCACTGGCGCCTGCACCTGGTGGTCTTGGCCTCCACTTTCGCCCTGTTCCCGCTGCTGACGCTGGGCCTGGCCGCCCTGCCCGCCTGGATCACGCCGCCCGAACTGGCCGCCGGCCTCGTGTTCCTGGGCTGCCTGCCCTCGACCATCCAGTCCTCCATCGCCTTCACGGCCATCGCCCGCGGCAACGTGGCGGCGGCGGTGGCCGCGGCCTCCGCCTCGAACCTCCTGGGGATCGCCGTCACGCCGCTTCTGGTCGGGCTCCTGCTGCAGGCTCAGGGCGGCGTGGACGCCCGCTCGGTGCAGGCCATCGTCCTGCAGCTGCTCGTCCCCTTCGTCGCCGGGCAGGCCCTGCGCGGCTGGATCGGCGAGCGGATCTCCCGGAACGCCCGCGTCGTCGGCCTGATCGACCGCGGGGCCATCCTGCTGGTGGTCTACACGGCCTTCTCGGGCGCGGTGGTCGAGGGGGTCTGGGACGTCCTGAGCGGCCTCGACCTCGCGCGGGTGTTCGCCCTGTGCGCGGCCCTCCTGGGGGCCGTCCTGGCGCTCACCGCAGTGGCGGCGCGGGTCCTTGGCTTCGACAAGCCCGACGAGATCGCCATCGTCTTCTGCGGCTCGAAGAAGTCGCTGGCCAGCGGGGCGCCCATGGCCGCCGCCCTGTTCCCCGCGGCAGCGGCGGGGGTCGCCATGATCCCGCTCCTGATCTTCCACCAGATGCAGCTGATGGCCTGCGCCGCCATGGCCCAGCGCTACGCGCGGCGGCCTGACATCGAGGCCGTAAGCGGCTAGAGAGCCGCCCATGCCCGACCTGCCCCTTACCGACCGTATCGCCCTCGTCACCGGCGCCAGCCGCGGCATCGGCCGCGCCGCCGCCCTCGCCCTGGCCAAGGCCGGCGCCCACGTGGTCGCCGTCGCCCGCACCCAGGGCGGTCTCGAGGAGCTGGACGACGAGATCCGCGCCGCCACTGGCAAGTCCGCCACCCTCGTGCCGATGGACATCGCCGAGGAAGGCGCGCTGGACCAGCTCGGCCTGGCCGTCCACCAGCGGTTCGGCCGCCTGGACATCCTCGTCCACGCCGCCGCGATCCTGGGGCCCATCACGCCGGTGTCGCACATCGAGCCCAAGCACTGGGCGCGCGTGATGGACGTGAACCTCACCGCCTCGTATCGCCTGATCCGCAGCGCAGAACCCCTCCTGCGCGCCTCCGAGCGCCCCCGGGCGATCTTCCTGACCACCAGCCGCGCGCACAATCCGAAGGCTTTCTGGGGCCCCTACGGAGCCTCCAAGGCCGCGCTGGAGAACTTGGTCCGCACCTGGGCCGACGAGCTGGAGCAGACCAAGATCCGGGCCGTCCTGCTCGAGCCCGGCGCGATGCGCACGAAGATGCGCGCCGAGGCCATGCCGGGCGAGGATCCGATGAGCCTGCCCGACCCCTCCGAGATCGGGCCGCTGGTGGTGGAGCTCGCCCAGGCCGACCTGGGCCTGCCCACGTCTAACGTGGTGTTCGCCGACTGGAAGAGGGCCGGGAAGCTCGCTTCGGCTTGACGCCGGGCCGGGCCAGCTTGGCCGCCCGTCCCCGGGTCGGCGTGCGCTTGGCCTTGGCCGGGCCTTTCGGCTTCGGCGGACCGCCCTCCCCCTTCGGCTTGGAGCGCGGCGCGGGCGCGCGTTCGGCGCCCCCCTCCTGCCCCTCGGCGAAGGGGTTCTTGTTCGACCGCACGCTGAGCCGGATCGGCACCCCCGGCAGGTCGAAGCTCTCGCGCAGCGAATTGACCAGATAGCGCCGGTAGTGGTCCGGCAGCTGGTCGGCGCGGGAGGCGAACATCACGAACGTCGGCGGCCTGGCCTTGGTCTGGGCCATGTACTTCGGCTTCACCCGCCGGCCGTTCACCGCCGGCGGCGGGTGCCGCTCGACGGCCATGCGCAGCCAGTCGTTGAGGTCGCGGGTCTTCACCTTCGTCGACCAGTCGCCATGGACCTTCAGGACGGCCGGCATCAGCCGGTCCATGCCCCGGCCGGTCTCGGCCGAAAGCGCCACGATGGGCGATCCCTTCACCTGCGGCAGGAGGCGGTAGGCCTCCTCGGTGATCTCGGCGAGGACCGCCTGCGGCTCCTCCACCAGGTCCCACTTGGTCAGCACGAACACCAGCCCCCGCCCCTCGCGCTCGCAGAGGTCGGCGATCTGCAGGTCCTGGATCTCGAACGGATGGGTGGCGTCCATCACCAGCAGCACCACCTCGGCGAACGTGATGGCCCGGATGGTGTCCTGGGTGGAAAGCTTCTCCAGCTTCTCCTGCACCTTGGCCTTGCGCCGCAGGCCCGCCGTATCGACCAGGCGGATCGGCCGTCCCTCCCACTCCCAGTCGACGGGAATGGCGTCGCGCGTGATCCCCGCCTCCGGGCCGGTCAGCAGGCGGTCCTCGCCGATGAGCCGGTTGACCAGGGTGGACTTGCCCGCGTTCGGGCGGCCGACGATGGCGATGCGGACCGGCTTGTCGCTCTCGTCCTCGGCCTCCTCCTCGTCCTCGTCCTCGGCCCAGACGGCGGCCAGCGCCGCATAGAGGTCGGCCATGCCCTCGCCGTGTTCGGCCGAGATCGGGACCGGCTCGCCCAGGCCCAGGCCCCAGGCGTCGAGGATGCCGGCCTCGCCCTGCCTGCCCTCGGCCTTGTTGGCGGCGAGGATGACAGGCTTGTCCCGCTTGCGCAGGATTTCGGCGAAGATCCTGTCCGCCGGCGTGACGCCCTCGCGGGAGTCGATGACGAAGAGCGCCACGTCGCATTCGTCCACCGCCCGCTCGGTCTGGGCGCGCATGCGGGCCTCGAGGCTCTCGTCGGTGACGTCCTCGAACCCGGCGGTGTCGATCAGCTCGAGATCCAGGTCGCCCAGGCGGCCCGTGCCGAACCGGCGGTCGCGGGTGACCCCCGGCCGGTCGTCGACTATGGCGAGCTTGCGGCCCGCCAGCCGGTTGAACAGCGTGGACTTGCCCACATTCGGGCGGCCGACGATCGCGAGCTTCAGCGGCATGCCGTCAGCCTATACGTCCGGTCAACGAAGTGCGATCAGCGTGGCTTCGTCGGTGACCACGTAGATGGTGTCGCCCATGGCGATGGGCGAGAGCATGGCCGGACCGCCCAGGTCGATGCGCCGCTCGACCTCGCCCGTCTTGGCGTTCAGCACGGCGAGGTCGCCCGTCTGGCCCGCGAGGATCAGCTTGTTGTTGGTCAGCATCGGGCCCGACCAGATCGGCCGGCCCATGCGCTGGCCGCCGATGCCGAGGAAGCCGCCCTTCTTCTTGCCCTTGAAGCCCTCGTTGAGGTCGCGGATCCAGTAGATCTGGCCCGTCTCGCGCGAGGCGCAGATCACCTCGCCGGCCTTGGAGACCACGTAGACGACGTCGCCGGCCGGAAGCGGCGAGGTGACGCCCGCGACCGGCAGGCTCCAGCGGGCTTGGCCCGTGCGAAGGTCGATGGCCGCGAAGACGCCCGAGTGGCTCACCGCAAAGACGTCGCCCTGGTAGATGACCGGGCGGCCGGGAATGTCGCGGATCTCGGACAGCGCGCTGGTGCGGCTCGCCCGCGACAGGGCCTCGTTCCACAGGTCGTTGCCGTTGGCGGCCCTGAGGGCCACGAGCTCGCCCGACCCGAAGGCCGCCACCACGGTGTCGCCCGACACCGCCGGGCTGGAGGCGCGCAGGATGCGGGCGGATTCGGCGAGCGCCTGGTAGGTCCAGCTCGGCGTGCCGGTCGCCGTCTCGAAGGTGAGCAGCGAATTGTCCAGCGCCACGGCCATCACGCGGCCCGCGGCGACGGTCGGCGCGCCGTGCACCGGCTCGCTGGTCTTGGCCCGCCAGCCGACGGCGCCGGTGTTGGCGTCGATCTGCATCACCTGCCGGAAGCCGGAGGTGACGTAAAGCTTGCCGTCGGCGTAGGCGATGCCGCCGCCGAAGCCGAGCTTGTCGCGCTTGTTGTCGCCGGGGTTGGTGGCGGTGCGCCAGAGCTGGCCGCCGCTGCGGGCGTCGTGCGCCGAGACGCGGCCCTCGGCGTCCATGACGAACACCTTGCCGTCGGCCGCCACCGGCGGAGCAATGATGTAGCGGCCCCGCTGGGAGCCCTCGCCGAAGCCGCGTCGCCAGGCGATCTGCAGGTTCGGCGCGGCGTCCACATGGTCCACCGACTGCTCGGGCGTGCCGCCCGGCAGCGGCCAGGCCGCGATCGTCGAAGGCGTCGGCAGCGAGAACTCCACGCCCTGCAGCGCGGCGGCGGGCTCCAGCCGCTGGTCGGCCGGAACGATGGAGATGCGCTGGCCCTCGCCGGCGGTCTCCTGCGGGCCCTCGTCGCCGCGGTCGAACGGGTTCAGGCGTCCCAGCGTCGAGCAGCCGCTCGCGCCCAGCGCGGCGATGAGGCAGACGGCCAGGAGAGTGTTGCGGCGCGACGTCATTGCGGTCCGTTGGCTTGCGGTTGCGGCGCAGCGCCGTCAGCGCCGAGCACGGCGCCGGGCTGCACCATCATGGGGGGCGGCATGGCGGCGGCCTGCTTGACGACGCCCGGCAGGGCCTTGGCCGAGCCGGAATCGATCAGGCTGATCGCGGCCTGGGCGCGGGCGCGGACCCCGTCCGAGGCGTCCAGCATCTGCTGCAGCACGACGAAGTCCCCGCGGGCGCCGGCAGTGTCTCCGGCCATCAGCTTGGCGAAGGCGAGCGCCTCGCGCGCCTGCACCCGGTAGGGGCGGCCGTCCTTGATCAGCGGCGTCAAGCGCGCCTCCACGTCCTTGTAGGGAGCCGTGTCGAGCACGGCGAAGGCGGATTTGAGGCGGGCGGCGTCGCCGATCAGCTCGTCCGGCGCGGCGCTCGCCGCCTGGTCGAACAGCTTCACGGCCTCGTCCGTCTTGTTCTCGTCGAGGTTCAGGGCGCCCAGCTGCATCAGGGCCAGCGACTTGTACCCGCCGGCGGAGGACTGGGAGACCTCGGTCCACAGCTGTTGGGCCTTGGCGCGGTCCCCGGCCGCCAGGGCCTCGCCCGCGGCCTGATACTGCTCCGAGGCCTTGGCGACCTCACGGCTGCGCCAAGTGTCCCAGCCCCAGTAGGCGAGGACGGCCACCAGGACGAGCGCGACGGCGGCCAGGATCCAGGGGAGAGTCCGGCGCGCGAGCGACCGGTAGCGGTCGGAGCGAAGCTGCTCCTCGACCTCTTCGAACAGATCCGTCACGTGAAGGGGACTCCGGACTCTTTAGCTGGCCCTTGGGGCAGAGGCCGGGAACCTATAGCGCGCCGCCCTCAGCCGCAACGCTACCCCGCCTTGGCGAAGTAGATCTCGGCTGGTCCCGGGAAGCGACGGGCCCGGACATCCTCTGCGTAGGCCGCCACGGCCTTGCCGATCTCGCCCCGCAGGTCGCCGTAACGGCGCACGAACTTCGGGGTCCAGTCGAAGAGGCCCAGCATGTCGTCCGTGACCAGGATCTGCCCGTCGCAGCCCGCGGACGCGCCGATGCCGATGGTCGGAACCTCGATGGCCTCGGTGATCTCCCGGGCCAGGCCCTCGGCCACGCCCTCGACCACCACCGCGAACGCGCCGGCGTCGGCGGTCGCCCTCGCCTCCTCCAGGATGCGGCGGCGCTCCTCGCCCGCCTTGCCCTTGGCCTTGAAGCCGCCGTCCACCAGAACCGCCTGGGGCCGCAGGCCGACGTGCCCCATGACCGGGATGCCGCGCTTCACCAGGTACTGGATGGTGTCGATGACGGTCGGACCGGACTCGACCTTCACGGCCTGCGCGCCCGTCTCCTTCATGAGGCGGGCGGCGTTGTCGTAGGCGGTCTCGGGGGCGCCCTCGTACGAGCCGAACGGCATGTCCACGACGACCATGGCGCGGCGCGAGCCGCGCATCACCGCCTGGCCGTGCAGGATCATCATGTCGAGCGTCACGCCGACGGTGTTCGGAAGCCCGTGGACCACCATGCCCACGCTGTCGCCCACCAGCAGCAGGTCGCAGTGCTCGTCCAGGAGCTCGGCCACCGGCGCGGTGTAGGCAGTGAGGCACACGATCGGCGTGCCGCCCTTGCGCGCAGCGATGTCCGGGGCGGCGATGCGCCGGACCTTCTCTTCCCGGTGGCTGGACAAGCCTCAGATCTCCTCGATGACGCGCGACAGGGCGAAGCCCAGCAGCAGCACGGCCAGGCCGACCGCGACCCAGACGCCGAAGCCGCCCGACAGGGCCGAGACCATCTCGGCGCTGGGGGCGACCTGCGACAGGCCCGCCGACAGCGCCCGGGCGGAATCCTCGGCCGTCTCGATGCGCTGGTACAGGTTGGAATAGACGAGCTGGCTCGCGCCCACGACCCCGCCGGTCACGCCGGCGCAGCCGATCAGCCAGCGCCGGGTCTGCCAGCCGCGGTTCAGCTTACGCTCGACGCCCTGCGCGAAGGCCGCGCAATCCGGCAGCTCCGGCGCTTCGGAGAACAGGCGCTCGAGGCGGCGTTCGAAATCGTCAGCCATTGCCCCGCCTCCCTTCCAGGACGGCGCCCTCGGTCGGCGCCAGTCGCGCTCTGAGCTTATCCAGACCACGTTTGACATGGGATTTGACCGTTCCAAGCGGCAGGTTCAAGGCCTCGGCCGCCTCGCCGTGGGAAAGGCCCGCGCCGAAGCACAGCGACACGCACAGCCGCTCGGCCTTGGAGAGCGCCTTCAGGGCCTCGTCCAGGTCGATCCGGTGGTCTGCGTCGCCCGCCGCGATCTCGATCTCCTCTTCGCCCCCCTCCGCCGCCAGCTCGCTCAGCCGCCGGTCGCGCTGGAGCCGGCGCAGATAATGGCGCGCGGCGATCCGCTTCACCCAGGCGGCGAAGGTCCCCTCGCCGCGGAACTCGGTGATCCGCTGGAAGGCGGTGAGGAAGGCGTCCTGGGCCACGTCGTCGGCCTCAGCCGCCTGGGCGCCCATCCGGCGCAGCAGGTAGCGGACGGCCGAGCCGTGGCGGCGCGCAAGCTCCCCGAAGGCGCGCCCCTCGCCGGCCGCGGCGTGCGAGCAGAGCTCGACGTCGTGCAGGCTGGCGAAGCTCGATGGTTTCGTGCCCGGCATGGGCGGCTATGCCCCTTTAGGAGGGTTCTAGGACTTCGGCTTGTTGATCAGGCCGAGGACGATGAAGGCCAGGCCGATGAAGCCCGGGAACGAGGCGATGCCGATGAACCAGTAGCTGGCGTCGGGCTCCTCGAAGCCGACGATCAGGCCCAGGGCGACGAGGCCCAGGGCGACGCCCAGCCAGATGATGCCGGTGCGCAGGTCCCGCTGCGGCGACGGCGGCATGGCCGGCGAACGCACGTTGCTGGACATGGCCTCGACGATTTCGCCCGGGATCGGCTGCCCCTTCTCGATGGCCACGCGCAGGGTGTCGGCCATCTTCTGGCGCTCGAGGCTGCGGAAATAGCGGGGGACGATCACCAGTGCGGCGATCATCGCAAACAGTGAGATCGGAACCAGGATCTCCATGGACGTCTATCCTCTCCAGTTCAGCCGGGCGAAGGCGCCCGTCTCTGACTGTTAGAGACTTGGCCTGCGCCGCCCAGATGCAATCCTAAGCATGAAATGTTGCTCATGATTCCGCTGGAGCCGGCGCACGCCTCGGTCCGCGGAGCAGGAAGATCGTCCCGATCGCCAACGCCAGCGTGGCCGCCAGCGGAGCCACCGCTTCGGACACGGCCTCCACTGCGGGCGCCAGCGCCGGCCAGACCGCCCAAAGTGTCAGCGCGCCGACCGCCGCCGCGCCGGCGAGCAGCGCCAGCTCCGCCACGAACTCCCGGCGCAGGACCGCCTCCATGACCGCGGCCGAAAACGCGGGATCGGTGGCCGGCGGCTCATCCGCCGCGAACAGGGCCTTCAGCCGCTCGTCAGCTTCACGCATCGCCATCTCCAAGCACCTGCAGGAGCCGCGCACGGCCCCGCGCCACATGACTCTTCACCGTGCCCAGCGGCAGCGCCAGCGCCGCGGCAGCCTCCGCGTGGCTGAAATCGGCCGCCAGGCAGAGGGCGACGCACGCCCGCTGGTCGGCCGGCAGCTCCGCCATCGCGGCCTCCAGGGCCAGCCGCTCGTCGGTCATCGCCGCCGCCGCGGGCGGCCGTTCCCGCTCGTAACGCGCGTCCCGGGCCCTGCGCCGCGAGCCGGAGCGCAGCACCGACAGATGCTTGCGATAGCCGATGCCGCACAGCCATGCCCGCACGCTGGCCCCGGCCCGCAGCTGGCCGATCCGCCCCCAGGCGGCCAGGAAGGTCTCCTGCGCCAGGTCGTCCGCCAGGGCCCAGTCGCCGCAGGCCCGGCGCAGGAAGGCCCGCACGGCCTGCTGGTGGCGCTGCACCAGGCGTGCGAACGCCTCGGTCGAGCCGCGCTGGACGGCCGCGACCAGCATCGCGTCCGCCCCCTCCGGCGTCATCGACGGTGCTTCGTCATGAAGATCAGCCCCACGACCGCATAGCCCGCAGCCACGCAGGTCAGGATGATCGCGACCAGCCGGAAGGGCCAGTAGTCGGTGACCGGCGCGGCGAACTCCGAGGCCAGCCAGAAGCCCGCGGCCACCGCGCCGGTGATCAAGGCGGTCCGCAGGGCCCAGTAGGCCCCCCGCCGCCGGCGGCGGCCGCGTCGTCCGTCGTCGAACCCGAAATCCTCCTCGGCGTCGTCGAGGGCGTCGGCCCGGACGACCTTCAGAAGCTCGACGGGCGGCTCCTTCCCCTGTGTGGCGTAGGTGCGCAGCAGATCCAGGTGCGCCTGGGCGCGCTTGTAGGCGAGCCATCGGTCCCAGGCTCCGAACACGAAGAACGCGATCGGGAACAGCAGCCACCAGTAGCTGCGGAACAGGTCTTCCATCGTCGAAGCTCCAGCCGCAGGCCCCGAAGCCGTCTCCGTGGCCTGCCCTGTCCCCTAGTCGCCGCCGGCGCGGCGTTCGGATGCAGAGCTTCTCAGACAGACGTCAGCCGAACAGCGCCTCGTACTCCGCCGGCTTGAAGCCCACGAGCAGGCGGCCCTTCGCCGCCAGCACCGGCCGCTTGATCATCGAGGGTTGGGCCAGCATCAGTGAGATCGCCTTGGCCTCGTCGATCCCCTGCCGGTCGGCCTCGGGCAGCTTCCTGAACGTCGTGCCGGCCCGGTTGAGCAGCGTCTCCCACCCGACCTGCCGCACCCAGCCCTCCAGCGCGGCGCGGTCGACGCCCTCCTTCTTGTAGTCGTGGAACGTGTAAGGAACACCGTGCTGATCCAGCCAGGTCCAGGCCTTCTTCATCGTATCGCAGTTGCGGATGCCGTAGAGGTTGGCGGTCAAGTGCGGCTCCCAGGTTGTCGAATGGCCAAGATCGAACTGCCCAAGCCCGTCCGCGATACGTTGGCCGATGCGCTTTCCGGCTACCTGAAGGACGAGCTGGAGCTGGAAGTGAAGGGATTCGACGCGGTCTTCCTACTGGACTGGATCATCGAGACCATGGGCCCCCACCTCTACAACCAGGGGCTGACCGACGCCCAGGCGCTGGTGCGGAAGAAGGCGGACGACTTCGTCGAGGCCATCGCCCAGCTCGAAAAGCCGGTGCGCTTCTGACAGAGGCTGACTCGGAGCATCCTGTCGCCGCCAACTGCGGGAGCGACACGTGCGACGCCCAATTCTGACCGGTGTGGTCCTGCTCGCCCTGTGGACGGCCCTGGTGGGGCTGGGGGCCCGCAACGGGTGGCTGCGCCCGGAGCCCGCCCCCGCGGGCGACGCCGCGGCCTTCCTGCGCTGGGCGTCGTCGCAGTACGCGCGGGACTCCAAAGGCAATATCGCCATCGTACTGCTCGAGGACGGTCGGCCCGCGCAGAGCTTCTTCGCCTCCAACGGCCGGCCGGTGGACGAGCGTACGCAGTTCCAGGTCGCCTCGCTGAGCAACTGGCTCACGGCCTGGGGCGTCATGGCCCTCGTGGAAGACGGGCGGATCGAGCTGGACGCGCCCGTGTCGCGCTATCTCACCCGCTGGAGCCTGCCGCCCGGCCGCTACGACAACAGCGGCGTGACGGTCCGCCGGCTGCTGGCACACACGTCAGGCCTGACCGACGGGCTGGGCTTCCAGGGCTTCGCGCCGGGAGAGGCCGTTCCCTCGCTCGAACAGGAACTGACGCATGTCACCGACGCCATGCCGTCCGCCGACGGCGTCGTGCGGGTAGGCGCGAAGCCGGGATCCGGATGGCGCTACTCGGGCGGCGGCTACCTCATCCTGCAGCTGATGATCGAGGACGTGACGGGCGAGGCCTTCGACGCCTACATGCGGCGCACGGTGTTCGAACCCCTCGGCATGGACGAGAGCACCTTCGAGAACCCCGACCCGGCGAGGTTCGCCGACGTCTTCGCCGCCGACGGCTCCCCCGCCACGCACTACCGGTTCGCCGCGACGGGGGCCGCCTCGCTCTACACCTCGGCGGCGGACCTCACCGCCTTCCTGCAGGCGCAGTCCCCGGGGCCGGGCGGCGCGCCCGCTGGTCGCGGCGTCCTCGCGCCGGAAACGTTGCGGGAGATGGCGACGCCCCAGGCGAAACTCTTCGGCCTGCCTGTCTGGGGTCTCGGCGAGAGTCTCTACGCGCCGACCGCGAGCGGCGGCTTCGTGGTCGGCCACGACGGCCAGAACCACCCCGCGATCAATACGACGGCCCGGATCGATCCGGCCACAGGCGACGGGATCGTCGTGCTCGCGACCGGCAGCAGCACCCTGGCGCGCGAGATCGGCGGCGAATGGACGTTCTGGCAGACCGGCAAGGTCGGCCTGGACACTCTCGTGCTCTCCGACGCGCCCTGCATCCTGGCAGTCTTCGGAGCCGGCTCCGTCGTCATCGTGGGCTCGGTCGCGGCCGCGGCCCTCGCGCGGCGTCGCCGCGCGCGCCGGCCGTCCTAGGTCGCGATCATTCCCACTCGATTATTTCTGGACGCCCTAAGCGGCGGAATTCCCGAAGCATTTTAGCTCACGCGGATTTGAATACCGTCTGAGATACCGTCAGAATCTTTGGCTAGCGGATTGATGATGCGAAGTCACATCACCAACCGGCGACGGCAGGAAATGCTCCAGTAGCGCCAGGATAGCAGAGTCCCCTCCCCGGAGCACGCCGTGGTCAGAACGTGAGTGGTCAGCCATGTTTTAGGCGTACGCCGGGGCCGCCACCGCCGGAACCTTCAGGAGCGATGAAGCAGACGCCGGCGTCTTCCAGGGCGCGCTGGACCGCCTCGACGTTGGCGGCTGCGCTGCGGCCGGGCCCCTGTTGGCTTTCCATCCTTACGATGGTCGGCAACGATAGCTTTGCCGCAGCGGCCAAGGCTGGCTGGCTCCAGCCAAGTAGTGCGCGGGCCGCACGGATCTGGGCTGCGGTCAGCATCGCGTGATAATTTTATGATCGAGTACGATCATTTTCTGTTTGACACCCCAGCGCCCACTGCGTGATTATAATCTGATCATAGGTGATTAGTAGGCATCGGTCATGGGCTCACGTCGAAAGACGGAGAGTGAGGGCGTGCGTCTGCCTGAACTCTCCCGACGAGCGGTCGTTGTGGGATCCCCCGCCTCGCTCTTGGCTGCGCCGGCTGCGTTCGCCCAGTCCACACCAATTCCGGTCGCCTCCACGCAGAGCAACGCCGCCGCGCCCTTCAAGCGCTGGCTCTACCTCAACGCCAAGATCGAACGGCTACAGACGCGATGGGCCCGGCTGGAAAGTTGGCTGGCTCGGGAGCATTCCTGGTTCCAGCTGAGCCCGGCAGAACAGCAGGCCCTGCCATGGGCCCAGGAACTGCGCGACATTGATGGCTGCCTGGACCTCCTGTTGGAAAAGCGGGACGAGTTGCTGGAGGCGCTGCCGACTCAAGGCTCCGCCGCTCTGGAAGTGATCGCAGCCAAGCTGGAGGTAGCGGAGCGCCTAGTCTGGGCTGCCGACCATCCTGAAGCTCACGCCCTGATCAGCGGATCTCGACAGGACATTCTCACGCTGATCGAGGCGGTTGAACCTCACCATTGATGCGCGAATGGCCAGATCGGCCGCCGCCACGGAGCGCGCCTTGGAGGAAGCCCTCGCCTATCTCCTCGAACTCCGGCTGCGCTGTCGCGGCAACCCCGAAGCCATCGCGTTGGTGGACCGCTGCCTCGCGCTTTTGGCCCGGGCGCAGACCGCAGACCAACGGGAGTTGCAGCAGCTGGAGGCGGACATTGATGCCCTGCGCACTGAGCTGCATGAACGGCTTGGCCCGCCGCCCAACTCCGTTTTGCACTGACGCGGCCAATTCGCGCTGCGCAGGCCAGGTGGCCGGCGCCCGTGATCTGCTCACCGGAACTTTACGAACTTAACGGAATTGACGAAGCTAACGCGGAAGCCCAGATTGTCGGGGAAAGGACCAACCCCATGGCAGAGAAGGCATCGTCAGCCGGCCGCAGCACCGGCCGCTATGTGACCAAAGCCGACGCGGCCCGCCAACCGCGCACTACGGTGCGCGACAGCAAGGGCGAATTCACGGTCGCCCTGCCGTCCAAATCCGTCCAGGCCCTCAATCCTCGCAAGTCGGGCGTCCGCGCCGTGATGGAAGTGCTGAGTGAGCGCATAACGGAGAGCCGCGAGAGCGGTCGGCGCACCGGCTTCTGGGTCGAAGTCGATCCCAAAGGCCAGCCGCGCGTCCACGCCAAGGCCACCATCGCAGACGATGCCAGGCCAGCGGGAAGCGACCGCGCCGAAGATCCAGATGATCTGGATGTAGCCCTGGCTGCGGCCCGCGAGCGCGGCCAGCTTCGGGTGGCGGAGATCCTGGCCGGCGACGAGATGCTCAGCGCGGATGCTTTCGCGGAGTTGCTCGGCGTCAGCCGCGTGACCGTGAACGCGAAGCGGCAGAGGCATGAGGTGCTGGCGGTGGACGGCGCCCGCCGGGGATTCCGCTTCCCTGCCTGGCAGGTTGACGAGAACGGCAAGCCCTTCGCCGCTATCCCGCAGCTTTTCGAAAAGCTCGGCGACAGCCCCTGGACTGTGTACCGCTTCCTCATTCAGCGCCATCCGGAGTTGGAAGGTGCGACTGGCGTGGATGCGTTGCGCCAGGGCCGGACAGGCGAGGTGCTCGAAGCTGCTGAGAGCCTTGCCGCCGGAGCGCTTGGCTAGGTGCCGTCCCGCGAGCCGACTGCCGCATTCGCGACGGCTGGGCTCGACCTGGTCCGCATCCCAGCTGGCCGCACCTTTGGCCGCATCTACCACCAGCGCTTCCCGGACCCCCTCGGCTTCGGGAAGAGCCGCAGCCGGTTTAGCGACCCACGACGCCGGATCGAGGCGAACCGCTTCGGAGTGCTCTACCTGGGCTCGTCACTGAAGGTCTGCTTCCTCGAGGCGGTCCTTCGCGACGACCGGGACGGCCTCGTGGGCGACTTCCCCATGGATGAGGCCGAGCTCGACTCGCGGCGGTACGCACAGGTGGTCACCAACGCCGAACTCGCCCTGCTTGACCTGACCGGCGACGGACCTATCCGAATGGGCGTGCCCAGCGACGTCCTGCGATCCTCGCGCCAAGCGCTCGCGCGCCGCTGGTCCGTCGCCTTCCATGACCACCCGGCGCGGGTTGACGGGATCTACTATCCGTCCCGCCTCAACGGCGAAGTGAACCTCGCAATCTATGGCCGAGCCGTGCCCAAGCTCACGGTCGCCACATCCGGATCTCTTCGCATGGCGCCAGGGCTGGCTCGGGTTCTCAACGACCTTGAAGTGGCGCTGGTCTGATTTGTGAGAATGTCTTGCTAGAGGCCAGAAACTGAACGTGCTTTTCCGATTGCGCTGAGGTTCAGTGACTGCCTCGCCGTCACCTCCGCTCTCGTCGGTCCTCTCAGCGGCTCGTGCTGTCGCCCGAGCGCTTCGAGCGCGTGAAGGCGCGATCGGTGTTCATGAACCTGGAGAGCATCGGCACGATCAGCTTGGCGGGTTCGAGCGCTCGACCGCCTTGAGCTGCCAGCGCTTCGCCGTAGGCGACGAGGTCGCGGTGCACGGCTCCAGGCAGTTCGACCGTGAGCTTCACAGGCGTGTCGTCCTGCAGCTCGGCGAGTTTCAGCTTGGCCATTTGCACACCTCTCAGCCTCTGTAGGGTTCAAGAATGAGATCGCGGGTGACCATCACCCGCACCGGGGCGCCCGGTCGGATCGTCAGCGTCGGCGGAATGTTCAGGCTGCGCCCGACCGCCTGCTGTCCAACTTGGTTGAAGGAGCCGGCCGCCCCATGGCGGAGCGCGCGAAGGATGTCGTTCTCGTCGTCACCTTCCCCGAGCTCCGCGCCTATGCCGAGGATCGTCGAAAGCGCGGCGGCGCCGAACAGCGCGCCCCAATGGCGGTCAACGCGATCCTGCAGGCCCGCGTAGCCTTGGGCGTCACCCGCCGGCAGCTTCTCCAAGACGAGCGAGCGGCCGTTCGGGAGGATCAGCCGAGTCCACGCCAGCAGGACGCGGCTCTGCCCGAAGGCGACCTGAGTGTCATAGGCGCCGATGAGCTTCGACCCCTGCGGGATCAACAGGAAGCGGCCGCTCACGCTGTCGTAGACGTTCTCCGTCACCTGGCCGACGATCTGTCCTGGCAGGTCCGACCGCACTCCGGTGAGAAGCGCGGCCGGGATGGTCGCGCCGGCCTGCAGCACGAAGGGCGACGGGGGCGACCTGAGCCGGTCTGGGCTCGTCGTCCGTCGATCAACCGGCCCATCGAGGATCGTGCGCCGTCCCGCCGGAGCAGACGCGGCGGCTTCGATAAGCGTCGTGGCGCCTTCGGCCAGCGAGCCAGCATGGCCTTGCGCCTCGGTGGAGAAGAGGCGGCTGGTCCGCGCCGCATCGCGCTCTTGCAGCAGCCGCTGCCGCTGCGCTTGCACCTCCTGCTGGGCCGCATCGGCTTGCCCGACCGGCGCCATCGGCGGCGGCGCGACGTCGGCCTCCAGGATCGGGCGTCCGAGATCTCCGGGCAGTGGCGGTCCGAGCCTCGGGGCGGCGCCGTAATCGCGCGGCAGCGCATTGAGTCGCTCGGGGGGCTGACCTCCGACGTTGTAGACCTCGGCGGGCGCGGAGCCGCCAGCGCGGGTCGTCATGGCGTAGGCGACAGCGCCCACGACAGCGACCGACGACGTCGCCGTCAAGGCGATCAGAACCTTGCGCGACAGGCGGGCCACGCGAGGCCGGGCGGAGCGCAACCGAAGCGCTTCGGCGCCCTCGTGGCCTGGAAGTTGAGAGGTTGTGGACATGGTCATCCTCCCGCACCGCGTTCGATGCGCACCCGCTTCTGGCCGCGACGATCGCCGAGCCGCAGCTCGGCCCGAGTGAATAGGCGATCCACCACCATCCGCTGGCCGCTCACACGGTAGTTCACGAGGTCGGCCGCCTTTCCGTCGGCGCCACCGACGAACAGCGGCGGCAGCTCGCCTTGCGTCACCGAAGGGGCGAACTCGATGAAGGTCTGCCGGCCATCATCGAACACGCGCACCGGACGCCAGGACGGGCGGTCGCCCGAAATCCTGTAGTTGAAGTTGAGCTGCTCGATCGCGACCGTGGGCGCGGCGTAGCGCTCGACGCTCTCGGCCGCGGCCAAGGCCTCATCGGCGGGATAGCGCCAAGCGACCGACGCCATGTAGGTCGCGGGAGTCGCGCGCAGCTCCAGGTGATAGGTCCTGCGATTGGTGTTGATCACCAGGTTGGTCTGCAGATCAGCTCGGGTGGGCTTGACCAGGATGTGCACCCGCCGGCTTGCGCCCGAGCCGCTCTCCGTGTCGCCGATGATCCAGCGCGCGGTGTCGCCTGCAGCCACCGGACCGGTTCCGGAGAGGGTCTCTCCCTCTTCCAGGGTGATGTCAGTGATGCGGCCAGGCGCGGTGTAGACCTGGAACAGAGCGCCCTCGGCGTAGGGGTAGATCTGCGCGGCGTTGGCATAGGCCGATCCGGTCGGCTGCACCCTGGCGGCGGCATTGGCCCTGGCCACCCGTGCCGCGGGATCGCCGGTCTCGGGCGCAGGCCGGACAGGACCCGCGGCAGGCTTTCGTGCGGCCCGCTCAGGCGGGTTCGGAACCGGCGTCGAAGCCACGACAATCGGGCCGCGTGGGACGGGCGCTGGCGCGAGCGCAGGCGCGGTGGCGGGGACCGTAGAAGCGGGCTTGGATTGCTCGGCCTGCATCGCCGCGCAGCCGCTGAGGGTCGTCCCGGCCAACATCAGGATTAGCGTCGGGGCTCGCATCAGCCGAGCTCCCGAGACCAATTCAGAGCATGGACGAAGACCCCCAAGGGGTTCTTGCGAAGCTGCTCGGTCGTGCGGGGCGGTTGCAGGACCACGGTGAGGATGGCGGTCCAGCGCTCCGTGGAGGCCAGCGCGCCGTCCACGTAGCGGCGCTCGACCCAGGCCACGCGGAAACTGTCGGGCGAGGCGCGGATCACGCTGGAGACGTCGACGGCGACCTGGGTGTGGCCCACCTTGCTGAAGGGGTCGTTGGCGCGGGCGTATTCGTTCAGGGCTAGGGCCCCACGGTCGGTGGCGTAGTCATACGCCCGAAGCCAGTTCTGCCGGACGACGACGGGATCCGACGGGATCGAACGAACCTCCTCGATAAAGCGCGCCAAGTGCCAGGCGATCTGCGGGTCGGTGGGCTTGTACCCAGCCACCGCGGGCGCGACCGCTTGGGTCTGCCCGAGCCGATCGACCTCCACCACCCAGGGGGTCACCGAGCCCCGGGCGCCCTGCCAGACGAGGGCGCCTGAAAGTCCCGCGGACAGCAGCAGGCTGCCAAAGGCCATCAGCCGCCAGTTCCGGGCCTGCACCCGGGCAGAGCCGATCCGGTCGTCCCAGGCCTGCGCCGCGCGCTGGTAAGGTGTGTCGAGGGCGGGGGTCGCGCCATAGCGCACCCCGGGTCGAGTGAAGACGTTCATGACCGATCCTCTGCGAGCGAGACGGAGGTTCCGCCGCCGGGATGGTCGCCGGAACGAAGGGCGTGGGCGGCGGTCGCGGCGCCGTGGGCCGCTTCCTGACGGCGCTGGTATTGGCGTGCCCACGCCGGCGCGCCGCCGCCTCCAGGCCCACCACCCGCATGTCCGCCGGGTCCGGAGGGCGGATTGGGCCGTAAGCCGCTGTCACCGGAGCCCGAGGGACCGGAGCGGAAGCCACGCGCGGCAGCGATGGCGCCTCGCGCGCCCCCGACGCCGGCGCCGATCGCGGCGCGCGTGCCCATTGCGCCAGCAGCCGCGAGGCCGCCGGCGGCGAGGCCAGTCCCGACGGCGGCCCCTGCCCCGAGCTGCGGCGCCCCCGACACCAGGCCATTGGCGACGGCGGGCCCGAAGATGCCGAGACCAAGGAGGCAGAGCGACGCCAGCGCCAGGGAGAGCACCTCCTCCAGCGAGGGTTGCTGCCCGCCGAAGTCCTGGATGAACTCGCCGAACAAGGTGGAGCCAATCCCAACGATCACCGCCAGGACCAGCACCTTCACGCCGGAGGCGACGACATTTCCGAGCACACGCTCGGCCAGAAAAGCCGTCCGCCCGAAGAGGCCGAAGGGCACGAGAATGAAGCCGGCCAGCGTCGTCAGCTTGAACTCGATCAGGGTGACGAAGAGCTGCACCGCGAGCACGAAGAAGGCGATGAGGACGATGAGCCAGGCCACCATGATGACGATGATCTGAGCGAAGTTGTCGAAGAAGCCGGGGAAGCCGGACATCTCGTGCGCCGCTTGCAGGAGAGGCCTTCCTGCGTCGATGCCTGATTGCGCCAGCTTGCCCGGACGCAGGAAGTCGGCGGCGGACATGCCGCTGCCCGCGGCTTTGAGGCCCAGACCCGAGAAGGACTGGAAGACGATCTTCGCCAGTCCGTTGAAGTTCGACAGTAGGAAGGCGAAGAAGCCGACGTACAGCGTCTTCTTGATGAGCCGGGCGATCACGTCGTCGCCGGCCGACCAGGACCAGAACAGCGCCGCCAGGGTGACGTCGATCACCACCAGGGTGCTTGCCAGGAAGGCAACTTCTCCGCCGAGCAGGCCAAAGCCCGAGTCGATGTAGCGCGAGAAGACGTCCAGGAAGCGATCAGCGACGCCGGGGTTCATCTCTTGCCGTCCTCTCCTAGGAACCTGTCGAAGTTTTCGTCCCGCACAGCCCGGCAGGTGGGGTCGTTCGCCGCCTGCGCTCCGCCGCGGGCGCATCGTTGCGTTTCGGCCGATAGCTGAGTTCCGGACATGCTCTTGGTCTCGGGCGCTGGCGGAGTCCGGTCGCAGCCGGCGGCGAGCAGGACGGCGATGGTCGAAGCAGCGGACAGGATCAGGCGGGTCATCGGTACATCTCCACGGGAGGGGCCTGATAACCCTGGCGCCGATCCACGAACCGGCGAAACTGCTCTTGCGCCTGAGCCCGGCTCGCGGCGCGCTCGGCCTGCTCAAGCGCCGCCGCGCGGCCCTGCGCCGCCATCATCGCGGTGAGGTCCGTCAGCTGCTGGCTTTGCAGGGCCAGCAGCTGGTTTCCCGCCTGGGTCGCCTGGAGGATGCCGGCTGCGCCCTGGCTGGCGCCGACGAGGTTGGAGAGTTCGGTGCGCGCGCCGGGCAGTCCGGCCACCACACCGGCCTGCACCTGAAGGGAGTGCTGGAAGGCCGCCGCTGAGTTCAGCCAGCGGGCGTTCGCCGACGCGACCAGGTCTGCGTCGCGGCTTCCGGCGCTCACCGTGTAGTTCTTCCCGAATTCCCGCTGAATCGCCTGGACGTCATAGGCGACCCGCTGCGCCTGCTGCATCAGCCCGCTGATCCGGCCAAGATTCCCCTGCACGGTCTGGAGCGAGGAGTACGGCAGCTGGGCCAGGTTGCGGGCCTGGTTCGTCAGGCTCAGGGCCTGGTTTTGAAGGCCACGGACCTGATTGTTGATCTGCTCCAAGGCCCGCGCCGCCTGCATGACGTTCGAGGCGTAGTTCGTTGGGTCATAGACGGTGAGCTGCGCCCCGGCTGGGGTGGGCAAGGCCAGAACGAGGCTGGTCGAGCACACGAGCGCCGCCAGCCAAGGGGTGCGGGTCTTCATCGAGCGGTCTCCAATTGAGGTGGCGCTTTGGCCTGCAAGCGGATCAGGTCCGCCGCCCACGGAAGCCCCCGGTGTTCGAGCCAAGCGGCCGCGAACCCACCCGGGCCGTGGTGTTCAAGAAGCTCGGCGATCACCAGCTGGTCCGCCTTGGCGGAAGCGGCGCAGAAGGCGAGCGCCACCGGCCCTAGCCCGAGCTCGAAGAGCCGGTTCCCGCGACGGGACTGGCAGTAGTAGTCGCGCTTCGGGATCGCCCGACCCAGGATCTCCACCTGCCGCTCGTTGAGACCGAACCTCGCGTAGGCCGCTGCGATCTGCGGCTCCTGCGCGCGGTCGTTCGGCAGGAAGATGCGGGTGGGGCAGCTTTCGATGATCGAGGCTGCGATCGCGCTCGTCTCAATGTCGGCCAGGGACTGGGTGGCGAACACCACGGAGGCGTTCTTCTTGCGCAGCGTCTTCAGCCATTCCCGCAGCTGGGCTCCGAAGGTGGCGTCGTCGAGGGCGAGCCAGCCTTCGTCGACCACCACCAGGGTCGGGCGCCCATCGAGCCGCGACTGGATTCGATGGAACAGGTAGCTGAGCACGGCCGGCGCCGCCGCCGAGCCCACGAGCCCCTCGGTCTCGAACGCCTGCACGGAGGCCGAACCCAGGCGCTCGCTCTCTGCGTCGAGGAGCCGACCCCACGGACCCGCGACGGTGTAGGGCTGAAGGGCGCGCTTGAGCGCGTTGGACTGCAGCAGGACCGACAGGCCGGTGAGGGTCCGCTCGGCCTCGGGGGCCGAGGCCAGCGATCCGAGCGCGGTCCAGAGATGCTCCTTCACCTCAGGCGTAACCGCGACACCTTCTCGGGCCAGCACGCCGGCCAGCCACTCCGAAGCCCACGCGCGTTCAGCCAGATCTTGGATGCGGCCCAGCGGCTGCAGGGCGACCGGCGGAGTCTCATCGTCCGCGAGCGCTCCGCCGAGATCGTGGAAGTCGCCGCCCATCGCCAGCGCCGCGGCTCGGATCGAGCCGCCGAAGTCGAAGGCGAAGACCTGGCCGGCGGGGTAGCGGCGGAACTGCAGGGCCATCAGCGCCAACAGCACGCTCTTCCCTGCCCCGGTCGGCCCCACCACCATGCTGTGGCCGACGTCCCCGACGTGGGTCGAGAACCTGAAGGGTGTCGAGCCTTCCGTCTGGGCGAAGAACAGCGGCGGCCCGTTCAGGTGCGCGTTCCGCTGCGGCCCAGCCCACACCGCCGAAAGCGGGATCATGTGGGCCAGGTTCAGGGTGGAGATCGGCGGCTGGCGCACATTGGCGTAGGCGTGGCCCGGAAGGCTGCCGAGCCAGGCTTCCACCGCGTTGATGCTCTCAACCATACAGGTGAAGTCGCGGGCCTGGATTGCCTTCTCGACCAGCCGCAGCTTCGCGTCGGCGCGGCCCGCGTCCTCGTCCCAGACGCACACCGTGGCGGTCACGAAGGCATGCCCGACCACGTCGGCGCCCAGGTCCTGTAGGGCCTCGTCGGCATCGAGCGCCTTGTTCTGAGCGTCGGTGTCGACCAGCGCCGCGGCTTCGTTGGTCAGCACCTCTTTCAGTATCGCCATGATCGACTTGCGCTTGGCGAACCATTGGCGGCGGATCCGGCCCAGCAGCTTGGCCGCGTCGACCTTGTCCAGGCAGATCGCGCGCGTGGACCAGCGGTAGGGAAACGCCAGGCGATTGAGGTCGTCGAGCAGCCCGGGCCAGGTGGCGGCCGGGAAGCCGCTGATGGTCAGCACCCGCAGGTGCGCCGTTCCCAGCCGCGGCTCGAGGCCGCCGGTGAGCGGCTGGTCGGCCAGCAGCACATCCAGATGCATGGGCGTGTCCGGCACGCCGACGCGGTGGCGGTGGGTCGACACCGTCGAATGCAGGTAGGTCAGGGTCTCGGCGTCGGTGAGCCACTCCGCTTCGGGCACAAAGCCTTCGAGCAGCGCCAGCACACGATCCGTCCGGTCGACGAAGCCGGCCAGCGCCTCGCGCCAGTCGACGCCGCGGCGCTCTCGCCCCTCGTACAGCCAGGACTCAGCCCGGGCGGTGTTCTCGGCGGGCGGCAGGAAGACGAAGGTCAGGAAGTAGGCGCTGTCGAAATGCGCTCCATGTTCCTCGAACTGAGCCCGGCGCTCCTCGTCCACCAGCGCCGACACCGGGTCGGGGAAGTCGCTAAGCGGATACACGTCGGCCGCATTGCGCTGGGCTTCGACGAACACGGCCCAGCCGGACCCGAGGCGTCGCAGCGCATTGTTCAGCCGCCCCGCGGCCGAGACGAGCTCGGACGCGGTCGCCGAGTCCAGGTCGGGCCCGCGGAAGCGCGCTGTGCGCTGAAACCCCCCGTCCTTATTGAGCACCACGCCCGGCTCGACGAGCGCCGCCCACGGCAGAAAGTCGGGAAGCTGGGCCGCACGCCGGCGGTACTCGCGAAGATCGAACATCGCGTCAGATTCCCAGATAGGGCGGGATGCGGACGTGCCGCCGCACCACCTCGACGAAGTGGGGGTCGCGCTTGGCGGCCCAGACGGCGAAGGCGTGGCCGATCAGCCAAAGCGCCAAGCCGGCGATCCACAGGCGTAGGCCAAGCCCGATGGCGGCCGCCAAGGTGCCGTTGACGATGGCGAAGGCGCGCGGCGCGCCGGCCAGCAACACCGGCTCGGTGAGGGCGCGGTGAACCGGGGCTTCAAAGCCAGGAGGCGTGGGTGTCTGCTGCATCAGACCAGCGCCCCGCCGCCGAACGAGAAGAAGGACAGGAAGAAGCTGGAGGCGGCGAAGGCGATCGAGAGGCCGAAGACGATCTGGATCAGCCGTCGAAAGCCACCCGAGGTGTCGCCAAAGGCCAGGGTCAGGCCTGTGGTGATGATGATGATCACCGCGATGATCTTGGCCACGGGGCCCTCGATCGACTGCAGGATTTTCTGCAGCGGGGCTTCCCAGGGCATGGATGAGCCGGCGGCGTAGGCCGGCCCGGCGAGCAGCCAGACGGTTGCGACGGCGCTCGCGCTCGCGAGCCGCCCGCGAATGCGGCGGATCATGGAAGCTCTCCTTGGGAAGCCGCGCTCATGTCGGCGATGCGGTACTCGCCGTCGGCGGCGAGGTCCGCCACGGCGCAGAGTTCGGTGAGGCGGCGATCCGCACCTCGGCCGTTCAGGACGGCGATCAGGTCGATGGTTTCAGCGATCAGGGCGCGAGGCACGACCGGCACTGCCTCCTGGATCAGCTGCTCGAGCCGACGCAGCGCGCCCTGCGCCGTGCCGGCGTGGATGGTGCCGATGCCGCCCGGATGGCCAGTCCCCCAGGCCTTGAGCAGGTCGAGCGCTTCCGCTCCACGCACCTCTCCGATTGGGATGCGGTCGGGCCGCAGCCGCAGCGACGACCGGACCAGATCCGCCAGCGAGGCCACGCCGTCCTTGGTCCGAAGCGCCACCAGGTTCGGCGCGGCGCACTGAAGCTCGCGGGTGTCTTCGATGAGCACCACGCGGTCGCCGGTCTTGGCGACCTCGGCCAGCAGGGCGTTGGCCAGCGTGGTCTTGCCCGTGGAGGTCCCGCCGGCGACCAGGATGTTCTGCCGCTCGGCGACGGCGCGGCGGAGGACATCCGCCGCAGCCGCGCCCATGACGCCGGCGTCGACGTAGTCCTGCAGCGTGAACACCGCGACGGCCGGCTTGCGGATCGCGAACGTGGGAGCAGTCACAACCGGCGGGAGCAGTCCCTCGAACCGCTCGCCACTCTCCGGCAGCTCGGCGGAAATTCGCGGCGCGCCCGCATGAACTTCGGCGCCCACGTGATGGGCCACTAGGCGCACGATCCGCTCGCCGTCTTCCGGGGTCAGCTCGCAACCGGTGCGCTGGAGCCCGGCGCCCAGCCGGTCCAGCCAAAGCTGGCCGTCCGGATTGAGCATGACTTCGACGACTTCGGCGTCATCGAGCCAGCCCGCGATGCGCGGGCCGAGCGCTGTGCGCAGCATCCTGGCGCTGCGCACGAAGACCTCGTTGCGGATCGGGGTGATCGACACCGGACGCTCCCGTTCTCGGCCGGTCGGCCGCAGAAAACGGGGTCACTAATGAGCGCCCAAACGACGACCGATCAACAGCGCCTCGGTCGTAGTAGTGCTCTGGCGTGCGATGACTTGCGGAGCGGCGGTGTCACTCCTCCGCCGTGAGCGAAAGCGTTCGCTTCGAGGAAGTGATTGGTCGCCGCCGCTTGGATCGCGTACAAGCCGTTGCAGTCGCCTTCACGCTTGGCAGAGGCCGCCTGAGAGCACTTGCGCTCCCGCCATGACGAGGTGCGCTATTTCCGATCATCCTCAATCACGCGTCGTGCTCGCCGTAGACGACGAGGTCCTTGTCCTCGACCTCATCGAGACTGCGCTCGTGGAGGGCGGTTTCGAGGTCTTGACGGCGACCGCGGCCGCGGATGCCATCGCGCTTGTGGAGTCGAACCGCTGCAGGGACATCATCGCCCTCGTCACCGACGTCAATATGGGACGGATCTCAGGTTGGGATGTGGCCAAAAGGGCGCGTGAGCTAAACCCGGGTTTGCCAGTGATCTACGTTAGCGGCGACAGCGGCCACGAGTGGGCGTCGCATGGTGTGCCGAACAGCCAGATCATTCAGAAGCCCTTCGCGGCCGCTCAACTGATCACAGCGGTGGCTGGCTTGATCAACGCTGCCCAGACTTCACCGATGTGGGAGAGTGATGCCGACTCGGCAGTAGACGCTGGGACGCCCGACTAGCCCGAACGCATCTTGGCCCGGGTAACGCGGGCGCTGGAGCAACCGCGACCTTGAACGATCGTTGCGCCCAGGTCTAAGTTCGCCCTTCCTCCATCACAAACCGCGCATGTCCGAAAATTATCGCCGGAAGGCTGAAGCTCTGCTCAAAGAGGCGAGCGAAGCCACGAACATGAAGGAACGGGGCCGGCTTATCGACGAGGCGATGCGCTGGCACAATCTGGCCGTAGACGCCCACTCTCATAGAGATGGTCGCACCAACGACAACGCAGATTGGGGTTCAGAGGCGCTAAGCGATCAATCGGGCCAGGGGTGAGGCCAAGTCGTCGCATTAGCGATTTCTCGTCGATTCACCTTCGCCCAGCGGCGATCCGGCCAAATCCTCGCTCACCTCTCGCGTGAAGCTGACGCCTCGCGCCAGCCGCCGACCCAGCGCCTCAACGAACCCCTCGTACCGCTCCTTGCCCTTCGCTTGAGCGGCCGCTTGCGCCGCCTCCGGTACGGCGGGCGTCGTGGTGAGCCAGAAGCGCACGAACAGCGCCATCATCTCGATTGAGATGCCGAGATTGCGTTCGAGCCGCTCCGTGGCCCGGTTCTGCTGGTCGAGCCGCCGCGTGATCGCAGCTTCCTGGCGCTCTGACGCATCCGAAGAGACGAAGGAAGCGATGGCGGCCTCCGCCACCAGCGACTTGGACTTGCCTCGTCGGTCGGCGAGCGCTTCCAAGGCCTTCAAGGTGTCAGGCTCCAGATAGACCGACAGTCTCGCCTTCTGCATCGTCACAGCTCCAGTCCATCGTCCGGATCGAGGGCGGCCTGGCGCGCGACCCGGCGAAAGCGGGTCTGCAAGGCCGCCTGCTCAGCGCCCTCGCCGTCATCGTCCGGCTCGTCTTCGAAGAAGCCGAACTCGCGCACGGGCGGCGGCGGCTCGGCGGCATCCTCGAACATCGGCTCGGGCTCGCGGCGGAGACCGCCCTCCTCCGCATCCCCCTCGCTTAGGGCGGGCGGGGACCGGACCGGCGCGGCAGGCGCCGCGATCGGCTTGAGAGACGACCAGTCGTCCGGCGGCGATGCCGCCGGGCTGGACGTTGCGGCCTGGCCAACCCGCCGTCGCAAGCGCGCGTCCTCGAAGTAGCGAACCTTCTTGGCTCGGACCGGCGGCGATCCCGAGACCAGGACCAGCTCGTCGTCCGGCGGCAGCTGCATGACCTCGCCGGGGGTGAGCAGCGGCCGGGCGGTCTCCTGGCGCGAGACCATCAGGTGACCCAGCCAGGGCGAGAGACGATGGCCGGCGTAGTTCTTCATCGCCCGCAGCTCGGTGGCGGTGCCCAGCGCATCCGACACCCGCTTAGCGGTCCGCTCGTCGTTGGTCGCGAAGCAGACGCGGACGTGGCAGTTGTCGAGGATGGCGTTGTTTGGTCCGTAGGCCTTCTCGATCTGGTTCAGGGACTGGGCGATCAGGAAGGCCTTGAGGCCGTAGCCGGCCATGAACGCGAGCGCGCTCTCGAAGAAGTCCAGCCGTCCAAGCGCCGGGAACTCGTCGAGCATCAGCAGCACGCGGTGCCGCGACGACTTCGCGCTCAGCTCCTCTGTCAGACGTCGGCCGATCTGGTTGAGGATCAGGCGCACCAAGGGCTTGGTTCGGCTGATGTCGGACGGCGGCACGACGAGGTAGAGGCTGGCGGGCCGTGCGCCGTCGACTAAGTCAGCGATGCGCCAATCGCAGCGGCTGGTCACCTTGGCCACCACGGGATCGCGGTAGAGGCCGAGGAACGACATGGCGGTGGAGAGCACGCCGGAGCGCTCGTTCTCGCTCTTGTTCAGCAGCTCCCGGGCGGCCGACGCGACCACCGGATGTGGCCGATCGCCGAGGTGCGGGGTCGCCATCATCGCCCGCAGCGTCGCCTCGATCGGCCGGCGGGGGTCCGACAGGAATTCGGCGACGCCGGCCAGGGTCTTGTCAGGGCCGGCGTAGAGCACGTGCAGGATCGCTCCGACCAGCAGGCTGTGGCTGGTCTTCTCCCAGTGCGAGCGCCGCTCCAGCGCCCCCTCCGGGTCCACCAGGATATCGGCGACGTTCTGGACGTCGCGGACCTCGGCGTCGCCGCGCCGCACCTCCAAGAGCGGATTGTAGGCGGCGCTTTCTGGGTTGGTGGGGTCGAACAGCAGCACCCGCCCGACGCGGGCGCGGCAGGCCGAGGTCAGCTGCCAGTTCTCGCCCTTGATGTCGTGGACGATCACTGACCCTGGCCAGGTGAGCAGCGAGGGCACGACCAGGCCCACGCCCTTGCCGCTGCGGGTCGGCGCAAAGCAGAGCACGTGCTCGGGACCGTCGTGGCGCAGGTAAGCGCCGTCGAGCTGGCCCAGGACCACGCCGTCCTCGCCGAGCAAGCCCGCGGCCGCCACCTCCCGAGGCTTGGCCCAGCGGGCGGAGCCGTAGGTCGTCACCGAGCGGGACTCCCGCGCCCGCCAGATGGACAGGGCCATGGCCACGACGATAGCGACGCCGCCACCGGTCACCGCGATCATCGCACCTTCGAGGAAGACCTTCGGGGCATAGGCGTCGAAGGCGAACCACCACCAGAAGAAGGCCGGCGGCGGATAGACCGGCCAGCCCACAAGCTCGAACCAGGGGCGTCCGAGCTCCGGCTGAAACGCCAGGCGCCAGGCCGTCCATTGCGTCGCCGCCCAGACGCCGGCCAAGGCGATGGCGAACACCGCCGCCAGCTGCCCCCACATCACCTTCGTGCCGTTCATGGCCGTGTCCTCCTCATCGGCCGAGCCCGCGCTTGGGGCTGAAGGACCAGGCGACGCCGGCGCCTGGGGTGAGCACGCCCTGCACGTGGCCGCCCAGATGCCGTTCGAGATCGGGCCGCCAAGGCACGAGGGTGAAGCCCAGGCCATTGTCGATCATCGCAAAGCGCCCGGAGGCCAGGGTGACCCGCTGCCGGTAGGTCCCGGCCACCACGCCGTCGGCGCCGATCGGCTGCGCTTCCAGGCCGGTCTGGCCAGAGAGCCGGCGCGATGCGGTCGCGAGCTCCCGCTGACGCAGCGTCTCGATGAGATCGCGGGCGAACACCACCCGTCGCCCGCTCCGCTGGGCCAGCCCCTCCCGGGCCAGGTGGTCAGTACGGGCATCGAGAGCCGCCCGCACCTCGTCTGGGAAGCCACCCTCCCCCAGCCCGGCGGGGTTGCGCCCAACCAGCTGGCGGTCGAGCCAGGTGGCGCCCTCCGCGCGGATCTGGTCGGCCAAGCCCAGGTCGGAGCGGACCTGCAGGACCAGCCGGCTGCGCCGGCCTTGCCACTCGCGGCGGCGGAGTTCGACAAGGCTGCCCAGGGGTGCGTCGCTGGCGTCGTCCAGGTCCGCCAGCCGGACGTGGTGGGTGCGGCCGTCGAGACCATCCAGGATCGCGTAGCCGCTGCCGCGCAGCTCATCGTCCAAGCCGCGCCCGGCAAGCCGCCCGAGCAAGCCCTCCGGGGGTCCGCCGTCCACCTCGAACCGCGCCGGATCCCGCTCCACGCCCTGGTCGGCGAGCGCCCGGTGCATGCGGGCGATCACATCCTGCCGCTGCCCCAATTGGCGCAGGGCCGCTTCGGCGTCCGGCCCCAGGCGCCAGCGGCCCGGCGAAAGTTCATCGGCGAGACCGAGGCCCTTGAGCTTGCGCATCCGCGCGACGCGCGCCTGGTGCAGGTCGGCCGGACCCGCGCCCCCGCCCCGGCGCAGGTCCACCACGCCCTGCTCGTCCGCCAGGCGGGCGAAGCCGCGGTCCAGGCTCGTCCAGCGGTCCGCGCCGATCTGAAGGTTCATCCGCCGTTGCAGCTCGGCGTCGGTGCGCGGCCCAAGCTCCAAGTTGACCAGATGACCGGCGCGGGCCCGCAGCCCCTCGCGGATGTAGTCGGGAGAGATCACCAGGTCCGCGCCCTGGTCGGTGCGGCCGCGGACGATCACGTGCAGATGGGGGTGCCCGGTGTTCCAGTGGTCCACCGCCACCCAGTCGAGGCGGGTTCCGAGATCGGCCTGCGCCTGCTCCATCAGGTCGCGGGTGAAGGCCTTCAGGTCCGACAGCTGCTCGGCGTCGTCGGGCGAGACGATGAAGCGGAAGTGGTGGCGGTCGCCCTCGCAGCGCTCGGCAAAGCCGCGCGCGTCGGCCGCGTCGGTGTCGGCGTCGAACAGCCGCCCGCGGGCGCCGTCCTGGGTGACCCCCTCCCGCTGCAGGTAGTTGAGGTGGGTGGCCAGTGGCGCCCGACCGCCGCCCTGCCGCACCACCCGCGCCTTCACGACAGCGCCGCGGCTCCGCGCCCCCGGTCGGTGCGCGGCCAGGCTGGCCGCCCGGCCGCGCCCGAAGGCGCCGTTCCGCGCCGTGGCGCGGCGCACCAGACCGCCAGCCCGTTCGGCCGCCGCCAGCGCCTGGCCGACGAAGGTCCGGGGCCCGCCGGACAACCGCGAGCGGATGCGCCCCACGCGGAGATGAAAGTCGTCCTCGATCATGGACGCGCCCCGCCGCGCGAGGTGCGATTTCCTGAGCCCAAGCAGCCACTTGGCAGAAATCGCAGGCTGGCGACAACATGCGCACCTCGCGCGCGGCTATTGATTCTCCTGTGCTTTGCCCCCTCCGACGTCGCCCGCACCTCGCGGCTTTTATCCTGCCATCGATCCATCAATCGGTGGCCCGCCGCCGAACCTGCGACAACCTGCGAGACCGTACGACGCAGGTGGGCCACCATCAGCGTGCCTCGACCCGCGGCGTCAGCGCGGCGAAGAGCGGGGATCGCGCCGGCACAAGAACCGCGCGCGCCTCATCTGGAGACGCCCCGGCCTCTTTTCCCTGGCCTCCACCGAGGACAACAAAGAGCGTGGAACGCGCCTCAGCAGGGGGCGCGACGACCGCGGCTGGCGCAGGCGAAACGCCTGCCGCCCCGACGGCCGGCGTGAGCTTGGCGACGTAGGCCCGCGTCTCCAACGGGAGCGGCCGCCCCTCGATCAGGTGCTGCTGGTAGCGCGCTGGGCCCGCATTGTAGGCGGCCAGGAAGCCGCGGGCGCCGAAGCGGTCGTACATCTCCCGCAGGTAGGCCGCCCCGGCCAGGATGTTGTCGCGGGGGTGGAAGGGATCGGCGCCCAGGCCGTAGCGGCCGCGCAATTCCGCATAGGTTTGCGGCATCACCTGCATCAGCCCCATGGCGCCGGCATGGCTCACGGCGCGCGGCTGGAAGGCGCTCTCCACGCGCATCACCGCCCGGATCCATGCTTCCGGGAGGCCAAAGCGCCGCGCCGCCTCCGCGATCGCGCCGCCAACCTCGTTGTGGGGCGGGGCCGCCTGGGCGGCGGCCTCCGCCGACGGCAGCACCGCGAGCCAAAGCACGCTCGTCCCTATCAGCCGCCAGCGTGCCACCGTGCTCCCGGCCGTCCAGGGCAAGGCGCTCGCGCGCCGGCCTGACGGCCGCCCTGGACCGCCGCTCCGCGCGGCGGCTCTGCGGAACCTGGTCGGGACGAAGGAGCGGCCGTCGTTTGTTCGATCGAACAAAGGAGCAGGGCTTTCTTGGCGTTCATCGCCCATGTCGGGGATCCTGGATCAGCCAAAGAGGCTCGGCCCGACCGACCACGGCGGCGTCCGACAGGGCGCCGAAGTAGCGGCTGTCAAGCGAACCGGCGGCGGGGTTGAGGACGAAGAGGTCGTGCTCGGCGAGGACGAAGCAGCCGCGCCAGACCGGCAGCGGCCGCCCTGCCCGGTCGCGGGGCTCGGCGCGGGCCACGAGCCGTCCGTCCACCGTGATCGCGCCCTCCTGGCGGCAAACCCGGCTCGGTGCGCGCGCCGCGACCTTCTTGATCAGCAGCACGCCGTCCGGAAGGTAGCCGCGGCGCTCGAGCCATCCGGCGAGCGGTTGAGGCGCCCGGACGGCCGCCCAGTCGCCAACCGCGGGCGGACGATCGGCGTGCAGGCGATAGAGCCCTTCCGGCGCGCTGGCCGTGGCGTTCCAAACCAGCTGCGACGGGAGCGAGGCCGCCACGGGGACGCCAAGGGCGAGCGCCCCGAGCAGCGCCCACGCGAGGGTGGAGCGGCGGTCCATCAGGCGCCCACCGCGCTGCGGAGACGCCAGGCCCGGTGCCGCACGAGCGTGTAGGGCTCAGGCGACGCGCGCGCCTTCAGCCGGTTGTGCACCTGCCGCCAGTAGTCCGGCGCAGCGGCCGTCGGTTCGACACCCACCAGTTCGACGGCGTCGATGGCGGCGAGCGCCTTTTGCACCGTCGGCCAGCCGGACAGGCGCAGCAGCAGCTCGCCGCCCGGCGTCACGCCAGCAACCGTCGAGCAGCGCCCGCCAGGGGCGACGGCTTGCACGATGTCGAGCCTCGAGCCGACCGTGCCGCGGTCGTTGGCCTGCCAGCGGACGAAGGCGAAGACGTCGCCGGGCGCGAAGCCGACGAGGCGCCGGCGGCGGTCGAGGAGGCGCTCCTCGCGCACCTGGCCGAACCGAATCCAGCGCTCGATCCGCTTCTCGTACCAGACCAGCTCCACCCAGGTCAGGGCGCGATCCAGCGCGGGCGGCGCGCTGGCGGGGGTCAGCGCAGTGAGCATGGCGAACGACCTCAGCGCTCGGCGAAGCTACGGTCTTCGGTGACTCGGCGGGCCGGGTGGACGACATCCACGCCCGGGTCGGCGGTCGAGGATTTGACCCCGCGGGCGGCCCAGGTCTGCAGGTCGCCGACCGAATAGACGACCCGCCCGCCAATCTTCATGTAGGTCGGCCCGGTGCCGTAGGTGCGGTGCTTTTCAAGCGTTCGGCCGGACAGGCCGAGGAAACGGGCGGCTTCCGGGGTGCGCAGCAGGCGGGGCGGCAGGGCGGCGGTGGCTTCGGCCATCATCGGACACTCCAAGGGTTCTCCTGGATGCTGCGGCGGAGCGCAGCGAGGACCTGGACACCTTGTCGGAGTGCGGGCGCGCGGGGGGATGGTGAACTTGCGGAGGGCGATTCCGCCATCCCTAGTCGTCGTGTTTGCTACGCAGAAGCCGCTTGTAATCACCCCGGACCAGGGCGGCCCCGGAGCGCACCAGGCGGATGACGGCGTCACGCAGCGGCGAGGTTCGCCAGTTCTCACCCGCCACCCTGGAGGCGCCGAAGATCTGCTCGGCGATCTCCCGATAGCTGCCGCCGGCCAGATGTCCATCGTGCGCCCGCAGGCTTTGCTGGAAGCGCTGGAGCTTGCGGTCCGGCCGTGCGGCGGGCGCAGACCGGCCGGTGAGATGGCGCCAGAGGTGCAACGCCGCCGCCGTTCCGCAGGCCGCATTGGCACCGAACGGGACGACGCAGGCGACTGGCTGGCCGGGCGCCAGGGCGGCTGGCATCCAAAGCCGGTGCTCATCGTCCCGCGTTTTCAGGATCGCATGTACGCCGTCGGGACCGGCGCGCGCGACGAACCGTCCAGGCCAACTTTCCGGCTCGAAACGGATGCTACGGTGACCGCCTTCGACCGCCGGCGCCGGCGCCAGGACGACCGTGCGGGGATAGGCGTCAGGCCGCCAGAACACTGGCTGTGCTGGCGCCGCGAGCGCCGGATCCGCAGCGAAAGCTCAGCCCCCAGAAGGCCAGGCGCGCGTCGCCGGCGCGCCCTGTCCCCCCGGAGGCCACCTCGGCTTTGATATGTTCGAAGTCGGCCTGGTAGTCGTCGTTACGACGCAAGAACTCCCAGGCGAGGGCCGGCGCGGAAAGCTCGCGCAATCCGGCGTAGCGTTCTTCTGAACGCCAGTCCTCGTCACTCAAGGCGCTCTCCCGATACAGAGGAAGCGCCCCCACAGCCGCACTAGTTATCCACACGCAGAGGTTGGACGTAAAGCGGAGTTGTTGCTCAACGTGAGTTCAGCTTGAGGTTGACCCGAGAAACTCGCGGTAGCCGCCATCGCGCAGCCACCGCGCACGGGCCAGGTGGCTGGCATGCATGACCTCCGCGCGCCTGGGTTCGGTCGCGGCGTCGACCCCCAGCACGATCCTCGAGACCTCGCGCCAGTCGGCGCCGGCCGCGTCGGCGTCCAGCAGGCGCAGATAGATCGGCGCGATCTCGCGATCGTATTCGGTCAGCGGCACGCCTTCGGGCGCCCGCTCGCGGAGCTCCGCCTGGGTCATGGGTTGACCCTACGCGTCGCGCTGCGGGGCCGACACATCCTAAGAGTTGAAGCGTCAGTCGCGGGCGAAAAATGCCGCCGGCTCGACCTCCAGAACCTCCGACAGCTTCTCCAGCATGTCGATGGTCGCGGCGTGCTCCTCGCGTTCGAGCAAGCCGACGTAGTTGCGATTGATGTCGGCACGGTCGGCGAGTTCCTCCTGCGATAGACCCTTGGCCTGGCGCAGACGGCGCAGATTCCTCGCTACGACTCCCCTCAACCGCATGAGGAGGAGACGGCGGCGCCGGCCGCACTTCAGCCACCCAGTATACTGGGGAATCGTCGTGCGAGTCGGCGGCGGAAACGTGGCGCCCCGTCACGCTTCGGCGCCGAACGGCTTGCACGCGCGCGAGCGCCCCGCGCCGGTCAGGCGCGGGGCGTGGCGTCTCAAGCGGCGAGGCTCGCCGGCTGACGACCGTGCAGGAAGTCGGCGGCGCGCTGGGCGTAGGCGGCGGCCGTGAAGATGAACCGCTTGTCGCCCTGCAGCACGCTCAGCCAGCTGTCGATATAGGCGGCGTGGTCCTCCCGGGGCTGCAACTCCAGGCCCAAGTCGGCGCAGAGGAAGGCTGCGCCCAGTTCGGCGACTTATCCTGACAGTCAACACGCTGGGCCATCAACACTCCATCAACACGGGGCGGCGGACACGGGGACGCGCCCGCCGCGAGACGACCTGTCATGCGGCGACGTCCGCCTGCGCCGCAGGCTGCTGGGCGTGCATCCAGTCGGCGGCGGCCTGGGCCTTGGAGGCGGCCGTGAAGATCGCCGAGGTGTCGTTCTTCAGCACCTTCAGCCAGGAGGCGATGTAGGCGGCGTGGTCCGGCCGCGGGTGGACCGCGATGCCGAGGTCGGCCAGGATCAGCGCCGAACCCAGGTCCGCGACCACCTCCTCCATGGCGTAAGCCTCGGAGCCGAAGCGGCCGGAGAGATCACGGTTGCAGCGATGGCGTGCAGCCGTCGCGTGAACCCCCTCGTGATAGAGGGTGCTGTAATGCGCGCCGGCGTCGTGGAAGGCCGAGAACGGCGGCATGAACACCGTGTCCTTCGACGGCAGGTAGTAGGCCTCCGAGCCGCCGTAGACGGTGACGATGCCGAGGCGGGACCAGAACGCTTCCGCGTGGGCCAGGCGCTCGGACTCAGGAAGCTGCGGCGACGCCGCGGGCGCATAGCCGTCGACCTGGGCCAGGTTGAACACCGCGTAGCCGCGGGCGAACATCCGCGTGCGGCCGCCTGGCGCCTCGGGCTCGTCGCCTTCGTCGCCGCCTGCGGGGCGCAGGGTCTTCCAGAGCACGATCGAGGTGGCGTGCTCGCCCTTGCGAACCTGCGCGCCCAGCGCCAGCCACTGGCGGTAGGTGCCCCAGAGGCCGGACGGATAGCCGGCCTCGCGCGCGGCGATCCATAAGGCCAGGATGTTCACGCCCCGGTACGGCCGGGACGAGGCGACGTTGACGGGTCGGCTGGTCGCGGCGCCGTCGTGATGCCACGGCATCCTGAACTCGCCGGCGCCGGCTTCGATGGCGGCGACGATCTCGCCGGTGATGCGAGCGTAGATGTCTGCGCGATGAGAAGGCATGATCGGAACTCCGGGTCCCGCCGAGGCCCATCCCCGGCGGCGGAGCGCCTTCAGCGATGGGCGGGACCGGCCTGCACCGAAGGCCGCAGCGGAGCGGAGGACGGCGCGGAAGCGCGCCGTTGCAGGCCGGGCGCGGCCAGCGCCTGCTCCGCCGATCGCCGGGGTGGCCCGGCGCTGCCGGGCCTGCCGCCGAACCTTCGTCTCAGAGCATGGAGCTCACGTCCGATGCGCCGGTCGGATAGGCGAACATGGTGGATCGCAGGTCGGCCGCGGTGAGCCCGTGGCGGATGGCGAGGCCGAAGAGGTTGATCACCTCCTCGGCGTGCGGCCCCACCAGGTGCGCGCCGAGGATCCGGTCGGTGGCCTCCTCGATGAGCACCTTGTGGCCGTAGACCCGCTCGGCCAGGCGCCGCGCGGTGAACCAGTCCGGCGTGGAAGCGGCGTTGACCCGGAACCTGAGCCCCTGGCGATGCGCCTCGTCCTCCGACAGCCCGACGGCGGCGATGGCCGGCACGGTGAAGGCGACGCTCGGGACGCCGCGATAGTCGGGCCGGTGCGAGGGGCCGTCGAGCAGGTTGGCGGCGACCACCTTGGCGTCGTGGCTGGAGACCGGCGTCAGCGGCGGCCCCACGCCGGCCGCGTCGCCGGCGGCATAGACCCGTGGGTTGGAGACGCTCTGCAGGTGGTCGTTCAGCTGCAGACGGCCGTCCCGCGCGGCGACGTCGCCGGCCGCCAGGTCCAGGGCGTCGAGGTCGGGACCGCGCCCAGCCGCGTGGACCACCAGGTCGGCTGCGACGCTGAGGTGCGGCCCGTCACGCCGGGAGGCGTGGACGCGCAAGCCGTCGTGCGACTGCTCGACGCGGGTGACCGTCGCGCCGGTCTCGACGGCGATGCGGAGCTCCCGGAACCGCGGCATGAGCCAGCCCACTGCGTCGGGATCGAAGTGCGGCAAGAGCCGCGCAGCCCGTTGCAGGATGGTGACCTCGGCGCCGGCGCGCGCGACCAGGTGCGAGAACTCCGCGGCGACGTAGCCGCCGCCGATCAGCACGATGCGGCGCGGGAGGGCCTCGATCTCCATGAACGCGTCGCTCGTGACGACCAGGTCCTCGCCCGGGATGCCGAGCGGGACCGGGCGCGCGCCGCTGGCGATCAGGATGTGGCGGGCCTGCAGGGTGTGGCCGTCAACCGCGACCCTATCGGGACCCACGAAGCGGGCGGTCCCATGGAAAGCGTCGACGCCCAGCGCGGCGTAGCGGGCCTCCTGCTTGGCCGGGATCGGATCGGTGAACGTCCGCTTGAACGCCATCAGGCCCGGCCAGTCGATCGCCAGGGCGCCCTCGACGCCGTGTCCGGCCATGCGCGCGGCGGCGTCGAGGGCCTCCTCGCCGCTGACCAGCATCTTCTTCGGATCGCAGCCGCGCAGCGCGCAGGTCCCGCCGAACGGGCGATGGTCGATCACCGCGACGGACCAGCCGGCCGCGCGGACACGGCCGACCGCAACCTGGGCGGCGGTGCCGCTGCCGATGACGATCAGGTCGTAGCCGGCCATGGCGTCCTCCTGCGACGGTCACGCCGACGAACGATCAGCGGGACCGGTACTTGCCCCAGACCGGCTCGACCAGGAACGTGGAGAGTGCGAGCACCAAGGTCGTGTGGATCACGTAGCTGGCGGTATGCGGGCCGAACGGCGCGAACCCCAGGGCGGCCGCCAGCGTGCCGATCGCGCCCAGGAACAGCACCGGAGCCGAGACGTAGCAGTGCAGCCGATGGCAGCGGCGGGCGTTGAGGGTGCAGCCCGCGCCCATCCAGGCGAGCGCGGCGGTCCAGACGAGCGTCGTGGCCGTCTGGGTGATCGGCAGGAAGTCCGCCGACCAGCCCGCCGCGAGCGGCAGCCCCCACCAGAGGATCGCGCTCAACGGCCGGGCCAGGAAGTCCCGCGACCTTGGTGCGGCTTGGTCATGCGAGGCCATGATCGACTACCTCCAATCCTGGCGTAGCGTCTGTAGCGGCTACAGAGTCAACAGGGCCATCGTCACGCGCAGCACGCCTCGCTGCCGCCCTCCTGGATCGGCGGACAGGGCACGTCGCCATAGGAGCAGTAGACGCAGCAGTCTCCCGGCTTGGGCTTGAGCACCACGCCGCAGCCCCGGCAGTCGTAGAAATACTGGCAGGCGTCGGTCGGCATGGTCTCCGTCGTCCGCTGGCCGCAGTGCGGGCAGGTGAGCGTGGAGCGAAGCTCGATCTGCACGTCACTCATCCGCGGGCGCTCCGGATCAGGGCCAGGGCCCAGGGCTCGACGAGCGGCTGCCAGACGAGCGCGAGCAGCGCAAGCAGCGTGGCCGCGGCCAGCAGCCCGGTCCCGAGCCGCGACGGCGGGGCGCAGGCGCCGTCCGTCCGGCACATCCGGGCGCGGCGCCAGGCCAGGAGCCAGCCCGCGCCGGTCGCGCCCAGCGCCGCGAGCGTGATCCAGGTGCGCTGCTCGGCGAACCAGCTCAGGCCGCCGAGGCCAAGGCCGGCCAGCGCCAGCGACATCGGCAGCACGCAGCACGCGGCCCAGGCGAAGACCGCGCCCGCCGCGGCGGTGACGGCGGCCCAGCTCAGGCCGGCCTCGATGGGCTTGCCGCCCTGTCCCTCTCGTCGGACCTGGGGCCCGCTGCTCGCCGTCATGCCGTCGTCTCCTGGCGCCATGCCGCCCACGATGCCATCTGTAGCGACTACAGACTCAAGCCCTAATCGGAAGGCTTTGCATGGCGGACACCGCGATACCCATCGGCGAGCTCTCGCGCCGCACCGGCTGCAACATCGAGACGATCCGCTACTACGAGCGGATCGGCCTCTTGCCCGCCCCGCCGCGACGCGGCCGCTACCGCAGCTATGGGGCAGAAGACGTGGGCCGGCTGGGCTTCGTGCGCCGGGCCCGCGAGCTGGGCTTCACGCTGGACGAGGTGCGCGCCCTCCTGGGGCTCGCCGCCGGCGGGCAGTCCGCCTGCGCCGAGGTGCGTGAGCTCGCCGGGTCGCACCTGAAGGACGTGCGGGCGCGGATCGCCGACCTCAGGCGGATGGAACGGGTGCTCGCCGACTCCGTCCGAGCCTGCGACGCGGGGCTGGACCCCGGCTGTCCGCTCATCCTGGCGCTCTACGCGGAGGCCCCGGCGAAGCCTGGTTAGGTCCAGGCGCGCCGTCGATGCCGTCCAGAACGGCCGTGAACCGCGCCAGCTCGCCGGCCAGGACGGTGCGCTGCGCCGGCGACAGGCGCTTCTCGCGCAGGAGACCGCGCGCGTCGTCGGCGGCCCGCGACCATGCCGGCCGGTGGCGCGCCGTGATGCAGGCGTTAGGACAGCGGGTCGGCTGGCAGAGCGGAATGGCCGGCCCGGAGGCCTCGCCGGAGCGGCCGATGAGGCAGAGCGCCGTCGCCGGGTCGAAGAAGCAGTCGGCGAGGACGCCGGGATGCAGGCTGCGCGCCGGGCTCGCCAGCAGGGCCCGGAGCCGTCCGCGGTCGGCGAGTATCACCGGCGACGGCCCCAGCGCCTCGGCCGCGGCGTCGAGCGTGCGGGCGACCTTGCCGGCGGCGGGGCCGGAAAGCGTTGCGCCGCCCTGGCGCCGATCGAAATAATCCAGGATGTCGTCGAGCTGGCCAAGGCGGCGCTGGGCCTCGACCTCGGCGCGGAACCCCGAGCGGCTGGACCCGGCGTAGCCCTCGAAGGCGGCGACCGAGGCGTGCTTGTACTGGATCATGCCGGCCACGGTCCCGAACGGGCGGTTGGCGATGTGCCAGGCGATGGTGCGGCGGAACTGCCGCGTGGTGAAGCGCCAGGGCGCGCCGTCCGGATCGCGCGGGATGACCGGCTCACCGGGGCTGCCGAACAGGCCGTCGAGGTGATCGCGGAAGGCGTTGAGCTGGCGCACGATCTCGGCCGAGACGTGGGCCTTGGTCCCGGTCTTCAGCGACAGCACCGGCCACAGAGTATCGACGCCGCGGGCGGCCGCCGGGGCGGCGGAAAGCTGGGCCAGCACCTCCACGGCGCGGGCCACCGGGGCGATGGTGACCCACTCGGCGGGCTCGCCGATCGCCCGCTTGCCCTTGTAAGCGGTGGAGCGCAGGCGATGGCGAAGGATCACGCCGTCCTCGCTGCGCGTGAGCGAGAGGCAACCCGAGCGCATGGCCTGGACCTCGCAATCGCGCATGCCGGTGAGATAGGCGCAGACGACGTAGCAGGCGGCCTGCAGCATCCGCTCCTCCCGCGCCAGCGTCTTGGCGTCGAAGCGCGGTCGCCATGGATGACCCGCGCCGGGAAGCTCGGCGATGGCGGCATCCAGGCCGCCTACCTCCACCCCGAGCTCGGCGACGGCGGCGGCGATCAGGTCGGGCGCGCCGCCGTCGAGCTGCAGGTGGTCGCCGGGCTGGTCCTGCGCGTCGATCCCGACGTGGAGGTGCAGGAGGTGGGCGTTGATGGGCGGGGTGACCTCTCCCGTCGCAGGATCGCGCCGCCAGATGCCGTTGTGGGCGCTCGTCCAGATCGGCACGCCGCGGCCCTCCGCGCGCCGCTGGTCGAAAAAGGCCGCCAGGCGCTCGCGCCGGCGCCGGCGTCGCTCCAGCCCGGCCAGGGGCGCATCCTGGCGCAGGAGCGCGTCGCGCCGACGCTCGAGCCCGGTCAGCTCGGCCCGGGCGGCGAAGATGTCGGCGGCGAACAGGTCGATGTAGCGCAGCGACCAGGCGAGCAGCGGCGCCATGACCGGCTCGGGAATGCGCGGCGTGCGGTTCTCGGCGGGGCCGCCCCTGACGCCGGCGACCAGCGCAGGGGAGCGGCCGGGCCAGGGCTCGAAGGCGAGCCGCGCGGTCGGCAGCCGATCGCGCAGGGCGAAGAGATCGAACACGACCTCCAGCAGGTGCGAGATGGCGGTAGGCCTGAGCCCTGCGTCCCGGAGAACCTTGGCGTAGCGGTCCGCCAGCGCCTGGTCGGCCCGGCCGGGATCGCAACACCCGAGCTCGGCGGTGACGAACGCCAAGAACCGGCGGCAGCGGTTGAAGGCGCCGCGCGCGCTGGCCGGCGGCAGCACCGGGCGGCCGCCAGGCCGCGCGACGTTGAGCCGGGTGTGGAGGTACTCGCGAAGCGCGGCGGCCGTAGCCGGATCGCCGACGCCATCGAAGCGGACCGTCACGTGGCAGCGCCGGGCGTTCTCGCGGAACACCGCGGGCGAGAGGTCCCAGACGGAGTCGCCGTAACGGGAGAGATCGGCGCGCTGGAAACCCGCCCGGAGCGGCGCCGTCATCAGGACCGGCCGGGTGTCGAACTCCTCGGCCGGCTGGAGGGATGGGCGCGCGGTCACCCGCGGGCTTCCGGCGGCAGGTAGGCCACAGGTGGTCGGTCGGTGAGCGCCGCGCGGGCCTGCTCCACGACGGCGTCGGAGAACGCCGGCAGGATGTGGCGGGTGATCCGGGCGTGAACCTCGCCGAACTTGGCGGCCCAGTCGCCGACGGCCAGCCCCGCCCGCTCGGCCTCCACGAAGGCGAGGAAGCCCAGGATCGCCGGCAGCTTGCGCGCGGTGATCACTGCGTTGCGGCACTTGAGGCAGCCCCAGAACGGTGTCGGGCATGGCGACCCCGCCTCGCCGAACGGGCTGGCGTAGAAGCCGTTGCAGCTCGCCAGCCAGAGGTCCTGCGCCGACGGGCCAGCATCATGTGGGGGCGGCGAAGGATCAGGCGCGCCGCTGGTGGCGTCGAGCGCCGCCGCGTCCAACGCGACCAGCCGCGGACCCGCCAGCGCCTCCTCCAGGGCGTCGGCCACCGTGGCCTCGTGCAGCGGCCGCAGGGCGGGAATATCGGCGTAGTGCCGTGCCGCCACCTCGGCGGTGTGGCCGACGGCGAAGCGAGCCATCCGGCCCTCGGTCTTCAGGTACCAGAGCGCCTTGTGGGTCTTGCGCAGCGAGGACAGGACGAGCCGAAGCGGCCGGCCCTGGTCGTCGACGATACCGTGGCGGGCGGTCCAGGCGTCGATCGTCTCGCGGGGGTGCCGGACGCCGGCGGTGAGCGCGCCGGACCGGTAGTAGACCCAGAGGCTGTCGCTGGGATGGCGCCGCCGCGCCGCGGCGGTGAGCTCGACGAGGCGGCGGATGAGCCCGCCGGGCGTGGTGGAGCCGCCGTCGCGCACGCGGATGGTCTTGTGCTCGGCGCCGCGGGCGCGGCGCTTCACATAGGCGATCTCTACCGTGCCGCCGGACGCGTTGCGCAGGCAATCGACGACGAGCCCCTTGCAGCACTCGATCTCCAGGCCCGTCTCCAGCGACAGCAGCACCAGGCACGGCGCCACGTCCGCGGCGGTGAGATGGTGGGCGGCGTGCAGGTCGTGGCTCAGCTGCGGGCTCTGCAACCCGCGCCGCCAGCGCGCGCCGTAGAGCCGCATCCACTCCGGATCCTCCTGGGTGAGCACGCCGCGCGCGGCGATCACGGCGTGCGCCGCGGCGAGCACCTTGCCCAGGCCCGGGTCAGCCTCGGCCGGCGGCCCGGCGAGCACCCGCCTCACGAGGCTCACGATGTCCGCGCGGGCGGCGTCGCGGAGCTGGTGCGCCACGAACGGGCTCAGCGTATCGCGCGGCTGGGGCCGCTCGTACGGCTGGGCGCTGATGTAGCGCAGCCGCTCGCGCAGGTCCGGCGCGACGGCCTGCGGCGCGTCGGCGGCGATCTGCCGCAAGGCGCAGACCACCTTCACCAGGACGGTGAACAGGTGGACGCGCGAGAGCCCCTGCGCCGCCAGCCACGCCTCGAAGGCGTCGACGTGGCGGCCGCGCAGCTCCTCCGGACCGGCGACCGGCTCGTCTGTCGCGGCCAGATACTGGAAGAAGCGCGGGAGCGTGACCGCGTAGGCCTTGACCGTCGTGCGGACTCCGAGCGGGCCGCCCGAACCCGCGAGACGGCGCAGCGCCCGCGCGAAGGCGAGCGCCAGGCGTCGTGGTCGAAAGGCGGTGTAGTCCACTAGGACCGCGCCGCCATCCTGGGCGATGATGGTGAACCGCAGGCCGGCGACCTGATCGCCAGGCTCGTCGGATCGGGCGCCGTCGGCCGCGGTGAAGCCGACGCGGCGCCCCCTGCGTGGTCTGCCGCTCACGCCCTCGGCCGTGCGGGCAGGAGCGCCAGCAGCTCCTCGACGGCGGCGTCGACCGTGTCGGCGCGCGAGGCGATGTGGTCGAGATAGATGTAGGTGGTGGCGAGGCTGGCGTGGCCGAGCAGGCGCTGAACCTGCTGCAGCGGATCGCCGAGCAGCTCGCGGTAGCCGGCCATCGGGCCGGCCGAAGGCGAAGCCTCGGCGAGCCGGTGCTGGATCAGCATGGCGAGCATGTGGACCGCGAAGGTGTGGCGCAGCTGGTGTGGGCTGATCCGGATGGGCCTGCCGGCCTCGGCGCAGCGCCGCGAGGCGCGGGCGAAGACGGCCTCCCAGGAGTTAGGCCGCACCGGCTGGCCGACCTCGGTCAGCCACAGCGCCGCCGGCTCGGCCGGCGCGCCGTCCTCGGCGCAGAGCACGAGGCGACCTCGCTCATCCGGCGTCAGCGCGTCCATCGAGACCGATCCGCCGTCGCGCAGCCGCACGCGGGATCCCGGATCGATCGCGCGGGCGAAGATCGGCCGCTCGATGGCGCGCCAGCCGGATCGCGCCTGGAACTTAGTGACGGCGCTGGCGCGCTCGACCGCCAAATAGGGCAGCAGCTGCTGCACAAACCGGCGGGGTATGAGAACGCGCCGGCCGCGCTCGCCCTTGGTGAGGCCCTGCGGCAGCTCCAGCCAGACCTGCCGATCGGCCGCCGCAGCGGGAGCCAGGCCGGCAAGCTCGGCAGCGAACAGCGAGGACGCCTCCTCGAGCCGCAGCCCGGTCGTGACCAGCAGCTCGGCGAAGAGCGCGTTGCGCGCGCCGTTGCGGTCGCGCGCGCCCGGCCGCTCACCCCCGTCCAGCGTAAGGCCGCGCAGACCCACGTCGCGGAACAGGCGATAGTCCTCGAGCGTGGCGAAGCGGACGTCGGCGCGCTTCGCCGCCCGCTCATAGGCGTCGTTGCGGCCGGTCATCCGGCCGCGGCCGCCGGCGTGTCCGCGACGCCAGATGGCGCGATGGGTGAACGGCGTCTGGGCGACAAGGCCCTCGGCCTCGCCCCAGCGGTAGAGCTTCTCCAGGGCGGCCACGGCGCGGTTCCAGGAGGCCGCTGAGATCCGGGTGCCGGCGTCCTCGCGCCGTCGCGCGCGGTGGAACCCGGCGACGTCCTCGCGGCCGGCCGCCCAGACGTGCTTGCCGCAGGCAGCGGCGAGGAAGCGGACCCATACCGCCACGTCGTAGGCATAGGCGCGCAGCGAATGGCGCGAGGGCACCCCGCTCAGCGGCAGATCGAGGAAGAAGCGGTCGAGATCGGGATCGTAGAGCGCGCCGTCACGCAGGATCATCGGCACGTGCGTGTCGAGACCTTCCACCGGTCGCCGCTCCTGCACCGTGATCGTCGAAGACGCGGCAAGCTCGTCCACAGGCGAAACTCCCCCGGACCCCCTCAGGGAGCCTGCATCGGCGCCGGCGCGGCCTGGTCACGGCGCTCTCCAGGCCGGCCGCCGCCAGCTTCTTGGGAGCGCTGCGGCCGGCCTGGAGCCCGCCTGCGCCGCGCCCTGCATCCGCCTCTCAATGCAGCGTGTGAGTCGGCGCAGACTGTCCAGATAAGGCGACCAGCTCTTCCCGTGCATAGCCCGGATCGCCCCAGCGCTTGCGGCCGAAGTCGCGGTCGAGGCGGCTCGGATGGCGCGTCCAGTGGGTGCACTCGTGCGCCAGGGTGGCGTAGTAGCTCTCCGGGTCGACGAAGGACTCGAAGGGCGGGCACTGCACGTAGTCGGGGCCCACGGCGTAGTAGGCGCTGTTCCCGCCGTGGCGGATGTCGGCGCCCAGGGCCTGGAAGAAGGCCTCGGCGTGGGCGATCCGCTGCTGCGGCTGCAGCTGTGGTTCGGCGAGCGCATGGAAGTGACCGGGCAGACCCTCGATCTGCTCGAGTAGGGTAGGCTGGCGACGCCTCAGTGAGGACGCGGCTCAGCCCCCCTCCGAACCGGACGTGCACCTTTCAGCGCATCCGGCTCTCCACGACTGCGTGCTACCATGCGCTGCTTGTCGGTCGGCTCATGGGCGTGGACGGCGCTGTGGCAGGGCTTGCACAGCACTACCCGCTTTCGCTGGCGCGCCGCCCGCATGTAGCGGGGCAGCCCGGCGTATTCCATCTCAGCGATCCGTCTGACGTGATGGACCTCGCAGGGCTGATCGGTGCCGCCGCAACGCTCGCACTGGCGAGCATTAAGGCGTTCGACCATCTCGGTCCTGCTGAACACGAACTGCGGTGAAGGCGACATATCGAGGCCGCCCCAGGTCCGCACATCGCGTCGGAGGTCTTTCAACTGCCAGAGTTTGATCGCTCGGGCTTCATCACCGACTTTGAACCGGACGTAGAAGTCCGTCCCGACACGCATACGGGCGGCGACCTTCGGAACCGATGACCTATGTTTCGCTGCGATGGTCTTCAGGCAGCTCATCAGGGCCATGTAACCGGCCTTGTTGAGCTTCCGTTTCACATCATCGGCGAGCGCATAGTAGTTCGCGAAGCCCCTCCATTCCGCATTGAACGCGAGGACGATCTCCACATCGCTGGTCAAGGTGAGGGCGGCACGCTGGCGAGGGCGGAAGGCGTCGTAATCGCCCCACCCCCTACCGTTCACGAAGCCGACCACCCGGTCCCTGGGCACACGAAGCTTCAGCCGATCCGCCAAGCCGCGCCGCAATGTGGGGCGATCCTTGAATATCGCCCTATGCGGGTTGTGATTGGTGGAGGTGCAGACCTCGTAGCCGAGGAAGCGTGCGCCGTCCGAAGCCTTGTGGATGCCGCTCTTTTCGTCGGAGACCGTCAGCTTCAGGTGCTCGGCCAGGAATGTCCTGTGACCTGCCCCCTTCCTGATCCCTCGGTTTGAGTGAGAGTCCGTCACCCTGAGGAGACGGACGTGAAGAAGAGCAGGTTCAACGAGGCGCAGATCATCGGCGTGCTGCGGGAGCAGGAGGCCGGGAGCCCGACGGCGGAGGTTTGCCGGCGGCATGGGATCAGCGAGCAGACCTTCTACCGGTGGAAGGCGAAGTACAGCGGCATGAACGTGTCGGATGCCCAGAAGCTGAAGACGCTGGAGGACGAGAATCGGCGACTGAAGAAGCTCTTGGCGGAGTCCATGCTCGACGTGTCGGCGCTGAAGGACCTGCTGGGAAAAAACTGATCGGGCCTGCAGCGCGCCGGGAGGCCGTGCTTCGCCTGATGGCGGAGCGCGGCTTCTCGCAGAGGCGCGCCTGCGGGCTGGTCCAGGTCGATCCGAAGACAGTGCGCCGCGTGGCCCAGCCAGGCGATGCGGAGGTACGCGCCCGGCTGCGGGGCCTGGCGGCGGAGCGACGCCGCTTCGGCTACCGGCGGCTCGGCATCCTGCTCGAGCGTGAAGGCGTCAGCATGAACAAGAAGAAGCTCTTCCGGCTGTACCGCGAGGAGGGCTTGGCGGTGCGAAGGCGGCGCGGCCGCAAGCGCGCCACCGGCACGCGGGCGCCCATGGCGCTGCCGGACGGGCCGAACCAGCGCTGGAGCCTGGACTTCGTGGCCGACACGCTGAGCTGGGGCCGGCGCTTCCGGATCCTGTGCATCGTCGACGACTTCACCCGCGAGGCGCTGGCGCTGGTGGTCGACACCTCGATCGGCGGCCATCGCATGGCCCGCGAGCTGGACGCCCTGATCGCCCGGCGCGGCCGGCCGGCGACCATCGTTAGCGACAACGGGACCGAGATGACCAGCCGGGCCATGCTGGAATGGACCAACCGCACCGGCGTCGACTGGCATTACATCGCGCCCGGCAAGCCGCAGCAGAACGGCTTCGTCGAGAGCTTCAACGGCAAGCTGCGCGACGAGTGCCTGAACGAGGAGGTCTTCGCCAACCTCGCCGAGGCCCGGGCTGTCATCGAGCGCTGGCGGCTCGACTACAACCACGTCAGGCCGCACTCGGCGCACGGCGGACTGACCCCGGAAGCCGTGCGTCTGAACCCCGCGGCCGGCCGGCTGCGCAACTTGATCAGCTCCACCGCCCGGCCGCTACCGCCGGCGCTGGAGATCAGCTACCAACCCCCTGGGCTCTCATAATGATCGAGGGACCGGCGGGGGGCAGGTCACCTGACCTCGGCCATCAACTGACGGGCCTCTTCCTTGCTGCCGACCACGCCTATGAGGAAGTCATCGGCGTAGCGGCAGTAGCGGAGCCGCCGGTAATTCGGATCGAACGCGTCGGTGGCCGGAACGGTCATGCGTTCCGCCTTCAACTGACCGATCTCGTCCAACATGGACGTGATCTGCGGGTCATCTTCGCCCCTGTCGGCGCGAAGCTGATCCACCTGTTTACGGAGGCGCGTGAGGCGGTTCATGATCCGCCGGCCTTCCACCGACGGCGCACGTTTGCCTCCCCGGGTGAAGCTGGCGACCTTCGCCTCCATGAACTCGTCGAGTTCGTGGAGGTAGATGTTCGCCAGGATCGGGGAGACGACACCACCCTGAGGCGTGCCGCTGTAGGTCTTGTGGAAGACCCAGTTCTCGACGTAGCCCGACTTGAGCATCCCACGCACCAGCGCGATGAAGCGCCGGTCCGTGATCCGCTTTTCCAGCAGACCCATGAGAACGTCATGATCGATGTTGTCGAAAAACCCGACCACATCGACATCGACCAGCCACTTCACCCCAGTCCAGACCGCCCGGATATGCTCCAAGGCGGTGTGGCAGGATCGCCCTGGCCTGAACCCATGAGAGCGCTGCGAGAACAGCGGCTCATAGATCTGCTCCAGAAGGGTCCTGACCACTTCCTGGACCAGACGGTCCTCCGTGGTCGGTACGCCAAGCGGCCGTTTCTTGCCGTTGGCTTTCGGGATGTAAACCCGACGCACCGGTGAGGGTCGATAGGTCCCGTCCGCCAGCCGGTCGATGATCGCGCGCACCTTTTCCGGCGAGAAGCCGTCAAAGGTTTCGCCATCGACGCCCGGCGTCATCGCCCCCTTGTTCGGGGCGATCTTCTGATAGGCCATCTCCCAGAGGAGCGGGGCCTTCATTAGGCGGAAGAGTCCATTGACCCGCCGACCCGACCTGACAACGGTCGGGAGTGATCCAACGGCCTTTTCGATGGTATTCGGCAGCATTAGCACGCCTCCTCTGAAGTCGTTGGATCGCAGTCGCTGCCGCCCTTCACCTGATCGCTGGGAGTTTCGCGCGGGTCGCCCCGCACTTATGTCGGCGACCATCCGGCGCTTTCGCACCGGCTGTCCCGGCCGTTACGCCGGGCGTTTGGCTAATATGGCGGCTCCGTGCCCATACAGGCCGCCGCCGAGGCGACGCCAGCTGCAGGGCATCCCGTAATTACGGAAGCGGGAGATACGACGTGTTTAGGCGCCCCGTTCGTTCACTTGCCCCTTCGATGAAGGATGCGTCGGATAGGCTGGTTCTCCCGGCGAGCCGGGATTTGGAGGACCTCAACGCCCTGTCCTCATTCCATCCGAGATGCCGCGTCAGTCGTCCTGCGACACCGCTCCGGTCGTTAGCCGCTGCAAACTAGGGTTCAGGCAGTCTAGCTTTCGCCATGCACGTCTTGCCCTGACCCTCCGCGCCGCAAACGACTTTGGCGATTCGGGCCTTTTCCGAACATGCTACTTTCCCCCGCTCCTTTCGGAGTTTCAGTCATTGCTGACCGAGGTTAGTTCGGCGGGCATGAGCCATAACCAGCAAGCTCATTCACTCATCGTGACACTCCCAATACTTCCGCCGTTACGGCGCACCGTTGAAGACGGTGTAGGCCTTCAGGAACGGGATCTCGCGCTCCACGTCGCGGCCGTCGTCGCCGATCTCTGTGCGCCTCAGCCGGTTAGCGTAGACGACGGTGGAGCCGCGCTCGCCCTTGCGGACGTGGGCGCCGAGCTCCAAGGCCTGGCGGAAGGTCATCCAGATGGGCGCCGAGAAGCCCTTGGCGACCGCGTCGGCCCAGAGCAGCACGACGTTGATGCCGCTGTACGGCTGGCCGCAGTGTCGGAGCGGCCGGGTGATGCGTCCGGCCAGGTGTTCGGCGGACCAAGGCTTGGTCCAGGGGCGGACGCCCCGCTGCAGGTCTTCGATGATTTGGGCGGTGACGCGGCTGTAGAGGTCTGGGCGAGTGTGTTCGGGCGCGCGCGACATGGCGGGCTCCTTTGGATTTGGATTGTTCGGGAAGGGGCGCCGCCCCGGCGGTCCGGGGCGGCGGCGGCGCGGGAGCTCAGTCGGCGGCGCGGCTGCGCGACCAGATCAGGGCGTAGCCATCCTCGGCGTCGACCAGAGAGGCGTAGATCGGGGCCGGGAAGCTGGGGTCGTCGAGCTTGACGGAGAGGTAGTCCCGGTTCTCGCGGGAGGTCTTCTTCCAGGCCGCGCCGAACTCGGTCTGGCCGGCGAAGATGCGGAAGTCGGGGCCCTTCTCGTTGTCCGTTTCCGAAGCCCGGAACTGGGCGGCCTTGACGTTGAGGCTGAGGGTCTTGATGGCGCCGGCGTAGCTGCCGTCCGCCTGCTTATGGAAGGTGCCGATGGTGGCCATGGGAAGTCTCCTGTCGTCCTCCGGGCCGCGCCCATCGCGGCCTCGATGGCGATCCGGAGCCGAGGGGCGGACCGGCCGGCAGCGGCACGCCCGAAGCGCAGCGCAGGACGGCGGCGCGCGACTTGTTTGTGTCGCGAGGAATGACGGCGAAGCCGGCAGGGGAAAGAAGTCGCGCGCCGGCGTTGCCGGCCGGTCCGGGGGCGAAGCCCCTCCCCCTCGGCCGTGATCAAGACATCGGAGGCCGCGTGGGCGGCGGCTTGAGGTCGGGAGCTGGTCGGCTGCACCTCGGGACCTCCCCTACCCGGCGGACCCGCGACCTTCACAAAGGAGACTCGCCACCAAATGTTAGTTCCGCTTATGTTCTTTCCGCGGAGGACAGTGATGGGCGACATCTTCATCGGCGCGCGCCGTTCCTGGCGCTCGGCCACCACGATGGCCGGTTCATGCGGACCGCGGGCCTCTTCGCCTTCGCCCGGCGCCCCCCCAGCGGCGCCTATGAGGTGCTGCACCTCGGCCTGTCGGCGGCGATCAACCGCGAGGCTGATGCGGGCCATCCCCGCTGGGAGTGGGCTATGCGCGCGGGCATGGACAGCCTGCTGGTGCACCTGTTCGGAAAGCCTGCGGAGATTCCCGCCGGGGCGCCGGCCGACCTGGAAACGGTGACCTGGCAACCGAGGGCCGAAGTCGCCTTCCTCCAGGACGGGGGTGATGGCCTCGACCAGGACCTCGCTTCCGCCTTGGCCTTGAGGCGGTCCTGACCTGCGACAACTTGGCTAGCTTGGCTGTATTGAACGTGAGCTTGGCCGCCCCGACGTTCACCTTGGGTTCTGACGGAGGCCAGCATGGCGAAGAACACAGGTGACGGGTATCGGCGGGGGGCCGTGACGGGACGGACGCAGTTTCAGCGCCCCGACGGCAATTGGCAGAAGCGCGACGAGCGCACCGGGCAGCTGATGTCGGTGAAGGACGACGGAACCCCGTTCAAGGGCGTCGCCAAGGAGCCGGACGGGCGCGACACCGACAACGCCTGAGCGGACAAAGACAAAGCCCACGCGGGCCAACCCGCGTGGGCTTCAAAGGTCGGAACGCTGACTATTCCGCAGCCATGGGCACAGCCTCGGGCGCGGCCTCGACCTGCGCCGTCCGCAGCAGCGGCGGCACCCAGCCGGTTCCGGCGATCAGGGGCTCTGCGGCGTCCGCCATCTCGCTTTTCTTGAGCCCGGCGATCCGCTCGGCGGCGTCGTCGCCGGCCGCCTCCCGCACCGCTTCGAGGATGCGCGGCTTGGTGACCCGGCCGAGATAGCTCGCCACCGTGGGCGCCCAGGTGCGGGTCATATCCAGGCCCGCCGCCTGCGCCAGCACCTCGGCGTGCGCCCAAGCCCCCGGCTTGCGGTCCATGGGGTTGCGCACCGCGTTGACCCCCAGGCTGACGCAGTGCGCCAGCAGGTCGAGAAGCTCGCCCCCGTCCAGGCCTGCCACGAAGCCCCAGGCGTCGCCGCTCTCGCGCGGCAAGCGCTGCGCCCAGCCCTCATGCCGCTCCGCGATCCGCCGCCCTGCCGGGCTCTCGCTGACGCCGGGGGCGTGGCCGTCCAGATAGGCCGACACCAGCTTCACCTCCACGCAGGAGGACTGGTCGTAAGGCGGGTAGAAGGTCTTGAGCGCCAGGGCGTGCACGAGCGCCGTGAGCGCCAGGGTCGGGTTAGCGGCAAGCGCATCGCGCAGCCCCATGGTCTTGTGGGCCGTGAGGTCCAGAACCAGTCGCTCGGAGAGCGGCGCCACACCCTCGTACTCGGGCTCGTCGTCCACGGTCCCGATGTCGTGTCCCGGTTCGGCGATGCCTCCCTCCCCGTCCGCCTCCGTTTCGGCGCTCGGCTCCGGCGCCTCGTCCTCGGGCCGGATCAGGCCCCGCTCGATACGTGCCTGACCGTCGTGGCCGAGAACCACGAACACCCCGCCGCGCGCGACCTCGTCGGGATCGTAGGCCGTGCCGTCGCCGAAGACGTCCAGCGCCGCATCGATCTCCTTGAATCGCGCCTCCACCTCGGGCGGCAGGTCCTCCACCGCGTCCCACTGGCTGACCAGAGCGTCGTATTCCTCCGAGAGCGCCGCGATCTGCGCCGCCTCGTCCGCGGCCCGCTCCACCGGCCTCGGATACACCCGCCGCCAGCCATGGCCGTGCGGGTAGTCCAGGCAGGCCGTGGCCCACTTCCAGCCTTCCCGCTCGCGCACCTCGGCCGCGATCGCCTCCAGCTTCTCGCTCGCCAGTCGATCCAGCAGGGCGGCGTCTTCCAGCCAACCGCCGCCGTCCTCGGTGAAAAGGTCACGCAGGGTCTGGCCGCCCGCCGCCGCATACGCATCCATGCCCACGAACACCGCGCGGCGGTCGGTCGCCGGAACCTTGGCCTCGGTCATGGCGCGGCGGATCAGCGCCGCCGAGCGGTTCCACGACAGCTGGTCGTAGACCTGCTCCTGGCGCTCATGGTCCTCGCTGACGGCGAAGGCCATCAGTTGGTCCAGGGTCAGGCCGTCCTCGCGGTAGATCGCCATCAGCTTGGGCGAGACGGCCCCCAGCCGCAGGCGCTGGCGCACCACATGGGCCGACACCCCGAACCGGGCGCCGATGTCCTCGGCGCTCAAGCCGCGCTCGTCGCTCAGCCGCCTGAAGGCCTCGAACTGGTCGGCCGGGTGCATGTCGGTGCGGGTGACGTTCTCGTCGAGACTGATCTCGTGCGGGTCGTTGGCGGTGTCCACCACGCAGCGCACCGGCTCGGTCTTGCGGATTTCCTTGCGCTTGGCGCGTAAGAGCAGCGCCAGCCGCCGCCCTTCGCCGATGGTCACCAGATAGAAGCCGGTGGGCTCCCCGTCCTCGCCCGTTTCCGGCTCCACCACTGGGGCCTGCAGGAGGCCCTTGGCGGCGATGGAGGCCGCCAGCGCTTCGATGGCCGCCTCGCCATGCGGGGTCTTCCGGGCGTTCTTGGACGACTTCTTGAGCTTGTTGAGAGGGATGTCGAGCACCGAACCGGACTCGATCACAGCCTGGGCGTTCATGGGTTTGCTCCTTGGGGCAGGTTGCAGGCGCACGCCGCGCCTGCGGCCTTGCCCGTCGGCGAGACCGGGTGTGCAAGCGGAGGGGCGGCTTCGCGGGGAACCGGCTGCAGGGCCTGACGGCCCTGCCCTCCTGCCGCCCGAGCGAGGGACCGAAGCTGGGCGGAAGCCGCTCCGAAGCGCGCCGAGGGCGGAGCCCTAAGCCACGGCCGCCGCAGGCGGCCCAAGACGAATGAAGGCTGCAAGGAGCCTGCGCGCCACCAGGCGCTGCACGGCGGGACGCGCCGTCGAGCGGCCGCCGGCGCGCAACGCGCGCCCGAAGGGGCGGGCCCGTAGGAGCCGCTGGTCAAGCGGCGGGACCGCGCACGCCCGCCGGCCGCTCACCTTTAGGGGGCGTTGCGGGGGCGCAGCCCCCGCTCGAAGGGGTCGGCGGAGACGGCTTCGGCTCCGACGCAGGGGAAGCCGTTCCCCTCCTCGACGTTAGCGGACCTGTTCGTGCGTTAGGCTGCCCTCCGGCAACGGGCGCAGGATTTCCACCTCAGGCCGCGCCAGGTTCCGCCTATCCAGGCCCTCGGCCTTCAGCGCTAACCACCTTGACCCTATCTGGTCCTGCCGCGCCAGGAACTCGGCCACACGCTCAAGGCTACGTCAGGTCTTCTGACGCCTCTACCGCTGACCGCTAGGCGTCAGCTGGCAGATAGTCCGCCCTGCGGTGCGAAGCGGGCCACGAGGTCATAGGCTTCGCCCGGGAACGTCAGACGGACGTGGGTGATCCGGTCAGCGCTTCGCCACGTGCGCCGCTCAAGGACCAGGCAGGCCGCCATCAGTTCGATGCCGAGCGCCGTCGCGACAGCCCTTGGCACGTTCGCGGCGCTGATCCGGTGCTCAGCCTCCGTCCATGGGACATGGCTGAGCAGCCAGCTGCCGGGCGCGGTGGCGCCGAAATCCACGTCGGCCGCCTCCGGAACGGTCTCCAGGTTGATCAGTCGCTCTTCGAGGGCGAAGGGCCGGCCCGCGGCGCGGTGCAGGCTGCGCAGGACGAGGACCTGTGCCGAGCGATCAAGGCCAAGCTCCTCCATCTCCCGTAGGGTCGCTGTTCGGACCCGCTGAAACAGCAGCTCGTAGTCGTAGACCTCGCCGCGCCCCGTCACTTCGGTCGGGATATCGGGGATGTCGAGGACAGCCGAGTGGATCTTGGGTCGGGCCACGAAGGTTCCAAACTTGCGCCGTCGCTCGATCAGCCCGGCCTCGGCGAGGGGCGCAAGCGCCTTGTTCACGGTCATGCGGGAGCAACCGTATTCCGCCATCAGCTCATGTTCGTACGGAATGCGGTGACCCGGGGGCCAAGCCCCGGAGAGAATCCGCTCGGAGATATCCGACCGGATCCGCTTGTGGAGCGTGAGGTCGGCCACCGAATTCATGGACTCGCTCCCGATTGCGCCGGCAGAGCGCAGCCTTACGCCTGCGGCCGCCCGCATCAAGCTTGCGGCCGGCTGTCCTTGGCTGCGGCCGGAAGCGAAGCGGTTCGTTTGGCGCGTCGACGCTCGGCGATCCGCTCCAGCGGGTCCAGGATCCAGGCCACGTCCGAACGGCGAAAACTGCGGAAGAGGAGGATCAGGCCGCTGAGCGCGAGCCAGGCAGCGCCGGTCCCCAGGGTGACGATCAGCGGATGGTTGAAGCTCTGCCGGTCGTCATAATCCATGATGTGCAGCATCCAGGCGATGTCCCACAGCCGCCATGTATCGTTCTTGGCCGCAAGGACCTCACCCGTCGTCGCGGACACCAGCAGGGCATGGCGCTCCTTGTCCGCGAACTCCACACGCCATACCGGCAAGGAAAGGTCCCGGGTCTCCAGCGTGGGCTTGGCCACGTAGGTGACGGACTTCGGCGGCTCGTAGCCGGTGAAGCCGGCGACGGCGAGCTCGCGCGCCTTGCCGGCGTCGATCGCGATCGGCTCGCCTGTGGAGGCGTTGAGGATCTTGACCCCGCCGGGCGTCGTCACTTCATAGACCCAGCTGTCGTAGAGCGGTTTCAGCCTCAGCTTGGTGATCGGCTGACCTGCGGCGTCGGTCACCCGCGCCAGCGGCAGCAGCGATGCGGCTGCGGGGATTTCGGCCGGCGGGGCCAACGCGTGCTCGCCGGAGACCTTGTGGTGGTCGAGCAGGGCCATCACGGCGCCGCTGAGCGCCCACAGCAGGAACTGCAAGCCCAGGACCAGGCCGAACCACTTGTGCAGCCAGCGGATCAGGTACATCGGCGACCAGGTCATGCCGCGGCCTTTCGGACCCGCCGCTTGCGGCGGAAGCTGTAGAGGAGCAGCCACCCGCCGGTCGCGGCGGTGGCGACGCCCATCCAGGTGAAGATGCGGATCAGGATGTTGTTCACGTCCTGACGGTCGTCGTAGTCCATGATGTGGAACATCCAGACGAAGTCGAAGGTGCGCCACAGATCGTGCCGCCGCGACACCAACTCACCCGTGTACGGTGAGATGTAGAAGGTCGGGCGCCAGGCGCCCTCGAACTCCACGCGCCAGATGGGCACCGGACGGGTCTGAATCTCCAGAGGCGCCTTGGTGAGCAACTCGGCGCTGACGACATCCCCGTCCTCAGCGAACAGGGCCTTGGCCCGGGCGCGCGCCGCCGCCTCGTTCAGCGGCGAGAGCTTTTGCCCGGTCCTCGCGTCGTACAGGGCCTTCCCGCCTTCGGCTTCGACGACATAGACAGGCTGGCCCAGCTGGCTCTCCAGGCGCGCGCTCCTCAGGCCCGGCGCGAGGTGCGCCGGCTCCATGAGCCCAGCGAGCGTGATCGGCTGCGGCGCCTGCGCTCGGACCAGCCGGTCGCCATGGATGATGTCGATGTGGACGGCGGTCATGTAGACGCCGCTGAGCGTCCAGAACACCGCCTGGATCGCCAGGATCAGGGCGAACCACTTGTGTGTCGTTCGGGCGAGGGCGGGCAGCCGCATGGTGACTCTCGACTGGAAAGACGGACGCCGGGGAGGTGGGGCCCCTCCCCGGCGTCCCGATCTACGTCCGCTAGAACGTGTACTGCAGGCGGACGTAGCCCTTACGACCCAACAGGTCGTAGGTCATGGTGTCGGTGTTGGCGTCGGTCCAGCTCTGGATGAACGGGGCGTCCCGGTCGAACACGTTGTCGACGCCCACCGCAACATTGGCCTTTTCGCTCAGCCGGTAGGCGAACTGGACGTTGTGGTAGAAGACGTTCGGCGTCTCGTCGCCGATGTCGCCGGGCGAGGCGTTGAAGTCCTTCGCCTTGCCGATCCACTGCACCGACCAGGTGGCGTTCCAGTTGACGTCGGAGACCGTCAGGCTGGCGTTCGAGCGCCAGTGCGGATAGCCGCCGTTGCCGCCGCCGATGTAGCCGTCGAAGATGATCGGGTCGGCGCCCTGGAACGGGATCACCTCGTACTTCGCCAGGTACGTGGTGTTCCAGTCGAGGTCGGCCCGCAGGTGCGCCACGTCGAAGGCGTAGCGGACGCCGAAGTCCACACCCTTCATGGTCTCCTTGCCGGCGTTGGTCGGCTGCGAAGAGAGGAAATTCACTTCGCCGGTGCGCGTACTGCGCGTGAAGTGCTCCGGACCGCAGAACGGGTGCGAGAGGTTCGGGCTGGCGTAGCAGACCGCGAGCTTGGTGGAGCCCGGGATGTTGCGGATGGCGTCTTTGATCTGGATGTCGAAGTAGTCGACGGTGACCGACAGACCGGGCACGAATTCCGGTTGGAAGACTGCGCCGAGGGTGAGGTTCTCGGACTCTTCGGGTTGCAGGTTCTGATTGCCGCCGACCGTGGTCAGCACCGTGTTGCCGAGCTGGACGTAGCCGGCCGGCACGCCCGAGGCTTGGCAGTTGGCGATCAGGGTGGCGTTCCCGCTCGTGGAGTAACGGCTGCAGGGGTCCGTCGTGGTCAGGTTGCCCTCAGCCACCCCGCCGAACAGTTCAGGGACGCTCGGGATGCGGAAGCCGGTGCCGTAGGTGGCTCGCAGGCGCAGGCCTTCCATCACCGTCCAGTCGAGGCCGAGCTTGTAGGTGATGTTGTCGCCGAACAGGTTGTAGTCCGAGTAGCGGACGGCGCCGTTCAGCTCGATGCGCTCGGCGAAGGGCATGTCGGCGATGAGCGGGGCGGAAAGCTCGACATAAGCCTCCTTGGTGTTCACCGAACCCGAGATCGGGTCCTGCTGATTGGTGTTGGCGACGCCGAGGACGGTCAGGGCGTCCGGGTCGCGCCAGCCCTTTTCCTCCCGGTAGACAACGCCCGCGGCCACGCCCAGCGGGCCGGCCGGCAGATCGAAGAGCGTCCCGGTGATGTCGGCGGTGACGCTGGCCTGCTCGTTGCCGCCCGTGTCGCGCATCGTGAACAGGATGTAGTCCAGCACCTGCGGGGTCAGGTCGCCGTAGCCGAGATAGTCTGCGCAGGGGGCAGTGCCGGTGTATCCCGGCACGCAGGCGGCGATGGTGTTCCGCACCCGCTCCAGGTTGGCGATGTTGGTGGAGCCATCGATACCCGTCGTGCGGCCGAAGTTGCCGGCCACTTCCCAGGACCACTTCTCGCCGAGGTCGCCGCGCAGGCCGGCCACGCCGCGCCAGGTGTCGGTCTCCTGGAAGAACTCGCGCGGGCCGGGCTCCGCCAGCCGCCGCTGGATGAGCAGGAGCTCCTGGCCGGTGGGGTTCGTCGAGTTGTTGGCGGTGATGGTCAGGTTCCGGAGCGAGCCGGGCGTGGCGATCTGCCCCGTCTCGCGGTGCGTGAACAGGAACTCCCCGAAGAGCTCGATATTGTCGGTCAGGTCGTAGTCGCCGAACACGCCGACGCTAACCCGCTCCAGCGCGCTCACCGCGTTAAGGAACGGGTTGGAGTTGAAGTTGTGCTTCGCCGCGCTGTACGGCTCGAAGAAGTTGCCGTTGCCCCCGGGCGTCTGGTTGAAGTTGATCTGCTGGCCGTTGGGCAGGACCGCACGGCCGCCGATCGTCGCGGCGCTGCCGACGCACACGAGTTGGCCGCCCACCTCGCCGAGACCGCAGGGCTCGCGGTCGGCCATGTTGACCGGATCCATCTTCTGGTAGCTGACGCCGGCGGTGAAGCCGCCACGGTCGCCGCGGAGGCCCCACAAGACATCGACGGCATACTCGTTGCCGTCGCCCTCGTCGGTGACCCCGTACTTGCCGGTGACCTGCACGCCTTCGAAGTCCGTGCGGGTGATGATGTTGACCACACCCGCGACCGCGTCCGCGCCGTAGATCGCCGAGGCGCCGTCCTTCAGGACGTCCATGCGCGCGATCATGCCGGTGGGGATGGTGTTGAGGTCGACGGCGCTGTTGGCGCCGGTGCCGCCGTACACCACCCGCCGACCGTTCAGCAGGACCAGCGTCCGGTTGATGCCGAGCCCGCGCAGGTTCACCTGGGCGGTGCCCCAGCCGTTGCCCGTCCAGTAGGCGTTGGTCTGGTTGCCGGCGTTGCCGGCCGACGCCGGCAGACGCTGAAGCAGCGTCTCGACATTCATTACGCCGGTCCGGGCGATCGCCTCCTCGGTGACGACGGTCGCCGGGCCGACGCCGGTGATATCGGCCCGCTTGATGCGGCTCCCCGTGACGACCACCTCGTCCACAGCAGCGCCCCCGGTCTGTTGCGCCGCGGCTGCGGTCCCAACCAGGCCGAGCGAGGCGCAGGCGCTCGCGAACAGCAACCCTTTCGAAATCCGGTTCATGACTACCCCCTTGTTCCCGCGCCGCGGGCCGCGCTCAGGTCGCGATCTTCCGTCGACGGCGAATTTGTCCGGTCGGCGGTCGGGGACTGTCAAGTCATGTATATACATAAGAGCTGCCGCGCCGCAGAGAAGAATTGCGCGTCCGCGTCGGGGGACGGGCCGCGAAACGCGGTTCGGCCAGGCTGGAGAGAAGAACATGCCCGCATGCCGGCGAATATTGAGCAGAGCCTCGCTTTCTTAACCGCTCGCTAATTTCGTTGCGAACGCGCTGCCGCGTGCCTCCGAAATCAGCAAGTTCGAAGGGCAAGGCAGAACACCGGATCGCGCGAAGCTGGTGCGGCGAATGCTCCACTCTCCGCCAGGTTGCACAGCCAGACCTTGATCGGAAACCAACTTGACCTTCCCACTATTGGAAGGTGAAGGGTTCGACTTCGCCCGGCGCCGCAACGAACGGCTCCGTCGCCGATCTGAGGGTTCGCGCCGTTGGGTGCGTATTTCCTGGTGTCGAGAAGAAGAGGACTGCCTCATGACGTTCAAGTTCCAAACCATCGCCGCCCTGGCCGGGACCGTCGCTTTGGCCGCGACCAGCCCGGCCTGGGCCCACGCCCGCCTGGTGAGTTCGGACCCCGCCGCCAACGCGACCCTCTCGGCGCCGCCGAAGGCGATCACGCTTACCTTCAATGAGAAGCTGATCCCGGCCTTTTCGAAGTTCGAACTGACCATGCCCGAGCACGGGGGCATGAAGGTCGCCGTCAAGACGGCTGTCTCCAAGGACGGCAAGAGCATCACCGGCGCGCCGCAAGCCGCGCTGACCAAGGGCGCTTACAAGATCATCTGGTCCGCCGCGACGGGCGACGGGCACAAGATGAGCGGCGAAGTCGCCTTCAAGGTCGGCTGACGTGCTGGACTCTGCGGTCGTCGCCCTAAGGCTGCTGCAGTATGGCGGAGCGATGATCCTCCTGGGATCATCGCTCTTCTTCATCCACGCCCTCCCCCGACGCGGCGCGGGCTCCGCAGGCGAGGCGCCTTGGGCCCGCGGCCTCATCGCTGCCGCCGCCGCGCTGCTGGCCGCGGCCGCCCTGCTGTCGCTGCCAGTCCACGCGAGCCTGTTGGCGGGCTCGGCGTCGGAGGCCTTCAACCCGGAAACCCTCGCCGCCCTGGTCACCGCCATGGGGCTCGGCAAGGCGGCCGTCGTGCGCGCCTGCGCCGCGGTCGCGGCGTGCGTCCTGGTGCTGGCCCTCAGGCCGTCACGCGGCAGTTGGAGCGCCGTCGCGGCGTTGGGCGCCGTCGCCGTGGCGAGCCTCGCCTGGATGGGTCACGGGGCCGCCACCGAAGGCGCGATGGGGCGCATCCACCTGATCTCGGACGTGTTGCACAGCTGGGCGGCCGCCGTCTGGATCGGCGCACTGGCCGCGTTCCTGTTCCTGCTGCTTGCGCGCCGGCGAAGCTCTGAAGAAGCGACCGCCCTCCACCGCGCGCTCCATGGGTTCTCCGGCGTCGGCTCGCTGGTGGTGGCCGTCCTGGTGATGACCGGCGCGGTGAACGGAGCCATCCTTGTGGGCCTCGACCGCATCGAAGGCCTATGGACCACCCCCTACGGCCGGCTTCTCAGCCTCAAGATCCTGCTGTTCCTCGGCATGCTCGGCTTGGCGGCCGCCAACCGCTATCGGCTCACGCCAGCCCTGAGGGCGGCGCTCGGCGCGCCGGAGGGGCTCGACGTCGCCGTGGCCGCCCTGCGCCGGAGCCTGGTGGTCGAAACGGCCTTCGGGCTAGCGGTCCTCGCCCTGGTGGCCTGGTTCGGCACGCTGCCGCCGCCGGCGGCGCTCTGAGCCGGAGCCGAGCCGGGACGGACGGTCGTCCGTCCCGGCGCGCGCCGTTAGCAGCTGCCGCAGCAACCCGCCTTCGCGGGACCAGCCCCGGCGCCGGCGGCAAGGGGCGTGTAGCCTGCGTCACGAATGGCCGCGGCTGCGGCTTCGCCCGAAAGGGCTCCGCTCACATCCACCCGTTTGGCGGCAAGGTCCACGGTGACCTCCGCCGAGGGATCGACGCCTTTTACGGCCTCGGTGATCGCCTGGACGCAGTGGCCGCAGCTCATGTCGCTGACGTGATAGCGAAGCATCGGAATCTCCTTCTTGATCGCCTCGCCACGCTAGATGGAGCTTCCCACAGTGGGAGGGTCAAGGGCGCCTGGTCCTACAGCCGCTTCAGGATCGCCTTCATCTGCGCAATCTCCCGCTTTTGGGATTCCATGATCCCATTCGCGCCGTAGCAGAGCTCGCGAAGCTCCGCGTCCTTCAAGGCGGCTTCCTTGCACATCAAGAGCGCGCCGGAATGGTGCGGGATCATGGATTGCACGAACTGCCGATCCCCGACCAAACCCTGCGCCCGGATGCCGATCAGCGCGAGGACGAAGATCGCCACGAAGGCGACGTGCAGGACCACGTTCAGCTTCCGGTTCATGTACATCGACCGCATGGTCAGCAACATGATGACCGCCATGGGCGCCCACATGACCAGCGCCATGTAGAGGAAGTTGATGTTCTGGATGAACTCCCCCCAGGAGAAGATCATCGCGAACATGGCCAAGTACATGACCAGCAAGCTCAAGCCGAGGTTCACCGCGAGCATCACATAGTGATGTTTCATGGTCTTCTCGCTCATGGCCGCGACATGACCGTGAGACTCATCCATCGTTTCCCGCCTCCTTCTGGCTTGCGCGCTCACCTCGGGACGCGAACGCACCCTTAGAACCAAGCCCTCAGCCCGACCACGAATCGCGTCGACTCCGCCTTCTCTCCGTGGGCCCGGACGAAATCGGCGGTGTCCCCGAAGGACCGCTCGTAGGCCACTCCGACGTAGGGGGCGAACTCGCGGCGGATCTCGTACCGGAGCCGCAGTCCGAGCTCGGCGGTGGAGAGGCCTGAGCCCGTCTCCGCCTCCGGGGTGTCCTGGGCGGCGAATTCCAGCTCGGCGCGCGGCTGCAGGATCAGTCGCTGCGTGAGCCGCCAGTCGTAGCTTCCCTCCACCCGGGCGAAGAGGTCGCCCTTGTCGGACAGGAACAGGGCCGCCTCCGCCTCGAACCAGTAGGGGAACATGGCGTCGGCGCCGACGGTCAGGTAGGCGCGGGAGCGGGGCTCGAAATCGTAGCGCAGGCCCACCTGAACGTCGGTGTAGCGGGCGACGGCGCGGGAATAGAGAAGCTGCACTTCGGCGGCCTCGACGCCCTTGCCGGAGGCCCCCTCGCCTTCGGTCTTGAAGGCGAAGCGGTTGATGTCGCCGCCGACCCACCCCTCGACTTCCCAGCTGTAGCCGTCGCCCTTCGGCGACCACTCGAGAAGGTCGGCCTGCAGCTTCGAGGCGCGTCCGCCGCCGTGTTCCTCGGCGAGGATCGAGCGGGCGCGCTGCATTGGCGCCGCGCCGAAGACCGCGTCGGCCAGGTTGTCGCGGATCACAGCGGGGGCGGCGGCGGCGCCCACCGGCAGATCGGCGCCGGTCTGAGCGCCCCCGGAGGCGCCCGTTGCGTGCCCCGCGTGTGGGTCCGCGGGCGCGGGCATGGCGTGTCCCGCGTGAGGATCGGCCGCGGCGCCCGTTGGGGGCGCGCTCGTGTGCCCCGCATGAGGATCCGCGGGGTCCGGCGGCGCCGCGTGCCCCGCGTGAGGGTCGACGGCGGCCGGCGCCGGCGGCGCCTGATGGCCTGCGTGCGGATCGGCAGGGGCGTTGGTCGCCGGCTGCGGCGCGGCGACGGGCATCTGGTGACCGGCGTGGGGGTCCGCGGTCCCGGCGCGGGATGCCGAGGACGCAGGGGCGGCCGGCATCTGGTGGCCCGCGTGGGGGTCCTGCGCCAGCGCGGGCGCCGCGATGGCGGCGGGAAGCAGGGCGATTAGGGCCGGGCGCATCATGCCGCCGCTCCTTGCATCGGGCGCACCTTGAACACTTGGAACATGCCCGCGTGCATGTGGTAGAGCATGTGGCAGTGGAAGGCCCAGTCGCCGGCCTCCGCCGTGATGTCGAAGCTCACCTTCCCGCCGGGCGCCACATTGACCGTGTGCTTGCGGGGCAGATGACCGACAGGCCCATGCACGAGTTCGAAGAAGTGCCCGTGCAGGTGGATCGGGTGGGTCATCATCGAGTCGTTCACCAGGGTGATGCGCACGCGCTCGCCTGTCCGGAACGAATAGGGCGGCGGCCCTTCGCTGAACTTCCAGCCGTCGAAGCCCCACATGAAGCGCTCCATGTTGCCGGTCAGGCGGATTTCCACCGCCCGCTCCGGCGCCCGCGGGTCTGGGTTCGGCTCCAGGGCCACCAGGTCCTTGTAGACCAAGACCCGGTGCCCCACGCTTTCGAGGCCCAGGCCAGCCTCGCCGGTGCGATCCATCGGCATGGGCGAGATCATCTGCACGCCCGGCCCCTTCTTGATCTGGGGTGCCTTCGACCAGTCCAGCATGTTCATGTCCATGCCCGCCATGTCGCCCATGACGTCCGAGCCCCTCGCCCGCGGCGGCGCCATCCCAGGCGGGGGCGAAGTGGACATCGCCGTCATGGCGGCGTGATCCATCCCGGGCATGTTGGCGTGGTCGGCCGCGGCGGGCGCCGGCGTCATTCCCGGCATGTTGGCGTGGTCGGCCGCGGCGGGCGCCGGCGTCATTCCCGGCATGTTGGCGTGGTCCATGCCGGCCATGGCGCCGTGTCCCCCGTGCGCCGACATGTCCATGCCCATGTCCTTCATGGTCAGGATCGGCCGCTCCCGCAGTGGGGGCACGGGGGCGCTCATGCCCGGCCGCGGGGCGAGCGTCGCGCGGCCCATGCCGGAGCGGTCGATAGCTTCAGAGACGAGCGTGTAGGCCCGGTCCTCTGTGGGCTGGACGATGATGTCGTAGGTCTCGGCGTTGCCGATCTGGAACTCGTCCACCTCGACGGGGCGTACGTTTTGGCCGTCGGCGGCGACCACCGTGAGCTTCAGGCCGGGGATGCGGACGTTGAAGATCATCTGGGCCGCAGCGTTGACGAAGCGCAGGCGCACGCGCTCGCCGGGCGTGAACAGCGCCGTCCAGTTGTCCTTCGGGCCGTGGCCGTTCACGAGGAAGGTCATCACGGCGCCCGTGACGTCGGAGATGTCGGTGGGATCCATGAGCATCTTGGCCCACTCGATCCGCTCCTGAAGGGTCTGGTCCTTGCCCGCGAGAAGGCCCGCCAAGGTCTGACGCTGGTAATTGAAAACGCCGCCCATCTGCTTCAGGCGCTTGAAGATCAGGTGCGGGTGCATCTCGCTGTGGTCGGAGAGCACGATGACATGCTCCCGATCGTAGGCGACCGGATCGGGCTTGGCCGGCTCGATGACGATCGGCGCGTAGTGCCCCTCCGCCTCCTGCAGGCTGGAGTGGCTGTGGTACCAGTAGGTGCCCGACTGGATGACCGGGAACTCGTAGACGAAGGTCTCGCCCGGCTTGATGCCCGGGAAGCTGACCCCCGGCACGCCGTCCATCTGGAAGGGCACGAGCAGGCCGTGCCAGTGGATCGAGGTGTCTTCGTCCAACGTGTTGGTGACCGCGATGCGGACGTTCTGGCCCTCCTTCAGACGGATCAGCGGGCCCGGCACCGTGCCGTTGATGGTCACGGCGTGGCTGCGCTTGCCGTCGATGGAGATGGGCGTGTGGCCGATCGTGAGCTTGATCTCCTCGCCCGAAAGCGTCGGCAAGGTCGAAGCGACGCCAGGGCTCGCGCTCCACGCCCATGCCGGCAGCAGCGCGCTCAGCGCGGCGCCGCCCCCAAGGACGGCGGTCCCCTTCAGGACCTTGCGGCGATCCAGGTCGATGTCGCGGCGGCGTCGCATACGAAGTTGTCCTGTCCTCATTGGCGGAGGGATAGCGCTTCCCACGTAGGGAGGGTCAAGGGAGGGCCTGCGATGACGTATACGCAGCGCAGGCGTCTATCCCTCGCGATCGCTCAAATTTCCAGATCGCCGAGTTCGCCGGCAAGTCGGCGCCGGGCGCGATAGATCCTGGTCTCGATGGTCTTGACGCTGACCCCGAGCTGCTCGGCCGCGGCCTGCTGGCTGAACCCCTCCAGCTGGGTCAGGATGAGCGGAACCTTGAGCTTGTCGGGAAGCCGGGCGATGGCGCGGTCCAGGGCGGCGAAGCGTTGGGCGGACTGGAGTTCGCCCTCGGCGTCGCCCTGCGGATCGGCCTGGCGCCGCGCCTCCGCGGAGTCCAGGTCCGTCGCTCCGAACACCAGCCGACGGACCGCCAGGCGCCGGCCGCGATCGCGGCACTTGTTGAGGGCGATGGCGCGCAGCCAGGTCGCGAACGGCCGCCCGCCGTCGTAGCGGCGGATCGCCTGCCACGCCGCCACGAAGGTCTCCTGGAGGACGTCGAGGGCCGCCTCCGGATCGCCGATGTAGCGACGGACGAAGCTGTAGAGGCTGGCCTTGTGGCGCCGCATCAGGGCGGCATAGGCCTGGTCGTCGCCACCGGCCGCACGGGTCGCGAGCGCCGCGTCGCTCTCGTCTGCGGCGGCGCTCACAGGGCCTGGTCGGTCAGCGCCTCGCTGATGCGGCGATCGAACTTCACGGCCTGCTCGGGCGTCAGCACGGTCCGCATGGCGAGGACATGAAGGATGGTCTCCTTCTGCAGCTCCCCCATGGCGTGGTGGAAATGCTCCACGGCCGCCTGCACCTCCGGCGAATACTCGTGGCGCGCCTGAATCGCCGCCGCGAGCTCCGCGTTCGCGGCGCGCAGTTCGGCCTCGCGGGCGTGTCGACGCACCGCGAAGTCCTGTTCCAACACCTCCAGCCGGCGCTCCTGTTCGGAAGAGAGCGCCAGCTCCTCGTGCACGAAGGCGTGCAGGGAGGGCTGCTGGTGCCGTTGGACGACGTGGCGGCCCGCGAGCCAGGCGCCCGCAGCGCCCGCCAGCACGGCCAGCAGGATGGTCAGCAGCAGGCCGCGGTTGAACAGGATCATCCGGGGCCGTCGAGCAGGGTGGAGGGGGCGAGGTCCGCACGCAGCGAAAAGGCGGAGATCTCCGACGGCTCGACGGCGGCCGCGGCGGCGGTGAGGCTCCCGCTGGCGGCGCCGAGGCCGAGGGCGGCGATCACCGCCGCCACCCGCACGCTATTCGTCACGGGCGCGGCGGCGCGGGCCGCCCGCACCTCGGCGATCCGCCGCCAGACGCGAGATTCCAGCTCGTCGAGTCCGGCGGGCGGGGGCTCGGCGCCCAACTGGATCAGTTCGTCTTCGAGCCGGCGGCTCATTCGTTCGTCTCCAATTTCGCGTCCCTGCCTGGTCTACGCACTGCGGCCCGCGATCCCTCAAATGAGGGCCCAGCCCGCGGCTTGCGTATATCCTTTCGACCTTGCGCCGCACAGGCGGGACGACTTAGGCCCGGTCGGCGCGTTCCCCTGCCGCTACAGACGCTCCCTCAACGCCCGAGATGCCCCCGATGAACCGCCGCCGATTTCTGTTGACCGCCCCCCTCCTGCTCGCCGCCGTCGCCGGGTGCGCCGAGGCGGCGCCGCAGGCGCTGACGGTATACAAGACGCCGTACTGCGGGTGCTGCAAAGGGTGGATCACCCACATGACCCGGGCGGGCTTCAAGACCGACGTCCGGGAAGTCGAAGACCTCAACCCGATCCGCAGCCAGCACGGCGTGCCCTTCGAACTGTCCTCCTGCCACACGGCCCTGATCGGCGGTTATGTGGTCGAGGGCCATGTGCCGCCCGCCGACGTCGTCCGGCTGCTGAAGGAGAAGCCCAAGGCCATCGGCCTCACTGTGCCCGGCATGCCCATCGGCTCGCCTGGAATGGAGTCGCCCAAGGGAACGACCGAGCCCTACGCGACCCTGCTCCTGCTCGACGCGAGGGGCCGGACCCGGGTCTTCGCCAGGCACGGCTGAGGCCGGGCCGCCGCCGCGGGCGAGCCGCTAGAGCTTGACCCCGCGCAGGCGCAGCGCATTGCCCACCACGCTGACGCTGGACAGGGCCATGGCGGCGGCGGCGATGGCCGGCGACAGCAGCCAGCCGAAGATCGGGTACAGCACGCCCGCTGCGATCGGGATGCCGGCCACGTTGTAGGCGAAGGCGAAGAACAGGTTCTGGCGGATGTTGCGCATCACGGCGCGCGAAAGACGGCGCGCCTTGACGATGCCCTGCAGGTCTCCTTTCAGCAGGGTGACGCCCGCGCTCTCGATGGCGACGTCCGCGCCGGCGCCCATGGCGATGCCCACCTCGGCGGCGGCCAGGGCGGGCGCATCGTTGACGCCGTCGCCGGCCATGGCCGCCTGACGCCCCTCCTGGCGCAGCTTCTCGACCACCGCCGCCTTGTCCTGCGGCAGCACCTCCGCCTCGACTTCGTCGATCCCCAGCCGGCGGGCCACCGCCAAGGCCGTGGTGCGGTTGTCGCCCGTCATCATCACCAGCCGGACGCCATCGGCCTTCAGCGCGCGCACCGCCTCGGGCGTCGTCGCCTTGATGGGATCGGCGATGGCGAAGATCCCGGCTGGCCGACCGTCCACGGCCATGAAGATCGCGGTGGCCCCGTCAGCCCGCAGCGCCTCGGCCTCCGATCGAAGACCTGACGTGTCGACCCCGACCTCCTCGAGGAACTTGCCCGATCCCAGCGCCAGACGATGGCCATCGACGACGCCCACGACCCCCTTTCCGACCGGCGAGTCGAACTCGGCCGGCTGCGACAGCGGCAGGGCGCGCTCGGCCGCGGCGCGGACGATGGCGTCCGCAAGCGGGTGTTCGCTGGCCCGCTCGAGGCTCGCAGCCAGGCGCAGCAGGTCCGCTTCGTTGAAGCCGGGAGCCGGCCGCACGGCCGTGACCGCGGGCCGGCCTTCGGTCAGGGTCCCGGTCTTGTCGACGACCAGGGTGTCGATCTTCTCGAATCGCTCCAGCGCCTCGGCGTTCTTGATCAGCACGCCGGCCTGGGCGCCCCGCCCCACGCCCACCATGATCGAGATGGGCGTCGCGAGCCCCAGGGCGCAGGGACAGGCGATGATCAGCACCGACACGGCCGCAAGCAGGCCGAAGGCGAAGCGTGGCTCCGGCCCGACCATGGCCCAAACGGCGAAGGCGACGGCCGCGACCCCGATGACGCTCGGCACGAACCATCCCGACACCTGATCGGCCATGCGCTGGATCGGGGCCCGGCTGCGCTGCGCCTGCGCCACCATCTGCACGATCTGCGAGAGCAGCGTGTCGGCGCCGATCTTCTCGGCGCGCATCACGAACGAGCCGGTCTTGTTGATCGAGCCGCCGACGACCTTCGCGCCTACCTCCTTGGTGACCGGCATGGACTCGCCGGTGACCATGGACTCGTCGATCGACACCCGGCCGTCGAGGACCTCGCCGTCGACGGGCACCTTTTCGCCCGGCCGCACCCGCAGCCGGTCGCCGACGGCGATCTGGTCGAGGGTGACCTCCTCGTCGCGGCCGTCGCCGCGCAGGCGGCGAGCCGTCTTGGGCGCGAGGTCGAGAAGGGCCTTGATCGCCCCGGACGTGCGTTCGCGGGCGCGAAGCTCCAGCACCTGGCCGAGCAGGACAAGCACGGTGATCACCGCCGCCGCCTCGAAATAGACCGGCACGGACCCATCCGCGCGGCGGAACGCCGGGGGGAAGATCTGCGGCGCCACCGTCGCCACGACGCTGTAGAGCCACGCCACGCCGATGCCCATCGCGATCAGGGTGAACATGTTGAGGCTGCGGGTGACGAGCGAGCGCGCGCCGCGCGCGAAGAAGGGCCAGCCTGACCAGAGGACGACGGGCGAGGCCAGCGTGAGCTGGATCCACGCCGACGTCTGGCCGGGCACACGCATCATCAGCCCGGTGACGTGTCCGCCCATTTCCAGGGCGAAGACAGGCAGGGTCAGGACAAGGCCGATCCAGAACCGCCGGCTCATGTCCTTCAGCTCGTGGCTGGGCCCCTCCTCGGCGCTCGCCACCTCCGGCTCCAGGGCCATGCCGCAGATCGGGCAGGCGCCGGGCCCGACCTGGCGGATTTGGGGATGCATCGGGCAGGTGTAGATCGCGCCGACGGGCGAGGAGGGCTTGGGATCGGGGGCGCTGGCCGTGTAACGCGATGGCGCCTGCTCGAACTTCGACCTGCACCCTTCGGAACAGAAGAAATACTGACGCCCTTCGAAGGTGGCGGTGTGGGAGGTCGTCTCCGGGTCGACGGTCATCCCGCAGACGGGATCGCGCACCTCGGCGGTTGGGCCGTCGCCTGGCCGGGCGTGGTCGGCGCCGTGATGATGGCTTTGGCCCTTCGAAACGCTGTCATTGGCCCCATTCATCTGGCTCTCCTCGCGCCGCGTAGACCGCCACAGGCGCGATGCGGCCGGCGTCCTCCCAGCATGATGGCGCCGCCGTCTTGATCAGCGTCAAGGTTCGGCGTTGGGCCTGGCGTCAGCCACAGGGCGCTGCACGACGGCGCCGCCCGCTGCGCCTGACTTGCCGGCGGCGCGGGCAGGTCAGGCGCAGACCATTTGATCCGACTTGCCTCGCCCGCCTCCGCCGACCGATCGCGCTGCGGCCTCCGTCCTTGCGATTCCGGCGAAGACCGCCGCGCGGCCGCTACTTTCTCGGCGTACGCCCGCCGTTCTTGTCGAGCCAGCGCTCCAGCTCGGCGATGTCCCGGCGCTGCTCGTCCGCCATCTTCTGGGCCATGCGCTTCGCCTCGGCGTTGTCGCCATGCTTCTGCACGGTCTGGGCCATGGCGATGCCGGCGCGATGGTGCTCGATCATCTTCAGGGCGAAGGCGCGGTCCGGGTCGGCGTCCTGCTTCTGCATCATCGCCTGCTGCATCTTCTGCATGGTCTGCATGTCTTCCTGCATGGCCATCTGGCCGTGCTGGCTCATGTTCCCATGCTTCATGCCGGCGTGCCCGGAATGCTGCGCGAGCGCCGGGAAGGCGACAAGGGCCGCGCCGGCGGCCAGGAGGGGGATCGTCTTCATCGGAAGTCCTTCTGCTGGGGTCTGATCTGGCTCAGTGGAACGTCTGGAGGGCGGCCTGGCAGGCCTGTTCGCAGCGGCGGCAGGACTCGGCGCAGATGCGGCAGTGCTCATGCATCCCGGCATGCCGCTCGCACTCCTCCGCGCAGAGCCGGCAGGCGTCTTCGCAGGCGCGCAGGACGCTCTGGATGATCGGCTCGTTGGAGCCGGTGCGACGCGATGCGACGTGGCCGGCGGCCGAGCAGACGTCGGCGCAATCGAGGTTGAGCCGGATGCACTGCGTCAGCTGCTGGACCATCTCCTCGCCCAGGCAGGCGTCGGCGCAGGAGGTGCAGATCTGGGCGCAATCGAAGCACTCCTCGATGCAACGGATCAGGCTGTCGTTCGTCTGTCCGCGGACGTGAGGGTGCGTGCTGATCATTTCATGGGCGTGCATGGCCGCTCTCCGTTTCGGGGATGAGCGCTCAACCCGCCCCGCCTTCGCCGGTTCCAGCCGCCGCCGTCCTTCGAAAATAAACCGGCCCCTGCGGTCAGATGCTGAGGGATCGGGGATCTCGGGCCGTATCAGTATTGGATGGGCCGGTGCTCGCGGCCTGCTGCAGCCGGGACTGGGCGTGCCTGAGACGCGGCTTACATCGACCCGGGAAAGCTTCTGGTCCCGGGAGGGCTGCTGTCGGATTCGCGCCCGCGCGCGGGGCTTGACCCTCCCATGGTGGGAAACTCCATCTGCTGTGCGCATCGACGCTCAGGAGCCCCGCAGATGACGCAGACAACGCTTACGCCGATCGACATCCCCGTCCTTGGCATGACCTGCGCCAGTTGCGTCGGGCGGGTGGAGAAGGCCATCCGGGCGGCTCCGGGGGTGGCCAGCGCGGCGGTGAACCTCGCCGCCGAGCGCGCACATGTGCAACTCACCTCCGATGGGCGGACGGCCGACGTCGTTTCGGCGATCCGGAAGGCGGGCTATACGCCGCTGGAACGCACCGTCGAGCTGAAGATCGAGGGCATGACGTGCGCCAGCTGCGTCGGCCGGGTGGAGCGGGCCCTCGGCGCAACACCCGGGGTGCTGCACGCCAGCGTCAACCTCGCCACTGAGCGCGCCGTGGTGCGCGTCCTGGACGGGATCGATCTGTCCGCCCTGACAGCCGCGGTCGTGCGCGCAGGTTACCGGGCGTCGACGGTCGCCGAGGGGTCGGACGCGACAGACCGCGAGGCGGCGGCGCGGAAGCGCGAGATTGAGGGCCTTGGCCGGTCCGTGGCGCTGGCGGCGGCGGCGACCGCGCCGCTCTTCCTGATCGAGATGGCGCGCCACTTCGTGCCGGGGGCGCACCATCTCCTGGCGGAGCGGATCGGCGAGCAAGCGTGGCGGGTCGTGAGCCTGGCGCTTGCCGCTTTCGTGCTCTTCGGCCCCGGGCTTCGCTTCTACCGCAAGGGCGTTCCAAACCTGCTGCGCCGGGCCCCCGACATGAACTCCCTCGTGGTGCTGGGCGCGTCGGCGGCGTTCGCCTATTCGGCGGTCGCCACCTTCGCCCCGGGGCTCCTGCCGGCGGGCGCGAACCACGTCTACTTCGAGGCCGCGGCGGTCATCGTCACGCTCATCCTGGTCGGACGCCTGTTCGAAGCGCAGGCCAAGGGTCGCACGAGCGAGGCCATCAAGCGGCTGATGACGCTCCAGGCCAAGACGGCCCGCGTGCAGCGGGCCGGGGCGGAGGTCGAGGTGCCCATCGCGGAGGTCGCCGTCGGAGACCTCGTGCTGGTCAGGCCCGGCGAGCGGATCCCCGTCGACGGCGAGGTGCTGGACGGGGCCTCGTTCGTCGATGAGTCGATGATCAGCGGCGAGCCGGTGCCGGTCGAGAAGGGCCCAGGCGCCGTGGTGGTCGGCGGCACGGTCAACAAGACGGGCGCATTCCGCTTCCGGGCCACGGCGGTGGGCGGCGCCACGCTGCTCGCCCAGATCGTCCGGATGGTGGAGTCCGCGCAAGGCGCCAAGCTGCCGATCCAGGCCCTGGTCGATCGGGTGACCGGCTGGTTCGTGCCGGTGGTGATCGGCGTCGCCGCGCTCACCTTCGCGACCTGGCTGGGGTTCGGGCCGAACCCGGCGCTCAGCTTCGCCCTGGTCAATGCCGTGGCGGTGCTGATCATCGCCTGCCCCTGCGCCATGGGCCTAGCCACCCCGACCTCCATCATGGTCGGCACCGGCAAGGCCGCCGAGCTCGGCGTCCTGTTCCGCCGCGGCGAGGCGCTGCAGAGCCTGCGGGATGTCCGGGCGATCGCCTTCGACAAGACCGGCACGCTGACCCTGGGCCGCCCGACCCTGACCGATCTCGAGGTCGCCGGCGACTTCAACGGGGACGAGGTGCTGCGGCTTGTGGCCGCCGTCGAGGCGCAGTCGGAGCATCCGATCGCCGCCGCCATCGTGGAGGCGGCGCGCGAGCGCGGACTGCACGCGGCGCGGGCCGAGGCCTTCTCCGCCCTCCCCGGGTTCGGGGCGGAGGCGCGCGTCGACGGCTGCCGCGTGCAGGTCGGCGCCGACCGCCTGATGGCCCGGATCGGCCTCGACGTCGCCGTCTTCGGCGACGCCGCGGGCCGGCTCGCCGACGAGGGCAAGTCGCCGCTGTACGTCGCCGTCGACGGCGCGCTGGCGGCGGTCCTCGCCGTCGCCGACCCGGTCAAGCCGACGACCCCCGAGGCGCTGGATGCGCTGCGAGCCTCCGGCGTCAAGCTGGTGATGATCACCGGGGACAACCGGCGCGCCGCCGAGGCCGTCGCCCGCACCCTCGGCCTCGACGACGTGGTGGCCGAAGTCCTGCCGGACGGCAAGGTCGCGGCCGTGAAGGCGTTGCAGGATCGCTACGGGCGGGTGGCGTTCGTGGGCGATGGCGTCAACGATGCGCCGGCGCTGGCGACGGCCGACGTCGGCGTGGCCATGGGCGCTGGAACGGATATCGCCATCGAAAGCGCCGACGTGGTGCTGATGCGCAGCGACCTGCGGGCGGTGGCGACGGCGGTCGCCCTGAGCCGGGCGGTCCTGGCGAACATCCGCCAGAACCTCGCCTGGGCCTTCGGCTACAACGTGGTGCTGATCCCGGTGGCCGCCGGCCTGCTTTATCCGCTGTTCGGGCTCCTCCTCTCCCCCATGATCGCCGCCGGGGCGATGGCGCTCTCCAGCGTCAGCGTGCTCGCCAACGCCCTGCGCCTGCGGCGCTTCCGGCCCGCAGCCCGCTCAGGGTCAGCCCCACGCCTCAGCTCCGAAGGAGCCCCCGCATGAACATCGGCCAAGCCTCCAAGGCGTCGGGCGTCACCGCCAAGATGATCCGCTACTACGACGAGATCGGGTTGGTGCAGCCGGCCAGCCGCACCGACTCCAACTACCGCGAGTACGGCGAGCGGGAGATCAACGAACTCCGGTTCATCAAACGGGCGCGCAGCCTCGGCTTCTCCATGGTCGAGATCACCCAGTTGCTCTCGCTGTGGCGCGACCGCGAGCGGCCGAGCCGCGACGTGAAGGCGATCGCCGACCGCCACCTGGGCGACCTGGAGGCGCGCATCGCCGAAATGCAGGCGATGGCCGACACGCTGCGCCACCTGTCCCACTGCTGCGCCGGCGACGACCGGCCGGACTGCCCGATCCTCGCCGACCTCACCGGCGGAAAGGAGCCGGGGCCGGTACGCCCGAAACGGCGCCGCTTCGGGCGATGAAACAATTGAGGGCGAGGACCGGACTCTTCTGATCCGGGCCGGAACTCGGCGGGCCAAGACCAGTTGGGGAGTCGCCGCGATGTCGTTGAGATGACGCGGCAGCAAAACCTTCCCACCACTGCAATGCGCGCCGAGGTTCACCATGTCGCACAAGCTTTCCCATGACTGGAGGGATACCCCCATCCAGGAACTGGCAAATAGATATCTGTCCGAAGGCGGATTCACCTTTGACTTCGACGCCGGTCGGGCGCGCTACAACTACCAGGTGTCCGTCGGCGACAATGGACGCGACGCCTTGGCCGGGCGCGGCGACCGCGACCACTTCTGGGGCCTCGGCGGGGACGACCAGTTGTCGGGCTCACGCGAGAACGACGTGCTGTACGGCGACGCCGGGGCCGACACGCTGAGCGGCGGTGACGGCGCCGACCGCCTCACGGGCGGCCTGGACGGCGACCGGCTCTACGGCGGCGCGGACGCGGACGCCCTGATGGGCGGCATGGGCGACGACCACCTCGACGAAGGGGCTGGGCACGGCGACCTCCAGGGCGGCATGGGCGACGATACCCTGGTCGGCGGCGCGGGGCCCGACGCCTTCGCCGTCGATCCGACGAGCGGGAACGACGTGATCCGCGACTTCACCGCCGGGCCCGGCATGTTCGACCACCTGGCCTTGCGGGACCTGCGCTGGGAGGACCTCAGCTTCGTGGACACCGCCGCCGGCGTGCGGGTCAGCTGGAACGGCGGCTCGGTGCTGCTGGAGGGCGTGCGTCAGGCCGACCTCGCGCAGGACGATTTCATGTTCGCCGAGGAGCCCGATCTGCCGCCGGCGTCGCGGGAGGCGAGCGGGCCCACCGCCGAGCGGGCGACGCCCAGCGTCGAGGGCCCGGCCCTCCGGCGCGGCGACCTCCCCGGCGAGCGCTTCGACCAGGCGGCGGACGCGACCCTGCGGGACGGCCACCTGACCCTCGCCTTCGCCGGCGACGAGCCCTACCAGGTGATCGTCGGCGATCGTGACGGCGACGAACTGACCGGAGCCGCGGGCGCCGACAACATCTTCGGGCGGGATGGCGACGACAGCCTCGACGGAGCGGGCGGCGACGATGTCCTGCAAGGCGACGCCGGCGACGACCGGCTCGACGGCGGCGACGGGATGGACCGGCTGGACGGCGGGATGGGCGCTGACACGCTCACGGGCGGCGCCATGGTCGACGACATCATGGGCATGGACGGGGCGGACTCGATCGGCGCCGGCGCCGGCCACGACATGGTCGAAGGCGGGATGGGGAATGACACGATCGCCGGCGGCCCGGGCGCCGACGCCTTCATCGTCGATCCGCACAGCGGCTTCGACGTGATCCTCGACATGGAGGTGCGTGGCGAGGCGCAGGGCGCGTTCGACCACCTGGCGCTGCGCGACATCCGTCCCGACCAGGTCACCGTCGTCGACCGGGCGGAGGGGGCCTTCGTCTCCTGGAACACCGACCGCGACGCCGATCCCGAGGGCGGGGTCCTGCTGCAGGGGGTGTTCAAGGCGGACCTGCGGCAGAGCGACTTCATGTTCGTGGAGGAGCCCGGCTTCGTCCCGGGGATCAGCGACGCAGGGTCGGACTGGATCTTCCCGGGCTGAGGCCGGGCTGAGGCTGCACGCCCGAGGAGGAGGGGTCGGCGGGCGCCGCGCATGCGGGTGCAGCGAAGGAGGCTGAATGACCACGCGCTCGTCGTTGCGGGCCCTGGGCGCCGGCCTGTTGGGCGCCGCTTTGATCTGGGCCGCGCCCAGCGGGGCCCACGAAGGCCACGCTCCGAAGCCTGGCCCGTCGCCGGCGGCGGCGGCGGTCGGCCCGCACGGTGGCATGGAAATGGCGACGCCGGAGGGGCAGATGTCGGCCGACGGCCGGCGGGCCGCCGCCGACGCCGCGCCAAAGACCTTCGGCGGCCGGCTGGTGAACTGGCTCGGCCGGTGGCACCCGAGCGTCGTCCATTTCCCGATCGCCCTGTTTATTGTCGTCGCCGTGATCGAGGCGCGCGCCCTGCTGCTTCGCCGCGAACGGGTCGAGGAGGCCACCCGGCTCATGGTCGCCCTGGGTGCGCTCTCGGCCCTGGCGGCCACCGTCCTCGGCTGGATGGCGATGGGTTGGACTTACGGTCGCTACGACCGCCTGCACACCGCCCACCAGACGCTGGGCACCTCCATCGCGCTGCTGGCGTTGGGGGTCTGGTGGGCGCACGAGCGATGGCTCGGCGCCCGACAGCGTGGCGCGGGCGTCGTCTACGCCGTCCTGCTCGCCGCAACGATCGCCGCAATCGGGATCAACGGGTTCATCGGCGGCGCCCTGGTGCGGGGGCTCGACCATCTGAACTTCTGAGCAGGGGAAGCGGCAAGGCCGCCTTCCTATCCGCCCGTCGCGCTTGGCTCATCATCTGCATAACCGCGCCGCATAATGACGATCGATTGCGCATTTGAAGTCCTTCCCCGTGCATGTTCGGCTCTGGCCAAGGCTCGCGGGTTTCCGCGGCCGCGACCGCAGCAGCGGCACGAAGACAACGATGGGGGAAGGCATGGGATACCGGCGCTCGGCCGCTCGCGCGGCGCTTCTGGCTTCTGTTTCCGCTCTCGGGAGCGGTCTCATCCTCGGCCTGCCGGCGGCCGCATCCGCGCAGGACGCTGCGGCCGGGCAGGTGGACGAGGTGGTCGTCACCGGCACCCGGCGCGCCGGCGTGACCCTGACGGAGTCCTCGACGCCCGTGGACGTGGTGTCGGGCGAAACGCTGCAGCGGCAGGGCGCCTCGGACCTCAATGACGCCCTGAAGACCACCGTTGTCTCCCTGAACGTCCAGAAGTTCGTGGCGCAGGACGCCTCGGCCTTCGTCCGTCCCTTCAGCCTCCGGGGCCTGCCGCCGGACCAGACGCTCGTGCTGGTGAACGGCAAGCGGCGGCATCGCTCGGCCGTGGTGCAGATCACCAACCAGCCGCTCGCCGCCGGCGCCCAGGGGCCGGACCTTTCGGCGATCCCGGCCATCGCCGTCGACCGCATCGAGGTGCTCCGCGACGGCGCGGCGGCCCAATATGGGTCCGACGCCATCGCCGGGGTGATCAACTTCCAGCTGAAGCGGGCCCGCGAGGGGGTCACCGCCATCGCCCGCTACGGCCAGTTCTACGAGGGCGACGGCGAGGACTACAACCTGCAGCTCAACGTCGGACTGCCGCTGGGCGAAGAGGGCTTCTTCAACGTCAGCGGCGAGCTCTCCAGCTCCGCCAAGACGTCCCGCGGGCGCCAGCGGCCCGACGCTCAGGCCCTGATCGACGCCGGCAACACGGCGGTGCCCGACCCGGCCCAGCGCTGGGGCGCGCCCAGCGTCGACGCCGCGCGCCTGTTCTTCAACGCTGAACTCCCCACAAGCGGGACGGCCACGGCCTACGCCTTCGGAAACTTCGGCCAGGCCTCGGCCGAGTCAGACTTCTTCTACCGTCCGCTGAACCGCGCCGATGTCTTCGCCAGCGTGCCATTGACGAACCAGCCGGGCGGGCCCCGCTTCAGCTTCACAAGCCGGTTCCCGGGCGGCTTCGCGCCGGTCTTCCGCAGCAACATGCTCGACATGAGCCTGACGGGCGGCGTCAAGGGGGAGGCCTTCGGGGGACTGCGCTACGACCTCAGCGCCGGGCTCGCGCAGAACGAGATCGAATTCAAGCTCGACAACACGGTCAACCCGTCCCTCGGGCCGGACTCGCCCGCCTCCTTCCGCGCCGGCGAGCTGCAGCAGCGCGAGGCCCGGCTCAACGCCGACTTCGTCTACCCTGTCGAGACGGGAATGTTCGCCGAGCCGCTGAACGTGGCGTTCGGGGCGGAGTACCGGCGCGAGACCTTCGAGATCAAGGCGGGCGAGCCCGCGTCCTACCAGGCCGGGCGGTTCGCCAGCCTCACCGATCCCGACACCGGCCGGATCATCGGGCTGGCGGTGGGCTCCAGCGGCTTCCCGGGCTACACGCCGGCTTCCGCAGGCGCCTTCTCGCGCAGCAACTGGGCGGCCTACGTCGACCTGGAGACCGAGGTCGTCGAGCGGCTGACCGTCGGTGCGGCGGCCCGCTACGAGGACTTCTCCGACTTCGGCTCCACCTTCAACTGGAAGCTGACCGCCCGCTACGAGCTCTTCGACGGCCTGGCCCTGCGCGGCTCGGTCAACACCGGCTTCCGCGCGCCGACGCCCGGACAGTCCAACATCTCCGACGTTGCCACCAACATCGACCCGCTCACCGGCGGGCTGCTGCTGATCGCCACGCGGCCGCCCACCGACCCGATCGCCCAGTACTACGGCGCGAAGCCGCTCAAGGAGGAGGAGTCGAAGAACTTCGCCTTCGGCGCCGTGCTCGACGTGGCCGGCTGGGTGCTGACGGCGGACTATTTCAACATCGAGGTGAAGGACCGCATCGCCCTCACCTCGCGCATTCCGATCACCGCGGCCGACCGCGCCGCCCTCGCCGCCCGCGGCACGCCGGCCGGGGACCTGCAGAGCGTCCGCTTCTTCGGCAACTTCTTCGACACCGAGACCGAGGGTCTGGATGTGGTGCTGTCCAGGTCCTGGCCGTTGGACATCGGAAGGGTCGGCCTCACGGCGGCGGCCAACTACACCCGCAGCAAGGTGACCAACCTTCGCGACGCCCGCGCGGTGGATCGTGAGCGGCGGATCGAAATCGGCCGGTTCAATCCCCGCTGGCGGGGCAATGTCACGGGCACCTGGGAGAGTGGCCGCTGGAACGTGCTGCTGCGGGCGAACTACTACGGCGCGTGGGTCGATGCGGTGCCCAACGCCACGCCGACAGCGCTGTCCTTCGATCAGGGTTTCGGCGCGGAATGGCTCGTCGACGCCGAGGTCAGCTACCAGGCGACCGAGAACATCTCCATCGCCGTGGGCGCGGACAACCTGCTCGACGCCTACCCCGACAAGGACCGGCGCCAGGCGCAGATCAACAACGGCATCGTCTATCCGCAGTTCTCGCCCTTCGGATTCAACGGCGGCTTCTGGTACGTGCGCCTGACCGGCAAGTTCTGACCGCCGCCCGCCTCCGCTTCCTTCCCACGAGAGAGGGCCGCCCGGCGCGGCCCGAAGGCCCCGCATGACCACCGCTTCCTTCGACGACCGCTTGAAAGACCTCGCCATCGAGCTGCCGCCGGCCGGGGCGCCTGTCGCCAACTATGTCCCCGTGGTGCTGCACGACGGGCTCGCCACGGTGTCCGGGCAGCTGCCGCGCGACGCCGGAGGGCTCGTCACGGGCAAGGTCGGCGAGGGCCTCACCCCCGAGGCGGCGCAGGCGGCGGCGCGGCTGTGCGGGCTTGCGGTGATCGCGCAGCTGCGGGGGGCCCTCGGCGGTCGCCTCGACCGGGTCGTGCGCTGCGTCCAGCTGACCGGGTTCGTGAACGCCGGCCCGGCGTTCACCGACCATCCGCAGGTGGTCAACGGCGCCTCGGACCTGATGGTCGAGGTGTTCGGGGAGGCGGGCCGGCATGCCCGCGCCGCCGTCGGAGCCGGCAGCCTGCCCCTCGGGGCGGCGGTGGAAGTGGCGGCGGTCTTCGCCATCCGGCCCTAGGGCGGCGAGAACCGACCGAAGCGGCTCTCGCACGCCTGGGCGAGGGCGTCGCGATCGGCCTCCAGAAACCCCACCAGTTCGTCCACCAATCGCGAGCGGGCCCGATGCGGCGGCAGGATCATCAGAGAGCGGAAGGCGATCGCCGGCTCGAACGGCCGCGCCGCCAGTCCGAGCGGCTCGAAACGGTCGGACACGTAGGTGAGCGAGTTGGTCAAGCCGACGCCCACACCCTCCATCGCCAGCTGGCAAACGGTGGCGGCGAATTGCGTCTCCACCACGAACTTCGGCGTCGCGGCGGCCGACGCCAGCGCGGCGTTGAACTGGATGCGGGCGGTGTCGTCCGGCGCCAGGGAGATCACCCGCTCGCCGTCCAGCATCCCGGGGCGGATGACCGGCTCGCCGATCAGCCGGTGGCCCGGCGGCATGACGCAAATGCCGCGGGTCTCGATGAACGGCTTCACCACCAGGTTCGAGCGGTCGATCTCCTCGGCGCACAGGCCGATGTCATAGGAGCCGCTGGCCACCAGGTTGCGGACCGTCACCGAGTTGCCGATCTCGAAGCGGATCGAGACGTCGGGGCGACGGTCCGTGAACCGCTTGAGCGCCTTGGGCACGAAGGAGAGGCCCAGCGCCGCGGAGCTGGCGATCCGCACCGATCCGGTGCCCACCGCACGGATCCGCGCCACCGACTGCCGCAGTCGGTCAAGGCCGACGAAGGTGTCGAGGACCTCCTGGTAGAGCAGGTGCGCTTCCGGCGTCGGCGTCAGCCGAGGACCGCTTCGCTCGAACAGCTTCAGCTTGGTGGTGTCCTCGAGCCGCTTCAGCGAGCGGCTGATGGCAGGCTGCGACACGCGCAGCAGCTCGGCGGCGGCGGTCGTGGAGCCGGTCTTCATCACCGCGCTGAAGGCCTCGATGAGCGTCAGGTTCATGGCCGCATCATAACCTCGGCGCATGAATTCGCCGCAACTATGAATTTGAACGAGTTCCAGGGCCGGGCTACGCCGGGTCCCGAAGGGAGTACAGCATGCGCGACCCCACACTCTGCCTGACGCCGGGGGACGGCCTCGGAGGCGCGTTCGAGAGCCTTGCGGTGCCCGTGCACCGGGCGTCCACCGTGGTCTTCCCGACCGTGGCCGCCTACCAGGGCCGTCGGGACGAGATCTACGACGGCTTCTCCTATGGCCTCTACGGCACGCCCACGTCCCGCGAACTCGAGACACGGCTGGCGCGCCTGGAAGGCGCGGCGCGGACGCTGGCCCTGCCTTCCGGCTTCGCGGCCATCGCGATGACGACCCTCGCGGCGGTCCGCCCGGGAGAAGAGGTGCTGTTCCCCGACACAACATACGACACCGTGCGACCGTTCGCCGAACGGTTCCTCGCCGGCCTCGGCATCGGCTCGCGCTACTACGATCCGATGATCGGCGCCGGCCTGGCCGAGGTGCTCGACGGGGGGACCCGCCTGGTGTGGGTGGAGTCGCCCGGCTCCATGACCATGGAGGTGCAGGACGTTCCCGCCATCGCCGCCGCGGCCCACGCCCGTGGGGCCATGGTGGCGGCCGACAACACCTGGGCGACGCCGCTGCGGTTCAAGGCGCTGGCGCACGGCGTCGACTTCTCCGTCTGCGCCCTGTCGAAGTACGTGGCGGGGCATTCGGACGTGATGATGGGCTCGGTGTCGGTGAACGATGTCGGGCTCTACCGCAAGCTCAAGGACTACAGCCGCTTCCTCGGGCTGGGGGTCTCGGCGGACGAAAGCAGCCTCGTGCTCCGCGGCCTGGAGACGCTGGCGATCCGCATGGACCGCGCCGAACAGTCCGCGCGGCGACTGGTGGACTGGGTCGTCGCCCAGCCCGGCGTCGCCGAGGTGCGCTTCCCGCAGTTGGCCACGTCCCCCGGCCACGCCCTGTGGCGGCGCGATTTCACCGGCGGGGCGGGTCTGTTCTCGGTCTTCCTGGAGGATTGGACCCGTCCGGCGCTCGCCGAAGCCGTGGAGTCGCTGCAGCTGTTCGCCATCGGCGCCAGCTGGGGCGGCACGCGCAGCCTCGTGGCGGTGCTCGACCGGCCGCCGCTGCGCACCGTGGCGCCGCCGGCCCACACCGGGCCCGTAGTCCGTTTCAGCATCGGACTGGAGGATCCCGAGGATCTTCTGCAGGACCTTGCCCGTGGCTTCGCCCGCCTCGCCGCCCCTGACCAGGGCGGCGGCGCCCAGCGACGGGCCTAGGCCATGCAAGGCAGCTCGGTCCAGGCGGCGCCGGACACACGCCCCGCCGCCCGCACATCCGCCCTTGCCAGGCTCGGGGCGGCGAGACGGCGGCTGGCCGCGCTCGGACTGGTCGGTGTTCTGGCCGCCGCCTGCGCCCCCGGCGGAGCCGGGGAGGAGCGCGGCGCGATCCCGCGCATGAAGGGCCGCGACTACGTCACCTGCGGGGCCAGCCAGGGGATCACCGGCCTCTCCCGGCCCGACGAGCGGGGCGTCTGGCGCGGCTTCGACGTCGACGTCTGCCGCGCCTTCGCCGCGGCGCTGCTCGGCGACGCCCAGAAGATCCGCTTCATCCCGCTCAACGCCGCGCAGCGGCTGCCCGCCTTGCAGACCGGCGAGATCGATGTGCTCTCGCGCACGACCACCATGACCTTCACCCGGGACATGGCGGTGCGCTTCGTGACCGTCACCCAGTTCGACACCGACGTGCTGATCTTCCGCAAGCGCCTGGGGGCCGCCTCGCCCGCGGACCTGAACGGCCGCACGGTCTGCCTGCAGAGCGGCGGCAGCTCCGCCGACAACACGCTCACCCGGGTGGAGGCGGAGGCGAAGATCCGCTTCGAGCGGGTCTATTTCGACTCCACCATCACCGCCCGCGACGCCTACTTCTCGGCGCGCTGCGACGTCTATGTCACCGACGGCTTCCTGGGCGCCAGCCAGGTGGCGACGGTGGCGCGCGACCCCGACGACCACGCCCTCCTCTACCTGGACCACCTGCTGCCCCAGGGGGTCGCCATCGCCCGCGGCGACGATCGCTGGTTCGACGTCGTCCGCTGGACGGTGAATCTGTTGATCTGGGCCGAACAGAACGGCGTGACCCAGGCCAATGTGGACGAGCTGCGGCGCAGCGGCCCCGCCGATGTGCGCCGCGTGCTCGGGGCCGACCCGGCCTTCGGCCGGGCCATCGGCCTGGAGCCGGACTGGGGCTACCAGGTCCTCAAGCAGGTGGGGAACTACGGCGAGATCTGGGAGCGCAACCTCGGCGCCCGCACCCGCATCAAGGCCGACCGCCGCCTCAACCGGCCGTACAAGGACGGCGGCCTGCTGTTCCCCTATCCCTGGGACGTGTGAGCCGATGACGGCGCATTCCTCCGCCCCCCGACGCCCGCGCCGGGTCCCGGCCTCCCCCGCCGCCATCCTGGCGCAGGCCGGCGCGGTCGCCCTGGTGGCGGCCGCGCTCCTGCTGGTGGCGGTCAGCACGGCGGCCAACCTGCAGGCCCGGGGCCTGCCGCTCGGATTGGAGTTCCTGGGGGATCGCGCCGGCTTCAAGATCGCCGACACGGTGCTGCCCTTCGGCCCGGAAGACACCTACCTGCAGGCGATCGGCGTCGCCGTCGCCAACACCGTGTTCCTGTCCGCCCTGGTCTGCGTCGCCGCCACCGTCATCGGAACGGCGCTGGGCGTCGCCCGGCTGAGCGCCAACCCCCTCGTCGCCGGGCTGGCGGCGGTGTGGGTCGAGGCGATGCGCAACACCCCGCCGGTCCTGCTGCTCATCTTCCTCTACGCCTACTGGGGGCAGGTGATGCCGGTCGGCGGGGCCCGGGAACTCTTGCCCGGCCTGCTGGTCTCGATCCGCGGGGTGGCCGCCCCCCGCCTCGTGGCCGAGTGGCCGCTCCTCGGCCTCGCCGGCGCGCTCGCCGCCGGGGCCGCCGTCTATGGCGCAGCCGCCCTCGCCGGCCGCGCCGCCGCCCGCCGCGGCCGGCCACGCCCCCACCGGGCGGCTGCGGCGGGCGTGATCGTCCTGGGGGCGCTGGCGGCGTTCGCCATTCACCCGCCGCTGCGTCTGGAAACGCCGGCGGCCACGGGCGACGACCTGGCCGGCGGGGCGCGCCTGACGCCGGAGTTCGCCACGGTGTTCGCCGGCCTCACCGTCTACACCGCGGCCTTCATCGCCGAGATCGTGCGCTCGGGCGTCCAGTCGGTGCCGCGCGGCCAGTGGGAGGCCGCCCGCGCGCTCGGGCTCAAGGAGCGGCAGATCCTGCGGCTCGTGGCCTTCCCGCAGATGCTGCGGGTGATCGTCCCGCCGATGACCAGCCAGTACATCAACACGGTCAAGAACAGCACGCTCGCCATCGCCATCGGCTATTCGGAGTTCATGACCGTGATGGGGACGGTCATCAACCGGACCAACCACCCGATCGAGGGCACCCTGATCATTCTCCTCGTCTACCTGGCGCTGAACCTGGCGCTGGCGGCCCTGCTCGACCTCTACAACCGGCGCGTCCAGCTGGAGGGCCGCTGAGATGACCTCCGTCGCGACCCCGGGCCCGCCGCGGGCCGCCCGCGGCCCCGCCGTCCTGGCCGCGAGGCTGTTCGGCTCGCCGCTCAACGTCGTCCTGACCCTGGCCGTGGCCTGGGCGGCCTGGTCCCTGGCCGCGCCGCTGGTGCGTTGGGCGGTGCTGGACGCCGCCGTCCTGCCGGCCGAACCCGCCGCCTGCCGCGACATCTCGGGGGCCTGCTGGAGCTTCGTCGTCGCCAAAAGCGGCCAGATCCTGTTCGGCATCTATCCCATCGAGGAGCGGTGGCGGCCGACCCTCGTGTGCGCCGTGCTGCTGGGCCTGCTCGCCTATTCGCTGCGGCCGGCCGCCTGGCGGCCGCACCTGGCCGCGCTCTGGGCCGCGGCCCTGCCCGGCGTGCTGCTCCTGATGTTCGGCGGCTTCGCCGGCCTGAGCTATGTGGCCACCACCATGTGGGGCGGCCTGCCCGTCACCCTCATCCTCACCGTCACCGCCATCGGCGGCGCCTTTCCGCTGGCCATCCTGCTGGCCCTCGGCCGCCGCGCCGACCTGCCGGTGATCCGTACGCTATGCGTGCTGTTCATCGAGGTCACCCGGGCGATGCCGCTGCTGAGCCTGCTGTTCATCGCCTCGATCATGTTGCCGCTGCTGCTTCCGGAGCCGCTGCTGCCCGACAAGTTCTTCCGGGCGATGATCGCGCTGCTGCTCTTCGCCGCCGCCTACCTGGCGGAGGTGATCCGCGGCGGCCTGCAGGCCTTGCCGCCCGGCCAGGCCGAGGCGGCCCGGGCGCTGGGGCTCGGCTACTGGCGGACCCAGCGCTTCGTGGTGCTGCCGCAGGCCCTGGCCCTCGTGATCCCGAGCCTCACCAACACCATCATCGTGATGATCAAGAACACCAGCCTCGTCCTGGTGGTGGGACTGTTCGACCTGATCAGCTCCGGCCGGGCGGCCCTGGCCGACCCGGAGTGGAGCTCCCCCGCCATGGAGACCTACATCTTCATCGCGTCCGTCTATTTCGCCCTGTGCTTCGGCTTCGGCCGCTTCGCCCGGGCGCTCGAACGCCGCGCCGAGGCCACGCCATGACCCGAGAGACGCCTTCCCCCGCCGCAGACCTGGCCGTCGAGGTCCGCGACCTCCACAAGTGGTATGGCGAGTTCCACGCCCTGCGGGGCGTGGAACTCGCCGTCGCGACGGGCGAGCGCATCGTCATCTGCGGCCCGTCGGGCTCCGGCAAGTCGACGCTGATCCGCTGCATCAACCAGCTCGAGCGCCACCACGCCGGGGTCGTGCGCGTGGACGGCCTCGAAGCCACCGCCGAGCCCCGGCGCCTCGAGGCGATCCGGCGGGCCGCCGGCATGGTGTTCCAGAGCTTCAACCTCTTCCCGCACCTGACGGTGCTCGAAAACTGCACGCTTGCGCCCGTGCGGACGGGCGTCGCCACCCGCGCCGAGGCGGAGGCGCATGCGATGGCCCTGCTCGGGCGCGTGCGGGTCGCCGACCAGGCGCACAAGCGGCCGGGGCAGCTGTCCGGCGGCCAGCAGCAGCGGGTGGCCATCGCCCGGGCGCTCTGCATGCGGCCGAAGATCATGCTGTTCGACGAGCCCACCTCGGCGCTCGACCCGGAAATGGTCAAGGAGGTGCTCGACACCATGATCGAACTGGCCGGCGAAGGCATGACCATGCTGGCGGTCACCCACGAGATGGGCTTCGCCCGCCAGGTCGCCGACCGGGTGGTGTTCATGGACCAGGGCCAGATCGTCGAGTCCGCCCCGCCCGGCGACTTCTTCGCGCACCCTCGGCACGAACGCACCCGGGCTTTCCTCGGCCAGCTCCTGCATTGAACCTGCCGCCGCCCATGCCCTTCGCCCGCCAGCCCAATCCGGTGTTCAGCGCCGAGTACCAGCAGGTGCGCGAGGTGCTTGTCGCCGCCCGTCGGGCTGCGGGCCTGTCGCAGCGCGACCTCGCCGCGGCTCTCGGCAAGGCCGGCTCGCACGTGTCGATGATCGAACGCGGCCAGCGCCGGGTGGACCTGCTCGAATTCCACCGCATCGCCCTGGCGCTCGGGTGCGATCCGGCGAGCCTCTGCGCGGCGGTCCAGGCCCGGCTGGACGGACTGGCGACGCCGGCCGCGGCGGACGCGCCCGGGGCTTCGCCTGAAGCAGAATTCATGTGACCCGGCGCGGGCGTCTGGCGTAACGTCCCAGCAAATGCGGCTCCTGCTCGCCCTTCTGGCCCTTGTCGGCCTGCTGCTGTCGCCCGCCGCCGCCTCGGCGGGGGCCGCGGCCTGCGCCCACCACATGGGCGAAGGCCAGGCCATGGTGATGGACGGGGCCATGCCCGGCGCCGCCATGGCGCAGGCCGACACAGGGGCGGCCGGAGACCACGGCTGCTGCGATCCCGCCGGGGACAACCCCGTCAAGCACGACAGCAAGGCCTGCGCCCAGGCCTGCGCGCAGATGTGCGTCACCACGGCGGCGATCGCCGAACCCGGGCCGGCGCCGGCGCGCCGCATCGGGCGCATGGTGCTGGAAGCCGCCACGCCAAAGAGCTACCGGGCCCACCCGCCGCCCGGGCTCGAACGCCCCCCTCGTCCCTTCGCCTGAGCCGGCCGCTTCGCGGCCGGGCGCCGTCGCCCGCAGGGACCTTCGGACCTGCGGACGCCGGGACGCGCCGCGCGCCCCCGCGCGGATCTGCTACGCCCCTCTTCAGGTGAAACCGACATGGAAATTTCAACGCTCCTGGGCGCGGCCGCTGCGGCGACCCTCGCCCTCGCGCCGGCCGCCCACGCGGCGGCCGCCGCGCCCGGCTCCGCGGAGACGATCGTGCGCGCCGAGCGCTCGCCGAACGGCAAGGACGTCTTCGTCCGGCGCGTGACGGTCCCTCGTCCTCGCGCGCAGGTCGCCGCCCGCCCGGCGGCGGCCGATTGCCCGATGATGGCGCCGGCCGCACGGGCCGCCGTCCCCGAGCCGCGGCCCTAAGGGCCAGCGGCGACCCTGCCGTCTTGCGGCAGGCGGGACGCGGCGCGGCGCTCCCCCACTGACGCGCGCCGCGTCCCGGAGTCGCTCCGGAGATCCCATGCGTTGCCTGTTTCCCCTGCCCCTCATCCTCCTGGCGCTGGGCGGTCCGGCGCACGCCGGCCCGCTCACCTTCGAGCAGGCCCTCGCCCGCGCCCGGAGCACGGCTCCGCCGATCCGTTCCGCGACCCTGCGGACCGAGGCCGCCCGCAGCGCGGCCGGGGCGGCCGGCCGCCTGCCGGACCCCCAGCTCAAGCTGGGCGTCGAGAACTACCCGGTCTCCGGGCCGATGGCCGGCCGGTTCGGAGCCGACGAGATGACGATGGCGACCATCGGCCTCATGCAGGAGATCCCCAACCAGGCGCGCCGTCGGGCGGAGGTCGCCGGGGCCCGGGCCGACGCGGCCGAGGCCGAGGCCCAGGCCGGCGTCAGCGACCGCGAGGTGCGGGTGGGCGCCGCCCTCGCGTGGCTCGACCTGCACTACGCCGAGCGGCGGCTGGCCGCCCTCGATGAGGTGCTGCGGCAGCTGCAGCCGCTCTGGGACGCGGCGCCTTCGGCGCTGGCCTCCGGCGCGAGCCGGCCGGCCATGGCGCTCACGCCCGTCCGGCTGCGCGCCGGCCTCGAGGATCGGCGCGGCGAGCTGGCGGCGGCCGCGGCCCGCGCCCGCGCCGAACTGACCCGTTGGACCGGCGACCCGGCGCCCGTCGTCAGCGGCCCGCCGCCTGATGCCGCGCCGGATCCGGTCCGCCTGCGGACCGCGCTGGACGCCCATCCGGCGCTGCAGGTCTTCGGCGCGGCGGGCGCCAAGGCCCGCGCCGAGGTCGAACTCGCCCGGGCGGCCAAGCGGCCGGACTGGGCGGTGGAGGTCGGCTACGGCCGCCGCGATCCAATGTTCGGCGACATGGTGTCCGCCGCGGTGACCGTGCGGCTGCCGCTCTTCCCGACCCGGCGGCAGGATCCGCTGATCGCCGCACGGCGCGCCGAGGCGGCGCGCGTCGGGGTCGGGCGGGAAGCCGCCCGTCGCCAGCTCGCCGCCGAACTCGAGGGCGATCTCGCAGAGCACGAGATGCGCCAGGCGCAATGGGCGCGCGCCCGCGACGTCGTGCAGCCGGCCGCCCAGCAACAGGCCGACCTCGAGACGGCCAGCTACGCCGCCGGCCGGGCCGGCCTGACCGACGTGCTGCAGGCCTTCACCGAGCTCGCGGAGGTGCGCCTGACCGTGATTGAGCGGGAAGCCGCCGCCGTCCGCGCGGCGGTCCAGATCAACCTCGGCTACGGCGAGGCCCCATGACCCCGACCCGCGTTTCCCGCACGACCCTCGCCCTCGCCGCCGCCGGCCTCCTGGCCGTTGGGGCCGGAGCCGGCTTCGGCCTCTCACGCCTCGTCCAGCACAGCCCCGGCGCCTCGGCCGAACCCGGCCGCGAAGTGCTCTACTGGTACGACCCGATGGTCCCCGGCCAGCGGTTCGACCGGCCGGGAAAGTCTCCGTTCATGGACATGCAGCTGGTCCCGAAATACGCCGACGAGGCGGGCGCAGAGACCGTCGCGGTCGATCCCGCCCGCATCCAGAGCCTGGGCGTGCGGCTCGCCCGCGTGGAACGGGGCCCGTTGCCGAGCGAGGTCACGGCGCCCGGCGTGGTCGACTTCAACGGCCGCGACCTCGTGGTGGTCCAGGCCCGCGCCGGCGGCTTCGTGCAGCGGACCTACCGCCGCGCGCCCGGCGACGTCGTCGGCGCCGGCGCGCCGCTGGCCGACGTCCTGGTTCCCGAGTGGGGCGGCGCCCAGGCCGAGTTCCTGGCCGTCCGGCGCACGAAAGACGCGGCCCTGACCGCCGCGGCCCGCCAGCGGCTGGCGCTGCTCGGCATGCCGCCAGGGCTGATCGCCGCGGTCGAGCGCAGCGGGCGGCCGCAGACGACGTTCCGCGTCACCGCCCCGGCCGGCGGCGTCATCCGGACGCTCGGCGTGCGGAGCGGCATGACCCTGAGCGCCGGCCAGACCCTGGCGGAGATCAGCGGCCTTTCCACGGTCTGGTTCAATGTCGCCGTGCCCGAGGCCGTGGCCGGGCAGGTGCGGCCGGGCCAGGCGGTGGGCGTGACGATGGCGGCCTACCCGGGCGAGCGGCTCGCCGGGCGGGTGTCGGCCATCCTTCCGGAGGCCGCCGCGGAAAGCCGGACCCTGACCGCCCGCATCGAACTGCCCAACCGGGGCGGACGGCTGCGCCCAGGCATGTACGGGCAGGCGCAGTTCGCGGGCGCGGCCTCGCCTGCGCTGCTCGTTCCATCCGAGGCGGTGATCCGCACCGGCCGCCGCGCGCTCGTCATGCTGGCGCAGCCCGGCGGCCGGTTCCGGCCGGCCGAGGTGCAGGTCGGCCGTGAGGCCGGCGACCGCACCGAGATCCTGGCGGGGCTTCAGGCCGGCGAGCAGGTGGTGGCTTCGGGCCAGTTCCTGCTGGACTCCGAAGCCAGCCTCGCCGGACTGGATGCGCGCCCCCTCGGCCCCACGGCGCCGGCGCAGGCGCAGCCCGGCGCCTACGAGACCACCGGGCGGATCGAGCGGCTTGAGGGGCGCTCCATCACCCTGAGCCACCAGCCTGTGCCGGCGCTGCAGTGGCCGGCCATGACCATGACCTTCACCCTCGCCGATCCGAGGCTGGCGGCCGGCCTCAAGGAGGACGACACGGTGCGCTTCGCCTTCGACCAGGCCGGCGGCGTCGCGACCGTGCGCCGCATCGCCAAGCTGGAGGCGGGCCGTTGATCGCCGCGCTCATCCGGGCGTCGGTCCGGGGGCGGCTGCTGGTCCTGATCGCGGCGGTCGCCCTGCTCCTCGCGGGGCTCTGGGCCGTGCGCACGACGGCGGTCGACGCCCTCCCCGACCTGTCCGACGTGCAGGTGGTGATCCGCACCACCTACCCCGGCCAGGCGCCGCAGATCGTCGAGAACCAGGTCACCTATTCCCTGGCCACGACCATGCTGTCGGTGCCGGGGGCCAAGACGGTCCGGGGCTATTCCTTCTTCGGCGACAGCTTCGTCTACGTGGTGTTTGAGGACGGGACCGACCTCTACTGGGCCCGCTCGCGCGTCCTCGAGTACCTCAACCAGGCGCAGGGGCGGCTGCCGGACGCAGCCCGGCCGGCCCTAGGCCCGGACGCCACCGGCGTCGGCTGGATCTATGAATACGCGCTGGTCGACCGCAGCGGCCGGCACGACCTCTCCCAGCTCCGCAGCCTGCAGGACTGGTTCCTGCGCTACGAGCTCAAGAGCCTGCCGGGCGTCGCCGAGGTCGCCAGCATCGGCGGGATGGTGCGCCAGTACCAAGTGGTGGTCGATCCGACGAAGCTCGCCGCCTATGGCGTCGCCCACGCCGAGGTGGTGGAGGCGCTGCGCAACGCCAACCAGGAGGCGGGGGGCTCGGTCCTGGAGCTCGGCGAGGCCGAGTACATGGTCCGCGCCGGGGGCTATCTGGCGAGCCTTGAGGACTTCCGGTCCGTCCCGTTGCGCACGGCGGCGGGCGGCGTCCCGGTGCGCCTGGGCGAGGTCGCCACGGTGCAGGTCGGGCCGGAGATGCGGCGCGGGATCGCCGAGCTGAACGGCCAGGGCGAGGTCGCCGGCGGCGTGGTGGTCCTGCGGTCCGGCGAGAACGCCCGCGCGACGATCTTGGCGGTGAAGGCCAAGCTTCTGGAACTGAAGCGCAGCCTGCCCCCCGGCGTCGAGGTGGTGACCACCTACGACCGCTCGCAGCTGATCGACCGGGCCATCGCCAACCTGACGCAGAAGCTGGTCGAGGAGTTCATCGTCGTCGCCCTGGTCTGCGGGCTCTTCCTCTGGCACGCGCGCTCGGCGCTGGTGGCGATCCTCACCCTGCCGCTGGGCGTGCTCGCCGCCTTCCTGGTGATGCGCGGCCAGGGGGTGAACGCCAACATCATGTCCCTGGGGGGCATCGCCATCGCCATCGGCGCGATGGTGGACGCCGCCGTCGTGATGATCGAGAACGCCCACAAGCACCTGGAGCGCTGGGCGCACGACCATCCCGGCGAGACGCTCCGGGGCGAGGCCCGCTGGAGGGTGGTGACGGACGCCGCGGCCGAGGTGGGGCCGGCGCTGTTCTTCAGCCTGGTCATCATCACCCTGTCATTCGTGCCGGTGTTCACCCTGCAGGCGCAGGAAGGCCGGCTGTTCGCGCCGCTGGCCTTCACCAAGACCTACGCCATGGCGGCCGCCGCGATCCTTTCGGTGACGCTGACGCCGGTCCTGATGGGCTATCTGATCCGCGGGCGGATCCCCGCCGAGGCCGACAATCCGGTGAACCGGGCGCTGACGCAGGCCTACCGGCCCGCGCTGGACTGGGTCCTGCGCCGCCCGAAGACGACGCTCCTGCTGGCGGCGCTGGCGTTCGCCACCACCGCCTGGCCGCTCAGCCGCCTGGGCGGCGAGTTCCTGCCGCCCATGGACGAGGGGGACCTACTCTACATGCCGTCCGCCCTGCCGGGCATCTCGGCGGCCAAGGCCGGCGAGCTGCTGCAGCAGACCGACCGGCTGATCCTGACGGTGCCGGAGGTGAAGACGGTGTTCGGCAAGGCGGGCCGGGCGGAGTCGGCCACAGATCCGGCCCCCCTGGAGATGTTCGAGACCACCATCCAGTTCAAGCCGCGCGACCAATGGCGGCCCGGCATGACGCCGGAGAAGCTGGTCGACGAGCTCGACCGGACCGTGAGGGCGCCGGGCCTCGCCAACGTCTGGGTTCCGCCGATCCGCAACCGCATCGACATGCTGGCGACAGGGGTGAAAAGCCCGATCGGCGTGAAGGTGTCCGGCGCCGATCTCGCCGAGCTGGACCGCATCGCCGGCCGCATCGAGGCGATCGCCAAGACCGTGCCCGGCGTGAACTCCGCACTGGCCGAGCGACTGACCGGCGGACGCTATGTGGATGTCGACATCGATCGGGATGCAGCCGCGCGGTACGGGCTCAACATCGCGGACGTGCAGGGGATCGTCTCCAGCGCCATCGGCGGCGAGACGGTGGGCGAGACGGTCGAAGGCCTCGCCCGCTACCCCATCAGCGTGCGCTACCCGCGCGAGTTGCGCGACAGCCTCGAAGGCCTGCGCACCCTGCCCATCGTCACACCGCGCGGGCAGCAGATCACCCTGGGCACGGTGGCCCGGGTCGGGATCGCCGACGGCCCGCCGATGCTGAAGACGGAGAACGGCCGCCCCTCCACCTGGGTGTATGTGGACGTCCGCGGACGCGACCTCGCCTCGGTGGTCGAAGACCTCCGGCGCGCCGTGGCCCGCGAGGTAAAGCTGTCGCCCGGCGTCAGCGTCGCCTACTCCGGTCAGTTCGAGTACCTGCAGCGGGCCGCCGAGCGGCTGAAGCTCGTCGTGCCCGCGACGCTCGCGATCATCTTCCTGCTGCTCTACCTGACCTTCGGCCGCTTCGACGAGGCGGCCCTGATCATGGCCACCCTGCCGTTCGCGCTGACCGGAGGCATCTGGGCGTTGTACCTCCTGGGCTACCACCAGTCGGTGGCGACGGGGGTGGGGTTCATCGCCCTGGCCGGCGTCTCCGCGGAGTTCGGGGTCGTGATGCTGATCTACCTCAAGCATGCCCTGCGCGACCGCGGCCCCGACCCGAGCCGCGAGCAGGTCGAGGCGGCGGTGCGCGAGGGCGCCCTGCTCAGGGTCCGGCCCAAGGCCATGACCGTGGCGGTGATCCTGGCGGGCCTCTTCCCGATCCTGATCGGCCATGGCGCCGGTTCGGAGGTGATGAGCCGGATTGCCGCCCCCATGGTCGGCGGCATGCTCACCGCGCCCCTGCTTTCGATGCTCGTCGTGCCCGCAGGCTACCTCCTGCTGCGCCGCCGCCTAGCAACCTCTGCTTCAAACCCGGAAGGAGAATCCCCATGAAGCGCGCTTGTCTCACCGCCGCCGTTCTGAGCGCCGCCCTCGGCTTGGCGGCCTGCGGTCAGGGGACCGAGCCCCCGGCCGAGGCGACCCCGGCCCCGGAGACGGCGGCCTCGCCCGCGAACGGCGGCGACAGCACGACGGGAATGAACATGGCTTCGGCCGAGGCGGGCAAGACCGCCAAGGGAACCGGGACGGTGACCGCCGTGGACCCCGCGGCCGGCACGATCACCATCGCCCACGGTCCGATCCCCGAAGCGGGTTGGCCGGCGATGACCATGGGCTTCAAGGCGGCCCCGGCGGTCGTGCGGGACGTCGAGGTCGGCGACAAGGTGGCCTTCGACCTGAGGCTCGAGAACGGCGCGGGCGAGATCACCGCGATCCGGAAGCCCTAGGTCAGCCGGTGCGCGCGGCGAAGTAGCGGGCCGGCGTCACCCCGGTGGCGGCGCGGAAAGCCCGGATGAAGTTGCTGGCGCTGCCAAAGCCGAGGTCCAGACCGACCTGGGTGATGGACTGGCCTTCCGCCATTCGGATCAGCGCCGCCCTCAGCCGCACCTGACGGCGATAGGCGGTGAAGGTGAGCTGGGCGCGGCGCTCGAATTCGCGGGCCAGCGTGCGGCTGCTGACCCCAAGCTCGGCCGCCCAGGCCGCGAGCGTCCGCTCGTCGGCCGGGTCCGCCCGCAAAGCCGCCGCCAGGACGCCCAGGAGCCGCCCCGCGAGTTCGGGGATGAAGAGGGCGGGCGCCGGCTCGAGATGGACCTCGTCGGCGAAGAGCAGCGCCAGGCGGCGGCGGCGCGCCGGGCCGGCGTCCGGGATCCCGCCGATCAGCGCCTTCAGCAAGGCGCTGACGGGGACCACGCCGGGTCGGCTGGGCAGCCGCCGCAGCCAGGCACCTGCGCAGTAGACGCTCACCATGTCGAAGCCGCGCGAGGTCTCCACCCGGTGCGGCTCGCCCGCGGCAGCCAACAGGCCTGCAGCGGCGGCGTCACCCACTGTCCCTGGCCGGTGTGCAGCACCATCACGCCCTGCTCAGGGTAGATCAGCTGCGCCCGCGGATGATCATGCCAGTGGCCGGAGAAGCCAGCCTCGAACCGCGCGCGCTCGGCGATGAGCATCGACCGGCTCCTGTCGTCTTTGGAATGTTTCTCGTCTGAATAGCACCTATCCGACAGGGCCGCAGTCCCCCAGCCTGGGCGACCCGAGGACCAGGAGCCCCCATGCAGCCCCCGTTGATGATCCCGCCCATGTCGCGACCCGCCGCCGAGCGTCCGCACAGGCGCTACAAGCGGCGGCTGCTCGAGGAGATCCTGGAGCTGGCGCCCGCCTCCCTCCTGGAGGTCGGCTGCGGCGCGGGCGGGCTCTTGGCGGACGTGCAGGCCCATGGCGTGGCGGTAGCCGGCGTGGAGCCGGAGCCCACGGCGCGCGAGCTCGCCGGGGCGCGCGGTCTCGATGTCCACGCGGCCCGCGCCGAGGCGCTGCCGTTCCCCGACGCATCGTTCGATCTGGTCGTCTTCGACTATACGGCGCATCACGTGGAGCGCCTCGGCCGGGCCCTGGGCGAGGCGGCCCGCGTCGCGCGCCGTGGCGTGCTGGTGCTCGACAGCTGGTACGACGACGCCCTGCCCTGCCAGCGCGTCGCGCGCGCCTACGACGAATGGCTGAAGCGGATCGACCGTCGCCTGGGCTTCGTGCACAACCCCTCCATAGAGGCTTCCGAGTTCGTGCGGATGCTCGCTGCGGCGGCGGAGTTCGAGGCGCGGTACGGCTACGAACTCGTGCTCACCGCCCTGCCCCTGGGCCCATTGGAAGCGAACGCCCGCGACCGGCTCGCCCAGATCGGGTCCCCGCCGGACCTGGCCTCGGAGCTCGACCGCATCCTCGACGCGGCCCGCCAGCATGGCCTGAGCGACGACGGATGCCTCCTGTTTCGCGGCTTCCGTCCCGCCTAGGCGATGCCCCCGCTGACCGGCGCTCGAGGCGCATCCTGGAGGCCGGGCTTTCCACACCCGGTCTTCGTCGTGGCGGCGCTCGACGCCATGTCCGTCGGCATCATCGTCCCGGCGCTGCCGCATCTGGTGGAGCAACTCGCCGGCTCGGACGGCGCGGACCCGGCCGTGTGGCTCGCCCTCCTCGCCGCCGCCTGGGGCGCCGCGCAGTTCCTGAGCGCGCCCATCATGGGCGTCTTGGCGGATCGGTTCGGACGCCGCCCAGTGCTCCTGGCGGCCCTGGCCGGACTGGCGTGCGACGCCCTGTTCATGGCCCTGGCGCCCAGTCTCGGCTGGCTTCTCGTCGGACGCCTGATCAGCGGAGCGCTCGCGGCCAGCATCATCGCCTGCAGCGCCTACATCATCGACGTGAGCGCAGGCGACGAACTGGCCCGCCGGCTCGGCCTGCTGGGCGCGGCCTGGTCAGCCGGGTTCATTGCGGGTCCCGCCCTGGGGGGCGCCTTGGCCGACCTTCACCTGCGTCTTCCGTTCCTGGTGTGCGGCGCATCCGCCGCCGTGGCCTGGCTCTACGCGCGCTTTCGCCTCAAGGAGTCGCTGCCCATAGAGCGGCGCAGCACGGGCCTCGTGTGGCGGCGCGCCGTCCCCTTCGGTGGGCTGACCGCGCTTCTTCGGCGCCGCGCCCTCAGGACGCATGGGCTTGTGCTGGCGCTCGCCGCCCTGGCCGACCAGGCCTTGCCCACATTCTTCGTCCTCTACGTGCTCGAGCGGTATGGCTGGAGCGCCAGCGCCGCGGGCCTGGCGCTCATGGGCCTGGGCGCTGCGCGCGTCTTGGCCCAGGCGGTCGCCGTGGCCCCCCTGACCCGGCGCTACGGCGAGCCGGCCACACTGGTGTTCGGCCTCTTATGCCTGATGCTGGCGCTGGTGGTCTTTGCGGTCGCGCCCACGGGGCTCGTCTTCGGGCTGGCGCTGCCGATCTACGCCGCCGGCGCGGTCGCCGCCCCGGCGCTCATGGCGATTCTGGCCGGCAGGGTGGAGCGCGAGCAGCAAGGCCGGCTGCAAGGGGCGAGCGTCGCCGTCCAGGGAGCGGCGAGCGCGGTGGGTCCCCTCCTCTTCGGGGCCGCCTATGCCCTGAATTCGCAGAACGGGGTTCCACACCGTGGCGCTGGCGCGATGCTCCTCGGCGCCGCGCTTCTCGCAGTGGCGGCCACGATCGCGCACGCCGCCGCGCGAGTTCCGCCGCGCATGCCGCGCGCGCGGTCCGAGCCGTGAGCCGCAGATTGGAACGCCGGAGACTATCCTGTGCCCCCTCGCGATGCGCATGCCGCCGGCGGCGGCGTGGGAAAAGGTCGGGCTCGCGCCCGGCGGGGGACGGCCACGCGGCCGGCGGGACCGGCGACGTCGGCTGCGCTCACCGCAACATGCCATCCGCGCGGGGCTCGGAGCGGGGGTCTCCGAGCGGCCCGCGCGGATGGATGGCGGCGCCCTAGATCAGTGGGCGCCGCCGTGCCCTTGCCCGGCTTCGAACGTCACCGACGCATTGTTGGTGACGAAGCGTCCCCCAGGCTCCTTCGGGGGATCCAGCGTGGCGGCCACCAGCATCACCGGCCCGGACAGGCCGGCGGGCATCCGCACCCAGCCGTCGTTATCGGTGAGGACGTTCTGCCGCTCCCCGCGGGCCGGCCGCACCGTGACGGGGTAACCCGCCAGGGGGCGGCCGTTCCGCACGAGCTGGAACCGCGACGGTGAGGCGCCGCCCGCGTCGAACGCCGGCACGAACTCCACCTCCAGCCCGGCCGGGGCCGACGTCGTCGGCGTGCAGGCGCGGACGCAGACCAGGGTCTTGGCCAGACGGCGGGAGCGGATCTGGAGCGGCGCGCCCTTCGGCAGGAGCCGGTGGACCGCGGCGACCTCCTCGGCCTTGAAGGGATGCTCCTCGAGGTAGATGTCCACCTGGTCAGGGCGCCAGTTGGACTCGCCCCAGATGGTCTGGACCGTCACCACCCCCATACCGGACGCCTCGGTGGAGACGGACAAGGGCAGCGACTTGGCGGCCTGCGCCTGCACCTCGACGGCGGCGGGCTGGCCGCCGACCACCGCGCGAGCCGATTCGATGCGCGTCCGCGGCGAGCCGACGTTCAGCGCCGGGAAGTCGGAGGAGGACGTGGCGTGGATGATGAGCGGTCGCCCGCCCGCGCCCACGAACCCCTCCGGAACCAGGAAGAAGTCGTGCGCAGCCGCGCTGCCGGCGAATAGCAGCCCGAGCGCCGTCGCGACGGTCAAAAGAGATCTTTTCATCGGTTCGAACCTTTTCTCGAGCTTAGAAGCGGGCGGTGAGGCCGAGATAATAGCGGCGGCCGACCAGGTCATAGGTGGAGGGGTCGGTGTTCGCCGCGATCGCCGGCGAGTAGACCGGAGGCTGCTTGTCCGTGAGGTTGTTCACCCCGCCGCGGAGCGTCACAGTCTTGTTCACTTTCCACGTGGTGTTCAGGTCGAAGTAGTTGACCGCGCCCAGGACCTGCTCGCGGTTGTTGAAGTTCTCGACCTCGCCCTGGTAGCGCCAGCGCACGCCAACGCTGAAGGGCTCGTAGTTCCAGCTCAGGGTCGACAGGAACTTCCACTCCGGCAGCGTCAGGCCGAAGGTGTTCGAGACCGTCCCCTTCCGATCGGTGAAGGCGCCGCCCGGCAGGTCCTGGCGCTTCCAGTCCTGCAGCTTGGTCCCCATCACGTTGAGCGCCAGGGCGCCCCATTCCGGCCCACCCACGTCGGCCAGCGTTACGGCCCAATCGATCTGGAAGTCGATGCCGCTCGTCTTCAGCGTGCCCAGGTTGGCGTTCGTCTCGAGGGTGTTGGTGATCTGCCCCGAGTTCGGGTCGCGGCTGAACAGCTGACAGAAGAAGTTGCTGGGATCGTAGGTCGGGTTGGACGTGCCGTTCTCATTGAAGCAGCGGCGCAGCTGTTCCGTGGTGGCCAGCGTGCCAACCACGTCCTTGATGGTGATGTCGTAGTAGTCGATCGAACCGGACAAGCGACTGAACCACGGATTGGAGAACGGCGACTGCCAGGTTGCGCCGACGGTGAACGAGTCGGCGGTCTCTTCCTCCAGGAGCGGGTTGCCGCCTGTCAGTCCCGGGGTCTGCGAGTTCGAGAACGTGTAGGCGTCGATGACCTGACCCGGCACGTTCTGCGCGAGGCACAGGGCGCGCACCTGAGCGGCGTTTGCGGCCCCCGGCGCCCGGTAGGCGCCCCGGATGTCGCACGGGTCGCCAGAGAACTGCGGCACACCCGCCGACGAGATCGGCACGCCGATGTTCATGAAGGTGAGGTTCTGCGTGGCGAACAGCTCGTTGATGGACGGCGCGCGAACGGCGCGTTGCACGCCGCCGCGGATCCGCAGCCCCTCGACGATCTCCCAGCTCAGGTCCGCCTTGTAGGAGCTCACGCGGCCGATCGTGTCGTACTTCGAGAGCCGGTAGCCGAGGTTCGTCTCCAGGCTGTGCACGAAGGGCAGGTCCCGGAGGAGCGGGATCAGGACTTCGCCGTAGATTTCGCGGACCTTGTCCGATCCCGAAAGCGGCTGACCGGAGGCGCCGGCGAGTTCGGGGCCGGTGGTTCCGTTCAGCGTGAAGGTCGCCAGCATCAATTCGTCGGGGACGAAGTCGTAGTTCTGCTCGCGGTGGGTGGCCCCGAGGGCCACCCGGACTTCACCGGCCGGAAGGTTGAAGACCCCGCCTTGCAGGTTGATTTCAGCCACGCGCTGATCGTTTGTCGTGGTGTTCTTGGGCACCCGGCTGACGTAGTCGATGCAGGCGGCGCTCAGCGGCTTCTCGCCGAAGGGGTTGAATCCGCCGGCGCAGATCGAGGCCCCGCCGTCGGGGGCGTCCAGCAGACGCTGGACCGCTGAGCGGGACAGGTAGCCGGTGTACGTCGTCCCGTTGTCCACGCGGCCATAGGAGAGGTAGGCGTCGTAGGTCCAATCGCGCACCGGCAGGCGGCCGCGGAGGCCCGTGGTGATCTGGTAGACGTCGTAGGTCTCGTTCTGCCGGCGCGGACCGAGTTCGTTGAAGCGCTTGTCGAGGCGGAAGCTGCCGTTCGGATTGGGACGGGAGTTCAGGACCGCCCGCAGCTCGGCCGGAATGAAAGGGTTGGTTCCCGGGATCCGGAAGCCGGTGGTGGGGCCGGTCGCAGGGTTGGAGGCCAACTGGTTGCCAGCCTCGTACTGCGAGAACAGGAAGTCGGCGTAGGCTTCCGCGAATGCTGTGATCTCATAGTTCGCCGCGCCGTAGATGTTGTAGCGCTGCTGCGGGATGATCATGTAGTTCCGATCACCGGTCGTATAGGTGAAGTCGGTCTGCTGCAGCGGCCCCGGCATCCGGAAGCCTTCGTAGTCGAGGCCGCCGGGGCTGATGTAGTCCCGGGCGCCCTGGTAAGCGAACAGCGTGCCGTTGTTGTTGAAGCCGAAGGTGTTCCCGCGGGCGGCGCCGGGCACCGCCGCGCTCACGGCGGCGGCCGACGGGAGGTTGTTGGCGTCGAAGACGGTGGAGCCGAGAGGCGAGGTGCCGGCGAAGCCGGAGATGCGCGAGAACTCGCGCGCCGCATTCAAGACCGAGTCCCGATCGGAGTAGCTCAGTGACAGCACCGCGTTGCCGCGACCGTCGGCGATGTCGCCGCCCATCGTAACGCTGTAGACTTCGCTCTCCGCATCCCCGCGATCGGAGACGCCGTACTGCACGTCGAGCTGGACGCCTTCGAAGTTCTCGTTCAGCCGGAAGTTCAACACGCCGGCCACGGCGTCAGAGCCGTACGTCGACGAGGCGCCGCCGGTGATGGTCTCGACGCTCGAGATCAAAGGCGTCGGGAGCAGGTTCAGGTCGACGACGGACGAGGCGCTCGAGGGGACGACCCGACGGCCATTCAGCAGCACCAGGGTTCGGATGGCGCCGAGGCCACGCAGCTGAACCTGAGCCTGGCCTGCCAGGTTCGGGCTGTTCGAAGACGCGCTGCCCAGCGGCGTGAACTGCGGAAGTTCATTGATCAGGGTTTCGATATTGGCCGAGCCGGTCGCCCGCACGTCGTCCTGCGTGACCGTTACGATCGGGCTGTTTGCCAGGTAGTCCTTGCGGGCGATCCGCGAACCGGTGACGACGACTTCGTCCAATTCGCCGGCCGTCTGCGCGTTCGCTGCGAGAGCCGCAGTGGCGTCTTGCGCCGCGGCGGGCGTAACCGCGAGCGCCGTGGCGGAAAGGAAGGCGACGCCTCCGAGGATGGATGAGCCGAGAATGCGGCTGCGATAAGTGATGTCGGCCAAGACTGCTGCTCCAGAGCAATGTTTTGTCAGGCCGCCATGGGCCCCCTTCTGGAGCTACGCAGTGGGATGGCCGTCCCCTCAGACGCTGTTGAATTTTTCTTTCCACTCCCCCCCGACGGCAGGGGGTTTCTCCGGATCAGCAGCAGGGAAGCCGGGGGCGCCACGCCGACGGGAGAGCGTGCTGCGGACTGCGGTGGGCCAACGGGAGGTCAGCCCCGAACCTTGTCGGGGCGGCTTCGCGGGGAACCGGCTGCAGGGCCTGCCGGCCCTGCCCTCTTGCCGCCCGAGCGAGGGGACCGAAGCTGGGCGGAAGCCGCTCCGAAGCGCGCTGAGGGCGGAGCCCTAAGCCACGGCCGCCGCAGGCGGCCCCAAGAAGAGTGAAGGCTGCAAGGAGCCTGCGCGCCGCCAGGCGCTGCACGGCGGAACGCGCCCGCCCGCCGGCTGCTCACCGCATAGGGGCGTTGCGGGGGCCAAGCCCCGAAGGCGTCGGCGGAGACGACTTCCCGGCTCCGACGCAGGGGAAGGCCTTCCCCTTCCGCCAGCCATCGTTTGGACCACGGTGGAGCCCCGCACCTTTCAGCGGCCCTCGCCTTACCCGCCTCGGAAGCGGCGGTTGCCGTCATTCAGGACTGGCCGCTGATCTCAACGGGATTCCAACCGCGCGGACGACGCGCGCGTCAGACCCGCCCCGGGCGAACCTAGGTCAGGGCAGCGCTTGGACGAAGGATCGTCTTGGGAGAACTGGTCGCCTGCCGAGAGCCCGATGTTCGGAGACTATGCCCACCAGCTCCGACCGGCAACCTCGGTGTCTCCAAAGGGTCGTTGCTTTCGTTCGTCGCTGAAGCCGGTAGCAGCTCAACCCTCAGCTCCACCAGGCCGGCGGAGCGGACCTCACATCAGACGACCCGCTTCAGCCGCGCGAAGTCGCCGGAGACGCGCAGGGTGAGCGTCACCGGCTTACCGGCGCGATTGCGCCAGAACCAGCCGTGCGCGCCGTCGAAAGCGGCGGTCAGTTCGCCCGGTGCTCGGTAGGTCGGCGGGATCGGGCTTGTGGCTGTTGGACATGAAGATCTCCCGTCAGGGGACGAAGAAGCCGACCAGCTGGTAGCCGGTCAGGACGAAGCCCGTCGCCATCAGCGCGACGTTGGCGGCGTAGGCGTGCTTCCAGAAGCTTTGCGTGCGCCGCCAGAAGCCCATGGCGATGAGGATCAGGCTCAACGCCAGGATCTGGCCGAGCTCGACGCCGATGTTGAAGGCCAGCAGGTTCGGGATCAGCCCGTCGCGAGCGAGCTCGAAGTCCTGCAGCTTGGTGGCCAGGCCAAAGCCGTGGAACAGGCCGAAGATGAGGGTGGCCGCCTTGGCGTTCGGCTGTACGCCGAACCAGCGCTGGAAGGCGCCGAGGTTATCGAGCGCTTTGTAGACGACCGACAGGCCGATGATTGCGTCGATCAGGTAGGCGTTGACGCTGATCCCGCTGAGCACGCCGGCCAGCAGGGTTACCGAGTGGCCCAGCGCGAACATCGTCACATAGAGGCTGATGTCCTTTAGCCGATAGAGGAAGAAGATCACCCCGGCGAGGAACAGCAGGTGGTCGTAGCCGGTGACCATGTGCTTGGCGCCCAGATAGACGAAGGGCGCGAACAGCACCCCGGAGCTTTCCTGGATGTAGCCCTTGTCGCCTTCGGCGACGCCATGCGCCCAGGCGGCGCCGGCGATCAGGCTGAACATCAGGGCCGCGATGGGCAGGCGCAGCGCGCCAGGGGGTAAACGGTGGCGCGACATCACGGATGGCTCCTGCAAGGTGGACATTGCGGGGGAAGGGTCGGACACGCAGCGAGGCGATCGAGTTGGAGATCGCCGTCCATAAGATCCACGAGCCTGGTCACAGTTTCAGTCCGAGCCGGGGACCGATGATGGTCATGGCCAGGTAGAGCCCCATCGTCAGGGCGCAGCCGATCGCCAGGGCGGGCCAGAAGTGGAGTCCGCGACGGATCAGGGCTGGCACCACCAGAAACATCGGCAGGGACGGCAACACGAACCAGAACGTCGCCTCCGCGTGCGCGGCGAGACGGACGGGATCACCAGTATCGCGCCACAGCCAGATCATGCCGAGGATGGACACCAGAGGCAGGGACGCGATGAGAGCTCCCGCGCCGGCGCTGCGCCGAGCGACTTCCGAGACCGCGGCGATGATCAGCCCGGACAGCAGCGCCTTCACAATGAGGTAGATCATCAGGTCTGCTCCTGAGGCCGGAAGGCTTCGGTTGACCGGGCTGCTCGCTCACGACCGTGCACCAGCCGGTAGAGCGCCGGCAGCACCAGGAGCGTCAGCAAGGTCGACGACAGGATGCCGCCGATCACCACGGTAGCCAGCGGCCGCTGCACCTCCGCGCCGGCGCCCACGTTGAAGGCCATGGGCACGAAGCCGAGGCTCGCGACCAGGGCCGTCATCAACACGGGGCGCAGGCGCGTGAGCGCGCCCTCGCGGATGGCCTCGTCGAGGCCCTCGCCTTCGGCGCGCAGGCTGCGGATGAAGCTCAGCATCACCACCCCGTTCAGCACTGCCACGCCCGAAAGCGCGATGAAGCCGACGCCCGCCGAGATCGACAGCGGCAGGCCGCGCAGCAGCAGGGCCGCCACGCCGCCTGTCAGCGCCAGAGGCACGCCCGAGAAGACGATGGCGGCGTCCTTGAAGGAGCGGAACAGGGCGTAGAGCAGGCCGAAGATCAGCAGGAGGGTCACGGGCACCACCAGCTGCAGGCGCTTGGAGGCGGATATGAGCTGCTCGAAGGTGCCGCCGTAGGTCACCCAATAGCCGCTGGGTATCTCCACCTCGGCGCCGACGTTCTCCTGCACCTCGGTGATGAAGGAGCCGAGGTCTCTCCCGCGGACGTTGGCGGTGACCACCACCCGGCGCTTGCCGTTCTCGCGGCTGATCTGGTTGGGCCCGATCTCGACCGCCACCTTGGCCACGTGCGCCAGCGGCACGAACCCGCGCGTCCCCTCCCCGCCCGCGGCCAGGGGAATCCGCAGCCGCCCGATCTCGTCGACGTTGGTGCGGATGGCTTCGGGCAGGCGGACCACCACGTCGAAGCGGCGATCGCCCTCGAACACCTGGCCCGCCACCGTGCCGCCGAGCGAGGTGGCGACCACCTCCTGGACGTCCTGCACGTTGAGGCCCAGGCGGGCGAGCGCGGCCCGATCCGGCGTGATCTGCAGCACCGGCAGGCCGGTGACCTGCTCGACGCCGACGTCCTGGGCGCCTTCGACGCCGCTGACGACGGTCTCCAGCTGCTGGCCGATCTCCAGCAGCTGATCGAGATCGTCGCCGAACACCTTCACGGCCACGTCGGCGCGGACGCCCGACAGCAGTTCGTTGAAGCGCATCTGGATCGGCTGGGTGAACTCGTAGTTGTTGCCCGGGATCTGGGCCACGGCCGCCTGCAGCTCGGCGAGCAACTGGGCCCGCGGCTTGCGCGGGTTAGGCCAGTCCTTGCGGTCCTTCAGCATGATGAAGGTGTCGGCCACCGACGGCGGCATGGGGTCGGTGGCGACCTCGGCGGTGCCCATCTTGGCGACCACGCGCTCGACCTCCGGCAGGCTCTTGATACGAGCCTCCAGCGCCGTCTGCATGCGGATGGCCTGGCTGAGGCTGGTGCCGGGGATGCGCAGCGCGTGCATGGCGATGTCGCCCTCGTCGAGGTTCGGCACGAACTCCGAGCCCATGCGGCTGGCGGCGAAAGCGGCCAGCAGCACCAGCACGACCGCACCGGCCACGAAAGCGGTGCGCAGGCGAAGGGCGGCGTCCAGCGCGGGGGCATAGAGCCGTCGTGCGCCGCGCATGACGCGGCTGTCCCCCTCTTCCACCTTGCCGGTGACGAAGAGCGCCACTGCGGCGGGGACGAAGGTCAGCGACAGGATCAGCGCCGCCGTCAGCGCCATGACGACCGTGATGGCCATGGGGTGGAACATCTTCCCCTCCACCCCGGTGAGGGCGAAGATCGGCACATAGACGAGGGTGATGATCAGCACCCCGAACAGCGACGGCCGGATAACCTCGCCGGTGGCCTGGGCGGTGAGCGCGAAGCGCTCGTCACGGGTCAGCAGCCGACCCAGCCGGTGCTGGGCCTCGCCGAAGCGCCGCAGGCAGTTCTCCACGATGATCACCGCGCCGTCGACGATCAGGCCGAAGTCCAGGGCGCCCAGGCTCATCAGGTTGCCGGAGACCCGGCCCTGCACCATGCCGGTGATGGTCAGCAGCATGGAGAGCGGGATGATGGCTGCGGTGATCAGCGCGGCGCGGATGTTCCCGAGCAGCAGGAAGAGCACCACGATGACCAGCAGCGCGCCTTCCAGGAGGTTGGTCGCCACCGTGTGGATGGTCCGCTCCACCAGGTCGGTGCGGTCGTAAATCGGCTCGGCGATGACGCCGGGCGGCAGGGCCTTGGCCGCCTCTTCCAGCCGCTCCGCGGCCGCACGGGCCACGGTGCGGCTGTTCTCGCCCACCAGCATGAAGACGGTGCCCAGCACCACCTCCTGGCCGTTCTCGGTGGCCGCGCCCGTGCGCAGCTCCTCGCCCATCCCGAGGTCGGCGACATCCGCCACCCGGATCGGCGCCCCGCCGCGGTTGGCGACGATGACGCCGCCGAGATCCTCAAGGCCGCTGGCCTGCCCCGGGACGCGCACCAGGTACTGCTCGCCGAAGCGCTCGACGTAGCCTGCGCCCACATTGGCGTTGTTGCGCTCCAGGGCGGAGACTACGTCGCTCAGGGTCAGGCCGTAGGCCGAGAGCCGCTCGGGCAACGGGGTGACGTGGTACTGGCGCTCGAAGCCGCCGATGGTGTTGACCTCGGTGACACCGGGCGTGTTGCGCAGCTGCGGCCGGATCACCCAGTCCTGCAGGGTGCGCAGGTCCTCGGGCGTATAGGCTTGGCCGTCAGCTCGGCGAGCGCCCGGCTTGGCCTCGACCGTGTACATGAAGATCTCGCCGAGCCCTGTGGCGATGGGCCCCATCTCCGGCGTGAGACCGGGGGGCAGCTGGCTGCGCGCGCCCTGCAGCCGCTCGTTCACCAGCTGGCGGGCGAAGTAGATATCCGTGCCGTCCTTGAAGACCACGGTCACCTGGCTCAGGCCGTAGCGGGAGACCGAGCGGGTGTATTCGAGCCCGGGGAGTCCGGCGATGGCGGTCTCCACCGGGAAGGTGATCCGCTGCTCGGCCTCCAGGGGCGAGAAGCCGGGCGCCTCGGTGTTGATCTGCACCTGGACGTTGGTGATGTCCGGGGTGGCGTCGATCGGCAGGCGCTGGAAGCTCCAGACCCCGATGGCGATGCTCAGCAGCGCCAGCGCGAGCACCGCCCAGCGGTAGCGGATGGCGAGCGCGATGATCCGCTCAAGCAGCGGCGGTCGCTTCGCCGCGAGATCAGTGGTCATGGCTGGCCCCCGACTTCTCGATGTCGGCGCGGATCAGGAAGGCGCCGTCGGTGACGTACTCGGTCCCGGGCTCCAGCCCGCCCAGCACCTCGGTCCACTCCGGCGTCTGAGCGCCGAGCTCCAGCATCCGCACTTCGTAGGTGTTCCCGACCTTGGCGAAGACCACAGTGAAGTCACGGAAGCGCTGCAGGGCCTTGGTGCGGACCGCCAGCGGCACGGACTTGGCGGCGACCTGCACCGAGCCTTCCACGCCCATGCCAGGGCGGAAGCTGCCGGCCAGGCTCGGCGGGATCTCCACATGGGCGATCAGGGTCTGGCTCGCGAGGTCGGCGGTCGGCAGCACCGTCTCGATGCGGCTCGTCGCGCGTCCGTCGCCCGAGAGGCTGCGAAGCTCCACCCGCTGGCCGGCGCGGATGCGCTCGGCGTCGCGGGGATAGACGAAGAACTCGGCGTGCAGCTTGGTGGGGTCGGCGATCACATAGAGCGGCTGGTCGTAGGCCACGTCGCCCACGTTGGCGTTCTTCTTGACGATGACGCCGCTGATCGGCGCGGGGATTGAGTAGGTCTGCAGGCTGTTGCTGGATTCCACCCGCGCCAGGAGCTGCCCGCGGCGGACCTGCTGGCCGAGGCTGCCGGTCATGGCCATGATCCGCCCGGAATACCAGGCGCGCACCTCGCCCTGGCCCTCCGGCGTCACCTCCACGCGGCCCGACAGGTCGAGCAGCTCGCCGACGATGGCGCCCCCCGCGCGCTCGGTCTTCACGCCGCCCGCCTGGGCGGCCTCGGCGCTGATGGTGGTGCGGCCCTCATAGGAGGCGTAGGCCCACTGGTGGGTCCGCCCGCCCTCGACCGCGCGCACCTTCACGTCGAAGGAGTGCGGTTCGGTCACGACGCCTGCGCCGCGCAGGTAGTCCTGCTGGGGCGCAAAGCTGAAGCGGTCCACCTTGCCGCCCAGCCGGGTGAGCTCGACGGTGAGTTGCACCTGCCGCGGGTCGAGCGGCTTGTCCTTGCGATAGGCGTAGACGTGGAACTCCGGCGGGACGCCGTCTTCGAAGATGGTCATCTCGATGGCGAAGTCGCCGTCGCGGAGCATGCGGCCGCGGTGGGGACCGCGCTCGAACTCGGCGGCGGCGGCCGCGTGGCCGGCTTTCGCCTCGGGCGCCTTGCGCTCCCCGCAGGCGGTGAGAAGGCCGGCGAGCAGCGCCAGGGCGAGCGGCGCAGCGCGCCAGGAAGAGTGGGACAGCATCAGCGGGGCTCCGCGGAAGGCGTGGATGCAAGATGGGCGAAGCGGCCGGTGAGCCGGTCTAGGGCGGCCTGGTCGGTGTGGTGCTGGCGCAGCACCGCGACCCGCCGGGCCCGGGCGTCGGCCAGGGCGCGTTCGGCCTCGGTGACGTCGATGTACTGGAAGCCCCCGCGGTTGAAGCCCGCCCGCACCAGCTCGACGGTCTTGATCGCCGACGGGATCACCTCGGCGCGAATCCGCTCGGACTCGGCCGCAGAGGCGGCGAGCTTGGCCCGCAGCCGCGCGACCTCCCGGGCCTGCAGCACCCGGGCGGCGGCGATGTCGGCCTCGGCCGCGTTGCGCTCGGCCAGGGCTCGCTCCACGCCGGCCTTGTTGGTGTCGTAGCGCTGCAGCGGGATCGTGCCGCCGACCACCAGGGCGACGTCCGAGCCCTGACCAAAGTAGCGGACGCCCGCCCGCAGGGTGGGGTCGGCGACCTGACGGGCGCGCTCCAGCTCCACCCGCGCCAGGGCGGCGTCACGGGTGGCCGCCAGAAGGGCCAGGTCCGCGGTCTCCGCGGGCGCCGCCGGCGCAGCGGGCGCGGTGCGGAAGAAGAAAGTCTCCAGGTCGAGCGCGAACTCGGAGCCGCCGCCCCAGAACGCGGCGAGCGCCGCTCGCGCATTGCGCGCCGTCTCTCGCGCCTGGTCGCGGGCGATCTCGGCCTGAGCGGTCAGGGTCTCGGCGCGGGCGCCGGCGAACAGCGGGTCGCGCGCGCTGCGGACCCGCCGCGAGATGTCGGACTGGGAGCGATGGGCGGCGATCAGCCGGGCCTCGGCGATCAGCAGATCCGCTTCGGCGGCCAACGCTTCGGCGTAGGCGACCTGCACCTCCTTGATGAGGTCCAGGCGTCGAACCTCCTGGCGCCGGTGGACCAACTCGATCTCAGCGGCCGCCACGGCGGTGCGCGCCGTGCGCTTGCCGCCGCGCTCGAACGTCTGCTGGTAGCTTACCGTGGCTTCGGTGCGGTCCAAGACAGAGTAGGCGCCCGAGCCTGCGAAGTTCTCCAGCTCTACGCCCAGCGAGGGGTTAGGCCGCAGGCCCGCTTGGCGCGCAGCCGCCCGGGCGGCCTCCACCCGCGCCTCGGCAGCGGCGGTGGACGGATCGGCGGCGAGCGCCCGCGTCACCGCGTCGGTGAGCGTCAGGGACGGCGCGGGCGCCTGGGCCAGAGCGGCGCCAGCGCCGAAGGCGAGCGCCAGCGCCGCCAGAAGCGGCGCGGCGAGGAGCCGCGCCAGGGCGCAACTCGGACGGAAGATGGACATGAGGTCTCTCGAAGCACGGTGAAACGGCGCGCGTGGCGGGGCCTCGCGCGGTCAGGCGTTCAGATCGAGAGCGGCTTTGGAGGTCGTTCTAGCCGGGCGCTTGGCCAGGACTCCGGCCCGTCAGCTCGCGGCAGGTCCAGGGCGGCGCCGGTCGCCAGGATCAGCGCCGGCAGACGCTCGGCCTCGAGGGCGGCGAATTGGGAGGCTTCCCCGGCGTGGTGGTGACCGCGGACCCCGTCATCGGGGCCCTGGTCGCCGCTGTCCGGCCGCCCATGGTCGTCATCGGCGTCCGCCGCGGCGTGATGGTCGCCATGATGGTCGGCGTCGTGATCATGGTCGTGGTCGAAGGAGACCGCGCCGGCCAAGGCGTTCGGGGCGTGCTCGACGCCCAGGGCATGCTGGACCCGGTCGACGCTCGCCACGGCGCCCTGATGAGTCAGCACCGCCATCAACGCCAGGCAGCACATGGCGAAGAACAATCGCAGCCGAGGCTTACGGCGGTTGAACACTGAGGCGGCAGACTCCCGAGTCCCCGACTTCTAGCAGCCCAGACGGCCCCCGCAAATCCACCCTTCCCGCGTCGCCGGCTAAGCGCGCCTTCACCGGACCTGTTCATGGGTGAGACTGCCGGCGGGCAGCGGGCGCAGGATCTCCGCCTCGGGCTTCGACAGGTCGAGCCAGTCCAAGCCTTCTTGCCGGCCCAGCACGACGATCTGCCGATCGTGGTAGGGCGCAATGTCTGGCCCCGGCGAGGTGGTCAGCATGGCGAAGGCCCCCTCCTTCACCAGGCCCGCGATCCAGAACCAGGGCTCGCCCGCCAGGGTGAAGAGGTGCTTGTCCTTCAGCCGCTGGTTGGGGTCGTCCGGCGTCGTGAACTCGTAGAAGCCGTCTGAGGGAATCAGGCAGCGTTCGCTCTTGGCGAAGCTGCGGCCCTCGGAGCGGAAGTTGAACACCGGCTTGCCGCTCGATGACTTCCAGGCCCAGGGCGTGACGGAGAGTTCCACGCCCTCCGAGCCCCCGCGAATGATCGGCGCCGTCTGGTTCGGCCGGATGTCGTCATAGGGCGGGTAGTTCGGTGTGGCGTCGCCCGCGAAACGCAGCGGGATCTTCAACTGGCTGAACTCTTCCCGAAGCGTGTCCGGCGACTGGGTGTAGCGGTAGTCGTTGCACATGCAGGCCAAACGCCGCCGGGCGGCAGAGGTGGCGCTGAGCCCCGCGGGACCAGAGGCCCGCGAGCTCCCGGGCGACCCGGCTAGCAGCAGGCCGCGGCGGGTTCAGGCGCCGACGCCGAACCGCAGCAAGCCACGACGGGGTTGGCGGCCTCTGGCAGGACGGAGGGGTCTTCGCCGTAGGTCGTGGCCTCGCCGAAGGTATGGAAGGTTTCCCAACGGACGCCGGCCGGATCGGTCACCCAGCTCTTGTCCGAGCGGGCATAGCAACAGGTGGTGGCCTCCTGATCGAAGGTCTGCGCGCCCGCCGCTTTCAGACGGCTGGCCAACGCCTGCAGCTCCTCGGACGTGTCGGTCTGGATGCCGATGTGATCGACCCCGAGGTTGCCGTGCCGCTGGGAGATGGCGAAGTTCACGCGCGGATCGTCGAGCATCCACTTGGCGTAGTCGTCTTTGACAACGGCCGGCGCCGCCCCGAACAGGGTCTCATAGAAAACGATCGACGCGCCGAGGTCGGGAACGGTCACGTGCAGGTGCATACGGTGCATGGCTGATCCTCCTTAGATCGACATTTCTGGTATTCTCGAAATATGGAGGAGTCAATCGCTACAGGTCGGCCGGCAAGAGCCTTTCGACGAGGACGCAATCGCGCCACACGCCGTCCAGCTTGCCGTGCTTCTCATGCACGCCGACTTCCTTGAAGCCCAGGCGAGCCATGAGGCTGAGACTGGCCCGGTTCTCAGGGAAGACGCGGGAAAGCAGCTTCCAGAGGCCCGCGGACTCCGCCGCGACGATCAGCTGCTCCATGGCGACGCGGCCGACGCCTCGGCCGCGCCAGTCCCGGCGCACATAGACCGAGAACTCGCCGATGCCGCGATAGCAGCAGCGGTCCGCGTAGGGAAACACCGCGGCGTAACCTACGACCGGGCCGCCCGCCCCATCGGTCACGGCGACGATCGGCAGATTGTGCGCCCACCAGGCTTCGACCTGCTCTGGCGTGCGGGGTTCGGTCTCGAAGGTGGCGATGCGATCCTCGATGCCTTGATTGTAGATCAATGCGATCGCGGGGGCGTCGGACGGTTCGGCCGGTCTCGCCTGGAGGTTGGATGGGGTCACTGGACGGCACGCTCCTCGCTCATGGCCGCGGCGGCGAGCGCGTGCTCCACGGTCTCGCGCCCCTCGGCCTTCCGCTCACTGTAGCGGTCGACGAGGTAATCGGCGCGATCCCGCGTCAGGAGGGTGAACTTGTAGAGCTCTTCCATCACGTCCACGACGCGGTCGTAGTAGGCGGACGGCTTCATGCGACCCGCCTCGTCGAACTCCTGGTAGGCCTTGGCCACCGAGGACTGGTTGGGAATGGTGATCATCCGCATCCAGCGGCCGAGCAGGCGCAGGGTGTTCACGGCGTTGAAGGACTGCGAGCCGCCGGACACCTGCATGACCGCCAAGGTGCGCCCCTGGGTCGGCCGCACGCTGCCGATCTCCAGCGGGATCCAGTCGATCTGCGCCTTCATGATGCCGCTGATCGCCCCGTGCCGCTCCGGGCTGCACCAAACCTGGCCCTCAGACCACTGCGACAGCGCCCGCAACTCCTGCACCTTCGGGTGATCCGGAGGGACGGAGTCGGGCAGCGGCAGGTCGCGCGGATCGAAGATGCGCGTCTCGGCGCCGAAGCGCTGCAGCATGCGGGCGGCCTCCTCCGTCAACAGCCGGCTGTACGAGCGCTCACGCAGCGAGCCGTAGAGGAGCAGGATCCGCGGCGGGTGGGTCGCCGCAGGTTGCGCATTCAGTCGCTCCAGGCTGGGCGTCTCGAGGAACTGCGGCTGCAGGGCGGGAAACTCGGTCATTCGGAAACCTCGAGAGCGACGGCGGAAGCGACTTCAAACTGCCGCAGACTTCCTATATCGTCGAAATATGGAAACCAAGCCCGCTGTCGCTAGTCTCGCCGCCCTGGCCCACGAAGGCCGTCTCGCGTCCTTCCGCCTGCTCGTCCAGGCGGGGCCTGAGGGGCTCGCCGCGGGCGAGATCGCCCGCCGGCTGGACGTCTTGCCGAACACCTTGTCGGCCAGCCTCAACATCCTGAGCCACGCGGGGCTCATCGCGTCCCGCCGAGACGGCCGTTCGATCATCTACACCGCCAACTATGACGCCATGCGCGAGCTGCTCGCCTTCCTGATGGAAGACTGCTGCAGCGGCTCGCCCGAGATCTGCGCCCCCCTCGCCGCCATCGCCAGCCAGTGCTGCGTGGCCGAAGGCGCTCAGGCCTGAGGACGCTGCAATGACCGAGAAGACCTACAACATCCTCTTCCTGTGCACCGGAAACTCGGCGCGATCGGTGATCGCCGAAGCCCTGATGAACAAGGAGGGGCGCGGCCGCTTCAAGGCTTTCTCGGCCGGCTCCATGCCCACTGGACGGGTCAATCCCCACGCGCTCACGATCACGCGCGCCCTCGGCTTTGACGACGGTGACTTCCGCTCCAAGTCCTGGGACGAGTTCGCCGCGCCCGGCGCGCCGGCGCTCGATTTCATCATCACCGTCTGTGACAACGCGGCGGGCGAAGTGTGCCCCGTCTGGCCCGGCCAGCCGATGACCGCCCACTGGGGCGTGCCCGATCCGGCCGCCGTTCAGGGGTCCGAGGCCGAGATCGCCGCGGCCTTCACCGAAACGGCCCGCATGCTCGGAAACCGCATCCGCATCTTCCTCAACCTGCCGCTGGCCTCCATCGACCGCATGTCGCTGCAAGCCAAGCTGCGCGAGATCGGCCAGGCCGCCGACGAGACCCAGCCCGCCCAATGACGACGATCGAACCGCCCGCGCCGTCCGAAGGGCCCAAGGCCATGTCCCGCTTCGAGCGGTTCCTGACCCTCTGGGTCGCGCTCTGCATCGTGGTCGGCATCGGCCTCGGCCACCTCTTCCCGAGCGTCTTCCAGGCGATCGGCGGGGCCGAGGTCGCCAAGGTCAACCTGCCGGTGGCGGTGCTCATCTGGCTGATGATCATCCCGATGCTCATGAAGGTCGATTTCGGCGCCATGCGCCAAGTCGGCCAGCACTGGCGCGGCATCGGCGTGACCCTGTTCGTCAACTGGGCGGTGAAGCCGTTCTCGATGGCGGCGCTGGGCGCCTTCTTCATCGGCTACCTGTTCCGCCCTCACCTGCCCGCCGGCGAGATCAACAGCTACATCGCCGGCCTGATCCTGCTGGCTGCGGCGCCCTGTACGGCCATGGTGTTCGTCTGGAGCAACCTGACCCGCGGCGAGCCGCACTTCACGCTGAGCCAGGTGGCGGTGAACGACGCGATCATGGTCGTCGCATTCGCGCCCATCGTCGGGCTGCTGCTGGGCCTATCCGCCATCACCGTGCCCTGGGAGACCCTGCTGCTCTCCGTCGGGCTCTACATCATCGTGCCCGTCGTCCTGGCGCAGCTGCTGAGGCGCGCGCTCCTCAAGCGCGGCGGCAAAGCCGAGCTCCAGCGCGTCCTGGCGCGCATCGGCCCCCTCTCCCTCACCGCCCTGCTCGCCACCCTGGTCCTGCTGTTCGGCTTCCAGGGCGAGCAGATCCTCACCCAGCCGGCGATCATCGCCATGCTGGCCGTGCCGATCCTGATCCAGGTCTACGCCAACTCGGCCATCGCCTATCTGCTGAACCGTGCGACGGGCGAAGCCCACTGCGTCGCGGGCCCGTCGGCGCTGATCGGCGCCAGCAACTTCTTCGAACTGGCCGTCGCCGCCGCCATCAGCCTGTTCGGCTTCAGCTCCGGTGCGGCGCTCGCGACCGTGGTCGGCGTGCTGATCGAGGTGCCGGTGATGCTGACCATCGTCGCCATCGTGAACCGGTCCAAGCGCTGGTACGAGCGGGGCGCGGCCGTTCAACGGGTGGCGGCGCGCTGCGCCCCGCCGATCACGAGGTGAGCTGCATGTCCGAATTCCCGATCACCATCTTCCACAACCCGGCTTGCGGCACCTCCCGCAACACCGTCGCCATGGTGCGGGCCGCCGGCTACGAGCCCGAGGTCGTCGAGTACCTGCAGGCCGGCTGGACCAAGCCGCAGCTCCAGGAACTGCTCGCCGCCATGGGCGCCACGCCGCGCGACATCCTCCGCGGCAAGGGGACGCCGGCGGCCGAGCTGGGCCTGCTCGAACCCCATGTCGGCGACGACGCCATCCTCGACGCGATGGTGGCGCACCCGATCCTCGTGAACCGCCCCATCGTCGTCACGCCCAAGGGCGTCAAACTCAGCCGGCCTTCGGAAGCCGTCCTGGACTTGCTCGACCGCAAGCCCGACAGCTTCACCAAGGAAGATGGCGAGGTCGTGCGGCTCGCCTGACCGGCGCTTGCTACGGTCAGCCGTGCTGGGCGAACACCCGCGTCTTGCCGCCCGGAAGCAGCAGGAGCGTGGCGTAGGCTTCCCTCCGACCGTCCGGCATCTCCATTCCAGGCGACCCCAGCGGCATCCCGGGTACGGTCAGGCCGAGCGCCTTGGGGCGCTCCCGCAGCAGGCGTGCGACGTCGGTTGGCGGGGTGTGCCCCACCACGACGTAGCCGCCGATCGTCGACAGGTGACAGGAGGAGAGCTCGAAGGGGACCCCGTAGCGGTTGTTGAACGGGGTCACGTCTTCGACGACCACCACCTGCGGCCGGTAGCCCGCGCGCGTCATCGTCGTGATCCACCCCCTGCAGCAGCCGCAGGAGGCCGTCTTGTAGACGGTGAGCGCGGGCGCAGCGGCGAAGGCCGCGGGCGCGCCCGCAAGAAGCGGCGCGCCCGCGAGAACCGCCCGGCGTGAGAGCCTAAGCATCGGCGCGCCGGCGTTCCCGATCAGTGCTGGTGCTGCGGAGCCGGCGTTGGCGCGTTCGGAGCGGCCTCGCCCTTCTTGTCGCAGCAGGCCATCTTGGCGTCCTTGTCCTTGCAGCAGCAGTCGTCGGCCGCGAGCGCCGCGCCGGCCGAAAAGGCGCTGAGAACAATGGCCGCGAAGGCCGACTGGACGATCATCTTCATGAGGAACTCCGCAGCTGGGTCGGGATGTCTTGCACCGAACAGGCGCCTTTCGCAAATTAGGTCACCGGGCTTCATGGATGAAGGGGCTCCGCCGCGTCGCAGGGCGCCGTCTCGGTTTGGATGGTGACGTGGTGGACATCGAAGTCCGCCTCGAGCCGCGCGGCGACATGCCGTCGGACGGACTCCCCGTCGGCGCCAGCGGCCAGGACGACGTGGGCTGTGCAGCTCGGCTGATCGGCGCCGGAGACCCAAAGATGCAGGTCGTGCACCCCGGCGACACCCGGCGTCTCGGCGATGGTCGTGCGAATGCCTGCCAGGGCGATTCCGGAAGGGGCGCCTTCAAGCAGGATGTTGGTGCTGTCCCGCAGGAGGACCCAGGTGCGAGGAAGCACCCAGAGCCCGATTGCGATGGCGACCACCGGGTCGACCCAGCTCCAGCCGGTGAACTGGATGACCAGGGCGCCGGCGATCACACCGACGGAGCCCACCATGTCGGCCCAGACTTCGAGATAGGCGCCCTTGACGTTGAGGCTCTTGTCCTTGCCGCCTGCGAGGACCCGCATGGAGATGAGGTTCACCGCCAAGCCGAGCCCGGCCACGATCAGCATGCCGGTGGATTGCACCGGTGCCGGCTCGAAAATCCGTCTCGCGCCTTCGATCAGGACGTAGAGCGCGACCCCGAACAGCAGCACGGCGTTGAACGCCGCGGCCAGGATCTCGAAGCGACGGTAGCCGAAGGTCCGACGCTCATCGGCCTTTCGCTGCCCGATCTTGATCGCGGCCAGGGCGATCGCCAACGCGGCCGTGTCGGTGAACATGTGGGCTGCGTCGGACAGCAAGGCGAGGCTGCCGAACACCAGCCCCCCGATGACCTCGGCGACCAGGAAGGCCGAGGTCAGCGCTAGGGCGAGCGTCAGCTGCCGGGCGTTGGCGTTGGCCGTGTGGCTGTGGGCGTGGCCGCCCGGCCCATGGTCATGACCGATCGGCTCATGCCCGGCGCTCGCCTCGCTCATGCTCTCATCCCTCCGCTCGTCACGAACCAACCCTCAAGACAAGGGCTGGGCGGCCGGCCGCGAGGCCTCGCCGGCGGCTGTCCGGAGGCGGCGCGCCAGCACCCGGCCGGCGAACGTGGGCAGCACCACGAGGGTCAGCACCGTCGCGGTCAGCAGGCCGCCGATGACGACGGTCGCCAACGGCTTCTGGACCTCCGCGCCGGCCCCGTGGGCAAGCGCCATGGGCATGAAGCCGAGGATCGCCACCAGCGCGGTCGTGAGCACCGCGCGCAGCCGCCCCATGGCGCCCTCGACCGCGGCGTCGGTGGGATCGAGCCCTGTTTCTACGCGCTCGCGGATGGCCTGCATCAGGACTAGGCCGTTCAGGGTGGCGACGCCGGAGACGGCGATGAAGCCGACGGCAGCGGACACCGAGAACGGCATGCCCCTGACCAGGAGCGCCAGCGCGCCGCCGACGAGCGCCAGCGGCACGCAGGCGAACACCAGGGCCGCCTGCGAGGCCGAACCGAGTGCGAAGTAGAGCAGGACGGCGATCAGGACGAAGACGACGGGCACGACGAGCGCCAGGCGCGCCTCGGCCCGCTGCAGGTTTTCGAACTGGCCGCCCCAGTCGAGCCAGGCGCCGGCGGGAACCTTGACCCGGCTGCTCACCGCCGCCTGGGCCTCCGAAACGAAGCCGCCGAGGTCCCGGCCGCGGACGTTCGCCTGCACGACGATCCGCCGCTTGCCGTTTTCGCGGCTGATCTGGTTCGGCCCCTCGCCTTCCCGGAACCGCACGACGGAGCCGAGGGGGACGAAGCTCTGCCCCTCGTTCACCGCAAGCGGCGTCTGAGCCACGGCGGCGAGATCGTTGCGCATGGCGTCCGGCAGGCGCACCACGACGTCGAAGCGCCGGTCGCCTTCGAACACCCGGCCAGCTTCACGGCCCGCCAGCGCGATCTGCACGGCGTCGGCGGCATCGGCGGCGTGCAGGCCGTAGAGCGCCGCGCCCGCGCGATCCACCTCGGCGGTGATCATCGGCAGGCCGGAGACCTGCTCGACGCGCACATCCGCCGCGCCGCGCGTGTTGCGCAGCACCTGGGCGATCTCATTGGCGGTGCGCTCCAGGGCGGCGAAGTCGTCGCCGTAAACCTTGACGGCGACGTCCGAGCGCACACCCGAGATGAGCTCGTTGAACCGCATCTGGATCGGCTGGGTGAACTCGTAGGCGTTGCCGATTTGGGTGGCGGCGGCCTTCTCGATCTTCTCGACCACCTCGCCTTTCGAGAGCCCCCGGTCCGGCCAGTCCTTCTGGTCCTTCAAGACGACAAAGGTGTCGCTGATGCTGGGCGGCATGGGATCGGTGGACACTTCGGCGGTGCCCGTCTTGGAGAAGACGAACGCCACTTCCGGCACCTTAACCAGCGCCTTCTCCAGCCTCGCCTGCATCTCGATGGATTGCTCCAGGGAGGCGCTCGGCACGCGCAACGCCTGGACCAACACGTCCTTCTCGTCGAGCGTCGGGATGAACTCCCGGCCGAGCGAGACGAAGGTGAGCAGGCCGACCAGGACGGCCAGCCCGGCGCCGATGGCGACCGGCCGCGGGTGGGCCGCCGCCCAGCGGGTCGCCGGCTCGAACCGTCGGCGCGCGAAGGCTTCCACCTTGCTCTCGTGCGGCTTCGCCGAGGGCTTGATGAGCAGGGCCGTCATCGCCGGCACGAAGGTGAAGGTGAGGACAAAGGCGCCGGCGAGCGCCAGCATGACTGTGGCGGCCATCGGCTGGAACATCTTGCCTTCGATACCTTCGAGGGCGAGCAATGGGGCGTAGACCAGAAGGATGATGGCCTGGCCGAACGCGGCCGGCCGAACCATCTGCCGCGCAGCCCCCGCCGCTTCCTCGAGCCGCTCGGCCAAGGTCAGGTCGCGGCCGACGCTCTCGCGCCGCACGCCCATGCGGGTGAGCGTGTTCTCTACGACCACGACCGCCCCATCGACGAGGATCCCGAAGTCGAGGGCGCCCAGGCTCATGAGATTCCCGCTGACGCCGAAGCGGTTCATCCCGATGACGCCGATGAGGAAGGACAGCGGGATGACAAGCGCCGTAATGATCGCGGCCCGCACGTTGCCGAGCAGGAAGAACAACACGGCGATCACGAGGAGCGCGCCTTCCGCCAGGTTGCGCTGAACCGTCCGGATGGTGCGGTCGACAAGGTCGGTTCGGTTGAGCACCGTCTTGACGGCGACGCCGGGCGGCAGGGAGGGCGCGATTTCCGCCAACCGCTCGCTGACGGCATGCGCGACGGTGCGGCTGTTCTCGCCCGCCAGCATCAGCGCCGTCCCGATGACGACCTCCTGGCCGTTCTCCTGAGCCGCGCCGAGGCGCACGGCCTGGCCGAGCTCGACCTGCGCCACGTCCGAGACCCGGACGACCAGGCCGTTGCGGTTCGTGACCGGGGCGGACGCGAGGTCCTGCAGCGAGGTGACCCGCGCATCGGCGCGGACGACGAAAGCTTCGCCGCCGCGCGAGACGTAGCCGGCGCCGGCCACGGTGTTGGCGTGCTCCACCGCCTCCACCAGTTCGTTGAGGCCGACCCCGTAGGACGAGAGCCGCGCCGGGTCGGGATAGACGACGTACTCCTTCACGTAGCCACCAATGGTGTCGATGCCGGCGACGCCGGGCGTGGTGCGCAGCTGGGGCGTGACGATCCAGTCCTGGACGGTGCGCAGGTAGGTCGCCTTCTGCCGCTCGGTCACCAGCCGCTCGCCCTCGGGCGTGACGTACGAGCTGTCAGGCTGCGGTCCCGGCGCGCCGGGACGCACCCGCACGCCCGGCTTGAATTCGACCGTCCACATGAGGACCTCGCCCAGGCCGGTGGTGATTGGCGCCATCTCCGGCCGCGCGTCGGCGGGCAGGTCCTCCCGCACGGCCTCGATGCGTTCGTTCACCTGCTGACGGGCGAAGTAGATGTCGGTGCTCTCGCGGAACACGGCGGTGATCTGGCTGAAGCCGTTCCGCGAGATCGAGCGGGTCTCCACCAGGCCTGGGATGCCGCCGAGCGCGGTCTCGACCGGGAAGGTCACCCGCTGTTCGATCTCCTCCGGCGAGAGCGCCGGGGCGATGGTGGTGACTTGGACCTGCTTGTTGGTGATGTCCGGCACCGCATCGATCGGCAGCCGGAAGAGCTGGGAGACGCCGAAGGCGGCCACCAGCAGGGTGACGAGCACGACCGCGATGCGGTGGCGCACGGAGAAGGCGACAAGCCTGCCGAGCATGGTCAGTGGTCCCCGTGCTCGGCTTCGCCCTTGGCGAGCTCGGCTTTCAGCACGAACGCCCCGCGGCCGGCGATCCGTTCGCCGCCCTTCAGGCCCGCGATGATCTGGGTATAGCCGGCGCCGGAGCGCCCGGGGGTCACGGACTGCGCCCGGAAACCGCCACCCTCGGCCACGAACACAATGGAGCGGCCCTCCACCGTCTGCACCGCTTCCGACGGCACCGTCGGATAGCCGCCGGTCTCCGTGGAGATGGCGGCGCTCACGGCGGCGCCGGGCGTCAAACGCCCGCCGCTCGGCCTGGCGCGGACCACGGCCGCGCCGGTGGCGCCCTGCGCCAGAGGTGCGACGCCGACGATAACCGCGTCGGCCTCCGCCCCGTCGGAGCCGATGACCCTGAGCGGCGCGCCGACCCGTAGCTTGGCGGCGGCCTCCGCCGGGGCGTTGAAGACCACCTCGACCTGAGCGGGGTTGGCCACCTCGGCGACCGCGCCGCCCTGGCTGACGAAGCCGCCGGGCGCCACCTGCAAACCCGTGACGATCCCGGCGATCGGGCTGCGGATGAGGGTCTCGCCCGAAGCGCCTGGTCCGCCCGCCGCAGCCAGCTTGGCTCTCGCGGCGACCGCTTCGGCGCTGGCCCGGGCCGCGGCGGCTCGCGCCGCTTCGAAGTCCTGGCGCGCGGTGACGCCCGCGCTGAACAGACGCTCTTCCCGCGCGAGCGCCGCCCGTGCGGCTTCCGCCTCTGCGCCGGCGGCGACGGACTCGGCCCGGACCGCGGCGCCGTCGGCGCTCCGGATCACGGCGAGACCGGCCCCGGCGCCCACGTTGGCGCCCGGCGCGACCAGCACGCGGACCACGGACCCGGACACCGGCGCGGCCACGGCCGCCCGCGCGCTCGGCGAGGCTTCCACCCGCCCGGTGAGGCGCAGGTCGCCGGCTCCGCCGCTCGAGACGGTGACCACCGCAATCCCGGCGGCGCTCGCCTGCTGCGGGGTCAGCTTGACCTCGGAGCCCTCGCCTTCGGCGTGCGCCCCCTCCTCCGCGTGCTCTTCTTCGGCGGGGGCTTCAGGGCGGTTGATCACGGTGGACAGCGCGAAGCCGCCGACACCGGCCAGCACGACGGCCGCCGCGACGGCGCCGTAGAGACGCTTATCGTCGGTCTTCATCATTGTTCTCCAGGGGTGGCGACGACGCTCAGCCGCGCGATGGCGGCTTGGGCGCTGATCCGCTCGACGGCGGCTGCGATGGTCTGTTCGCGCGCCTCTGCAAGCGCGCGGCGAGCGGCGACGAGTTCGGCCAGCGGCAGGCGACCGGCTTCGTAGCCGATGCGGGCGAGACGGTAGGCTTCATGGGCCGTGCTCTCACCCTGGCGCGCGGCGCTGAGGCGGCTCTCCGCCGCCGCGCTGCGCGCCGCGCTCGTGCGCACCGCCGACTCGGCTTCCAGGCGCGCCGCGTTGAGCCGCGCCTCCGCTGCCGCGGCCTCGGCGCGCGCGGCGGCGATGTTGCCGCGGTTCTGATCGAACAAGGGCAAGGGGACGGACACGCCCGCGACCAGCGCCGCCGCGTCGTCCGCCTCGAAGCGACGAACCCCGATCGAGACGGTCACGTCCGGCACGGCCCGCCGCCGCTCGACGCGCAGGCGGCGGGCGGCCGCCTCACGCTCCGCCTGGGCCGCCAGGTACGAGGTGGTCGCCGATGCCGCCGGTGCCGCCCCCGGAAAGAGCGGGGCGGCGGACTCCAGCAGGCTCGCCGGGATGGAGGTGATAGGAGCTGGCGCGCCGGCCAGCGTCGTAAGGGCGCCGAAGGCCGTCTCGCGCGCCGCTTGGGCTGCCTGAACAGCCGCCCGAGCTGCCTCGACAGCCGCCTGCGCCTGGAGGCGGCGAAGCTCAGCTTCGCGCCCGGCGTCGACAAGCGCCGAAGCGATGCGGGCGTCCTCCTCCGCGAGGGTCAGGCTCTCCCGCGCCAGCTGAAGGCGTCGTTCCGCAGCCTCGGCTTCCGCATAGGCCGCGGCGAGGTCGAACGCGTACTCCGCTTCGACACGCCGGGCCTGGGCCCGCGCGGCGTCGATCTCGGCGCGACCGGCCGCCACGCGAGCCGAGCGCTTGCCGCCGAGCTCCAAGGTCTGGCCGACCCGCGCCGTCGTTTCTGACAGGCTGGTTCCGCGGAAGGGTCCGGAGCCGGAGAAGTTCTCGACCTCGAACTCAAGGGTCGGATTGGGCAGGACGCCGGCTTGCCGCGCGAGCCCTTCGGCGCGCGCGATGTTGGCGCGCGCTTCGGCGAGCCGGGGGGCGGATGCCTGCGCCTGCGCAAGCAGGGCGGCGAACGGCGGCGCAGGTTCGGCCATGGCGGCGCCGGCTGCGCCGAGGCTGGCCAGCAAGAGCAGTCCCGCCAAAGGCGAGCTGCGGAAGTGGGGTTTCATGGTGTCCCTCTTGAACGTGACGGATGGGGCGCGCGAACGCGCGAACCGTCAGGCTCTGGGAGGTCGGATCAGCCCGAACTTGGGATCGGAGGTCGGTACCCGGTCCCGCACGAACGGATGGGCGACCGCCAGCAGCGGCGCCGAAAGCTCGCCCGCGGGCGGGGTCGCCGGCACATAGGGCGCGCTGTGATGGCAGTGTCCGTGGACGCAGAGGCCCGGGCCCTCGTCGAGGGGGCGCGGATCTGGGTGATCGGCGGCCAGATCGGCCACGGGCATCTCAGCCGCCGCGGCGCTGAGGCCGCCCTCATCGCGGCAGAGAAGGCCATCGAGACTCGGCCCCAGCGTGAGCACGGTCAGCACCAGCGCGGCGAGCGCCATGCCGACCTTGCGCCACCAGGGTGAGGTTCGTGCCATCGCGCGGACCTATACCGAGGCCGATGACGGACGGGAATGCGTTATAAAATCCGGCTTGGCGGCGGCGGCCTTCAGCTCCTGGCGCGCCTGGACGGTGATCTGCCAGGCTGAGCGCAGGAACACCGCGGCCAACAAGACCCCGACGATCAGGTCCGGCCAACGGGAGCCGGTCACCATGACGGCGACGCCGGTGGCGGCGACCGCCAGGCACTGGATGAGGTCATTGCGGGTGCAGAGCCACACCGAGCGCACGTTGGCGTCGCCTTCCCGGTAGCGGACCAGCAAGAGCGCCGCGAGGAGATTGGCCGCAGCCCCGAACAAGCCAAGGCCGGAGATGGCCGCACCTTCGGGCGGCGCGCCGACCAAGGCGCGCCACACCGCGAAGCCGAGGATCGCCAGCGCCATGACCGCCAGGCTGCCGCTCTTGATCAAGGCCGCGCCGGAGCGGACCCGCACGCTCTTGCCGATGGCCCAGAGGCTCAAGCCGTAGGTCGCGGCGTCCGCGGCGAAATCCAGGGTGTTGGCCGCGAGCGACGCCGAGCCCGCCCAGAGGCTGCCGATCGCCACCACGACAAATCCAACCAGATTGATCGCGATCACGCCGCCAAGCGCCCGCTTGTAGCCGGCGGAAGCGCCGTCAAAGGTCACGGGATGGCCGCAGCCGCAGCCGCTGGAGGTGGCTGGCTGCGCTTCGGACGAGGTGGAGCAGCTGGACATAAAGACAGCCTGCATCCTCTAGTCGCTAGAGGATCAAGCGCCTATTTTTCAGCATCTCAGCGGAGATCCCAATGCCGGCGCACACCATCGGAAAGCTCGCCAAAGCGGCGGACGTGAAGGTCCCGACGATTCGCTTCTATGAGCAGATCGGCCTGCTGCCGGAACCGGACCGCACGGAGAGCGACCGACGCGTCTACGGCGACGAGGCCGTCCGCCGCCTCGCCTTCATCAAGCATGCCCGGCAGCTCGGCTTCCCCATCGAAGCGATCCGCACCCTCCTCGACCTGGCCGACAACCCCGACCGCACGTGCGAGGACGCCAATGCCCTGGCCCAGGAGCAGCTCACGGCCGTCGAGACCAAGATCGCGCAGCTCGAAGCGCTACGCGCCGAGCTGAAGCGCATGGTCGCCGCCGGCTGCCATGGCCTCGCGGGCGATTGCCGTGTCATCGAGACGCTCGCCGACCACAGCCTTTGCGCCCAGGAGCACGCCGCGCCGGAGCGGTTGGCGCCGGTCCAAGCATGACCACCTGCTCTCACGTCCACGCGTCGAACCTGCCGGCGCAGGTCATCACCACTACACCCACAGCTACAGCGCGGGCTGAGCGAACTCGAGAGTACACCTCCTGCAAGGCGCGCCCGCTGGCCGCTGACAAAGGCATCCACAGCTTACAATTTCGGGATCAGTTGACGAATCTAGAAATTTGCCCAAGACTCAAGCTCTGAGATGGAGCGATCATGACCCCTTGGGAACACCACCCTGCGCTCGACCGCGATCGGCTAATCACGATCGGCAAGCTAATCGAGCGGGGGCGCAACAATGCGCTCGATCGTTTCGACCCCGCGATCGGTTGCACGCCCTGGACCGTGGGGTGCGAGGCCTTCGCGTTCCAGAAGTCTGAGATCGAGACCGCCGCACTCGACGTGGACTGGCTCGAAATCCTCGATCCTTCGATGCAGTTCGTGTTCAGCATCGGTGGCGTGCCCGTGCGCTTCTATCGGGGGGAGCCAGACGATCCCACGACCCGAACTCTGAAGCAGTCGTTCTCCGAGTTGAAGCAGCGGAGCTTGTTCGGGGCTGACGAGCTGGTGAAACTCACCTCGCAGCCAGCCTACCGCTTCGCCATCGAAACTGACGTCGATGGCGCGCTCACGGCGATCACCTTTGTGGTGCTGGCTGGCGAGACCCCCGTGCTGACGTGGCAGGTCCCGCTGGACGAGCCGGTCACAAAGGTGTCGCCGCTCTGGATTGAAGGCAGCGAAGGTGTGGAGCTTCCCGCTCCGGCGGTCGGAATCGCAGCAAGGAAGAAGAAGGACGGCACGACCGAATGAGAACTCGGTCGGTCAGCATTTCGACAAGAGGCGGCCCTTAGGCCGGCCGAGTATGGAAACAAAAGCGAAGATCGCAGGCGAGCAATTGCGGCTCGCCCGGCTGGCTCGTGGCTACTCCCTTGAAGAGATCGGCGAGCGCGTGGGCGCCACGCGTCAGTTCATCCATCAACTTGAGACGGGCGCGCGATCAGCCTCCGACGACCTGATCGCGGCTCTCGCCGACGAGCTCGGCGTCACGGCCGCTTTCTTGGGCGAGCCGATTCCTTCGACCGTTCGGCCCGAGCAGTGCCACTTTCGGGGGCATATCACGCGGCCGGCCTCTGTCACGAGCCAAGTGCTGGCTCGAGGAACGCTCCTCGACAAGTTCGTGGCAGCGATCGAAGAGCATCTGGAGCTTCCTGAGGTCTCCTTTCCTGACCTGCCGGCATCCTCGGCCGAGGAGATCGAACAAGCGGCCGAGAAAGCGCGACGCTATTGGGGACTGGGCACAACAGGTCCGATCACCAGCATGATGCGCGTCGTGGAAAACGCTGGCGCCGTCGTGACCTATTTCGGCGATCTGTCCGAGCGTGTGGACGCGTTTTCCATGGATCGGCGGCGGCCGGTCATCGTGCGGAGCTCACTCAAGGAAAGCCTCTGCCGGCAGCGGTTCGACTTCGCCCACGAATGCGGGCACTTGATTATGCATCGCGGCATCCAAACGGGAGACCGGGCGACGGAGGATCAGGCGCATCGATTCGCAAGCGCCTTCCTCTTTCCGCGCGGCGCTGTGCTCCGGGAGTTTCCGCGTGGACGAACGATCAACTGGCGTGCGCTCTTCCAGCTCAAGCTACGTTGGAAGATGTCAGTCCGCGCCATCGTGCGGCGCGGCTACGACCTTGGACTGCTGTCCCCGGCCCAATACCGAACCGCCAACATCCATCTTGTGAAAACCGGCCAGGCGAAGGTCGAGACCTACGACGCCGACGGGACTCTACCGATTGAGCAGCCGGAACTCCTGCCGTCGGCAATCGCCGCCCTAGAAAGCGCGATCCCAGGTGGCGCGGTGGCGGTTGGGAGACAGGTCGGCTTCGCTCCCGCAATGCTGGAGCTTGTGACGGGGGCGAGCTTCTCAGATCCGGGGCCAATGCCCGACGACCCGAAAGTTGTCCGCCTCCGCCCGCTCTAGTGCCTCGATTACCCGAGCGCGACCTTTCAGAAGACTGGGCGAACCACCTGAAGGTCGCAGATGCGCCATGACGAGACATCGGCGTCCGTCTTCGCAGCAGACATTCACGCAAGCCGGAACGCGGTCAGGAGCCTGTCGAGGTATGGGCAGAGAGCATTTCGAACGAATGTCGAGCCGGCCAGCCGTTAACAGGGGAATCGAGCTGCGCTGGGCACCTAGTCTGTTGGCGCGGGGCGGCTGACCCGCCGACGGCGATGTCTCGTCGGCTCGGCGGGCGGACGTATGGCCGTCAGCAGGGCATCCTCGACGGTTTCTTGGGGATCGAGGAAGGCCATACGCCGCGCGATCGCCTCGCCGAGCGCCCGCGGCTGTGAGGCGTCCGGCAGGGGTTCATCGGGCGACAGGTCTAGGAAGGCGGTCAACGCCAACCGGTACAGGGGCGCGGCGTACTCGAACAGGTTGCGACCCGAGACGGGCAGCACGAGCGCGTCCCGCTCGATCGGGTTGCCGTGGAGGAAGTCATTCCGGCGGTCGTTGAGCGTCTGGTAGAGCCAGGACGCGAGCGTGCGACGGACCTTCGTCTTGCCGCCGGTGTCGTACGCTTTGTCGGCCGAAGCGGTGCGCTGCCACGGCGTCTGCTCGAGGAGCGCGAGCACGCGGTCGCGATTGGCGATGCCGCTCCCGCCCGGGTGGACGAGGATCTCGAAAGCGCTGACCCAGAGCGAGATCAGCCTGCCGACATCATAGAAGGTGGTGTCGCTGGCGGCCGGGAGGAGCGAGGCGTGGTAGGCCATGTTGAGCGAGCGCATGAGCGCAATGTCCGCCCACTCGGCATCGGCCGAGAGATGACGGCGACGCCAGCGGTTCAGCAGGGCGCCGAGCAGTGTCGCATCGAGGTCGCTGGCATCCAGCGGCGTGCGGAACAGCTCGGGGGCAGACTGGCCATGGAATGCGGACACGTCGTGGACGCCGAGCAGCGCCGGCGTGCTGCCGATCAGGTGCTCGTCATGACGGTCAACCATCCAGGGATAGAAGGCGAAGCTGTCGCCGAACAGCATGCGATGACCGCGCGGGTGGAGCAGCTCCTGGGTGCGGGCGGCGCTGATCGCCGAGATCGCGATCGCGTCTCGGAAGCTCGCGATGGCACCGATTTCGTTGAAGGCGCTGGGCGCGTCCGACCGCAGCAGCAGCACCGCCGGCGCGACGCGCTCGCCGAAGGCGTCGCTGAACCGGCACAGGAAGCTGCGCAGCATCGGCTGGTATCGGGTCAGCTGGCGCAGTCGTGCATCGCTGGCCGGGACGAGCGCCGCCAGTTCCCCGTCGATCGCACCAGCGAGCGCGAGGTTGGGGAGCACGAAGATCGCGCGCCATTCGAGCGGCGACGAGGAGCCGGTCACCGGGGCTCCCTGGTCGGGGCTGACGCGAACAGCTCGCTTACGGGGATAAAGGCGCGGCCGGTCTCGGCCGCGCGACGGACCTTGCGTTCGAGCACCGCGGCGAGTGGGATCGAGCGGTCGAGCGCGTCGAAGAGATCACGGCCGTCCATGCAGATCAGGCGCTTGCCTGGCCCGAAGGCGGCCAGCCTCTGTTCGCTGAATCCGTTGTAGCTCACGAAGAGGCCGCGCGCCCAGGACGCCTTCTGCTCCAGCTTGCCGTGGAAACCGTGGAGGTCGGCGACGCCGATCGGCGAGGCGGTCCACTTCGCTTCGAGCAGATAGGTCTCGTGGCCCAGCAGGAAGCTGCCATCGATCTGCTCCCCGAGATTTCGGAAAGGCTCGCGCGCCGCCAGGCCCGCCGCATCGAAAGACCGCCGCAGGAAGGCCTCGAATTCGTAGCCGCGTTCCTGGGGCGGAAGCGAAGCGATGGCGATCAGCCCGTCCTTCAGCTCGGCCTGGAGCCGCCAGTCTGTGGCAGGAACGGGGGCTTGGCCGCCCGTACCACCTTCGGCCCGGTCCATAAGGCGGGCGATGAGGGAGAGGAAGCGACCCTCGGCGTTGACGACGGGATCGGGCTGATTGGTGCGGGCGAGGAACTCGGCGCGATGCTCCCACAACGCCTGGAGCGTTCGCGCGGCGGTCGCGCCATCGACCTTCTGGAGGAAGCAGCGCAGACGCTTGCCTTTGGAGCCGCCGTTCTCGGCGTAGATCGGATCGTCGATGTCGACGTCGAGCTCGGCGGCGAAGAAGTCGCTGAAACCCGGATCGGAGAAGTCGAGCACATAGCCGCGGCCGCGCACGAACTCGACCAGCTCCTCGACTAACCTCAGATCGACGGATCGGATCGCGGCGATGATGTCTCTCCCTCAGTCCACGGCCGTCACGAGGGCGCGGAGATTGGCCACGATTCGTTGAGCCATAACGTCGGCGGTCTCACCCCTGAGCGTCGCGAGGTCGGCGACGGTCTGCGCGACCGCGGAGGGCCGGACGGGTCGTCCGGCGGCCTCGACGAAGGGACCATCGGTCTCGGTGAGCAGCCGATCCGCTGGAAGACCGGCGACGAGCTGGCGGTGCTTGGGCGAGCGCAGCATCTCCGAGTTGATCGAGAAGTAGCAGCCGCGCTCGGAGGCTCTGCGGGCCTCTGCCGCGGTCCCGGTGAACCAGTGGAGGATGACGCGCCCACGATCCGGCGGCAGGGCGCGGTCGAGATGACCGAGCACCTTGCCCACGGCCCGGACGCTGTGGAGCGTCAGGATCTTGTTGCCCTGTTCGGCGCAGGCGGCGAGCACGCGCGTGAACACGCGCTCCTGGGCCTCGAAGCTGCGATAGAAGCGGGGACCGGCATCGAGCCCGACCTCGCCGACATAGCGCGCTTCGGACAGGTAGCGTTCGAACAACGGCAGCTCGGCCTCGCGTTCGGCGACCAGCTGCGGATGCAGGCCGAGCGCGACCCGCACATGGGTCGAAGCCTCGGCCAGATCGCGATTCCGCGGCCACGCCTTCGGCGTCGTGGTCACCGCGAGCGTGGCCACGCGTTCGCGGTCACATTCACGGATGAGCGCGGCATGGTCCGGGTAGAGGTCGAGATGACAGTGGAAGTCGACCAGGCGCGGGCGCGCCGATTGCGGGAGCGTCATCGCGGCCGGGCCCGCACACCCTTCAGCAGGCGTCCGACCTCCTGCAGCCCGTCGACATAGACCTTCTCGTAGGCGGCGAGATCGCCCGGGTGGTCCGTCAGGGGGCCGGGTCGATGAATGTCCAGCTTCGCTCGGGCAGGCTTCTTGGCGAGCCGCGACAGGGCGATCTGGAAGCCGCGCACATGGGCGCCCTCGGCCTTGGCGCTGTCGAGGACCTTCGCCCGCAGATCCGGGATCTGGTAGGGCGTGTGGTCGGCGCCGAGCCCTTCGACCATCGCGGCCCGGCGGATCAGGCAGGGCACACAGTGGCCGCAATGTTTGGGCTGGCGGGCGTCCTCATCCTTGGCCCAACGCGCCTTGGCGGGCGAAGAGCACGACATCGTGTGCCGCGCTTCCTTATTGAGCAGCGCCGCGTCGGCGCAGTTCTTCGCCATCACGCCCTTCGTCTGGAAGCGGTAGCGATTCTCAAGCCGGATCGGCAAGCCGAGACCATCCAGGATCTCGTCGAAGCGCGCCATGTAGAAGGGGTGGGTGGTGCGGGTGCTGAGGGCGCCGAGCCGCGTCGGATCGAGGGGGACGTTCAGCGAGATCAACCCATTCTCCGGGACGTGGATGAGTCCCACGCCGAGTGCGTCAGCCGCCATGGCAGCGAGCGCGAAGAACAGGAACGAGCGACCCCGCAAGGTGTTCTCGCCCGCCGATCCGTCGACGAGGTCGTTCGGGAAGCCGACGCGGGCGCGCAGGTGATGGAAGCGCTGCTTGGGGAACCGCTTGGCGATGACGTCGGCGCAATAGGTCTGGTGGGTGCTGGTGATCCCATCCCAGTAATGGCTGACGAGCATCGGGGCCTTACCGTCCGCGAGCAGGTCGATCGCGCCGATGAAGCTGTCGAGGCCGCCCGAGAAGAGGCAGACGGAGTCGGCGGTCGCGGTCCGGAGCTTGGTCGGGGCCGGCGCGAGGGCGGCGATCCCCTTGGGCCGCGCGCGGAACCGCACGCCCCAGCGATCCCCGGTGAGGAAGTTGAGCGTCGTGACGATCAGGGGCGCCAGGCCCTCCCACAGCTTCGGCTCCGCAACGGGCAAGCAGAGGTCGATCTCGCGCGTCCAGGCGTTCTGCGACTCGGTCGAGCGCGAGATCCGGGTGTCGGCCGCGGTCAGGGCCGCGGCGAGGAGAGCGAGATCGATCGTGCGTTCGGAGGGGCGGAGGCCGAGCTCGCGCAGTTGATCGAGCGCCTGGCCGAGGCCGTATCCGAGGCGCTGATCGCCATCGACGAACGAGACCTCCGTGAGCTTGCTGTCGGATCGTGAGGGTTTGACGGTGGCGGTATCGCCCGGGCCGAGCCGGCAGACGAGGCTGTGATGATTCATTGCGCGGCCTCCCCGGCGGCTGCCACGAGCTCGAAGGCGGCTTCGTAGATCTCGTTGACGACGCGCTCGACGTCGCGGTCGCCGAGCCGTTCCACCCCTTCCAGGCGACCGGAGAGTTCGCTCTGGGTGCAGCCGGTGACGAAGTCGTGGAGCTGCTGCTGCGCCGCCTCGACGGTGGCGACATCCGCCGGCAGCGTCACCCCCCGGGCGCCGAGATCGGCCATGACGCGGCCTTCGATCGAGCGTGCGACGAAGTCGAGGAAGAACTCCTGCATCTGATCGGGCGTCATCGCATCGAAGTCGCCGACGCCGGCCTCGGCCAGATCACCGATCGTCTCGAGCATGGCCTGACGCGCGATGGCCTCGTCCACGGCGCCGCCCGGCGGGCAGATGAACTCGAGGATGGCGAGGAAGACTTCGGCGGCAGGGCGACCGGCCAGGCCGGGCAGGTTGAGCTGCCGCAGCGTCTCGGCGGCACCCAGGCGCTGGACGTCGCGGACGACTCCGAGGAGGCGCGCACCCGCTGCTCGCGATGCCCCCATGCGGCGGGCGGCTCGACGGGCGCCGCCGGTCCCGCTGCGCACATAGCTCGACATCGCGCTGCCGAGCGCGCTGCGGCTGCCAGTCTTGGCAAAACGGGAGAAGGCGCCGCGAGCACCCTGGAAGGAGCCCGCACCGGAGGTGTCCGGTCGCGGCGGCGTCCGAGACGGTGGCGGCGGCGCTTGGCCGGGACCCGGCTGGGGCGCTCCGCCGCCTGGCGGCGGCGTCGGCGCGGGTCCGGGCGCGACGCCGGGAGACGGGTCGTCGACCCAGGAGGGGACGAGCCCCGAACCGGCCCCGCCATAGCCCTTCGACGTCCCCATGCCCTCAGGTCCTCTTCAGCTTCGCAACGCCCTTGGATGCGGCCTGGAGGACGGCGTTCTCGGACTGCTCCGCCCAGCCGGCGGCGATCTGAGCGAATTCGCCCCTGGCGGTCGCGTCGGTGAAGGCGGTTCCCCAGCTCGACACCGCCCAGGCGCCGAGCTTGGCGACCGGGAGCTCACGCAGGAACTCGAGCAGTCGCCTCTGGAGGCCGGGATGAGCTTCGACCACGACCACCAGACCTTGGACGCCGTCCGGCAGCTTGGTGAAGTTGTCCTCCTGCAGGATGCGGCTCCGGATCGCGTCGAAGACCTCCTCCGGTTCCGGACCGGTCAGTTTGGCGACTTCGGCGGCGGCGCCCCGGGCCAGCATCCGCGGTCCCATCAGGCGCTCGACCAAACCCTCCAGATGGCTCGCGGCGACGAGTCCGCCGAGTGCGCCACGCTTGTCCCGGGTGACGAACACATAGGGCCGCAGATCGACGTCCTTCAGGAGGGGGTCGATCGCCGCCCATCCCTTGATCCAGTCGTTCTTAGCCCATTCCTCGGCCTCGGACGGCAGTGCAGGGGGTTTGGCGGCCGCGGGCTTCTTCGCCGCTTTCCCGGCCGGCCTCGGATCCTCGTCGTCATCGTCCGGGAGCGCGGGGGCCCGGACGTGTTCCTCGAACCGGCCGAGCGCTTCGACCTTGCCGTCGGGATCGGCGGCCGCCAGCCGGGCGATCTGCTCGTAGAAGTCCGGGTAGAAGCGTTCCGCCAGCATGATCTTGGCGAGCACGGGACGCTGGACGTCGCCGCCGAAGCCGCGTTCCTCCGCGATAGCGTGGCGCAGCATCAGGGAGTTCAGGAATCTCTTGATCTGCCGCGGGTTGCCCCGCGTGCCCTCGCTGAGGATCTTTGATCCTCCCCCGGTTTGGTGGACACCCATGCTAGCTCTGAGGAGCTGGAGAGGAGTGTCAGATGAGTGGTGCGCGCCGGGTGTTTCCGGAGACGTTCAAGCGCGAGGCGGTCGACCGGGTGGCTGTGAGCGGCCTGTCGGTGGGCGCGGTGGCCCGGGAGCTGGGTCTGCACGAGACGGTGCTTCGACGATGGATGATGCAGTTCGGGGCGCAGGCGACGGGGGCGGCGAGGCGCTCCACCACGCAAGCGCCGGCCCCGTCGCCGTCTGACCTGGCCTCGGAGAACGCCCGGCTTCGGCGCGAGAACGAGCGGCTGCGGATGGAGCGCGACATCCTAAAAAAAGCCGCGCTCATCTTCGGATCGGCCTCCCGATGAAGTTCGGGTTCGTCGATGAGCATCGCAGCGTCTGGCCGGTTCGGGTGATGTGCGCGGTCCTGGGTCTGTCGGCCAGCGGTTACTACGCCTGGCGCTCCAGGCCAGAGAGCCGGCGCGCGGTCGCCAACCGCGCATTGCTGGACGACATCCGCCGGATCCACGCCGACAGCAGCGGGACCTATGGCTCGCCTCGGGTGCATGCCGTGCTCCGCGGCCACGGCCGCCGCGTCGGGCGCAGCCGCATCGAGCGGCTGATGCGCCGGGCCGGCATCCGGGGCCTGGCGGCTCTGCCGCGGCGCACGCGGACGACCGACAGTCGCCATGGCTATCCGATTGCGCCCAACCGGCTCGGCCGCAACTTCACCACCCAGGCGCCGAACCAGGTCTGGCTCGCCGACCTCACCTACATCCCCACCGGCGAGGGCTGGCTGTACCTCGCTACCGTGCTCGACCTCTTCACCCGCAAGATCGTCGGCTGGTGCATGCGGCCTTCGCTGCACGTCGAGATCGCCCTCGACGCGCTGCAGATGGCCATCGAGCGCCAGCGGCCGGCGCCCGGCCTGATCCACCACTCCGACCGCGGTATCCAGTACGCCGCCGAGGCCTACCGCTCGGCCCTGGCCCGCGCCGGCATCACGCCTTCAATGAGCCGCAAGGGCGATTGTTGGGACAACGCCCCGATGGAGAGCTTCTTCCACACCCTCAAGACCGAGCGCGTCCACCACCGGGTCTACGCCACCCGCGACCAGGCCCGACGAGACCTGTTCCAGTACATCGAGGGCTTCTACAATCCCCGCCGCCTGCACTCAGCCCTGGGCTACATCAGTCCAGCCGAGGCCGAGCGCAGAGCGGCTTAACCCCGTCCACTTTTTCGGGGGAGGATCACTTGGTCACATGGGCCGCGAGCGTGAGGGCCTGGCCGACCTCGGCCGGCACCGTTCCGCCCATCGCCGCCTCAAGGGTCTTTCGGTCCAGCCCCCGGCTCTTCCAGGGCCGGCGCATGTCCTCCCGCGCGGCGGCGAGAAGCTTCGTGAACCTGCCATCGGTCCGGCCCAGGGCATTCTCGGCGAGGAGCAGCGTGACATAGACCCGCGTCTCGGCGACGCCGAGCGCCGGGATGCGGAACGGGACCTGGATCAGCTTCTCGAGATAATTGCGCGCGTAGCTCAGCGGACCGGAGCTGCGCGGCAGGTCGGGGAAGTGTTCCCGCACCGCATATTCGATCATCAGCTCGTCGGCGCCGATGACGAAGGCGGTTCGCTCGACGAACAGGAACAGCCGGATCGCTTCGAGGGTGGCGATCGCGGTCGTGGGCAGACAACGGTCGAGATCGTCGACGATGACCACCAGCTGCTCGATGTCGGCGGCTTCGAGCAGCTCCTTGAACTCCTCGCGGAAGGCGTGGATGTGCTCGGGCAGGTGGTCGCTCTCCTCGGGCGCCTCCTTGACGAACTCGCCGGCCTTCTCGGCCAAACCCTTCAGGTCTTCGATGGAGATGTGGTCCTGCGGCTTGGCGAGCACTGAAGTCGCGAGGCCGTAGAGGTCCTTCATCTGGTCGAAGGTCGGGATGCCGGTCGCTGCGGTGAACGCGAACCCGCCCGCCTTGCGGGCGATCTTGAGCCAATCGACCCGCTTCAGGACCTTCTTCGCCGCTTCGGCGACCTTCGTCGAGTTGGGACGGGCGCGACGCAGTTCATCGACGATAGTCTCGATGACGATGGTCTTGGCGTCTTCGAAGCCTTCGAACGTCCACCCGTTGAACCAGAGGCAGAGGACGCGGTCGTCGCCGGCAAAGGCGCTCTCGGTCATCTTCAGGACGCTGGACTTGCCGGCGCCCCAATCGCCATGCACGCCGATAGTAATCGGCACGTCGGGCGTCTGGCGGATCAGCTTGACGACGGTCTTGGCGATCGCCTCGTAGTAGAGGAGATCGGTCGCCGTCTCATGATCGTTCAAGAACATCGGTTCCCCCGCCCGGCCGCTTGACGCGGCTCGACTCGGCCAGCGTCTCCTTCTCTGCCAGCTGCGCAATCGTATGGCGAGCCGTCCCGCGCTCGAACAGCTTAGGGGTGCTTAGAAGCAGACCTTGCGGAGGTCAGCCAAGAGTCGGTCTCGGCCAATTCACGCGCCAACGGCGCCGATCCTACTACGCAGCTACGCGCCCCCTTCCCCACCTTTGGTCGGTGCGATTCTCTGCATTCAGGTCAGGAGAATTGCTGATGCCCACCGACGTCTCCACTGCACCAGCCATCTCGCCACCGCGCTATCGCCGGACAGTCCGACGCGCAGAACTTCGGCGCATCGTCCCCCTGGCGGACACCACCATCTACGAACTGGAGCAACGCGGCGAATTCCCCCGTCGGTTCAACCTGACGCCGCGGTGCGTCGTCTGGGATCTGGCGGAGGTTGAGGCGTGGATCGATGAGCGGCGTCGGGCCTCAGACGCGTCCCTGATCGCTAGGTCGCCATCTCCCGACGTTCGGCAGCGCCGCGCACGACCTGTCAGACAGTAGCTTCGAGAGGCCCGAGCTCCATGCTGGGCGGATAGAGCGTCGGGGCCCGCTTCCGGCCATCAACCCATGCGTCGACCATGTCGGCCCATTCTTGGAGCATGTGCCGCCGCTGCGGCTCGTACTCGGCCTTGTTGTAGACGCCCCGAGACGAGCGGCTGTCCTCGTGGGCCAGAGCCTTCTCGATCCAGTCTCGGTTGAAGCCGAGCTCGTTCAGCAAGGTTGAGCCGGTCCGCCGCAGGTCGTGAACCGTGAAGGGTTCGAGTGGCAGCCCCTCCTTCTTCGCGCGTTCCGCAACAGCCGTCGTGATGCGGTTGAACGTAGCCCGGGACATGGGTGCATCGGCGTCGTAGCGCGATGGCAGCAGGAACCGCGAATTGCCGGCGCACGTCTTCAGTGCGATCAGGATGTCGAGGGATTGCTCCGACAGGTACACGTTGTGGGCCTTCGAGCGCTTCATCCGCTCCTTGGGGATGGACCAGACGGCGTTCTCAAAGTCGACCTCATCCCAGGTAGCGTCCTGCAACTCGCTCTTCCGGACCATCGTGAGCAGGATCAGCTTTAGACCGAGCCGGATAGTCGGCAGCGTCGGCACATGCTCGAGCTGCTTCAGCATGATCCGGATCTCGGTTGGCGATAGGGCGCGATCCTTCGCTACGAAGGTCGCGATCGACGCCGGCCCGACCTCGTCGGCGGGATTTCGGATCTTCTCGCCATGAAGAATCGCGAAGCCGTAAATCTGCTTGAGGATGTCTCGGACGTGGATCGCGGTAGCTGGGGCGCCACGGCCTTTGATCTTGGCGCAAAGGGCTCGCAGGTCGTCCGGCGTGATCTCCGACAAGAGGCGATTGCGAAAGGCCGGAAGCAGATCGCGTTCGAAGATCGAACGCCGCATTGCCCTCGTGCTGTCCGCCATGGGCGCTTCTTTGAACCAGCGCTCACCGAACTCGCCGAAGCTCTTCGCTTCCAGGACCCGCCGCTTCTCGCGTTGCTTCTCCTGAGCAGGCGAAAGCCCCTCGGCCACCGCTCGACGGGCGTCGAGGCACTTCTCACGCGCTCGGGCGAGGGACAGACCTGATGGCCCGTATTTGCCGATCGTCAGCGTCTCGCGCCGACCATTCAGACGGTAGTCGTACCGGAAGGTGATCGATCCCGAGGTCGTGACGTGGACGTACATCCCGTCGCGGTCAGCGACCTTGTACGCCTTCTCCCTGGGCTTGAGGTTCTTGAGAGCTGTGTCGGTAAGCACGGGCGGCTCCAGAGAATACCGTCACCCATTTCTGAGCGACTCCGGACACCGGTTTTTCTCAATATTTCCGAGACTTACGCCCTCAGAAATACCGTCACACGGTGCTTTACAGATGACGGTATCGCTGGGACACATGGCAGGCAAGCGGGAGCGGCGCCGTCATGGCTACCGCCAGAACGAACCGCTGCTCCCCGATAGATGCCGATAGGTGGCGGCGGCAATCACGTTTTTGTTCAATGACTTACGCGTGCTTTCCGGGCTTCTGCGATAGCCTCGGACGGCTATCGGATCATTCCCACTCGATGGTGCCGGGCGGCTTCGACGTCACGTCGTAGACGACGCGGTTGATGCCGCGCACCTCGTTGATGATCCGCGTGGCGGCCCGGCTGAGGACCTCCCAGGGGAACTCGAAGAAGTCGGCGGTCATGCCGTCGGTCGAGGTCACGGCGCGCAGGGCGCAGACCTCGTCGTAGGTGCGCGCATCGCCCATCACGCCGACGGTGCGGACCGGCAGCAGGACGGCGAAGGCCTGCCAGATGGAGTCGTAGAGGCCGGCCTTGCGGATTTCGTCCAGGTAGATGGCGTCGGCTTTCTGCAGGATAGCGACCCGCTCGGGCGTGACTTCGCCGGGGATGCGGATGGCGAGGCCCGGGCCGGGGAACGGGTGGCGGCCGACGAACTGCGGCGGCAGGCCCAGCTCCACGCCGAGCGCGCGAACCTCGTCCTTGAACAGCTCGCGCAGGGGCTCGACCAGCTTGAGCTTCATGTAGTCCGGCAGCCCGCCGACGTTGTGGTGGCTCTTGATCACCGCCGAGGGGCCGCCGCGGGCCGAGACGCTCTCGATCACGTCCGGATAGAGCGTGCCCTGGGCCAGGAACGCCGCGCCCTCGATCTTCGCCGCCTCGCGGTCGAACACCTCGACGAACAGCCGACCGATGGTCTTGCGCTTGGTCTCCGGATCGGTGACGCCCGCCAGCGCGCCGAGGAATTCCTCAGCCGCATCAACGTGGACCAGCGGGATGTTGTAGTGATCCCGGAACATGGTCACGACCTGCTCTGCCTCGTTCAGGCGCAGCAGGCCGTGATCGACGAAGACGCAGGTGAGCTGGTCGCCGATCGCCTCGTGGATCAGCACGGCGGCCACGGACGAGTCCACGCCGCCGGAGAGGCCGCAGATGATCCGGCCGTCGCCGACCTGGTCGCGGATGCGGGCGATGGCCTCCTCGCGGAAGGCCTTCATGGTCCAGTCGCCCTTCAGGCCCGCGATCTTGTGGGTGAAGTTGCGCAGGATCAGCGCCCCGCGCGGGGTGTGAGCGACCTCGGGGTGGAACTGGATGCCGTAGAACCGTCGGCCTTCGTCGGCGATGACGGCGAAGGGGCTGCCCTCCGAGACGGCCACCGTCTCGAAACCCATGGGCAGGGCCGTGACCTTGTCGCCGTGGCTCATCCATACCGGTTCGAAGTGGCCGGCGCCGCCCAGGCCGTCCAGCAGCGGGCTTTCGCGCACGATCTCGATCTCGGCCCGGCCGAACTCGCGAGTAGTCCCCGGCTCGACCTTGCCGCCGAGCACGTCGCACATCGTCTGTTCGCCGTAACAGATGCCCAGGACCGGCACGTCCAGCTCGAACAGGCGCTTCGAGGCCGCCGGACTCTCGGCCTCGTGCACGCTGGCCGGCCCGCCCGAGAGGATTACCGCCTTGGGCCGGAAGCTGTCGAGGACCGCGTCCACCTTGTCGTAGGGGTGGATCTCGCAATAGACGCCGCTCTCCCGCAGGCGCCGGGCGATGAGCTGGGTCACCTGACTCCCGAAGTCGACGATCAGGACGTGCTCGTGGTCGGCGGTGTCGGTCATGGGGCTCCGTTAGCGGGCTTTCTCCAGCACCGCGACGAAAAAGCCGTCGGTGCCGGAGGTGCGGGGAGAAAGGCGCAGATCGCCGGCAGGCGTGAGGTAGTCAGCCAGGTTCGCCTGGTCGGTGGCCGCCCGGCGGGCGAACCCGGAATGGCGCTGCAGGAAGGCCTCGACCCGGTCCTCGTCCTCCTCCGGCAGCACCGAGCAGGTGACGTAGACGATCCGGCCGCCGGCCTTCACGAAGCGTGCGGCGTCGTCCAGCACCTGGTCCTGTTCGGCCTGCCGGCGGGCCAGCGCCTCGGGCGTCAGGCGCCACTTGGTGTCGGGATGGCGTCGCCACGAGCCCGTCCCGGTGCAGGGGGCGTCGACGAACACCACGTCCATCCGCCCCTCCAGACCCTTCAGGGGCTCGGGGTTCACAGGCGAGCGGACCTGCAGGTTGCGGGCGCCGGCGCGGTCGCCTCGGCGGACGGTGTCGGTCAGGCGCCGGGCGTCGGAGTCGTAGGCGTAGATCTGGCCGGTGTTGCCCATGGCCGCCGCCAGCGCCAGGGTCTTGCCGCCGCCGCCGGCGCAGAGGTCGAGCACCTGGGCGCCCTTCACCTCGCCGGCGGCAGACGCCGCGATCTGCGAGCCGAGATCCTGCACCTCGAACCAACCCTTGGAGAACTGCGGGATCGCCTCGACGGCGCCGCCGCGCGCGGCCGGGTCGGGCGCGGCGATGCGCAGCGCGGTCGGCAGCACGCCGGTGGGCCTGGCCTCCACCGACGCGAGGGCCTTCAGCGCCCGCTCGGGATCGGTCTTCAGCGTGTTGACCCGCAGGTCGACCGGCGCCCGCTCGGCCAGCGCGGCCCCCTCCTCGGCCCGCGCCTCGCCGAAGGCGCGCGCGAAGCCGGCGTCGAGCCAGTCCGGATAGTCGCCCCGCACCGCGGGCGGGGCGTCCGCCAGGTCCCGCGGCGTCTCGAGCGCCGCCCGCTCGGCGTCGCTCAGCGGGCCCGGACCATGGGGGTCCTCGGCGGCCGCCTCGGCGATCCGCTCCAGGGGCCAGTCCCACAGGAAGCGCAAGGCGCCCAGGGCCGCCGCCCGCGGCCCCTCCTCGCCCATGCGCCAGGCCAGCGAGCGCCGCCGACGCAGGACGTCCAGCACCAGGCCCGAGACGAAGGCGCGGTCCTTGGCCCCCGCATAGCGGGCGGCCTCGCCCCAGGCCTTCAGCGCCAGGCGGACGGGGCGGTGGCGAGCCTCGATCTCCGTCAGAACTTCAATGGCCGCCGCCAGCCGTCCGCCGTCGCGCATGAGGCGGCCTAGACGGCGCTGGGGTAGTTCGGCGCCTCGCGGGTGATCATCACGTCGTGGACGTGGCTCTCGCGAAGGCCGGCGTTGGTGATGCGGATGAACCGGGCCCGCTTGCGGAACTCGGCCAGGTCGGCGCCGCCGACATAACCCATGGCCGCGCGCAGGCCGCCGATCATCTGGTGCAGGATGGGGGCGATCGGGCCCTTGTAGGGGACCTGTCCCTCGATGCCTTCAGGCACCAGCTTCAGCGCGTCCTTCACGTCCTTCTGGAAGTAGCGGTCCGCCGAGCCCTGGCCCATGGCGCCCAGCGAACCCATGCCGCGGTACGCCTTGTACGAGCGGCCCTGGTACAGGAACACCTCGCCCGGCGCCTCGTCGACGCCCGCGAACACCGAGCCCATCATCGCCACCGAGGCGCCCATGGCGAGCGCCTTGGCGAGATCCCCCGAGTACTTGATGCCGCCGTCGGCGACGACCGGAACGTCCGAGCCCTGCGCCGCGCGCACCGCATCGGCGATGGCGGTCAGCTGCGGCACGCCTACGCCCGCCACGATCCGCGTGGTGCAGATCGACCCGGGCCCGATCCCCACCTTCACGGCGTCGGCGCCGGCGTCGATCAGCGCGCGCGCCCCGTCGTAGGTCGCCACGTTGCCGGCGACGATCTGGACGCGGTTGGTCTCGCGCTTCACCCGCTGGACGGCGTCGGCCACCGAGGCATTGTGGCCGTGGGCGGTGTCGATCACCACCACGTCGACGCCGGCGTCCACGAGGGCCATTGAGCGCTCGTAGCCCGCATCGCCGACCGTCGAGGCCGCCGCCACCAGCAGACGGCCCTGGGCGTCCTTGGCCGCGAACGGATGGGCCTGAGCCTTCTCCATGTCCTTGACGGTGATCAGGCCGACGGCGTGGTACTCGTCGTCGACGACGATCAGGCGCTCGATCTTGTGCCGGCGCAGCAAGTCTCGCGCCTCGGCCTGGCTGACGCCCTCCTTGACGGTGACCAGGTTCTCCCGGGTCATCAGCGCCTTGGCCGGGATGTCGTCACGACTCTCGAAGCGCATGTCCCGGTTGGTCAAGATGCCGCAGAGCTTGCCGGCCTCGTCCACCACGGGGAAGCCCGAGATCCGCTTGCGCGCCTTGATCTGGCGGACCTCGCCCAGGGTGGTGTCGGGGCCGATGGTCAGCGGGTTGATGACCATGCCGCTCTCGTAGCGCTTCACCTCGCGGACCTGGTCGGCCTGTTCGTCGACCGTCAGGTTGCGGTGAAGCACCCCGATGCCGCCAGCCTGGGCCATGGCGATCGCCAGCCGGCTTTCGGTGACCGTGTCCATGGCGGCCGACACGAGCGGGATGTTCAGATTGATCTCTCGCGTGAACCTGGTGGAGACATCCACCTGCGTGGGCATCACATCGGACGCGCCGGGTTCGAGCAAAACATCGTCGAAGGTGAGCCCTTCGCGAATCTCCATGAGACTCTCCGTTTTGCGGCGCGGGTATAGGGGTAAGGCCGACCCCGGGGCAAGGGGCGAGGTGAGCTGCTTCATGCGATTACGGTCTCCTGCGGCGCCGGGTCACGGCGGATGAGGCCGAAAGTCATGGCGAACATGACGAGGCAGAGCCCCGACGAGACGGCCAAGGCGAGCCACGCCGAGCGTTCCAGCAGCAGGGCGTAGACGGCGGGCCCCGCCGCCTGGGCGATCATGGCGGGCCGGCCGATCAGGGCCGAGCGGTAGGCGTAGTTCCTGGGGCCCCACAGGTGCAGCGGCAGCACGCCCTTCGCCACGGTCAGCATGCCGTTGCCGAGCCCTTGCGCTACCGCCATCGCCTCGGCTCCTCGCCCGCCCAGCCCCGCGAGGGCCGCCGCGCCCGCCGGATGCATCAGCGTCGCCGCCCGCGCTGTGGCGAGCGGTGGCAGGCTGCGCAGGACGGTGAACTCCAGGAACCGCGCCGAGACGGCGGCGAGTCCCATCCATCCCGCCGCGACGGTGGCGGCCGCCATCGGCAGGCCGAACCCCGACAGCAGCCTCGGGAGATGGGCGCTCATGCAGGTCGAGACGAACCAGGCGCAGGCGAAGAGCACGGCGAGCTGGACCATCGGCCGGTCCCAGCGGACCGCCTCCGGCCGCGAGCGCTCGTCGCCGACGGCGTGCCCTGGGGTGTCCGGGCAGATCCCGGCCATCAGCGGGAACAGCGCCAGATGGACCACCGCCCAGGCGAAGCAGGCGCCGCGCCATCCCAACTCGTCCGCGAGCCAGGCGGTCACGGGCCAGCCCACCGTCGAGCCGAGGCCGCCGATCAGCGCGACGCCCGTGATCGGCCGGCGGGCGGCCTGGCCGTAAAGCGAGACCAGGATGGCGAACGGCGTGGGCGACAGGCCGTAGGCCATGCCAAGACCCATCACCAGCATGGCCGCCGCCAGGCCGGCCCCGTCCCGGGCGTAGCCCAGCAGGGCCAGGCCGAGGGCGAAGACGAGGTGCGAGACCAGCAGCGTGCGGGCGCCGCCTTCGGCGTCGATCCGGCGGGCGACGGCCGGCGCGAGGAAGGCGGGCGCCGCGAGGGACAGCGAAACCGTGGCGAAGACGAAGCCGGGGCTCAGGGCAAGGTCCCGGGCGATCGGATCGCCCAGCACGCCCATCAGGTAGAAGCTCGAGGCGAAGGCGGCGATCTGGCCGACGCCGAACCCCGCGACCACCAGGGCCTTGGAGGGATCGGATCGAAGCGAAGCCGTCATGGCCCGCGTTCATGCCGCCCTGGGCTGATGTCGAAAAACGACTTATTGGCTCCAGTATGTTCGAAAAACTCAAAAGCGGCCCGCCGGCATCCCTGAACGCGCTTCGGGCCTTCGAGGCTGTGGCGCGCACCGGCAAGGTGACGCTGGCGGCCGAGGAACTGCACGTGACGCCGTCGGCCGTCAGCCGCCAGGTGAAGGCGCTGGAGGCGAGCCTGGGCGTGCGGCTCATCTCGGGGCCGAAGCATCGCCTGGCCCTGACGCCCGCGGGCCGGGATCTGGCCCCCTCTCTCACCGAGGCGTTCGACCGGATCGACGCGGCGGTGCGGCGGACGCGTCAGGGCGGGGAGGACCTGCATGTGGCGGTCAACGCCAGCCTGTCGGTGAAATGGCTGATCCCCCGCCTGGCCGGCTTCCAGGCCCGGCACCCTGACATCCGCCTGCACCTGTCGGAGCTGGCGCCGCACGCCACCTCCCAGCGCGGCGCCCACGCCGTGGTAAGGATCGTGCCCCTCGCCCGCCTCTCGGATCCCAACTGCACGCCCTTCATCCGCAACGCCCTGGGCGCGGTGATGTCGCCGGAGTGCGCCGCCCGGCACGGGAACGACGTGCTGGCCGCGCCGCGGCTGGCCGCCGTCACCCACCCCGAGGCGTGGCCGATCTTCGCCGAGCTCGCCGGGCTGGAGCTGCCGCTGGTCAACGAGCGGCCCTTCGCCCACGTCCACTTCGCAATGGACGCGGCGCTGGCCGGCCTGGGCGCGGCGGTGCTGTCGTGGCCGCTGTGCGTGGACGAGGTGCGGAGGGGTCGGCTCGTCGCGCCGGCGGGCTTCCACCGCTCGGCCAGCGCTTTCGCGATGCTGACGACGCCGGGGGCGGAAAGCCGGGCCCTTTCGAAGTTCCGCGACTGGCTGGTGGCGGAAGGCGCTAGGACGCCGGAGCCGCCCGCCCCTTGAACCCCGTCGCGACCAGGAAGACCTCGGAGCTGTCCTGCCGGCTGGCCTTCGGCTTGATGTTGCGGACGTCCTTGAAGCGGGTCTTCAGCCCCGCGATGATCTGGTCGGTGCCGCCGCCCTGGAAGGCCTTGGCCACGAACGTCCCGCCCGGCTTCAGCACTTCGACCGCGAAGTCGATCGCCGCCTCGATGAGGCCGACGATGCGAAGGTGGTCGGTCTCGCGATGGCCGATGGTGTTGGGCGCCATGTCCGATATCACCACGTCCGGGGGACCGCCCAGCAGCTCGATCAGCTTGGGACCGCAGGCCGGGTCGGTGAAGTCCATCTGCAGGATGTGCGCCGGCGGCAGGGGCTCGACCGGCAGCAGGTCGACGCCCACGATGTCGGTGACGCCCCGCTGGATGGCCACCTGGGTCCAGCCGCCGGGGGCGAGACCCAGGTCGACAACCCGCACGCCCTTTCGGAACAGGTGGAAGCGGTCGTCGATCTCGCTGATCTTGAAGGCCGCCCGGCTGCGGTAGCCCAGCGCTCGCGCCTTGGCGGCGAAAGGATCGTTCACCTGGCGCTCGAGCCAGGCCTGCTGTGACGGGGTGCGCTGCTTGGCGGTCTTCAGGCGCGCGGGCTTGCCGCGGCCGCCCTCCTGCCCGCCGGTCGGCGGCTTCACCATGCGCTTGCGGGGCGGTTCGGTCATGACGGGCTCCGGCCGCCGCGGCGGCGCCTGCGGCGGCGGCGGCCCCCGCGTTCGGACATCAGGGAGAGGAGGATGCCTTCCCGCAGGCCGCGGTCGGCCACGCGGACTCGCGAACACGGCCACAGTTCCTGCACGGCCTGCAGGATCGCGGCGCCGGCCAGCACCAGGTCGGCGCGGTCGGGGCCGATGCACGGCTGGTCGGCGCGCTCGCGGGCGTTCAGCGCCAGGAGGCGTCCGGCGGCCGCGTCGCACTCGTCCCGGCTCATCCAGATGCCGTCCACGCGGCTGCGGTCGTAGCGGGGGAGTTCGAGGTGCATGCCCGCCAGGCTGGTGATGGCCCCCGAAGTGCCGACGAGGTGCGCCCGGTCGGCCTCGAACACCGGCTTCAGCGGATCGGCGCGGCGGAAGGCGGCGATCTCGGTCTTCACCGTCTCGACCATGGCGCGGAACCAGCCCTCGGTGGCCGCCTCGCCCTCGGGGAAGCGCTCGGCCAGCGTGACCACGCCGATCGGCACCGAGAGCCACGCCCGGATCGGCGGCATGCCCTCGGGAGGAGCCTCCTTCAGGTCCACCCAGGAGAGCTCGGTGGAGCCGCCGCCCACGTCCACGACCAGGGCCGCCTCCATCGCCCGGTCCAGCAGGTTCAGGCAGCCGGTGACCGACAGGCGGGCCTCCTCCTGCGGCGGGATGATCTGGAGCCGCACGCCCGTCTCGTTCGCCACCTGCTCGACGAAGGCGGGACCGTTCTCGGCGATCCGGCAGGCCTGGGTGGCGATGGCCCGGAAACGGACGACGCGCCGCCGGCGCACCTTCTCGGCGCTGACCTTCAGGGCGGCCAGGGCCCGCTCCATGGCCGCCTCGGACAGTCGTCCGCTCTGGGTCAGGCCCTCCCCGAGCCGAACGATCCGCGAATAGGCCTCGACCACCCGGAAGCCCGTCGGCGAGGGCGTGGCGATCAGCAGGCGGCAGTTGTTGGTGCCGAGGTCCAGGGCCGCATAGCAGGGCGGCTCACCGGCAGACCTCATCCGGTCGCGCCCGTCGCGGGCGCCCGGCGCGCGCGGCGCCTCATTCATGGACTGCTTCCGTCCTTCGCAGGCCGACCCAGGGGAGCCGCCTCATTTCGCGGCGACTGTAGCAAGCGCTTGACGGCGTCGGAAGCGCAGCCTTTGAACGGCCGCGCGACGGCGCTACGTTCACCTTCCAGTCAGCAGATGGGGTCTAGATTCGAGTTCATGGGCACGCGACTCGCCAAATTCACGATCGGCCAGGTCGTCCGCCACCGCGTCTATCCTTTCCGCGGCGTGATCTTCGACGTGGACCCGACCTTCAACAACACCGAAGAATACTGGCTCTCGATCCCGGAACACATCCGGCCGCACAAGGACCAGCCGTTCTACCACCTGCTGGCCGAGAACGACGACAGCGCCTACGTGGCCTATGTCTCGGAGCAGAACCTGGTCCCAGACGAGAGCGGCCAGCCCGTGGGCCATCCGCAGGCCACGCTGCTCTTCGAATCCTTCGGCGAGGGCCAGTACAAGCTGCGCCCGCGGATCAGCCACTAAGCGGCGACGGGCGCCGGAGAAATAACCTCTTCGCAGCGGCGCCGGTCGGGAAAAGTTTCACCTGCAACTAGCCGATTGCGGGCCCATTCAGAACGGAACTTCCGCGAACACGGGTCCATTCTCCCGAGCATGAGCGGAGACGGCCATTTCGAGGGCCCGCCCCCCGGCGCGCGGCCCGACTGGACCATTGACCAGAACTGGGACGCCTATTCGCGGGCCGACCACGACGTCTGGATCACCCTCTACGAGCGGCAGGCGGCCCTCCTGCCCGGACGCGCAGCCGATCCGTTCCTGAAGGGGCTGGAGGCGCTGGACCTGCACCGCGCCGGGATTCCCGACTTCGCCCGCATCAACGAGGAGCTGAGGCGCCTGACCGGCTGGACCGTCGTGGCGGTGCCGGGTCTGGTGCCGGACGACGTCTTCTTCGACCACCTCGCCAACCGCCGCTTCCCCGCGGGCCAGTTCATCCGCAAGCCGGAGGAGCTGGACTACCTGCAGGAGCCGGACATCTTCCACGACGTGTTCGGCCATGTGCCGATGCTGACCGATCCGGTCTTCGCCGACTACATGCAGGCTTACGGCGAGGGCGGACGCCGCGCCCTTGGCCTTGGGCGGCTGCACAACCTGGCCCGCCTCTACTGGTACACCGTGGAGTTCGGCCTGCTGGAGACGCCGCAGGGCCTGCGGATCTACGGCGCCGGGATCGTGTCCAGCCGCGCCGAGTCGATCTTCGCCCTGGACGATCCCTCCCCCAACCGGCTGGGCTTCGATCTGGAGCGCGTGATGTGCACGCCCTACCGGATCGACGACTTCCAGCAGGTCTATTTCGTGATCCCCTCGTTGCAGAGCCTGCTGGACGCCACGCTGCAGGACTTCGCCCCCATCTATGCGCGCCTGGCCGCGGCCAGCGACGTGCCGATCGAGGCGGTCCTCCCGACGGATCGGGTCTTCACCCGCGGCACCCAGGCCTACGCCAAGGCCGGCGGGCGCACGGCGGCCTAGTAGTCCCTGCGCCAGCGGACCGCGAGGCGGTTCTCGCCCAGGCCCGTCACCCGCGAGATGATCGCCAGGTTGCGGCGCACCCGCCACTCGACCTGGACCGCCCCGCCCTCTCGCCCGCCGCCGGTGAGCTCCAGATAGACGTCGTCGGTCAGATACTTGCCCCCCGAGACGGTGACGCCGTACTCGTCGCCGCCGCCGAACGCCAGCCGGTCGAGGCCGGCGAAGGCCCGAAGGTTGCCGATCACGTCCAGGCCCCCGCCGCCGGTGAGCGAGGAGAGCGCCGAGGCGAGCTGGGCCGCCTCCACCGGCGAGAGCTGGGCGGCCGAACGTCCGAACAGCACCTGGGACAGGATCTCGTCGTTCGGCAGGCTGGGCGAGGACGCCAGGGTGACTTCCGGCCGGGCCGCCGTGCCGCGGATCCGCACGGTCACCCGCAGGGTCGGATCGTCCCGGACGGCGTCGAGCTGCAGGCGGATGTTCTGCGGCTGGGTGGCGAGGTAGACGACGCTGTCGTCGTCGAACTCGAACCGCTTGCCCGCGAACTCGTAGTCGCCGCGGACCACACGGGCGACGCCCGACAGGTCGGGGCGGGTCGTGGTGCCGCCCACGTGCGCGTCCAGAGACAGCTCCACGTCCAGGCCGCGACCGCGCAGGAACACGCGTCGAGGCGCCTTCAGGTTCACGTCGAGCAGCCAGCCCGAACCGCGCGTCGCGGGCGGCGGAACGCCCGCGTCCAGCTCGGGCGGCCGGTTGATCTCCTTCACGTCCATGGCCACGACGCCGGAAGGGGTCGGCAGGTCGGCGGCCACTTCGGCCTCGTCGATCGTGAGATCGCCCGAGAGCCGGACCTTTCCGTCAGCGGCGCGGGCGATGGTGGCCCGGCCGCTCGCCTCCGCCGTGGCGATCTCGTTGTCGATGAGCTGGAAGCTCCGCAGGTCCAGCCGGAAGCTGGAGACGCCGTCGCGCAGCAGGCTGATCCGGCCCTGGCCCGACACCGAGCCCCCCTGCCCGTCCACGCCGCTCGCCTGGGTGACGTTGACCGCGTTGCGGGTGAAATCGGCCTGCAAGGTCACGTCGCGCAGCGACAGGCCCGTGCCGCCGTCGTCGAAACGGCCGCGTTCCACGGAGAAGCGGCCGACGGCGTTGGGATCGGCCAGCGTGCCCCCCAGCGTCCCCTCGGTGCGGACGTAGCCCGCGAGCGCCCGCTCGCCGCCGAACAGCAGGTCCCACAGCGGCCGCACCTCGCCCTCGGCGAAGAACCGGCCGCGCATCGGCTGCTGGCGCGCGATGGCGACGCGGAAGGGCGCAGCGGTCGCCACGGCGGGGAGCATCAGATCGGCGTCGGCCCGCAGGCCCTGCTCGTTGCGGGTCTCGGCCTCCAGCCGCAGGGCGTCACCGGCCAGCCGGCCACGGACCACGCCGTCCATGCCCTGGTCGGCCGGGGCGCCGCGCCCGCGCGCGTCAGCCAGCCGGGCCTCGAACCCGCCCGTCAGCTCGGAGCCGCGGCCGGCCAGCGTAAGCGTGCCGTCGATGCGTCCGGCGAGGTCGGGATCGAACATGCCGAGGGTCACCCCGGCGACCCGCGCGTCGACGTCCACCGCCGTTTCGCCCAGGACGGCGTCGACGTCGATCCGGCCGCCGTCCGAGCCCGCCAGCCGCAGGCGCGCCGCCCGCTCGCCCCCGCCGAAGCGGAAGACCGCCGGCTCGACCGTGCTGATGTCACGGCGGCCGAGGCGGCCCGCGCCCTGGTAAGTCAGGGTGTAGCCAGGCCCCGTGTCCGCCAGCACGCCGCGGCCGTCGATCCGCCAGGCGCCGCGGCGCGACGCGCCCTCGACCAGCGCCGTGTACGGCAGTCGCTCCAGAGGGCCATCCGCCGTGATCCGTCCGTTGCGGATGGTCAGCGCCGAGCCGGCCGGCCGCGCGTTCTGGGCACGCAGGTCCAGCGTGGCCCGGGGCGCGCCCGCATCCACGATCCGCACCGCGCCCGATACCCGGCCGGCGTCCAGGAAGGCGCCGCGCACGACGTCCAGCGACAGGTCGGCGGCCGAGGGGCTGCGGCGGCGCAGCGACAGCGAGCCCGAGGCGGTCAGGCCGCCGGCGTCCACGGACAGGTCGGTGAGATCCACGCCACCCTCGGGGAAGCGGAAGTCCGACCGCGCCCGCGCCGGGCCATAGGCGCTCTCGGCGGCCACGGCCACGGCGCCGCTGGAGCCGCTCGGCCGGCGCACGAAGCTGAGCGTCACCCGGGCGTCCTTGAGCGGTAGGCGCGGCACGTCGACGGCCTCGATGTCGGCCAGCAGGTCGAGCCGCGGCTCGCCCACCGTGCCGGTCAGCGCTCCCTCGCCGCGCGCCCGGCCGGTGATCTCCACGGGTCCGGCGCGGAAGGGGCCGGCGGCGTTCCAGTCGGCCTTGAAGGCCAGGGTGCGGTCCCGCCGCATGGCGCCGGCGGCGCGGGCGTCGAGCGCGGCGCCGTCGAGACTCGCCCGCGCGACCGACAGCGCGCCGGCCTGCCAGTTCGCCTGCGCCTGCAGCCTGGGCTGGGCCCCGAGCAGACGGTCCAGCTCCTCCATTCCGGTGGCGAGGCGGCGGCCCCGGGCGTCGATTGTGAAGGTGCAGGGCGCGCCGGTGCGGGCCTGCGAGGCCGACCAGGTCATGCCCGCTCCGCCGGCCGCGCCCTGACGCCAGGCGGCGAGGTTCGAGACCTCGGCGCGGCCCTTGAACGTCAGGGCGCCGAGCAGGCTGCGGCCGCCGCTGGCCTCCACCTCCAGGCCCCGGCCGGCGACGTCCAGCCCGCGCAGCAGGAGGCGACCATCGGCGAGCCGGGCCCCGTCGAGCGCTACGCTCGGCGCGCCGCCCAGCACCGCGGCCAGGAAGCCGTCCCCGCGGCCGCCGGCTCCCGAAAGCTGCGCCTCCACGCCGATCTCCCGGCGCGTGCGGACGATCTCGATCGGCCCCGACACGCGGGCGAGACCGTAGCCGGCGAGCTGCAGATCCTGGACCGCACCCGCCCCGGCGAAGCGCCATTCCGCGCCCGCGCCGGTGAGCCGGCCCGACACCCGCGCCGCGCCGGCCTGCGGGCCGCCCGCCAGCCGCTTCAGCGACGGGACCTGCGCCTCCACGGCCACGCCGCGCGGTCCAAGACGCCGCTCGCCCAGGTTGCCGCGCCCGTCGAGCCTGAGCGCGAGGTTCTCGGCATAGACTCTGGCGGCGAGCGCGTGCAGGTCCGTCTCGGCCTGCCGGCCCGCGATCCCGAACCGCACCTCCGGGCCGAGGCGCGCCATGTACGGCCTCGTGAGCGTCGAGGCCGAGAGCAGGATGCGCCCGCCGGCCTGGCCGCCCGCCGGGTTCCAGGCTCCGCGGGCGCGCAACGGGACCAGCTCGCCGGACCGCGCCAGCGCCAGGAACTGGCCCTCCGAGGCCTGGCCGGAAGCGCGCACCGTCAGCTCGAACGGCTGGTCGGCGGCCAGACCGAGGGCGCCCGCCAGGGCTCCTCCCTGCGCCTCCACCGCATCCGCCGTCAGCCGCAGCGGCCGCATCGGCCCGAAGGCGAAGTCCACGTGCAGGCGGTCGCCCGGATGGAGCCGGCTGAGCGCCGTGATCCGCCCGCTGCGCCCGCCTCGACGCTCCAGCGCCAGCCGGCCGTCGAGGTCGTAGACCCCGCGGCGGAAGCTGAATTCCGGCTCGAGGACGACCTGCGTGCGAAGGCGGTCGATGTGGAACGAGACGGGCAGTCCGCGGTCTTTGCCCTTGGGCCCCAGGGTGGGGCGGCGGATCAGCCGAAGCTGCTCGGCCTCCACCAGGTCGGCGTCGAAACGTCGCCTCAGGAGTTCGAGATAACGCCATTGGATGTGAAGGTTTCTCGCCTCCAGCCAGACGCCCTCTTCGTCCCGGATGGTGAGCCGCCGGACCCGGAAGTCGCGCCATACGTCGCCCGACAGGCCCTCGAGGGTCAGCTCGCCGAACCGGCCAAGCTTCAGTCCGTCGGTGCGGGCCTCGATCATCAGCCGGGCCTGGGGCGTCAGCACGCCCCAGCGAGTCGCCGCGAACAGGCCCGCCAGCACGACCAGCACGACGACGGCGATCGCGACGATCGTCTTCGGAAGCGCCGAGCGCTTCAGCGCGGCCGGGACCGGCGGGGTGTCTTCGGGCTCGCTCAAAAGCTCTGCCCAATGCTGAGGTAGATCTGGAAGGCCGCCTCGCCCCGCCGGTTGGAGACGGGCGTGGCGATGTCCACCCGGATCGGCGCGAAGCCGAGGTTGTATCGCACGCCGAAGCCTGCCCCGACCGCCAGGTCGCCCAGGTCCACGGCCCCGCTGGAGCCGACCGAGCCGGCGTCGACGAATAGCGCCACGCCCCAACGCTCGGTCAGGTCGCGGCGCACCTCGGCCGAGGCCTCGAACAGCGAGAGCCCGCCCTTCGGCGTGTTGTCGGCGAGCCTGGGACCCACGGCCTGGTAGGGGAAGCCGCGCACCGAGCCGCCGCCGCCGGCGAAGAAGCGGCGGGAGGCCGGCACCTCGGGGATGCTTCCGTTCAGGATCCGCCCGACCCGCAGCCGTCCCGCCAGCACCGTGCGCGCCTGGTCGTCCAGCGGCAGATAGCCCGTTCCCTGCACCTGCACGCGCACGTACGGCAGGTTCTCCTCGCCCAGCAGGACGGTGGGCTCGGCCCGGGCGGCCACCCGCCAGCCGCGGCGCGGATCGAGGGGATCGTTCGAGCGGTCCAGCAGCACTTCGCCGAGAACGGACGCCGTAACGATGTCGCGGCCGAGGCTGGAGAGGTCCTCGGGACGGCGATCCTTGGTGCGGCTGGCGTCCAGAGTCCCGCCGACGGTGAGATACGACGTCTTGCCGTATCTGCGGGTGACGTCGGTCCGCACGCCGAAGCCGGTCTCGTCATAGGCGTCGGTCGAGACGTCGTAGGCGGCCGCGCCCAGCACCAGCGTCTGCTGCGCCCGCCGCCAGTGGGGCAGCGTCAGGTCCACGCCGACCCGGCTGTCCTGCTCGGACAGGCGGCCCAGAACCGCCAGGGTGTCGGCGCGGCCAAGCACGTTGTAGCGGGTCCAGCGGACGTCGACGCCCGCGCCGTCCGTGGTGGAATAGCTCGCCCCCGCCTCGATCGACCGCCGCTTGCGTTCGGCGAGGCTCACCACCACCGGCCGCAGGCCTTCGGCGGTCTCCCGCTCGGCCGGCGCCAGCGCGACGGTGACGGAATCGTAGACGCCGGTGTCCAGCAGCCGCCGCTCCAGCTCCCCCACGCTGTCCGGGCTGTAGCGCTCGCCCGGGGTCCAGGGCGCTAGCCCGTCCACCCAGGCGGGCCGGGTCCGGCCGTCGGTGCGCAGCTCGACCCCGTTGAGGCGGACCAGCCGCCCGGCGGCGATCCGATAGGTGGGGGTCAGGCTGTCGTCGGCGTGGTCGACGATCACCTCGCGCGGCCGGGGCGAGGCGTCGGCGTAGCCGCGGCCCTGGAGGGTGGCGACGATCCGGCCCTCCGCGGCCACGACCTCGGCCGCCCGACCGGGGGCGCCCGGCTCCAGGTCAACGGCGTCCCGGGCCGCGGCCTGGCTGGGCTCGTCAGGCGCCTCGCCCTGCCAGTCGATGGCCGCTTCGCCCAGCGTGAAACGCGGCCCCGGCTGGATGCGGACCAGCGGGACCGGCGGATCGCTCTCGCTGACGTCCGGTTCGACGGAATAGGCGTAGTAGCCTTCGGACCGCAGAACGGCGATGGCGTCCTCGGCCGCGGCGCGGGCGCGGCGGCGGGCCTCGAAGCGGGTCTCGATGGGATCGTCGATGTCGCCGATCGCGCGCTGGATCGCATCACGCAGGTCGTCGCCGAGCTCGCCCTCGACGCGCGCACGCGGCTCGGCCCGGGCTTCCGCGCCCAGTCCCTGGACGCACAGGGCCGCCGCAGCGGCGACGGCATAGATCAGTCGACCCAAGCTCGATTCCCCGCGAGCCCCCCCTTCCCTGTAGCGGCGCGGCCGGCGCCTGTCACGTGCAGGGCGAGCGAGTCCATCAAAGGCGAATCGTGACGGGGCTCGGCGGCATCGCAACAGGTCGATGAAAGTAAACAAGCGCCGCCGTAGCGGCACTATACCCATGCATCCACGTCCAAAATGTGGCTTTACTCGACGGCTGCGACCGGCCGCCGCAGCCCCGTCGACTTATCGACAATAACCTGAAAGCTTCACAACAGTATCGGATTGCCGCGGCCGGAAGCGTCTACTAAGGCGCATTTTGTCGCGGGGACGCGCCGCGCGGTCGTCAGGCCGCCGGCTGACCCATCCAAAAGCTGCTGAAAACGATCGGAGTTCCTCGATGGGCTATCGAAACTCCTCGGGCGCCCTGCTGCCCGAGACGAACCAGGCTGGCGTGCGCTACGTCAAAGGCTCCTGGGCGAGCGAGACGATCTACGGATCGGACGGCCCCGACGAGTTCGAGGGCGGCGGCGGCCACGACACCCTGGCCGGCGGCGGCGGAGACGACTTCTACTGGGTGCGCGACAGCCGCGACGTGGTCACCGAATGGGCGGGCGGCGGCGTCGACACGGTGAAGATCTGGTCGTCCTTCACCCTGCCGGACAACGTGGAGAACCTCGTCGTCTTCGGCGGCGGCAGCTACGCGGCCGGCAACGACCAGGCGAACATCGTCCAGGGGCTGGACGGCGATCAGTTCATCTACGGCGGCCGGGGCGAGGACGTGCTGATCGGCGGCGGGGGCGCCGACACCTTCATCGTCAGGCAGGGCGAGGGGAACAAGGTGATCCAGGACTTCCAGTCCTGGTCCGACAAGGTGCGCCTCGTCGGCGGGAACCTCACCAGCTTCGACCAGGTGAAGGCCGCCATGAGCCAGCAGGGGTCGGACGTCGTGCTGAACGACGGCGGGACGCAGGTCGTCTTCCGCAACGCCAGCATCGGCCAGTTCGCCGCCCGCGACTTCCAGCTTCCGTTGGACTACGGCCGCCTCGGCGCGCCGACATTCGTGGACGAGTTCGACAGCCTGCAGCTGGGCTCGGTCTGGAAGACCAATTTCGGCTACGCCGGCGACGGGCTGAACAGCTTCACCCTGCCCCGCAACGGCGAGCTGCAGGTCTATGTCGCGCCGGACTTCAAGGGCACGACGGGCGCGCCGCTCGGGCTCAATCCCTACAGCGTGGGCGGGGGCATGCTGACCATCACCGCCCAGCCGTCCGGCTGGCAGGCCCAGAACATGTGGGGCTACGAGTACACCTCGGGGATGCTGGATTCCCACTACACCCAGACCTACGGCTACTTCGAGATGCGGGCCGAGCTGCCTGAGGGCCAGGGGCTGTGGCCGGCGTTCTGGCTGCTGGGCGAGAACAACAACGAGATCGACGTCCTCGAGGGCCTGGGGTCGGACACCAACGTGCCGTACACGGCGATCCACTCGAACGCCGTTCCCGCCGCCGGCCTGCAGAACTACACCCCCGGCGACGGCTTCCACACCTACGGCGCGCTCTGGAGCCCGCAGGAGATCGTCTTCTACGTCGACGGGACCGAGATCTGGCGGACGGCCACTCCGGCCGACATGGACAAGCCCATGCACATGATCGTCAACCTGGCGGTCGGTGGGAACTGGCCGGGCTCGCCCGACGGGACGACGCCCTGGCCGGCCGAGCTGAAGGTCGACTACGTGAAGGCCTGGGCGCTGCCGGGAGCCGAGGCGCCCGCCCCGGCGCCGCCGCCTCCGCCGCCGCCTCCTTCGCCGCCGCCGGGCGATAACGGGGGCGCCGGCATGGCGCTGACGTCCGACGGCTTCGGGGCCGTGATGACCGGCGGCGCGGGCGCCGACACGCTGACCGCCGGCAACGGCGGCGAGCAGATGACCGGCGGCGGCGGCGGCGACGTGTTCGCCTTCCACCGGACGCCCTGGTCGCCGACCGAGATCCACGACTTCCAGGTCGGGGTCGACCGGCTGGACCTGAGCGGCCTTCTGAACGGCGCACCGGCCGCCGAGCGCGTCGTGCTGATGGACGACGGCATGGGCGGGACCAAGGTCTGCGTGGACCCGGACGGACCGGGCGGCGCCTGGCCCGACTATGTGGCGCACCTGCGCGGCGTCTCCACCGTCGGCCTGACCCCCGAGACCCTGACCGGGGGAACCGCGCACCCGCCCGGTCCTGGCCCTGGTCCAGGGCCAGGCCCCGGCGCCCCGCCGCCCGGCGGCGGACCGGCCGCGGGCATGGTGCTGACCTCCGGCTTCCCCGGCGACCGCCTCACCGGCGGTTCCGGCGCGGACACCCTGAACGCCAGCCGCGGTCACGACGTGCTGACGGGCGGCGACGGCGCCGACCGCTTCGCCTTCGCCGACCTGCCCTGGGCGCCGATCCAGGTGACGGACTTCCGGGACGGCGACGTCCTCGACCTGCGCGGCCTGTTCGAGGGGAGCGGCTACTGGGGCTCGGATCCGGTCGCCGACGGCCGCCTGCGGGTGATCGACGACGGCGCGGGCGGGAGCAAGGTGCTGTACGACGCAGACGGCTGGGGCTCGGGCGATCCCTGGGGCAGCTATTTCCTGCACCTGCCCGGCGTCTCCCCCTGGAGCCTGGGGGCCTCCGACTGGGTGATCCGCTAGGCTTGGAGGCGGTGCTGCGGCGGGAAAGCGCCCTTGCGGAATGCTTTGACCCACCGTCCTTGCTGGGGCCCGTGATGGGCGCGCCGGTCGGCCGTCGTAGCCCGCCGCAGCGGCTCTGAATCTAGTGTATGGGCGCGGCGAATCCAGGCCATGGGCGCTTGCGCCGGCAAGGTGCGGCGCCTATGGTCCGCGCCGCTTCGCGGCCCCGCGTGCGGGCCGGTAGCTCAGTGGTAGAGCATTCGACTTTTAATCGAATGGTCCTGGGTTCGAATCCCAGCCGGCCTACCACCCGCGAAGCCCTCACCGCCTGCCCGGCCTCCTCCGCCTTACCTGCGCCGCAAGTCGCGGTATGTTGATCCCATGCGCGCCGTCGTCCTGATCGCCGTTTCCGCCGCCTTCGCAACGTCGGCCGCCTTCGCCCAGGTGAAGACCTCGGACGAGGTCAAGCGCGAGAGCGTCGAAGGCGCCGCCACCGCGCCCCTGCGGGACCTGAACCTGCTGCGCACCAAGATCCCGCCGGTGCTGCTGCAGGCCATGGCCGACCCGTACGAGCGCCCGCCCAAGGGCTACCGCTGCCAACAGCTGATCGCCCTCGTCCGTCCGCTGGACGAGGCGCTGGGCCCCGATATCGACCGCATCGCGGTGCAGGACCAGGATCCCTTCGATCGCAGCCGCGAGACCGCCCTGGGCGCGGCCGCCGACCTGGCGTCGGACGCCATCCCCTTCCGCGGCTGGGTGCGCAAGCTCTCGGGCGCCGAGCGGCACGACCGGCTGGTTCGGGACGCGATCTACGCCGGCGGGGTGCGCCGGGCCTATCTGAAGGGGCTGGGCGAGGCCAAGGGCTGCAACCCGCCCGCGACGCCCAGCCACGAGAAGGCCGGCACGCCGCCGCCCGATCCGGACCGGCGGTTTCAGCCGCGCTATCCGACGCGTCCCGAGGACCTCCCGCAGGGACGGCCCTAGCGGGGCTCAGCGCGCCTTCTGGCGGGCGGCGAAGTCGCGGCGGAAGGCCTCCATGCGCCTCTCGGCGATGGCCGCGCGCATCTCGCCCATCAGCGCCTGGAAGAAGGCCACGTTGTGCCAGGACAGCAGCACCTGGCCCAGGATCTCGCCGGCCTTCACCAGGTGGTGCAGATAGGCCTTCGAATAGTCGCGGCTGGCCGAGACGGGGATGGTGGGGTCGAGCGGCTCCTCGTCCTCGGCGAAGCGGGCGTTCTTCAGGTTCAGCGGCCCGTCCCAGGTCCACGCCTGGCCGTGGCGGCCCGAGCGGGTGGGCAGGACGCAGTCGAACATGTCCACCCCGCGGTAGACCGCCTCGACGATGTCGATCGGCTTGCCGACGCCCATCAGATAGCGCGGCCGCTCGGCGGGAAGCATGCCGGGCGCATAGTCCAGCACCTCGCACATGGCCTCGTGGCCCTCGCCCACCGCCAGGCCGCCGATGGCGTAGCCGTCGAAGCCGATCTCGCGCAGCCGCTCGGCCGACTCGGCGCGCAGCGCCTCGTCCGTGCCGCCCTGCTGGATGGCGAACAGCGCCTGGGCCTCGCGCGCGCCGAACGCGTCCCTGCACCGCTGTCCCCAGCGCGCGGACCGGCGCATGGCCTCGGCCGCCCGGTCGCGCTCGGCCGGCAGGGCGACCAGCTCGTCCAGCTGCATGACGATGTCGGAGCCCAGCAGGTCGGCCTGGATCTCGATCGAGCGCTCGGGCGTCAGCACGTGCCGGCTGCCGTCCAGGTGGCTCTGGAAGGTGACGCTGTCCTCGGTGACCTTCGAGATCTGCGACAGCGACATGACCTGGAAGCCGCCGCTGTCCGTCAGGATCGGCTTCTCCCAGCGCATGAACCTGTGCAGGCCGCCCAGCCTGCGGACCCGCTCGGCCGTCGGGCGCAGCATGAGGTGATAGGTGTTGCCCAGCAGGATGTCGGCGCCCGTCGCGGCCACCTGCTCCACCGTCAGCGCCTTGACGGTCCCCGCCGTGCCCACCGGCATGAACGCCGGCGTCCGGATATCGCCGCGAGGCGTGGAGAGCACGCCGGTGCGCGCCTTGCCGTCCGTGGCGGCGATGGTGAACGGGAACGCGGCCATCAGGCTCTCCAGAGCAGCGAGCTGTCGCCGTAGGAATAGAAGCGGTAGCCGGTCTCGATGGCGTGGCGGTAGGCCGCCCGCATGGTGTCGGTCCCCGCGAAGGCGCAGACCAGCATGAACAGCGTCGACTTCGGCAGGTGGAAGTTGGTCATCAGCCCGTCGGCGGCGCGGAAACGGTAGCCCGGCGTGATGAAGATCGCGGTTTCGTCCCGGAACGGGCGGACCACGCCGTCCTCGCCGGCGGCCGACTCCAGCAGCCGCAGCGAGGTGGTGCCGACGCAGACGATGCGGCCGCCGGCCGCGCGGGCGGCGTTCAGGCGATCGGCCGTCGCGGCGTCCACCTCCCCCCACTCGGCGTGCATCCGGTGCTCGGAGATGTCCTCGGTCTTGACCGGCAGAAAGGTGCCGGCGCCGACATGCAGGGTGACCCGCTCGGTCGTGACCCCGGCCTGCGCCAGCCTCGCCAGCAGCTCGGGCGTGAAGTGCAGCCCCGCGGTCGGCGCGGCCACCGAGCCGTCCTCCTCGGCGTAGACGGTCTGGTAGTCGGCGCGGTCCTGCTCGTCCTCGGCCCGCTTGGCGGCGATGTAGGGGGGCAGCGGCATGGCCCCGCGCTCGGCGATCGCGGCGTCGAGGTCCGGGCCCGAAAGGTCGAAGGCCAAGGTCACCTCGCCGCCCTCGCCCTTCTCCTTCACCGTGGCGTCGAGCGCGCCGAGGAAGCACGCCCGGTCGTCGGTCTCGCCGAAGCTGACCCGGTCGCCGGGCGCCAGGCGTTTGCCGGGGCGCATGAAGGCGGTCCAGACGTGGCCCGCCTTGCGCTGGTGCAGGGTCGCCTCCACGGCCACGCGGCTCCCCTCGCGGGTGCGGACGCCCTTCAGGCGGGCCGGGATGACGCGGGTGTCGTTCAGCACCAGCACGTCGCCGGCCCGCAGCAGCCCCGGCAGGTCGCGCACCGCGAGGTCGCGGAAGTCCTGCCCCGGCTCGACGAGCAGCAGCCGCGCGGCGTCGCGCGGGTTCGCGGGCCGGAGGGCGATGGCCTCCTCGGGCAGGTCGAAGTCGAAGTCGGCGAGTTTCATGGCGGGTCCGCGTGAAGGCCACGGGGCCGCAGGCGCGTCAAGGCTCGCGCCATGCTAGGCGAAGGCGATGCACGCCCTGCGAGTCGCCTTCACGGTGCTCTTCGCCCCGCCGGTGTTCCTGGGCGGGGCCCTCTGCGCGGGCGCGGCCGTCGCCGCCCATTTCGGGCGGGTGAGCCTGCGCTGGGACATCCTGGCCCACTTCGCGCCGCTCTGGCTGGCGGGCGGCCTCGCGGCCCTCCTGGCCGCCTTCCTGTTCCGCGGCTATGCGCGCGCCCTCATCCTGGGAATGGCCGGAACGGCCGTGCTGGCGGCCGGCGCGCTGATGGCTCCCGAGGTCCTGCGCGACACCGGCCCGAAGGCGCCGCCGGACGCCGAGGATCAGCTGAAGGTCGTCCAGATCAACCTCTGGTCCCGCAACGGAAGCCTGGACGATACCCTGAACTGGGTCCTGGCCCAGGATCCCGACGTCGTGGTCATGGAGGAAACGTCTCCGCCGCTCCGCGAGAAGGTGCGCGGCCTGGCCGGCTGGCACGTCTCGTGCGCGACCTGCGAGGTGATGATCCTCAGCCGCCGCCCGCCGATCCGCAGCGAAGCGGTGCGCCTGCGCGGCCCCAATCCCGGCCCCCTCACCCGCGCGGTCTTTCGGGACCGGCGGGGGCGCTATGCGGTGATCGGCGTCCACTACGCCTGGCCCACCGACATGGAGGACCACCAGGCGCAGGAGGCCGGCCTCGCAGAGGTGATCGCCATGGGCCCGCGGGAACGCACCATCGTGGCGGGAGACTTCAACTCAGCGCCCTGGTCGTTCTCGCGCCGGCGCTGGGACGCCGAGTTCGGCCTGATCCGGCGCGACCGGGCGCTGCTCACCTGGCCGGCGCTGCAGTACAAGCGACTGCGCTGGCTGGGCTGGTTTCCCTTCCTCGCCATCGACCACGTCTACGCCGGCTCGGACTGGGCGACGGTGAGCGTCGAACGCGGGCCGCGGCTGGGCTCGGACCACTATCCGGTGGTCATGTCTCTAGCGCCCGCCGCGCCGCGCTGAGCCGGTCCTCGAGGCGGCCGACCTCCCTCGCCTGCCTCTCCCGCAGCTCGCGGATCTGCCGCTCCAGGGCCTCGCGCCTGGCCTCCAGCGCCGCCAGAGCCCGCTCGTCGGCGGCCACCTGATCGGCAAGTTTCTTCTCCAGGTCGGCCACCTTCCGGAGCGCCGCCTTGGACGGCCCCTTCTGCGCCTTCGGCTTCGCGGGCTTGAGCTTCGCCAGCTCGCCCCGCGTGCCGGCGGGCCGGCGCAGGACCTCACCCGGCTGCGCCGCGGCGGCCTCGATGAGCTCGGGATCGTCGGTCTGGTGGGCGAGGCCCGTCTTGAACAGGTCCTGGTGGCTGCCCCAGGCGGCGAGCGCCTTCACCTTCGACGAGGTGGCGACCACGTAGTCGGTCAGGCCGTCCGACGTGACGAAGACCTTCAGGCGCGGCGCCATGCCTACCTCAGCGACGAGAGCTCCCGGGCCAGGTTCGCGCGCGCGGCGGCTTCCCGCGCCGCCCGGATGCGCGGGTCGGGATAGATAACCGGCGCCTCGAGGAAGCGTTGCAGCACCGCGGAGCGGCCCGCGCGCCATGCGGCGTCGGGCAGGTGCGCGTACTCTTCCCGCACCGCACGGGCGTAGGCGTCGTAGTCGGCGGGCGCCGCGCCCAGGACGGCGAGGTCGATGGAGACCAGGATCGCGCCCAGTCGGTCCCCCGCGTCCACGGAATGCCCGGCCGTGAGGCGGATCAGCCGGGCGACCTCCTCAGTCTCGTCGGGCGCGGCGCCGAGCGCCGGCAGCTCACGGCACGCGAGTTCGGCGCTGAGAGCCTCGTTGTCCGAAGCCCGCGGATCGTAGACGGCGTCATGCCACCAGATCGCCCAGGTCAACAGGCGCCGCTCCCGGTCCGTGAGGTCGGGAACGGCGTCCAGCATCTCCAGGCAATGCTCGATGTGCCGGCGCGTGTGGTAGCGCCGGTGCGGTTCGGCGTAGGCGGCCTCGAGGCCCGGCGTCACGCGTCCGCGGCGACCTTCATCGAGACGATCTTGCCCGGCTCGCGCGGCGGCTCGCCCTTGGGCAGCGCGTCGACGTGCTCCATGCCCTCGGTGACCTCGCCCCACACGGTGTATTGGCCGTCGAGGAAGGTGGCGTCGTCGAAGCAGATGAAGAACTGGCTGTTGGCCGAGTTCGGGTTCGGCGTGCGCGCCATCGAGCAGACGCCGCGCACGTGCGGCTCGCGGCTGAACTCGGCCGGCAGGTTCGGCTTCTTGGAGCCGCCCGAACCGGTGCCGGTGGGATCGCCGCCCTGGGCCATGAAGCCCGGGATCACGCGGTGGAAGACCACGCCGTCGTAGAAGCCCTCCCGCGCCAGCTCCTTGATGCGCTCCACGTGCTTGGGCGCCAGGTCGGGCCGGAGCTTGATGGTCACCGGACCGCTCTCCAGCTCCATGATCAGGGTGTTCTCGGCGTCCATCACTTCACCTCGGCAGGAATGTTCACGTCACAGGCCTTGAACAGGCCGCCCTGGGCCTTCACCCGGGCGACTTCGGCCTTAAACCAGGGACCGGCGGGGTCGATCACGCGGATCTGCGGCCGCTCGGCCGGCGGGATGTCGGAGAGAACGCGCACGCGCTCCATCCGGTCCTGAGGCTCGGGCACGGGCTCGCCCACCTTTATGGCGTTCACCACCTCCTGGCCCGAGAGGACCCGGCCGAAGGCGGTGTAGCGCTTGTCCAGGCGCGGGTAGTCGTCGCGCATCAGGAAGAACTGGCTGTTGGCCGAATCGGGCTCCTGGCCGCGGGCCATGCCCACCACGCCCTTGCAGAACAGACCCCACCCCTGGACCTTCCCGTCGGCCGTGAGCGGCGCCAGCATCATGCTCTGGCTGGTGACCGGCAGGGACTTCACGAAACCCACCTCGGCGACCTGCTGGTTGTCGGCGACGACGACGGGCAGGTCGGCGCCGCGGCGGAAGACGAACTCGCCCGGGATGTCGGGCAGCTCGGAAGCGCCCGTGCCGTTGTCCTGCGGATCGCCCGTCTGGGCCATGAAGCCCTCGATGACGCGGAAGAAGGTCCGGCCGTCGTAGAAGCCGCGCTTGGCCAGGGTCCGGATCCGGCCGGCCGCCTCGGGCGCGACCTCCGGAACCAGCTCGGCGATGATGCGGCCCTTGTTGGTGTCGATGACGAGGACGTCGTCGGGATTGGGCACGCGCCAGTCGGCGGCCGACGGTGCGGCGGCCGCGGTCTGGGCGGCGGTCTGGGAAGCCGTCTGGGCCACGGCGGCAGGAGCGCACGCCGCGAGACCCGCGGCGATCAGGACGGTCTTGAGGTTCATCGGGTCACTCGTACAGGCGCCGCCCCGCTCGGGCCAGAGCGCGATCAGGAGCAGCGATCAGGCGCGGCCGACCTTGGCCAGCAGGCGGGCCTCGACGGCCGGGCTCACGAACTTGTGGATCTCCCCGCCCAGGATCGCGATCTCCTTGACCAGCTTGGAGGCGATGGCCTGGTGGCGCGGGTCGGCCATGAAGAAAACAGTCTCGATCTGCCGGTCGAGCTGCTGGTTCATGGCCGTCATCTGGAACTCGAACTCGAAGTCGGCGACGGCCCGCAGACCGCGGACGATGACGCTGGCCCCAACCTCCCGGGCGAAGTGCATGGTCAGCCCCTCGAACGGCTGGACCACGATCTCGACGCGGTCGCGCAGCGGCGCAATGGCCTCCTCGACGATCGCCACCCGCTCCTCCAGCGAGAAGAGCGGGCCCTTGCCGGCGTTGATGGCGACGCCCAGCACCAGCTTGTCCACCAGCTTGGCGGCCCGACCGATGATGTCGGTGTGGCCGTTGTGGATCGGATCGAAGGTGCCCGGATAGAGGCCGACGCGGGTCATAAGGCTCAGGTCCCCCCAACTCACGGGTTTCGCCTTTGGCCCGCCGACCGGGCGCCTGGCAAGCGAAAGTTGGCTGCCTTACGCCACGTCGCCCCCGTTGTCGGTTCCTGCGTCGGTCCCGTCCTCGCCCCCGATGTCGCCGTCCTCGACCTCGTCATCGCCCGCCGGCTCGGCCAGGCGTTCCACCGAGACGACGTGCTCGTCCGCGCTCTTGCGGAAGATGATCACGCCCTGGGTGTTGCGGCCCGCGAGGCGGACCTGGCGCACCGGGATCCGGATGAGCTGGCCCTGGTCGCTGACCAGCAGGATCTCGTCGCCCTCGTCCACCGGGAACGAGCCGGCGAGCTTGCCGCCGCGCTTGGTGAGGTCCTGGGCGAGCAGGCCCTGGCCGCCGCGGCCGGTGCGGCGGAACTCGTAGGCCGAGGTGCGCTTGCCGTAGCCTTCGGTGGAGACCGTCAGGATGATCTCCTCGGCGGCGCCCATCTCGGCCAGGCGCTCGGGGCCGAGCGCAGCCTCCTCGCCGTTCGCCTCGTCCTCCTCCTCGGGGGCGGCGGTCTCCTCGCCCTCCTCGGCCTCGCCGGTGGCGATGCGCATCGCCTTGGCGTGCTTCAGGTAGGCCGCACGCTCGGCCGGAGTCGCCGGCGCCGAGCGCAGGATGGCCATGGAGATGACGCTGTCGCCCTCGGCCAGGCGGATGCCGCGCACGCCGGTGGAGTCGCGGCCGGCGAACACACGGACCTCCTCGGTGGCGAAGCGGATGCAGCGGCCGAGCGCGGTGGTCAGCAGGACGTCGTTCTGGCCGGCGTTGCACACGCCGACGCCGATGATCGCGTCGCCCTCGTCCAGCTTCATGGCGATCTTGCCGTTGCGGCGGATGTCCACGAAGTCCGAGAGCTTGTTGCGCCGGACGTTGCCCGAGCGCGTGGCGAACATCACGTCGTACTGATCCCACGTCGCCTCGTCCTCGGGCAGCGGCAGGATGGAGGTGATGCTCTCGCCGGGCTCGATGGGCAGCAGGTTCACGAAGGCCTTGCCGCGCGAGGTGGGCGTGCCGAGCGGCAGGCGCCACACCTTGAGCTTGTAGGCCTTGCCGCCGCTCGAGAAGAACAGCATCGGCGTGTGGGTGTTGGCCGAGAAGACCCGCGTGACGGCGTCCTCTTCCTTGGTGGCCATGCCCGACCGCCCCTTCCCGCCCCGGTGCTGGGTCCGGTAGGTGGCGAGCGGCGTGCGCTTCACGTAGCCGCCGTGGGTGACAGTGATCACCATCTCCTCGCGGGCGATCAGATCCTCGTCCTCGACGTCGGCGTCGCCTTCGACGATCTCGGTGCGGCGCGGCACGGCGAACTGCTCGCGGACCTGCACCAGCTCCTCGCGCACGATGGCCATGACCCGCTCGCGCGAGGCCAGGATCTCGAGGTGACCGCGGATCACGCCAGCCAGTTCGCGGGCCTCACCGAAGATCTCGTCGCGGCCGAGGCCGGTGAGGCGCGACAGGGTCAGCGCCAGGATCGCCCGGGCCTGCTCGTCGGTCAGCCGGATCTTGTTCCCGTCGATCACCAGGGTGCGCGGGTCGGCGATCAGCTCGACCAGCGGCAGCATGTCGCCGGCCGGCCAGTCCTTGGCCACCAGCCGTTCGCGGGCCTCGGTCGGGTCCTTGGACGAGCGGATGATGTGGATGAACTCGTCGATGTTGGCGACGGCGATGGCGAGACCGACCAGCACGTGGCCCCGGTCGCGCGCCTTCGAGAGCTCGAACTTCGTCCGCCGGACGACCACCTCTTCGCGGAAATCCACGAAGGCGGTGACCATCTCGCGCAGGCCCATCTGCTCGGGCCGGCCGCGGTTCAGCGCCAGCATGTTGACGCCGAACGAGCTCTGCAGGGGCGTGTAGCGGTAGAGCTGGTTCAGGATCACCTCGGCCGAGGCGTCCCGCTTCATCTCGACGACCACGCGCATGCCGTCGCGGTCGGATTCGTCGCGCAGGTCGGCGACGCCCTCGATCCGCTTCTCGCGGACCAGCTCGGCGATGCGCTCGACGAGGGCGGCCTTGTTCACCTGGTAGGGGATCGCCGTGATGACGATCGCCTCGCGCTCCTTGCGCACCTCCTCGATGGTCGCCTTGCCGCGCATGATGACCGAGCCGCGGCCGGTCATCAGCGCCTGGCGCGCGCCCGAGCGGCCGATGATCTCGCCCCCCGTCGGGAAGTCGGGGCCCGGGACGATGTCCAGCAGCTCGTCGAGGCCGATCTCGGGATTGTCGATGTAGGCCAGGCAGGCGTCCACCACCTCGCCCAGGTTGTGCGGCGGAATGTTGGTGGCCATGCCGACGGCGATGCCGCCGGCGCCGTTCACCAGCAGGTTGGGGATGCGCGAGGGCAGGACCACCGGCTCCTGCTCGGAGCCGTCGTAGTTGTCCTTGAAGTCGACCGTGTCCTTGTCGAGGTCCGCCAGGATCGCCATGGCGGCGCGGGTCATGCGGCTTTCCGTGTAGCGCATGGCCGCCGGCGGGTCGTTGTCCACCGAGCCGAAGTTGCCCTGGCCGTCGATGAGCAGCAGGTTCATCGAGAACGGCTGCGCCATGCGGACCATGGTGTCGTAGATCGCGACGTCGCCGTGCGGGTGGTACTTACCCATCACGTCGCCGACCACGCGGGCGGACTTCACATAGCCCCGGTCCGGCGTGTGCCCCTGCTCGTTCATCGAGAACAGGATGCGGCGGTGCACGGGCTTGAGGCCGTCGCGAACGTCCGGCAGCGCCCGGCTCACGATCACGCTCATCGCGTAGTCGAGGTAGGAGCGCTTCAGCTCGTCTTCGATGGCTATAGGGGCGACGCCCCCGCGCCGGTCGTCCGGTGGGGTATGGGTTTCGTCGGTCAAAGGAGGGAATTAGCCGTTAGAATCGGACTGCTTACGTAGGAAGGTTTGTTAGCATTCTGAAGCCGCGGACGCCACCGCCCTCGCGCGCGTGCGCGCATGAGTCCCATAAGGGCGGCCATAGGCGTGGCGAGCGTGACCGCGCCGCCGCGGACGCCTATGAAGGCGGCCAGCGCAAGGAGTAGGCATGCCGCTCGCCGTCGGGGATCCTGCGCCGTGGTTCACGGCGCCGACCGCCTCCAGCCCCGAGTTCGTCTTCGACAGCTCGGCCGGGCGCTACGTGCTGATGCTCTTTCCACCGCACGAGCCTGAGGGCCGCGCCGTCGCGCTCAAGGCCCTCGCCGCGCACCAGGCCCTGTTCGACGACCGCCAGGCCTCGGCGTTCGTGGTGGTGCGCGATCCGGAGGCGCTCCAGGGGCTGAAGGACATGCGCGGCCTGCGCTGGTTGCTGGACCCCGACGGGGCGATCGCCGCCCGCTTCCTGGCGGACCGGCCGCACTGGCTGCTGCTGGACCCGACCCTGCGTTCCATGGGGGGCGCGCCCATGGAGGAGACGCAGCAGGTGCTCGAGCTGGTGCGCAGGCTCGGCCCGCCGGAGCGCCATGCCGGCGCCCCGCTGCATGCGCCGGTGCTGATCGCGCCCAGGATCCTCGAGCCCGAGCTCTGCCGGGCCCTGATCGAACTGCACGAGGGCGATGGCGGCGCATTCACCGGCGTGATGCGCGACGCCGGCGACCGCACCGTCTACGTCATGGACGAGCTGAAGCGGCGGCGGGACGTGGTCGTGCGCGATCCCGGACTGGTGGAAGCGCTCAGGACCAGGCTGGAGCGGCGGCTGTTTCCGCTGATCGAGCGTGCGCTCGGCTTCAAGGCCACGCACATCGAGCGATACCTGGTCAGCTGCTACGACGAGGCCGACGGCGGCGTCTTCCGGCCGCATCGGGACAACACCACCCTCGGCACCGCCCACCGTGCGTTCGCCTGCTCGATCAACCTGAACGACGGCTTCGAGGGCGGCGACCTGCGGTTCCCGGAGTTTGGCCCGGCCACCTACCGACCGCCGGTGGGCGGCGTCTGCGTCTTCGCCTGCGGCCTGATGCACGAGGCCCTGCCGGTGATGGAGGGGCGCCGCTACGCCTTCGTCCCGTTCCTGTTCGACGACGCGGGGGCCGAGGTACGCGCGGCCTACGAGGCGCGCACGGCTGGAACCGAAGCCCCGTCCTGACGGCGGCGGCTCGCGGCTGGAGCCCCCCCGCCCTATATGTCGGCCGGAACCATTCGGCCCGACGCCCGGTAAGCTCGGGTTCATCCGCCGTCCGCCACCTTCAGGCCGCAACGCCACAGCAAGCTCGATCCGAATGAAACGTCCGCTCCTCGCCGCGCTCGTCCTGCCCGCCTTCGTCCTGGCCGCCCTCCCCGCCACGGCGTCGGCCGCCCCGCCGATCCAGCCCGGCTACTGGGAATCCACCAACCGGCTGCTCTCGCCGATCCGCCAGACCAAGGTGGAGAAGCGCTGCATCACCCCGGCCGAGGTGGACAAGTTCATGGCTGGCCCCTCGAACCGCCACTACAAGTGCACCTATCCGCACAAGGTGATCGCCGGCGGCAAGATCAGCCTGAAGGGAACCTGCGTCAGCAAGAAGGGCCGAAAGGTCGCGGTGGAGGGCGATGGCGCCTACACCCCCACCAGCTTCAACCTGACGGCCACCATCGCCACCGAGTTCCTGGGCCTGGACATCTCCGGACGGGCCTCCACCGAGGCCCGCCGGATCGGCGATGTCTGTCCGACGCCCGAGGCGATCGCCGAGGCGAACGCGAACTAGGGGCTCAGACCAGCAGGTCCAGGAACACCAGCGCCAGCACGGTGGGCGCGACGAAGCGGACCAGCAGCAGCCAGGCCGCGTGCACGCGCGGCGAGCCGAAGTCGGCCGCGGTGAGCGAACGGCCGGCGACCCAGCCGGCGAAGACGGCGAAGCCCAGCCCGCCCAGGGGCAACGCCAGGTCGCCGGTCACATGGGCGATGAAGTCGAACACCGTCTGGCCGAAGAGCCGCACGTCCGACCACAGGTTGAACGAGAACACCGAGGCCAGGCCCAGCGCCCACGCTCCGGCGGCCAGGCGCAGGGTCCAGACCCGCCGACGCTCGCCCGCGCCGCCCAGGGCGGCGGCCAGAGGCTCGATCAGCGCCACCGCTGACGTCAGCGCCGCCACGACGATCAGCAGGAAGAAGAGCGCCCCGACCACCGCGCCGCCGGGCATGGCCGCGAACGCCACCGGCAGGGTCACGAAGATCAGGCCCGGCCCCGCCGCCGGATCGAGGCCGAAGCCGAACACCAGCGGGAAGATCGCCAGCCCCGCCAGCAGGGCGCAGACGGTGTCGGCCGCCGCCACCCAGACCGCCGCCCGGGGTATCGAGACCGACTTCGGTACATAGGCGCCGTAGACCATCATCGCCCCCAGCCCCAGCGACAGGGTGAAGAACGCGTGCCCCGCCGCCGCCATGGCGACCTCCGGGGTGAGCGCCGAGACGTCGGGCCGGAACAGGAACTCCACGGCGCGGGCGAAATCCCCCACCCCGCCGGCGTAGACCGCCAGCACGACCAGCAGCGCCGTCAGGAGCGGCATCAGCCAGCGCACGGCCCGCTCGATGCCGCCCTTCACGCCGCGCGCAACGATGGCGACGACGGCGCCCATCACCAGGGTGTGCCAGGCGATCATCTGGGCCGGGTCGGCGAGCAGGGCGTCGAACGTCCGGGTGCTGGCCTGGGGCGTCAGGGCCGAGAGCCCGCCCACCGCCGCCTTGGCCGCATAGGCGAGCGCCCAACCCGCGACCACGCTGTAGAAGCTGAGGACGCCCAGGGCCGTCAGCGCGACGAACCAGCCCAGGCCGTTCCACAGCCGCCCTCCCCGGGCGCCGGCCGCCATCCGACCGAGGGCCTGCACGATGCTGGGCCCGCCATGCCGGCCGAGCAGCAGCTCGGCGATCAGCACCGGGACGCCGACGAGGGCCACGAATCCGAGGTAGGTCAGCACGAAGGCCCCGCCGCCGCTGACCCCGGCCATGTAGGGGAACTTCCAGATGTTCCCGAGGCCCACGGCCGAGCCCACCGCCGCGGCGATGAAGGCGGCCCGCGAGGACCACTCGGGCGCGGCGTCGGCCGCACCGGTTTGCGTCCGCGCGCCCGAGGCGGCGGAGTCTGCGATCGTCATTGTCGTCAACCTTCAGAGAGTGAGGCGTTCAGCCGCTCGGAGAGGCTTGGTCATCCGGAGGCCGGGGAACGGCACGCCGCCCATGTTGAAGCTCATGTCGCCGAGGGCGGCGTAACCACGGGCCGCGTAGAAGGGCTCCGAGCCGCGCATCGCGTGCAGGTCCGCCCGGTCGGCGCCGAAGGCCCGGGCGTCCTCCTCCACGCGGTCCAGCAGGCGCGCAGCCAGCCCGCGGCGGGTCCAGCCGGAGCGCACATAGACAGACCGCACCTCGACCGCGCGCGGGTCGACCGGCGCTGCGATATGGTCGGCCAGCGCCCCGGCGGGATGCCAGCCGGCGCAGGCCACGACGAGGCCGCGGTCCGTCAGCACCCAGATGTTGGCCCGCTCTATGTGCGCGCGGAGGGCGCCGGCGGTGCAGCGCAGGAAGGCCGCCACCTGGGCGCGGCTGTAATGCGCCGCGGCCACGCCGGTGATTGAATTCCGTTGAAGGTCTTCGAGCGCGTCGCCGTCGCCGGCGACCGCCCTTCGGAGGTCCAGTTCGTTCATCTTCAGGCTCGAAGCGGTTCGCGCCCTCTGGCGCGGGCCGCCTCATTGCCTCCGAGACCGGCGTTTTTCGAACGAATAGACTTGAAATCGCAGTTCAATAGAATTGAACCATGTTCGATCAGGATCTGTTGCGCACCTTCGTGACCATCGTCGATGCGGGGAGCTTCGCGGCCGCCGCGGACGCCGTCGGTCGCACGCCCTCGGCCGTGAGCATGCAGATCAAGCGGCTGGAGGAGCAGGCGGGCCGCCGCCTGCTGGTGCGCGGCGCCCAGGGCGTCCGGCTGACGGGCGACGGAGAGATGCTGCTCGTCCACGCGCGCGAGATCCTGCGGGCGCACGAGATCGCCTTCGACGCCATGATGAACGAGCGGTCCGCCCGCTCCCTGACCCTGGGCCTGCCCGACACCTACGTGGCGACCCTGCTCACGGAAGTGCTGGACGAGCTGGTCGCCGGCTTTCCCGACACCAATCTGCGGGTGGTGGTCGACGGCTCCGGCGCGCTGATGCGCCGGCTCGAGGAGGCCGCCCTCGATCTGGCGCTGGTGACCGAATACCAGCTGGGCGGCGACGAGCGGGGCGAGCTCGTGCACCTCGAGCGGGGCCTGTGGGCCTGCGCCGAGGATTGCCCGGCCCTGGCCCTCACGCCTCTCCCGGTCGCGCTCATGTTCGAAGGCAGCGTCTTCCGGCGCCTCGCGCAGGAGATGCTGCGGGCGGTCGCCCGCCCCTACCGCATCGCCGTGACCTCCAACGCCGAGACCGTGATCCGGGCCGCGGTGGCGTCGGGCGCCGTGGTCGCGCCCCTGCCGGAGTCGCGGATGGCGGGCCTGCGCGAACTCACGCCCGAGGAGGGCTTTCCCCGGTTCCCGCCCCTCAAGGTGCGCCTCCGCACAGGCCGCCGTCGGCTGCCGCCCGCCGGGGAATGGCTCGCCCAGCGCCTGATCGCCCGGGCCGCGGCCGTGGACGCCGCCACGAAGGCGCCCGCCGCCCCCGCGCCATCCGAATTCTCGCCCTAGAACGGGATCTCGTCGTCGAGGTCGGCCGAGAAGTCCTCGCGCGGGCCTGAGCTCTGGGCGCGGGGGCCCGAGGAGAAGCCGCCGCCATAGCCGCCTTCGTCACGGTCGGCCGCACCGCCGCCCTCGCCGCGGCCGCCGAGCATGGTGAGCTCGCCGCGGAACTTCTGCAGCACGATCTCGGTGGAGTACTTCTCCTGGCCCGACTGGTCGGTCCACTTCCGGGTCTGCAGCGATCCCTCGATGTAGACCGTGGAGCCCTTGCGCAGGTAGTTCTCGGCCACCTTCACGAGGTTCTCGTTGAAGATCACCACCCGGTGCCACTCGGTCTTTTCCTTGCGTTCGCCGGTGCTGCGGTCGCGCCAGGTCTCGGACGTGGCGATGCGCAGGTTGGCGACCCGGTCGCCGGAGTTAAGGCTGCGGATCTCGGGATCCGCCCCGAGATTGCCCACCAGAATGACCTTGTTGACGCTGCCCGCCATGTCGATGTCCTGAGTTTCCGTAGGTGCGGGCTTGCTGCCCGGCGCGAAGCTAGCGCGCCGTTAACGGAACATCAAACAATATGTTCCGCATCTGTTCCGGTCCAGGAGGACCTGTCCACAGCTATTGCTGCGGCATGGCGCCCGGGATCGCGAGCCGGCCGTCGCCGGTCCGCACCAGCGCGGTGTAGCGGGGCCCCTCGAGCGAGGTCGAGGTGTGGATGCCGTAGGGGTCGATGAAGAGGAAGTTCGACTGGTAGGCGCCCACCAGCTCGCGCTGCGAGCCGCCCAGCGTCAGGAACTTCACCCGCATGGCCTCGAGGTTGGCCGCGCAGACCTCCAGGCTTGGGGCGTCCACGAGCTTGTTGTACTTCAGCGTCCCGTCCTTCTGGAACACGACGTGGTAGCAGACGCCGGTGTCCCCGGGCGGCTTGGTGCGCTTGGCGCAGCCCGAAAGGGCCAGGGCGGCGACGGCGACCAGGAGGAGTGGCTTGGCGTACATGCGTAAGAGCCTACCAGCCGGCGGGCGGGCCGTCACCCGGCGGGCGGGAGGCTGCAGCCCGCGCCCTGGTTCACCAGCGTGCGGAAGCTCTGATTGTCGGACGAGATCTCCACCCGCCCCGTGACGAGGCGAAGGGTCTGCTGGCCCCAGCGGCCGTAGGTCGCCTGACCGGGACGCTCGCAGCGGCCGGCGAACAGCGCCTGCACGCACGCGTCGAGCCCCATCTCGGACGGCAGCCGCCGCCATTGGCCGCCGCTGTGCCGCCAGCAAGCCGCCAGCGGGCCGGCGGGCGTGGCCGGCGGCGGGGCCGCTTCGGCGGCGCTGGGCGCGGCCTCGGCCTCCTCGGGCGGCGGCAGCGGCGTGAGCACCAGGCCCGCCTCCTGCGAGGCGGCGAGCGCGCCGGTCTCGTCGATCCCCACGTCGAGCGCCCCGGTGGCGACGCCGTTGCGCTGCGCGCATTCGGTCAGGGTGAACTCGCCGACGAACTGACCGGCCACGAAGCAGCGGAGCGGCTTGGCGGGGTCGATGCGCCCGTCGTCAGGGCCGCTCTCGATGACGAGACCGCCTTGCGAGGCGGGAGGCGGCGGGGTCCTCTCCCCTCGCCCGCTCGAGACCAGCAACCAGGCGATCAGCACGCCGGCCAGAAGGGCGACGGCCGCGCCGGCGATCACGAGGCCCTTGCGGCGGTCCTTGGGCGGCTCACGCTGTTCGTCCATGGCGCCTCGCTAGACCGCGACGGCTCGGCTTTCAAGCGCGCGGCGCCTTATCCGCCCAATCGCGCCAGAGCGGCCTGGTAGTTGGCGATCTGGTCGGTGAGGTACTTGGGCGCCGTGCCGGTGATCTGCGCCTTGGCCAAGGGATCCTCCGGCGTCGCGCCGCGGACGAGGTCCCGATAGATCTGGCGGATCACGCCCTGCGCCTTGGCGACGTCGGCCAGCGCGTGGCTGATCTCGGTGGCGTTGTCGAGGTTCAGGTCGGTGTCGAGCGACAGGCCGTAGATCATCGGCTTGCCGTCGGCCGCCACCGTCTTGCCGTCCCTGAAATCGGTGGCGCGCACCACGCCCTCGGGGATGCCCAACTGGGCCAGGGCGTCCTTGTCGGCCTTGCCGGCGCTGAACTCGATCACCGAGCGATCGTTCGAGGGCGTGACCGAGAGCACCCGCAAACCGTTGCTGGTGGTCACGTTGACCTTGGCCTGGAAACCCGTCGCGCGGCGGATCTTCTGGGCCAGGGTGTCGATAGTGTCCTTCTCGTCGATGGTCACCGCCGACCAGCGCCCGGACCCCGACCGGATCCGGAACTCCTCTCCAGGCCGGATGCCGGTCTGGGCGACGATGGTCTGGGAGTCCTTCAGCTCCAGCGTTCCCTTCGGCAGGCCGATCCGGTCGAGGACGCTGGCGCCGTTCGGGTCGATGGCGATGGACGTGGGCGTGGCGTGCCCGTCCTTGGCCGTGAAGCGCCGCGACCAGTCCACCGCGCCCGTCGCCACGTCCAGCCGTGTGAGGAAGCCGTCGGCGTCCCCGACCTTGTCCGGATGGCCCGGCAGGTCGGTCCCGGCGGCGCCTGCGATCCACACCTGGCCGCCCGAGACCGCCAGCGACGTGGCCCGGTCGTCGCCCGCGCCCCCGTAGAAGGCGATGCGGTCGCCCGCGCCTGCGCTCAGGTCGGCGGACAGCCGCGCGGCGAAGGCGTCGGTCCCACCGGCGTGGGCGCGCGTCACGGTCCCGGCGGCCAGGCCCGCGTTCGCGGTGTAGCCGGCGATAACCACCTGGCCGCCGTCGAGCGCCAGACCCGCGATCTCCCCGCCCTGCAGATCGCCCAGGTCGCGGGTGGCGGTCAGCACCGGCGTTCCGCCCGAAATGTCGAACCGCCGCAGGACCGCCCGGCCCTCCTCGACGCTCGCGGTGACCACCGAGGTCCCGTCCACGACCATCCCTGCCGGCCGGTCGGCGCCCGTCGAGCCGAAGGTCTCGGTGAAGAGCGTCTTGACCTTGCCCTTCCGGTCTTCGGGCGTTGTCTCCAGCTCGGGCTGGAAGGCCTGGATGTAGCTGTCCCAGTCGCCGACCGCCGTCGAGCCCGGCATGGTCGACTGCGCCCGGCCGGCCACGATGATCGAGCCGTCCGCGGCGAACGCCACGTGGGTGGCCTCGTCCTGCTTGCGCGCGCCCCGCCGCGCGGTCCAGATCTCCTCGCCGTCGGCGTTGAAGAGGGTGACGAAGCTGTCCGACTGGTCGGCGTAGACGCCGGTGGTCCCTGAGTTCAGGGGCCCGTCGGTCGCGCCGTTGAGGCCGCCCTTGACCGCCCCCGCGATCGCGACCTTTCCGTCGGCCGACACCGCCAGGGCGAGGCCCGTGGCCTCCTCCGACGCGCCCAGCGTTCGGGAATAGACGAGCTTGCCGGCCGCATCGAACTTCAGCAGGGCGACGTCCTGGGTTCCCTTCAGCGTCTCGCCGTCGATCTTCCCGGTCACGTCGGCCAGCATGTAGACCGAGCCGTCCGGCCCCACCTGGGTCGAGCGAACCGTCTTCACCTCGGGTCCGAAGGTCTTGGAGAAGGCGCGGCCGTCCACCCAGTACTGCTCGCCCTCCTGCTGGACGGGCGCGGGCACGGTGGCGGTGTCGGTCTGGAACTTCACCAGCTGCTGGCGCAGCACCCCGTCGTTGGTGGTGATCTTGCCGTCGGGATCCGGATCCCCGGCGGTCTGCACGAGGTAGGCCGCGCCGGCCGTGGCGGGCGCGTCGAAGCTCACGGTCTCGCCGACCGAGACCTTCACCTTCAGCGACCACTGGTCCGGGTTTGTGGTCTTCAGCGTGATGGTCTTGCCGCCGGACTCGATCGTCTTCGGCTGTCCCGGCGTCCTGTGGGTGGCGAAGCGCGTGTCGACGCCGGCGGCGGCCAGCTGGTCGTTCACGAAGTTGACGACGTTCGCCAGCGACCGCGTCTGGGCGCCCATGCCCGCCAGGTCGATGGCGATGTCGTGGTTCACGCCGCCGCGCTTGATCTTGATGTTGAACTTCACGTCGCCGGAGAAGGCCGGGACGGCGTCGGCGCTGGACCCGCTGACGAGCGGCGGGGTGATGTATTCGGTCTTGTTGCGCGGGACCGGAGCGGTGGTCTTGGCGCGGTCGACGGCCTCGCCCTGGACGAGGCGCAGGTTCTCGAACTTGGCCTTGCTGACGTAGTCGCCGACCTCGGCCATGCCCCGGGCGAACGCCCGCTGGATCTGCGACCTCTCGATGCTGGTGACGCCCTTGCCCTGCATCCGCTCGGCCAAACCCATCAGGGTCGACAGGCCCGAGTAGAGGGCGAACATCTTGCGGTAATCGGTGCTGGCGCCGGGCAGGTCGAGCTGGGCGCCGCCCTCGTCGATGAACTTGCGCCCCTGCAGCGCCGCCTTGACGGTCTGCGCCGGGTCGGGGGCGGTCCCCCCTGTGCTCCAGGGAGCCGTGGGGGCGGACTTGGAGCTGGTCGAGGCCCGGGCCTGGGTCGACAAAGCCGCGCCCGTCCCCACCAGCCGCGACTGGTAGAGCCCCATGAGCAGGCTGGTGTCGATCGAGATGACCATCGGCCCTCACCCGCGGAGGCGGATCTGCTCCGCTTTCTTAGACGATCAAGGTCTCCAGCCCGTTAAGCCGCCTCAAGAAAGAAGAGCCCGGCCGGCTCCCGCGCCGCCGGGCCCCTCCCTACGCCCCAACGGAAGGGGTTAGCCGCCGCGGAAGAGCTGCAGGATCACCTGCGGCGCCGCATTGGCGATCGAAAGCGCCTGGGCGCCGAGCTGCTGCTGCACCTGCAGGGCCTGCAGCCTCGCGCTCTCCTTCGCGAGGTCGGCGTCGACGAGGTTGCCCACGCCCATCTCGAGCACGTCGGTGAGCTTCGAGACGAAGTCCAGGTGGGCGTCGATCTGCTTGCCCTGGGAGCCCAGGTTGCCGAGCGCCTGGTTCACCTGGGTGAGCGAGGTGTTCAGCTGCGTCAGCACGTTGGTGGCCAGGGTCACCGTCGAGATCGAGGCGGTGGCGGCCACCGAGATGATGCTGCCGCCCAGCGACAGGTTCTGGGTCGACAGCGTGATCTTGGAGTTGGCGTCGGCGTTGGCCAGGAACTGGATGCTCGCGCCCAGGGAGCCGTCCAGCAGGTTGGCGCCGTCGAACTCGGCGTTCTGCACCACCTGCGAAATCTGCCGCAGCAGCGCCTTGAAGTCGGAATCGAGCGCGGTGCGCGAGGAGGCGTCCAGCGACGTGTCCATCGCCGCGACCACCTTCTCCTTCAGCTGCACCATGAGGTCCGACACCGATTCGCCGGCGGCCATCGAAACCTCGGCGATCGAGTGGGCGCGCTCCAGGCTCATCCGCACGGCGCCCAGGGCCCCGATGTCGGCGCGCTGCCCCTGGGCGATGGCCCAGATGGCCGCGTTATCCTTGGCGTTGGAGATCTTCAGACCGGTGTTGATCCGGTTCTGGACGTCGCTCAACTGGTCGTTGGTCTTGTTCAGGTTCTGAAGGGCGATAAGGGCCGACTTATTGGTGTGGACGCTGATCGCCATAAGCTTCTCTCCTGACTCGAACGGCGCGACTCGCTGCCCGTTCGTGGACTCGAAGCTAGGAAAACGTGGTGAGCAGATGGTTAACGGCCAAACGGCGTACGCCGCCGCCGGAGGGTCCGGGGCGGTTAACCATGGGGCTCGCAGTGCGAGCGCTTGGGATCAGGCCTTGGTGCGGATGACCGCCCCGGCGGCGTAGCCCGTCTCTTCCCTCAGGCGCAGGACTTCATCCCTGGGCAGCTGAAGGACGACCTCGCCGGTTCGCCGGTTGATCGTCTTGTAGACGTAGCTTCCGCTGGCTTGATCCTCTTCGATGACCAGTCGCAGGTCGGCCTGATCCGGTACGGCGGGGGCCGCGGTCGCCTTCTGGCCCTTGCGGGGCTCGGCGGCGGGCGGCGTCTGGCCGGACATCGTCGGGTCGGGCGTGGCTGCGAAGGCCGCAACCTTGTTTGGCATTGCTCCTGTCGCTGTGGGTTAGGCAGCGCTCCGGTGTTGAGCGTGAACGGCGGACAGGTCGCCCTGCCCGCCGCGCGCCGGCCGCGGAGCCGCAAGGGCCCCGCGGCCTACGGGCCTTAACGGAACAGGCCCAGCAGGATCGACGAAGACTGGTTCGCGATCGACAGCGCCTGGATGCCCAGCTGCTGCTTGGTCTGCAGAGCCTGGAGCCTGGCGCTTTCCTTCGCGAGGTCGGCGTCGACGAGGTTGCCCACGCCGGCGTCGATCGAGTCCTGGAGCTTGTTCACGAACTCGAGGTGCGACGACAGCGACTTCGAACCCGTACCGAGCTTCGACAGGGCCGAAGACACGTTCTGGATCGAGGTGTTGATCGTCGAGATCATCGCCGCAGCCGAGGACTGCGTAGCGATCGAGGCCGTGGCCGCGACGGTGACGTTGCCGCCGCCGAGGGCCAGGTTCTGGGCCGCCACGGTGATCTTCGAGGTGCCGTTCGAGTTGGCCAGGGCGGCGATGGTGACGCCCGAGGCGGACACCATGTTGACCCCGTTGAACTCGGCGTTCGACACCGCCTTCGCCAGCTGGTCGCGCAGGGCCTTGAAGTCGTCGTTCAGGGCCGAGAGGCTGTTGCTGTCGAGCGAGGTGTCCGAAGCCGCCAGGGCCTTTTCCTTCATCTGAAGGAGCAGGTCCGAAACGGACTCACCGGCCGAGATGGCCACGTCCACGGTCGAGATCGAGCGCTGCAGCGATTCGCGAACCGCGTTCAGCGACTGGGACGACGCACGCTGGTTCTGGGCGATGGCCCAGATGGCGCCGTTGTCCTTGGCCGATGCGATACGCTTGCCCGTGTTGATACGGGCCTGGGTGGTCGTCAGCTCGTTGTTGGTGGCGTTCAGGTTCTGGAGCGCGATCATCGCGCCCACGTTGGTATTGACGCTATTCGGCATCAAATCAGTCCTTCTTCTCAAGGAACCGGCGACATTTTGTCTGCCGGAGGCGTTTTGCCCGAAGGACGGAGCAGCAAGCGGCGGGCCAGCTGCCGGGCCGACTGATGAGCTCGTAAGCTACTGTTTTTTCAATGTTAAAGGGCTGTTAGCCACGCCTCAGCCCGGCAAATTCTGCCCAACAAGGCGTCCACGCGGCAGAAATTGCCGCCCCAAGCCGGCAAAAACGGCCTGGTCGGTCTGAAAGGTCACCCGGGCGGGCGCGAAGGCCCGCCCGGGGTAGCGACTTAACGGAACAGGCCCAGCAGGATCGACGAGGACTGGTTCGCGATCGACAGCGCCTGGATGCCCAGCTGCTGCTTGGTCTGCAGAGCCTGGAGCTTGGCGCTTTCCTTCGCGAGATCCGCGTCGACCAGGTTGCCGACACCGGCGTCGATCGAGTCCTGGAGCTTGTTGATGAACTCCAGGTGCGACGACAGCGACTTCGAACCCGTACCGAGCTTCGACAGGGCCGAAGACACGTTCTGGATCGAGGTGTTGATCGTCGAGATCATCGCCGCAGCGGTCGACTGGGTGGCGATCGAGGCCGTCGCAGCGACGGTGACGTTGCCGCCGCCGAGGGCGAGCGACTGGGCCGCCACGGTGATCTTCGACGTGCCGTTCGAGTTCGCCAGGGCGGCGATGGTGACGCCCGAGGCGGACACCATGTTGACCCCGTTGAACTCGGCGTTCGACACCGCCTTCGCCAGCTGGTCGCGCAGGGCCTTGAAGTCGTCGTTCAGGGCCGCGAGGCTGTTGCTGTCGAGCGAGGTGTCCGAAGCCGCCAGGGCCTTTTCCTTCATCTGAAGGAGCAGGTCCGAAACGGTTTCGCCGGCCGAGATGGCCACGTCCACGGTCGAGATCGATCGTTGCAGCGACTCACGAACCGCGTTCAGCGACTGGGACGACGCACGCTGGTTCTGGGCGATGGCCCAGATGGCGCCGTTGTCCTTGGCCGACGAGATGCGCTTGCCGGTGTTGATCCTGGTCTGGGTGGTGGCGAGCTCCGTGTTGGTCGAGTTGAGGTTCTGGAGCGCGATCATCGCGCCCACGTTGGTGTTGACCGAGTTCATCGGCATGGTGGTGGTCCTTCCATTCTGGAGGAATTGTCCGGCTTTTGCCGGCGAGCGATTTTTCGCTCGGGGGACGCGACGCAAGCCGCGGGCCAGCCTTAACCAAACCGCCCCACCCTCATCCGGTTGTTTTTACGGGAGCTTTTTCGCGGCCCGACGTCGGCGCGCGCGGCCGCCGTTAGCCAAACCTGCAGCCCGGCAGGACCTGCCGACCCAATCCGGGCGCGCAAGAAAAAGGCCGCGGGCGAGCCGCGGCCTGATGGGTTCGGACCTGCTGCGCCGCGTCAGGCCGCGGCGGCCTCGCTGGCTCCGCTCAGCCCCTGCATGATCATGCGGTTGATCTCGATCAGGGGCTCGATCTCCTCCTGCTGGCGGATGACCAGGCTGGTGTGCTTGCCCACCCAGATGCTGAGCGAGATGATCGAGGCCCGCAGCTCGCGCGGCAGGCCGTTGCCCGTCTGCTGGCAGTCCGCGCCCAGCACGGACCAGACGCGGCGGTTCCAGTCCAGGGCGTCCATACGCCCCTTGAGGTCGTCGGCGGGGAGCTTGGCGGCCTCCATCAGAGCCCGCGTCACCTGCGCGAACAGGCGATACTCCATCTCGCGCGGGCTCTCAGCCCGCGTCGCCGCCTGCTGATAGGCCTGAAGGGACATTCCCCAACCTCTCGTCTTCGTACTCGATGAGCCTCCGGCACAGCATCAGCGCCTTGTAGTACTCGCGCGACATGCAGTGCTTGGAGATGTTCACGCACTCGGCCAGGACGGCGGGATTGGAGATGACGCCCATGAACTCGCCCATCCGCCGCACGAACTCGTCGTAGTAGCGGTCGGCGTTCGCCTCATCGAGGTACATCATCATCACGGGGAAGTAGATCCGCCTGGCCGGCGTGTTCGCTTCGTCGGACTGCATGATGTCCTTCTCGCGAAGGACCGAAGCCTTGTTCTGCAGGACGAGCACCGAGCGGCGGTCGCCGTTCTGGACGACGGCTCCGTTGAGGACGAACCTCTCACCCGGCCTTAGCGACAACTTCAGCGGCAAGCCTGCCCCCTGATCCCCGACACCACGAACCGCCTGCGATTCGAACGACCCATTGTCGCCTGCGGCGGCGTCGAGCGCACGACAGGCCTAACGCCGCAGCCGTTAACGGCCCCTTGCCAAGGTTCGGGCGGCTCCCGGGGTTAAGCCGCGATTAAGCATAACTGGCCAGCTTCCGATCAGTCTTCGGGAGTTCGCCCATGCCGGCCAAGGCCGCCCCCAGCGCCGTATCCGCCATCGCCCTTCAGGCCGGCTCCGCTCCCTCCCCCGCGCGGGTCGTGGGCGGGACCATCGGCGAGGCGGGCTCCAAGGAGGCGCTGAACCAGCTCTCCGCGGCGATGTCCGAGCTGAAGGCCCTGGCGATCCAGCCCATGCTGCAACGGGCCGTGGACGCGCTGAAGGCCAACGACCACCGGACCGGCGCCGAGTGGGCCATCAAGGCCCTGGAACGGGACGAACGCAGCGGCTTCGGCTGGTACCTGCTCGGCATCGCACGCGAGCGAGCCGGGGACTTCGCCTCCTCCGTCACCGCCTACGAGTCGGCCCTGAAGCTGCTGCCGGACCACGCCGAGATCGCCAACGACCTCGGCCGCCTGGCCTACCGGATGGGCATGCGGACCCAGGCCGAGAAGCTGTTCCGGCACTTCCTCGCCCGCCATCCCGAGAACCACGAGGGCGCCAACAATCTCGCCTGCGCCCTGCGCGACCAGGAGCGGTACGAGGAGGCGGTCGAGGTCCTGAAGCCGGCGATCATCAAGTCGCCGGAAGTGGCCATGCTGTGGAACACCATGGGCACGGTGATGGCCGAACAGGGGGACTTCCCCACCTCCGAAGTCTTCTTCCGCGAGGCGCTGCGCCTGGACGGCGACCAGGCCCGGCCGCGCTACAACCTGGGCAACGCCCGCCTGATGCAGGGCGACGCGGAGGAAGCGCTGGCATGCTGCGAGGCGGCGCTGGCCGGCCCGCTTCCCGAAGACGACCGCCAGATGATGCGCCTGGCGCGCTCGACGATCCTGATCGCGCTCGGCCGCATCGGCGAGGGCTGGGACGAGTACGAGGCGCGCCTGCACCCGCAGTTCGCCGACGTGACGCACTTCGCCGTCAAGGGCGAGCGCTGGGAGCCCGGCGCCGACGTGGCCGGCAAGTCCATGCTCGTCGTGGGCGAACAGGGCCTTGGCGACGAGATCCTCTTCGGCACGATCCTGCCCGACCTCCTTGAGCGTCTCGGCCCCGACGGGCGGCTGACCCTGGCGGTGGAGCCGCGGCTGGTCTCTCTGTTCGCCCGCAGCCTGCCCGGCGTGCGGGTGCTGGCCCACGCCACCTACAACGTCGAGGGTCGGACGGTCCGCGCCGTGCCCGAGCTCGGCGACGCCGCGCCGGACCTCTGGGCGCCGATGGCCTCGCTGCTGCGCGAACACCGGCGCGAACTCGGCGCCTTCACGCCCCGCACCGGGTACCTGGCGGCGGATCCCGAACGGGTGGCGCACTGGAAGGGCGTGCTGGACGCCGCCGGCCTCGCCGGACCCAGGGTCGGCCTGCTCTGGAAGAGCGCCAGCCGGGCGGGCGCGCGGCATCGCCACTTCTCGCCCTTCGCCCAGTGGGCGTCGGTGCTGGCGCAGAAGGGCGTGACCTTCGTCAACCTGCAGTACGGCGACTGCGCCGAGGAGCTGGCCTGGGCCAGGAGCGAGCTGGGCGCCGAGATCTGGAGCCCGCCCGGGATCGACCTGAAGCAGGACCTGGACGACGTGGCCGCGCTGAGCGCCGCGATGGACCTGGTGCTGGGCTTCTCGAACGCCACCTTCAACATCGCCGCGGCCTGCGGGGTCCCGGCCTGGCTGATCACCACGCCGGGCGCCTGGCCGCGGCTGGGCACCGCCGACCGCTATCCCTGGTACCCCCAGACCCGGGTGTTCGCGCCCGAGGCCTACGGCGCCTGGGACGGCGTCATGGGCGAGGTCGCCGCCGCCCTTGGCGCGTTCGGCGCGAGCTGAGGAACGCTCGGTTTTCCGAGGGGTTTTCCCCGCATGGGCGCCGCTTCCGGCGCCGAATGCGAGGAGCCCCGCCATGCCCGGAACAAGCTTCGAGTCCGACGCCGACTTCGATCCCCAGGATCAGGCCGAGACCTTCGACGAGAGCATGACGGTCGGCGGCGAAGGCGACTCGCCGCTCGCCGGCGATTCCCCGCTGGGGATGGGCGAGGACATGCGCACCTTCGAGGAGCTTCCGGACGTCGAGGACGTGACCCAGCGGCTGGGCGACCGGGACGACGACGAGGCGCTTGCTCTCGACGCCGACGAGTTCGATCCGGACGCCGTCGACGACGGCGACTTCGAGGAGGACAACGAGCTCGATTACCACGCCTCGACCGAGGAGCACGAGGACGACCTCGACGGCCTGGGCCCCGACGACGGCTTCAACGACCACCGCGTCCTGCGAAGCGAGATCGAGGGCCTGGAGGAGGTGCGAGACGCCGACGAGGCTGAGGGCGGCGAGGACGACTTCACCGACTTCTCGGCGCGCGACGTGTCCGACGACGACCTCAAGAACATGGGCTACGCCGAAGACCGTGGCGGCGAGACCCGCGCCAAGCCCGACGAGGACTAGGATCCGGACTGGCGGCCGGGTTTCCCTGGCGGCAGCGGTGCGGGAACTCGCTTGAATGTCGCGGCGCGGCCTTTAGGGTGTCTCCAGACAAACAACTGTTCGAATGCGGGCGCCGCCCGCCTGGGGAGCCGAATGAGCCAGCGTTTCGAAGGGACCGAGAAGTACGTCGCGACCGAGGACCTGAAGGTGGCCGTGAACGCCGCCATCGCCCTCGAGCGCCCGCTCCTGATCAAGGGCGAGCCCGGCACGGGCAAGACGGTCCTGGCCTACGAGATCGCCGAGGCGCTGGGCGCGCCGCTGATCACCTGGCACATCAAGTCGACGACCAAGGCGATCCAGGGCCTCTACGAGTACGACGCGGTCAGCCGCCTGCGCGACAGCCAGCTTGGCGACGAGCGGGTGAAGGACGTCAAGAACTACATCAAGAAGGGCAAGCTCTGGGAGGCGTTCGAGAGCCCCGTCCGCCCGGTGCTGCTGATCGACGAGATCGACAAGGCCGACATTGAGTTCCCGAACGACCTCCTGCAGGAGCTCGATCGGATGGAGTTCTACGTCTACGAGACGAACGAGACCATCAAGGCCGCCGTCCGGCCGATCGTCATCATCACCTCGAACAACGAGAAGGAGCTGCCCGACGCGTTCCTGCGCCGCTGCTTCTTCCACTACATCCGCTTCCCCGACGCCGACACCATGCAGGAGATCGTCGAGGTCCACTATCCGGGGATCAAGCAGAAGCTGGTCGGCGAGGCGCTGCGCATCTTCTACGACATGCGCAAGGTGCCGGGCCTGAAGAAGAAGCCCTCCACCTCCGAGCTGCTGGACTGGCTTAAGCTGCTGATGGTCGAGGACATCGACGCCGCCGCCCTGGCCGAGAAGGATCCCACCAAGCTGATCCCGCCGCTGCACGGGGCGCTGCTCAAGAACGAGCAGGACGTCCACCTCTTCGAGCGGCTGGCCTTCCTCGCCCGCCGCGAGGGCGCCGCGCGGCCCGGGCAATAGCCCCGAGCGGATCGGGACCGCGCAGCGGTCCGGCCGAGGGGCCGGAGGAACGCCCCGAGCGGATCGGGACGGCCTGGGCGTCCGGCCGAGGGCCAGGTCCAAGCGGGGCCGCCAACGACCCCCTTACGGCGAATTCACTCGCTTTTCGAAGGGGCTCCGGCCAGTTTCCTGAGGGAACGGACCGGAGCCCTAATCGCATGAAGCCGCTGCTCTTCCTGGCCGCCGTCTCGGCTCTCCCGCTGGCCGCCGCCTGCACGCCGCAGGCCAAGGCGCCGCGTGTGGCCCTCGACTGCCCCGCGACCCAGGGCGAGCTGACGCGGACGGCGATGGCCCAGGACGGCAAGAGCTGCATCTACGCCTCCGCCGAGGGCGCCGAGGTGACGCTGCGCCTCATCCCGGTGTCAGGGACCGCCTTCGCGACCCTGGACCGCCTCGAAGAGACCCTGCTCGCCGAATCGGCGAAGGCGGCGGAAGCGGCCGAAGCCGCCGCGCCGCAGGCGGACACCCGCCCCTCGCCGCAGAGCGCCGCAGAGGCCGAACGCGCCGCCGCCGAGGCCGCGAAGGACGCCGGCGCCGCCGCCCAGGTGGCCGACGCCGGCGATGCGGCCGAGGAAGGCATGGGAAGCGTCGACGGCGTCGACGTCCGGCTCGAGAAGGGCAAGGTGGTGGTCGAGGACGGCCGCGAGACCACCCGCATCGACCTGCCCGGCATCCAGATCGTCGCCGACGAGGCGAACGACTCCGCCCAGATCCGGATCGGGCCGCTGCACGTGGACGCCAGCGGCGAGGAAGCCAAGGTGCAGATTCGCCGGGAGGTCCGCCTGAAGGGCGAGGCCCTGGCCCGCGAGAAGCGCGGCGTCCGCGCCACCTTCATCTCCAGCGGCAAGTCCGCCGCCGACGGCCGGCGCTTCGTGGGCTATGAAGCGGGCGGCCCCAAGACGGGGCCGCTGACCGTCGCCATCGTCCACTCGAAATCCGCGCTGGACGACGATGACAACGTCTATCGCGACATCAAGAAGCTGGTGCGGAAGAACGGCGGGGTCTGATCGTTTTTCTGGAAGTCGTCGCGCGCGCCTGTCGGCTCGGCCGGCGCCGGACCGTCCTTGCTGCAGTCGTAGACTGGAGCAGCAGGATGAGAAAGTTGGTGGCCGCGGCCTTCGTGAGCCTCGATGGTGTGATCCAGTCGCCGGGCCAACCCACGGAAGACCCCACGGGCGGCTTCTCCTTCGGCGGCTGGCTCCAGCCGCACTCGGACGACGTGAGCGGCGGATGGGTGGGCGAACTGTTCGCCGCTCCCTTCGACCTGCTGCTCGGCCGCAAGACCTACGAGATCTTCGCCGCCTATTGGCCCTTCGCGCCCCAGGATCACCCCATCGCGGCGTCCTTCAACCGCGCGACCAAGTTCGTCGCCACGCGCGCAGGCGCCCCCATGACCTGGTCCAACTCGATCGCGCTCGCCGACGCGGCGGCCGACGTGGCCCGATTGAAGCAGACGGACGGGCCGACCCTCCTGACCCAGGGCAGCGGAGACCTGCTGCAGACCCTGATGGCCGAGGGGCTGATCGACGAGCTCCGGCTGATGACCTACCCGGTCATCCTGGGCCGCGGGAAGCGCCTGTTCAGCGAGCGCGCCGCCCCAACAGCCCTTACCATGACCCGCTCCGCCACCTCGCCTAAGGGGGCGATTCTCAGCGTCTACGAGCCGGCGGGCGCCGTGCAGACCGGCTCGTTCGGCGTGATCGAACCCAATCCACTGGAAATCGCCCGCCAGGAACGCATGAGGCGCGAAGGCTGAAGCGATCAGGCCGCCGGCTGCACCTCCACGACCTTGTAGGTCAGGGGCCGTCCGTCCTCGTCGGTGATGGTCACGTACTCGCCCACGGCGAAGCGGTGATCGCCCAGGCGGTAGACCGGCTCGTCGTCGGCCGAATCCCCCTCGTCGTAGTCGAAGAACCAGCGCTGGCCCTTGCGCGCCAGGCGGCCATCCACGGGGTCCTCGTCGGGCGCGAAGCGGCGCACCGTGCAGGCGTCGCGAGCCTTGGCGTAGGCCGCCTCGTCCAGCAGGCCGTCGGCCGTCAGGGGCGCCGTGAGCGAGTAGCCGCGGTGGTCGTCACCTCCGGCGAATTCCGTGCCCGGATTGCGGGCAAGCCGCATCACGATGCGCGACAAGGACATGACGTCACCTCCAGAGGGTCTAGTGGGATAAGAACAAGGACGGCTGGTCGGAATTCAAGAGGGTCCGGGTGGTCCCCCCGAAGATGAACTCCTGCAGCCGGGGATGGCCGAACGCGCCGGCCACCAGGATGTCGGCGCCGGCGGCGCTGGCCGCGTGAAGCAGGGCCGGGGCGGCGTCGCCGCTGTCCGGCAGTACGTTGAGCTCGGCGTTCACGCCGCGGGCGGCGTAGTAGGCCTGCAGCTTGGCCGGGTCGAAGGTCCGCGAGCTGGCCTTCGGCGCGGCCAGGATCACCACCTTGGCGGCCTTCTCCAGCAGCGGCAGGGCCAGGCGCGCCGCGCGCGAGGCCTCCTTGCCGCCGTCCCAGGCGACCGCCGCCACGCCGCCGATCCTCAGCCCTGTGCGGGCGACGACGACCGGCCGCTGCTCGTCGGCGACCATCTGCTGGAAGGCCTCGGCCAGGGGCCCGCGGCCGCGGGCCGGGTCGTTCCCGAACACGACGACGTCCGACAGCCGGCTCTCGGCCGAGAGGCCGGCCCAGACGGGGGTCTGGAGGGCGATGAAGCTGGTCTTGGGGTATTTCGTGGTCTCGAGCGCCGCCCGGGCGTTGGCTTCGCCGGCGGCGGCGGCCTCCTTCAGCGACTCCAGCGCGGTGGTCTGCACCCCGCCCATGAAACCTTCGCCCATCCAGGGCATCACGTCGGCCACGTCGGCCGGGGTGTAGACTCCCGCCACCTCGGCCCCGAAGGGCTCGGCCAGCATGACGGCGGCGGCGATCGTCGCGCGATCGCCCTGTCCGCCGGAAAGGGGGGCCATGATCCGGGCCCAGCTCATTCGTCCATCCTTCATCTGCCCCGCGTCTGGACCCAGGGGACCTGCCCCTGCATTGATCTTTCTCAGGTCCTGGGCCAGTTCACGGCCTCGACTGTGGAGGGAATGCGCCGGTGAGGAAAGGGCTGCGTCGCGGCAAGGAACCCAGAGCCTGGCAGCGCATGCTGTCCGGCCGCCGGCTGGACCTGCTCGACCCCTCCCCCATGGACATCGAGATCGAGGACATCGCCCACGGCCTCGCGCGGGTCGCGCGCTGGAACGGCCAGACGGTGGGCGAGCACGCCTTCTCGGTCGCCCAGCACTCGGTGGTCGTCGAGGAGATCGTCGCCCACATCCAGCCCGACGTTGAGCCCCGCTGGCGTCTCGCGGCCCTGCTGCACGACGCGTCCGAGTACGTGATCGGCGACATGATCTCGCCGTTCAAGGCGGCGCTGGGGATGGACTACAAGCTGTTCGAGGAGCGGCTGGAGAACGCCATCCACGTACGGTTCGGCCTGCCAGCGAAGACCCCGGCGACGGTCAAGAAGCTGATCAAGCAGGCCGACCGGGCCTGCGCCTTCTTCGAGGCGACCCAGCTCGCGGGATTCACCCACGCCGAGGCGCTGGACTTCTTCGGCGCGCCGCCGGCGGGCTACAGCCTGACGATCGAGCCGCTCGCCCCCTTCGACGCCCAGGACCGGTATCTCCATCGCTTCGAGGTCCTGTCCGAGGCCGCGGGATACCGCTCGGCCGACCAGGCCTTCGTCACGGAGTGAGCATGGTCGTCATCGGGCTCTCGGCGGTGGTGGTGGCGATCCGCGACGGCGAGGCCGTCGTGCTGACCGTCCGCCCCAAGGCCGGGGGCGCCGAGCTGTCGGGCCTGCCCTTCGGCCCCTTCGATCCCGACGGCCACCGCACCTTCGAGCTGGCCCTGCGCGCCTTCGTGACCGAGCAGACGCGGTTCAACCTCGGCTATGTCGAGCAGCTCTACACCTTCGGCGACAAGGGCCGCGACGCGCCCCTCGCCGACGTGGGCCAGGCCGGCCCCGCCCGGGTGATCTCGGTGGGCTATCTGGCCCTCGCGCCCTCGGCGGTGGACACCCACTTCCCGGGCAGCGAGTGGCGGCCCTGGGGGCGCTTCTTCCCCTGGGAGGACTGGCGGGGCGGCCGTCCGCCGTCGCTGCAGCCGCTGGAGGTGGCCCTGCGGGCCTGGGCCGACGGCGCGCCCCAGCGGCTCGCCCGCGCTCGCCTCCTGTTCGCCCTGGACGGCGCGCCCTGGAACGAGGAGCGCGTGCTCGAACGCTACGAGTTGCTCTACGAGGCGGGGCTCGCGCCCGAGGCCGACCGCGACCGCGGCGAGACGGCCCCTGCCCGGCCCGACGAGCTCGCCGCGGCCCTGGGCGAGCCGATGATCTCGGACCACCGGCGCATCCTCGCCACCGCGCTCAGCCGCCTGCGCGGCAAGCTCAAGTACCGCCCCGTCGTCTTCGAGCTGATGCCCCCGGCCTTCACGCTCTCGGCGCTTCAGCGCACCGTCGAGGCGATCGCGGGGGTGCCCCTGCACAAGCAGAACTTCCGCCGCGCGCTGGAGCGGGCCGGACTGGTCGAGGGCCTCGGCAGCCTCGACGTGGAGACCGGCGGCCGACCCGCCGAGTTGTTCCGCTTCCGCCGAGAGGTGCTGGACGCCCGGCCGGTCTCGGGGCTCAGCCTGCCGCTGCTGCGGGACTAGGCCGCGCGGTCCAGCTCGGGCGGTTCGCTGGACGCGGCCCGGGCGTGCCAATCGGCCTTCAGCTGCGCGCTGGTCTGCCGGCTGCCGTCCGGGCTCCAGCCGGGCGGGCCGAACAACCAGCCGAGAGCATGCCGCGGCTGGCGGGCCACGTCCTGCAGCATGGCAATCCACTCGTGGAAGGCGACGCGGACGATGTTGAAGGTGCCGAGGTTCTTCACGATCCCGTAGCGGCACGGCTCCTCGTCCAGCTCGGGCTGGAAGGTGCCGAAGAGGCGGTCCCAGATGATCAGGATCCCCGCGTAGTTACGGTCGAGGTAGCGCGGGTTGCGGGCATGGTGCACCCGATGGTGCGAAGGGGTGTTGAAGACCGCCTCGAACCAGCGCGGCATCCGCCGGATCGCCTCGGTGTGGATCCAGTACTGGTAGACGAGGCTGATCCCCTTCTGGATGGCGATCATCGCCGGCGGGAAGCCCAGGAACGACAGGGGCAGCCAGAGCAGCCAGGTGCCGGCGATTCCGCCCGTCCAGGTCTGCCGCAGCGCCGTCGAGAGGTTGTAGTGCTGGCTGGAGTGGTGGTTGACGTGGCTCGCCCACCAGAACCGCCGCTCGTGCGCCAGGCGGTGGAACCAGTAGTAGGTCAGGTCCTCCAGCAGGAAGATCGCCACCCAGGCCCACACGGCCGTCATTGGGATGTCGAACAGCCGGAACTGATGCACCCACAGCGTCGCGGCCGCGATCATCCCGCCGAACAGCACGCCGGCCACGGTCGAGCCCAGGCCCATGCCGAGCGACACCGCCGTGTCCTTCGCCTCGTAGTTCGCCCGCAGCTTGCCGAACCGGGTCAGGACGATTTCGAGGATGATGGTCAGGATGAAGAAGGGCGTGGCCAACGTGACCGGGTCGAAGGTCTTCATGCCGCCAGCTCCTTGGGCGGCCAGGCCGGCAGGGCGATGACCGCCCGCGGGGCGGCCACGTCGGCGAGGTCCACGGACAGCCGCCCGTCCCGGAAGCTGGCGGACAGCGCCTGGGCCCAGGGAAGCTGGCGCGCCACGTAGCCGTCGCCGAGGCGGCAGATCACGAGCGCAAGGCCGCCCGACTTCGCCAGGGCTCCCGCCCCGTCAGAGGCGACCCAGACGGCCTCGAGGCTGCGTTCGGGGAACTCGTCGGCGAACAGCGCCCGGGCCTTCGCGTCGTCGAGCGGTGCGGACGGCCGCGCGATCTTGGCCCAGGCGGCTAGGGCCACCAGCAGGGTGATCGCGGCGCCCGAGGCCGCAAGCTGAATGAAGAACGCCTGGCCCAACGGCCGAACCTCCCCTTGTGTCTTTTGCGGGAGCGTGGGCGGCCAGGGGCGGCGGGTCAAGACAAAGCCCTCCCCGTCGCCGGGGAGGGCTCGGTCGTCCCATGACTTCGGGATCAGAACTTGCGGGTGTAACCGACCGACCAGACGTCGGCGTTGCCGCCGTCGAAGTCGTGGCGGGTCCAGTCGACGCGCACGCCGTTCACGCCGTCGAAGTGGTGCTGGGCGCCCAGGCCGTAGTTCCAGGACTCGCCGTCGTCCGACACCTCGATCCCGTTGTACTTGCCCTTCAGCTTGGTGGTGCCGTAGCCGAAGCGGGCGATCAGGTCGGTGTTGGCGCCGACGGGCGCGAAGCCGACCACATAGGCCGCGGCCTGGTGCTTCATCTCGACGTCGACGTCGGTCCCGCCGATGGTCACGTCGTCGTCCTTCACGCCGAGGGCGCCTTCGGCCTCGACGCCCAGCCACGGATTGGCGCGATAGCCGACACGGCCCTGGATAGCGCCCAGGTCCACGCCCGAGCCGTCCGTCTGGCTGTAGCCGAGCGTGCCGTAGACGCCGGAGCCCGTGGTCTGGGCCTGGGCCATGGCGGGAGCGATCGAGACGAGAGCGGCGACCGAAGCCGCGGCGAAGAGAGCTTTCATGTTCTTGTACTCCAACTCACTGAAGCAGCTCCCCCGAGCCGGTTCGGGATCGGCGTCAAACGCGGCGACCGACCGCCGGTTCTGTGGCGAAGCCTTGTTCGCCCCTGACGTGTGTCCCTGCGGCCACAATGCCCGCTGACGGGCGTGCCGCGCGTGCTACAAGCACGCGGTCCATGAGTCCGGGAGAGCAGCCGAAATGAACGACGCCGTGATCGCCGCCACGGGGCTCTACACGCCGCCGCTCAGCCTCTCGAACGCCGAGCTGGTGGAAACCTTCAACGCCTACGTGGAGCGCTTCAACGCGGCCAACGCCGAGGCCATCGCGCGCGGCGAGGTTCAGCCGCTGCAGCCGTCCTCGGTGGAGTTCATCGAGAAGGCCTCGGGCATCAAGTCGCGCTTCGTCGTCGACAAGACCGGCCTGGTCGATCCCGAGATCATGCGCCCGATCATCCCCGAGCGCCCCAACGACCAGCTCTCGATCCTGGCCGAGATCGCCGTCGAGGCGGCGAAGGACGCCATCGCCCGCTGGGGTAAGCCGGTGTCCGAGATCGACGCGGTGATCTGCGCCGCCTCGAACATGCAGCGCGCCTATCCCGCCATGGCCATCGAAGTGCAGCAGGCCCTGGGGATCGACGGCTTCGCCTTCGACATGAACGTGGCCTGCTCCTCGGCGACCTTCGGCATCAAGACGGCGGCCGATTTCGTGGCGGGCGGGGCGAAGGCCGTGCTGATGGTCAACCCCGAGATCTGCTCGGGCCACCTCAACTTCCGCGACCGGGACAGCCACTTCATCTTCGGCGACGTGGCGACCGCCGTGATCGTCGAGCGCGCCGACCAGGCGACGGACGGATGGGACATCCTCGGCACGCGGCTGAAGACCCAGTTCTCCAACAACATCCGCAACAACTTCGGCTTCCTGAACCGGGCCGACCCGGAGGGCGTCGGCAAGCCCGACAAGCTGTTCGTCCAGGAGGGCCGCAAGGTCTTCCGCGAGGTGGTGCCGATGGTCTCGGAGATGATCGTCGACCACGCCGCCGATCTGGGCATCGACCCCACGGGCCTGAAGCGCCTGTGGCTGCACCAGGCCAACATCAACATGAACGAGATGATCGGCCGCAAGGTGCTGGGCCGCGATCCGGCGCCCGGCGAGAACGTAATCATCCTGGACGAGTACGCCAACACCTCGTCGGCCGGCTCGATCATCGCCTTCCACAAGGCCAACGACGACTTCCAGACGGGCGATACCGGCCTGATCTGCTCGTTCGGCGCCGGCTATTCCGCAGGCACGGTGTTCGTCCGCAAGCGGTGAGGCTAGGCTCTCCCGGGTCACGGGGGAGTTCTTCATGCGCAGACTGTTCGCCGCCACGGCCCTGGCGCTCGCGTTCGTGACGACCGGGGCGGCCGCCCCGACCGGCTACGACCTGCTGATCCGCGGCGGCGAAATCTACGATGGCTCGGGCTCGGCGCCCCTTCGCGGCGACGTGGGAATCCGGGGCGACCGCATCGTCTGCGTCGGGACCTGTCCTTCGGGTCCGGCCAGGAAGACGGTCGACGCCGCCGGCCAGGCCGTCGCCCCCGGCTTCATCAACATGCTGTCCTGGTCGACCCAGAGCCTGATCCAGGACGGCCGCGGCCTCTCCGAGCTGAAGCAGGGCGTGACGCTGCAGGTCATGGGCGAAGGCTCGTCCATGGGGCCCTGGACGCCCCAGATGAAGGCCGCCGAGCTGCAGCGGCAGGGCGACATCAGATATCCCATCACCTGGACCACGCTGGACGAGTACCTGCGCCACCTGGAGGGCCGCGGGGTCTCGCTGAATGTCGCCTCGTTCGTGGGGGCCGAAACGGTGCGGGTGAATGTCCTCGGCGAAGGCGACGTCGACCCCACGCCCGAGCAGCTCGCCCGCATGCGCAAGATCGTGGTCGAGGCGATGGAGGACGGCGCCATGGGCGTCGGCTCGTCGCTGATCTACGCCCCCGGCAGCTTCGCCGAGACGGATGAACTGGTGGCCCTGGTCACCGAAGCGGGCCGCTGCGGCGGCTTCTACGTCAGCCACATGCGGTCCGAGGGAAACCGGCTGATCGAGGCGGTCGACGAGCTGATCGAGATCTCCCGCCGCTCGGGCGCGCCGGCCGAGATCTACCACCTGAAGGCCAGCGGCCGGTCCAACTGGCCCAAGCTGGACGAGGCGATCGCCCGCATCGAGGCGGCCCGCGCCTCGGGCCTGCGGATCACCGCCGACATGTACACCTATCCCGCCGGCTCCACCGGCCTGGACGCGGCCATGCCCACCTGGGTGCAGGCGGGCGGCGTCGAGCAGTGGATCGGCCGCCTGCAGGACCCAGCCACCCGCGCTCGGGTGAAAGCCGAGATGCTGTCCGACAACGGCGGCTTCGAGAACCTGATGCGCCATGCGGGGCCTGAGGGGACGCTGCTGGTCGGCTTCAAGAACCCGAAGCTGAAGCACCTCACCGGCAAGACCCTCGCCGAAGTCGCCAAGGACCGCGGGGTCAGCCCGCAGGACGCCGCCATGGACCTCGTCATCGAGGACGGCAGCCGGGTGCAGGTCGTCTACTTCCTGATGAGCGAGGAGAACGTCGCCCGCCAGACCGCCCTGCCCTGGATGAGCTTCGGCTCGGACGCCGAGGCCCGCGCGCCGGAGGGGCCGTTCCTGCTGTCCTCCACCCACCCGCGCGCCTACGGCAACTTCTCGCGGCTGCTGGCCAAGTACGTCCGCGACGAGAAGCGGCTGAGCCTGTCCGAGGCGGTGCGCAAGCTCTCCGCCCTGCCCGCACACAACCTCGGCCTTCGCGAGCGCGGCCGGCTCGAGCCCGGCTGGTACGCCGACGTGGTGGTGTTCGACCCCGCCAAGGTGCAGGACCACGCCACCTTCGAGAAGCCGCAGCAGTTCTCCACCGGCGTCAGCCACGTGGTCGTCAACGGCGAACTCGCCCTCGCCGACGGCGAGGCCACGGCGGCCCGCCCCGGCCGCGTGGTCCGGGGCCGCGGCTGGACGGGATGGCCCGACGGCGGCTGCCGCGCCAAGGCGTCGGACTGGACGTGGTGACCGCCAGGGGACTTCGCGCGTTGAACCCCCCATGGCCGAAGAGACCCCCCAGGACCTCGAAGACCTGCTGGATGAACTGAGCGGCGTCGCGAAGCGCTGTGGCGACAAGGTCTCGGTGCGCGAGGTCTACTGCGCCGTCGGCGAGCGCTCGTTCGGGCCGCTACTGCTCGTGGCGGGGCTGCTGGGAATGACCCCGGTCTCGGCCGTGCCGGGCGCCCCCACGGTGCTGGCGCTGATCACCATCCTGATCGCCGGCCAACTGCTGTTCGGCCGCTCGACGCTGTGGCTGCCCCGCCGGCTGCTGGATCTGTCGGTCGGCGCGGACAAGCTGGAGAAGACCGTGAAGATCGCCCGCAAGCCCGCCCGGTTCGTGGACCGTGTCGTCCGGCCCCGCCTGACCTTCCTGACCGGCCGCCTGGCGGACCGCGTCGTGGCCGGTGTCTGCATTCTGGTGGCGTGCGCCGTCCCGCCCCTGGAATTCCTGCCCTTCATGGCCTTCGTGCCAGCCACCGCCATCGCCGCCTTCGGCCTGGGGATCGTCGCTCGCGACGGTCTGCTGATCCTGGTCGCCTTCGGGGCGAGCGCGGGCACGCTTTCTCTTCTAGGGCGCCAACTGCTGTTCTGACACCCGCTCCGCTCAGCCGAGCAGGCGCATGAGTCCGCGCACAATCAGTATCCACAGCGCCGCCGAGAGCAGGACGACGGACAGGAGCGAGAGGAGGGCGCCGAGGCGGCGCCGACGCCGGCGCAGCGCGCTGCGGCCCGCCTCGCTGGGCCAAAGAACCATGGCCGCCATCTAGCGGCGGACGCGCGCCCTCGCGAGCGGCGCCCTACCCATTCCGGTGCGGCGGTGACGCGTGTTCGCTAGCGGTCTTTCTCGCGCTCGCCGATGGCGGCCTGCGCTGCGGCCAGGCGCGCGATCGGCACCCGGTACGGCGAGCAGCTCACGTAGTCGAGGCCGATGGTCTCGCAGAACTGGATCGAGGCTGGATCGCCCCCGTGCTCGCCGCAGATGCCGAGCTTCACGTCGGGACGAGCCGCGCGGCCGCGTTCGGCGGCGATGCGGATCAGGTCGCCCACGCCCTCGGTGTCCAGGCTGACGAAGGGGTCCTTCTCGAAGATCCCCTTGTCGATGTAGTAGCCGAGGAACCGGCCGCTATCGTCGCGGCTGATGCCGAAGGTCGTCTGCGTCAGGTCGTTGGTGCCGAACGAGAAGAACTCGGCGTTCTCCGCCAGGTCCGCGGCGCGGATGGCCGCCCGCGGCAGCTCGATCATGGTGCCGACCTTGTAATCGATCTGGCAGCCCTTTTCCTCGATGACCTTCTTCGCCGTCCGGTCGGTGAGGTCCCGGAGGAACTTCATCTCCTCGCCCTTGGCGACCAGCGGGTGCATGATCTCGGGAATCGGCGCCGGCCGGCCCTCGGCGACCACCTCGCAGGCGGCCTCGACGATGGCCCGGACCTGCATCTCGTAGATCTCGGGATAGGCCACCCCCAGGCGGCAGCCGCGGTGGCCCAGCATGGGGTTCACCTCGTGCAGCTCCTGGGCCCGGCGCAGCAGCTTCTTGGGGTCGAGCCCGGTCGCCTCGGCGACCGAGGCCACGTCCTCCTCGCTGTGCGGCAGGAACTCGTGCAGCGGCGGGTCGAGCAGCCGGATGGTGACCGGCAGGCCCTCCATGATCTTGAACAGCTCGACGAAGTCCTGCCGCTGCATGGGCAGGATCTTCTCCAGCGCGCCGCGGCGGCCCGCCTCGTCGTCGGCGAGGATCATCTCGCGCACGGCGGCGATCCGCGCAGGATCGAAGAACATGTGCTCGGTGCGGCACAGGCCGATGCCCTCGGCGCCGAACTGGCGGGCGGTCTGGGCGTCGAGCGCGGTCTCGGCGTTGGCCCGGACCTTCAGGCGGCGCACGGCGTCGGCCCAGCCCATCAGGGTGGCGAAATCGCCCGACAGCTCGGGCTCGATCATCTTCACGGCGCCGGCCAGGACCTCGCCGGTCGAGCCGTCGATGGTGATGATGTCATAGGCCTTGAAGGTGCGGCCGCGGGCGCGGAACTCGCCGGCCTTCATGTCGATGTGGATCTCGCCGGCGCCCGAGACGCACGGGCGGCCCATGCCGCGGGCCACCACGGCCGCATGGCTGGTCATGCCGCCGCGGGCGGTGACGATGCCGCGCGCGGCGTCCATGCCGCGGATGTCCTCGGGGCTGGTTTCCTCGCGCATGAGGATCACCGCCTCGCCCGCGCCGCCCAGCTTCTCGGCCTCTTCCGCCGTGAACACCACCTTGCCGGTCGCCGCGCCGGGGCTGGCCGGCAGGCCCGTGGCGATCACGTCGCGCGGGCTCGCCGGGTCGATGGTCGGATGCAGCAGCTGGTCCATGCTCTGCGGCTCGACCCGCATCACCGCCTCTTCCTTGCCGATCAGTCCCTCGGAGGCCAGGTCCACGGCGATCTTCAGGGCGGCCTTGGCGGTCCGCTTCCCGTTGCGCGTCTGCAGCATGTACAGACGGCCCTTCTCCACCGTGAACTCGATGTCCTGCATGTCGCGGTAGTGCTTCTCGAGCTTCTCCACGACGGCCTTGAACTGGGTGAAGACCTCGGGCAGCGCCTCTTCCATCGAGGGCTGGACGTCGCCCATCTCCTCGCGGGCGGCCTTGGTCAGGGGCTGGGGCGTGCGGATGCCGGCCACCACGTCCTCGCCCTGGGCGTTGATCAGGAACTCGCCGTAAAGCCGGTTCTCGCCCGTGGACGGATTGCGGGTGAAGGCCACGCCCGTGGCGCTGCTCTCGCCCATGTTGCCGAACACCATCGACTGGACGTTCACCGCCGTGCCCCAGCTCTCGGGGATGTCGTGCATGCGGCGGTAGAACTTGGCCCGGTCGTTCATCCAGCTGGCGAACACCGCCCCGATCGCGCCCCAGAGCTGGGCGTTGGGATCCTGCGGGAAGGGCTCGCCGCGCTCGCCCTCGACGGCGCGCTTGTAGTCGGCGACGACCGCCTCCCAGTCCTCGGCGGACAGCGCCGTGTCCACCCGCACGTCCAGGCGGTCCTTATGCTCGTCGAGGATCTCCTCGAACATGTGGTGGTCGAGGCCCAGGACCACGTTCGAGTACATCTGGATGAAGCGGCGGTAGCTGTCGAAGGCGAAGCGGCGGTCGCCCGACAGCTTGGCCAGACCGTCCACCGTCTCGTCGTTGAGGCCCAGGTTCAGCACCGTGTCCATCATGCCCGGCATCGAGGCGCGGGCGCCCGAGCGGACCGAGACCAGCAGCGGATTGGCCGGGTCGCCGAAGGTCTTGCCGGTCAGGCTCTCGACCTTCTTCAGCCCCTCGGCGACCTGCGCCTTCAGTTCGGCCGGATAGCTCTTGCCGTTGGCGTAGTAGAAGGTGCACGCCTCGGTCGTGATGGTGAAGCCGGGCGGCACGGGAAGGCCCAGGGACGACATCTCGGCGAGGTTCGCCCCCTTGCCGCCCAGCAGGTTCTTCATCGAGGCGTCGCCGTCCGCCCCGCCGCCGCCGAAAGCGTAGACCCACCGCGTCTTCACCATCGTGTCGGCCATAGCCTCTTCACCTCCACCCGGCCCGCTCAGCGCGGGCGAAATCAACCTGTGACCTGCGAGAAGTCCGCAACCCGCCCCATGGCGTCGCGAACCTTGGCAAGAAGGCGCAACCTGTTCTCCCGTTCCGCCGGAACGTCCGAGTTCACAAGCACCTTGTCGAAGAACGCGTCCACCGGCCCGCGCAGCTTGGCGAGCTCGGTCATGGCGCCTTCGAAGTCCTCGCGCTCCAGAGCGGGCCCCAGTCGGGCGTCCAGGGCGGCCACGGCCTGCACCAGCGCAGCTTCCTCCGCCGGCGCCCCGGCCGCCTGCGCGGGCTCGCCGGCGGGCAGCGGGCCCTTCTTCTCCTCGGCCCGCAGGATGTTCACCGCCCGCTTGTAGCCGGCCAGCAGGTTGGCCCCGTCCTCGGTCTTCAGGAAGGCCGAGAGGACCTCGACCCGGGCCACGATACGCACCAGGTCGTCGTCCCCCAGGGCGAACACCGCCGCCACCAGGTCGTGCCGCTTGCCCTGCTCGCGCAGCAGGACGGCCAGGCGGTCAGCGAAGAAGTCCAGCACCTCGTCCGAGACGAACCGCTTCAGCGGCAGGCGGGTACGGGTTTCCAGCACGATGCGGATCACGCCCAGCGCGGCGCGGCGCAGGGCGAAGGGATCGCGCGAGCCGGTCGGCTTCTCGCCGATGCCGAAGAAGCTGACGAGCGTGTCCAGCTTGTCGGCCAGGGCCACGGTGGCGGCCACCGAGCTGACCGGCACGGCGTCGTTCGGCCCCTGCGGGCGATAGTGGCTGCGGATCGCGTCGACGACCTCGGGGTCCAGCCCCTCGGCCTCGGCGTAGTAGCCGCCCATGATCCCCTGCAGCTCGGGGAATTCGCCCACCACGCCCGAGACGAGGTCGGCCTTGGCCAGCCGCGCGGCCTGCACGGCCTTGGTCCTGGTTTCCGGCTCGTCGCGCACGAACGGGGCCAGCTCGCCGGCCAGAGCCTCGATGCGCTGCACCCGCTCGTACATGGTCCCGAGCTTGGCGTGGAAGGTGACGCCCTTCAGCTTCTCCAGCCGGTCCTCCAGGCGCACCTTGCGGTCCTCGTCCCAGAAGAACCGCGCGTCCGACAGGCGGGCCGAGAGCACCTTGGCGTTGCCCTTGGCGATGGTCGCCCCGCCGTCGCGGGCCGCGATGTTGGCCACCGTCAGGAAGTGCGGCGCGAGCTTGCCGCCGGCCGGGTCGCGCACGGCGAAATAGCGCTGGTGCACCCGCATCGAGGTGCGGATCACCTCGGGCGGCAGGTCCAGGAACGCGGGGTCCATGTCGCCCAGCACCGGGACCGGCCATTCGACCAGGCCCGCGACCTCGTCCAGCAGGCCGGCGTCCTCGACCAGCTCGAGGTTGCGCGCGAAGCACAGCGTCTTGGCCGCCTCGAGGATGCGTTCCTTCCGCTCGTCGGCGTCGAGCACCACCGAGCGGTGCGAGAGCCCCGCGGCGTAGCCCTCGAAATCCTTCACCAGGAACGGCTGGCCGTCGCTCATGAAGCGGTGGCCTTCCGACAGGTCGCCGCTCGCGATCCCGTCCACTTCGAAGGGCACGACCTCGCCGTCGAAGACGCAGAGGATGCGCCGCAGCGGGCGCACCCAGCGCAGCTTGCTGGTCCCCGAAACCATCGACTTAGGCCAGGGGAAGGTCCGCAGGATGGCCTCGACCATCTCGGCGACGATCTCCGGCGTCGGCCGGCCCGGCTTTTCGATCGTCGCGAAGAACACGCCGTCCCGCTCGACCAGCTGGTCGCGGGTCAGCCCGGTCTTGCGCAGGAAGCCCTCCAACGCCTGTTCCGGAGCGCCGACTTTGGGGCCCTTGAGCTCCTCGCGGCGGTCGGCCTGGGCGGCCGGCAGCCCCTCGGCCACCAGCGTCAGGCGCCGCGGGCCGGCGAAGGTCTTCAGCGCCTCGGGCAGCAGCCCCTCGGCCGCGAGCCTTTCGCGCGCCAGGCGCTCCAGGTCGCGCGCGGCCTGCGCCTGCATGCGGGCCGGAATCTCTTCCGAGAGCAGTTCGAGCAGGAGTTGGGGCATGGCCTTACGCGTTCGCCCCTTCGTTCTCGACCCAGGCCTCGGCGCACAGTTTGCAGAGGTCGCGGATGCGGCCGATGTAGCTCTGCCGCTCGGCGACGGCGATGGCGCCGCGGGCGTCCATGATGTTGAACAGGTGGCTGGCCTTCAGCACGTGGTCGTAGGCCGGCAGCACCAGGGCCTGGCCCTGCCGGCCCTTCGAGGCCACGATCCGCCGGACCTCGCGCTCCATGTCCTCGAACTGGCGCTTGCAGGTTTCGACATCGGCGACCTCCTGCTCGAACGCCGAGAACTGCTGCTCGTTGGCGAGGTAGACGTCGCCGTAGCTGAACTCGTCGTTGAACTTCAGGTCGTACACGCTGTCCTTGTTCTGCAGGTACAGGGACAGGCGCTCGAGGCCGTAGGTCAGCTCGCCGGCCACCGGGAAGACGTCCAGTCCGCCCACCTGCTGGAAATAGGTGTACTGGGTGATCTCCATCCCGTCGCACCAGACCTCCCAGCCGAGGCCCCAGGCGCCGACGGTGGGGTTCTCCCAGTCGTCCTCGACGAAGCGGATGTCGTGCAGCAGCGGGTCGATGCCGATCGCTTCCAGCGACCCGAGGTACAGCTCCTGCAGGTTGGGCGGGTTCGGCTTCAGGATCACCTGGTACTGATGGTGCTGGTGCAGCCGGTTCGGGTTCTCGCCATAGCGGCCGTCGGCCGGCCGCCGGGACGGCTGGACGTAGGCCACCTTCCAGGGCTTGGGCCCCAGGGTGCGGATCACCGTCATGGGCGAGAGCGTGCCCGCCCCCACTTCCACGTCATAGGGCTGCAGGATCATGCAGCCCTGCCGGCTCCAATACTCGTGCAGTTTCAGGACGAGGCCCTGAAACGTAAGCGGCTCTTCAGACATCGAAAATGGGGCCGTTCGCAGGCGCAAAAAAAGTCGGCGGACCATAGGGCCCGCCGACCTTCGCTTCAAGCCGGCCGAAGCGGCTTATTCCACCGGGCGTCAGTTGCCCCGGGCGGCGGTCATCTTGCCGGCCCGCGAGAGGGGTTCGCCGTACTTTTCCCGGTTCTCGGGGGTGTCCGGCACCGGGCCGTTGGTGACCATCGTCGTGGTGACGCTGGCGCCCTGGCCGTAGGCGGTCGCCGAGGTGGCCGTCGCGCCGGTCGACGCATCCGCCGAGGTCGTCGCCCCGGCTGACGTCGTGGCCCCGGACGTGGAGGACCACGAGCTGGTGTCGGACGACGTGCTGGTCGAGCCCACCGTCGCACCAGTGGTCGTACCGGTCGCCGTCGTGTCGCTGGTGGGCGTCGACGGGCTGGTGGTGGTGTGCTGGTCCGGCGTCGCCGACGACGTCGACTGGGCCATCGCGGCGCCGGCCATGAGAGCCGAGGCCGCGACGGCGCTGGCGAGAATCTTGAGGGTCATGGGTCTAGCTCCTGTTGGACGTCTGCCGCCCCACCCGTGGGTTGCAGGAGCTTTACCGCATTGGCCCTCAGTTGGTTCCCGAGGTCTGGGCCGGAGCTTGGGCCGGCGCCTGGGCCTGGGCGTCGCCGGCCCCGGCGGTCAGCGGCTTGTCGACCACGTGCAGCAGGCCGCTGCCGGTGCGCACGTCCGCCTGGACGATCGTGGCGCCGTCGGCCTTCAGCGCGCCGGCCTCGTCGCTGCCGTCCAGCAGGATCTGGTCGCCGGCGCCCGACGGCACCGGGCCCCGCGCGCCCTGGATCTTCGAGGAATCGACCGGGGCGTTGATCACGTGGTGCAGCAGGAACTTCTGCATCGCGGTCTTGTCGGTCTTGAGCTTCTCGAGCTCGGCGGCCGGCAGGGTCGCGAACGCCGCGTCGCTGGGCGCGAAGACGGTCAGGTTCTTGTTGGTCTTCAGCAGACCGGTCAGGTTCGTGGCGTCGAGGCCCTGGATGAAGGTGGTGAACTTGCCCGAGGCCTTCAGCGTCTCGACCAGGTCGCCGGCGGGGGTGACCTGGACGGCGGCGGCGTCCGACGCCGGAGCCGCAGCGGCGGGGGCGGCGGCCTCGCTCTGGGCCGGCGCGGCGTCCTGCGCGAAGGCGGGGGCGGAAAGGCCCGTGACCAGGGCGAGCGCGGCGGCGGCGGAAAGCAGGCTGTTGGACGTCATCGAGAAACCTCGTCTTTGCATTGGACGTGCGGCGCCGCACCGGCGCCCCGGGGCGTATCGGCGCAGTCTACGCACGGGGGTGTGACGGGTTTCCCCGCCTCACGGCTTCTTGTAGGGCGCCGTGGCGCGGGACGAAAAATCCGCGTGACGGGCGCCGTGTCAAGGCCGCGGCGGACGCGACCCGGCTGCGATTCCTGCACAGAAATCGGGCGCCGATGGGGCGAGGCGCCCAAGGCGAAGGCGCATTCCGCCTTCTTCGCCCCCCGCGGCCCCCGATCCGCCTGCCCTGCCCCGCCTGCGACATAGCGTCGGTCCGACCGCCGCCCAGGGGATGGGTCAAGTCAGCGGCGGTTTCGAACAACGAGAGGGGTGGGCCCGCCCTCAGGGTCGGACGCGGGAGCGACGGATGAAACTCATCATGGCGATCGTCAAACCCTTCAAGCTGGACGACGTGCGCGAAGCGCTCGTCGCCGCCGGCGTGGAGGGGCTGACGGTCTCGGAAGTCAAAGGCTACGGCCGTCAGAAGGGGCAGACCGAGATCTATCGGGGCGCCGAGTACCAGATCAATTTCCTGCCGAAGGTGAAGCTCGAGGCCGTCGTCGACGACGCGGCGGCGGGCAAGGCCGTCGAGGCCATCAAGGCCGCGGCCGCCACCGGCAAGATCGGCGACGGGAAGATCTTCGTCCTCGACGTCGCGGAGGCCGTGCGCATCCGGACGGGCGAGACCGGCGCCGCGGCGCTCTAAGGGGACAAGGGGACAGACACTCATGAAATTGCTGGGATTCAATAGGCTGGCCGGGCTCGCGCTCGCCGCCCTGATCACGGGAGCGCCCCTGGCCGCGCCCGCCTTCGCGCAGGAGACCGCGCCGGCCGCCGCCGAGGCGCCGGCCACGGCTGCGCCCGCGCCTGAAGCGGCCGCGCCGCCCCCGGCCGCGGAGCCGACCGAGGCCGCCGCGGCAGCCGAGGAGACCCCCACCGCCGACAGCGGCGACACCGCCTGGCTGCTGACCTCCACCGCGCTGGTGCTGGCCATGACCGTTCCAGGCCTGGCGCTGTTCTACGGCGGCATGGTCCGGCGCAAGAACGTGATCGCCACGGTCGCCCAGTGCTTCGCGATCACCGCGGTGATCAGCGTCGTCTGGATGGTGCTGGGCTATTCCCTCGCCTTCTCCGAGAACCCGTCGGCGGATCTCAACGCCTATGTCGGCGGGTTCGGCGCGGCCATGCTGAACGGCATCGGCATCGACGACGTGTCGGGCAGCATTCCGCAGTACCTGTTCGTCGTCTTCCAGATGACCTTCGCGATCATCACGCCCGCCCTGATCGTCGGCGCGTTCGCCGAGCGGATGAAGTTCTCGGCCATGCTGCTGTTCATGATCCTGTGGTCGCTGGTGGTCTACGCGCCGGTCTGCCACTGGGTGTGGGGCGGCGGCTTCATGTCCGAGCACGGCGTCCTCGACTTCGCCGGCGGCACGGTGGTGCACATCAACGCCGGCGTCGCGGGCCTCGTCTGCGCGCTCGTCCTCGGCAAGCGCAAGGGCTACGGGACCGACAACATGGCGCCGCACAACCTCGTGCTGACCATGATCGGCGCCAGCCTCCTGTGGGTCGGCTGGTTCGGCTTCAACGCCGGCTCGGCCGTGGCCGCCAACGGCCTTGCGGCGGTGGCCATGCTGAACACCCAGGTCGCCACGGCGGCCGCGGCGGTGGCCTGGATGATCATCGAGTGGGTCGAGCGTAAGAAGCCCGGCATGCTGGGCCTGGCCTCGGGGGCGGTGGCGGGCCTCGTGGCCATCACGCCGGCCGCGGGCTTCGTGAACCCGCAGGGCGCGCTGATCATCGGCCTCGTCGGCGGCGCCGCGGCCTACGCCGGCGCGGTCTGGATCAAGCGGGCCCTCAAGTACGACGACAGCCTCGATGTCTTCGGCGTCCACGGGGTCGCGGGCATCGCCGGCGCCCTGCTGACGGGCCTGCTGGCCGACGCCGCCATCGGCGGCGACGCGGCGGCGAACGCCAGCCTCGGCGCGCAGTTCTTCGGCATCATCGGCACCGTCGTCTGGTGCGCCGTGGCCACCTTCGTGATCCTGATGATCCTCAAGTTCACGCTGGGCCTGCGCGTCAGCGAGGAGGCGGAGGTCGACGGTCTCGACATCTCGCAGCACGGCGAAGCACTGCACGAGACCTGATCCGCTCCGGGGGAGAGGCGTCGCCTCGCGGCGGCGTCTTCGGGGTGGCGCGGGGGTCCTTCGGGGCCCCCGCTTCCGTTTGGGCGGTCAGGCCGCGTCCGGCGAGGGGCCGCCGAGCCGGCAGCGGACGACCCACCAGTCCGGCGCCAGGGCCTGCAGCCGCTCGGCCAGGCTCTCGGCCTCGATGTCGCCGGCGCACAGGGCGAAGCAGGTGCCGCCCGAGCCGGACACGCGCGCCAGCAGGGTCTCGGGCTCGGCGCGCAGGGTCTCCAGCGCCGCGCCGACCGCCGGTGCGACGGCGAGCGCCGGGGCCTCCAGATCGTTGCGCTGGCCGGCCAGCCAGGCGGCGACCTCCTGGGGACTCTCGAACGCTTCGGGCGCTGCGGGCGGCTCCACGGACCCGAAGGCGCCGGCCGCGTCGAAGCGCCGGTAGACGTCGGCAGTGGAGACGGGCGCGCCCGGATTGACCAGCACCGCGTCGAGGACCGGCATGGCCGGCGCGGGCGAAAGACGCTCGCCCCGCCCCTGGGCGAGTGCGGGACGTCCCCAGAGGCAGGCGGCGCCGTCCGCCCCGAGGCTAGCTGCCACGGCTTCCAGCCGCGCGTCGGAAACGTCGAGCGCCAGCGCCTCGCGCATCAGCCGCAAGGCCGCGCCGGCGTCGCTGGAGCCGCCGCCCAGGCCGCTGGCCACCGGCAGGCGCTTCTCCAGGCGCAGCGCGATCGGTGGAACCGGCCGGCGCGCCTCGGCGATCAGCGCGCGAGCGGCGCGCAGGACGAGGTTGTCGCCCTCCCCCGCCAGCTCGCGGGCGAACGGCCCGTCCACCACGAGATCCAGGGCGTCGGCCCCGGCCGCGCTGACCCGGTCGCCCACGTCGGCGAACGTCATCAGGCTGCAGATCGGGTGGTAGCCCGAGGGCTCCGGCGCGCCCACGTGCAGGAAGAGGTTGACCTTGGCCGGCGCGAAGACGGCGGGCACCCTACTGTCCGGCGAGCTTCGGCGCCTGCGGCCCAAGGCCCGAGGCCAGCTTGGCCTCGGCGTCGGCCTGGATCTTGGCGTCCGGCTTCAGCGTCAGGACGCGCCGCCATTGGAAGACCGCCTCGTCCTTGCGCCCCGCCATCCAGTAGGCGTCGCCGAGGTGGTTGTTGATCTCGGGATCGCCGGCCTCGAGCTCGACGGCCTGCTCCAGCTTCTCGACGGCGGCCTTGTAGTCGCCCATCCGGTAGTGGGCCCACCCCAGGCTGTCGATCATCGCCCCCGAGCGCGGGTTGGAGGCGACCGCCTTCTCGACCATCGCCATGGCCTCCTCGAGCCGCTCGCCGCGATCGATCCAGGAATAACCCAGGAAGTTCAGCAGCTCGGGCTCGTCCGGCCGCAGCTTGAGCGCCGCCTGCAGGTCGGCCTCGGCGTCCTTCCAGCGGTCCATCTGCGCCAGGGCCGCGCCGCGGGCGTAGTAGAGGCGCCAGTCCGGCGTGGCGGACTCCGCGATCAGCTCGCCCAGCAACTGGACGGATTCGGCGTATTCGCCGTTGGCCCGCAGGAGGTCCGACAGGGTGAGGCGCGCGTCGGGATCGCCCGTCGCGGCGGCCGCCCGGGCGAGTTTCAGCGCCGTCTCCGTCCGGTCCTCGCTCTGATAGCTCCAGGCGAGCTTGGCCTGGGCCGCGCCGTACTCCGGGGACCCGGGCTTGGGCCGGGCATAGGCGGCGCGGGCGCCCTCGACGTCGCCGCCGCTCTGCAGGAAGTCGCCGACCATCAACCAGGCGTCGTTCCGGCCGGGATCGAGGCGCAGCGCCAGCCGCAGGTAGGCGAGGCCGATCTGGCCTTGACGCGCCGCGATCATGGTCGCCGCCGGCGCCAGCATCGCGAGAGCCGCGCCTTCCTTCACCGTCGGGGCCGCGGGGGCGGACCGGCCGGCGGCCGCCCGCTCGCGCGCCGCCTGGAGCTGCAGGCTGCCGGGGGTCCGCTGAAGCGCCGCGTCGTACAGCTTCACCGCCTCGGCCCGGCGGCCGCGGCGCTCGAGGAAGCCGCCATAGGCCAGCACCGTCAGCTCGGACGGCGTCTCCCCGGCGGTCACAGCCTTGAAGTCGGTCTCGGCCTCGTCGAAGCGGCGGGCGCGCTCGAAGAGATAGGCCTGGCCGAGCTGGCCGAAGAAGTCGACGCTGAGGTCGCCCCGCACCTGCGGGCGGACCAGGGAGGCCTCGACGTCGCCCGCCTGGGCGGCGGCCCAGGGCGCCAGCAGCGCCGCCGCGCCGCGGTGCGGGAAGCCGATGGCCTCGCCGGAAAGCTGTTCGTAGGCCAGCCGGCCCTTGCCGTCGGCGATGGCCTCGACGGCCTGCACCAGCCGGCCCATGCGCCTGGCGGGCTCGGAGGCGGCGGGCCCGTCGGGGGCGAGCTCGGCGGCCTTGTCGATGTCACCGGCCAGCAGGGCGGCGGTGAACGCCCGCTCGGCCACCGCGGCTTCGTCGCCGCTGCGGGCGCGGGCCATCTCCAGGAACCGGGCGGCCTCGTCGCTGCGCCCCTCGTTCAGCGCGGCGTTGCCCGCCAGGAACATGCCGTAGGCCGTGTCGGCCGCCGCGGTGGGCACGCCCGGCAGGTCGTCGGCAGGCGGCGTGGTCGCGCAGGCCCCGAGGAGCACCAGCGGGGCGGCGAAGGCGAGAAGGCGATGACGCATGTCGGGAGCTTGGGGGCTCCCGACCGGGGCCGCAAGAGCGGCGGCGTCACATGTTGGGGTAATTCGGCCCGTCCCCGCCCTGGGGCGTGGTCCAGTCGATGTTCTGCGACGGATCCTTGATGTCGCAGGTCTTGCAGTGGACGCAGTTCTGGAAGTTGATCTGGAACTTCGGGTTCTGGCCCGCCTCGTCGTACAGCACCTCGTAGACCCCCGCCGGGCAGTAAAGCCGCGCCGGCTCGCCGAACTTCGGCAGGTTCACGTCGATCGGCACCGAGGGATCGCGCAGCTTCAGGTGCGCCGGCTGGCTCTCGTCGTGGTTGGTGTTCGACAGGAAGACCGACGACAGCTTGTCGAACGACAGGACGCCGTCCGGCTTCGGATAGACGATCGGCTGGTAGTCCTTGGCCAGGCCCGTGGACTCCGGATCGCCCTTGTCGTGGCGCAGGGTGCCGAAGAACGAGAAGCCGCCCAGCAGGTGGGTGGTCCACATGTCGAACATGCCGACCGCCCCGCCCATGGCGGTGCCGAACTTCGACAGCATCGGCTTGGCGTTGCGGACGATGTTCAGCTCCTTCTTCACCCAGGAGCTGTCGAAGGCCTGCTTGTACTCGGCGAGCTCGTCACCCGAGCGGCCGGCCTGGAGGGCGGCGAACGCGGCCTCGGCGGCCATCATCCCGCTCTTCATGGCGTTGTGGCTGCCCTTGATGCGGGGGACGTTCACGAAGCCGGCGGAATCGCCCAGCAGCACGCCGCCCGGGAAGTAGAGCTTCGGGATCGACTGCAGGCCGCCCTCGCTGATGGCGCGCGCGCCATAGGCGATGCGCTTGCCGCCGGCCAGGTGCTTGGCCACTTCCGGATGGTGCTTCCAGCGCTGGAACTCGTCGAAGGGCGAGAGCCAGGGGTTCTTGTAGTTGAGGTGCACCACGTAGCCGAGGGCGATGTAGTTGTCCCCGAAGTGGTACATGAAGCTGCCGCCGCCGGTGCGGTTGTCGAGCGGCCAGCCCGTGGTGTGGACCGCCAGGCCCGGCTTGAACACCTCGTCGGGAACCTGCCACAGCTCCTTGATGCCGATGCCGTACTTCTCGGGATCGGCGTCCTTGCAGAGGCCGTACTTCGCCTTCAGCACCTTGGCGAGCGAGCCGCGGACGCCCTCGCCGATGAAGACGTACTTGCCCAGCACCTCGACGCCGGGCTGGTAGTCGGGACCGGGGCCGTCCTTGGTCACGCCGAACACGCCGGCCACCACGCCCCTCAGCTCGCCGTTCGGGCCGAACACCGGCTCGGAGGCGGCCATGCCGGGGTAGACCTCGACGCCCAGGCCCTCCGCCTGCTGGGCGAGCCAGCGGCAGACGTTCCCCAGGCTGGCGATGTAGTTGCCGTGGTTGTTCATGAAGGGCGGCATCGCCCACATCGGCAGGTCCAGGCTGCCCTGCGGCCCCAGCAGGATGAACTGGTCCTTGGTCACCGGAGTCTCGAGCGGCGCGCCCAGCTCCTTCCAGTTCGGCAGCAGCTCGGAGATCCCCTTGGGGTCGATCACCGCGCCCGACAGGATGTGGGCGCCGACTTCCGAGCCCTTCTCCAGCACCGCGACGGAAACGTCCGTCCCCGCCTCGGCGGCGAGTTGCTTGAGCCGGATCGCGGCGGCCAGGCCCGACGGCCCGGCGCCCACGATGACGACGTCGTACTCCATGGCCTCGCGTTCGACGTCTTCGCTCATGGCGCCTGGCTCCTCATCCCCTCGCGGCGCGGCCGGGTCCCCTCGCCCGCCTGTCCGCCGCCTTGTATCGCGGCGTCTTATCGGGATGTCACCCAAGGGTGGTCAAGCGCCAAGCCCGCTCCAGCGCTAGGGTTTTGCGCCCCCGCGCGGCTAAGCTGGCCGCATGAGACCTGTTTGCTACGCCCTCGCCGCCGCCGTCCTCGGGCTCGGCCTGACCGCTCCCGCCGGCGCCGCCGAGCCCCACGACGCCTTCTTCGCGGCCCTGAAGGCCATGTGCGGCAAGAGCTATACCGGCCGCATGGCCTCGGACGATCCCGCCGATACGGCCTTCCGCGCGCCGGTGACCCTGCGGGTCCGAGACTGCACCGCCGACACGGTCCGCATGCCTGTGCAGGTGGGCGAGGACCGCTCCCGCACCTGGGTCGTCACCCGCGCGCCCGAAGGCCTGACCCTGAAGCACGACCACCGCCACGCCGACGGCTCCGAGGACACGGTCAGCCGGTACGGGGGGACGACGACGGCCGCGGGAACGGCGCGCCGGCAGGACTTTCCCGCCGACGCCTTCTCGCGCGAGCTGTTCCAGCGCGAGGGCATACCAGCCTCGATGGCCAACGTCTGGTCGATGGAGATCGAGCCCGGCCGGACCTTCGCCTACGAGCTGAACCGGCCGGGACGGCATTTCCGGCTGGAGTTCGACCTGACGGCGGGAAAGTAGGGCCCGGCGACGCCAACCGGGGCTGACAACCGGCTCCGACCCGGTGAAAAGGAACCGATGCCTCCGGCCGCCCCATCAGACGCGCTGATCGCCGAAAGCCTGCTCGCCTTCTGGGCCGAGGCGGGCGTCGACGGCATGCTGCTGGACGAGCCGTTCGACCGCATCGAGGCCGGCAAGATCCTGCCGCCGAAGCCCGCCCCCCCGCTTGTCGCGCCGGCCGTGCGGCCCGGGCCGGTCGCCTCGCCGCAGCCCGACGTCTCGGCGGCGATCGCCCAGGCCCAGGCGCTGGCCGCGCAGGCCCAGGACATGGACGCCCTGGCCGCGGCCATCGCGGCGTTCGAGGGTTGCCCGCTGCGGTTCGAGGGCGCCGCCAGCAAGGCGGTGTGCTGGCGCGGCGAGCCGTCGGCGCCGCTGATGGTAATCGGCGAGGGTCCCGGCGCCGAGGAGGACTCCCAGGGGCTGCCGTTCGTCGGACGCGCCGGGAAGCTGCTCGACCGGATGCTGGGCGCCGCCGGCCTGACCGGCCGGGCTCTGATCACCAACACCGTCTTCTGGCGGCCGCCGGGCAACCGGACCCCCTCGCCCCACGAACAGTTGATCTGCGCTCCGTTCCTCGAGCGGGCGATCGCCCTGACCCAGCCCCGCATGCTGCTGCTGGTGGGCGGGGCCTCGGCCAAGAGCCTGCTGAAGAAGGACGAGGGCATCCTCTCGCTGCGGGGCCGCTGGTTCGAGTGGCGATCCAGCGACGGCGCCCTGGAGCTGCCGGCCATGCCGACGCTGCACCCGGCCTTCCTGCTTCGCCAGCCCGGCGCCAAGAAGCGCGCCTGGAGCGACCTTTTGACCTTGGCCGAAAGGCTTGATCGTCCCGACCGCCCTGCCTAGCGTGGCTGCTTCGGTCTCGGGATAAGGGTCCCGCGGGCAGGCTGCAGAAGACGGCCGTCCCCGCGGCGGAGTTGGCATGACGCCCATAAAGCGCCTGTGCATGGGGGCCGCCGCCCTCTCGATCCTTGCAGCCTCCGCAGGCGCCGCCGCGGCCGAATCGCCGAGGCCGCTCTCGGACCGCGACGCGCGGGCCTACGCCGCCGCCTTCGCCGCCGCCGACCAGGGCGACTTCGTGGGCGCTCAGATCGCCGCCGCGGGGATCAAGGACAATTCCCTGCTGGGCTACCTGTCCTTCCGCCAGCTGATGCACCCGACCGCGCACAAGGCCAGCTTCGAGGAGCTGTCCGGCTGGCTGTCGAAGTTCCGGGACCTGCCGCTGGCCGACCGCGTCTTTTCGCTCGCCGCCAAGCGCAAGCCCAGCGGCGCCGAGGCCCCGCCTGCGCCGGACGTCGGCCCCGACCCCAACGCCGAGTCGGCCCGCAAGGCGCGCGAGGCCTACTATTCCGGCGAGCCGCAGAAGGCCTTCCTGCTGGCCGCGGCTGCCGGCGAGCGCTGGATCGCGGGCCTTTCGGCCTATCGGCTGAAGAACTTTCCCGAGGCCGAGGTCCACTTCGCCGACCTTGCTCGCGACGAGGACGAGGATTCCTGGCTGCGCTCGGCCGCGGCTTTCTGGGCCGCCAGGTCGGCGGAGGCCCTGGGCGATGCGGTGACGGCCCAGACCTTCCTGCGGCTCGCGGCGCAGGCGCCGGAGACCTTCTACGGCATGATCGCCGAGCGGCGGGTGCAGCTCGTCCAGGCGCAGGCGCCGACCGGCCAGATCGTGCTGGCCAGCTATCGCGCGCCGCCGCCGGCGCCGAAGGCCGATCCCGCGCACCTGCTGGCCTCGCAGCCGCGGGCCCACCGCGCCGCCGCGCTCGTCCAGATCGGCCGGTTCGAGGAGGCCCGCCAGGAGATCCGCGCCGGCCTCGCCGCCGCCGCCCCCGACGAGCGCCGCGCCTGGAACCGGCTTGCGGCCGACCTGCGCCTGGGCCGGGCTGCGGCCGAGAAGCCGACGCCGGGCTATCGGATCCTCGGCAGCGACTATCCCGTGCCGGCGCTGGAGCCGAAATGGGGTTTCACCGTCGACCGGGCCCTGGTCTACGCCCTGGTCTGGCAGGAGAGCCGGTTCAATCCGCAGGCCGTCTCGCCGGCGGGCGCTATCGGCCTGATGCAGCTGATGCCCGAGACGGCCGCCCGGGCCGCCGGGGACGACAAGCTGAAGAAGGACGCCAGCCCGCTCTTCGACCCGGCATTCAACCTGCGGGTCGGGCAGGACTACCTCACCTGGCTGATGGAACGCGGCGTCGGCTACGACCTGCTGCGGACGGTGGCGGCGTATAACGGCGGGCCGGGTGCGGTGATGAAGGCCGCCGCCAACGCGGGCGACGACGATCCCCTGCTGCTGATCGAGTCGCTGCCGGCCCAGGAAACCCGCGCCTACGTCGAGAAGGTGCTGGCCGCCTACTGGACCTACAAGCGCATGTTCGGCGAGGAGGCGCGGTCCCTCGACGCCCTCGCCTCGGGCGCCCGGACGATCGACGCGCGGCTCGACCTACCCGATGCGCGGGGGCCGCAGCCCGAGCTTACGGCGAAGACGATCCAGGTCGGGCTCCTGAAGGCTGACTACGCGGGCGCGCTCGACTAGCACCCCGAACGGCGCGGAGCTGAACAGGCCGCCGCGGACCAGTCCCACGACCACCGCCCCCGGCCCGCCCGCCGCGACGTGCGCGCCCAGCGCCTCGACCCAGCCGTCGCGCAGCCGCAGGGCCGCCGGCAGGACCAGGACGAGGTCGGACTTCGCCCAGGCGAGCGCCGGCTCGATCCCGTCGGCCGCCTCGGCCCCCATGTCCTCGCAGAGGGCGACGATCGTCTCGGAGTGCGGGGCCACGATGAACACCTCCCGCACCAGCCCCTCGACGGCGCCACGGGTGAGCTGGGCCAGCAGGGCCGGCAGGGCGTCGGGGTCCTGCCGCGCATCGACGATCACGGAAAGCATGGCCGGACAAGCGCCGCGGAACCCCGCGCCGTCAATGTGGTTCTTGTTTTGTTCCCCGCGAAACACTAGAAGGAGGCGGTGACCACCTTCACTCAGCAGATCCGCGGGCGCGGCGCCCGCTCCAACGCCACCGGCCGCTACGAGAGCCAGGTCCGCGAGGCGTTCGACGACGGCTGGACCGCCGAGGACGCCGAGCCGGCGCAGCTCGCCACCGAGCTGACCGCCGAGACCGCCAAGGTCATCATCACCCGCAACGACAGCCCGGACGTCGGCTTCTCGGCCTCGATCAATCCCTACCGGGGGTGCGAGCACGGCTGCATCTACTGCTACGCCCGGCCGGCGCACGCCTACATGGGCCTCTCGCCCGGCCTCGACTTCGAATCCAAGCTGTTCTTCAAGCCCGAGGCGGCGCGCCTGCTCGAGGCCGAGCTGTCGAAGCCGCGCTACCGGCCCGAGTTCATCCACATCGGCGGCAACACCGACCCCTACCAGCCGCAGGAACGGCGGCTGCGGATCACCCGCCAGGTGATCGAGGTGCTGGACCGCTTCAACCATCCCTTCTCGATCATCACCAAGTCGGCGCTGATCCTGCGCGACCTAGACCTGCTGGCCTCGATGGCGGCGCGGAACCTGACCCGCGTGGCGATCTCGGTGACCAGCCTCGACCGGCGGCTGTCACGCTCGATGGAGCCGCGCGCCGCCGCGCCCGACAAGCGCATCGAGGCGATCCGCCGGCTGACCGGCGCGGGCGTGCCGGTGACGGTGATGTTCGCCCCCTGCATTCCGGGGCTGAACGACCATGAGATGGAGGCGGTGCTGGAGCGCGCCGCCGAGGCGGGAGCCAGCGGGGCCGGCTATGTCGCGCTGCGCCTGCCGCTGGAGATCAAGGACCTGTTCCGCGAGTGGCTGGAGACCGACCATCCCGACCGTGCGCGCAAGGTCATGTCGCTGGTCCGCCAGATGCGCGGGGGCAAGGACTACGACGCCCAGTGGGGCAAGCGGATGCGCGGCGAAGGCCCGATCGGCGAGCTGATGAACGCCCGCTTCAAGGCGGCTCAGAAGCGCTACGGCCTCACCCAGCGCTGGGGCGAACTGGACGTCTTCCGGTTCCGGGTTCCGCCGAAGGCCGGCGACCAGATCGACCTGTTCGGCGCCTAGAGCGCCTCGGCCACGAAGGTGCGGCGGGGCGGCGGACCCAGCCGCCCCTCGCCCGCCATCCGCACGATCCGCAGGAAGTGCGGGCACTCCATCGGACTGGGCGCCGGGCAGGCGGCGGCGTGGCGCAGGCCCTCACGCATGGCGGTCAGCCGGCGGATGACGTCGTCCAGCGCCTCGGCCTTGGCGGTCAGGCGCGCGCGGTCGATGCGGGGGCTCCCGTCCGGCGCGAACATCTCCACGATCTCGTCCAGCGAGAACCCCGCCGCCCGGCCGAGGGCGATCAGCGACAGCCGCTCCAGCACCGAGGGCTCGAACAGCCTGCGCAGGCCCCGCCGGCCCACCGAGGCGATCAGCCCCTTCTCCTCGTAGAACCGCAGGGTCGAGGCGGGCACGCCCGACCGCCGCGCCACCTCTGCGATGTCCAGTTCGGCCATGGGGGTTGACCTCAAGTCAGCTTGAACTTGCACACTGCGCCGCACGAACCCTCGAGGGCAAGCCGAAGGAGCCTCCCAATGTCAGCAACCGCCGCCCCGAACCGGGACCAGGCCGTCCTGTGGAACGAGGCCAACGGCCGCACGTGGGTCGAGCTGCAGTCCGTGCTGGACCGGATGCTCGCGCCCTTCGCCAGCATCGTCGTGGACGAGGCCTTCCCGGGCGCTGGCGGGCGCGTCACCGACATCGGCTGCGGCGCGGGGGCGACCACCCTGGCCATGGCCCGAAGGCTGGGTCCGGGCGGCCTGGCGCTGGGCGTCGACATCTCGGGGCCCCTGGTCGCCGCCGCAGCCGAACGCGCGAGGGCCGAGCGCCTGGAGAACGCCGCCTTCGTGCAGGCCGACGCCCAGACCTACGCCTTCGACGAGGCGGGGTTCGACGCAGTGATGTCGCGGTTCGGGGTGATGTTCTTCGAGGACCCGGAGGCCGCCTTCGCCAACATCCGGCGCGGCGTGCGGTCCGGCGGCAAGCTCGCCTTCGTGGCCTGGCGCAGTCCCGCCGAGAACCCGTTCATGACCACGGCCATGCGCGCTGCTGCGCCGTTCCTGCCGCCCCTGCCGACGCCCGAGCCGGGCGCGCCGGGCCAGTTCGGGTTCGCGGACGGCGAGCGCGTCCGGCGCATCCTCGAGGCCAGCGGGTGGACCGGGGTGGAGGTGCGGCCCATCGACGTGCCCGCCTCGGTCGCCGAGGCGGACCTGAAGACCTACGTCGCCCGCATGGGCCCGGTAGGCGCGGCGATGCGAGAGCTGCCCGAGGCGGACCGTGCGCGGATCGTCGAAGCGTTGCAGACGGCCTATGCGCCCTTCATCGAGGATGGAGAGGCCCGCTTCACGGCCGCCTGCTGGCTGGTGACAGCGCGGGCCTAGAGCGCCGGCTGCGTCGCGAGCGCCCTCGCCGCCTCGGCCGCGATCTCGAACGAGCGGACGCGGGCGGCGTGATCGTAGATCTGGGCCGTGACGATGATCTCGTCGGGCCGGTGGGCGGCCACGAAGTCGCGCAGGCCGTTCCGCACGGTCTCGGGCCCGCCGACCACGGCCTTGGCGAGCGCGCCCTGCTCTGCCGGCGAGATGCCCGAGGCGGCCAGCCGCTGGTCCATGTCGTCCACGGGCGGCGGCAGGGGCGTGGGCCGCCCCGTCCGCAGGTTCAGGAAAGCCTGCTGCAGCGAAGTGAACAGCCGCCGCGCCTCGGCGTCGGTCTCGGCGGCCACGACGTTCAGGCCGAGCATCAGGTAGGGCTTCTCCAGCCGCTCGGAGGGGCGGAAGTTCGCCCGGTAGACGGCGATCGCCTGCTCCATCATGGCCGGGGCGAAATGCGAGGCGAAGGCGTAGGGCAGCCCCAGGATCGCGGCCAGTTCCGCGCCGAAGGTGCTGGACCCCAGCATCCACACCGGCACGTCGAGGCCCGCGCCCGGCACGGCGCGGACCGCCTGGTTCGGCTGGGCCGGCTGGAAGTAGGCCATCAGCTCGACCACGTCCTGCGGGAAGCGGTCGACGTCGCCCACGAGGGTGCGCCGCAGGGCCCGGGCGGTCATCTGGTCGGTGCCCGGCGCGCGGCCGACGCCCAGGTCGATGCGGCCGGGGAACAGGCTGGCCAGGGTGCCGAACTGTTCGGCGATCACCAGCGGCGCATGGTTGGGCAGCATGATGCCGCCCGCCCCTACCCGGATGGTGCTGGTGCCGGCGGCCACGTGGCCGATGACCACCGCGGTCGCGGCCGAGGCGACGCCCGGCATGTTGTGGTGCTCGGCGAGCCAGAAGCGGCGATAGCCCAGGCGCTCGGCGTGGCGGGCCAGGTCCAGGCTGTTGCGGAACGACTGGGCGGCGTCCGAGCCTTCCAGGATCGGCGAGAGGTCGAGGACGGAAAGGGGAACCATGCCGCCAATATGGGCCCCGCTCACCGCTGGAACACCCCCACAAGTTCTATGTGCGGGGACCAGAGGAACTGGTCCACCGGCAGGACCCGCTCCAGCCTGAAGCCGGCGTCGATCAGGGTCCGCGCATCGCGGGCGAAGGTGGCCGGGTTGCAGGAGACGCCGATCACCCGCGCCACCTGCGAGCGGGCGAGCTCGGCGGTCTGCTCGGCCGCCCCGGCGCGGGGCGGGTCGAAGACGGCGACGTCGGTCTTCTTGAGCTCCTCGGCCAGGACGGGACGCCGGACGAGGTCGCGGGCCTCGGCGGTCACGCCCTTCAGCCCCGGCGCGCCGGCCAGGGCCGCCGTGAGCGCCTGAACGGCCTCGGCTGCGAAGTCGGCGGCGTGGACCGGGGCGACCTCGGCCAGGCGGAAGGTGAACGTGCCCACCCCGCAGTAGAGGTCGGCGATGCGCGAAGCGCCGGCCGCCGCGCCGGCGACGAACTCGGCCATGGCCGCCTCGGCGTCGCGGGTCGCCTGCAGGAAGGCGCCGGGCGGCAGGCTGACGACCGCCGGGCCCAGGCGGACCTGGGGGCTGCGGGCCATGTAGGCGACCTCCCCGGCCAGGGTGACGCGGGCGAAGTCGGCCTCGGCGGCCCGCTCGGCGAGCTGCATCCTGGCGTCGCCCGAAAGGCCGCCGCTCTTGGCCTCGACGCCGGTGATGTCGATGTCGAGCCCGGTGTCGCTGAGCGTCACGTGCAGCGACGGGGCCGACTTGGGATGCTCGAACAGGGGCGCGGCGAGCCGCTTCAGCGCCGGAATGGCGGCCTGGATGGCGGGCTCGGAGATCGGGCAGACGGCGATGTCCACCAGGTCCCAGGACTTGCGCGCCTTGTAGCCGAGGCGGGCGGCATCCCGGCTCCCGCGGCGGGCGTGCAGGGTCACGCGGCGGCGCGTGCCCGGTCCCGTGGCGTAGGGCGTCAGGATCTGCGTCTCGATGTGCTGGCGCGCCAGGGTCGTGCGCAGCCGGTCGGCCTTCCAGGCGAGGTACGGCGCCTGCGCCCAGTGCTGCAGCGCGCAGCCGCCGCAGGCGAAGAAGTGCGGGCACGGCGGCTCGACCCGTTCGCGGCTGGCCGCCAGCACCTCCAGCAGTTCCCGGCGGTCGCCCCGGCCCTGCACCCGGACGCGCTCGCCCGGCAGGGTGAACGGCACGAAGATAGGCCCGGCGGCCACGCCGTCGCCCTCCCCGCCCATGGTCTCGATGGCAAGCTCCACCGGCGGGCCGGACGGCGGTTTGGGGTTGGGGCGGCGCGGACGCGGTCTCATGAGTCTCCCTTGGGGGCTCCTTGGACGGGCGCCGCACTTAAGCCCAGATGAACGAAGATGAACGAGTTTCTCAACATCCGTTCAGCTTGCGCAGCGCAGCTTGCGGCGTGACGGGGGCCAGAGGCCCTTCGCGCGAGATTCGAGAGAGGGGATCACAATGTCCAAGCGTGTCACCATCGCCGCGCTGGCCGGGCTCGTGGCGCTGGGCGCCGGCGCGGCCGCCCAGGCCCAGCCCTACGGCTACTACGGCATGGGCAGCGGCGGCTATCAGTACGACGCCTGCAAGCGAGAGAAGACCAACCGCGGCACCGTGGGCGCCCTGCTGGGCGGGACCATCGGCGCGGTGATCGGTTCTAACGCCGCCGCCCGCAACGCCCGCACCGAGGGCTCGCTGCTGGGCGGCCTGGCCGGGGCCGCCATCGGCGCCGGGGTCGGCAATTCGAGCGCGGCCTGCACCTCGCTGCCGCCGCCCCCGCCGCCGCCTCCCCCGTCGTCCGGCGCGGCCTACTATCCGCCGAGCGACGAGCGCTACTACAGCCGGGACGACTACGCCGACCGCGACGACTACGCCTACGACCGGCGGGGCGACCGCTACCGCCTGGCCGACCGCGGCGCCGACGCCGACGGCTGCACCCTGGCCGAGAGCCCGATCTACATGCCCGACGGCCGCACCCAGACCCGCTTCGTGCGCGTCTGCCGCGACGCCTCCGGCCGCTACGCCGTCGTCGACTAGTTCAGTAACCCCAAGCGTACCCGTGGGCCGCCTGCTCCCCGGCAGGCGGCCTTTCTTTTGGCGGCCTATCTCTTCGCCCAGATGAGGAATTCGCGGTTGCCGTCGCCGCCGGCGATGGGGCTCTCGGCCGCATCGCGCACCGTCCAGCCGGCCCCGGCGAGGAAGCCCTTCACATCCTCCAGGGCGCGGGCGCGGGCGTCGGGGTCGGAGACGATGCCGCCCTTGCCGACGTGCTCGCGGCCGACCTCGAACTGCGGCTTCACCAGGGCGATGAGGTCGGCCCCCTCGCCTGCCAGAGCGAGCGCCGCCGGCAGGGCCTTGGCCAGGCCGATGAAGCTGACGTCGGTGACGATCAGGCCCGGCGGCTGCGGGATCAGGGCGGCGGTGAGGTCGCGGGCGTCGGTGGCCTCGAGGCTCGTCACCCGGGGATCGGCGGCGAGCCTCGGGTGGAGCTGGCCGCGGCCGACGTCCACCGCATAGACCCGCGCCGCGCCCCGGCTGAGCGCCACCTCGGTGAAGCCGCCGGTGGAGGCGCCCACATCCAGGACGACGCGGCCAGCCACCGCCACCGGCCAGAGGTCCAGGGCGTGGACCAGCTTGAGCGCGCCGCGGCCCACCCAGGGATGCGCCGGCGCGGCGGCAATGGCCGCCGTCTCGTCCAGCATCTCCGAGGCTTTGCCGACCGTGCGTCCGTCCGCCGTCACCCCGCCCGCCTCGATGGCGGCGCGGGCCTTGGCGCGGCTCTCGAAGAGACCGCGCTCGACCAGCAGGACGTCGGCCCGCTTCCTCAGGCGGGCTCTTCCACGAAGAGCTTCTTCAGCTCGTTCTTCAGGATCTTGCCGTTCGGGTTGCGCGGCAGGGTCTCACGCCAGAACTTCACCGCCACCGGCACCTTGAAGGCGGCCAGCCGCTCGGCGACGTGGGCCCGGAGCTCGTCCTCGCTCGCCTCGGCGCCCGGCTTCAGGGTGACCACCGCGGCGGGCTCCTCGCCCAGCGTCCGGTGCGGCACGCCGACGACGGCCGCGTCCATCACCGCCGGATGGTCGTAGAGGACGTTCTCCACCTCCACGCAGTAGATGTTCTCGCCGCCCCGGATCAGCATGTCCTTGGCGCGGTCGATGATGAAGCAGAAGCCCTCCTCGTCCATGCGGGCGAGGTCGCCGGTGCGGACCCAGCCGTCGACGAAGGTCTGGGCGGTTGCCTCGGGCTTGTTCCAGTAGCCCTTGCAGTTCATCGGCCCGAACGACCACAGCTCGCCAACCTCGCCCGGCGGCAGCACGGTCTTGCCGTCGTTCGGGTCGCGGATCTGGATCTCGGCGACGGCGGCGGCGACGCCGCAGCTGTCGGGACGGTTCACGTAGTCCTCGGCCCCGTTCGAGGTGACGGTGGCGCAGGTCTCGGTCATGCCCCAGCCCTGGCCGGGCTGCGACTTCGGGAAGGCCTCGCGCAGGCGACGCACCAGCTCGGGCGCCGACGGCGCGCCGCCGTACGAGACGCTCTCCAGCGACGACAGGTCGTAGTTGGCGCGGGCCGGGTGCTCGATGAGCTGCCAGGCGATGGTCGGCACGCCCCCGGCCAGCATGATCTTCTCGCGCTCGATCAGCTCGAAGGCGCGGATCACGTCCCACTTGTACATCATCACCAGCTTGCCGCCGGAGAAGAGCGTGGGGTTCAGCACGGCGAAGCAGCCGGTGACGTGGAAGAACGGCACCGAGATCAGGGCCGAGCGCTGCGGCGCCTCCGGATCGGGCGCCGGCGGCATCTCGCCCCGCCGCAGGAAGCTGCGCGCGCCGGCGGCCGCCGCGGTCAGGATGTTGGAGTTCACCGCCCGCTGGGTCGCGAGCGCGCCCTTCGGCTTACCCGTGGTGCCGGAGGTGTAGAAGATCGTGGCGTCGTCCTCGGGTCCGATCTCGACGGCCGGCAGCGGCTGGTCGGGCAGCTTCGCCCAATCGTTCGGCTCGCCCAGGACCTCGAACAGCTTGGCCACGTGCGGATGGGCGATCTCGTCCACCTCGCGGCTGACGTAGACGCGCTTCAGCTCGGGGCAGTTGTGCAGGTGCTCGGTCATGCGCTCGTAGCGCTCGGCGTCCATCACCGCGACCTTGGCGCCGGAATCGGTCAGGCCGTACTCCAGCTCGGGGCCGGTCCACCAGGCGTTCAGCGGCGTCACGACCGCCCCCACCGAGGCGGCGGCGTAGAACGCCATCACCCATTCGGGCAGGTTGCGCATGATCACGGCGACCCGGTCGCCCTTGCCGACGCCCTGCGCCTGCAGTTCGCGCGCGAAGGCCGAGACCGCCCGGTAGAACGCCTCGAAGCTGACCCGCTCGTCCTCGTAGACCAGGAAGATCTTCTCGCCGTGGGCCCGGGAGGCCTCCACGACCGCCCGCAGCGACGGCGGCAGGTGCTTCCAGACCTTGGTCTTGACGCCCCGGATGTCGATCTCCTCGACCTCCAGCGGGGTCCCCGGCTGGGTCATCAGGGCGTGGGCCTGGGCGATGGACATGGCGGGCCAGCCGGGCGGCAGCGCGGGCTCGGACATTCGGCGTTTCTCCTAGAGCCTGTCCCGGTCGGCATGGGGCATGCCGAACCGGAAGGGTCGCGCGCAGGTGTCATCGCCTGCGCGTCGTCTCAAGTGAACAACCATAACCCAGCGCCGGAGGCAAACCGACGACGCTGGTTTTTTCAGCCGGCGGCGGTCAGCCTGGCGAGCGCGCCCTCGAGCTTGGCCTTGGCCGCCTCGGCCTCGGCGAGCCGCTCGCGGTTCTCCTCGACCACCTCCTCGGGGGCGCGGGCCACGAAGTCAGGGTTGGCGAGCTTCTTCGAGGTCTTCTCGATGTCCCCCGTCAGGCTCGCGACCTCCTTGGCCAGGCGCGCGCGCTCGGCCGCCAGATCAATGAACTCGGCCACCGGCAGGGCCAGCGTCGCCCCGTCCACCACGTAGGGGATCGCGCCCTCGGGCGCGGCGTCCACGAAGCGAACCTCGGCCACCCGCAGCAGCTGGGCGATCAGCGGCGTGCTGGCCTCGAGCACCCGGCGCTGCTCGGCGGAGGTCTCAACGACCAGCAGCGGCGGCCGGGCCGACGGCGGGACATTCAGCTCGGCGCGGACCGAGCGGCCCTCGGAGATGGCCTCGATGATCAGGCCGATCTCGGCGTCGGCGGCCGGGTCGATCAGGCTGTCGGAAAGTTCGGGCCAGCGGGCGGTCATCAGGAAGCCGTCCTGCCCGCCCGGGGCATCTTCCCGCGACGCTCCAAGGTCGGCGGTCTGGCCCCACAGCTCCTCGGTGATGAACGGCATGACCGGGTGCAGCAGCTTCAGGATCACGTCCAGCACCCAGGCGGCGGTCGCCTGGGTCTCGGCCTTGGCCGCGGCGTCCTCGCCGTTCAGCAGCGGCTTGGCGAGCTCGACGTACCAGTCGCAGAACCGGTTCCAGATGAAGCGGTAGAGCTGCGTCGCGGCCTCGTCGAACCCGCAATCGGCCAGGGCGTCGGTCACCGCACGCGCGGTCCGGGCCGTCTCGCCGACGATCCAGCGGTTCAGCGGCGCCTGCACGGCCGCCGGGTCGAAGCCCTCGGCCCGGGCGCAGCCGTTCATCTGGCAGAAGCGCGTGGCGTTCCACAGCTTCGTACCGAAATTCCTATACCCTTCAATGCGCTGCTTCGAGAGCTTGATGTCCCGCGCCTGGCCCGACATGGCGGTGAGCGTGAAGCGCAGGGCGTCGGCCCCGAACTCGTCCACCAGCTCCAGGGGGTCCATGACGTTGCCCTTGGACTTGGACATCTTGGCCCCGGTCGCGTCGCGCACCAGGGCGTTGATGAACACCCGCTGGAACGGGACCTGCCCCGTGAAGTGCAGGCCCTGCATCATCATCCGGGCGACCCAGAAGAAGATGATGTCGAACCCGGTCACCAGGGTGTGGGTCGGATAGAAGCGGGCGAGGTCCTCGGTCTGCTCGGGCCAGCCCATGGTCGAGAACGGCCACAGCCCCGACGAGAACCAGGTGTCGAGGACGTCCTCGTCCTGGCGCAGGTCCACGTCGCGGCCGTAGAGCTCGGCGGCCTGGCGGCGGGCCTCGGCCTCGCTCTCGGCGACGAACACCTTGCCGTCCGGCCCGTACCAGGCCGGGATACGGTGGCCCCACCACAGCTGGCGCGAGATGCACCACGGCTGGATGTTCCGCATCCACTCGAAGTAGGTCTTCTCCCAGGCCTTGGGCACGAAGACCGTGTCGCCCTGCTCCACGGCCTTGATCGCGGGCTTGGCCAGGACCTCGGCGTTCACGTACCACTGGTCGGTCAGATAGGGCTCGACCACGACGCCCGAGCGGTCGCCGTGCGGGACGACGTGGCGGGTCTTCTCGATCCCGCGCAGCAGGCCCAGCGCTTCGAACTCCTCGACCACCTTCTTGCGGGCGGCGAAGCGGTCCAGGCCCCGGTACTCGGGCGGGACGTTGTCGTTCAGCCGCGCGAAGTCGTCGAAGACGTTGATCATCGGCAGGTTGTGGCGCTTGCCGACGGCGAAGTCGTTGAAGTCGTGCGCAGGCGTGATCTTCACCGCGCCCGAGCCCTTCTCGGGGTCCGGGTACTCGTCGGCGATGATCGGGATCGGCCGGTTCACGATCGGCAGGCGCACGGCCTTGCCGACCAGGTGCGTGTAGCGCTCGTCGCTCGGATGCACCGCCACGGCGGTGTCGCCCAGCATGGTCTCCGGGCGCGTGGTGGCGACGACGATCTCGCCCGAGCCTTCCTCCAGCGGATAGGCGAAGTGCCAGTAGTGGCCGTCAACCTCGCGCGGCTCGACCTCCAGGTCGGAGATCGCGGTCTGGAAGTGCGGGTCCCAGTTCACCAGCCGCTTGTCGCGGTAGATGAGCTTCTCCCGGTAGAGCTGGACGAACACCTTGCGGACGGCGGCCGAGAGGCCCTCGTCCAGGGTGAAGCGCTCGCGGCTCCAGTCGCAGGAGGCGCCCAGCCGGCGCAGCTGGTTGACGATGGTCCCACCCGACTTGGCCTTCCACTCCCAGACCTTCTCGACGAAGGCCTCGCGACCCATGTCGCGCCGGCTCTGGTTGCCCTCCTGGGCGAGCTGGCGCTCGACGACCATCTGGGTGGCGATGCCGGCGTGGTCGGTGCCGGGCAGCCACAGGGCCGCCTTGCCGCGCATCCGCTCGAAGCGGATCAGCACGTCCTGCAGGGTGTTGTTCAGCGCGTGGCCGATGTGCAGCGAGCCCGTCACGTTCGGCGGCGGGATGACGATGCTGAACGGCTCGGCGGCCGGATCGTCGGTCGGCGCGAAGCCGCCCGAGGCCTCCCAGGCGGCGTAGAGGCGCGGTTCGGCGGTCTTGGGGTCGAAGGTCTTTTCAAGCATGGCGATGTCCGGAGCGGTCCTTACACACCCGCTCACCCCCGCGAAAGCGGGGATCCACGCCCAGCTTCAGGAAGGCCCGGCCGGCCCGGGCGTCCGCTAACGCCGCGTGGGAGGCCCAGGGGGTCCCCGCCTACGCGGGGATGAGCGGTGACGGATGGGGCGTCAGCCTACTCGGCCGCGGGCGATGCGCGCGACCTCGGCCTCGACCGCCTCCTGGACGATGCGCGGCAGGTTGTCGTCCAGCCACTGCTGCAGCAGCGGGGTGAGCAGCTCGCGCACCACGTCCTCCAGCGTGCGGCCTTCGCGCGGCATGGCGATGGCGGCCGAGAGCTGGCCGAAAGCCGAGGCCGCGGCGGTGGCGGCGCGTTCGCTGACGAGCGCCGAGGCCGGGGTCGGCGCGGGAGGCGGCGGGACGGCGGCGGGCTCGCTCTCGGCGGGCGCGAGGACGTCGAGGTCGCCCAGCGTCTCGACCTTCTGGGTCAGCTCCAGTTCGTCGTCCTCGTCGTCGGCCAGGCCCGCGGGCTCGGGCGCGGCGGCCTGCACCGGTTCCGGCTCGGGGGTCGGCGGCGGGGCCGCCTCGGCGGCGGGCGGCTCGGGCTCCGGCGCAGGTTCGGGGGCGGCCTCGGCCGCCGCCTCCGGCTCGGCCGGCTTGGCCTCGGCGGGCGCCTCGTCCTCGGAGATGATGCGGCGGATGGAGGCGAGGATCTCCTCCATCGTCGGTTCCTGGGACGTCTGTTCGGACATGTTCCTGCCGCCGCAAAGGGAATCTATCGCCCGAGCCTAAGCGCGCGGCGACGTTCCTGCAATTTCCGCACGCACAGCCGCCCTCCGTTCCCCTCCAGGGGGAACCACCGGAGGGTCAGCGGAGAGTCAGCGGGGCGCCGCCGCGTTCGCCGGCGGCGGGGTCAGCCCGGGGGGAATCGCCGCCTCGACCGGCTTCGGGTCGGGCGTCGGCGCCGGCCAGGGCGTCAGGACGCGGTCGACGATGCCGATCGGCTCCTCCCACGGCACCCAGCCCCAGGTGACGCGCAGCTTCCGGAAGTTCTTGGCCGGATCGTACTGCGGCGCCGTCGGAACGAGGTTGCGGGCCTCGAGCCGGCCCATGGTCGAGAGCACGCCGGCGGCCGAGACGTATTCGTCGCGGCGCGCGAAGACCTGGTTCAGCTGCGCCTGGCGCAGCTCCTGCTCGGCGTTCAGCACATCGATGGTGGTGCGAAGGCCCACCTGCTGCTCCTGGCGGGTGCCTTCGGCGGCGATGGTGGCGGCGCGGACCTGCTGCTCGCTGGAAGCGATGTTGGCCCGGGCGGCGATCAGCTGGCTCCAGAACGAGGTGATGTTCTGGAGCACGCTGCGGCGCACGGCCTCGGTGGTCAGCCGGTCGGAGTTGTTGCGCTCGACGGCCTGGCGCACGCGCGAGGAGACGAGGCCGCCCGAGAACAGCGGCACGGTCACGTTCACCGTCGCCGTGCTCTCGCGGTTGAAGAGGCCGCGCTCGAACGGATCGTTCGGCGGCTGGGGCCGCGCCGGGCCGCCAAAGGCCATGGTCGCCTGGGCGCTGACGTTCGGCATCCGCTCGGCGCGGGCGCCGGCGATGCGCGCGCGGCTGGCCTGCTCGGCGAACTGCTGGGCGCGGAGCTGCGGGTTGTTCTCCTCGGCCACCGTGTAGGCCTGATCGGGATCGGTCGGCAGCATGTGCGCCAGCGACGGCTCGGGCGCGAGCTCGCCGGGATTCTGGCCGACCACCTGGGCGTAGTTGGCGCGGCTGATGGCCAGCTGGGCCTCGGACTCGCTGAACAGGGCCTGCGCCTGGGCCAGGCGGGCTTCCGACTGGGCGACGTCGGTGCGGGTCACCTCGCCCACGTCGAAGCGGGCCTGGGACTCCTCCAGCTGGCGGGTCAGGACGCGGACGTTCTCCTGGCGGATGCGCAGTGCCTCCTGGTCCCGCCGGACGTCGGCGTAGGCCTGGATGACGGTGGCCAGGATCTGGGCCTCGATGCGCCGCAGGTTCTCGCGGCCGGCCAGCACCTCGGCCTGGGCCGCGGACACGGCCGCGGCGACCCGGCCGCCGGTCCACAGGGGTTGGTTGAAGGTCAGGCCGACGCTGGCGCTGTTGCCCTCTTCGATGGTGGTGCGCTGGGCCGGGTTGATGATGGCCCGCGGCGAGCGGTCCTCGAGGTATCGGACCGAGCCGTTGAGGTTCAGCGTCGGGCGCCAGCCGGTGCGGGCCTGGACGAAGCTCTCGTCGAGCGCCCGCTGGGTCGCCCTCTGGGCCTGCAGCGTGGGGTTGGTCTCGTAGGCCAGCGCGATGGCGTCGGCCAGGGTCTCGGCGGCGGCCGGGCCCGCGAAGGCGGCGGCGAGCCCCACGCTGAAGACCGCGGCCAGGAGGCGGCCGCGCGGACTCTTCGACATTCGTAATCCCCGATCGTGCGAGAGACGTCGTGTTCTATATGCGTCCTGTGCCCGCAGGACCAAGCGGCGTCACCTTAAGCTTTTTTCACGGCCCGGTTTCGGGCGTGTTTCTGAGCATCGTCAGAAGGCGAAACCGTGACGGGCCTCGAAGCCCGCGAGCACCGGGGGCGTGGCGTCGAACAGGACACGGCGGCCGACTCCGTCCTCGGCCCGCAGGTAGAGGCAGGCCTGGCCGACCGGCCCGTCCCGCTCGATGACCGCCAGGCGGCCATCCATGGCCAGGGCCTTCACCCAGGCCTCGGGGGCGCGGGCGACGGCGCCCTCGCAGATGATGACGTCGAACTCGCCGGCCGGGACCTGCCGGAGGTCCTCGTCCAGCCGCGTGACCTGCAGGTCCAGCGCCTCCAGCACGGCCGCGGCGTAGGGGGCGGCGATGGCGAGGGCGCGCTCGCCGGGCATCGGGCGAACTTCCTGCAGCAGCTTGGCGACGTCGCGGGGCTTCAGCAGCCAGCGGCCGGGCGCGTACTCCACCTCGACGTCGGCGTAGGCCAGATAGGCCTTGCCCTCGGGCGCGAAGCGCTCGCGCGGCAGGTCGCGCATGGCGTCGTGCAGGCGCACGTCCGTCACGTCCTGGGTGCGCACCTGGCTCTCCACCATGTTCAGGCGGGCGGCGGCGAAGTCGGCCATCGAATCCCCTCGGGAAGCGTAAGGTGGGCGTGAGACCGGGGCTTATAGGCCTCAGCCTGCGAAACGCAATTGCGGGCCCTCACGGAGATTGCTCCGGCCGGTGCCTTCTGGTAGCCCTCGCGCCCTCCGGAGAGCCCAAGGGCCTTCGAGACGGCCTGATGGCGGAGTGGTGACGCAGCGGACTGCAAATCCGCGTACCCGGGTTCGATTCCCGGTCAGGCCTCCAAGTTTCCCGACACTGTCCCCTGCCCGCCCCGGACGGCGCCGCCTCGGCGAGAGGATGCAGGCGCGCCCGCGTCGCCGCGGATCGACTGGCCGGCGGTCTCGGCCGTGAAGGCCAGGGCGATCAGGCCCACCACGCAGGCGGCCATCATGTAGTAGGCGGGGACGGCGGCGTCGCCCGTCCGCTCGATCAGCCAGGAATTGGCGGCCGGCGCGGTGCCGCCGAACAGCGAGGTGGCCACGTTGTAGGCGACCGCGAAGCCCGCGAACCGCACGCGCGTCGGGAACATGGCCGGGAAGGTCGCCGAGATCGTCGCCAGTTGCGGCGCGTAGAGCAGCCCCAGTACGGCGAAACCGACGATCGCCCCGGAAAGGCCCGCGCCCATCAGGTGGTAGAGCGGGATCGCCAGGACGAAGAGCCCGACCAGCGAGGCCGCCCACAGCGGCTTGCGCCCCACCCGGTCTGAGGCCGCGCCCGCGAAGGGCAGCAGCGCCATCATGCACAGCATGCCGATGATCGGGACCAGCAGCGCCTGCTGGGTCGAAAGGCCCAGGCGTCGCTCGAGATAGGTCGGCATGTAGCTGAGCAGGGTGTAGTTCACGACGTTCAGCGCGATGACGAGGCCGCTCATCACCAGCAGCGGGCGCCAGTAGCCGGTGAACAGCGTCTTCAGGCCGGGCTGGCGGCTGGCGGATTCGGCCTCCAGCGCCTCGGCCTCTCGGAACACCGGCGTGTCCTCGATCTTGGCCCGCAGGTAGAGACCGACGAGCCCCAGCGGCGCGGCCACCAGGAACGGCAGGCGCCAGCCCCACTCGTGCATGGCCTCGTTCCCCAGCAGCAGCGAGAAGCCCAGCATCAGCAGGGCCCCGAACGAGAAGCCCGCCAGGGTGCCGACCTCCAGGAAGCTGCCGAAGAAGCCGCGCCGGTCGTCGGGCGCGTACTCCGCCATGAACGTCGCGGCACCGCCGTACTCCCCGCCGGTGGAGAAGCCCTGCACCATCCGCAGGATCACCAGCATCAGCGGCGCCCAGAAGCCCACCGCCTCGTGGGTCGGCAGGAGGCCCACCAGGAACGTGGCGGCGGCCATCAGCACGATGGTGAAGGCCAGCACGCTCTTGCGCCCCAGGCGGTCGCCCAGCGGGCCCCAGAAGAAGCCCCCCAGCGGCCGCACCAGGAACGAGATCGCGAACGTCGCCAACGCGAACAGCGTCGCCTGCGCGGCCTCCCCCGGAAACAGCGCCGCCGAGATGTAGGTCACCCCGTAGGCGTAGATCCCGTAGTCGAACCACTCGGTGGCGTTGCCCACCGCCGAAGCCGCCACCGCCCGGCGGACGGCGGCCGCCTCGGCCGGCGCCGCAGGGCCCCGGCCGTCCTGTTCCATCGTCATGTCAGCCCCCACTTCGATCCGGCGTCGACGCCTCAGGCCGCCGAGCGCAGCCGCCCGCCCCCGCATACCAGGCGCGCGTGCAGGGCCTGGACGCTCGCGGCGTAGTCCCGCTCCCGGACCACGAACTGCAGATCCACCCGGCGGGTGAGCTGCTGGATGCCCAGGATCTCGACTCCGGCGTCCGCCAGCGCCTGCGCCGCCGCGGCGGTGAGCCCGGGGATGTTCAGGTCGCTGCCGATCACCGCCACCACCGCGACCTGCTGAGTCGTCACCGTGGCGTTCGGGAACTCGCGTTCCAGGTCGGCGATCACCCGCTTCACCTGCTTGGGCGTGGCGTCGAGGTAGTGGCTGATCGTGTTGGCGTTCGACGCCTTCGAGACGATCCGCGCCGCGTGCCGGGTGAGCACCGCCAGGATGCCGGCGTCATAGCCCTTCACCCCCACCATGTCGGGCTCGAAGAGCTCCAGCGCCGTCAGGCCCGTGAGGCCGCAGATGATCTCCACCCGCGGCTGCTCCGAGACGAAGTCCGACCAGATGGTCGTGCCCCGATCCTCGGGATCGAAGGTGTTGCGCACGCAGAGGGGGATGCCGGCCTGGCGCAGGCCGCGCGCCGCCCGTGGGTGGATCGCCTCCATGCCGAGGTTCGCCAGTTGGTCGGCGACGTCGTAGTTCGTCCGCCCGACCTTCCGCACGGCCCCGGGCCCGACCAGCTTGGGATCGGCGCTCGAGAGGTGGAACTCCTTGTGGATCGTGGCCTCGCGGGCCCCCGTCACCACCGCCGTGCGGCTGAACACCACCTCGCTGTAGCCGCGGCCGTATTCGGCCATCAGGCCCTTGCCCGCCTTGGCGTAGCCGGTGGCGATGGGCAGCTCGCTCGCCAGGTCCACGTCGGCGAAGGCGCGCGCCAGGAGCTCGTCGAGCTCGACGGCGTCCGGCTCGTCCCAGCCGGTCAGGTCGACCATCCGGGCGTTGACGCCGCGGCGGCGCAGCTCGAGCGTGAGGTTGTGGGCGCTCTGGGCCTCGCCGATCGAGGCCAGCATCTCGCGCACGGCCCCGAGCTGGGCGTCCAGCCGGAAGTGGCCCTGGGCGCAGAGGCGCTGCAGGTCGCCCAGGCACGAGCGCGCGGTCTCGACCCGCTGCTCCACGAAGGCGTCGGCCGCCGCCAGGTCCGCCGGGTCGGTGAACCGCTCGGCGTTCAGCGCCCGCAGGTGCGTCAGCAGGTCGTCGATCGCCGTGCGCCAGGCCTCGCCCTCGCCCGACGCCGCGGCGGCGAACAGGGCGTACACCCCCGGCCGGCCGGTCTTCTTGTGCTCGAGCAGCCTGTCCGTAACGCCGGCGTAGGCCGAGACCACGAAGATCCGGTTGTACAGCTCGGCCCCCGTCCGCGCGCCGATCAGGATGTTGTCCAGGACCGCGCGCGTGTCCGAGATGGAGGTGCCGCCGATCTTCTCGACGGTATGCACGCCCATCAGGCCGCCCTCCCCTCGGCGAGGTCGCCGCCCATCGCCGTGAGCGGCTCGAAGCCCTCGCGGGTGGCGATGAACTCGGGCCGCGGGGCGCGCCCGCCGAACGGCTCCACCAGACGGTTGGAGACCGAGTTGTAGACGATGAAGGCGTTGGCCCGCGGGAACGGGGTGATGTTGCCGTTCGAGCCGTGCATGGTGTTGCAGTCGAACAGGACGACCGAGCCGGCCGGCCCGGTGGGGGCGACGATCCCGCAGGTCTCGGCCAGGCGGGCCAGGCTGTCGCGATCCGGCACGCCGTACTCCTGCTTGCGCAGCGACTGCTTGTAGTGGTCCTCGGGCGTCTCGCCGACGCACGAGACGTACGTCCGCTGCGAGCCCGGCATCACCATCAGCGGGCCGTTGACGGCGTGGTTGTCGGCGAGCTGGACCGACATCGACAGCGCCCGCATGCGGGGCATCCCGTCCTCGACGTGCCAGGTCTCGAAATCCGAGTGCCAGTAGAATTCCCTGCCGTCGAAGCCGCTTTTGTAGTTCAGCCGCGACTGGTGGATGTAGACCTCGTCGCCCAGCAGGTGGCGAGCGACCGACACCAGCCGCTCGTCGGCGGCCAGCCGGCCGAACAGCCGGTTCTGGGCGTGGATCGCGAAGACAGAGCGCAGCGCGCCCGAGCCGGGCTCGGCGATCAGCGTCTCGGTCTCCAGCGAGGCCGGCATCTTGCGCATCCGCTCCAGTTCGCGCTGTAGCGTGGCCACCTCGGCGGCCGAGAACAGGTTCTCGAGCACGAGATAGCCGTCGCGCTCGAACATCACGTGCTGTTCGGCCGAGATCGGCGCCTCAGGGGTCCAGCGGCTGTGGGCCACCGGGTCGATGCGCGGCTGCCAGGCAGGCTTCGAGGCCACGCGGGAGGGATAGAGATCTTCCGTCATCGCTGCGGCCTCAGGCCATCTCCGCTTCGAGGGGATAGGCGCCGGTCTCGTCGTGCACCTCGCGGCCGGTCACCGGCGGGTTGAAGGCGCAGGCCATGACCATCTGGGTGCGGCCGCGCAGGACGTGGCGGTCGTGCTTGTCGAGTGCGTAGAGCACGCCCGGCCGGATCTCGTGCACCTGGCCGGTGGCGAGGTCCTCGATCGAACCCTCCCCGGAGATGCAGTAGACCGCCTCCAGGTGGTTCTTGTAGTGCATGGGCAGCTCGGCGCCCTCGTAGATGGTCGTGATGTGGAACGAGAAGCCCATCGCGTCGTCCTTCAGCAGGAGGCGCGTGCTCTCCCACCCCTTGGACACCACGCGGCGGTCGGTCTTCTCGGCTTGGCTCAGGTCGCGAACGATCATGTATCTCTCTCTCGTGTCTTCGGCGGCTCAGGCGGCGTTCAGCTGCACGCGGCCGCGGATGTCGGCGATCGCGGCGGACAGGATGTCCAGGCCACGGTCCAGGTCCTCGTCGGCGATGGTGAGGGGCGCCAGGACCTTCACGATCTCGTCGCGCGGGCCGCTGGTCTCGATCACCAGGCCGCGCTCGAAGGCCGCCTTGACGATCCGGCCCGAGACCTCGCCCGACCCGACGTCGATGCCCCGCATCATGCCGCGGCCCTTGGTCCCGCGGACGACGTCCGGATGCTTGCCGGCGATCTCCTCGAGCCGCGCGCGCAGCCGCTCGCCCTTGGCGGCGGTCCGCTCGGCGAAGGCGTCGTCGCGCCAGAAGGTGTCAATCGCCGCCTTGGCGGTGACGAAGGCGTGGCAGTTGCCGCGGAAGGTGCCGTTGTGCTGGCCGGGATGCCAGACGTCCCGCTCGGGACGGATCAGCGTCAGCGCCATCGGCAGGCCCAGCCCCGAGAGCGACTTCGCCATGGTGACGATGTCCGGCGTCACGCCCATGTCCTCGAAGCTGAAGAAGCCGCCGGCGCGGCCGCAGCCAGCCTGGATGTCGTCGATGATGAACAGCGCCCCGTGCTTGCGCGCGATCGCCTCGATGGCGCGCAGCCACTCGGCCGAGGCGACGTTGAGGCCGCCCTCGCCCTGCACCGTCTCCACGAGGATCGCGGCCGGCGGATCGATGCCGCCCGAGGGATCCGACAGCAGCTTGTCGAGCTGGGCCGCGGTGTCGACGTCGGGCCCGTAGTAACCGTCGTAGGCCGCGCGGCTGACGCCCTGGGCGGGCAGTCCGCCGGACGCGCGGTGGCCGCCGCTGCCGGTGGCAGCCAGGGCCCCCAGGGTCACGCCGTGGAAGCCGTTGGTGAAGGCGATGACGTTCGTCCGGCCGGTGATCTTGCGCGCGAGCTTCAGCGCCGCCTCGACGGCGTTGGCGCCCGTGGGGCCGGTGAACTGGGCGCGGTAGAACATCCCGCGCGGCCGCAGGATGGCCGCTTCGAAAGCCTCCAGGAACTCGGCCTTGGCGCGGCTGTGCATGTCGAGGCTGTGAGCCACGCCGTCGTCGGCGATGTACTCCACGAGCCGCTGCTTCAGGGCCGGGTGGTTGTGGCCGTAGTTGAGGCTGGCGCAGCCGCTGAGGAAGTCGAGGTAGGCCTTGCCGTCTGCGTCGTAGAGCCAGGCGCCCGACCCGCGGACGAACACGGCCGGGAAGCTGCGGCAGTAGGAACGAACCCGGGACTCCAGGCGGTCGAAAGGCGCGAACGCGGTGTCAGCGCGCGCCGGGGCTTCGGCGTCGTACATGGCGTCTCCTTGTGGTTGGGATCAGGCCCGCGTCGCCGCGGGGTCGAATGGTCCGATGGCGACCATGTGCTCGGTCGAATGACCGGCCGGCAGGTGGACGCCTTCCAGGAAGCAGGGCTCGCGGGTGAGCGGCGCGCCCAGGCGCTCGGCCAGCCGGCCGAACATCCGCCAGGACGGCTGGTTGCCCTCGGTGATGGTCGTTGTGAGCCGCCGCACGCCGCGGCAGGCGGGGCGCGACAGGAGCTCGGCCAGCATGCGGCCGCCAAGGCCGGTTCCGCGGGCGCGGGGGGCCACGGCCACCTGCCAGACGAAGATGGTGTCAGGCTCGGCCGGCGAGACATAGGCCGACAGCCAGCCGGCCAGGCCCTCCCCGTCGACCGCGGTCACGCAGGTGTCGGCGAAGTGGGCGCACTGGAGGAGATTGCAGTAGGCCGAATTCTCGTCGAGCGGCGGGCAGGCGCGGATCAGGGCGTGGACATCGGGTCCGTCCGCCAGAGTGGGCGCCCGCAGCTCGACACGGCCCGGCGAGGGATCGACTCGGACCCCAAGCCCCCCAGCCGCCCGCCGAAGCGAAGCAGTTGTCATGGCAGTTATTTTGTTTATCGAACGAAATATGTCAACCCTTCCGGGCAGATAACCGCTGAAAACCCCCTGGAATCGGCTCGCGGACTTGTGATCACGCCCGGCGTTCGCGGACGGAACCCGTTCTGATTACTTCGATAATCGAATCTTCTGATGAGCCTCTCGCGGCGATGCTTGCCCCACCGCCCAAGCTGCGGAACAACACCGCGGTCGCGTCGCAGGAGCCTCCATGGACACCCGCCTCACCAGCGCCCTCATCGCGATCCGGCGGATCGTGCGCGCTGCGGAATTCGCGGCGCGGGACATCTCGCGCGCGTCGGGGCTGACGCCGTCGCAGCTGCTCGTGCTGCAGCTGGTCGACCGCCAGGGCGTGCTGAGCGCCGGCGGCATCGCCGAAGCCGCCCGGCTGAGCCAGGCCACCGTCACGGCCCTGCTCGACAAGCTGGAACAGCGCGGACTCCTCATGCGCCGGCGCGGCGAGACCGACCGCCGTCGGGTCGACGTCGTGCTGACGCCGGCGGGCCGCGAGGCGCTGGCCGGAACGCCGGACCTCCTGCAGGACCGCTTCGCCGCGCGCTTCGAGAAGCTCGCCGACTGGGAGCAGGCGAGCCTAGTCGCGGCCCTGGAGCGGGTCGCCGTGCTGCTGGACGCCGACACCATCGACGCCTCGCCGATCCTCGACATCGGCTCGCTGCAGCGCTCGGCGCCGCCCGAGACCTAGGCGGCCGCCAGCCGCTGGAGGTCGAGGCCGGTCGGGGCCTGGAACACCCGCAGGCCGAACTCGGGCAGGACCGCGTAGAGGTGGTCGAAGATGTCCGACTGCACGCCCTCGTACTCGGCCCAGGCGGTCGTGGCCGTGAAGCAGTAGATCTCGATCGGCAGGCCCTCGGGGGTCGGCTGAAGCTGCCGGACCAGCAGGGTCATGTTCCTGGCGATCGTGGGATGGGCTTCGAGGTAGGCCTGCACATAGGCGCGGAAGGTGCCGAGGTTGGTGAGCTGGCGGGTGTTCACGGGATCGCGCCCGTCCGCCAGCAGCCGCTGGTTCCAGGCGTCCAGCTCGGCCTGCTTGCGATCGAGGTAGTCGGCGATCAGCGACATCCGCCGCAGGCGCTCCCGATCCTCGTCGGCGAGGAAGCGGACGCTCGTCTGGTCCAGCATCAGGGCGCGCTTGATCCGCCGCCCGCCCGACTCCTGCATGCCGCGCCAGTTCTTGAACGAGTCGGTGATCAGCCGCTGCGTCGGGATCGTGGTGATGGTCTTGTCCCAGTTCTGGATCTTCACCGTGTGCAGGGCGATGTCGATCACGTCCCCGTCGGCGTTCAGCTGAGGCATCTCCACCCAGTCGCCGAGGCGGACCATGTCGTTGGAGGCGATCTGCACCGAGGCCACCAGCGACAGGATGGTGTCCTTGAACACCAGCATCAGCACCGCGGCCATGGCGCCCAGGCCCGAGAGGAGCAGCAGCGGCGAGCGTTCCATCAGCGCCGCCGCCATCAGCACCGCGGCGGCGGCGAACAGCAGGATCTTGACCACCTGCAGGTAGCCCTTGATCGGCCGGCTCATGGCCGTCGGCCGCCGCTGGTAGAGGTCGTTCAGCAGGTTGAGCGCCGCGCTGAGGGCCAGCACGACCATCAGGATGACGAAGGCGCTGCAGACATTGCGGGTCACCGTGACCACGCCGACCGGCAGGTGCGGCACCAGCACGATCCCCTGCGCGATCACCACCGCCGGCAGGATGTTGGCGAGCCGGCGGGCGACCGGCAGGGCGTCCTCGTGGCTGACCCGGTGCGAGAGGCCGTCGAAGACCCGGGCCAGCACCCGCACGATCAGCGGCTTGACCAGCAGGTTGGCGACGGCGGCGGCGGCGACCAGCAGGGCGAGCGCCCAGAGGGTCTCCAGCCAGGGATAGGGGGCGGCGAAGGCGGTCAGGTCTGCGAGGGTCATGGCTCCGGCATGTCGGCGCGGCCCGAGTGGCCGCCGGGGGGTGCGCCTGGGAGAACCGGCGCGCCTGGCGCGCGCGGCGAACGGTTCCGGCGTCTTTGGGAGCGCCCCTTATGGCCCAACCGGCGCAGGCGGGGCAAATCCGGCGCGGCCGGTCAGCGGCCGGCGAGCTTCGCCAGCGCCGCCTCCAGCAGCGGCCGCTGGCCCTTGTGCAGGCGCGCCCTCGCCTCCCCGGCGGCGAACCAGGCCGCCTTGTCCACCTCGGGGAAGGCGGCCCAGCGCCCGGACCTCGGCGGCCACTCCATCTCGAACGCGTTGCTCTTGAGGCCGGTCACGTCGAGGTCGGCCTCGACCAGCCAGGCCCGCACAATCTTGCCGCTGGGGAGCCGGCAGGGCGGCAGCTCCACCGGCTCGCCGTCGATCGGCTGCCCCAGCTCCTCCAGGAACTCGCGCCGGGCGGCGTCCCAGTCGGCCTCGTCCGGCTCGACCAGCCCCTTGGGGATCGACCAGGCCGCCTCGTCCTTGCCTCGCCAGTAGGGACCGCCTGGATGCACCAGCAGGAACTGCGGCCCCTCCGGCCGGGCCCGCCAGGCGAGCACTCCCGCGCTGACCGGCCCCGGCGCCATCCTCAGTCCATCAGCTGCTGGTGGAGGTAGGTGTATTCGAGCGCCTGGCGCATGGCCCGCTCGTTCAGGTTGGCCGCCGCGGCGTGCCCGCCGTCGATGTTCTCGTAATAGAGGTAGTCGTAGCCGTATTCCTTCAGCCGCGCGGCGGCCTTGCGGGCGTGGGCCGGATGCACCCGGTCGTCCTTGGTGGAGGTCTCCAGGAACACGCGCGGGTACTTCTGGCCGGGCTTCAGGTTCTGGTAGGGCGAATAGCTCATCAGCATCGCCCGCTCCGCGGGGATCGCCGGGTCGCCGTACTCGCCGACCCAGGAAGCCCCGGCCCCGATGTGGGTGTAGCCGATCATGTCGAACAGCGGCACCTGGATGACCACGGCGTTGTAGAGCTCGGGCCGCTTCGTCAGCGCCACGCCCATCAGGAGGCCGCCGTTGGAGCCGCCCATGATACCCAGGCGCCGGGGACTGGTGATCTTGCGGGCGATCAGGTCCTCGGAGACGGCGAAGAAGTCCTCGTAGACCCGCATCCGGTTCAGCTTGAGGCCCGCGTTGTGCCAGCGCGGGCCGAACTCGCCTCCCCCGCGGATGTTGGCGACGACGTAGACGCCGCCCTTCTCCAGCCACAGCTTGCCCGCCGTCTGGGCGTAGGCCGGCGTCTGGCTGACCAGGAAGCCGCCATAGGCGTAGAGCAGCGTCGGGTTCGAGCCGTCCAGCTTCAGGTCCTTCTTCGAGACGACGAAGTACGGGACCCGGGTTCCGTCCTTCGAGGTCGCCCAGAGCTGCTCGACCTTCATGTCCGAGGCGTCGAAACGCTCGGGCATCACCGCCAGGCGCTCGGGCGCGCCCGAGGCGGCGTCGGCCAGCCACTGGCTGGAGGGGGTCAGGAAGCCGGTGACGTTGAGGATCAGCCGGTCGTCCCGGTCGGACGCGGAACTGATCCCGATGCTGGAATCCTTGGGCAGGTCGAGCCGGCTCGAGGTCCAGGCCTCGCCCTGACGGGCGTAACTCAGCACCTGGCCCTTCACGTTGTCGTAGAGCGCGACGACCAGCCGGTTACGCGTCGTCGCCACCTGTTCGATCGCCTGGCTCTGCGTCGGCCGCAGCACGAGGGTCCCGGCCAGACGGGCGGGATCGGCCTTCACTGCGGCGAGGTCGAAGTCGATCAGGTCGCCTTCCTTGAAGCCCTTCTCGGCCCAGTCCTGCTCCAGGCTGACGACCAGCCGGCCGGCGACATAGCCCTGGATCGTGGCCTTGGTGGGCAGGTCGAGCTTGGCCGGGCCGTTCGGCGTCAGCAGGTGATATTCGCTGTTGAAGAAGTCGAGGCCGCGCCCGGCGATCACCGCGGCCACCTGGCCGTCGGGCTCACGCAGCACCATCGGCTGGACCGATACGTCGGCTTTCTGTCCGCGGAAGACCTCCTGCGCCTGGTCCAGCGGCTGGCCCCGCTTCAGGGTCTTGACGATGTAGGGGTAGCCCGAGGCGGTGAGGTCGCCCTCCGTCCACTCGGTGGCGACCACGAGCGTGTCGCGATCGAGCCAGGCGTAGTTGGCCTTGGCCTCGGGGATGACGAAGCCGCCCTCCACGAACGCGCCGGCGACGGCGTCGAACTCGCGCACCACCGCGGCGTCCTTGCCGCCGTTCGACAGCTCCACGAGGCAGAGGCGGTCCTCGGGCGCCAGGCAGGCGGCGCCGTGCCAGACCCAGTTGGCGCCCTCGCTCTTGGCCAGGGCGTCGAGGTCGAGGATGGTCCGCCACTGGGGCTTGCCCGACCGGTAGCTGTCGAGGCTCGTCGTGCGCCAGATCCCCCGCACGTGGTCGGCGTCCTGCCAGAAGTCGCGCAGGCTTCCATCGCCGGCGAAGCGCACGGCGGGGATGCGGTCCTTGGCCGTCGCGATCTTCAGGGCGTCGGCGTAGAGGGCGGCGTAGCGGGGATCGTTCTGCAGCCTGGGCAGCGAACTGGCGTTCTCGGCCCTGGCCCACTCCAGCGGGCGCGAGCCCTCGATCTCCTCCATCCAGGCGTAGGGGTCGTCATCGGGGGCGGCCCCCATCAGGAACACTCCGGCGAAAAGCGTGGCCAGCAGGCGCAACGTCATGTGGAAACACCCCGAACTTGAACGCGCCCCCAGATAGTTCGGAGGGATCGGCCAAGCTCAAGGCGTTTCTCGCCGAACGCCGCTCGTCACCGGCTCCGGCGTCACCCGCGCTCGCGCCAGATCGAAAGGGCCAGCCTCGGCCGCACGAGGAACAGGCCGCCCAGGACGGCCAGCGCCAGCGTGCGCCGCAGCCGCCGGCGGGGGCGGAACTCGGTCTCGAACATCCGGGCGTAGTCGAGCGTCGCGGTCATGTCGGGTCTCCCTTGCGTTGGGAGGACCTTGGGAAGCGCCTGCGTCAGTTCCGGACGTGAGCCCGGATCGCCGCCTCCAGCTCCTGGCGCATCATGGCCTTCAGCGCCGCCGGCTCGACGATCTCGACCTTGTCGCCCCAGGTGAACAGGTGCCAGGCGAGTTCGCGCATGCCGCTCGCCCGGAAGCGGACGGTCACCGAGCCGTCGGCGGCCTGCTCCACCGACTGATTGGCGTGGAAGCGCCAGCGCAGCGCGTCCTCGGCCCCTTCGGGGGCGATCTTCAGCACCACGTCATAGGTGTCGTCCTGGTAGATGCCGAAGCTCTCGTCGGCGTAGGCCTGGAGGGAGAAGCCCGCCGGCCGCTCGCCCGGACGGCCCGTGACCTCGACGTCGAAGATCCGGTCCAGGCGCCAGTTGCGGGGCCCGACCTCGGCGCTCTCGGCCGCCACCAGGTAGTTCGAGCGCCCGAAGAGGATGCCGTAGGGCGTCACCTCGCGCGTGCGGCCGGGATTGGAGCCGCCCTCGTAGCGGAAGCGCAGGGTGCTCAGGGCCTTCAGCGCATCGCGCACCGCCTGTAGGACCGCCTCGTCCTCGAACGGCCTGGGGCCCGCCGTCACGGCGATGGTCTCGGCCTGCAGCAGGGCCTCCAGGTCGGGCGCCAGCTTGCGGCGGGCGGCGGCGCGGGTGGCCGACAGCACCTTGCGCTCGAGCGAGCGCAGCGCCGCGGCGCGGGCCTGGGCGCCCTGCTTCTCGAAGGTGTCCCCGGCCGCGGTCAGCGCCGCCAGTTCCTCGGCCGTGGGCGCCTGGAAGAGCCCGTCGAGCCCCGAAGGGATGCGGAACCGCCGCGTCGGCGGATCATCCACCTCCTCCAGCTGCGGGAAGACCTCGCGGACCGCATCGCGCATGCGCTCTACCGTGCGGCGGCCGACCCCGAGGCGCTCGGCCATCTCGTCCAGCGTCAGCCCCTCGGCGGTGCTCGCCAGCAGGCGCGCCATCTCCAGCAGCCGGCCGGCCTTTTCGTGCCGCATCTCGCTTACGTCCGATTCTGTCGCACCAGGGGATCAGAACCGAACCATCGCCAACCCGCAACAGGAGTTCGAGTGATGGCTTCCCGCTTCGCCCCCCGTCGCCGCCCGGCCGCCCCCCGCCGTCCGTCGGCCCCGCGCAAGCCGCTGGCGCCCCAGCCCCTCCCCGCCGCCGTGGTGGACGCCGTGCTGCGCTTCCACGACGAGGAACAGGACCAGGGCGCCGGCCGCACGCTGCTGCGCCTGTCGGCCCAGCGCCTGCGCCAGAGCGAGGTGAAGGCCGCCCTGGGCGACCTCGCCGCCCGCGCCGCCCGGGTCTCGATCCTGTGGAACGAGCGCGAGAGCGAGATCATCCGGGTCCTGGAAGCCGCCTGACGCGTTCAGGGGCCATGAGCGACCTCCAGATCGAGCGGACCGGCGGCTGCGCCTGCGGCGCCGTCCGCTTCGTCGCCCGCGGCGAGCCGCTGCGGGTCGGCCTTTGCCACTGCATGACCTGCCGCAAGGCCCACGCCTCGGCCTTCAACCCGTTCGTGATCTTCCGCGCCGAGCAGGTGGAGATCACCGGCGAGATCCGCGCCTGGGAGAGCTCGCCGGGCTACCGGCGCTGGTTCTGTCCCGCCTGCGGCTCGCGGATCTACGGCGGCGACGGGACCGAGCACGAACTGTCCGTCGGCGGCTTCGACGAGCCCGGCCTCTTCGCCCCGGACTACGAGAGCTGGATCGTCCGCCGCGAGCCCTGGCAGCCGCCGCTCAAGGTCCCGCAATGGCGCGAAAACCGCGAGGCGTAGATGGGTGGGAAGGGGTCAGTCCTGCCAAACCCGTCGGGCGAAGCAGGATGGCGGTGACGGAGGGATTCGAACCCTCGATACGCTTTCACGTATGACGATTTAGCAAACCGTTGCCTTCAGCCACTCGGCCACGTCACCAGCTCGCCGGGCGGCGCACGCCCGCGGAGGGCGGTTATTAGCGGACAGGGATCGCTCTGCCTAGCCGGTCCGGCGGGGCAAAATGAGGTCGGGGCCGTTCAGTCCGGGCCCTGCCCCCAGATCAATCCCGGTTCAGCCCTGGGCCAGCCACTCGCGCGCCTGGCGCTGGGCCTCGGCGACCTCGTCGGACGCCATCTCCTCGGCCAGCTCCTTGCGGTAGATCTTGGCCTCGACCGAGCCGCGCATGGCGGCCAGGTTGAACAGCATATGGGCCGAGACGTAGTCGAGCGGCGCGCCGCCCTGCCCCGTCGAATAGAGCAGCCCCAGACGGAACAGCTCGTCGCCCGACGCATCCGGCTTCGGGAGCGGCAAGCCTTCGCTCTTCATCTCCATGCTCGCCAGCATGATCTTCGAGTCCCTGTTCGGGGCCGGCGGATCCGGTTTTCGGAGCCTGCACCGGCCTTAAGAAGCACAGGAAACCAAGCTCAAGCTGAACACATGGTTAAATCGCCTGTTGTCGTGGCTTCATGGCAAGTTGTGTCGTCAGAATTCGGCGGCTCGACTGCCGTCCGGCGGTTGAACCGTACGCCCTGGCCGTGCATTTGCGCAGCGGAGCGCTGGGCCCACGGCGACGTTCAGGCGCAGTTCACGACCCGCATTACAGTGTAGACGCTCAACGACGCAGCCTGGAGGCGTTCGGCGTGAAACGGCGCCAGTTCCTGACATTCGCGGCCGTGGTCCTGCTGGCCGGCCCGTCCCTGTCGGCGGATCCCGCCGAGGCCCAGGATCGCGGCCGCGGGCGTGGACGCGGCCGCGAAGGGGGCCGGGGCGAAGGCCGCGGCCGCCGCGGCGACGACCGGCGCTGGGACCGCGGCGGCCCTGGCGAGGGCCGCGGCTATCGCCGTTTCGACGACGCGCCGCGGGACTACGGTCCGCCCCAGCGCGTGCGGCCGGGCGGCTACCTGCCGCCGGAGCAGCGGGGCGCGCCAGTGGACGACTACCCGCGATACCGCCTGCGCCAGCCGCCGCGCGGCTACGCCTGGCGGCGGATGGGGGACGGCTTCGTGCTGGTCGACCCGAACGGCCGGGTCTTCGACATCGTCCCGGACTAGACGCCCAGTTTCGCCTTCAGCAGCTGGTTGACGGCGCCGGGGTTGGCCTTGCCGCCCGTCGCCTTCATCACCTGGCCCACGAACCAGCCGATGGCCTGCGGCTTCTCCTTGACCGCGGCGGCCTGGCCGGGATTGGCGGCGATGAGGTCGTCGATGATCTTCTCCAGCGCGCCGGTGTCGGAAACCTGCTTCAGGCCCTGCTTCTCGACGATCTCGGACGCCGAGCCCTCGCCCGCCCACATCCGCTCGAACACGTCCTTGGCGATCTTGGACGAGATGGTCCCGTCCTCGATCAGCTGGACCAGCTCGGCGATCGCCGCCGGGCCGATCGGCGAGTCGCCGATCTCCAGTCCGTCCGCCGACAGCTTGGCGGCCAGGTCGTTGGTGACCCAGTTGGCCACGAGCTTGGCGTCGCGGCCGTTGGCCGCGGCCTCGTAGAAGTCGGCCTTGGCCTGGTCGGCGATCAGCACGCCGGCGTCGTAGGCCGACAGGCCGTACTGCGACTGGAAGCGCGCCTTCTTGGCGTCGGGCAGTTCCGGCAGGTCCGCCTCGATCTTCTTCACCCAGGCCGGGTCGAGCTCCAGCGGCAGCAGGTCGGGGTCGGGGAAGTAGCGGTAGTCGTGCGCCTCTTCCTTCGAGCGCATGGACCGCGTCTCGCCCTTGTTCGGATCGAACAGGCGGGTCTCCTGGTCGATGGAACCGCCGTCCTCCAGAATCTCGATCTGGCGGCGGGCCTCGTACTCGATCGCCTGCTGCATGAAGCGGAACGAGTTGACGTTCTTGATCTCGCAGCGCGTGCCCAGATGGCTGAAGTCGCCGGTCTGGCGGTACTTCTCGTAGGCGCCGGGGCGGCAGACCGAGACGTTCACGTCCGCCCGCAGGTTGCCCTTCTCCATGTCGCCGTCGCAGGAGCCGAGGTAGATCAGGATGGTCCGCAGCTTCTTCACATAGGCCGCCGCCTCGTCGGACGAGCGCATGTCGGGCCGGGAGACGATCTCCATCAGGGCCGTGCCGGCCCGGTTCAGGTCGACGTAGGTGAAGTTCGGATCCTGGTCGTGCAGGCTCTTGCCGGCGTCCTGCTCCAGGTGCAGCCGCTCGATCCGGACCGTGAAGGTGGAGCCGTCGTCGCGTTCGACGATGACCTCGCCCTCACCCACGATCGGGTGCTGGTACTGGCTGATCTGATAGCCCTGCGGCAGGTCCGGATAGAAGTAGTTCTTCCGGTCGAAGCGGCTCTTGAGGTTGATCTGGGCCTTCAGGCCCAGCCCTGTCCGCACCGCCTGCTCGACGCAGTGGCGGTTGATGACCGGCAGCATGCCGGGCATGGCCGCGTCCACCAGGCTGACCTGCTCGTTGGGGCCCGCGCCGAATCCGACGGCCGCGCCGGAGAACAGCTTGGCGTTGGAGGCCACCTGGGCGTGGACCTCGAGGCCCAGGACCACTTCCCACGGGCCCGTCCGGCCCTGGATCAGCTTGGCGTTCGCAGTTTCGCTCATGGCCGCTTCCCTAGCGCCGCCGGGCCGGAAGGTGAAGCGCGCTCACGCGCCCTCTTGCGCAAAGGTCATGAAATGGCCTCAAGCTGCGCTCCGCCTTACGGCGTCAATTACATCCCTGGGGGAAGGAAGACCCATGAAGACCATCGCTCTCGCCGCCGTCGCCGCGGCCCTGATCGCCGGGCCGGCCCTGGCCCAGGACCACAACCACGCCCATGCGAACCACGAGGCCTCGGCCTCGGCCGCCGGCGCGCTGTCGGTGGAATCCACGCCGATCGGCGACATCATCAAGAACGAGCAGGCCAAGGCCGCGCTCGAGAAGGCGGTGCCCGAGATCGCCAACTACTACGACCAGATCGCCGGCATGACGCTCGCCCAGGTCGCCCCGATGAGCCAGGGCGCGCTGGACGAGGCCAAGCTCAAGGAGATCCAGTCCGAGTTCGACAAGATCAAGTAAGGCCGCCTTCCCTCCCCGCCTGGGGAGGGGCGGACCGCGAAGCGGTCGGGGTGGGGCAGCCAGGGATCGGGCGCAGCGCCGGATCATGACCTCCCCACCCGGCTCGCGCCGGGCGCGACTCCACCCTCCCCCACTCAAGGGAGGGAAAGGATCACCACCACTTCTTCGGCTTGGCCTTGAAGTCCGCCGCCTTCTCGATGGCCGAGCCCAGCGAGAACAGCGTGCCCTCGTCCAGCGCCTTGCCGATCAGCTGCAGGCCCAGCGGCAGGCCGTTGGCGTCGACGCCGGCCGGAACGCTCATGCCCGGCAGGCCCGCCAGGTTCACCGTCACCGTGAAGATGTCGTTCAGGTACATGGCCACCGGATCGTCCGACTTCTCGCCCAGGGCGAAGGCGGCCGACGGCGCGGTCGGCGTCAGCAGCGCGTCCACCTTCTCCCAGGCCCGGTCGAAGTCGTCGGCGATGCGCCGGCGGACCTTCAGGGCCTTGAGGTAGTAGGCGTCGTAGTAGCCGGCGGAGAGCACGTAGGTGCCGATCAGGATCCGCCGCTTCACCTCGGCCCCGAAGCCCTCGGCGCGGGTGTTCTCGTACGTCTCGGTGAGGTTGCCGCCCTCGACGCGCAGGCCGAAGCGCATGCCGTCGTAGCGGGCGAGGTTCGACGAGGCCTCGGCGGGCGCGATGATGTAGTAGGCCGGCAGGGCGTACTTGGTGTGCGGCAGGCTGACCTCGACGATTTCGCAGCCGGCCTCCTTCAGCCAGGCGATCCCCTGCTCCCACAGCTTCTCGATCTCGGGCGGCATGCCGTCGACGCGGTATTCCTTCGGGATGCCGACCCGCAGGCCCTTCACCGACTTGCCGCAGAAGCTGGCGAAGTCCGGCGTCTCGACGGGCAGGCTGGTGGAGTCCTTGGGGTCGTGCCCCGACATCGAGGTCAGCAGGATGGCCGCGTCCTCGACGGTGCGCGCCATCGGCCCGGCCTGGTCCAGCGAGGACGCGAAGGCGACGATGCCCCAGCGCGAGCAGCGGCCGTAGGTCGGCTTGATGCCCACCGTGCCGGTGAAGGCGGCGGGCTGGCGGATCGAGCCGCCGGTGTCGGTGGCCGTGGCGCCCAGGCAGAGCTCGGCGGCGACCGCCGAGGCCGAGCCGCCGGACGAGCCGCCCGGGGTCAGCTGGGCGTTGCCGCCCTCGGCCCGCCACGGGTTGACCACCGGGCCCCAGGCCGAGGTCTCGTTGGACGAGCCCATGGCGAACTCGTCCATGTTGAGCTTGCCCAGCATGACCGCCCCGTCGCGCCAGAGGTTGGCGGTCACGGTGGATTCGTAGGTCGGCTTGAAGCCCTTCAGGATCTTGGAGGCGGCGGTGGACTCCACGCCTTCCGTGCAGAACAGGTCCTTGATGCCCAGCGGCGCGCCTTCCAGGCGGCCGGCCTCGCCCCGGGCGCGGCGCGCGTCGGCGGCCCTGGCCATCTCGAGCGCCCGGTCGGGCGTTTCGACCACATAGGCGTTCAGCGCCCGCGCGGCCTCCACGGCCTCGAGGTGGGCCTGGGTCAGCTCCACCGAGGAGAACGACTTCGACGACAGGCCGTCCAGCGCGGCCTTCAGCGTCAGGGAGGTGAGCTCGGCCATTACTCGACCACCTTCGGCACGACGAAGAAGTTCTTGGCGGCCTTCGGCGCGTTGGCCAGCACCTTGGCGGGATCGCCGCCCTCGGTGACGACGTCGTCCCGCATCGGCAGGGTCGTCTCCACCGACGTGGTCATCGGCTCCACGCCGTCGGTGTCCACCTCGTTGAGCTGCTCGATCCAGTTGAGGATCCCCGACAGCTCCTTCGCCAGCGGCTCCAGTTTCTCTTCAGGCTCGGCGATCCGCGCCAGCCTCGCGACCTTGCGCACGGTCGCGGCGTCGATGGCCATGGGGCCCTCCTTGAACTCAGGCGCGTGGGTTAGCCGTGCAGACCCCCGCTTTGCAAGCTATGGGTGGGCATGGCCGTCGTCGACCTTATCGATCTGCCCGCAATCGCGCCGCCGAACACGCCCCTGGTGGGCCTGGACCTGGGCGAGAAGACCATCGGCGTCGCCGTCTCGGACGCCACGCGCATGGTGGCCAGCCCCCTGGGGTTGATCCGCAAGACCAAGTTCACCGACGACGCCAAGGCGCTCTTCAAGCTGATGGAGAGCCGGCGCGCCTCGGGGATCGTCATCGGCCTGCCGGTGAACATGGACGGGACCGAAGGGACGCGCTGCCAGTCCAACCGCGCCTTCGCCCGCAACCTGCTGCGGCTGCGGGAGGACCTGCCCATCGCCTTCTGGGACGAGCGGATGTCGACCATGGCGGTCAACCGCATGCTCGTCGGCGAGGCCGACATGACCCGCGCCCGCCGGGCCGACGTGGTGGACAAGATGGCCGCCGCCTGGATCCTCCAGGGCGCCCTGGACCGGCTGCGGAACCTCTAGAGCCCCTTGGCTTGGCGACCGGCGCGGCCTATGACCGGCCCTCGATGAGCGGCGCGCCCACCGGTCTGAACGAGGTCCTGCAGCGGACCTTTTCCTTCCCGAAGCGCCATTTCCTGTCCGCGACAGACCTCAACGAGGTTGAGGTGGCCAACCTCCTCGACCTCGCCGACGGCTTCGTCAGCCTGAACCGCCAGACCTCGAAGAAGCTCGACCTGCTCAAGGGTCGCACGCTGATGAACCTGTTCTTCGAGAACTCGACCCGCACCCAGAGTTCGTTCGAGTTGGCCGGCAAGCGGCTCGGCGCCGACGTGGTCAACATGAGCCCGCGCTCGTCGTCGATCTCCAAGGGCGAGACCCTGATCGACACGGCGGTGACGCTGAACGCCATGCAGCCGGACCTGCTGGTGATCCGGCATTCGTCCTCGGGCGCGGCGTCCCTGCTCTCGCAGAAGGTCGGCTGTTCGGTGATCAACGCCGGCGACGGCCAGCACGAGCATCCCACGCAGGCTCTGCTCGACGCCCTGTCCATGCGCCGCGCTTTCGGCCGCATCGCCGGCCTGAAGGTCGCCATCTGCGGCGACGTCCTGCACAGCCGCGTCGCCCGCTCGAACATCGCCCTGCTGCAGATGCTGGGCGCCCACGTGCGGCTGGTCGGGCCGCCGACCCTGATCCCGGCCGCCGCCGACCGCTGGAACGTCGAGGTCTTCCACGACATGCGCAAGGGCATCGCCGGCTGCGACGTCGTGATGATGCTGCGCCTGCAGCTCGAGCGCATGGACGGCGTCATGGCGCCGTCGCAGCGGGAATATTTCCGCTTCTTCGGCCTCGACCGCGAGAAGCTGGCCCACGCCGCGCCGGGCGTGCGCGTCATGCACCCGGGTCCGATGAACCGCGGGGTGGAGATCGATTCCGACGTCGCCGACGACCTGGCGGTCAGCCTGATCCAGGACCAGGTCGAGATGGGCGTCGCCGCGCGCATGGCGGTCCTCACCTCGCTGGCGGCGCGGCTGGACAACGAACGATGAGCGCCCGCCCCCTCGCCTTCGCCAACGTGCGCCTGCTGGACCCGGCGTCGGGGTTCGACGGTCCGGGCGCGGTGATCGTCACCGAGGGCGTGATCGCCGACGTGGTGCCGGGCGGCGACCTGGGCGCGCTTTCGAAGGACATCGAGGTGATCGACGGGGGCGGCAAGCTGCTGATCCCGGGCCTGATCGACATACGGGTGAAGACCGGCGAGCCGGGCTTCGAGACCAAGGAGACCCTGAAGTCGGCGGGCCGCGCGGCGGCGGCGGGCGGCGTCACCACCATTGTCGTCCAGCCCGACACCTCGCCGGTGGTGGACGAGCCCTCGGTTGTGGACTTCATCCTGCGCCGGGCCCGCGACATCGAGCTGGTCAACGTCTATCCCGCCGGCGCCGCCACCAAGGGCGCGATGGGCGAGCGGATGGCCGAAATCGGCCTGATGCACGAGGCCGGCTGCCTCTATGTGACCGACGCCGACCGGCCGATCGTAAATTCCAAGGTCTTTCAGCGGGTGCTGAGCTACGCCAAGGCGTTCGACACGCCGGTGGCCCACCGCCCGGCCGACCCCTGGCTGTCGGCAGGGGCCGCCGCCACCTCGGGCGAGTTCGCCGCGAGGATGGGCCTGCCGAACGTGCCGGCCATCGCCGAGAAGATCATGCTGGAGCGCGACCTGGCCCTCGCCGAGGTGACGGGCGCCAAGCTGATCGTCGACCAGCTCACCACCGCCGCCGCGCTGGAGAGTTTCGAGCGGGCGGTGAAGCGCGGCGTCAACGCCACCGCCACCACCTCGATCAACCATCTGTCCTTCAACGAGCTGGACATCGGCGACTACCGCACCTTCTGCAAGCTGGACCCGCCGCTGCGCAGCGAGGACGACCGCCAGGCGGTGATCGAGGCCGTCGCCTCCGGCCTCATCAAGGTGATCGTCTCGGCCCACGCCCCGGCGCCCGCCGAGGACAAGCGCCTGCCCTACGACGAGGCCGCCCCCGGCGCGGTGGGGCTCGAGACCCTGCTGCCCGCCCTGCTCGCCTTCCACCACGAGGGCCGCATCCCGCTGATCGACCTGGTCCGCACCGTCACCAGCGCCCCGGCCGAGCTTTTGGGCCTGCCCGGCGGCCGCATCGCCAAGGGCGCCCCGGCCGACCTCGTGCTGGTCGATCCCGACGCCCCCGTGGTGATCGACGCCGACAAGCTGACCTCGAAATCCAAGAACTCGCCCTTCGACGGCCGCCGCCTGCAGGGAAAGGTGCTGCGCACCGTGGTGGACGGCCGGACGGTGTACTCGGTCCTCTGATCGTCATCTCCGGGCTCTCGCAGATCACGTCCGGCCACGTTCTCTTTTTGTTTCCATGGCGGCGCTTGCCGTTCTAGACTTCGCGCGCCTGGCCGCTAGGACTCGCGTCCTGCACTGGGAGGCCCTGGGGGGAGCGCCGATGTTCGAGTCTATGAATCCTGTCCTTGCCGCGGCCGCCGTGATCGGCGGCTACCTGCTGGGATCCATCCCGTTCGGGGTCATCGCCACCAAGCTGGGCGGCGCCGGCGACGTCCGCTCCATCGGCTCGGGCAACATCGGGGCGACCAATGTCCTGCGCACGGGCCGCAAGGACCTGGCGCTGATCACCCTGCTCGGCGACGGCGGCAAGGGCGCCGTGGCGGTGCTTCTGGCCTGGCTGGCGACCCGCGCCGCGTCCGCCGACGTGCAGGCGGCCGCCACCGCGCTGGCCGGCGCCTCGGCCTTCCTCGGCCACCTGTTCCCCGTGTGGCTGGGCTTCAAGGGCGGCAAGGGCGTGGCGACGTTCTTCGGCACCCTGCTGGCCGCGGCCTGGCCGGTGGGCGTCCTGGCCGGCGCGACCTGGCTGGTCGTCGCCTTCCTGTTCCGGATCTCGTCGCTGGCGGCGCTGGTCGCCGCGGCCCTGGCGCCGGCCTTCGTCTTCCTGGTCGGACGGCCCGAACCCATCGCCCTGATGGCCCTCTTCATGGCCATCCTGATCTACGTCCGCCATGCGCCCAACATCCGCCGCCTGCTGAAGGGCGAGGAGCCGCGCATCGGCGGCGGCAAGAAGGCGGACGCTTGATCCTAAAGCTCACCGACGCCCAGCGCCGCGACTGGCTGCGGCTGGCCCGCACCGAGAACGTGGGGCCGGTCACCTTCGACCAGCTGATCCAGCGGTTCGGCGAGCCGGCCCTGGCGCTGGCCGCCCTGCCCGACCTCGCCCGCCGGGGCGGACGCAGCCACATCCGCATCCCCACCGAGGCCCAGGCCGAGGACGAGCTCGCCGCCGGCGCGGCGCTGGAGGCGCGGCTGATCGCGTCGTGCGAGCCCGACTTCCCCCAGGCGCTCGCCGCCCTCGACCCGCCCCCGCCGCTGATCTGGACGCGCGGCAGGGCCGAGCTGCTGGACCGGCCGTGCGTGGCGGTCGTCGGCGCCCGGGTCGCCTCGGCCGCCGGCCAGCGCTTCGCCCGCGGCCTCGCCGCCGACCTCGGGGGCGCCGGCCACGTGGTCGTCTCGGGCATGGCGCGCGGCATCGACGCCGCCGCGCACGAAGGCGCCCTGCCCACCGGAACGGTGGCGGTCCTCGGCGGCGGGATCGACGACGTCTATCCGCCCGAGCACCGGCCGCTGTACGAGCGCCTCGTGGAGGCCGGCTGCGTGGTCTCGGAAAGCGAGCCCGGCCGCACCGCCGTGGCCCGCGACTTCCCCCGCCGCAACCGGATCATCGCCGGCCTCTCCCGCGCAGTGGTGGTGGTCGAGGCCGAGATGCGCTCGGGCTCGCTGATCACCGCCCGGCTGGCCGCCGAGCAGGGCCGCGAGGTCCTGGCCGTGCCCGGCTCGCCCCTGGATCCGCGGGCGAAGGGGACCAACGACCTGATCCGCCAGGGCGCGGGGCTGTGCGAGGGCGTGGACGACGTGCTGCGGGCGCTGGAGGGGCTCTCGGGCTTCCGCGAGCCGGAGCGGCCGAGGTTCGCCGGCGCCCCGCCGGTGGAGCCGGACGACGCCCTGCGCGAGCGGGTCGCGGCCCTGCTCTCCCCCACCCCCGTCAGCCGCGACGAACTCGTGCGCGCAACCGGCGCCCCGGCCCCGGCGGTGTTCGCCGCCCTGGTGGAGCTGTCGCTCGCCGGCCGCGCCGACCTGCTGCCCGGCGGCATGGTCAGCGGATGAGCCCCTTAAGGGGCTCGGCGGAGCCGCGGCCTCGCGCCCGTTGACAGCGCCTAGCGGGCACCCCCACCTTCCGCGCTCTTTTCGGATCAGACCCAGAACAAATGAACGTCGTCATCGTCGAGAGCCCGGCCAAGGCCAAGACCATCAACAAGTACCTGGGCTCGGACTACAAGGTGCTCGCCTCCTACGGCCACGTCCGCGACCTGCCCGCGAAGGACGGTTCGGTGCGCCCCGACGAGGACTTCGCCATGTCCTGGGACGTGGACGCCAAGGCCGCCAAGCGCCTGTCCGAGATCGCCGAGGCCGCCAAGGGCGCCGACCGCGTGATCCTGGCCACCGACCCCGACCGCGAGGGCGAGGCCATCAGCTGGCACGTGCTGGAGGTGCTGCAGAAGAAGCGCGCGCTGAAGGACGCCAAGGTCCAGCGCGTGGTGTTCAACGCCATCACCAAGTCGGCCGTCACCGAGGCCATGGCCAACCCGCGCGAGCTCGACATGGAGCTGGTGGAGGCCTACCTGGCCCGCCGCGCCCTCGACTACCTGGTGGGCTTCACGCTCTCGCCGGTGCTGTGGCGCAAGCTGCCGGGCGCCAAGTCGGCCGGCCGGGTGCAGTCGGTCGCCCTGCGGCTGATCGTCGACCGCGAGCTCGAGATCGAGCGGTTCAGGACGCAGGAATACTGGACCGTCGAAGCCGAGGTGGCCGCCGGCGGCGATCCCTTCACCGCCCGGCTGGTGAAGCACGAGGGCAAGCGGCTCTCGAAGTTCGACCTCGGCAACGAGGCCAGCGCCTTCGCCGCCCGCGACGCCGTCAAGGCCGCGACGTTCAAGGTCGCCGCCGTCGAGCGCAAGCCCGGCCGGCGCTCGCCCCCGCCCCCGTTCACCACCTCGACCCTGCAGCAGGAGGCCGCCCGCAAGCTCGGCTTCTCGGCCCAGCGGACCATGCAGGCCGCCCAGAAGCTGTACGAAGGCGTCGACATCGGGGGCGAGACGGTCGGCCTCATCACCTACATGCGGACCGACGGCGTGCAGACCGCGCCCGAGGCGCTGGACGAGGCGCGCGCCGTGATCGGCGGGCTCTACGGCAAGGACTACGTCCCCGAGAAGCCGCGCTTCTACTCCACCAAGGCCAAGAACGCGCAGGAGGCCCACGAGGCGATCCGCCCGACCAGCCTCGGCCGCAATCCCGGCAAGCTGCGCCTGGAGGGCGACCTCGGCCGGCTCTACGAGCTGATCTGGAAGCGGATGATCGCCTCGCAGATGGAGTCCGCCCGCATCGAGCGCACCACCATCGACTTGGAGAGCGCCGACGGCCGCACCGGCCTGCGCGCCACCGGCCAGGTGGTGACGTTCCCCGGCTACCTCGCCGTCTACGAAGAGGGCCGCGACGATCCTGAGGATGAAGAAGGCGGGCGCCTGCCGCAGGTGGCGGAGGGCGCCCAGGCGACCGTCCGCCAGGCGAAGGCCGACCAGCACTTCACCGAGCCGCCGCCGCGCTACTCGGAAGCCAGCCTGGTGAAGAAGATGGAGGAGCTGGGCATCGGCCGGCCCTCCACCTACGCCTCGATCCTGGAGCGTCTGCGCGACCGGTCCTACGTGCGGATGGAGAAGCAGCGGTTCGTGCCCGAGGACCAGGGCCGGATCGTCACGATCTTCCTCGAGGAGTTCTTCGGCAAGTACGTCGAGTACGACTTCACGGCGGACCTCGAGGACCAGCTGGACCAGGTGTCGGCCGGCGACCTCGACTGGAAGGTGCTGCTCAAGAACTTCTGGGCCGATTTCAACGCCAAGGTCGGCGAGTTGGGCCAGATCGGCACCCGCGAGGTCATCGACGCCCTCGACGAGAGCCTGGCCTCGACGCTGTTCCCGCCAATGGCCGACGGTTCGGACCCCCGCGTCTGCCCGCGCTGCGGCAGCGGCCGGCTCAGCCTGAAGCCCAGCCGGACCGGCGCCTTCATCGGCTGCTCGAACTATCCCGAGTGCCGCTTCACCCGCCCCTTCGGCCCGCCGGACGCCGAGGGCGCCGAGGCCAGCGGCGACCGCGACCTGGGGACCGATCCCCAGACGGGCGAGACCGTCTGGCTGAAGGCCGGCCGCTTCGGCCCCTACGTGCAGCTCGGCGAGGGCGAGAAGCCCAAGCGGTCCAGCCTGCCTAAGGGCTGGAGCGTGGCCGACATGGACCTGGAAAAGGCGCTTCGCCTGCTGCGCCTGCCGCGCGAGATCGGCCCGCACCCGGAGGACGGCAAGCCGATCCTGGCCGGCATCGGCCGGTACGGCCCCTTCGTCCAGCACAACGGCACCTACGCGAACCTGCCCAGCGTGGACGAGGTGTTCGAGGTGGGCCTCAACCGCGCCGTCGACCTGATCGCCACCAAGCGCGCCGGCGGCAAGCGCGGCGGCGAGGCCGAGGCGCTGAAGGACCTGGGCGCCCACCCCGCCGACGGACAGCCGGTGCGCGTGCTGGCCGGCCGCTACGGCCCGTATGTGAAGCATGGCTCCACCAACGCCACGATCCCGAAGGGCGCCGATCCCAAGGCGCTGACCCTGGACGAGGCGGTGAAGCTGCTGGCCGAGCGCGAGGCCAAGGGCGGCGGCAAGAAGAAGCCCGCCCGCAAGGCCAAGGCGGAGCCGAAGGCCAAGAAGGCGCCGGCGAAGAAAGCTCCGGCGAAGAAGGCGGCTGCGAAGACGCCCGCCAAGGCGACGCCGGCTGGCGATATCGACGACGACGAGTCGCCGTTCTGAGCTACGTCCGGCATCTCATATAAAGATATCTTTATGTCTTTATATGGCTGAGCTATAGGGAGCGCATGTCGGATGCGCTGCCATTCACCTTGGCGGCTGTCGCCCTGCTGGGGTCTCCCGGCCCGGCGATCGCCGCGCTCCTCGCCGTCGGCCGTGCGCAGGGCTTCCGCGCCAGCCTGCCGTTCTTCATCGCCCTGCAGCTGGGGCTCGCCCTGGCTGCGGGTCTGAGCACCGCCGGCCTCGTCTCGGTGTTCACGGCGATCCCGGCCGTCGAACGGGCGCTGATGCTCATCGCCCTGGCCTATCTCGTCTGGCTCGCCTGGAAGATCGGATCGGCGCCGTTGGGCGGCGTCGAGGTCTCCACGGCCAGTTCGCTGGGCCAAGGGTTCCTGCTGGGGATCGCCAATCCCAAGGCCTACCTGGCGTTCGCCTCGCTGATCGCCTCCTTCGCCATCCTGCCGCGCGGCAGCGTGGGCGACGGCGCGGCCAAGTGGGCGATCCTGGTGGCCGTGATGATCGTGGTGGACCTGGCGTGGCTCGCGGCCGGAGCGGCCCTGGGCGGCCTGAAGCTCTCGAGCCGCGCCGAGCGGGCGATGAACCTCGCCATGGCTGCCGGGATCCTGGCGGCGGCGGCGCTCGCCTTCCTCTGACCGCTCGCGGGAGCCGCGTCGGGGCGGCGACGTTGTGCTAAGCAGCGCCATGGCCCGACCGCACAAGCCGAAATCCGCCCGAACGCCCCAGAAGGCGGCCCTGAAAGCCCCTCAGGGCCTGCCGGACCGCGAGACGCTGCTGAGGTTCATCCGCGAGAGCGGCGAGACCGACAAGGCCGCCATCGCCCGCGCCTTCGGCCTCAAGGGCGCCGACCGTCGCGCGTTGCGGATGATGCTGAACGATATGCAGGACGACGGGACGTTGGCCCGCCGCAGCCGGCGCGGCTTCGCCGAGACGGGCGCCCTGCCCGAGGTCGGCGTGGTGGACGTGGTCGAGCGCGATCCGGACGGCGACCTGCTGGTCAAGCTGACCAAGGGCGAGGACGCCCCGCTCACGCCGCTGGCGCCCGGCGGCGACGTGGCCGGCCCGGCGCCCGGCCTGGGCGACCGGCTGCTGGTGCGGTTCGTGCGCCTGGAGAACGGCGAGTTCGAGGCCCGGCTGATCAAGCGCCTGGGCCAGAGCGCGCATCGCATCCTGGGGGTCGTGCGCAAGGTGCGGCGGGAAGTGCGGCTCGAGCCGGTCGACCGCCGCTCCAAGGACAGCCTGGTGCTCCCCGACGCCGGCGAGCTTCGGGACGGCGACCTGGTCGTCGCCCAGGTGGAAGGCTCCATCGGCCGCTACGGCCCCAAGCGCGGCAAGGTGCTGGAGGTGGTGGGGCGCGAGGACGAGCCGCGCGCCGCCTCGCTGATCGCGATCCACGCCCACGGCATCCCGACCGGCTTCTCCCAGGCCGCCGAAGCCGAGGCCGAGGCCGCCGAGCCGCCGACGCTGGAGGGCCGTGAGGACCTGCGCGAGGTCCCGCTGATCACCATCGACCCGGCCGACGCCCGCGACCACGACGACGCGGTCTACGCCCATGCGGACGACGATCCGAAGAACCCCGGCGGGTGGGTGGTCTGGGTCGCCATCGCCGACGTGGCCGCCTACGTCCGGCCGGGCTCGGCGCTGGACAAGGAGGCCCGCGAGAAGGGCAATAGCGTCTACTTCCCCGACCGGGTCGAACCGATGCTGCCCGAGCGGCTGTCCAACGGCCTGTGCTCCTTGCGCGAAGGCGAGAACCGCGCCTGCCTCGCCGTGCGGATGGTGTTCGGCGCCGACGGCCGCAAGCGCTCGCACCGCTTCGTGCGCGGCCTGATGCGCTCGGCCGCCAAGCTCGCCTACGAACAGGCCCAGGCGGCGATCGACGGCAAGCTCGACGACAAGACCGGGCCGCTGCTGGAGCCGGTGATCAGGCCGCTGTGGGCGGCCTACGCCTGCCTGAAAAAGGGCCGCGACGCCCGCTCGCCGCTGGCCATCGAGAGCCTGGAGCGCAAGATCCACATCGACGAGATGGGCCGGGTCTCCTCGATCCTGCCGCGCGAGGCGCTCGAGGCGCATCGGCTGATCGAGGAGTTCATGATCCAGGCGAACGTCTGCGCCGCCGAGACCCTGGAGCAGAAGAAGACGCCGCTGATCTACCGGGTGCACGATGCGCCCAGCCAGGAGAAGATCTTCAACCTCGTCGACTTCCTGGCGACGCTGGGCCTGCCCTGGACCAAGGGCGAGGCGCCGCGCACCGAGCGCTTCAACCGCCTGCTGGACGAGACGCGGGACACCCCGCACGCGGAGATCGTCAACGAGGTTGTCCTGCGCACCCAGATGCAGGCGCACTACAGCACCGAGAACATCGGCCATTACGGCCTGAACCTGGCCAAGTACGCCCACTTCACCTCGCCGATCCGCCGCTACGCCGACCTGATCGTGCACCGGGCGCTGATCGCCTCCCTCGGTCTCGGCAAGGACGGCCTTTCCGAGCGCGACATCGCTCAGATGAAGGGCACGGCCGAGCAGATCACCTTCGCCGAACGCCGGGCGATGGCCGCCGAGCGCGACGCGACCGACCGCTACATCGCCGCCTTCCTCTCGGACCGCATCGGCGCGGAGTTCGCGGGCAAGATCACCGGCGTCACCCGCTTCGGCCTGTTCGTGCGGTTGGCCGAGACCGGCGCCGACGGCCTCGTGCCGGTCTCCAGCCTGGGCGGGGAGTACTTCGTCCACGACGACCGGGCCCATGCGCTGGTGGGGGAGCGGACCGGCGCGCGCTGGCCGCTGGGCATGAGCGTGCAGGTGCGCCTGCGCGAGGCCACGCCCATCACGGGCGGACTGCTGTTCGAGATGCTGAGCGAACCGGCCCCGCCCGACCGCTCGGCGCCGCGGCCCAGGCTGGGCGTGCGGGCGCGCGGCGACCGGCGGCCCGGCGGCGGCAAGCCTCGCGGCGGCGGCGCGGGCCGCGCGCCGAAGGCCAAGGGTCGGACGACACGCCGCGGGCGTTGACGCGGCGACAGCCTTCCGCGCCCGCGCCGGGCCTCATACATTTGTTCGATGTCCGACGCCCCGCTCCTGCCCCTGAAGCCCGAAGGTCCGGCCCGTACGCCCGGCCAGCGGGCCGTGCGCCCGAAGAGCGCGGCCACGGTGATGATCATCCGGCGCGACGCGGCCCGGCCGCGGGTGCTGATGGGCCGGCGGCACGGCGGCCATAGCTTCATGCCCGACCGCTGGGTGTTCCCGGGCGGGCGGATCGACCGCGCCGATTACCGCGCCCCGTTCGCCACCGACCTGAAGCCCGACACCGCCGCCCTGTTCGACGCCTACTTGAAGCCCGGCAAGGGCCGCGCCCTGGCCCTGGCGGCGATCCGCGAGACCTGGGAGGAGGCCGGCCTGCTGCTGGCCCGGCGCGCGCCGCTGCGCCCCGCCGCCGGCCCCTGGCGGCCGTTCGTCGAGCAGGGGGCCCTGCCCGACCTGGAGGCGCTGGAGGTCATCGCCCGGGCGGTCACGCCGCCCAGCGTGGGCAAGCGCTTCGACACCTGGTTCCTGATGGCCGACGCCGAGCGCCTGGCCAGCCTCGACCGCCAGCCCGACTGCGGCGAGCTGGAGGAGATCGCCTGGGTCGAGTTCGAGGAGGCGATGGACCTGCCCCTGCCCACGGTCACCCGACTGATGATCAAGGAGGCCCAGGCGCGGATGGAGGACCCGTCGCGCCCGAAGCCGTTCCTGAGGTACAAGGACCGGTCCGCCGGACGTCCCGCCTACCTCTAGCCGCGAGGCTCGCATGGCTTCCGAAGGCCCCATCGAAGGAATTCCCGCCCTCGCCCCCGGCGGTGCGGCCGTCGTGACCGGCGCGGCCAGCGGCATCGGCCTCGAAGCCGCCTCCACCTTCGCCCGCCGGGGGCTGAAGGTGGTGATGGCCGACCTGGGCGGCGAGGCCCTGGACCAGTCCGCCGACCTCGTCCGCGCCGCCGCCGGCTCGGCCGAGGTGCTGGCCGTGCCCACCGACGTCGCCCGATTCGAGGAGATGGAGCGCCTGCGCGACCGCGCGCTGGAGGCGTTCGGCGTCCCCGCCGTCCTGATGAACAACGCCGGCGTCGGCCTCAACCCGGGCGGCGTGGCGAAGGACCTGGCGGCCTGGCGGCGGCTGATGGACGTGAACTTCTGGGGCGTCGCCCACGGCGTCCAGGCGTTCCTGCCGGCCATGACCGAGGCGGGCGGGCCGCGGCTCATCATCAACACCGGCTCGAAGCAGGGCATCACCACCCCGCCGGGCAACGCCGCCTACAACGTCTCCAAGGCCGCGGTGAAGGTGTTCACCGAGGCCCTCGCGCACGAGCTGCGCCAGGACCCCGCCTGCCGGATCACGGCCCACCTGCTGATCCCCGGCTTCACGCACACCGGCATGACCTCCCGCGGCGAGAAGCACCCCGCCGCCTGGACGGCGGCCCAGGTGGTGGAGTTCATGCTGCAGGGCCTCGCGCGCGGCGACTTCTACATCCTGTGTCCCGACAACGACGTGGACCGCGCCACCGACGTGCGACGCATGCAGTGGGCGATCGGCGACATCGCCGAGAACCGCCCGGCCCTGTCGCGCTGGCATCCCGACTGGAAGGACGCCTTCGACGCCTTCATGAAGGGCTGACCAGGAAAGGAGACGCCGCATGGCCCGCCTGCTCGCCGCGATCGCCACGACCGCCGCCCTCGTCCTCCACGCTTCCGCAGCGGCCGCCGCGGAGCGCCCGATCCACCAGCTGCGGATCTACGAGATCTTCGAGGGCAACAAGGCCGCCTTCCACGCGCGCTTCCGCGACCACGCCCAGCGGATCATGGCCCGGCACGGCTTCCGCATCCTGTCCATGTGGGAGACGACGGCCGAGGACCGCACCGAGTTCGTCTACCTGCTGGAATGGCCGGACGAGGCGACGATGAAGGCGGCCTGGACCCGCTTCATGGCCGATCCGGAATGGGCCGAGATCAAGCGGGTCACCGGCGCCCGGCACGGGCCGCTCGTGGGCGGGATCGAGGACCGCACCCTGCGGCTCACCGACTATGCGCACCCGCCAGGGGCCGCACGGCATTGACTTCCCGCTGCGGATTCGTATTTTCCGCGCCTCTTCGAACACCCGCCGGCGGTGCGATCCCGTTTGGCCCCGCGTTTTAAGGACCGACCATGGCGAAGCCCGCCTCCATCAAGATCCGCCTGAACTCGACGGCCGACACCGGCTTCTTCTACGTCACCAAGAAGAACGCCCGCACCAAGACCGACAAGATGGTGCTGAAGAAGTACGACCCGATCGTGCGCAAGCACGTCGAGTTCAAGGAAGGCAAGATCAAGTAATCCAGCCAAGCCGCTGATTACGTTGAAGACGCCCGGCCTCACCGCCGGGCGTTTTTCGTTGCGGAAAGATCAGGCCGCCCGGGCGATGACCCGGTTGCGGCCGCGGGACTTGGCCTCGTAGACCGCCTCGTCGGCGCGCTTGAGCAGCGCCTGCGAGCTGTCCTCCCCGCCCGCGCCCGCCGCCACGCCGATGGAGATCGTCACCGACAGCAGCTCCTCGCCGCCCATCACGCGGAACGGCGAGCCGGCCACGTGCAGGCGGATGCGCTCGGCGATGCGGCGCGCGTCCTCCAGGCTGGTGTCGGGCATGACGACGACGAATTCCTCGCCGCCGTGGCGCACCGGCAGGTCGATCGCCCGCACGTTCGAGGCCAGGCGGACGGCGAACTCGCGCAGCACCTCGTCGCCCACGTCGTGGCCGAAGCTGTCGTTGATCCGCTTGAAATGGTCGATGTCGATGACCAGCAGGGCCACGGGATCCCCGCCCGCCGCCGCCCGGCGCATCAGCGCCTCGAGCTGGCCCTGCATGTAGCGGCGGTTGTGCAGGCCTGTGAGCTGGTCGGTGACCGCCAGCTCCAGCGAATGGTCCAGGTTGTTGCGCAGGTACTCGGTGTAGCGCTTGCGGCGGATCTGGGTCTTGGCGCGGGCGGCGAGCTCGCCCGGATCGATCGGCCGGGCCAGGATGTCGTTCACCCCGATCTCCAGCGCCTTCACGACCCGCTGGCGCTCGTCGAAGTCCACCACCGCCAGGATCGGCAGGCCGCGCGTGGCCTCGTCCGAGCGCAGCTGGGCGCAGAACCGCAGGCCGTCGAAGGCCTTCGCGCCCGCATTGACGATCGCCAGGTCCACGGGGCCCCGGGCGCTGAGCAGGGCCTTGTCGTAGTCGGTCTCGATCACCGGCCGGTGCTCTATGGCCAGTTCGGTGCAGACCCGCTGCGCCTGGCGGACGTTGTCGTCGATGATCAGGATCCGCCCGCCCGAGCCGCCCAGGCGCGAGGCCGCGCCGGCGATCACGCCCATCCGGCGGCCAGAGGCCTCGCGCTCGCGCAGCTCGTCGATCACCGCCTTCAGGCGGGTCAGGCTGCGAACGCGGGCGAGCAGCATGACGTCGTCGATGGGCTTGGTCAGGAAATCGTCGGCGCCCGCCTCGAGGCCCGCCACGCGGTCGGCGCGGCCGTCCAGCGCGGTGACCAGCACCACCGGCACGTGGCGCGTCTCGGGATCGTCCTTGAGCCTGCGGCAGACCGAGAAGCCGTCCATGCCGGGCATCATCACGTCCAGCAGCACTATGTCGGGCCGTTCGGCCGCGGCCATGGCCAGGGCCGTCGGGCCGTCGGAGGCGGTCAGCACCTCGTAGTACTCGGCCGTCAGCTTGGCCTCGAGCAGCCGGACGTTCGCCTCGATGTCGTCCACCACCAGGATGCGGGCCGACATCGGCGCTAGTCCAGGAGGCGGCGGATGGTTTCGAGGAAGTGCGAGACGGAGATGGGCTTGGAGATGTAGGCCTCGCAGCCGCCCTCGCGGATCCGCTCCTCGTCGCCCTTCATGGCGAAGGCCGTGACGGCGACGACAGGGATCTTCGCCAGTTCGTCGTCCTCCTTCAGCCACTTGGTGACCTCGAGGCCGGAGATCTCGGGGAGCTGGATGTCCATGAGGATCAGGTCGGGGCGGTGCTCGCGGGCGAGCGAAAGCGCCGCGAGGCCCTCGCGGGTCTCGATGATCTCGTACCCCTGGGCTTCGAGCAGATCATGAAAAAGCTTCATGTTCAGCTCGTTATCCTCGACGATGAGGACCTTCTTGGCCATTCGGGACCCGACGCGCTCCTGGAGGTCCGGCCGCGGAATCTCGGCCTTCCTCATCTGTTCTGCGTTGATCCCACCGATATCCTTAAACTTCGTTATCCGCGTTCAGGACTGCTTCCTTGGGCCACACCCCCTCCCCCGTCGCTCCGAGCCTTGAATCGCTTGGACTTTCCATCGATCGCCCCCTCGTCCTGGTAGACGTGGACGAGGTGCTCGGGCTCTTCATGCAAGGTTTCGGAGACTTCCTGGCCGGCCACGGCCTGGAGTTCCGAATCGACCGCTTCGCCCTGTTCCAGAACATCTACCGGCCCGGCGCGGCCGAGCACCTGGACCTGGAATCGGGTCGCGAGCTGTTCGACGAGTTCTTCCGCACCCACTGCCACGAGATCGAGCCGGCGCCGGGGGCGATCCCGGCGCTGAACCGCCTCGCCGACCGGGCCGAGATCCTGATCCTATCGAACGCGCCGGCCCAGGCCGAACGCCTGCGGGCCCAGTGGCTGAAGCGCCACGGCCTCGCCCATCCCCTGATCCTCAACACCGGACCGAAGGGCCCGATCGCGGCGGGCCTGGTCGGCCAGACGCCGCACCCGACGGCGTTCGTGGACGACCTCTTGCCGAACCTCGATTCGGTCGCCGAGCATTCGCCCGCCACGGCGACCTTCCAGCACGTGGCCGACGAGCGCCTGCGCCCGCTCGCGCCGCGGTCGGAGCGGCATCCGCGGATCGATGACTGGGCCGCGCTGGCGGAAGCCATCGAAGCCGCCATCCGGCGCTGAGGCGTGCTAGGCGGGCGCCATGTCTGACACGACCCGAATCTGGCTGGCCGTCTCCTACGCCGCGCCCTTCCGCGTCGGCGGCTGGGCCTTCGTCCGCCGGGACGGCGCCGGGGTGGCCGGGATCGCCGCGGGCGAGCGGCGGATCGCCGCCGGCCGGGCTTCTCTCCTCGCCCTGGCGGCCGCGCTGAAGGACCTGCCGAAAGGCGCCGAAGTGGAGCTCGTCACCACCGATCCCGGCGTCGCGGCGATCCCCGCGACCCTGGCCGATCCCGGCGATACGCCGCCCGCCGAGGACCTGGACCTGTGGGCCCAGCTCTCCACGGCGCTGGGGGAGCGGCGGGTCCGGATCGTCCGCCAGGCGCCGCAGCCGGGAACGCCCCTGGCCTTCGCGGCCGCCTGGGCCGAGCAGGCGCGCGAGCGGGCGAGGAACGGCGCCTTCGCCTTCGCCATCCCCAAGCCCAACCTCGCCAAGGCCGGCGCCTAGGCCAGCAGCGCCCGCAGCCGGGCCGGCTTCACCGCCACCATGTTCCCCAGCCGGAAGTGATCGTCGGCGTAGGCGTAGGGCTTGAACGCCACGTGGTCGGGATAGAGCCGGCCGACCTCATAGCCTGGCAGCAGACGGTAGATCTCGCGCAGCGTCGATCCCGAGGGGATGTAGGTCGTCCCGTACTCGAACTGGATCATCGCCGGGGCCCGGTCCGAGGCGAGCAGGCCCTGGCATCCGCTAAGGACGCTGGCCTCATGTCCCTCGGTGTCGATCTTCAGGAGATCGGGCGGGGCGATCCGGCCGGCCATCTCGTCGCCCGTGGCGACGGCGCAGCGCACGACCTGCGCCGGCGCGGCGGCGAAGTACGGCGTCTCGGTGCGCGGCGAGATGCTGTTGCAGGTGTCGTCCACCGCGCTCCAGTGGACGTCGACGGCGCCGGCCTCCTCGGAAAGGCCCAGCGCATGCACCGTCCGCCACGGCGTCGGCGGAATCCTGGCGGCCACCTCCGGAATGATCTCGAAGCTGTGGACGTGCGCGGCGGGCAGGCGCTCGTGGGCGGCCTGCGACCACTCGCCGTGGTGGCCGCCGACGTCCCAGATCGTCACCGGCCGGCCGTCCGCCCACGCCGCGAACCGGGCCAGGGCGAAGGCCTCGCCGTTCTTCTCGAAGTCGAAGTACTCCTCGTTGTACCAGGCCTGCAGGTACGCCTCGCAGGCCGCGGCCAGCATCCGGAACGGCGGCCGCCGGCGCCACCGGCGGATGCCCTGCTTCACCAGACCGCCCACGCTCATTCCATCGGCTCTCCGACGCATCGCCTCCCGCCGCCGCCCATAACGCCAAGGCGGCGCTTTCTTTCCGCCCCCGCCATCAGGCGCGTTATCGGCCGGAACAAATCAGGTATCCTGGCGCCATGATCCGCTTCGGCGTGGACTTCGGCGGAACCAAGATCGAGGCCGCGGCGCTGGACGCTGACGGCCGCTTCGTCGCGCGGGTGCGGGCGCCGACCCCGAAAGCCTATGACGAGGGGCTGGAGGCCGTGGCCGAACTCCTGGCCGAGGCCGAGCGGCAGGCCGGGGCCAGGGCCGAACGCGTCGGCGTGGGCGGGCCGGGCTCGCCCTCACCGGCCGGCGGACTGATGCGCAACGCCAACTCCACCCAGCTCAACGGCCGCCCCTTCCCGGCCGACCTGGCACGGATGCTGGGGCGGCCGGTGCGCTACGAGAACGACGCCAACTGCCTGGCGCTCTCGGAGGCGACCGACGGCGCCGGCGCGGGCGCCGAGCTGGTGTTCGCCGTCATCCTGGGAACCGGCTGCGGCGGCGGGATCGCCATCGGCGGGCGGCCGCGCACCGGCCGCAACGCCGTGGCCGGCGAGTGGGGCCACACGCCCCTGCCCTGGCCGCGCCCCGACGAGCTGCCGGCGCCGGAATGCTGGTGCGGCCGCCGCGGATGCCTGGAGCTGTGGGTCAGCGGTCCCGCCTTCGCCCGCGACGCGGGCCGCCCCGCCGAGGCGGCCGCGGCCGCCGGGGGCCCGCCGCTGGACCGGTACATCGACCGGCTGGGGCGCGGGCTCGCGGCCGTCGTGGACGTGCTGGACCCGGACGTGATCGTCCTGGGCGGCGGCATGTCGAACGTGGAGGCGCTTTACGACCGGCTGCCGGCCGCCATCGCCCCGCACGTGTTCTCGGACGTGTTCGCGACGCCGGTGCGCCGGGCCGCGCACGGGGACTCCTCGGGCGTGCGCGGCGCTGCATGGCTGTGGCCGCGATGAAGGCCCTCTGCCGCGATTGCCTCTGGACGGGGGAGGACCAGCCGCGCCGCTGTCCGGCCTGCGGCTCGCCGCGGATCGTGGCCCACGAGGAGCTGGGCGCGCTGTCCATCGCCCACATGGACTGCGACGCCTTCTACGCCAGCGTCGAGAAGCGCGACCGGCCCGAGCTGCGGGACGTGCCGGTCATCGTCGGCGGCGGGAAACGCGGCGTCGTCACCACCTGCTGCTACATCGCCCGGATCAAGGGCGTGCGCTCGGCCATGCCGATGTTCAAGGCGCTGAAGGCCTGTCCGGAGGCCGTGGTGATCAAGCCCGACTTCACCAAGTACCGGGCCGAGAGCAGGCGCATCCTGGGCCTGGCGGGCGAGCTCACCCCGCTGATCCAGAACCTGTCGCTGGACGAGGCGTGGATGGACCTGTCCGGCACCGAGCGCCTGCACGGCGCCCCGCCGGCCGTGACGCTGGCCAGGCTGCAGGCGCGCATCGAGGCCGAGACCGGCCTGACCGTCTCGATCGGCCTCGCCCCCAACAAGTTCCTGGCGAAGATCGCCTCCGACCTCGACAAGCCCCGCGGCTTCTCGGTGATCGGGGGGAAGTCGGCGCAGGCCTTCCTCGCGCCGAAGCCGGTCTCGATCCTGCCGGGCGTGGGCCCCGCCATGGCCGCCTCGCTCGAGAAGGCCGGCTACCGCACGGTCGGCGACCTGGCCCGGGCCGACGCGAAGGCCCTGGCCGAGCGCTGGGGCGCCCATGGCCTGCGCCTTTCGCAGCTGGCCCACGGCCAGGATGCGCGCACCGTCAATCCGAACGAGGCGCGCAAGGGGATCAGCGCCGAGACCACCTTCAACGAGGACCTATCGGGGCTCGCCGACCTCGAGGACCAGCTCGCGCCGCTGTGCGACAAGGTCGCGCGCAAGGCCCGGGCCGACGGCGTGGCGGGGCGCGTGGTGACGCTGAAGCTGCGAACCACCGACTTCCGGATCGTCACCCGCCGGCGGACCCTGCCCGTCGCCACCCAGACCGCCAAGACGCTGTTCGCGGTCGGCCGGGAGCTGCTGGCCAAGGAAGCGACGGGGCGGCCCTGGCGGCTGATCGGCATCGGCGTCGCCGACCTGGTGGACGCCGAGACCGCCACCGCCGACTTCTTCGCCGAGGCCGAGCGCCGGGCCCTGGCCGGCGAGAAGACCCTGGACGTGCTGCGCGCCAGGTTCGGCAAGGATGCGGTGACTTCGGGCAGGATGCTCAAGGCCAAGGCGCTCAACGAAGAGTGATCGCAGGCCCCAACCCCGGGTGGCGGAGCCGCTCCGGTCTGGGGCCGTTCACCCCCGGCGTGACGATTCGACCCTTCCAAATGACCGCATCTTCCATATCTAATCGAAGTGGACGCATCCTCGGCGACCACAGGAGATCGAAGGCATGAGCGAACGCAAGGAAGGTGACTCCGGCGCCGGCGTTCGGTCAGCGGTGATCACCCAGACGAAGCCGAAGACGCAGAAGCCCGCGATGTACCGGGTTCTGCTTTTGAACGACGACTACACGCCGATGGAATTCGTCGTGTACGTACTTGAGCAGTTCTTCAATAAGTCGCGCGAAGACGCGACTCGCATAATGCTACATGTCCATCAACACGGCGTGGGTGTGTGCGGAGTCTACACATACGAAGTGGCGGAAACAAAAGTGGCCCAGGTCGTTGATACGGCGCGGCGGCACCAACATCCGCTGCAATGCACCATGGAAAAGGATTAAGGCCCTTTGCCTTCATTTTCGCGCCAGCTCGAAGAGTCCCTGCACCGCGCGGTCGCCTACGCCAACCAGCGTAAGCATGAATACGCCACCCTGGAGCACCTGCTGCTCTCTCTCGTGGACGACGAGGACGCCGCCGGCGTCATGCGCGCCTGCGACGTGGACCTGGGCGCGCTGCGCACCACCCTGACCAACTACGTCGACAACGAGCTCCGCTCGCTGGTCGTGGACGACGGCGAGGACGCCAAGCCCACCGCCGGCTTCCAGCGCGTGATCCAGCGCGCGGTGATCCACGTCCAGTCCTCGGGCCGCGAGGAGGTGACCGGCGCCAACGTGCTGGTGGCCATCTTCTCCGAGCGCGAGAGCCACGCCGCCTACTTCCTGCAGGAGCAGGACATGACGCGGTACGACGCGGTGAACTACATCGCCCACGGCATCGCCAAGAAGGCCGGCGCCACCGAGGCCAAGCCGGTGAAGGGCGCCGAGGACGACGAGAAGCCCCAGGTCAAGACCGGCGGCGAGGCGCTCGAGGCCTACTGCATCAACCTCAACGAGAAGGCCAAGCAGGGGAAGGTCGACCCGCTGATCGGCCGGATGGCCGAGGTCGAGCGCTGCATCCAGATCCTGTGCCGGCGCACCAAGAACAACCCGCTGCTGGTGGGCGACCCCGGCGTCGGCAAGACCGCCATCGCCGAGGGGCTGGCGCGCAAGATCGTCAACAAGCAGGTCCCCGAGGTCCTGGCGAACGCGACCATCTTCTCGCTCGACATGGGCGCGCTGCTGGCCGGCACGCGCTACCGCGGCGACTTCGAGGAACGCGTGAAGCAGGTCGTCAAGGAGCTGGAGAACCACCCCGACGCGGTCCTGTTCATCGACGAGATCCACACGGTGATCGGCGCCGGCGCCACCTCGGGCGGGGCCATGGACGCCTCGAACCTGCTGAAGCCGGCGCTGGCCTCGGGCACGCTGCGCTGCATGGGCTCGACGACTTACAAGGAGTTCCGCCAGCACTTCGAGAAGGACCGGGCCCTCGTCCGGCGCTTCCAGAAGATCGACGTGAACGAGCCGACGATCGACGACACGATCAAGATCCTGAAGGGGCTGAAGTCCTACTACGAGGAGTTCCACAAGCTCCGGTACACGAACGACGCCATCAAGGCGGCGGTGGAGCTGTCGGCGAAGTACATCACCGACCGCAAGCTGCCCGACAAGGCGATCGACATCATCGACGAGGCCGGCGCCTCGCAGATGCTGCTCCCCGAGGGCAGGCGGAAGAAGACCCTGGGCGTGAAGGAGGTCGAGGCGGTCGTCGCCAAGATCGCCCGGATCCCGCCCAAGTCGGTGTCGAAGTCCGACACCGAAGCGCTGAAGCAGCTGGAAGGCGACCTGAAGCGCGCGGTCTACGGCCAGGACGAGGCCATCGAGCAGCTGTCCGCCGCCATGAAGATGGCCCGGGCCGGCCTGCGCGACGCGAACAAGCCGATCGGCTGCTACCTGTTCACGGGCCCGACCGGCACCGGCAAGACCGAGACCGCCCGCCAGCTGGCCGGCACCCTCGGCATCGAGCTGCTGCGGTTCGACATGTCGGAGTACATGGAGCGCCACACGGTCAGCCGCCTGATCGGCGCGCCTCCCGGCTACGTCGGCTTCGACCAAGGGGGTCTGCTGACCGACGCGGTCGACCAGCATCCGCACGCCGTGGTCCTGCTGGACGAGATCGAGAAGGCTCACCCGGACGTCTACAACATCCTCCTGCAGGTCATGGACCACGGTCAGCTGACCGACTCCAACGGCAAGAAGATCGACTTCCGCAACGTGGTCCTGATCATGACCACCAACGCCGGCGCCGCCGACGCCCAGCGCAACGCCATCGGCTTCGGCCGCGGCAAGCAGGACGACGAGGTGGAAGAGGCGCTGAAGCGGCAGTTCACGCCCGAGTTCCGCAACCGCCTCGACGCGATCGTGCACTTCCACGCGCTGACGCCCGAGATCATCCGGCAGGTGGTGCTCAAGTTCGTCATGCAGCTGGAGGCCCAGCTGGCGGACCGGCACGTCACCATCGAGACGGACGACGAGGCCGCCGACTGGCTGGCCAAGAACGGCTTCGACGAGCTCTACGGCGCCCGGCCGCTGGCCCGGGTCATCCAGGAGAACATCAAGAAGCCCCTGGCCGACGAGATCCTGTTCGGCCGGCTCACCAAGGGCGGCCACGTCAAGGTGGTGCTCAAGGACGGCAAGCTGGCGTTCGAGATCGAGGGCCAGACCCGCGAACCCGGCGCCCCGGTGGTCGAGAAGCCCGCCGAGGAGACCGAGCCGGTCGACTGAGCGGCGGTCTACGAGGAAAAGCGAAGGGCCCCGGAGAGCGATCGCAGAGAGCGATCTCCGGGGCCTTGTCGCGTCAGCTGATCTTCGCCGAGATCTGCTCGGCCAGCGCCTTCAGCTCATCCATGTCGGCCATGCCGCCCGAGGCGTGGCGGCCCACCGGCACGCCTTCCCAGCGCGGGATGATGTGGACGTGCAGGTGGTAGATCGTCTGGCCCGCCGGCGCGCCGTTGAACTGGGTGATCACCAGGCCGTCGGGGTTCAGCGCGGCCCGCACCGCCTTGGCCACCCGCTGGACGCCCAGGATCAGGTGGGAGAGGCGTTCGGGCTCCTCCTCCAGCAGATTGCGCGCCGTCGTGTGCTTGGGGATCACCAGCGTGTGCCCCCTGGACTGCGGGAAGACATCCATGAACGAGAAGACGTGCTCGTCCTCGAACACCCGGGCGCAGGCCATCTCGCCGCGCAGGATCTTCGCGAAGATGTTGTCGGGGTCGTAGGCGCCGTCCAGCATGGGTCACTCCTGATCAACCCAGCGCTCGTAGCAAATCAGCCGCCCTGCCGGAACGGCGAGAACTCCTCGGCGAGCCATTCGATCTCCTCCTCCACGCCCGCCCGCTCCTGCTCGAGGAAGCGCTCGACGGGTCCGCGGAGCGCGGGATCGGCGATGTAGTGGGCCGAGTAGACCGGCGTGGGCAGGTAGCCGCGGGCGATCTTGTGCTGGCCCTGGGCCCCGGCCTCGACCCTCTCGAGGCCCTGCGCGATGGCCCACTCGATGGCCTGGTAGTAGCAGAGCTCGAAGTGCAGGAAGGGGATCTCCTCCACGCAGCCCCAGTGGCGGCCGTAGAGGCAGTCGTCGCCGATCAGGTTCAGGGCGCCCGCGACCCAGCGCCCCTCGCGCCGGGCCATGACCAGCAGCACCCGGTCGGCCATCCGCTCGCCCAGCAGCGAGAAGAACGGGCGCGTCAGGTACGGCCGGCCCCACTTGCGCGAGCCGGTGTCCATGTAGAAGCCGAAGAAGGCGTCCCAGTGCTCTTCCGTGAGGTCGCCGCCGGTGAGGCGGACGATCTCCACCGGCGCCTGCGCCTCGCGTCGCTCGCGGCGGATCGTCTTGCGCCGGCCGGACGACAGCGCGCCCAGGAAGTCCTCGAAGTCGCGGTAGCCGCGGTTCCGCCAGTGGTACTGCTGGCCCTCGCGCAGCCCCAGGCCCTGGTCGCCCATCCAGCGCCACTCCGCCTCGGTCGGGAAGTTCACGTGCAGCGACGAGGCGCCGTACCGCTCGCAGACCGTCAGCGCCCCGCCCAGCAGGAGCGCCCTCGCCTCGCCCGCCGGGACGTCGGGGCGGACCAGCAGCCGCGGCCCCGTCGCCGGGGTGAAGGGCGCAGCCGACAGCAGCTTGGGATAGTAGCTCCCGCCGGCGCGCTCGTAGGCGTCGGCCCAGGCGTGATCGAAGACGTACTCTCCCTGGCTGTGGGACTTCAGGTACAGCGGCATGACCGCCGCCACCCTCCCCGCCTCGTCCTCCACCGACAGGTGGTGCGGTCCCCAGCCCTGGCGCTCGACGGCGCATCCGGCCGCCTCGAGCGCGTCCAGGAAGTCGTAGTGGATGAAGGGATTGCCGAGGTGCGCGGGGTTCCTGGCGCAGGCGTCCCAAGCCTCGCGGCCGATGTCGGCGATGCGGCGGGAGACGTTCACCGCCGGCTTCAGGCTCACGCCCTGAACCCCTCGAAGATCAGGTTGTCGCAGCCGTCCTTCACCGCCTCCCACTGCTCGGGCTCGCGGACGGTCCAGGCGATCACCGGCATTCCCTCGGCCCGCAGGCGGGCGGCGTTCTCGCTGGGCAGCATGTCGAGACCCAGAGCGAGGAAATGCGGCCGGGCGATGGCCACGTGTTCCAGCCCGGCGAAGGCCCGCCGCAGCTCGGGCGGCATCTCCTTGCGGTCCTTGTAGGAATAGCTGTCCAGGCCCCGCAGGACGCCGGGATAGCGCTCGGCGAACCAGGCGTGGGAATAGGGATTGAAGCCGATCACGCAGAGCGGACCGTTGTGGTCGGCGATCACCTCGTGCACCCGCCGCTCCAGCGGGCCCACCTCGCCCGGCGGGGTCTTCAGCTCGACGTGGACCATGGCGCGGTGGCCGACGATGGCCAGGGTCTCGAGCAGCGTGGGGATCTTCTCGTCCGAGCCCTTCAGGCGCAGGTCGGCGAGGTCGGCGGCCGACAGGTCCCGGACCCGGCCGGGCCGGCCGGTCATCCGCTCCAGCGTCTCGTCGTGGAAGACCACCGCCTCGCCGTCGGCGCTGAGCTGGACGTCCAGCTCGATGCCGTAGCCGGCGGCGCAGGCCGCCTGGAACGCAGAGAGCGAGTTCTCGGGCGGCCCGTCGGGGCTCCAGAGCCCCCGGTGCGCGATCGGCGGGTGGAAGAGAAGGTCCCAGGCCTCGCCGAAGCGCGATCTCACGACAGCTGCACCACCGCGTCGACCTCGACGGCGAAGTTGAGCGGCAGGCGGTAGACGCCCACGGCCGAGCGGGCGTGCCGGCCAGCATCGCCGAGCACCTCGACCATCAGGTCCGAGCACCCGTTCACCACCTGGGGGATGTCGAAGAAGTCCGGGCCGGCCTGCACGAAGCCGCCCAGCTTCACCACCCGGCGCACTCTGCCGAGGTCGCCGTCGCAGGCCGCCTTCATCTGGGCCAGCAGGTTGATCCCGCACAGCCGCGCGGCGCGCTTGGCGGTCTCGGCGTCCACGTCCTCGCCGACGACGCCCTTGATCCCGCCCGAGGCGTCGACCGAGACCTGCCCCGAGATATGGACGAGGTCGCCGACGCGGACGAACGGAACGTAGTTGGCCACCGGGGCGGTGGGCTGCGGAAGGGTGATGCCCAGCTCGGCCAGGCGCTGTTCGATGTTCGACATGGCCGAACCTCTAGCGCCCGCCCGCCCATGAGAAAAGGGCATGAGAAAAGGGCCGGTCCCTTGCGGGCCGGCCCTCGTCTCGATCGAACTCGCGGATGGTCCTAGCGGACGGCCTGCAGCTTCTCGACGGCGGCGGTCATCCGCTCGTTGAGCGGCTTCATCGATTCCTTCATCGAGGCCGACACCGTCTCGGTCATCTTGCCCATCTCGGCCATGTAGGTCTCGAGGGCGGTCTTGGCGAAGGCGGACTGCAGCTCCATCACTTCCTGGACGCTCTTGGCGCCGGCGAGCGAGCGGGCCGCGTTCACCTGGTTGTCGAAGGCGCTCTTGGAGAAGGCCATCGCCTGCGCGCCCAGGGCTTCGGCGCCCTTGGTGGCGGCGGTCACCGAGGCGACCACGGCTTCCAGGTTCTGCTTGGAGTGGGCGTTCATCTCGTTCAGCGCGGCCAGGGTCTTCTCGACGCCGTCCTTGAAGGCGACGTTGCTGGCGGTGGTGAACTGTTCGACGGTGGTCTTAGCGGCTTCGGCGGCGGCCATGGGGCGAACTCCTGACGAATGGGGAGGAAGCGGACTTGCGAGGCGCAATGCCCCAACGGAAACGTAGGCTCTTGTCCCATGTTGCAGTGCAGCAGTCAAGGAAATTGTGCAGCGCACAATGACCGTCTGCACACGTCCTGCGCAGGCGCGGCAATTCGTCCTTTCAACATCTGTTTACTCTGCATCAAGGCTACGGCTGTCATGGTAGGCAGCTCACGGCGGCGCCGTAGCCGCCCCAACGCTTTGATTCGACGGACGAAGCATGTTCCAGCACGCCCGCCGCCTTGTGCTTTCCCTGGGTCTTGCCGCCGCCGCGGCGTTCGGCGCGATGGCGCCCCCTGCGCAGGCGCAGATCCCCTATCAGATGCTCGCGCAGACCTCGTCGAAGTACGCGGCCATCGTCGTGGACGCGAAGACGGGCGAGGTTCTGTACGAGAACCGGGCCGACAGCCCCCGGTACCCGGCGTCGATCACCAAGGTCATGACGCTGTACCTGACCTTCGAGGCGCTGGCCTCGGGCAAGATCGACCTGGACGACCGGGTCGTCTTCTCGCCGCGCGCGGCGGCCCAGCCGCCGACGAAGCTGGGCGTGCGGGCCGGCGACTCCATCTCGGTGGACGAGGCCATGAAGGCCCTTGCCACCAAGTCGGCCAACGACGCGGCCGTCGCCCTCGCCGAGAAGCTGGCGGGCACCGAGCAGCGCTTCGCTGCGCTGATGACCCTGCGGGCGCGCGAGCTCGGCATGACCGACACCAACTTCGCCAACGCCTCGGGCCTGCCCGACAGCCGCCAGGTCTCGACGGCGCGTGACATCGCGATCCTGTCGCGGGCGGTGATGCGGGACTACCCGCAGTACTACAAGCTGTTCAGCCTCCAGTATTTCAACTTCCGCGGCCAGACGATGCGCAACCACAATGGCCTGCTGCACCGGATGGACGGCGTCGACGGGCTGAAGACCGGCTTCATCAACGCCTCGGGCTTCAACCTGGCCGCGTCGGCCGTGCGCGACGGCCGCCGCCTCATCGCGGTGGTCCTGGGCGGCCCCACCAGCCGCGCCCGGGACAACAACGCCGAGAGCCTGCTGCTGACCGGCTTCGAGGTCCTGGACCGCCGCGCTCGCGGCGAGGACATCCAGGTGGCCCAGAGCTTCTTCGAGTCCCCGATGACGGGCGGCCGCGTTCAGCCGCAGACCGCCCAGGGCGACGAGGACAGCATGAAGATCGTGCTCGCCTCGACCGCTCCGCCGATCCGCGCCTCGAAGGTCGAGATCGTCGAGAAGGGCAAGTGGACGGTCCAGGTCGGGTCGTTCTCGAGCCGGTCCGACGCCAAGGAGCAGCTCTCCATCGTCGAGAAGCGCTTCGGCAAGCACTTCGGCAAGGCCAAGGGCGTCGCCGAGAAGTCCGGCGGCAAGTACCGCTCGCGCTTCTCCGGCTTCTCGGAGAAGGCCGCCAAGGACGCCTGCCGGGCGCTGAAAGCCAAGAAGCAGCCCTGCATGGTCCTGCCGCCCAGGGCGTGAGCGGGACCTGAATGGAGAGAGGAAAAGGCCCCAGGCTCGCCCGGGGCCTTTTTCTGTGGGGTCAGCGGCCCAGCAGCCGGTCCCGGGCGACGTTGAGCTGGGCCGCCAGGCCCGCCGTGCCGCCCTTGTCGGGGTGGGCCAGGCGCATCAGCCGGGTGTAGGCCGCCTGGATCTCGGCCGGAGAAGCGCCCTCCTCCACCCCCAGGATCCGGCGAGCCTCGGCGGCGGACATGCGGGCCGACGGCGCGGGCGCCGCGCCCGTGCGGCGCGTCGAGACCGCGAAGCCCAGCCCCACGACCACCAGCACGATCGCCAGGCCCCAGCCGCCGCGGACGCCCGCGTAGGCGGCGCCGGCGAAGCAGACCACCGCCGCCGCGGCCGACAGGAACCGCCACTCGCGGCGCTTCAGGACGGGCTTGCCGCGCGATGCGAAGAGGAACAGGCCCAGGAGCAGGAACCCCAGGGCGAGATAGCCGAGCATCCGGCTATTCCGCCGCCATCCTCTCGCTCTCGTCCAGACCCGTGAAGCCGAGCGCGCTCATCAGCGCCCGCAGTTCCTGCCGCGCGGCCACGTGCTGCAGCGACATGGCCACGGGGCGGATCGCCGGCGACAGGTCTGCCACCGTCAGGCCGAACGGGAAGAGCTCGCGGTAGATCACCCGGTCGCGCAGGCCGGGGCCGACGCGGAAGCCGACCTTGCGGGAAAGCGCCGTGACCCGCTCGTCCAGGCGCTTGCGGTTGCGGGCTTCGGTCGGGGCCAGACGGTTGCGCAGCACCACCCAGTCGATCTGCTTGCCGGTGCGGGTCGCCCGCTCCTTGCGGCTGTTCCACACGGTCTCGGAATAGAGGCTGTGGCGCTTCAGCTCGAGCGTCACCGGGTCGACCTGACCCAGCATGTCGAAGTCGACGAAGCTGTCGTTCATCGGGGTGACGATGAGGTCGGCGAGGCCGTGAGCGGCCCGGCTGATCGCCGTGTCGCTGCCGGGCGTGTCGATCAGCACAAAGTCAGCCTCCCCCGCCACCTCGGCGAAGGCGGCCTCGAAGCGCGCGAGCTGCTCGGCGTCGGGCGCCTTGGCCAGCGCGTCCCCCGCCGAGCTGATGGCGTGCTCGACCGGCATGGGCGCCTCGGCCCCGTTCGCCGCCAGCCAGGCGCGACGGTTCGCGAAGAACCGGCCCAGGGTCTGCTGGCGCAGATCCAGGTCGAGCACCGCGACCTTCGCTCCGCCGTGCAGCAGCGCGGTCGCGATGTGGATGGCGATGGTGGACTTGCCCGCACCGCCCTTTTCGTTGCCGACCACGATAACGCTGGCCTGGCCCATGCCCCTCAGCTCCCACAGCCCAAGAGTCGTTAACCGACTCACCTATGCTACGTGAGCCCGCGCCGCCGAGCGCCGTCAACGCGCGGATCATCGCGGGCTGTGGATGGACTTGGGCCCCGCCCCTCGCCATAAGCCCGGCCATGCCGCTGCCGATCGTCCGCACCGTCGCCGAGCTCCGCGCCCGGGTCGCCGCCTGGAAGGCCGGCGGAGAGCGGGTAGGCTTCGTCCCCACCATGGGCGCGCTGCACGAGGGCCACCTGTCGCTGGTGCGCCTGGCCCGGACCAGGGCGCAGCGGGTGGTGGCGAGCGTATTCGTCAATCCGACCCAGTTCGCCCCGAACGAGGACTTCGACGCCTACCCCCGGGACGAGGCGCGCGACGCCGCCCTCCTGGCGAGCGCCGGCTGCGACCTGCTGTTCGCCCCGACCCTGGCCGAGATGTACCCCGAGGGCTTCGCGACCACCGTCACCGTGGCCGGCGTCTCAGAGCCGCTGGACGGTCAGGCGCGGCCGGGCCACTTCACGGGCGTCGCCACCGTGGTGACCAAGCTGCTCAACCAGGTCCAGGCCGACGTCGCGGTCTTCGGCGAGAAGGACTACCAGCAGCTCCAGGTGATCCGGCGCCTGGTCCGCGACCTCGACATGCCCGTGGAGATCGTGGGCGGCCCGACCGCGCGGGCCGACGACGGCCTCGCCCTCTCCTCGCGCAACGCCTACCTCGCCGCCGAGGAGCGGCCGGTGGCGGCGCGGCTGAACCAGGTGATGCGCGAGGCGATCGCCGCCCTGAACGCCGGCGAGGCCGTAGCGGCGGTCGAGGCGCGCGCGGCCGAGGCGCTCGCGGCGGCCGGCTTCGGGCGGATCGACTATGTGGAGGTGCGCGACGCCGGCGACCTCTCGCGCCTCGGACCCGGCCCGGTGGACCGTCCCGCCCGCCTCCTGGCGGCCGCCGTCCTCGGACGGACCCGGCTGATCGACAACATGGCCGTCTAGAGGCCTCCCGCGGCCCCTCGCCGCACGACAATCGGCGCCGGAGGGCTGCGGCCCGCCGCACCTCTAGGCTCCCGCGCGCCGGCGAAGGGCTCGCCGGGAGTCGGGATCGAAGTTCATGGCCTTCTTCAAGTACGACGGCTCGGTGGCCGTCGAGACCGCCGCGCCGGTGGTGCAGTTCTACGGCACGCCCGGCGCCGACGTCCTGAGCGGGACGTCCGCGGCCGAGGGGTTCTGGGGCGGTCCCGCCGACGTGATGAGCGGCGGCGCCGGCGACGATTCCTATTGGCTGAAGTCGCGGCTGGACCGTGTGGTCGAGGGCCCGGCCGGCGGCGTGGACAAGATCACCGCCTGGCACAGCGTGACGCTCGCCGACCATCCCTATGTGGAGAACCTCTCCGTTTCCGGGGACCGGCTCTACGCGGCCGGCAATGCGCTGGACAACATCGTCGAGGGCGGCCCGGGCGGCCAGCAGGTCTACGGCGGCTTCGGCCAGGACGTCCTGATCGGCGGCGCCGGCGCCGACGTCTTCATCGTCCATCGCGGCGAAGGCAATGACGTCATCCAGGACTTCAACGCCGCCGAGGACAAGGTGCGGCTGAAGGCCGGGCTCTCCAGCTTCGCGCAGGTCCAGGCCAGGCTCTCCCAGGCGGGGACGGACGTGAAGCTCGACCTCGGGGGCGGCGACGGCCTGATCTTCCGCAACCTGTCCGCGGGCCAGCTGACCGCGGCCAATTTCCAGCTGGAGCTCGACCCGGCGGCGCTGGGCGCCCGCACCTTCGGCGACGAGTTCTCGGGCGCCCTCTCCCTCTGGGATCCGGAGAGCAATCCGGGCGGGGTCTGGCGCCCCGACTACGGCTACCAGGGGCCTCAGGGGGTCGGCAGCTACACCCTCGTCAGCAACGACGAGAAGCAGATCTACACCTCGCCGTATTTTCGCGACCACAACGGCGACTTCGCCGAGACGCCCTTCTCGCAGGCCGGCGGCGTGCTCACGATCACCGCCCGGGCGAGCGCGAACCCGGAGATCTTCGGATACGGCTACACCTCGGGCCTGATCTCGACCAAGCCCAGCTTCGCCCAGACCTACGGCTACTTCGAGATGCGGGCGGACCTGCCGGACGCCGCGGGCGCCTGGCCGGCCTTCTGGCTGCTGCCGGCCGACGGCTCCTGGCCGCCGGAGCTGGACGTCATGGAGGCGCTCACCCACGATCCGCGCGGGACCTGGACGACGCAGCACTCCTCCATCGGCGGCCACGCCTCTAGCGGACAGCTGAACTACACGCCCGACACCGCCGACGGCTTCCACACCTACGGGGCGCTGTGGGGGCCGGGCGAAATCGTCTGGTACGTGGACAACGTCGAGGTGTTCCGCTCGGCGACCCCGGCCGACATGCACAAGCCGATGTTCATGATCGCCAACCTGGCCCTCGGCGGCTGGGGCGGGGCCATCGACGGCGCGGCGCTGCCGGCCGAGTTCAGGATCGACTACATCCGCGCCTATGCGCTGGGCGATGCGCCGGCCGCCCCGCCCTCGTCCGGCGGAGGATACGGCGGCCTGAACCTTGTCGCCCCGGCCGAGGGCTCCTTCCTGCAGGGCGGCGGGGCGGCCGACACCCTGCAGGGCGGCGGGGGATCGGACACCCTGCGCGGCGGCGACGGCGCCGACCTGATCTACGGCGGCGACAGCTTCGACGACACACACGGCAACTGGGGCGAGGACACCATCTACGGCGGCGGCGGCGGCGATTGGGTGGTGGGCGGCCAGGGGAACGACCGCCTCTTCGGCGAGGACGGGGGCGATGCGGTCCTGGGCAACCTCGGGAACGACACCCTCGACGGCGGCGCCGGGAATGACGTCGTGCGCGGCGGCCAGGGTCACGACCTGATCCAGGGCGGGGACGGCGACGACTTCATCGCCGGCGACCGGGGCGATGACACGCTCTCGGGCGGCGCCGGGGCCGACGTGTTCCACAGCTTCCAGGGGGCGGGCCTGGACCGGATCCTCGACTTCAATGCGGCCGAGGGCGATCGCGTGCAGGTCCTGGCCGGAACGCCCTGGAGCGTCAGCCAGGTGGGCGCCGACACCGTCGTCACCCTGGGCGCGGGCGACGCCATCGTACTGGTCGGGGTGTCCGCCTACGCCCTGCCGGAGGGCTGGATCTTCGCCGCCTGAGGCCGATTCGAGACCACCTGCCGCAGGCGTCGCACGGGTCGCATGCGGCAGGCGGCCACAGCGCCACTGCGGCAAGGCGCCACAGTAGAGCTACGATCCGGGCCAAGAACAAGCTTCACCATTACTCGAACCGTCGACGCAATAAGGCAGCGCTTGTTTCCGAAAAAGTGGCGCGTCGATAGCAACTTAGTCAGCAAGCTTGACCATTTCATACGCCGCAACTCTATCAGTCTACGCGTGCAGGTTGCTGCGAAACGCGAATTGCAACCGAGTCAACCTGTGACAAACCGCAAGACGACATAAACCGTCTTCCCTTCCACTTTCCCGGTGCTGCGACGCGGACGGGCTTCGCAGACGACGGCGGCGTCGGGGCCGCCACAACACTTCGGACGGGAAGACCTACTGATGTCGCTTTTCAAGTACGACGGCTCGGCCGCCGCGCAGACGCTCGCGCCCGCCGCCGACTTCTTCGGCTCGAACGCCGCGGAAACCATCACCGGCACGGCTGGCCGGGATTCGCTGTGGCTGGGCCAGGGCGACAAGGGCGCCGGGGGCGCCGGCGACGACACCTACTACCTGCAGGGACATAACACGACGATCGTCGAGGCCGCCGGCGGCGGCGTGGACAGGATCGTCGCCTGGTCGAGCGTCAAGCTGGCCGACCACCCGCACATCGAGAACCTGACCGTCGGCAACGACGGCATCTACGGCGCGGGCAACGCACTGGACAACATCATCGAGGGCCAGGGCGGCTCGCAGCAGATCTACGGCGGCTTCGGCCAGGACATCCTGATCGGCGGCGCCGGCGCCGACGTCTTCGTCGTGGTGAAGGGCGAAGGCAACGACGTCATCCAGGACTTCAACGTCGGCGAGGACAAGCTGCGCCTCAAGGCCGGCCTCTCCAGCTTCGAGCAGGTCAAGGCCCGCATGAGCCAGGACGGCGCGGACGTGAAGCTGGACCTGGGCGGCGGCGACGGCCTCGTGTTCCGGGGCGTCACGGTCGGACAGTTCACCGCCGCCAACTTCCAGCTCGAGCTGGACGCCTCCACCCTCGGCGCCAAGACCTTCGGCGACGAGTTCTCCGGCCCGCTGTCGCTCTGGGACGCCCAGAGCAACCCGACGGGCCTGTGGCGGCCGGACTTCGGCTACCAGGGGGAACAGGGCACGGGCTCGTACACCCTGATCAGCAACGACGAGAAGCAGATCTACACCTCGCCGTACTTCCGCGGCCACGATGGCGATTTCGCCGAGAGCCCGTTCGTGAACAACGCCGACGGCACCCTGTCGATCTGGGCCAAGCCCAGCACCAACGGCGAGATCTTCGGCTACGGCTACACCTCGGGGATGATCACCACGAAGGAGACCTTCAGCCAGACCTACGGCTACTTCGAGATGCGGGCCGACATCCCCAGCGCGGCGGGCGCCTGGCCGGCCTTCTGGCTGATCCCGGCCGACGGCTCCTGGCCGCCCGAGCTGGACGTGATGGAGACCCTGACGTCCGATCCCAACGGCCTGTGGACGACCCAGCACTCGAGCCTGGGCGGCCACTCCGCCGACGGCCAGCTCTCGTACGTTCCCGACACCGCCGACGGCTTCCACACCTACGGGGCCATGTGGACCCCCACCGAGATCGTCTGGTACCTCGACAACGTCGAAGTGTTCCGCTCGGCGACCCCGGCCGACATGAACAAGCCCATGTTCATGATCGCCAACCTGGCCCTCGGCGGCTGGGGCGGGGCCATCGACGGCGCGGCGCTGCCGGCCGAGTTCAAGATCGACTACATCCGCGCCTATGCGCTGGGCGACGGCACGGGCAGCCAACCCCCCGTCGAGCCGCCGGCTTCCACGCCTCCGACGTCCACGCCGCCGACCGGCGAGATTCCGGTCCCGCCCGCCTCCGGCGACGGGGTCACCCTGACCTCGCAGGCGTTCGGCGACGTGATGACCGGCGGCGCCGGCGCCGACACGCTCACGGCCGGCAACGGCGGCGAGCTGATGACCGGCGGTGCGGGCGGCGACGTCTTCGTCTTCAAGACCTTCCCCTGGTCGCCGACCGAGATCCAGGACTTCCAGGTCGGCGTGGACAAGCTGGACCTGTCGGCCCTGATGGACGGCTACAGCGGCGCCGATCCCGTCGCCGACGGCCGGCTGTGGCTGTTCGACGACGGTGCAGGCGGGACCAAGGTCTGCGTCGATCCCGACGGCTTCGGCGGCGAGTGGCCCCTCTACGTCGCGCACCTCATGGGCGTGCCGGCCGAAGGGCTGACGGCGGACGCTCTGCTGGGCTCGGGCGAAGCGCCTGCGGCCGAGGCTCCCGCGCCGGCCGCGCCGGGCGTGGAGCTGGTCTCCGACCGGTGGGGCGCCGAGCTGACCGGCGGCGACGGGGCCGACACCCTGAACGCCGGCTACGGCCCCGACGTCATGACCGGCGGCGCCGGAGCAGACCGCTTCGTGTTCGACAACCTGCCCTGGAACGCCTCCAAGGTGACCGACTTCGAGGCCGGCGTGGACAAGCTGGACGTGAGCGGCCTGCTCGACGCGGCCGGCTACACAGGCTCGAACCCCGTCGCCGACGGCTACGTGAAGCTGATCGACAACGGCCAGGGCGACACCTGGGTCTACTTCGACACCGACGGCGCCGCCGCGGGCGACCAGTGGGGGACCTTCGTGACCACGCTGGAGAAGGTCTCGGCCGCCGAGGTGAAGGCCACGGACTGGATCATCTAGGACGAGATCACGCCGGCGTCCCTCCCGTCCGAGGGAGGCCGGCGCTGAGCGGCGGGACCGGCCGGCCGGTCCTGACGCGAAGGGCCCTCTCCGACGGGAGGGGGCCCTTTTCCATGCGCATCACCAGGCGCCGGCCTCGCGTAGCTGGCGGGCCAGCTCGGGGGGAATCTCCCCGAACGCCTCCTCGTCGAGATCGGGCGGGGCGTCCTTGTGATCGAGATAGCGCCAGCCCTGGAAGGCGCGCCGGGGCGTCGGCGCCACCCGCACGATGGCCTCGTCCAGGGTCACCTGGCAGCGGGCGGTCACGCCCTCCCCCACCGTCTCGATGCCGAGGATGCGCTGGCGGCAGAGGATGTTCCCGCGGAAGACCCGGTAGACAGAGCCGCCGTCCAGCATCTCGGCGGCGCGCTTGGGCGTCTGCCGGGTGCGCAGGATCCAGGGCTCGCCCGCGCGGGCGTGGGCGCGCCGCCAGTCGAGCAGGTCCTCGACGGTGTCGCAGCCGACCACCAGCTTGATCATGTGCAGCGCCATGCCCTGGGATTACGGCCCGGCGCGGTCCTTGGAAAGTGCGGCGGCCCGCCTCAGGCCGCCGCGTCCGTCAGCCTTGGGCCCAGGACGGCTTGCGCCGCTCGAGGAAGGCGCGGACGCCCTCCTGCCCTTCCTCGCCGACGCGGGCGGCGGCGATGCGGTGGGCGGTCATGTCCATCAGGCCGTGATCGATCCGGTGGCCGTAGACGTCGTGCACCAGCCGCTTGGAGTCGGCCACGGCGCCCGGCGCGCACGAGAGGATGTGGTCGATCACCCGGTCCATGGCCTTGTTCAGCTCGGCCGCGTCGGCCACCACCTCGGTGACGAGGCCGATCTTCTCGGCGTAGGCGGCGTCGAAGGTGCGCGCCGTGGCGAACAGGCCGCGGGCGGCGCGCGGGCCGATCGCCTGGACGACGTACGGACTGATGGTGGCCGGCACCAGGCCCAGCCGGACCTCGGAGAAGCTGAACTTCGCGTCCGCCGTGGCGATCGCCAGGTCGCACGCGGCCGCGACGCCCGCGCCGCCGCCGAACGCCCCGCCCTCCACCAGGGCCACCGTCAGCGCCGGGATGTCCCACAGCGCCTTCAGCATCTTGGCCATCTGGAAGGCGTCGTCGCGGTTGTCGGCCTCGGAGCGGTCGGCGGCGGCGCGCATCCACTCCAGGTCGGCGCCGGCGCTGAACATCCCGCCCGCGCCACGCACGAACACCACCCGCACGTGCTCCTGCGCGTGCAGGGTCGAAAAGGCCTCCTCCATCGCCGAGATCAGGTCGGCGTCGAAGGCGTTCTTCCGCTGGGGCCGGTTGAGGGTGACGACCACCACGCCCTCGGCCGTGGAGTCCAGCCGCACGAGGCCGGAGGTGGCGCTGACGTCGACGCCTTCGACGAGCGGGTCGGCGATGGGATTGGGCATTCGGTCTCACTCCTCTTCCGGCAAGCTGATAGCCCCCGGCGCGCCGCGGCGCTAGGCTCCCCCATGCTGCCTGAAATCCCGGCCGATTCTGCGCTCGCCCGGCTCTTCCGCCAGGAACGCGCCCGCGAGGCGGCGATCTGGTTCTCGCTGCCCGGCGGCCAGACCCTCTACGCGGCGGGCGATCCGGCCGACCAGCTGTTCATCCTGAGGGCCGGACGGCTCGGCGCCTTCCGGCGCGAGGCGGGCCAGGAGCCGCAGTTCCTCGGGGTGATCCGCCCGGGGGAGCCGGCCGGCGAGATGGCGCTGGTGGCGGGCGTACCGCACTCGGCCGACGTCGTGGCCCTGCGCGATTCCGAGGTGATCGCCCTGCCGCGCGACGTCTTCCTCGACGCCTGCCAGGCGGACGCCTCGGTGATGACCGAACTCGCCCGGCTGATGATCCTCAGGACCCGCCAGGCGGCGAGCCGGGGGCCGATGGGCGAGCCGTCGGTGTTCGGGTTCACGCCCGTGGGCCAGCCGGGCGCCCTGCGGCCCACGGTCGAGCGCCTGGAGCGCGAGATCGGCCGCCTGGGCTATTCGGTGACGACCGTGGGCGTGGAAGCCGCCAGCGCCCCGACCGAATGGTTCTCCGAGGTCGAGCGCGCGCACGACTTCGTGCTCTACGTGGCCGAGGCGGACGACGGCGGCTGGCGGCACGTCGTGGCGCGCCAGGTGGACCGCCTGTTCCGGGTGGGCCGGGGCGACCGGCGCCCGCCGCGCGGGGATCCCGCCGGGCTGGTCGCCTCCCCGCTCGAGGCCCAGCAGCTCGTGGACCTCATCCTGCTGCAACCGGCCGGGACCCTGCGGCCCCGCGGCTCCGAGGCCTGGCTGGACGCCATCGGGGCCACCCGGCTCTTCCACCTGCGCCGATCCACGGACGAGGACGTGCGCCGGCTGGCGCGTGTGCTCACCGGCCAGTCGGTGGGGCTCGTGCTGTCGGGCGGCGGGGCCCGGGCCTACGCCCACGTGGGCGCGATCCGGGCGCTGCGCGAGCACGGGGCGCCGATCGACTTCGTGGGCGGCGTCTCCATGGGCGCGATCATCGCCGCCGGCGTCGCCATGGGCTGGGACGACGCCGAGATGGACCGGCGCATCCGCGAGGCCTTCGTCGACACCAGCCCCCTGGACGACATCGCCTTCCCGATCCTGGCCATGACCCACGGGCTGAAGGTCAGCGAGCGGCTGGCCCAGCATTTCGGCGACGTGCAGATCTCCGACCTCTGGCTGCCGTTCTTCTGCGTCTCCTCGAACCTGACGACCGGCGCCTACCACCTCCACCGCCGCGGCCTGCTGAGGAAGGCGCTCAGGGCCAGCATCGCCCTGCCTGGCGTGCTGCCGCCCGCCACCGACGGCGCCGACGTGCTGGTGGACGGGGCGGTGATGAAGAACTTCCCGGCCGACGTCATGCGGGCGGGACAGCTCGGGCCCATCGTCGGCGTCGACGTGACCACCGCGCGCAGCATCACCGCCGACGACGTCGCCCGCCCCGCCTCGGTCTGGCGCTGGTTCCGCACCGGCGAGTGGCGCAACGGCCCGCCGATCGTCTCGCTGCTGATGCGCACGGCCACCGTCTCGACCGGCCGGGACCTGGCGGCGGCGCGCGAGGCGACGGACGTGCTCGTCCTGCCCGAGGTCGCGGGCATCGAGATCCGGGACTGGAAGGCCTACGACCGCGCCGTGGAGGCGGGCTACCAGGCGACCCGGGACGCCCTTTCCAAGCTCACGCGGCCGGTGACCGAGCTGCGCCGCCGCGCCTCGCTGGCGGAGGAGGCCGAGCGCGCGCGCCTGGCGCCCTTCGGCGGGGCGCGGACGGCTGCGGCGGAATAGCGCTGACGGCTGCGTTTGCCGAGCAACCAACCACCGCCCATATTGCTGCCCGTCCTGTTCAACAGCTGAAAGGAGGTGATCCAGTGTCTCATAGTTCCACCCGTAGTTCGGTGACCGTGACCTGGGCCTCCGCGTTTGAGGTCCGCGCCTAAGTCATTGCTTCGGCAACAGGTTCGGAACCCGCACTGCGGACCGACTATGGAAGGGCCGCCCCGACGAGGGGCGGCCCTTCGCATGTGGGGCGGGACCCACGACGCCTCCGTTACCTCGCAGGTCATGGACCCACGGCGCGGCCCGCGGCTAGGCTCGGGCCATGATCGGGACGGGCAAGCCTGTGGGAGAGCACATCCGCGCCTGGCGCCAGCGGCGGCGAATGAGCCAGCTGGACCTGGCGCTCGAGGCCGAGATCTCCACGCGTCACCTGAGCTTCCTGGAGACCGGCCGGGCCCAGCCCAGCCGCGAGATGGTGCTGCGGCTGGCCGACCAGCTGGAGATCCCGCTGCGCGAGCGGAACGTCATTCTCGTCGCCGCCGGCTTCGCCCCCGTGTTCCCCGAACGGCCGCTGGCGGACCCCGGCCTGGCCCAGGCGCGGCGCGCCGTCGAGGTGATCCTCAAGGGGCACGAGCCCTACCCCGCCCTCGCGGTCGACCTGCGCTGGAACCTGGTGGCCGCCAACGCCGCCGTGGCCCCGCTGCTGGAAGGCGTCGCGCCCGAGCTGCTGGCCGAGCCGGTGAACGTGGTGCGCCTCGCCCTGCATCCGAGGGGACTCGCCTCCCGCACGGCCAACCTCGCCGAGTGGCGGGCGCACCTGATCGAGCGCCTGCGCCGCCAGCTCGACCTCACCGCCGACGACGGGCTCGCCGCGCTGCTCGAGGAGGTCCGAGGCTACCCGCCCGCGCCCGCCAGCGACCGGCGCGGCGAGGACCTGGGCCTGGTGGCCACGCCGTACCAGCTCATGGCCGGCGAGAGACTGCTTTCCTTCTGGAGCACGACCACGGTATTCGGCTCGGCCGTGGACATCACCCTTTCCGAGCTGACGCTCGAGACCTTCTTCCCGGCCGATCCCGCCACCGCCGAGGCGCTGGCCCAGGCCCACGCCGCCCGGACCAGCGCATGACCGACGCCGTGTTCGAGGTGGAGGGCGCGCCTCCGCACGCGACCGCGCGCGCCACCCCCTGGGCCGCCGGCCCCTGGGATCCGGGCCTGATGCACGGCGGTGCGCCGTCGGCGCTGATCGCCTGGGCGGCCGAGCAGGTGGAGGCCCCCGCTCCGATGCGGATCGCGCGCCTGACCATCGACCTGCTGCGGCCCGTGCCCGTCGCCGCGCTGGCCATCGAGACCGAGGTCGTCCGACAGGGCCGCAAGATCCAGCTGGTGCAGGTCCGGCTGTCGGCCGGCGGCGTCGAGGTGACCCGCGGCATGGCGCTGAAGGTCCGCATGGCCGACATCCCCACCGACGGGGACTTCCTGCCGCCGCTCGACGAGCCCCGGCCCGAGGCCTGCGCCGACCTGCCGATGCGCAGCGGCACGCCGAACAACTTCGGGGCCAACTTCGAGCTGCGGCGGGTGCGCGGCGGGTTCGGCGAGTACGGGCCCGGCGTCTGCTGGTTCCGCCAGCACCGGCCGACCGTCGCGGGCCACGCCCTCTCGCCGGCCATGCGGGCCGCGGCGGTGGCGGACTTCTCGAACGGCATCTCCTCGGTCCTGCCGTTCGAGGACTGGACCTACATCAACGGCGACCTGACCGTCAGCCTGGCGCGGCCGCCGCGCGGCGAATGGATCCTGTCCAATGCCCAGAGCTGGATCTCGACGGATGGCGGAGGCCTGGCCATGACGCGGCTCGCCGACGCCGACGGCTATTTCGGGATCGCCCAGCAGAGCCTGGTGGTCGAGAAGCGCTGAGCCCTTACGAGGCCACGCAGGCGGCTTGGGTCACCACCACGACGCTGTCGCGCTGGAAGCGGGTCTTGTAGGCCTCGCGCACCGCCTCCAGCCGCTTGGGCGCGCCGTTCGCCGGCAGGACGATCAGCACGACCTTCTGCGCTTCGCGGATCAGCTGGTTCTCGGGGCCCCGCCACTGGCGCCCGCCCTCCAGCACGGTGACGCCCGAGGCGAACCGCGGGGTGATCTCCTGCTCGACGAAGGCCGCCATCTCGTCCTGGGACAGCGCGCGGCCTTGCCGGCCACCGCCCAGGAAGAGCTGGGCGGTGCGCAGGTGCTCCTGGCCCGGCGGGCAGGCGGGCGGCGGCGCGGTGGCGCAGCCCGCCAGCCCCAGCCCCAGCGCCAACAGGACTCCCGCCGTCCTCATCCGCCCAGCAGCTCCCGCCCGATCAGGAACCGGCGGATCTCGTTGGTGCCGGCGCCGATGTCGTACAGCTTGGCGTCACGGAGCATGCGCTCGACGGGGTACTCCTTAGTGTAGCCCGCCCCGCCCAGGGCCTGGATGGCCTCCAGGGCCACCTTCACCGCGTTCTCGCTGGCCATCAGGATCGCGCCCGCGGCGTCGAAACGGGTGGTCATGCCGGCGTCGCACGCTTTGGCCACCGCATAGACGTAGGCCCGCGCCGAATTGAGCGCGACGTACATGTCGGCGATCTTGCCCTGCATCAGCTGGAACGAGCCGATCGGCTTGCCGAACTGCTTGCGCTCGCGGACGTACGGCAGGACCACGTCCATGCAGGCCTGCATAATGCCCAGCGGCCCGGCGGCGAGCACCGCGCGCTCGTAGTCGAGGCCGCTCATCAGCACGCCCACGCCGCCGTTCAGCGGGCCCATGACGTTCTCTTCCGGGACCTCGCAGTCCTCGAACACCAGCTCGCCGGTGTCGGAGCCTCGCATGCCCATCTTGTCCAGCTTCTGCGAGACGCGGAACCCCTTGAAGTCCTTCTCGATCAGGAAGGCGGTGATGCCGCGGCTGTCGGCGTCCGGGTCGGTCTTGGCGTAGACCACCAGGGTGTCGGCGTGGGGCGCGTTGGTGATCCAGAACTTCGTGCCGTTCAGGACGTAGCGGTCGCCCTTCTTCTCGGCGCGCAGGCGCATCGAGACCACGTCCGAGCCCGAGCCGGCCTCGCTCATGGCGAGCGCGCCCACATGCTCGCCCGAGATCAGCTTGGGCAGGTAGCGGCGCTTCTGCTCCTCGGTGCCCCAGCGGCGCAGCTGGTTCACGCACAGGTTCGAATGCGCGCCGTAGGACAGGCCGATCGACGCCGAGGCGCGGGAGACCTCCTCCATCGCCACCACGTGCTCGAGGTAGCCCAGGCCGAGGCCGCCGAATTCCTCCTCGACGGTGATCCCATGCAGGCCGAGCTCGCCCATCTGAGGCCAGAGCTCGCGCGGGAAGCTGTTGGTCTGGTCGATCTCGGCCGCGAGCGGCGCGATCCTATCCTGGGCGAAGCGGGCCGTCGTCTCGCGGATCATGTCCGCGCTCTCGCCGAGGCCGAATTCGAGGGTGGGTCCGTGGTTCGGGATCATGGGCGATGCGTTACCATGCGTCGCCCAAGGGTGCGAGAGCGGCTAGTCCCGCTCGGTCAGGCGGCCCAGGCGCTCCAGCAGGCGGTAGACGGCGACCACGAAGAAGCCCACGCCGGCGACCCCCGCCGCCCAGGCGACCAGCAGCGGATTCGGGAAGGCCGCGACCGCCCCGGCCCGGGCGTTCAGGCCCCAGAAGATGCCGAACCCAAAGAAGGCCAGACCCAGCAGCGCCAGGGCGACCTCGGCGAACAGGCCGCCCTCCTTCCTGCGCGGCAGCGGGGCGACACGGGCGGGGATGAACTCGTGCACCGCCATGTCGTCGATCACGATCCGCCGCCCCTCGAACGGAGCGTCGAGGACCAGACTGGCGTCGTTGGCCGGCGCGGGAGCCTCCAGGGCGCCCTCCGGAATCTCCTCCGGGATCTCCTCGGGGAACTCCTCGGGGAACTCCTCGGGGCGCTCCGGGGCCTCGGGCGGGACCTCGGACCATTCAGGCGCCGCTTCGGGCGCTGCGGGCTCCTGCGGATAGGTCGTGACGGTCGGCGGCGCGGTCGTCTCAGCCTCGTCCGCGCCGTCGGCCAGGGTGGTGATCGGCGGCGCGAAATCGGCCTGCGGGCGCACCTCGTGAGGCTCGGCCGCTTCCGGCTCGGCGGGAGGCTCGGGCGCCGGTTCCGGTTCGTTCTCGGGGAAGATGGTCTGCAGGCGCGCGGTCACCGCCTCGGCGGCGGCGCGGACCGCCCCGCCCGGCGTCTCGTCCTCGATCGGCGGCGGCACGGCCAGCGGCTCGCCGTCGCGGCTGACGACGACCCGATCGCCCTCCAGCGAGGCCACGAGTTCGGTCGGCGCCTCGGACGGGATCAGCTCGCGGACGTCCAGGTCCACCAGCGGGCGCAGCACCGGCGACGGCGCCGGGACCCAGGCGTCCCCCGGCGGGGTCAGGAACAGCGCCTTCTCGGCCGAGCGGCGGCGAACGAGGGCGTCCAGCACGATCCGCTGGCCCTGGAACTCGGCCTTGCGCCACAGCTCCATGGCGCAGGCGGCCTGCACCGTCTCGCCGGCGTTGAGCCGCTTCAGCACCTGCGAGGTGCGGAACGCATCGAGCCCGAGGTTGAACGCGAAGCTGCAGAGGGCGTCGAACTGGTTCTGGGTGAGCGGGACGAGGGCGTGCTCGTTCACGGCGTGGGCCACCGCGATCAGGTCGTAGATGAGCAGCGCCTCGGCGTCCTCTTCCGAGACCTCGGCCCCTTCCCGCGCGGTCAGCGTGTGGCCGTAGCCGATCGTCCAGCGCCCGTCGGGCAGCTGGGCGGCCTTGCGGCGGTAGCCTTCGAACCGCTTGATCAGCTCGATGGCGTTCCGGGAGACGCGGTGACGCGGACTCATGGCCCCGAATTTGACCCAAAACGGCACAGGCGGACGGCGCCTGTGGCCCCCCGCCGCAACTTAGGGACCACTTACAGCAGAATGAGCGCCGCGAGTCCCAGGAAGGCGAAGAAGCCTGTGAAATCCGTTACGAACGTCACGAACACCACCGAGGAGACCGCCGGGTCGCGGCCCATGCGGTCCAGCGCCAGGGGAATGGCGGCCCCGGCCAGGGCGGCGACGAACATGTTGATCATCAGCGCCGCGCCGAACGCCAGCGTCAGGCGTAGGTCGCCGAACAGCGCGTAGATCACGCCCCCGGTGAGAGCCGCCAGAGCCGCGCCGTTGGCCAGGCCCACCACCATCTCGCGGCTGACGGTGCGGATCGCGTTGATCGCCGAGAGCTCGCGGCTCGCCAGGGCGCGGACCGCCACCGCCAGCGTCTGGGTGCCGGCGTTGCCGCCGAGCGAGGCCACCACGGGCATCAGGGCCGCCAGGATGGCCAGTTTCTCGATCTCGCCCTCGAACGCGCCGATCACGCTGGCGGCGATCGCGGCGGTTACGGTGTTGAGCAGCAGCCACGGCAGGCGCGAGCGGACCATGCCCAGGACGTCCGCGTCCCGGCCGGCGTCCGACACGCCGGCGAGGGCCAGGATGTCCTCCTCGCCCTCCTCCTGGATGACCCCGACGATGTCGTCGACGGTGATCTGGCCCACGAGCCGTCCGCCCGGTTCGACCACCGGCGCCGAGATCAGGTGGTACTTGTCGAAGATGTAGGCGACTTCCTCCTGGTCCATGTCGACCGGGATTTCCGTCACCTGCTCCATGATCTGGGCCAGGGGCACGTCGCGCTTCGAGCGCAGCAGCTGGCTGACCGGCACCGCGCCGACCGGCTTGTAGCTGGGGTCCACGACATAGATGTCGAAGAACAGCTCGGGCAGGTCGTCCACCTCGCGGCGGAAGTGGTCGATGGCCTGGCCGACGGTCCAGAACTGGGGCGCGGCCACCACCTCGCGCTGCATCAGGCGGCCGGCGGTCTCGTCCTTGTAGGCCAGCGAAGCCTCGATGGTGGCGCGCTCCACCTCGGGCATGGCCGCCAGCACCTGGGCGCGCTTGTCCGCCTCCAGGTCGTCCACGACGTCGGCCGCGTCGTCCGATTCCATCTCGCCGATGGCCTTGGCGAGGGTGGCGGACGGGACGTGCTCAAGCACCTCCTCGCGGATCTCGGTGTCCAGCTCGGACAGGATCTCGGCCAGGGTCTCTGGATCGAGGTGAGGGACCAGCTCCTCGCGCGCGTCGGCCGAGAGGAAGCCCATCAGGTCCGCCACGTCGGCCGGGTGCAGCGCGCCGAGCAGCTCGCGCAGGCGCTCGGCGTCGCCGCGGTCGAGCGCGTCGATCACGTCCGAGACGAACTCGGGATTGAGGGCATAGTCCTCGCCGAGGGCGAGATCTTCCAGGTCTTCGTCGGTGTCGAGGAGGGCGCTGTCCTTGAGCTCGGCGAGGTCGTCCGTTTCACGGCTCATGCGGACCTCCCTGGCTATGGTTCGGACGGACTGGCTCGTGCCTCGTTGAAAAGCCTGATTCACTGGCGTGGTCGAGGGGCCCTGCCCCCGACGCCGCCTCACGTCGCCTGCGAAGCCCTAGGGGGCGAAGCAGGATGGTGCGGTCGAGAAGACTCGAACTTCCACGGGTTGCCCCACAGCGACCTCAACGCTGCGCGTCTACCAATTCCGCCACGACCGCTCGTGGTGAGGCGCGGCAGGTAGCAAACGCCGGATGCTTTGTGAAGGCCCGCGCGTTGATAAGCGCGGGGCGGGTTCAGGCGCCGCCGGCCATGTAGTCGTAGACGTTCGCCTCGCGGGTGACGGCGATGGCGATTTTGTCGTCGCTGATCTGGATCTCGCCCCGGGCCACGGGGTGGTTGTTGGCGAGGATCCAGACCTCCTCGTTGACCGTGGCGTCCAGCGGGATCACCGCGCCGCGCCCCATCCGCAGCAGCTGCTGCATGGGCAGGCTCGCCCGGCCCAGGACGACCTGGATCTCGACGTTGACAGCCTTGACCTGGGACACCGACGGATCACTCCACGCGAGGGGCACGAGGGGCTTTGCGCGAAGCGGCCCCAGCGCCCACATTGGCGGGAACATGCTTGACCACGCGTTAAATTCGGCGGCCGCCCCCATGTTCGGGCGGGACGACGACCGGCCGGCCGGCTGGGCCGTCTCGACGGGCCTCGTGGACTATCCCGCCGCCGTGGCGGCGATGGAGGCCCGCGCCGCGGCCATCGCCGAGGGGAGCGCCGGCGAACTGGTGTGGCTGCTTGAGCATCCGCCGCTCTACACCGCGGGCGTCTCGGCCAAGCCCGCCGACCTGCTGGACGCCGGGCGATTCCCCGTCTTCGAGAGCGGCCGCGGCGGCCAATTCACCTACCACGGCCCGGGACAGCGGGTGGCCTACGTCATGCTGGACCTGACGAAGCGCGGGCGCGACGTGCGCGCCTTCGTCGGCGCCCTGGAGGCCTGGGTGATCGGCGCGCTCGACGCCTTCAACGTCCGGGGCGAAATCCGCGAGGGCCGCGTAGGCGTCTGGGTCGAGCGGCGCGCGCCGGGCGTCCCCCCGCGCGAGGACAAGATCGCCGCCATCGGCGTGAAGCTGCGCCGCTGGGTGTCGTTCCACGGGATTGCGCTGAACGTGGAGCCGGACCTCTCGCATTTCTCCGGCATCGTGCCCTGCGGCGTGACCGAGCACGGGGTCACTAGCCTCGTGGACCTCGGCCTGCCGGTGACGTTGGACGAGGCCGACGCGGCCCTGAAGGCGAGCTTCCGGCGGGTGTTCGGCGAGGTCGAGGACGCCGCCGCGCCGTTCTAGGCAGGCGCCAGCGGCCGCAGGGGATTGGGCCCGTAGCGGTTGGCGCCCGGCTCGCCCGGCATGACGGCCAGCTCGACGCCGGCCCAGACCAGCACCAGGAAGAACAGGAAGTCGAAGAAGCCGATGGGATGCGGCCAGCAGGCGATGATCGAGACCAGGATCAGCGCCGCCCACCAGCCCGACCGGCCGCGGTCGTGCAGCCGCTTCGACAGCACGCAGGCGCCGCAGTAGATCAGCACCGGATAGACCACCACGCCGGTCAGCAGGCGGGGGATCGGGTCCTCGACCGCCGCCTCGTAGAGCGCCGCCAGCGTCAGCAGCGCCGCCGCCGCCAGGGTCGACGGCAGGCGCGACGCCCGCCCGTTCGCCGAGAGGAAAAGCTCCCCGAAGCCCGTCTGGCCGTTCATGGCGCCCCCGCCTGGCGATTCCCTTAGGCGAACTCTACCAGAACCTCGTCGGCCGCGACGCTGTCGCCCGGCTTGGCGCCGACCGCCTTCACCACCCCGTCGCGCTCGGCGCGGATGATGTTCTGCATCTTCATGGCCTCGAGGACGGCGACGACCTCGCCGGTCTTGACCTCCTGGCCGGTCGCCACGTCGATCGAGACGACCAGACCCGGCATCGGCGAGAGCACCATCTTGGAGGTGTCGGCCGCCTTCTTCGGCGGCAGCTTCTCGTGCAGCTCGGCCGAGCGCGGCGTCAGCACCAGCACGTGGGCCTGGGCGGCGCGGTGGCGGATCACGAAGCCCTCGGCGGCCGGCTTGACCGTCGCGGTGAAGGGCTCGCCGTCCACCTTGCCGCGGAACAGCGGTCGGCCCGGCCGCCAGTCGATGTCTGTCAGCCGGGTGTCGCGTCCCGGCCTCTCGACCACGAGGGCCTCGCTCTCGGAGCGCACCCGCACGGGGCGCTTCTCGTGTCCGACCACCTCGATCCACTCGTCGCGGGCGAGCGCGGGCGCCTGCCGGGCCACCAGCGTGCGGTGCATGGCGACGGCCACGGCCCCCATGAGGTCGCGCTGGGCCTCCGTGGGCTCGAGTCCGTGGAAGCCGTCCGGGAACTCGTCCTTGATGTAGTTCGTCGACAGCTTGCCCGACCGGAAGCGGTCCTGGTCCATCACCGCCGCCAGGAACGGGATGTTGTGGCCCAGGCCCTCGATGTGGAAGTCCTCGAGGGCCCGACCCATGGCGTCGATGGCCGCGTCGCGGGTCTTCCCCCAAGTGGACAGCTTCGAGATCATCGGATCGTAGAACATCGAGATCTCGTCCCCCTCGCGCACGCCGGCGTCGTTGCGGACGATCCCCTCCTTCACCGGCCCCTCGGTCGGCGGGTCGTAGCGGACGAGACGGCCGATCGAGGGCAGGAAGCCGCGGTACGGGTCCTCGGCGTAAATCCGGCTTTCCATGGCCCAGCCGTCGATCTTCAGGTCGTCCTGGGCGAAGGGCAGCGTCTCGCCGGCGGCCACGCGGATCATCTGCTCGACCAGGTCCACCCCGGTGATCAGCTCGGTCACCGGATGCTCCACCTGCAGGCGGGTGTTCATCTCGAGGAAAAAGAAGCTGCGGTCCTGGCCCGCCACGAACTCGACGGTGCCGGCGCTGTCGTAGCCTACGGCCTTGGCCAGGGCGACGGCCTGGTCGCCCATCGCCTTGCGGGTCTTCTCGTCCAGCAGCGGGCTGGGAGCCTCCTCGACGACCTTCTGGTTGCGGCGCTGGATCGAGCACTCGCGCTCGAACAGGTGGACGACGTTGCCGTGCTTGTCCCCCAGCACCTGGATCTCGACGTGGCGCGGGCTCTCGATGAACTTCTCGATGAAGATGCGGTCGTCGCCGAAGCTGGCCTTGGCCTCGGCGCGGACGGCGGGAAATCCTTCCTCCACGTCCTGCCGGCTCCAGGCGACGCGGATGCCCTTGCCCCCGCCCCCGGCCGAGGCCTTGATCATCACCGGATAGCCGATCTCCTCGGAGATGCGGATGGCGTGGCCCGTGTCGTCGATCTCGCCCACGTGGCCCGGCACCGTCGAGACGCCGGCCTTGGCGGCGAACTTCTTGGACTCGATCTTGTCGCCCATGGCCTCGATGGCCTGGGGATTGGGGCCGATGAAGACGATGTTCTCGGCGGCCAGCCGGCGGGCGAAGGACGCGTTCTCGGACAGGAAGCCGAATCCCGGGTGGACGGCCTCGGCGCCCGTCTGGCGCACCGCCTCCACGATCTTGTCCTGCAGCAGATAGCTCTGGGCCGCCGGGGGCGGGCCGATGAAGACCGCCTCATCCGCCATCTCCACCGCCATCGAATCGGCGTCGGCCTCGGAGTAGACGACCACCGTGGCGATCCCCATCCGCCGGCAGGTCTTGATGATCCGGACGGCGATCTCGCCCCGGTTCGCAATCAGGATCTTCGAAAACATTCCGTCCCTTACGCCCTACAGCCCACAGGCCGCCAAAGGAGGCGCAATCGGCCTCCCGCGTCTTCCGCTCGCGAAGGGGCGACCTTAGATTGGCGTCCATGAGCACGCCAGCGGTCTCCCCCTCCGGATTCGATCTCTCAGCCCCTAACGCAGAGGAACGCAAGCGGCTGGAAGCAGGCCTCTCCCGCGAGCAGGCCGAGGTGCTGCTGCGCCACGGCACCGAGGCGCCCTTCTGCGGCGGCCTGCTCGATCAGAAGGACGACGGCGTCTACTGCTGCCGCCTCTGCGCCCTGCCCCTTTTCCGGCATCAGACCAAGTTCGAGAGCGGCACCGGCTGGCCGTCCTTCTGGGCGCCGTACGACGAGGCGCATGTGAAGGGGGTGCGCGACACCTCCTACGGCATGGTCCGGATCGAGACGCGCTGCGCCCGCTGCGACAGCCACCAGGGCCACGTCTTCCCCGACGGGCCGCCGCCGACCCGCCTGCGGTACTGCATCAATTCCGTCTCGCTGGAGTTCGTGCCCACCGGCCAGCCGCTGCGCGATCCCCTGGGGCGCGGCGACAACGCGCACTTCGAAAGCGCCTGAGCCGCACGCGCCTGTGGATAGGCGGCCGGCTGCGACGATCCGCCCGCCAAGCGTGGCCATGACCGCGGGTCTATCGTCCGTACGCCACAGCCGGACGCCCCCGATGACTCTCTCGCCCGAACAAGCCCGCGCCCACGCCGACGAGGTACGCGAAACCAGCGTCACCGTCCTCAAGGGGCTGATCCCCGCCGAGACCATCGACGCCTGGAACGAGGCGTTCGGGCCGCTGCTCGCCGCCGCGGTCCGCCGCGAGGGGGACAATCCGAACCGCGGCGCCCACCGCTACTACGTCACCCTGCCCTTGCAGGACCTTTGGGCCGATCCGGCGATCATCGACAACGACGCGGTCATGGCGGTCGTGGAGGAGCTGGTGGGGGCCGATGGGGTGATGTGCCAGCTCGCCAGCGACACGCCGCTGGCCGGTTCCGAGCACCAGGAGCTGCACCGCGACACTCAACTGCTGTTCCCGGAGAGCGGCGCGGAGACCCCGCCCTACCAGCTGGCGGTCAACTTCCCGCTGGTGGATGTCACGGACGAGAACGGGCCGATGGAGTACGCCCCCGGCACCCACATGCTGTCCAAGACCGAAGGCATGGCGAAGGTCGAGAGCGGCGAGATCCCGCTGGTGAAGGCTTACATGGCGCGCGGCGACGTGATGGTCCGCGACGTGCGGCACATCCATCGCGGGACGCCGAACCGCACCGGAACGCCGCGGCCGATGGTGGTGATCGGCTACTCGCGCCGGTGGCTGCACCGGCCCGAGGTCAACGTCCGCATACCCGCCGAGGTGCTGGTCGCCCTTCCCGAGCGGGCGCGCCGCTGGCTGCGGCACAATCCCGTGTTCGAGACCAAGGCCGAGGCCGCCCGGCCGGCCGAAACCTACCGGGCGTTCGCCTACTGACCGCCGGCGGGCTCAGGTCCGCCGGGTGGTGCTGCGGGTGGAGGCTGCATCCTCGCCGGACTTGCCGCCCGCCGTCGCGCCCTCGTCCCGCATCTGGGCGTCCATGACGCTGTCGCCATAGCCCTTGCCGGGGCTGGTGAAGAACCCGCCCTGGTCGATGCGCAGGTTGTTCTGCACGTGGCTGACGCCGGAGATGTCCTCGACGAGGCGCTCGGCCCGATGCTTGGCCTCGCGCGTCTCGACGGTCCCCGAGAGCGTCACCTCTCCGCCCGACACCGAGACGTTGATGTTCGAGGCGTCCAGCCAGGGATCGTCGGTCAGGCGATCGTGGGCCTCGTCGCTGATCCGCTCGTCCGAGCGCTTGTAGTCCTTCGGGCCCCGGCCGCGGTGGCCGCGATCTTCCCAAGGGGCCTCCCGGCGGGCCTCCCGGCCGTAGTCGGCGCCGTAGCGCTGGCCGCTCCGCTCGCCCGACAGATCGCGCCGGACCTCGTCGACGGCGTCGCCGAACCAGCTGGTCACCTTCTGGAAGAAGCCGCCGCCCGAGCGGTCCCGCCCGGCCTCGCGGTCGCGGTCCCAGCCGCCGCGCTCCTGCTCGCGGCCGCCGTCGCCGTAGCCGCGCTCGAAGTCGTAGCCGCCGACGCCCCCCGAAGCCATGCGCCCGCCCATCTCGCGGGCGTAGCGGCTCTCGAGCTCGCGGTTGCCGTAGGCGGAGCCGTATCCGCCGCGCTCGCGGCCGGCGTCGTAGCCGCGCGGAGCCGGGCCGTACTCGGGCGCGCCCTGGCCCCACTCCTCGCGGTAGATCGGCTGGCGGCGGTCGTCGCCGTAGAAGCGGCCGCCGCGCGTGTAGTCCTGCCGCCCGAAGCGCAGGCCGCGTTCGCGGTCACGCTCGGCGTCGTACTCGTCGTGCTCCATGGCCGGGCTCACCCCGCCGTAGTCGCGGTCCTGCCAGGCGGGTCGATCCTGGCGGGCCTGGCGGCCGCCACGTTCGTCGCGCCAGTCGCGGCCGCCGCCCGCGCCGCGCCCGTAGCTCTCGCCGCCGCCATAGCCGCCGCCGGCGCCGTACGCGCCTCCGCCGGGACGCACGTTCGGGCGGTTGTAGGCGACGCCGGAATCCTCCTCGCCGAACACCCGGTCGCGGTCGCGGCCTTCGAAGCGGGCGCCGCGCCCCGGGCCGTAGTCGTCGTCGGCCGGGCCGCCCCAGGTGCGGTCCTCGCCCCAGATCCGGGTCTGCCGCTCGCCCTCGCCGCCGCGGCCATAGGCCTCGCTGCGCCAGTTGCTGCGGTCACGCCAGCGCCGTTCGCGCTCGTCCATCCACCGGTCGGGCATGGGGAATCCTCCTGTTCTGCAGGGCCTGCGGGCGCGCGCCCGCCTCATTGGCAGAACAAGGGACGGCGACGGTCGTTCCGCGTCTCAGAGCGGAATGTTGTCGTGCTTCTTCCAGGGGTTCTGGAGCTGCTTGCCCTTCAAGCTCTTGAGCGCCCGCACGATCCGCCGGCGGGTGCCGTGGGGCATGATCACGTCGTCGATGTAGCCCCGCGAGGCGGCGACGAACGGATTGGCGAAACGGGCCTTGTACTCGGCCTCCCGCGCGGCGATGGCGTCGGGGTCGCCAATCTCGGCGCGGAAGATGATCTCCACCGCCCCCTTCGAGCCCATGACCGCGATCTCGGCGGTCGGCCAGGCGTAGTTCACGTCGCCGCGGATGTGCTTGGAGCTCATCACGTCGTAGGCGCCGCCGTAGGCCTTACGGGTGATCAGGGTGATCTTCGGCACCGTGGCCTCGGCGTAGGCGAACAGCAGCTTGGCGCCGTGACGGATCAGGCCGCCCTGCTCCTGCTTGGTGCCCGGCATGAAGCCCGGCACGTCGACGAAGGTGACGATCGGGATCTCGAAGGCGTCGCAGAAGCGGACGAAGCGCGCGCCCTTGCGGCTGGCGTCGATATCGAGCACGCCCGCCAGCGTCTGGGGCTGGTTGGCCACGATCCCCACCGTCTGGCCGTCCATGCGCGCGAAGCCGACGACGATGTTCTTGGCGAAGTCCGGGCTGATCTCGAAGAAGTCGGCCTCGTCCACGACCTTCAGGATCAGCTCCTTCATGTCGTAGGGCTTGTTCGGATTGGCCGGCACGAGGGTGTCGAGCGAGGCCTCCTCGCGCTCGGGATCGTCGAAGCTCGTGCGGACCGGCGGCTTCTCGCGGTTGGACAGCGGCAGGAAGTCCACCAGGCGGCGCACCTGGGTCAGCGCCTCGAGGTCGTTCTCGAACGCGCCGTCGGCGACGCCGGACTTCAGGGCGTGGACGCGGTAGCCGCCCAGCTCCTCGTGGCTGACCTCCTCGTGGGTGACCGTCTTCACCACGTCGGGACCGGTCACGTACATGTACGAGGTGTCCTTCACCATGAAGATGAAGTCGGTGATCGCCGGCGAATAGACGTCGCCGCCGGCGCAGGGGCCCATGATCACGCTGATCTGCGGGATGACGCCCGAGGCCAGGGTGTTCTCGAGGAAGATGTCGGCGTAGCCGCCCAGGGCCGCCACGCCCTCCTGGATGCGGGCGCCGCCGGCGTCGAACAGGCCGATGATCGGCGCGCCGACCTTAAGCGCCTGGCGCTGGACCTTGAGGATCTTCTCGGCGTGGGCGCTCGACAGCGAGCCGCCGAATACCGTGAAGTCCTTGGAGAAGACGTAGACGACGCGGCCGTTGATGGTCCCCCAGCCGGTGACGACGCCGTCGCCGGGGATCCGCTGCTTCTCCATCCCGAACTCGGTGACGCGGTGCTCGACGAACATGTCGAACTCCTCGAACGAGCCCTCGTCGAGCAGGAGGTCGATCCGCTCGCGCGCGGTCAGCTTGCCCTTGGCGTGCTGCGCGGCGATCCGCTTCTCGCCCCCGCCCAGCCGGGCTTCGGCGCGGCGCTTCTCGAGCTCTTCCAGGATGTGCTTCACGAACAACCCCTCACCTAAGTGGGGGAAGGCGTAGTCGGGACCATCCGCCCACGCAAGCTCACGCGGGGTGAGCCGCGGGCGGGGTTCAGGCGAAGGCGCTGATCCGGAACGGGTTCGCGGCGCCCGGCGGCTGGCCGTAGAGGCTCATCTGCGCGGCCTGCAGCAGGGCGACGCCGGCCTGGGCCTGCACGGTGGCGCGCATCGCGCCCGCCTGGGCCTGGGTGAAGACGCCGGGCGTGTGGAAAGCAGCCAGGGGCCCGCCCGCCGGCCGCGGCGCAGGCGCCGCCGGCTTGTTCCGCTGCGAGAACGGCGTGGTCGGCGCGGCCGGTCCGGCGTCGGCGCGCAGCTGCGCGCGCACGCTCTCGAGGAAGCGGGCCGGCGCGGGATCGTCCACCACCGGCGCCGGCTGGACCACGACGGGCGGCGGCTCGGTCGGCGGCGGTTCGGTCGAGGGCGGCGGGTCCGACGGCGGCGGATCGTGCGGCTTCGGGCCGCGCGGCCGGCCGTGGCCATGCCGCTCGCGCAGGCGCTCCAGCAGGTCCTCGACGGCGTCGCGGACGTCGTCCCTGATCTCGTCTCGGACCTCGCGCCAGTCCACCCCGCCCTGAGCGTTCAGCAGCGCGGCCATGGCGTCGGCGGCGAACGCCGGCCGGTCCACGCCGTGGTGGGCGCGGACCTGGGCCCCTCTCCCGGTCCGCGCCGCTTCCGTCGTCGACTCGGTCCGGGCCGGCTGCGGGCGCACGGAAGCGACCGGCCACCGGCCGGCGGAGAGATGCTTCAGGCTCGCGACGCTCGAAACCACGTCCGGACTCCGTCCCGGAGCGGCACAGGCGCCGCTCCGGCAGACGGCAAAAGGCAAGCGCCGCGCCAGAAAGCTCGCGTCATGGTTTATCCGCGCGCGGCGATGCTGTATCAGCGAACCATGTTCTTCAAACGAGACGCGGTCGGCCCGGCGCGGGATCGCCGGGCCGCCGCCATTGCCGTTGCGCCCTTCGCCGCCGCGCCCTCCGAGCCCGAGGCCGCGCGCATCGCGTCCGCCTTCCTGGAGGACGTGATCTCCGAGCTCGCGCGCTTCCCGAACTTCGAGGTGCTGGCCGCCCGAACGTCGCTGTCGCTCACGCCGGAGCAGCTCGTCCCGGCCCGGCTGCACGAGGACTTCGGGGTCACCCACCTGCTGGATTCATCCCTTCGCGCGGGGACCCCGAACCAGGCGCTGAAGGTGAAGGTCAATCTGATCGAGACCGCCACCGGCCGGCTCGCCTGGAGCGGCGACTACGACGTCTCGCTGGCCAGCCTCCACGCCGTGGAGAACGAGGTCGCCGCCGCCGTGGCCAACCAGCTCTCCACGCGGATCGACACCGCACGGCTCAGCGAGGCGCGTCACCGGCCGACCAGCAGCCTGGAGGCCTACGACCTCTGGTTGCGCGGACGCGAAGTGCTGCGCAGGGGCACCAGCGAGGCCGACGCCGAGGCGCGGGCCCTGTTCCAGCGCGCCCTGGAGCTCGATCCCACCTACGCCCGCGCCTACGCCGGCCTGTCGCTCAGCCACTTCAACGACTGGAGCTGCCAGAGCTGGAACTGCTGGGAGGAGGCCGAGCGCCTGGCCTTCGACTACGCCTGCCGCGCCGCCGAACTCGACGACAGCGACCACCTCGTCCAGGCGGTCCTCGCCAGGATCCACATCTACCGTCGCAACTGGGGCCAGGGCCGCCGGCACCTGGAGCGGGTGCTGGCGCTGTCGCCCAACAACGCCGACGCCCTGATGCAGACCTGCGTCTGGTGGAGCTACCTGGGCGAGGACGACCGGGCGCTTTCGATGGCGGAGAAGGCCTTCCGGCTCAATCCGCTGCACGAGCCCTGGTACTACATCTACGCCTTCCTGGCCTGCTTCATGGCCCAGCGCCTGGAGGACGGGATCGCCCTCGCCGAGGCCTCGCCGCCGCACATGATGGTGGACCAGTCCGCCTACATGGCCGCGACCTACGCGCATCTCGGCCGGATGGACGAGGCGCGCCGCCAGCACGCCATGTTCCTCGAGACCTTCCGCGAGAAGATCACCTTCGGCCGCGAGCCGCGCCCGGGCGAGCCGCTGGACTATCTGCTGCACGTCAATCCGTTCTCGCGCGAGGCCGATCGGGAACGGCTGGTCGAGGGCCTGCGCAAGGCCGGGCTGACCGGCCCGATCAGCGGCAGGGCCTATCGGCACGAGGACGGCGCCGAGACCGGCCGGTTCGGCCTCGTCGGCGGCGTCTGGCAGGCCCACTACAAGGGCCGCAGCGTCCACCTGCCCGACATGAAGGGCTGCCGCGACATCGCCCTGCTGCTCGCCAGCCCCCGCGAGCGGATCCACTGCATGGACCTGGCCGGCCGGGTCGCCGAGGGGAACGCCGGCCCGCTGATGGACGGCCGCGCCCGGGCGTCCTGTCACGCCCGCATCCGCGACCTGCAGGCGGCGCTGGCCGACGCCGAGCGCGACGGGGACCTCGCCCGCTCCGAACGGCTCGGCGCCGAGTTGGACGCCCTGATCGAACAGCTCTCGGCCGCCATCGGCCTGGGCGGCCGCGGCCGCACGCTGGGGGATCCGGTGGAGAAAGCCCGCACGGCCGTCACCTGGCGCATCCGCAGCGCCATCAAGAAGGTCGCCGAGGCCCACCCCGAGCTCGGCCGGCACCTCAAGGCCTCGATCCGCACCGGCGCCTTCTGCAGCTACGAACCGGAGACCAACGTCCGCTGGAGCATCGCCTGACAGCGCGCCTCACGATGTGAGGCGCAGGCTCACGCCTATGGGGAAAAGCCCGAGAAAAGGAGCCTCCCTCGTGTTCGGCCTATACGATTTCTGGCTGTTCGGCCTGTTCGCCGCTTTCGCGGCCATCGACCTCGCGGCGCCCGCCCGCGCGTTCCCCGCCGTGCGCGGCTGGCGCGTGAAGGGCGTCCTCGCGGCCGTGCTCTACTGGTACGTCTCGACCCGCGCCCCCTTCCTGTGGGACGGATTCCTGGGCGAGCACACCCTGTTCGACCTGAAGGACCTGCCGCTGTGGGCCGCCGCGCCGCTCGCCTTCCTGGCCTATGAGCTCGGCGTCTACGCCTGGCACCGGACCATGCACGGCTCGGACGTGCTGTGGCGGCTGTTCCACCAGACCCACCACAGCGCCGAGCGGGTGGACATCTGGGGCGCGCTCTATTTCCACCCGCTGGACATGGTGGGCTGGGCCTTCGTCGGCAGCTTCACCCTGGTGTTCGTGTTCGGTTTCGCCCCCGAGGCGGTGCTGATCGCCTTCCTCGCGGCCACCTTCTGCGGGCTGTTCCAGCACGCCAACCTGCGCACGCCGAAATGGCTGGGCTGGTTCGTCGCCCGGCCCGAGATGCACGCCCTGCACCACGAGCGCGGCGTCCACCGCTTCAACTACGGCGACATTCCGATCTGGGACATGGTGTTCGGCACCTACCGGAACCCGAAGACCTGGGAAGGCCAGGCCGGATTCTACGACGGCGCCTCGCACCGCATCGGCGACCTGCTCATCGGCCGCGACGTGGCCGGCGCGCCCCAGGGCCGCCTCGTCCCTACCGCGGAGGCCGCCCGATGACCCCGATCCTCGCCGACGCCGCTCCGCCGCCGGAAACCCCCGCCCACATCCGTTCATCGAAAGCCGCCATGACCCAGTTCACCCACCAGCGCCTGGCGCTGCCCACCGGCGTCGAACTCGACGTCCTGCAGTCCGGCGATCCCCTCGGCCCGCCGATCCTGCTCCTGCACGGCCTCAGCGACTCCGCGCCCTCCATGCGGCCGCTCATGGAGGCCCTGCCGCCCCACGTCCGCGCCATCGCCATCACCCAGCGCGGGCACGGCGACAGCGGAAAGCCCGCCGGCCCCTACGCCACCGACGCCTTCGTGGCCGACGCGGCCGCCGCGCTGGACGCCCTCGGCGTGCGCCGGACCGTCGTCTACGGCCACTCGATGGGCAGCCTCGTCGCCCAGCGCTTCGCCATGCGCCATCCCGAGCGGACCGCGGGTCTCGTGCTGGAAGGCGCCTTCCCGTCCCTGTCCGGCAACGCCGCCGTGCAGGCCTGGTACGAGGCCGAGATCGCGCCGATGACCGCGCCGATGAGCCCCGAGGCCGCCCGCGCCTTCCAGGAAAGCACCCTGGCGAGGCCGGTGCCGCCGGCCTTCCTCGACCTCGTCACGAACGAGACCCAAAAGCTGCCCGTCCATGCCTGGAAGGCGATCCTGCAGGGGATGATGGCCGAGGACTGCTCGGCCGAGCTGCGCCGCCTGCAGGTCCCGGCGCTGATCATCTGGGGCGACCAGGACGCCTTCGTCGGCCGCGGCGACCAGGACGTGCTGAAGACCATCCCGGGCTCCCGCCTCGTGGTCTTCGAGGGCGCCGGCCACAGCCCCCACTGGGAGGACCCCGAGCAGGTGGCCGGCCTGATCGCCATGATGATGCAGGCCCAGCGGGCCGTGGAGGCCGCGCGATGAGTCCCCGCCTGCCCCAGCTCTCGAACGGCCTGTTCCTCACGGACGGCGGCCTGGAGACCACCCTGATCTTCCACGAGGGGCTCGAGCTGCCGCACTTCGCCGCCTTCACGCTGCTGCGCGACCCGGCCGGGCGCGATGTCCTCAGGCGCTACTACCGGACCTATCTCGACATCGCCGCGGCCGAGGGGGTAGGCTTCGTCCTGGAGTCCCCCACCTGGCGGGCGAGCCCCGACTGGGCCGAGCGGCTGGGAATCTCCGCCGACGACCTCGGCGAGCTGAACCGCCAGGCGATCGCCATGATGGAGGCGCTGAGGACCGCCTACGCCGGCCAGGTCTCTCCAATCGTGGTCTCGGGCTGCGTGGGTCCGCGCGGCGACGGCTACGATCCCGGCGAGGCCATGACCGCCGAGGCCGCCGAGGCCTACCATGCGGGCCAGGTGGCGGCCTTCGCCGAGGCCGGGGCGGACATGGTCTGCGCCATCACCATGACCAACACGCCGGAAGCCGTCGGCGTCGTCCGCGCCGCCCAGACGTTCGGCCTGCCCGTCGCCATCTCGTTCACGGTGGAGACCGACGGGCGCCTGCCCACCGGCGAGGCCCTGGGGCGCGCCGTCCAGGCGGTGGACGAGGCCACCGGCGGGGCGCCGGCCTACTACATGGTCAATTGCGCCCATCCCAGCCACTTCGCCGAGGCCCTGGCGGCCGACGCGCCCTGGGCGAAGCGCATCCAGGGCCTGCGCGCCAACGCCTCGCGGCGCAGCCACCAGGAGCTGAACGACTCGCCCGACCTGGACGACGGCGATCCCGCCGAGCTCGCCGCCGAGCATGCCGAGATCCTGCGCCGCCGCCCCTGGATCCGGGTGATCGGCGGCTGCTGCGGGACCGACCACCGCCATGTGGCGGCCCTGGGCCGGGCCTGCGTCGCCGTCGCCGCCTGAACCGAACGACCCACCCCTAACCCACAAGGAACGATCCCATGACCCAACCGACCCGCAAGGGCCGGGCGAGCCTCGTCGTGCTCGCCGCCGGCCTGATCGCCGCCCCGTTCGCTACAGGCGGCGCCGCCGAGGCCCGCCCCCTGAAGGCCTCCGTCGTGGTCGCCCACGCCGACCTCGACCTGAGCGAGGCCGACGACGTCCAGGCGCTGCACAAGCGCATCGACCGCGCGGTGGCCGACGTGTGCGGCGTGCCGCGCCGCCTGCTCACCCACGACACGGTGATCCAGCGCGCGTGCGCCGCGCGCGCCCGCGGCGACGCCGAACAGCAGGTGGAACGCGCCGTGGCGCGGGCCCAGGCGCGCGAGCAGGCGCGCGATCAGGCCCGGGCGCGGATCGCAGGGAGCCCCCTCGGCGCCCCCTGACCGGAGTCCTGAGGGCGGCCCCGTGCCCTCAGGCGGCGTCGAGGCCGCGGAACCACCGCTCCAGCATCCGGGCTTCGTCCCGGAGCTTGTCGGCGCGTTCGGCGGCCTCGGCGTCAACACCCCACTTCTCTTCCTGGAACGCCTCGTCGACCCGGGAGAGTTCGAAGGCGGCCTCGCCGCCCAGCCAGCCGCGCAGCACCGCGATGCCCAGCACCGCCGAGCCGAACAGCGCCACGCCGAAGGCCAGGCCCGACAGCGCGAAGTCGTCCAGCTCCAGGGCCAGCGCGCGGACCTTCTCCAGCGTCTCCGACGGCTGCTCCCGGTGGACGATTCCCGCGGCCCGCACGAAGCTCAGCCCCTCCTCGGCCTGCGCCCGCTCCAGCACCGGGCCCCACGCCGCCACCTGGCGGCTCACCAGCGCCTCCGGCCCCTCGGCGAAGTAGCAGACGAGGTCCGAGGCGGCGTACTGCGCCACCTGTCCGGCCACGGCCTCCCGGTTCTGCGAGATGCTCTCGAGCGCGGTGTTGGCCAGGCGCGTGGCGTGCATCGTCGCCAGCTCCAGCGTCTCGCCCTGGGCGGCCCACTCCTCGGCCACCTGCTCGGCGATCTCGCGGCTCGGGGCGCGGAACGGCTGGCCCTTCGGCGTGCGCAGCGCGCGCCCGTCGAGCAGCACGGCGAAGCCCGCCGCATCCTCGCCGACGGAAACGTCCTTGTAGAACCGCCGGGGTTTCTCGGCGGGTTCGTGGAAGCCCTTGCGCAACGACAGTCTCCTGAACTCTAGCGCCGCCGGCTGAACGGCTCGGGATCGGCCTCGTGCTCGTCGAAGCCGAAACGCTCGAAGCCGGCCTTCATCTCCTTGCCGATCGGCGCCTCCAGCATCAGCGTCCCGCGCGAAGGGTGCGGCAGGACCAGCCGGCGCGCGTGAAGCTGCAGCTTCAGCCCGCCAGACAGCGCCTCGGACGCTTCGGTCTTGTACTTGGGATCGCCCAGGATCGGGTGGCCCATGGCCAGCATGTGGGCCCGCAGCTGGTGGGTGCGGCCGGTGTGGGGCCACAGCGCCATCCAGGCGACCTTGTCGGCGGCCCGGGCCAGGGTCACGAACTCGGTCTCGGCGGTCTCGGCGCGAGGGTCCTTGGGGTCGGCCGGGACCATCATCTCGCGGTCGCCGACGCCCTTCTTGGCGAGCGGCAGCTCTAGCACCCCCTGGCCGGGCTTGGGAAGGCCGGCGACCAGCGCCCAATAGATCTTCTGCGTCCGCCGCTTGGCGAAGGCGCCGGCCAGCTTGGCGGCCGCCCCGGGCGTCTTGCCCAGGACCAGCACGCCCGAGGTGTCGCGGTCGAGCCGGTGGACCAGGCGCGGGCGCTCCAGCCCCTCGCCCCAGGCCGAGAGCAGGCCGTCGATGTGCCGGGTGGTCTTGGTGCCGCCCTGAACAGCGAGGCCCGAGGGCTTGTTCAGGGCCAGCACGTCCTCGTCCTCGTAGATCACCAGGCTCCTGGCGTAGGCGGCCTCGCGCGGGTCGAGCTCGCCCTTGGCGCGCGGCGGCGGAGCATCGGGCAGCGGCGGCACGCGCACCTGGGAGCCGGCCGACAGCCGCGTGTCGGGCTTGGCGCGGGCCCCGTCCACGCGGATCTGCCCCGACCGGGTCAGCTTCTGGATCTGGATATGGTTCAGGTGCGGCCAGCGGCGCTTGAACCACCGGTCCAGGCGGACGCCCTCCTCGCCCTTGTCCACGTAGAGCGTGCGGACTTCCCTCATGCGAACACTCGCCGGGCCAGCAGCAGGCCGGCGAACAGCGCCGCCACCGCGAGCGCCACCGAGCCCAGGCTGTAGGCGAAGGCCTGGCCGTAGGCGCGCCGCTCTATCATCAGCGCCACCTCCAGCGAATAGGCCGAGAAGGTCGTGAAGCCGCCGAGGGCGCCCACGCCCAGCAGCAGGCGCCAGGTCTCCTGGCCCGCGCCGCCGCGATGCGCCAGGCCGCCGGCCAGCAGGCCCATCAGGAACCCGCCAAGGATGTTCGCGGCGAAGGTGCCGTAGGGCCAGCCGGGGCCCAGCCACCGGAGGGCCTGGACGCCCAGGAGATAACGCGCCACGGCCCCGGCCGCGCCGCCGGCTCCGACGAGCAGGAGAGCTTGCATGGCGCCCTTATGCGACGCCCGGCCGCCGGGCGGAAGCGCCTAGACGCGCGGACCCAGGCTCTGGCGCAGGCCGCGGGCGTCGTAGACGTTCAGACCGCGGGGCCGCTCGCCCCGCCCCATCAGGACCTCCAGCGTCGCCGTCACCGCCGGGCCGCCGCCGAGGTTGAAGCTGGTGCCGACCCCCAGGCCCACGCTGGAGCGGCGTCCGAAGTCGGCGCCGCCGACCCCCAGCCCGATCCGCGGGCCGCGGTCGGGCTGGCCCTGCAGGAAGCGATCGGTGACCTGGAACCAGTCGTAGCCCTCGGCCAGGGCGAGGTCGGCCGCGCGCAGCAGGGCCAGGTCGGTGACGTGCTCGGGCGAGGCCCCGGCCCCGCCGCGGAAGGTCACGCGGTAACGGCCGGGTTCGATCCGGTATTCCGAATAGCCGACGGCGCTCGGCCCCGCCGCGGGCTGGTAGACGGTCGGCGCCGTGGCGCAGGCCGAAAGCGCCATGGCGAGGAGCGCGGGGACGATCAGGCGTTTCATCGGTCGGGCCCTTCCAGCGAAAACCCTTCTGCTTCCGCTGCTTGTAGCTCGAAACGGTGAACGGGCGGCGCCGTTCCGGCTCAGCCGAGCCCCAGCGCCTGGATGAGCTCGGCCATGTCGGACGGCGGCTCGGCTTCCAGCCGCTTCGTCCCGCCCGCCGGATGGGGGAAGGCGAGCGCCCGGGCGTGCAGCATCAGGCGCGGGACGGGCCGGCCGCCGACCATCAGGGCGCCGCCGTACCGGGCGTCGCCGGCGATCGGGCGGCCGACGGCGGCCAGATGGACCCGGAGCTGGTGCATCCGACCGGTCTCGGGGGACAGCTCGACCAGGGCCGCGCCTTCGCCCTCCTTCAGGGTCCGGTAGCGGGAGGCGGCGGCTTCGGCGTCGGGATGGTCGGGCTCGCAGACCCGCATGTAGGCCTCGCGCCCCTCCTCCACCCGCCGGAGCGGCCGGTCGATGACGCCCTTCGCCGGCACGGGCGCGCCCGGCGTGACGATCGCCAGGTAGGTCTTGGAAAAGGCCCGCTTCATCAGCGCCTTGCCGAGAAAACCTGCGGCGGGCTTGGTCTTGGCGGTCAGGATCACCCCGGACGTGTCGCGGTCCAGCCGGTGGATCAGCCGCGGCCGCGCCTTGCCGGGCTTCGCGAAAGCCCACAGCAGCTCGTCGAGGGTGTTCACCTGGCCGCGGCCGCCCTGGCTGGACAGGCCCGCGGGCTTGTTCAGCGCCAGGATGTCTGCGTCTTCGTAGAGGACCAGGCTCCGGACGAGGGCGACCTCGTCCGAAGTGAGGTGGATAGGCTTGAGCGGCTTCACCCCGCCATCTAGCGGAGAAGCCCCTGCTTCGTCACGCGCCAGGCATACCAGGCGAAGAACAGGCAGGAGACCAGGATCACCCCCTGCATGATCATCACCGTCTGGCCCATGACCTCGGCGCCGTTGGTCATGCCGTACGTATAGACGAGGCTGACGATGAAGGCCGCCAGCGAGGCCACGAAGGCATGCAGCGCCCACTTCCGGCGCAGGAGCAGCAGCAACGCGCCCAGCACGCCGCCCCAGACGCCGATGGCCCACACGGCCATCATCCAGGTGGGCATGGCGTTGAAGTGCGCGATCTGGGGCTCGGTCATCCCCATCTGGCGCATGTACGCCTCGCCCTGCAGGTTGGTCATCACGTAGTCGTAGCCGGCGAAGCCGTTCCACAACAGCGCCACGATCCCGACGACCCAGAGGTGCCAGGGCGTGCGCGCAGAGGTTTCCATAGTGGTGGTGGTCATTGTCGTTCCCTCCCCAGAGACGATGGGGGGAGCCTAGGCCCGGTTCGCCCGGATAACAATGATCGCTGATCAGTCGCCCTTTTCGCGGCGCAGCGCCGCCCAGCGTTCAAGCCGCTCCTTGATCCGCGCCTCGTTGCCGTCGCCGCGGGGCTTGTAGAACTGGCGCCGCTCCATCCCCTCGGGAAAGTAGTTCTGGCCCGAGAAGCCTTCGGCCGTGTCGTGGTCGTAGGCGTAGCCCCTGCCGTAGCCGAGGTCCTTCATCAGCCGCGTGGGCGCATTCAGGATATGGCTGGGCGGCATGAGCGAGCCCGTCTCCTTCGCCGCCTTCATCGCCGCGCCGAAGGCCTTGTAGACGGCGTTCGACTTCGGCGCGGCGGCCAGGTGGACCACGAGCTGCGCCAGGGCGATCTCGCCCTCCGGGCTGCCCAGGAAGTCGTAGGTGTCCTTGGCGGCGTTCGCGAGCACCAGGCTCATCGGGTCGGCCTCGCCGATGTCCTCGGCGGCGGCGCGGATCAGCCGGCGGGCGATGAACAGCGGATCCTCCCCGCCCTGCAGCATCCTGGCCAGCCAGTAGAGCGCCGCGTCGGGGTCCGAACCGCGGATCGACTTATGCAGGGCCGAGACGAGGTTGTAGTGCTCCTCCCGGTCCTTGTCGTAGGCCGGGCTGCGCTTCTGCAGGATCTGGCCCAGCTCCTTGGTCGTCAGCGGCTTCGCCGAGGCGATGTTGAACAGGGTCTCGGACAGGGTCAGCAGGTATCGCCCGTCGCCGTCGGCCAGGGCCGTCAGGGCGGCTCGCGCGTCGGGCTCCAGCGGCAGCGGCCGCCCCTCGTGGGCCTCCGCCTTGGCGAGCAGGGCCTCCAGCGCCGCCTCGTCCAGGCGCTTCAGCACATAGACCTGGCAGCGGGACAGCAGCGCGCCGTTCAGCTCGAACGAGGGGTTCTCCGTCGTCGCGCCCACCAGGGTGACGATCCCCTCCTCCACGAAGGGCAGGAAGCCGTCCTGCTGGGCGCGGTTGAAGCGGTGGATCTCGTCCACGAAGAGCAAGGTGGCCTGGCCGGCGGCGCGGCGGGCCCGGGCCTGCTCGAACGCCTTCTTCAGGTCCGCGACGCCCGAGAACACGGCCGAGAGCTGCTGGAACTCGTAGCCGGCCTCCTTAGCCAGCAGGCGGGCGATGGTGGTCTTGCCGGTGCCGGGCGGCCCCCAGAGGATCATCGACGACAGCCGCCGGGCCTCGGCCATCCGGCGGATCGGCCCGTCGGGCCCCAGGAGGTGGTCCTGGCCGACCACCTCTTCCAGCCGCTGCGGGCGCAGCCGGTCGGCCAGCGGCGATGGCTGCTGGGGCGTCAGGCCCGCGGCTTCGAAGAGGTCGGCCATGAGCTGCGGCTTAGCACAAAGCCGCCCCGCGCCACGAGGCGTCTCAGAACCGGGCGGTGATCAGCTGGCCGCCTCGCTCGAAGGCGATCTGCCATCCGCGCGAAGGCGTCTCCAGCGCCGCCGTCAGCTCGCGGACGCTCTCCACCCGGCGGCCGTTGACGCCACGGATGATGTCGCCGGGCCGGAACCCTGCGCCCACGGCGAAGCCGCGGTCCAGGCGCGAGATGAGCACGCCGCGGCCAGCGAACGGATCCAGGCCCAGCTCGTCGGCGACGGCGGGGGACAGGTTCACGACCGTCGCGCCGCTCAGCGGGTTCTGGCCCTCGATGGTGCGCTCGTCGCGCGCCGGCGAGGCGGGCGGCGCCTCGGCCCGCACCTCCAGCGTCTGCTCGCGGCCGGCGTCGCGGCGCACGGTGAGCCGGACCGTGTCGCCGGGCCGGCGGGTCGCGAAGGCGTAGTTCAGGCTGGCGGCGTCGGTCACCGGCCGGCCGTCCACCTCGGTGACGACGTCGCCCTGGCGCAGCCCCGCCCGGAACGCCGCCCCGCCCGGCCAGACGTCGGCGACCAGCGCGCCCTGGGGGCGGGCCATGCCGAGCGTGCGGGCGATCTCGGCGGTGACCGTCTGGGTCCGCGCGCCCAGCCAGGGCCGCACGACCGCGCGGCCGCCGCCCGCCGCCGTCTCTACCACCCGGCGCACCACGGCCGCCGGCACGGCGAAGCCGACGCCCGAAGAGGTGCCCGAGCGGGACAGGATGAAGCTGTTCACGCCGATCAGGTCGCCGTCCATGTCGACCAGGGCGCCGCCCGAGTTGCCCGGATTGATGGCCGCGTCGGTCTGGATGTAGGCCGAGGCGCCGTCGTCGTCGGGCGTGCGGTTGATCGCCGAGACAATGCCGTTGGTGACCGTCTGGCCGACGCCGAAGGGATCGCCGATGGCCAGGACCAGGTCGCCGACCTCGGTGTCCCCCGAATCGTCGATGGGCAGCACCGGCAGGCGCTCGCCGGCCGGCACGTCGATCTTCAGCACGGCGAGGTCGGTGCGGGGGTCGGCCAGCAGGATGCGGGCGGGGAACTCGCGCCGGTCGGCCAGGGCGACGGTGATCTCCTGGCCGTTCTCGACGACGTGGTTGTTGGTCACGATGATCCCGTCGGGCCGGACGATGACGCCCGAGCCCAGCGAATTGGCGATCCGGGCGCGCGGCGCGCCCAGGCCGAACAGCTGCCAGAAGGGGTCGGTCTGCTGGCGCACCAGCCGCCGGGCCGAGATGTTGACCACGGCCGGCGCCGCCCGCTTCACCACGGGGGCGAAGCTGCTCTTCATGGCGACCGCGCTCGTCGGCGGGACGCGGTTGGACTGGACCTGCGCCGCGACGCCGAGGGGGGCGGCCGCGGCCATCATCAGGGCGCAGGCGGGGATCAGGACGCGGGTGGCGCGCATGCGGTCTCCGGAAAGCCGATCAACGGCGGAAATCTGCCGAGGTTTCAGGCGCAAAGATGGCGAAGCTCATGCGGCGATCGCCTCGGGCTCGGGCGCCTTCGCCGCGCCGAGGGCGATGACGAAGGCCAGCGCCAGCAGGGCTCCCGCCACATACATGGCCAAGCCCGGCGCCTGGAAGGCCTGGTTCCGCAGCGACCAGGCGAAGGTCTCGCCGAACACGATCGGTCCGAGGATGGCGGCCACCCCCGTGAGGCTCTGGTTGGCGCCCTGCAGCTGTCCCTGCTGGTGGGGCTCGACGCGGCGGGTCATCAGCCCCTGCACGCCCGGCATGAGGAAGCCCGACAGCGCGAAGATCGGGATGCCGGCGACGGCCATGGCTCCGGTCGGCGCGCTGCCGTACCAGACGAGGCCCAGGGCCCCGCCGGCGGCGCCGAGGAGGACCGCGTTGCGCTCGCCCACCCGCCGCACGACCGGCCCCACCAGCAGACTCTGCACGACCAGCCCCGCCACCCCGGTGAGCAGGAACATCAGCCCCATGGTCTGGGGCGTCCAGCCGTACCGGTATCCCACGTAGAGGACGAAGATGGTGGGGAAGACCATGTGCGCCACCTGGAACAGGAAGCCGATGCCGGCCAGCCCCAGCAGGTCGCGCTTGGACCGCAGCAGCCGCAGCGATCCCACCGGATTGGCCCGCGTCCAGTCGAAGCGCGCCGCCCGGCGCTCGGGCGGCAGCGACTCGGGCAGGACCAGGAGGCCGTACAGCCAGTTCACCAGGGTCAGGCCGGCCGCGGCCACGAAGGGCAGCCGCAGGTTGATCTCGCCCAGGAAGCCGCCGATCGCGGGACCGAAGATGAAGCCGACGCTGAACGAGGCCCCCAGCAGGCCGAACAGCCGCGCCCGCTCCTGCGGCGCCGTGACGTCCGCGAGATAGGCGTTGGCGGTCGAGAAGCTGGCCGCCGTCGCCCCGTTCAGAAGGCGCCCCAGGAACAGCCAGGCGAGACTCGGCGCCAAGGCCATGAACAGGAAGTCGACGCCCAAGCCGAACAGCGAGATCAGCAGCACCGGCCTGCGGCCCCAGCGGTCCGACATCAGCCCGAGGATCGGGCCGGTGAAGAACTGCATCAGGCCCCAGGCGCTGGCGAAGAGCAGGTTCCATTCCGACGCCGCCGCGGTGTCGCCGCCGGCGAACTCCTTGATGAGGTTCGGCAGGATCGGGATCATGATCCCGAACGAGATCGAGTTCATCAGCGCCAGCGCGAAGATGAACCCGAAGCCGGCCCGCCGCGCCTTCGGCCCGGGCGGCGTGGTCAGGTTGGACATGCCGATCTCCCTCTCCCCAAGGTTGGCCCGCACCGGCGGCGCGCGCAACGTCGCTAAGCCCGTGCCGCCAGGCCCTCCAGCAAGTCGCGCCACCACTCGGCCAGGCGTTGCAGCAGGAGGGCGTCCGGGAAGCCGTGGCGCGCGGCGCTGCCTGCCGGCACGCGGTCGAAGCCGCGGTGCTCGACGCTGACCCGGGTCTCCTCGCCGACCGCCTCGAAGCGGACCTCCACCTCGGTGGACAGGTCCGGCGGGAAGCTCGCCTGGCGCCAGCTGAAGACCAGCCGCTCGGGCGGCTCCCAGGCCAGGATGCGGCCGATCTCGAACACCTTGCCGTTCGCCAGCGTCTCGACGAGGCGGCCCCCCTCCCCCAGCTCCCCTGCCAGAGGCTCGAACGACAGCCGGCCCGGCGGCCGGGGGGTCGTCTGGAACAAGGTGTTGGGCCGCCACCACGCGCCGATCTCGCCGACGAAGGCTGCGAAGGCGCGTGCAGGGCTGGCCCGCACCCGCAGGGCGACGAAGACCTTCGAGGTCATGCGTCGCGCTCGAGGTGGGCCTTGAAGGCGGCGAGCTGCTCGCTCCAGAGCCGTTCGCTCTCCTCCAGCCAGCGCAGCAGATGGACCATCGGCTCGGGCCTCAGGGCGTAGATGCGCACGCGCGCGTCGAACTCGGGGTGGGATTCCTCCACCAGTCCGCCGGCGCGCAGACTCTTCAGGTGCCGGCTCATCGCCGGCGCCGAGACGCCGAGCTCGCGCGCCAGCTCGCCAGCCGCCCGGGGACGCTGGGCCAGCAGCTCGACCACCCGGCGCCGGTTGGGGTCGGCGAGGGCCGCCAGGGTGCGGTCGACCTCGGCCGCGGCGTTCAGAGCCATCCCTGGATCTTCAGCCCGCTGGCCGCCTCGGCCTCCTCGCGGCTGACCGCCTTCACCGTCTGGCCGACAGTCCAGTAGTGGCCTTCCGGGTCGCGGCAGCGGTAGGTGCGGTCGCCGTAGAACTGGTCGGCGGGCTCCATCAGGATCTCGAAGCCGGCGGCCCTGGCGCGCGCGCAGTGGGCGTCGATGTCGTCCTCGACATGGATATGGACCGTCTGGGTGTTCTTGCCGCCCAGCGAGGCGGGGCTGCGATGGTCGTCGGTCCACTCGCTGCCGACCATGATCAGGCTGTCGCCCAGCCGCATCTCGGAGTGGGCGAGGTTCCCCTCGGCGTCCTCGATCAGCATCACGAGCTCGAAGCCGAAGCCGGCCTCGAGGAACTTCAGCGCGGCCTTGGGGTCGCGGTAGCACAGGGCCGAGGTGAGCGTTGCGCGGGCGGCCATCGGGCGTCTCCTTGCGTCTTCCGGCAATATTTCACGCATAACGCAATTATCTCGTCAAGACCGTCCCGAGCTCGTCCAGGTCGCCGTCGTTCGCCGCGGGCCGCAGGCCGAGCAGCCGGGCGAGCAGCGGATAGACGTCCACGTTGTCGAAATCGGGCGCCCGCACGCCCTTCCGGAAGGCGGGGCCGTGGGCGACGAAGATCGCCGCCATGTCCGGGTGGGCCGGATCGTAGCCGTGCGCGCCGGGCTCGGGCTTGGCCTTGGCGACCCACGCCCGGGTGGTGATGCTCCAGCCCGTCTGCGGCAGGCAGAAGATCGGCGCGACGCGCGGATTGGCGCCGTACCGGAACCGGGGCGGGATCTCGCCCTTGCGCCAGCAGTCCATGTGCGGATGCCGCTTCAGCAGCGCCCGCTCGACTTCCGCCCCGCGCCCCGGCTGCGGGTAGAGGGTCATGAGGGCGCCCATGGCCAGCGTGCGCCCGGCGTCCAGGGGCATCAGGTCCTCGAGGAAGATGCGGCGGTCGGGCGAGGTCGCGGCCATGCCGTGGTCCGAGACGACCAGCAGGTTGGCGGCAAGCCCCCTCGCCTCCAGGCCGGCGACCAGCGCCCCCAGGGCCTCGTCCACATCGCCCAGGGCGGCGTTCACCTCGGGCGAGTCCGGCCCGTGGTCGTGGCCGGCGGTGTCCACCTGGTGGAAGTAGAGCGTCACGAGGCCCGGCCGCTCGTCCGGCGGCAGGTCCAGCCAGGCCAGCACCCGGGCGATGCGGGCGGCGTTCGGCATCGCCTCGTCGTAGGGCAGCCACCGGCTCGGGCGCACGCCGCGGACGTCGGCCTCCGAACCCGGCCAGAACAGGGTGGCGCTGCGCACCCCGGCCCGCTCGGCGGTCACCCAGATCGGCTCGGCCTGGTCCCACCAGCGGCGGTCCAGCACGGCCGGCCGGTTCGACATCTTGAAGGTCACGCCCGGGATCGCCGGGTCCTGCATGTTGTTCTCGACGATGCCGTTGCGGTCGGGCGGCAGGCCGGTGACGAGGGCGTAGTGGTTGGGGAAGGTCTTGGAGGGGAACGACGGCCGCATGGTCGCCCGCGCCCCATCCGCCGCCAGGAGCGAGAGCGTCGGGGTCACGCCGCGGTCGAGGTAGTCGGCCCGGAAACCGTCGATGGAGATCAGGATGACCGGCGGGCGCTCCGGCGGGCTGGCGGACAGGCGGTCGGGCGATCCCCCCGAAGGCAGGGCGGCGCAGGCGGCGAGCAGCAGGAATGCGAGGAGGCTTACGAGACGCATGGCGGCCTCATAGCGTCCCGCCATGACGTCTGCGCAAACGAAAAGCCCCGGAAGTCGCCTTCCGGGGCTCGTCGATGGGGTATGCCGGGCGATCAGGCCTCGGCGAAGGCCGCCTCGGCCACCGGGCCCGAGTCCTTGCCCTTCTCGGCCGGATCGCGGTCCACGAACTCGATGACCGCCATCGGGGCGTTGTCGCCGTGGCGGTAGCCAGCCTTCAGGACGCGGATGTAGCCGCCGTTGCGGTCCTTGTAGCGCGGGCCGAGCACGGCGAAGAGCTTGCCGACCTGCTCCACGTCGCGGACGTGGCTGATCGCCTGGCGGCGGGCGTGCAGGTCGCCGCGCTTGGCGAGCGTCACCAGCTTCTCGACGAAGGGCCGCAGCTCCTTCGCCTTCGGCAGGGTGGTCACGATCTGCTCGTGCTTGATCAGGCTGGCCGACATGTTCGCGAACATGGCGGTGCGGTGGGCGCTGGTACGACCCAGTTTGCGGTGGGCTTTGCCGTGACGCATTTCTCTATCTCCTGGGCTCTCCGGCCCGCCGAGGCTTCCGATGGTCTGGAAGCGTCTTGCCTAACCAAGTCCCAGCCTTGCTCCCGCCTGGGTCAACGCGAAGCGCCGGGGCCCTCCGCCGCGGTTGCGGCTTCGTCGGGCCCAGGCCGCGGAAGGCGGCCCGGAGCGGCGCGGTAGGTCCTACATCTGGTCTTCGAACTTCTTCGCCAGCTCTTCGATGTTCTCCGGCGGCCAGTTCGGCACGTCCATGCCGAGGTGGAGGCCCATGCCGGCGAGCACTTCCTTGATCTCGTTCAGAGACTTCCGGCCGAAGTTCGGCGTGCGCAGCATCTCGGCTTCCGTCTTCTGGATCAGGTCGCCGATGTAGACGATGTTGTCGTTCTTCAGGCAGTTGGCCGAACGGACGGAGAGCTCGAGCTCGTCCACCTTCTTCAGCAGCGCCGGGTTGAACGGCAGTTCCGGCTTGGCCTCGCCCTCGACCTTCTTCTTCGGCTCTTCGAAGGTGATGAAGATCTGCAGCTGGTCCTGGAGGATGCGGGCGGCGTAGGCCACCGCGTCCACCGGCGACACGGCGCCGTTGGTCTCCACTTCCATGATCAGCTTGTCGTAGTCGAGGCTCTGGCCCTGGCGGGTCGGCTCGACGCGGTAGGCGACGCGCTTGACCGGCGAGAACAGGGAATCGACGGCGATCAGGCCGATCGGGGCGTCCTCGGGACGGTTCATCTCGGCCGGGACGTAGCCCTTGCCGGTCTGGACCGTGAACTCCATGCGCACCGAGGCGCCGTCGTCCAGCGTGCAGAGCACGTGGTCGCCGTTGAGGATCTCGATGTCCGCAGGCGCTTCGATCTGGCTGGCGGTCACCGCGCCGGGGCCGGTGGCGCGCAGGGTCATGCGCTTGGGGCCCTCGGCGTGCATCCGCAGCGCCAGTTGCTTGATGTTCAGGACGATGTCGACGACGTCCTCACGCACGCCTTCCAGCGACGAGAACTCGTGGACGACGCCGTCGATCTGCACCGCGGTCACCGCCGCGCCCTGCAGGGAGGAGAGAAGGACGCGGCGCAGGCTGTTGCCCAGCGTCACGCCGAAACCGCGCTCGAGCGGCTCGGCCACCAGACGGGCCTTGCGGCTCGCGTCGGCGCCGGTCTCGATCTGCGGCTTCTCGGGACGGATAAGCTCGTTCCAGTTTCTTTCGATCACTTGGTGTCCCTCGGAACGCAGGATCGCCGGCCGCGAACGCGGTCCGGCGCCTCGAATTGCAGTACTGGTTTACTCAGACGCGCCGGCGCTTCGGCGGCCGGCAGCCGTTATGCGGAATGGGGGTCACGTCGCGGATGGTGGTGATCGTCATGCCGACCGCCTGCAGGGCCCGCAGCGCCGACTCCCGGCCCGAACCGGGGCCCGAGACGTTCACTTCCAGGGTGCGGACGCCGTGCTCGGCGGCCTTGCGGCCCGCGTCCTCGGCGGCCATCTGGGCGGCGTAGGGGGTCGACTTCCGCGAACCCTTGAAGCCCATGAGCCCAGCGCTCGACCAGGAGATGGTGTTCCCCTGGGCGTCGGTGATGGTCACCATGGTGTTGTTGAACGAGGCGTTCACGTGCGCCACGCCCGAGGTGATGTTCTTGCGCTCGCGGCGTTTGACGCGCGCCGGTTCCTTGGCCATCGGAGCTAGACTCTCTTACTTCTTCTTGCCGGCGATCGGCTTGGCGGGGCCCTTGCGGGTCCGGGCGTTGGTGTGCGTGCGCTGGCCGCGGACCGGCAGGCCCTTGCGGTGACGCAGGCCGCGGTAGCAGGCCAGGTCCATCAGGCGCTTGATGTTGACCGCGGTGTCGCGGCGCAGGTCGCCCTCGACCATGTAGTCACGGTCGATGGTCTCGCGGATCTGCAGGACCTCCTGGTCGGTCAGCTGATTGACGCGCCGGGCGTCCTCGATGCCGACCTTGTTGACGATCTCGCGGGCCTTCGCCGCGCCGATGCCATGGATGTACTGCAGCGCGATGACGACGCGCTTGTTGGTGGGAATGTTGACGCCAGCGATACGGGCCACGTGGGAAGATCTCCTGATCACGCAAGAGAAGCGCGAACGGCGCCCCGGCCTCTCTCTGCCATAGGCACAGGCCGGCGCGTCCTTCGCGCTCTTTCGCGGAAGCGCTTCGTTATAGGGATCGGCGCGCCTCCGTCAATGGCGGAAACGCCCAATTGTGAACGATTTCCTGCGCGCGCAAGGGGTTCCCCTTCCCGCGCCGGATCGCACTCGTGCCCGAGGGTAGCCTCGGGATGGTTAAGGAAAGCATGAGCCGCCCGGCCACGCAACTTGGCCACAGGCGCGCCTTGGCGCCGCAGGGCGTGGGCTGGGCCGGCGGGAATCAGGCCGCAGCTCCGGTCAGGGCCGCGTCGATCGCGGCGGCGACCTGGTCGATCGAGCCCATGCCGTCCACCTCGACCAGCTTGCCCTGCCCCTCGTAGTACGGCAGCAGCGGCGCGGTCTGGCGGTTATAGGCGTCCAGGCGGACCTTGAAGCTCTCGGGGTTGTCGTCGGCGCGCCCCGATTCGGCGAAGCGCCCGGCGATGCGCTGCATCAGGGCCGCATCGTCCACCTTCAGGCGGACGACCAGGTCGATCCGCCGGCCGCGGCCGGCCAGCATGGCGTCCAGCGCCTCGGCCTGGGCCAGGGTCCGCGGGAAGCCGTCGAAGATCGCCCCGCCCGCCGCCTCGGCCTCGGGCAGGCGCTGTTCGATGAGTTCGATGACGATGGCGTCCGAGACGAGCTCGCCGCGCTCCATGATGCCCGACACCCGCTGGCCCAGCTCCGAGCCCGAGGCGATGGCGGCGCGCAGCATGTCGCCGGTGGAGAGCTGCACCATCCGGCGCTGCTCGACCAGGCGCTTGGCCTGGGTCCCCTTCCCCGCCGCCGGCGGTCCGAACAGGATCAGGTTCATCGACTACCCCTCCCCGAGCCGGCGCTCTTGCCGGCGCCGGCGTCACTTTCCCTGTCTATCCGATCAGCGCCCGCGGCCCCCGCCGCGCAGCTTGGACCGCTTGATCAGCCCCTCGTACTGGTGCGCCAGCAGGTGCGACTGGATCTGGGCCACGGTGTCCATGGTAACGCTCACCACGATGAGCAGGCTGGTGCCGCCCATGTAGAACTGCACGTTGTAGAAGCCGATCAGGGCCTCGGGCAGCAGGCAGACGATGGTGATGTAGGCCGCGCCGATCACCGTCAGGCGGGTCAGCACGAAGTCCAGGTACTCGGCCGTACGCTTCCCGGGACGGATGCCGGGCAGGAAGCCGCCGTACTTGCGCAGGTTCTCCGCCGTGTCCTCGGGGCTGAAGACGACCGAGGTGTAGAAGAAGCAGAAGAAGACGATCAGGCCGCCGTAGAGCAGCATGAACAGCGGCTGGCCGTGCTGCAGCTGGCCGGTCGCGGCCGGCAGCCACTGGAGCCACTCCGGCAGGTTCGCGGTGGCCGCGAAGCCCATCACCGTCGTCGGCAGCAGCAGCAGGCTCGAGGCGAAGATCGGCGGGATCACGCCCGAGGTGTTGATCTTCAGCGGCAGGAACGAGGTGTCGCCGCCGAACATGCGGTTGCCCACCTGGCGCTTGGGATACTGCACCAGCAGGCGGCGCTGCGAGCGCTCCATGAAGACGATGGCGACGGTCACCGCGATCACCAGGGCGGCGATCAGGAACAGGGCCCCGCCGCTCATGGCGCCGGTGCGGGCCATCTCGAACGCCTGCGCCACATAGCGCGGCAGGACCGCCACGATGCCGGCGAAGATGATCAGGCTGATGCCGTTGCCCACGCCGCGGCTGGTGATCTGCTCGCCCAGCCACATCAGGAACATGGTGCCGCCGGTCAGGGTGACGACGGTCGAGACGATGAAGAACAGCCCCGGATTCTCGACCAGGCCCGGGCTCTGCGACAGGCCCATGGCGATGCCGAACGACTGGAACAGCGCCAGCACGACGGTGAGATAGCGGGTGTACTGGTTGAGCTGCTTGCGGCCGGCCTCGCCGCCTTCCTTCCGCAGCTTCTCCCACGGCGGATAGACGGTGCCCAGCAGCTGCACGATGATCGAGGCCGAGATGTACGGCATCACGTTCAGGGCGAAGAGCGCCATCCGCTCGACGGCGCCGCCCGAGAACATGTTGAACATGCCGAGGATGCCCTGCGCCTGGCCCTGGAAGGCCTGCTGCAGCGCGGCGGCGTCGATGCCGGGGATCGGGATGTAGCAGCCCGCCCGGTAGACGATCATCGCCCAGAGGGTGAACCAGATACGCTTGTGAAGCTCCGTGGCCTTGGCGAAGGCCTGGAAGTTCATGTTCGCGGCGAGCTGTTCGGCGGCCGAAGCCATTCAGCAAATCCCCTGACTCGTGACCGGGATCACATAGGACGCGCCGGCCCCGATAGCGAGGCCGGCGTCGTCGCAGATGCGGATCAGGCTTCCGCCGAAGCGTCCTGGGCAGCTTCCGGCTTGGTCGTGGTCAGCTTGCCGCCGGCCTTCTCGACCGCGGCGCGGGCCGAGGCCGTCGCCGAGTAGACGGTGAGGTTGAGCTTCGACTTCAGCTCGCCCTTGCCCAGCAGCTTCACACCGTCCTTGGCGCGGCGGATGACGCCCGCCTTCAGCAGGGCCTCGGCGTCGATGGCGGCCTTGGCGTCGAGCTTGCCGGCGGCGATCGCCTGCTCGATCCGCCACAGGTTCACCTCGGCGAAGTCCTTCCGATTGCGCGAGTTGAAGCCGCGCTTGGGCATCCGCATGTGCAGCGGCATCTGGCCGCCTTCGAAGCCGGCGATCGAGACGCCGGTCCGGGCCTTCTGGCCCTTCACGCCGCGGCCGGCGGTCTTGCCCTTGCCCGAGCCCGGGCCGCGGCCGACGCGCATGCGGTTCTTGGTGGAGCCTTCGCGCGGAGCGAGTTCGTTCAGCTTGGTCATGTGGCCTCTCCTTGGAGATCTGGCGCCGGGGGAAGCCCCCGACTCGGCTGTGGAAAACGGTCGGCCCCGAAAGGCCGAAAAGGGGCCCGAAGGCCCCTCGGGTGGAGGTTACCCCTCCACCACTTCGACGAGGTGCGCCACCTTGGCGACCATCCCGCGGACCGCGGGCGTGTCCTCAAGGGTGGAGACCCGGCCCACGCGGTTCAGGCCGAGGCCGACGAGCGTGGCGCGCTGGTCCTTGGTCCGGCGGATCGGGCTGCCGGTCTGGCGAACGGTGATCTTGGCCATGTGACTTAACCTTCCGCATCCGCGGCCGGCTGGGCCGCCGAAGCGCCGTCGGCCCTGCGGCCGATCACGTCGGAGACCTTCTTGCCGCGCTTGGCGGCGACCTGGCGGGGCGAAGACTGGGCCTTCAGCGCCTCGAAGGTCGCGCGCACCATGTTGTAGGGGTTGGACGAGCCGACCGACTTGCCGACGACGTCCTGGACGCCCAGGGTTTCCAGCACCGCGCGCATCGGACCGCCGGCGATGACGCCGGTGCCGGGAGGCGCAGCGCGGACCATCACCTTGCCCGCGCCCCAGCGGCCAGCGCCGTCGTGGTGCAGGGTGCGGCTCTCGCGGAGCGGCACGCGGATCATCGACTTCTTGGCCTCTTCGGTCGCCTTGCGGATGGCTTCCGGCACTTCGCGCGCCTTGCCGTGACCGAAGCCCACGCGGCCCTTCTGGTCGCCGACCACCATCAGGGCGGCGAAGGAGAACCGGCGGCCGCCCTTAACGGTGGCCGCGACGCGGTTGATGTGGACCAGCTTCTCGACGATTTCGCTGTCGCGTTCTTCTTCGCGATTGCGACGGTCGCCGCGCTCTTCGTTCCTGCGAGCCATCGATCGTTCCTTAGAAATTCAGGCCGGCTTCGCGCGCGGCGTCGGCCAGGGCCTTCACCCGGCCATGGTACAGGTAGCCGCCACGGTCGAAGACGACGTCCTTGACGCCCTTCTCGATCGCCCGTTGGGCGACCAGGGCGCCCACGCGGGCGGCGGCGTCCTTGTCCGAGCCCTTGTCCTTCTTCTCGCCTTCCAGCGAGGAGGCCGCGGCCAGGGTCACGCCGCGCTCATCGTCGATGACCTGGGCGTAGATGTTCTTGGCCGAGCGGAAGACCGACAGACGCGGACGGCCGTTCGCCACCTTGCGGAGGCGGGTGCGGACGCGCTGCGCGCGGCGCTTGGTGGTGTCGCGGGGAGAGAGCGCCATGGCTTACTTCTTCTTGCCTTCCTTGCGCCGGACGTTCTCGCCGGCATACCGCACGCCCTTGCCCTTGTAGGGCTCCGGCGGACGGAGGCGGCGGATCCGGGCGGCGGTTTCGCCGACCAGCTGCTTGTCGATGCCCGAGATTTTGATCTCGGTCTGCTTCGGCGTCGCGAACGTGATGCCGGCCGGGGGCGCGACGTCCACGTCGTGGCTGAAGCCGAGCTGCATGGAGAGCGCCTGGCCCTTCATCGCGGCGCGGTAGCCGACGCCCACGAGCTCGAGGGTCTGCTCATAGCCCTGGGTGACGCCCACGACCATGTTGTTCACCAGGGTGCGCGACAGGCCCCACATGGCTTGCGCCCGGGTGCTCTCGTCCCGCTTGGAGAGCAGGATCTCGGCGCCTTCCTGGCGGACCTCGATCTCTTCGGCGACCGTCCAGGCGAGTTGGCCCTTGGGCCCCTTCACCGTCACCGTCTGGCCGTCGATGGTCACCGTCACCCCGCTGGGGACAGCGACCGCCTTCTTACCGATACGAGACATCTTAGTAGACCCGGCAGAGGACTTCGCCGCCAACGTTCGCCTCGCGGGCGGCGTTGTCGGACATGACGCCCTTGGGCGTCGAGAGGATCGAGATCCCGAGGCCGTTCTTCACGGGCTTCAGGTCCTTGATCGACGAATAGACGCGGCGGCCGGGCTTGGAGACGCGGCTGATCTCGACGATGACCGGCTGGCCGTCGAAGTACTTCAGCTCGATCTCGAATTCCGGGAACGCGCCGGGCTTCTGCACCAGCTGGTAGCCGCGGATGTAGCCTTCCTCGGCCAGCACGTCGAGGACGCGCGCGCGCATCTTCGACGCCGGCGTCGTCAGCTTGGACCGGCCGCGCGAGGCGGCGTTCTTGATGCGGGCGATCAGATCGCCGATCGGGTCGTTGACCATCTTGACCCTCCTACCAGCTCGACTTGACGAGGCCCGGGATCAGCCCGTGCGAACCCAGTTCGCGCAGGGAGACCCGGCTCATCTTCAGCTTGCGGTAATAGGCGCGCGGACGGCCCGTCACCTCACAGCGGTTGCGGATGCGAACGGCCGCGGAATTGCGCGGCAGCTCGGCCAGCTTCAGGCGCGCTTCGAAGCGCTCCTCGAGGGGCAGGCTCTCGTCGTTGGCGATCGCCTTCAGCGCCTCGCGCTTGGCGGCGTATTGCTTGACGAGCTTCTTGACCCGTTCGTTGCGATTGACGGCGCTTTTCTTGGCCATGTTCTCTTCCTTCCCGCCGCTTATTGCTGAACGAACGGGAACTGGAATTCCTTGAGAAGCTCGCGGGCTTCGTCGTCGGTCTTCGCAGTCGTGGTGACGATGATGTCCATGCCCCAGATCTGGTCGATCTGGTCGTAGTTGATCTCCGGGAACACGATGTGCTCCTTCAGACCCATGGCGTAGTTGCCGCGGCCGTCGAACGACGTGGGCTTCAGGCCCCGGAAGTCCTTCACCCGCGGCAGGGCGATGGTGATCAGCCGGTCAAGGAACTCGTACATCCGGTCCTTGCGCAGGGTGACCTTGCAGCCCACCGTCATGCCTTCGCGCAGCTTGAAGCCGGCGATCGAGGTCCGCGCCTTGGTCGACACGGGCTTCTGGCCGGCGATCTTCGCCAGGTCGGCCATCGCGGACTGGATCTTCTTGGAGTCGGCGACAGCCTCGCCGACACCCATGTTGATCACGATCTTCTCCAGCTTCGGGATCTGCATCTCGTTGCTGTAGCCGAACCGGTCCTTGAGCGACTTGCGGATGCGCTCGCGGTACTCGGTCTTCAGCCGCGGTTCGTAAGCTTGATCAGCCATTGATCACCTCGCCGGTCGTCTTGGCGAACCGCACCTTCTTGTCGCCTTCCACGCGGAAGCCGACGCGGGTCGGCTTGCCCTTGGAATCGACGATGGCCACGTTCGACAGGTGGAGCGGCGCTTCCTTGTTCTTGATCCCGCCCTGGGGATCGAGCTGGGACGGACGGGTGTGGCGCTGGACCATGTTCAGGCCCTCCACCAGCACGCGCTGTTCCTTCGGGAACACCTTCAGGACCGAGCCCTCGCGGCCCTTGTCCTTGCCGGTGAGGACGACCACGCGGTCGCCCTTCTTGATCTTCGACGCCATTACAGCACCTCGGGGGCGAGCGAGATGATCTTCATGTGGTTCTTGGCGCGCAGTTCGCGGGGAACAGGCCCGAAGATCCGCGTGCCGATCGGCTCGGATTGCTTGTTGACGATCACGGCCGCGTTCTTGTCGAAGCGGATCACCGAGCCGTCCTTGCGCTTGATGCCCTGGCTGGTGCGCACGACGATCGCCTGCAGCACGTCGCCCTTCTTCACGCGGCCGCGCGGGATCGCCTCCTTCACGGAGACGACGATCTTGTCGCCGACGCCGGCGTAGCGCCGCTTGGCGCCGCCGAGCACCTTGATGCACATGACCCGGCGGGCGCCGGAGTTGTCGGCGACGTCCAGGTTAGTTTGCATCTGGATCATGGATCCGGATCCTTACGCTTGGGCCGCGCCGCCCTTAGGCAGCACTTCCCAGGTTTTCAGCTTCGACTTGGGCGCGCATTCGATGATGCGGGCGACCTCGCCGACCTTGTACGTGTTGGCCTCGTCGTGGGCGTGGTACTTCTTCGACCGGCGGACGGTCTTCTTCAGCACCGGATGGAGGAAGGTCCGCTCGACCTTCACCACAACCGTCTTGTCGCCCTTGTCGGAGACGACGACGCCCTCGAGGATTCGCTTCGGCATTTGCGTCAGTCTCCTCAGGCCTGGGCCTGCTTGGCGCGCAGGACGGTCTTGATGCGCGCGATATCCTTGCGCACCTCGTCTACGCGGTGGGTCTTCTCGATCTGACCCGTCGCCTTCTGGAAGCGCAGGTTGAACTGCTCCTTCTTGAGGGCCACGAGCTGCTCGTTCAGCTGGTCGGGCGTCATGCCCCGGACTTCGTCGATCTTCATCACGCGTGCTCCACGGCGGCGTCGATGCGGGTGACGATGCGGGTCTTCACCGGAAGCTTGGCCGCGCCGAGGCGCAGGGCTTCGCGGGCGACGTCATCCGGCACCCCGTCGATTTCGAACATGATGCGGCCAGGGTGGACGCGGGCGGCCCAGTACTCGACCGAACCCTTGCCCGAACCCATCCGGACTTCCGCCGGCTTGCCGGTCACCGGCACGTCGGGGAACACCCGGATCCACACCCGGCCCTGGCGCTTCATCTGGCGGGTGATCGCGCGGCGGGCCGCCTCGATCTGCCGCGCAGTGATCCGCTCGGGCTCCATGGACTTCAGGCCGTACGAGCCGAAGTTCAGCGTGAACCCGCCCTTGGCCGTGCCGTGGATGCGGCCCTTGAACTGCTTGCGGTACTTGGTCTTCTTCGGAGACAGCATGGCTTAGCGATCCTTAGGCGTTCGACGGCTCGCCGCGGCGCTCGCGCCGGGGGCCACGATCGGGACGGTCGCCGCGCTCACGGCCGCCGCCTTCGCCGGCCGGGCCGCTCTCGCCGGCCAGGCGCTTGTCGAGGGCCATCGGGTCGTGCTCGAGCACTTCGCCCTTGAACACCCACACCTTCACGCCGATCACGCCGTAGGTGGTCTTGGCCTCGGTGAAGCCGTAGTCCACGTCGGCGCGCAGGGTGTGCAGCGGCACGCGGCCTTCGCGGTACCACTCCATGCGGGCGATTTCGGCGCCGCCGAGGCGGCCCGAGACGTTGATCCGGACGCCCTTGGCGCCCAGGCGCATCGCCGACTGCATCGAACGCTTCATGGCGCGGCGGAAGGCCACGCGGCGCTCGAGCTGCTGGGCGATGTTCTCGGCGATCAGCTGGGCGTCGGTCTCGGGCTTGCGGATCTCGACGATGTTCAGGTGAACCTCGCCGTCCGTCATCGCCGCGACGTCCTTGCGCAGCTTCTCGATGTCCGCGCCCTTCTTGCCGATGATCACGCCGGGGCGCGCGGCATAGATGGTGATGCGGCACTTCTTGTGCGGACGCTCGATGATGATCCGCGACACGCCGGCCTGGTACAGGCGCTTCTTCAGCGCCCGGCGGACCTTGATGTCCTCGTGCAGCAGGCGGCCGTACTCGGGGCCGTCGGCGAACCAGCGGCTGTCCCAGGTGCGGTTGATGCCGAGACGCAGCCCGACGGGATTGATCTTCTGACCCATTAGGCGGCCTCACCTTGCTCGCGGACCACGATGGTGATCTCGCTGAACGGCTTCTCGATGCGCGAGGCGCGACCGCGCGCACGGGCGTGGAAGCGCTTCATGATCAGGTTCTTGCCGACGAAGGCCTCGGCCACGACCAGGTTGTCGATGTCGAGGTTGTGGTTGTTCTCGGCGTTCGAGATGGCCGAGTAGAGCGCCTTGCGCACATCGCGGGCGATGCGCTTGTGGCTGAACTCCAGCTCGTTGAGGGCGCGCTGAACCTTGAGGCCGCGGATCGACTGGGCCACCAGGTTGAGCTTGCGCGGGCTGGTGCGGAGGGTCCGCACCTTGGCCATCGCCTCGATCCCGGCGAGCCGCCGGGCTTTCGCTTGCTTGGCCATCTTACTTCCTCTTGGCCTTCTTGTCGGCGGCGTGGCCGGGGAAGAAGCGCGTGGGGGCGAACTCGCCCAGCTTCATGCCGACCATGTCTTCCGAGATCAGCACCGGCACGTGCTTGTGGCCGTTGTGCACGCCGAACGTCAGGCCCACGAACTGGGGCATGATGGTCGAGCGGCGCGACCAGGTCTTGATCACGTCCTTCCGGCCCGAGGACTGCGCGGCCTCGGCCTTCTTGAGCAGGTACCCGTCGACGAACGGGCCTTTCCAGACGGAGCGGGTCATCGGTTAGCGAGCCTTCCGAGCGTGGCGCGAGCGGATGATGAACTTGTCCGTCGCCTTGTTCTTGCGGGTCTTGCGGCCCTTCGTGGGCTTGCCCCACGGGGTGACCGGGTGACGGCCGCCCGAGGTGCGGCCTTCGCCGCCGCCGTGCGGGTGGTCGATCGGGTTCATGGCGACGCCGCGGACGTGCGGGCGACGGCCCTTGTGACGCGAGCGGCCGGCCTTGCCGAGGCTCTCGTTCATGTGGTCGGGGTTCGACACCGCGCCCACGGTGGCCATGCAGCCGTCCTGCACCATGCGCAGCTCGCCCGAGTTCAGGCGGATCTGCGCGTAGCCGGCGTCACGGCCGACGAGCTGGGCGTAGGTCCCGGCCGAACGGGCGATCTGCCCGCCCTTCAGGGGCTTCAGCTCGACGTTGTGGATGATCGTGCCGATCGGCATGCCGCGCAGCGGCATGGCGTTGCCCGGCTTCACGTCCGCCTTCTCGGCGGCGATCACCTGGTCGCCGACCTTCAGGCGCTGCGGGGCCAGGATGTAGGCCAGCTCGCCGTCCTCGTACTTCACCAGGGCGATGAAGGCCGAACGGTTCGGGTCGTACTCCAGGCGCTCGACCGTAGCGGGCACGTCGAACTTGCGCCGCTTGAAGTCGATCACGCGGTACAGGCGCTTGGCGCCGCCGCCGCGGAAGCGGACCGAGATGCGGCCGTTGCCGCCGCGGCCGCCCGACTTGGTCAGGCCTTCGACGAGCGACTTCTCGGGCCGGCCCTTGTGGAGCTCGGACTTGTCCACCAGCACCAGCTGGCGGCGACCCGGCGACGTCGGATTGAACTGCTTCAGAGCCATCGGATCAGAGCCCCGTGGTGATGTCGATCGACTGGCCTTCGGCCAGGGTCACGATCGCTTTCTTGACGTCGGAACGGCGCCCGACGATGCCGCGGAAGCGCTTGGTCTTGCCCTTCACGTTGATCGTGTTGACCTTCGTGACGTTGACCTTGAACAGCGCCTCGACCGCAGCGGCGATCTCGTCCTTCGTCGCGTCGCCGGCGACACGGAAGACGACCTTGTTCTGCTCGGAGAGCAGCGTGGCCTTTTCCGTGATGATCGGCGACAGGATCGTGTCGTAGTGGCGGACGGTGGGCTCGACGGCCATCACGCGGCCTCCTCAGGCTGGAAACGCGCCTGGATCGCGGCCACCGCGTCCTTGGTCAGGACGAGGGTGCGGCGGCGCAGCACGTCGTAGACGTTCAGGCCGGCGTTCGGCAGCACGTCCACGTTCGGGATGTTCCGGGCGGCGAGCTTCAGGTTGTTGTCGACCTGGGCGCCGGCGATCACCAGCGCGTTGGTCACGCCGATCTTCTCGAAGCTGGCGCGCAGGGCGGCCGTCTTGGCCTCCGTCAGCGTCGCGGAGTCGAGCACGATCAGCGAGCCGTCCTTGGCCTTCGAGGACAGCGCGTGCCGCAGGGCGAGCGCGCGGACCTTCTTGGGCAGGTCGAAGGCGTGGCTGCGGACCACGGGACCGTGGGCCTTGGCGCCGCCGACGAACTGGGCCGCACGGCGCGAGCCGTGACGGGCGCCGCCGGTGCCCTTCTGCTTGTACATCTTCTTGCCCGTACGAGAGACCTCGTTGCGGACCTGGATCTTGTGCGTGCCGGCGCGGCGCTTGGCGAGCTGCCAGGTGACGCAGCGCTGCAGGATGTCGGCGCGGATCTCTTCGATGCCGAAGATGTCGTCGGGGAGCTCGATCGAGCCGCCCTTCCCGCCGTCCAGCTTGATGACGTCGAGTTTCATTAGGCTTGATCCCCAGCTTCAGTCGCCTCGGCGGCCGGCGCTTCGGTCACGGCGGGTTCTTCGGCCGGCGCGGCCTCGTCGGCGGCGGCCTCGACCGGGGTCGGGGCGCCGGCGCCGCGGAACGCGCCAGGCTTCGGCGCATCGGCCGGCAGCGCAGCCTTCACCGCGTCGCGGATCTTCACGAACGTGCCTTCGGTCCCGGGGACGGCGCCCTTGACCAGGATGAGGCCGCGCTCGGCGTCGACGCGCCAGACGGTGAGGTTGAGGGTGGTGACGGTTTCCTGGCCGTAGTGGCCGGCCATCTTCTTGCCCGGGAACGTGCGGCCCGGATCCTGGCGCTGACCGGTCGAACCGTGCGAGCGGTGCGACACGGACACGCCGTGGGTGGCGCGCAGGCCGCCGAAGTTCCAGCGCTTCATGGCGCCGGCGAAGCCCTTACCCACCGTCGTGCCGGTGATGTCGACCTTCTGGCCGGGCACGAAATGGTCGGCCGTGAGCTCGGCGCCCACGTCGATGAGGTTGTCTTCCGAGACCTTGAACTCGACGAGCTTGGCCTTGGGCTCGACCTGGCCTTTGGCGAAGTGGCCGCGCAGGCCCTTCGAGGTGTTCTTCGGCTTCTTGGAGCCCGCACCCAACTGGAGGGCCACGTAGCCGTCCTTGTCCTTGGTGCGGTGGGCGACGACCTGGCAGCCTTCGAGGCTGAGGACCGTCACGGGCACATGGACGCCCGCTTCGTCGAAGAAGCGCGCCATGCCCAGCTTCTTGGCGATCACGCCGGTACGCATCGGACCGATCCCCTTAGAGCTTGATCTCGACGTCCACGCCGGCGGACAGGTCGAGCTTCATGAGCGCGTCCACGGTCTGCGGGGTGGGGTCGACGATGTCGAGCACGCGCTTGTGCGTGCGGATTTCGAACTGCTCGCGCGACTTCTTGTCGATGTGCGGCGAACGGTTGACGGTGAATTTCTCGATGCGCGTCGGCAGCGGGATAGGCCCGCGCACGGTCGCGCCAGTCCGCTTGGCGGTGTTCACGATCTCGCGGGTGGAATGATCCAGCACGCGGTGATCGAAGGCTTTGAGCCGAATGCGGATGTTCTGACGATCCATATCGCTCTTACATTTCCCTACAGACGGCGGCCCGCCCGCGTGATCTCGACCATTTCAAAGACCAGCCCGAACCCTCGAGAGGGCCCGTACGCGAAAGTCCGCACAAACGACTTAGGCCCACGCGAAACCCCGCGAGGGCCTTTTCCCGAAACGCTTAGATTAAAGCACTCTCAGGTCGTTCCGCGAACCGCGTCTGCGCCTCAAATCGCTTCGAAGCACACAGCCGGTCCAACAGGAGGCGCGGTAATACCCATCCGACTCGGTCCCGTCAAGGGCGCTGGAGGGCTCCGACCGCCGCATTCGACGGCCGGATCGACGGTCGCACCGGGCGGCGACGGGCGGTCAGCCGACCGTGACCGCGCCCGAGCCCATGATGGTCTTGGAGACCTCGCCCTTCACCTCGCGGACGCGCACGTCGCCCGAGCCGGCGATCTTGGCCTTCACGCTCTCGGCCTGCCCCCGGAAATCCACATCGCCCGAGCCGGCGACCGAGACCGTCATGGCCGTGGCGCGGCCGGCGGCCACGGTGACGTCGCCCGAGCCGGCGATCGCCACCTCCAGCGGGCCTGAGATCGAGCGGACCGCCACGTTGCCCGATCCGGCGATGTTCACGTCCAGGCCGCCGCGGATGTCCGCCGTGGCCACGTCGCCCGAGCCGGCCACCCGGATCACGGCCGAGCCCGCGGAGCCGGTCCGGGTGTCGCCCGAGCCCGCCTGGCGGATCTTCAGCTCCCGCTCGACGTTGGCGACGGTCCAGTCGCCGCAGCCGGCGTTGGAGAGGTTCACGCTGACCGAGCGGCCGACCGAGCCGAACACCGCCCCGCCCGCCTGAACGCGCACGTCCCGCGGCGTGCGGACCACGACCTGCGGCATTTCGCGCCAGGCGATGTCCCCTACCCCGCGCACGTCGACGCTCTGTGTCTCGCCGGAGCCGCGGCAGTTGCGGATCTTGCGGTCGAGGTCGCCGTCCACGATCGTCCGGTCGCCCAGCGTGCGGACCTCCAGCGGCAGGCGCGCGTTCGGCGCGACGATCTCGACGCGGACGTCGCTGCGGTCCTCCGGGATCACCGTCACCCGGGCCACCGCGTCCTTGATCTCGACCGACGCGGCGTGGGCCGCCCCGCCGGCGGTGAGGGCGGCCGCGGCCGCCAGAAAAGCCATCGAAAGGCGCATCGCCTTCTCCCCAGTCCTTGATGGGGGAAGGCTAGTCCCGGGCAGCGGGGCGTACAGCTTAAATCGAGGTCATGACTCCGATGTCATGGCGCAAAAGAAAAGGCCGCCGGGTCATCCCGGCGGCCTTTCCGTAGTCGTTACGCTGTGAGCGCGTGGCTTACTTGATGATCTTGGCCACGACGCCGGCGCCGACGGTCCGGCCGCCTTCGCGGATCGCGAAGCGCAGGCCCTGGTCCATGGCGATCGGCGTGATCAGCTCGACGAGCAGCTCGGCGTTGTCGCCGGGCATGATCATCTCCACGCCTTCCTTCAGCTTGATGATCCCCGTCACGTCCGTCGTGCGGAAGTAGAACTGCGGACGGTAGTTCGTGAAGAACGGGGTGTGACGGCCGCCCTCTTCCTTCGTCAGGATGTAGGCCTCGGCCATGAACTCGGTGTGCGGCGTGATCGAGCCCGGCTTGCACAGCACCTGGCCGCGCTCCACGTCCTCGCGCTTCGTGCCGCGCAGCAGCACGCCCACGTTGTCGCCCGCCTGGCCCTGGTCCAGCAGCTTGCGGAACATCTCGACACCCGTGCAGGTCGTCTTCTGCACTTCGCGGATGCCGACGATCTCCACTTCGTCGCCGACCTTGACGATCCCCTTCTCGATCCGGCCCGTCACCACCGTGCCGCGGCCCGAGATCGAAAAGACGTCTTCCACCGGCATCAGGAACGGCTGGTCGATCGGACGCTCCGGCTGCGGGATGTAGCTGTCCACCGCCGCCATCAGCTCCAGGATCCGCTCCTCGCCGATCTGCGGGTCACGGCCCTCGACCGCCGCCAGCGCCGAGCCCTTCACGATCGGGATGTCGTCGCCCGGGAACTGGTACGACGAAAGCAGCTCGCGCACTTCCATCTCCACCAGGTCCAGCAGCTCGGCGTCGTCGACCATGTCGACCTTGTTCATGAACACCACCAGCGCCGGCACGCCCACCTGACGCGCCAGCAGGATGTGCTCGCGGGTCTGCGGCATCGGACCGTCCGCAGCGCTCACCACCAGGATCGCGCCGTCCATCTGCGCCGCGCCCGTGATCATGTTCTTCACGTAGTCGGCGTGGCCAGGGCAGTCCACGTGCGCGTAGTGACGGTTCGCCGTCTCGTATTCCACGTGCGCCGTGTTGATCGTGATCCCGCGCGCCTTCTCTTCCGGAGCCGCGTCGATGTCGGCGTAGTTCTTCGCCGTCGCACCACCAGACTTCGCCAGCGTGATCGTGATCGCCGCCGTCAGCGTCGTCTTGCCGTGGTCAACGTGACCAATCGTGCCGATGTTGCAGTGCGGCTTCGTGCGTTCAAACTTCTCTTTGGCCATTTCAAGCTCCAGCCCTGTCCGGGCTTGTCCTCTCAGCTAGGGTTGGAAATCAGGCGTACTTCTTGATGACTTCTTCGGCGACGACCTGCGGCACCGTCTCGTAGTGGCTGAACAGCATCGTGAACTGCGCGCGGCCCTGCGACATGCCGCGCAGGTTGTTCACGTAGCCGAACATGTTCGCCAGCGGCACGAAGGCGTTGATCACCGTCGCGTTGCCGCGCATGTCCTGGCCCTGGATCTGGCCGCGGCGGCCGTTCAGGTCGCCGATGACCGAGCCCAGGTACTCCTCGGGCGTCACGACCTCGACGGCCATGATCGGCTCGAGCAGCTTCGGCCCGCCCTTTTCGCGCAGCTCCTTGAAGGCCGCGCGGCTGGCGATTTCGAAGGCCAGGACCGAGGAGTCCACGTCGTGGAACGCGCCGTCGACCAGGGTCGCCTTGAAGTCGATGACCGGGAAGCCGGCCAGCAGGCCGTTTTCCTTGGCCGACTCCAGGCCCTTCTGGACGCCGGGGACGTATTCCTTCGGCACCGCGCCGCCGACGATCGCGCTTTCGAACACGAAGCCCGAGCCCGGCTCGCCCGGCTCGAACACCAGCTTCACGCGGGCGAACTGGCCCGTGCCGCCGGTCTGCTTCTTGTGCGTGTAGTCGATCTCGGTCCGCTTGCTGATGCTCTCGCGGTAGGCCACCTGCGGCGCGCCGATGTTGGCCTCGACCTTGTAGGTGCGCTTCAGGATGTCGATCTTGATGTCGAGGTGCAGCTCGCCCATGCCCTTCAGGATCGTCTGGCCCGACTCGTGGTCGGTCGAGACGGTGAAGGACGGGTCCTCGGCGGCCAGCTTCGACAGGGCGACGCCCAGCTTCTCCTGGTCGGCCTTGGACTTCGGCTCGACGGCGATCTCGATCACCGGCTCGGGGAACTCCATGCGCTCCAGGATGACCGGCGACTTGTTCGGATCGCACAGGGTGTCGCCCGTGCGGGTCTCCTTCAGGCCGGCCAGGGCGACGATGTCGCCGGCGTAGGCTTCCTTGATGTCCTCGCGGTTGTTCGAGTGCATCAGCAGCATGCGGCCGACCCGCTCGCGCTTGTCGCGCGTCGAGTTCATCAGCCCCATGCCGGTCTCGAGCTTGCCCGAGTAGATGCGGCAGAACGTCAGCGAGCCCACGAAGGGGTCGTCCATGATCTTGAACGCCAGGACCGACAGCGGCTCGTCGTCGGAGGCCCGCCGCTCGACTTCCTCTTCGGTCCGGAAGTCGATGCCCTTGGTCGGCGGGATGTCCACCGGCGAGGGCAGGTAGTCGACCACGGCGTCCAGCAGCGGCTGCACGCCCTTGTTCTTGAACGCCGAGCCGCAGAGGATCGGGTAGAAGGCGCCCGTCAGCACGGCCTTACGGATGCACTTCTTGATCACCTCTTCCGAGGGCTCTTCGCCCGAGAGGTAGGCTTCCATGGCCTCGTCGTCGAGCTCGACGGCGTTCTCGATCATGTAGTTGCGGGCGGCCTCGGCCTTTTCCTTCAGGTCGGCCGGGATCTCCTCGTCCTGGAACTTGGCGCCCAGGGCGTCGGTGTCCCACACCACCGCCTTCATGCGGACCAGGTCGATGATGCCGCGCAGGGCGGACTCGGCGCCGATCGGCAGCTGGATCGGCACGGCCTTGGCGCCCAGGCGGTCGCGGATGCTCTCGACCGACTTGTCGAAGTCGGCGCCCAGCTTGTCCATCTTGTTGACGAAGACGATCCGCGGAACCTTGTACTTGTCGGCTTGGCGCCAGACGGTCTCGGTCTGCGGCTCGACGCCGGCGTTGCCGTCCAGCACCGTCACGGCGCCGTCGAGCACGCGCAGGCTGCGCTCCACCTCGATGGTGAAGTCCACGTGGCCGGGCGTGTCGATGATGTTGAGGCGCTTGCCGTTCCAGAAGGCGGTCGTCGCGGCGGACGTGATCGTGATGCCGCGCTCCTGCTCCTGCTCCATCCAGTCCATGGTGGCCGCGCCGTCATGGACTTCGCCGATCTTGTGGCTCTTGCCGGTGTAGAAGAGGATCCGCTCGGTCGTCGTCGTCTTGCCCGCGTCGATGTGGGCCATGATGCCGAAGTTGCGGTAGTCTTCGATTTTATGCGTGCGGGGCATAGCGGATGCTCTGCGAAAAGGGGTCTGTTCGGGGAGGCTGAACGAACGGCGCGGGCGGTTTATCTCAAACCGCCCGCGCCGGGAAGCTCACTATGTGGGCGCTTACCAGCGGTAGTGCGAGAAGGCCCGGTTGGCTTCGGCCATCTTATGGGTGTCTTCCCGCTTCTTGACCGCCGAACCGCGGTTCGAAGAGGCGTCCAGCAGCTCGCCGGCCAGCTTCTCGGTCATGGTGTTCTCGCCGCGCGAGCGGGCGGCGTTCACCAGCCAGCGGATGGCCAGGGCGCGACGGCGCTCGGGACGGACTTCGACCGGCACCTGGTAGGTCGCGCCGCCGACCCGGCGGGAGCGGACCTCGATGGCCGGGGCCACGTTGTCCAGGGCCGCATGGAAGGTCTCCAGCGGGCCCATGTCCTTGCGGCGGGCCTCCAGGATGTCGAAGGCGCCGTAGACGATGTTCTCGGCCACGGCCTTCTTACCTTCGTACATCACGTAGTTCATGAACTTGGTGACGACGAGGTCCCCGAACTTCGGATCCGGGAGGACTTCACGTTTGTCTGCGCGACGGCGACGGGACATCTCTTAAATCCTTACTTCGGACGCTTGGCGCCGTAGAGCGAACGGCGCTGCTTGCGGTCCTTGACCCCTTGCGTGTCCAGCACGCCGCGCAGGATGTGGTAGCGCACGCCGGGAAGGTCCTTCACGCGGCCGCCACGGATCAGGACCACCGAGTGCTCCTGCAGGTTGTGGCCTTCGCCGGGGATGTAGCACACCGCTTCGATGCCGGTGGTCAGGCGCACCTTGGCGACCTTACGCAGAGCCGAGTTCGGCTTCTTCGGGGTCGTCGTGTACACCCGGGTGCAGACGCCGCGGCGCTGCGGGCAGCCCTTCAGGGCCGGGACCTTGTTCCGCGCGGGCTTCGTCTGACGAGGCTTGCGGATGAGCTGATTGACTGTCGGCATCTATTCTCGCTTGGGAGGCGTGTGCCGTTTGGCCGGGGCGCCTCGGTTGGGGTCCTTGGGTTCATAGATCCGGGGCCTGTCCGTTGAACGCAAAAACTCGCCGGGACGCCTTGCCAGCGTTCCGGCGGTAGCGGTTCATCCGGACTGGGAGCGACTCCCGGCCTCGAAAGAGCGCGCTACATAGTCGTAAGAGGGGCTCGCGTCAACGCGACTCCGCCGGCGGGACGTGCCATGAATTCGCCGCGGCGAACGCCCTAACCTTACGGCGAAGCTTGAGCACGACCTGGAGCGCCATGCGGCCGGCTGGACGGGGCCGAACCTTAGTCATCGTGGCGATCTCCGTCGTCGCGCACGCCGCGGTCCTCGCGGCGCTGGCCCTGCATGTGCCCAAGCTCTTCGTCCCCCCGGTCCGCTCGGGCCCGCCGCAGCCGATCATCCCGGTGCTGCTGACCCCCCGCACGCCGCCCCCCGAGGCCGGCGGCCCGCCGCGCCCGATCCGTCTGCACCGGCGCCAGCCGCGCGTGCCGCTCGACCGTCTCCCGGTGGCCCCGCTGGTCGCCCCCGAGGCCGAGCCCGAGCCCGACGCCGAGCGCGACCGCCGCGCGCCGCGCGTCGTGACGGTCGATCCGGTGGCGCAGAACGCGCGCCAGACGCTGCGGGGGCTGATCGGGTGCGCGAACCCCTCCCTGCTCAGCCGTGAGGAACGCGAGAAGTGCCAGGAGCAGCTGGCCCGCGGCGCCCGCGAGGCCGAGTTCCCGGGCCTGGGTCTGGACGCCGACGACGCCTCGGACCTGGGGCGCGCCGCCGCCCGCCGCGAGGCCGGCTACCGCTACAAGCGCAGCGAGGAATCCCGCCCGCGCGAACCCGGCTCGCAGGTCGACTGGGACGTCCGCCGCAGCCCGCCCGCCGGGGCCTCGCACATGAAGGGCATGGGCGGCTCGGCCCACGACGCCAGCGGCGCCGCGGGCCGGTCCAGGAACTGACTACGCCCCGGGACTGATCAGGCCGCCACGCGGTCCTTCATCTCCAGCGGCGCCTCCAGCACGGCCCAGTCGATCAGGCCGTCGTGCTGCAGGTTCTCGAACTCGAGCACGCCCAGCTCCTCGAACTTCGGCCGGATGGCCTCGGTGAGCAGACCCACGCGCTTCAGGTTCGGGATCATCCGCTCGAACAGGAACTTGCGGAACGCCTGTCCGCCCTGGGTCTTGGCGTTGATCTCCAGGGCCTCCTCGCGGGTGAAGCCGAACTCCTCGGCCACGTTGGTCGAGATCAGCCGGTTCTTCATCACCACGCAGGCCTCGTAGGCGAACTGCGCCCGCTCCTCGATCTCGGCCTGCGGCAGGGCGCGGATCCAGTCCTCGAGGTAGTTCACGCCGAAGGCCACGTGCCGCCCCTCGTCCCGCATCACGAGGCCGACGACCTGCTTCAGCAGCGGATCGGGCGTCGTCTCGTGGATGGTCTGGAAGGCGGCCAGAGCCAGGCCCTCGATCAGGATCTGCATCCCGATGAACTTCAGGTCCCAGCGCTCGTCGGTCAGCACCTTGTCCAGCAGGAACTTCAGGTTCGGGTTGATCGGATAGATCATGTGGCACCGCTCCATCAGGTAGCGGTGGAACACCTCCACGTGGCGCGCCTCGTCGAAGGTCTGGGAGGCGGCGTAGAGCTTGGCGTCGTGGGTGGGGGCGCAGCTGACGAGCTGCGAGGCCACCATCAGCGCCCCCTGCTCCCCGTGCAGGAACTGCGACAGCGTCTGGGCCGTCGTGCGGCGCATGAAGTCCGCCTTCTGCTCGGGGCTCAGAGCCTTCCACTTCGGATGGTCGGCGAAACCCTCGGGCTCGGGCGGCGCGCCCTCGGGCGCCGGCATCTGCAGGCCCCAGTCGACGTCCAGCTCGGAGTTCCAGTTGAAGCGCTTGCCCAGCTCGTACAGCCGGCGGATCCGCGCGTTCGCGGCCTCGTAGTCCCAGTTGTAGGACCCGGTCAGCGGCGTCCTGAAGATCTCGCGGATCACCTCGACGTCGTGGTCGGTGAGGCGGTGGGCCAGATCGTCCTCGTCGAAGTACTGGACCTCGGTCGGCGGACCCTTGACGACTTGAACCTGCAGCATTGGGCGACTCCCTCTTGGCGCGGCCTCTGCCGGGCCTATCGGGAGCCGACTATAAAAATGACGCCGGCGTCATCTTTGATCCAGATCAACTTCGGGAGCGGACGGCGCCCGCTCCCGCCCCCGGAATGGCCATGGCCAGGCTGGAGTCAGTCGAAGATGTCGAAGATGTCGAACCGCTTCTTCTTCTTGTAGTGGTACTTGTCGTCGTACCGGTAGCGGCCGTGCTCGCGGTCGTAGGGGTGGCGCTTCTTCCACTCGTCGGGGTCACGGTGGAAATCGGAGACCTCGCGGTCGAACCGCTGGCGGTCCTCCGCCTGGGCGGTCTGCTCCTGCCGCGTGCCTTCGAGCAGCTTCTCCAGCTCTCCGCGATCCAGCCAGACGCCGCGGCACGTCGGGCAGATGTCGATCTCCACGCCCCCGCGGTTCACGTTCTGCATCGACGTATTGTCGTTGGGGCAAAGCAGCAGCGGCACAGGCGTCCTCCTTGTGTGGCCTCCTGATCTAGGGACGCCTGCGGCCAAGCCAACCCCCCGCCCTCACGATCCGGCCTTCACGACACCGGCAGATGCCTGGCCAGGAACGCCTCCAGCGCCTCGAGCGTGCGGGTGCGGTTCGACGAGCGGGTCAGGTAGTGGTTCTCGCCTTCCAGGATCACCAGCTCGTGCGGCTTTCCGGCGGCCTTCAGGGCCTCGGCCATGCGCAGCGACTGGGCCGGCGCCACCACGGTGTCCTTGTCGCCGTGGATCAGCAGGACCGGCGCCTGGACCGCCGCCGCATGCTGCGCCGGCGAGGTGTCCGCCAGCTTCTGCGGGCTCGCCGCGCCGATCATGACCCGCAGCTCCTCCAGTCCCGCCGAGGCGCGGCCGTAGGCGCGGCCCTGCTCGAGCAGGAGCTGGCCCAGATCGGCGATGCCGGCGATGGAGGCGGCGCAGCGGTAGGCGCCCGGATAGAGGGCGGCCCCGGCCAGCGCGGAGTAGCCGCCGAAGGACGCGCCGACGATGCAGGCGCGGGCCGCGTCCACTTCGCCCTGGGCGGCCAGGGCGGCGACGCCGTCCAGCAGGTCGGTCTGCATCTTGCCGCCCCACTCGCCCTCGCCGGCCTCCTCGAAGGCGTCGCCGAAGCCCCACGAGCCGCGGAACTGCGGCTGCAGGACCGCATAGCCGCGGCTCGCCAGGAACTGGACGAGGTATTCGAACTCGTACTCGTCGCGGGCCCGCGGCCCGCCGTGCGGCAGCACCACCAGCGGCGGCTTGCGTCCGGCCGTCGCGGCGGCGGGCGGAAGGGTCAGGTAGGCCGGGATCTCGAGGCCGTCGCGGGCCTTGTAGGTGATCCAGCGGGTGGCTCCGAGCTGCGCGCCGGCCAGCTCCGGGTACTCGTCGCCGAGCGGCGAAACCTCCTTGCGCGCGGTGTCGAACAGGTACCACACGCCCGGCGCGCCGGGGCCGCTGACCCGGGCGACGAACCGCGTCCGGTCCTTCGACCAACTCCTGAGGTCCACGCGCCTGTCCTTGAACACCTTGGCGAGGGTGGCGTGCGCGGCGCCGACCTGGGGATCGGTCCAGGCGACCACCGGCTTCTCGGCCCCGGCGGTGACGCCCACCACAGCCCCGCGGTGCTCGTCCCAGATCAGCTCGGGATTGTTCGGCAGGACGTCGGGGCCGAACGGCTCGACCGCTCCGTCCGAGAGCCGCCGCTTCACCAGCCGGCCGCCCTCGGCCATGATCAGGGCGTCGTCCGGCGCCGAATAGCCGTAGTAGGCGCGGCGGCTGGCGAAGTCCTCGCCCTTCCAGACCTGGCTGTACTGCGAGCGGCCCTGCGCCCGGCCGCGGATCGAGAAGGCGTGGGTGAGCTCGTCGATGTCCAGGCGGACCCGCGCGGCGCCCGAGGGATCCACCTCCCAGGACGTGGTGTCGTAGGTCCCCCGCTCGACGATCGAGCCCCGGCCGGTGGCCGGATCCACGCTCCACAGCGCCAGGACGAAGTCGCTCTCCACGCCCTTGCGGGCCAGGCGGGTGTTGGCCCCCGAGCTCGCGCCCCCCGACTCCATCAGGCCGGTCATCAGCACCCGCGGCTTGCCGCCTTCCGTGGTCACGCCGAGGATCGGCTGCGAGAGGAGAAGGTTGTTCGCGCCGCTGTCGAGCAGGCGCGACACCGCCTTGCCCTCCGGCGTCACCGCCACCGTCCGCTCGAAACGGTAGGCGACGCGGGCGCCGACCTGCTCCCAGTAGGCCAGGCGGGCCAGCACGTAGTCGTCGCCGGCCCAGCGCACGCCGACGGCCTCGACCTCGCCCAGCCGCAGCTGCGGCAGGTTCGGCTGGTCCAGCGTCGCGATGGAAAGCACCCGCTCGTCGTTGTGCCCGCCGAGGACGGCGACCCGCGCGCCGTCGGGCGAGATCGCCGCCTGCACCACGGCCGGTATCCGGCCGAACGCCGAAGCGGGCGGCGGCGCGGCGGCCCCCTGCCCGGCAGCCGCCAGCACGACCGCGGCCGCCGAGGCCGCCAGAACCCTACGCATGTGAACTCCCCCGAAGACTGAACCGCCCACGGCCAAGCTAGTTGAACCGGCGACGAGCGCAACCTCAGGGCGCGAGCACGAAAACGGCCCGGGATCGCTCCCGGGCCACTCGTTACGCTTGGTACTGGAGAGAGCTCTTAGGACTCCACCTGCTCGCCGACCGCGGCGTCGGCGATCTCGGCCGGAAGCGGCTCCATGGCCTCCTCGCGGCTCTGGGTGAGCGCCTCGTCGCGCTTGGCGGCGATGCGCTGCAGGTTGCGCAGGTACGAGCCCGTGCCCGCCGGGATGAGGCGGCCCACGATCACGTTCTCCTTCAGGCCTTCCAGGGTGTCGATCTTGCCCTGCACCGAGGCCTCGGTGAGGACGCGGGTCGTCTCCTGGAACGACGCGGCCGAGATGAAGCTGCGGGTCTGCAGGCTCGCCTTGGTGATGCCGAGCAGCACCGGCTGGGTGAGCGCCGGACGGCCGCCGCGGGCTTCCGCCTTGGCGTTCTCCTCGTCCACCTCGATCTTGTCGAGGTGGTCGCCCTTGAGCAGGCCGGTGTCGCCCGGCTCGAGGATCTCGACCTTCTGCAGCATCTGACGGACGATCGTCTCGATGTGCTTGTCGTTGATCGGCACGCCCTGCAGTCGGTAGACCTCCTGGATCTCGTTCACCAGGAAGTCCGCCAGCGCCTCGATGCCCTGGATCCGCAGGATGTCGTGCGGGTCCGGGTTGCCGTCGATGAGGTACTCGCCCTTGCGGATGACGTCGCCGTCGTGGACGGCGATGTGCTTGCCCTTCGGGATCAGGAACTCGACCGCCTCGCCGCCGTCCTCCGGCGTGATCTTGATGCGGCGCTTGTTCTTGTAGTCCCGACCGAACTCCACCCGGCCGTCCATCTCGGCGATGACCGCGCAGTCCTTCGGACGACGCGCCTCGAACAGCTCGGCCACCCGCGGCAGACCGCCGGTGATGTCGCGCGTCTTGGCGCCTTCCGTGGGCATACGGGCCAGCACCTCGCCGGGCTTCACCTCGTCGCCGTCGCCGACGGAGAGAATGGCGCCCACGGGCAGCAGGGAGCGGGCCTCGCCGCCGTTCGACAGGCGCTTGTAGGAGCCGTCCTCGCCCAGCACCGCCATGGCCGGACGCAGGTCCGAGCCCTTGGTCGACGCGCGCCAGTCGACGACGACGCGGTTCGAGATGCCGGTGGCCTCGTCGGCCTCCTCGCGGAACGAGACGTTCTCGACCAGGTCCTCGAAGCGGACCTTGCCGCCCACTTCGGTGATGATCGGCGTGGTGTAGGGGTCCCACTCCGCCAGGCGCTGGCCGCGCTTGACGCCTTCGCCGTCCTTCACCCGCAGGCGGGCGCCGTACGGAACCTTGTAGGATTCCCGGTCCTTGCCGTCGACCTGGACGGTCAGCATCAGGTTGCGGCTCATCGAGATCAGCGCGCCGTCCGGAGCGGTCACGGTGTTGCCGCCCGAGATCTTGGCGACGCCCTCGTTGGCGCTCTCGTAGAACGACTGCTCGGCCACCTGGGCGGTGCCGCCGATGTGGAAGGTCCGCATCGTCAGCTGGGTGCCCGGCTCGCCGATCGACTGGGCGGCGATGACGCCCACGGCCTCGCCGATGTTCACCGGCGTGCCGCGCGCCAGATCGCGGCCGTAGCAGGCGCCGCAGACGCCGGTCTTGGTCTCGCAGGTCAGGACCGACCGGACCTTCACCGACTGGACGCCGGCGCTCTCGACCAGCTCGATCATGTTCTCGTCGAGGTAGCTGTCGGCGGGAACGATGACGTCGTTGCTGCCCGGATCCTTCACGTCCTCGGCCGCGAAGCGGCCCAGGATGCGCTGGCCCAGCGAGACGAGGACGTCGCCGCCCTCGACCACGGCCCGCAGGGTGATGCCCCGGGTGGTGCCGCAGTCTTCCTCGGTGATGATGCAGTCCTGCGCCACGTCGACGAGGCGGCGGGTCAGGTAGCCCGAGTTGGCGGTCTTCAGAGCGGTGTCGGCCAGGCCCTTACGGGCGCCGTGCGTGGAGTTGAAGTACTCCTGCACCGTCAGGCCTTCCTTGAAGTTCGAGATGATCGGCGTCTCGATGATCTCGCCGGACGGCTTGGCCATCAGGCCGCGCATCCCGCCGAGCTGCTTCATCTGGGCCTGCGAGCCCCGGGCGCCCGAGTTGCTCATCATGAAGATCGAGTTGATCTCGGCCTGGCGGCCGTTCTCGTCGACCGGCGCGGAGGACACCTCGGCCATCATCTCGTCGGCGACGCGGTCGGTCGCCTTGGCCCAGGCGTCGACCACCTTGTTGTACTTCTCGCCCTTGGTGATCAGGCCGTCGGCGTACTGCTGCTCGTACTCCTCGACGAGCTTGCGGGTCTCCTCGACGATCGGCGCCTTACGGGCCGGGATGACGATGTCGTCCTTGCCGAACGAGATGCCCGCCTTGGCCGCCTCGCGGAAGCCCAGGCCCATGATCTGGTCGGCGAAGATGACGGTCGCCTTCTGGCCGCAGTGCCGGTAGACGGTGTCGATCAGGTTGCCGATTTCCTTCTTGGTGAGGTTCTTCTCCAGAAGGCGATGGCCGACCGCCGGGTGCTGCGGGAACAGCGCGGCGATCTTCATCCGGCCGGGGCTGGTCTCGATGACCTTGGTCACCAGGTTCCCGTCGGCGTCCATCTCGGTGTAGCGGCAGCGGATCTTCGAGTGCAGCGTGACGACGCCGGCGTCGAGCGCGGCCTCGATCTCGCCCAGGCTGGCGAACGCCTTGCCTTCGCCCGGCTCGCCGTCCTTCACCAGCGACAGGTAGTAGAGGCCGAGCACGATGTCCTGCGACGGCACGATGATCGGCCGGCCGTTGGCGGGCGACAGGATGTTGTTCGTGCTCATCATCAGCACGCGCGCTTCCAGCTGGGCTTCCAGCGAGAGCGGCACGTGGACGGCCATCTGGTCGCCGTCGAAGTCGGCGTTGAACGCGGCGCAGACCAGCGGGTGCAGCTGGATCGCCTTGCCTTCGATCAGCTTGGGCTCGAACGCCTGGATGCCCAGGCGGTGCAGGGTCGGGGCGCGGTTCAGCAGCACCGGGTGCTCGCGGATCACCTCGTCCAGGATGTCCCAGACGGCCGGCTGCTCACGCTCCACCATGCGCTTGGACTGCTTGACGGTGCCCGACAGGCCCTTGGCGTCCAGGCGCGCGTAGATGAACGGCTTGAACAGCTCGAGCGCCATCTTCTTGGGCAGGCCGCACTCGTGCAGCTTCAGCTCGGGGCCCACCACGATGACCGAACGGCCCGAGTAGTCCACGCGCTTGCCGAGCAGGTTCTGGCGGAACCGGCCCTGCTTGCCCTTCAGCATGTCGGCCAGCGACTTCAGCGGACGCTTGTTGGCGCCCGTGATCACGCGGCCGCGGCGGCCGTTGTCGAACAGGGCGTCGACGGCTTCCTGCAGCATCCGCTTCTCGTTGCGGATGATGATGTCCGGCGCGCGCAGCTCGATGAGGCGCTTCAGGCGGTTGTTCCGGTTGATGACCCGGCGGTAGAGGTCGTTCAGGTCCGAGGTCGCGAAGCGGCCGCCGTCCAGCGGCACCAGCGGGCGCAGTTCCGGCGGGATCACGGGGATCACCGTCAGCACCATCCACTCGGGCTTGTTGCCGCTCTCGATGAAGTTCTCGATGAGCTTCAGGCGCTTGGACGCCTTCTTCAGCTTCATCTCGGACGTGGTGGTCTTCAGCTCCTCGCGGAGGTTCTCGGCCTCCTTCTCGAGGTCGATGCCGCGCAGCAGGCCCTGGACCGCCTCGGCGCCGATCTCGGCGGTGAAGCTGTCGTCGCCGAACTCCTCCTGGAAGCGCAGGTAGTCGTCTTCCGACAGCAGCTGGTGCAGCTTCAGCGGGGTCAGGCCCGGCTCGGTGACGATGTAGTTCTCGAAGTAGAGGACCCGCTCGACGTCCTTCAGCGCCATGTCGAGCATCAGCGCGATGCGGCTCGGCAGGCTCTTCAGGAACCAGATGTGGGCGACCGGGCTGGCCAGCTCGATGTGGCCCATCCGCTCGCGGCGGACGCGGGCCAGGGTGACCTCGACGCCGCACTTCTCGCAGATGATGCCCTTGTATTTCATCCGCTTGTACTTGCCGCAAAGGCACTCGTAGTCCTTCGTCGGGCCAAAGATGCGGGCGCAGAACAGGCCGTCACGCTCGGGCTTGAACGTGCGGTAGTTGATGGTCTCGGGCTTCTTGATCTCGCCGAACGACCACGAGCGGATCTTTTCCGGCGAGGCGAGCGCGATGCGGATCTGGTCGAAGGTCGGGGCGGCCTGGACCGGATTGAAGATGTTCAGGACTTCCTGGTTCATCTTGGTTCCTTCTGCGGGACGGAGCCCGCGTGAATTTCAAAGCAGGACGGGTGGGGCCGCCCTCCCCCGCATCGCTGCGAAGGAGGGCATGTAGGCGCCCGTCAGCTGTTCTCCAGCTCCACGTTCAGGCCCAGGGAGCGCATCTCCTTGACCAGCACGTTGAAGCTTTCCGGGATCCCGGCCTCGAAGGTGTCGTCGCCGCGGACGATGGACTCGTAGACCTTCGTCCGGCCGGCCACGTCGTCCGACTTCACCGTCAGCATCTCCTGCAGGGTGTAGGCGGCGCCGTAGGCCTCCAGGGCCCACACCTCCATTTCGCCGAAGCGCTGGCCGCCGAACTGCGCCTTGCCGCCCAGCGGCTGCTGGGTGACGAGCGAGTACGGGCCGATCGAACGGGCGTGGATCTTGTCGTCGACCAGGTGGTGCAGCTTCAGCATGTAGATGTAGCCGACCGTGACCGGACGCTTGAACCGCTCGCCCGACTGGCCGTCGTACAGGTACGACTGGCCCGACCGGTCGAGGCCCGCCTTCTCCAGCAGGTTCTCGATGTCGTCGATGTGGGCGCCGTCGAACACCGGCGTGGCGAAGGGGATGCCCTTCGACAGGTTGCGGGCCAGCTCGACCAGCTCCTCCTCGGTGTCCGGCAGCTCCTCGTCGGGGCCGTAGACGTCGCGCAGGTGCTCGATGAGCGCCTGCTTCTGCCCGCCGTGCTGCCAGTCCTCGAGCAGGCGCTGGACCTGCTTGCCGAGGCCGGCCGCGGCCCAGCCCAGGTGGGTCTCGAAGATCTGGCCGACGTTCATCCGCGAAGGCACGCCCAGCGGGTTCAGCACGATGTCGACGCTGGTGCCGTCCTCCAGGTAGGGCATGTCCTCGATCGGCAGGATCTTGGAGATGACCCCCTTGTTGCCGTGACGGCCGGCCATCTTGTCGCCCGGCTGCAGCTTGCGCTTCACCGCCACGAACACCTTGACCATCTTCATCACGCCGGGCGGCAGCTCGTCGCCGCGCTGCAGCTTGTCGACCTTGTCCTCGAAGCGGCGGTCGAGGCGCTTGCGGGCGTCGTCGAACTGCTTGCGCAGCGCTTCGAGCTCGCCCATCGCCTTCTCGTCGTCGAGGGCGATCTGCCACCACAGGCCGGGGGCGATCTCCTCCAGCTTCTCGGCGGTGATCTCGCCGCGGCCCAGGCCCTTCGGACCCGAGACGGCGGTCTTGCCGACGAGCAGCTGACGCAGGCGGCCCTGCATGTTGCGGTTCAGGATCGCGAACTCGTCGTCGCGGTCCTTGCCCAGGCGGTCGATCTCGGCCCGTTCGATCGCGAGCGCGCGCTCGTCCTTGTCGACGCCGTGGCGGTTGAAGACGCGGACTTCCACGATGGTGCCCGACACCCCCGGCGGCAGGCGCAGCGAGGTGTCGCGCACGTCCGAGGCCTTCTCGCCGAAGATGGCGCGCAGCAGCTTCTCTTCCGGCGTCATCGGGCTCTCGCCCTTCGGCGTCACCTTGCCGACCAGGATGTCGCCCGGCTGGACCTCGGCGCCGATCGCCACGATGCCCGCCTCGTCGAGGTTGCGCAGGGCCTCCTCGCCGACGTTCGGGATGTCGCGGGTGATCTCTTCCGGACCCAGCTTGGTGTCGCGGGCCATGACCTCGAACTCCTCGATGTGGATCGAGGTGAAGACGTCATCGCGCACGATCCGCTCGGAGATCAGGATCGAGTCTTCGAAGTTGTAGCCGTTCCAGGGCATGAACGCGACGAGGGCGTTGCGGCCCAGCGCCAGTTCGCCCAGCTCGGTCGAGGGGCCGTCGGCGATCACGTCGCCGGCGTTGATCTTGTCGCCCACCCGCACCAGCGGACGCTGGTTGATGCAGGTCGAGGTGTTCGAGCGCTGGAACTTCTGCAGGCGGTAGATGTCGACGCCCGGCTTGGAGGGATCGGTCTCCTCGGTCGCGCGGACGACGATGCGGGTGCCGTCGATCTGCTCGACCACGCCGGTGCGGCGCGCCACGACCACGGCGCCCGAGTCCACCGCCACGATGCTCTCCATGCCGGTGCCGACCAGCGGCGCATCCGACTGGATGAGCGGCACGGCCTGCTTCTGCATGTTCGAGCCCATCAGGGCGCGGTTGGCGTCGTCGTTCTCGAGGAACGGGATCAGCGAGGCGGCGACCGAGACGACCTGCTTCGGCGAGACGTCCATCAGGTCGACGTCGGCCTTCGGCAGCAGCGAGGGTTCGCCGTTGATCCGGCCGGGGACCAGGTCCTCGACGATCTCGCCGTTCTCGAGCTTGATGTTGGCCTGGGCGATGACGTGCTTCGCCTCTTCCATGGCCGACATGTAGACCACCTCGTCGGTGGTCTTGCCGTCACGGATGCGCCGGTACGGGCTCTCGATGAAGCCGTACTTGTTCACGACCGCATGGGTGGCCAGCGAGTTGATCAGGCCGATGTTCGGGCCTTCCGGCGTCTCGATCGGGCAGATCCGGCCATAGTGGGTCGGGTGCACGTCGCGGACCTCGAAGCCCGCGCGCTCGCGGGTGAGGCCGCCCGGCCCCAGCGCCGAGAGGCGGCGCTTGTGGGTGATCTCGGACAGCGGGTTCGTCTGGTCCATGAACTGCGACAGCTGCGAGGAGCCGAAGAACTCCCGCACCGCCGCCGCCGCCGGCTTGGCGTTGATCAGGTCGTGCGGCATGACCGTGTCGATGTCGACGCTGCTCATGCGCTCCTTGATCGCCCGCTCCATGCGCAGCAGACCGACGCGGTACTGGTTCTCCAGCAGCTCGCCCACCGAGCGGACCCGGCGGTTGCCGAGGTTGTCGATGTCGTCGATCTCGCCGCGGCCGTCGCGCAGGCCGACCAGGGTCAGCAGGACGGCGATCACGTCCTCCTTGCGGATCACCCGGACGTCGTCCGGGCAGTCCAGCTCGAGGCGCATGTTCATCTTCACGCGGCCGACCGACGACAGGTCGTAGCGCTCGGAATCGAAGAACAGGCTCTTGAACATCGCCTCGGCGGCCTCGACCGTCGGCGGCTCGCCCGGGCGCATGACCCGGTAGATGTCGAAGAGCGCGTCCTCGCGCGCGGTGTTCTTGTCCACCCGCAGGGTGTTGCGGATGTAGGCGCCGACGGTGACCTCGTCGATGTCGAGGACGTCGAGGGTGGTGAAGCCCTGCTCCTCGAGCGCGGCCAGGAGCGTCGGGTCGAGCTCGTCGCCGGCCTCGGCGTAGATCTCCCCAGTCTCGAAGTTGACCAGGTCCTTGGCCAGGTAGCGGCCGGTCAGCGCCTCGGGCGCCAGCAGCAGCGTCTTCAGGCCGTTGTCGGCGAACTTCTTGGCGTTGCGGGCCGAGATCTTCTGGCCGGCCGGAGCGATCTCCTCGCCGGTGTCGGCGTCGATCAGCGGGAACTCCGGCTTCACGCCGCGCCAGCGCTCGGGCTTGTACGGGGTGGCCCAGCCGTCGCCCTTCTTCTCGTAGGGCACGGTCTCGTAGAACGTGGAGAGGATCTCCTCCCCGTCCATGCCGAGGGCCATCAGGAAGGTGGTGGCCGGCAGCTTCCGGCGGCGGTCGATACGGACGTAGACGATGTCCTTGGCGTCGAACTCGAAGTCGAGCCACGAGCCGCGGTAGGGGATCACGCGCGCGGCGAACAGCAGCTTGCCCGAGGCGTGGGTCTTGCCCTTGTCGTGGTCGAAGAAGACGCCCGGCGAGCGGTGCATCTGCGAGACGATGACGCGCTGGGTCCCGTTGACGATGAAGGTGCCCTTCTCCGTCATGAGCGGGATGTCGCCCATGTAGACGTCCTGCTCCTTGATGTCCTTGACGGAGCGGGCGCCGGTCTCCTCGTCGGTCTCGAAGACGATCAGGCGCAGCTTGACCTTCAGCGGCGCGGCGTAGGTCATGTCGCGCTGGACGCATTCCTCGACGTCGTACTTCGGCTCCTCGAACTCGTAGGAGACGTATTCGAGCACCGCGCGCTCGTTGAAGTCCTTGATCGGGAAGACGGACTTGAACACCGCCTCGATGCCCTCGTCGCGACGTTCGCCGGCGCGGACCTCGCGCTGCAGGAACTGTTCGTAGGACGAGCGCTGAACCTCGATCAGGTTCGGCATCTGCACGGCTTCAGGGATGCGGCCGAAAGACTTCCGGATCCGCTTCTTACCGGTGAAGGACTGCGCCATTTTGATCCCTTGAGGACGGCTGGGAACGGAGTCCCACCGTCGAGCTTTTCATCCTGCGTCCACCCTCGAGCCCCCTTGCGGGAGCCGGACGCTGGAATGCCCCTGTCTCGTCAGGGGCGCCCCTTCGCATGGTCGGAGGGCGACGGACCATGCCTCGGGACATCACGCGCGAAGAAATCCGCGTCGGCGGGTTCCGGAATCGGGAGTTGTTCGCGAACGGGCGGAAATAAGCCCTTTCCAGCCGCTTGGGAAGCCCCTCCCCGCCAAAAAAAGCAGGCCGGAATGCGGGCGGCGCCGGGTGGAGCCCCGACGCCGCCCTTTTCCGGTTCGCCCGGGCGTATCCCGGGGCGTGCTAGCTTCCAGTCATCTGCGCTTGTCGCACCCCACCAACCGGGGAGCGGCGCGCGGGGTTCCCGGCCGCCGGAGACCCAAAGAAAAAGGGCCGGGATCGCTCCCGGCCCTTTCGACGTTCGTCTGGATCCCGGATCGCTGCGCGTCCGGGATAGTTCGGCTTGCGCCGAACTACTTGATCTGGACGGAGGCGCCGGCTTCTTCCAGCTTCTTCTTGATCTCTTCCGCTTCCTGCTTGGAAACGTTTTCCTTCACGTTCTGCGGAGCGCCTTCGACGAGGTCCTTGGCTTCCTTCAGGCCGAGGTCCGGACGGACGCCGCGGACTTCCTTGATGACGTTGATCTTCTTGTCGCCGCCGGCGGTCAGCACGACGGTGAATTCGGTCTGCTCTTCGCCGGCCGGAGCGGCTTCGCCGCCACCAGCGGCCGGAGCGGCGGCCACGGCCACCGGAGCGGCGGCGGAAACGCCCCACTTCTCTTCCAGCATCTTGGAGAGCTCGGCGGCTTCCAGGACGGTCAGGGCGGACAGGTCTTCGACCAGCTTTTCGAGGTTAGCCATTTCGTTCGATCCTTAAACGTAGGGGGTTGTCGGGGAAGTGACGATCTAGGCGGCGTCTTTGGCGGCGTAGGCGCCCATGACGCGAGCCAGTTGACCGGCCGGAGCCTGCAGCACGCCGGCGACCTTGGTCGCGGGCGCCTGGAGGAGGCCGATGATCTTGCCGCGAAGCTGGTCCAGCGACGGCAGGGTCGCGAGCGCGCTCACGCCCTTCTGGTCCAGGACCTGCTGGCCCATCAGGCCGCCAACGACGGTGAACTTGTCGTTGTCCTTGGCGTACTGGGTCGCGACCTTGGCGGCGGAGACGGGGTCCGGCGCGAAGGCGATCGCGACGGGGCCCTTGAAGAGGGCGTCGCCCGCTTCGCCGACGGAACCGTCCAGAGCCTTCTGGGCCAGGGTGTTCTTCACCACCTTCAGCTGGGCGCCCTGCTCACGCAGCTTGCCCCGCAGATCGGTCATTTCCGCAACGGTCAGACCCAGGTAGTGGGTCACGACCACGGCGCCGGAATCCGCGAAGACGCCCTTGAGCGCTTCGATGGCTTCCTGCTTTTGAGCGCGGTCCATTGCGGTCTCCATACTCAGGTTCGACGGCCGCGCGATTGCGGTCGCCGGGTAAGCACCTGTCCTGGAAGAGAAGCCGCAGCTTCGCGCCCATCCGGATCGGACGGCCGGCGAAACTTCATCTTCCCGTCTCCCTGCGACCGGGGAAGGGCTCTTCCCCGCGTTACGTCCGCCAGCGGCCCCGGCGTCTGCGCAGTTCTCGGACAGGACGGAAGCGCCCGAAGGCCCTTCCTTCCTCGCCTCCCCCTTTCGGGATCGACGGAGGCGGCGCGTGTACACGAGACGGCCGCGAAACTCAACCCGCCTCGCCTTCCCTCGGGCGCCGGCGAAGGAAGGCCGGAAAGAAAAAGGGCGCAGCGTCGCCGCTGCGCCCTCGATCTTCGGCATGGACCGGGCGTCAGACGCCCAGCGAGGCCACGTCGATCTTGAAGCCCGGGCCCATCGTCGACGACAGGCTGACCTTCTTCACGTAGGTGCCCTTGGCGCCCGACGGCTTGGCCTTGTTGAGGGCGTCCACCATCGCCTTCACGTTGGCGGTGAGCTGCTCCTCGGTGAACGAGGCCTTGCCGATGCCGGCGTGCACGATGCCCGCCTTCTCGACGCGGAACTCGATCGAGCCGCCCTTGGCGTCCTTCACGGCCTGGCCGACGTTCGGCGTGACGGTGCCGACACGCGGGTTCGGCATCAGGCCGCGCGGGCCCAGCACCTTACCCAGGCGGCCCACCAGGGCCATCATGTCCGGCGTGGCGATCACGCGGTCGAAGTCCATGAAGCCGCCCTGGATGCGCTCCACCAGGTCCTCGGCGCCGACGACTTCGGCGCCGGCCGCCTTGGCTTCCTCGGCCTTGGCGTCCTTGGCGATGACGGCGACGCGGACGTCGCGGCCGGTGCCGGACGGCAGGGCCACCACGCCGCGGACCTGCTGGTCGGCGTGACGCGGGTCGACGCCCAGGTTCACGGCGATCTCGACGGTCTCGTCGAACTTGGCGTTGGCGTTGGCCTTCACCAGCTTGACGGCTTCGTCGAGGGCGTGGGTGGCGGCGACGTCGCCGGTCCACTTCTGCATGCGCTTGGGTTGCTTAGCCATCGGATCAGGCCTCCACGATCTGAAGGCCCATCGAGCGGGCGGAGCCCTCGATGATGCGCGCGGCGGCCTCGACGTCGTTGGCGTTGAGGTCCTTCATCTTCTTCTCGGCGATCTCGCGCAGCTGGGCGCGGGTGATCTTGCCGACCGTCTCGCGGCCGGTCTTGCCCGAGCCCGACTGAAGGCCGACGGCCTGCTTGATGTAGTAGGTCGCGGGCGGGGTCTTGGTGACGAAGGTGAAGGACTTGTCCTGGTAGACCGTGATCACGGTCGGCAGGGGCGTGCCCTTCTGCTCCTTCTCGGTGCGGGCGTTGAACTCCTTGCAGAAGCCCATGATGTTGACGCCGCGCTGACCCAGCGCCGGCCCGATGGGCGGCGAAGGCGTCGCGGCGCCCGCGGGCACCTGCAGCTTGATGTAGCCCAGAATCTTCTTGGCCATCTTTGCTCCTCATGGCCGGAGACCGGCCGGGTTGAGCCGTGGTGCGGGGTTAGGACAGCCGCCCCCTCCCACGGATTTGAAATCGCGGACGAACCGCGAAGCGCGCGCTCATATCAGCGAAGGGCGCGCGAAACAACCAATGCCGGGGCCGGAGGACAGAAAACCACCAAGACACCAAGGACGCCAAGCTACAGCGCGAACCGGCGAACGCCGTCCCTGAAAAGCCGGGCATTGAAATTGATGACGACCAAGTCCAACCGATAGCCGGCGTCGAGCTCCATCCCGTCGTAGGTCACCGGCATGGGAACTTGCCTGCGGACCGGAAGACCGCGCAGTCCAAGCTCATGCGCAAGGCAGTGCTCATAGGCGGATTCGAGCAGGCCCGGACCCAACGCCCGATGCACCTTCAGGCCAGCGTCGATGACCTGTTTGGCGACGCGGTCGACGCTCGCGCCGACCGCTTGGTGATCTTGGTGGTCTTGGTGGTTCAAAAGATCGTCTCAGCCGGCGGCGCGTCGCACGTGACGCGCCTCCAGCTTACGCGATCTTTTCGACCTGGCCGTATTCGAGCTCGACCGGGGTGGCGCGGCCGAAGATGGAGACGGTGACCCGCAGGCGGGCGCGCTCCTCGTCGACCTGCTCCACCGAGCCGTTGAAGCTGGCGAAGGGGCCGTCCGTGACGCGGACCTGCTCGCCGATCTCGAAGGTGATGGTCGGCTTCGGGCGCTCGACGCCTTCCTCGATCGCCCCGACGATCCGCTCGACCTCCTTCTCGGAGACCGGGATCGGCTTGGAGCCCGAGCCCAGGAAGCCCGTGACCTTCGGGGTGTTCTTGATGAGGTGGTAGGCCTCGTCGGTCATCTCCATCTTCACCAGCACGTAGCCGGGGAAGAACTTGCGCTCGGAGTTGACCTTCCGGCCGCGGCGGATCTCCACCACGTCCTCGGTCGGCACGAGGATCTCGGAGAAGTTCTCCTCGAGGCCCTGGGTGCGCGCCTGTTCGCGGATGCTCTCGGCCACCTTCTTCTCGAAGTTCGAGTAGGCGTGGACGATGTACCACTTGTGGCGGGGATTGCCCTTGGGCGGGGAAACGGCAGCTTCGGACATCTTCAAATCACCCGGCGTTCGCCAGCCGCAGGACCTGGCCGACGCCGAAGCTCAGGCCGAGGTCCACGACCCAGAAGAAGACGGCGGCCAGCAGGACCATGATCGCCACCATGACCGAGGTGATCCAGGTCTCCTTGCGGCTCGTCCAGGTGATCTTGCGCGCCTCGGCGCGGACCTCGCGGGCGAACTGGGCAGGGCTCACCTTCTTCTTCGGAGCCTGAGACACCGCGGCGGGCGAGGACATGGCCGCGGCCGTCTTGGCGGCGCGGTTCCTCATCGCTTGCGGGCCTGATCCCGGTTTCCTGGCCATGCGGCGTCTTCAAACTCTCATCTGGGGCCAGGCCATCCGGGCCCCGTTTCGTCACTCATATAGGGTGGCAGGAGTGGAGGGACTCGAACCCCCGGCCCTCGGTTTTGGAGACCGATGCTCTACCAGCTGAGCTACACTCCTTCAGCACCCTTCCCGGCCCGTCCGATCCGCCTTCCGGTGAGCACCGGTCGTCCGCGCTCGGGCGGATAGAAAAGCAGACTCTGACGATGTCGGGTAGGACGCAGGCGTATGACGCAAGCCACGGGGGTTTTCAAGCGTCTTGCGCGGGAGCGATCCCCCGCCGCGGCCGTTAGAGCGGCATGCCCGAACCCCATGACCCCGCCTGGAACCGCGACGACGAGCAGAAGCCCGGCCGCCCGCAACGCACCGCCTCCGAGCCGAAGGGCGCGGAAGGCCAGGCCGCCACGCCCAAGACCTTCACCGATCCCGCCTCGGGCGAGAGCCAGGGGGAGGCTCATGCGCCCAACCAGGCTGAGACCGACCAGACCGAGGGCGTGAAGCCCCGCCGGCCGCCCGGCGCCGACGCAGAATGAGAAAAGGCCGCCGGGGTGACCCGGCGGCCTCTTCGAGTTGGCTCCCCGGCTCGGCCTTCGCGGCTTCGCCGCTCCGTGGGCCGGGGATGACGGGCTTTAGCGGCCTTACTTGATGATCTTGGCCACGACGCCGGCGCCGACGGTCCGGCCGCCTTCGCGGATCGCGAAGCGCAGGCCCTGGTCCATGGCGATCGGCGTGATCAGCTCGACGAGCAGCTCGGCGTTGTCGCCGGGCATGATCATCTCCACGCCTTCCTTCAGCTTGATGATCCCCGTCACGTCCGTCGTCCGGAAGTAGAACTGCGGACGGTAGTTCGTGAAGAACGGGGTGTGACGGCCGCCCTCTTCCTTCGTCAGGATGTAGGCCTCGGCCATGAACTCGGTGTGCGGGGTGATCGAGCCCGGCTTGCACAGCACCTGGCCGCGCTCCACGTCCTCGCGCTTCGTGCCGCGCAGCAGCACGCCCACGTTGTCGCCCGCCTGGCCCTGGTCCAGCAGCTTGCGGAACATCTCCACGCCCGTGCAGGTCGTCTTCTGCACTTCGCGGATGCCGACGATCTCCACTTCGTCGCCGACCTTCACGATGCCCTTCTCGATCCGGCCCGTCACAACCGTGCCGCGGCCCGAGATCGAAAAGACGTCTTCCACCGGCATCAGGAACGGCTGGTCGATCGGACGCTCCGGCTGCGGGATGTAGCTGTCCACCGCCGCCATCAGCTCCAGGATCCGCTCCTCGCCGATCTGCGGGTCACGGCCCTCGACCGCCGCCAGGGCCGAGCCCTTCACGATCGGGATGTCGTCGCCCGGGAACTGGTACGACGAAAGCAGCTCGCGCACTTCCATCTCCACCAGGTCCAGCAGCTCGGCGTCGTCGACCATGTCGACCTTGTTCATGAACACCACCAGCGCCGGCACGCCCACCTGACGCGCCAGCAGGATGTGCTCGCGGGTCTGCGGCATCGGACCGTCCGCAGCGCTCACCACCAGGATCGCGCCGTCCATCTGCGCCGCGCCCGTGATCATGTTCTTCACGTAGTCGGCGTGGCCAGGGCAGTCCACGTGCGCGTAGTGACGGTTCGCCGTCTCGTATTCCACGTGCGCCGTGTTGATCGTGATCCCGCGCGCCTTCTCTTCCGGCGCCGCGTCGATGTCGGCGTAGTTCTTCGCCGTCGCACCACCAGACTTCGCCAGCGTGATCGTGATCGCCGCCGTCAGCGTCGTCTTGCCGTGGTCAACGTGACCAATCGTGCCGATGTTGCAGTGCGGCTTCGTGCGTTCAAACTTCTCTTTGGCCATCAGGGTCCTGCCGGCGTTTGTTGATACTGTCTAATCAAGGAGCTGGAGCGGGTAGCGGGAATCGAACCCGCATCCTCAGCTTGGAAGGCTGCTGCACTACCATTGTGCTATACCCGCCCAAACCGCTGCGGGGTCGCCGCATCTCCTAATGTTGGCCGGCGCGTGGTGGGGGAAGTAGGACTCGAACCTACGAAGGCTTACGCCAGCGGATTTACAGTCCGCCCCCTTTGCCACTCGGGACATTCCCCCAGCGCGCTCGGAGCCTCTTCGAGCTCCCCGGAAAATGCTTCCGCTCCGGGATGCGAGGGGCCTATTGAGCGCCGTCTGCACAGTCCTAGAAAGCGGCGGCCCGTCCGGGGTCCCCGATTTGGAGCGCGTCTTATAGTGGCCTCGATCCCTGAACGCAACGACGCCCGACGTGGGAAAAAATTCCGCCCGCAAAGCGGCTTCCGCAAGCCCCGCGAAGCCCCGTCCGACGAGTGGATCTGGGGCTGGCACGCGGTGGAGGCCGCCCTGGCCAATCCCCGCCGCGGCGCCCCGCTGCGGCTGCTCGCCACGCCAGAGAAGGCGAAGCAGATCGAGGCGCGATTCGGCCGGCTGAAGGCGCTCGAGCCCGCCGACAACCACGCCATCGCCCAGGCCCTGCCGCAGGGGGCGGTGCACCAGGGGGTGGCGCTGCGCCCTGCCCCCCTCCCCGAGGCCGACCTCGCCGACTTCGAACCCCGGCCCGGCGCGGTGCTGCTGATGCTGGACCAGGTGACCGACCCGCAGAACGTCGGGGCGATTCTCCGCTCCGCCGCCGCATTCGGCGCGGCGGGCCTCATCCTGCAGGACCGCCACGCGCCCAAGCTGACCGGCGCCCTGGCCAAGGCCGCCGCGGGCGCCGTCGAGCGGACGCCGGTCGCCCACGTGGTGAACCTGTCCCGCGCCCTGGACGAGCTGATCGACGCCGGCTGGCGCACGGTGGGCCTGGCGGGCGGCGGCGAGCGCAGCCTCGGCGAAGTGCTGGACGGCTCGCCCGTCGTGCTGGTGCTGGGGTCGGAGGGCGAGGGCCTTCGCCGGCTGGTGGCCGAACGCTGCGACGAGCTGGCCCGCATCCCCATGCCCGGCGGCTTCGAGAGCCTCAACGTCTCGAACGCGGCGGCCATCGCGCTCTACGAGGCCAGCCGTCCGCGAGGCTGAACAGTTGCAGCCAGTCGCCCGCTGAAGCATTGAGGCGCGATGTTCGAAGAGCTGCTCAGCCCCGGCGCCCTCTCCGCCCTCCTGCAAGTCCTGATGATCGACCTGGTCCTGGCCGGCGACAACGCCGTCGCCGTGGGCCTGGCCGCCGGCGGCCTGCCGCCGGAACAGCGGCGCAAGGCGATCCTGTGGGGGCTGGGGGCGGCGGTGGTCACCCGCATCGGCTTTGCGCTGATCACCACCCAGCTCCTGGGCGTCATCGGCCTGCTCTTCGCGGGCGGCCTGCTGCTGCTCTGGGTCTGCTGGAAGATGTGGAAGGAGCTGCGCAACCAGGCGGTCGACGACGAGGCCGACGCCGAAGCCGTCCTCGACGCCGACCCGGCCACCGAGCCCACCGACCGGCCCGCGAAGTCGTTCAAGGACGCCTTCATCCAGATCCTGATCGCCGACGTCTCGATGTCGCTGGACAACGTGCTGGCGGTGGCCGGCGCCGCCCGGGAGCACCCGGGCATCCTGGTGTTCGGCCTGGTGCTGTCGATCGCGCTGATGGGCGTCGCCGCCCACGCCATCGCCCGCCTGCTGCACAAGTACCGCTGGATCGGCTTCGTCGGCCTCGTCATCGTCCTCTACGTGGCGCTCCACATGATGTGGGAGGGCCACCGGACCATCGCGATCGACCTGAACCGCACGGCCGAATACAACGCCGTGGTCCCGGACTTCATGGACATCACGCCCGAGGAGGTCGCCACCCACCTGCGCCACAGGAACGGCGGCGGCGGCGAGGCGCACTAGGCTCCGTCAGGCGGTCTCGGCCGCCTCCGGCCCGCCGAAGCGCTCGCGCCATTCGGCGACCTGGGTCTCCTCGATCTTGCGGAACAGCACCTCGGGCGCGGCGATCCTGCGTCCCGGCTCCAGCGCCGTCAGCAGCCCCTCGCCGTCCTGCGCCGGCCAGGCCGCCGGGAACGGCTCGCCCAGCGCCAGCGACACCTTCTCGGCGGCGAACGGGATGAAGGGCTCGGAGACCTTGGCGAACAGGGCCGCCAGGTTCAGGCCGTAGCGCACCGCCACCGCGGCGCGGTCGCGGTCGGTCTTGATCGCGGTCCAGGGCGCGGCCTCGGTCAGGTACTGGTTGCCCAGCACCCAGAGCTGGCGCAGCGCCGTGGTGGCCTTGCGGAACTCGCGGTCCTCGAGATGGCCGGTCAGCTCGCGCAGCTTCATCAGCACGTCGGCTTCCAGCGCGGTCTCCAGCTCGCCCGGCTCGCCGCCCTCGGGGACCTGGCCCTCGAAGCGGCTCTCGGCGAACTTGCAGATGCGGTTGACGAAGTTGCCGAGCACGTCGGCGAGGTCGGCGTTCACCTGGTCGCGGAACTGCTCCCAGGCGAAGGTGGCGTCCGAGGTCTCGGGGGCGTTGGCCATGATCCACCAGCGCCAGTAGTCGGCCGGCAGCAGCTCCAGCGCGTGGTCCATGAAGACGCCCCGGCCCTGCGAGGTCGAGAACTTACCGCCGTAGTAGTCGAGCCAGTTGAAGCCCTTGAGGTCGTCGACCAGCTTCCACGGCCGCGCCTCGGCCACCCGCCAGGCGCCGCCGGCGCCCAGGCGCTCGTTCACGCCGATCAGGGTGCAGGGAAAGCCCACGGTGTGGAAGGGCACGTTGTCCTTGCCCATGAACTCCACGTAGGTCACGTCCGACGCCTCGGGGCCGCGCCACCAGCGCTCCCACTCGATGTCGTCCGCGCCGGGGCGGCCTGCCTCGACGGCGCGGCTCTCGGCCCATTCCCAGGTGGCGCCGATGTACTCGATGGGCGCGTCGAACCAGACGTAGAACACCTTGCCGGCGAGCCCCTCGACGTCGGGCAGCTTGCCGTCGGGGTTCGGGCCCCATTCGAAGGCGTTGACCGGCACGCCCCACTCCAGGTCGCGGGTGATGCCGCGGTCCTGCAGCCCCTCGTCCAGCCACTTCAGGGCGATAGAGGTGACGAGGTGCGGCCAGCGGCCCCGCTTGGCCTCGATCCAGTCGCGCAGCTTGCCGGCGAACAGGCTCTGGCGCAGGAACAGGTGCTTGGAGCCGCGGATCTCGATGTCGGTCGAGCCCGAGACCGCCGAGCGCGGATGCAGCAGGTCGGCCGGATCCAGCACCCGCGTGCAGTTCTCGCACTGGTCGCCGCGGGCGGCCTCGTAGCCGCAGTGCGGGCAGGTCCCGATCACGTAGCGGTCGGGCAGGAAGCGCCTGTCGGCGTTGGAATAGACCTGCTGGGTGACCCGCTCCTCGATGAAGCCCGCCTCCCACAGGGTCTGGGCGAAACGCTGGGTCAGGCGGTGGTTCTGCGGCGAGGACGAGCGGCCGAAGTGGTCCCAGGAGAGGCCGAAGGCGCGGCCCAGCCGGTGCTGCACCTCGTGCTGCTGGGCGCAGAAGGTCGCCGGGTCGAGGCCCGCCTCGGCGGCCGCCAGCTCGGTCGGCGTGCCGTGCTCGTCGGTGGCGCAGATGTAGAGGGTCTCGCGCCCCCTCGCCCGCTGGAAGCGCGCATAGACGTCCGCCGGCAGCATGGAGCCCGCGAGCGTTCCCAGGTGCTTGATCCCGTTGATGTAGGGCAGGGCCGAGGTGATGAGGATGCGCGACATGTATCTTGGGGCCTGGATCGGAGACCGGCGCTTATAGGCCGAGCGGGGCTTTCGCCAAAGCACGCGGCCGAAAAAGCTCGCCAAACGCGGTTATCGGCGCAAACTGCCCGCAGGGCGAGGGCGGCGGCCCGCGAGTCGCCAGACGGCATCACAAAAGAATCGCCGCCCGGAACACGGGAGAAACGCGATCGCCATGCGTAGGATGATGCTTGTCGCAGGCGCCCTGGCCTGCCTGTCCCTCACGGCCTGCCAGGGCCAGGTCAGCCAGGCCGAGGCCACCCCGCCCCCCGAGAAGAAGAAATCGCTCGCGCGGCCCGCCGCGATGTACGCGGGCCAGGAGCAGATCCTCTCGGTCGATTCCGGATCCGTCGAGGTCAGCCACGCCGGCGGGTTGAACCTGAAAGCGACGGGCAAGACGTCCAGCGCCGGCTGGGGCGATCCCGCGTTCCTGCCGCGGATCTACGCCGCCTCGCCGCCCGACGGGGTCTACGAGGTGGACGTGATCGCCACGAAGCCCACGGCGCCCGGCGCTCAGGTCGAGACGCCGATCGAGGTCAGCGGCTACTGGGGCAAGTACACCGACGGCCGGGTCAAGGGCGTGAAGTTCATGACCAAGACCAACGAGCTGACGGTCATGGTCCCGCCCGCCGGCGCGGCGCCCGGCGGTTAGAGGGGCGGCTGGAGCGGCCCCTTGAACACGAACCAGGCGCCCAGCGCGATCAGCGCGAAGCCGACGCCGTGGTTCAGGGTGAGCTTCTCGCCCAGGTAGGCCACCGAGAAGACGGCGAACACCGCCAGGGTGATCACCTCCTGCATGGCCTTCAGCTCGGCCGGCTCGTAGACGAGCCGGCCGATCCGGTTCGCCGGCACCGCCAGCCAGTATTCGAAGAACGCGATCCCCCAGCTCACCAGGACGATGATCCACAGCGGCCGGTGCTCGACCTTCAGGTGGCCGTACCAGGCGAAGGTCATGAACACGTTCGAGGCGACCAGCAGCAGCACCGGCAGGGTCGCGGTCCAGAGGGCGGGCATCGGCGGGGCGCTCGGCTTTTCGGGCTTAACGGGTCGGAACGAGCCCCTATAACCTGCGCCGCAAGCTTTGGGGGATGGCATGGCGCACTGGGCGCACTGGGCGAAGGCGGTCGGGCTGGCTCTGGCCCTGATGCTGGCGGCCTGCGGCGGAAAGCCCGCCGAGGAGCTGCGGATCTACAACTGGTCGGACTACATCGACCCCGCCCTGCTCGACGCCTTCACCGAGGAGACCGGCGTCCGCGTCGTCTACGACACCTTCGATTCCAACGAGGTGCTCGAGACCAAGGTGCTGCAGGGAAACACCGGCTACGACCTGGTGGTCCCGTCCAACCACAACCTGCCCCGCTACATCGCCGCCGGCGCGGTCCAGCCGCTGGACAAGGCCAAGCTGCCGGGGCTGTCGAACCTCTCGCCGCCGCTGATGGAGCGGCTGGCCGCGTTCGATCCGGGCGCGAAGTACGCCGTGCCCTACATGCAGGGCACGATCGGCATCGGCTACAACGCCGCCGAGGTGGCCAGGCGCCTGCCGGGCGTCGCCATCGACAGCTGGGCGGTGGTGCTCGAGCCGGCCAACCTCGCCCGGCTGCAGGACTGCGGCGTCTACTTCCTCGACGCCTCCGAGGACATGTACGCCGTCGCGCTCAACTACCTGGGCAAGGACCCGAATTCGACCGCGCCGGCCGACTACGCGGCCGCCACCGACCTGCTGCTGAAGGCCCGGCCCTACGTGCGCAAGTTCCACTCGTCCGAATACATTGAGGCCCTGGCGAACGGCGACGCCTGCGTGGCGGTCGGCTATTCGGGCGACGTGCTGCAGGCCAAGGCGCGCGCCCAGGAGGCGAAGACCGGCGTCGCCCTGGGCTATGTGGTCCCGAAGGAGGGCAGCCAGGTCTGGTTCGACGTCTTCGCCATCCCGAAGGACGCGCCGAACCCCGATGCGGCGCACCGCTTCATCGCCTACATGCTCCGCCCCGAGGTGATCGCGCGGGCTTCCGACTACACCCAGTACGCCAACGCCAACGCCGCGGCGACGGCGCTGGTGGACCCGGCGGTGCGGAACGATCCCAACGTCTATCCGGGCCCCGAGCTGATGGACCGGCTCTTCGTCACCACCACCAAGGATCAGGCCCTGCTGCGCGAGGTGAACCGCCAGTGGACGCGGGTCCTGACCGGCCGGTGAGCACCGCCGCCGACATCGTCCGCTTCGAGGGCGTGAGCCGGCGCTTCGCGGGCCACGCCGCCGTGGACGGGGTCGACCTCGCCATCCGCGAAGGCGAGTTCTTCGCCCTCCTCGGCCCCTCGGGCTGCGGCAAGACCACCCTGATGCGCCTGCTGGCCGGGTTCGAGACGCCCGACGCCGGCCGCATCCTGCTGGACGGGGCGGACGTCGCCGGCCTCCCGCCCCACCGGCGGCCGGTCTGCATGATGTTCCAGAGCTACGCCCTCTTCCCGCACCTGACGGTCGCGGGGAACGTCGCCTATGGCCTGAAGGGCCTGCCCCGGCGCGAGGCCGCGGCCCGCGTCGAGGAGATGCTGGCGCTGGTGAAGCTCGAGGGGCTCGCCGGCCGCAAGCCGCACCAGCTGTCCGGCGGCCAGCAGCAGCGCGTGGCCCTCGCCCGCGCCCTCGCGCCGCGTCCCAGGATCCTGCTGCTGGACGAGCCGCTGGCGGCGCTGGACCGCAAGCTGCGGGGCGAGACCCAGGGCGAACTTACGGCCCTGCAGCGCCGGCTCGGCCTGACCTTCGTCGTGGTCACCCACGACCAGGACGAGGCGATGGCCATGGCCGACCGGCTGGCGGTGATGCAGGCGGGCCGCATCGTCCAGGTCGGCGCCCCGCGCCAGGTCTACGAGCGGCCGGCGAGCCGGGCCGTGGCCGAGTTCGTCGGCGAGGTGAACCTCTTGCCACGCGACGGCGGCGGCTGGCTGGCGGTGCGGCCCGAGCGGGTGGAGGTCCACGGCGCGCCAGCCCCCGGGAGCCTGGCCGGGACGGTGCGCGAGGCGGCGTTCCTGGGGGACCGCACCCGTTACGTGGTCGACACCGCCGAGGGGCGCATCCTCGCCAGCCGGGCCAACACCGCGGGGGAGCCGCCCGCGCCGTCCGGCGCGCCGGTCTGGCTGTCGTGGCCTGCCGAGGCGGCCTGGGACCTGCCCGCATGAGGCGCGACCGGTCGGGCCTGGCGGCCCTGCTGCCCTATGCGTGGCTGCTGGTCTTCTTCGGCTTTCCCGTCCTGCTGGTCGCCAGGCTCTCGCTGTCCGACACGGCGCTCGCGATGCCGCCCTACGCGCCGCGGATCGACTGGAGCGCCGGTGTCGCCGGGCTGCGGGCGTTCCTGGCGGGGCTGGACCTCGAGACCTACGCCCGCCTCGCCGCCGACCGGCTCTACCTGGACGCCTACGCCTCCAGTCTGCGGATCAGCGCCACGGCCACCGTCCTCCTGCTGCTGGTCGGCTACCCGATGGCCTGGGGGATCGTCCGCTGCCGGCCGCGCCTGCGCAGCGCCCTCGTCCTGGCCGTGATCCTGCCGTTCTGGACCAGCTTCCTGATCCGCATCTACGCCTGGATCGCCATCCTCAAGCCCGCCGGCCTGCTCAACGCCGTCCTCGGCGCCGCCGGCCTGCCGCCGGTCGACCTGCTGAACACCGAAGCCGCGGTGATCCTCGGGCTCGTCTACGCCTACCTGCCGTTCATGGTGCTGCCGCTCTACGCGGTGCTGGAACGCCGGGACGAGCGGCTGGTGGAGGCGGCGCGGGATCTGGGGGCCGGCCCGCTGCGGGCGTTCTGGACCGTCACCTTCCCGCTGTCGCTGCCCGGGGTGGCCGCCGGCGCCCTGCTCTGCTTCATCCCCATGGCGGGCGAGTTCGTGGTCCCCGACCTGCTGGGCGGCTCCGAGACCCTGATGCTGGGCCGGGTGATCTGGACCGAGTTCTTCGCCAACCGCGACTGGCCGGCGGCCTCGGCGGTGGCGATTGCGCTGCTCGCCACCCTGCTCGTCCCCATCCTGCTGTTCGAGCGCCAGCCCCGCCGGGTGCTGGGATGAGGCGCGGACCCTCGGCCTTCGGCGTCGCGGCCATCGGGCTCGGCCTGCTGTTCCTCTACGCGCCCATCGCCATCCTGGTGCTCTACTCCTTCAACGACGGGCGGCTGGTCACCGTCTGGAGCGGCTTTTCCCTGCGCTGGTACCGGGCCCTGTTCCACGACCGGCAGATGCTGGAGGCGATCTGGACGACGCTGCGGGTCGGCGCCCTCTCCGCAACGATGGCGACCGGGCTCGGCGCCCTCGCGGCGGTGGCCCTCGCCCGCGCCGGGCGGTTCCGCGGCCGCACGGGGCTGGCGGGCATGATCTACGGCGCCCTCGTCATGCCCGAGGTGATCCTGGGCCTGTCGCTCCTGCTGCTGTTCGTGGCCGCCGGCGTCCCCCGCGGCTTCTGGACGGTGACGCTCAGCCACGCGACCCTGACGCTTTGCTACGCCACGGTCGTGGTGCAGGCCCGGCTGGCCAGCTTCGATCCGCGGCTGGAGGAGGCCGCCCGCGACCTTGGCCGCACGCCCTGGCAGGCGTTCCTCACCGTGACCCTGCCCAACATCGCCCCGGCCGTGGCCGCCGCCTGGATGCTGGCCTTCACGCTGTCGCTGGACGACCTGGTGATCGCGAGCTTCACCTCGGGCCCCGGGGCGACCACGCTGCCGATGCGGATCTACAGCCAGGTTCGGCTGGGCGTGAACCCCGAGATCAACGCCGTCTCGACCCTGCTGATCGGGGCGGTGGCCACGGGCGTGATCGGCGCCTGGCTGATCCAGCAGCGCCGCGCGCGAAGGGCCTAGAGCGGCGCGACCCTGTCGAACCAGGGCCGGGCCCGCTCCAGCTGGCCCGCCAGGCTGAACAGCATCGCCTCCTCGCCCGTGCGGCCGACGAACTGCAGGCCGATCGGCAAGCCCTCCCCGCTCCAGGCCAGCGGCACGGTCATCGCCGGCTGCCCCGAATTGTTGAAGGGTTGGGTGTTCGGCATGAAGCTGAACAGGCGATCGGCGATCTGGTCCCGGTCCTCGAAGATCCAGCCGATCGGAATCGCCGGACGCCCCAGGGTCGAGAGCAGCAGCACATCGTAGGTCTCGAACAGCGCCGCCACGTCGCGGCCGAAGGCGTGCAGCGTCGCCAGCGCCTGGACGTAGGCCGAGCCGGTCACCCCCTGCCCCCGCCGGTAGGTGGCCATCGTCAGCCCCTCGACCTCGCCCTTCCCGACGGGCCGGCCGCGGCGTTCGGCCTCGGCGTCGAGGTTTGCCGCGACGCTGGCGGCGATCACCAGGCCGGCGGCCGCCTGCATGGCGGGGAAGTCGCCGGGGACCTTCACCTCTTCCACGGCATGGCCGAGGTCCTCGCAGAGCTTCGCGGCGTCGCGCACGGCCTCGGCGCATTCGGGGTCCAGCGCCTGCGACTGCAGCGCCGCGGTGGTGAAGCCGATCCGCAGCCGGCCGGGATCGCGGCCCGCCGCCTCCAGGAACGGCCGCTCGGGCGGCGGCAGGAAATAGGGATCGCCCGGCTGCGGCGCGCAGACGGCGTCCAGCAGGGCGGCGCTGTCCCGGACCGACCGCGTCACCGCGTGCTGCACCGAGGCGCCGGCCCAGCCCTCGCCCTGCGGCGCGAAGCTGACCCGCCCCCGCGACGGCTTCATCCCGAACAGGCCGCAGCAGGCGGCCGGCGTGCGGATCGAGCCGCCGCCGTCGCTGGCGTGGGCCGCCGGCACGATCCCGGCCGCGACCGCCGCCGCCGCCCCGCCCGACGAGCCGCCCGGCGTGCGGGCGAGATCCCAGGGATTGCGGCAGACGCCCAGGTGCTCGGATTCGGTGACCGGCCACAGGCCGAACTCGGGCGTGTTGGTCTTGCCGAAGATGTTGAGCCCCGCGGCCTTGTAGAGCCGGGTCGTAGCGCTGTCGGCCTCCGCCGCGGCGTCCGCGAACAGCTTCGAGCCGCCGCTGGTGACCGTCCCGGCCAGCGTCGCCCCCAGGTCCTTCAGCAGAAACGGGACGCCCGCGAGCGGCCCCGATCCGGGCGCCGCCGTCCGCGCCACGTCGGACAGGTCCAGGGTGACGGCGTTGATCCGCGGGTTGACCTCCGCCATCCGCGTGACCGCCGCGTCCAGCAGCTCGCCGGCCGAGACCTCGCCGCGGGCCACAAGCTCGGCCAGCCCCACCGCATCGTGCGCCCGGTACTCTTCGAACCGCATCGGACCCTCCCTGTCTGGTTATCCGGCCAGGCAAGCACAGGCGCGCCCGCCGTCCAACCGCGCCCTTGCGGAAGCGGGCGGCTTCCCCCCATAGGCGGCGGGCCCACCGGGCCGGATCAGCTCAGCTGGCAGAGCAGCGGTTTTGTATCTGCACCTTCGAATTCGCTCGTTTCAGAGACGTTCAAGTCTGTTGCTACCGAGCTGATTGCGCCGGGGCGGTCTCCGGCGCGACGTCGAGAAGCGCGCTCGTCAGCCGACCCTTCCGACGAGAAGCCTGCGCGCCTCAGCCAGCATCTGTTCTGACCTCTGCGGGCGATCGCGAGCCGCCGCTGCCTCCACCTCCACCCGCCGACCTGCCGTGAACCGACCCTGAGGATGTGTCTCAGCTGACTCGCTCTGCGGCGGGAGACGACGTCTTGACGACGATCGCCTCGTGTCTGCTCGCGCGCGCGGAAGGCCAGGCGCGACCTGACCGACCGCACCTCACGCCGCCAATAGCGCCTCCGGCCAGGCCGCATTCAGATCCAGCAGGGTTACGATCTCGTTTTCGAGGGTGATCACCCCCTGCACGACGGCGCTCTCCCCGAGATCGCCCAGGTCGGGCGCGGTCTGCACCTGCTCCGGCGCGACGGTGATGATGTCGCACACGGCGCTGACCAACAGGCCCACGGGCCGCGCCCCGAATTCGGCCACGACCACCACCGACGAGCTGTCGGGACGACTCGGAGGCAGGCCGAGGCGCGAGGCCAGGTCGAGCACCGGGAGGACCGTGCCGCGCAGGTTGATCATCCCCAGCACGTAGGCTGGCGCCTGCGGCAGAGGCGTCGACGCCGACCAGCCGCGGATCTCGCGAACCACCATGATGTCGAGGGCGAACAGCTGGTCGCCGACACGGATCGAGATCAGCTCGGCCGGCAGGTCGCGTACGGGTGGGGCCTGGCGCGTCATCAGAACTCCTCCCAGCGATCGGCGTCGGCCACGACTTCGACCTCCGGCTTGCGCAGGGCCCCTCCGCCGCCGACGTGGCTCGAGACCGCCTTCAGCGCCGGGCGCCTTCCGCGGGGGGCCGCAGGGGTCCGCGCCTTGAGCGGCGCCGCCGCCGTCTGCCCGACCTTGAAGCGTCCGATGAGGGTCGAAAGCTCCTGCGCTTCCTGCGCCAGGTTGTGACTGGCGGCCGTCGACTCCTCCACCATGGCGGCGTTCTGCTGGGTCACCTGGTCCATCTGGTTCACCGCTGTGTTCACCTGATGCAGCCCTGTGGCCTGCTCCTGGGCGGAGGCGGCGATCTCGGTCACGATGCTGGTGATCCGGGAAACCTGGCCAACGATGCGCTCCAGGGCCTCCCCGGTCTCACCCACCAGCGAGACGCCCTGCGCCACCTGCTGGGTGGACGCGCCGATCAGCGTCTTGATCTCCTTGGCCGCCTCGGCCGAGCGCTGGGCGAGCGCGCGGACTTCCGAAGCGACCACCGCGAAGCCCTTGCCGGCGTCGCCGGCCCGCGCCGCTTCCACGCCCGCATTCAGGGCCAGCAGGTTGGTCTGGAAGGCGATCTCGTCGATCACTCCGATGATCTGGCTGATCTGCTGGGCGGACCGTTCGATCTCGCTCATTGCGGAGACGGCGTTGCGGACGACGTCGCCGGAGTGTTCGGCGTCTTCCTTGGCGGTGTTCACCACCGTGCTGGCGTCGATCGCCCCCTCAGCGGTCTTCCGGACGGTGGCGGTGATCTGGTCGAGCGCCGCGGCGGTCTCCTCCAGGCTCGCGGCCTGCTGTTCGGTCCGCTTGGAAAGATCGTCGGCGGCCTGGCTGATCTCGCCGGCGCCCGCCGTCATGGCGCGAACATTGCCCGCGACCACCTGCATCGTTTCCTGCAGCTGGCCCATGGCGGCGTTGAAGTCGGTGCGGAGCTTCTCGTACTCGCCCGAGAACGGCTGGACGATGCGGTAGGTGAGCTCCCCGCCGGACAGCTTTTCCAGGCCGGCGGCGATGTTCTCGACGACCAGAGCCAGCTGGCGGGCGGCCTCGGCCTTGGCCGTCTCCTGCCGGCGGCGGTCCTCTTCGGCGGCCTTCGCCTGCTCGGCCGTCATGCCCTCCAGCCGCAGCTTCTCGATGGCCGCCTCCTTGAACACCTGCACGGCCGCGGCCATGGCCCCCACCTCGTCCTTGCGATCGACGCCGTCGACCTCGACGGTGTTGTCGCCGGACGCCAGCTTGCGCATCACGCCCTGCAGGGCCACGAGCGGCGCGGCGATCGCCCGGCTCAGCATGACGCCCAGGATGATCGCGCAGACCACGCCGGCCACGCCGCCGAGGATCAGTGTGAGTTGGGCTTCGGCCTCGTCCTGGCGCTGCTCCGTGGAGCGCTTCTCAAGCAGGACCTCTTCCGCCGAGCGGATTTCGCCCAGCCGCCCGCGGATCTCGTCCATGAACGTCTTCCCCGCCTGCGACGCCTCCATCTGGCGAGCTTCCTCGACCATCGCGGGATCCTTCATCTTGCGGATCTCGACGGCCGCGACCTGGTCGCGCCAGCCAGCCGCCGCAACGCCCAGGGCCTCAATGCGGACCTGCTGTTCCGCGTTGTCAGAGGTCAGGGTCTTCAGGCGCTCGAACGCCTCGCCGTAAGCCTTGCCGCCCGCCTCGTAGGGCTCGAGGAAGCGATCGTCGCCCGCGATCAGGAAGCCCCGGACGCCCGTCTCCTGGTCGACCATGGCCGCGCCCACCGCGTTGGCGGCGGCCAGCACCTCATGGGTGTGGTTGTTCCACCGCGTCGCCTCCGCCGCCTCGCGCATCCTGACGATGCTGAGGGCGGAAGACGCGATGCTGATGGCGACCATGATCCCGAAAGCCAGGACCAGCTTTCGCGATACGGATAGGTTGGCAAGACGCATTGTGGGGCCTCTTTCTGGCGGCGGTCGCACACGAGGTGCATCTCGGTCCGGTCGACGTCCGGACCGCCATAAGGTGTGGGAATCAGAAGGTGTGGGAGAGCGTGCCGACGAGGCGTCGACCGAACTCGCCGCCGAACTCGTGCTTGTCGGTGTCGAGGAAGCGAACGTCGAAGGCCGCGCCCGCCGGGGTTCGGTGCGTGAACCCGATATTCCAGGCGTTGTAGTCGCCCCCACCGTCGGCCGTCCGGCGACCCACGGCTGCCGAGATCCGGCTCGCGTCCGTGAGGCCCCAGGCGACCAGAGCCTGGTTCCACCAGGCCTCCCGAGCGGGGCCGTCGGCGTCCGGCGAATAGTTGACGATGAGCGCGGCGCTCGCGCGGCCGAGGGCGCGCGAGACGCCCACTTCGTACTCGACCCATCGGCCGTCGAAGCCTTCCTCCGCACCGAGCCGCTGCATGAGGTGGACGCCGGCATGGCCTTCGAAGCCGGCCGCCTTCGACCTGGCGCCCACGGTCAGGTTTGCTTCGCCCTCGCCACCGGGACCGAGCCTGACCGTGTTCGCCGAGGCGCTCGCGTAAAGGGGGCCCCTGCCCGTGCGCAACGCCGCGAAGACCGTGGGCTCGCCGCGGGTCTGGCCGGCGCCTTTCCCGACCTGCTGGGTGGCTGCACCGAGGGTGATGGTGGGGCTTCCACCGGTCTGCGCTTCGGCCCTTGCCGGTGAAGCAAAGCTGGCCGCGGCGGATGCGACCAGAAAGGGCGGGATCGTGGCCCGCAGAACCAAGCCGTACAACTTACTAACGATACCAACAATACGCAGGCATCATGCCCGGGCCTCTTGGGACACATCCTTGAATTACAGTTCTCAAGATTCTATTACTTACCACATCTGACGCATTATCACCCGTTTTTGCATCGAATATGGCCTCTTCCGCGGCCATGACCTGAGACGTCGGCAGCTCGTGGCGCTCGTGCGCTGGGCGCATCCGGCGGGGCGGAGCGCCGATGGCGCTCGCCGCGACTTGGCCGAAGATCTCCACGGCCTCCCCGGCCGCCGTCTTGGGGCGCGCCGGCGCGGCCGTCATGTCGCGGCTCGACGCCGGGCCTCGATCAGCCGGGCTGCGCCGACGCCGGCCGTAAGGCGGCGGCGAGCGTCCACGGTCACGGCCGCGAGCCGAGCCGGCCTCGGAAGATCACATTCCTCTGGGTCTCGCTGCTCCCGGAGTAGATCGTCGACGCGCGCCCCGCCAGGTGCTTGGCCATGAAGAGCTGCGCCGCGTCGAGTTCAGGATCGCCGAACTCCCCGGCGGCCAGGTGCGGGGCCCCGGCGGCGCAGGCGACATCGACGCCGAGCGCGTGCACCTTCTGATGCAGCTCAGTGCCGACCAGCTTGACCATCGAGGGGGCGCTGACGGCCGACGCCTCGGGTCGTCCCTCCGGGAGCGCCGCCAGCTCCAGCGCCGTGAAGGCCTCCAGCTCGATCTCCAGCTCGGCGAGGCGACGCCGCAGGGCGGGGTCCGCCGCCGCGTCTTCAGTCACGACGCGGCGGACGCGGTTCAGGGAGCGGCGGACCAGCGCCGCCGGCGTGTTGTTCGACCTGGCGAGCTGCATCAGCCGCTTGGCGACGACCCAGCCATCGTTCTCGGCGCCCACGCGGTTGGCGACGGGAACCCGCACGGCGTCGAAGAAGACCTGGTTCAGCTCGTGCTCGCCCGAGATGTCTCGGATCGGCGAGACCGAAATCCCGGCGCTCGCCATGTCGATCAGCAGGAACGTCAGGCCGGCCTGCTTGCGGTCGCCGTCCGCGGTGCGCACCAGGGCGAACATCCAGTTCGAGAGGTGCGCGCCGGTCGTCCAGACCTTCGCCCCCGTCACCAGATAGTCGTCTCCGTCCTGCGCCGCGCGCGTGGCGACGCCGGCCAGGTCCGACCCGGCGCCCGTCTCGGAGAACCCCTGGCACCACAGGGCTTCGCCGCTGAGGATCCGCGGCAGGTGCTCCGCCCGCTGTGCGGCCGTTCCGGCCTCGATCAGCAACGGCCCCAGGCTGCGGACTCCGGCCGCGAAGAGCACCGGGGCGTCGTTCAGCGCGCACTCGCGGTCCCATAGGTAGCGCTGGCGCGCGCTCCAGCCCGCGCCGCCCCATTGCGCCGGCCACGCCGGCGCGATCCAGCCTCGGGCGTGCAGGCGGCGATGCCAGACCAAGCCGCTCGCCACGTCCGTGTAGACGCCCACGGTCCGCCGCGACGCTTCCCGGAGATCAGGGGTCAGCTCACGCGCCAGGAAAGCCCGAATGTCTTCGAGGAACGCGGCGTCGTCGCCACCCCCCACGAAAGCCGCCGGCGGACGCGGACCTTCCCTGTCGGGGCGTCCCGCACCGGGCCGAGGGCCCGCCGGGCGGGAGGACCCATGGGGGGCCGCAGGGCGGCCGCACCCGGGGGCGTGTCTGGCGCGAGTCAGAACGCCGCTCCGGATCAGAGCGCTCGGGCGAACTGCGGAAACAGCACGTTGTTCTCCAGGTGCATGTGTTCCCGCAAATCCTCGTCGAGCTTGCGGCAGGCCTGATAGAGCGCGCGCCAGGTCGTGCAGGCGCCCTGTGGCGGCTCGAACTCGCCGGTCAGCTCCGCAAGCCGCTCCAGCTGCGCGCCGACCTCCTCGTGCTCGACCAGCATCCGCCGGATCGGCAGGCCCGTCATGCCGCGTCCGCCCGCCAGCATCATCGGGAAGAGCATCCGCTCCTCCTTCTGCTGGTGGCTCTCCAGGTCCTCGGACATCTGCGCCAGATGATCCGCCAGGCCGTGCGGGCAGTCCGTGTTGGCCCGGTGCACGGCCTCGACCCGCCGGGCCATGCGGATGGCTTCGGGGAATTCGCGGCGATGGACCTCGTGGAAGCGCTTGAGGATATGCTCGATCAGCGCCTCCGGCTGCTCGGGCGTCGTCCGCGGCTCGGGCGTGAGCGCCTCCAGCTCGCGCGCGACCGCGCCCAGGTCGACGTCCCGGCGGGCGGCCGCCTCGGCCAGCGACAGGCCGCCGTTGCAGCAGAAGTCGATCCTGTGCCGGCGGAGCACGGCCGTCGCCCCGGGGCGGGTGACGGCGATGTCGCGCACGAGGGTGGTTTCGAGGGTCATGCTCGTCTCCTTCGTTGAAGAGCCTGCCCGCTCGGCCGGGCGCGTACTTTGCGCCCGGACAAACCCGCCGCGGATCGGCCCGGCCCGGAGGGCGCCCTCGGCTGCACGCGGGCGTCGTCGACGGGGCCGGCCTAACCCGTCGACGGATCGGCGGCCGGATAGGTCACGCGGCCGTCGCCGTGGACGACCGCGCCCGGCGTGAGATGGGCGAGCTCGACGTGCGCGGGCCCCAGGATGTGCCGGACCTCTTCGCCGGCCGCGAGCAGGTAGTCGGCGATGATCCGTCGATGGCAGCGCCACCAGACCGCTTCCGCGCACATGATCGCGCAGCGGCGGTGCGCGCCGAGGTCACGAAGGCGGCCCAGGCCGGCCGCGAACGGGGGCGTCAGGGCGTAGTCGGCGTAGTTCTGGAAGCTGCGCACCCGCCAGTAGCCGTTGGACGACGGATCAATGCTCCGCTGCCTGGCCCGCAGGCCGCCGAGCTCGGCCAGGTGCGCGTAGCCGATCTGCCATGGCGCCAGCGCCGCGGGCAGGTCCGCCTCGTTGAACTGCGGGTTGGTGCGCGACCGCGGCATCGATCGCACGTCGGCGACCAGGTCGACACCGTTCTCCCTCAGAAGGTCGACGAAGTCCGGCAGCGGCCGCGTCGAGTGACCGATCGTGAAGAAGGCGGACGGCATGAGGCGGACGGCGCTCCGGAGGTTCGTCGGCGACAAGATCGCCGTCGTGCGATCTGGGCCGTCGATCCGGGAGCCTCGGGAGGCGCCCCTCGCCGGCCTTCAGGCAAGCGCGTCGCCCGCCGGAGCCCTTGGGGCCACGCCGGGGCGGACCCGCTCCGGGGGAGAACGCCGAACTAGCGCCTTTGGGCGAGCCGGCTGTCCCTGCAGCGCCGGAACCTGCGCGGACAGGGGCCGGCGGCCCTCGTCAGCCGCCGACGATCCAGCCGTCGCCGAGGGTCTCCGAGCGCACGTCCGCAAGCACGACGCGCTGGCCGCCGCCGAGGTCGACGATGGTGTCGGCGCCGTCCTGGCGAAGCGTGTAGCTGAGACCGGCGTCCAGGTGCAGGCGGTCGCCCTCCTGAACGTCGAAGTCCAGGATGCGGTCGACGCCGCCGCCGGCGAACACCAGGAAGCGGTCGGCGCCGGCGCCGCCGATCAGGACGTCGTCTCCCTGGTCGCCGGACAGCGTATCCGCACCGTCCTCGCCCTCCAGCCGGTCGGCGCCCTGGCCGCCGTGGACGACGTCGGCGCCGAGCCCGCCCAGCACCGTGTCGTCGCCCTGGTTGCCGTGGACGAAGTCGCTGCCCTCGCCGCCGTCGATCCAGTCGCCGGCGTCCGCGCCGGGGACCAAGCCGCCGCCGCCCCAGACCACGTCGTCGCCCGCCCCGCCCTGCAGCACGTCCGCTCCGAGGTCGCCGAAGAGGGTGTCGTAGCCGAGGTCGCCGAGGGCGATGTCGTCGCCCTGGCCGCCCCGGACCACGTCATGGCCCTGACCGCCGTGCAGGGTGTCGCGCCCCTCGCCGCCGTGGACGAAGTCGTCGCCGACGTTGCCGTGGACATGGTCCTCGCCCGCGCCGCCCCAGACCTGGTCGGCGCCTTCGCCGCCGGACACCGCATCGTCGCCGTCGTCGCCGAACAGGCGGTCGTCGCCCCCGGCCGAGGCGACCGTGTCGGCGCCGCCGCCGCCGTGCAGCTCATCGTCGTCGGCTCCGAGGAACAGGGACTGGTTCGCCCCGTCGCCCCAGACCCTCTGCGAGCCTTCGCCGCCGATCACCCGGGCCGCCCCGACAACCGCGGCGAAGCCGACGTTGTCGAGCTGGAGGGTCACGCCCGAGGGCAGGCTGCGCGTGTCGATCACCAGGGCCGTGTTCGGCGTGCCGGGCGCGATCGGAGCGCCGCTGATCACCAGGGGCGCGGTCGGCGGCGCCACGCCGGTCGGCGCGGTCGGCGTCAGGGTCTGGACGATGAGCGGCGCGTCGGGCGAGAGGCCCTGCAGGAAGCCCGAACCACCCCCGGTGAGCTGGATCTGGTCCGTCGAGCCGGGGGCCGTATGGGTCTGGATGGCTCGGATGAGATCGGCGAGCGAATTGCCTGCCGGCTGTGGGGCGCCGGGGCCGGTCGCCTGCAGCCCGAGGCCGACGGGGACTTGGGCGAGCAGCGGCGGCGGCCCGGATCCGCCCGTCACCAGGGGGATGTCGGCCACCGTCGTATCGCCCACCTGCTCGGGCCGGGTCGAGGTCACGATCGGGATGGTGATGACCTGGGACGTGGAGCCGTCCGGGTTGGTCACGGTTCCGGTCTGCACCGGCACGCCGTCGATGGTCTCGTTCGAGGTCGGGGGCGGCGGAGGCGGCGGCGGCGGCGGATCGCTGACCGCGGACGTCGCCGCGGACGCGACCGTCTCGGCGGCGCCGAGGCCGTCGGTGTAGCGCGCCACCACCGTGATCGTCTTGCCGAGCAGGCTGCTCGTCACCGCAAGGGTGGCGCCCGTCTCGCCGGTCAGGTCGGCGCCGTCGGCGCGCCACTGGTAGGTGATGGTCCCCAGGCCATCGAGGTCGGCCAGGGTGTTGCCGGCCGTCAGGGTCGCGCCCACCTGGGCGCTCCCGGAAATGGTCACCGACCCCGTCGGCGCGTCGTTGACGTTGGCGACCGTCGCCGTCGCCGCCGAGGCGACGCTCTCGGCGTTGCCCGCCCCGTCGGTGTAGCTGGCCACGACGGTGATCGCCTTGCCCACCTCGGCCTGGGCCAGGGTGTAGGTGGAGCCGGTCGCACCGGCGATCGGCGTCCCATCGGCCCGCCACTGGTAGCTGACGGGCCCCAGCTCGTCGTCGTCGGCCAGGGTGTGGGCCGCCGTCAGGGTCTGGCCCTGGGTCGCCGTCCCGCTGATGGTCACCGCGCCCGTCGGCGGATCGTTCACCGGCGTCACGTCCAGGGTGATCGTCCCGTCGGCCGGACCCGCGTCCGCCGCGTCCCGGATGCGGGTCGCGACGGTCACGTCCTGGTCCCAGTTGCCGTCGGGCGTGAAGCTCACGGCGGCGAGGGCGGCGTTCACGTCGATCACCGAGCCCGTGACCGTCCAGACGCCCGTCCCGGCGGTGTAGGTCGAGGTGGCCGAGCCGAAGGTCCCCGTCGACAGGCTCCCGGCCAGCGGCTCCGACAGGGTCAGGGTGGCTGTGATCGTCTCGCCCGTGTCCGCGTCGCTGACCACGATATCGCCCAGGGCCACCGGCGAACCGGGATCCTCCGTGTAGGCGACCGTCTGAGTCAGGTTGGTGGCGGTCGGCGCGTCGTTGGCGTTGCTCACCGCCACGGTGACGTTCTCGGCCACGCTGGCGAGCCCGCCGTCTCTCACCTGGAAGCTGATGACCCGGTCGCCGGCCCCGGCCCCGGTGGCGGGGTTCTCGCTGGAGCTGCCGAAGGTCACCGAGCGCAGGGCCGCCTCATACTGCGCGCGGGTCGCCGTCCCACTCAGCGTCAGCACCCCTGCCCCGGCGTCGAAGCTGCCGGTGATGCCGTTCTGATTTGTGAATCCGAGGACATCGCCGGCCACGAGGTCGGTGATGGTCACCGTGGCGCCGCTCATGTCCGCGCTGTCGCCGTCGACGAGGGTCAGGTTCGGCGCGATCGCCACCGCCGCCCCGTCCTCGGCGTAGGCGGGGGAGCCCGCGCCGATGGTCACGACCGGCCGTTCCGCCACGCTGACGCCGAACGTCAGCCCGGTCAGCGCCGCCGCCCCGTCCTCGCCGCCGTCCGCGACGCTGAAGGTGAAGCTGTCGGCGGCCCCGGCCCCGCCGCCATGCAGGTACTTGAGGCGCCCGGCGTCGATGTCGGCCTGGGTGAAGGTGTCGGCCGCCGCCAGGGCCTCGCCGCCGTCCACCACGCCGTTCCCGTTGGTGTCAAGGAACAGCGTCCCGGCGGCGGTCGCCGCGGTCACGGTGTAGCTCACGCCGGACCCGGCGTCGTCGACGTCGCCCTCGTTGAGCTTGGCTGCGTCGATGACTACCAGCCCGCCCGTCTCGGTGGCGGCGCCGGCGTTCACATAGCCTTTGGCGGCGTCCGTGGTCGGCGCGTCGTTGACGGCCGTGACGTTGAATGCGGCCGTGGCCTGGGCGGACGAGGCCGTCCCGTCCGAGACGGTGAACGTGAAGCTGGCGTAACCCGCGCCCGCCCCGTCCGCGGTCGGGGTGAAGACCAGCTTGCCGGCGTCGAGGTCGGCGCGGTCGATGGTCTGGCCGGCGGAGACGGCGGCGCCGTCCAGGGTCAGGGTTCCCGCGCCCGGAAGGGCGACGACGGTCACCGAGGCCAGCGCATCGCCGTCCACGTCGGCGAAATTGAAATCCGCGGCGGTCAGGGCGCGCGGCTGGTCCTCGGTCAGGGTCAGGCTCGGCGCGGCGCTGACCGTCGGAGCGTCGTTGACCGCGGTGACCGCGACGCTGATCGTCCCGTCGGCTGGCCCGCTCCACGCCGAGTCGTAGATGCGGGTCGCGATGGTGAAGTCCTGGTCGTTGTCGGCCGAGGGCGTCAGGGCCACGGCGGCCAGGGCGGCGTTCACGTCGGCCACCGAGCCGGTGACGGTCCACACCCCCGTGCCCGCGTTGTAGGTGGAGGTCGCCGAGCCGAAGGTCCCGGTCGACAGGGCGCCCGCCCCCGCGCTGCTGAGCGTCAGGGTCGCCGTGATCTGCTCGCCCGTGTCGATGTCCGACACCACGATGTCGTCGAGCGCCACCGCCGAGCCGCCTTCGACGGCGGCCTTGGACTGGGTCAGGTTGGTGGCCGTGGGGGCGTCGTTCACCGGCGTGACGTCGAGGGTGATCGTCCCGTCCGCCGGGCCCGCGCCCGCGGCGTCCTCGACATGGGTCGCCATGGTGACGTCCTGGTCCCAGTTCGAGGCCGGCGTGAAGCTGACCGCCGCCAGGGCCGCGTTGACGTCCGCCACCGAGCCGGTGACCGTCCACACCCCCGTCCCCGCGTCATAGGTCGAGGTGGCCGAGCCGTAGGTCCCCGTGGACAGGCTGCCCGCCGCAGTGCTGCTGAGCGTGAGGGTCGCGGTGATCGCCTCGCCCGTGTCGGCGTCGCTGACCACGATATCCGGCAGCGCGACCGCACCGCCCGGATCCTCGGTGTAGGCGACCGTCTGGGTCAGGTTGGTGGCGGTCGGGGCGTCGTTGACCGCGGTGACCGCGACGCTGATCGTCCCGTCGGCGGGGCCCGTCCCGGCCGCATCCCGGATGCGGGTCGCGATGGTGAAGTCCTGATCGTTGTTCGCCGACGGCGTCAGGGCCACGGCGGCCAGGGCGGCGTTCACGTCGGCCGCGGAGCCGGTGACGGTCCACACGCCGGTCCCGGCGTTGTAGGTCGACGTCGCCGCGCCGAAGGTTCCGGTCGACAGGGCGCCCGCCCCCGCGCTGCTGAGCGTCAGGGTCGCCGTGATCGCCTCGCCCGTGTCGACGTCGGTCACCACGATGTCGTCCAGCGCGGTCGCCGATCCGGCCTCGGTGACGGCCTTGGACTGGGTCAGGTTGGTGGCCGTGGGGGCGTCGTTCACCGGCGTCACGTCGAGGGTGATCGCCCCGTCCGCCGGACCTGCGCCCGCCGCGTCCTCGATATGCGTCGTGAGGGTGACGTCCTTGTCCCAGCTGGTCGCCGGCGTGAAGCTGACCGCCGCCAGGGCCGCGTTGACGTCGGCCACCGAGCCGGTGACCGTCCACACTCCGGTCCCGGCGGTGTACGTCGAGGTGGCCGAACCGAAGGTCCCCGTCGACAGGCTGCCCGCCGCCGCGCTGCTGAGGGTCAGGGTCGCGGTGATCGTCTCGCCGGCGTCCGGGTCGGTGACCACGATATCCGGCAGCGCGACCGCCCCGCCCGGGTCCTCGGTGTAGGCGACCGTCTGCGTCAGGTTCGTCGCGGTCGGGACGGTGTTGGGGTCCACCGCGTCACCGATGACGAACTGGTCGTAGGCGAGCCAGAGCTCTCCGCCGGCCATATCGGTGATGCGGACTTCGTCGACGTTCTGGAACGTGCCGGGGGTGAGCTCGGCGCTGGTGAGCGTCACCCCGTAGACCGGCCCGGCGTCTGAGAAATTGGCCGTGATAAAGCCGGTCGACTGGCCATCCCTGAACCCCTCGATCTTGGCCTGGAAGGTGCCGCCGAGATAGGCGTAGAGGTACAGGCCTTTGAACGCGAATTCCGAATCGTCCTGGGATCTAATGACGAAGCTCAGGTCGCCGCCGCTGGCGGAGACCAGCCCGTCCTGGCTGCCATCGCCCAGGCCGCTGTAATAGCCCAGGTTCGTCACGGGCGACGCGGCCGATGTGTCGCTGACGAACAGCTCGATGACGCGGTCGGCGATGTCGGCCGATCCCCCTTGACCGTCCCTGACGATGGAGCCGAGGTCCGTCTCGCTGGCTGTGTTGAAGTCGAGAACCGTATCCGCCATGACGCCCCCATCCGGACTGACTGGCAGTCCGCTCCGGGTCCGCGCGGATGCTCCGCCAGACGGCGCTGAGGCGCGCCGGACCCCCCATTGTTCCTTGGCTCGCCCGTCCCCCGCAGCGTCCTGTGTGGATGGCTCCCGCGTTGCAAGGCTCGATTTGATGTTTTGGCGGCTGGGTCGGGTGCAGTCTTGTGTCCGGCCTGTTGATGCAGTCGTTTCAAGGACTGCTGGCCCTGATGGTGTCCGCAAGCTGGGTCCCACTCTGCTTTGCAGGCTTCGACGCCTTGGACACTACGCGGGGTGTCCCAGCTCCCGGTCTGACCGGTTCGCCATCACTTCACATCGCGCTCGCAACCTCCGGAAGCTGGTCGTCGACGATCAGCTAATCTGTCAGGCGGTCACGCCCTGAGGCGCGCGGTAGACGCCGCCGCGGGCCATGATCGACCAGGCGACACGGGCGGTGCGATTGGCCGCGGCCACCGTCACCACGCGAGCGGGTTTGCGCGCCAGCATCGCAGCGATGCGCGGGTCGACCGAGTCCGGTCTTGTTCGTGCACGGCGCACGAGCGAGGTCATGCCGACGACCAGCAGGCGTCTCAGATATCGATCGCCCATCCGTGAGATCCTCCCCATCCGCTCCTTGCCGCCGCTGGAGTTCTGCAGCGGTGTTAGGCCAAGCGAGGCCGCAAACTGCCGCCCGGAGCGGAAGCGGCTGGCGTCGGTGACTGAGGCGGCAAGCGCCGTGGCCGAGATCAGGCCGACGCCAGGGATGGTGCTGAGGCGCTGAGACAGCTCGTTTGTCCGATGCCAGGTCAGCAGCTCCTTCTCCAGCGCCGTGAGACGGACCTGCAGATCGCCGATCTGGCCCGCCAGGCCGGTGATGACTCGCGCCGCCAGCTCGGGCACGTCCGGCGCAGCGCCTTGAGCAACCCGTGCGGCTAGGTCGAGGGCATGATGCAGGCCGCGCGCCATCTCGATCCCAAACTCAGCCAGGAGGCCGCGGATCATGTTGACCAGCTGGGTGCGCTGCTTGACCAGCAGATCTCGGGTCCGGTGCAGCGCCAGGGCCGCCTGCTGCTGCTCGGACTTGATCGCCACGAACCGCATCGTCGGCCGCGTCACCGCCTCGCAGATCGCCTCGGCGTCGTTGGCGTCGGTCTTGCCGCGCTTCACGTAGGGTTTCACGTAAGCCGGCGGCATCAGCCGCACCTCGTGGCCGAGCCGCCTCAGCTCGCGCGCCCAATGGTGCGACGTGCCGCAGGCCTCGATCCCCACCAGGCAGGGCGGCGCGGTCTTGAAGAACGGCAGAACCTGGGCTCGTCGAAGAGCTTTGCGGACGATGACCTTCCCCTCGGCGTCAACCGCGTGAACCTGAAAAACGCTCTTGGCGAGATCCAGGCCGATCGTTGTAATCTCCATCTGGGTGGCTCCCTTCGCTCGTGGTTGTTCGACAACTTCCACAAGTCTGGCACTCAGATGCCGTGAGCGGGAGCCATCCACCCCATCTGCTTTCGGCGTGGCGCCGCGGCTTGAGCGGGCCGCCGCCCCGTCTGATCGCGGATTCCGTTATTGCAGAAGATGTATGCAAAGCAACGCCGATAACCGCGTCGTTTTAGCTCCAGAGTGATACAGGCCTGATCGGGTGCGACACAGTAGCAGACAGCAAGTCGCTGATGCTTATGCAGTATAACGTCGTTATATTACCGCGCTCCATCGCGATGGCGGGGCGCCGGCGGCGCAACCTGGGGCGGGAGCAGCCGACCTGCGAACGGCGGCTCGCGCCGCCCTTGGTCAGGAGGCGCCACGCTCGGCGGCGGCCGCCAACACCGGCCGCCAGTCCGGCGCCGGCGTGAGACCGAACACCGACTCCAGCACGTGCGCGATCCCGTCCGCATCGAGGCGCCGGCGCTCAGCTTCACCGGTCCGCGCCCGGATGGTGAGCTTCGAGTCCAGCAGGGCGAAGCGCGCCTCCGGCGTCGCCTTGGTGACGATCAACTGGCGACGGAAGTGCGACGAGGGGTGGGTCGAGGTGAACCAGTTGAACAGCTCGTAGTGGCTGTCCAGCAACGGCTCCGGCGAGACGTCGTAGAGCGGCAGCCACTGCCCATCCGCCTCCGTTCGCACAAGGAAGCCGGCCCCGAGCGGGGTCACCCGGTAGCGGCCGTCGCCGGCGGACTGCGGATCTCTGCGGTCGAGCCGCAGCGGCGCCGCCGGCACGGCGGAGCCGAAGCCCACATCCACGAGCCACGGCGCGCCGTCGACCGTGACCCGCAGCGCCATGTGGGTGCGAGGCGGGGGAGGCGCGCCCGCCGGCGCCTGCCAGCGCACGCTGGCGACGAGCGCGTCCACCTCGAAGCCGATCGCGGTCAGGACGCGCTTGAAGAGGCCGTTCTGCTCGTAGCAGTAGCCGCCTCGCCCGCGCGCGATGAGCTTCGCGTCGACCGCCGCCGGCGAGATGTCGACGTGGCGGCCAAGCAGCACGTCGATGGCCTCGAACGGGATCGCAGCGAGGTGGTGCGCCTGCAGCGCGTGCAAGGTCTCCAGAGTGGGCTCCAGGGGGCCACCGTAGCCGATGCGCCGGCAGTAGGCCTTCAGGTCCAGGGTCTCGGCCGACGCCGCGGCGCCGACCGCCGCCAGAACCTGGGCGGCGGCATAGGGCGCATAGGTCCGCAGGAAGCGGGCCGTGGGGTTGGCGGCGGCGAAACGGCCCTGCAGGCGCTTGCGGTCCTGGTGCGGCGTCCCTGCGCCGAAGGCCACGAGGTCGAAGGCGCCGTGCGCCCCGTCCACGTCGGCGAGCGTCGTTCCCCGGGCCGGCACGCCGGCCCCGGCAAGCTCCTGCAGGACGAACTCCAGCACCTCGGGATCCTGGCCGACGACCAGCACACGCGCGTCGCCCTCTTGCGCACCAGGCCTCATGCGACCGCTCCATAGGCTTCATCGGCGCGCGCGGATCGCGGCGTCCGGATCCACCAGGCGAGCCGCGTCAGCCCGACCGTGTCGCAGATGCGGTTCGGCCGGACGCTGCCCAGCATCATCGCCAGGCGCAGCGGTTGCGTCATGTCTGCTCCTCCTTGCAAAGGACGGAGCCGGGACATAGTTCCTCAACCTTAGTTGAGGTCAAGACCTCCAGGGACGATCTTGCGACCGATGCGCCCAGCAGCGGAACTCACCGTCGGGGAGGTGGCGCGGCGCAGCGGCGTCCGCGTCTCGACGATCCATTTCTATGAGGCGAAGGGGCTCATCAGCAGCCGCCGAAGCGAAGGCAATCAGCGGCGCTTTTCGCGCGAGGTGCTCCGGCGCGTGGCGGTGATCCGCGTCGCGCAGCGCGCCGGCGTGCCGCTGTCCGTGGTCGCTCAGGCCTTCGCCGAACTCCCCCAGGACCGAGCGCCGACACGGGAAGACTGGATGCGGCTCTCGTCGCGCTGGCGGCGGGACCTCGACGACCGCATCCAGCGCCTGATCGGCCTGCGGGACCAGCTCGACGGCTGCATCGGCTGCGGCTGCCTCTCCACCAGTCACTGTCCGCTGCGCAACCCGCAGGACGCGCTTGCCGGTGACGGCCCCGGACCTCGGTTGCTCGACCCCGCCCCGCGGTAAGGGCCGGCCCCGGGCGCCGCCGCCGCGTTCCGCCGTGGCGGCATAGGACCGCCCCGCCTCCCCCTCTTCCCCTATGGCTTCACCTACGGCGTCGCCGGTCGGGACACCGAGCAGACGAAGTTCGTCGCGTCGTTCGGGTCGCCTGCGCCGCGCCACCAGGCCTTCGCCGGATACGCGCACAGGCCGCCCGCGTCGCGCACGAGCCGCTCATAGAAGGCGACCGTTTGGTCGGGCGGCACGAGGCTGTCGGCCCAGCCGTGATAGACGATCAGCTTGCCGCCTCGATCGCGAAACGCGCGCAAGGACCCGCGGGTGGCGTCGTTCACGATGGGGCCGAGGGCGGCGTCGACCGTCGCCATGTCGCGCTCCACCTGAAACCCTGACCAGTCCCAGTCCCGGCCGAAGACCCACCTGAAGAGGCTCACGAAGGCCGGCTGGCCGTTGGGCCGCGACTGCAGGAATTTCCAGTCGAAGAACCCGGTCGCCTCGCTCCCCGGGAGCCAGCCGTAGAACAGGGGGCGCCTGGCCCGATCGGTCGGCCCGAGTAGAACGCCCGGGCGGTCGCCACCTCCCCTTCCGTCAGACAATCGGCGCGATCGCCGTCGCGACAGGTCAGCTCGCCGGGATCGAAGCGGCAGGCCTTCGGATCGCCGATGAAGGGGTCGCTGCGCAGACCGCTGCCTATGCTCGACAGGTTGCCGAGATAGGCCGGTTGTGCCATCGGAGGCGACGCCTCCGGCTGGTTGTGCCCCATGCGTGCCCCGCAAGGGCCCACCCACCACCGCCTGAGAGCCAAATGTTTGATATCGCTTAATATGCCGGATTAGCTCAGCTGGTAGAGCAGCGGTTTTGTAAACCGAAGGTCGCGGGTTCGAGCCCTGCATCCGGCACCATCGGCCTCAGCGGGCCGCGGCCAGCTTCTCGCCCATCAGACGGTGCAGCAGGTTGATCGCCTTCAGCGGCCGGATCATCACCTTGAAGCGCACGATGCGGCCGGCCTCGTCCCACCAGATCATGTCGACGCCGTTGATCGTGATCCCCTCGATCTCGCAGGCGAACTCCAGCACGGCCGAGCGTTCGGCCCGCCACTCGCCGAGATAGCGGAAGGTCTCGTTGTTCAGCACCTCGAGCGCGCTCTCGAGGTACTTCACCGTGATCGCCTTGCCCTGCTGCGGCGTGTGGACCACCGGGCTCTCGAAGACCGCGCCCTCGGCGATCATCCCGGCCAGGGCGGCCCGGTCGCGGGTCCGCACCACGGAATGCCAGCGGTCGATGACGGTCACGGGGGCGCCTCCTGCCTTGCCAGCGCAGTCTGGGCCGGGCGCCGCAGCGTCGCGCAAGCCCCTACATCGCGGCGATCAGGATCAGCAGGCCGGCGATGGCGCCGCCCAGCAGGACCGCGCCGACCTTGATCGCGAACAGTTGCTCGGGACTGGCGTCGGCCCAGGTGCGGTACTGGCGCAGCCATTCGGCGCGCAGCGCCGAGGGGTCGGTCTCGTCCACCGGGCCGGCGTCGCCGAACGCCTGCGGCGTCCAGTCGAACCGCACGGCCAGGGCATGCAGGCGAAGGACCGCAGCGTCGGCCACCCCGCGCCACAACCGCCCTGGGCGGCCGCCTTCGCGGATCTTGGCGCGGGGCCCGGCGGTCCCGGCCGGCGCGGCTCTGCGGAACACGGCTGACCTCCCCTCTCGTGCCCCCCTGCGCGGACACCGCCAAGGCAACGGTTCCCCGCGCCCGGTGGTTCCGGCGGCGGCTTTGGGCTAGGCGGTGGATCATGCGCATCTTCATCGACGCCGACGCCTGCCCGGTGAAGGACGAGACCTACAAGGTCGCCGCCCGCTACGGGCTGAAGACCTTCGTGGTCTCCAACAGCTTCATCCGCATCCCGGCCTCGCCGATGATCGAGCGGATGATCGTGGACGCGGGTCCCGACGTGGCCGACGACTGGATCGCCCAAGAGGTGCGGCCCGGCGACATCGTCGTCACCAACGACATCCCCCTGGCCGACCGGGTGCTGAAGGCCGGCGGCGCGGCGATCGCGCCGAACGGCCGGGCGTTCACCGCCGATTCCATCGGCTCGGCCCTGGCCCAGCGGGCGATCATGGAGCACATCCGCTCGACCGGCGAGATCACCGGCGGCCCCGGAGCCTTCGCCGCCGCCGACCGGTCGCGCTTCCTCCAGGCGCTGGACGAGGCGGTGAACCGCGAGCGGCGGCGCCGGCGCTGACGCTCGCTTGAATCGGCGCGGCTTCGCGCTAGCTTGCGCCGCCATTCAGGGAGATATCCATGCGCCGTCTGGGACCGATCCTCGCCACCGCCGTCGTCGCGGCCGCCCTCGCCTCGTGCGGCAAGTCGTCGACGGAGCAGGCCCCGGGCGAGGCTCCGGCGGGGTCCGGCCAGGCCGCCGCGCCCGAACTCACCGACGAGCAGGCGCAGAAGGTCCTCGCCACCCTGCCTGCGCCCTACAACACCGCGGACCTGGCGAACGGCAAGGCGAAGTTCGCCCTCTGCCGCTCGTGCCACACGATCACGCCCGGCGGCGCCAACATGACCGGCCCGAACCTGCACGGCGTGTTCGGCCGCAAGGCGGCCCAGGTCGAAGGCTTCCGGTACTCCGACGCGCTGCAGAACGCCGACATCGTCTGGGACGGGCCGCACCTCGACGAGTGGCTGGCCAAGCCGATGACCTACCTGCCCGGCACCAAGATGTCGTTCGCGGGGCTGAAGGACGCCAAGGACCGGACCGACCTGATCGCCTTCCTGATGGTCGAGACTCGTGGGACGGCCCAGTAGGAATTCACGCGACGCGAGCAGAATTCGGCAATAGACAACCTTGACGCGCATAGACGGGCGGCGCATTGTCCGTCGGTCGATCACTGCATCTGTCGACAACCTTTTCGGCCGGCGCGTCCGCGTGGCGGCCTGCCGGGGCCGTCCTCCCCCCCTTGCCGGCCCCTGGCGACCCCCTTCCTCGGCCTCCCCTCACCCGGGAGGCCGTTCTTTTTGGCGGGAGGCCTTTCTTTTTGGCGGGGGCTATTCCGCCGCGTTGGCCACTCGCGTGCGCTCGGCCTCCTCGAAGGCCTCGATGCGGCGGGCCGTGGCGTTCGGCGACTTCGTGAACCTCGCCAGCATGTTGTAGAACACCGGCACCACGAACAGCGTGACCATGGTGGCGAAGATCGCGCCGAAGAAGATGGTCACGCCGATGGTCTTCCGCGCCTCGCCGCCGGCCCCGCCCCAGACGATCAGCGGGATCGCGCCCGCCGCCGCCGAGATCGAGGTCATGATGATCGGCCGCAGGCGCAGCGATGCGCTCTCGATCACCGCCTCGCGGATCGACAGCCCCTCGTCCCGCAGCTGGTTGGCGAACTCCACGATCAGAATGCCGTTCTTGGCCGCGATCCCCACGAGGATGATCAGGCCGATCTGGCTGTAGGTGTTGACCGAGGAGTCGGCGAGCAGCAGGCCGAACAGTCCGCCCAGCGCTGCGACGGGCACCGTCAGCATGATCACGGCGGGGTGGATCCAGCTCTCGAACTGCGCCGCCAGCACCAGGAAGACGAGCAGCAGCGCCATCGCGAAGGCGAAGCCCACCGCGCCCGAGGATTCGAGGTAGTCGCGGGCGCCGCCGCCCCACTTGATCCCCACGCCCGCCGCGGGCTGCTTGGCGGCCTCGGACTCGAAGAAGGCGATCGCCTCGCCCATGGAATAGCCGGGGTTGAGCTGCGCCGTCAGGGTGATGGAGCGCAGGCGGTCGACCCGCGAGCGGTCCGGCGTGTCGCCCCGCACGCGGGTGGTGACCAGCGAGGCGAGCGGCACCTGCTCCCCCGAGGCGCTGCGCACATAGAGCTTGCGCAGGTCGGCCTCGTTCTGCCGGCGCGAACGCTCGGTCTGCAGCAGGACGTCGTACTCCTGGCCGTCGCGGATGTAGGTGGTCACCCGGCGCGAGCCGAAGTTCGTCTCCAGGGCCCGGCCGACCGCCTGGGCCGAGACGCCGAGCGCGGCGGCCTTGTCGCGGTCGATGTCCACCACCAGGCGCGGGCTGGTGGGCTCGTAGTCCAGGCGCGGACGCCCGAGCCCCGGGTTCTGCTCGGCGGCGGCCAGGATCGGGCGGATCCAACGCTCGATCTCGGGATAGTCGGTGCCGGTGGCGATCAGCTGGACGTTGGACCCGCCGCCGCCGCCCGGACCGCCGCGCTGCAGGCCGCCCTCGGGCGAGACGATGGCGCGGACCGCGGTGACGCCGGCGAGTTCGCGGTTCAGCCTGGCCGCGAACTCCTGGGTGGTCATCCCGGCGTCTTCCGACAGCATGGTGTTGCCGCCGGCGGTGTTGAAGCTGGAGGCGCCGCCGAAGCGCGGGCTGACCATCACGTACCGGTCGAGCACGCCCTCGTCGAGGTAGCGCATGAGCACCTGCTCGACCTTCTGGGCCGCGGCGCGGGTGTAGTCGTAGCCGGCGCCTTCGGGGCCCACCAGCATCACCTGGGCGCGGCGGCGGTCCTCCTCGGGAGTCAGCTCGCGCGGCAGGACGCTGAAGACGCCCACCGCCGCGGCGGCCAGCAGAAGCACCACGGCCGAGGCGGAGATCGACACCCGCCGGTCGCCCAGCATGCGGTCGAGCGAGGCGTGGTACGAGGTCTTCAGACGGTCCATGGCGCCGTCGATGATGCGGGCCAGCCGGCCCTCGCCCTTCGCCGGGCGGAGCAGCTTCGAGGCCATCATGGGCGACAGCGACAGCGCCAGCAGGGCCGAGAACGCCACGGCGCCGGCGACGGCGACGGCGAGTTCGACGAACAGCCGGCCGATGAAGCCCGGCAGGAACATCAGGGGCGCGAAGACCGAGACCAGCACGATCGTCGTGGCGACGACCGCGAAGAACACCTGGCGCGCCCCGCGCTGGGCGGCGACGACCGGCGGCTCGCCGTCGTCGATGCGCCGCTGGATGTTCTCCACCACGACGATGGCGTCGTCGACGACGAGCCCGATGGCGAGCACGAGCGCCAGCAGCGTCAGCAGGTTGATCGAGAAGCCCAGCGGGGCGAGCACGATGAACGTCGACAGGATGCAGATCGGCGCCACGATCGAGGGGATCAGGGCGGCGCGCCAGGTGCCCAGGAACAGGAAGTTCACCAGCGCCACGCAGCCCAGCGCGATGGCCATGGTCCACCACACCTCGTCGATCGCGTGGCGGGTGAACTCGGTGTAGTCGACCGAGACCTCCAGCTTGCTGCCCTCGGGCAGGCCGGGCCGGATCTGCTCGATGGCGTTGCGGACGCCTTCCGAGATCTCGAGGTCGTTGGCGAGGCTCTGGCGGAAGATGGCGATGCCGACCATCTCGCTGCCGTTGGACCGGAAGCTGCGGCGGTGCTCGTCCGGCCCCTCCTCCACCCGGGCGATGTCGCCCAGCCGGGTGATGTAGGTCTCGCCCTGGGTCGCGGTCGTCACGTCGCGCACCGCGCCCTGGGCCGCCCCGGCGCCCGCGGCCGCGCCGCCGAGCGCGGCGGAGGTCTGGGACGCGGCCGTGGTCCGCGCGCGGGTGATCGGCAGCCGCGCGAACTGCTCGGGCGTGGCGTAGCCGCGGGCCACCCGGATGGTGAAGTCCTTGGCCGGCGCCTCGAGCGAGCCGGCGGGCAGCTCGAGGTTCTGGGCGTTCAGCGAGCTTTCGACGTCCTCCACCGTGACGCCGGCGGCGGCCATAGCGTCCGGGTCGAGCCAGATGCGCATGGCGTAGTTCTGGGCGCCGCCCACCCCGACATTGGCGACCCCCGGCACGGTGGACAGCCGCTCGACGAGATAGCGCTGGGCGTAGTCGGTGAGCTGCAGCCGGTTCAGGGTCGCCGAGCTGAAGCTCAGGAACATGATCGGCGAGGCGTCGGCGTTCGCCTTCTGGATCTGCGGCGGGTCGGCCTGTTCGGGCAGGGCCGCCATCACCCGGCTGACCGCGTCGCGGACGTCGTTGGCCGCGGCGTCGAGGTCGCGGTCCAGGGTGAAGGAGATGTTGATCCGCGAGGAGCCGTCCCGCGAGGCCGAGTTGATGCGGTCGATGCCTTCGAGACCGGCGACCTGCCGCTCGATCACCTCGGTGATCCGCTCCTCGATGACCTCGGCCGAAGCGCCGCGATAGACGGTCGAGACCGACACCACCGGCGGGTCCACGCTGGGCAGCTCCCGCACCGTCAGCGCCTGGAAGGAGGCGAAGCCGACGACGCACAGGATGATGGCCGCGACCGCCGCGAAGACGGGCCGGCGGACCGAGATGTCCGACAGCATCATGCGGCGGGCCGCGGCGCAGGCCGCGCTCCGGGCTGGACGGCCTGGCCGGCCACGCGGATCGGCTGGCCCGGCTGGATCTTGTTGAGGCCGTCGGCGACCAGCCGCTCGCCGGCCCGCACACCGTCGAGGACCTCGACGAAGCCCTGCTGACGGATGCCGGTCACCACCGGCCGCTGCTCGGCCAGCGTGCGCTCGCCGGCCTGCCGGACGACGTAGACGAAGGCCGCGTCCCCCTGCACCGAGACGGCCGATTCCGGGACGCTCAGGCTCTGGCGCTGCCCGCGCGAGACGCCGACCCGCACCAGCATGCCGGGCTTCAGCCGGCGGCCGGGATTGGGGAACTCGGCCCGGGCGGTGATGGCCCGCGTGCGCTCGTCCACACGGGTGTCCAGCCGCGAGATGCGGCCGGTGATGGTCTCGCCGGGATAGGCGTCCACGGCGGCCAGGATCGTCTGGCCCTCGCGCAGCTGGGCGAGGTAGCGCTCGGGCACCTGGAAGTCGACGCGCACGGCCGAGAGGTCGTCCAGGGTCACGATCGGCGCCCCGGGATTCACCAGCGCGCCAGGGGCCACGTCGGACAGGCCCACCACCCCGGCGAAGGGCGCGCGGATGACCCGGTCGGCTTCGCGGGCGCGGGCGGCGGCGAGATCGGCCTGCGCCGTGCGCCAGGCCGCTTCGTACTCGTCGATCGCCGCCTTGGAGGCGAAGCCCTTCTCGCCCAGGGCGCGGTAGCGGTCATAGGCGCGCCGGGCCTGCACCAGCCGGGCCTCGGCCTGGGCGATCCCGGCGCTCTGCTCGGTGTTGCGCAGCTCGACCAGGACCGCGCCGCGGGACACCTGCTGGCCGTCGGTGAAATGGACCCGCTCGACGAGCTGGGTCGCGGCCGCGGTCAGCGTCACCGACTGGCGGCCCTTGGCGACGCCCAGGACCTCGATGGTGTCGGTGAAGGCGCGCGGCTGCACGGGCGTGACCGACACCTGCGTGGCGCCGAATCCGCCGCCCCCGCCGCCGGGCCCCTTCATGGCCGCCCCGGGCGGTCCGCCCGGTCCGCCGCCTCCGCCCGCGCCGGCCTTCAGCCCGATGACCTTCATGCCGCCGACGACGATCATGACCGCCAGCACGATGAGGGCCGCAACAAGGAAGAAGTGGCGTCGGATCAAGACTGAGGTGCTCCATCGCCCGAATACGGGCGAGCGTCCGGGGAGGATGCGCTCTTACCCCGCGTCATACACGGGATCGAGTGACAGTAGGATGGCTGACCGTTTCTCGCTTGAAACGTAACGCGAAAAGGCGAACGGGCGTCCCGGCCGGGACGCCCGTCGGATCTCGCGCGGCAGTCGGATCAGGCGTCGTAGCCGGGCAGTTCGCGATCGAGGCGGCGCAGGCAGCCGGGCCAGGCCAGGCCCCCGCCGATGCCGCGCGAGGTCTGCATCTGCACCTCGGCGCGTGCGGCTTCGGGGGCCATCAGCACGTTCTCGCGGCCGGCGGACAGCGCCATCACCTGCTGCTTGCAGGCCCGCTCGAGGAAGAACATCCCCACCCAGCAGTCGCCCGCCGTCTCGCCCACCGACAGGGTGCCGTGGTTGCGCAGCAGCATCAGGTGCTTGTCGCCGATGTCGGCCACCAGCCGCTCGCGCTCGTCCAGGTTCAGGGCGATGCCCTCGTAGTCGTGGTAGGCGAGCCTTGGCAGCACGATCAGCGCATGCTGCGACAGCGGCAGCAGGCCCTCCTTCTGGGCCGCCACGGCGACGCCCTGGTCGGTGTGCAGGTGCATCACGAAGCGGGCGTCCTCGCGGGCCTGGTGCACCGCCGAGTGGATCGTGAAGCCCGCCGGATTGATGAAGTGCGGCGTCTCCTGGAGGATGTTGCCGTCCAGGTCGATCTTCACCAGCGAGGAGGCGGTGATCTCCTCGAACAGCAGGCCGTAGGGATTGATCAGGAAGTGGTGCTCGGGCCCCGGGATGCGGGCCGAGATGTGGGTGTAGACGAGGTCGTCCCACCCGTGCAGCGCCACCAGCCGGTACAGCGCCGCCAGGTCCACCCGCGCCTGCCATTCCTCGGCGCTCACCTTGCCCTTCAGCGAGGTCACGCCCGCGACCGATCCGTCCGCCATGGGCCGTCTCCCTTGTCCTTGATTATCGCCGTTAAGCCTCGCGCCGCCGCGGCGCAGCGTCAAGCCGGGCCACCAGATCGGCCACGACGTCCGCCGCGGTCTCCCGCTCTTCCGGACGGCAGGGATCGAGGGCGATGCGCCCGACGAGGGGCCGGCCGTGCTTCTTGCGGGCGCGCTCGTAGGCGGGGTCGTAGTGCAGCGCCATGACCGCCTCGGCCAAGTCGGCGAACCGCCCGGCGTCCGCCAGCGCCCGCCAGTTCTCCAGGCGCTCGCGGCTGGGATGGACCGGCAGCCGCAGGAACCCCTCGTCGAGGGCGGCGCGGTCGGCGATCAGGTCGCTGTACGCGCCCACCAGATACCGGGCGCGGGCCGCCGGCTCGGCCGCAAGCTCGATCCGCGGCGCGGCCGCCAGCCGCGCCCAGAGCGCGGGCGGCAGGATGCGCTCGCCGATCTTGCTGGATTCGGCCTCGGCGACGACCGGGCGCGCGGGATCCAGCGCGTCGAGCGCGGCCAGCAGCCGGCTCTCGAACAGCTTCTGGCTGGGCTGCGGCCGCCCCTTCAGGGCGCCGAACAGGGAGCCGCGATGTTCGGCCAGGCCCTCCAGGTCCAGCGTCTGCACGTCGCGGGCGGCCAGCAGCCCGAGGATCTCGGTCTTGGCCGAGCCGGTCTGGCCGTCCAGCAGCACGAAGTCGAGGCCGAGCCTTCCGTCGTAAAGCCGCTCGACGACATGGCGGCGGTAGGTCCGGTAGCCGCCGGCGAGCACGCTGGTGCGCCAGCCCACCTGGGCCAGGATCAGGGCCATGGCGTTCGAGCGCATGCCGCCCCGCCAGCAGTAGACCAGCGGCGCGAAGCCGCCGGGCTTGTCGGCCAGCGCCGTCTCCAGGTGCCGGGCGACGTTGCGGGCGACATAGGCCGCCCCGATCCGGCGCGCCTTGAAACGCGACTCCTGGACGTAGATCGTCCCGACCTCCGCCCGCTCGGCGTCGGTGAGCACCGGCAGGTTCACGGCCCCGGGCACATGGTCCTCGGTGAACTCGGAGGGACTGCGCACGTCGATCACCATGTCGAAGCGCGCCAGCGCCTCGCGCGAAATCTCGTCGGTGACCTTCGGGCCCATGCCGGTGCTATAGCGCGCTTCTCGAACGACGGAGAGCCCATGTCCGGACCTGTGCGTCTCACCTCCCTCGCCCACGGCGGCGGCTGCGGCTGCAAGCTGGCGCCGGCGGTCCTGCGCGAGATCATGTCGAAGATGCCGGCCGCCGCCGCCTTCCCCGACCTCATGGTGGGAACCGAGACCTCGGACGACGCCGCCGTCTGGCGCCTGAATGAGACCCAGGCCCTGGTGGCCACCACCGACTTCTTCATGCCCGTCGTGGACGATCCCTTCGACTTCGGACGGATCGCGGCGACAAACGCCCTGTCCGACGTCTACGCCATGGGCGGGCGGCCGATCCTGGCGCTGGCGATCGTCGGCATGCCGATCGCCAGCCTGGAGCCCGACGTGATCGGCGCGATCCTCGCGGGGGGCGCCTCGGTCTGCGCCGAAGCCGGCGTGCCGGTCGCCGGCGGCCATTCCATCGACAGCGTCGAGCCGATCTACGGCCTGGTGGCGCTGGGGCTCGTCCACCCCGACAGGGTGCTGACCAACCGCGGCGCGCGGGCCGGCGACGTCCTGATCCTGACCAAGGCCCTGGGCGTGGGCGTGCTCAGCGCCGCCTTCAAGCAGGAGCGCCTGGATCCCGCCGGCTATGCGGCCCTGATCGCCTCCACGACCCGGCTCAACAGCCTGGGCGCCGAGCTGCCGGACGTGGCGGGCGTCCACGCCGTCACCGATGTGACCGGCTTCGGCCTGCTGGGCCATGCCCTGGAGATGTGCCGCGGCGCCGGGCTTTCCGCCGAGATCGAGGCCGGAGCGCCGGCCCTGCTGGACGGCGTCGAGGCGCTCGTGACTTCGGGCGTGCGGACCGGGGCGTCGGGGCGCAACTGGGCCAGCTACGGCGAAGCGGTCCGCGAGCCGCCGGGCCTTCCCGACTGGCGCCGCGACCTCCTGACCGACCCGCAGACCAGCGGCGGCCTGCTTATCGCCGTGGACCCGGCGGCCGCCGACCGGGTGCTCTCGCTGGCCCGCGAGCGCGGCTTCGACTCGGCGCGCGTGGTCGGCCGGATTGCGGACGGCCCGCCGGAAGTCCGGATCGTCTAGCTCGAGCGCACCCGCGCGACGGCGTCCAGCCAGCGGGCGTAGGCCAGCTCGCGCGGCTCGTCCGCCAGCTGCGGCCGGTAGCCTTCGGTCCGCGGGCGGGAGGCGGCCGCCTCGGCGACGTCGCGGTAGACGCCCGCGCCGACGCCCGCGAACAGCGCGGCCCCGAGAGCCGTAGTCTCCTGGTAGGTGGCGCGGCAGACCTGGATGCCGGTCAGGTCGGCGAGCCGCTGGCTGAACCAGGCGCTCTTCGACATGCCCCCGTCGATCCGCATCTCGACCTCGCCGGCGAAGGCGCGCGGCGCGTCGGCCCGCATCGCCTCGATCAGGTCCCGGGTCTGCAGCGCGCTCGCGTCGAAAGCGGCCTGGGCGATCTCGGCGAGGCCGGCGTCGCGGGTCAGGCCGAAGATCGCCCCGCGGGCGCCGGCGTCCCACCAGGGCGCGCCCAGGCCCGTGAACGCCGGCACCAGCACCACGCCGTGATCCGGCCGCGCGCCGGCCGCCAGCGCCTCCGCGGCCTGCGGCCCGCCCTGCACGCCCAGCCCCTCGCCCAGCCACTGGATCGCCGCGCCGGCGATGAAGATCGCGCCCTCCAGGGCGTAGGTCGTGCGTCCGTCCACCCGGGCCGCCACGGTGGTCAGCAGACGCGAGCGGGACGGCGCGCGCGTCTCGCCGGTGTTCACCAGCATGAAGCAGCCGGTGCCGTACGTGGCCTTCATCTCCCCGGGATGGATGCAGCCCTGGCCCATCAGCGCCGCCTGCTGGTCGCCCGCCACGCCGCGGATCGGGATCGGGCGGCCCAGCAGCCCCGGCTCGGTCTCGCCGAAGTCGCCGTTGCAGTCGAGGACGTCCGGCATCATGCCGATCGGCACGCCCAGCATCTCGCCCATCTCGGCCGACCATTCGCCCCGGCCGATATCGTAGAGCAGGGTGCGCGAGGCGTTGGTGGCGTCGGTGGCGTGCAGCCTGCCGCCGGTCAGCTTCCAGACCAGCCAGGCGTCGATGGTGCCGGCGAGCAGATGCCCCGCCTCGGCCGCGCTCCGCGCCCCGGCCACGTTGTCGAGCAGCCAGGCGAACTTCGTGCCCGAGAAGTAGGGGTCGAGCAGCAGGCCGGTGACCTCGGTCACCCGCGGCTCGCGGCCGGCCTCCCGCAGCGACTGGCAGAGCGGCTCGGTGCGGCGGTCCTGCCAGACGATCGCCCGGTGGATCGGCTTGCCCGTCCGGCGGTCCCAGATGACCGCCGTCTCCCGCTGGTTGGTGATGCCGATGGCGCGGACCTCGCCGAGGTCGCGTCCCGCCCGCTCGACCGCCTCGCGCAGCACGGCCACCGAGGCCTCGAAGATCTCCTCGGCGTCGTGCTCGACCCAGCCGTCGCGGGGATAGTGCTGCCGCAGCGGCCGCCCGGCCTCGGCCAGGGGCGCCCCATCCGCTTCGAACAGGATCGCACGCGTGCTGGTCGTGCCTTGGTCCAGGGCGAGGATCAGCGGTGCGGCCATGGGGTCTTCGTCCTCCCGGAGCCCGTTCTGCGCGCGGGCAGGCTCCTTAAGCATGTTTTCATCCGCGCCCTACAGGATGGCTTACAGCCGCGTTCGGTTTGGGCAAATGGGGGACCCGGCTTGAGCCTCGCCGTGAGCAGCGAAAGCCTGCTCGATCTCGCCAAGAGCCGCGCGCCCGCGGACCGTGAACGCCTGCTGCTGGCGATCGCGGACCTATGCGACACGCCGCACGCGGGCGAGGCGATGAAGGCCCCGCAGATCCAGGCCCTCCTCAGCTCCATCTTCATGAGCCTGGTGGTCGAGGCCGAACGCGACATCCGCAAGCGCCTGGCCGAGCAGCTCGCCGGCGCCGACTGGGCGCCGCCCGCGCTCATCAACGTGCTGGCCCTGGACGACATCGAGATCGCCCGGCCGGTGATCGCCCAAAGCCCCCTGCTCCGCGACGTGGACCTCGTCCGCCTCCTCGTGGAAGCCACCATCGAGCATCAGATCGAGATCGCCCGGCGGCCGAAGCTGTCGCAGAACGTCGTCTCGGCCATCCTCCACCAGGCCGAGCCCGCGGTGCTGACCGCGCTCGCCGGCAACGAGACCGCCGAGCTGTCGCCGCGGGACATGGCCGAGCTGGTCGAGATGTCGCGCCAGATCGCGGCGCTGCGTACACCGCTCTCGCGGCACCCGCGCCTGACCAGCGACCTGGCCGAGCGGCTGTACGTCTGGGTCGGCCAGGCCCTGCGCAAGTCGCTCACCGACCGCTTCCGCCTCGACGCTCCCGCCCTCGACAAGGCGATCGCCGCCGCCGTCACCGAGGTGCACGCGGGAACGCCTCGCGACGGGCAGGCCATGGTCGTGCTGGCCCGCGACGGCGAGCGCGAGGAGATGGAGCGGCGGCTGATCGACAAGCTGCACGCCGCCGGACAGCTCCGCCCCGGCTACCTGGTCCGTGCCCTGCGTGAGGGCCGGCTGACGCTGTTCACGACGGCGCTCGCCATGCTGGGCCGCTTCGACGCCGACCACGTCCGGCGCGCGATCGATTCCGACCGGCCCGAGCTGCTGGGCCTGGCCTGCGCCGCCGTCGGCATCGACCGCAGCGTCTTCCCCACCATCCTGCAGCTCGTGCGCGACCTCAACGAGGGCCGCCCCGGCGGCGGGCAGGAGGCCGCCCGCCGCGCGGCCGGCGCGTTCGCGCCCGTCACGCCCAGCGTGGCCGGCGCCGCGTTCCGGCAGGCGGCCAAGTCGCTCTAGACGCGATCGCGCGTCGCCTTTCCCCGAACCGGCTCTGGACAGACGCGCCGGGTTGCGGCGTGTTGCCGGCCGATGTTCAAGCCCGAGCCCTTCGTCACGCGCCTGACCTTCGCCGCCAGCGACCGCCCGGAAGCCCAGGAGGCCCGTGCGCGCCTCGCCCAGCGCTACGGCGACGCCGGGGAGGAGAAGGCCCAGGTGATCGTCGCCCTCGGGGGCGACGGCTTCATGCTGGAGACCGTCCACAGGCACATGGGGTCCGGCAAGCCGATCTACGGCATGAACCGCGGGTCGGTCGGCTTCCTGATGAACGAGTACAGCGAGGACGCCCTGCTCGAGCGGATCAACGCCGCCGAGCAGGCGGTCATCCATCCGCTGCGGATGACCGCCGTGGACGTCCACGGCGAGACCCATCGTGCGCTCGCCTTCAACGAGGTCTCGCTGCTGCGTCAGACCCGCCAGACGGCCAAGCTCCGCATCTCGGTGGACGGCAAGGTGCGGCTGGGCGAGCTGCAGTGCGACGGGGTGCTGGTGGCCACGCCCGCGGGTTCCACCGCCTACAACCTTTCCGCGCATGGACCGATCATCCCGCTGGACGCCAAGATCCTGGCGCTGACGCCGATCAGCGCCTTCCGGCCCCGGCGCTGGCGCGGCGCCCTGCTCGCCCACACGGCGGAAGTGACGTTCGAGGTTCTTGAGGCCGACAAGCGCCCCGTGAGCGCCGTGGCCGACAATTTCGAGGTGCGGCACGTCGTCGAGGTCCGCGTCGGAGAGGATCGGGACGTGTCCATCACCATGCTCTTCGACGCCGGCCGCAGCCTGGAAGAGCGGGTCCTCGCCGAGCAGTTCTCGGTTTGAACAGGCGGTCTGCCGCGGCTCAGGTGTTATTAACGGGTTGACCCTTAGGTTGCAGGCGCGTCCGCCAGGAGAGCCTCCCGTGAGCGATCAGAAGTCCGGTCACCTGATCCAGCCGTCCAACGCGCTGCGCCTGAAGGTCGGCGGCGGCCGCCTCGGCGCGATCGACGCCTCGGCCATCGCCAAGGCCGAGGCCGCGCTGCAGAGCCTGTCCGGCAACTTCTCGCAATGGCTGAACGACGAGGTGGGCAAGCTGGAGGCCGCCCGCCAGGACGTCCGGGCCAATGGCGTCGATCCCGACACCATGGAGCGCCTGTACCTGCGCGCCCACGACCTGAAGGGGCTCGGCGCGACCTATGGGTTCCCGCTGGTCACCCGCATCGCCGGCCTGCTCTGCCGGCTGATCGACGACAAGGCCAAGCGCGTGGATGCGCCGATGCCGCTGATCGACGCCCATATCGACGCGATCAAGGCCGCCGTCCGCGACGGCATCAAGGGCGAGGACCACCCTGTGGGCCAGGCCCTGGTGAAGGAGCTGGAGTCCCGCGTGGCCCAACTCGGCGCCTAGGCTCCGGCTACATCACCCGCTCGAGCGGCTCGGCCACCTCGCCGTAGCCGGCGTTCGGCGGCAGCACCAGCACGCGCCCTTCCGGCCGGCTCTCCACCCGCGGCAGCACCGTGACGAGTTCGCGTCCGCCCGCTCTGGCCACGGCGTCGGCCGCGCTGCGCGCCTCGCCCAGGAGCTGCAGGTTCATCCGCGTCGGGAAGATCACCGTCCGCTCGCCCACGTGCGCCAGGCGCAGGGCCTCCCCGGGCGGGATCCATTCGGCGTCCACCGTCTCCCGTCCGTCGCAGGCGGCGAGCTGGCCCTCGGGCGCCCGCGCCGCGTAGAACCAGGTGTCGAACCGCTTCGGCACGATCGGCGGGGTGATCCAGCGGGCGAAGACGGTCAGCGCATCGAGGCTCAGCCGCGCCCCGAGGTCGCGCACCACGTCCAGGAACGGCAGCCGGCCGGCGTCCACCGCCTCGCGCACCTCCAGGTCGCAGACCTCGGTCAGCGGGGCGCCGTCGCGGCGCTCGCCCACCAGGATGCCCGCCTCCTCGAACGCCTCGCGGATCGCGGCGATGCGCAGCGGACGCTGCTCGGGCTCGATCTCGTCCCAGCCCCGCACGTGTTCGGCCCAGGCCGGGTCGTGGTCGCCCGCATGGGTCTTGCCGCCCGGGAAGACCAGGGCGCCCGAGGCGAAGTCGATCTGATGGTGCCGCTTGACCATCAGGACCTCGAACGAGGGCTCGTCGCGCAGCAGGAGGATGGTGGCGGCCGGGCGGATCTCGGCGGCGGTTTCGGCTTGGCTCATGCGCCAAGCTTGGGCCCGGCCGCGGCGCCCGGCAAGCGGCTCAGGCGGTTTCCGCCACGTCACGCACCTGCCCGGCGGCGCGGCTCATCCGCTCCAGCAGGTAGTCCACGTCTTCGCGGGCGGCGGCCTGCGGCTGGGTCAGGAAGCGCTGCAGCATCCGCTCCTGGAACCGTTCCCGGTCGCGCGGGCCGCCGTCGAACTCCATGGCGTGGAAGGCGTCCACCGCGGCGCGGAAGGCCGGGAACAGGCGCGCCGGCAGGCCCGCCCGCTCGTAGATCGCCCGCAGGCCCAGCGGCCCGGCGTCGTGGATCATCAGCCATGTGCGGTGGTGCGGCACGCCGGCCAGCTCGGCCACGCCCCACTCGAAGAACGTCATGTGCCCGTGAGCCAGGGCCCGCAGCAGCAGCGAGGCGGTGAGCCGCCGCTCGGCCTGCAGGTGGGCGACGAAGGCCTTCATGTCGGCCGCGCGGCCGGCCTGGTCCACGAGGTCGATCGTCGCCCGCTCGGCCGCGCCGACGGCGATCTCCAGTGCGGCCTCGGGCGAGACGGCGTGGCGGCTCATCAGGTGGTCGCGCAGCTGGTCGCCCACCATCCGCACCAGCCGTTCGGTGACGCTGAGCGGCAGCGCGCTGCGGTAGGCCACCGCCGTCAGCACCCGCTCGGACTCGGCGAACCGGTCGATGATCTTCTGCAGCGCCGCCTCGGCGAAGTCGGCGTTGTCGTTGGCGCAGGCCGCGGACACGGCCCGCTCGGATCCGTGCTCGGCCAGGGCGTCCGTCACCCTGCGCGGCAGGACCGGCCGCTTGGCGATGGCGAGCTGGCGCACCGGCCCGCCCAGGCGGACGATCTCGGCCAGGTCCTCGTCGGTGAACGCGGGCGAGAAGGCCAGCATCGGCAGCGAGACGCTCTCGACGTCCCGGGCCAGCTTCACCGCCACGTCGCGCGGCACGACGCGCGAGGCCTTGAGGGTCTCCACCAGCGCCCGGCGCACCGTCTCGGCGGCGTCGGCGGCCATCACGCGCAGGATCTCGGCGGCGAGGTCGCGATCCGCTTCGGAGAGCGGCGCACGGTCGATGGCGGCGCACAGCTTGCGGGCGGCGGCCGCGCGCTCGTCGGGCGTCGAGCCCTTGAGCAGCGTTCGGATATCGCCCTCCGTCAACGCCGAACGCGTCGTCGCCATGCCGCGCCAGATCCCCCCGCTTGCGGGACCGGAGTCCCACGAGTCGATTTATCGGCGGTTAAGCTTAATGAGACCTTGCCGGCCGAATCTGTGGATTAAGGATCTCGCGTAACCGCCCGCCAACCCGGGGCCCCTACCCTCGCGGACCAGCTTCGCGAAGGAGGCCCGCCGTGGCCGACATCTCCCAGCCCGCAGACGCCGGCGGCGTCACCGTCAACGAACAGGCCCTGAAGGCCCAGGCGGCCCTGCTGCCCTACGCCCTCGCCGCGTTCGCGGTCAGCCTGCCGGTGTTCGTCTGGGCGGGCAGCCATGCGGTGAACGGCGCCTGGATGAGCGCCAGCTTCGCCCTGTTCGCCATCGGCTGGGGCGGCTTCTACGCCATCGTTAACTGGTTGAAGACCCCCGCGGCCCGCGACCTGAAGACGCGCGGGCGGGTGCATGTGCTGGGCGGCCTGCTCTGGGCGGCGACGATCGCCCAGCTCGCGGCGTTCGCCGACGGCGCGGGCCCGGCGCGCGAGACCCTGTTGCTGCTGTCGCTGGGGGCGGCCCTGATCTGCGTCTTCTTCGCCGCCCCCTGGCTGCCCAGCCTGCTGATCGTGGCCCCGGCCGCCGTGGCGGGCCCCCTAGTCGCCCTCTTCAGCCGCGCCGCCGACCAGCCGCTGGCCAAGCTGGGCCTGGCCGCCACCGCCCTGGCGCTGGCCCTGGCGCTCTTGGTGAACCGGATCCTGCGCGGACAGTTCGCCCTCGCCGGCGAGCGCGAGCAGCTGATCGCCGAACGCGCCGAACAGGCCGAGGCCGCGCGGCGGCTGGCCCGCTCGAAGTCGGACCTCGTCTCCACGCTGTCCGACGAAATCCGCAACGGTCTGACCGGCGTCGCCCACCTGCTGGCCTCGGCGGCGGGCCAGGGCGGGCGGGCGGCTCCCTCGCGCCAGCAGGTCGCCGCCGCCCTCGACGCCGTGAACGACCTCCTGGGCGTGCTCGACACCACCGTCGACGCCGAGACGGCCGAGGCCGGCGAGATCCACGTGGCGCCCCGCCCCGTCGACCTCGTCGCGGTCGCCCGCGACCTCCTCCTGGCGCATCGCGCCGCCGCGGCGGCGAAGGGCCTGGAGATCGCCCTGCACGTGGACGCCGAGCTCGCCGGCGATTCCGGCGCCGCGATCGCCGATCCGCTGCGCGCGCGCCAGGCCCTCTCGGCCCTGATCGCCAACGCCGTGAAATTCACCCTCCGCGGCCGCGTCGAGGTCCGGCTGTCGCGCGCCGGCGAGCGCCGCATCGCCGTGGCGATCGCGGACACCGGGCCCGGCCTGAGCGACGAGGAGCTCGCCACCGCCCTGCAGCCTTTCCAGCGCGTGGCGCGCACCAGCGCCGGCGCCCCGGGCGCCGGTCTCGGCCTGCCGCTCGCCTGCCAGCTGGCGCGCCTGATGGGCGGCGAGATCCGCGCGCAGAGCGCGGTCGGCGTCGGCAGCTGCTTCACGCTGGAGCTACCCTACGATCCCGACGTCGCCGCCTCAGCGGACGCTCCGCAGGCCGCCGAGCCCGAGACGCGCCGGCTGCGCGTGCTGCTGGTCGAGGACGACGCGCTCGGCCGCGCCACCCTGCGCGCGACGCTGGAGCAGCTCGGCCACCAGGTGGTCCAGGCGGCGGACCGCGCCCGCGCCGTCGAGCTGGCGCGGGTCTGCGACCTCGACCTGGCCGTCGTCGGCGCCGGCTCGGGCGGCCACGAGACCATCGCGGCCCTGCGCAGCCTGGCGGGGGACGCGGCCCGCACGCCCGTGGTCGCGGCGATCGGCGGCGATCCAGACGAGGCGCGCGCCTGCCAGGCCGCCGGCGCCGACGCCCTGCTGCGCAAGCCCGTGGCCGTCCCGGCCGCCGCAAGAGCCATCGCCCAGGCGCTCTCGCCCCGCCCCTCGCCCGCCAATGACCGCGCGGTAGCCTGACAAGGCCTCCAACACGCGTTTAAATGCCTCCAAACAGAGGGAGGCGCGCGTGCTGCTGCAGGGCCTGAAGGTCGTCGACTTCACCGCCTATATCGCCGGGCCCGGAGCGGCCTGCATCCTGGGCGACTGGGGGGCGGACGTGATCAAGGTCGAGCGGCCCGGCGGCGATTCCATGCGCCACATCTTCGCCGACCTGAAGACGGACCTGGGGGCCAACCCGACCTTCGATCTCGACAACCGCGGCAAGCGCGGGGTCGTGCTCGACATCTCGAAGCCGGAGGGGCGGGAGGCGCTGGCGAAGCTGGCCGAGCAGGCCGACGTCTTCCTCACCAACGTGCGGCCGGCCTCCCTGCGCCGCGCCGGGCTGGACGACGAGACCCTGCGGGCGGCCAACCCGCGCCTCGTCTACGCGGTCATCACCGGCTACGGCCTGGAAGGGCCCGAGGCGCACAAGCCCGGCTTCGACGTCACTGCCTTCTGGGCCCGGGCCGGCGTCGCCAACATGACCGCGCCCAAGGGCATGGACCCGTTCCTGCTGCGCTCGGGGGTGGGCGACCACACGACCTCGCTGGCGACCGTCTCGGCGATCCTGGCCGCCCTCTACGAGCGCGAGCGCACCGGGGTGGGGCGGCTGGTCCAGACCTCGCTGCTGGCCACCGGCATCTACGTGATGAGCTCGGACCTGGCGGTGCAGCTCAGGTTCGGGCGGCTGGCGTCGGCGCGGACCCGGGACAACCCGATCAACGCCCTGGCCAACTTCTACAAGAGCGCCGACGGCCGGTGGTTCGTGCACAACCCGCGCGGCCCCGGCGGCGGCTGGGAGGCGTTCTGCGAGGCGGCCGGACGCCCGGACCTGATCGCCGACGAACGCTTCGCCACCGGCAAGGCCCGCCGCGAGAACGCCAAGGCCCTGACCGAGGCCTTCGACGAGGGCTTCGGCGCCCTGCCCTTCGACGAGATCGCCCGGCGGCTGGATGCGGCCGACCTCGTCTGGGCGCCCGTGCAGACCCCGGCCGAGGTCGCCGCCGATCCGCAGGCCGCGGCGGCGGGCGCCTTCCTGGAGATCGAGGACGGCCAGGGCGGTACCTACCGCTCGGTGGCCGCGCCCGCCCGCTTCCCCGGGGCCGACGCCGAACGCCGCCCGCCCGCGCCGGCGCTGGGCCAGCACACCCGCGAGGTCCTGGCCGAGCTGGGCTACGGCGAGGCGCAGATCGAGGCCATGCTGCAGGCCGGCGCGGCGGCGTAGGGGCCCGTCACCGCGCCTCGCTGGGGACCGGCCGGGCCTCCAGCTCGGCGCCGCGCAGATAGGCGGCGCTGAGCTCGCGGTAGTACCGGGAGTTCAGGGCGAAGACCGTGGCGGTCACGCCCACCACGCCGGCCAGGGTGAACACCAGGGCGATCCCCCGGTCCGGGCCGCGGCCGAACCAGTCGCCGATCGTCGCGGCCCCGGCGCCCGTGGTCATGAACGGGATCACGATGAACTGGGTCAGCGGCCCCATCAGGAAGGCGGTCAGCGGCGAGGCCGCCTGCTCCACCGACTGGGCGAAGCCGAACACCCGCCCCTGCCGCTCGAACGGCACCACCTTCTGCAGCGTCGTGTGCTCGGCCGCCTCGGCGTAGGGGCCCAGGAACATCCAGACGAAGCAGCCGGCCGCCAGGAGCCAGATCGAGGGCTGCAGGGTGAACACGCAGCACACGCTCCACATGATCAGGTTGACCAGCAGCAGGGTGCGCAGCGGGTTGGCGCCGAGGCCCGTGCGGGCGATGACCACGCCGGCGAGGATGAACGCCGTCGACAGCACGCCCCACAGAAGCCCCCAGGCCTGCACCGAGACCAGCGACAGGCCGTAGGCGTCCATCAGCGCCATGAAGATGCCGCCCAAGAAGTTGTTGAACGTGGCGAAGAAGATCAGGGCGAACAGGCCCGGCACCGCCCCGATCACGCGCAGCGTGCCCGCCAGGTCGATGCGGCGGGGCGCGGCCGCCTCGCCGGCGGCGGCCGCGGGCGCCGGCTCGTCGACCCGCACGAACACCAGGTGCAGGAAGACCGCCGCCGTGAAGACGAGCGCCAGCACGAGCGTGTAGCGCATCCCGCCCCAGGCCACGAGGAAGCCGCTGATCACGGAGGTGGTCAGGAAGCCCACGCCGGTGACCATGCCGACGAGGCCGTTGGCCCGATCGCGCCGGTCCTCCGGGATCAGCGCGGTCACCAGGGTGGGCAGGGCGATGCTGCGGATGTTGCCGGCGATCACGCCCAGCATCACCAGCCAGATGAACAGCCACAGGCTCGCGCCCGAGACGTCGCGCAGGCTGCCCTCGGGCGCCGCCTCGTGCAGCGCCAGCGACAGGCCGTAGAGGACCATCGAGACGACGCTGGAGCCCAGCATCACCAGCTTCTTGCGGTGATGGTCGACGAGGCTGCCGAACCAGATGCCGGAGGCCGCCGTGAGCACCAGGTAGATGCCCGCGATCATGCCGGTGGCGAACACCGAGCGGGTCTCGAGGTAGACCCAGAACGTCAGCGCGAACCACACCGTGAAGTTCACGACGTTCGCGACGAGGTTGTTGCCGAGCAGGTTGTAGAAGGGGGTCATTGTCGTGCGGCCCTGGAGGGAGCCGCCCGGCCCCGCGTATCGCTGATATGGGCGCTCCCGCGGCGCCGGCTAGCCTCGGGCGCTAACCCTCGCGGCTGTCCGACAGCATCTTCAGCATCTCGGAGGTGAACAGCGAGCCGGTCAGCCGGCTGCCGACGCCCAGCTGGTCCGAGGGCTGCGAGCCCTTGAGGATCAGGGCGATCAGCGCCTCCTCGTCACGCTGCCGCGAGAGCCGGCGGGCCGAGGCGTACTGGATGAAGCCGCCGTCCTCGTCGGGGCTGCGGGCGCCGCCGACCGCCTGGTGGTCGCCGGCGGTGCGGGTGAGGTTCGCATAGACCTCCGAAACCGTGGCAGGACGGCCTTCGCGGTAAAAGATCGACTTGTTGGCCCGGGCGGCGTCGGGGAACAGGGCCGCCGCCGAGGCGCCGGGCCGCGCCTGCACAGCCTCGATCAGCTTGGCCGAACCCTGCGGCCCGAGGAAATGGGCGGCGTAGAGCTCGCCCGCCGTCGGCGTGCGGCCGGTCCGGCCCTTCAGGTACGAGGCGTGGTCCGAGGCCAGCTCGCCCGCCATCAGCGAGGCCGCGTGCGGGTCGAGCCGCAGGTCCATGACCGCCCGGCGGGCCTCCTTGCCCTCCACCCTGTAGCGGCCGTCCGCCCCCTGGGAGATCAGCTCGGCGTAGCGGGCGTAGCCGTACTTCGAGCCGTGGGTCTTCAGGGTCTGCAGCCACGTCTGCTCCACGAACTGGAACAGTCCCGCCGCCGACGAGGTGGACGCCCGCGCGGTCGGGTTGAAGCCGCTCTCCCGATGGGCGGTCTTCATCAGGAAGCTGAAATCGACGCCGGTCGCCTTGGAGGCGCGATCGATCGCAGCCTCGACGATCCCGCGAATCCCCTGGACGGCCATGGGTCCAGCAGTGCGCCCGCCATGGTTAACGCGCCGCTAACCATGTTCCGCGCAGCCGCCGGTTGACAACTGTAAGCCGGAAGATCACACATGTAATATCTTACGCATGTAGACCAGGAGGCGCGTCATGGCCATCCATCTCTCCGTCCCCGTCCCGGCGCCCTGGAAGGGTCGGCGGCTCTCGCCGACCAGGGCGGTGGTCGTCGCCGCCTCTCTGGCGGCCCACGCCGGCGTCGCCGCCTACCTCGCCATCGCCCAGTTCGCCCCGCCCGAGGTGAGGCTCTACGAGCCGCCCGTCCTCCAGGGCGGCCTCGAGATCCTGCCGAAGAAGCCCCCGCCCAAGCTGCAGGAGGACCCGCCGAAGGCGATCACGCCGCACAAGCCGGCGAACCCCGTCGACGTCCCGATCGCCCCCCTGCCCGTCGATCCGCCCGACGAGATCCGCCCCCCGCCGATCGGCCCGGTCGCCGAGCTGAAGGTGGATCCGCCGCCGGCGCCTCCGCCCGCCGACCCGGTCATCCGCAATCCGACCTGGCTGACCCAGCCGGGCGCGGAGGAACTGGCCCGCCACTATCCCGACCGCGCCCTGCGGCGCGACGTGGAGGGCTCGGCCACCATCGGCTGCAGCGTGACCGCCAGGGGATCGCTGACCGGCTGCCGCGTCGTCTCGGAGACGCCAGCCGGCGAGGGCTTCGGCGCCGCCGCCGTGAAGCTGTCCCGCTACTTCCGCATGGTCCCCAAGACCGTGGACGGCCGGCCGGTCGAGGGCGGCGAGGTGCGCATCCCGATCCGCTTCCGGCTGGGGTAGGCCTTCAGTAGCTCTTCGGCAGGCCCAGCACGCGCTCGGCGATGTAGTTGAAGATCATCTCGCGGCTGACGGGGGCGATGCGCGGGATCATCGCCTCGCGGAAGTAGCGCTCGACGTCGTACTCCCTGGCGTAGCCCATGCCGCCGTGCGCCAGCACCGCCGCCTCGCAGGCGTTGAAGCCGGCTTCGCCCGCCAGGTACTTGGCCGCGTTCGCCTCGGCCCCGCACTCGCGGCCGGCGTCGTAGAGCGCGGCGGCCTTGAAGGCCATCAGGTTGGCAGCCTCCAGCTCGGCCCAGGACCTGGCCAGCGGATGGGCGACCCCCTGGTTCTGGCCGATCGGCCGGCCGAACACGACCCGTTCCTTCGCATAGGCCGCGGCCTTCCTCAGCGCCGCCCGGCCCAGCCCCACAGCCTCGGCGGCGATCAGCACCCGCTCCGGGTTCAGCCCCTCCAGCAGGTAGCGAAAGCCCTGCCCCTCCTCGCCCACCAGGGCCTCCGCGGGCACGTGAAGGTCGTCGATGAAGACGGCGTTCGACTCGATCGCCTTGCGGCCCATCTTCGGGATCGGCCGGGCGTGGATCCGCTCGCGGTCGAAGTCGACGTAGAACAGGCTGAGGCCCTCGTGCGGCTTCTTCACCTCTTCCCGCGGCGTGGTGCGCGCCACGATCAGCATCTTGGTCGCGCGCTGGGCCATGGTCGTCCACATCTTCCGGCCCGAGATGACGTAGCCGTCGTTGCTCCGCACTGCGCGGGTCGCCACGCGGGTGGTGTCGAGCCCGGCGTCGGGTTCGGTCACGCCGAAGCACATCCGGTCCTGGCCCGCGATCAGGCGCGGGATCAGCTTGCGCTTCTGGTCGTCCGTGCCGAACTTCGCGAGCGGCATGGGGCCGAAGATGTTCAGGTGCAGCGCGCTGGCGCCGGAGAAGCCGGCTCCGCTCTCGGCCACCGCCTGCATGGCGATGGCGGCCTCGGTCAGGCCCAGGCCCGAGCCGCCCAGCTCGACGGGCATGGCCGCGCCCAGCCAGCCTGCCTCGGCCATGGCCGCGACGAAGGCCTCGGGGAACTCGCCGGTCTCGTCTGTGCGGCGCCAATACTCGGCGTCGAAGCGTTCGCACAGGCGCAGGACCCCGTCGCGGATCGCCTGCTGCTCGTCCGTGAGCCAGAAACCGTTCATGCCGTCCCTCTAAGGCCCGGCTTCCTGAAGCGCGCCGGATCGAAGCGCGGACCGTACGCGCCGGGATCGCGCCCCGTCACGCAGGCCGCGACGACCTGGGCCACGAGCGGCGCGAGCAGCCAGCCGTTGCGCCGCGCGCCCACGGCCAGCAGCACGCCGGGCGCCTCGCTCCAGCCCACCATCGGCAGGCCGTCGGGCGTCGCCGCCCGGATTCCGGCCGCCAGCGTGGAGGGCGCCTCGGCCAGCGCCGGGAACAGCCGCGCCGCGACGGCGCGAAGCGGCTCGCCCTTGGCCGGATCCACCGCCGGGTCGGCGACGCCCGCCTCCATGGTCGCCCCGACGGTCATCGTCCCCGCGCCGGGCGCCGCATAGGCGCCCTGGCCACGCACCACGGCGCCGGCCGCCCAGGGCGCCGCCAGGCGCAGGATGTGCCCCTTGATCGGCGAGAGCACGGACAGCTCGGGCGCGAGATCCGCCTCGCCCGCCCCGGTCGCCACCATCAGCACATCGGCGCCGCCGCGTTCGCGGACGGCTTCGGCGCGGAAGGCGACGCCCGCGGCCTCGGCGGCGGCGCGCAACCGGCCAAGGGCCTGGGCGGCCTCGATCCGCCAGTCCTCGCGCGTCAGCAGGGCGCGCGGCAGGTCTTCCGACAGGCCCGGCGCCATCGCCCGCGCCGCCGAGCCCGGCAGCTCCATCGCCCTGAACCCCAGGGCCGCGAGGCCGCGCGCGACCTCCTCGAGCCAGGCCTCGTCCCCGGCGGCCAGGGCGCCGTCGCGGCGCAGCTCCACCCCGGCCCGCTCGGCCAGGGCCGGCCACAGGTCGCGCGCCGCCAGCAGGAGCTCGAAGTGCGGTCGCGCCTGCGGGTCGAGCACGGCCTCGAAGGCCGGGGCGATCATGCCCGCCGCCACCCCCGAGGCGTTGGCCGCCGGCGCCGCCGGATCGCAGACGGTCACCCGGCATCCGGCGTCCGCCAGGGCCAGGGCCGCGCCGAGACCCAGGGCGCCCGCCCCCGCAATGGTCACCACCGGTCCGCTCATGGCCCCTAACGACCTGCCGGCGAACGGAAAATCAAGGCCGCGTTCCGAGGAACCTGGGCCGTTCGCGCGGGTTCAACCGACAACGCCTGCCCCCAGCCTGGAGAGCCGTCATGGCCGCCGCGAGCCAGTCCACCGCCAAGAAGACGAAATCCGCCGCCGCGAAGTCGAAGTCCGCCTCGGCTGGCAAGAGCACGGCGAAGAAGACCGCCGCGCCGAAGAGCGATCCGGCGACCCGCCTGCTGATGCAGGACCACCGCGCCGTCGAGAAGCTGTTCGCCCAGTACGAGAAGGCCAAGGAGGACGACGCCAAGAAGCAGGCGATCTACGAGCAGATCCACATGGAGCTCGCCGTCCACATGCAGATCGAGGAGGAGATCTTCTATCCCGCGTCGCGGCCGCACGTGGACGAGCAGGACACGGTCAATGAGGCCGTCGTCGAGCACGCTTCGGCCAGGGACCTGATGGCCCAGCTCAAGAAGATGAAGCCCTCCGACGAGATGTACGACGCCAAGGTCACGGTGCTGAAGGAGATGATCGAGCACCACGTCGAGGAGGAGGAGAAGGAGTACTTCCCCGAGTGCCGCAAGTCGGACATGGACCTGAAGGCCGTCGGCGAACAGCTCAAGGCCCGCAAGGAGGAGCTGATGGCCGAAATGGGCGGTTCGGCCGCCAGGCACTGACCGGGACGCCGACCTGCACATGGCCGAGGCGCTCGAACCCGCCCTGCCTCCCGAGATCGACCGCCTCGCCCAGGACGTCCTGCGCGAGGCGTGCGATCGCCGGCTGACGCTGGCCACCGCCGAGAGCTGCACCGGCGGGCTGCTGGCCTCGCTGCTGACCGACGTGCCGGGCCTCTCCCACGCCTTCGAGCGCGGCTTCGTCGTCTACACCCACGAGGCCAAGCACGAGATGCTGGGCGTGCCGCTGAAGGTGCTGGAGGACGACGGCGCGGTCTCCGAGCGCGCGGCCAGGGCCATGGCCGACGGCGCCCTCGCCGCCTCGAAGGCCGACGTCGCCGTCTCGATCACCGGCTTCGCCGAGGGCGGACCAGGGCAGCCCGCCGGCCTCGTGCACTTCGCGTGCGCGCGGCACGGCAGCCCGACCGCGCACCGCAAAGAAGCCTTCGGCGACGTGGGCCGGGCCGAGGTTCGCCTGCAGGCCCTGAAGACCGCGCTCAAGATGCTGCGCGACCAGATCGCGCCGGCCGTCCCGGCGGCCTGAACATTCCGCACTTTTGAATCGGCGGTTGCCGCGACTCTGCGGCGGCGCTTAGCGTGGCGCCAGCCGGCGGCCCGTCGGCCATGTTGCGCCGGCGTAGCATCGCCGCAATCGACACGAGACGCGCGGGCCTCTAGAAAGACCGGTATGTTCTAGGGGGGCTAAGGTGCTACGGGACTTCCTCGTCTGGCTTGCGACCCGGCTCGGCAAGGGCCCGGGCGAATACGACCTGTCCTGGAGCGAGGCGCTCGCGGGCTCGCTCAACTTCTGGGGCCTCCTGGAAGGCACCCACGTCCTGGCGCTGATGCTGTTCGCCGGCACCATCTTCCTGGTGGACCTGCGGCTGCTGGGCGTGGCGTTCAAGAAGACGCCGGTCTCGGTGATCAGCGACCGAGTGCTGCCGCTGACGGTGGCGGGCTTCCTGCTGATGGTGCTGACCGGCGTGGCGCTCTTCTACGCCAAGCCATTGGTTTACTACCACAATCTGTGGTTCCGCCTGAAGCTGGTGTTCCTGGCGCTCGCCCTGATCAACATCCTCGTCTTCCACTGGCGCGTGCAGCGGAACCGGCACGACTGGGACGCCGCGCCCAGGCCGCCGGCTCCGGCGCGGATCTCGGCGACCGTCTCGATCCTCGCCTGGGTCGCCGTCATCACCTTCGGCCGCTTCATCGCCTACGACTGGTACGAGTGCGGCAAGCCCCTGCCCCGCTGGGCCAACGCCGCCCAGGAGTGCGCCACGTCCGACCGCGGCGCGATCGACCTCGAGGACATGCCGCAATGAGCCTGGCTCCGCAGGATTTCTTCCCGGCCATCGCCCCCTGGGTGGCGACGCTGGACGACACCTTCCCCGGCGCCTGGGTGAAGCCCTATTTCGCCCAGTGGGAGGTGCTGCACCTCCTCTCCATCGCCCTGCTGGGCGGCGCCAGCATCCTCCTGAACCTTCGGCTGATCGGCTACGGGCTCACCGACGAGACGCCGGCCGAGGTCGAGCGCAACGTCCGCCCCTGGATGCACCTGGGCGTCGCGGGCGTCATCGTCACGGGCCTGCTGATCGGCGCCTCCAACGCCGAGCGGCTCTACACGTCCGAGGCCTTCACGGCGAAGATGCTGGGCCTGGCCGCGGCGATCGTCCTCACCTACGGGGTCGCGATGCCCGCGGCCCGCCGCGACGGAGCGCTGGGCGGCGCCGGCCGCCTCTGGGCCCTGGCCGGGCTCGCGATCTTCGCCCTCGGCCTGCTGGTGTTCGGCGTCTCCAAGCTGGTCAACCCCGGCCTCTGGCACGTGATCACCGCCGCCGCGCTCGTCGTGCTGTTCGTCACGCGCGGCCTGACGCGGATCCTCTACCTGACGGGGCTCGTCGCCCTGATCGCGGTCCAGTGGGTGATGACCCACCTCGTGATCCCGCCCGACGACTTCGCCCGGCTGGACCCGGCCAACAAGGCCTTCGCCTGGGTCTTCGCCGCCTGGGTCCTCGGCGCGGCGGTCGTCCAGGTGGTCACCGCCGGCCGCAGCGGCGGGGCCGGGGCGGCGACGAAGGGGCTGGCCTACGCCGCCCTGCTGGTCTGGGTGATGACCGCCGCAGCGGGCCGCTGGATCGCCTTCGCCTGAGCCGGCCGTTCAGGGCGTGGGGTGCACGCTGCCCCAGCCCTGGTGCCACTCCGGTTCGCCCGCGTAGCGCGCCGCCAGGAAGTCCACGAACGCGCGCACCTTGGCCGCCAGGTGCCGCGCGTGCGGATAGACCGCGTGCACGTGGATGACCTCGGGCTCGTAGTTGCACAGCACCGGGACGAGGCGGCCGGCGCGCAGGTCCTCGGCGACGGCGAACGCCGGCGAGCGGATCAGGCCGAACCCCGCCACCCCCGCGGCGGCGCAGGCTTCCGCGCCGCTGAACGACAGGCGTCCGTGCACCCGCACGTCCCGCGTGTCCGACTGGGGGCCGAAACGCCAGACCGTCGGATCCCGCGCGTTGGTGTCGAGCACCGCCTCGTGCCTGGCGAGATCCGCCAGGGTGGTCGGCGTCCCCGCGCGGGCCAGGTAGTCCGGCGAGGCGCAGGTCACCAGCCGCACCGCCGCCAGCCGCCGCGCGACCAGCGAGGAATCCGACAGGTGGCCGATCCGGACGGCGACGTCGAAGCCCTCTTCCACCAGGTTCACCATCCGGTCGCTGAACACCACGTCCAGCGAGACGGCGCTGCAGCCGGCGGCGAAGTCCAGCAGCGCGGGAGTCAGCTGGTTGCGGCCGAACGAGACCGGCGCCGAGACCTTCAGCCGCCCGCTGGGGCCGCTCTGGTCCTTCACCGACGTCTCCAGCGCCTCGAAGCCGTCGAGCAGGTCGCGGGCCCGCTCCAGATAGGCCTGGCCCGTATCCGTCAGCGACACGTCCCGCGTGGTGCGGTTCAGCAGCCGCGCGCCCAGCCGGTTCTCCAGCCGGGCCACGAGCTTGGAGACCTGGGCGCTCGAGACCCCCAGCTTGCGCGCGCCCTGGGTGAAGCTGCGGGCGTCGGCCACGGCCACGAAGGCGGCGAGTTCGTCCAGGCGGTCCATGAGATTGTTTCCCTTTTGGCAAAACACTCATCCAAACCGGGGCGATTATCAACAGGACCGGCCACCACCACCTTCCGGAGACGCCATTCAACCGGGAGAGATTCATGACCCAACCCCGCTCCGTCGCCGTGATCGTCGGCTCGCTCCGCAAGGATTCCGTCAGCCGCAAGGTCGCCAAGGCGCTGGCCGAGCTGACCCCGGGCCTGACGTTCGACTTCATCGAGATCGGCGACCTGCCGCACTACGACCAGGACATCGAGACCGACTCTCCGCCGGCCGCCTGGACCCGCTTCCGCAAGGAGGTCGGGGCCCACGACGCAGTGCTGTTCGTCACGCCCGAGTACAATCGCTCGGTTCCGGGCGCCCTGAAGAACGCCATCGACGTCGGCTCGCGCCCGTACGGCTCCAGCGCCTGGGACGGCAAGCCCGGCGCCGTGATCAGCGTCTCCCCCGGCGCGATCGGCGGCTTCGGCGCCAACCACCACCTGCGCCAGGCGCTGGTCTTCCTGAACGTGCCGCTGCTCAGCAGCGAAGCCTACATCGGCAACGCCTTCTCGCTGTTCGACGAGAACGGCCGGCTGGTGAACGAGGGCACGGCCGAGTTCCTCAAGACCTTCGGCGCCGCCTTCGCCGCCTGGATCGAGAAGATCCTGGCCGAGCCGGCGGCCGCCCGGGCCGCCGCCTAGGGCCACGCCATGCGCCTCCCCACCCTCTTCATCCCGCACGGCGCGGGTCCCTGCTTCTTCATGGAGTGGACCCGCGGCCCCGCCGACGCCTGGGCCCGCACGGAGACCTTCCTGCGCGGCCTGGTCGCCGGCCTGCCCGAGCGACCGAAGGCGATCCTGGTCGTCTCCGGGCACTGGGAGGCGCCCGTCTTCACCGTCGGCTCGGGCGAGCGTCCCGGGCTGATCTTCGACTACTACGGCTTTCCCGAGCACACCTACCGGCTGACCTTCGACGCCCCCGGCTCGCCCGCGCTGGCCGAGCGGGTGCGGGGGCTGCTGACGGGAGCCGGCATCACCTCGGCGGCAGACCGGGCCCGCGGCTGGGATCACGGCGTGTTCGTGCCCCTCAAGCTCGTGACGCCGCAGGCCGATATCCCCGTCGTCCAGCTGTCGCTGAAGGCAGGGCTGGATCCCGAGGAGCATCTGGCCGCCGGCCGGGCGCTGGCGCCCCTGCGCGACGAGGGGGTGCTGATCCTCGGCTCGGGGATGAGCTGGCACAACATGCGCGGCTTCTCGCCGGCCTACACCGCCGCCTCGGCCGAGTTCGACGCCTGGCTGGCGAAGGCGACCGGGAATCCGGCCAGCCTGGCCCGCTGGGCCGAGGCGCCCAACGGCCGCCTCGCGCACCCGCAGGAGGAACACCTGATCCCGCTGATGGTCTGCGCCGGCGCTGCGGAGGGCGAGCCTGCGCGCGCCGTGTTCCGCGACACCGTCATGGACGTGGTGATCTCGGCCTTCGAATTCGGCGAACCCCAGATGGCGGCCGCCTGAGCCGCTAGGCGGCCGCCGAGCGCGCCGCCTCGGACCGCTCCAGCGCCGCCTGCAGGGCCTCGTAGAGGCGCGCGGCTTCGATCGGCTTGGCGACGTAGCCGTCCATGCCGACGTCCAGGTACTCGGCCACCTGGTGGGCCATGGCGTTGGCGGTCAGCGCCACGATCGGCGTCCGGGGCCGCCCCAGCGACAGCTCGCGCGTGCGGATCATGGCCGTGGCGGTGGGGCCGTCCATCACCGGCATCTGCACGTCCATCAGGATCACGTCCCAGTCGCCCTGCTCCCAGGCGGCCACCGCCTCGCGCCCGTCGGGCACGATCACCGGATCCACGCCGACCTGGGCCAGCAGGGTCTTGAGCACCAGCTGGTTCATGGCGTTGTCCTCGGCGGCGAGGATGCGCAGGGGACGGTCCGGCTCGGCGGGGGTGCGCTCGGCGGGCGCCCGCTTCGCCTTCACGGCGCGGCGGCGGACCTTCTCCAGCGGCAGGCTGACGGTGAACCTCGCCCCCTGCCCGCGGGCGCTCTCGGCGGCGATCTCGCCCCCCATCAGGCCCGCCAGCTCGCGGCAGATGGCCAGGCCAAGGCCCGTGCCGCCGAACCGGCGCGTGGTCGAGGCGTCGGCCTGCTCGAACTTGCGGAACAGGTTGGCGAGCTGTTCGGGCGCGATGCCGATGCCGGTGTCGCGCACCTCGAAGGCCAGCAGGCCCTGCGCGCGCCGCACCCGCACCTCCACCGCGCCGCGGTCGGTGAACTTCAGGCCGTTGGAGACGAGGTTCCAGAGGATCTGCCGCACACGGATCGGATCGCCCCGGTAGAGTCCGCGGGCGTTGCGGGCGACGGCGATCTCGAAGCCGAGCCCCTTCGCCTCCGCCACGGCGGCGAAGGTCGCGTGGACGGTCCGAACCAGCTCCTCGACGTCGAACTCGGCTTCCTCCAGGTCGAGCTTGCCGGCCTCGATCTTGGACAGGTCCAGCACGTCGTTGAGGATGGCCAGCAGGCTCTCGCCCGACTGGCGGATCACGTCGAGGCGCTCGCGCTGGGCGGGCGACAGCTCGTCCATGGCCATGGCCTGCGCCATGCCCAGCACGCCGTTCAGCGGCGTGCGGATCTCGTGGCTCATGGTGGCCAGGAAGGCGCTCTTGGCGCGGTTGGCGGCCTCGGCCTCCTCCTTGGCGCGGACCAGCGCCCGCTCCTGGGCCTTTCGCACCGTGACGTTCTGCATGGCGCCCACCAGGCGCAGGGGCCGGCCGTCCTCGCCGGTGGTGAGGCGCGCCGTGCCGGCCGCCCAGACCTCCCTGCCGTCGCCGCGCCGCAGCCGATACTCGGGATAGTAGGGCGCCCCGTCCCGGACATGCGCTTTCCACGCAGCCTGGACCTTCGCGACATCCCGCGGATCGATCGCGTTCCAGATGTTGGCTGCGAGGTCGGCGTACGTTCGCGGTCGGTCGAAGAACGTGTCCTCGGCGCCGACCTTGGTCAGCTCGCGCCGCACATAGTCCAGTTCGTAGACGTGCAGGTCGGCGATCTGCATCGCGATCCGCAGCCGCTCCTCGGAGCGTTCGGTCCGCTCCAGCGCCTCGACCATTTCGGTGATGTCGTACGAGGCCAGGATCAGTCCGCCGACCTGGCCTTCGGTGTCGCGCCAGGGCGTGACCTCGAACTTCACCCATTCGACAGAGCCGTCCGGCCCCGGCAGCGCGCGCCGGTCGAGCTTGTAGCCGGTTCCGGCGGCGACGGCCGCCTCCAGCCCCTCGCGCCACTGCTCGAACATGTCCGGCCGCAGCTCGTAGAGCGTCTTGCCGGTCACCTGCCGGCCGGCCAGCCCCCGCCCGGTGATCCAGGGCGGGCTGGCGTAGAGCACGCGCATCTCGCGGTCGGTCAGCACCAACGAGATCGGCAGCGCCTCAATGATGGCGTTCAGCGTCTTCTCGTAGGTGCGACGGGCATCGGTCTCCCGGAGCCGGGCCCACTCGTCGGCGACGGTGTCGGCCAGGTCCTGGAGGCGGGCCGCCAGCACCCGGTCGTACGGCCGCGGCTCCAGGCCGCCCACCCAGAGCGCGCCGGGGGTGGAGCCGTCCTCGAGCCGGATCGGCGCGGCGGCGAAGAAGCGGACGTAGGGCGGCCCCACCACCGAGGCGTCGTCCAGGAAACGCGGATCCTCGCGGCAGTCCTCGGACCAGACGGGCGCGCCGGTTCGCATCAATTCGCGCACGCCGGCGGCCTGGGCGGCGCTGGGAGTTCCGCCCCCGCGGCTGTGCCACACGCCCTCCCCCTCGCCCTCGACGAGGGTGATCTGGGCCTCGACGTCGCCGCCGAAGAGCGTGCGCAGGAGGCGGGTCGCGCGATCGAACACCGGCCCGGACTGCTCCAGGCCGGGCGGTCTGCCCGCGACGGTCCGCGCCTTGCGCTTCATGTTCCTCCCGCCCACGGCAGACATGCGCCGCGACGGTCTAGGATCGCACCGCGAGGTTAAACTTGGCTTTAGGCCGCACCCTTTGCGGTCAGGTGGTGCAGGACGATCCCGCTGGTGGTGGCGACGTTCAGCGAATCGAAGCCGCCGGCCATGGGAATGCGGACGGTCCGGGTCCGCGCCAGCACGTCATCGGGCAGGCCGGGGCCTTCGGCCCCGAACAGGGCCGCCACGCGCGCAGGCGGCGCAAGGTCGGCCAGGTCCGTCTCCCCGGCCGGACTGAGCGCCAGCACCTCCAGGCCGGCGCCCGCAAGTGCGCCCACGAGGTCCTCCCCCGCTTCGAGGCGGGCGAACGGCATGGTCAACGCCGCCCCCACGCTGACCCGGATCGCCTTGCGGTACAGCGGATCGCAACAGGCGGCGTCCAGGATCACCGCGTGCGCCCCGAAAGCCGCGGCGTTGCGGAAGATCCCGCCGATGTTGTCGTGGTTGGCGATGGCCGACAGCCCGACCACCAGCGCCCGGTCCGGCAATCCCGCCAGCAGCCCGGCCGCCGACCGCTCCGGCCGCCGACCCAGAGCCAGGATCCCGCGGTGGATCGGGAAGCCGACGATGGAGTCCATCACCGCCTGTCCTGCCGCATAGACCGGCGTACCGGGCGGCAGGTCCGCCAGCACCGGCCCCAGCGCCGCCAGCCGGTTCTCGGCGACGAGCACCGAGACGATACGCTCCGGCATGGCGCGGGCCGCCTTCTCGAGCACCACCCGTCCCTCGGCCACGAACAGGCCGTCGCGGCCCGCGAGATCGCGCTCGCGGACCGCGCGGTAGCCCTCGATGCGAGGGTCGCCCGGGTCGGTGACCCGGATCGCCTCCGGCGCGGCTACCAGATCTTCACCCGGTCGGCCGGCGCCAGGTGCAGCGCCTGTCCCGGCTGGACGTCGAAAGCCGGATACCACTGGTCAAGGTTGCGGACGGTGAGCGCCCGCCACGGGCCCGGCGAGTGGACACCGGTGATCACCGCCCGCCGCAGCGCCGCCTCGCGGTACTTGGCCCGGTAGTTCTGCGCCCAGCCGAGGAAGAACCGCTGGTCGGCGGTGAAGCCGTCGATCACCGGCCCCTCGCCCCCGCCAAGCGACAGGCGGTAGGCGTCATAGGCGGTGGCCAGGCCCGCGACGTCGGCGATGTTCTCGCCCAGCACCTGCTCGCCGCGCAGGTTCAGCCCCGGCAGGGCCTCGTAGGCGCTGTACTGGTCGGCGAGCTTCTTGGCCTCGGCCCGGAAGCGGGCCAGGTCCTCGGGCTTCCACCAGTTGCGCAGATTGCCGTCGGAGTCGAACTGTGCGCCCAGGTCGTCGAAGCCGTGGCTGACCTCATGGCCGATGACCCCGCCGATGGCGCCGTAGTTCACCGCCGGGTCGGCGGCGGGGTCGAAGAACGTCGGCTCCAGGATCCCCGCCGGGAAGATGATCGAGTTCTGGCTTGGCGCGAACAGCGCGTTCACCGTGTGGGGCGTCATGAACCACTCCTCGCGGTCCACGGGCCGGCCCAGCTTGGCGAGGTTGCGGCGGTACTCGAAGAGCTCGGCCCGGAACTGGTTGCCGTAGGCGTCGCCCCGGACGATCTCCAGCCCCGAATAGTCCCGCCAGGTGTCGGGATAGCCGACATAGACGCGGAAGTTGGCCAGCTTCTTCCTCGCCTCGGCCTTGGTCTCCGGGCTCATCCAGTCGAGGCTGTCGATGCGCCGGCCGAACGCCTTCAGCACGTTGTCGGCCATCTCCTGGACCTTGGCCTTGGCCTCGGGACTGAAGTGCCGCTCGACGTAGAGCTTGCCGACGGCCTCGCCCAGCGCCGCGCTCGTGTTGTCCACGCCGCGCTTCCAGCGCTCGCGCTGCTCGGGTTGGCCGGTCAGGGCCTGGCCGTTGAACGCGAAATGCTCGTCGACGAACGCCTTGGAGAGGTAGGGCGCGCCCCGCTCGACCGCATGGAAGGCCAGATAGTCCCGCCAGGCCTGCAGCGGCTGCGAGCCCACCAGCCTGGCCGTCCCGGCGATGGCGCTGTCCTGCCAGGCGCCGAAGCGCGGCTGGTCCTGCAGGCCGGCGGCGGTCAGGAACGCGGTCCAGTCGATCCCCGGCGCCTTGGCCGCCAGCTCGGCCCGGGTCCAGACCGTGTTGGCCTTCTGGATGTCGGCGGTCTGGTCGACGGTCCAGTGGGTGCGGGCGATGGCGGTCTCCAGGTCGACCACGCGCTTCGCCCGCGCCTCGGCGTCGTCGAAGCCCGCCAGCCGGAACATGGCGGCGACGTGCGCTTGGTACTTCGTCCGCAGCTCGCGGAAGCGCTCGCTGTCGCCCAGGTAGTACTCGCGGTCGGGCATGCCGAGCCCGCCCTGCATGATGTAGGGCCGGTACACCGTGGTGTCGGTCAGATCCTCGGCGACCCAGAGGCCGAAGAGGCGGTCGGTGTAGAAGTCGGTGGCGTTCAGCGCGTCCACGTCGGCGCGCAGCGCGGCGCCCAGCTCGCGGGACAGGTCGGCGCGGGTGCGGATGGCGGTGATGCGGTCCAGTTCGGGCTTCACGGGCGCGACGCCGAGCTGCTCGATCCGCGCCTCGTCCATGAAGCTGGCGAAGTAGTCCCCGATCTTGCGGGCCTCGGACCCGGCCGGCGCGTCGGAGGCGGCGGCCTGCTCGATGATCGCCCGCGTGCGCTGGGCGGCCGTCTCGGCGATGGCGGCGAAGCTGGTGATGTTCGAGCGGTCGGCGGGAATCTCGGTGCGGTCCGCCCACTTGCCGTTGGCGTAGCGGAAGAAGTCCTCGCCGGCGGCGACCGACGTATCCATGCCCGAGACGTCGAAGCCGAACGTCCCGACCTGGGCCTTAGGGCGTTCGGGCGCCGGCGCGGGGGCGGGTTGGGCGGCGGATTCGGCGGAAGGCGCTGTCGGCGTGGTGGCGCAGGCGGCGAGCAGGGCTGCGGCCGAGGCGGCGGCGAGCCACGAGGGGCGGAACGTCATCGATGTCTCTCTCCGGCGGCGCGGCCGTCGCCGCGCGCGTTTGCAGGGGTTCTACACCGCCCCGCGCCGGCCGCGACCGTTACAGCTTTGTCATTTGCCCGCCGCGGCGGACGCATGGGACCGCTCGGCGCTTCAACGGGGGACTCCATGGACGAGACAGCCGCCATCGGCGCCGTGATCGACGAGATGTACGCGATGATCTCGGGGCCCGCCGGCCCGCGGGACTGGTCGCGCCAGCGCGCCGTCTTCCACCCGCAGTCCCGGCAGATGCGCACCGGCGTGGACGAGCACGGCGCCCCCTGGATCAGGATCATGTCGCCCGCCGAATACGAGGCCGACGTGACGCCCTTCTTCATGGCCAACCCGTTCTTCGAGGTCGAGATCGCCCGGCGGATCGACGTGCTGGGGAACATGGCCCACGTCTGGAGCCTCTACGAGGCCCGCACCGCGCCCGACGACGCCACGCCCGAGCGGCGGGGGATCAACTCGATCCAGCTCTACCGGGACGCGGGCGGGGACTGGAGGATCATCTCGATGATCTGGGACAACGAGCGGCCGGGCGTGCAGGCCCAGCCCTTCTAGCTAGCGCTCGTCCGCCCTTTCGCGGATCCGCACGATCAGCGACTGGCTGGCGGTGGCCATCAGCTCGCCGTCCTCGGCGAACAGGTACATGGCGCCGTGGGCGAAGCCGCCGTGGACTCCGTGGATGCGGATGTCGCACAGCACCCATTCGGTCGGCACGATCCGGCGGATCCGCAGGGTGTTGTCGAGGCTGTTGCCGCCGGCGTTCCTGCCCAGGGCGTTGCCGACGCCCGAGGGGACGAAGTCGGCCATGATCGCCAGCATCGGCGCATCGACCGCGAACCCTTCCCGCGGTCGGATCCACAGCAGCGAGCGGCCGTCGGGCTCGGGCTGGCCGTTGCGGTCGGCCCCGTAGCGGCCCTTGGCGACCCGCACCTCGATCCGGCTGTGCAGCCCCTCGCCGCCGCCGCGCCAGTGCTCGGCCGGCTCGCAGTCGCCGGGCTTGGGCGCGTCCGGCATCTCCAGCCACTGCCGCGACAGCTCGCTGGGCCGCTCGCCGAGGGCGGCGTTGACCGTGAAGATCTCGCGGTCGTGGACGTGGCCGACCACGCGGGCCTGGGTGTTGTACTTGCCCTGCACCGGCGTCCAGACGTCGAGGTCCACCACGCTCGGCGGCTTGGCGTAGGACAGGTACTGCGCCGTCGCCCACACCACCGGCCGGCCGCAGGTGCGCTCCATCGCCGCCACCGCCGCGCCCAGGCCGACGCCGCCGAACATGAACATGTTTCCCGGCGGCCCCACGCAGACCGCGTTCGAAAGCGGCATGTACCAGCGGTGCGGGTTGTGCGTGGCGCGCAGGTCGAAGAAGAGCTTGTCCATCGCGCCCCTGAAAGCGCGGCCGGAGTGGCTCCGCAAGCCCCGGTTCGCGCTTATATGGCGCAAAGCCCCCCGGAGGACCGCGCCCGTGCCCGCCAAGACCGTCATCGCCCAGCACGCCGCCCATCGGGACGACATCGGCGACCTCGTCACCCGCAGGCCTCTGCCCGGGCCCGGCGTGGACCAGGTGGACCCCTTCCTGTTCCTCAACCACCACGGTCCGCAGGTCTATCCGCCCGGCAATCGCGGCCTGCCGTTCGGGCCGCACCCGCACCGCGGGTTCGAGACGGTGACCTTCATCCTCGACGGCGAGCTGGCCCATCGGGACTCGGCCGGCCACGAGAGCATCATCCGCGCAGGCGGGGTCCAGTGGATGACCGCCGGCTCGGGCCTCATCCACGCCGAGGTCTCGCCGGACGACTTCATGCGCCGGGGCGGGCCGCTGGAGATCCTGCAGCTGTGGGTCAACCTGCCGTCGCGGCTGAAGATGACCCGGCCGCGCTACGTTGGCGTGCAGGCGGACGAGATCCCCGAGCTGTCGGCCGGCGACGGCGCGACCGTGCGCCTGATCGCCGGGACCTGGGGCGGGGTGACCGGCGCAGTCCCCTCGCTAACCGGCGTGTTCATGGCGACGGTGGAGCTGAAGCGCGGCGCGCGGGCCGGCTTCGGGGCCCTGCAGGGGCGCAACGTCTTCTGCTACGTCGCGCGCGGCGAAGCGGCGGTCAACGGGGTGGCCGCCTCGGCCTGCCACCTCGTCCAGCTCGACCTTCCGGGCGACACCGTCGAGCTGGAGGGCCTCGGCGACGGCGCCCTCGTCGTCTTCGGCCACGCCCAGCCGCTCGGCGAGCCCGTGGTCGCGCACGGGCCCTTCGTGATGAACACCCGCGAGGAGATCGTGGAGGCGATCCGCGACTACCAGGCCGGCCTGTTCGACAACGTCTCGGCCTGAGGCGCCGCTAGAAGTTCACCCGCGACGAGATCGCCCCGTCCACCACCATGTTGATCCCGGTGGTGAAGGCCGACCGGGGACTGGCGAGGAACACCGTGGCCGCCGCGATCTCCTCGGGCGTGGCCATGCGCCCGGTGGGGTTGCGCTTGATCATCTGGGCGAAGAAGTCCGGCATGTTGTCGCGCACGTTGCCCCACACGCCGCCGTCGAACAGCACGGTCCCGGGGGAGACCACGTTGCAGCGCAGCCCCTTGGCCGCGTTCTCGCGGGCCACGCCCTTGGCGTAGTGGATCAGCGCGGCCTTGATCGCACCGTACGAGGAGGCGTTCGTCGCCTCCGCGGCCGAGATCGAGGAGGTCAGGATGAAGCAGGCGTCGCCGTTGGCCGCGGCGGCCTTCTCGAGATAGGGCTTGGCCGCCTCGAAGCTGCGGACCGCCCCCAGCAGGTCCACCTCGAACATCGCCCGCCAGTCCTCGTCGGTCACGCCCTGCACCAGGGCGCTGGCGTTGGAGACCAGCACGTCGACACCCCCCAGCGCCTCGGCGGCGCCGCGGACGAACGCCTGCAGGCTGGCCTTGTCGGCGATGTCGGCCGGCTGCCCCCAGGCCTTCACGCCCCGGGCCTCCAGCGCCTTGACCGTCTCGGCGACCTGGTCGGCGTGGCGGGCGCACACCGCCACGTTGGCGCCCTCGTCCGCGAAGCACTCGGCGATGCTGCGGCCGATGCCGCGCGTCCCGCCGGTCACCACCGCGGTCTTCCCTTTGAGCTGCAGGTCCATGGCTTCACTCCCTCGTTCGGCCGCGAACCTGCCCCAGCGCCGGCCCCGACGCCAGCGGCGCCGCTAGGTCAGCCCGCGAGCCGGCGGGGCGCCGCGTCCGGGCTGCGGGGCGCGTGCGAGCGGGCGAACACCCGGATCACGCAGGCGGCCGCCACGGCGCGACTGGGCGCGAGGCCCTGTTCGACGGGATCGCCGCCCCGGTCGTAGGCGATCCACGCCCATCCCGCGGATGTCTCGGCGATCCGGTATCCGAAGTCCGCGCCGGAAACGCGCATCGAAGAACTCCAGCAGCTGCTCACAGGCGTCATCCAACGGCGCGACCCGCCGCCCGTTCCCCTGCTGAAGAAAAGAAGACCGGTCCCGGCCGCTCTTCTTCGCCTCCGACTCCAAGGCTGCTCCTGGCGCGGCGATCGAATGCCTGGGCCGGGCCTCCCAGCACCTGAAACACCCCCGGCGAGCCCTATGTCTGGTCTGTGACTCAGGAACCACATCCTTCCTGGCGCGTATCGACTTTGTCCGGGGGTCGTGTCTGCGCTCAGGCGCAATCGGTTTCCGGACCTCGCGTAGCCTTTAGCCCATGAGGAGCACCGGATGACGGGCCGGTTCAGACCTCGCCTCGCCGCATGGCCCATAGATCCGGTCGTGCGGAAGCTGCGGTCGCTTACACCCCTGCCGGAGGCCGAAGAGGCGTTCGTCCGAAGCCTGAGCGAACGCCGGGAGCGGTTCGCCCCCGGCGAGGAGCTGATCCCCGAGGGTCAGCCCGCGCGCCGGCCCAGGTTCGTTGTGGCCGGCTGGGCCGCCTGCCAGCGCGTGCTGCCGGACGGCCGGCGCCAGATCTTCCGGCTGATCCTGCCCGGCGACCACTTCGGGTTCTGCGACAGGGCCGCGCCGCCCTCGCCCTGGAGCGTGGTCGCGCTCACCGCCCTCGAGACGGTCGACGCCGAGGCCGCCCTGGACGCCGTCCTCGACGAGCGCACGCCCGCACTGGGCCAGGCGATGGCCGCCGCCGCGGCGCAGGAACAGCAGCTCCTGCTGGACCACATGGTGCGGCTCGGCCAGCAAACCGCCTACGAACGGGTCGCCCACTTCCTGCTCGAGCTTCAAAGGCGGCTGCACGTCGCCGGGCTCGGCGACAACCAGCGCTTCCCGCTGCCGCTCACCCAGGAAATCCTGGCCGACGCCCTCGGGCTGTCGATCGTCCACGTGAACCGCACGCTGCAGCAGCTGCGCAAGGAGCGGCTGATCGAGCTGCGGTCGGGCGTGGCCATCCTGCTGCAGCCGGACGTCCTGGCCGAGGTCGCCCACTACGAGCCGGGGCCCGCGGTGCGGGCCCCCTCGCCGGCCCGCCGTCAGCTGGAGAAGACGTCGGCGTAGCGCTCGCGCAGCAGGTTCTTCTGGACCTTGCCCATGGCGTTGCGGGGCAGTTCATCGACGAAAAGGACGCGCTTGGGCGCCTTGTAGGCGGCGAGCTGCCTGCGCGCCTCGGCGATGAGGGCGGCCTCGTCGCCCTGCCCGATCACCACCGCCACCACGCCCTCGCCGAAGTCGGGATGCGGCGCGCCGATCACGGCGCTCTCGCGCACGCCGGGCAGCTCGTCCAGCACCAGCTCGACCTCTTTCGGATAGACGTTGTAGCCGCCCGAGATGATCAGGTCCTTGGCCCGGCCCGAGATCCAGACCCGCCCGTCGGGGTCCTGGCGGCCCACGTCGCCGGTGACGAAGAAGCCGTCGGCGGTGAACTCCTGGGCCGTCTTGTCCGGCATCCGCCAGTAGCCCGAGAAGACGCTGGGCCCGCGGATCTCGATGACGCCCGTCTCATCTCCCCCGCCGATCCGCAGCTCGACGCCGGGCAGCGGATAGCCGACCGAGCCGGCCAGCCGCTCGCCCTCCAGCGGATTGGTGGTGATGATCACCGCCTCGCTCATCCCGTACCGCTCGAGGATCCGCCGGCCGGTGCGCGCCTCGAACTCCGCGAAGGTGGACGGTAGCAGCGGCGCCGAGCCCGAGATGAACAGCCGCACGCCCGCCGCCGCCTCGCGCGTGAACGCCGGATTGGCCAGGAGGCGCGTGTAGAAGGTCGGCACGCCCATCATCACCGTCGAGCGCCGCAGCCCGGCCAGGACCGCGGCGTCCTCGAACTTCGGCAGCCAGACCATCGGGCAGCCGGACAGGAGGGCGCAGTGCAGCGCCACGAACAGGCCGTGGACGTGGAAGACGGGCAGAGCGTGCAGCAGCACGTCGTCCGGCCCGAACCCCCAGGCCCGGTGCAGGGCGACGGCGTTCGTCGCCAGATTGCCGTGGCTCAGCATAGCGCCCTTGGAGCGCCCGGTCGTGCCGCTGGTGTAGATCAGCGAGGCCAGGTCGGAGGCCGCCCGCGGGACCGCCTGGGCCAGCGGCGCGTGGGCCGCGGCGTCGCGCACGAAGGCGGGCGGATCGGTGACGAAGACCTTCGGCTCGGCGTCGCCCAGGAAGTAGTCCACCTCGGCGGCCGTGTAGGCGGCGTTGAGCGGCAGGAAGACCGCGCCGGCCTTCAGCACGCCCAGGTAGATCATGATGACCTCGGGCGACTTCTCGGCCTGCAGGGCCACCCGGTCGCCCGGCCCGACTCCCTCGGCCAGGAGGCGCGCGGCGATCCGGCCGGCGGCCGCCTCGAGCTCGCCGTAGCTGATCGCGCTGCCGTCGCCGAGCAGGAAGCAGGGTTTCGAGCGGTCGGCGGGAAAGCCGCCGGCCAGCAGGTCGTAGAGGTTCTCGCTCATCAGCCGGTGTTCCGAAGGCCCGCCGCCACGCCGTTGATCGTCAGGTGGATGCCCTGGCGCACGGCCTCCTGATCGTCCCCTGAACGGCGGCGGCGGATCAGCTCGATCTGCAGGTGGTTCAGGGGATCGATGTAGGGCAGCCGCGAGCGGATCACCGCCGCCAGGTCGGGATTGTGCTCCAGCAGCGCCGACTGGCCGGTGATCTCCAGCAGCGCCTCGGTCGTCCGCTCCCACTCGGCGCGGATCTGCCCGAACACCGTCTCGGCCAGGGCCTGATCCTCCACCAGGCCCGCGTAGCGGCCGGCGATGGCCAGGTCGCCCTTGGCCAGGACCATCTCCATGTTGGCCAGGGTGGTGGCGAAGAACGGCCAGCTCTCGAAGAGCTCGCGCAGCTGGGCCATCGGCACGCCGCCGTTCGCCACCGCCGAGCCGAAGCCGTACCAGCCGGGCAGCATCGCCCGCGACTGCGACCATGAGAACACCCAGGGAATGGCCCGCAGCCCCTGGATGCTGCGGCTGGCCTGGCGCGACGTCGGCCGGCTGCCGATGTTCAGGTCGGCGATCTCGGCGATCGGGGTGGCGGCGAAGAAGTAGTCCACGAAACCCGGCGTCTCGTAGACGAGGCTCCGGTAGGCCTGCATGGCGTGACGGGCGAGCGCGTCCATCGCCTTGGTCTGCGGCGCCGCCAGATCCTCGGACGCATGCCTGCGCAGCGAGGCCAGCACGACGCCGGCGGTCAGGGTCTCGAGACTCTGCCCCGCGAGTTCCGGGTCGGCGTACTTGTTGGCCACCACCTCGCCCTGCTCGGTGATGCGGATGCGGCCGCCGACCGTCCCCCGCGGCTGGGCCACCAGGGCCTCGAAGCTGGAGCCGCCGCCGCGCCCCACGGCCCCGCCGCGCCCGTGGAAGAGCTGCAGCCGCAGGCCGGCCCCGCCCACCACCGAGGCCAGCGCCCGCGAGGTCTTGTGCAGCTCCCAGGTGGAGGTGAGGTAGCTGCCGTCCTTGTTGGAGTCGGAGTAGCCGATCATCACCTCCTGCAGGCCGTGCCCCGCGAGGAGGTCGTGGATCTGCGGCAGGGCCAGGTAGCGCGCCATGGTCTTGGGCGCGGCGCGCAGGTCCTCGATGGTCTCGAACAGCGGCTCGGCGAGGATCTCGGCCGTCGGCGGGGCGCCGGGCCGGAACAGGCCCACCTCCTTCAGCAGCAGATAGACCTCCAGAAGGTCCGACACCGAGGTGGTGTTCGAGACGATGTAGGCGCGGATCGAGTCCGGCCCGTAGCGCCGCTTGATCTCGGCGGCCGTGGCCAGGATCTCCAGCTCGCGCGCGGTCTCCTCGCTGTAGGTCGCGAACGGCGAGGCGAGCAGCCGGCCGTGCCGCAGCTCGGACAGAAGCAGCTGGCAGCGGCCGGCCTCGTCCAGGGCCTCGTAGTCGGCGCAGACGCCCGCCGTGCGCAGCAGTTCGGCCGCCACGCGGGCGTGGACGGCGGAGTTCTGCCGCATGTCGAGCGTCGCCAGGTGGAAGCCGAACACGTCCACCGCGCGGATGAGGTCCGGCAGCGGCCCGTCGGCGAAGGCCTCCCCATGCATCCGCAGGAGCGAATCCAGCACGGTCTGCAGGTCGGCCCGCAACGTCTGCGGGTCCTCGTAGGGCTCGCCCGGAGTGCTGGCGGGCCGCGGCGGCGCCTCTCCCGTCAGCAGCGGATAGGTGGCCGCCAGGCGCGCGTAGACGCCCGTCAGCGCCCGCCGGTACGGCTCGTCGGTCCGGTGCGGCGAGGCGTCGTGCGCCTTGTCGGCCAGCGCCTGGAGTTCGGGCGTGACGCCCGCGAGGTCCGACGAGATGGAGAGTTCCGCGCCCAGGGCGTGGACCTGGTCGAGGTAGAGCCGGAGCGCCGCCCGCGACTGGCGCGCCAGGGCCTGGCGCATCACCTGGGCGGTGACGAAGGGATTGCCGTCCCGGTCGCCGCCGACCCACGAGCCGACGCGCAGGAAGCTGGCCAGGGCCTCGTCCTGCCCCAGCACGTGGCGCCAGCGCGCGTAGAGCCTCGGCAGGGCCGCCAGGAAGCTGCGCTCGAAATAGGAGACGGCGTTCTCGATCTCGTCGCCGACCGCGATCTTCACGTGCCGCAGCAGCCGGGTGCGCCAGAAGATCGAGACCTCGCGGACCAGCTCCTGCTCGGCGGCCTCCCGCTCGGCGTCGGTGCGGGCGCGGTCGAAGGCCTCCAGCCCGCGGGCGATGGCGCTCTGCCGATCGAGCACGCTCTTGCGGCGCACCTCGCTCGGGTGGGCGGTGATCACGGGGGCGATGAGGGCGCCGGCCAGGAGATCCTCGACCTCCTTCCGCTCCACGCCGTCGGCCGCCAGCGCGCGGACCGCGCCGGCCAGGGTGTCCGGGCGGGCCTCCCCGGCCCGGATTCGGCGGCGCTGGATCTGGTCCTCGGCGATGTTGGTGATCTGCAGGAAACAGGCGAACGAGTGGGCGAAACGGACCGTGTCCTCCAGGCTGAGCGACCCGAGCCGCTCGGCCATCAGCCGCGCCGCCTCGGGCGTGCCCTCGCGGTGGAAGCCCACCGAGGCCTGGCGGATGTCCTCGATCTGGTTGAACACCGCCACCCCGTCCTGGGCGCGGATCACGTCGCCCAGGACGCGGCCGAGGAAGCGCACGGCGGCGCGCAGCTGGTCCGGAACCGACTGGGTCATGGTTCGCCTTTAAGCCTCCCGCCGCGCAGGCGTCATCTGGTTTCGCGACCGCCGGTCGGCGATAAGGGGGCATGACCCCCGCCGAGGCCCTCGCCCGCATCCGCACCTACGATCCCCGGCTGAAGGCCTTCGTGCGGGTCTTCGATCCGCCGCTCCTGGGCGAGGACCTGGACGGGCCCACCTTCGCCATCAAGGACCTGTTCGACGTCGCGGGCGTGCCCACCGGCGGCGGCGCCCAGGTTCCGCTCGACCCCAGCCCGACCCGCCACTCGCGCGCCGTCGAGCGCCTGCTGCAGGCCGGCTGGAGCGCGGTCGGCAAGACCCACACGGTGGAGCTGGCCTATGGCGGCTGGGGCACCAACCGGGCCGTGGGCGCGCCCTGGAATCCCTGGGATCCCAAGGTCCACCGCGCGCCCGGCGGATCCTCCTCGGGCTCGGCCGTGGCGGTCGCGGCGGGGCTCTGCGACGCCGCCCTCGGCTCGGACACCGGCGGGTCGGTGCGCATCCCGGCGGCGGTCTGCGGCGTGGTGGGGCTGAAGCCCGGCCGCGGCCTCGTCAGCCTGCGCGGCGTCCATCCGCTCAGCCCCGCGCTGGACACCGTGGGAACGCTCGCGCGGTCTGTCGAGATGGCCGCCCGCGCCCTGGCCGCCATCTCGGGCCCCGACGGCGCGGCCGCCGTCCGCGAGCCGTTCGACTCCGAAGCCGCCCTGTCGATGGATGTGCGCGGACGCCGCGTCGCGGCCATTCCCCTCGACGACCTCGGCGAGGTCCACCCCGACGTGGGCCGCCTCTACCTCGAGGCCATCGAGCGGTTGCGCTCGGCCGGCGTCGCCGTCGAGATGGTGCGCCCGCCCTCGGCCCTGGAGCAGTCCTTCGCGCCCAATGGCCTGCTGATGGCCGGGGAAGGCTGGCGCATCTGGGGCGAGCGCATCCAGCGCCATGCCGAGGTGATGGACCCTTGGATCGTCCGCCGCTTCGAGGCCGGCCGCGACGTCACCGACCAGCGTCTCGAGGACGTCCACCGCCGCCGGGCCGAGGACCAGGCCGCCTTCCACGCCTGGATCGCCGGCTGGGACGGCCTGCTCTCGCCCACCTGCCCCATCCCCGCGCCCCCGATCGACGAGGTGGACGAGACCGTCTCGCCCCTCAGCCGCCTGACGCGGGCGGCCAACTACCTCGACCTGCCGGGGATCAGCGTGCCCTGCGGCCTCACCGGCGAGGGCCTGCCGGCGGGGCTGCAGATCCTGGGTCGGCCGCGGGACGAGGCCTCGGTCGTGGCCCTGGGCGCGGCCTTCGAGCGCGTGTCGGGCTGGGATGGCCGCGCGCCGGACCTCGCCGGCTTCGCCTAGCCGCGGACGCGCCCGCCGATCCACCGCAGGACGATCCAGGCGCCCAGCGCCCAGACCGCGCCGAGGCACCAGCCGGCCAGGACGTCGCTGGGCCAGTGGACGCCCAGGTAAACGCGGCTCAGCCCGACGGCGCCCAGCAACGCCAGCGCCAGTGTCCAGACCAGCGCCTTCGTGCGCCGCCGCCCCTCGAGGCTGGCGATGAGGATGGCCAGCGTCAGGAAGGTGGTCGCCGACAAGGTGGAGTGGCCGCTCGGGAAGCTGGCGGAATAGACGTAGCTGCCGTGCGTCACGAGCTCGGGCCTGGGACGCGCGTAGATCGCCTTCATCGCCTCGCTGGAGATCACCGCCAGCACCACCGCCCCAGCCAGCACGGCCGCGTGGCGCACCCGCCGGTGGAAGAGGAACGCCAGGACCGCCACCACGGTCACCAGGGTGATGACGGTGAAGCCCCCGAGGGCGGTGACGTCCCTGACCGCCTCTTCGAAGGTGCGCGGTCCGACCGGGTCGTTCAGGTCGCCCGGCGTGCGGAAGAGGAGCATCAGGCGCTCGTCCAGCGCCCGGGTCTCGCCCTCGTCCACCTCGTCGGCGATGGCGAAGAACGCCCACAGCGCCCCGACCGCCCCGATGAAGAGCAGCAGGGCGCGCGTCTCGAAGCGCCGCAGGAATCCCCAGAGGACGGCCGCCGCCGCCCTCGTGTGTCGGATCGGCATACGCCCCTTCTAATACGAACCGCGGCTGAGCAGCACCGCCGGCACGGTGGCGAACATGATCTTGAGGTCCAGCATGGCGTTGCGGCGCGCGGCGTAGACGCAGTCCATGGCCACGCGGGCGCGGTAGCTGGTGTCGTTGCGGCCGCTGACCTGCCACAGGCCCGTGATCCCCGGCTTCACCGCGCAGTAGTGGCGGAAGCGGCGGCCGTACTTGGCGGCCTCGGCGTCGACGATCGGGCGGGGCCCCACGAGGCTCATCTCGCCGCGCAGCACGTTGAAGAGCTGGGGCAGCTCGTCCAGGCTCGACTTGCGCAGGAAGGCGCCCAGCTTCGTCACCCGCGGGTCCTGCCGCAGCTTGTGATCCTTCTCCCACTCGGCGCGGGCGGCCGGGTCCCGGGCCAGCAGCTCGGCCAGCCGCGCCTCGGCGTCCACGGCCATCGAGCGGAACTTCAGGCACTTGAAGTGCTTGCCGCCGCGGCCCAGCCGCTTGTGCGCGAAGACCACCGGCCCGCCGTCCTGGGCGTAGATCAGCAGGGCGACCACGATCATCAGCGGGGCGAGGAAGAGGATCGCCGCGAGCGCGATCGTCACGTTCATCGTGGTGGTGGCCGCCCCGTCCAGGGACAGCCCCGGCGCGTGCGAGCGGACGGTCGTCGGGTTCGCGAAGACGATTTCGGACATGAGCACTCTGGCGAAAGGGATGGTCGGGCTAGGGCCCGGTAAACGAGCCGAACAACCCGCGGCCGTGCGGCTAAGTTCCGGAGCAATTCGAAGAACCGGTCGGCGCTCACCGACTGTTGTACTGGCCCCGTCCCTGGCCCCGTCCCTGGCCTCGTCCCTGGCCCCGTTCCTGACCACGGCGCAGGCCGACGCGACCGCGCGCGCGGTCGCGCGGATCGTCCGCCGCAGATGGGTTGAAGGCTCCGGCCGCTCAGGCCTCGCTCAGGCCTCGACGGTCGAAGGCGGCGCGACCGCCGCGCCCCTCAGCATCGTCTCCACGGCCGCCTGGGCGGCGGCGCGGCTCACGTCCGCTCCGCCGGCCACCGTGACGCCGTCCTCGTCATAGACGCTCCAGCGCCAGCCCGTTTCGCTCTGGCTCAGCGAATAGGCGAACGACCGCGGCTCGTGCATCTCCCGTCCTCCAACCACTGCTGCTCAACACGCGGAAAGGGCTCGGGTTTCCGCCGTAGCCGGCGGGCCAGTGCAGCGATGGCGGAAACGTGATCGGGGAACCGGCCGCGCCCGGCGGCATTCCGGCGGCGAAGCTTGGAGGGGAGCCTTGGCCGCCACGACCGTCGACGTCGCCGTCTGCACCTACCGCCGCCCGGCCGTGGCCGAGACCCTGGCCTCGATCGCCCGCCAGGCCCTGGCGCCGGACGTCCGCGTCCGCGTGATCGTCGCCGACAACGACGAACAGCCCGAGGCCCGCGCGCGGGTTCTGGCCGCGGCGAAGGCGCTGGCACTGGAGGTGGCCTACGTGCATGCCCCCGCGCGCAACATCTCCCTGGCGCGCAACGCCTGCCTCGAGGCGGCGGAGGCGCCCTTCCTCGCCTTCATCGACGACGACGAGACCGCCTCGGAAGGCTGGCTCGCCGCCCTCCTCGCCGAGGCGGAGGCCGGCGGCTGGGATGCGGTGCTGGGGCCGGTCCGCGCGGTCTACGGCCCGCAGGCGCCGCCGTGGATGGCGGCCGGCGACTTCCACTCCACGCGTCCGGTGCAGGCGGGCGGGCGGATCCTGAAGGGCTATGCCGGCAATGTGCTCGTTCGGCGGGAGACGGTCGAGCGTCTTGGCCTCAGGTTCGATCTCGCGCTGGGCCGTCAGGGCGGCGAGGACGACGACTTCTTCTACCGGCTGACCGACGCCGGCGGGACGATCGGCTACGCCCCAGACGCCCTGGCCTTCGAACCGGTGCCCGAGCAGCGGGCCTCGCTGAAGTGGCTGCTCAAGCGCAGCTTCCGCACCGGCCAGACCCATGGCTCGCGCCTGCGCCGTCGCTCTCCGGGCGCCGCGGGGCGGCTGGTCCAGTCGGGCCTGGCGGCGGCCAAGGGAGGCGTGTGCCTGGCCGGCGCGGCGGCCAGCGCCTTTTCTCCGGCCCGCCGCGGGCGCTGGCTGGTTCGGGGGGCGCTCCACGCCGGCGTCGTGGCCAGGCTCGCCGGCTGGCGCGAGCTCCAACTCTACTGATCCTGGCGGCGGCCGGGGAACGGCCGCGAGCCCCCGCGAGTTGATGGGCGCGGATGTGCGCCCGGCGCGCATTCGAAATCGTCTGGTCGCGATTCCACGGAGCCCCATCATGCGCAGGCATCTCACCTCGCTCGCCGCCGCCGCGCTGCTGGCGTCGGCCGCCCCCACCCTCGCCTTCGCTGCGAGCAAGCTGCCCCCGCCGGATTCGGCGGGCCTCCTGTCCCCCGCCGCCGCCGACTACCGGATCGGCGCCCAGGACGTGCTGGAGGTGAACGTCTTCGGCATCGAGGAGCTCAAGCGCGAGGTCCAGGTGAACGCCGGGGGCAAGGTGATCCTGCCGCTCGTCGGCGAGCTGCAGGCCGGCGGCCGCACGCCCGGTGAGTTCTCGGAAGACGTCGAGGCCGCCCTGAAGGCCAAGTACATGAAGGACCCGCAGGTCATCGTGACGGTCAAGAACGCCCAGAGCCAGCGGGTCACGATCGACGGCGCGGTCAACAAGCCGGGCGTCTATCCCCTCTCCGGCCCCACGACCCTGCTGCAGGCGGTCTCTCTTGGGGGCGGACCGGACCAGAAGCTGGCCAACGTGAAGAAGGTCGCTGTCTTCCGGCAGGTGGGCGGCAAGCGCCACGCGGCCACCTTCAACCTGAACGACATCCGCGAGGGCAAGACCGAGGACCCGCAGATCTACGGTAACGACATCGTGGTCGTCGACACCTCCAGCGGCAACCGCTTCATCCAGAACTTCCAGGGCGTGTTCCCGCTCCTGGGCTTCCTGGCCTGGTGATCCGGCGTCCCGCCGTGGCCGCGAACACCCATCGCCAGGCGAACCCCGCCCAACCGCACCCGGACCGCGGAACCGCCGGTTGGGGTCGGGGTTATCAGCACCGCTAGTTTTCCGACCGGGTGGGCCGCGGGCCCCGCCGGAGCCCCGAGACGCCCGCAGACCACCCCTCAAGAGCCCCCGAACGCAGGTCGCCCATGAGCACGCTTATCCCCGTCACGCACGAGCTGCCGGCGCATCCGATGCAGGCCTTCCGGCCCATCGAGCCCGAACGCATGCACCTGCGCCAACTCTTCGGCATCCTGCTGCAGAGGGCCAAGCTCGGGCTGGGCGTGGCCGGCGTCGTCTTCCTGATCGTGCTGGGCGCCTTCGCCCTGAAGACCCCGACCTACTCCGCCGTGGGCTCGGTGGTGATCGATCCGCGCAACGCCGAGCTGACCAGCGCCCGCCAGTCCGAGGGGACGCTGCCGCCCGACACCAGCGCCGTGGACACCCAGGTGGAGATCCTGCGTTCGCCGGCGCTCTACCAGGACGTGGTCCGGCGGCTGAAGCTGTACAACGATCCGGAATACAACCCCTCGCAGGGGCCCGGCATGTTCGGCCTGACGCCGGCCAAGCCGCCGATCGCCAATCCCGACGAGCGGACGATCTCGCGCGTCGCCCGCACGCTGCAGGACCGGACCTGGGCGCGCCGCGCCGGCCTGACCTATGTCGTGCAGGTGGGCTCCAGCTCGACCTCGCCGCAGAAGGCCGCGCGGATCACCAACGCCATCCTGACCACCTACCTCGACCGCCAGCTGGACGAGAAGGTCGCCATGGTCAGCCGGGCCAACACCGAGCTCGGCCGCAGCCTCGAGGAGATGCGCCGCGAGGCCGAGGCCGCCGAGGCCCGCGTCCAGGAGTACAAGAACGCCAACGGCCTCTTCTCGAGCGAGGGCCAGACCATGGCCGAGCAGGAAGTCTCGGTCCTGAACCAGCAGCTCGCCGTCGCCCGCGCCGAGGCCGCCGAGAAGGCCGCCCGGGTGGCCGCCGCCCAGGCCCAGCTGCGCAACGGCAACATGGGCTCGGACGTGGGCGCCGCCCTCGGCTCCGAAACCATCAAGGAGATGCGCAAGCGCGAGGCCGAACTCTCCGTGAAGCTGGCCCAGCTGCGCACCGACTTCACCGACGAATACCCCGAGGTGAAGCGCACCGAGGCCCAGCTGCGCGACATCCGCGGCCAAATCCAGGCCGAGATCAACCGGATCATGTCCAGCCTGCGCGCCGACGCCACGGCCGCCGCCGGCCGGGTGGCCTCGCTCGCCGGCAGCCGCGGCGCGGCCCAGGGCGGCATCGCGGCCAACAACTCGGCCATGGTCGGCCTGCTGCCCCTGCAGCAGCGCGCCGAGGCGGCCAAGGCCATCTACGAGGCCTATCTGAACCGCGCCAAGGAAGTCGCCGCCGCCGGCTCGCTCCAGCAGCCCGACGCCCGGATCAACTCGCAGGCCGCCGTGCCGACCGCGCCGTCCTCGCCGAACATGAAGCTGGGCGCCGCCCTGGCCGTCCTCGCCGCCCTCATCGCCGCCGGCGCCGCGGTCCTGATGGCCGAGTTCTGGGACAAGCACCTGCGCTCGCGCCTCGACGTGGAGCGCGAGCTGGGCGTGCCGTTCGCCGGCGTCCTGCCCGACTTCCGGTCGGTCAAGCCGAAGGGCCTGCGCGGGCCCCAGGCGCAGCCGGCGGAATACCTGGTCAGCCATCCGTTCTCGGGCTTCGCCGAGGCCTTCCGGAACCTGCGGGCCTTCCTGATGGTGTCCAGCCGCGGCGACGACTCCAAGCTGATCGCCGTGACCTCGGCCGTGCCGCGGGAAGGCAAGAGCCTGACCTCGTTCTGCCTGGCCCGCACGCTCGCGCTCTCGGGCTCCAGCGTGGTGCTGGTGGACTGCGACCTGCGCCAGCGCGGCGCGACCAAGCTCTCGGGTCCGAAGGAAGTCGGCCTCGTCGAGGTCGTGCAGGACGACGTCCCGCTGTCCGAGGCCCTGGTGCACGATCCGAAGAGCAACATGTTCGTCCTGCCGGCGGCCGGGAAGTCGATCCCCTACGACCTCTTCTCCAACCCCAAGACGGACGAGGTGCTGCGGGAGCTGTCCGAGCGGTTCGACTACGTGATCCTCGACGCCCCGCCGATCCTCGGCGTCGCCGACGCCCGCATCCTGGCGGCCAAGGCGGACCGGGTCCTGTACCTCGTGCAGTGGAACAAGACCCCGCTGCGCGCCGCCCAGTCGGCCATCGACATCCTGCAGGAATGCGGGGCGAACGTGGCCGGCGCGCTGCTGACCAAGGTCAACGTGAAGGGCCAGGCGCGGTACGGCTACGGCGACTCCAGCGACTACTACGGCTACTTCAAGAACTACTACATCGCGGCGGCGTAAGGCCCGCGGGAGCGCACGAGATGTTCCCCGCCGGCTCCCGCCCCGCCGCGCTCGCGGCCGCCGCCCTGGCCGTCGCCGGCGTGGCGGCCGCGGGATGCCAGCGGGCCGCCGCCGCCTCGGGACCGCTGAAGGCGGCGCCCGACGGCCGGCCGCTGGAGCTCACCTTCGCCGACGAGTTCGACACGTTCCGGCCCTGGCGCGGCGGCCGCGGGGTCTGGCGCACCACCTTCCGCGACGGGCGCGACGACAACGACGACGACTTCAACCTGCGCACGCTCAAGTGGAACAAGGAGGTCCAGCTGTACGTGGATCCGGACATGCGCGGCCATCCGGGCCGGCACGGCGACCACGAGCCGCCCGGGCTCCACCGCGGCCGGGGACCGGCGCTGGGCCTGAACCCCTTCGAGGTCGGCGACGGCAAGCTCTCCATCCGCTTCGACCGGGCGCCTGCGCGGCATCGCGAAACCCTCGGCGGATTCCGCTACGTCTCGGGCCTGATCACCACCGAGCCGTCGTTCTCCCAGACTTACGGCTACTTCGAGATGCGGGCGAAGCTGCCCCGCGGCAAGGGGATCTGGCCGGCGTTCTGGCTGCTGCCCAAGGACCTGTCCTGGCCGCCCGAGATCGACGTCATGGAGAGCGTGGGCGATCCCTCGAAGGTCTACGTCACCTATCACTCCAACGCCGCGAAGATCGAAGGGCGGGAGCTCAGCGTCTCCCCCGGCGATTTCCATACCTACGCCGTCGCCTGGGACCGTGAGCACGTGACCTGGTTCATCGACGGGCGGCAGGTGCGCCGCGAGCGCACGCCGGCCGACATGCACAAGCCCATGTACATGCTGGCCAACATCGCCTCGGGCGGGGACTGGGCCGGCGAGCCCGACGCCTCCACGCCGCTGCCCGCCCGGCTCACCATCGATTACATCCGCGCCTACAGGTTCGCCCGATGAGCACCACCTGGGACATGGGCGGCCCGCGCCGTCGCCGCATCCGCGACACGGACGAAGGCGCCTCGTACGTCCGCCCCCGCCGCCTGCGCGGCGACGCCGAGGCGGTCTCCCCCGGCCCGAACCGCCGCGAGCAGAGGACCGCCCAGGTCCTGCGGCTGGTGGACGAGCGCCTCGTGGCCGAGCGCGCCGAGGCGGCGGCCCAGCCCGACATCGGCTGGCGGATCGGCGGCCTCCGGCTCGATCCCGACGGGGTCTTCGCCTTCCTGCTGTTCCTGCCGCTGCTGTTCATCGCCCAGCTCGGATCGCTGGGCGCCGCGGCCGTGGCGGCGGTCATTCCGCTGTACGTCTTCGTCCGGCGCGAGCGGCTGCTGCAGGTGATGTGGCCCCGGCTGTTCCTTTTCCTGGTCCCGGCCTTCGCGCTCTTCTCGGTGCTCTGGTCCCAGGCGCCCGGCGAGACCTTCAAGTACGCCATCGAGTTCGGCCTGACGGTGCTGGCGGGCCTGCTCCTGTCCTCGGCCCGCGACCAGTTCGCCGTGCTGCGCGGCCTCACCCTGGCGTTCCTGACCTATGTCGCCGCCTCCATCGCTTTCGGCGGCTCGGTGGCCGTAGGCGTGGGCGCCGGCGGCTACGCCTTTTCGGGCCTCAGCGGCTCGAAGAACCTGCTGGGCGACATCGCCTCCAGCGGGATGATCATCTCGATCGCCACGCTGATGCTGGGCGTGCGCCACCGCCGGCCGCTCTGGATCGTGATCGCGGCGGCCGCCATCCTGCTCGACCTCTACGTCGTGCTCGCCGCCCGCTCGGCCGGCGCCCTGCTGGGCCTGGCCATGGGCGCGTGCGCCATGCTCGCCCTGGCGCCGCTGCTGGCCGTCGGCAAGGCGGTCCGCGCCTGGCTCACCGCGGCCGTGGCCCTGTGCCTGATCGCCGCCGGCCTCTCCTACCGCTGGCTCGCCCAGACCATGATCGAGGTCGGCGCCCAGGTGTTCGACAAGGACCCGACCCTGACCGGCCGCACCTACCTCTGGTACCGCGCCGCCGACCTGATCCAGGAAAAGCCCCTGCTGGGCCGCGGCTACTACGCCTTCTGGCTGCAGGGGAACATCGACGCCGAGGGGCTCTGGCGCTACTTCGGCATCGACGAGCGCGGCGGCTTCACCTTCCACAACACCGCCGTCGAGCTGCTGGTGACGGTGGGCTGGATCGGCCTGATCCTCACCGCGGCGGTGGCCCTGGTGGGCGTGATCGCCCTGGTCCGCCGCTTCGTGGTCCGCCCGTCGATCGCCCTCGTCTGCTGGATCAGCCTCTTGCTCTACCAGCTGGCGCGCACGCCCATCGAGAGCATCGGCGTGGCCCCGTTCTACTTCTCGACCGTCCTGGCCTTCGCCGCCCTGGGCGCCGCCTTCGGACGGGTGAAGGCGCCCCGCGCCGCGCGCGTCCCCTACCGCTCGCCGAACGTGATCCGGCTCGAGCCCGTGGACTACTCGGCCGCTGGGTGGGCCAACACGCGGCCGGCGCCGGCGCCCGGCTCGCTGCGCCTCCTGCGCGGTCCGGACGAGCGGCCGTGAGCCTGGCGGGCGTGCGCGGCAGGCGCGGGTTCGACCCGGCGGCCCTGGGGGCCCTGGCGCTCAGCGGCTCCAACGTCCTGCGCATGGGCGTGCAGCTCGCCATGCTGCCGATCCTGGCGCGGCTGGTGGGCCCCTCTGAGTACGGCCTCGTCGCCCTGGCGGTCCCCTTCGTCTTGTTCTGCAACATGCTGGCCGACGCCGGCATGAGCCAGGCGCTGGCCCGCCGGCAGGAGGTGACGACCGAGCTGGAGTCCACCGTCTTCTGGCTGGCCGGCGGCCTCGGCCTCGCCCTCTCGGTCTTGGCCTGCGCCCTGGCCTGGCCGCTGGCCCTGGTGCTGGATCAGCCGCGGCTGCCGTGGCTGATCATGGCCCTCTCGCCCATCCTCGTGATGAGCGGCCTGACCGCCGTCGCCAACGCCCGGGTGATCCGCGAGGGGCGGTTCGGCGTCTTCGCCGGCGGGGACTTCATCTCCACTGTGGCCTCGGCCGCGGTCGCCCTGACGGCGGCCCTCAACGGCGCCGGCGCCTGGAGCCTGGTGGCCCAGCAGCTCACCATGTGGGTCTGCAAGTTCGCCTGGGTGAACCTCAACGCCCGGCCGCGGATCCGCCGCTACTTCCGCCCCTCCGAGGTGCGTGACCTGGTGCGGTTCGGCGTCCATTCCGTCGGCGCGAACCTGTCGGACTTCGTCTCGCGCAACGTCGACAACCTGATCGTCGGCGGCGTGCTGGGCACCGTGGCGCTCGGCTACTACGCCATGGCCTACCAGATCGTGCGGGTGCCCGACCTGATCATCTCCGGGCCGCTCTATCTCTACGTCTTCACCGCAGTCTCGCGGGCGGCCCACGACGGCGCGCGAGGCAAGGCGGCGGACCTGGCGGTCTCGGCCCTGCGGCTGGCCTCGTCGGTGCTCGCCCCCACCTTCGTGGGCCTGGCGATCATCTCGCCCCTCGCCGTGGCCCTGGTGCTGGGCGAGAAGTGGCATGACGCCGCGCCGGTGCTCACCCACCTGACGGCCGCCGGCTTCGGCTTCGCCCACTGCTTCGTCATGGGCGCGATCCTGATGGGCCTGGGCCGCTCGCACCTGCAGTTCCGGATGACCGCCCTGGCGGGGGCGACCACCATCGGCACGATCGCCGTCACCGCCCGCTTCGGCGTCGAGACCGCCTCGGCGGCGATCGGGAGCGCCATCCTGCTGGTGATGCTGGCCTATCTCGAGGTGCTGGCCCGCGACTTGCGGATCCCCCGCCGCCGGCTGCTGGGCGCGTTCCTCCCCGGCCTGGCGGGCGCCGCCGTCATGGCCGGCGCGCTGTTCGCCGCCGAGCCGCTGCTGGCCTCGCTGCCGGACCTGGCGCGGCTCGTGGCGATGATCGCCCTGGGCGGGGCCGTCTACGGCGCCGTGGTGCTGGCCCTCGCCCGCGGGCGGCTGATCGACGACGCCAGGCGCTTCGCCCGCGCGCACGCCAAGGGCGCCGCGCCGTCAGCGGTTCCGGAAGCCGTCTAGCTTGGGGATCAGGCCGGCTGCAGCCGGCTGGCCAGGCGCTTCAGCCGCGCCTTCACCGGCATGGCCAGCAACGGCCAGACGGCGGGCTCCTGCGCACAGGTTCCCAGCGCCTGCGGGACGTCCCTGGCCTTCAGGGCGCAGATGACGCGGTCGTAGGCGAGCGCGGTCTCCAGCGAGCGCCGGCGTCTGGCCTGGGCCCGGCGAACCGCCTCGCACTGCTCGCGCAGCGCCGCCTCCAGCGCCGCGTCCGCCGCCAGCATCTGCTCGATGTGCTCGCGCCGCAGCACGTGGCTGATCGAGGCGCCGTGCTTGCGGTAGCGGTAGAGCGCCTCGGGCACGAAGCGCATCGTGGCTCCCTTGGCCAGCAGCCGCAGCACCAGGTCGTAGTCCTCGCCGATGCGCAGGTCCTCGCGGTAGCGCTCGCCCCGCAGGGCCTCGGCGCAGAACAGCGGCTTGAGGTAGCCCAGGCCCGGCTGCCTGGAGTACATGCGCCCGGCCTCGATGTAGTCGGCCAGGGTGATCCAGCGCGGGTGCGCCCAGGCCTTCTGGCAGAGGAACGGCTTCCACGGCGCTTCGCCGCCGTCCTGGAAGACGTGCAGGTTGTCGACGACGATGTTGGCATGGTCGCCGCGGGCGCGCGCCACCAGCTTCTCCAGCCGGTCGGGGGCCATCAGGTCGTCGGAATCGAACACGGCGACATAGCGGCCGCGCACGGCGGCGAGCGCGCGGTTGCGCGCAGCGCCGGGGCCGCCGTTTCGCTGCGCAGTCAGCACGCGCACCCGCGCATCGCCTGCCGCGGCCTCCGCGATCACCTGCAGGCTGTCGTCGGTGGAGGCGTCGTCGGCGACGATCAGCTCCAGCTCGCCGAGCGTCTGGCCGAGGACCGAGCGGATCGCGGGCGCGAGGTGGCGCGCGCCGTTGTAGTTGGCGGTGACGACCGAGACGAGGGGCGCCTGGCCGGTCATGGCGCCGCGGGCCGCCGCACCAGCAGCGGCTCGTGCCGCTCGAGGGGTGCGGGATCGGGCCGATCCCCGAACAGCTGCCGCCAGAAGCCGGCCGACCACGCCAGGTGCATGATCATGGCCGCGACGCCCGAGAGCAGCGCGGCGGGATCGCGCTTCTTCACGCCCAGCAGCAGGCCGTAGCTCAGCGCGGCGGCCATCCACATCAGCGCCGGCAAGGCCATGGCCCAGAAGAACGGAGCGGCGAGGAGGAAGACCACGGCCGGCGCGACGGCCAGCGGCAGGGCCTGGCGCACCTTCAGCGGCGTGAAGTGCTTCAGCACCGTCCGCGCCCGGCCCTTGCCGTAGCTGAAGTACTGCTTCCACAGCGCGCCCGGCGTGGAGCGCGGGTGGTAGCCGATGCGGACCTTGTCGGTCAGCCAGATGCGGCCGCCTTCCTTGCCGAGCCGCAGGTCCAGCTCGGCGTCCTCGTTGTGGCTGAAGGTCTCGTCGTAGCCGCCGACGGTCTCGAACGCCTCCAGCCGGAACAGGGCATGGTGGCCGTGGTCGACCCAGCGCCCCTCGCCCTCCAGCCGGTGGGCCGAGCCGCCGGTGCCGAGGATCGAGTTCTGGGCGGCGGCGACGGCGCGCTGGAAGGCGCCCTCGCCCTTGGTGTCCATCGAGACCACCACCGACGAGGCGCCGGTGCGCCGGGCCTCGGCGATCAGGGTCGAGACGTAGTTGGGGGGATAGTCGGCGTGGGCGTCCACCCGCACCATCCAGGCGCGGTCGTCGGCCTCGATCATCCCCGCCGCGAGGTTCACGCCCGCGCTCTGCAGACGGCCCGGGTTGTGCAGCAGCCGCACGCGCGGGTCGCGCGCGGAGATCTCGGCCACGATCTCGCGCGTCCCGTCGGTGGAGCCGCCGTCGGCCACCAGGACCAGCGGCTCGACCAGGCCGGCGTCGTCCAGGATCCGCTCGATCACGCCGGCGATCGCCGCCGCCTCGTTCAGGGCCGGGATGACGATCACCGCCCGGTTCTCGGCCCGGTTCTCGAGATCGCGCGCCGCGGCGGGCATCCGGATCAGCGCCTCGGACGAGATGGCGTCCCAGGCCTGCGGCCAGCGCGCCTCGGCCTCGCCGAGGCCCGCGCGGCGGGCGGCGAGCGGCGCGAACGATCGCGGTTCCGACGCGCGGCGGTCCCGCGCTTCGGGACCGGACGCTTCGTCCCTCTCCCACTCAGGTTCGGGCGTAGGCTTGGAACTCAACATGTCGGGGGCGCATCCGAGAAATTCGACCAGAGCCGACCGCGCGGAAAGCTCCGCGGTCGACGCGGCTTAAACCATGCGCCCGGGATTCCGTTCCGGCCCCGCTGCGGGTCTAGGCCGCCAATTTTGATGATGCGGAATCAATAGCTTGGCCGTTGGAACCAAGGGCCGGTTGCGGGTTTCTCAACCCTTCCGTCAAGCGGCGGCAGTCGCCGGCGTCGGCCACGAACGCAGAGCGGGGCTGCGCCTCCAGCTCGCGCCGTAACGCCGCGTAGCGCTCGGGCGTGAGCCCCTCCAGGAAGCCCTCCAGATCCTCCGGCCGCGAGAGGCGCACGCCGAAGCTGTGTTCCGCCAGCCAGCGGCCGGTCTGCACGCCCGATAGAGCGACGGGGACCGAGCCGTAGCGGCCGCTTTCGTAGATCCGGTTGGGCAGCAGCCAGGACGAGTTCAGCCCCTCCTCCATGAAGTCGATGGCCCAGCTGAAGTGCGTCTGGCCGTACAGCAGCGGCAGGTCCGCCGCCCGGTAGGGGCCGCCGAAGCTCACGTTGGGCGTGGCCGCCACCTGGCCGTCGAAGTCGGCGAACTCCACATGGGCCGGCCGCCCCCAGATCCGCACCTCCAGCAGGTCGGGGCGGCGCTGCGCCAGCCCGGTCAGGATGTCGAGGCTCCGCCGGCAGCGGATCGCGCCCAGCCAGCCGATGCGCCAGGGGGGCCCGGCCGGGGGCGGTCCCAGCGGCGCGCCGCCCGCCCCCTCCAGCTCCAGCACCTTGTTCTCGACCAGCATGACGGGGGTGCGCAGGTCGCGCCCCAGGCCCTGCACCGGTGCGAAGTAGGAGTCCACGAACGCCGGCGAGCTGACGATCAGCAGGTCCGACCGCCTCAGCAGCGCCTTCTCGACGGCCCGCATGGCCCGGCCCTTGCCGGCGTCCGCCAGCATGATCCGGTGGATGTCGAGCGCCTCGTAGGCCAGCTTCGCCTTCAGGCCGCAGGTCCAGCGGGCCGCCTCGCCCACCGCCAGCATCTCGAGCTGGCGGCAGAGCACAACCTCGGCGCCTTCCAGCAGCTTGCGGAACCGTCCCGAGCGCAGCGCGGCCAGGGCCGTCAGCCGGGCGCGGTGGCCGAGGCGCGCGTCGTAGGTCCGGCCCAGGTCCACCGTGGCGCAGCCTTCCAGGGCCTCGGGCGCGGCGTCCGCGCGCCGGAAGCCCAGCACCACCGGCTCGGCCCCGCCGGCCTTCAGCATCCGAACCCGTCGGGTGACGGCCGGATCGGTCAGGTCGTGGACGAAGTAGGCCAGCTTCACGTGCGCGCCCCCTCAAAGCTGAAGCGTGTGGATGCGAACCAAACGCGCGACGGCCCGTTTGGAACCGCGGCAGCCTTGCAGTTGCGGAGGGGTGTTCCAGTCCATGTCTCAACCCGCGGTCGGGCCGGTCCAGAAGGCTCCCGGCGAGATCCGTTCCATCCAGTACCTCCGCGGGATCGCGGCCTTCGGCGTGCTGGTGTTCCATGCGGCCGAACGGGCAGGCGGCCATTTCGGCGTGGGCGCCGCGGGCGTGGACGTCTTCTTCGTGATCTCGGGCTTCATCATGTGGGTGGTCACCTGCCGCAAGAGCCCGGGCCCCGGCGACTTCCTGCTGCGGCGGGTGCAGCGGATCGTGCCCCTCTACTGGGGCGTCACCCTGCTGGTGGCCGGCGTGGCGCTCGCGGTACCGGCGGCCTTCCCGGCCATGCAGGTGACCGCCGAGGCCCTCATCAAGTCGCTGTTCTTCGTCCCCTACCGCGACCCGCAGGGACTGATCGCGCCGCTGATCGTCCCCGGCTGGACGCTGAACTACGAGATGTTCTTCTGCCTGCTGTTCGCTGCGGGCCTTCTGGCGCCGGCGAAGCTGCGGCCGTGGCTGGTGTCGGCGGCGCTGGTGGCGCTGGTGGCCGTGCGGCCGCTGCTGGACGCCTCCAATCCGCTGGTGGCCGCCTACACCGACCCGATCCTGCTGGAATTCGGCGCCGGCGTCTGGCTGGGCAAGCTGTGGTCCGAGCGGCGCCTGCCGTCGGCGCGCATCGGCTGGGCGCTGGCCGCGGCGGGCCTGGCCGGCTTCACGGCGGTCACCCTGGCCGGGACCGACGTCTCGACGGCCCGGGTCCTCCTATGGGGCCTGCCCGCCCTGCTGCTGGTGGCCGGCGCCGTGACGGTCGAACGCCAGGGCCCGATCCCCAGCCTCTGGCCGCTGCGGGTGATCGGCGATGCGTCCTACTCACTCTACCTCGTGCACGGCCTGGCCATCTCGGCGACCTTCCGGCTGCTCGCCGTCGTCGGCGTCACCGCCCCGGCGCTGCTGTTCTCGGCCTCGATCGTCGCCGGCGTGGTCGCGGGCCTGATCGCCTATCACCTGGCCGAGAAGCCGATGATGAAGCTGTTCCGCACCGGCCTCGGCGCCCATCGGCCGAGCGGCGTGGCCGCCCAGACCCCGCGCGAGATGACGGCGCGCTAGATGTCCAGCAGCTCGCGCCCGGCCCGCCGCACGTCGTTGCAGCCGGTCAGGATCATGGCCACGGCCAGCTCGGAGCGCATGAGGCCCAGCATCTTGCCGATCGCCGCCTCGCCGCCCGCGCCGAGCGCATAGGCCCACGGGCGGCCGACGAAACAGGCCTTGGCACCCAGGGCCAGCGCCTTCAGCACGTCCAGGCCCGAGCGCACGCCGCCGTCCATGAACACCTCCAGCTCGCCGCCCACGGCGTCGGCGATCCGGGGAAGCGAGGCGATGGAGGACTTCACCCCGTCGAGCTGGCGGCCGCCGTGGTTCGAGACCACCACGCCCTGCGCCCCGGCCCGGACCGCGTCGCGCGCGTCCTCCACGTCGAGCACGCCCTTGACCACGATCGGCCGGTCCCAGTTCTCGCGCACCCAGTCGAGGTCCTTCCAGGTGACCGAGCGGTCGAAGTTGCGGGCGATCCAGACCAGGAAGTCGGTCACCCGGCGGCCCTCCTGCACGGCCCCGGCGACCGAGCCCAACGTGTGGGGCCGGCCGTGGACGAACACGTCCCAGGTCCAGGCCGGATGGGTGATCCCGTCCCAGGCCTGGTTCAGCACCGCCTCCAGCTTGCCGGCGCCGGTGAAGCCCGAGCGGACGTCGCGGTAGCGGGCGCCGGGGATCGGCAGGTCGACGGTGAACACCAGCACGGGCGAGCCCAGCTCGTGGGCGCGGGCCAGCAGCTCGCGCATGTAGCCGCGGTCCTTCAGCATGTAGAGCTGGAACCAGGGGGGCGTGCCGGTCCTGGCCACCTCCTCCACCGAGCAGACGCCCACGGTCGACAGGCAGAACGGCACGCCGGCCGCCGCCGCCGCGCGCGCCGCCTGGGTCTCCCCGCGCCGGCCGTACATCCCCGCCATGCCGACCGGCGCGAGGCCCACGGGCATGGCCAGGGTCTGGCCCAGCGTTTCCACCGTCATAGACAGCTCGGTCATGTCCTTCATGACCCGCTGGCGCAGGGCGATAGCCTCCAGGTCCTCGACGTTCCGCTTCAGCGTCACCTCGGCGTAGGAGCCGCCGTCGATGTACTCAAAGAAGATCTTCGGAAGCCTGCGCCGCGCGAGTTCGCGGAAGTCAGAAACCGAAGCTGCACGCATGCCGTCCCTCCCTGGGCGCGGGAAGGTGAAGCCTGCGCCCGCCGGGCGCAAGGTCCCGGCGGATGGGTCAGGCCTCGGCGGCGGCCTTCATCGGGGCGGGTCCCGGCGCGGGGCCGATGACGATCCACACCTGGTGCGCGCGGCCCAGCAGCTCGCCGTCCGACGAATAGAGCGCCACCCCCGCCGTCTCCTTGCGTCCCTCCTTGGCGATGGGCCAGGCGACCAGGATGCACTCCTCGCCCGCGCGCGGCGCCTTGAGGACCTCGCCGGTCATGGTGCCCAGAAGAGCGCCGTGGCGGCCCTCCTTCTCGACCCAGGCGAAGTAGCCCGGGCAGTCCAGGGCGGCCCAGACGACCTCCTGGGCGATGGTCCCGTCGGGACGGGCGAAGCGCTCGTGCGCCCGCCAGGTGCAGGCGACGACGCCCGGCGCGGCGCCCTCCAGGGGCCCGGCGAACACCCGCAGGCCGTCCCCCTCCTCCCGCGCCGTGCCGCAGGTGAAGCAGATGGGATGAACGCGCTCGGCGTGGCCCATGTGCCGGGCGCCGGCCGCGCGGGCGGCCTCGAGGCTGGGCGCCGGCGGCGGCTCGGGCAGCTCGGTCCGCGCGGCCCCGGCCTGGCCGATCAGCCCGCCGCCCTCTCCGGTCAGCACCGTCCCGCCGTCCTGGCGCTCGAGGTCGAGGTCCACGTCCAGCGGGATCGGCGCGCGCAGCACCGCCGTGACGGGCCCCTCCAGGCCCTCGGCCAGGACGCCGCACACATAGCCGCCGTTGCCGGAGTTCGGGGGGCCGCAGAACTGGCGGCCGATCATGATCTTGGACAAGGAAACGCTCGTCTGGGGATGTCACGCAACAGGTCCCCGGCTTTGTCACGGCGACGCGGCGGAATGGAAGCCGAATTCGCGCTGCGGCGTTGGAGGCGGGGGTCGGGCGCGCTAAGGCTAAGCCCGATCGTCGAGAAGCGGATTCGATGAGGAGATATCGGTGAGCGAACGGATCGAACGTCCCTGGGCCCTGATGCGTCACCACGCCGGGTGGGCGGACGTGTTCCATATCGAGAGCGAATCCGGCGACTCGATCACCGGCTTCTATCCCGACCGCGAGACCGTCGGCCCGCCGGTCAGCTATTCCACGCGCGCGGTCCTGGCCCGCTATCCGACGATGGAGGCCGCCCGCGCCGCCCGCGAGGAAGCCGTCGGCGAATGGCGCAAGCACGACGCGGCGGTCCGCGAGGCCGAGTCCAAGCTGCGCGAGGCCGAGAAGGCGCGCGAGGACGCCTGGCTGACCTGCCTGCGCGACGCGGCTGATCGGGGCTAGAGCCGCAGGCCCTTCGACACGAACCAGGCGATGGCGGCGGCGAGGACGACGCCCACGACCAGCCGCCACGCCGGCGCCCCCGCAAGGCCCGGGTCCTGCGGAAACGTCCGCCAGCCGGTGACCATCGGCCGGATCAGGTTCGTGCGCTTGTAGAAGAGGTAGAACAGCACCGCGGCGACGTGCAGGACGAGCAGCGCCTGCAGCGCGCGGAAGCTCAGCTCGTGGACCTCGGCGATGGCCCGCCCGGTCTCGAAGCTGACCCGGTCCGACATGGGTCCCGCCTCGAAGGCGTCCACGTCCACCGCGAACAGCCCCGTCGTCACCTGCACGGCCAGCACGGCCAGGATGGCGATCACGCTCCAGCCGCCGAGGGGGTTGTGCCCCGGCACGGCGGCCGCCGCCCGCTGTGGCAGGCCCCGAGCGTAGGCGAGCACGGCGCCGGGCCCCTTCACGAAGCTGGCGAAGCGCGCCGCCCCGCCGCCGGCGAAACCCCAGTAGATGCGGAACAGCACCAGCCCGAGGATCGCGTAGCCGCTCCACCGGTGCCAGTTCAGGTGGTCCTCGGACGACCACCAGGAGAAGGCGACCAGCACCACCAGCAGCCAGTGGACGATGCGGACGGGCGCGTCCCAGAGCTTCGCCCGCACGCCGGCCTCGGGGGACGCCAAGGCCTCAGTCCTTCTGCTGGCGGTACTTGTCGTGGCAGGCCTTGCAGGACGCCCCGGTAGGCCGCACCTGGGCCTTCACGGCGTCCATGTCGCCGCTGAGGGCGGCCTGGTTCAGCTTGGAGACCTGCACCTGCATCGCCGACGCGACCGCGGAGAAGCCCGCGGCGTCGGTCCAGATGTTGGCCTTGGCCTCGCTCTTCGGCCGCGCCTCGACGCCGCTCCCGCGCGGGAACCAGGTCGGCAGGGCGGTGGCGAGGCTGGCCATGGTCTTGGTCTGGGCCTGTACGGTCGCCGCGTTCGGATTGCCCTTGCGCAGCTCGTCGTTCAGCGCCTTGAAGGCCGCGCCCAGCTTCTCGAAATTGGCGTGGCGCTGGTGGGCCGCCCGCGCGCCCGCGCTCATCGGCCCCTTCGGCATGGGCTCGTTGTGGGCGAAGGCCCCCGTCGCGGCCACCGCCGCGCCGATTCCCAGGGCGATCGCCGCGACCGCGCCCCTGCTCTTCCCGATCGCCATGAAGCTCGCCTTCTGAAACCCTGCCAGCGCGGGAGATTGCCGGGGCCCGGCCTTGGCCGTCAACGGCTCGCGGACTTCACCGGCGCGCCCTCGCGGCCGGCCTGGGCCAGCATCGCGCCGCAGTTGGCGTCCTTGGCGAGGCCCGGATCGACGAACGGCAGCAGCGCCGCGATCGGGTTGAGCAGCGCGCCGAGGCCGACGCCGGCGGCGCCCTGCGCGATCGCCCCACCGGGCTCCAGGCCCAGCTTCGGCGCCCGGATCGGCCCCTCGGCCTTCACCGGGATCAGCGCGCGGACCAGCCGGAACTTCTTGTTATGGCCGCGGACCTCGAAGGACATCCGCTCCGTGCCCAGGTTGATCGCGCCCTTGCCGGTGATCAGCACCGGGCCGGTGTCGACCACGATGTTGCCGGCGCGCATGACGCCGTCGGTCGTGCGGAAGTGGGCGACCCCGCAGCGCAGCGCGGTCGTGTCGTCGTCCTTGCTGAGCAGCAGGCCAAGGCCCTTCACGACATTCACGCCCATCAGCTCGGCGAAGGCCTTGCGGATCTCGCCGCCGGGGGCGACCACCATCACCTCGCCGTCGGCGCTCGCGAACGCCTTGTGGATGCTGTCCCCCGCGCCGGTCAGCCGGGCGCGGCCGGAGACGGCTCCGGTGAGGGGATGGCCGCCCTCATAGGTGACCGGGATGAGCTGCTCGATCCGCGCGTTGGCCAGCCGCAGGTCCAGTTCGGTGACGGGGACCTCCCGGCGGGCGTTCAGGGCCACGAAGCCGCTCACCCGGCCCTGCGGCAGGTCCAGCACCAGCGGCTCGGCCCGCAGGAGGCCGTTGTCCAGCTTCACCCGCACCTGGCCGGCGGTGAGGTTCACGGGCGCGTCGCGGATCGACTGGGCCCGGTAGCGGACGTCGGCGTCCATCGCCCGGATGCGGCTCACGTCGAGGGTGGAATCCGGGAAGATCCGCTGCTGGGCGTTCAGCGCGCGGGCGACCGCCACCTGCTCGGCCGAGGCCGTCTCGCCGGGACCCGTCGCCGGCGCGCCGCCGAACAGCGCGCCCAGGTCGTCGAAGTCCAGGCTGCGCGAGCGCAGGTCGGCCTCGAACATCGGCCGCGTCCGGCCGGTCTCGACCTTGATGTCGCCGGCGAGGTCGCTGTCGCCCACCCGGCCGCCGAGGTTGTCGATGCGCCAGACCAGCTCGTCGCGCGAGAGGCGGCCGCGCAGGCTGTAGGGCGGGGTGTTCGGCAGGGCGACGCCCGTCAGCGGATAGAGGTCCGACAGGTCCGGCCCGCGCGCGGTCGTGAACATGTGGAAGCGGCCGAGGTCGAAGGGCTTGGGCACCGCCCCGTTGGCCGTGATGTACGTCCGGCCGGCCCGGATCTCGGCGTTGAACGGATAGGGCCTGTCGCGCTCGATGTTCACCAGCGGCCCGCCGGTGACCTCCATCCGGAACGGCTGGCGGTTGATCGTGCCCTGGCCGACCAGCTCGAAGCCGCGGCTCCGGTCGCCCAGGGTCTCGGCGGCGTTGATCGTCCCCTCAAAGCGCAGGTCGCGCTTCACGTCGAGGTACGACATCCGGCCGTCGGCGACGATGAAGCTGCGGATCGGCGGCAGCCGCATGGGCTCCTTCTTGCGGCCGTCCGAGAAATCCCAGTTCCGGCGGCCCCGGGCGTCCGCGTAGAGCCGCAGTTCGGGACGGTCGAACCGCAGCAGGCGCAGGTCGACGTTCCCCCACAGCAGCGGGACCAGCCGGATCTGCACGGTGATCTTCTCGAAGGTCCCGAGCGGGTCGCGGCCCGCCCACGGCGCATTGGCGATCCGCACGCCTTCTACGGTCGCCCGGGGCTGCCACGACCAAAGCCGCACGTCGAGGTCGCCCGCGATGCTGACCTCGCGGTTCAGCCGGGCCGAGGCGATCCGCTCGACCGGCCCTCTGAACCAGTTCCAGTCCCAGATGGCCACGAGCACCCCGATGGCGACCGCCAGCGCGGCCAGGACGCCGCCGGTCCAGTACAGGGCCTTGCGGCTGGGCTTCCTCAGCCGGGGCGGCGGCAGGCGCGTGTTGCGGATCCGGGTCCACCCCGCCTGCGCCCAGGACCGGGCCCGCTGGAGCGTCCGACGGCGCGCCGACGTCCGCTCGGGCTCCCGGCGCCGGCCGGGCTCGGGGTTCTGGAAGGCTTCGTTGCTCACGCGGGGGTCTCCGGGACCCCATCAAAAGCGCAGCCTGCGGAGGAGAGTTCCCGAGCGTGTCTAGTGGCTTACGCCCCGCCCGCTGAACGCGGCCAGCACCGTCGCGACGAGGATCCGGAGGTCGAAGGCGAGCGACATCCGCTCCAGGTACTCGCGGTCCAGCCGCACCTTCTCGGGGATGGGCAGCTCGTCGCGGCCGTTGATCTGGGCCCAGCCGGTGACGCCGGGCCGCAGCCGCTCCACCCCGGCCTCGGTGCGCAGGGCGACGAGATCGTCCTGGTTGAACAGCGCCGGCCTGGGACCCACCAGGCTCATCTCGCCCGTCAGCACGCTCCACAGCTGCGGCAGCTCGTCCAGGCTGGTGCGGCGCAGAAAGCGGCCCAGCGGCGTGATCCACTGCTCGGGACGGTCCAGCAGGTGCGTGGCCACGTCCGGCGTGTCGATCCGCATGGTGCGGAACTTCGGCATCCGGAAGACGCGGTTGTTGCGTCCCACGCGCCGCGACCAGTGGACGGCGGGCCCGGGGCTGTCCAGGCGCACCGCCGCCGCGATCGCCAGCAGCACCGGCGAAAGCGCGACCAGCCCGGCGAGGGACGCAGCGATGTCGAAGGCCCGCTTCAGCACCCCGCCCTTCTAGAGCGCGCCGGGCGGGAGCGCCAAGTCAGGCCAGGTCGTCAGGCCGAAGCCGGGTCGGCGTCCGGAGCGGCGCGCTTCGCCTTTGGAGGCGGCGCGGGCTCGGCCGGCGGGGCGGCCGTCTCCTCGCGCATCAGCTCGGCGGCCACGGGCCCGATCGGCGCGGACTCCCCGCCCATCGGCGGCAGGGCCTCGGCCGCCTCGATGGCGGTGGGCGTCACCTCGCAGGTGAGTTCCGCCGCCGCCTGCAGCGGCGCGCCGACCTCGGCCGCGACGAGGTCCTCGGCGGCCTCGAGCGTCCGGAGCGAGGCGGCGGCGAACATCGCCTCCAGGTTCTGCGGGGTCCAGCGGGTCATCCACCACCAGGCGACGCCCGCGGCGGCGGCTCCACCGAAATAGCCCCACAGCGGGGATGCGGCCCCGATCATCAGCTCGGGCGAGAGGGGTCTGGACAACGCGCCGGGACGGTCGGCGGACTCGGGAAGGAACGTCATGGCCGGTCTCCTTCGATTGTGCGCTGCAACATAACACAGCCCGCACGAGACCGGATGCGAACTTACGATGACGGCAGCCGATAGACCCGCGACGCGCCGCCGTCGCCCAAGGCCTGGGCGACCCAGCCGCAGATGTCGGCAAGATCGGTCGCCAAGTCGGGCCCGTTCCACAGCACCAGGGCGCAGCCGTTCATCTTCATGGGATCGGCCAGGGGGCGGATGCGCGCCTCGCAGACCAGCGCCGGCGGCAGGCCGGCGTCCTCCAGATCCCGCAGGAAGGCGTCGAAGGTCTCCAGGTCCTTGAGCGGCAGCCAGACGAGCGCCTGGACGGCCGGGTTGCTCGCCCGGGCGCCCTCCAGCGTCTCGACGATCCGGCCGTAGTCGTCGGGTTTCTCGAACGGCGGATCGATCAGCAGCAGCGCACGGCCTCGCGGCGGGCAGCGCTCGACGGCCGCCCGGTAGCCGTCGGTGCAGAGGGTCTCGACGTTCGCCCGCCCCTTCAGCGCGCTGCGCAGTGCGTCGTGCTCCTCCTTGCGCAGCTCGCAGGCCAGGTAGCGGTCGGCGGGTCGCAGCGCCTGGGCGATCAGCCAGGGCGAACCGGGATAGCGTCGCACGGGCCCGCCGCCGTTCAGCGCCGCGACCGCCTGCACGAGAGGCCGGAAGGCGGCCGGCGCATCCTTCGCTCCCATCAGCCGCACGATCCCCGCCTCGGCCTCGCCCGATTTGCGCGCCTCCTCCCCCGCCAGATCGTAGAGGCCCCGGCCGGCGTGGGTGTCGATCACCGTCAGCGGCCGCCCGTCCTCCATCAGGCGCGCCAGCAGGCGCAGGAGGGCGGCGTGCTTCACCAGGTCGGCGAAGTTCCCGGCATGGAAGGCGTGGCGGTAGTTCAAGGCGGTGGACGCTCCCCGTTAGGAACCTGCGCCGCGCATACCACGTTGCCGCGGGGCGCGTGGAGGGCCCAGGGCCCCGGTGAGCCACGCGGGGAGCGCCAGGGCACATGCCGAACGACGTCGCGGCCGCCGAACACATCGAGGAGGCCGGGCTCAGGTACGTGAGCGACGGCGATCCGGGCATCGCGCGCAAGCCCGCGCGGGGCCACGGCTTCAACTACCTCGCGCCGAACGGCGAGCCGGTCACCGACGAGAAGACCCTGGATCGCATCCGCGCGCTGGCCATCCCGCCGGCCTGGACCGACGTCTGGATCTGCCCCCGCGCCAACGGCCACATCCAGGCGGTGGGCCGCGACCAGAAGGGCCGCAAGCAGTACCGCTATCACGCCCGCTGGCGCGAGGTGCGCGACAGCCACAAGTACGACCGGGTGCTCGCCTTCGGCCGCGCCCTGCCCCGACTTCGGCGGCGGGTGGAGGAGGACCTGAAGCGTCCGGGCCTGCCGCGCGAGAAGGTGCTGGCCGCCGTCATCCGGGTGATGGAGACCACCCTGATCCGGGTCGGAAACGAGGAATACGCCAAGCAGAACCGCAGCTTCGGCCTGACCACCCTGCGCGACCGGCATGTGAAGGTCGGCCGCGCCGGCGCCGTCTTCGAGTTCCGCGGCAAGAGCGGCAAGGTCCACAAGACCGGCCTGAACGACCGCCGGCTCGCCCGTATCGTCAAGGCCTGCCAGGACCTGCCGGGCCAGCGGCTGTTTCAGTACGTCGGCGACGACGGGCTGCAGCACGCGGTGGAGTCCGCCGACGTCAACGCCTACCTGCGCGACGCGCTGGGCGAGGACTTCTCGGCCAAGGACTTCCGCACCTGGGCCGGGACCGTCATGGCCGCCCGCGCGCTGATGGAGACGCCGGCCTGCGCCAGCGCCGCCGAAGCCAAGCGCAATGTCTCCACCTGCGTGAAGGCGGTGGCCGGCGTGCTGGGCAACACGGCCGCGGTGGCCCGCAGCGCCTACATCCACCCCGCGGTGCTCGAGGCCTATCAGGACGGCGCGCTGGAGGTGAAGGCCTCGGGGAGCGACGAGCGGGCCTTCGAGCTGGCCGTCCTGCGGTTCCTGGAAGGCGTGCGCGACGACGACCCGCAGAAGAAGACCGCCGCCGCGCGGGAGATGGCCCGCAAGGCCTGACGTGGCGGCACGCTGGCGCGGGCTCGCCGACCGGCGTTACCCTTCCCGGCACAAGGCGCGGGGGGACACGCGCCGCCGGAGGATATCCCATGTTCGGCCCGCGCCTGCGCTTCGGCGCCTTCATCGCGCCCTTTCATCCCGTGGACGAGAACCCGACCCTCGCGCTCGAGCGCGACCTCGAACTCGTCGAGCACATGGAGCGCCTCGACTACGACGAGGCCTGGTTCGGCGAGCACCACTCGGCCGGCTACGAGCTGATCGCCAGTCCCGAGCTGTTCATCGCCGCCGCCGCCCAGCGGACGAAGCGCATCAGGCTGGGCACGGGCGTCTCGTCCCTGCCCTACCACCACCCGCTGATGCTGGCCGACCGGATCAACCAGCTGGACCACATGACCCGCGGGCGGGTGATGTTCGGCGTGGGCCCCGGCGCCCTGGTCTCGGACGCCTTCATGATGGGCATCCCCGTCGCCAAGCAGCGCGACCGCATGGACGAGGCGCTGGAGGTGCTGATCCGGCTGATGCGCGGCGAGGAGGTCACCCACAAGTCCGACTGGTTCGAGCTGTGGCAGGCCCGGCTGCAGATGACCCCCTACTCCCGCCCCTCGGTGGAGATCGCGGTGGCCAGCCAGGTCTCGCCCACCGGCGCGCGGGCGGCGGGACGCCACGGCGCGGGCCTGCTGTCGCTGGGCGCGACCGGAACGGCGGCGTTCAACGCCCTGGCCTCGAACTGGAACATCGCCTGCGAGCAGGCCGCCGAACACGGCCAGACCATGGACCGCAGCGCCTGGCGCCTGGTCGGGCCCATGCACATCGCCGAGACCCGCGAGCAGGCCATGGCCGACGCGCGCTTCGGCCTGGAGAAGTGGATCTACTACTTCAAGGAGATCGCCAACCTGCCGATCGTGCCCGAGGGCCCTGACCCCGTGCAGGCCCTGATCGACAGCGGCACGGCGGTGATCGGCACGCCCGACGACGCGGCCGCCCGCATCCAGCAGCTTGTGGACCAGAGCGGCGGCTTCGGCTGCTTCCTGCTGATGGACCACAACTGGGCCCCGTGGGAGGCCAAGAAGCGCAGCTACGAGCTGATCGCCCGCTACGTCTTCCCGAAGTTCCAGCAGCTCAACGAGAACCGGCAGGCCTCGATGGACTGGGTCGGCGCCAACAAGGGCGAGTTCACCGGCCAGACCATGGCCGCCATGGGCGCGCGCATCGCCCAGCACATCGCCGAGAAGGGCGCCGAGAACATCCGGCCCGAGTTCGCCGCCCTCGTCGCCGGGGCGGCGGCCCCGAAGAAGGATTAGCGCCGGATCGAGAAGCCCACGCGGATCGTCCGCGGGGCCAGGTAGCTCTCGACGCCGTCGGCGGTCTCGCCGATCTCGAGCTCCTCGTCGGTCAGGTTCTCGGCCGCCAGGTACACCTCGGCGGTGTCCGACAGCCGCCAGGCCGCCCGCGCGTCGAGCTGAACGCCCGCGTTCAGGCGGCGGCTGTTGAGGTCGTCCTCCCAGCGGGCGCTCTCGTAGCGCAGGTCCGCCGCCAGGGTCAGGCGGGCGAGCGGGCGCCAGTCGGCCCCGGCGGTGACCGTCCACTTCGGCGTCTGGGCCGGGCGCAGGCCGGTGAGCTGCGGGGCGGCGCCGCCCCCGTCCACCTCGGCGTCGGTGTAGGCGGCCGCGAGCCGCCAGGACGCGGTCGCGCCCAGATCGCCGGACGCCTCGCCCTCGACGCCCCAGGCCTCGATCTCGCCGGCGTTGCGCCGCTGGCGCAGGACCCCGCCCGCCGGCACGAAGCCGGCGGTCGGGAAGGCGCCCGGCCCGAAGCCGATGGTGACGTTGGTGATCGGGTCCTTGATCCGGTTCCAGAACAGCGTCGTGCTCCAGCGCACCGGTCCCTCGCCGCCGACCCCGGCTTCCAGACCCTGCAGCGTCTCGGGCTTCAGCGCGGCGTTCGCCTCGGTGATGTCGTTGCCGACCCGGAACGGCCGGTGCAGTTCGTTCAGCGTCGGCGGGCGGAAGCCGGCATAGGCGGCGGCCCGGACGTAGCGGCCGTCAGCCAGGTCGTAGCGGGCGCCGAACCGGGCCGTCGGCGTGGTCTCGGACGAGCCGTCCGGCCGCAGGTCCAGCAGGACCTCGCCCGTCTGGAGGTCCCGCTCGCGGCGGATCGCGCCGCTCGATTCCGACCGGTCGATCCGGGCCCCGCCGGTCAGCAGCCAGGGGCCGCTGTCGTAGGCCGCCTCGACATAGGCGCCGCCGACGAAGGTCTCGCCGCCGGCCTCCCGGTGACGGGTGAATCCGGCCCCCAGGTTGCGGAACCGCTCGCGAACTCGCCCGTCGGTCCAGCGCAGGTCGGCGCCGACCTCCCACGCCACCGCCGCCATCCGGCCCTGCAGGGCGGCGTTGACGCCGTAGCCCGTGGCCGGCGTCTCGTACTGGTCGTTGGCCGGGGTCGTGCCCGTCCGGCCCGCGGCCACCGCCGCCGAGCTGTTCTTCAGGTCGCTCTCGCGCACCCAGGCCTGCAGCCGCCAGCCGCCGACGCCTGCCTCCGCCGAACGCGCCAGGGTGACGGTCGCCGACTGGCCCGACGCGACCGAGCGCGCGCCCACCAGCCCGGCGCCGCGGATCTCGCGATAGGCCGAGACCCGGGCCGCGGCCTCCACGCCGCCGATCTCGTGCTGGACGCGCAGGGCGCCCGAGACGTCCTCCAGCGACACGCGCTCGTCGGCCGCGCCGCGCTGCAGCCCGCGCACGGCGTAGTAGCCGTCGGTCTTGGACGCCGCCGCGGTCAGCAGGACATGCTCGGTCCCGCCCGCGATGGCGGCCCGGTAGCTGTCGCGCTCGCCCGCCGAAATGTCGAATGCGGCCAGGCCGTCCCGCGCGCCGCGCTCCTGCAGCGCCACCACGCCGGTCAGGGCGCCGGCGCCATAGGGCCCCGCGCCCGCGCCGCGCACCACCGTCGCCCCGTCCAGCCCCTCGGGCGGGAGCGCGCTCCAGATCACCCAGCCGCCGAAGGGATCGTTCTGCGGGGCGCCGTCCAGGGTCACCAGCGCGCGTCCGGCGCCGGAGGGGGCGATGGAGCGAAGCGACAGGCCCTGCGTCGTCGGATTGGCCGCCCCGCTGCCCGTGCGTCGGAAAAGGGACACGCCGGGCGCCCGCTTCAGCGCCTCGTCCAGCCGCGGCGTCTCCTTCAGCTCCAGGGCGTCGATCTGCACCGCGCTGAAGGCCGCCTCGCCGCCGAGCGGCGCGAGCCGCGGGGCGTGGACGACGACGGCTTCGACCTGGGTGGCGGGCGGCGGCGGCAGATCCGGCATGTTTCCTCGTATTTCTGGTATGGCCCGGGCCTGGGCTAAACAGCGGGGATGGAGAGCGCAATGGGCAAGGTCGCGATCGTGACCGGCGCGGGCAGCGGGATCGGCCGGGCTGTGGCCGTCGCGCTACTGGACGCCGGCTGGCGGGTGGCGCTGGCGGGGCGGCGCGCGGACGCGCTGGCGGAGACCGCCGCCCTCTCGGCCGGCGAGTCCCTGGCGATCCCGACCGACGTGGCGGACGAGGCTGCGGTGGATGCGCTGTTCGAGCAGACGAAGGCCCGCTTCAGCCGTCTGGACCTGCTGTTCAACAACGCCGGGACCGGCGCCCCGCCCGTCCCCATCGAGGACCACGCGCTGGACCACTGGAAGCGCGTCGTGGACGTGAACCTCACCGGCGCCTTCCTGTGCACCCGCGCGGCCTTCCGGCTGATGAAGGCCCAGGCGCCGCGCGGCGGGCGGATCATCAACAACGGCTCGATCGCCGCCCACGCCCCGCGCCCGCTCACCATCGCCTACAGCGCCACGAAGGCGGCGATGACCGGCCTGACCCGCTCCACCTCGCTGGACGGGCGCGCCTACGACATCGCCTGCGGCCAGATCGACATCGGCAACGCCGAGACGCCGATGACCCGCGGCGTCGTCAGGGGCACGCTGCAGGCCGACGGCGCGATGAAGCCCGAGCCCTATCTGGACGTGCGCCACGTGGCCGAAGCGGTCCTGTACATGGCCGGCCTGCCGCTGGAGGCCAACGTGCAGTTCATGACCGTGATGGCGACGAAGATGCCGTACATCGGCCGCGGCTGACCAATCCGGCGGCGGGGGCGCCCACCACCGCGGCGCCCCCCACGGCGCCCATGTGAATTTTTCGCTGCACCGCAGCATTCCACTTGCGGACTGACGCCCGGCTGTGGATTCCATCCCCTCGGGCGAAGAGAGCCGGGCGTCAGTCGCCGGCCCCGCCCGAGAGGAACGCCGGAAAGGGGTTGTCGCAACCCTTGAACCGGAAACCGAACCCATGATCCGCATCGTCACCCTGGCCGCCGCCGCGGCCCTCCTCGCCGCCCCGGCCGGCGCCCAGACCATCCGCGTCTCGACCGACGGCAAGTCCGCCGAACAGCTCCACGCCGAGGTGGTGAAGGCCGCCCGCAAGGTCTGTGCGCGCGCCACCCAGAACGCGACCTTCCCGCGGGAAGAGAAGGAAGCCTGCATGAAGGCCAGCCTCGCCCACGCCTTCGCCCAGCCGGCGGCCGCCAAGCTGGCCGCGAACGCCAAGCTGGCGTCGCGGTAAGGGGGCGGCGGGAGCGGGCGGCGACGCGCCCGCTCCCCAGCCGTCGCCTGCCGTCAGACCTCCGCCTTTTCGGGCGCGGCCCCGTCGGCGAACGCCGGCGCCCGCTTCTGGAGGTTGGCCATCACCGCCTCGACCTGGTTGGGCGAGCCGATCAGGGCCGCCTGCTCGCGGCTCTCCTCCAGCAGGATCTCGTGCTGGCTCGCATGGCCCATCAGGTTCAGCAGGCGCTTGCCCGCGCGGATCGCGTCGGGGCTCTTGCCGGCCACGTCGCGCGCGAACGCCAGCGCCTCGGCGCGCGGGTCGGCGCAGACCCGGGTGGCCAGGCCCAGCGTCGCGGCTTCCTGTCCGTCGAAGATCCGGCCGCTCCAGGTGAGCTCGCGCGCGAGGTCGTCGCGCACCAGGCCGCGCATCAGCACCATGCCCGCCATGTCGGGCACCAGGCCCCACTTGATCTCCATGACCGACATGCGCGCGTCGGGGGCGACGAACCGCAGGTCCGCGCCCAGGGCGAGCTGGAATCCGCCGCCGAACGCGACGCCATGCACGGCGGCGATCACCGGCACGGGAATCTCGCGCCAGACCATGCAGGCGTGCTGCGCCCGGTTCGAGCCCCCGGGCGTGCGGTCGCGGGTCAGCAGCGCCCCGGCCGAGCCCTGCCCGCCCTTGCGCTCGCCCGAGGCCATCGACTGGAAGTTGCCCATGTCGAGGCCGGCGCAGAACGCCCGGCCCTCGCCCGAGATCACCACCGCGCGGACGCCCGCCTCGCCCTTCAGCCGCTCGCCCGTCTCGATCAGGGCGTCGAACATGGCGCCGTCGAGGGCGTTCATCTTGTCGCTGCGGACCAGGCGCACGTCGGCGACGCCGTCCTGGATGTCCACGGTCACGCGGTCGTTCATCAGTCTCTCCGTTCAGGCCCGGGCCAGCGCATAGCCGGCGCGCGGGAAATGCACATGCACGAGGCCGAGGCCCTCGCCCTCGCGGGCGATCACGATCCGCTCGCGGGTCAGGGCCGCGAGGCGTCCCGTGACGGGATCGCGGCCGTAGTCGTCGGCCTGGACCGTCACCGCTTCCCCGGGCTTCAGGCCCGAGGGATCGTCGGGGTCGCTGTCGGGGACCGGCGCAGGCGAGGCGTCGGCCGCCGCCCGCAGCGCCTCGGCGCCGCTCATCTCGGTCCGGCGGCCGTGGCCGATCGCGGCGATCCGCGCGCGCCAGTCCTGCACCCGATCCAGGCCCGCCAGAAGGGTCTCGGCCGCCGCGGGCGCGGCCGCGCCGAGCCACCAGACGTTCATGTACGCGGCGATGTCGCCCAGCGAGACCTTGGTCCCGCCCAGGAAGTCGACCCCGGAGAGCCCGTCCTCCACCCAGGCGGCATAGGCCCGCCACTGCGCCCGCATGTGCGGCGCGGCCGCCCTCATGCCGGCGATGTCGAACGGCCGGCCCGACAGCTTCTCGCGGTCCTCGATGAACTCGCGCGGGACCGCGTCGCCGATCTGTGCGAACACCACCGCCACGCTCGCCTGGAACCACAGCCGGTCGGCCCACAGGTTCACCGCCCAGTCCCCGCCGCGCGCGGTGGCCGGCTCGGGATGGCGGGCGTCCAGCTCGGCCAGGATGGCCTGGGTGTCGCAGTAGACGTCCGCCCCGATCTGCATCACCGGGATGCGCCGGTAGCCGCCGGTCAGGGGGACCAGCTCGGGCTTGGGCATCACCACCGGCTGGATCACCGAGCGCCACTCGAGGCCCTTCACGCCCAGCATCACCCGCACCTTCTCCGAGAAGGGCGAGGTGTCGTAGTGGTGCAGGACGATCCCGGCCATCCTAGCGCAGGCTCACCACGCCCGGCCCCGGCGGGTCGGCGTACAGCGCGTCCACCAGCGCCTGGCGCCGCTCCAGCGTGGCGCGCTGGTTCACATAGCCCTTGTCGGTGATCTCGCCCGCGTCGATCGACGGCGGCTCGGTCATGACCAGGAACCGGCCGACCTGCCGCGACGATCCACCGGCGCTCTTGTTGAAGGCCCCCAGCCGCTCCTTCAAGATCTCGGTCAGCTTGCCGAGCGGATCCTCGCCCAGCGACCCGAGCGCCGCCGGCGCCGGCCACACCAGCGCGCCGACGAAGGGCTTGTCCTGGCCCGCGACGACGATGTCGAAGACGTAGGGGCTGCAGGCGGCCACCAGGTCGGGCCTGAGCGTGCCGACCGACACCCAGGTGCCGGAATCCAGCTTGAAGTCCTCGGTCACCCGGCCGTCGAACACCAGCCCCTGCGCGGGATCGTCCGGATCGAGGAACCGGCAGGCGTCGCCCAGCTTGTAGAAGCCCTCCTCGTCGAAGGCCTGGGCGGTCTTCTCGGGGTCGTTGTGGTAGCCGCTGGTGACCGTCGGCCCCTTCACCCGCACCTCCAGCTTGGAGCCGCTGGGCGCGAGCTTCAGGGTGATGCCCGGCAGCGGCAGGCCGATCAGGCCCACCCGCTCGGTCACCCAGTGGACGACCGTGATCCCCTGCGTCTCGGTCGCGCCGTACATGGTGGTCAGCGGGATGCGGTGGCCGGTCTCGGCGATCGCCAGCGCCTGCATCCGCTCATAGATGTCGTTCGACAGCGTCGCGCCGCCGTAGCCCATGTAGCGCAGGTTCCTGAAGAAGCTCCGGCGCAGCACGGGGTCCTGCTCCATCGCCTCGGCCAGCATGCCGAAGGCCACCGGCGCCGAGCCGAACACCCAGGGGGAGACCTCGTAGAGGTTCTTGATCGTGGTCTCGAACATGCCCGGGATCGGCTTGCCCTCGTCCAGGTGCAGGGTCCCGCCCGCCCAGAGGTTGCCGTTGAAGGCGATGTTGCCGGCCGAGATGTGGCTCCAGGGCATCCAGTCCAGCGCCTGGGGCGGATTGTCCGGATCGGGCGCCTCGTCGCGCAGGCCCTCCTGGCCGGCGATGACGCCCGCGAACATGCCGTGTGTCTGGGGCACGCCCTTGGGCATGCCGGTGGAGCCCGAGGTGAACAGGTACTTGGCGACGGTCCCGTGGTGCAGGGCCTCGCGCGCCGCCTCGACCGCCTCGCCGGGCGTGGTGGAGGCGAGTTCGGAAAGCGGGATCGTCCCGTTCCCGCCATCGACGGTCACGAATGCGAGGGTGGGGTCCAGCGCCCGCAGCGTCTCGAAGGCGCGGGCGAACATCTCGCTGGACTGGGCGAACACCACCTTGGGCCGGACGGTGGCGAAGCAGTGCTTCAGCTTGGCGTGGTCGGACGAGATCAGGCTGTAGGCCGGGCTGATCGGCGCCACCGGCACGCCGGCGGTGTAGCAGCCCAGCATCACGAGGGCGTGCTCGACCGAGTTGGCCGACAGCACCATCACGCTGTCCTCGCCGCCCAGGCCGCGGTCCAGCAGCCACTGGGCGATCCCGTCGGCGGCGCGCTTGGCCTCGCCGTAGGTGACGCCGGTCCAGGGACCGTGGTTCGGCGCGCGCTGCAGGATGTAGGGCCGGTCGGGATGCTGCGCGGCGCGTTCGGCCAGGAGGTGCGCGATCGAGCGCGGCCCCTCGCCCGGCGGATGGTTGGAGCGGATGATGTAGCTGCCGTCCGCCCGGCGCTCGACCGAAACGTCCGGCGCCTTCTGCGGCAGCGGCTTGAACGGCGGCTTGGACGCGATGGCGGCGCCCGCATCGTCGGCTGGGCTCATGGCGATCCTCCCGTTGTCTTTGGTTCTTGGGCCCAAGCCTATGCCAATGCGCCCCGCCCGCAACGCCGACGCCACGTAAGGGGGCCACGCTTCCATTCCCCGCCCGAACCGCCCTAGACCGGGAACCTCAGCGTTGGGGGAACGGTCGATGAAGTTCGTGCTGATGAAGGGGCAGTCGCAGTACGGCTCGCTGCGGCTGCACGTCGACCAGCTCGCCGCCGCCCTGCGCGAGCTGGCGCACGAGGTCCAGGTGGTCGACCTGGCGGCGCCCGAGGGCCAGGGCGAGCTGCAGGCGACCTTCGGCGCCCCGCCGGACTGCTACTTCGGGATCGGCGGGCTCGGCGCCGAGCTCTCCAGCGGCGGAGCCTCGGTCTACGACCAGCTCGGGGTCGTCTACGCCACCCTGCACGTGGATCATCCCGTCCACCAGGCGCCCCGGGTGACCGCGCCGATCCGCCGGCACGTCGCCTTCTTCCTCGACCGCAGCCATGTGCAGTTCGTCTCGGCCTGGCCGACGGCGAAGATCGCCCAGGTGGGCTTCCTGCCCCCCGGCGCCAACGAGCTGCCCGAGCCGGTGGACGCCTCGGACGAGGCGTTCGGCGCCCGCGACATTCCCCTGCTCTTCACCGGCACCTACCGCGGCGCGCCGCAGCCGGCCTGGGCGGCCTGGGAGGCCAGCCCGGCCCGGGACCTGGTGGCCGAGGTCGCCGACCGGATGGCGGCCGACGCCCGCCTGCCGATCCTGGATGCGCTGAAGGCCGCCATGGCCGCCCGCGGCGCCCAGCTCACCGCCGACCTGTTCGACCAGCTCGTGCCCCTGCTGCAAACCCCGCAGGCGTTCGCCGAGGCCTACCACCGCGACCGGCTGCTCCACGCCCTGGGCGCCGCCGGGGCCCCGCTGCACGTCTACGGCAACGGCTGGGAGCCGCTGGCGCAGCGCTATCCGTCCTTCGTCTACGGCGGCGTCGGCAGCTTCGAGGAGACGCTGCACCTGCTGCGGCGCGCGCGGCTGGTGCTCAACACCAACAACGGCTTCGTCGCCGGCGGCCACGAGCGCGTCTTCACCGCCATGTGCGCGGGCGCGGCGGTCGTCTCGGACGCCAGCCGCTACTACGCCGACGCCTTCAAGGAAGGCCGCGAGATCATCACCTTCGCCTGGAACCGGCTGGACGAGGCGCCGGGCCAGATCCTGGAGCTGATGTCCGACACGCCAAGGCTCGCGGGGATCGCCCGCGGCGGCTGGAAGCGGGCCATGGCCGAGCACCGCTCGGTCCGATCGCGCCGCCCGCATCGTCAAGGCGGTGAAGCAGGCCCGCTGAGCAGCGCCTCGTATTCCGCCGGCGTGCCGCAGAAGACCACCTCGTCCCGGCCGATCAGCCGGTAGCCGATCCGTCGGCCGGCGCGGATCAGGTGATTGTAGATCGGCGCCACATAGAGCTCGGCCGCCTGCGGCGCCTTGCGCTCCTCGGCGAGCGCCCAGGCGAAGTCCGCCGCGCGGGCGAAGTGGTAGAGGCCGGTGCAGCACAGATCCGAGATAGGCCGCTTCTCGGCGGTCTCCAGCGCCAGCGGCGCCTCGCCCGCACCCGGCCGGACGTAGGACCAGTTGGCCCCCTCCCCCCGGAACACCTCGAGCCAGCCGTCCATCCCGGCCAACGGCGCGCCCGGGAAACGGAAGCCCGGCCGGAAGGTGTCGATGTTGAAGATGGTCAGCGGCGTCTCGGCCGCGGTCCCGGCCGCCTCCAGGCCCAGGGCCACCGTCTCGGCCTGGCCGGCCGTCGGACGATCCAGGGCCACCACCGTGCAGTCCTTTACGCCCAGCGCGGCGCCGGCCTGGCGCGCGTAGTCCGCCGCCTCGCCCCTGGCGATGATCAGGAAGGGCGTGCGCTCGAACTCGGCGGCGAAGCTGCCTACCGCATGGTCGAAGACGCTGCGGCCGTGCAGCGGCAGGGCGTGCTTGGGCCGGTCGTAGCCGGCGTCGAGGAACCGCTGCGAGCGGCCCGCCATGGGAATGACGATCATCCGGCTTCGAGGTCCCGGTGGAGCCGCAGCGCATTGGCCAGGAACGCCCGCTGGCGGTCGGGCCGGTCGGCGTGCAGCGGCAGCATCGACAGGAACAGCCCCGTCATCGCGGCCTGCACGGTGAGCGAGAGCGCCTCCGCGCCGTCGACCCGCATCTCGCCGAGCGCTCCCTCCAGCCAGGGCTGGGCGGCGATCTCCTCGAAGGTCAGCTCGAAGTCGCCGTCGGCCTCGGCCAGGTCGTAGCGGCCGGCGATGATCTGGTCGTAGCGGCCCACCGCCGAGTGGGCGAGCTTGGCGAGGTCGTAGCGCAGGTCGCCGTAGATCCCCGGCCGCTCCCCCACCAGGCCGCGCGGGTCGAGCGCGCGCACCCGGCGCAGGCGGCTGTCGTAGAGCAGGTTCGAGAAGCACAGGTCGCCGTGCATGACGCACTCGCGCCGGCCGCTCTCCAGGTCCAGGGCCTGCGCCAGCCGCTCCGCGATCTCGGTGAGCGAGGGGGTCGGCCGGCCGGCGTAGCGCAGCGGCCTGTCGATCGGAAAGCCCGTCTCGCGGGCGAAACGCTCCAGCCGCGCGGCCGTCTTGTCGACGCACAGAGCCCGCAGCGCCGCGTCGGCCGAGCCTTCGCCCGTGTCGGCGGCGCAGGCGGCGAGCAGCGCCTCGATGGCCGACAGCACCCGCATCCACGAGTGGCGGCCGAGCTGGCCGTGGACGAACAGCTCCGAAACCACCGGCAGGAAGGCGTACTCGGTCTCGTAGAAGGCGTTCCCGTCCGCCACCCCATGGGCCAGCAGCCGCGCGGTATGGATCTGCACCGGCGCGGGGATGGCGTTCAGCCAGTGGGCCTCAGCGCGGATCTTCGCCCGGTCCTGGCTCGACTTGCGCGCGGTCAGCCCGTCGATCCGCACGGTGTTGAACGCCCGGGCCGTGGTGACCGCCAACCGCGACTGGAAGAAGGTCTGCAGGTGGCCGAAGTCCAGCCATTCGGCGGCCGGGACGGTCTCCATGCGCCGCTCGCCTAGGTAGTGGTTCACGCCGGCGATGAAGTCGCCCCGCATCCGGGTGAGCGAGCGCAGCAGCCCCAGCGAGGAGGAGAAGCTGAAGTAGCCGGCGGCGATGGGCCGGCCCTCCTGCCCATCCTCGCCGGCCGCCGTGGTCTCCAGCCCCAGGACCTGGCCGTCCTGCCCCAGGCGCATCTCGGCCCAGGCGTATTCGTTGGCCCGGGGGCCGCCGACGATGACGTCGTGACGGTCCAGCGGCGGCCGGGCGATCAGGGTGTCGCCGTGCAGCACGTGCACCGGCCCCTCGCCCGCCCCCACCGAGTTGATCGCATAGACCAGCGCCTCGCCCAGCCGCAGGCCCTCCGGGACGGTCAGGACCTCGATGCCCCGCTCGGCCAGCCGCCGGGCGTCGTGCGCCGCCAGGCGGAAGGTCTCGGGCAGCACCATGTGGAGGCCCTCGGCCCCCTCCAGCGCATCGAGCTGCAGGTCGTAGAGCCGGCGCGTGCCGACCGGCAGGAACGCGGGCGGCAGGGGCCCGAACTCGGCGGCCAGCTCCTGGCCGACCACCGCCCCCGACATGATCAGCCGCAGCGTCGCCACGCCTCAGCGCTCGGCGTCGAGCAGGGCCTGGATCTCCTGCGGCGAGAGCTTCACGAACTCGCTGGGCCGGACGGCCTTGTCGTCGATGTAGAACCCGTCCGTCCCGCACCAGGGCTTGCCCACGTGGATCTCGTCGTAGGGCACCTCGTGCCGGGCCAGCCACTCCAGGATGACCGGCAGGGTGTGGGCGTTGATCTTGCCCACCGAGTTCTGGTGCGTGCGCATGTTGCGGGCCGAACAGATGATGATCTCGAAGCCCTGCTCGCGATAGGCGCGCAGCTGGGCGATCACCGCCGCATTGGGGCGCCGCTCGGGATAGGGACGTTCGGGCTCGTCGAGGGCCAGGGTGCCGTCGAGATCGAAGACCAGCCGCTTCATCGGACCGTGGACATCGTGCGCAACGCCCCTGTCCTAGGCCGATTCCCGAGCCGGCGGGTCAGGACGACAGCGCCTCGGACAGCTCCATCTTCTGCGCGGCCTTGGCGGCCTGGAAGGCGGGCCGGGCCTTCAGCCGCTCCCAATAGGCCTTCACCTGTGGGCTGAAGCTCTCGCTCAGGCCCAGGTGGTTCGCCAGCAGGAGGGCGTAGCCGACCGAGATGTCCGCCGCCGTGAACCGGCCGGCGCAGAGCCAGTCGCCCGCCGAAAGCGCCCGGTCCACGTGCCGCAGGCGGCTCAGGAACCACTTGGCGTAGTCGTCGGCCACGACCTCGGCCTTGCCTGGCTCGAAGGTGCGGTAGCGCAGCACCAGGGTCTGCGGAAAGGTCAGGGTCGCCTCGCCGAAGTGCAGCCAGTTCAGCCACGCGCCGTAGGCGGGGTCCTCCACCGGCACGGCCAGGTCGCTGGGGCCGTAGCGGGTGACGAGGTACTGCACGATGGCCGCGGACTCGCTCATGAACGTCTCGCCGTCGCGCATCGCCGGGATGGTCCCCAGCGGATTGACCTCCAGGTATTCCGGCGCGCGCACCCGCGGCGGGAACGGCAGCAGGTGCAGCTCGTACGGCAGGTCCAGCTCCTCCAGGGCCCAGAGCGGCCGGAACGAGCGGGCGTCGGGGCAGTGCCAGAGTTCGATCATCGGGGGCTCGCCGTGGTCTGGAGGAAGCGGATCACCGCCTGGCGGTCACGCGGTTTGCGAAGGGGCGGCATGCTCATCTCGGTGCCCGGGATCATCGCCTCGGGGTCGGCCAGGAAGTGGTCCAGCGCCTGCTCGGTCCAGACGAGCCCGCCCGCCCGCGCCCGCCGCAAGGCCGGCGAATAGGAATAGCCGGGCCGCGTGCCCGCTCGGCGCCCCACGATCCCGGCCAGGTTCGGCCCCTGCACATGGCCCTCGGCGGGGTCCACCGAATGGCAGGAGAAGCAGCGCTGGAACACCCGCGCGCCCTCGGCGGCCGAGGGCGCCGAGGCGGCCAGCATCAGAGCGAGGCTTGCCGCCAGCACGCCTAGTACCGGATCACGACGAGGCGGTCGGTCCCGGACTCCGCCCCCCAGGCCTCGCCCGGGCGGCCCAGCATCTGGCGCACGTTCGCGCCCGGCCGGTCGCTGGGGAAGCTCTGGAACGTCTCGGTCGCCGGGTCGAAACGCAGGATGGCGTTGGCGGCGAAGTCGGTGATCCAGACCTTGTCGGTCTCGTCGACGTAGACGGAGTAGGTGCGAGGCTTCTCGCCCGGCGGCATCCAGCTCTTCCAGGCCCCCGCCTTCGGGTCGTAGCGGCTGAGCTGGCCCGAGTTCCACTCGCTGATCCACAGCCGCCCCTGGCTGTCGGACCAGACGCGGCGCGCGCCCTGGTCCGGCGTCGGCGGCTCGATGACCGTGGCCGCCCCGCTCTCCAGGTCCACCTTGGCGAGATGGCTGCCGGCCAGAGAGACGTAGTAGATCTCGCCCGCGGGCGTGGCCGTGATGCCATAGGGCCCGCGGCCCTCGGGCGCCTTCCAGACCTTCATGTCCCCGCTCGCCGGATCGAGCCGGCCGTAGAAGCCGGTCTGGCCGGTGAACCAGATGCGGCCCCGGCCGTCGAACGCGGCGGTGTTGAGATTGGCGTAGCCGGTGTCCTCCGGCAGCTTCCAGGCCTTCACGGCCCGGGTCTTGGGATCGACGCGGACGATGGCGTTGAGGCCCCCGTCGGTGATCCACGCCGCACCGTCCGGGCCCACGATGACGCCATGCGGCGCCGAGCCCTCGCCCAGCGGGACCTCTTCGGCCCGGCCCGTCTTCGGGTCCAAGATTCCCAGCTTCCCCGTCCGCTGGGCCGTGTACCAGACGGTCCCGTCCGGGGCGGCGGCGACGTCGTGCGGCCGCCCGCCCTTCGGAACCTCGAAGTACTGCGCCTGCTGGGCCGCGGCCGGGCCGCAGCCCGCCATCATGCCGGCCGCGAGCGCCGCGGCGGCGATCAGGAGCTTGCGCATCGCCTGTCCTCCCTTGTGTCCTGGCCCGAACCCTACCGCGGAATCCCGCCGCTCACAGGCCCTTCAGCCATTCCAGGATCAGGCGCGTGACCTCCTCGGGCCGTTCCTGCTGGGTCCAGTGGCCGCAGCCCTCCAGCATGTGTGCGCTGACCAGGTTCGGGACGTGGGGCCGCATGGCGGCGATCGGGTCCGACAGGCCCCCGAAGGCGGTGCTGGCCGGGTCCTTGGTCCCGCCGATGAACAGCGCCGGCTGCTCGATCGTCCGCCCCTGGAAGCCCTGCAGCCAGGCGAAGTCCCGCTCGTGGTTGCGGTAGCGGTTGATGGGGCCGCGGAAGCCCGATTCCCGGAACTCGGCCTCGTAGTAGTCGAGCTCGTTCTCGGTCAGCCAGGCGGGGAACGGGTCGGGGTCGATCAGGCCTTCCAGCAGCGTGGCGCCGGCCGGCTTCTGGGGCCAGGCGCCGGGCGGCGCATCGCCCGAGATCGCGTAGTAGAATTTGCGCAGGAAGCCGCGCACATCGGCCTCGGCCTCCGCCTCGGGCGGCCCCTCCTTCTGGAACCACGCCTGGTAGAAGAACCGCCCCTTCTGGGTGAACAGCGCGTCGAACACCTCGGTGAACGGGCGCGAGGGGATGCCGAGGTAGGGCACCGACAGCCCGCCCACCGCCCGCACGCTCTCGGGCCTCGCCAGGGCGGTGTTCCAGACGATGGGCGCGCCCCAGTCGTGGCCGATCAGGATGGCCGGCGCCCCCGGCTGCAGCGCCCGGACCACGCCCGCCACGTCGGCGGTCAGCCGCTCCATCGCATAGGCCTCGACCGGGTGCGGCTTGTCAGAGCCGCCGTAGCCGCGAACGTCGATGGCGCAGGCCGTGAACCCGGCGTCGGCGATCGGGTCGATCTGGTGACGCCACGAGAACCAGCTCTCGGGGAAGCCGTGGACCAGCACGACGAGCGGGCCCTCGCCCTTCAGCGCCGCCCGGATGCGCACCTCGCCCGCGTCGACCATCCGGAACTGCGGCATGCGATCCTCCCCGCTTCTTGCCGCGATGGTTCTCCGGCCCAGCGCCTCCTGGCAAGGCTGACGGGGCGTCAGCGTTGACCCCCACGCCCTCCGTGCCAGCATCGGGCGGGGAGGAAGCCACACGTGAACGAGCTCGATTTCAGCGGCAAGACCGTGCTGGTCGTGGGCGGCTCCAGCGGCATCGGCAACGGCGTCGCCCACGCCTTCCGCGGGCGCGGAGCGGCCGTCCACGTCTGGGGCACCCGCGCCAGCGCCGCCGATTACGCCGGGGTGGAGGGCTCCGACCTCTCCGACCTCGCCTACGCCCAGGTGGACGTCGGCGACCGCGCCGCCATCGAGGCGGCCGAGGCGATCCGGCCGCTGGACGTGCTGGTGCTGTGCCAGGGCACGGTCCAGTACCGCCGCGCCGAGTTCGAGCCCGAGGGCTGGGACCGGGTGATGGCCGTGAACCTGGACAGCCTGATGGACTGCGCGCGCAAGTTCCGCGAGACCCTGGCCGAGCGGCGCGGAGTCGTCATCGTGGTCAGCTCGGTGTCCGGCTTCCAGTCGAACCGCGGCAATCCGGCCTACGCCGCCTCCAAGGCCGGGGCGGTCAGCCTGACCAAGACCCTGGGCGAGGCCTGGGCGCCCGACGGGATCCGCGTCGTCGGCCTGGCCCCCGGGCTCGTGGACACCAAGCTCACCAAGGTGACGACCGAACATCCCGGCCGGCGCGAGGCGGCGCTCCGGTCCATCCCCATCGGCCGGATGGGCACGCCGCAGGACATGGCCGGCGCGGCCCTGTTCCTGGCCTCGCCGCTGGCGGCCTATGTCGTCGGCCAGACCCTCATCGTGGACGGAGGCCTCTCGCTCTCATGACCAGCCGCTCGATCAAGGGCTCGGTCGCCCTCGTCACCGGCGCGGCCGGCGGCATGGGCAGGGCCACCGCCGAACTCTTCGCCGCCGAGGGCGCGCACGTAGCCGTCACCGACGTCTCCGAGGCCGGGGCCCGCGCCGTCGCCGATGCGATCGAGGCCGCCGGCGGAAGCGCCGAGGCCTGGGCGCTCGACGTCTCGGACCCACGGGCGATCCGCGAAGTCGTGGCGGCGATCGCCGCCCGCTTCGGCGGTCTCGACATCGTCGTGAACAACGCCGGGATTTCTGCCTTTTCTCCCATAGATTCCGAGGACTACGACGACATCTGGAACCGCGCCGTCGGCGTTCTGCTCACCGCCCACCAGCGGATCATCCGCGCCGCCCTGCCCCACCTTCGCCGCTCGCAGGCGCCGCGGATCGTCAACATCGCCTCCACCGAGGCCCTTGGCGCCACGTCGCGGGACAGTCCCTATGCGGCGGCCAAGGCGGGCGTCACCGGCCTCACCCGCGCCCTCGCCGTCGAGCTCGGCCCCGAGGGGATCACCGTCAACTGCATCTGCCCGGGTCCCATCCTCACCGGCATGACGGAAGGCCTTCCCGAGGCCGACCGCCAGACCTTCGCCAGGCGGCGCACGGCCCTGCGCCGCTACGGGGCGCCCGAGGAGGTCGCCCACATGACGCTCAGCCTCTGCCTGCCGGCCGCCTCCTACGTCACCGGCGCGACGATCCCGGTCGACGGCGGGCTGATGGCCCGGAACGCCTGAGGTCCCGGCCCACCTTCCCGTCCGGACTTTCCGCCAGGACTGGTTTGCGCGCATCATGCCGGCGGACCCCGCGGAGCCGCCCATGCGCTGGAGCCGACGCCAGATCATCGCCGCCGGCGCGGCGCTCGCCGGCTGCTCGCGCGAACCGGCCGCCGCCGCGCCCGAGGAGCCGAAGATGCCCGCCGCCCCGTTCCGCAGAACCCCGCTGCTGAGCCGCGCCATCCCGAACACCGACGAGCAGCTGCCGGTCGTCGGCCTCGGCACTTGGCAGGCGTTCGACATCGCGCCCGGCGGGCCCGAGTGGGACCAGGCGCGCGAGGCCCTGCGCGTCTTCTCCGCGGCCGGCGGACGCGTCGTGGACTCCTCGCCGATGTACGGCCGCGCCGAAGCGGCGGTCGGCGCGCTTTCCGCCGAGCTCGGCCTGCGGTCCGGCCTGTTCCTGGCCACCAAGGTCTGGACCCGCGGGCGCGAGGCGGGCCTGCGCCAGATGGAGGACTCGCGCCGCCTGCTCCAGGCCGAGACGATCGACCTGATGCAGGTGCACAACCTGCTCGACCTCGAGACCCACCTGGCGACGCTGCGCGACTGGAAGGCGGCCGGGCGGATCCGCTACCTGGGCGTGACCCACTATCATGAGGGCGCCTATGACGCGCTCGAGGCGGCCATGACCCGCCACCGGCTCGACTTCATCCAGATCAACGCCTCGGTGGCCGAGCGCGAGTCCGAGGCCCGCATCCTGCCGCTGGCGCAGGAGCGCGGCATGGGCGTGATCGTCAACCGGCCGTTCGCCGGCGGCGACCTGTTCGCCCGCGTGCGGCGCCTGCCGCTTCCCGGCTGGGCGGCCGAGATCGGCGCCCCCAGCTGGGCCCAGGTGATGCTGAAGTACGTGCTGTCCAATCCGGCGGTGACCTGCGCCATCCCCGGCACGCGCAACCCGCGCCACGTGCTCGACAACCTGGGCGCGGCGACCGAACCCCTCCCCGACGAGGCCCAGCGCCGCCGGATCGTCGAGGCGGTCTCAGCCGCCTGAGCCGCCCTCCTCGGGCAGGGCCGGGGTCTGCAGGCCCTCGTCGCGGTCGCAGCGGACGTCCCGCGCCTTGGTCTCGAGCACGGTAGCGGTCAGCACCAGCGGCTCGCCCGGCTTGGCCGTGCTGACCAGGACGTTGAACGAGCGGCCCGCGGGCATGTTGCAGAACGTCTCGCGGCTGGCGAACTTGCCGGGATCCCACTTCGTCTTGGCGGGCGAGAACCGCTCGCGCCGCTTGGCGAGGGCCTCCAGGACGGCGGCGCGAACCGCCACCGGCTCGCCCCCGGTCACCGTCACCGTACAGGTGGCCGGCTCGGCGCGGCGGCGAATCTCGACGTCCTCCCCCTCGATCTGGTCGGCCACGGGCGCGCCGTCGATCACGGCCGACAGGCAGGCCCCCACCGCCGACCGGGCTTCCTCGGTGGGCGCGCCCACGGCGACGGCGGGCCAGGTCAGAACGACCAGGGGGGCGATCAGGAGGGCGGTGGGGATCAGGCGGCGCATGCGCGACTCCGGCGGGGGACTGTCCGCCCCATCGCGCAGCATCGCGGCGCTCCTGTGGCGCCTCGGCGCAGGACGGGCGGCCCTCAGCGCAGGGCGGGCGCGTAGATCTTGTGGCAGCCGTTGCAGGAGTCGTAGAGCGCCCCGCCCGCGGCGAAGGCGGCTTCCGCGTCCCGGGCGCGGAGCGCGGGGACCGCGCC